>CAWARA010000019.1:0-114614 GCA_963784195.1 uncultured Acidobacteriota bacterium | reverse complement strand
CCCACGTCTGCCTGCGCCCTTCCTGAGATGATCCTCCGGGCGGTCAGTAAGAATCGCGAGCGGCCGTCTCGCCACTGACGCATTAGTCGGTGCGCAGCGCGTCGAGCGGATCGACTCTGGTGGCGCGGTGCGCCGGGATCGATGCCGCGACCGCGGCGACGACAGCGAAGAGCACGGCGACGCCGATGAACGTTCCTGGATCGAGCGGCGTCAGGCCGAAGAGCATTCCACGGACCGAGCGCGTCACTGCCGACGCCCCTGCCAGCCCGAGGCCGATCCCGATCGTCGTCAGCGCCAGGCTCTGTCGCAGGATCAGTCCGAGCACGTGGGCCCGCTGTGCGCCCAGTGCCATCCGGATCCCGATCTCGGTGAACCGGCGGCTCACCGTGTACGATGTCATGCCGTAGAGTCCCAGGGCCGCAATCAGCAGCGCCAGCCCGCCGAACAACCCGGAGAGCATCGCCACGATCCGCTCCTGCCTGACCGAGGCGTCCACGTGATCCGTCAGCAGATGGAATGTGAATGTGAGGCCCGGATCGACGCCGCTCACCGCCGCGCCTACGCTGCGTGCGAGTTGCATCGGTGACCCCACCGCGGGGCGCACACCGATGCTGATCTCGGACGGCCCGTTCGGTCGGTTTGCCACTGCTTGCGCCATCGGCACGTACACGATCGGGTGGATCCCCTCTCTCTGTGAATCGAAGACCGCATCATCCACGACGCCGACGATTGTGCGCTGCACCTCTCTTTCTTGAGAACGCGGGTGGGGGATGGTTTCGCCGAGGGGGAACCGTCCCGGCATGAGCGCACGCACGAATGCTTCGTTCACGACTACGACCGGGGACGCTTCGGCCGTGTCGTGCACGGTGAAGTCGCGGCCCATCCGGACGGCGGTGCCGTACGCACCGAACCAACCAGGTGTGACGAAGTTGAACATCACTCGACTCTCGGGATCCCCCATCCGCATGCCGCCATCGACCGGCGTCCACATCGAGCCTCCGGCGTGCGCAACACCGGGGACGCTGCGCGCCGCGTCCACGATCCGCTGATACAGATGCATCCGCCCGGCGGGATCCGTGCGGGCTCTCTGCATGTCGACGTTCACGACCAGCACGCGATCGGGATCGAACCCCAAAGGCACGTGCGAGAGCCGTTCGAACGAGCGCACGAAAAGCGCCGCGGCGACGACGAGCGCCAGCGACAGCGCGACTTGGACGATGACGAGGCCGTTGGAGAGTGTGGCGAGACGCCAGCCACCGGTCGTGTGCCGCGACGCTGCGCGCCCGTGTCTGTTGAGCACGTCGATCGAAGCCCCGCGCGTCGCGCGCAACGCTGGTACCGTACCGAAGATGCCGACAGTTGCGAGCGCGACGCCCGCGGTGAACGCCAGGGTCCGCCAATCGAGCGACAGATCCAGCGTGATGCGATTGCCCGGCATCGACAGCTGCGCAACGAGAGCCTGACTTCCCCACCCGGCGATCAGGAAGCCACCGATCGCGCCAAGAACTGCGAACACAAGGCTCTCGATCAGCAGTTGACGCGCCAGGCGTGCTCGCGGCGCACCGAGGGCGATCCGCACGCTGAGCTCGTGGCGTCGCGCCGTGCCGCGCGCCAGCAGCAGGTTCGCGATGTTGACGCACGCGATCAGCAGTACGAGCAGCACCACAACCTGGATCGTGACGAGGGGACGCGCGTAGGACTGCCGGAGCCCACTCGGCCCTCGGACAGGGAGTGACGTGCCGCCGGCTGCAGACACGAGCGTGAACGGTTCCCGGTTGTGGGACGGCTCGACGGTGGACATTTTCTCCGGCGTGACGCCGAGAATCGCCGGCTGGAGGTTGCGGAGCGTTGCCGTGCCCGCTTCAGTCGATTGGCCCGGCTTCAGGCGCAGCATTACCAGGAGCCGCGACATCCGCAAGGAGGAGCGATTGCCGCGAATCAGCGGCTCTGTTTCGAGTGGCAAGGCCACGTCGAACGCGCGTCCGACGTCGGCGCCGAAGAACCCCGGCGGCGTCACGCCGACGATCGTGACGGTCACGCCATCCACAACGAGCGGTCCGCCGATGACGCCGGCGGCGCCGCCGAAGCGGCGCTGCCAGAGGCCGTAGCTGATCACCGCGACCGGCCCCTCGGCACCGCCACCGGGGCGATCGTCGGCCGCCGTGAACGTGCGGCCGAGCACCGCGGGTACGCCGAGCGTCGCGAAGTAGCTGCCGCTGGCGAACAGCCCTTCCACGAGCTGGCGCTCACCACTCGGCGCAAGGTCGAAGCGCGCCGGCGTCCAGGCGAGCGTGCCGTCGAAGAGATCGACGTGAGGCTGCAGTCCCTTCCACATCGCGAAGGTCCAGCCAAAGCCGGCGGTGAATCCGCGGGCGATCGCCGCATCGGAGGAGATCGTCACGAGCCGGTGCGGATCGGCGACGGGTAGCGGACGCAGAAGCAGGCCGTTGACGACGCCGAAGATCGCGGCGTTCGCGCCGATGCCCAGGGCAAGCGTGAACACGATGATCGCCGCGAAGCCGGGCGTTCGGCGCACCAGCCGCAGCGCAAGCCGCACATCCTGCCAGACGGTGTCCATCGACATCCTCCTTCCGGTCTGTGCCTCGAGCCGGCATTGTAAACGAGGGCCGATACGATTGAATCAATGCCTTCCAATTGAGCCCCGTGATCAGGCGCCTCACTTGGCTGCTCCGAGTCGCGCGAGTGCTTCGACCACCTGCCGCAGGCCGTCGACACCGATGACGAAGTAAATCAACGCCGGCACCAGGACGATCAGCCCCGAACCCAGGGCGATACCGGTCTTGGCCCATGCCCGGCGCTGCACGAGCGCGGGCGACTGGCTCCCGAGCGCCAGTGCCCCGAACACGATCGCCACCGCGGCCTTCTCCATCCCCGCGAGATTGAGGAAGGACAAGAGCCCCAGGGTCAGCGATGCGGTGGCGTACGTGTACTTCTGACCCAGAACGGCGGCTTCTCTAGCGGGAAGGTCATCATTCTTCATGTGGTGTCCTCATACGAGTCGCGGTTCGATCCGGAATGGGTTGGCCCGCATGCACAGAAACATCAGCACGGCGACACCGAGGGCCACCGGTCGCGTCCACCACGCCAGCGGATCCATAGTCGCCGCCTCTAGCGCGCGCCAGGCAAGCAGAAACACAGACCCGGCAGTCAGCACAAGGCCGGACGGGCTGGCATCCGGCCGGTCGAGTTGCGCTTCGACCGTTGGCCACACATCAGCGGTGACCGCCGCACGCTTGATCGGCGTGAGCCTCTCCGCAAGCGAACGAAGCGCTTCGATCTCCGACGCACAGTGGCGGCAGGTGAGAATGTGGGCGTCTATCACGCCTCGATCGATGGGCGCCGTCTCGCCGTCCATCAAAGCCATGGCCGAAAGGACTATCGCGTCGCACTGTGGTGTATCCATTCCTCATCGCTCCCGACTCTGTGCTGGTGGCAGCCCACGTGACAGACCATCGCGCAACCGCCTACGTGCGTTGAACAGCCGGCTCATCACTGTTCCGACAGGTATTTCGAGCCACGCGGCCAGTTCGGCGTACGACAGACCGTCGAGATGCCGCAGCATGACGACCTCGCGATCGATCGGCGACAGCGCGGCCAGTGCCCGTTCGATTTCCAGGCGGTCATCAACCGGCAGGCCTGGCGATTCGAGCAGGTCCAGCCGCGCTTCATGATCGACAGCGTCCACACGGCGCCGCGCGGCGAGCTTGTAACAGCAGTTCCGGAGGATCGCGTAGAACCACGAATAGAAGACTCGCCCTCGATCGAATGTGTGGAGTGCCCTATGAGCGTTCAGGAACGCGTCCTGCACAGCATCTTGCGCGTCGTCCCGGTTCCTCATGATGGCCATCGCATGCCCAAGCGCGCGGCTCTGGTAGCGCTCGACGAGCGTCCGGAACGCGTCGGGTTCGCCCTCCAAGCACCGCTGGACAGTCGCGGAGTCATCCATCCCTCAACCTAAAGTAGTGGAGATGGGCGCGGATTATTCAGGGCAGGTCGTGTCGGACCGGCAAATAAAACGCAAAGAGACGCAAACGGGGAAACCGCACCCCCTGCGCCTTTTCAGCTTTCTAGCCGTGTCTCGCCGACGTCTCAGGTCCGGCTGAAGCCGGACACTACGAGTCCGTCAGCGGCAGAGTGCGTCCAGACGCGCGAACACGTCGTCCGACGATGGCGGCGGGCGGCGGCGGGCGGCGGCCATTTGATCGAGGAACGTTCCCGACCAGACACCGCCCGTATCAGGCACGATTCCGTATGTGGCGTCCGCTTGTGCGTCGTCCAGCGTCGTCAACGTGAATTCGTGACGTTTCAGCAGGTCGAGCAGCCGCGGGAGCATCACGGTTTCGAACGCTCCAATGTGGAGCAGCAGGACGTGGCTGATGTCGCGTCCGAACAGAGCGCGGGCCTCGCTGCGGCCGCGGACGAGACTCTCCGCCGCCCGCTCCTCATAGCTCTGCTGGAGCCACGCGATCCCGTCGCGATCGTTGAGTGTGATGCAGCGCGCGTACGGAGCGTTGTACGCGTAGTCGTTGAAATCGAGCGTGACCTGAGCGACCCGGTAGCCGCGCTTCGTGAGCATCGCGCGGACGGTCTGGTACTTTTCGGAGGTGTTCCCTTCTCTCAGGAAGGGGTAGCGGAACCAGTGCCACTCGCCATCTGCCATGTAGGAGCGCAGCGCCGGCTCGTTCGCCGCCACGTCGCGGTCGAATGCCTCGGCGGTGCTGGTGTGCAGGTCCATGTGCGAGAACGTGTGGTTCCCCAGCGGAAAGCCTGCCTCGCGCCACAGCCGCAAGACCGCCGCGTCAGCAGGATTCGTCTCGAGCTGCCTGGCGTTGATGAAGCCGTAGACAGGCGGCGCCTGATGCGCCTTGAGCGTGCCGATGATGCTCTTCGCGACGTCGATGCGGCTCATGCCCGGTGGCAGCGGCCCGTGATCGGGCAGATCATCGAACGTGAGCGCGACGCGTGCCGATCGCGTGTCCACGGCCTGTTCGCGCGGGAGTGCGAACAAGACAGTTGACATGACACACAAGCCTGTTGATAGTGCTGCGCTGAGCTTCATCGGATTCCAGTCAAAGCCGTAGTTCGTGGTTCGTCGCTCGTCGCTCGTCGCTCGTAAACTTATCACTCTCAGCTCTTCGAGCAACGAGCGACGGACTACGAACCACGGTCACTACTCGTCGCCGAATCCACACTCTCCTCTCGGTCAGCGTAATGGCCAGGTCAGGATGAATGTTCCGCCGAGCTGAACGCGCATGCCGTCCCGCGAACTGCCGTCGTCCCGCTCAATATTCAATCCCGACACGACGGTTCGCAGACCTACGGAAACCGGCTGGCCGAGCCTGACGAGCACTCCGGCGACCCCGGCCGCTCCCCAACCGTATGCCCACAAGCTGTTCGATTGGTCACCAACACGCTGATGCTCCCAGCTGATACGTGCACCGGCGAACGGCCGGATACGAGCCCTGGGGCGGAATGTCCACGACGGTTCGAAGAAGAGACTGATCGCGGTGAAGCTCGGGTCGGAGATCGGTTCGTCGAACTTGCCAACGAAGACACCCCCGGCGAGACGAAGACCGCGCGACGTCTCGAAGCCGATCGCCAGCTCGCCGCCCCGATCGCCGTCCGTCCTCTGGTACGCGTCACCTCGATACGAGGTCGCGTCAAGCGCGAGCGCGAGGCTCAACTCCTGCGCGGAGGCAACGGCGCTGCACGCAAGAAACACTGCCACACTGGCACACGAGGAGACCGTCCTGTGCAGGCGCATGTTACTGAGCGCAGGCTACAGCGTATTGCCCGGGTCGCGATTCCACTTTGTGACAGGCGGCAGCCCGAAGGGAGCGAGGAACCGGCGGCGGTGATCAGGCGATCTCGGTGGAAAGGACTTGGTCTAAACGTCGGCACGCAGCATCGACGAGGGATCGAGCCTGGCGGCCCGCCGCGCCGGCCCGTACGAGGCAAGCGCCACTGCGGCGGCGATCACGGCAACACTTGCGGCAAAGGCGAGCGGATCGACTACCGAGACGTTGGCGAGCCGCACGAACCGGCCGAGCAGCTTCATAGTCACGAATCCCACCAGCAACCCGAGCACCGTACCGGTGGTGGCGAGACGCGCCGAGTGCACGAATACCATCCGCTGCACCACCGATGTGCTCGCGCCAAGCGCCATGCGGATACCAATCTCCTGCTTGCGCTGGCCGAACGTGTAGGTCAGCACGCCGTACAGTCCGGAAATACTGAACGCGAGTGCGATGGCGCTGAGCAGAATACCGACGTACGACGCCGCGCGCATCGGGAACAGCTGCAGCTCCACCATCTCGTCGATCGGCAGGACGTCGAACGCCACGGGGTCCGGGCTGACACGCTGCAGCGCCGTTCGCACCGCGTCGAGCGGCGGCGACGGCGTGCGCCCGCGCACCAGCAGCGCGCTCGCCTGCGAACCGTTGACGTTCGTGGGCAGGTAGAGGTGACCGTTGCCCACGCCCTGGTAGACGAAGCCGTTCACCGTGTCCGATGCGACGCCGACGACCGTCATCGGCACCGCCGCGTCGTTCAACGCCCTGACGCTTCGCATTTCCCGGATCGTGTCGGCAGGCACGCGTCGGCCCGGCGGTTCGATGTAGACACGAAGCGTCTTCCCCAGAGGATCGTCGCTCGCCCACAAACGTCGCGCCAGTTCCGCGCTGACGATGAGCACCGGGGCCTCCGTCGCCGCTTCCTGCTCGGAGAATCCGCGCCCACGGACGATCGAGATGCCGAGCAGATCGAAGTAATTCGGCGACACGAAGGCGTAGCTTGGAAAGTGCATGCCATCCGGTTGCCGCAGCGGCACCCGCGGCGCCTCGCCAAACAGCGGACTGCGGCTCGCCACCGCCACCGAGCCAAGCCCGGCGTGGCCGGCCAGCGCCTCGTAACTGTTTTGGAATAGCGTCCCGTTGCCACGGTTCTCGCGCACCGAGATCACACCCGCGGTGTGCATCCCGAGATTGACTCCCCGAATCGTGGCGCCGTTCTTGAGGATCGTCGTGGCGACGATCAACAGGACCAGCGAGACGGTGACCTGCCCGGTGATCAGCAGGCTCCGCATGGTGCCACTGCGTATGGCGCCCGTGAGCTGGCCGCGAAGTGCGTCGGTCAGCACCACCCGCGTGGCCTGCAGCGCCGGCAGCAACGCGAACAGGACCGTGACAGCGCCCGCCAGGAGGCACGTGAACAAGACGACGCGCAGATCGAAATCGAGTGGGACGAAGCGGGCGCGGGCGGCTATCGTCGGCGGCAGCATCGCCACGATCAAGACGGTCCCGAGCCGGCGCAGCATTGCAGCCAGCGCCAGACCGGCGGCCCCAGCAAGCAGCGCGAGCAGGAGTCCTTCGGTGACGAGCTGGCGCACGATGCGCCCGCGGCTGGCGCCGATCGAGAGCCGAATGCCGATCTCACGATGGCGCCCATTGGCACGGGCGAGCATGACGTTCGACGCGTTGACGGATGCGGCAACGAGCACGAGGCCGAACGCGATGAACACCGGCGACAGCAGCGCCAGGCCCGACCACGTCACGCGCACCGGCGTCGCGCGCTGCAGCAGCTCGGAGCGGACCGCGTCGCGCCGGCCACGAACCCGTGTTTCGAATGGCTCGAGCGCCACCGCCGCCTGGGCCTGTGCCGCCGTCACGTCGCGCCGCAGCCTGACGGTCATCTGGACGCGGCGCTCACCGGGGTCAAACGGGTTCTCGCCCAGCAGCGCTCGTAACATCGTGATCGGCACCCACGCGTCGCGCGTCACCTCGTCCAGGCCGAAGAACTCGGGCGCCATGACGCCGACCACGATCAGCGGAACCCCGTTGACGTCAAGCTCGCGGCCGATCACTGTGGGGTCGCGAGCGAACAGACGCGACCAGGACTCATCCGTCAGCACCACCACCGGTTCGCTGTCTGGCGTGTGCGCATCGGCATCCACCAGGCCGCGGCCGAGGGCAACGCGGGCCCCGAGGCTGTCGAAGTAGTTGCCGGACACGAAGCCGACCGACATCTGTCCGCCGCGCGTCGTGACGGTCCGCCGCGACTCGGCGATCGCGCCGGCGAACAGATCCGTTCGGCCGCGGAAGTCTTCGTAGTCGCGCCAGCGGAACGTCGAGCCGCTGGCTTCCTGAGCGCGCCATCCGACCAGATGCAGGCTGTAGGGATCCTGCACGGCGAAAGGGCGCAGCACGTAGGCATTGAAGATCGCGAAGACGACGAGCACGAGCCCCATACCGGTCGCAAGCGTGAGCACGGTGCTGGCGACGAAGGCGCGGCTGTGTGTCAGGCCGCGCCAAGCGTAGCGGAGATCGTGCGCGAACTGCTCGAACAGCATGAACCGGCCCGACTCGTAATAGCGCTCGCGTGTGCGGGTGACGCTGCCGAAGTGGCGCAGCGCCGCGGCGCGCGCCTCCTCGGGGGTCAGACCCTCTGCGGTCAGCCGCTCGGTCTCGTTCGCGAGGTGCGCGCTGATCTCGGCGGCGAAGTCCTCATCCGATCGGCGCCGCTTGCGCATTGCACTAGGCCTCTGCAGGGCCGGGTATCCGGCCGACCGCTTCGTTATCGCGTTTGAAGACCGACATATGCGGCTTGAGTCTGTACTTGCCTTAGGTCGAATGTCAACCCATGTAAGGAGACAGGTTGCCAGAAACGCCCCCGAAGGTTAGGAGCGGAATCGCCGCGAAGCGGCCGATCGCTAGAGCGTTCTGAGCGCGGTGACCGGATCGACGGCGCTGGCCCGGCGTGCCGGCAGCAATCCGGCGAGCAACCCAACGGCGGCGAGCACAGCAGCCGCCGCGGCGAAGGCGGTCACATCGGTGGGGGCGACGTCGTGCAGGAGCGCCGTCAGCACTCTGGTCACGGCCGCCGCTCCCATCATCCCGAGGGCGACGCCGGATGCGGTCAGCGCCAGCGTCCGGCGGATCACCATCGCGACGACGGTTCCCCGATCGGCGCCGAGCGCCATCCGGATGCCGATCTCGCGCTGGCGCTCCATCACCGACGCGGCAAGCACGCCATAGATCCCGATCGCCGCGAGGACGAGGGCGAGCGACGAGAAGATGCCGACCAGCCTCGTCTGGAACTGCGGTTCGGCGATGCCGTTCGCGAGGGCGGCTTCCATCGACCACATCGATTGCGGCGCTTGATTCGGATCGACCGTGCGGAGCGCTCCCCGCATCATCTGCACGATTGCCGCAGTCTCCACCCCATCGCCAGCCTGTCGCACGACGAAGGCCATCCGGCTCAAGAAACCCGGACGCCTGACCTGAGCGTATGGCTGGTAGACGGCCGACACGACCGGCTGCATCACGCCGACCTGCCTGATGTCTCCGGCGACGCCGACCACCGTGAGCCAGTCCTCCGGCTTCGGCTTGCTCTCGAGGGACAAGCGCTTGCCGACTGGGTCCTCGTCAGGCCACAACTGCCGCGCGGCGGCCTCGCTCACGATCGCCACACCTGGGCTCGCGGCGCGGTCGTCGTCACCTGAAGTCGCGTCCGTGAAGTGGAATGCCCATGGTGCTGAAGTACCGCGGGCTGACCGCTGCCTTGGTGACGGTGTAGTCGTCTGGTGCGGGGCGGCCTCCGTCGAGTACCGACGTCCCCGCGCAGCAGCATGTCTCCGAGGGGCAGCCAGTTGATCGCGGCAGCCGAGTGAACGTTCGGCAACGCCGAAAGCGCCGCGAGCATCCGTCCGTGGAAATCGTGCAGCGTGTGCGGCGTCGTCCCTTCCGTCAGCGGCAGATCGAGCGTCATCGTCGTGACGTGCCGAGGGTCGAACCCCGGATCGATCGAGCTGACCTGCAGAAAGCTTTTCGCGAGGAGACCGGCGCCCACGAGGAGGACGAGAGCGAGCGCAACCTCCGCGACGACGAGCGCATGACGGATGCGGTGCGCGCGCGGGGTCGAGGAGCTCGATGTTTCACGCGTCACGGCCGACAGGTCCTCGCGCCTCGCCAGCAGCGCCGGGACGAAGCCCACCAGGATCGCCGTCACCGCCGAAAGCGCGAGCGTGAACATCAGCACCCAGACGTCGAGATGGATCTCGGCGCGACGCGGGAGCTTGCCGGGGGGGATCAACGAAAGCAGCGCTGGCTGCGCGAGCATCGCCAGCGCGACGCCGAGCAGCCCGCCGCCGAGTGCCACGAGCGTGCCTTCCGTCATCAGCAGGCGAATGACGCGCGCGCGGCTCGCGCCGAGCGCCAGCCGGGTCGCGATTTCCTGCCGGCGCGCAATCGCGCGCATCAACAGGAGATTGGCGACGTTGGCGCACGCGATGAGCAGCACGAAGGCGACCGCGCCGCTGAAGATGAGGAGCGATGTGCCGACGTCGCCGACGACGGCATCCCTGAGCGGAATCACGCGCGCGGCCCAACCGGCTTCCGGCGCGCCCTGCGACTGCGTGTGAATGAACGTCTCGAACGCCGCCTGCGCCTGCTCTCTGCTGACACCCGGCTTGAGCCGGCCGATCACCGGGCGGCTCAAACTCAGATTGCTGCTGAGACGAATCGCGAGCGGCGTCCAGACCTCGGTCGTTCCAGGATATGAGAAGCCGGCTGGCATGATGCCGATCACTGTGTGGGGCTCGCCGTCCAGCGTGATCCGGCGATTCACGAGGGCGGGGTCCGCGCCGAACCGTCCGCGCCACAGCGCATCGCTAACCAACACGACGCGCTCGCTTCCATCCTGAGCATCCTGTGGACCGAACGAGCGGCCCGCCGCGGGGCTCACGCGAAGGACGCGCAGAAAATCCGGTGTCACGGTGGTGGATGCGACGCGCGCCGCTTCCCCGCCGCCGGTCAGCGTCAGGGGCTCACGCGAGAACGTGGCGATCGCCTCGAACGACCGGTCCTGTTCGCGGAACGCCACGAAGTGGGCGTCCGACATCCCGGGATACAGCCAGAACCTCACGCCTTGCTGTGCGTGCGAGATCACGTGCAACCGCTCTGGCTCGGCGAACGGCAGCGGGCGCAGCAGCACGCTCCGGACGATGGTGAACATGGACGTATTGACGCCGATGCCGAGCGCGAGCGTGAGCAGCGCAAGGCCGGTCACGGCGGGCCGGCGCGCGAGGGACCGCAACGCAAAGGCGACGTCCTGGACGAGTGCCTCGAGCGACACAACGATGTCGGCGTCCCTCGTGGCGTCGCGGTACGCTGCCGGCGCGCCGAAGCGGCGGAGAGCGTCGCGGCGTGCGTCGGCTGGCGTCATCCCTGCGGCGATGTTGTCGCGGATGCGGTTCTCGACGTGGAACTGGAGCTCTTCGTCGATCTCGGCGTTCAGGTCCCGGCGTCTGACGAGATTCGACAGCCGATTGAACCAGGACATGTGCAACTCCTAGGCATGCCTGAGCACGCGCGCGACGGCGCCCGTCAGCTGTGCCCAGTTCTTTTCTTCCTCCGCGAGTTGACGCCGGCCGGCGGCGGTGATCGTGTAGAAGCGCGCGCGCCGGCCGTTCTCGGATGAGCCCCAGTCGGCGCTGAGCCAGCCGGACTGCGTCATGCGATGCAGCGCCGGGTAGAGCGAGCCTTCCTGCACCTGCAGGCGGCTCCCCGACAAGGCGCCAATCTCGACCGTGATCGCGTAGCCGTTCAATGGCCCGCGCGAGGCGACCGTTCTCAGCACGAGCAGATCGAGCGTGCCCTGCAGCCGGTCGTTGGTGTGCTTACCGCCGCGCTTGTCTCCCATAGCCAGCTAGGAGAAGCGTAGGCTTTCCGGTGTGGCGAGTCAACTCTGGCGATTCATGCGTCCGCCCGCAGCGCCTCCGTCGGCTCTATGCGCATTGCGCTGCGCAGCGGCACCCAGACATTTGCCACTTCGTGCGCGCGTCGGGCGTAGGCCAGCAGGAGCTGCAGGTCGAGACCCTCCTGGTAGAGCGCGTGGGGGTAGAAGGATGAGTGGACGAGGATCCCTTCCTCGGTCGCTCGCCAGCCCCCCAGTGCGTCGCCCGAGCACTGTGGCCCGACCTCGCGCTCGTTCAACACCATCGCCTCTGTTGGCCCGACCTGAAGGGGCATCGTGAGAATTGCTGAAAGGCCCTTGCCCAGCATCGGGTGCTCCGCTTCGGCGTTCAACTCCAGGATGCTTCGCGACGCGCCAGCCGGGCCGAACGGGAGGGTCGCGCAGATTCCCTCGGGCGTCTGGACGGCTCGGGCCCCTGTTTGCTGCCTGAGCATGTCAATCCATGCACCGATCTGGGAACGTGTCCCGAATGCGCGCTCGACTTCGCGTTCACGCCTCCCGACGATGGCCCCGGCAGAACTCCGCCAACTCTCGCCTGGGCCGCAGCCTCAAGGTCGACTCCGGGGACAAGGCCAACAGAGGTGAGTCGCCTCGACAGGGAGAGATACCCTGCCTCCGCCGCCTGGCTCCGCGCCGTTACTACGACCGCCCGGAGAACGCGACGAAAGTCACCTCCTGGCACGTCGAGTGCTGAAGCCAGCTCCAGCCTGGCCGGCACATCCGCGGTCCGAACGACACCGGCGAGAGTGGGGGCGGTCAGGTCGGACGACAGAACCGAAAGCTGCGCTGGCGAGCCCGAGAACCCGTCGACCGCGTACGTTCGGAGATGCAGCCTCCACGCCGGCACGTCGCCGCTACTCGTCGTGGGCACCCTCCACGCGCGCTGCTCGGCGCCACAGAGCGTCCACTGGAAGCTGCCTGCCCCGGCGCGCCACGACGCCCTCACGCCCAGAGCGTCACGAAGGTCCTCGAACACCCGGCTCTCCTGATCCGTTCCGCACACGCTTGCACTCCTGTCTATTTCCCACCTTCGATCAGAACACCACACGGACGACGCGCCATTGACGTGTCGCGCCAACCCGTTGATAGTGAGTGCCACGTATTGCTGTGAACCGTACGACGCTTGGTCCCACCGGCACCCCACGGTCTCGCCAGACCTCTACCGTTCTTGGGTGGACTGGGGCTTCTCGTCATGAAGCCGGCAAGCGTGAAGTTACCGTTCGAGCAACCCAGCGCTGGGCCTTCCGCCTGTCCGCGAGACAAGAAGTCGTGGACTGGCGATTCGAAGAAGAGCATCCCTCCTGTGGGACTTCGCTGCGAGTCAACTCTGGCGGTCGCTTCATGAGTTCTTAACACGGCGGCACGATCCTCGGCGAGAGGTTCATATGCTTCTTCGCGCGAGCCTGGCGCTCGTATCGTCCGCGGTGTGCGCGGTCGCACCGTTTGCCATGTCATCTGGGACCGCGGAAAGGGCGGCGCAGCAGCCCACCGTCATCGGCCGTGGTCCCGAGCAGGGGAACTTCCCGCCGCCTCCGATTTCGGCCGCGCAGGCCGACGCCGAACGCGCCGCGGCGCTGGACAAGTACCTCGCGCAGCTCGCATCCGAAGACAAGTTCTCCGGGGTAGTGCTCCTGGCGAAAGAAGGTACCGTCCGTTTCGACCGCGCGTACGGATATGCGGATCGCGGGCTCAAGGTGCCGAACGCACCGACCACTCGCTTCAATATCGGGTCCATCAACAAGCAGTTCACGATCGCCGCCATCAATCTGCTGGCCACTGCAGGCAAGCTCTCGCGCGAGGATTCGGTGGGGAAACTCCTGCCGGACTATCCGAACGAGCGGGGACGGAATGCGACGGTTCAACAGCTCCTGGATCACCGCGGCGGCATCTCGGATTTCTTCGGGCCGGATTTCGACGAGCGTCCGAAGGCCCAGTTCCGTTCCAACGCGGATTACTTCCGCTTCGTCGCGCCGCGTCCTCTTTACTTCGAGCCCGGGGCCGAACGCCGCTACTGCAACGGCTGCTACATCGTGCTGGGGGAGATCATCGAGCGCGTGTCCGGCATGCCGTACGAGCGTTTCGTGTTCGAACGCATCTTCCGCCCGAGAGGGATGAACCGCACGGGCTGGTTCGCGAGCGACGAGATCGTCGAGAACGTGGCGATGGGTTACACACGGCGGCTTCCGGGCGCGGACGGTGACCTGCGCAGCAATGTGTTCACGCGCGGAGCGGCCGGCTGCGCCGCAGGCGGAGGCTTCTCGACCGCGAGCGATCTGCTGGCGTTCTTCAAGGACGGGCCCGCCGGCAGCGGCGACGGCATGAACATGGGGATCGCCGGGGGCGCGCCAGGGACCGCGGCGCAGGTCGCAGCGGACGGCGGGTGGATCGTGGTCGTTCTCAGCAACATGGATCCGCCAGCGGCGTCGGTCGGATCGGCCATTTTGCGGCAGTTGCGACAGCCGTAACGCGGGGTGATTCCTGAAATCAGCTGCGTAGCTGGTTAGCAGCACGCCCGACTTAAAGGTCGGGCCTACGATCGCCGTGAGGCGGCTTTGCGATGTCGGATGCCGATGGTATCTTTGCAATACAAAGGTACCTATACTAAAGAGCTGAACCAGGAGGTCAACACCCCTAGTGAGTCGCACACGCAGGCGCGGGGAGTCGGTGTTCGCCCTGCTCGTCGCCGTAATCATCGCGGTTGTGGGTGGGGGCGTGCTTTACTTCGTGTTGACGATGGCCGTGCACTCGGATCCGACCGACGTGCCATCGACGCCCGGCGTTCACGCCGAGAGGTACTCAGGTGCCATCGAGGAGTCCAGGCGCCTGGCGCACGCGTTGCTCCTGGAAGACAACCTGCCTGGCCTTTCGGTGGCCGTTGCCCGGCATGGCGAGATTGTATGGACTGAGGGCTTCGGCTGGGCAGACGTCGAAGACCGCGTGCCGGTGACGCCGCGCACGCAGTTCCGTCTTGGAAGCGTGTCGAAAACGTTGACGGCCGCTGCCGTCGCCCTGCTTCATGAGCGCGGGCGCATCGAACTCGATGCCCCGGTTCAGACTTACGTCCCCGCGTATCCACAAAAGCCGTGGACGGTGACGACGCGCCAGCTGATGGGCGACATCGCTGGCGTCCACCGCATCCGCGGTGACAACAACGACAACCCGCCAGGCGGCCAGTGCGCGAGTCTCGACGACGCGCTGGCGACGTTCGCCGACGAGCCGCTCCTGTTCGAGCCAGGCACCCGCTACCGCTTCTCGACATACGGCTGGATCCTCCTCAGCGCCGTGGTCGAGGCCGCAGCCAGAGAGCCTCTTGCCAAGTTCATGACGCGTGAAATACTCGAGCCGCTCGGTATGGAGAGCACCGTCCTCGAGGATGGCGCCGACGTCCCGGACGCCACGTCGTTCTACATCCCGCGAGCGTCCATGCGTACCAAGCTGGGCGTGCGGAAGGGGTCGCGCCAGCACAACTCCTGCCTCGCGGGTGCCGGGGCGTTTTTCTCCACGCCCTCGGACCTGGTGCGATTCGGGTCGGCGATGCTCAAGCCGGGACTGCTGAAGGCGGATTCCATCGCGCTCCTCCAGACGCCGTTGCGCCTCCGGTCAGGGGCCTCCACGGAATTCGCGCTGGGCTGGAAGGTCGAGCGCGTGCAACTGGCTGGCGCGCCTGCACGGATGGTCGCGCACCGCGCCACTCCCAACGGCAGCACCGTCGCGCTCCTCCTGTTCCCGGACCACGACGTGGTGGTGGCCGCCACATCGAACATCTCGCCTGCTGAAGGCGTTGACCCAACCGGCCGGAAGATCGCGGACGCATTCACAAAGCCGCCGACGCGCAAATAACACACGTCGTTGCTGTAGAACTCAAGCTGCTTGCGGCGAAGGGAAACAGAATGATTTCCTGGCTGATCGGCATGGTGACTGGGATGATTTACGATTGCGTCGGCATCACTGCCGGCCTGAAGCCGGAGGACGAAGCACGAAGCTGAAAGCGCGTTGGGCGCTTTCGCTTGGCGTAGGTCACCCGGCAACTTTCGACCGGCCCCCCAGGCCGCGCGAGACGAACGGCGACGCCATTGCCGGCCTGGGTATCCTCGACGCCCACGAACTCCGTCGAGCGCTCTACCTCGACGCCCAACGCGTGAAGCCGATCGATCAACAGCGCTCGTGCTCGTCTTGCGGGACGATCAGGGCGTAAGGATAGGGACTGACGCCCTCGCCGATATCGCCGAGGGCCGCTCGCGCAATCCGCCGGCCGGAAACCCAGAGATTCGCGGCGGCCGCTCGTCGCCCGCGCTCGACGAGCGTCTCGGTAAACCCGACCTGTCGGTACAGTTCGAGTGTGCGCGCCTGCACGGCGACCGCGCGAGACGTCACCGACGGCGCCGGAAGCGTGTCGATGATTCTCACGCGCACGCCGAGCCTCGCGAGCCACAAGGCGAGCACCAAGCCGGTCGGTCCGGCGCCGACGATCAGGACATCCGTGTCGCAGGTGGAGGGCGCGGTGATTTCGCGATCCTACGCGATCGTGCGAGGCCGGATCGGCATCACGCGCCAACCTACGTACGCGACGAATGTGGCCATCAGAAGCACCCTGAACGTGTTCGCCGACCGCTCCGCGACCGACAAATGAAAACGCAAAGAAACGCAAACGGGTAAACCGGAGTTCGAGGCGGGCCAGACGGGAAGCGCAGCAAAAAGGCCGCTTCCGCGAGCCTACCGTTCGGCTGAAGCCGGACACTACAATTTGCAAACGACTGGAGGCGCGAGCAGGCGCAGTGACGGAAGCGAACGAGCCGAAGGCGAGAGAGCGTGTAGGGGGGTCCGGCGGGGCGAAGCCCCCCGGAAAAAATTGGTCGGGGCGAGTGGATTCGAACCACCGACCCCTCGGTCCCGAAGCCAGCTCACATGATAGCCCGTTCGCGGTCGATACCGGTTTTATTGGGCTCTTTGTTCCGCCTCGTGGTCGTCCGTGCCTTGGTTTTGCCACCTGATCCGACATCCGTTGCAAGACGGTTGCAAGCGGATTGCTGGGCTTCGAAGCGTGCGAAGTGGTCGTGTTCCTTCGTCACGACCCCCGCCAAATAGGTCGACGTTTGCGAGACGTTGCTATGCCCTAACCACCGCTGGATCGTCGCAATCGGGACACCGGCATCCATCCACCTGGATCCGCACTCACGCCTGAGATCGTGCAGGTGGAGATTGATCGCGTCCAGCGCCGCTCGTGAGGGTCGTGCACCGCCACTCAGGGTACCGAACTCAGACACTGAGGTACAATGTCCCCAAAACCGATCACTCGCGCGATCTCTCGAAAATCCCGTGATCTGACAAAGTAGGTACTAGGGCGGATAGGTCATCACTTGGCGACAAGGCAGGACCTATCCACCTAGCCGCAATACGCGCCACGCTGGCGAGCTGTTATGCAGATCGATCTAATCCGTCATCGTCGGAGGAGATCAAGTTGAACAAGTGACCTGCGACGTGGAACTTGGCCACATTTCCTGCGAGGCCGTTTCGGCGTTATGCTGCGTGACTTGCGGAGTCGGCCGAGATATGCCGGTCGGCGTACGACTGGTTCGGCGGACTACCGGGGGACGAAGCGAGAATGCGGGGGCATGACACTTCGGTTAGTTGCGGTGGTTCTCTGCGCCTTCGGTGCGGTGCGTTGACGGCGCATGTGTTCCAAGGATCTCGTTTGAGGGTGAAGATGAGGACGCGCACACGCGAGACTTGGCAGCCATCGAGAAGTTCCGCAGGCAGGACGTCGCTGCGACCTTGTCCAGAGACACGGCGGCGCTCACAGAGCTGTGGGGACCGACGACGCCGTGCGACTGGGCCCGCCGGCCGACGCCGACATTGGCAAGGAGGCGATCCGCGCAACCAACGAGCGCCAGAAGGCCGCTACTCCGGAGCTACGTGTCTTGAGCTATGTCCCGGAGACCAAGGACCTGACGGTCACGGACGGGTGGCTTTCGAGTGGGGCTCCTTCACAGGGAGCTACGTGGAGTCGCCAGCCGGTGCGGTGAAGCGCGTTCGTGGAACGAGACTCACCCGCTTCAGGGACTAGCGTGACGTCACTTGAGACATTCTTGAAGGCCGATGACCTCGATGCACTCCTGCGGGCACGGGAAGACATTTCTCTGACGCCGGAGGAGTCGGCCCTCGTTGCCTCAGTCATCCATAGCTGGAGCGATAGGCAAGCAGTGTCGAATCTGCTCTTTCATTCTGATTTGATTCCAGCGACATTGCGGTTCGAGGCGCTCGACCGTGCTCTGAACTCGCACGATGTGCCGTACTTCGTGCTGGCTGCAACCGTTGGGTTACAGGGCGTCCCTTTGGGCGACGTGCCGAGCGACAAACGCGCGGCGTGGATTCAGGCACTGCTGGGACTGGCCCGGTCGAAATCGAAGGCGTTGGCCGGTCGCGCATCAGTGACGTTGTTCTCATGGTCGCAGAGTGTTGTGGCCTTTGACATCCTTCCGGAATTGGTGTCGCTCTATCCCGTGCCGGACGAGGGCGCCTGCCGAAACATCGTCGCCGCGGTTCTCTCCAGATGCGGAGAGTTGTCCGCGGATGAATTCGATCGACAACTGTCGGAGTGGCATCTCTCAGAATCCAGTATGAGTGCTCTTCGAAATGCTCACGAGGAGTACAAGGGCACGAAGGCTCATGATGAGTTTCGCGCGAATCGGTCGCCCCTTGGCGACTAACCAGGACCGATCTGGCCGCCAATTCGGCGGCGGCCCTGCCTCACAGCGTTGACTATTGAAACAGTTCTTGTTTGAGCGTCAATAGTGGGTGTGCCGCCGACTAGGTCGCCGGCGGCGAGGCGGTCGCGGCCCGAACGATTGGCGATTCTCGATCGGGCCGCCGCGCCCGATTGTCAGCCCTTGACGATGTTGTGAACCTCGAAGATATCCGGCGGGTTGGCGAACTGGATGCCGGCGCCCGCGAGGATCGGCATCAGACGCTTGCCGAAGGCTTCGAACTGCTCCCGCGAGTTCCAGGTCTCGCTGACCTTAAGGTTGCCATCCGCACCGAAGCAGACGTGGTAGTCGAGCCCGGCCGGTGGCCATTCGCCCGCGTTCTTGATTTGGCGAATCGTCTCGTCGTACTTGTTGGCAGTGAGGGCGATGGGGCTGAAACGGACAACGATGCTCATGATATGAACCTCCGTGATCGGCGTCGCGAATAGATCCGGCGTGATCGTGAAGCGACAGGTCGTCGCTCCAAATCATACTAGCGCAGCGGTGTGGGGAGCGGATCGGTCCTCAGTGCGGGCTAGTGTTTGCCGAGTTTTGGGTCGGACCCCTGGGAGCCCCCGGCGAACATCGAAAAATACTTCGCGACTTATGGGGAGTGAACCGCGACGCTGCTACGCCGTCGCATCCTGCGTCAGCGAGGTGCCTGACCGCGATCGCTCTCACGACCGAAATTGCGGCTCGTGCTGGATGCGGCAATTGAGTTATTGCAACGGCGTACGGCGGCAGGCGCTTGATTGGGCGCCGAAGGGCGACGCTGCGGCTCGTGCTCTAAATCGAGCGAGCTGGGCGGGTGAGCGACTCACCGCTGCGGCGCGGACGTGGACGCAGAACGGTCGAACACCGCCAGCCGGACCTGACTGCACCCCTCGGCGGCGAGAAACACGTAGTCATCGAGAGGCCGATCGAGTGTGTACCGCAAGGAGCGGATCGCTTCCGTGTCGCGCGCCTCGACCTCCACAATCGCATCCGCGACCCGCTGGCGTCCTTCGCGAACTAGAGGCGGCGGCTCGCGGTCGACGCGGAATCCGCCGGCGTTAAAGCGACCGCGAGCCGCCGCCGGTCCGGGGAGAGGTTCGCGCGCCAGCGGGACGACGAATCCCTCTGGCGCGGACGCCGTGAATGTGCGCTCGCTCGTTCGGATCAGATGCGGTAAAGCGCCGGATCGGGCAGGTGGGACGAGCCTCAGCTCCACACGGCCGGGCCAATCGAGACTCACGTCATACAAGCAGCCGCTCCGCTTCGGGACGTTCGCAAAACCGCCCACAACAATCACGGGCCGCGCCGGATCGATCGCGTCCAGCAACTTGCGTGTCAGAACGCTCCCCCGCGCAGCTCCTCCGAAGCCTACCCCCTGATGCGGTTGCCTGTCGAGGATGCAAGCGGCGGCGAGCAGTGGCGCAGCGATCACCGCGGCGTTCCGGAAATGCGTCGTGGACAGAGCGGCGGTGACCACCGCGGCCAGGCCCAGGAGCGGAAGGTAGACCGCGCGTAACGACGGGATATTGAGAGAGCCGATGGTGGCACGCACCACCCAGGGCGGAGCGAGCAGCGCGAAGAAGACGAACAGCCCGAACAGCGCGAGCGGACGCCGACGCGCCCACCAGGCGACTGGAAGGCTCACGAGAATCAACAGCAGGAGTGCGGCGGGCTCACCCAGGGCGTTGTAGATCCAGTAGTCCTGTGGCCTGCCCGGCTGAACCAGGCCCAGCGCCTTGAACAGATAGTTGGCCAGATCGACGCGGGCGACAGTCCAGGCTTCAGCCACCGTTAGGCGATGGGAGATCTCCAACGCGGTCGTGCCGGCCTGATTCAACTTGACGAGGACGAAATACGGGACAAGAAGAGCGACCAGCGCCGCGCGCGCAGGCCAGCGAGAGCCAGCGGCACGGTCGTTCCGCAGCCACACTACGTCGCCGGCTACGATGAGCAGAGGCAGCGGCACTGCGGCCTCATAACTCGTCACGGCCGCGAAAACGGCCACCAGCGCTGCGAATAACCAATTGCGTCCTTCACCGGCGCGATAACGGATCCACGACTCCACGGAGAGCAACGTACAGGTGGTTGCCACGAGCAGTGGCTGCGTCGCGAACCAGCTCACGGGCTCCACGGCCACCGGATGTACGCCGAACATCGCCGCCACGAGCGCCGCCTTTCCCGCGTGCCCCAGCCAGCGCCGGCCGAGTCGATATATGAGCAGCACGTTGACGAGGTGCAGCGCGAGGGACACGAGATGAAGGGGCCACGGGCGTTGCCCGAGCGTCGCCACCTCCGCCGCCATCAGCGCGCTCGGCAGCAGGCGGACGAACCGTCGCTGATAGCGCACGCCCTCCCACCACGCGCCGTAGTGCTCCGACGGACGGTCGACGTTGAAGGCGAATAGACGCGTCCGCCAGTCGGGGGACTGCACATGCGCGAGCAGGTACGTGTCGTCGGCGCCGAACCCGACGCGCGTGGCTGGCAGGAGCGCCACGATTACGAGCAGGCTGACGAGGAGAGGCGCGAACACCCTCCCGAGTCGCGACTGCGGGATCGGACTGTTGCCGTCATCCAACATCGAACGATGTAACGATACGCCTTCTTTGACGCGGGGCGCATCTCGGAAATGTCAGCGCAGCCCACGATGGCCGAGGAGATCAAAACAAACGTCGCAATCGATGCCCTCGCCGTTGCCTACTTGCCGCGATTCGCGAAAAATACCGTGTTCCTTCGCTATCTCGACACCGCGACGATCTCAGCCGCAGCAGCGGAGAAAGGAATCCACGGGATCGCGCGTTCCGAAGACGTCGGTCGCGATAAACGCCGCAGTGACAAGGAATCGCCACCCGCAGATTCTTAGCCCCTTGGCGACTTATGAGGAGTTAGCATCGGCTTTCAACCGACGGCGGCGGACGCGATGATGACACCGCCGCCGATCGAGTCGAGACCTCCCGAAGGAGCAGGATGACATGAGCGAGACAGTGGTAATCTCCGCTCTGGAGTGCCCACGACACTATCGGGGTTGTCGACTGAAAAAACGCCTGCCAATTCTGTGCGCGACCGTTGCCTGCGCTTTCTGCGCGCAGCTGGCTCCCGCTCCAGTCACATGGGACGATGTCTCGAAGCGGCCACGTCCCGCGGCGGATTACCGTCTGGCCTACGGACAGGGGGCGCTTCGCTTCGGCGACCTGCGCTTGCCCAGCGGCGATGGCCCATTTCCTCTGGCGGTAGTCATTCACGGCGGCTGCTGGCGTTCTGAGAACGACCTTAATCACATCTCGCATCTGAGCAGCGCGTTGACCACAGCAGGCATTGCGACGTGGACGATCGAATACCGGCGCGTCGGAGACCCTGGCGGTGGTTGGACTGGGACCTTCGAAGATGTCGCAGCAGCCACCGACCATGTGCGGGCACTCGCGAAGCAGTTTTCGCTCGATCTGTCGCGTGTGGTCCTCGTCGGGCACTCCGCCGGCGGGCACCTGGCATTGTGGCTGGCAGGGCGCCGCAACTTGCCGGAGGGTAACCTATTCTCACCTGCCCAACCGCTCGCTCTTCGGGGAGTCGTATCACTGGCCGGCATCAGCGACCTGCGGATCTTCAGTGCCGGATCCGGCTACTGTAATGCCTCGGTTGCACCACTGCTTGGCGGGACAGCGGACGCCGTACCGGACCGATACCTTCAGGCGAGCCCGATTGAGCTATTGCCGCTCAGGGTTCCGCATCGCCTGCTGCACGGCGCATTAGATCCTTACGTGCCCGTCGAACAGAGTCGTGCGTTCGTGGACAAGGCCCTGCGTCTCGGAAACGACGTCGAACTCATTGTGTTGCCCGCCATCGGACATTTCGATCTCATTGCGCCGTGGTCGAGCGCATGGCCTCTGGTCGAAGCAACCGTGATGAAAATGGTCGGTCTCGCACCGAGTTCAGACAGCACCCGCTAACAGGCGTTTGCAGCCGACGGCGGCCGATGCGATCGTGAGCCGCGGCTGACGCGCACGCCGTCGGTCACGATAAACGCCGCAGGGTTGATCGATTCGTCCCGCGAATCGGTCGTCACTTGGCGACTTTCGCGGACCGACGCTCGCCTGTACGTTTTGGAACAGCATCGCGGCCGCCCTTTTCGGTAACGTCTCGGAATATGGGAACTTACCAAGAGACGCGAGCCATGACCGTCGGGCTGCCTTCGCAGCCTTCTATTCCGTCATCTCTGCAGCCGGACGAGCTGGCACGCGTCCTGGCCGAGACCCGTGCTCATTTCGTCGCCACTTTCGTCACAGATTACGACGCCATCGCCACGCTCCTGGAAGAAGCCCTGGTCCATCCCGCCAGTGATCCGCCGACGGAGCTGACCGACCGCGTGCATCGGCTCATTGGACTGCCCGGGACCATCGGATTTCCCACCATCAGCCGTCGCGCGGCCGACCTCGAGAGCCTGCTTGCCGCCGGCGTGGTTGATGCGCCGCTGGCACGGGTGGCACTGGAGAAGATGCGGCGCGCCTTCACTCATGATCTTGCGGACGAGGCAGCCATGTCGGCGCCGCAACGCGCGCCCAGTACCGGTATCAAAATCCTGATCGCTGAAGATCATGCCGACCAGCGGAAGATTCTCGGCGTCTCGCTCGCGCACGCCGGGTTCCTCCCGATCGCCCTCCGCTCGGGCGAGGGCGTGGTCGACAGAGTGCGCGCCGAGCGACCGGCGTTGATTCTGCTCGATATCGCCATGCCGGGGCTCGACGGCTTTTCGGTGTGCCGGCTGCTCAAGTGCGATCCTGAGCTGAGCGCCATCCCAGTCATCCTGATGACGACCGGTGCGAATGTGCACCACCGGCTCGCCGGGCTCACGCTCGGGGCCGACGATTTCCTGAGCAAACCCATTGACATGCGCGAGCTGATCCTGCGCATTCGCGTTCGACTCGGAGGCTGACGGCTACGTGAGCAGGGCGAGGACATCGGCCGCCAACGTCCGCGGGTCGAACGGCTTGATCAGGACTCCGGCGGCGCCAAGGTCCTTCATGCCCTGAATCTCGGCAGCGATCGTCTTCGCCGTGAGGAAGATGACCGGCGTCGTCGCGGTTTCCTTCTGCATCCGCAAAGCGGCGATCGTCTGCGCCCCATCCATCGTTGGCATCATCATGTCGAGGAGAATGACGTCCGGCGGTTCCTCGCGTGCCTTGCGTACGCCGTCGAGGCCGCCGCTGGCCTCAACGACGTCGATGGCGCCGCCGGCGCGAAGACTCATCGCCGCAACGAAGCGAATATCGGCGTCATCGTCGATGATCAGCACCTTCACGACGGTGCCTTGTCATCGGCCGCGTCGGTCGCCAGGCGGAACCAGAACGCGCTGCCGGCGCCTTCCTCGCTCTCCACGCCGATGCTGCCGCCGTGCTGCTCGACAATCGACTTGCAGATCGCCAGTCCGAGTCCGGCGCCGCCCTTCTCGCGCGCGTCGGATGGATCGACCTGGCGAAACCGCTCGAAGATCGCCCGCCGATGGACGGCGGGCACACCGCGGCCATGATCGCTGACGCGGAACTCCGTCCACTTACCGTTTGCGGTCACGGCAATCGTCACCACGCCACCGGGCGGAGAAAACTTCACGGCGTTCGACAGGAGGTTGACGAGCACCTGCACGATCCGATCGGCGTCGCCATGGATGGACGACGACACGGTCGGGGCCTCGACCGTGACGCCGTGTGCGCCGAAGGCGGCGAGCGACTCCATTGCGCGGCGGAGAATCGAGGCAATCGGGACGTCGGTGATGTGCAGGTCGATCTTGCCGGTTTCGAGCCGCTCCAGATCGAGAATGTCTTCAATCAACGCCATCAGACGGATGGCATTGCGCTCCGCGAGTGCAACGATCTCGACCACCTGGTCCGACAACGGGCCCGCGGCGCCGGACGCGAGCAGGCCGAGGGATCCGCGAATCGAAGTCAACGGCGTGCGCAACTCGTGGCTGACGGTGGACAGAAACCCCTTCTTGAGCTGTTCCACTTCCTCGAGGCGTTCGACGGTCTGCTCGGCGACGGACTTAGCGATTTCGAGTTCGAGGTTTTTCTCCTGGAGGACTTGCTCGATGTGCTTGCGCTCGGTGATATCGCGGGCAGCGGCGAACACACCCTGCAAGGTGCGATCGCGGTCGTAGAACGTCGTCGCGTTGTAGGACACGACGGTCATCTTGCCGTCGCGCGCACGCGCGGTGAGCTCGTAATTGGTGACCTTCTTTTCCCGCAGCACCAGCTTGATGCCAGCAGCGGCGCGCGCCGGATCGGTGAAGTGTTTCTTGAACGGTGCGCCGATCAGCTCGTCTCGCGTGCATCCGGTGAGCGCCTCCATCTGCCGATTGACGTCGGTAATGATGCCGGCGGCGTCGGTGGTCATCAGGGCATCGATGTTGGACTCGATCAGCGATCGCGTGTAGAAGTGCTGGTCGCGAAGACGTTGATCGAGTTTTTGCTGCTCCGCCTCGACGCGCTTGCGGGCCGTGTTGTCGGTGCCGATCAGGAGGTAGCCGATGATCCCGCCCTGATCGTTGCGCAATGCCGTGACCGATACAATCGCGGGGAAGCGGCTGCCGTCCTTGCGAATGTAGGTGAGCTCGTAGATATCTTCTATGCCGCGCGAGGCCTTGAACACCAGCGCATCGAAACCGGGCGAAATCGTCGTGCCCAGTTCCACGCTGAGAGTGTCGGCGCGGGCAATCAGCTCCTGAGGGTCGGAAATATCGGCCGGCGTAATCTTGTTGAGAACGTCGGCAGCGGCATACCCGAGCATCCGCTCGGCGCCGACGTTGAACAATTGGATGACACCCTTGTCGTCGGTGGCGATGCTCGAGAAGTTGGCGCTGTTGAGGATGGCGTTCTGCAGCGCGCCGGTCTTGAGGAGCGCTTCTTGCCGGCGCACCTCGGCGCCAGTGTCAGCGGTCCTGGTGTCGAGTGTGTGGGTCGCCGCGGCCATACGTCTGTTGGCTGAGCATGGCAGACCGGCGGCGCGACTGTCTGTCCTGGTTTGCACAGCGGACTTGCCGGAACCATGACCCCCTTTTTGTCTATTCCTGGCTCAGTCGACGACTGAGGCTAGCGCGAATGTGCAGTCGTCGGCTCGACCCTTGACCGATCGCGCGACTGATTAATTCTGATAAACGCCGCAAGGTCGATCGACTTCGGCCCGCGAATCGGTCGTCACTTTGCGACGACGGGGGAGTTATTCTCCGAACGCCTTGCTTGTCGGCCCCCAAGTGCGGCTGTCAACAAACGTTGCCAATGGTCCCTGCGCTTTCAGCTCAGCGTCGAGCGGCTCCCCGGGCATCCTGGGCAGCCTTGAGCGACGCGGCGGCATACTGATCCGCGCGGCCGGTCGCGGCCCGGTCGACGGCGGCCTTGGCCGCATCCACGTCCGCGGTGGGCGGTGACGCGCAGCCCGTGACCGCGAGCGCGAAGCGGGCCGTCCGGAACATCGAAACCGGAAGCTGTTAGAGACCCAGGGCTATGCGGACCGCCGCCGCCTTGGCCTTCGCCCTGGCTGCGGCATCGGCTTTCTTTTTGGCCGCGATGGCATCGGCCTTCTCTTTGCCCGCGACAGCGGTCACGATCGAAGCGACGATTGGACCCGACGGGAAAGTCATAGACGCGAAGGTAGTGCGGTCGATCCCGCTGCTCGACCAGGCCGCGCTTGACGCCGTGCGGCAGTGGGAGGTACACGCCGACGCTTCTGAACGGCGTGCCCGTGCCTGTTCTCGTGACCGTCACGATCAACTTTACGCGGTAGTACATATCTGACCTTCTTCGGCGTTGCGCGGGCGTCATGGGGAATACATCGCGCCACCACGACGGAGACCCTTGTCGTGTACGGCTCAGCACAGTCACTCGTGACCACGTTGATCGGGACGCAGGCGGCCAAAAGTGCTGGCGACGACCGCCGCGAGCTCCTCCTCCCTCACAACAGTGACTTTAATTGTGCGCACGAAGTGTTGGTTCGCGCGTACGCGCTGTCGCAGGAGGAATTGAGTGGTTATCGGTGATGTCGCGGTGTGGGATTCGCCGCGACAAACGGCGTAGTGTAAACCGATCCGCGCAAGCCCCCAGGTGCAGGAGCGTGGACGCGAGGAGCTGATCTTTACCTTCACCCTCACCTTGCCTACCCTGTAACAAAAACGTGACCAACCCGAACCGCTGCAGTTCGTCGCCCCAGTTGAATAGCGCGATTCGAGCGTGTACTCGGCGGATTAGCAAAGACTGGGCGACTACTGGGGGGTGAACCAAAAGCTGGATGGCCGCTTCATCGGGGCCGGTTCGATTCACGTATGGCTCACCACTACGCGCCAAACACGGTCAACAGCTTAACGACGGTCGAAGCCCCGCCGCGGATAGGAATCGAACCGCCGCACGGCTCACATCCGCTGACCCGTCTGAGGCCTCGATCGGCTCGGCCGAACTCAGCCCCGCACCATCGTCGCTAACGGCAGACGAAGTTCGCTGCGTCGTCCGTGCTGCCCGCGCCCGTGTACTCCGCATGCTGCGGATACGGGCACAGGGGACGCGTCCGCGACACGGCGCTGCCGGCCGCGGCCTGTCGCGCGATCACCCGGTCCGGCGCCTTGCCGTTCTCGACCCAGTCAGCGATCGCCGCCGGCCAGTCGACCGTATCGGGACCATGTCCCCCACTGCAGTGCAGCACACCCGGCATCAAGAACATGCGGAAGTAGTCGCGCACCGCAGCGTCACGCTCCTGGACCTGCTCGTAGTACTTGATGCTCGCGAGCGCGGTGAGCGCGTCTGACCATCCGTGCCACACGATCAGCTTGCGGCCTTTCGCCTTGAACGCGTCGAGATCCGGATTGGTCGCGTTCATGAACGTCGCAGCGAGCCTCGCGTCCTTGTGCGCGTTCGCGACGTCGTAGCCGCTGTAGTCCCAGGAGGGGATCGTTGAACACGAGGAACTTGAAGAAGTGCGTGGCCAATGCGAAGCCCAGACTTGGGGCCTGGGGTGTGGCATAGGGGCTACCGCCCGTGATCCATACTGGCCAGCTGTCGACCTCGCCTTCGCCGCCCACCGGTCGTGCGGGATAGATTGCGCCCGCTTTACCACTCGTCTCGGCATACATCTTCCTCAGCGCCGCTCGCTGCCCATCAGACAGGCCGGCCAATCCAGCGAGGTCGACGTTGCACCGCCGCGGGTCCTCCAGGAGGCCGTCCTTGACTCCATCGACGGCATCGCACTTCTCGACGATCTGCGCCTCGACCGACTTCAATGTCTCGAGCGTGAACATCGGCGCCGACAGGTTGCGCGGATCGGGGAACACCGCCTGCGCGTCCCTGACGAACTGTGCGGCCAGCCCCACGAAGTCGTGTACAGGCGCCCCGACGACGATGCCGTCGAAGTCGTCTGGAAAGCGCTGCGCTTCCATCAAGCCCTGTCGGCCGCCATTCGAGCAGCCCGAAAAGTACGAATGCTTCTCGGTCGCGCCGTAGTAGTGCCGGAGAATCGCCTTGGCGGTTTCGGCTGTGCGGTGCACCGCGACGTATCCGTAATTCACTTGCCGCTCGACATTGTCGAGCGCCCAGCTTGCGTCGAACATCTCTCCCTGGTGGCCGGTGTCGGTGCCGACGGTCGCATAGCCGTCGTTCACGGTTGTTTTCGCCTGATTGTCGATCATGCCGACGAACCCGCCGCCCCCACCCATCATGAACTTGCCGTTCCAATTGTCGGGTAGCAGCAGGGAAAAGCGGATCTCCGTGCCGATGACGCCGGTGACGCGGCAGTGCGCCGCTCGAATGTCACCGCTGGTTGCGGTGGGCACGGCGACCGCCTCGCCGATCTTGATGTCGGGCAGCGTGAGGCTGGTCAGCCCGGCGCATTCGCGATGAGGGGTGGGTTTTTGCGCCGATAGGACGATCGACGATACGCCGCCGCAGAGGATGGGTGCGAGCCAACGATTCGTCGTCTTCATGTCGCCGCCCTTTCGAGGTGGAGGACTCGGGCATGATAAATGACGGTGGGACCAGCGATGTGGGAAAACGCCGGGCGACTGCAACACGAAGACGCGCAGCAACGGCTCAGGTGGAATCGACGGCTGACCGATGTCCTCAGCCGGCGCATCTAAGGGAGTCGACGGCTCGCAGCCAGGCGGTTGTGTTGTTCCAACTCGCGGAAAATGCGGCACACCGGATAGGTCCTGCGTGACGCCGCAGGGTTGATCGATTCGTCCCGCGAATCGGTCGTCACTACCCGACCAGTGGGGAGTAACCCCTCACGGGGCGTCTCACAACGTCGGACGGCACGACGGCCGGTGCGGCACGACGCTACTTCGTCGGCATGAGCCGCTTCAGCTCCTCGAACCAGTTCACCACGAGGTTGATTTGTGCAGACGACGCAATCGGACGCTCGTCACCCGAGACCATGATGAACCGTCTGCCGTCCGGATGAACGTTCGTACGCAGCGCCAGTGCCCGACGGACGGAAGGTGCCCCTGAAGCGAAACAACGGACGCGGCCTCCCTGCGGTGAACGTCGCACCCACCGTTGTCGGCACCATCATCAGATCCCCGGACGCGCCACGGTAGGTACAGCGCCGAGCCGTCGGGTGCCCACACGGGACCCGTTCCACCGCCGATCGACACAAGCCTGGCGACACCTGCCGCTCTCGGATATGGCCTGTACATAGACCTCATCCTGCCCGGACTCGTTGGAGGCGTAGCCCAGCCACGCACCGTCTGGCGAAAAGGTCGCCATGTATTCGCCTGCCGGTGTGACCAGCTTCGCCTCCGCGCCACCGCGCAATAGGCAATTGATCATCGCGCCACCAGGTCCCAGCCGCCCCGCCGCAAACCCGAAAATCGCGGTCGTCAGCAATCGCAAAGGGCCGTTAAACCGACTCGGGTTCTGTGTCCCGTGAGGTCCATCGCCATGCTGCGGGGGACGCCAGAAAATGCAAAGGGCACCGGTAAAGGTGCCCTTTTTGCTTTCGTTGCAATCTCGTTGCAAGCGACCTAGCGAAATGTGGTCGGGGCGAGTGGATTCGAACCACCGACCCCTCGGTCCCGAACCGAGTGCTCTACCAGGCTGAGCCACGCCCCGACAGGCGAAACTGTTGAAAAGACGCGCACAGGCCGGGAACCTTGCGCGCTGACCTTTTATTCTACCCTACTTCCCGCTCGACAATAGCCGAAGGGAATCTTCAGGCCAGCCGAGGGGTTCTGGGACGTAGAGGACACGATGAACCACATGATCGCGCTCATGATCGCAATCGCAGCCGTGCTCGGGACGACACCGTCCCGGTTCCCCGACCCGCCGCAGGACGTCAAGCCCACCGGAGAGCAGACGGCCGTGCTGGCCGGGGGATGTTTTTGGGGCGTCGAGGCCGTCTTCGAGCGCCTCGCCGGCGTCACCGACGTTGTCTCCGGATACGCTGGTGGATCTGCGGCGACGGCGCACTACACCGTCGTCAGCATGGGCGCAACGGGCCATGCCGAGTCGGTGAAGATCACCTACGATTCGTCGAAGATCACTTACGGGCAGTTGCTGAAGGTCTTCTTCGCGGTGGCGCACGACCCGACCGAGCTCAACCGTCAAGGGCCGGATGAGGGCACGCAGTATCGATCGTCAATCTTCTACACGACGCCCGAGCAACAAGCCGTTGCGCAGGCCTACATCAAGGAGCTGGACTCCGCCAAGGTGTTTCGGCGGCCCATCGTGACGAAGGTCGTGCCGCTCGATGGCTTCTATCCCGCCGAGGCGTCCCATCAGAATTATCTCGTCAATCACCGCACCAACCCCTACATCGTCTACAACGATCTGCCGAAGCTGGATCACCTCGAGAAAGCGTTTCCGGAGCTGCTGAAGCGCAAGTAGATCGTCCTCAACCCTCTGGCTCGGGGGAAACTGGCTCCCCCATCAGCATCCCGATCGCCGAAAGCGCGTCGTACGCGGTCAGGTCGGGCTGCAGAGGCGTCACCGACACGTACCCGTCCTTGACGGCCTGATAGTCCGACTTGTCGTGCGGCTCCCACTGGTTCTGCCCTTCCTCGATCCAGTAATACGCGTTCCCTCTCGGATCGAGGCGCGAGTCGACGACGGTGACGTGGTTGCGCTTGGCCTGGAACGTCACACGAAATCCGCGCGGTTCGCCGGGCGGCACGTTGAGGTTCAGGAAAGTCCGGTTCGGCAGGCCTTGCGCGAGGACGAATTCCGCCACGCGCGCGGCCGCCGCCGCCGCAGGGCCGAAGTCGTACTCGCTGCGCGACCGTTCAAGGGATACCGCGAGGCTCGGGATTCCCAGCAGCGCACCTTCCAGCGCGCCCGCCACGGTCCCCGAATACGTCACGTCGTCTCCCAGGTTGTACCCCTTGTTGATGCCGGACACGACGAGATCGGGTGAGCGCTTGAAGATCTGCGTGATCGCGATGTTGATGCAGTCGCTCGGCGTGCCGTCGACCTCGTACACGTCGTCGCCGACGACGTCCATGCGCAGCGGGCGCCGGAGCGTCAGCGCGTGGCCGATGGCGCTCGCCTCGGTGTGCGGCGCGACGACGACGACGTTGCCGAGTTGCCGGAGCGCGCGCGCGAGCGCGTGAATGCCCTCCGACCGGACGCCGTCATCGTTGGTAACCAGGATGTGCTTCATCAGAACGGCGAGAAAACATCAAGTATAGCAGCAGGGTCGAGACAAGGGCGATCGCCGCGCCCGTGTGGAACGCCGCTTCAGGCGACACTCGTGTCCACAGGAAACCGAAGAGCAGGCTGGCCGCGAGGCTGCCGAGACCGATCGCTGCGTAGTAGATTCCGAACGCAACGCCTTGCGCATGTGCCGGTGCGAGATCGGCGATCCACGCGCGCTCGACGCCTTCCGTCAGGCCGAAGTAAAGACCGTACGACAGGAACACCGCGATCAGGATCAGCGGTCTGTCGAAGACTGCGAAGCCGGCATAGACGAACGCATACACGATCCATCCCAGCGCAATCAGTGCCGCCGCCCGAACCTGTCCGACCATGCGCCGCCGAGGATCGATGACACGACCTTGACCACGTGAAGCCCCGACCACACCAGAGGGATCCAGAACGCGGCGAGGCCGAGGTCGTTCAGACGCAGGAGCAGAAAGGCGTCGCTGGCGTTGCCCAGGCTGAATAGGGTGATGATGGCGATGGCTGTATAGAAAGAGCGGTCAAGGGTGGCACCAGTGCCAGACGTGCTGGACGTGCCGGAGGTGCCGGACGTGCCGGACGTGCCGGACGGTGCTAACGGTGCCAGGGCGTGCCAACGGGTGCGCAGGTCGGGCACTCGCCAGAGTACGAGCATGACGATCAGGCCGGGGATCAGTGCCAGCGCGAACAGGGTGCGGTATTCGCCGGGATAGAAATAGAGAAAACATGCCGCCACGAGAGGACCGAGTACGGCGCCGGCGTGATCCATGGCGCGGTGGAAGCCGAACACGCGGCCGCGGGAGGTGGCGTCGGCGAAGGTGACGAGCATCGCGTCACGTGGCGCGCCGCGGACGCCTTTGCCGAGGCGGTCGACGAAACGCAGCGTGAGGACGTCGATCCAGGATGACGCGAGGCCGATCAGGGGGCGGACCGCCGACGACAGGCCGTACCCGATCAGGACGAGCGGTTTGGCGGTGCCCCACTTGTCGGCGAGCCGTCCCGACACGATCTTGAGCGCGCTGTTCGCGGCTTCGGCGATGCCCTCGATCACGCCGAGCGACATCGCGCTCGCGCCGATCACTCGCGTCAGGAACAGCGGCAGGAGCGGATAGATCATCTCCGTCGCGGTGTCGGTGAAGAAGCTCACCCACCCGAGCAGCCACACCTCGCGTGGAAGGTTGAAGATTCGGCGGGGCCGGTTCATCGATCAGGTCAGACGCGGAGGAAGATGCGGCGACGGTACATCCAGGCCAGCAGCCCGAACAGGACGACGAGATTCGCGAGCGCGTACATCAGTGATGCGTTCTTCGGCGCGGCGAATGGCGCGAAGAACGTCACGTAGAGATAACGGTTGAACGGAATGTCCGAGCCGTCGGGCAATGCCACCCGATGCATCCCGAGGGTTCTGCCGAGAAGCCCCGAGACCACGAAGAGTGTGATGGCGTTCGATCCGAGCACGACGAACGGCTTCGTCCAGCCTCGCCATTCGCGAACGTCGATGATCCAGTAGCACGCTGCGAGGAGCAACGATGCCGCGCCAGCGGTGAAGATCACATATGAACTGGTCCACAGGTTCTTGTTGATTGGAAACACGATGGACCAGAGATAGCCCACGGCGATGCCAGCGACGCCGGCGAGCGCGAGGATTGATGCCTTGCGGGCTGGCGTTTCGGATGATCCCAGCCAGAGGCCGGCGACGATGCCGAGCAGTGTCGTCGAGATGGCCGGCACGGTGCTGAGCAGGCCCTCGGGATCCCATCGTGGCTTCCAGAGGTGACCACCCAGCACGGCGCGATCGATCCAGGCGCCGAAGTTCCCCTCGGGTGACAGATCCCCCGCCGTGCCGCCCGGTGGAGGCACGAACGCCATCAGCAGCCAGTACGCGACGGCAAGGACGATGGCGATGCTGAAAAGAGATCGCGCCTGCGTCTTCCGGTCGCCCTCGGTGAGTCTGAACGCGACGGCGGCGAAGAGATAGCAGACGGCAATGCGCTGCAGCACGCCGGGAATGCGCCAGCGGGTGACGTCGAACCGCGGATAGCCCGCGAGGAACAATCCCAGCGCGAAGATGAGCGCGCTGCGCCGCAGGATGCTTCCCCATGTGGCGCTGCGCCTCGACAGCGTGATCGAGACGCCGACGATGAAAAGGAAGAACGGAAAGATGAGGTCGGTCGGTGTCCAGCCGTGCCACTCGGCATGCTGCAACGGCGCGTAGACAGCGCCCCAATCCCCCGGGTTGTTGACAATGACCATCGAGGCCATTGTGGCGCCACGGAAAACGTCGAGCGAGACGAGACGTGTGGCGGAGGCGGCGTGCGTGACGGCCTCCGCGCGAATGGTCATGAGCAAAGCCCAGTATAATCGCGAGACAGGTAACGCCCGCGTGCTCAATCCTTTCGATGCCGTGTTGGTCGTGGCATTCGGCGGCCCGCAGGGCCCCGCTGACATCCGTCCGTTCCTTGAAAACGTGCTCCGCGGACGTCGCGTCGCGCCGGGCCGCCTCGAGGAAGTCGCGCATCACTACGAGCTCTTCGGCGGCGTGTCGCCGATCACCGCACTGACGCTGAAGCAAGCCGATGGTCTGCGGTCGCGGTTGATCGGCGCCGGGGCGCCGCTTCCGGTGTACGTCGGCATGCGGAACTGGCACCCGTTTCTCGTCGACACGCTGGCCGCGATGGCGAAAGCCGGCGTGCGTCGCGCGATTGGTTTCATCGCGGCCGCGCATCGGAGCTACTCGAGCTGCACGCAGTATCGCGAAAACGTCGCCGCCGCCCGGGCCGCGCTGGCCGCGCAGGGGCTGCCGGACGTCGAGGTCACCTTCACGGCAGACTGGCACACGCATCCGGGGTTCATTGCCGCCAACGTCGACCATATCGAGGAGGCGCGCCGTCAGTTGCCGCCGCCGCTTCGCGATCGCGCGAAGGTCGTGTTCACGGCGCACAGCATCCCGGTGTCGATGGCCGAACGCTATCCGTATCAGCAGCAGATCGAGGAGAGCGTCGGAAAGGTGATGGAGCGGCTAAAGCGGGATTCGGACGTAGTCCGGCTAGAGCCGGACGCCACGGTGGTTTATCAGAGTCGCAGCGGACGGGCGGAAGATCCCTGGCTCGGGCCGGATATCTGCGACTATCTGAGAGATGAGCGTTCGCGCGGGCTCGAGGCGGCGGTGATTTCCCCGATCGGTTTCGTCAGCGATCACGTCGAGGTGCTCTACGACCTCGACGTCGAGGCGGCGGGTGTCTGTCGTGAGATCGGGCTTCCCATGGCGCGTGCGGCGTCAGCCAACGATCATCCCCGCTTCCTCGACGCCATGGCAGACGCCGTGCTCGATGTGCACAAACGGTACGCGCACGCGCGGCCGCTCGAATTGGTTCGGGAGGCGTAATGCGATTCTCAAATTTCCTGGTGACGGGCGCCGCACTCGCGGCGGCGGGGGTTGCGTTGCCATCAGCCACGATGCTTGCCGGTTCCGGACTCACCGCCGTTGACGGCCTGAGGGTCGGCCACCACACGCTCACCCAGCGGCCGACCGGCTGCACGGTCATTCTTGCGGAAAAAGGCGCGACGGGTGGCGTTGACGTGCGCGGCAGCGCGCCGGGCACGCGCGAGACCGAGCTGCTCGATCCGATCAACACCGTCCAGCAGGTGCACGCGATCGTGCTGTCCGGCGGCAGCGCGTACGGCCTGGATGCCGCATCCGGCGTGATGCGCTATCTCGAAGAGCGCGGGATCGGATTTCCGATCGGTGGCGGCGTCGTGCCCATCGTTCCGTCTGCCATCCTGTTCGATCTCAGCGTCGGCGATTTCAAGATACGTCCTGATGCGTCCTGCGGGTACGCTGCAGCCAAGGCGGCAGGCACCGGGCCGATCGAGGAAGGCAACGTCGGCGCCGGCGCCGGCGCGACGGTTGGCAAGATGGCCGGAATGAAGCGCGCGATGAAGGGCGGCCTCGGGTCAGCCGCGATCACACTGCCCGATGGCCTCGTCGTCGCCGCGCTCGTCGCCGTCAACGCGCGCGGCAACGTCATCGACCCGTCGACAGGGAAGGTCGTCGCCGGCGCGCGAACCGAGGACGGCAAGTCCGTTGCGGACGTCCACGCGATGATGCGCGACGGCAGTCATGAATTCGAAGCCATCTCGATTCAGAACACCACGCTCGGCGTCGTCGCCACCAATGCGAAGCTGACCAAAGCCCAGGCCAAGAAGGTCGCCCAGATGGCGCAGGATGGGTTCGCCCGCGCGATCGTGCCCTCGCACACGAGCGGCGACGGCGACACGATTTTCGCGCTGGCCACAGGAACACGCGACGGCGAGGTCAGTGTGGATCGCATCGGCGCGCTGGCCGCGGACGCGATGGTCGAAGCGATCCTGAGAGCCGTCCGCGCGGCCAAGGGCATCCCCGGCTTCCCCGCCGTCTCCGATCTCCGGTGACCGCAGCCGCGTTGTGAGTCCGACGCTCGCCGTCCTACTCGTCTACTCGGTCCTGATGGCCGCGCTCGGTCTCTGGATCGGACGGCGCGTCCGCGCAACTGGCGATTTCTTCATTGCCGGCCGTACGCTCGGCCCGGGCCTGATCTTCGCGACATTCCTCGCGGCGAACATCGGTGCCGGCGCGACCGTCAACGCGGCCTCCCTTGCATATCGCGACGGCATCAGCGCGTGGTGGTGGAATGCCTCGGCCGGAATCGGATCATTGATCTTCGCGTTCAGCGTCGGTCCGCGCCTCTGGCGCGAGTCGGTCGAGCATGGCGATCTGACGCTCGGAGACTTCATCGAGCGGCGCTACGACCGGACGCTCCGCGGCGTGGTCGCGGTGCTCATCTGGGTCGGTACGCTTCACATTCTCGCGTCGCAGTTGCAGGGAATCGCCACGGTGCTGGCGGTGGCGGCCGGGATGTCGAAGCTGGCCGGATGCATCGCCGGAGCCGCGATTGTCAGCATTTACTTCGTTGCCGGCGGGCTCCTCAGCACCGCATACGTCAACCTCGTGCAGCTCGTCATCAAGCTGGTCGGGTTTGCGCTGGTGACGCCGATTGCCATGGCGCTTGCCGGCGGCTGGTCGGCCATCACTGCGGACCCGTCGCGGCTCGATCTGTTTGCCGGCGGCTCTCCGCAATCGGGATGGCGGTTGCTGTTCTTCCTGGCACCGGCGTTCATCGTCTCGCCGGGTCTGGTGCAGAAGGCGCTCGGGGCGCGCGACACGCAGGCGATCAGGACCGGCGTGGCGCTCAACGGCGTCGCGTTGATCATCTTCGCAGCCGTCCCGACGATCATCGGGCTCTCAGCGCGGACCCTCTTTCCCGACATTCCCCGTGACCTGGCGTTTGCGACGATGGCGGCGGCGCTGCCGCCGTTTCTAGGGGGGCTGGCGCTCGCGGCGGTGTTCTCGGCGGAGGCGAGCGCCGCGGACGCGGTGCTTCTGATGGTCGCGACGTCAGCATCGAAAGACTTGTATCGAGGGTTCGTGAAGCCGGACGCCAGCGATCGCGAGACCCTTCTGGTCGCCCGGGCGGCGGCCGTCATCGGCGGTGTGTTCGGTGTCGGGCTGGCGATGATGCACGAGACCATCCTGCAGACGATCAGCACGTTTTACTCGTTGCTGATCGTTACGCTGTTCGTGCCTGTTGTCGGCGGACTTTACGGCGGCGGCCGCGGCCGGCGCCAGGGACTGGCGACTCTGGCCGGAGTCCCCATCCTGGTCCTCGTCCACTTCGCCACCAACGGCGCTGGCTACGGCGCACTCACCCCGACCATCGCGGGGGTCCTGGGCTCGGGAGTTGCCTTCCTTGTTGTCGTGGAGACGGAGGGTACGGAGGAAACGGAACAAGCTTCAACTCAGAGACGCGGAGGAACGGAGATACGCGGATCAGGCGATAGGGGTCAAACCGATCGGCCGGCTTGGCTCGGAGCTGACGGACGACCACTTGTTGCGGGATCGGTGCAGAGCGACGGCTGTGGACGCCCTTTGCGGCCGATGCCGGCCCGGCCGTCGGCCGGGCCGGGCGATCGACCGACACCCCGCGGGCACAAGCCGCATCCACCGTTCGCCCGCGGCTTGCGCCCGCGGGGTGTCGGTCGATCGCTCGCCGCGCTGCGCGCGGCGGCATCGGCGGTTGGGCGTGTGGTCACTCGTGAGGAATCGACCTCCGTTCCTCCGCGCCTCCGAGTTAAAGCTTGTTCCGTTACCTCCGTCATCTCCGTTCCCGCGCCATCGGCTTGACTGGACAAGGTTTTACATTCTTAACAAATAAGCCGCAGTCTCCGCAGCTGAGTCCGTGTGAAAATCAGGCGGCGGACAGGGTGGGATACGGGTCAGGGAACTTCCAGCCGACACCAACGGAAGAAGAACAGGATGCACATGCGCAATTTCACCAAAATCGCGGGCGTCGTGACGGCAGCGGTTGCACTGGGGATCGTGTCGGCGGCCGCGCAGGTCCAGATCATTCAGGGCGGGCCGGGCGAGCCGTTCCAGATGCCGGGCCAGGGCCGGCAGTTCAAGACGGGCACTGCGCGGATCACCGGCCGGGTGCTGACGACCGAGTCCGGCGCGCCCATCCGGCGGGCGCAAGTCCGCATCATGGGACCCGAGATCATGGCGAAGACGGCGATGACCGACGGCGAGGGCCGCTTCGAGTTTCGCGATTTGCCCGGCGGACGGTTCAACCTCTCGGCCTCGAAATCCGGCTACGTCACGGTGCAGTACGGCCAGACGCGCCCGTTCGAGTCCGGCCGGCCAATCGAGCTGACCGACAAGCAGGTGCTCGAGAACGCCGACATCACCATGCCGCGCGGCAGCGTCATCGCCGGCCGCATCGTCGACGAGTTTGGCGAGCCGCTGCCTGACGTCAACGTTACGGCGATGCGCCAGACGTGGACGAACGGTCGCCGTCGCATGACGCCGGCCGGCGGCCGAATCGCACAAACCAACGATCTCGGACAGTTCCGCATCTACGGCCTGCCTCCGGGCGACTACTACATCAGTGCCACGCTCCGCGGACCGATCGACATGATGGCGGTCGAAATGGCGGCGAGCGTTCGAGCGGGATTCAACGAGGCGGGGCCCACAGCCTCCAACCCTTCGTCAGGCTACGCGCCGACGTACTTCCCGGGCACGTTCAACGTCGCCGACGCCCAGAGGGTCACACTCGCCGTTGGACAGGAGATCGGGAACGCCGACTTCGCGCTGACGCCGGTTCGTCTGGCCAAGATTACCGGCATCGTGATCGGTTCCGACGGCAAACCGCTCTCCGGCGCGATGGTGACCGCCTCGCCGAGCTCGCGCACCGAGGTCATGCTGGGCATGCAGAACTCCAGCAGGACGAATGCTGACGGCGCCTTCACGATCAACAACGTGGCACCCGGCGACTACCAGCTGAATGCCAACGCGATGCAGGTCATCACGTCCTCCGAGGGCGGGAACACGATGGTCTTCCAGATGAGGACAGCGGCCGGTGGTGGTGGCGGCGAGGCGGAGTTCGGATCGGTGCCGCTTGTCGTGGCTGGTGAAGATCTTCCCAACATCGTGCTGACGACGATCGAAGGGGGCTACGGCAACGGGCAAGGTCACGTTCGAAGGTGGCGCCAAACCGCCGAACGTGACAAGCATCCGCATCTCGGCGCCGCCGGCTGATTCCCCCGCGATGACCCTTGGATTCGCCGGAGCCCCCGGCCCGGGCGCAGTCAAGGAAGACGGCACGTTCGAGCTCAAAGGGCTCGCCGGTCAGCGGCTGATTCGCACGGCCGCCCTCCCGTCGGGCTGGACGCTCAAGTCTGTTCGGATGGGCGGCACGGACATCACCGACACCGGCGCCGACTTCCGCGCGGGCGACACCGTCTCGGGCATCGAGATCACGCTGTCGTCACAGACCACATCGATCACCGGTTCGGTGGTCGGCGCGGACGGAACGGCGATGAAGGACTACACGCTGGTGATTTTCTCCGACGATCCCGAGCTGTGGAAAATGCCGATGTCGCGATGGGTCACCGGCACGCGGCCCGATCAGGACGGCCGCTTCAAGGTGCAGAACATGCCGCCCGGCAGCTATCACGCCGTGGCGGTCGAATACATTCCTTCGGGTGAATGGGGCGATCCGGAACTGCTCGAACGGCTCAAGGGCAAGGGCCGCCGCTTCACGCTCGAAGAGGGATCGACCGAGACGCTGGAGCTCAAGCTCTCGGGCACCTACTGATCGCCAATGGCAAAGGGCCTTGCCCCATTGCCCATCGCCCATCGCAGGCCGCGCTAAGCGGCCTGCTACCCCCCATCCTCCCGTAGCAGCGCCGCCGCCTCATCATCATCGGGATCTTCGACCGGTCCGTGCCTCCGCGCGTAGAGGTAGGCGATCGCGAAGATGATCACGATCAATCCGAACGACAGCCACTTGTTGACCTCGAAGTGGCACGTAACCTGTCGAATGCAGGTATTCGATCAGCAGCTTCACGCCGACCCACGCGATGATGATGAACGCGCCGTCGACGAGCGCGGGATACCGCCTGACGATCGCCAGCAGCTGACCGATCACCATCCGCATGGTGATGATGCCGAGCACACCGCCGGAGATGATCACCCACGTCTTGCTGGACATCGCCACGGCCACGAGAATCGAGTCCACGGCAAAGACGATGTCGGTGAGCTCCACCTTGACGACCGTTGCCCAGAATGCGGTGAGACCCAGCCACGGTTTAGCCGGTTTGATGGCGCTGCGCTCTCCGCCCTCATGACGGCCGAAGAAGTGCGCGTACGCCAGATACAAGAGGTAGAGCGCGCCGATGAGCTTGATCCAGGCCACCGCCAGCAGGTGAACGGCGAGCAGCGTCGCAAGAATGCGGAATGCAAAGGCTCCGAGGATGCCGTAACGCAGGGCCTTGCGCTGCTGATGACGCGGCAGCCCGAGCACGAGGATGGCCAGCACGAGCGCGTTGTCGGCGCTGAGCAAGCCCTCCAGCACGACCAGCAACGCGATGGTTATGAAGTCTGAGAAATGGACGTCCATTCAGTCGACTGTGAGAGTTGACACAGACCGTATCAATACCTATATTCAGATCGACGCAGGGTTGTTCCGGCCGCGCGGGTATCCGGGGCTGTCAAGCCTGGCCCCACGGCGATGCGAGTCTTGGCGATGGCGCACGATCTCTACTTTATCAGCATGGCCGCCCGCATGCTCGACATGCATCCGCAGACGTTGCGCAAGTACGAGCGTCTCGGGCTCGTCCGGCCGACGCGGACAGTCGGCAGCATCCGCGTCTACAACGACGATGAGCTCGAACGGCTGCGCTTGATCAAGCATCTCGTCGAGGAAGTCGGCGTCAACCTCGCGGGCGTCCAGCGGCTGCTCTCGATTGCCGAGGTTGTTCAGCGGATGCGGCCGTTGATCAAGCAGGAACCGGCGCGGGGCGACAACCGCCGGCGCCTCGCGCGCGAGATCGAGCGAATTGGGGAGATGGTGGGGCTGTAGATCAGGAGCTAGAACCCTCGTGATGAACCTTCGTCGTGAACCCCCGTGCTGAACCTTCGTCGTGAACCCCTGTGCTGAACCCTCGTTGTGAACCGTCGTCGTAAATATGGCTGTGGAGTTCAAGGACTACTACCAGACGCTCGGCGTCGCCAAGAGCGCGTCTGAAAAAGAGATCAAGCAGGCGTACCGGAAGCTCGCCCGCAAATTCCATCCGGACGTGAACCCTGGCGACAAGTCGGCGGAGGCACGCTTCAAGGAGATCAACGAGGCCTACGAGGTGCTCGGCGACTCCGACAAGCGGCGCAAGTACGACGAGCTGGGCGCCAACTGGCGGATGTACGAACAGGCGCATCAGCAGGGTCAGCCGTGGCCGGGTGCTGACGCCGCCGGATTCGGCGGCGGTGCCTGGAACATCAACATGGGCGGCCCCGGCGGCTACCGCACGATGACCGAAGAGGAAATGCAGGATCTCTTCGGCAACGAAGACCCCTTCTCGGACTTCTTCAAGACCTTCTTCGGCGGCCGGGATCGGGAGGCTGCGGGACGCCAGCGAACCACTCGTGCCCCGCGGACCCAGAAAGGCCGCGACATCGAGCACGAGGTCGAGCTTACGCTCGAAGAGGCCTATCACGGCGCCACCCGGCGTATCTCGATCAAACAGGGCGGACACGCGCGCAGCGTTGACGTACGGATTCCGCCGGGTGTCAGGGAGGGCTCTCGCGTCAGGGCGGCTGGGGAGGGTGAATCGGGAAGCAATGGCGGCACATCAGGCGACCTCTACCTGCGGGTTCGAATCCGTCCGCATCCGGTCTTCGAGCGAAAGGGCAACGACCTGCATACGCGGGTCAGTGTCCCGGTTACGACGGCCGTGCTTGGCGGCGAATCGCAGGTGCCGACGGTCGCCGGTTCAGTCCGGCTCAAGATTCCAGAGACGACGCAGAACGGGCAGGTGTTCAGGCTGAAGGGGCATGGCATGCCGGTGGTGGGCAAGCCGGACGAGCGCGGCGATCTCTACGCCACGATCGACGTCCAGCTGCCGCGCGCCCTGACCCGCGAGCAACGCGAGCACTACGAAACGCTCGCGAAATTAGATCGGTCGTGAACGATGAACATCAACAAGTACACAGAGAAAGCGCAGGAGGCGATCCTCGGCGCGCAGCAACTCGCGGACCGCGAAGGGCATCCCGAGATCATGCCCGAGCACCTGCTGCTCGTGCTCCTCGAACAGAAGGAAGGCATCGTTCCCGGCATCGTTCGCAAGCTGAACGCTGATCCGGCAACGCTGGCAGCCGAGGTTCGCGCCGAGCTGAACAAGCTTCCACGCGCCCACGGCGGATCTCAGGTCGGCTTGTCCAGCCGGTTGCGTCGTGTGACCGACGCCGCGGAACAGGAAGCGGAGCGGTTGAAGGACGAGTACGTCAGCACCGAGCACCTGTTCCTCTCGATCGCCGGCGAGAGCGGGCGCTCCCCCGCCGGGCAGATCCTGCAGAAGCGCGGCATCGGGCGCGACGAGGTGCTGCAGGCGCTGACGAGCGTTCGCGGATCGCAGCGCGTCACGAGTCAGAACCCGGAAGCGACCTACGAGGCACTCCAGAAGTACGGCCGCGATCTGACCGAGCTCGCGCGCAAGGGCAAGCTGGATCCGGTCATCGGCCGGGACGAGGAGATTCGGCGCGTCATCCAGGTGCTCTCGCGGCGGACGAAGAACAACCCTGTCCTTATAGGTGAACCTGGCGTCGGGAAGACCGCGGTCGTCGAGGGCCTCGCGCAGCGCATCGTCCGCCAGGACGTGCCCGAAGGGCTCAAGAACAAGAAGGTCGTCGCCCTCGACATGGGCGCGCTGGTCGCCGGTGCGAAATACCGGGGCGAGTTCGAGGAGCGGCTGAAGGCCGTCCTGAAAGAAGTGGCCGATTCCGAGGGACAGATCATCCTGTTCATCGACGAGCTGCACACCGTTGTCGGCGCGGGCGCGGCCGAAGGGTCGATGGACGCGTCCAACATGCTCAAGCCGATGCTCGCCCGCGGCGAGCTGCATACCGTCGGCGCCACCACGCTCGACGAGTATCGCAAGCACATCGAAAAAGATGCGGCGCTCGAGCGGCGCTTCCAGCCCGTGCTCGTCAGCGAGCCGTCGGTCGAAGTGACGATCAGCATTTTGCGTGGTCTCCGCGAGCGGTACGAGATTCACCACGGTGTGAAGTTCAAGGACTCGGCGCTGGTCGCGGCGGCGGTGCTCTCGAACCGCTACATCACCGACCGCTTCCTGCCCGACAAGGCGATCGACCTCATCGACGAGGCGGCTTCGCGGCTGCGCATGGAGATCGACTCGATGCCCGCGGAGCTGGATGAGGTCGAGCGCCGGATCATGCAGCTCGAGATCGAGCGCGAGGCGCTGCGCAAGGAGAAGGATAAAGCGTCCCGCGAACGTCTCGAGAAGCTCGAAAAGGAGCTCGCCGACCTCAAGGAGAACAAGAACCGGCTGGCCGCACACTGGCAGCAGGAGAAGGAGACGATCCAGGCGATTCGCAAGATCCGCGAGGAGCTGGAGCAGGTCCGCCTCGAGATCGAGCACGCGCAGCGCGCCGGCGAGTACGCGAAGGCGTCAGAGCTTCAGTACGGACGGCTCCCCGAGCTCGAACGGCAGATCCGCGAGCAGGAGCAGCGCCTGGCCGATCTTCAGAAAGATCATCGCATGCTCAAGGAGGAAGTCGACGAGGAGGACATCGCGGAAGTCGTCAGCCGCTGGACGGGCGTTCCTGTCAGCCGGCTCATGGAAGGCGAGATCCAGAAGCTGCTGAAGATGGAGGAACGCCTGCACAACCGCGTGGTCGGTCAGGAAGAAGCCATCACGGCGGTCGCCAACGCGATACGCCGGGCGCGCGCCGGGCTCCAGGATCCGAACCGGCCGCTCGGCAGCTTCATCTTCCTCGGCCCCACTGGCGTCGGCAAGACCGAGCTGGCACGTGCGCTTGCCGAATTCCTGTTCGACGACGAGCACGCCATGATCCGGATCGACATGTCCGAGTATCAGGAGAAGCACACCGTGTCACGGCTGATCGGCGCGCCTCCCGGCTACGTCGGCTACGAGGAGTCCGGGCAGCTCACCGAGGCCGTGCGCCGGCGGCCCTACTCCGTCGTGCTCTTCGACGAGATCGAGAAGGCGCATCCCGAGGTGCTCAACGTGATGCTGCAGCTGCTCGACGATGGCCGGCTGACCGACGGCAAGGGGCGCACGGTGGACTTCAAGAACACCGTCGTGATCATGACGTCGAACGTCGGCAGCCACTTCATTGCCGAGCGCGTTGGCAGCGGGGCGACGGAGCTGGACGAAGGCACGCGACGCCAGGTCACCGAGACGCTGCGCGCGCACTTCCGGCCGGAGTTCCTCAACCGTGTCGACGAGATCATCATCTTCCACGCGCTCAGCCGGGAAGAGATGCGGCAGATCATCGACATCCAGCTGCGCGGCCTGATGAAGCGGCTCGAGGATCGCAAGATCCGCGTCGAGCTCACCGGTCGCGCGAAGGACCTGCTGATCGCCGAGGGCTACGACCCGACCTACGGCGCGCGTCCGCTGAAGCGCACGATCCAGCGGCGGATCCTGGATCCGCTGGCGATGCGCGTCCTGCAGGGCGAGTTCCACGAGGGCGAGAACATCCGTATTGACGTGGTGGACGGCGACCTGAAGTTCCTGCGTATGGACAGCGCCGTCACGGCGTGAGCCTGACGTACAATCTGCCTGTGGCCGACGACAAGGATCGCAACGTGCCCAATGCTCGCGGGCGTCGTTCCGGCGATCGGCGGCTGAGCGCCCGGCCGGGGCCGGGTTCGGCCATGTGGTACGTCCTCGGGTTCCTTCTCCTGCTCGCCATCGGCCAGGCAATCTTCTACACGCAGCAGTCGGCCGACTCCATTTCCTACAGCGAGTTCAAGCAGCTCGTCCGTGACGGCAAGGTCCAGGAAGTCACCGTCGGCGAGGACCGAATCCGCGGAAAGCAGAAGGCCGAGGGCGGCGCCGGCCGTCAGTTCACCGTCGTCAAAATCGAAGATCCCAAGCTGGTGGAGGATCTCGAGCGGAACGGCGTCAAGTTCACCGGTGAGATCCCGAGCAAGTGGATTGGCGAGGTGCTCGGCTGGGTCATCCCGCTCATCTTCCTCATCGCCTTGTGGAGTTTCTTCTTCAAGCGGATGAGCGGCGCCGAAGGCGGCGTGATGTCCTTCGCACGGAGCCGCGCGAAGATCTACGCGGATGACGACGTGAAAGTGCGTTTTGGCGACGTCGCAGGCGTCGACGAGGCGGAAGAGGAGCTGCGCGAGATCGTCGAGTTTCTCAAGAACCCGAAGAAGTACACGAGCATCGGCGGACGCATTCCGAAAGGGGTGCTGCTCGTCGGCCCGCCTGGCACCGGCAAGACGCTGCTGGCGCGTGCCGTGGCGGGTGAAGCGAACGTGCCCTTCTTCAGCCTGAGCGGCTCGGAGTTCGTCGAGATGTTCGTCGGCGTCGGCGCCGCACGCGTGCGCGATCTCTTCAACCAGGCGGAGGCGAAGGCACCCTGCATCGTGTTCATCGACGAGCTCGACGCACTGGGCAAGGTCCGCATCCAGACGCCGATGGGCAGCCACGAAGAGCGCGAGCAGACACTCAACCAGCTGCTCGCGGAGATGGACGGGTTCGATGCGCGCAAGGGCGTGATCATCATGGGCGCGACGAACCGCCCGGAGGTGCTCGATCCTGCCCTGCTCCGCCCCGGACGGTTCGACCGCCAGGTGCTCGTGGACAAGCCGGACGTGCGTGGACGCGAGGACATCCTGCGCATTCACGTCAAGAACGTGAAGATTGCCGCGAACGTCGACCTGAAGGTCATCGCGGCACGGACCGCCGGGTTCGCGGGCGCCGATCTGGCCAACCTCGTGAACGAGGCTGCGCTGCTCGCCGCGCGGCGCGACAAGACCGCCGTCGACATGCGCGACTTCGACGAAGCGATCGATCGGGTGATCGCCGGCCTCGAGAAGAAGCGCGTCATGAGCGACAAGGAACGGCGCATCGTCGCCTTCCACGAGTCAGGCCACGCGATCGTGGCCAGCCTGCTTCCCGGCCTCGATCCGGTCCACAAGATCTCGATCGTGCAGCGCGGGTTCGGCGCGCTCGGCTACACCATGCAGCTGCCGCTCGAGGATCGCTACCTGATGACGCGCAGGGATCTCCAGAATCAGCTCGCGGTGCTGCTCGGCGGGCGCAGCGCCGAGGAGATTGCGTTCGGCGAGATCTCGACCGGTGCGCAGAACGATCTGCAGCGGGCGACGGACATCGCGCGCGCCATGGTCACCGAGTTCGGCATGAGCGATGCGCTTGGCGCCGTCAACTACAACGGACACAAGCGCGCGACGTTCCTCGAGATCCCGTTCGTCCAGGAGCGCGGGAACTACGCGGAAGAGACCGCGTTGATGATCGACACGGAAGTGAAGCGAATCCTCACCGACGCGCACGACACCGCCAGACAGATCCTTCGCAGCCATCGCCGGATCCTCGAGCAGCTCTCCGAACGTCTCCTCGAGAAGGAAGTGATCGAGGCCGAGGAGTTGATGCAGATCATCGGCCCCATCCCACCCAGGGAACCGGACCCGATCGTGCCAGTCATCCCGCCCGTCGGCTGATCGTCCCGTACTCGTCGCTCGTAGCGTCCGGCTTCAGCCGGACCCTCCGTGTTCTCCGTCCTCCAGCCTGACCCTACGTGCGCGCATACCGCACACCGCAAAAAACACCGAACTCCCGAAGTAGAATCATGCTCAGCGAGGTTTCGCATGGGCAGCTTGGTTCTTCCCCTGGTCTTGCTCGCGGCGCTTCAAGTTCCTGTACCCCCGCCCCCGCCTCCTCCCCCGCCACGCCAGGCGCCGTCATGCCGCGCGACGCGGCACGTGACGCGGCGCCGCGAACCGGCACCGGGATCATTCGCGGGAAGGTCACCGATCAGGAGAGCGGTCAACCGATTGCGCGGGCGATTGTAATGGTTACGTCCGCTGTTCTGATGCAGCAGACGCAAGGTCGGGCGCTGTCAGTGATCACGACGGCCGACGGTCAGTACGAACTGAAGAATCTGCCAGCCGGCGAGTACACGGTCACGGCCCGCCCGGTGAATTCCGCGCAACGCACCTGAATCAGGGTTTTGGGGACGACCGCCCACCCGATTTCTCGAGAATGCGGCGTCCCAGGCCGCTGACCCTCGCGGACGGAGAGGTTCGGGAGAACGTCAACATCGCCCTTTGGCGCACGGCCGCCGTCGAAGGTCGAGTCGTCGATGAATTCGGCGAACCGATGGCCGGCGTTGAGGTGTTCGCAAAAAATCCGGAGAACGGCCAGCGCGCGGGCATGTCAGGCCCGTATTCGGCGATGACCGACGACCGCGGGCTGTTCAGGGTGTATGGGATCGCGCCGGGCCGATACAACATCTGTGCGATTCCGCGGAACTTCGGCGGACCAGCATATCCTGATCTGAAAGACCGGGCGATTCAAACGTGTCATCCGGCGGCTGTCATTGATGCGGATGCGGCGGTCGTCACCGTGTCCGGGGGGCGACGTAGGCGGCATCGAGATCCGCCTTCAGCGCAGCCGCGCGTTCACCGTGTCCGGGATGGCGCGTGGACGCCGCCGGTGCTCCGCTCGAACGCGCGAACATCAACATCGTGAGGATGGACCAGAGTGGCAGCGCGTCAACGGGCATCGAGATGCGCGGCGGCGGGCAGTTTGTCGCGCGTGGCGTGACGCCGGGCGAGTACGCCATCAGAGCGGAGATTGGCTCGCGATTCAATCCGGACGACAAACGGGAACGAGAGTTTGGTTATGTTCCCTTCCGCGTCGAGAGTTCAGACGTCGAGGGGCTGCTGGTTACCACAAGTAAACTGCCCACCGTGTCTGGGCGCGTGGTCTTCGAAGACGAGGCCGGGAATCGCCCCCCATCGACGATGCGGGTCTCGGCGATGCCGGACACGTCCAACCGCATGTACATGTCCGTTGGGGGGCCCCCGAACGCGGAGGTCAAGAGCGACCTGACCTTCGAGCTGGCAGGTCTCTTCGGACCGCAGGTGATCAACTTGTTCCCGCCGCGTGACTGGGTGGTCAAGGCTGTCAGATTCAAAGGGCAGGACATCACGGACACGCCAACTGACTTCGCAGGCAGCCGCGCAGCCGACACGCTGGAAATCGTGCTGACCAACCGGGGAGCGCGTGTGAGCGGACGCGTGACCGATGAACAGGGACAACCGTCATTCGACGCCAGGGTTGTTGTGATGCCGGCAGATCCCGCGAAGTGGAAGCGGTCCACAACGTTTGGCATTGGCGGCGCACTGCCGAAGCCGGACGGCAGCTATCAAACGCAGTTGATTCGGCCGGGCGAATATTTGATCGTGGCGATTGGGGCCGACGACACGATACGCGGGCCGCTCGACAGTGACTCCTATGAGCGCCTGGCGAAGCACGGACAGCGCATCACGCTCGTGGAGAACGATCGGCTGACGCTCGATCTGCGCGTGACGAAGCTTCCGTAGGGTCCGGCTTCAGCCGGACCACTACCCCATCTTCTGCATCGACGCGAGGAAGTCGCCGTTCGACTTCGTCTTCCCCATCTTGTCGAGCAGCAGCTCCATCGCCTCGACCGCCGACAGCGGGTTCAGGACCTTGCGCAGCACCCACACGCGGTTCAGATCCTCGCGCGCGAGCAGCAGCTCTTCCTTCCGCGTGCCGCTCTTCTGCATGTCGATCGACGGGAAGACGCGCTTGTCGGTGAGCTTCCGGTCGAGATGGATCTCCATGTTGCCCGTGCCCTTGAACTCCTCGAAGATCACATCGTCCATGCGCGAGCCGGTGTCGATGAGCGCGGTGGCGATGATCGTCAGCGAGCCACCCTCTTCGATGTTGCGGGCGGCGCCGAAGAAGCGCTTCGGCTTCTGCAGCGCGTTCGAGTCGAGACCGCCTGAGAGCACCTTGCCCGACGGCGGGATGACCGAGTTATACGCACGCGCGAGGCGCGTGATCGAATCGAGCAGGATCAGCACGTCCTTGCGGTGCTCGACGAGACGCTTGGCCTTCTCGATGACCATCTCGGCGACCTGCACGTGACGCTGGGCCGGCTCGTCGAAGGTCGAGGAGATGACCTCGCCCTGCACCGACCGCTGCATGTCGGTGACTTCTTCCGGCCGCTCGTCGATCAGCAGCACGATCAGGAACACCTCCGGGTGATTCCGGGCCACCGACTGCGCAATGCTCTGCAGCAACATCGTCTTGCCGGTGCGCGGGGGTGCGACGATGAGGCCGCGCTGGCCGCGGCCGATGGGCGTCATCAGATCCATGACGCGGCCGGAGAGGTTGTCCGGAATCGTCTCGAGCGTGAAGCGCTCCTGCGGATAGAGCGGCGTCAGGTTCTCGAAGAACAGCTTGTCGCGTGCCTGCTCGGGCGCCTCGAAGTTGACCGCCTCGACCTTGATCAGCGCGAAGTAACGCTCCCCTTCCTTCGGCGGGCGAATCTGTCCCGAGACGGTGTCGCCCGTCTGAAGGTCGAACTTGCGGATCTGTGACGGCGAGACGTAGATGTCGTCCGGGCCGGGCAGATAGTTGTAGTCCGGCGCGCGGAGGAACCCGAACCCATCGGGCAGGACCTCGAGCACGCCCTCCGAGAAGATGAAACCGCTCTGCTCGGTCTGCGCCTTCAGGATCTGGAAAATCAGCTCCTGCTTGCGCATGCCGGTCGCGCCGGCGACGTTGAGGTCCTTCGCGATCTGCGTGAGCTGTTGAATGCTCTTGTCCTTCAGCTCGGTGATGTTGAGGCCCTGACCGCGACGGCCGTCCTGACGCTGGCCGCCCTCCTGACGTTGCCCTCCCTCAGGCCGCTGCCCTCCTTCGGGCCGCGGGCCACCTTCAGGCCGCTGGTTACCCTCCGGCCGCTGGTTGCCTTCGGGCCGCTGGTTGCCTTCGGGCCGCTGGTTGCCTTCGGGCCGCTGGTTACCCTCGGACCGCTGGTTACCTTCGGACGCGCTGGTTGCCGTCCGGGCGCTGGTTGCCGTCCTGGCGCGGCGCGGCGTCCGGCTTCACCGGGGCCTCGGCGGCTGGAGGAGCCGCTTCGCGCTCTGGCGCCTGGGCGACGGCTTCGGCAGAAGAGTTCGCGGGCGCTGCCGCCGGATCGGCGGAAGCGCGCCCTGGGGTGCGCTTGGTGTTCTGTGGCATGAGAGACTGCTGGCGTTGTCGATAGCGTTAGGCGTGTTGCGTTACCGGTGTCGAGACTGTTCGATGACGTTCGGCTGCTTGAGGAACGGGCGAAGCTGGAGCGCCCGAAAATAGCTTTTGAGGAGTCGTTGAAATGCGGTAGCAGTATAGGGAGTCTCCGGGGGCACTGTCAACTTGTGTCGGGCCCGGGCTCGGTGCTCGGTGCTCGTGTTCGAGTGCTCGGGCGCCTGTTTGCGGCTCAAGGATTCGGTCCGGGAGGCAGACGCGGGATTCGTGCCCGAGCCCCGAGCCCCGAGCCCCGATTCAATATCTCCCAGGGCTTTCCCCTATGGCGATGATGCTGCAGGCCTGAATCGTCTTCAGCCCAAGCTCCCGCGCGCGCGCGACCACCTCGGGTTCGTCGGCGCCAGGATTGAGCCAGACCTCCGCGATTCCCCGTTTCGCCAGCTCGTCGACCACCTTCAGGCCCACGTCGGCCGGCACGTAAACGGTGGCCAGGTCGATCGGGTCCGGCACGTCAAGGACCGATGCATAGGCTTTGTGACCCTCGACCTCACGCTCGTGCGGGTTGATGGGGATTACGCGATATCCCTGATGCTCGAAGGCCCGCAGGGCCTTGTTGCCGTACTTGCTGCGATTGCTCGACGCGCCGATGACGGCAACGGTCCTGGCCATGGGGGATTCTACTGCGACGTGGACGACGTGCGCGGACGTGCGGACGTCGCGGACGTGCGACGTGCTGACGTGCTGACGTGCTGACGTGCGACGTGCCTGCGGTTGAGCACGACTCCCACTCCCCTGCGTCTGCACGCCGTACGGCGCCTCGCGCCTCGGGCGTGACCCCGTAGCTACCCCGTTGCCCGTTGCACGTGACAAGCAGCACGTCGCACGTCGCACGTGGCACAATCTATCTATGGCTACCCTCGCCGAGGTGCTCGAGGCGAGAACGGTCGAGGCCGCTCCCGAACTCGTCGAAGCCATATCCAACGGCCGTTTGCGTTGCCATGCGTGTGGCCACGCCTGCCCCATCCCGGATGGCGCGCTCGGCGTCTGCAAGGTCCGGTTCAATCGCGGCGGCGTGCTTCAGGTGCCGTTCGGGTACGTCGGCGGCGTCCAGTGCGATCCAATCGAAAAGAAACCGTTCTTCCACGCCCATCCGGGCGCGCTCGCGTTCAGCTTCGGCATGCTCGGATGCGACCTGCATTGTTCCTACTGTCAGAACTGGGTCACGTCTCAAGCCCTTCGCGATCCTGATGCCGTCTCCGCGCCGCTCGACGTCACGCCGTCACAGCTTGCCGACGAAGCCGTCCGGCTCGGGGCCCGCGTCGTCGTCAGCACCTACAACGAGCCGCTGATCACCAGCGAGTGGGCTGTCGCGGTCTTCAAGCAGGCGCGCGCGCGGGGCCTGATGACGGCCTACGTCTCGAACGGCAACGGCACACCACGCGTGCTCGACTACATCCGCCCGTGGGTGGACCTCTACAAGGTCGACCTCAAGAGCTTCGACGATCGTCATTACCGTCAGCTCGGCGGCCGCCTGGAGCCGATTCTCTTCACCATCCGCACGCTGCACGCGATGGGCGTGTGGCTCGAGCTCGTCACGCTCCTCATCCCCGGCTTCAACGATTCCGAAGACGAACTGCATCGGCTGACCGACTTCGTGGCGAGCGTCTCCCCCGACATCCCGTGGCACGTGACCGCGTTCCACAAGGACTACCGGATGAACGATCCGGACAACACCACGCCCGAGATGCTGTTGCGCGCCGTAGAGATCGGACGGAGCCATGGCCTGCGCTTCGTCTACGCCGGCAACCTTCCCGGCCGCGTCGGCGATTGGGAGAACACGCGCTGCCCCACCTGCCGCGCGCTGCTCGTCGAGCGCCACGGTTACCTCATTCGGTCGTACCGCCTCACCGCCAATGGATCGTGCCCGGATTGCGGAACGTCCATCCCGGGCCGCTGGGGATCGGGATTCGCCGGACAAATCGCGTCGATGCCGTTTCTACCCGGGTCGCGACGGTTGCGGGTCGTGTCGTAAGGGAACACCCGCACGCCAGGTCGGGCTTACTTCAGCATTCCCTCGAGACGGGTTTTGAATTCGGAGAACGGGTAGGCGCCTTTGATGACCTGTACGATCTTCATCGGTTGGCCGGGCGCGGGTGTCAGGCCGATGAGAAACAGCGGTGTGCTGTCGGCGCCGAGCTCCTGCATGTTCGCAACGCTCTCGCGCACGGCCTTCGAGTACTTGCCGCTGTCCATGCACGCCTTGAGCGCGGTGGAATCGAGTCCCGCAGTTTGCGCGATCGCGACAATCTGATCGGTGGTCTTGGCCGGCGTCTCGAAGAGCTTGGTGTGCAGCTCCCAGAACTTGCCCTGGTCCTGCGCGCAGCTGGCCGCTTCGTGCGACCTGAACGCGTCGGGATGCAGCTGATCGATCGGGTAGTGGATGAAGACGTGACGGACCTTGCCGGTGTTCACGAACTCCGAGTAGATCTGCGGCTGCGTCTGCTGGAAGTGGCGCCGGCAGAACGGGCAGTGGTAATCGGAAATCTCCACCAGGGTCAGCTTCGCGGATGCCTGTCCGTTGACTGGCGCGCCGGTGAGGTCGATGGTCTTGTCCTCGATTCTGGCGGCGCCGAACTGACCTTTCGTCACGACCTTGAGGAATTCACGGACTTCAGCGAGGTCGCGCTTGAGGATCTCGATCTCCTTGCGTAGCGCCTCAACTTCCTGCTGCTGCGACTGCGCGGCGGGCTGACTGCACGCCAGGAACACGAATGCCGGAAGGATGAGAATCGCTCTCAAAGATCGGTGCATACAGCAGGATACCATCCCCGGCCGCGGATGCTGACAGGGCGCGGATTTCGGCGGATTGACATGTGATTCTTACGTCGGAAAAATCTTCCCCGGATTGAGAATCCCGTTGGGATCGAACGCCTGCTTCACGCGTTTCATCAGCGCGATCTCGTCAGCCGACAGTTCGAGCGGCACGAACGGCGCTTTCGAAAACCCGATCCCATGCTCGCCGCTTATGGAGCCTTCGAGCGCCACGACGCCGGCAAACAGCACGTGCTCGGCATCGTGCGCGCGCGCGACCTCTGCCGCGTCCTGCGGGTCCACCATGATGTTGACGTGAATGTTCCCGTCTCCGGCATGACCGAACAGTGGAATCCTCAGCCTGAATTCCTCACGAATGCGATGGACGAGCGCGAAGAGCTCCGGAATCCTGCCCTTGGGAACGACGACATCGTGGTTGAACTTGAGCGGCGCGACCATCTTCAACGAAAGGGAGATCTCGCGGCGCACCCGCCAGAGCTCGGCGCGCTCGGCCTCGTCGCGCGCCCGCAGCACTTCGGTCGATCCGGCTTCGCGGCAGGCCCGCTCGACCCGCATCGCCTCTTCGTCGACGGCGGAAGGGACGCCGTCCACCTCGATCAGCAGGATGGCTCCGGTGCCTTCGGGTGCGAGAGAGCGGACGTTGAGGTTGCGCGCGACGGCATCGAGTGACTCGCGATCGATCAGCTCGAGGGCGGCCGGTACGACCCGCGCCTTGATGATGGCCGACACGGCCGCGACGGCGGCGTCGACTCCCTCGAACGACGCGCGGAGCGTCGCCTGCACGGGCGGCTTCGGAATGAGCCGCAGGATGATCTTCGTGATGATCGCCAGGGTGCCTTCGGAGCCGACGAGCAGGTGGGTCAGGTCGTAGCCGACGACGTTCTTGACGACTTTGCCGCCCGTCTCGATCACCTCGCCGGTTGGCAGCACCGCTTCCAGTCCCAGGACGTATTGCTTCGTCGTGCCGTACTTGAACGCGCGCGGACCGCCCGCGCATTCCGCGACGTTTCCACCGATGACCGATTGATTCAGCGACGCAGGATCGGGTGGATAGAACAGCCCGACGCGCTCGACAGCTTTCTGAAGATCGCCTGTGATCACGTTCGGTTCGACGACCGCCACGAGGTTGGCCTCGTCGATGTCGAGGATGCGGTTCATGCGCTCGAGCGAGAGCACGACGCCGCCGTGCAGCGGCACGGCACCGCCCGTGTAGCCCGTTCCCGCCCCGCGCGGAACAATCGGGATCCGTTCGGCGTTACAAAGACGGGCAACCTCGGAGACTTCGCGGGTGTTGGCGGGAAAGACGACGACGTCGGCCGGCATCCCCCGCTTCAGCGCATCCGTCCCGTAGGCGATCCGGGATTCGTCGTCGGTACGGACATGATCCGCTCCGACGACGGTGGCAAGGGATTGCGGGAAACCGGGTGTAATCACATTCGGGGTTATTCCGGCACGCCTGGGGTTATATCCGGCACGCCCGACCTAAAGGTCGGGCCTACAGGGGTCGGATCCATGCTTCGCACGTATTGGATGATTCGCTCGGCGCCGCGCTTCAAGTCTTCCATCGACGCGGCGTACGAGATCCGGATGAAGCCTGGCGAGTCGAACGCTTCACCAGGCGTGATCGCCACGCGCATATCCTTGAGCAAGCCGGCCGCGAGGTCGGATGACGTGCGCACCCCGTCGGGCGAGAGAAAGTCCGACACGTCCGGAAACAGGTAGAACGCTCCGGCCGGTTTGACGAGCCGCAGCCGCGGTTCCTCGGCGAGCCACGTGGTCAGCTGATCGCGCCGGCGGCGGTATTCGTTCAGCATGTCTGTCACGCACGACTGCGGCCCGTTCAGCGCCGCGACCGCTGCCTTCTGGGTGATCGACGAAACGTTCGACGTCGAGTGGCTCTGAATCGCGTTGCACGCGCTCACGACGGCTGCCGGTGCCAGCGCCCAGCCACAGCGCCAGCCGGTCATCGCGTAGGCCTTCGAAGCCGATCCGCACAGCACGGTGCGATCCTTCATCGTCCGGGCCAGGACACCGGGCAGGTTGTGAGGCGTCGGGTCGTAGATCAGTTTCTCGTAGCAGAGATCGAGCAGGACCCAGATCCCGCGGCGGGCAGCCTCTTTGGCGACCTGCTCGAGATCCGCCTCGCTGATTAGCGCGCCGGTCGGGTTGCTGGGCGAGTTGATGATGATGCCGCGCGTGCGGGCGGTCACGGCGCCGAGGATCGTGTCGGCGCGAAGGCGGAAGCCGTCCTCGGCGTGCGTGCGTACGATGACCGGCGTCGCATCGGCGAGCTTGATCTGCTCGACGAGCGTCGGCCAGCCGGGCATGTGCGTGATCACTTCGTCGCCGGATCCGAAGAGCACCATCACCGAGTTGAACAGCGCCTGTTTGCCGCCGGCGGTGACGATCGTCTCGGCCGTCGTGTACTCGATGCCACAGTCCTCGCGATAGCGCGCGACGATGGCGCGCTTCAGCTCGTCGGTGCCCGAGTTCGTCGTGTACTTGGTGAAGTGGGCGTCGATGGCGGCGTGTGCAGCGGCCGAGACGTGGTCCGGCGTCGGGAAATCGGGCTCGCCGGCCCCCAGATCGACGACGTCGACGCCTTCCGCTTTGAGTTTCATTGCGTCCGCGGCCACCTTCATGGTCGGGGACACGGCAATCCGGGTTGCACGGGGAGAGAGCATGTCAGGCCTTCAGGGTTTCTCGCGCCAGTTTTTTCTCACGCAGCCGGCGTTCCACGATCTCGGGCACCAGCCCGTTCACGGATCCGCCGAGCGCCACGACTTCTTTCACCAGCCGCGAGCTCACGTAAGTGTACGGCTCGGCCGGCATCATGAACACCGTTTCCACGTCCGGCGCCAGCCGCCGGTTCATCAGCGCCATCTGCATCTCGAACTCGAAGTCCGAAACGGCACGCAGCCCGCGCACGATGACGCTGGCCTTCCGGCTCCGAGCATAGTCGACGAGCAGTCCATCGAAGGTGTCCACCTCGACATTGGACCAGTCGCGAAACACTTCCCGCGCGATCGCCACACGCTCCGGCACGGTAAAAAGCGGCGCTTTTTCGAGGTTGATCAGCACCGCGATGATGATGCGGTCGAAGAACCGCGAGCCACGCTGGATGATGTCCACGTGTCCATTCGTCAACGGATCGAACGAGCCGGGATAGATCGCGATCTTGTCGCTCATGCGGCTCCTTGCTAACGTGGGGCTCCGCCCCACACCCCGGCTCGGTCCCGCCTCCGCCAAGGCTACGGCGAGGCGCGCCGTGCGCGCCTAAGCCCGACACCGGTAGAACGCGAGCGCGCTGTCGCCTGACGTCAGTTCCCGCGTGCGAACCAGCGCGCCGGCCGAGTCCGGTGCCGCATCGCGCCTGGCATGTTCGATAACGACGATGGTGGCCGGCGAGGCCAGCGCCGACGCGCTGTCGAGCGCCTCACCGAGCGCGGCTGGGCCGTACGGCGGGTCGAGAAAGATGACGTTCGCCTGCTCCCCCGCCAGCCGTTGCGCTGCGCCCGCAAACCCCGCGCGGATAATAGCATAGCGCTCCCTCACACCGCAGCGCGCCAGGTTCGTCTCGATCAGCCGCACGGCGCGCATGTCCTGCTCGATGAACGTCACGTGCGCAGCCCCGCGGCTCAACGCCTCGATGCCGACCGCCCCCGTCCCCGCATAGCCGTCGATCACGCGCGCCCCTTCGATGACAGGTGCCAGCACGTTGAAAAGCGTCTCGCGCAGCCGATCGGATGTCGGTCGCAGGCCCTCCCACTCGGGGGCCTCAAGACGACGGCCTTTCAAGTGAACCGGCGATTATGCGCATATGGGCAATCGGAAATCGGAAATCGGCAATCGGAAATCGGAAATCGGACGTCATCAGACTGCCGATCTGCCAGATTCCCCGATTGCCCGATCTCCGATTGCCGATTTCCGATTTCCGATTATCAACCAACCCCCACCAACCCAAACCGCTGCTCCCAGCTCGATCGAACAAATGCGACGAGCGGCTCCGACGCGCGGACGTCGTCGAGCGCGGCGACCGCTTCGCGCCGCGCATCTTCCATCAGCCGGTGATCCCTCAGCAGGTCGCCGACCCTGAGCGTGGGCATGCCGGACTGACGCGTGCCGAAGAAGTCCCCTGGCCCGCGAAGCGCCAGGTCTCGCTCGGCGATCACGAAGCCGTCGGTGGTTTCGGTCAGCGCCTTCAGGCGTTCGCGCCCGTGATCGGTCAGCGGCGCCTGATAGAGCAGCACGCAGTACCGACTGATGCGCGCCGCGTCCGACGCGGCCGCGCAACTGATGCAGCTGCGACAGGCCGAAACGCTCGGCGTGCTCGACCACCATCACCGCCGCATTCGGCACATCGACACCGACCTCGACGACGGTCGTCGATACGAGGATCTGGACCTCGCCATGCGCAAAGGCTTGCATCGCGCGGTCTTTCGCCTCCTGCGTCATCCGCCCGTGCAGGAGGGACACGCGATAGGCCGGGAAGATGTCCTGGGCGAGATGATCCGCCATCTCGGTTGCGGCCCGGAGGTCGACCTTGGCGGACTCCTCGACGAGCGGGTAGATGACGTAGGCCTGCCGGCCCGCATCCAGCTGCTGCCGGACGAAGTCGTAGATCTCGTCGCGCCGCGCTTCAGGCTTGGCGATCGTCTTGATGGGGTGACGGCCTGGCGGCATCTCGCGCATCACCGAGACGTCGAGATCGCCGTACGTCGTCAACGCCAGCGTCCTCGGAATCGGCGTGGCCGTCATCACGAGAACGTCCGGGTGCATGCCCTTGGCTCGAAGCGCGGCCCGCTGCATCACGCCGAAGCGATGCTGTTCGTCGATGATCGCGAGGCCGAGCTCGCGAAACGCGACGGGATTCTCGACGAGCGCGTGCGTGCCGACCACGAGGTGGATCGAACCGCCAGCAAGCTCCGCCTGGAGCTCGCGCCGCTTCTTCGCCGGCGTCGCCCCGGTCAGCAAGGTCATGCGAAACCTGGATGACTCCAGCAGCCTGCGGATGGTGATGAAGTGCTGTTCGGCCAGGATTTCCGTCGGCGCCATGAACGCGACCTGGAAGTTGTTCTCCATCGCCACGAGCGCCGCCATCAACGCGACGATCGTCTTCCCCGATCCGACGTCACCCTGCAGCAGGCGGTTCATCGGGTGCGGGCGCTTCATGTCCTCGACGATCTCGGCAATCACTTTCTTTTGATCGCCGGTGAGGCGGAACGGCAGCACCCGGCGAGCAGCCTCCCTGACCTCGTCGGTGATTACCACCGAGCGAGGTTTCTTCTCCGCTTCGGCGCGGCGTTTCCTCAGCACCAGGCCGAGTTGAAACAGGAAGAACTCCTCGAAGATCAGCCGCCGCTGTGCAGGCGAGCGAAACTGGTTCAGGTCTTCGAGGTTCGTGCCCTCGGGAGGAAAGTGCACATCCGACAGCGCGGTTCGCCGGTCGATCAGCTGCGCCCGGCGGCGAACGTCGTCAGGCAACGGATCGAGGAGTTGCGCCGGGAGTTGCGCGAGCGCGTGATGCACGAGCACTCGCTGCATCTTCGTCGTGAGGGTCCCGGTCTTCTCGTAGATTGGAATGATGCGGCCGGTATGCAGCGTTTCGTCTTCAGGCGGCTCACCGCTCTCGTCAGGCGCGTCGCTTTCCTGCGGCAGGATTTCGTATTGGGGGTTCTGGAGCTGCAGGCCGTGTGACGTCAGTTCCAGCCGTCCGTACAGGATGACGCGCTGATGCGGCCGGAAGACGTCCTTCAAGAACGGCTGATTGAACCAGATCGCACGCAACGATCCCGACTTGTCGCGCACGAGCATTTCGAAAATCTTGAACCGGGGCCTGCGGGTGGGGCGGATGCCGGCGCTGACGACTTCGCCGATCACCGATGCGGCGACGCCGGGCTTCAACGAGGCGATCGTTTGAAATGTGCCGCGGTCCTCGTAGCGGATCGGGAACCGATACAGCAGATCTTCGATCGTATGCAGGCCGACGCGCTGAAGGTCAGCGGCGCGCCGGGGGCCGACACCTTTGAGGTACTGAAGTGGACTCTGAAGCGGGTCCATTCACTGGACGACGACCGCCTCCCCCTTCCCTACCTGGATCTCGCGAATCTTCGACGGCAGATCGAATGGGTCGTCCATGTTGATGCCGTTCGGATTCTCGGGTGTTTTGGAGTAGTACGAGAGCAGCTCCTGCAGAACGGTCTTGGGGATGCTGACGCCGGACACCTCCGCCGACTCCAGCTGGAAGCGTCCCACGCCGCCCTGGGTGATCAGTTTGCCTCTCGCGGTGAGCGGCATGCGCCCGCTGAGGTACGCCAGCGGATCCATCCAGCCACGCTCCTTCTGCTTGCGCACCGCATCCAGATCCACGATCGCCTGGCCGCCGACACGACCGTCGCCCAGCGCCGTGAGCGTCGGCTCGACGATCCCGACGGGAACCTGGCCGCTGGCGTTGTAGCGGAGGTAGGAGGTGACTTCGGTATCCGTCAAACGGGTCGTTTCGGCCTTCGCGCTGCGGCGGCCGCCGTTCCCGAGGTCCACGATGCGGACGAGCTTGGTTTGGAAACGGTCCGCATCCTGTTTGCTAAAGCGCTGCCAGCCCACGGCGGGGGCGACGGCAGCCGCGCAGAGTGTCGCAGCGACGGCGAGACGAAGCCCTGATTGCATGAGTAATTGTACAACGGTGGTCGTGGTTTGTGGACACGCCCGACATTGCTGGTTTGAGGCATGCCCGACCTGAAGGTCGGGCCTACAGGCGGCCCTGACGGCCGGCCCGGGCTCGCGCGCGCAGGAGGAGATCGAGCTTCCGGTTTTCGATGTGCTCTTCGAAGATGCGGAATCGGGCCTGTTGCTGCGGTGTGAGAATCTCGTCGATCGCCCCGACGGCGGCGCGGATCTCGGCGGCCGCACGCTCGTCGTGCTCGCGTAACGCCTTCAGCTTTTCGGCGATCACTCCCTCGTCTGCCGGCGCGGCTGCCCTCGGGCCTGCCAGCCGCCTCAACTCGCCAATCATCCGGTTGCGGGCCTGCTGATTCCGCCGCCGCGTCTCTTGCAGTTTCTTCAACAGCGGAATGAACCGGCCATACTGCTCGTCGCCCAGCTGCAGTGCCTGCTGCGCCTGGATCGTCGCGTACGCGTCGAGCATACCGATCAGCTCGTTGGTCGCGCGCAACGTGTTGAAGACGTCAGCGGTATCGGCCTCGGTCTGCGCGGTGCCGCCCTTCGCGGGCGGTTCTTTCCCCTGCTCCGCGCGCACCGTGGCCGCGGTCGCGAGGACTACCACGATGCTGATGACGATCGCGCGTTGAATCATGACTCTCATGTCTGCCTTACGCACCGGAGCGTTTCAACTCCTCAGCGATGAGCGCGGCGAGCTCGGTCCGTTCGGCTGCCGACAGTGTCTGGATCGCTCGATCAGCCGATCCCGGACGCGCGCTGATGCCGGCGTCCGTCACGTCATCCCACACCACGTCGTCTGCCACCGAGCGGACGACGGCCCAGGCCTCGTCGACCTCGACATCGACATCGTTCGGGTCGGCGTCGGCGTCAACGGGAGCGACGGCCGGCGGGCGTGCGTCCGCGACCTCTTGTCGATCTGTCCCGGCTGTCGGCTGGTTCGAGGGTGCACGAAAAACACTGCTTGCCACGAGCAACGCGACCACCACGGCCGCAGCCGCAGCCACAGGCCATGGCCGCAGGCCCGAGGTCCATCCCCAACGGCCGGGAGTCTCGTTCGCGATCTCGTCGCGGACGCGGGCGGAGAAATGATCCCAGAACAGCGGAGACGGTTCCGGCACGTCTGCGCGAACCGTTCGCGCCAGCACGTCACGCAGATCCTCGACCTGCCGAGCGCACGCTGCACAAGTCTCAGCGTGGCGCTGCCGCTCAGCAGACAGCCGGGCTTCCGCCGCGTCGAGGAGCTCCGATTCCGAGAGATGCGTCATCGCAATAGCTTCTTCAGATTCGCCAGCGCGTGAAAGAAGTTTGCTTTCACCGCGCCCACCGAACTTCCGAGCACGCCGGCAATCTCCTCGTGCGGCAGCTCGTGATAGATCCGCAAAATCAGCGTCGCGCGCTGTTTCGGCGGCAGCTTGGCGATCGCCGCACGCACTTCGAGCGCGCGCTCCTGCCGCATCACCGCAACGTCGGGCCGCTCCGACGAACTCTCGGGCAGCTTTCGTTCGTCAATCGCTTCGATTCGGGGTCGCTTGAGCGACACCCGATTCAAGCAGACATTGACGCCGATACGGTACAGCCACGTTGAAAACGACGCGTTTCCCTTGAATCCGCGCAGTCCCCGATAGGCGCGCACGAAAACGTCCTGGGCGAGATCGCTTGCGTCCTCGTGATTGCCGACGAAGCGGAAGCAAAGCTGATAGATCTGACGGCGATGGCGCTCGACGATTACGTCGAACGCTTCCCGTTGACCCGCAAGAGTCGCCGTGACGAGGTCACGGTCCTCTGCCGAGGCCCACATCGGGTCCGCAGCCGTCTGATTGCCGGTGCCGCTAACGCGCAGTTTCCAGTCAGGCGTCACGACACCAGTCCAGACCCGGCTCAGCATCTCGATCCGCACAGCATGCCGTTTTCCATCGCAACCCGTCGGCTCTCATCGGGTTAGACCCGGTTGCCCGAGTGAATGTTAAACGGACCTCAGCCATTCCCGCGGGATCCGCGAGGATCTGCGTCCCGTGCGTGATGCGCGTCCCGTGCGTGATCCGCGTTTGACTTTCGCTTTTCCTTTGCGTATAGTGCGCGCATCATGCTGCCACTTACGAAACGTCAGCGGGAGATCCTGGATTTCCTCAACGATTTCATCCAGCAGCACGGCTACGCTCCGAGCCTGGAAGAGATCGGCCGCCGCTTCAACCTGTCGTCGCTGGCCACGGTGCACAAGCACCTGACCAACCTCGAGGAAAAAGGCTTCATCAAACGCGCCTGGAATCGAAGCCGATCGGTCGAGCTCGTCTCGACGCGTCTGGGTGCTCGCGCGGTCGAGCTGCCGATGCTGGGCTACGTCGCGGCCGGCTCGCCAATCGAGGCGGTTGTCGGCAGCGAGTCGCTGGCCGTGCCCGAAGCGCTCGTCGGCAAGCGCGACAGCTACGTGCTGCGCGTCAAGGGCGACTCGATGATTGAAGAGCACATTCGCGACGGCGACTACGTGATCGTCGAGGATCGCCGGACGGCGGACAACGGCGAGATGGTCATCGCGCTGCTGAATGGCTCGGACGTCACGCTCAAGAAACTCTATCGGGAACAGGGCCGGGTGCGGCTGCAGCCCGCCAACCCCACCATCCAGCCGATCGTCGTGCCCGCCGATCAGGTGCAGATTCAGGGAGTCGTTGTCGGCGTGATGCGGCGGTACTAGCGGCCTTTTTCTGTAGAATGCGCTCCATGAACGAGCGCAAACAGATCAATTTCACCATCGCCCCGGACGACTCTGGCGATGTGCCCCGGATTTACGCAAACTTCTGCGCGATCTCCCATACTCCATTCGACTTCACGCTGTCGTTCTGCGAGGTCCTTCCGCTTTCCGAGAAAGATATTCACGTCGCTGAGTCGGAGCACGTCGTGCGGGCACCCGTCCGGGCGAAAATCGCGGTACCGCTCCAGGTGGTGCCCAACCTGATTGCCGCGCTTCAGGAACATATGAGAATTATCTCGGAATCGACCGGCGCCAGCTGGGACAAGGGGCCGGTGCATTAACCCTGTTTCGCGGGGCGCGCGAACGAATTATGCCAACAATCCCGGGGCTTGCGGCGTTTAGCAGACGTATGACCGGACAGGCTATCGCGATGCCTGCGGCAGCGGATGGGGCCGCCGAGGACTTTTCCAGGCGTCTGGGGACGCTGTTCGATACTCATCACCAGAGGCTCTTCCGGCTGGCCAGACGGCTGAGCGGGAGCAGCGAAGACGCACGGGATGTCGTCCAGGAAACCTTCCTGCGCGCCGCGCGCTCGCCTGCCTCGGTGCCGAACGGGACGCCCAACGAAGAAGCCTGGTTGGTGCGTGTACTCATTAACATCTGCCGCGACCGCTGGCGGCGGCTGGCTGTGCAGCGGAATGGCGCGTTGAGCGGCGAGCTCGATGGGCCGTACCAGTCCTCCGATCCGGAGCCGGCGCTGATCGCGCGCTCTCTCGTGCAGCAGGCGCTGGGGCAACTCGTTCCGAAACGGCGCGCCATCCTCGTGATGTACGAGCTCGAGGGCATGCCGATACCTTCGATTGCGAAGCTCCTCGGCGTCAGTGCGGTGACGGTGAGGTGGCATCTGTCGATCGGCCGGAGGGAGATGGCGAAGATCCTGGAAAGCAGGAGGCACAATGAAAAACCTTGCTGACATCCTGCGCGAAGCCGATCCGGCGGCCGATTCCGAGCTGTCGACGATGCAGGTGGACGCGATGCGTCGCACCGTGGTCGATGCGTCGCGACGGCCCGACGTTGTGCGGACTCCCTGGCATCAACCGCTGGCGATGGCAACGATGGTGGCCTTGATGGTTGCGGCGGGCATTGTGGCCGGCCGCAAGTGGACGATCGACGTGGAAAACGTAAGGCCACAGCCAGAGACTATTCGAACCGCGCCAACCGAGCATCGCCGGCAACTGCAATTCTCGACACCTGGCGGAACCCGGATCATCTGGGTATTCGATCCGGAGTTCACTATCAAGGAGACCCTTCCATGACGTGCGGCGTTCGACACGTCTCGGCCATCGCGGCGGCCGTGGCGCTGGCCAGCGGAATCGGTGTGCGGGCGCAACAAGCGCCACCGACGTCCGCGCCGCCAGCGCAGGCGCCGCGTAGTTCGGTGCCAGCAGTGCAGACGCCGCGCACGCAGCCGCCGTCCGCGCAGACACCGCGGCCAGCCTACCCCGCAGCCTGCGCCGCCCGCGCAGAGCCGTGACGCCTTTCGCGCGCCGCAGGGGTTCAGCGTGGTGCTCGTGGTCGCCGACCTGCAGGCCGCTACGGCGCCCGACGACGTGCCCCCGGCGGCACGGCGGGCGCTGACGGACATGAAGGAGTTCCTGCCTTACAAGTCCTACAAGCTGGTCGATGCGGCCTGGATTCTCGGGCAGAGTACCGGCAATACCACGACGCGCCTGCGCGGTCCCGAAGAGCAGGACTACGAGGTGAACCTGGCGACGAGCCGCGGCGAAGGCGTGCGCGTGTCGGTCCGCTTCACATTGAGGGACGCTGGCGTATCCGAGTATGCGGTGGCAGAAATGGCCTCCGTGGCCGAGCGGCAACGAGAAACCGAAAAGATGGAACGCGAGATCTTGGCCACGCGGCAAAAGCTGACAGAAGCGCGACGCGCCAATCAGGAGGATGTCGCGAAGGAGCTCAAGTCGCAGCTTGAAGCGATGGAGCGACGGCAGCGATCACAGTCGGCGATGAGGTATCAGAGCAAGGACTCGTCGCGCGGCCGGCTGGTGATCGACACGTCGTTCTCGATGGACGTTGGCGAGACGGTCGTCGTCGGCACGTCGAGGCTGAAAGCCAACAGCAAGGCCTTGATTGCTCTGCTGACCGCTGTTCCTGCGAAGGGCACCAGGCTGCCGACGACCGCAAGCCGGTGAACGCGCGCGGCAGCTGACGGAGGTTACGGAGGGAACGGAACGAGCTTCAACTCGGAGAAACGGAGGAACGGAGTCTAACAGAGTTCACCCTCAACTGGCGTTCCGAGCCGATGGCGGCCCGGCCATCGGCCGGGCCGGCGATCGACCGAGGCCCCACGGACACAAGCCGCCTCTATCCAACTCTGAACGCGGCTTGCGTCCGTGGGGCCTCGGTCGATCGCCCGCCGCGCATCGCGCGGCGGCATCGGCCACCGGCACCACCTGCGTGGTCTCCGTTGCTCCGCGTCTCCGAGTTGAAGCTCGTTCCGTTCCCTCCGTAACCTCCGTCGCCACGCCCACCTCAAACACCAACTACAATCGGCACATGCCGAAACGGCCTGCCGCGCGACGCGCGATACCGAAGCCATCCAAACCGCCCGCCGTCGCCCGCCGGATTCTCCACCAGCTGTTCACTCAGCACCCGAATGCCGACACCGAGCTGCACTACTCGAACCCCTACGAGTTGCTCGTCGCGACGATCCTTTCCGCGCAGTGCACAGACGAGCGCGTCAATCAGGTCACGCCCACGCTGTTCCGCCGATACCCCGATGCACGAGCGCTAGCCAACGCGACGACTGACGAGCTCGAGCCGCAGATCCAGTCGACCGGTTTCTTCCGCGCCAAGTCCCGATCGCTCATCGGCATGTCCACCGAGGTCGTCGAGCACCACGCCGGCGAGATCCCAAAGACGATGGATGAACTCACCGCCCTGCCAGGCGTCGGCCGCAAGACCGCCAACGTCGTCCTCGGTCACGCCCTCGGCGTGCCAGGCCTGCCGGTCGATCGCCATGTGCTGCGAGTCTCCAATCGGATCGGCATCGCCAGGTCCGACGATCCCGTGATCGTCGAACAACAACTGAATGCGGCAGTCCCCCCCGCCGAGTGGACACAAGCCTCCGACACGCTGATCCTGCACGGCCGCCGCATCTGCAAGCCCCGCCCCCTCTGCGACCGCTGCATTGTCCGAACCGACTGCAACTTCTACGAGGCCACACAACGCGCTTCCGTGCGCCGCCCACCAAAGCCTCGAAGCACCGATCGCCGAGCGGCAAAGCCGCGAGGCACAGGTCGCGGCAGCGGGGCCGCAGGACAGAGCCGATCTGAAAGCGGATCGCTCCCCGAAGTACGCCGAGCGCCAAAGCCGCGAGGCACGGTCGCGGCAGTGGGGCCGCAGGACAGAGCCGATCTGAAAGCGGATCGCTCCCCGAGTACGGCGAGCGGCAAAGCCGCAGGCAATCGCGGGGGCGGGGCCCCGCGGCAAACCCAAAAATGACCCGCGAACAGTTCACCGAGCTCGTCGAAGAAGCCCTCCGTGAAATCCCCGCACGGTTCCGCCGCGAGATGCGTAACGTGGCCGTCGTCGTGGAGGATGAGCCTCCGCCGGACGTGCTCGATGACGTCGAGGCCGACCCTGGCGAGACGCTGTTCGGGCTCTATCAGGGCACGCCTTTGCCGGACCGGGGATGGGGCTACGGCAATGCCCTGCCCGATCGCATTTCGATCTATCAGGGGCCGATCGAGGAAGCGTGCGAGGACGACGACGAGATTCGCGACTGCATCGCCGAAACCATCATCCACGAGTTCGGGCATTACTTCGGGATGAGCGAGGAAGAGATCGAGGAGATTGAAGAGAAGTTCTGGCGCGGCGAGTCGCTCGATGACATCTAGACCGGGGCGTCCGCAGGCGCGCAAGCGCTTCGGCCAGCATTTCCTGGAACCCGCATGGGCGGACAAGCTGGTGAAGGCCATCGATCCCCGGCCTGACGACCGGTTCCTGGAGATCGGTCCGGGTCCGGGCGCGCTGACGTTGCGGCTGGCTCCGCGGGTTCAATCCCTCGTGGCCGTCGAGATCGATCGCGACATGGCCTCGGCGCTCGAACCGCAGGTTCCTGCCAACGTCACCATCATTCGTCAGGACTTTCTTGAAACGGATGCTGCACGCTGGCCGAGCGACGCGCCGCTTCGGGTGGCCGGGAATCTTCCCTACAACGTCGCGTCGCCGATCCTCTTCAAGCTGCTCGAAGTCCAGCGTTCAACCGGCGTCTTCACTGACGCTACGCTGATGTTGCAGCGTGAGGTGGCGGACCGTATCGAAGCCGGCCCCGGCACTGGCGATTACGGAGTCCTTTCAGTTCTCGTCCAGCTCCGGGCGGACGTTCAGCGCCTGCTGTCGCTCCCTCCGGGAGCCTTCCGGCCGCCGCCGAAGGTGCATTCGGCGGTGATCCGCCTCAGATTCCTCGAGCAGCCGGCCGTCCGGCTCGTTGACGACGCTGTCTTTACAGGGATGATTCGGTCGGTCTTCACGCAACGGCGGAAGACCCTCGGCAATTCTTTGCGACCGTTTGCCGAAGGCAGGGGTGTCAACGTCCGGGATTTGTTGGTTTCCGCCAACATCGACCCTGTCCGCCGGCCCGAGACGCTGACGCTGCAGGAATTCGGTCATTTAGCCAACTTGCTTGCTTGCTGATTCTCCGACCGCGCCAAATACGTGACGGGGGCGTTGGAGCAGCGCTGACGGAGGGAGGGGATGGAGGGAACGGAACGAGCTTCAACTCAGAGACGCAGAGAAACGGAGGCTGCAAGCCACGTGCGCCGATGCCGCCGCGCTTGCGCGGCGAGCGATCGACTGACACCCGAGAACACAAGCCACCCTACTCTGAACACGTGGCTTGTGTTCTCGGGTGTCAGTCGATCGCACGGCCCGGCCCATGGCCGGGCCGGCATCGGCTGCAGTGTGGCGACCGGCAACGAACCTCCGTTGCTCCGTTTCTCTGAGTTGAAGCTCGTTCCGTTCTCTCCGTCACCTCCGTCCCCTGAACTCCGTCCCCTGAACTCCGTCCCCAACTTCGTCCCCGACTTCGTCGTAAACGGAAGCTGTGCTATAGTTTCGCGAGTTTTTGAGGTCCCGGACCTGCCGTCCCAGCGGCCATGTCCGGTGAACACGCTCCGTGCGGCCCTCCCGCACCGGTTCCGGTCCCGCCTCCCCGGCGGTTCTCCGTCGCCTCGTGTTCTGAGACCGAGCTCGCGCCAACTAACAACTACCAACAGAGGACTGGCGACTGGGACCCACGACTGACGATCGCCGACAGCCGAGCGATCCGCCTCTCCAGGTGATCCCGCTGGGGGGTCTTGGCGAGTTCGGCATGAACATGATGGTCATCGCCTGCGGCGAGACGGCCATCCTGGTCGATGCGGGGGTGATGTTCCCCGAGCCCGAGCTGCTGGGCGTAGATCTGATCATCCCGGATCTTCGCCTGCTTCAGCAGTTCCGGATCGCGGCCCTCGTGTTGACACACGGGCACGAGGACCACATCGGCGCAGTGCCGCACGTGCTTCCCTACGTGCAGGGGCCCGTGTACGGCACGCCGCTGACGCTCGAGTTCGTCGAATCGAAGCTCGAAGGCCGCCGCGACGAGTTCAAGACTGCGGAGCCCGGCGAGGACCTGAAGAGCCGGCTGGTGCGCGTCCGGCCGCGCGAGCGTGTAACCGTGGGCGTGTTCACAATCGAGTTCCTGCGCGTTACGCACAGCATGCCCGATTGCGTCGCGCTGGCGATAGAAACGCCGCATGGCGTGATCGTGCATACGGGCGATTTCAAGATCGATCAGACGCCCCTCGACGGCGAGCACGTCGATTTTCACCGCCTCGCGCAGCTGGGCGAAGCCGGTGTCCTCGCCTTGTTTGCCGACAGCACCAACGTCGAGCGGCGCGGATTCACGGGGTCGGAAATCGAGGTGACCGACGCGTTCGAGGAGATCTTCACGAGCGCGGCCGGAAAGATCGTCGTGGCCATGTTCGCCTCGAGCATCTACAGGATGCAGATCGTGGTGGACCTGGCGGCTCAGTTCGATCGGCGTGTCGCGTTCGTCGGGCGGGGCGTGATGGAGAACTCGGAGATCGCCCAACGGCTGGGGTATCTGAGGATGCCGGCTGGCGTGCAGATTCGCGATTCCGACGTCCGGAGTTTTCCGGCCCAGGACGTGGTCTGCATCTGCACCGGATCGCAGGGTGAGCCGCAGGCTGCCCTGCCCAGGATTGCCATCGACGACCACCGGCACGTGAATCTTCAGCCGGACGACGTGGTGGTCTTCTCGGCCCGGGAGATTCCAGGTAACGAGAAGACTATCGGCCGCGTGATGAACCACATCGCCCGGCGCGGCGCTGAGGTGGTCCACGAAGGCATCAAGCACGTCCATGTTTCCGGCCATGGAAGCCAGGAAGAGCTGAAACTGATGCTCTCCCTGGTCAGACCGCGCTACTTCGTGCCGATACACGGGGAGTACCGTCAGCTGTCGCGGCATGCCCGCGTGGCGGCCACCGTCTCGCGGGGAACGAAGGTGCTGCTGGCCGAAAACGGGGATCTCATCAGTTTTGACGGCGAGGGGGGCCGGATCACCGACAAGGTACCCGCCGGCCGCATTCTGATCGACGGCACCCGCAGTGGTGAGGTCGGCGACGAGGTGCTCCGGGATCGGCGGCACCTGTCCGGTGACGGTCTGGTCGTCCCCGTCGTCGCCATCGGACGGCAGTCGGGAGCGCTCGAGGAGACGCCTGACGTTATCACGCGCGGGTTCGTGCTGGACGCAAGGACCGAGGCGCTGCTGAAGGAGATTCCGTCGCTGCTGGCGGCGACCATCGAAGGGGCCAGCGTGGAAGAACGCACCGACCCTGGGCTCATCAAGGAGAAGATTCGCGTGGATCTGCAGAGGTTCTTCCGCAAACGCTCGGGGCTCCGGCCGCTGGTGCTGCCGGTGATCATGGAGATCTGATGGCCGGATCCGCGCTTTCCCGTCGATTGAGCGAGGTGATCGGCGTCGGCCTGTTCGCGATGGCGCTGATCTGGCTGATTTCGCTGGCCAGTTACAGCGCGTCGGACCCGGTGTGGTTCTTCAATACGGGTCCAGACCTCCCCCCGGCGAATTTTGCGGGACGCATCGGCGCGTTCATCGGCGAGTTGTCGTTCCAGCTGCTGGGTTACGCGGCATATCTGATTCCGATCGTCATGGTGGTGATTGGCTGGCACTACTTCTGGTGCCGGGTGCTCGACGCCGCCTATACGAAAGTCTTCGGCGCCGGATTGCTCTTCGCCTGCGTGGCGGCCTTCCTGTCGCTCGCGTTCGGCAGCCTCGAGGTCTCCGGCAAGGACTTCCTGGCCGGCGGATACATCGGGAAATGGGTGGCTGGGGCGCTGGCCGAATACCTCAATCGCACCGGGTCGATCATTCTGATTCTCACGCTGCTCTTCCTGGCAACGGTGCTCGCGACGCAGTTCTCGTTCGGCCGCTTCTTCGCGTTCTTCGGTCAGCTCGCGAAAGATCGCTGGGCCGCCGCGCTCGGTGCCATGCGCGCCCGGCGCGAGGAGGCGCGGCGCGAGAAAGAGCGTCAGGACGTCCTCAAGAAGCACCTGGGCAAGAGTGGCAAGGAGCCGGTAATCGACGTCAAGACGCGTCCCGCGGCGCGCGAAGAACCGAAGCGGGAGGAGCCGAAGGAGAAGGAGGAGGTCGCTCCAGCGAAGCCTTCTCGAACAGCGGCGATGGTCGGGGCGGCCGCGGCGGCGCTCAAGGCAGCTTCGTCGAAGCCGACGCCGGCGCCAGCGATCAGGCGTCCAGCGGCTACGCCTGCCGCGCCGACGCTGCCCTTGCCGGAGCCCGAGAAGCTGCCGGCCGAGCGCAAGCGCGGCGTCTACACTCCCCCGCCGCTGGCGCTCCTCGACGCACCGCGCGGCGAGCACAAGATCGACGAACGCGAGCTCATGGAAGGGGCGCGCCTGCTGGAAGAGAAGTGCCGCGAGTTCTCGGTCGAGGGTGCGGTCTCCCAGATTCATCCGGGACCGGTCGTCACGACCTACGAATTCAAACCGGACGCGGGCGTGAAGTACAGCAAGGTCACGGGCCTCGCTGACGACCTCTGTCTGGCCATGCAGGCGGAGTCGGTGCTCATCGACCGGATTCCCGGCAAGTCCACCGTCGGCATTCAGATTCCGAACCCGAACCGCGAGCAGATTTCACTTCGCGAGCTTCTCGAGTCCGACGCGTATCGGCGCTCGCAGTCGAAGCTGACGCTGGCGCTCGGCAAGACGATCCACGGTGAACCGTTCGTGAGCGATCTCGCCACGATGCCGCACCTGCTGATCGCCGGCTCGACCGGCACCGGCAAGTCCGTCAGCGTGAACGCGATGCTTTCCAGCATCCTCTTTCGCGCATCACCGGACGACGTGCGTCTGATCATGATCGACCCGAAGCGTCTCGAGCTGGGGATGTACGAGGACATCCCTCACCTCCTGACGCCGGTCGTGGTCGATCCGAAGCTGGCGGCGAACGCGTTGCGATGGGCCGTCCGCGAGATGGAAGAGCGCTACAAGACGCTCGCGAAGGTCGGCGTCCGCAACATCGAGCAGTACAACCGGAACATCCAGCTCGCGCAGGCCGAGAAGAACGCGTCGCTCGTCGACGATCTTGGCAACGAAGTCAGACCGCTCCCCTTCATCGTCGTGCTGATTGACGAGCTGGCGGACCTGATGATGGTGGCGAGCAACGAGGTCGAAGAATCGATCGCACGCCTGGCGCAGATGGCGCGCGCGGTCGGCATCCATCTGATCCTCGCCACGCAGCGGCCGTCGGTCGACGTCATTACGGGTCTCATCAAGGCCAACCTCCCGGCGCGCATCTCGTTCCGCGTGTCGTCGAAAATCGACTCCCGCACGATTCTCGATGGCAACGGCGCGGAGCAGCTGCTCGGCAAGGGCGACATGCTCTACCTGCCGCCCGCCTCCTCGAGATTCGTCCGGCTGCACGGGCCCTACATCTCCGAGCAGGAGAGCGCGCGACTGGCGAGCTTCCTGCGCAAGCAGGGCAAGCCGACCTACGACGAGACGATTACACAAGAGGACAAGCAGTCGGCTACCGAGCTCGACTTCGCAAAGGACGATCTGTACGACGAAGCGGCGCGGATCGTGGTGTCGAGCGGCCAGGCCTCGATCTCGTACCTGCAGCGCCGGCTGCGGATCGGGTTCAGCCGCGCTGCACGCCTCGTCGACATGATGGAGGCCGAAGGCCTCGTGTCCGGCGGCGCCGGCGGCAAAGCCCGGGAAGTGCTCGTGAAGAAGGATTACTTCGACGAAGTGGACGCGCAGTTGCGATGACCGAGTGATCTCATGACGATCAAAACCAGAGTCCTCATCCTGTCGGGGTTGCTGCTGGCCGGGGCAAGCGCTCCGGCTGCCGCGCAGCCGGTCCGGGATCTGTACGAACGTGCGCAGGTAAGAGAGCGAACCGTCCGTGAGGCGGAATCGCCAACCCTGCAGCAGATCCGGAGCGCGGTCGCCGCCTACGAACGTGTGGTGCTCCGCTATCCCGCGAGCGGCTATTGCGACAACGCGCTCTGGCAGGGCGGCAATCTGTCGATGCTCGCTTACGAGCGGTTCGGAAAGGCGGCGGACAGGCAGACGAGCATTCGCATGCTCACGCTGCTGACATCCGGGTATCCGTCCAGTCCATTCGTTCGACGCGCCCGCAGCGCGGTCGCCGAGCTCGAACGGCCAAAGGTCGATGTCGCGGCAAAGGCGCAAGTCACGCCAAAGCCTCAAGCCACGGCAAAGCCTGAGGCTCCCGCAAAGGACGAATCGGCGCGCGTTGCGCCGCCGGCGACGATCGAAGAGTCCAATCTCGCGGCGCCGGTGGTCACGAAACCCGTGCCGACGACCTTCATGTCGACGACGCCGCCTCCGGCCGAGCCGGCAGAACCGGGGGCGGTCACCATTCGGAACATCACGAGGAGCCCCCTCGAAGACGGAATCCGAATCAGCATCGAGATGGATCGCGAGCTCACCTTCCGCCACGAGCAGCTCGCCAATCCGAAGCGCATCTTTTTCGACCTCAAGGGGGCGCGCCCGGCCCCGTCGCTCGTCGACGCCACGATGAAGTTCTCCGATGACGTCGTTCGCGAGATCAGGCTGGGACGTCATCCCCAGAACACGACTCGTGTGGTGCTCGATACGGAGGGGGTGGACTCATACAGCGTATTCACGCTGTACGAACCCTTCCGCGTGATCGTGGACTTCAAACGTTCTTCTGCCGTGGCGCCGCCGGCCGCCTCGCCTCTCCCGACGTCGTCTTCGCCCGTGGCTGTGTCGACGACCGGGCCGTCGACTCCCGAGCCCAGGGCGGTCGCTGCGGCGGCACCGTCCGCGCCGTCCGACGCCGTGATTCCGTCACGGACTGTCACGGATCCGGATCTGCCTGCGCCAGGCGTTCCATCCGTGAATTCGAACGGCCAGTTCTCGCTGGCGCGGCAGCTTGGCCTCGGCGTGTCGCGAATCGTGCTCGATCCGGGCCATGGCGGTCACGATCCAGGAGCCAGAGGCAGTGGGCTCAACGAGGCCGAACTGACGCTCGACGTGGCGCTCCGCCTCAAGAAGCTGCTCGAGAAGCAGCCGGGTGTCGAAGTCGTGATGACCCGTGAGAAGAACATCTACATTCCGCTGGAAGAGCGGACGGCGATCGCCAACCGGGAAGCAGCGGACCTCTTTCTCTCGATTCACGCCAACGCCAGCCGCAACCTCAACGCGCGCGGCGTCGAGACCTACTTCCTGAACTTCGCGTCGAACCCCGAAGCCGAAGCCGTGGCCGCTCGCGAAAACTCCGCGTCCGGCAAGTCGATGCACAGCCTTCCCGACATCGTTCGTGCGATTGCGCTGAACAACAAGATTGACGAGTCGCGCGACTTCGCCACGACTGTACAGAAGTCGATGATCAGCAGGCTCTCGATCCGCAACAGTCAGGTCCGTGATCTGGGTGTGAAACAGGCGCCGTTCGTGGTGCTCATCGGCGCCGGCATGCCGAGCGTGCTCGCCGAAATCTCATTCATCACGCACAAGCAGGAAGGACAGCTGCTCAAGACCCCGGCCTACCGGCAGAGCATTGCCGAAGGATTGCTGGAAGCGATTCTGCGGTATCAGCGATCGCTGAAGCGGAAGACTGCAATCGCGGCTCGGGAAGACTCTTAGAAGCAACTCCCAATTTCCAACTCCCAACTCCCAAATTCTCAGAGCCGATCGACTTGAGCACTTGGGAGTTGGGAGGCATGTGATTATCGGGCTTCCCGCCCTGCGCCACATCGCGCGTGGGTACTCGCGGACATACGGTGTGTCATCTGATCCACTCCGAGGCGAGCGACTGTGCAGCTGCCGACGCCGTGCCGGCCTTGGCCGGCCGAGGCCGGCTTCCGCGAGCCGGCAGCCGAGCGCCAGATCATCGTCTGGGGATACGGATCTCAGACAGGGACAGTGCCGCGCACGCGTCGCGACGGGCCTGGCTCCGTCCGCCGACCGCCGTCGGAGCACGCCGACACGCTGCGCCCCCTGCGATCGCTCGGGCGCCGGAACGCGACCGGAGCCGATTCCTCTGCGGCGACTTCATTACGCGCGATCCGTGACGTCCTGATCACCCCCGCCGCATCGAGCGCGGTTGACACATGTCGCCGGGACTACCCCTTAGTCGCCGCGGGCGCGGCAGGGTATGAGCGCAGCGAGCGTTCCCGGCGTGCGGAGTCGGCGGTTGGCGGACGGAGCCAGGACCGTGCACGCCACGCGGCAGCAACGACCCGCTGTGGCTGCGCAGGTACCGTTCCTTGTTGCATGGCCGGCGCCGGGCAGGCGCGCCTGCGCAAGGAGCCCTAATCAGATACGTTGGTACTTGGGAGCTAGCTTCTTAGGACGACGTAGACCCGTGAGGCGTATTCGTCGGCGTGACCCTGAGGGCTTCGGAGTCGGGGATCGGCTCGAGGTTGTAGCGGGCGCGCAGCAGCTTGATGCCGATCAGGATTCCGCCCAGCACCAGGCCGAGGAGGGCTGCCGCCACCACCAGCGCGCCGGTAAGCCCCAGCGCGCCGATCAGCACGTCAGCCACGGTCGTGCTCTCGGCGGGCAGTTCGACGACGCGAACGATGATTGGGTCGGGTTGCTGCACGCAGGTCCTCTACCCTTTCGACTCTCCTGACGCGCAAAAGTTCCCGCTCGCGCGCCTCTTCAGGCTTGCGTCCATTCCTGACTCGTAAAGGCCAACTCAGCCAGCAAGCGGACCGCGACGCCGGTGGCGCCTTTAGGCTGCCAGGGTTTGGCTTCCTCCGCCCAGGCGGTGCCGGCGATGTCGAGGTGAGCCCAGGGGAGACCGCCGGAGAACTCCTTCAGGAACATGGCGGCCGTGCACGCGCCCGCCGGACGGCCACCCGTGTTGAGGAGGTCAGCAATTTCACTCTTCAACTGGTCGGAATACTCCTCGTAGAGAGGCAGCGGCCACGCGCGATCGCCGGTGCGTGTTCCGAGGCGCTGCAGCACGTCGACCCAGGTGTCCGGCTGACCGAACAGGCCGGATGCCGCACGTCCGAGGGCTACCATGCACGCGCCGGTCAGGGTCGCCACGTCGACGAGGTGCGTGGCACCGAGTTGCTGCGCGTACCACAAGCCGTCGCCCAGAATCAGCCGTCCTTCGGCGTCGGTGTTGATCACCTCCACCGTCTTCCCGCTGGCGCCCGTGAGAATGTCTCCCGGCTTGATGGCGCGGCCGCCGGGCATGTTCTCGGTCGTCGGCACGATGCCGACGACGTTGATCGGCGCTTTCAGGAGTGCGATCGCGCGCATGGCGCAAATCACCGCCGCGCCGCCGGACATGTCGTCCTTCATCCGCTCCATGCCGTCCGCAGGCTTGATGGAGATTCCTCCGGTATCAAAAGTGATTCCCTTGCCGACGAGGCCGAGCATCGGAGCTTTCGGCGCGCCCGGCGGAGTGTGACGCAGAACGATCATCCGCGGCGGCTCGGCACTGCCCTTCGCGACGCCGAGCAGCAATCCCATCCGCAGCCGTTCGATTTCCTTCTCGTCCAGGACCTCGACGCCGAGGCCGGCTCCCCGCGCGATCTCGGTGGCGCGCTCCGCCATCACTCTGGGTGTGAGCACGTTCGAGGGCTCGTTGCAGAGATCGCGCGCGAGGTTGCATGACTCGCCGAGGATGCGGCCGCGCTCGACAGCGGCGGCAAGCTGCGGCTCCTTCGCTGCTCCGGCGGCGACCACGGTGATTTGATCCGGGTCGTGCCCGTTGCGATCCGACGTCTTGTAGCGATCGCTGCTGAATGCTGCGAGCATCAGGCCTTCGGCAATGGCCTGTGCGGATTCGACCGGGTCTGTCGGGCCGCGATGGAGAAACGCCACGCGCGCCACGCGGCGCTGACGTGCCGCCAGCCCCGCCGCCGTGGCCAGCCGGCGAAGTCGATCGGTAGTGAAGTCAGCGGTCTTGCCTGCGCCGATCAACCCGACGCGCGCGGCGCGCCATGGCGCTGACAAAGGTGTAAGGAGGAGCTCGAACGGTCGTCCCTGCAGTTCTCCGGACGTCAGCGCCCGCCCGACCGTGCCACCCGTTGCGGCATCCAGGCCAGGAATGGCATCCGAGATACGTTCCTTGTCGAAAACCGGAATAAAGAGAAAGTCCGTGTCGAGATCGGCAGGCTGTGCGGCCGAAAAGGTAACAGCGGGTCCCGCGGAACGTGAGGCCATTCGCGCGATTATAGATTGGATTCGTGGCTGGTCACTTCTGGACGGGCGCTGGCACCAGACCTGCTAGAATACTGCCTGCTGCGACTTCCCGGGAGTGTGCCATGAGAGTTCCATCCAGCCTGCTGCGCCGATCGCTGCCAGCCGTGGGCGCGGGAATCCTGGCGATGGGAATGACGCCGGTCGTCTCGACCGACGAGGTTCCGGACGCCAAGCCCAGCGTGTCAGTGAGAGCGTCGCCAGCCGTCGGCTTCGCCCCGATGCGGGTCGTCCTCACCGCCGAGGTCAAAGGCGGCCAGAACGACTACGAAGAGTTTTACTGCGCCACCGTCGAGTGGGATATCACCTCGGTCAACGGTATGGGCGACGGCGGCAAGTCCGAGCAGAAGCTCGAGTGCGATCCGTACGAGGCCGGTAAGAGCGAGATCAAGCGGCGGTTCGTGCGCGAGCAGGTCTTCAAGACGTCTGGCGAGTACCGCGTCAAGTTCAACCTGAAGCAGAAGAACAAGGTCGTCGGCGGCGGCGGCACGACCATTCGGGTCCGCGAAGGCCTCGGCGATCCTGGCGGTTTTCGTGATTCCCACACGCCCGACCTGACTGCCTCCGCCAAGGCTTCGGCGAGTCCGCCGTAGCTTCATGCGAAGGCGGAAGGTCGGGCCTACTATTTGCCCGTTGGCGTCACTTCCCGCTTCCTGAACGGGCTGCTTCGGGTATCGTCCGACACGCTTTGCAGGTAGTCGTTGGCCTGTAGAACCGTGTTGAAGATCAGCTTTCCGACCTTTCCGAGACTGACCGTTCCCTCGTCTCTCCCGAATACCGCTGCGCCAGTGTCCTCGGCCTCGCGTTCACCCAGCGTGCCGACGGTGGCATTCATCCGGATGTAATAGCTCCCGTCGTCGCTCAGGGCATCTGACGGAGCGACATTCACGCGAAGCGACAACGGATTGGGCAACTGCGCGGCAGAGAGCACCGGGCCCACAGCGTCGGAGATCGCGATGTGTGTCGTGGTCGGGTCCCGCACGATTCTGAAGACGGTCACCAGCGCCGGCCTGACGAGTTTGTCCCATACGGGACGATCTTCCCAGAGCTCAGCCTGGATGCGCACGTGCAGCGCTCCACCCTGTTCCAGGACTTTCAGGAGCTTGTCGGGCAGCGCCTCGCCGAGGTCGATCGAGGCCAGCAGCGTCTTGCCGGCGATGCGGATCTCGAGGATGCGCGTCTCGAGCGCGAAGCCCGGTGCCGTCGTGGCCAGCAGGATGGCTATCACCAGGCACGCAAGTGCGATGGACCGTCTCATGTTCAGAACGTCGGACTGAACCGCACCAGGATCTGACGCGAGTCGGGGATGTCGTCCACACGGAACCCGAACTCGACGCGAACAGGACCGCTCTGCACACCGACCCCCGTGCCCTGCAGCCAGTCCGATCGCGACCCGTCGATCGGATCGCGGACGCGTCCGGCGTCGTAGAACGCGATCAGCGCCAGGATGCCGTGCTTCGACTCACCTCGCCATCCGCGCGTGATTTCGAGCCGGTACTCGGCGTTGAAGAGCGCCATCTGCTCGCCGATCGATTCCTTGAACGCATAACCATGCACGCTGCCGATGCCGCCGAGCGCGAACCGCCGTTCGATCGGCAAGGTACCGCCCGAGAACCCGAGGAGCGCGCGGCCGCCCAGAAACTGACGCCTGCCGAGAACCAGGTACACGCCGGTGTTGAGAATGTGACGGTTGAAGTCGTAATCGCCTCCGAACCCTTCCCCGGCGATCTCGCTGGTCCAGTTGACCCGCACGCCCGGCTCGTCGCGCCGGTTGCTGCCGTAGAGATCGTCGAGCCGGTGACGTGTGAAGGCCCGCCCGCCTGAAACGATGCCCACCCCGCGCGAGTCGAACGTGTAGGAGAGGACCAGCGCGTGCAGATCTCCCCCGTCAATCGGCGGGTTCGGCCGGAAATCGTGGTCGTCGCGGAAGAACGAGAAGTCTGTCTCGTTCGGGAGCGATTCATGACGATCCCAGCGGACGGATGCCACGAGCTCGTTGCTGCGTCCGAACCTGGCGCCACCGGCGATCTCTCCGCCTTTTCTCCGGTAATAGTCCCGGAACGTGTTGGCAAATGACACCGCCACCAGGCTCTGTTCGGCACTGCTCAGCCGCCACAGATCGTCCGAGGTCGTGATGTCATGCGCTTCGCCGCCGATGAACACTTTCGGGGATCCAAAGATCGGCTGCTCGATCCCGAACGAATATCCGACCTCCTCCCGCGAAAACTTGTAGGACAGGTGACCGCCGACGAACGTGTGATTGAAGGCTGCGGGGTCGAATCGCGTGATCCCGATGGAGATGGCAGGCGCAAAACCGTCGACCGGGTTGAAGAGGTCCTCGCGCTCCAGGGAGTTGACCCCGAACTTGAACGTACCCTTCCGTTGCTCGATTGGGATGACGAGCACGCGGCGTGAATCCCGGGTAACCAGTTCGGGCCCGCGATCGGATGTTCTGAGCGCGCCGTCCGACTCCGACAAGAGGTGGTCGAGGCGCTCCCGCACCACCGTCTCGTTGTAGATATCGCCAGACGAAACGCCCAGATCGTCACGGAACCGATCGACGAGCCGCGACGGCAGCCCCGCGAACTGCACGTCGTCGACGCGACCCTCGTCCACGACGAGCGTGAGGCGCTGAGTTGCCGGGTCGAAGGTCGACGTCACGGTTGCCGCCGCGTAGCCGTCTCGCTCGTAGAGTCCCTGCAGGAGCTCCGCCACGTGTTCCGGCGGTCCTGGCAGCCGCTCACCTGGCTTCAGGCGAAGCAGCCAGATCACGTCGTCACGCGAGAACACCGTCGCGTTCTTCAGAACCAGTTCGCTGAAAACGGGACCTTGCTCGGTGTCGGGCGTCTGGGCCGCAGCCGTGAGCGCGAGCATCAGCCAGAGAACGACGAGCAGGACTGCCCCGCCCGCGAGCCGGTGCCGATTTCTTGACGTGCCGTTGAAATTCGACCGTAAGTCGGGCATTTTCAGCGGGATGCGAGGACGTTTCGGCAGGTTTCCGGAAATCGAGATCTCACCCCACACGTACTCAAGGCACTCGGACGAGTTCAACCGGTTCCAGGTTCCGTTGAACCAGACGATACCCGCGGATGACGGGAGCGTCGGAACCCGCACAGCGACACGATTAGATAAATGAACTCAGGGTAAGTTGCTTCGGCATTGTCGCTTGATGAAGGGCTGGCGGGCGACCGCGGGTGTGAGTGGTAGGCGCCGATCACGCGTTGGCTGGTGGGGCGCAACCGGCGATTCAGCTCGATGTGTTCCTGGGGATCGACGCGAAACCGTGTCGGGCTCGATTCGAGGTTGCGCGTCCTGACGCTCTCCTCGATCGCCTCGGCCGAGCCGACGAGGAGACCGCAACATTCGTTTGGTGCCTCGTCGCGCGCGTGCGCCACGAGCGACGTCCAGACCGACTCGCGGATTCGCACCACGCCTCCGGATTCACACCTGCACGACCATCGCGGTCCCCATCCCGCCTCCGATGCACAGCGACGCAGCCCCGCGGCCGCCGCCTTTCGCCTGCAACACATGGATCAGCGTCGTCAGGATGCGCGCACCGCTGGCGCCGATGGGATGACCGAGCGCCACTGCCCCGCCGTGGATGTTGATCTTCATCGGATCCAGGCCCAGCTCGCGGACGACGGCGAGTGATTGGGATGCGAAGGCCTCGTTCAACTCGATGGCGTCGAGATCGCTCGAGCGCAATTCCGGCGCGGTCGGCCGCCTTGCGCATCGCTTCGACCGGGCCCATGCCCATGATCATCGGATCGACGCCGGTCGTCGCATACGACAGGATGCGCGCCATCGGTGGCCGGCCGAGCGACTTCGCTCGTGATTCGGTCGAAACGACGAGGGCCGCTGCGCCGTCGTTGATGCCGGACGAGTTCCCGGCGGTGACCGATCCGTCTTTCGCGAAGGCTGGTTTCAGCGCGGCGAGTTTCTCCGGCGTCGTTCCGGCGCGCGGGTACTCGTCCCGCGTCATCCTGATCGGATCGCCTTTCTTCTGCGGGATCTCGACCGGGACGATCTCGCGCTCGAACACGCCGGAAGCGAGCGCCTGTTCGGCCCGACATTGACTCTCTGCAGCAAAGGCATCCTGATCGGCTCGCGAAACGTTGTAGCGTTTCACGATCTCCTCCGCGGTGTTGCCCATGTGGCAGCCGTTGATGGCACAGGTCAGACCTTCCTGAAGCATCGAGTCCACGAGTTCGGCATTGCCCATGCGGTAGCCCCAGCGCGCTCCCTTCATCAGGTACGGCGCGTTGCTCATGGACTCGGTGCCTCCGGCGACGATGAGGTCGACGTAGCCGGCTTTGACCGCTTCGACCGCATGCACGACCGCTTGCAACCCGGAACCGCACACGCGGTTGATCGTCTCGGCCGGTACCTCCACCGGAACGCCCGCTTTGATCGCTGCCTGGCGCGCCACGTTCATGCCTTCCCCCGCTTGCAGGACGCAGCCCATGATGACGTCACCGAGGTCTTTGGCCCGAATGCCCGCCCGCGCAATCGCCTCGCGGATCACGATTGCGCCCAGGTCGCTCGCGGATAGATCTTTCAGCGTTCCACCGAAGGATCCGATGGGGGTGCGGCATGCGCTGAGAATGACTGCATTTTGCATTTTGAGTGTCTCTCACGGTTCGGCCGATGATCTAATTCTGCAGCTCCGGTCGATCCTTGAACTGTTCCAACGCTTCCGGATTCGCGAGCGCTTCCCTGTTTTTGACGTCGCGGCCATGCACCACGTCCCGCACGGCCAGCTCGACGATTTTTCCGCTCTTCGTTCTGGGGATCTCGGTGACCTGGACGATCCGTGCGGGGACGTGTCTCGGTGACGTGTTCTCACGAATGCGACGCCGGATGCGATCCTCGAGCTCGGAGGTGAGCGTCCGGCCGTCGCGCAATCTGACGAACAACACGATGCGCTCGTCGCCGTCCCAGCGTTGGCCGATCACCAGGCTCTCGAGGATCTCGTCCAGCTGTTCCACCTGTCGATAGATCTCGGCGGTCCCGATGCGCACGCCGCCGGGGTTCAGGACTGCATCCGAACGTCCGTAGATGATGATCCCGTTGTGTTCGGTGATCTCCACGTAGTCCCCATGGCGCCAGACACCCGGATACGTCTCGAAGTACGCGGCACGATATTTCCGGCCGTCGGGGTCGTTCCAGAAGCCAACCGGCATCGACGGAAAGGGCATCGTGCAGACCAATTCGCCCTTCTGACCACGCACCGAGCGCCCCTGATCGTCGAAGACCTCGACGCGCATCCCGAGCGCGCGCGCCTGAATCTCGCCGCGCCAGACCGGCCCGTTCGGATTACCGCCAACGAAGCAGCTGATGATGTCGGTTCCGCCTGAAATCGAGGCGAGGTGAATGTCCGGCTTCACCTGCTCGTAGACGAAGTCGAAGCCTTCGGGAGCCAGCGGCGATCCGGTTGACGTCATCGTTCTCAGGGTCGCAAGCCGATGCGTCTTCCGTGGTGAGAGCCCCGCCTTGGCGACCGCGTCGATGTACTTTGCCGACGTGCCAAACAACGTCATCGACGTCTCGTCTGCGAAGTCGAAGAGCACGTTGCCATCCGGATGGAACGGCGATCCGTCGTAGAGGAGGAGCGTCGCCTCGGATGCGAGCGCCGTTACCAGCCAGTTCCACATCATCCAGCCGCACGTCGTGAAATAGAAAACCCGATCGTCAGGATGGATGTCGCAGTGGAGCTTGTGCTCCTTCAAATGCTGGATGAGGGTTCCGCCGGCTCCATGCACGATGCATTTCGGCACCCCGGTCGTTCCGGAGGAATAGAGCACGTACAGCGGATGGTTGAATTCGAAACGCTCGAAGCTGGTGTCCGGCCGCGCCGCTCCGATGAACTCGCTCCACAGGACGGCGTTCGGCACACGGTCGAGCTACGGTGCCTCCGATGCGTAGGGAATGATCACCGTCCGCTCGACCGACGGCAGCTCGCGGATCACTTCACCCAGCTTCGCGAGACAGTCGTGTGTGCGGCCACCGTAGAAATAGCCGTCAGCTGCGACGAGCACACGCGGGGCGATCTGGCCGAAGCGGTCGAGCACGCCCCGGACGCCGAAGTCCGGCGAGCACGAGGACCACACCGCGCCGATGGACGCCGCCCCGAGCGCAGCGATTATCGCTTCGGGAAGGTTCGGCACGTACCCGCCGACGCGATCGCCCGGCCGGATTCCCGCCTCGCGAAGCGCCCCTGCACACATCGTCACCTGACGAAAGAGCTCCGCGTGCGTGATCGCCCGGCGCGTACCGCCTTCGCCTTGGAAGACGATGGCAACGCGGTCATCGCGGCGGCGCAGCAGATTCTCCGCGAAGTTGATGCGCGCATCCGGGAAATATCGCGCGCCAGGCATCTGATCCCGGTTCTCGATCGTCCGTTCGCCGACCTCGCCGACGATGCCGCCGACTTCCCACATCAGGCGCCAGAAATCGTCCGGTCTGTCGATCGAGAGGGCGTAGAGCGCTTCGTAGTCGGGGATCGCCACGTTCCAGCGCCCGGATGCGAGACGCATGAACGCGGTCATGTTCGTGCGCGCCAGGCGCTCGGGCGATGGGCTCCAGAGTGGTGTGTCCAACAGAGCGTCCCGGCCCATTCTAGTTCGTCGCTACCTCGTACTGTTCGCGGCGAACGATTACGAACCCTCGCTTGAGGTAGTTCTGCAGCGCGGCTGGGTGATCGAGCGTGCAGGTGTGGAGCCAGACGCGGTTCGCGTCGAAGGCCCATGCGCGGCGTGTGGCCTCGCTGAGCATGTGACCGCCGAGCCCGCCCCCGATGAACTCCTCGAGCAACCCGAAGTACGCGATCTCGACGCCGCCGTCGGCGTCCCGGCGCAGCTCGAAATAGCCCGCGGGCGCTCCGGATACCGTCATCAGCCACAGCTGAATCGATGGGTCGGCCAGGTAGCAGCGAATGTCGTCGTCCGACCACGGCAGACGATCGATCCAGTAATGGCGCCGTCCCACCTCGGTGTAGAGATATCGCCAGAAAGAAGGAGGACAATCCGTCAGACGCTCGATGCGCACATTCGCCTGCGGGATCGGTGCGGGAGTGAGCTGCGCCGGATCTCGCATTTCCAGATACGTCCGGGTTGCCGTGAGCGACATGCGAGCCTCAGGTCCCTGGATCGTCGCGCCGCGAGGATTCGAGGGTGCGCTTCCAGCTCTCCGCCGACTCGAAGACGTCTGTCAGAACACGCCCATCGGTGAGGTCGGCTCGCAAACGCTGCAGCACGTCGATCAATCGGTCCAGCGCCTCGGCGACGCTCGCGGCATTCGTCGAGGCGATGTCCCGCCAGGTGTCCGCGGGACTGCTGGCGAGCCGCGTCGTGTCTCGAAGTCCCCGGCCGGCGAGCGCCAGGCCATCCACGCCGGCATGTTCGCCGACGACGTGCATGAGCGCGCTGACCGTCAATTGCGGAAGATGACTGAGGTACGCCAGCAATGCATCGTGCGCCGCTGCAACCATGCGGACGGGTCTTGCTCCAATCCCGGTGACGAACTGCTGCAAGCGCTCCAGCTCCTCGCCTTCGGAGTCGGTTGTGAGAAGCCACGGACGATCGCGGAAGAGGTCCGGGCGCGCTGATTCGATGCCACCGACCGCCGCACCAGCCAGCGGATGGCCGCCGATGAATCGCAGGCGCCCTGGCAATTGCTTCGCCGCCTCGAGTACGGCGGACTTGGTGCTGCTCACGTCCGTGACGACGGCGGATCCCGCAACGTACTCAGGCAAGGCGCGCAGGACATCGATGTTTTGGCAGACCGGCGCTGCGAGGATGATCAGGTCGGCCTCCGAGACCATGCCCAGGTCGTCAGCCGACACGTCGGCGGCGTGCATCCGCATGGCGGCCTCGAGCACGTGCTTGCGATCGACGGCCACAATCAACGTGCCTGGCCAGCGCTCTTTCACGGCCAGCGCAATCGATCCTCCGATCAACCCAACGCCGATTATCCCGACGCGTGGAAAGATCGGCGGGTCAGCGGAGGCGCGCTGTTGGATGACTGGAAGTTTCAATGTCGATTGACGACTGACGATTGGCTGATTGGCGACTGGCTGATCGACGATTGCTGAATGCCGATCCCCGATCTCCGATTTCCGATCGCCGATTTCCGATCTCCGATCGCCGATTTCCGATTACACACCCCAGCCCCGTCGGGCGACAGGCTCGAGACAGATGCCGCGGCCGATCGCTGGGGCGATGATGCGCAGCTCGGCCATCAGACGGTCGAACTGAGCCGGGAAGAGCGACTGTGCCCCGTCGCTGAGGGCGTGATCCGGATCGGAATGGACCTCGATGATCAGACCATCGGCGCCGGCGGCGACGGCCGCGCGGGCCATCGGCGTGACCTTGTCGCGCCGGCCGGTGCCGTGGCTCGGGTCGACAATCACCGGCAGGTGGCTGAGCTGCTGCACGACCGGGATTGCGGAGATGTCCAATGTGTTCCGGGTGTAGCTCTCGAACGTGCGGATGCCCCGCTCGCAGAGCATGACGTCGGTGTTGCCGCCGGCCAGGATGTACTCAGCCGAAAGCAACCATTCCTCGATCGTCGCGGAAATTCCACGCTTGAGCATCACGGGCGTACGCGCGCGCCCCAGCTCACGGAGCAGCGTGAAGTTCTGCATGTTCCGCGCGCCGACCTGCAGGATATGCGCGTAGCGCTCGAGAAGTTCGAGCTGGCTGATGTCCATCACTTCTGACACCAGCTTCAGGTTGTGCCGGTCCGCCGCGGCCCGCAGGAGCTGAAGGCCGTCTTCGCCCAGCCCCTGAAAGCTGTAGGGTGAGCTGCGAGGCTTGAAGGCGCCGCCCCGCAGGACCTTCGCGCCGGCGTTCTTCACGGCGGCCGCGGTGGCTTCGACCTGCACTTCGGTTTCCGCGGAGCACGGCCCGGCCATGACGATCACTTCGTCGCCGCCGATTCGGAGGTCGCCAATCGTGATGATCGTGTTTTCCGGCCTGAACGTGCGGCTCGCCAGCTTGTACGGCTCTGTAATGCGCAGCACTTCCTGCACGCCCTCCAGCACCTCGACCAGGCGCGGGTCGAACGCGCGGTTCCCGCCCACCGCGCCGATGACGGTGCGCAGCGCGCCCGTCGAGCGATGCACGTCGAAGCCCATCTCGACGAGCTGAGCGATCACCCGTTGAATTTGCTCGTCATTCGCGAGCTCTTTCATCACTACAACCATGGCCCTATGTTCTCCATTCTAGTCTGCTACAACGCTGCGAAAAACACTGCCGTAGTTCGTGGTTCGTCGCTCGTAGCTCGTAGAGCCTCGGTCGGCTGTTCGGTTCTTCGAGCCACGAGCGACGACCCACGAACCACGGACTACGAACCACGGACTACGAACTACGGACTACGACACAAGCCTCAATCAGATTCCCCATCCGCCAACCGCTCCAACCGTCTCGCCTCGTCGATCACGCGCTCGAACAGGCGCCGCACCGCGCCGTCGTCCAGCGGGCCCGGATTGATCTGCTGGACGTGGGTCAGGACGTCCGCTTCGCGCGTCGGCTGGTACACCGCCATCCCGAGGGTCTGCTTCACCCGCCCGATCTCCAGAGCGCACGCCGCCCGCGCGTTGAGAAGACGGACGAGCATCTCGTCGAGACGATCGATCCGCTTCCGAAGGTCGTCGAGCCGATCTACAAAGCGCTCTTCAGCCATCGGACGTAATCACCTGCGCGCTGCGCGACATCGGACTGCTGACCGTGCTCCGCGACGACCTGCACGAGCGCGCTGCCGACGACGGCGGCGTCGGCGAGCGAGCAGGCGTGTTTGACGTGCTCGGGCGTGGAGATGCCAAAGCCCACCGCAAGCGGGAGCGTCGAGCTGTTCCTGACTCGCCTCGCCACGCCCTCCACCCCGTTGTCGAACGAATCGCGGACGCCGGTGACGCCCAGCCGCGAGATAAGGTAGAGAAAGCCGCGCCCGAGCTCGGCCGAGCGCCGGATGCGTTCCTCGGTAGTCGTCGGGCTGACGAGAAAGATTGGGTCGAGACCCGCGTCCACGATCGATTTGCGCAGCGGTTCCGCTTCCTCGATCGGATAGTCCAGGACGAGCACCCCGTCGACGCCGGCATCGGCGGCGTCGCGCGCAAACTGCTGCACGCCCATGCGGAGAATCGGGTTCGCGTAGGTAAAAAGCACGATCGGCGCTTCGATCGACGGCCGTGTGCGCCGGACGATGTCGAGAGTGCCACGAAGGGTCATGCCCTGGGCGAGCGCGCGCTCCGTAGCGCGCTGGATTGCCGGGCCGTCAGCGAGCGGATCCGAGAACGGCACGCCGACTTCCAGCACGTCAGCGCCCGCGTCGGCGACGGCACGCAGCAGTTCGGCCGAGCGCGCGGGCGTGGGATCGCCGGCGGTCAGGTAGGTCACGAGCCCGCCGCGCCGGTTTTCCCGGATCCGTGCGAAGGCTGCGTCGATACGCGATGTCATGACAGCCCCATCGCCTTCTGCACGCTCAGCACGTCCTTGTCGCCGCGTCCCGAGAGGTTGACCAGCAGAATCTGATCGCGCGCCATCGCGGGTGCGATGCGGCACGCGAACGCAACCGCATGCGCCGACTCCAGAGCTGGCAGGATGCCCTCGGTTTTCGCGAGCCGCTGAAAGGCGTCCAGCGCCTCGTCGTCATTGACCCATGCGTACTCCGCGCGTTGCCTGTCGTGCAGCCACGCATGCTCGGGGCCCACGGCGGCGTAGTCGAGGCCGGCGGAGATCGAGTGCGTCAGCTCGATGTTGCCGTTGCCGTCCTGCAGGACGTAGGTGTGCGTGCCTTGCAGGATACCGGCGCTGCCACCGGCGAATCGCGCGGCATGCTGACCCGGACGGATCTCGCGTCCCCCAGCCTCGACACCTGTGAGTCGGACAGACGAGTCGTCGACGAACGCATCGAAGATGCCCATCGCATTGCTGCCGCCTCCAACGCACGCGACGATCTGATCCGGCAAGCCGGCCGATGGCGCTCAGGCACTGCGCCCTCGCCTCCTGGCCGATGACGGACTGGAACTCACGGACCATCAGCGGGTACGGGTGCGGGCCCAGGACCGATCCCAGCAGGTAGTAGCTGTCGGACACGCTGGCCACCCAGTCGCGCATCGCTTCGTTGATGGCGTCCTTGAGTGTCCGGCTGCCGGCATCCACGCGCCGGACCGTGGCGCCGAGCAGCTGCATGCGGAACACGTTCAGCGATTGGCGCTCCATGTCTTCCGCGCCCATATAGACGTCGCACGAGAGGCCCAGGAGCGCACAGGCCGTTGCTGTCGCGACACCGTGCTGGCCCGCACCCGTCTCCGCGATGACCCGCCGCTTTCCCATCCGTTTCGCGAGCAGGGCCTGACCGAGCGCGTTGTTGATCTTGTGCGCGCCGGTGTGCGCGAGGTCCTCGCGTTTCAGCAGAATGCGGGCGCCGCCAAGAGACCCGCTCAGGTGTCCGGCCTCGTAGAGCGGCGTCGGACGTCCCACGTAGTCGCGAAGGAGCATGGCGAGCTCGTGCCGAAAGGCTTCGTCGTTTCGCGCCGCGAGATAGGCGGCCTCGAGATCGGCCACGGGTGCGACCAGCGTCTCGGGCACGAATCGCCCGCCGTATTCGCCGTAGTAGCCGCGACGGTCGGGGTCGCGCTTCCCGAATGAAGGTTGAAGGTCCATAGCTCCGCGATCAGGGTTGACGGTTGAAAATTTCATGCGCCGGTTCTGTTACCAGTGTCTGCGCTGCCGTGCTGGTGGCGAGCGCTGCGAAGAAGGCGCGCAGCTTCGCCGGATCCTTGATCCCCGGTGCGGCCTCGACGCCTGACGACACGTCGACGGCGTATGGGCCAACGGTCGCGATCGCGCTGGCCACGTTGCCGGGCGCCAACCCGCCGGAGAGAATGATCGGCCTCAGGCGCGCGGCTGCTGCGGCGTGCGACCAGTCAACGACTTGTCCGGTTCCCCCGCGGCGAACCGGATCGTGGGCGTCGAGCAGTACGGTTACTCGATCCGGGAGCGATGCGAACGCAACCACCGGATCGAACGTCTCGGTCACCGCAACCGCCTTGATCACTCGCCGGTGGCGCGGATACGCCGCCGGCGTTTCGCGACCGTGCAGCTGGACGGCGGAAAGACTGAGGAGTTGCGACACCCCTTTCACGTACTCGGGCGCCTGGTCCACGAACACGCCGACGGTGGCCACGAACGGCGGCAATGCCGACACGATCGTCAGCGCTCGATACGGATCGATGAAGCGCGGGCTCTCCGGCCAGAACACGAAGCCCAACGCATCGGCGCCAAGCTCCACCGCAAGCGCCGCATCGGCTGGACGCCGGATGCCGCAAATCTTGACCCGGATCATGCGCGCTGCTCCCTGGCCTGGGCGCGCAGTTCACGGAGCGCACCGCCCGGATCCGGCTGGGCGATGAGCCGCTCTCCGACCAGGAACGCGTGATAGCCGGCGTCCATCAGCCGCATCATGTCGCCGCCGGAGCGGATGCCGCTCTCGGCGACTGCCGTGACATCCGGCGGGATGCGTCCGATCAGGTCGTCGAGCACGGTCATGTCGACCGCCAGCGTTCGCAGGTTGCGGCTGTTGACGCCGATCACTTCCGCGCCGGCATCGAGCGCGCGCGCCAGTTCGTCGCGATCGTGCACTTCGACGAGCGAGGCGAGGCCAAGCGCCGTGGCGCGGGCGCGAAGCCGGAGGAGCTCTTCATCGGTCAGCGCCCCTGCGATCAGCAGAACGGCGTCCGCGCCGAGTGCCGCAGCTTCGAGAAGCTGGTACTCGCTCACGACGAAGTCCTTCCGAAGAATCGGGATCTCGACCACGGCGCGGACCTGCGCCAGATGGTCGAGGCTGCCGTCGAAGAACGTGGGCTCGGTCAGCACCGAAATGGCCGCGGCTCCCGCCGCTGCGTAGTCCGACGCGTGAGCCGCCGGGTCGTAATCGGCGCGCAGGATGCCTTTCGAGGGCGAGCGGCGCTTGCATTCGGCAATCACGCGGGGCGGCGTCGAATGCCGCAGTGCGGCGGCGAATGTGCCGCCAAGGGGCATTCTCGTGCCCTGCCGCTCGAGCACGCTGGCGGGGATGGCGCCTTGACGCACCTCCACGACGCGCCGTGTCGCGGCGACGATGGTCGAGAGGAGATCTGCGGTAGCGATCATGCTGGCGCTCCCGCCTGGTTGGAGGCGTCGACGAGACGTCCGAGCACCGCGCTCGCCCGGCCGTCATCGATCGCCGCCTGGGACTGCCGGATCCCATCCTTCAGATCGGCGGCTGCTCCTGCGATCAGCAGCGACGCCCCGGCGTTCAGCAGCACGATGTCGCGTGGCGCGCCTGGGCGGCCGGCGAGGACGTCACGCGCGATGCGCGCGTTCTCTGCGGCATCGGCGCCGCGAAGCGCTTCGGGTTGCGCCTTGGGAAGCCCGGCGTCCGCGGGATGCAGGTAGAACGTGTTCACCGCGCCGTCACGGCACTCCGACACCTTCGTGTAGCCGGTCGTCGAGATCTCGTCCAGGCCGTCCGCGCCATGCACGACCCACGCGCGTTTCGATCCCAGTTGAGCGAGCGACTTCGCGACCAACTCGGTCAACTCCGGCCTTGGCACCCCGACGAGCTGACGCGAGGCGCCGGCAGGGTTCGTCAGCGGTCCGAGCAGGTTGAAGGCCGTTCGTACGCCCAGCTCCTTCCGCGTCGGCGCGGCGTGCCGCATCGACGGGTGAAAAGTCGGAGCAAAAAAGAACGCGATGTTTGCCTCGGTGAGGCACTGCTCCACCGTGGCAGGCGGTGCGGTGATGTTGACGCCCAGCGCCTCGAACAGGTCGGCGCTTCCGCATCGGCTCGACACGGATCGGTTGCCGTGCTTCGCCACGCGCACGCCGCACGCCGAGACGACCAGCGCGGCAACCGTCGAGACGTTGAAGGTGTGCGCGCGGTCCCCGCCCGTGCCGCAGGTATCGAACACGTCCTCGTATTTCCGGGACAGCGGCGTGGCGCGCGAGCGCATCGTCCGCGCGAGGCCGACGACCTCGCCCGGCCGTTCACCCTTCATCGCGAGCGCGATCAGCAGCCCGGCGATCTGCGCCGGCTGCGCGCGGCCTTCCATGATCTCGCCCATCGCCGCCGCGGCCTCGTCGACGGTCAGGTCCTGCCGGCGCTGCAGTTTTTCGATGAGTGGAGAGAACATCACAGCTCCAGAAAGTTGCGCAGCAGCTGGCGGCCTGCGCTCGTGAGCACCGATTCCGGGTGGAACTGCACGCCGTGAATGGGAAACGTGCGATGCCGCACACCCATGATCGTTCCCGACTCCGTGCGCGCCGAGACTTCCAGATCGCCGGGCACCGGATCGGCGATCACCAGCGAGTGATACCGTCCGGCCTCGAACGGCTGCGCCAGTCCCTTGAAGACTCCGCGGCCGTCGTGATGGACGACCGAGACTTTTCCGTGCATCAACTCGTCAGCGCGCACGACAGAACCGCCGAACGCGACGCCGATGCCTTGATGCCCCAGACACACGCCGAGCACCGGGGTGTTCATGCCGAGCTGACGAATCGTCGCAACCGAGATCCCCGCATCCTCGGGACGGCCGGGTCCCGGCGAGATCACGATCTGTGACGGTTTCAAGCATTCGACCTCCTCGACCGTCAGTTCGTCGTTACGGCGAACGAGAGGCGGCGCGCCCAGCTCGCCGAAGTACTGGGCCAGATTCCAGGTGAACGAGTCGTAGTTGTCGATGAGCAGGATCACAGTCCAGCTTCAGCCATCGCCAGCGCCTGGAGCAGCGCGCGCGCCTTGTCTTTCGTTTCTTCGTACTCGGCGGCCGGATTCGAGTCGGCCACGATGCCGGCGCCCGCCTGGACGCTCGCGACACCCCTGCGGATCGTGATCGTCCGGATCGCGATGCAGAAGTCGAGATTCCCTGCAAAGTCGATGTAGCCGATGGCGCCGGCGTAGATATCGCGCCGCGTGGGCTCCAGATCCGCCAGGATTTGCATCGCGCGAATCTTCGGCGCGCCCGACACGGTGCCGGCCGGAAAACAGGCGACCAGCGCGTCCAGGCGATCCCGATCCTCCGCCAGCTTGCCGTCGACCGACGACACGAGGTGCATCACGTGGGAGTACCGCTCGAGCGCCATGTACTGCGGCACGCGGACCGATCCGTACTCGCAAACCCGGCCGAGGTCGTTCCGCCCGAGATCCACGAGCATGACGTGTTCGGCTCGCTCTTTCTCGTTGCGTTTCAGCTCCTCCGCCAGCCGCAGGTCCTCTTCCTCGTTGCTGCCGCGCGGCCGGGTCCCGGCGATCGGATGGGTCTCCACTCGCCGGCCTTCCACGCGGACGAGCATTTCGGGCGAGGACCCGACGATCGAGAGGCCGCCCATGCGGATGAAATACATGTAGGGTGACGGGTTGACGTGCCGGAGCGCGCGGTAGACCGTGAACGGATCGGCGGTGATGTCCGTTTCGAACCGCTGCGACAGAACGGCCTGATAGATGTCGCCGGCCGCGATTCGCTCCTTGATCGACCGCACTCCCGTTTCGAAGCCGCTCTGCGTCAGGTTCGAGCGAACGTTCTGGACGGCGCTCTCCACCTTGTCAGGCTGCGAGAGCCCGCGCTCCAGCTCGCGCTCGAGGAACTGGATCTTCGCGCAGGCGAACTGATAAAGGGCTCGGAGGTCTTCGTCGGGCGAAATACGTGCGTTGGCGATGATCAGGATCCGGTGCTTCACGTGATCGAATGCCAGCACCGTATCGAACAGCATGAACCCGGCATCGTCGTTCGCATCGGCGCGTGAGCCCCAGCTGGCGTTGGTCCAGGCCGCACCCAGCGCCGGCTCGAACACGGGCGACGCGTCGTAGCCGATGAACCCCACTGCGCCGCCGGTGAATCGTGGAAGGCCGGGCACGAACGGAGACTGGAACTCGGCGATGAGGCGGCGCAGGACCGGCACGAACGTTTCCTCGCTCTCGGTCGTCGCGCCGGCGCGTTCGATCGTCGTCTTGCCCTGCTTGGCGCGGAGCACGAGGAAGGGATCCTTGCCAAGGAACGAATACCGCGCCACCCGCTCGCCGCCCTCGACGCTCTCGAACAGGAACGCATAGTCGGAGTGTTCCGCGATCTTGAGGAACGCCGACACCGGCGTCAGCAGGTCGGCGATGATCTCCTTGACTACCGGCACGAATGTGCCCCGTCGGGCGAGATCGACGAACTCTTCGAACGTCGTTTGCTTCATACGGTCTTGGGCTGTGCGGTCAGTGCGGGTTCTTCGCTCAGGGCGTGAGCGGCGCGTGACTGGAACAGACCAGCCGGCGGCCGTTGTCCGGTCCACAGCTCGAACTGGCGCTCGGCCTGTGCGACGAGCATCTCGAGGCCGCCGATCGTCAGGCAGCCGGCCTCGCGCGCGGCAGCCAGCAGGGGCGTCTCGGCCGGACGGTAGACGAGATCGAACACGATCTCCCCGTCGAGTTCGGTCCCGGCGATGGGATTCTCGGGATCGGCGTCCGAGCCGGCGGTAGTCGTGTTCACCAGCACGTCCCAGGTGCCGGCCTGCGGTGGAAAGGATCCGACTCGCGCGTTCGCCATGTTGGCGATGGCGGTGGCCGCGTCCGGCCGTCGCGCACAGATCGTGACCTCCGCACCTTGATCGGCGAGAGCCACGGCAACGGCACGCGCGGCTCCGCCTGCGCCGAGCACCGACGCTCGCACTTTTTTCAGGTGGATGCGGTTCACGAGCGGCGTCAGGAAGCCATTCACGTCGGTGTTGGCGCCGATCCATCGCCCGTCATGGACGATCAACGTGTTGATCGCGCCGACGCGCTGCGCCAGCGGCTCCACTTCGTCGACGTGATTCATCAGCGAAACCTTGAACGGCGCGGTGATGCTGGCGCCGCGCAGGCCGGTTGCCCGGGCGAACATGACGAAGTCCTCGGCGTCGCGTGCATCGAACCCGAGGTACACCGCGTTCAGGCCGATCGCGTCGAATCCGGCGTTGTGCATGACCGGCGACAGCGAGTGCGCGATCGGCTTGCCGACCACGCCGAACAGCGCCGCATCGGGTCGGACGCGCCGGAAGCCGAAATCGCGAAGCAGCCGGCCGGCGGGCATCTGGCCCGGCGCGACACCTTCCCCCGCGTAGGTCCAGCGGTTCCCAAGGCGCGAGGCGAGAACCCGCGACGAAGTACCTGCGGGTCCCATGGCGATCAGGACGTGACTGGGCGCATCATCGATTCGGCGGGTTCGGGCGGCAAGTTCGAAGAGCGGAAGGACGTCTGAAAGCGAGGTGACTTCGTAGGCCAGCTTGATGACTTCCGCGCCGGTCGCGCGGAGCGCGTCATACGCCGCCTGAATGTCCGCCGGCGGTGCGCCGAAGACATGGCGTGAAACGACGACGCCCCGCCCGGACCGCGCACGGATCATGTCGCTGGCGAACGGCGCGGAGGCCTCGATGTCGATGAATTCCGCGCCGCACTGCGCGGCTGTCTCAAGGATCCGTCGCCGCTCGTCCTCGTCGCCGGCGAACCAGCCCCCCTCCCAGCTGGGGCGACAGGTCACGATGGCCGGCCGGAGACGGCCCTCGAGGGCCGCTTCGGGATTGGGGTTGATCATCGAGTCGAGTCGCAGCTCGACAAGATCGGCGACCGCCTCGGCAGCGTGGCGCGCGCGACGCAGCTCAGCGAGCGTGTTCCCAGTGACCGTTACGCAGAGTCGCGGTCGTTCCATTCCGGTTCAGCCTCAAAAACTAAAAAAGCCTCCTCAGCGTCTAGGCTAAGGAGGCTTTTTGATCCGGCCCGATAGCGGGCGAGGTCAATGGATGGCCCCCTCAGCGCGCATACCACCACCAATAGGACGCGAAGGTCCCGCAAAAGCTGTGGTTAGGGCGGCTGAGCAAGGTCATCGAACTGGAACCGGAACGATAACACCTTTCTCCTTGACCAGGCAAGCACTAGGTCCGTATAACTGAAGCAGGCGCCCCGGTTACACCCACATACTCATGAAATTACGAACCGCCGTCGCGGCCGCCGCTGCCGCTTTGTTCCTCGGGGTCTCGCTTCCGGCCACGACCCCGCAGATGCCTGTGGACGAAATCCGGCCAGGCATGGTCGGAGTTGGACGGACCGTCATCCAGGGTGACGAGCTCCAGGAGTTCAAGGTCCATATTCTCGGCGTGCTGCGCAACGTCCAGGGCCCGCGGCGCGACCTGATCCTGGCGCGGCTCGAAGGGGCCGGCCTGGCCGAATCGGGTGTCGCTCAGGGCATGAGCGGCAGTCCGGTCTACATCGACGGCCGGCTGATCGGCGCGGTGTCCTATTCGATCGGCGCATTTCCGAAAGAACCCCTCGCCGGAATCACCCCGATTGCCGAGATGAAAGACGCGACCGCCCTCGCGCGCCGGCCGGCAACGCAGCAAGCGCGCCTGGAGTTGCCGATCACTCGCGAGGGACTGATCGCCGCGCTGCGGTCGGCCCAGATGCGGCTCATGCCATTCGCCGGTCAAGCCGCAGACGTGCAGGCGATCGGGCTCTCACAGTCCGCCGGTGCGCAGCTCGGCATGATGCTGCGGCCGATCTCGACGCCGCTCGTGATGAGCGGGTTCGAGCCTGAAACCGTGGCGCTGCTCTCGGGTGCGTTCAGCGACATGGGTTTCACGCCGGTCGTCTCCGGCGCGCTCGGCGGCCAGCAGCCGCCGGCAAAGATCACCAAGCCGTTGCGCGAGGGCGACGCCATCGGCGTGTCGCTCATCAGCGGAGATCTCGAGATGGGCGCGACGGGCACCATCACGCACATCGACGGCGACAAGGTCTACGCGTTCGGACATCCGATGTACAACCTCGGACCGGCGGAATTCCCGATGACGCGCGCCTACGTGTATACCGTCATGCCCAGCCTGATGACGTCGTTCAAGATCTCGTCGATTGGCGAAACGATCGGGACGATGCAGCAGGATCGCGCGACGGCGATTGCGGGCACGCTTGGAAAGGGTCCGCGCCTGATTCCGATGCGCGTGTCGCTCGAACGGGCGGGCGACGGCGCTTCCGACCGTCGCAGCTTCACCTACCAGCTCGTGGACGATCAACTGTTCACGCCGCTCCTCGCCTATGTGGCGATGTTCAACACGCTCGGCTCGTACGAGCGGCAGTTCGGCGCCACGACGTTCGCGGTGAAGAGTCGAGCGAAGATCACGGGCCACTCGGATCTGGCGGTTGAAGACGTGTTCACCGGCGAGACTCCCCTGCTCGGCGCCTCGACGGCCGTCGCAGGTCCGCTGAGCATGGTGCTGACGAACGACATCGAGCCGGTCAAGCTCGAAGGCCTGGACGTGCAGATCGTCACGTCCGAGGTGCCTCGCAGCATCAGCATCGAGCGTGTGTGGCTGGACGACATTCGGCCCCGCGCCGGCCGCACGCTGCCGCTCAAGGTGCTGACGCGCAGCTACCGCGGCGAGGAAACAATTTCGACCGTGCCGATCGACATCCCCGCGAATGCCACTGGCTCGCTCTCGATCCTCGTCAGCGATGGCAAACAGCTCAATGCGATCGAACAGCGTGAGTTGCGCCGGTCGCTGGAGCCGCAGACGGTGGCGCAGATGGTCAAGCTGCTCAACGACACGCGCCGCAACAATCGCATCTACATCCGTCTGGTCAACGGCACGCCGGGCGCCGTCGTCAACGGCGAGGCGATGACCGCGCTGCCGCCGTCGGTGCTCGGTATCCTCGAAAGCGACCGCAATGGCGGCAGCTTCACGCCGATCAGGAGCGCGACCGTCGGCCAGTGGGAACTGCCGATGGATGGTGCGGTGACTGGCTCACGACTGCTGACGGTCGTCATCGAGGGCGGTCGAGATCGATAACGGAGGGGACCGGAACAAGCTCTAACTCAGAGCTATGCGGTTAGCGGGACCCACTGCGCCGAAGCACATCGGTCCCCGGCGCCTCGGCCGGACGCGCGGAAAAATGCACCTTCGGCGATTGCCTGACGATGGCCGCTCCGGCTCGGGTGGTCCGGGCGCCGGCGCCCAATCAGTTGGGCCGACGGGCGATCCGCGGGCCCGTGGCGAATCAGCGCCTCCGCGGGCCGGAGCGCCTGCGGTGCATTTTTCGACCTGTCGCCCCGCGCTGGCCGCATCGCGCCGCGGCCCGACGTGCTCCGGCGCAGTGGGTCCCGCTAACCAGAGACACTCAGAGAAGCAGAGAACGGAGCAACAACGCAGAGCGCATTGAGTGGGCAAGACCAAAACAACAAAGACTCCGTTGCTCCGAGTCTCTGAGTTGAAGCTCGTTCCGTTCCCTCCGTCCCCTCCGTGTCGACGGCCCATGCTAACCTTCAACATGCACATCATTGACGGGAAGGCGCTGCGCGTGTGCGCGGGCGCTCTGCTCGCCGCGGCCGCCTGGGTCGGACTCTCAGCCGCCACTCCCACTTTCTGGACAGTCGCCTCGCAGGTCGAGTTTCTCAAGGGTGACGTCGAAGGCTTGTCCATCGACAGCGACGGCCGTGTGTTTCCAGGGCCGACCGCTGCCGCCATCGCCGAGACCGCTGCCCCTTTCCTGTGGACGGTGATTGCCGGACCTGATGGAACGCTGTGGGCGGGTTCCGGCAATGAAGGCAAAGTGCTGCGCGTCGGCAAGGACGGCAAGGTCACCACGTTCTTCGATGCGGCGGAGCTCGAAGTGCATGCGATCGCCGTCGCGCCCAACAACGGCCTCTTCGTGGCGACCTCGCCGGACGGGAAGATTTATCACGTCGCCACGGATGGAACGTCGAAGACCTTCTTCGATCCCGAAGACAAATACATCTGGGCGCTCGCCGCGGACAAGGGTGGCAATCTCTACGCAGCGACCGGCGACAAGGGGGTCATCTACAAGATTACGCCCGACGGCCAGGGCACGCGATTCTACAAGGCGAACGCGACCAACGTCGTATCGCTGGCGTTCACACCGAATGGCGATCTCATCGCCGGCACCGAAGCGCCCGGGCGCGTGTTTCGCATCGATGCGTCGGGCAAGGCGTTCGTGCTCCTCGACTCGCCGTTTCGCGAGGTCCATCGTCTTCGTATCGCCAGCGACGGGACGATCTATGCCGCTGCATTGAGCGCGACCGGAGGTGGAGAGGATCGCCCGGCCGATCGTCCGCCGATTACAACTGAAACGGCGCGCCCGCCCGTGCCCAACGTCTCGACAGAGATCACCACGATCTCGGTGATGGATGCCTCGATCGCGGCCGGTGCGTCGGCGCAGCCGTCCACCGCGCCTCGCCGTCAGGGCCGCGGTGCGATTTACAGGATCCGCCCCGACGGCCTCTGGGACATGCTCTGGGACACCGGCGAAGATGTGCCCTACGACCTGCTGATCGAGGCGGACGGATACCTGCTGGTGGGAACAGGAACCGAAGGCAAGATCTTCCGCGTCGGCGGCGATCCAGCGCGGGCGACGCTGCTGGCCCGAGCGAGCGCGCGTCAGGTGACGGCACTCATTCGTGAGCCGTCGGGACGGACCGTCGGCGCCACGAGCAATCCCGGGAAGCTGTTTACGTTGTCAGCCTCGCCCGCGAAACGCGGGACCTACGAGTCCGACGTTCGTGATGCCGGCACGGTCGCCAGCTGGGGCGTGATCAGATGGCGCGGCTCATCGGCGCCCGGTCAGGTCGAGATCTTCACGCGCAGCGGCAATACGGCTACGCCAGACGAGACCTGGAGCGGGTGGTCGAAGGCTTACACCAACGCCGACGGCGAGCAGATCGGCAGTCCGAACGCGCGCTATCTGCAATGGCGCGCCGCGCTCAGTTCCGACTCGTCGACCGTGCCGGTCCTCACGTCGGTGACCGCCGCCTACCTGCCCCGCAACCTGCGTCCGGAGGTCGCGAGCATCACCGTCCATTCTCCCGGCACGGTGTTTCAACGGCCATTCTCCACGGGCGAAATGGAGATTGCCGGCTTCGAGGACAACACATCGGACGGGCGTCCCCAGACGCAGCAGGGTTCCAGCAGAGCAGCAGCAGCAGCTCAGGCTCTCCGCTGATGCCCTCGCCTCAACTGGGCCGGCGAACCTACCAGAAGGGGCTGCAAACGATCGTGTGGAAGGCGGAGGATGGAAATTCGGACCGCATGCAGTACGACGTGCTGTACCGGCGCGAGGGCGAGACCGCATGGAAGCCCTTGAAGCGCGCCCTCTGGGATCCGATCTTCGTCTGGGATACCACCTCCGTCCCCGACGGCACCTACGTCGTCAAGATCTCGGCCACCGACGCGCCGTCGAACTCTCCCGGCACCGCGCTCGTCGGCGAAAAAGAAAGCGTGACGTTCGACATCGACAACACGCCCCCGCGCATCGAGACGCAGCCGGCCACTCGAGCCGGCGCGCGCACGGTGATCAGCTTCTCGGTTCGTGACGAGCAGTCAGCGGTTCAGCGCGTGGAGTACTCGCTCGACGCCAGCCGTTGGCGGGTGGTCTACCCGAAGGATGGGATTCCGGATTCGCGCCGCGAGGAGTTCGAGGTGACGCTCGAGGAAAACGAACAGGCCCGCAACGTGATCATCCGCGCGACGGACGCGATGAGCAATATTGCGACGGCGGTGGCGGAAGTGAAAAGACCGTAACTGCCGTGGTTCGTGGTTCAGTACGTCGCTCACGTCTCGCTGAAGCCCGGTCGTTCGACAGGGCTTTTCGAGCCACGAGCGACGGACCACGAATCACGGCAAGCGTTCACGCATCAGGCCCGGCGCCGACGAGTTTCGTTAGGAAGTAATCTTCGCGCGGACGGTGGTTTGCGCCACCAACCAGACCAGGTTCACCGCCACGGGCGCGCCACCGAACTGCGCCGGGGCGAGTCGCTCGCGTGAGAGGGCGTCGAGCAGATCCATGAGCTGCTGACGGTCGTGGTCGTTGGTGAGGACGGAGAGATCCGATACGCGGCCCTCGCGCGAGACGACGGCCGACAGTGCCAGCACGAGGTCCTGCTCGGACACGCCCCTTTCGAGGGCGGCGCTGACCATGCCTTCCTTCGGCACGCTCGGGACCTGGATGAAGCTGTTGAGCTGGGCCGGGTTCAGATCGGAGCCGGACGGCGCGCCCACCACGGCAATCACCGCAGCCAGCGAGTCGGCACGTTCCTCGGCGGCGAAGTGCAGCATGCCGAGAACCGCGGCGCCGCAGATGAACGTGGCAGCCGTTGAAGCCAGGCCAATCCAGACGAGGTGCAGGTCTTCGAACATCCGGGCCGCGCGCGCCGACCAGGATTCGTTCGCTTCCGCACGCATCCGGCCGATGACGCCGGGCGCGAGTCCTGTCCAGTCGTCTGCGGGACCGGGCGCCGCCGCCAGCCGGAGCGCCTCGCCCACCGAGAATATCTGGCGCAGCTCGCGCGCACACGGCGGGCATTCTTTCAGGTGGGTTTCGATCGAAATCGTCTCACCGACCGGCAACTCGCGATCGTGAAAAGCCGCGAGACGCCGCCGCACTGCCGCGCAGGTGAACAACGTCATACGGTCCTCAATCGCGCTCGCAGCGATTCGCGTGCCCGGGCCAACCGTGACTTCACGGTGCCCACCGCGATGCCGAGCGAATAACCGATCTCTTCGTAGCTCAGTCCGTCGATTTCACGCAGGACCAGCGCCGTTCGCTGATCGAATGGCAGATCCTCGAGTGCCGTCCGGATCTGTTCCGCGAGTTCCTTGCGCCCGAGCATCCGGTCGGGCGACACACCGTCGTTCTTCTCTGGTAGCTCGCCGTGGTCGCGAATGTGGTCGTCGAGGGAAACCTGCTGCGATTTGCGTCGCCGCCGCCACCAGCGCTGACGATTCCGCGCCTGATTCACCACGATGCGGTAGATCCAGGTGCGCAGCGCCGAGTGCCCGCGGAAGTTATGAATCGTCCTGAACACTCGCAGAAAGACTTCCTGCGACAGGTCGAGCGCCTCGTTGTGGTCGCCCAGGAGGTTCAGAGACAGCTGGTAGACCATCCGCTGGTGCTCAGACACGAGCTCGGCACACGCCTCCTCATCACGCGCGGCGCAGCGCTGGATGAGGGCGGCTTCGCGTCCGCCAACTTCCGTCCAGGTGATGGCTCGAACCGGCTTCACGGAGAGTCCTTCTGCCATCTTAGCACCCCAGAAGGCACCTTGCTGCCTACCCCATTTGACCCCGGAATCGCACTGAAGTTCCTTCTGCTGTCCGTGGTTCGTCGCTCGTCGCTCGTAGCTCGTAGAGCTTGCCCCAGATACGGGTTTTCGAGCGACGAGTGTCCGTGGTCCGTGGATCGTCGCTCGTAGCTCGAAGAGCCTGCCCCAGATACGGTTTTTCGAGCGACAGCACGAACCACGAACCACGGATTACGGACGGTCCGCTCCGATAACGATTCCGTTATACGATCGCGGCGTGAAACGCGTGGTGGCGGGCGCAACCATACTGGTCGTCAGTCTGGCTGCGGCCTATGGCTACGGGGTGACGCAGCGGGAGACCGATTACCGCGCGTTCATCGCCCAGGGCGATGCCGCCCTCGCTGCGGGCGACACGTCGGCGGCAATCGAAGCCTTCAGCGGAGCGATTGCGTACAACGACGAGTCGATGGTCGCGTACCTCCGGCGAGGCGAGGCAAAACGCCGTCGCGACGAGCTGGAGCCAGCCCTCAAGGATCTTCGCCGCGCGTCCGAGCTCGATCCCACCGCCACCCGGCCGCGTGAGCTGCTTGGCGACGTCAACTACGCCCTGGGACGTTATGCGCGCGCCGCGGAGCGTTACCGGGAATACCTGGTGCTCGACGAGCAATCGCCGAGACTGCTCTACAAGCTCGGCCTGGCGCGGTATCGCGAAGGCGACGCGGCTGGCGCCATCGACGCCCTTCGGAACGCCGTCGCGCTCGACAATCAGTTTGCCGAGGCGCACTACCTGATCGGCCTCTGCTACCGCGCAACGCACCAGCGGAAGGAATCGATTGCGGCGCTCGAGCGCGCCATCGAACTCGCGCCCACGATGTTGAAGGCGCGCGAGGAGCTGGCCGACATCTACGGCAGCGTCGGCCGCGTCGACGATCGCACGTCGCAGCTCGAGCGCCTGCTCGCTTTCGATCCCGGCCCGGCCCGCGAGATTGCGCTCGGCGTCGCGTACGCGGAGCAGGGCGACACGCAGCAGCTCCCTGCAGACCCTCACCCGCACCGCCAGGCGTCACCCGTCGTATCGCTATACCTACGTCGCGCTCGGCAAGGTGTGGCTCGATATCGCGCAGGCTCGGTCGGACGACGTGGCGCTCGGCAAGGCGCTCGAATCGCTGCAAAGCATCGCCGGCGTCATCGACAACAGCGAGGCGCTGACGCAGCTGGGCCGCGCGTTGCTCATGTCGAATCAGGACGAGCTGGCTGAATCCACGCTTCAACGCGCCACAGAGACGCTTCCAGTCGAGCCGAAGGCGTTCGCTTATCTGGCGGAGGTTGCTGAACGACGGGGCCATGACGAGCTCGCCCGGCAGGCGCTCTTCGACTATCACGCGCTCGAAGCGCAGAGCGGCGATCCGCGGGGCCACGGCCGCCTCGCAACCCGAATCGCGGATCTCTCGCTCCGCCTCAACGACGCGGGCTCGGCGATGGCCTGGTATCAGCGCGCCGCGCTCGCCGGGCCGCTCGATGCGTCCTCTCTCACAGGCCTCGCGGACGCCCAGTTCCGGGCTGGCAAGCTCGACGAGGCCCGCGCGACGCTGAACAAGGCGCTCGCCGCAGATCCGGCGTCACCCACGGCGTTGCAGTTGAAACGCCGAATGATCTCCGCCCGACGCTACAATCAACGCCCGACCCTTCAAGCGGTCCCGAGGCTGGGCTGAAAGTCAGCCAGGTTGCTGATTGAAGCACATTCGACCCTACGCCATCGAGTGACCAGCTGCGGGTTGCCGCGTGATGGCATTCCAGCCGGGAAGCTGGCGAGGTCGCCGAAGCGGGAGCGTGACTGCGCGCGAAGGCGGGGGAGTTGGAGGTTGGGCGTTCTCACTGCACCAACTTCGGATCGACCCGGTCTCGCAGGCCGTCACCGAGGAAGTTGAAGCCGAGGACCAGCACGGCGATGGCGAGGCCCGGAAAGATCGTCAGATGCGGGGCATCGAAGAGATGCGACCGGCCGGCGTCGAGCATCGTGCCCCAGCTTGGCGTTGGCGGTTGAACGCCGAGACCGAGGAAGCTCAGCGACGCTTCGGCAATGATCGCCCCGGCCATGCCAAGTGTCGCCTGCACGACGACCGCTGGAAGTGCGGTCGGCAGGATGTGGCGGATGACGATGCGCCGTGATCCTGCGCCGAGCGCGCGCGCCGCCTGGACGAAGTCGAACTCGCGCGCGCGCAGGGCCTGTCCGCGCACCAGGCGCGCGTAGCCGACCCACCCGATCACCGACAGCGCGATGACGACGTTCGTGAGGCTCGGGCCGAGCACGGCCACGAGCGCAATCGCCAGCAGGATCCCGGGGAATGCCATCAGCACGTCAATGATCCGGCTGATCACATCGTCCACTCGCCCGCCGAAGTAGCCGGCAACCGAACCTACGAGCATGCCGAGAACCGACGACACCGATACGACGGCGAGACCGACGAGCAACGAGATCTGCGCGCCCGACAGAATGCGAGCCAGGATGTCGCGTCCCAGTTCGTCGAGCCCGAACGGGTGAGCAAGGCTGGGCGCCTCGAGCCGGCTGGCGAGATCCTGGGCGGCGGGGTCGTAAGGCGTCAGCACCGGCCCGAGCAGTGCCGCGAGTACCGCGATCGAGACGATGACGAATCCTACGCGAATCATCAGTCGTAGCGAATGCGTGGATCGAGCAGACCGTAGGTGAGGTCGGTCAGCAGGTTCATCATGACGTAGGTGAACGAGATGAACAGGATGCAGCCCTGCACGAGCGGGTAATCGCGGAAGTTGATGGCCTGGATGAGGAGCCGCCCGACGCCCGGCCACGCGAAGATCGTCTCGGTGATGATGGTGCCGGTCAGCACCGCGCCGAACTGCAGGCCGATGATCGTGACGACGGGGATCAGGCTGTTGCGAAAGGCGTGGCGCACGACCGCGCGGGTGCGCGATGCGCCCCGCGCGCGGGCGGCGAGGACGTACAGCTCGCGAAGTTCCTCGAGCACGCTGGCGCGCGTCATCCGCGCGAGGATTGCCGCCAGCGCAGCGCCCAGGGTGACCGCAGGCAGCACCAGGTGGGTCAGCCCACCGGTGCCCGACACCGGCAGCCAGCCGAGATAGACGGCGAACAGAATGGCCAGCAGCGGGCCGAGCCAGAAGTTGGGCATCGAGATCCCGATCAGCGCGAGCGTCATCGCCGCGTGATCGATCGCGGTGCCACGAAACACCGCCGCCAGAATGCCGAGCGGGATCGCGATCGCCACGGCGACGAGCATCGCCGCCATCGCGAGTTGGAACGTGCGGAACAACCGATCGCGAATCTCGCGCGCCACCGGCGTGCCATAGCGGAACGACGACCCGAGATCGCCCCGCACGAGGCCGGTCATGAACGACCAGTACTGCTCGACGAGCGGCTTGTCCAGCCCGAGCGCGGTCCGGAGCTTCTGAACTTCCTCCGGCGAGGCCCCATCACCGAGCATCGACTGCGCTGGATCCCCCGGCACGAGGTGGATCAACGCAAACACGAGCGTCGCCACGCCGAGGAGGACGGGAATCGTGAGCACGAGACGGCGAATGAGGTAACGAAGCACGACGAGAGTTGTCTAAAGGATAACCCGACGTTCACGGGTGCCTTGCCGTGGTTCGTGGTTCGTGGTCCGTGGTTCGTGTCTCGCCGATCGACTCGGAGCCCGTCGACGAGACACGAGCTACGAACCACGAACCACGGCAGTGACCGTTCGTCGTCAAGGCACGATCATTCGCTATTCCATCCCCAACCGTTTGAGCATCTTCGCAAGCCCTTGCCGTGTAACCCCGATCGCCCGGGCGGCCCGGGCGCGTTGACCGCCGGCGCGCGCGAGGGCGGCGGCGACGAAGCGGCGCTCGAACTCCTGCCTGGCGGCGTCGAACGTCGTGGCGCTCAATGCCGTGCTCCTGGCCACGTGCGCCGGCAGCAACGATGGTGGAACGCGGCCGCGACGCGGGGCGTGGACGGCCAGTGACGCGATGACGTTCTGCAGCTGCCGGACGTTGCCTGGCCAGTCGAAGCGTGTCAGCGCCGTCACGGTTTCAGGTGCCAGCGACGCCCGTGACCCCACACGCTGCGCCGCTTCGTCCCAGAAATGGGCGACGAGCTGCGGGATGTCGGTTGGCCGATCGCGAAGCGGTGGCACTGAAATCCTGACCACGTCGAGCCTGAATTTCAGGTCGGCGCGGAAGCGGCCGCCTTCGGTTTCCTCATCGAGCCGGCGATTGGTCGCGGCGACGACGCGCGGGTCGACCCGCCGGGGAAGGTTCTCGCCGACGCGGCGAACCTCGCCGTCCTGGAGGACGCGCAGGAGCTTCGCTTGCGCGCGCGGTGAGAGCTCACCCACTTCGTCAAGGAGCAGGGTTCCTCCGTCAGCCTCTTCGAAGAGGCCGGCGCGCTCGCCAACTGCGCCCGTGAATGCCCCGCGAGCATGGCCGAAGAGCTCCGCCTCGAGCAGTTCCTCGGACAACGCGGCGCAGTTCACCGCGCAGAGCCGCCGGTCGCGACGGGCGCTGAGGCGGTGAATGGCGCGCGCGACGAGCTCTTTTCCGCTGCCGCTCTCCCCTTCTATCAGGACAGGAAATGGCGCCCGCGCTGCGCGTGCGATGGCCGTTCTCAATGTTTCGGCTGCCGGGCTCGATCCGATCAGGTCACGCCAGACGGGATCTCCGTCGGTTGGACGTGAGCGATCGAGCACACCGCGCACGCTCGTCGCGAGCGCCAGCGCTGCTGAGCGCAGCACCGCCACGCTCTTTTCCCCGTCGATCGATGTTCCGGCCGACCAACGGCATGCCAGCACGGCGACGATCTCGTTGCTGTAGCGAATGGGCTCTGCAGTGCGCGGCGGATTTCCGCGCGTGTCGAGGTCGATCGATCCTCCTGCCATGACGCGTTCGATGAAGGAGAGGTCGCCCGACCACGGCCGGCCCGCCCGCGCGATGAGCCGGCGCTCGGAACACGCAGTGATGACTTGCACCGTGGCCGCTCGAAGCGCCTCACAGACCGCCCGGCTCACAACCTCCATCGCCGTCTCGTCGTCTGATGCGCTGTGCGCCTGCTCGATGAATTTCTGCAGGTCGTCGAGAGCTGGGGTGGCGACGGACCGGACCGTGGCGGGATGTGGCGCCTGTGCAGACAGCGTGCCCTCCAGCCAGTTCCGAAGCAGCGTGGGCAACGGTCTGTGCCGCAACGCCCACCGGACCTGACTCGCGAGCCGGCTCGTCGCCGGTTCATCACGACGTGACGTTGCGGCGAGCAGAGTGCCTCGGAGCCGAAGCGCATCGAGCGGCAGATGGCCTTCAGCCGCTGCGCGCAGTCCGCGACAGACATGTGCGCGCGTTGCCGGCAGGTCGCCGAGCGCGCAATGAACCAGCGCGCTCGCGCGTTCGGCAATGGCGACGGATCGCGCATCCATCCGGCCCGCAAGCGCGAGCGCCTCCCCACTTGACTCGAGCGCCCGGCGATAGTCTTTGTTCTCGACGAGAATACGAGCGAGCAGCGAGAACACGCGCACTTTAACCCCGGGAGGAACAGGCCCGTCCGACAGCGCGTGCAGTACCAGCTCCGCTTCGTCCAGCCGCCTCTGCCACACGAGACACCGTGCCAGTGCCACGCGGGCCGCCGAGATTGCGACGGAGTCTTTCACGAGCTCCGCAGCGCTCAGCACGGCGCGGAGCGCAGCTTCCGATTCCGCGAACCGGCACTCATCGGTCCAAATGACGGCGATGCCGACGGCTGCCTGAAGCGCGGCGGGACTCGCTGGTGCCAGGTGGCGCGCGCGGCCGAAGTGTTCCAGCGCATCTGCACCACGGCCGCGATCGCGCATGATCCATCCGAGCGCGACCGCACAGTCGGCGGCCAGAGAGGCCTCATGCCTGGCCTCCATCACGCGCGTGGCTCGGGTCAGCAAACGAATCGCAACCGCATGACGGCCGCTCGAAGCGAGCCGGGCGGCCCGTTCCGCCGCCGAGGCAACCGATGACGATCGCCGGGCCACCGCTTGCGAAGGTTGCGAGAGTGGCGGGGCAGACTCGACAACGTAAGGCGGCGATGATTCGTGGACGATGAAGGAGGTGCTCGGTGTGGACTTGACGCGATAGGCCTTCAGTGCTGTCAGATAACGTGTCGGGTTGCCCTCCGACCGTCGAGCGGCGTCGGCCAGGCGCTGTTGCGTCGGTCCGCTCTCGCGATCGACGAAGACCATCGACACCATCGCCGTGACTCCCATCGGCTCCACCTGTACGGAGCCGGGCCAGGCGCGGCGCCCGCGCCAGAATCTGAAGACGACATGACGCCGCGGCGCTGTGAGCCCCAGATCCGACAGGAGAACGCAGGCGCGTCGCCTGTCGGCTGCACTGTCGTGGCCGTCGACGAGAAGGCACACGTGACGATCGCGCAACACGTGCGCAATCCATGGAGTGCTGACAATCGCGCGAGGACAGATCGGAATGTAGCCATCGAGCCTGGCGGCGCGGGCAACACTCGCCCGCACGGTCCTCAGCCCGGAGCCCGGCTCTCCAACCACGTCGATGGTGCTGACACCTCCTGGCAACGCCGCGGCGAGCGCATCAGCGCAGGCGTCGTTGACCCGCCGGCGCTGCAACACCACACCAATCGGCCGACCTTTCGACGGGCTCCCGCGCTCGACGTGCCGCAAGGCGATCCCGGCAACCGCAGGCGTCATTGGGATTCCATGTGCCTCCAGAAAACGCGCCGCATGACTCAGCCACGTGCCGCCGGCTTGACCATCGGAGAGTGGCGCCGACACCGAGTAGGCCTCGAACACGCGCTGGCCGTCGGCGCTGCCAAAATCGATCAGGTCGTTGAGCACAGGGTGCCGCAGCATCGTGAGCGTCGCACAACGATCGTTCCACATCAGCGCGTCCGATCCTTCATGTCTTCGGCGAACGTGCATCCGCACAGGCGAACCGGTCGCCAGATCTATCCAGGCCGCACCGGCAGACACGAACCTGTCCGCGAAGATCTCCGTCATCGCAAGTGCGGACGCACGTCTGCAAGACAATCGCCGACGGATACAGCCGCGGTTTCACGCCGGAATCCATCGATCGATGGGCCAAACGATGCAGAAACTTCGTATACAATGAGCCGCTGATGGTGCGATTTCTCACCGCCGGCGAATCGCACGGTCGGGCGCTCGTGGTGATTCTCGAAGGCATTCCCGCAGGTCTCTCACTCAACCTCGATGCTGTGACGCGGGATCTCCGCCGCCGCCAGGGCGGGTACGGACGCGGCCGCCGCATGGCGATCGAGTCCGATCGGGCCGAGGTCCTGTCGGGCGTCCGCGCCGGCGAAACGATCGGCGGGCCTATCGCGATGACGATCGAGAACCGCGACTGGCCGAACTGGCAGCAGACGATGCACGTCGCAGCCGAGCCGCCGGAAGGCGCGACAGGCGCCAGGCGCCCGGCTGTTACCCGCCCGCGCCCCGGTCACGCGGATCTTGCCGGCATCGCCAAGTACGGCCGTCAGGACGTTCGAGACGTGCTCGAGCGCGCCAGCGCGCGCGAAACCGCCGCGCGGGTCGCCGCCGGAGCGGTCGCGAAACAGCTGCTCGCCGCGATCGGCGTGCGCTTGACGAGCCACGTGTTTGCGATCGGCGACATTGCCCTTCCCGACGCCGAGGTCGTCACGTTCGAGCGCGCCGCCGCACTGCCCGACGATGCGGCTGTTCGTTGCGTCGATCCGGAGATCGAGAAGCGCATGACCGCGTCGATCGACGAGGCGCGGGAAGCGGGCGACACGCGCGGCGGCGCGTTCGAGGTCATCGTCACCGGCGTTCCAGTGGGTCTGGGCAGCTACACGCAGTGGGATCGCAAGCTCGACGGCCGGCTGGCGCAGGCGATCATGTCGATTCCGGCCATCAAGGCTGTTGGCATCGGCATCGGCCCCGAGGCGGCACGCCGCCCGGGATCACGCGTGCATGACGAGATCGTTCCGGCGCCCGATGGTGCGCGGGCGACAGGGATGGCGCGTCCCACCAATCGTGCCGGCGGGCTCGAAGGCGGCGTGACCAACGGCGAAGACGTCCGCGTGTCGGGCTGGATGAAGCCGATCTCGACCCTCATGAAGCCGCTGCGATCCGTAGACATCGAGACCATGCAGGAGGCGGCCGCCGCGATCGAGCGCAGCGACGTGTGTGCCGTGCCTGCGGCTGCCGTGGTTGCAGAAGCCATGGTTGCGCTCGTGCTTGCCGACGCGGTTGTCGAACGTTACGGCGGCGACAACATGGCGGACCTTCACCGTTCAGTCGACGCGTCGGCCGCAGGCCTCAGAGCGCGTTTCCAGCCCCGATGATTCGCCCGATTCTCCGCTACGGAGAGGCCCCGCTTCACGAGCCGGCGCGCGACGTCGCCACTTACGACGATGAGCTTCAGCGCCTGGTCAACGACATGACGGAAACGATGTATGCGGCTCCGGGCGTGGGCCTGGCAGCGCCGCAGATTGGCGTGCCGCTTCGGGTGTTCGTGTGTGACGTCTCCGTCGGGAGGGATCCGAAGGGCTTGATCATCATGGTCAACCCGGCCTGGGTCGAGCGTGAGGGCATGCAGCTCGAAGAAGAAGGTTGTCTGAGCGTCCCCGGCTTCAACGCCACCGTCGTGCGTCCTGCGCGAGCCGTGCTCAAGGGTTTCGACACACATGGCGAACTGCAAACGATCGAAGCGAGAGATCTGCTGGCGCGGGCCTTTCAACATGAGATGGATCATCTCGACGGCAAGGTGTTCATCGATCGTCTGCGCGGCATCAAACGCGATCTGATCGTGCGGCGGATCCAGAAACTGAAGCGCGCGGGAAAATGGTGACCGCCTTCGCCACTGCGGGGCAGGCTCGATCTTGAGAATCATCTACTTCGGCACGCCTGAGTTCGCTGTTCCGACACTGCGCACGCTCATCGATTCCTCTCACGAGGTCATCGCCCTCGTCTCGCAGCCTGACCGGCCGCGCGGACGTGGACAACACCTCTCCCCAACCGCCACGAAGGTCCTCGCGGAGAGCAAAGGCGTTCGCGTTCTGCAGCCCGAGCGCATCAAGGACGAAGGGTTTCTCCCCACGATCGTCTCGCTGGCGCCGGACCTCGGCGTGGTTGCGGCTTACGGAAAGATCCTGCCGGAGAGCCTGTTGCAGATTCCCCGGCTCGGGATGATGAACGTGCACGCGTCGCTTCTGCCGCGGTGGCGGGGCGCGGCGCCGGTGCATCGCGCGGTGATTGCCGGCGATCGAGAGACAGGCGTGACGATCATGCGCGTCGTCAAGGAACTGGATGCCGGCCCGATGTTCGCGACGGTGTCGAGAGCAATCGGTCCCGACGAGACGAGCCCGGACGTCGAGCGCGATCTCTCAGAAGCAGGTGCGGCTCTGCTCCTCGATGTTGTCGATCGCCTGGCTGCCGGCGAGGCGATCGAAACGCCACAAGACGATTCACGCGCGACCTATGCGCCCAAGATCGTGAAGACGGAAGGCACGATCGACTGGGGACTGCCGGCGCAGCAGATTCACAACCTCGTCCGCGGTCTCCAGCCCTGGCCTCTCGTGTCCGCGCGTCTCGGTGACACTCGCGTGCTGGTCCATCGCACCGCGCTGGCGAATGAACACACGAAGGAGCCAGCAGGCACGATCGTTCGCGCCGAGCGCGACGCGCTCGACGTTGCGGCGGGCGATGGCCTGATCGTGCGAATCCTCATGCTCCAGCCGGAAGGACGAAGAGCGATGACGGCGCGTGAGTTTCTTGCCGGTCACGCCATTGCGGCTGGCAGCCGTCTCGAGCGGGGATGATTGCGCCCGCTCGCCTCGCCGCCTACGAGACGTTGTATGCGGTCGAGAGCGGCCGCGCCGATCTCCCGCACGCGCTGGCGCGTGCGAGGACTGGCCTCGGCGACGAGCGCGATCGTGCGCTCGCTGGCGAGATCGCAACCGGCACGTTGCGGTGGCAAGGTGCGTTCGACCGTGTCATCCAGGAGTTCTCCGGCCGTCCGCTGAACCGGCTCGATCGTGAAGTCGTCATCATTCTGCGCCTGACGATCTTTCAGCTCCTGCACCTCGATCGCGTGCCGGCTTCCGCCGCCGTCAACGACGCGGTCAGCCTGACGCGCAAGGCCGGCAAGAAGAGTGCGGCGCCGCTCGTCAATGCGGTGCTTCGCCGAGCCAGCCGCGAACGCAACCGATTGCCGCTGCCGAAGGAGGATGCGGGGCTCGACTATCTCTCGACGACGCTGTCGCATCCGGAATGGCTGATGCAGCGCTGGGCCAATCGATACGGTTTCGATGCCGCGAAGGCGTGGGCCCTGTTCAATAACGCTCCCGCGCCGCTGACGTTGCGCGCGAACCGGTTGAAAACGTCCGTCGAGTCGCTGGCCGCCGCGCTCGCCAGCGAAGGCGTGGAAGTCGTCCCTGGCAAGTACGCACCCGATGCACTCGTCGTCTCACGTGGCAACCCGCTGTTGACCCCGCTGGCGCGTGAAGGCCTGTTCGTGGTGCAGGACGAGGCCTCGCAACTCGTGGCGCTGATGGCCGGCGCGCGCCCCGGCGAACACATCCTGGACGCCTGCGCCGCTCCGGGCGGGAAGACGACGGCAATGGCCGCATCCATGGAAGGATCGGGGCTAGTCGTCGCAACCGATCTGCGAGGCAAGCGCGTCGACCTTCTCGCGGCCACCGTGCGCGCGTCAGGCGCGACCAACGTTCGAGTCGTGAGGGCCGACGCATCCGCCCCACTGCCGTTTCGAAGACAGTTCGACGCCGTCCTCCTCGATGTCCCATGCTCGGGTCTCGGGACGGTTCGACGCGACCCCGACCTGAAATGGCGGCGCCAGGAAACCGACCTCGCCGCCATGGCCGCCGGTCAACTGCAGATGCTGCGCGTAGTCGCCAGTGCCGTGAAGCCCGGCGGCCGGCTCATCTACGCGACCTGTTCGAGCGAGGAAGAAGAAAACGAAGGCGTCGTTGACGCCTTCATCGCGGAAAGCCGATTCAAGCTCATCGCGGCCACCGCACTGCCGCCTACCGTCATGCCCTTGCTCGATGCTCGGGGCCGATTGCGCACCTACCCCTTTCGCGACAACCTCGAGGCCTTTTTCGCCGCTGTGCTGCAACCGTCGTCGTGAACTCCCGTCTGTCGTCCGTGCGTCCGTGCCGATCGAGCCGGTCGTCTCGGGGCTCCCGCTTCGCTGCGCGGAAAAACGACCTCTCCGCGGCGCGTGCTGACGACGACGTCGCCGGCATGGCTGATCCGAACGTCAGCGCCCAATCGGTTGGGCAACGGGGTTTGCCGTACGCCGGAGACGAAGCCTGGCCGGCGACGAAGGACCCGCTCCGAGGTCGTTTTTAGACTATCGCTGTCGCGCAGCTCAGAGGTCGCCCCGAGCCAACCGGCTCGCTCGTGGACCTGTCGACCGTGAACCCTCGTCGTGAACTCTCGTCGTGAACCCCCGTGTGAACCCTCGTCCTGAACCTACGTGTGAACTGTCGTCTATCGTCAGTTCTTCGAGCCACGAACCACGAACCACGAACCACGGCACGCGAAGCCCGCCCACGAACGTGTTAAACTCAAGAGTTCATGGCTCTTAGGACCCGCGTGTGGAGCGCGGGCAAGCTGCTTCTGGTCTGCGGCGCCTTGCTCGTGACCTACGTGTTGTTCGCGGCGGCCGCGATGCGTGTGGCGATCAAGACGCGCGAGGTCGAGGTGCCCGAGCTCAACGGCAAGAGCGTGAACGAGGCCTCGGTGCTCTTGATTGACGCGGGACTTCTCCTGAAGGTCGAAGAAGGGCGCCGCGTCGATGCCAAGGTGCCGGCGGGGCAGATTCTCGCGCAGGATCCGGCGGCGGGCATCCGCACGCGCCGCGAGCGCAGCGTGAAGGTCTGGGTGAGCGCGGGGCCGCGCTCGAGCATCGTGCCTGCTCTCGTTGGAGAATCGGATCGCACCGCGCAGATGCGTGTGCAACAGGACGGTTTCATTGTGAGCAGCATTTCGGAGATCCGGTCGGCGGAATACGCCGCGGGCACGGTCGTCGCTCAGACGCCACCGGCGAAGAGCAAGTCCGAGCGTGTGGCGCTGCTCGTCAACCGGGGCGAGCGAGGCGCGACGTACGTGATGCCCGACCTGATTGGCGTGAACGGCGATCGCGCCGCTGACGTGTTGCGCGCGCGTGGTTTCCGCGTCGCGGTCGTCGGCGATCATCCGTACCCGGGAGTGCCGGCCGGCGTCGTGCTTCGCCAGGCCCCGCAAGCCGGCTTCCAGATTGCGCCCGGAGAAGCGATCTCGATCGAGGTCAGCCGGTGAGCGTGCTGATCGCGCCATCGTTGCTGGCGTCGGACTTCGCGTCGCTTTCCACCGAGATCGCGGCAGCGGAGCGCGGCGGCGCCGATCTGCTGCACATCGACATCATGGACGGGCACTTCGTGCCGAACCTCACCATGGGCCCGCCGGTCGTGAAAGCCATCAAGCGCGTCGCCCGGGTGCCGCTCGACGTGCACCTCATGATCGAGGATCCGGACCGCTTCGTCGAGGCGTTCGTGGAGGCCGGCGCCTCGATGATCTCGGTTCACGCCGAGGTGCTCTATCACCTGCACCGCACGCTGCACTTCGTCAAGAGCCTGGGTGTCAAGGCTGGCGTGGCGATCAATCCGGCGACCCCGGTGGTCGTGCTCGAGGAGGTCGCGGCGGACGTCGACCACGTGCTCGTGATGACGGTGAACCCCGGCTTCGGCGGTCAGACTTTCATCCCCAGAAGCGAGTCTAAAGTTCGTGCCGTGCGTCAGCTGCTCGACAGGGCCGGGAACCGCGCCCCCATCGAAGTCGACGGCGGCATCGACTCGTCCAATGCCGGACGGATCGTGGCGGCGGGCGCGAGCATCCTCGTCGCCGGCAGCTCGATTTTCGGCTCCGGCGACGCCGAACGGGCGACCCGGCAGCTGCGCGAATCGGCCATGCAGAGGGCTGAGGTACCTGAATGCCTCAGCCTGGGACGATGCCCCAGTCCCGTTCCGTCGTCCGCGTCCGCTACGCCGAGACGGACAAGATGGGCGTCGTCTATTACGCGAACTATTTCGTATGGTTCGAAGTGGCGCGCGCGGATCTGCTGCGCAGTCTCGGCTGGAGCTATCGCGAGATGGAAAGCGCCGGTATCTCGCTGCCGGTGATCGAGGCGCATTGTGACTATCAGCGGCCGGCACGGTACGACGACGAGCTGGAGATCACGACGCACGGAAGGCTGCTGTCACCTGTTCGCATGGAGTTCCTGTACGAAGTGAAGCTAGCCGATGGCGTGATCGCCGCATCAGGGTGGACGAAGCACGCCGCGCTCGACGCGACCGGCCGGCCGTGCCGGCTCCCCGCCCGCGTCCGCGAGGTGTTCGCATGAGGGCGCTGATCACTGGCGCCGCCGGCTTCATCGGGTCGCACCTGACTAAATCGTTGCTCGATGGTGGCGCGGAGGTCACGGGCCTCGACTGCTTCACCGACTACTACGCGCGCGAGATCAAGGAGAGCAATCTCGCCGTCAATGCCGGCCGGCAGGGCTTCAGGTTCATCGAGGGCAGCATCCAGCACACCGATTTGCCGGCGTTGCTGGAGGGCAAGACGCACGTGTTTCATCTCGCGGCGCAGGCGGGCGTGCGCAAGAGCTGGGGGCGCGACTTCCGCATCTATACCGACAACAACGTCGACGCGTCGCAGCGGCTCCTCGAGGCGTGCGTCGGCCGCCCGCTCGAGCGTTTCGTTTACGCGTCGAGTTCCTCCGTGTACGGCGACAACGTCAGCATCCCGATGCGGGAAGATGCGCTTCCGCAGCCGGTCTCCCCGTATGGCGTCACCAAGCTGGCGGCCGAGCAGCTGTGTCACCTGTACGTCGTGAATCACGGGGTTCCGGCGACGTCCGTGCGCTATTTCACGGTGTACGGCCCGCGGCAGCGTCCGGACATGGCGTTCAATCGTTTCATTCGTGCGGCGCTGACCGATCAGCCGATCACGTTGTATGGCGACGGCGAACAGACGCGCGACTTCACGTTCGTGAGCGACGCGGTCGCGGCGACGATTGCGGCCGGCACGCGGGGCGTGCCCGCCCGCGCGTACAACATCGGCGGCGGCTCGCGCGTGTCGATCAATCACGTGCTGGATATCATCGGGCGGCTTGCGGGCAAGCCGTTGACCGTCCAGCGTGAAGCGTCAGCCAAGGGGGACATGCGCGACACGTTCGCGGACACGACGCTGGCTCGCGCCGATCTCGGATTTGCCCCCAGGGTGTCGCTGGAAGAGGGACTGGAAGCGGAGTATCGATGGCTTGCAAGCACACCGCTGGTCGTGTGACGACCGAGCGGCTCGTTCGAAGGTTGTGTTCCGCGGCGCCGCTGGCGCTGCTCGTGCTGGCGAGCGCGTGCGCCGGCAGCTCGACGCGCGTTCCCACCGGCACACCGGAGCCGGACAAGTTCCTGCAGGAACGCGGCAGCGCCTCGCTCAACGAGCGCAAGTGGTTCACGGCGCGCGAGTATTTCCGGCAGCTCGTGGACGCCTACCCCCAGAGCCCCTTCCCGCGCCGACGCGAAACTCGGAATCGGCGACACGTACATCGGTGAAGGGAGCGCCGAGGGATACGTGCTCGCGCAGAACGAGTTCCGCGAGTTCCTGGCGTTCTACCCCACGCACAGGCGCGCCGGC
>CAWARA010000018.1:0-537493 GCA_963784195.1 uncultured Acidobacteriota bacterium | reverse complement strand
CTAGCGGTCCGCGCACACCAACTCGACGCGGCGGTTACGCGCACGTCCAGCAAGCGTGTCATTGGTCTCGACTGGACGCCGTTCGCCGTGGCCGGCCGTCATCAGCCGCGAGGCATCGAGGCCGTGGGTCCGAACCAGCGCCGCCTTGACCGCCTCGGCACGGCGCGCCGACAGCTCATCGTTGTAGCGATCGCTGCCGATGTTGTCGGTGTGCCCCTCGAGCCTGAGACGGCCTTGCGGCGAAGTCTTCAGGGCGGTCGCGATCTCCTTTAACGCCGCCTCGGACTGCGGCTTGATTGTCGCCTCGTTGAAATCGAAGTAGATGCCCCGCAGTTCCACCCGGCAGTCCTTCGCCAGGCCTTCCGCGATCGTGTTCCCCGTCGTCGGAAAGTCGATGCGGACCACCTCTCGGGCGAAGTCCGGCTTGAAGGGGAAGCCGCCGTCACGCGGGCCATACGCCACGCGCAAGGAGATCGGGTAACGCGGATGGTCGAGGATGAGCATTTCGAACGGCCGTCTTGCGTTGCCCAGAGCGAGCACTCCGGTGGCCTGCACGGCTTCGAGCTCGACGCGTCTGCCATTGATCAGCACCGGGAACTTGACCGTCCCGCTGGAAGTGCGCTTCAGCGTGCCGGAGATAGTCTCCCGGCTTACCCAGTTGCGGAACGATTATGCTGTTACTCCCTCTTGCACCAGCTCGCGGGTGACCGCCAGCGAGGAACCCAGCGCCGAGTACTTGCGACCGCCGCTGGATCGTCCACGTGGAACCCCAGGATCTGCACGCGTGCAGTCGCGAGGTCGGCGGCGGAAACGACACGCCGGACGATGCCGCGGCGCTCTACACCACCAGCATCGCGCCCTTCGAACGAGGCCGCATGTGTGATTCCGCCAGTCGTGTCGGTGATCTAGCGGTCCGCGCACACCAACTCGACGCGGCGGTTACGCGCACGTCCTGCAAGCGTGTCATTGGTCTCGACCGGACGCCGTTCGCCGTGGCCGGCCGTCATCAGGCGCGACGCATCGAGGCCGTAGTCACGGACCAGCGCCTCCTTGACCGCCTCGGCACGGCGCGCCGACAGCTCATCGTTGTAGCGATCGCTGCCGATGTTGTCGGTGTGCCCCTCGAGCCTGAGACGGCCTTGCGGCGAAGTCTTCAGGGCGCTCGCGATCTCCTTCAACGCCGCCTCGGACTGCGGCTTGATCGTCGCCTCGTTGAAATCGAAGTAGATGCCCCGCAGTTCCACCCGGCAGTCCTTCGCCAGGCCCTCCGCTATCGTGTTCCCCGTCGTCGGAAAGTCGATGCGGACCACCTCGCGGGCGAAGTCCGGCTTGAAGGGGAAGCCGCCGTCACGCGGGCCATACGCCACGCGCAAGGAGATCGGGTAACGCGGATGGTCGAGGATGAGCATTTCGAACGGCCGTCTCGCGTTGCCCAGAGCGAGCACTCCGCTGGCCTGCACGGCCTCGAGCTCGACGCGTCTGCCATTGATCAGCACCGGGAACTTGACCGTCCCGCTGGAAGTGCGCTTCAGCGTGCCGGAGATCGTCTCCCGGCTTGCCCAATTGCGGAACGAGTACTCCGTTACTCCCTTTTGCACCAGCTCGCGAGTGACCGCCAGCGAGGGACCGAGCGCCGAGGTACCTGCGACCGCCGCTGGATCGTCCACGTGGAACCCCAGAATCTGCACGCGCGCAGTCGCGAGGTCGGCGGCGGAAACGACACGCCGGACGATGCCGCGGCGATCTACACCACCAGCATCGCGCCCTTCGAACGAGGCCGCATGTGTGATTCCGCCAGTCGTGTCGGTGATCGCCACGACCAGTTCGGAGTCTCCCTGCAGGATACCGGCCGGCGCGCCAGTAGATGATGTCTCGTTACTGACGGCGAGCACGAAGGTCACGCCGGGGGCGATCGGGATTTCGGGAGCTTGCGTCTGCGCCGCCTGGGCGACCAGTACGGCAAACAGAAGCACTGTCGTGAACGGCGTCATGCGGTCATTCTCCGGGCGTGGAAAACCATCGGGCGGGGTGATTATAGATGTGGGGTTACGGTAGGGCGAGTCGCACCGCAGTGCTAGAATGCGCCCGAGATAGAATCAGGAGGCTGGCCCGATGGCGGCCGAGTTGAGGGCCAACCATGCAGTCGCTCGCCGATCTCGTCGTCGACCGACCCGGTGATTTTCGCGTCCACACCGACGCCTACGTCTCTCCCGCCATCTTCGAGCTCGAAATGCGTCGCATCTTCGAGCGCACGTGGATCTACGTCGCGCACGAATCGCAGCTGCCTGCCGCCGGCGACTACATCACGACCACGATCGGGACGCAGCCGGTGATCGTCACGCGCGACACACGCGGCGTCGTGCACGTCTTGCTGAATCGATGCCGTCATCGCGGGTCGATCGTCTGCCGGCTCGCGTCCGGTCGCGCCGCCCGATTCATGTGCCCCTATCACAACTGGGTCTACGCCAGTGACGGCGCGCTGATCTCGTTCGCGCAGAAGGAGGGATATCCCCAGGATCTCGACCGCGCCGATCTGGGCCTGGCCAGGGCCGCGGTCGGCACATATGGCGGCCTGATCTTCGCGCGCCTCGACCCTCACGGTGAGTCGCTCGACGCACGCCTTGCCGCGGTTCGCCGCTACATCGATCTCTGGAACGAGCGATCGCCTCACGGGCGCATCAGGGTAACGCAGTCGGCTCACCGGATTGCGTACACGGGCAACTGGAAGCTGCAGATGGAGAACGGCGTCGACGGCTATCACGGCAACTACGTCCACTCTTCGTTCATGCGCATCGTCGATCGAGCCGGCGAACGGCCGGTAGCCGCCTTCACTGCGGTACGCGACACCGGATCGACGCGCGGTCTGGCGGCTGGCGACGGCATGATCGAACGCCCTGGCGGCGGCATGGCGGGCCAGTTCGACTACCGCGATCCGCGGCTCGCGTCCTATCACGCACAGCTCGACGCCGCCCACGGCGCCGAGCGCCGCGAGGAGATTCTCGGCCAGCGCAACCTGCTGATCTTCCCCAACCTGTTCCTGTTCGAATCGCACATCCGCGTCCTCCAGCCGGTGAGCGTGGCGCAGACGATCGTGACGATGTATCCGACCATCCTCGAAGGAGTTCCCGACGAGATGAACGTCGCGCGCCTGCGTGCGCACGAGCGCTTCTTCGGTCCTGCGGGATTCGGCACGCCCGACGACGTCGAGATGTTCGTCAATTGCGAGAGCGGCCTGCGCGCCGACGCGGTCTCGTGGGTGCGGCTGGATCGTGGGCTGCACCGCGAGCAGTTGAACGACGGCGAGCCGATCGGCCACTCCACTGACGAGACGCCCCAGCGCTCGGCGTACAGGCGCTGGCATGAGCTCATGCGGACCGAAACGGTCGTCTGACGTGACCCGCGACGACGCCGAACGGTTCCTGATTCACGAGGCGCGCCTCCTCGACGAGCGGCGGTTCGACGAGTGGCTGGCGTTGTTCACCGCGGACTGCTTGTACTGGCTGCCGATCGGCGACAGCGACTCCGAGCTCGAGCCCTCGATCGTGTACGACACGCGCACCCGGCTCGAGGAGCGCGTGTTCCGTCTCAACGAGACCCGCGCCTACGCGCAGGAGCCGCCGTCGCGAACGCAGCACAACATCAGCAACGTCGACGTGGAAGCACCTCCGGACGATGGGCCGGTGACGCTGCGGTGCCACCTGACGCTCTTCGAGATCCGGGTTGGCGACGCGTCGCAGGCGGGCCTTGGCGTTCCGCAGATCCTGGCCGGCCGCTGCGAGTACCGCTGCACCCGCGGCCCTGAGTGGCGCATCGCGCGGAAGACCGTCTGGCTGCTGACGCGCGATCAGCCGCTCGCCAATCTCAGTTTCATTGTCTGAGATGCCCAACCTGCAACTGACGCTCGCCTGCGGACCGTATGCCCACACGCATGCGCTGATGACCGACCGGGTCCCGGTCGAAGGCATCGATCTGACGTTCCTGCCAATCGAGTCGCCACCGGAGATCTTCACGCGGATGCTGGCCAACGGCGCCTTCGACGCCTGCGAGATGTCGCTGTCGCACTACTTCCGGCATCGCCGCAGCGGCGATTTCCCGTTCGTCGCCATTCCGGTCTTTCCCTTGCGCAAGTTCAGGCACAGCTTCATCGTCATCAACACCGATTCGAGCATCCGGGTGCCCGGCGATCTCAACGGCCGGCGGGTCGGCGTGATGGAGTATTCGCAAACCGCGGCCGTATGGATCCGCGGCATTCTCCAGGATGAGTACGGAGTCGAGGCGGAAACGATCAAGTGGTTCACGGGCGGCGTGAACAAGCCCGGCCACCCGCAGGCGCTGCAGAGCCGACCCGAGTCAGCGGTCCGCATCGAGCATATCGGCGAGGCGCGCACACTGAACGACATGCTGGTCAGCGGCGAGCTCGACGCCGTGGTCGGCGCACGCCTGCCGAGATCGCTCGGCGTCGTGCCGCACGTGCGCCGCCTGTTCGAGGACTACCGCCACGTCGAACAGGACTACTTCCGGCGCACCCGTATCTTCCCCATCATGCATTGCATCGTCCTGCGCGAGATGCTTTACCGGGACAAGCCGTGGATCGCGGAGAGTCTGTTCAAGGCGTTCGTCGCCTCGCGCGATCTCGGCTGGGCGGCGATGCACGACGACGGCAACACGCGGCTGATGCTGCCCTGGCTCGCCGCTGACGTCGAGGAGTTGCGTGCCCTGTGCGGCGGCAACCCGTGGTGGTACGGCGTCGAGCCGAACCGTCACGTCCTCGAGGCCGTGGCGCGGTACCTGCACCGCGAGCGCTTCGTGCGCGAGCCGCTCGATATCGACGAGCTGTTCGCGCCAATCGTGACCGTCAGCGAGTAGGATTCCTCGCCGCGAAACGCATCCCGCGGCTGTTCACCCTCGCCGCAGGATGACGGCTGGATCGATGCGCGTGGCGCGCCCGCATCATTGGCTCTTCAGCACGCGCAGCATGGCTGCGGCGGTGCGCTCCCACGCCTTCTGCTGCACAGTCAGACGGCGGCGCCCGGCAGCCGTAAGCGTGTAGTAGCGTGCGCGCCGGTTGTTGTCCGAGACCGACCACTCGGCCGTGACCAGCCCGGAGCGCTCGAGCCGCTGCAGCGCCGGGTAGAGCGCACCGAGTGTGAGCTTGAAGACGCCGCCGGACATCTGCTCGATGCGCTGCCCGATGCCATAGCCGTGCAGCGGACCGAGGCCGAGGGTCTTCAGGATGAGGAGATCGAGTTTTTCGATGGCCAGAGCGTGACTCCTATCGAAATCGATAGGAAAGGAGTCTACTGTTCGTCGGCGGGTTTGTCCAGAGATGCGGACACCTTGCGGCCGTGTACCTCTCCGCAGGCCGAACACTTCGACATGGAAGGTTAGCCGTGCGGCTGATACGATGACATGCCCTGGACCGCACCAAAAACGGAGCCACAGAAGGCGCTTCGCACTGGAGAGTCCCTTATGGTCCCTCACCGGTCTCCCTCGAACCGCACCCTTCCTGTCTTGGCGCTCGCGCTCGTGCTCGTGGGGACGCTGACGGCGTGCGGCCGCGGCGCTGACACACCCCCGGCCAGCAACCAGGCGGCTGCCGACACAGCCGCTCCGGCACCCGCACCGCCGCCTCCACCACCCCCGCCGCCGCGCGAGCTCACCTGGAGCGGGAAGGTCGACATGAAGCTCTGGTCGCAGGTCAGGGTGAAGGCCTACAAGGCCGCGCTGCAGCTGGAAACGCCGCCCACGCTCGCCATCCTGCGCATCCCGCGGCTCGAGCTCGAGGTACCGGTCTACGACGGCACCGCGGACGCGGTGCTCGACCTCGCGGCCGGTCGGATCGAGGAAACGGCGCTACCTGGGACGGTGGGCAACGTCGGCATCGCGGCCCACCGAGACGGCTTCTTCCGGGTGCTGAAGGACATCAAGGAAGGCGACGAGCTGGTGCTGGACACGCCCGTCGCGACCGAGCAATACCGGGTCGAGTGGATCCGGATCACCACCCCCGAAGACGTCAGCGTGATCGACCCCACGCCCGGTCGCGCGGTGACGCTCGTCGGCTGCTACCCGTTCTACCACGTGGGCGCGGCCCCGAAGCGGTTCATCGTGCGCGCGGTGCCCGCAGCGTAGACCGGACTTCGCTAGTCGCAACATCGCCGCTCAGGCGGCCCTGGTCCGGCTGAAGCCGGACAGTCCAACCACCGGAGTGCGCACAGGATTGTCACGACAAGAAGCGCACGCGTCCGGTCTTCAGTTCGAAGATGGCGCCGACGAGCTTGTGTGCGCCTTCCGCCAGACGAGCCCGGACTTCCGGCGTCTCGACCAGCTGACGCATCGACCAGCGCACATTGGCTTCAACGGCCGCATCGAGCTGTTGGTCCGGAGAGAGCGACGTATCCTGCTCCGGCAGTCCGGGCAGGATGTTGTCGAGCAGGCGGGCAATGCGATCGCGCTCGCGCGCGCCATGCCACTTCGTCGCCGCCGCGGCTTGCACGGCGCCGCACCCCTCGTGACCAAGCACGACGAACAGCGGCGTGTGAAGATGCACGGCCGCATATTGCAGCGTGCCCATGATCTCGGGAGAGATGATGTTGCCTGCGACGCGGACGATGAAGAGCTCACCAAAGCCGGCGTCGAACACCAGTTCTGGCGGTACGCGCGAGTCGCTGCAGCCGATGATCGTTGCGTAGGGACGCTGACCCGTCGCCAGCTGGGCGAGGATTTCTTTCTGCACTGTCGGGAACCGGGCTTCGCCGCGCACGAAGCGCTCGTTGCCCGCGATCAGCCGCGCCAGCCCTTCGTCCGCCGTGTACGACCTCGACGTTGTGCTCAATGCACTCATACAGGCCCCGTGACGGTCAGCCGACTGCCGTCGGCCGCTTCTGATCGAGCCCACCTGCGATCCGCCGTCAACGATGCGAATAGGTCGCCGAGCATCCCCCGAGCCGTCGCGATCTGGACGTTGCCCGCGCCGCAGTTGCGGCGGTCGGAGGAGCATTTCACCTCAAATTGGCAGCACCGATGTGTGATCGATAGGCATATCTGCATCGTTATGCATGCACCAAGGTAGTCCAGGCACCGGCATATGCCGTTCGATGCGCTCAGCCTCTCGGTCATAGCCCTCGCTGCGCTTCTTCTCGTAGCGGCGGCCGTCGGGCGTCCGCTCTCGTTTCGTGTTGCGGCGATCGTGGTGGCGGCACTAATCATCCGCGGCGACGCCGCCTTCCAGCGCGGTCTGCACACCTGGGACGAGAGCTACCATGCGCTGGTCGCGAAGAACCTGATCAGCGATCCCCTCCGGCCGACACTCTACAAACGGCCCGCTCTTGCTTTTGACCTGAAGGACTGGACGGCGAATCACGTGTGGCTGCACAAGCCCCCAGGCGCGCTCTGGCTGATGGCCGGCAGCATGGCAGCCCTCGGCGTCAATGAGTTCGGGTTGCGGTTGCCGAGCGTAATTCTCTCGTCCGCTGCCGTGATCCTGACGTTTCTGATAGGTCGGGCGCTGTTCGGCGAGCGTGTCGGACTTCTCGCCGCCGCGTTCCACGCACTCAACGGATTCCTCGTGGCGCTGGCGGCAGGACGGCGCGTCGCCGATCACGTCGACACAACTCTGACTGTCTTCGTGGAGCTTGCCGTGTGGGCGGTGATCCTTTACCGCACCACTCGAACGCCGGCGTGGCTCGTCGTGTGTGGGGTGAGCATGGGGTTTGCGTTTCTCACGAAGTCCCTGCCGGCGTTGATCGTGCTGCCCGTAGCATTCGTGGCTCTGCCTCCGGCAGTCTCGCGGGCCGATCGGGTTCGGCTCTGTTTGTGGGTGGCGCTGGTCGCTGCAGCGGTCGCGGCGCCCTGGACGATCTTCGCGGCGCGCAGGTATCCGGCGGAGGCCGCCTGGGCCTTCGAGTACACGCTGATGCACATGACACAGACGGTGGAAGGGCACGCTACCAGTGTGCTCACATACGTCAGGGACCTGCCGCGATTCTTCGGCGAGATGAGCCCGGCGGTCGTCTTAGTGGCCGGCGTCATCGCATTGAGAGATCCGCGGCAGGCCGGCCTTCGACTGCTCGTCGTGTGGGCGGGACTGGTCTACGTCGTGTTCTCGCTGATGGCGACGCGCCTGCCCGGTTACGTGATGATTGCCGCTCCCGCGCTGTTCCTGATGCAGGCCTGGGCGTGGGTCGCGCTGCGCGATCGGCTGCCCGAAATGTCGAGCCGCGTCGCGCGCCTGGTGACTGCGGGAGCGCTCGTGCTGATGGCGGCGCTGCCGGCGCGGCACCTGCTCGAGCCGACGGGTCCTCTCGAGCGCAGGGACCGGTTCCCGGAGGTGGTTGAGCGCGCCAAGAGAATCCAGTTGCAACTGGGGCTGCCAGACGCGGTGCTCTTCAACGTCCCATCTGCGATCGAGGTGATGTTCTACTCACCTGTACACCGCCTACGAGCGCATGCCGACGGACCAGGAAGTCAAAGCTCTCGTCGCGCGGGGCCTACCGGTCGTCATCTATCAAGGTGTCTACCGACCGGTCGCGATACCTGGGGATTGGCCAGTGATCGTCCTGTCTGACGACAATTCAAGGACCAGACAACAATAAAACCGTTCGAAACCGACTTTGTCGACACGCCGGGCGTGTCCTACGACCTCTCGCCCGACGGCCAGCGTCTCCTCGTCGGGAAGCCGGCGGGCCCGCGTGATCAGGACGCGTCTCACCAGCCCGGCATCACCCACCGCGGGGTAATATCCGAGGCAACAGCCATGGTGGGCTCTTCAGCCGGTCAGAACTGGGAGTTCGACGGATTCAAGCTCCTCGCAGACAAGCGTCTCCTCGTCTGCGACGGCACGCCTGTACCGCTGATGTCGAAAGCGTTCGACACCCTGGTCTTCCTCGTCGCGAACCGGCACCGCGTCGTCACGAAAGACGAACTGCTTCACGCCGTCTGGCCTGATGTCACGGTCGAGGAAGGAAACCTCACCCAGCAGATCTTCCTTCTCCGAAAGGCGCTGGGCGACAACGCACAGAATCCGCGGTACATCGTCACCGTTCCGGGACACGGTTATCGCTTCACGGCACAGGTGACGGAGATTTCCGCGTCCGACCTCCCGGCCGACGTCGCTGCGACACCGCAGTCACCCCTGCCGACGGTCTGGACCAGGAGTCTGCGGCCTGTCAAAGCTGCCGTCCTCGTGTCCAGCATCGTCGCCCTGGGGACGGTCCTGGCTTTTACATGGAGGTCGACCCACAGGGGGCGACCGTATATCGACCCGGCCAGCATTCACGTCACCAGAGTGACGGAGACTGGCAAGGCTACGAACGCCGCGATATCCCCCGACGGCCGCTATGTCGCGTATGTCGAAAACGACGGGGATGAATACAGCCTCTGGCTGAAGCAGATCGCGACCGGCGGGCGGACGCAAGTCGTTCCACGCCGACCCGGGATACTAACGGATGTGGTGTTCAGCCCTGACGGCCAGCACCTCTACTTCGCGCGCGGGTCGATGAGTCGCGGCGGCTTCGTGCTCAACCGTGTTCCCGCAATTGGAGGCTCGGAGACACCCGTACTCGATGACGTCGACACACCGGTGAGCTTCTCACCCGACGGGAAACAGTTCGTTTTCATGCGTGGCGCCGGCCGCCTCACGCACATCGTTATTGCCAGCGCGGACGGCGGGGCGCAACGGATTCTGGCCTCGCGGAGAACACCGTCGATGTTCTCGTTCTTTGGACCGTCCTGGTCGCCTGACGGAAAAACAGTGGCGGCTTCTGGTGCCGATCAGGCGAAAGGGCGCTGGTCCATCGTGCTTCTCTCTGTTGCGGACGGCAGCAGCCGCGAGATCTACAGTACCGAGAATCGCATCGGGCGCGTGCGCTGGGTCCCCGATGGATCGGGGCTCCTCGCCGTCATGTCGGAGACGCTCGCGAGGCAGTCCGCGCCGTGGGAGGCCGGAAACAAACTGCAAATCTCGGGCGGAGCGATTTGGCACCTCGCGTATCCGGGCGGCCGTGCCGAGCGCCTGACTCGCGACCTGACGGACTATGACGTTTGTTGTCTGGATGTCGCGGCGGCCAGCAGGACCGTGGTGAATGTCCAGAACTCACTAGTGTCTGATCTGTGGATCGCACCGGTCGATCAACTCGAAAAACCCCGCCAGATCACGTGGGGGGCGCCGGTATTCAGACGCCACAGCTGGCTGCCTGACAACGACACGATCGTCTACCGGGATTTGAACGGAAACCTGAATGCCGTGCACCGGGACGGCCGTACAGTCAACCTGCCGTTACCCGACAACCACAAGGTCGTGAGCGGGGTCTCCGCGTGCGGCGACGGCCGCTACGTCGTCTTTCAATTGACGCCTGGAAACAGTATCTGGCGGGTCGCGCCGGGTACGGGCGGTGCTACCCAACTGACGAGCGGGTCCATTGATGCGCATCCGAACTGTTCCCCCGACGGGAAGTGGGTCTATTACGCTTCGCTGCGGGACAAGCCGTCGATTTGGCAGGTATCGATTGACGGCGGCGAGCCGATCCCGCTGGTGATTCAGACTGAGAGTTTCGAGGCGCTGCCGTCACCGAGTGGCCGCTTGATTTACTACTCTACGTTCGAATGGGACGAGCGCCCCGTTCGGATCCGACGACTGCGGTGGGTCGTGATTTCGGCACACGATCGAAAGCGGCTGTTCAGTTTCGAGAGGCCAGCCGATGCGGCCCTCGGGGTCTCGCCGGCATGGGCGCCAGACGAAGGCGGGCTGGACTACGTGGCGACTCAGTCCGGCATATCGAACATCTGGCGACAACCCCTCACCGGGGGGCCTCCGGTGCAGATTACTCACTTCACCACTGGAAAGATCTTCAGTTTCGCGTGGTCGCCCGATGGCCGGTGGCTGTCGCTCGCAAGTGGCATCAACAGGAGCGACGTGGTGCTGATCAGCGACGGCCAGTAGATCGTTGGAAGAACGCGACAGCTGAGCCTTCAGAGGAGCTTGTGATGCGAATCCGCTTCAGCGGGTGACACGTAGTCAGGTTAGGAAGCATCGCAACAAGGACTCAGGTGACGTCATGCGCCCCTCAAAACGGATGAAGCGGATTCTACGTGAGCAGTGGGGAGTGTTCCTGGCCGCCACCCTCATACGCGGACGGTAGGCTGGATCACGTCGATTCGATCCGCAACCTCACTCCTGTCACTTTCGAGCGCCACCACTCGCCATGATCCGGTCAAGGTTCTTCGGGTTCATGAACGCGGGTAACGGACGCGAGCCGGTCAGCGCCGAATAGAACTCGTTCGTGGCCTCCTGGTTGCCGCGCAATGCAGCAAAGAGCTGCTGCATGTGCGGCGGAGGCGGTTCCAGCGTCGCCAGCTGGCATGTGAAGTCGTACATCGGCTTGGCTCGGCGGTCGCGGCTCGATTGATAGTCGGCCAGCGCGCCGTCGAGCGGACGACGCCCGGACCAGCCATCGTCCAGTGCCGTCGTCAGTGCTTCCGCGTCGATAAACGCGTCGCTGATCCCCTGCGCCGTAATCGGGTCCTTGTCGTATCCCGCGTCGCCAACAAGCGCCCAGCCCGGCCCGTACGGGCGACGGAAGTAATTGCGGACTCCGGCGGTCCCGAACCAATTCGTCTCGCGTCTCGAGCCCTGCAGTCGGTCGGCCACGCTCGGTGTGGACTCGAGCACCTTCCAGACGTGCCCCTCGATATCAGCACGTATCTCCTCAAATCTGCTGCTGGGCCACAGCACCGCGATGAGTGTGAGGCCGTCGTGCGTCGGGAAGCAGCCTACGGCCTGGTAGTCGCGGACGTACTCCTCGAGATCGTCGGCCTCGAACCCGCTGTAATAGCTGTAGTAATTCGTGGTGAGCGGCGGCTTCACATCGTACTCAGCTGCCCGGACGGACTTCGCCACCAGCGAGTGCACACCGTCAGCGCCGATGACGACTCGTGCCCGCTCCTCGAAGACGCCGCCGGTCCGGCTGTGGCCTTTGATTCCGGCGACTCGATCGCCCTCCCACAAGAGCGACGCGACAGTGCAGCCTTCTCGCAGTTGGGCTCCGGCGTCGACAGCCGCTTCCACGAGCAGCTTGTCCAACACCGTGCGCCGCGGGCAAAAACCACCGCGTCCGCCGTTGGTATCGGTCACCGCGCCTTCGAGGGCGAACGGGCCGACATCGAAGATCAGGTTGAGAGCGATTGGCGGACAGCCGGTCGCAGCCAATGGATCGAACAGCCCCCAGCGGTCCATCATCTCGGCGCCATGCGGCCAGAGAATATGCGTGGAGATTGTGTCGCTCGGGAAAGTGGCCTTATCGACCAGCAACACTCGATAGCCACTCCGGGCCAGGAGCATCGCGGTCGGTGCGCCGGCGCATCGCGCGCCGACGATGATCGCGTCATACATGCGTTGCCTCGCTTGATTCATGGTTGCCCCGGACTTTCGATCGGCGGGGTCGCCCCGCAGATCAACTCTGCGACGAAGGCGACGTCGGGCGCTTCGGCGAAACCACCCAATCGGCTGCAATCAAGATGGGTAGTTTCCGCCAGGCGAGACGATCAGATGAGCTTATGTTGAAAGGCGTAGGCAGTGGCGGCCGCGCGGGACGGCACGTCGAGCTTACCGAGAATATTGCTGACGTGCCGATCGATGGTTCGCTCGCTCACGCAGAGCACATCAGCGATCTCTTTGTTGGTGCGGCCACTGGAGATCAGGCGCAACACCTGAAGCTCGCGAGCGGTCAGGGGAGACTCCGCTCCGGCTCGAGCGAGGGTCTCCGGCACATCGATGCGTGCCAGATCAGGCTGGGCCCCGAGTCGTTCGAAGACAGACCTCGCCGCCTGCTGCTCGAGTCCTGCCGCCTCGTGGTCACCGAGGGCACGACACGCGTGCCCGATGAGCACGCGCACGCGCGCCACTTCATACGGTGCCTCGAGGCGCTCCCACAGCTCGAACGCGCGATGAAGCGGATCGAGCGCGGCGTGGGCGTGGCCTTCGGCGAGGGCGATCGCGCCGTCGGCCTGCGCAATGATCGCGCGCAGCCCGTCAGTATCGAACGCGTGCGCCAGTTCATGCAGTTCATCGCGGGCGAGTCGGGCGTCGTCGACATCGTCGATCGCGAGCATGATCTCGAGATACGCAGGCAAGAGTCTGGCGCGCCGCAACCGATCGCTGGTCGCAGTCGTCAACCGGCGGATCGCCGCACACGCGGCATCGGTACGTCCTTGCGCCAGTCGCAGGAGCGCGAGCCCGGGTTGCGGCTCGCAGCCCAGTTCGCTCGCAGAGTGATAGGCTTCGTCCGCCTTTGCAAACTCGCCGCGCAGCCGATGAATCTCGGCCTGTTGATAGAGCGCGGCGCCGGGCGGCTTGCGCTGGTCGCCCTGGGCACGCTCACACGCCCGGCAGGCTTCCGCCATCGCGTCCGGCCACGCGCCCTGCAACTGCAGAATCTCGGAACGATGCACATGGCACGTGCCGGTAAACGCGGCCATCTCCGGCTGTTGCTCGCACACGCGTGAAAACGCGGAGGTCCATTCGCGCGCGCGACCCAGGGCATAGACCTGCCGGCAGGTGTCAATCACGCTGCAGTACATCAACCCCGTCATGATCGACGACAGCTCGCCTGCGACGGCCGCGAGCATCGTTTCATCGAGACGCTTCAGACCGGCCGGGACGTCGCCGATGTCGATGAGCGCGCGCCCTTGCCCGTGGCGCGCCGCCGCAATCAGGTCCGCATCGTCGAAGCACTCGCCGACCGTGGCGGCCTGGCTTGCCGTCTCGTGCGCCGCACCCGCCTGGCCGTCACGCAGTTGCTGCTCGGCGACTGCAAGCATGACGTAGCCACGCTCGACGCAGTCACGGCCCTCGACGAGCCGCTGCCCTCGCGCAATCCAGGCGTTTGCCTGCCCGACCTCGCCTCGAAGGAGGGAGGTGAGCGCAAGCCAGAACACACAACGCGCGGCGCGCGGCCGGTCGTCCGTCTCAACGAGGAGACGATGCAGGCGTTCGAGGGTTCGCTGAAACTCGAGGACACGGCCGGTCAGGCACGCGCATGTCGCCAACCGGTCGAGATCGTCGGCTTGGAGCGCCGTTGCCTGGTCGGCACACAGAAAAGCCTGGTAGGCCTTACCCCACGCGCGGCGTCCGTAGCACTCACGACCGTGTTCAAGATGATCCATCTCACCCAAGGCTCGAGCCGAACCCATACGCCGGCCCATTTCCGTAGTCTTGCACGATTCCGTCTCTCGATCCCCGACCCACACCTGTACGCGGCCCAGATGCGCTCGCGAATCGCGCGCTACTTCGCGGCCGACGAGACCGGAACGGCGTCCACAGGCGATTCAAAAGCGATGAACACTTGCGCCAAGCCGAGCTGGATGCTCAGAATCTCCGATCAATTCTGTGAGCGAAAGGGGTAGTGGTTCAACAAGTTGCGCCAGCGAGCACCGCGGTGAAACACTAAACACCAAACGTCCCACCAGCAGCGGACGCGAGAGCGAGGGCTCATGCCAATCAGAACTGGATCGCTCCCCTCCCGATTGGGAACACGTTCCGTTGGATGGCTGATCCTTGCCGGATTCGCTGTGACCGCGTCGATGGCTCCCGCCCTTCGTTCGAAGGAGCAGGCGCGGCCAGGTCCCGACACTTTCCCCGGCGCTCACTGGGACGTTGCATCAGATGTCGAGCGACTTGGCTGGTCAAAGACGAAACTGGAAATCGCCAGGGCCGACGTCAACGCAGCGGGATCCGCGGCGCTGATGATCGTCACCGGTGGCCAGGTCGTCGCGGCCTGGGGCGACGTCTCGAAGACGTACCACTCGCATTCGACCCGCAAGAGCTTCATGAGCGCGCTGTATGGCATCTACCGCGCGGACGGAAAGATCGACACCTCGCTCACGCTGGCGAAGCTTGACGTCAAAGAGAAGAACACGGAACTGACGCCGCAGGAAAAGCAGGCCACGATTCTCGATCTGCTTCGCTCGCGATCGGGTGTCTACCTTCCGGCGGCCGGCGAAATCCAGGTCATGCGCGATGCACGTCCTCAGCGCGGCAGCCACCCGCCAGGGACTTTCTGGTACTACAACAACTGGGATTTCAACGTGCTCGGCACGATCTTTCGCCAACTAACGGGGGCAGACATTTTCGACGCGTTGAAGACCCGGATTGCCGAACCGATCGGCATGGAGGACTTCGACATCCGGCAGGCCTCATACGATGAGGCACCCGAATCCATCCATCCGGGCTACTGGTTCCGAATCTCCGCGCGCGATTTCGCGCGATTTGGTCACCTGTATTTGCGCGGCGGACGCTGGAGAGACCGTCAGATCGTACCGAAGGCGTGGGTCGAGGAGAGCATCACGAGTTACTCGAATGCGGAGCCGAGCGTCACCAAGAGCGGGTACGGTTTGATGTGGTGGATCGCGACGCGTTCCGAACACGGCATTCCAGTTGGCAGCTACACCGCCAGCGGAACAGGAGGTCAACGTCTTACCGTCATCCCTGAACTGGACACCGTCGTGGTCAACCTGATGAACACCGACGTGGATGGCCCCCGTATGGGCAGCACCGACTGGGACCTCTTGCTCGGCGAGATTCTGAAGGCGCGCGTTCCCACTGCTACGACTCCGTCCAGATCCCGTTGAACCCTCTGCGCAAGCCGCTGGATCTACAATCGGACAGAAGGGAGGTCCGCATGGACGAACGAGCGTTGTTCACGACGTTCTGGGAAAACGAAGCAAAGACCACGCGCAATGTGATCGCGCGGATTCCGGAAGGCTCCGATTACCGGCCGGATCCGAAGTCGCGCACGGCGAGCGAGATCGCGTGGCAGATCGCCTGCGAGGAAAAGATGATCATGGAGGCGCTCGAAACCGGGAAGGCGGACTGGAATCCGCCCGCCGCGCCCGCCACCATGAAGGAACTGCTTGGAATCTACGAGAAGCAGAGTGCCGACATCATCCGCCGGTTGAAGGCGCTTCCCGCGACGCGCTGGGATGGCATGCTCGAGTTCTTCGGCAGCCAGCGTCCGGCATCACCGATGGCGTGGAGTTTTCTCTTCGACATCGTTCATCATCGCGGGCAGATCACGACCTACCTGCGCCCGATGGGATCGAAAGTTCCGCAGATCTATGGCCCGAGCGGCGACGAACCGTAATTCATCCGTCAGGATTTGAAGTCGGTCGGTCAACACCGCTGCTCACACTGCGGTCAGGCGTGAGGCGCCCACGCCTTGTCGCCGGGCGCCAGCGGCACACACGGATCGAAACGTCCCGGTGCCTCGACGTAGCGCATCGCCTGGGTGTATCCGATCTCCGAGGTGAAGTACCCCAGCAGCGCAAGCTCCTTCATCATGCGGAAGTAGTGAGACGGCCCTTCGCTGGAAGGTGACGCCGGGGCGCGTGGCCGCGACGGCCCCGCACGCTCGTCCATATAGGCTTTCTGCTCGCGATCGAGCTGTTCGAGCAAGGCCAGGCGCTGGCTCGAAGTGGCCTCCATGAACGGGACGCCGTGCGCGCCGCGGCAGACCTCGTCGATCTGCCGCATGCCGGCGCGAAAGATCTCCCGATCGCGGTCCTCATACACGTCCGTGACCATGAGCGCCATGAACGCGCCCGTTTTCGCAGCTTTCGCGCCAGGTGTCTTGGTTTCCGGGAGAATCGTCTCCGCCACTTCATCGAGTAACGCGATGTCAATCGAGCTGAAGTCGCCAACACCCGCCGCGGCCGCCGCGGTCCGGACGGCCTGATTCGCGTCGGCGGCTGCAAAGAGTCGATCTCCACCAACGAGGGCGGCGCCTCCGAGCAGCGTGGTCACGCGCAGCACCGCTTCTCTGCGCGTCATGAGCGTCGCGGTTTGCGCTTCCCCTTGTCGGCTTTCGATCCGGTCGTCCATGTCCTGCAGCTCCGGGCGAATCAGAGGTTTCCGCGCTTCAGTTCTTCGACTGCGTAGCGGGCGGCACGTGCCGTCAGCGCCATGTATGTGAGCGACGGATTCTGACAGCCTGCCGACGTCATACACGCGCCGTCGGTGACGAACACGTTGGGGCAGTCCCAGACCTGATTGTGCGCATTCAGTACCGACGTCTTCGGGTCCCGGCCCATCCGCGCGGTGCCCATCTCGTGAATGCCCATGCCTGGGTAGTACGGGTTGTCGTAAACGCGAACATCTTTGACGCCTGTTGCCTCGAGCATTTCCGCCATGTCGTTCATCATGTCGCGGCGCATCAGGCGTTCGTTTTCTCCCGTCGCGCAGTCGATCGCGAGTACGGGCAAACCCCAACGATCCTTCTTCGCCTCGTCGATCGAGATCCGGTTGTCGTGAACAGGCAGCATTTCACCAAAGGCCGTGGCGCCCATTTGCCACGGACCGGGTGTCGCCATCGCATCTTTGAACGCTGCGCCGACCCCGAGCTCCGCGACGGCCCGTTCCCACGCCTGCCTGCTGGCGCTGCCCTGATAGCCGAACCCCCGCAGGTACTCGCGCTTGTCCCCGAACAGGTTTCGGAATCGTGGAATGTAGAACCCTGTCGGCCTGCGCCCGTAGACATAGCGGTCGCCGAGCTCCTCCATGGCCCCACTCGCCCCGCACCGGAAGTGGTGATCCATCAGGTTGTGCCCGAGCTCGCCGGAGCTGCTTCCCAGTCCTCCCGGCCACACGTCGGTAGCCGAGCGCATCAGAAGCCAGGTGGAGTTCAGGGCGGACGCGCACAGAAAAACCACGCGCGCACGGTACTCGGTGGTCCGGCTGCTGACGGCATCGAGCACCCGAACGCCGGTCGCGCGCTGCTTCTCACGGTCGTAGACGACGTCGGTCACGATCGCGAACGTCTTGAGCGTCAGCCGCCCCGTTTCGAGAGCCGGGGGGAGCGTCGACGCCTGCGTGCTGAAGTAAGCGCCCAGCGGACATCCGAGCCAGCAGGCGTTCCGGTACATGCACGGCGCTCGACCTGGCAGCGGTTGCGTCAGGTTCGCGACACGCCCGGGAATCAGCCGCCGCCGCCCCTCGAACTGCTTCGACAAGCGGCCGGCGATCAGCTCCTCGGCGCAATTGAGCGGCATCGCGGGTTGGAACTGTCCGTCCGGGAGTTGTGGAAGCCCTTCCTTCGATCCGGCGATCCCGGCGTGCCTCTCGACGTGGTCGTACCACGGTGCGAGGTCCGCGTAGCGGATTGGCCAATCGACGGCAATCCCTTCCTTCGCATTGGCGTCGAAGTCGAAGTCGCTCAAGCGATAGCTCTGTCGCCCCCACGTGAGCGAGCGCCCGCCCACGTGGTAGCCGCGGTACCAGTCGAAGCGCTTGATCTCCGTGTACGGCGAATCGCGGTCCGACACCCAAAACTCGAGGTTCCTCTCGTTCAGCGGGTAGTCGCGCTTGAGGACTGGATAGGCGTCCTCCATTGCCCGCGTGCGACCGCCGCGATGCGGGTATTCCCACGGCGCTTTGGTGGCGTTGCCATAGTCCTTGACGTGCTCGACGTTCTTGCCGCGCTCCAGCAGCAACACGCGGAGCCCCTGTTCGGTCAATTCCTTGGCGGCCCAGCCGCCAGAAATGCCCGAGCCGACGACGATGGCGTCAAAGGTTTCGGACTGTCGCAGCATGATCTCCTCGTGTTGGGGCATTACTACCACGGACGGCTGGAAGTCCGCTGGATTATCGCTGTTACTCACGAATACGGCCGCGGTTGTCGCCGATGGCCGCCCGGCGATGGTTCGTACCGGCCTTCGTTGCGGAGCGGGCGCGACCATCGAACGCAGGTTCTTGCTGAACGCGACGAAGACCCCTGCGTCAGTTCAAGCGAAGACGAGCCGTATCACGCGATAATTACGAGAATATAACGTTATCAATACGTGAACGACCTCACGCTGGCACCTGGAAGGTTAAGAGGCGACGACGTGAGACGCATTCGCACACTGTTCGTATAACATTCGTTCTTCTAACAAGATATAGGCGTTTCTAAATCGTTCAGCCCGCCAGATTTTTTCGTCTAAAAACCTTGACAGCCGCTCCGAGCGGACATAGGCTCGGTACCCCGTTTTGACTCTCATAATGAGTCGAGACGGTCTCGCTAGTGTTTCGTGACCTCGCCCGCTCCGGGCGTTCACCCGGGCGGCATCAGACGACTTCCTGCCAGCGAGGCAGGCGGAGACGCGCATGTCATCCCCTTCTCCAGCGAAGAAACGCGCCAGCAGGAAGAAAGCGGAACCACGTCGACAGACAGCCGAAGGTCAGCAAGCCGGGACAGACCAGGCTGACACCACGGAGGGAGCAACGATGCCAAACAAGAAAGCGCTGGTGGTCGCCATCGACGACTATGGTGGTCCACCGAACAACCTGCCGAGCTGTATCGCGGACGGAAACGCAATCTCGCGGCTTCTCCAGAGCAGCTACAACATTCGCGACATTCACACGCTGTTCGACGCGAAGGCGACGGTCGGAAACGTCGAACGGGAACTCGACTGGCTCGTCTCGGATGCCAAGCCGGACGATCGGCTGGTGTTCTTCTATTCGGGCCATGGCTACACCAAGCTCACCAACGGTGTGATGGAGGAATTTCTCGTCCTGCGCGATGAGTCCGGCAAGCCCGCGCTCTGGGTGGACGACAAGCTCGTCGCCAAAACGCAGAACACTCCGACCGGAGCGCTGACGGTGCTGCTGGATTGCTGTTTCGCAGGCGGCAACTTCAAGTTCGTGTTCGATCCGACCGGGACCGCGCCAGACGCCGAGATCGCGCAGGTCAAAGCGTACCAGCCGCCCGCGGAGGAACAGGCGAAGGCGTTCGAGGCGCTTGCCCGCAAGCCGGCAGAAGACAAGCCGACCCGCGTGACGGCGTATCGCCGGTTCGGCTGTGGCACCGCGGCAACGATGCAAGCACTCTCCTCGGTCTTCGCGGCGCCCGCCAGCGCGGCGTCCGGAACGGCACGCGCCGTCGCGCCAAAGGCGTTGTCTGATCCATCGGAAGCGCCACAGCCCGAGATGAACGCGCTGCTGATTTCCGCCTGCCTGGAGACCGAAACCGCCGCGGCGAGCACGTCGAAAACCGGAGGCCTCTCGGCCTTCACGCATTGCATGTTGAAGTCCGTGCAGTCGCTGGGCAACCGACGGACGGCCTCCGAGGTGTTCAATCGCACCGCCACGAACCTCAAGACCCTCGGCTTCCGGCAAACACCGCTCATCCTCGAGCGCGCCAAGCCCGGGACTCTGAAGAACCGGACGTTTCTCGACATGGAGGTGAGGAAAGTGGCTGACGAACTCGGGGCATCAGCATTCGCATCCGGATCATCCATTTCTGCGACCGACGAGGAGATGCAGAAGTTCCTGCCGCTCCTTGCGGCGATTATCCCAGCCGTGATTTCGGCGGCGCCGAGCATCATCAGCGCGATACGGCCGCGGCGGAAAGCATTCGAGTTGGGCGGTGAGGCGATGGGCGGGACCGAGCAGGAAGAGATGGAGAAGTTCCTGCCGTTTATCGTCAGCGCCGTCTCAGCAGCGCTGCCTTCCATCCTTCAGGCCGTGCGCGGCCGCCGCAAGGACATCGAACTCGGCGGCGAGACCGGTCTCGGCACCGATGGATCACCGACGAAGACATGCAGAAATTCCTGCCGCTCCTTGGGGCGATTCTCCCGGCGGTGATCTCGGCGGCGCCGAGCATCATCGGCGCGTTTCGGCCGCGGCGGAAGGCGTTCGAGCTCGGATCGCGAGACGTTCGGTGGAACCGAGCAGGAAGAGATGCAGAAGTTCCTGCCGTTCATCGCCAGTGCGGTGTCAGCGGCCCTCCCCGCCATTCTTCAGGCCGTGCGCGGCCGTCGCAAGGACATCGAACTCGGTGGCGAAGCTGGTGCAGTCGGCGAGATCGGCGACGAGGACATCCAGAAGTTCCTGCCACTGCTGGGGGCGATCCTGCCAGCGGTGATTTCCTCGGTGCCGGGCATCGTGCGCTCGTTCAGCGGTCGCCGGAAGGAGTTCAGCCCGTTCGAATCGGCCGAAGCCGGTCTCGAGGGCGATGAGAAGATCTTCGGCGCCGTTCTTCGTGTGCTCCCGCACGTGCTGCGTGCTGCACCAGGGATCCTTCAGACATTCGCGCCGCGCAAGGGCTTCGAGCTTGGCGGCGAAACGATGCCCGAGGGAGACGAGAAGATCTTCGGTGCCGTGCTTCGCGTGCTCCCGCACGTGCTGCGTGCTGCACCAGGGATCCTTCAGACATTCGCGCCGCGCAAGGGCTTCGAACTTGGCGGCGAAACGATGCCCGAGGGGGACGAGAAGATCTTCGGCGCGATTCTGCGGGTCCTGCCACGGGTCCTCCAGGCCGCGCCCGGGCTCATCCAGGCATTCGCGCCGCAGAAAGGCTTCGACATCGGAGCCGCAACCGGCGGTACGATCGACGAAGGTGACGAGAAGATCTTCGGCGCGATTCTGCGGGTCCTCCCACGCGTCCTTCAGGTCGCGCCCGGGATCCTTCAGGCGTTCGCGCCGCAGAAAGGCTTCGACATCGGAGCCGCAACCGGCGGCGCGATGGCCGAAGGTGACGAGAAGATCTTCGGGGCGATTCTGAGGGCCCTGCCACGGATACTCCAGGCCGGGCCAGCGATCGTTCAGGCGTTCGCGCCTCAGACTCAGACTCAGACTCAGAAAGGCTTCGACGTCGGAGCCGCAACCGGCGGCACGATCGACGAAGGTGACGAGAAGATCTTTGGCGCGATTCTGAGGGTCCTGCCACGGGTCCTGCAGGCCGCGCCAGGGATTGCGCAAGCCTTTGCTGGCGCCCGCCGTTAGGCGCCACGCATCTCGAACAACACGCTCGGGCCGCCGCGGCGGGCGGCCCGAGATCCGATCAACAGCTCCTGATCGACAGCGGCACGGGCGTGCCCCCCGTCAGGGGCTCATCACCCTGGAATAACCATGACGGTCCTCGAGATAGACGCGGCCACGAAAATCGATCTGGCCGATGTCGTGACGATCGCATTCGAGGAAGATGCCTCCAGCCCTCTTGGCGAACGCGCCGAGCTGTTCCTGTCCCGCGGGGACAGGCTCGTGCCCGTGGCAGAGACGAGGATCGACAGCATTCCCTCGTTGCAGTTGCTGCGAGAGGCGATCGGGAACGGGACAGGCGAGACACGCTGGGTTCGAATCCGCCTGGAAGGCATGACCGGTGATCACGCGGATGCGTACGCCAATCTTGACGCGGTCGGAGACGTCGCGTACGGCGCTGGCCCCGATGGACCGGTCGCGCGACTGCACACGACGACCGGCATCCCCATCGGTGAGGTGCACCTCCCGGCCGCGCTCGAAGCGGTTCGAGGCGATGCTCCGCGCCGGAAATGACTGGAGGTGAAGGTTAGATCTCGGTACCGTCTCGCGGCCGGCATGTCGATCAGGTTGACGACCGCGGCCGTGATGGCAATCGCCGTAGTGACCGCCAGCCGTGCGGCCTCTCGCTCGAGTTCCGCATCGGACTCGTCGCCCACGTCGTACGGGGGGTCGATCTCCGGAAGTCCGACCACGTCCGAGGTTCGGGTAAACACCAGCTCGCCGGTGTCCGGGTCGACCTCAATCTCGACGAGATCGCCCGATCCGACTTGCTGAGAAGCAATCAGGCCGGCGAGCGGGACGACGATGCGCCGCTCGATCGCCCGCTTGAGATGCCGGGCGCCGTAGCGGGCGTCCGTTCCTTCCTTCAACAGGAAATCGCGCGTTTGTTCACTGCACTCGAACCGGAACCGTGGTCCCTTCTGCTTGAGCAGTCGCCGCTGAACGGCCTGCAGCTCGAGGTCGAGAATCTCCCGCAACTCGGTCGTCCCGAGCGACGTAAAGACGATCGTCTTGTCGATGCGGTTCATGAACTCCGGCGAGAAACGGCGGCGCGCGGACTCGACACCCGCGCGATGGATGTCGCGCTGCAGCCGCGCATCGGATTTCGGCGACTCCTCTCGCGCAGGAGAGAACCCGAGGCCGCCCGAGACGATGTCGGACATCTCGTGTGCGCCCAGGTTGGATGTCATGATCACGAGCGCGCGAGAAAAGTCGACGGTGCTGTTGTCGCCGAGCGTCAGCGTCGCCCGGTCGAGAATGCCCAGCAGGAGCTGCCAGAGCGCGTCGGACGCTTTCTCGATCTCGTCGAACAGCAGGAGCGTCAGTTTCGTGTCAGGCGTCTGATGACGGTCGATGTGTTCCTGCGTCAGCAGCGGCGCCGATTCCCTGTGGCCCACGTATCCCGGAGGCGACCCGATGAGCCGCGCGATCTCGTGCGCGTGCTGAAATTCCGCGCAGTCGATCTTGATGAGCGCCTGGGGATTGCCGAACAACGCTTCGGCGACCGCTTCTGCAGTTCTCGTTTTTCCTGACCCGGTCGGCCCCAGAAAGAGCAGCGTGCCCACTGGCCGCCGCGGCGGCAGCATGTCGGCGAGGAAGACCTGGTACAGACTCGTCAACACCTGCACAGCCTCGTCCTGACCGACGATCTGCTGCGCAAGCTTCTGCTCGAACGCGCGAGCGCGATTGTCTTTCCGGCTCAGGTCCAGCACAGATCTTCTGGTCATCGCGTTTCCATGGGGACGCCGGTTACGGCTCATCCGGCTGGGCTTCCGAACCTCCGCGCTCGAGCGCGGCCCTCAGTGCCTGAATGTCGAGCGACTGTTCCACGACGAGCTCCCGGAGCCGCCGGTTCTCGTCCTCCAGCGATCGCAACCGCCGATCGCCCTGCATCCTCGCTGTTCGATATTTAGCCTTCCACCTGTAGAAGGTTTGTTCGCTGATCCCATTCGCCTGGCAGACGCTGCGGACGTTCCGCTCAGCTTCCGCTCGCTGCAGGATCGCGAGAATCTGTTCGTCGGTGAATCGGCTCTTCCGCATATAGCGACGGCCATCAATGCCGTACCCCCGTTTTGCCGCCCGGAAACGGGAGTCCGAGGAACTGTGGAACTGTTCGGATGTACCAGATTAACACAAAAGTTACAGTAGCCCAACAGTAGGCAGTCCAACTGACGCCGGATCGCTGAAACCCTCCCATTTAAACTGAGAAACCTGCACTGCGGGGAATCATGCTCAAACTGCGTGCCATGCGAGAACGGCACGTTTTGAGTGCCCGATTCGTTGAGAGTGGAATGTGAGTCCCCAAAATGGGGCGTTTTGCAGGGCTCGGCGAGGTCAGTCAGATGACCAAAAGTGCACGCGCGCACCTCATCGGCTGCAAGGCGTTCGAGAGCGTGCACACAAGTGAGTAACGAGAGAGAGAGGTCAGTTCAGCTTGGATTGCGGATGTTACTGATGAGCCCGCTTCACATCCCAGACAAGGCCAAGCGCTTCCAGCGCGCGGATAGCGATCCAGTTCAGATCGAGCTCGTACCAGGCTAGACCGTGGCGAGCGCTCGTCGGATGAGCGTGATGATTGTTGTGCCAGCCTTCGCCGAAGGTCAGCATGGCGACCCACCAGTTGTTCGTGGAGTCGTCGCGCGTCGCGAACCGCCGCGAGCCCCATTTATGCGTCGCGGAGTTCACCAGCCATGTCGCATGGAGCCCCAGCGTGACGCGCAGGAAGATGCCCCACAACACGTACGGCACACCACCCCACAGCAACAGGCCGAGGCCTACGATCACGTTCGACGTCCAGTGCCACCGGGACAGCCACACCTGCACCGGGTCGCGCATCAGATCCGGAACGTAACGTGCGAGCACCGAGGAGTCGTGATGCAGACCTTCGCCGCTGAGGATCCATCCGGCGTGCGCCCACCACGTGCCTTCCCGCGGCGTGTGCGGATCGCCTTCACGATCCGAATGCTGGTGATGGATGCGGTGGGTTGCCACCCAGAAAATCGGCCCGCCTTCGAGCGCGAGCGTTCCGCACCATGTCAGAAAGTACTCGATCGGCTTGTAGGTCTTGTAGCCCCGATGGGTGAGGAGCCGATGATACGCCATGCCGATGCCGAACATCCCGGCGACGCAGTACAGGATCGCCGCCACGAAGATGGCGCCCCCATCCACGAAGGCGAACGCCAGCAACGCACCCGCGTGGAACGCGGTCATCGCAATCGTGGTCGTGACGTTCAGGCCCTTCTGGTGCCGGCGGCCATACGGCAGCGGTAGTGCGGTTCGGGCGGCTGTTTCGGGGAGCATTGAAGGCCGAACGATAGCAGGAGCCGGCGGCGGCGACTGTAATAGTTCTGTCTGACTGCGCCCTGGGAGGCGAGGATCGCTTCCGGTCTGCGTGGTGTTAGGCTACTGGCATGATGAGGCTGACCAACGCGCTGATGCTGTTCACCTTGCTCGCGGCCGCGGCGTGCCATCCGGGCCCTGTCCTCAGCCCCAAGCTCGACGTCGGTGGAACCGATCGCCGGCATCGTCACGACCACGGGCAATGCCGCCGTGCCCGATCGCAAAGTGACGGCGGTCGACGTCACCAGTGGCGCTCGCTTCGACGCCACAACCGGCGCCAACGGTGGCTATACGATCAAGGTGCCTGAGGGCACGTATCGCCTGGAGCTCGAGCTGCGGCCGGGCGAAGTGGTCGCCAAACAGCCTTCCGAGACCAGGATCAACAAGTCCGATCTGGATCCTCGGCGCGACTTCACCATCGCGGTGAAGAGTCCGTTCTGAGACCTGGCGCGTCTCCTTCTTTGATCGTGCCGTCCGTCGAGACGGTGAGCTCGAGATCCTTCTTGTCAGCCGTCACGATGATGACTCGTACTCGTCACGGTATCCTTGCCATCTTTGATCACCATGACCTGCATCGCCTCTTTGAACGTGCACCTTCGGATAACGGGCAGCTACGGCGTCCCTCACAGCCCGAGGCAGTTCCGTGATTTCTATCTCGTTCTCGAAGTTGACGATGCTGCCATCTTCTCTGAGATCCATCTCGTTTTCCGGCCGGCCCTGGTCATCTCGACGTCGTAGATGACTTCGCCGTTCTCGACCGTTTTGGTCGCAGTGGTAATCGTCGCCCGGGAATCTGGCCTTTAGAGTCGCGGTGACCTTCTGCGGCAGCTTGTCTGCAGGAACCTTCTCGTCCTGTGCCGCGGCGGCTGCCGCCAGGCCCAAGACCAGCGTCGCGGCTGTCACGATTCGAAGCGTCAACGTCATCAGACACCCCAATCCTTCCGAACGACGTGACAACGCGTCGATTGTACCTGTCCCGACGATAATATCGCTCGACCTGCGGCAGAAGCGTAGATGGAGCACAGGCGCGACGTTCGACTCGCATATCTTCATTCCGCACGTGTCGGCGCGGGCGGTCTTGGGATGTGCGCGGCGACTACGCTCGACGACCTCGCCCGGGGTTCGCTCCGAATCGCGGCGTACGGTCCGGGGCTCGAGGCCTGGCCATTGCTATCGCCGACCCCAGCCGTCGACTGGCGGACGCTTCAAGTATCGGCGTCGGGTTGGAGAGGACGCTTTACACACCGGCGGTGGCTTCAGGGCCGCCACATCTTTCTCACCAACGTGGACGCCGGACGCGCGGCCGCCGAGGCCATCGCGAAAGGCGGCGCGGATCGGTGTTACGCGTTCAGCGGGGTGGCACTCGAGACGTTGCGCTGGGCTCGGGCGAGAGGTATTCCGGCCGCCCTCGAAAGCGCGACGGGTCACATCAGGCATTTCTACGAGGTCAGCGTCCGCGAACACGAGCGCTGGAATCGAGGCCCTCGTGTTGAGCATCCAACGTTGTCGACGGTCGAGCGTGAAGAAGAAGAGTACGGACTGGCCGACTGGGTGCGCGTGTCGTCGCGGTGGGCGCACGAATCGTTCGTTCGCCACGGCCTCCCAGCCAATCGGGTGCGGGTGATCCCGCAGATCATCAACACCGAACGGTTCTCGCCGCCCGCGGCCGACCGGCTGCATGACGGTCCGCTACGCCTCTGTTACGTCGGGATCGTGAGCCTCGCAAAGGGATTTCCGTATCTGCTCGAAGCGATGAGGAGCTTCGGGGGCGAGCGCGTCACGCTCGAGATTGCCGGCTCGACAGGTACGCGCTCCGCTCGCATGCTCTTCGATCGCCTGCGCCGGGGCCTGCACGTCGCGATGGCGCCGCAGGACCCGGTTCCTGTTTATCATCGGGCTGAACTGCTCGTGTTACCGTCGCTCCACGACGGCTTCGGCTTCGTCGCCGCCGAAGCCATGGCGTGCGGGCTGCCGGTCATCGTGACGACCAGTGCGGGCGCGGCTCGAACTGGGTGACGCCAGATTGCGGCTGGATCGTGCCGCCCGCAGATTCAGACAGCCTGATCGCAGCGCTCACGGATGCGATGTCGCGGCGCACGGAGTTGACCGACATGGGCCGCCGCGCGCGTGCCGCTGTACTCAATCAGATCGCGCAGCGTTCGCTCTGCCAGCCGTTCTTTGATGCGTCCGAGCGCGTGTAGGCGATCAGGAATCTCGCGCCTCGCGGTCCGCTTGCCTTGTGATCACAAAGGACGACGGCGGCGCACATCGGCGGCTGACAACCCGCATGTGGCGTGGCCTGAACTGAGCAGTTGGAGGCTCAGGTTTTGTCGCGATTGCCCCCGCGAACATCGTCGATCACCTTCCGATGGATACAACTGCTGATCGCCCCATCCATCCCTTCAGCTCGAGACGGCGCATGAGTCTCAATTGACTTCCTTCAGCGCCTGAACCGGTTCGATCCGCAGGGCGCGGCGCATGGGGACGACGCAGGCGAGAAGACCGATCATGAGCATCGCGGTGGAAACCCCGGCCAGCATCAGCCGCCAGTTGACTGCCTGAATCGAATCATCGAGCACCTCGGGGACGATCAGCAGAGCCAGGCCGGTGCCGATGACCACGCCGGCGATGAGCTGCAGGAATGCCCGCTTCACGACAGCGCTCACGATCCGCGCCGGCGCTGCGCCGAGGGCGCTGCGAATCGCGATTTCCCGCGTGCGTTGCGCAACTGAGAACGCCATCAGCGCGTAGAGGCCGGCCGACGAGAGCACCACACCGATCACCGCAACGAGCGCGAAGATGATGGCGGTCAGCTGCGCCTGGATGACCATCTCCGAAAACACGTCCTTCAACGCCACAGGGCTCGACATCACAATGGATGGCTCGACGTCGGTGACGATCGCGCGCAAACGCGGCACGAACGCCGCCGGATCACCGGCGACGCGCACCAGCAGATGCGGTGAACTCATTTCGCCTGGGGCGACGACCTGGTAGATGCCGGCACCCTTGCGCGGATCGACGGCGTGCATGCCCAGGTCGTTGACGACGCCGATGATCGGACGCCATGGCTGCGCCGGCTGACCGGGCGCGGCGACGAAGCGGATGCGCTGGCCCACCGGATTGCGTCCATCGAGCGCTTTCTCTACGAACGACCGGTTCACGACGACCGGGCGCTCGCCTGCCCGCAAATCGCGTGCATCGAAGTCGCGCCCGGCGAGCACGTGCTGTCCGAGCGCCTCGAAGAAGCCTGGATTGACACTCGCAACGCGAACGACCTGAGTTGGCGACACGCTCGGCGACGCGCCGCCATCGATTTCAATCCGGGCAGTATCGTGGTCCATACCCGGCAGGACGGCAGCAAACGTCATCGCGCGCACACCGGGTTCGGCCAGCAGCCGGCGCGTGACTTCCTCCTCAAACACCGCCAGGCGGCGTGCGGATTCAACCCTTTGCTGATCGGCAGCGCCGGCCGCCGCCGCAATCGGCGTCAACCTGAAACGGGACGCGAGGTACTCGTCAGCCGCGATTCCCTCCCCGATTGGGCGGGCCTTGAAGGCCCCGCGCGCGACCGAAGCGACACCGGACAGGCCGCCGACAGCGATAGCGACTTCCACGACGATCAGCACCGTCGCCGTTGCGCCGAAACGCACGCCGGAGCCGCCGCCAGTCTGGCGCTGCAGGGTCTGGTAAGCGCGTTTTCCGGTGGCCTTCAGCGCGGGAAGGAGTCCGGCGATCACGGCGCTGAACACCGCGAGCCCAAAGGCGATCGCCACCGCGGCCGGCGTGACGCCGAGATCGAACCAGAACGGCATGTTTGCTTCGAACAGCTGCAGGGACTGCAGCCTGCTGACGGTGAACTCCGCCAGCACCAGACCGGCCCCCGCCGCCAGCATCGCAAGCACCAGCGATTCGACGAAGAGCTGCATGACGATGCGCCCGCGGCCCGCGCCGAGCGCATTGCGCACCGCGATCTCGTTCGACCGGCCGGCGGTTCGCGCCAGCAGGAGCGTGCCGACGTTTCCGCACGCGACCGCCAGCATCAGCAGGCTGACAGCCACCATGGGAAACACCCGATCGGCCGTTGCGCGAAGGCCCGTCACCACGTGTGCGTACGCCATCACCTCCGGCCGCAGGCGCTCATGCGTGCCCGGATGATCGGCAGCGATTCGGTGACCAACGGTCGTCAGCTCGGCCTGCGCTGCTTCCCACGACACGCCGTCCCGCAGGCGGCCGAATACCCACAACGTTGGACCGCCGCCCGACCTCGTAGTCGATCGCACGCTCCTGAAGCGGAACCCAGAACTTGTCGCGATAGGGAAACCGGAATCCGGACGGCATGACGCCGACGATCGTTCTCGTCATGCGTCCGAATTTCAGCGTCCGGCCGAGGACGTCGGAGGCACCTGCAAACTGCGTCTGCCACAGGTCGTGACCGATCACCACGACCGGCGGCGCTCCCTTGAGCTCGTCCGCTTCGGCCAACGTGCGGCCAAGGACCGGTTGAACGCGCGTGACCGCGAAGGCAGAGGCCGTCATCTCGGATCCGCGGGCCACTTCAACCGGACCGGTATCGCTGATGACGTTTTCGGATCGCGTCCGCGCCGCAGCGAGCGTCTCGAACGAGGTCAGCTCCTGTTTCCAGCGTTCGAAGTCGTGAAGGCGCGGTTCCCGACTATCGGAGGCGGGAACGTCCCAGTATTGGATCCCCACAATCCGGCGTCCGTCCTCGAAAGGCAGCGGGGCGTTGATGGCGTTGGCCAGGTGCATGGGCGCCATACCCACAGGGAATTCCGATCGCCAGTGCCAGGCCGCCGACAATCGTGAGACCGGGATGCCGCACGAGCATGCGACTGGCCAGCTTGAGGTCCAGCCATTGAATGCGCGGCAGCGCCGGCATCGTGAACCCGTCCGTCCATACGGTGAACGCTGATGCCAGCAGGTGGCGGAGGTAACGCATCTGTGCCCGCCACGCGGACAGACCGCGCGCGCGATCGCGCGCATACATCTCCTCGAGATCCTGCGTGATGAACGGTGCGTGCGGCCCGCGAACCAGAAGTGCCGCAAGCCATCGCAGGCACCCCGCGGGTCGAACGGGTGACTCGGTCATTTTTCAGCTTTCGCCAGATCGCTCAGTTTCGACAGATGCCCCACGGCCAACGCCTGGATGCTGCCGTAGGCATCCTGAAGAGCGCGAGCGCCCGCCGGCCGAAGTGAGTAGTGCTTGCGCGGGCGCCCAACTTTCCCTGGCACCGGCGTCATGACGACGGAGGCGACGAGCCCGCGTTCCTCGAGGCGCCCGAGCGTCGTGTAGATCGCGCCCGGCGACACACTGCGACCGGTTCTCGCCTCGATTTCGTCATGAATTGCCACTCCACACGCCTCCTTGTCGAGACGGAGCATCGCGAAGAGGACCAGTTGCTCGAACTCCCCGAGCGGACCCGACGTGCTGCCGCGCTTGTTGCGACCAAACATGATGATTCTGGATTTAACCACATAATGGGTAAATTATCCAGCTTCCTTCAGCGCCTGAACCGGTTCGATCCGCAGGGCGCGGCGCATGGGGACGACGCAGGCGAGAAGACCGATCATGAGCATCGCGGTGGAAACCCCCGCCAGCATCAGCCGCCAGTTGACTGCCTGAATCGAGTCGTCGAGCACCTCGGGGACGATCAGCAGAGCCAGACCTGTGCCGATGACCACGCCGGCGATGAGCTGCAGGAATGCCCGCTTCACGACAGCGCTCACGATGCGCGCCGGCGCTGCGCCGAGGGCGCTGCGAATCGCGATTTCCCGCGTGCGTTGCGCAACTGAGAACGCCATCAGCGCGTAGAGGCCGGCCGACGAGAGCACCACACCGATCACAGCAACGAGCGCGAAGATGATGGCGGTCAGCTGCGCCTGGATGACCACCTCCGAAAACACTTCCTTCAACGGCACAGGGTTCGACATCACAATGGATGGCTCGACGTCGGTGACGATCGCGCGCAAGCGCGGCACGAACGCCGCCGGCTCACCGGCGACGCGCACCAGCAGATACGGTGAACTCATTTCGCCCGGGGCAACGGCCTGGTAGATGCCGGCACCCTTGCGCGGATCGACGGCGTGCATGCCCAGGTCGTTGACGACGCCGATGATCGGACGCCATGGCTGCGCCGCCTGATCGGGCGCGGCGACGAAGCGGATTCGCTGGCCCACCGGATTGCGTCCATCGAGCGCTTTCTCTACGAACGACCGGTTCACGACGACCGGGCGCTCGCCTGCCCGCAAATCGTGTGCATCGAAGTCGCGGCCCGCGAGCACGCGCTGTCCGAGCGCCTCGAAGAAGCCCGGATTGATACTCGCGACGCGGACGACCTGGGTTGGCGACACGCTCGGCGACGCGCCGGCATCGACTTCAATCCGGGCAGTATCGTGGTCCATACCCGGAAGGACGGCAGCAAACGTCATCGCGCGCACACCGGGTTCGGACAGCAGCCGGCGCGTGATTTCCTCCTGAAACACCGCCAGGCGGCGTGCGGATTCAACCCTTTGCCGATCGGCAGCGCCGGGCGACGCCGCAATCGGCGTCAACCTGAAACGGGACGCGAGGTACTCGTCAGCCGCGATTCCCTCCCCGATTGGACGGGCCTTGAAGGCCCCGCGCGCAACCGAAGCGACACCGGACAGACCGCCGACAGCGATAGCGACTTCCACGACGATCAGCACCGTCGCCGTTGCGCCGAAACGCACGCCGGAGCCGCCGCCAGTCTGGCGCTGCAGGGTCTGGTAGGCGCGCTTTCCGGTGGCCTTCAACGCGGGAAGGAGCCCGGCGATCACGGCGCTGAACACCGCGAGCCCAAAGGCGATCGCCACCGCGGCCGGCGTGACGCCGAGATCGAACCAGAACGGCATGTTTGCTTCGAACAACTGCAGGGACTGCAGTCTGCTGACGGTGAACTCCGCCAGCACCAGACCCGCCCCCGCCGCCAGCATCGCAAGCACCAGCGCTTCGACGAAGAGCTGCATGACGATGCGCCCGCGGCCCGCGCCGAGCGCATTGCGCACAGCGATCTCGTTCGACCGGCCGGCGGTTCGCGCCAGCAGGAGCGTGCCGACGTTTCCGCACGCGACCGCCAGCATCAGCAGGCTGACAGCCACCATGGGAAACATCCGATCGGCGGTTGCGCGAAGGCCCGTTACCACGTGTGCGTACACCATCACCTCCGGCCGCAGGCGCTCGTGTGTGTCAGGATGATCGGCAGCGATTCGGTGAGCAACTGTCGTCAGCTCGGCCTGCGCTGCCTCCCACGACACGCCGTCCCGCAGGCGGCCGAATACCCACAACGTTGGACCACCGCCGACCTCGTAGTCGATCGCATGCTCCTGAAGCGGAACCCAGAACTTGTCACGATAGGGAAACCGGAATCCGGACGGCATGACTCCAACGACCGTTCTCGTGATACGTCCGAATTTCAGCGTCCGGCCGAGGACGCCGGAGGCACCTGCAAACTGCGTCTGCCACAGGTCGTGACCGATCACCACGACCGGCGGCGCTCCCTTGAGCTCGTCCGCCTCGGCCAACGTGCGGCCAAGGACCGGTTGAACGCGCGTGACCGCAAAGGCAGAGGCCGTCATCTCGGATCCGCGCGCTACTTCAACCGGACCGGTATCGCTGATGACGTTTTCGGATCGCGTCCGCGCCGCAGCGAGCGTCTCGAACGAGGTCAATTCCTGTTTCCAGCGTTCGAAGTCGTGAAGGCGCGGTTCTCGACTATCGGAGGCGGGAACGTCCCAATATTGGATACCCACAATCCGGTGTCCGTCCTCGAACGGCAGCGGGGCGTTGATGGCGTTGGCCAGGTGCATGGGTGCCATACCCACAGGGATTCCGATCGCCAGTGCCAGGCCGCCGACAATCGTGAGACCGGGATGCCGCACGAGCATGCGACTGGCCAGCTTGAAGTCCAGCCATTGAACGCGCGGCAGCGCCGGCATCGTGAACCCGTCCGTCCATACGGTGAACGCTGATGCCAGCAGGTGGCGAAGGTAACGGATCTGTGCCCGCCACGCAGATAGACCGCGCGCGCGATCGCGCGCATGCAACTCCTCGAGATCGTGCGTGATGAACGGTGCGTGCGGCCCGCGAACCAGAAGTGCCGCAAGCCATCGCAGGCACCACGCGGGTCGAATAGGTGGCTCGCTCATTTTTCAGCTTTCGCCAGATCGCTCAGTTTCGACAGATGCCCCACGGCCAACGCCTGGATGCTGCCGTAGGCATTCTGAAGAGCGCGAGCGCCCGCCGGCCGAAGTGAGTAGTGCTTGCGCGGGCGCCCAACTTTTCCTGGCACCGGCGTCATGACGACGGAGGCGACGAGCCCGCGCTCCTCGAGCCGCCCGAGCGTCGTGTAGATCGCGCCCGGCGACACACGGCGACCGGTTCTCGCCTCGATTTCGTCGTGAATCGCCACGCCGCACGCCTCCTTGTCGAGACGGAGCATCGCGAAGAGGACGAGTTGCTCGAACTCGCCGAGCGGACCCGACGTGCTGCCGCGCTTGTGGCGACCAAACATGAAGACCTGGATTTAACCACATAATGGGTAAATTATCCAGCCGGGCGCCCCCGCCCCCTGATCCGCGATCACGCGCTCGTGCTGTCCGACGACTGGCACAGCGGCAACCTTGCCGCCCACGGCCAGGGCGAAAAGCGCGCCTTCGACGAATTCCTTGCGAATGGTGAGTTCACGGCCGAACCACTCGAGTCGTACACGGCAAACGCAGCCGTTTTCTTCGTCTCCCGGCGGGCGGCCGCCCCCGGCCCTTCCAGCGGATTCGCGAACTGACCAGCCGGCTTCTATGTGATAATTACGCGCATTCTGGAACGTGCGCATGTCCCCGGCAGGTACCAAGAGTCGAGGTATGTGCTTCTCAGGCGGATCGACTCGCCTCCTAGAGGACGTACCTCTGGATCAGCCCAACGCCGTCGTTGACAGCGTGGAAGGCCGGATCGGTCTGGAAGTCAAACGCTTGCGCGAAGCCTCCGGGATGTCGCTGCGTGCGTTTGCCGATCGCTCGGGCTTCTCGCCGAGCTTCATCTCTCAGCTCGAGAATGGACAGGTGTCGCCGTCCATCGCTTCGCTTGCGAAGATTAGTGCGGCGCTCGGCATCACCTTGCCGGAACTGTTCGCGCGATCGTCGGATGACGAAAGCGCGGTGGTCAGGGCAACGGCACGGCCCACGTATCACAGCTCATGGTCCCGCGCGGACATCGCGGCGCTGACGCCGCGCTTCGGCGCGATGGAAGGGCTGATCGTCACGCTCGAACCCGGAGGCATGAGCGGCAAACATCCCTCGGCGATCCAGACCGACCAGTTCGCGCTGGTCTTTTCCGGCATGGTTCGTCTGACGCTCGGTCAGGAGGTCATGACGCTGCGGCGAGGCGACGCCGTCCAGATTCAGGCACGCGTGCCGCACCTGTGGGAGAACGCGTCGGGGCGGTCGACACAGATCGTGCTGGTCTCCCTGCGCAGCGTCCGGTAAGCCACCCGCAACCCCCTTCGACACCAGCGCGGCAACAGGCACCAACCACACGATTCGTGAGGAGCTTGTTGTTGACATCCGACATCAATGTGTTTTAGTGTCGAACGTCGACACCATGACGCGACGCCAGGCACCCGATCTTCTGCAGGGCACCCTCGACCTGTTAATCCTCCGGACGCTGCAATCGGAACCGAAACACGGTTGGGCGATATCCGAACGAATCCAGCAGATCTCGGAGGATGTGCTCCAGGTCAACCAGGGATCGCTCTACCCCGCGCTGCACCGGCTCGAGCACCGTGGCTGGATTGAGTCCGAATGGGGCGTTTCGGAACTGGGCCGCAGGGCCCGCTTCTACAAGCTGACCGCATCCGGCCGCCGCCGCCTCGCGCTCGAGGCGGACGAGTGGGAACGGATGACGACCGCCATCGGCCGGGTGCTCAAGCTGGCTTAGCGCCAGAAGCCAGAGGCTTCAATGACCCTGCGCGATCTGTGGCTGCGCATTCGCGCGCTGGCGGCTCCCCGCACCTTTACGCTGTCAGGAATCTACGGGGTGCTGTCGTATCTGGTCGAACAACGGACCACGGAAATCGGCGTGCGCATCGCGCTCGGTGCCACCGCAGGTAACGTCACGCGGCGGTGCTCTGGGAATCGCTGCGCCTCGTGGGCTTCGGCCTCGCTGCAGGCGTGTTCCTCGCCTGGATCGTCTCAACGATCCTCACGTCGAAGCTGCCCGTCACGGGCCCATTCGCCGGCGTTATTCAACTGCTCGATGGTGTGGCCTATGGCGCAAGCCTGCTGGTCATCTGCTTGGCTTGTGTGTGCGCGGCCTCGATTCCTGCCTTGCGAGCCGCGCGTATCGATCCGATCGCGGCGTTGCGACACGAATAACGCTGGATTGAGCTCGTGCAAGGCCGTGCAAGGATGAGCTGCTGACGATTTGTTTTCGATCTAAAAAGCAGCTTTTACCTCCTATTTCAACTAAATAATTTTTTCTGTCGAACGACCCTGACAGAATGCGTCGATGAACTCACGGAGCCAAGCTCTTCCACAACAACTCTTTTGGGCTGGCAAAACGGTTGTCGTCGCGGGTGCTACCGGGTTCCTGGGTGGCTGGTTGGTGCGCCGACTTCTCGAGTACGACGCAAACGTGGTCGCGATCGTTCGAGAGCCCAATAAGCAATCGCAAGTGTTCATGGATTCGCTGATCGATCAAACTGCCTTCGAATTGGGCAGCGTCGATGACGCCGCCTTCCTCGAACGGATTTTCGAGAAGTACGAAATCGACGCTTTCTTCCACTGCGCCTACGGAGCCGATGTCAATCGCGTGCTGCGTGAGCCGGTCGAGTGTTTCCGTTCGAGCGCGCTGAGTACCTGGATCCTGCTGGATCTGATCCGGCGCGTTCAGCCGTCCTGCGTCGCGGTCGTCAGTTCTTCCGACAAGGCGTACGGCGGGCAGACCCTTCCGTACCGTGAGACGAGCGATCTGAAGCCTGTGCATCCGTACGAGGTGGCGAAGGCATCACAGGACCTCGCGGCGCAATCCTTCGGACGCGTGTATGGAGTGCCAGTGGCGATCACTCGCTGCGGGAACTTCTTCGGACCGTACGACTTCAACTTCACGCGATTGATTCCCGGGACCTGCCGATCGCTGGCACAGAACGAAACACCGCGCCTCCGCTCGGACGGCCGGTTCACGCGTGACTTCCTCTACATTGAAGACGCCGTCGATGCGCAGCTCATGCTCGCTGAGAGGCTGTCGCAGGACCAGTCGCTCTACGGCGAGGCCTTCAACTTCTCGTATGGAGAACAACTGGAGGTCCTGTCCATCGTTCGGTCGTTGATGGAGATCGCGGGAGTGCAGTCGGACCCGGTCGTCGAAAACAACGTACAGGCCGAGATCCGTCACATGCACCTGTCATCAGAGAAGGCCGAGCGCCGTCTCAACTGGAGACCGGAGATCGGCTTCGACGAAGGCCTGCGGCGATCCGTCGATTGGTACCTCGCATTCTTCCGCGAGCGTGCCGGCGCGTTGGAACTCTGCATCCAGTGACGCGTCACGTGGACGAATGACGCCGCCAGTCCAAGTAAGTTAGTCTGTTCCGCGTGAGATGGATCGTCCGCGGCGACATTGACGGCTTCTTTGGCCTGGCGGTCGACAACCTCGTTCAGCTCCTCCTGATTGACACGTTGTGCCGGACGGTGCTCGGGTTCTCACCCGAGCTCGTGTACGGCAAGGTCCTTCCGGCCGCAGCCATTTCCATTCTGGTCGGGAACATCGCGTACGGGCTCCAGGCACGCGCGCTCGCGTTGCGCACCGGGCGGAGCGACGTGTGTGCATTGCCCTACGGGATCAACACGGTGTCGCTCTTCGCGCACGTGTTTCTCGTGATGCTGCCGGCGAAAGCCCTGGCAGAGCGGGCGGGGGCGGCCGATCCCGCTCACGTGGCCTGGCAGGCGGGCCTCCTCGCGACGTTTGCCACAGCCATCATCGAGCTCGGATCGGCCTTCGTGGCCGAGCGTGTGCGCAAGGCCACGCCTCGCGCGGCGCTTCTCTCGACGCTCGCGGGCATCGCTCTGGGCTTCATCTCGCTCGGCTTTCTCTTTCGTACGTTCGCCCATCCAGTCGTCGGACTGACCACGCTGGCGGTCGTCATGCTGACCTACTTCGGGCGCGTGCGATTCAAGGGCCGGATTCCGGGCGGCGTGGTTGCCGTCGCGCTCGGCACGCTGCTCTGCTGGGTCACCGGCATCGCTCCGGTCGGGGCCCGTCCATCGGCGGCGGCCATCCACTTCCCTATCCCGGTCGTGGGAGATCTGATAGCCGCCATGTCCGGCGGCCACGTCCTGCCGTATCTGTCGGTGATCATCGCGATGAGCCTCTTCAACGTCCTCGGTTCGCTGCAGAACATCGAATCGGCGGAAGCGGCCGGAGACTCCTACGACACGCGGTATTCGCTCACGATCAACGGCCTCGGCAGTCTCGCCGCCGCCCTCTTCGGATCCGCATTCCCGACGACGATCTACATCGGCCATCCAGGCTGGAAGGCGCTTGGCGCTCGTGCCGGATACTCCATCCTGAACGGGGTGTTCGTGACGGTGATCTGCGTGACCGGCACGCTTGCCTGGATCGCATGGGCGATCCCGATCGACGCCGGCATGGCGATCGTTTTGTGGATTGGCATGATGATCGTCGCCCAGGCGTTTCAGGCGACCCCACGAGCCCACGCCGCCGCAGTCGTGGTGGGCCTGCTGCCGGGAATCGGCGCCTGGGGCACGTTGATGGCGAAGAACGGGCTTCGCGCGGCGGGAATCGGAGGGCCGGCAGGACCCTTCAGCGAAGCACTCGTCGGTGAATTTCAGAAGACCGACACCTGGATCACGGGAGCGTTCGCCATCGAACAGGGGTTTCTCTTCACCGCCATGCTGCTGTCTGCGGCCGTCGTCGGCGTGATAGAACGCCGCTGGAGCCAGGCCGCCGCATGGTCGGCGGTCGCGGCGCTGCTCTCGGCCTGCGGGCTGATGCACTCCTACCAATGGACGTTTGGCGACACGGCGCTGAGGCTCGCGCCGGCCTGGCCGTTCGTGATTGGCTACACTGGCATGTCGCTGCTCTTCCTCACGGCGCGCTGGACGACGGAAGAGATCGACGCCGAGCACTGATGAACTGAAGGGGCGCGAAGGATCACGGCGCTAGCGTTCCGGTGTGACGCGCTGTACGACCTTCCCTGAGGCATCGAGGAATTCGATGCTGGCACCGCCATCGGGCTCGACCTTCAGGACCAGCCGGGGCCGCCCTTCGGCATCGGCAAGCGACACACGTGCGACCCGATCGGTCGACTTCCCCACGAAGACACGCTGCGCAACCTTTGGCGCGTCCGCGCGCACCCGCGCCACGGCCGCGGCCCGCTCCGCCGGATCCTGAATCGCGTTGGCGGCGTTCAGCTTCTCCACGAGGTCGCTGAGCGGCACGTCCGGCCGATCCCACACCTTGAACGCTGCCGCCCGCTGCCCGTTCTGCTCCGAATAGTCGAAACCAATCGTCTGGTCCTGGCCGAGCTGATCGAACATCAGGCCAGCTGTCGCCCGCCGTTGACCGTCCTGCTCACGCCCGCCGAGTGTCATGCCGCCGGCTTCATCACCGTGATCGTTGAAGAAGATGAAACCGGCATAGGGCCGCTCCCGCTGAATCGTCTTGCCGCCGATGACGCCAGGGTGCATTCGGTCCTTGTTCGAAATCACCAGCCTCAGCGTGCCATTCGCGTCGACGATGTTGATGCGCTCGGCGGTGATCTCACCGAGGTTGCGCGGCGCCTCTCGCTGAGTAAACGACGAGGCGGCGATCACGACGAAGATCAGCAGGGTGCACACGACGTAGATGTGCAGGAGCCTGAGGTGACGGCGGATTGAGCGAGTCATGGCGCGACCTCACGAAAATGTCCTGGGTCGATCCTCTACGACAGGCGGACATCGCCCTTGAAGATGATGAACACGAGGGCGATGTCGAGAATAGCCACCCACGAGGGAAACACTAGAGCGGCGAACGGAATCAGTGGCAGCCCAAAATAGCCAGCCAGCCACAGTGTCAGGAATACTACGAGGCCGCGCGGGCCGATCTCCTCGAAGAACCATCCGTACGGCAGGAGTACCCAGAAACTCACATGAGCGATCAGCGCCGCGAGACCTGACATTACTGGAAAGTATACGGTTGGCGAACGTCAGCTCGATGGCGACGCGCATCATTCCCTTCTCAAGACTTCCACCGGATCGACCTGCATCGCACGTCGCAGTGGCACGTAGCTCGCTGCGAGAAACGCGATGACCAGCACGAGTCCCGCGGCGCCGTACACGACCGGGTCGAGCGGGCTCGTGTCATAGAGCATTGCGCGGAGCACCTGGCTCGTGAGGATTCCGCCCAGCATCCCCGCCAGGCCGCCGACGGCGCCGAGACGCGCCGTCCGCGCCAGCGAATGACGCGCAATCCGCGCGGCGGACGCGCCGAGGGCGATCCGCACGCCGATCTCCCGGCGGGCGCTGGCGACGAAGAAGGCGGTGACGGCATACACGCCAGTCGCCGCGAGGGTCAGCGCGATGCCGGCAATCACCAGGAGGAGCGTCGTCTGCGCGCTTTGCTTGGACCAGGACAACCGCGCGCGCTCGTTCATCGTCTGCACGTCGAACAGCGCCAGATCGGGATCGGCCCGGCGGACAGCCGTTGCGACCGCTCCTACCAGCGCACGCGGGTCGCCTTGCGCACGGACCAGGACCATGCGAGTCGCATAGGTGAACTGGGCGTATGGCGTGAAGAACCCCGGTTGAACGGGCTCTTCGTCGAGCGGGCGGTAGGCCACGTCGCGTGCGACCCCGACGATCTCCGCACTGTCGTCCGGACTGCCGATCGCCGGAGCGCCCTCGAACCAGACACGCTGCCCGATCGGGTCTGCATTCGGCCAGAACCGCCGGGCAGCTTCCTCATTGATCACCACGACATTGGGCCGTCCGGCACGGTCGCCGGGTTCGATGGCGCGTCCCCTGAGGATCGGCGCACCAAGCACCCGAAAGTGTGCCGGCGCCACATAGTGTCGCGACACGACAGGCGCTTCGACGCCAGCCGCGAGCGGGCGGCCGACCATGTGCATTGCGCCAGTCGCGCACTGCATGGTGAGCGGCGCGCACCCGTCAGCCGTGACCGCGTCAACACCCGGAACGCGCGAGATCTCTTCAAGCACGCGGTCGATGAGCGCTGGCGCGGCCGCTGGTGGAAAGCGGACTTCCGGCGGCCGGATCATGAACGTCAGGATACGATCCGGCTCGAAACCGAGAGGCGTGGTGACGAGCCGCGAATAGCTGGCCAGCAAGAGTCCGCATCCCACCACCAGCACAACGGCCAGACCCAGTTCGAGGGCGACGATCGCCTCGCGCAATCCCGCGGATGCCGATCCGCCAAGGCCGTAGGCCCCGCTCCTCAAATCGCTCGAAATGTCTGCGCGCGTCGTCCGCAACGCCGGCACCAACCCGAAGATGAACGTCGTCAGCGCGCCGACGAGCACGACGAAAGAGATGACCCGCCAGTCCAGGGTGGGTGTCGCGAACTCTCCAAGTGCGCCGAAGAAGTTGCGGCCGCGCGCCAGCGTGGCGGGTATGCGAACCGCGCTCAAGCTCCAGGCGGCGACGATGAGTGCGAAGAAGCTCGAGACACCAGCCAACACTGTGCTCTCGACGAGCAGCTGACGCACGATCCGAGCGCGGCCGGCGCCGATAGCCTGCCGAATCGCGATCTCGTGCCGGCGTACCACGCCGCGGCCGAGGAGCAGGCTCGCTACGTTCGCACACGCGATGAGCAGCAGCACGATCACCGCGCCGGCGAGCATCATGAGTCCCCGGCGCGTCACAAGATCGATACGTGCCTCGTTGATCGGCATCACCGTCGCGGCAAATCGATCGTCGGCTGTGTCGGCCTCGCTTGGAAGAACAGCGTGAATCCGTTCGCCCGTCGAACGCACCTCCGCCCGCGCAACGTCTGCGCTGACGTCCGGCCGCAGCCTGCCGGTGACCGAAATGAAATTCTGATTGGTGGTCAGATACTCGAGATAGCTGACGGCGGACGCGGCCGACACTGGGATCCACGCTTGCGCGAGACCCGAAAGCCCATTGAAACCAGGGCCTGCCACACCGGAGATGGTGAAGACCGTTCCATTGAGCGACACCTCGCGTCCTGTGACGTTCGTTGCGGCGTTGAATCGTCGACGCCAGAGGTCGTTGGAGAGGATGACCGAGGGCGGAGCACCTGGAACCTCATCGCTCGCCGCGAAGTCCACGCCCATCACCAGAGGCGCCTGCAGCATCGTGAAATAGCGCGACGACACGATCTCGACCGGCACCGGCTCGGGCTCGGCGACGCCCGTCAACGTGAGCACGACATTAGAGTGTGACGCGATGTCTGCGAACGAGGTCACGTTCTCTCGAAGCAGCTGAAACCGCTGCCAGGACCACCGCTGGCGCTGCTCACCCTCGGTAGGCCCGGTCTGTGTAATGTTGAGCATCATCAGACGATCGGATTCGACAAAAGGCAGCGGCCGAAGCAGGGCGGCGTCGACGAGACCAAAAACGACGGCACTGGTTGCAATGCCGAGCGTGAGCGACACGATGGCCGCTGTGGTGAACGCAGGAACGCGCAGGAGACCGCGAACTGCAAGGCGGATATCGTTGAGGAGCGTCATGAAAGTGGCTCCCGTGAAGAGGTAGCGCGTGTCTGCGCTACCCGCTCAATAAAGAAAGGCTAATCAAATACCGTCCGCGGAAGTTGCGAAACAGGGTATGCTCTCGTTTCGCAACAGACTTCAGGGTAAACGGTCGGGGGAGCGCTATGGCATCGATGAACGGCACGGTTAAGCGAATTGTCAGCGACAAGGGTTTCGGTTTCATTCTGGCCAGCGACGGGATGGAGTATTTCTTTCACAACTCCGCCTGCCAGGGCATACGCTTCGATGACCTGCGCGAAGGGCAGGCCGTCACATTCGAGCGAGGACAGGGTCCGAAGGGCCCCCGGGCCGAGAGCGTGAAGATCGCGTAGTACGAGCGCTACGAATTCGACCAGCCCCGAAGGTGCGCTTCGTTTGCCCGGCGAGTGTCCGTATTTGAGCATTTGTCCGGATATCGCCAGCATCCGGTAGCCGCACCAAACCTGCGCTAGTCTCGCCAAAGCTCTCCAGCTCAACACATTCCGGCGATCCTGGCTATATCAGGATACCTCTGCCTGCCCGCGAACGAAGACGGCAAATTCGGCCTGCACCGGAACGTGGAAACCGTCATTGGGCCAGCTGGCGCTGATTCCAATCCTCCGACGGCGACGATCTACAGTTTTTTAGCTACTCGTTGGTCATTCAACTGGCAGTGAAGATGATTTTCTGAGTGTTGGACCAGACGCGCGGCGGACCGGTCAGGACTTCGTGACCGTCCAGGCTCCGCTGACGAGCTCGCTGCCACCGTTCTTTCCACGAGCCGTCCAGGTTCCCTTCGCTTTGTTGCCCTCAAAGTTGGCAACGAGCAGGACCTCCAGCGATTCATCCGGCGGGAAGTCGTAGGTCGCCGTCATCTTTGCGCCTTCGAACGACACGGTTCTCAGCTCCGCCTTATACGTCGGCTCACCGGTCACCGACACACGGCCGGTCAGCGCGCCCTCCTTTCCCTTTTCCAGCGTCAGCTCGAACCCACCGGTGCCGGCGCCATCCCACGAACCTGTCCAGGTGCCCACGAACGAGCTGGGCTCCTGCGCGTTGAAACAGACGACGGTCACGATGAGGATGGACAAACACAGGATGACTCGCCGTAAGACATTGGAGGTGGACATACTCTCAGACCTCGTGGGCCTCGACCGCTGAGCGCAGCGACCGAATCACCGCGTCCGGCCCGAGACGTTCCAGAGCACCGCTGCTTTCCAGCATGCGTCGCACCTGAGGGTGTGGAGCCGCGATCGCCAACCGCGTGCCGCGGGGAGACAATTCTTCGGCCAGCGTTACGAGCGTATCAGCTCCTGTGCTGTCGAGATGAATGATCGACGATCCGTCCAGGATCAGCCACTTCGCACCGGGGTCGCCGTCCACGGCCGCGAGAACCCGGCGCTTGAAGTAATTCGAGTTGTAGAAGATCAGCGACGCGGTGAATCGATACAGGATCAGGCCAGGAACCGGCCGCGCACCCTCGAAGTGCGCGATGTCATAGAACCCTTGCCGGCCCTCGACCCTTCCGAGCAGGGCGTCGGCGGGCCGTGACGATCTGATCAGCAAGACCAGCATCGCCAGCCCGATCGAGATCGTGATGCCCTGTAGTGCGCCGATCGCCACGACGCCGAGTGTCGCCGCCACACACACCAGGAACTCCCCTTCCCGGATGCGGGCGAATCGAACGAGCGCGCGCCAATCGAACAGCCCGAGTCCCGCGGTGATGAGCACCGCACCGAGCGCGGCCGTCGGCAGATACCGCAGCGGGCCGGTCAAGAACAGCAGAACGACCGCAATCGTGGCGGCGGCGACGAGACCGGTGACCTGGGTCTTTCCCCCCATCACATCGCCCACCGCGGTGCGCGAGTCAGCGCCGGTCACGGCGAATCCTTGCGACAGCCCGGCGGCCACGTTGCAGGCGCCAAGCGCAATGAACTCACGATCCACGTCGATTTCATACCGATTGCGCGCCGCAAAGCTCCGCGCCGTCACCATGCCGCTGGTGAAGCTGACCAGCGCGAGGCCGGCTGCGCCTGTCAGCAACGGCATCAGGTGGACCGGTGGAATCGGTGTCCAGCCGAGTGATGGCAATCCCGCCGGCACTTCACCGAGCACCGCCACACCTGCCTGGTCGAGCGCCATCGCCTTGACGAGCGCCACGGCCACCGCGACCGCGATGAGCGGCGCGGGAAGCTTCGGATAGAAGCGCCGGATGGCCCACATGAGCACGAACGTCACGACGCCCACGGCGAGCGTCGGCACGTGCGTCGCCGGCAGTTTCGAGATGAACTCCGCTAGCCGCGGCAGGATGCGGCCGGACTCGATTGCAAAGCCGAAGACCTTGCCGATCTGGCCGAGCACGATGCTGATCGCGATGCCGTTCATGAAACCGACGAGCACGGGCTTGCCGAGGAAGTCGGCGATGAAGCCGAGTCGGAAGAACCCTGCGACAATGCACACCAACCCGGCGAAGACTGCCAGCGACACAGCCAGTGAGCTGTAGAGCGCCGCATCCCCGCCCGCGAGCGGTGCCACGATAGCCGCCACCATCGCGCAGGTCGCCGCGTCGGGATTGACGATCAGTTGCCGTGATGTGCCGAATATGGCGTAGACGACGAGCGGCAGTATCGACGCGTAGAGGCCAACCACCGGCGGAAAGCCGGCTAACTCTGCGTAGGCAATCGCGACCGGGAGCGCCACCGCCGCCACCGACAGTCCGGCTGCGACATCGTCACGCAGCCACTCCTTTCGGTACTCGCGCAGCCTGGCGAGTCCGGGCGCCAGATTAGTCAGTTCCCAGCGTGGCGCTGGGCCTTGTGCCGTCATCGGAAGTACTCACGCTATCACGGTCGTCAGCGCTCGATACCGCTGTTCAATAGAACCGTATGCGCTGCTAGCCGTCTTGAGACCTGGAAACTTTGCACCGGGAGCCGCTTGGCTCTGAGGCGCAGCCTCGCTAGACTGACACCAGTTCGTCATGTCCACGCGACAGATGATTCTCTATTGTGCGGCAATTGTGATGCACGGTCTCGGGCAAGGCCGCACCCCCGCCGTTCAGTCCGTCGATCTTTTCGTACCGGTGGCGCCCGTTACCTTCACACAAGCGGGCAGAACGCAGCTCGCCTACGAACTGCACATTACCAATTTCCTCCCCGTCGACGTATCGCTGACAGCCGTTCGAGTGCTCTCTGGCGCCAGCGGACCCGCGCTCGCGGAGTATCAGGATCAGGATCTACGTCAGCGTATCGTTCGTCCGGGCCTTCGCCATGACGATCCGACGCCACAGCTGGTGGGCGCAGGCATGCGTGCGGTGCTGATGCTGTGGATCGCGCTGCCAGCCGGAGAGCCCGCCCCGCCATCGGTCACGCATGCCGTCCAGATGGAGGTGATGCGATCAACAGGGCCGGTCAGCACCCTCACGTCGGGGGGCGTCGCGACGGTCACGACGTCGGAGCCGATGGCCCTGGATCCCCCGCTCCGCGGCGGCCCCTGGGTGGCGATCTACGACCCGCTGCTCAAGGGGGGACATCGCACGGCGATCTACACGGTCGGCGGGCGCGCGCGGATTCCTGCGAGGTTCGCCATCGACTGGATCGCGCTACCACCCGGAGGCGCGCTGATACCGAAAGCGACGACCAGGCCAGCCTGACTGGAATGGATTTGGATCGGAGGTGTTGGCTGTCGCTGACGGCCTGATCAGTGCGGCGGCAGACGACGTCGCCGACTTCACGCAGCCGCCGATCCCGCTGGAGCTGGCCAGCGGAAACTACGTGGCCATCGATCTCGGATCAGGACGTTTTGCGTTCTATGAGCACCTGCAGCGTGGCAGCATCCTGGTGAAAGTCGGTGATCGCGTCACGCGAGGTCAGGTGATCGCCAGACTCGGCGCATCCGGCAGCAGCTCGATCGGTCCGCACCTGCACTTCCACGTCAGCGACGCGAACTCAGCCCTCGAAGCGGAAGGCCTGCCGTTCGTCTTCAACCGCTTCGATCATCTCGGTGGGTTCTCGTCGATTGGCGCGCTCGTGAACGGCGAGAAATGGTCTGCCGCGCCAGTCGGTTCGCGGCCGTCGCGATCGCGCGAACGGCCCGAACCGAACGCCGTGCTCAGATTCCCCTGATTACTGCTTTCTTCGGCGGCGCGACCTGTTTGACACCGACCGCGACCAGGCTCGCAGCCCGCAACTTCTCATGCAGGGCCGGGACGTCGCGCGACGTGAACGCATTCAGTTCCCCGATGTGACTCGTGAGCTTCGCGCTGATCTGATCGAGCGATCGCATTTGCGCGTCGGTCGGTGCGGAGGTCGACGCCTGAAGCTGACCAGCCAGATCGAAAATGCCGAACCGCGCGCCGCCCCAGCCGCCCTTGAACTTCTCCTTCAAGTCATCCAGCTTTTTCGAGAACGCCTTCACCTCGTTCGTGATCTCCGCCGGCACGTCCGTGCGGTTCTTGATCGTCGCGTTGACCTCGTCGAGGTCCTTGGTAACAGCCGCCACCACGTCCGACGACTCCGTGAATGCGCGCTGCAGTTCGGCAACTGACTGAGCGGCCTTGAACCGCGCGTTCAGCGCCTCGGGAGTCGTGCGCGATCTCGGGTCGACGCCGACGCGTACTGTCTGGGTCACATCCTGGCCGCGTGCCGTCAGCTTGATCGTGTATTCGCCAGGCAGGACGAAGGTGCCCTTCGGCGGCCCGAACCATCCTTCATCACCCTCGACCGGCTTGAACGTCAGCGGATAGCGAAGGTCCCAGCTGACGCGATTGAAACCCTGACGATCGGGGCCTTGCAGCTCGCGGACGACGCTGCCGTCCGGACCGAGGACCGTGATCTTGACAGTCTTCGTCATCGCCGCCGTGCTGCTTCCGTCGCCATTGGCCGCGCCGTTGCCAGAAGCGGTGCCTGTGTCTTTCGGCGGCTCGTTCTTCAGGTAGTAAGTGATCAGCGCGCCGTACTCGGGATTCGGTGCCGAGAACTCCGACGCGCCCGGCACCGGGAGCATCCGCGCCTCGTAGTACTGCATGGACGGACGAAGCGGAAACAGATACGCGTCCGTGGTCAGCACCTTCTCGCTGAGGTGCTCGAGCATCGCGGCGTCGTCGAGCACGATGATGCTGCGGCCGTGGGTGCCGAGCACGACGTCGTTGGTGCGCTCGTTGAGGACGATGTCGTCAACCGGAACGGCCGGGAGATTGCCGCGAACGTGCGTCCAGTTCCTGCCTCCGTTGATGGTGACGAACAGACCGAACTCGGTTCCCGCAAAAATCAGATTCGGATTCCGCGGGTGCTCCTCCAGAGCATTCACGACCATCCCGTTCGGGATGTCGCCCGCGATCGACGTCCAGGTGTTGCCATTGTCGGTCGTTCGAAAAATGTAGGGCTTGAAGTCGTCGTCCTGATGACCGTCGAAGGCCACGTATGCCGTTCCTGCGCCGTGACGCGACGCCAGGACGCGGCTCACCCATCGCGAGCCCGGCAGCTTGAACTTCGAGGTGAGGTTCTGCCAGTTCTTGCCGCCGTCAGCGGTCATCTGCACGAGGCCGTCATCGGTGCCGACATACAGGACCCCGGCTTTCACGGGTGACTCGGTGATGGTGGTGATGGTCCCGAAATCACTGACGCCGTCGTCTCGCGACAACGTGTCGGCGCTGCGCTCCGGCCCCATGAGCGGCAGCTTCTTCCAGTCCTGATTCAAGGTCAGATCGGGGCTGATGACGTCCCACTTGTGCCCGCGATCGGCCGTGCGGAACAGCTTGTTGCCGCCGTAGTAGATCACGCGCGAGTCGTGCGGGGAGATGAACATCGGCGTGCTCCAGTTGAAGCGGTACGTCTCCTTGTCGTCCGGCGGCACGGGCCGGATGCCTTTCTCCTCTCGCGTCTCGGCATCCACCAGATACGTGCGGCCGCTTTGCGAATTCGCGTAAACAACTCGCGGATCTTTGGGATCTGGAATCGTGTAGAAACCATCGCCGTAGGCAATGTTCACCACGTCGTTGTTGGTGACGCCAAGCATGCTGTAGGTTCTGACCGGAAGGGCCCAGGTACCGTTGTCCTGGGTTCCACCGTAGACCCAGTAAGGATCGCGGGTGTCGACGGAGATGTCGTAGTACTGGCCGATCGGCAGGTTGTCGATGAAGTCCCACGTCTTGCTGCCGTCGTACGAGAAATACAGACCGCCGTCGTTGCCGAGCATCAGGTGTTCGGGATTGTTCGGGTTGATCCACAACGCGTGGTGATCGACGTGAATCCTGTCCCCGGTGTCATTGCTGCGCCACGTCTTGCCGGCGTCGATTGAGACGAAGAGCGGCGAGGCGAGCTTCCAGAGCTTGTTCGGATTCCGTGGATCGATTCTGATTTGGCTGTAGTAACTCGGTCGCTGGTTCAGACTGTTCTGCTTCGTCCAGGTCGTCCCGCGATCCTCGGATCTGAAGATGCCACCCTCTTTGTGCTCGACCACGGCATAAACGATGTCGGGGTTGCTGCGTGAGATCTCGACGCCGATGCGGCCGATCGTGCCTTCGGGCAGGCCGCCGCCGAGTTTCTGCCAGGTGTCGCCGCCGTCGAGCGAGCGATACAAACCACTCCCAGCCCCACCGCCCACGAATCCCCATCCGCGGCGGCGCCGCTGGTAGGCCGCGGCGAACAACGTCCGGCCGTCGGCATCCATCGTCACGTCGACCACGCCGGTGTCCGCGTCGATCTTCAGGACGCGGTCCCATGTCTTTCCCCCGTCTTTCGTGCGGTACAACCCGCGCTCATCGTTTGGGCCCCAGAGGTGACCGAGCGCCGCGACGTAGACGAGGTTTGGATTCGACGGGTGAATGACGATGCGGCCGACGTGGTGCGTGTCGCGGAGACCCATGTGCGTCCAGGTTTCGCCGCCGTCCACCGATTTGTAGACACCGTCGCCCCACGACGAGCTCTGCCGGTTGTTGGGCTCGCCCGTTCCCGCCCAGATCACATTTGGATCGGATGGCGCAATCGCGAGATCGCCGATCGACTGCGACGTGCCGTCCTTGTCGAAGACCGGTTTCCACGTCACGCCGTTGTTGACGCTCTTGAAGATGCCGCCGGACGCGGCGCCGACAAAGATGATGGACGGATTCCCCACCACCGCTTCGACATCGTCTATGCGTCCGCCGTATGCGGCTGGCCCTATGTGCCGCCACGCCATGTTGTTCAACGAGAACGACGGCCGTTGCTGAGCGGCCGGCGACGAGGACACCAGGGCCGCCGTCGTCAGCGCGAAGAGGCCGCATACTACGGAGTTTTTGGTAAGCATGGTTTCAATCCTTCGCGGCATTCCCGCAGAACCGGGCGTCGAGCGAGCACGCCTTGCGCGCGGCGTCGCCGGCACGGTCGTCTTGTCCATTGGCACGGAGGGCCAGCGCCAGGTTGTAGTGGGCCTGGCCGCTGGATGGCTGGAGACGGATCGCCGTGTTCAGCGCTTCGATGGCTTCGACGGGGCGTTTCGACACGACGTAGATGGCGCCTAGAGTGTTCCAGGCGTCGTAATAGTTGGCATCGATGCTTATGACCTGACGTTCGAGCTCCTCTGCGCGACGAACATCGCCGCGCGAGTAGGCGATCGCCGCCAGGTTGTGAAGCGCACCGACGTTCCGCGGCTCGTTGTCGAGCACGACGCGCAGGCCCTGTTCAGCGCGATCATGCTGTCCCAACCGCAGGTATGCAAGTGCCAGCTTGAAACGCGCGGGCACGAAACGCGGATTCAGGGCGGCCGCACGCTCGAGCGCGGCCGCGGCCTCGGCGTAGCGGTGCTGGGTTCCGAAAATCGTGCCGATCAGGTAATGCACCTGCGTCACGGCCGGGTCGATCTTCTCGGCTTTGCGCAACGCCACGAGCGCCTCCTCAGGTTTGTTGCGGCCAGCCAGCTCGTACGCCGACATCGTCAGCTCGTAGACGTCGAGTTTGCGTTTCGGGTCCGGCAACCGTGCGGAGTCTCGGCTCGTGCTACCCGAGAACCCGATATACCCGAGAGCCATGAACTTGTCAGCCATGACCGGATCGGCATCAGGCCGCTTCGTCGCGTTGCTCACGGGGTGCGCGCGCTCGATCGCGATGAGCGTGTTCTTCATGGCGGTCGCCGTGTCCTGGTTCGACGACAACGCGTTCGATTGCTCCGATCGATCCGCGGTCAGATCGTAGAGCTCCGGTTCCGGCGCGTCGATGTACTTGAATCGATCGGTACGAATCGACTTCAGCTCGCTCCAGTTGAACTGATGGCGGGGAAGCCACGACTCGACGTAGCCTTCGAGCCGCGGCGAATCGCCGCGGTCGAGGAACGGCACCAGATTCACGCCGTCGACGCTCGCTGGAAGAGATTCCCCGGCTGCCGCGGCACGCGACAAGGCGATCATGGTCGGCAGTACATCGACGATTCGCACCTGATGAGCGAATTGCCGCGCCTTGACTCCCGGCGCTTTCAGGATCCATGGGATCCGGACCGTGGAATCGTAGACGAAGTATCCGTGCGTGCTCTCGCCATGCTCTCCGAGAGACTCGCCGTGATCGGAGGTGACGCTGACGACCAGGTCGTCCCACATCCCGCGGCCACGAAGGGCGTTGAAGAAGCGATCGAGCTCGCTGTCGACCGCCGTCACTTCGGCGGCATAGGAACCCGCAACGTACGGCGCATGCGGCTCGAAGAGATGTACCCACAGAAAGAAGGGCTGGCGAGCGGAGCCCACCCAGCGCTCGGCGCGGTCGAGTGTCTCGCGCGCGCTGCGTTCGGCTGCGCCGCTCATCTCGTCGTCGTAGGTATCGAAACCGCTATTCAGGCCGTAGCGGCGATCGAGGACGATGGCGCTGACGAACGCACCAGTCGCATAGCCGCGCGCCTTCAACCATGCCGTGTAGGTTGCCGTTTCCGGAGCCAGCGAGAAAATCTGGTTGTCGCGAACGCCGTGCGCCGGGGGGTAGGTTCCGGTGAGCAGCGACGCGTGGGCCGGCAGCGTCACCGGCGCGACGGTCACCGCCGTGTCGAATCTGACGGCCTCGCGCGCCATGCGGTCGAGCGCCGGCGTGACCGTCGCATTGACGTGATCCGCGCGCAGGGTATCGACGGTGACGAGGATCATCGACCGTGGAGGTGGAGTCGGACGCCGGCGCCGGTTGGTACAGGCGGAGAACGCAAGCGCAGAAGCAAGTAGCGCCGGAGTGCGGATCACGGGCCGTCTCAGGTCAATTCCCGAACTGCCACAAAGCCCAACACCCAGGCCGTGGCCGATCGGGCCACGCGCCTTCTGGGAGTTCGGAGTTGGAGGTTGGGCGTTGACGGTTTTCAGAAGATCAGCTTGAGCGCAAACTGCATCTCGCGTGCAGCAAACGCCTGGGTCGATCGTCCGAAGGTGGCCTGCGCCATGTTGCCGTTCGGCAGCCGGAGGTTGACCCGGTTGAACACGTTGAAGACCTCGTAGCGGAACTGAATCTTCGCGTCGCGCCACTTCGGCATCACGAAGTTCTTGAAGAGCGAGAAGTCCGTGCTCGCGAAGCCCGGGCCACGATAGGCGTTCCGCGGGAGATCTCCGAGGACATCCGGCCGCGGGAAGTCGGCCGCCACGAACAAGCCATTGATGTAGGCCTGTCGGTCGTCGTTCGGCAATTCGAGTGCCGAAGCTTGGCGTGTTCGGGCGATCGTTGTTGACGCCGTCGCCGTTGTAGTCGCCGTTCGGAAAGGCGGACGTGGTGTTGACACTGAACGGGAATCCGCTCTGCAGCGCCGTGATGCCGTTGACCTGCCATCCGCCGAGCAGCGTCCCGGTCAGCCCGGTGGCGTCACGCATCCACGGAATCTCCCACAGCCAGTTCATCACGAAGCGGTGGCGAACGTCGAAGTCCGCCGGCGCCCACTCGAGATCGAGCGCGCGGGCATCGACCGGCAGTCGCGCCGACCTGCACGTCAGAGCCCGTATCCATCGCCTTGCCGAGTGTGTAGGTGATCTGTCCGCTGAACCCATCCTTGAAGCGCCGGTTCAACTGGAGCTGCAGCCCGTGGTATTCCGCGCGCGCCAGCATCGCGCGGAAATTGATGCCGCCGAAGCCGGGTTCAAACGGTTGAGACGGCCGTCGAACAGATCGCCGCGGATGGTGTTGTAGTCAACGAGGCGGCCGTAGTTGCGCCCGACGTTGCCGACGTAGTTGGCTTCGAGGACCATGTCCCACATCAGTTCGGTCTGCGCACCGACGAACCAGTTGTGTGAGAACGCGTCCTTGGTGTTGGGATCGGGCACGCGGAGCGACTGCTGTGACGTGCCAAACGCCGGATTCCAGCCGATGATGTTCCCCTGGATGTTCATGCCGGGCTGCACGCCGATATTGCGGTTGTCGCCGGTGATCGTGATCGGTTCGTTGCGGATGGTCCCGTCGGGATTCATCGGCCCGTACGCGATGCGGACGCCCGCCTGCGACGCGACGTTGGCGGGGTTGGCGACGGCAAACGAGTAGAACGGCGGGTTGAAGCGGATGTTCGTGATCGAGTTGTTGAACAGCCGCTCGTAGGCGATGCCATACCCGCCACGAATCGCGAGCCGGCCATCACCCCACGGATCCCAGGACGCGCCGAGACGCGGCGCGAAGTTGTTCCAGTCGTCAGGCACGACCTGATCGACCTGACCCACCGAACCGTTGGCGATTTGCTCGAAGATATCTGCCCCCGGACCCAACACCAGATTGGTCAGCAGATCGTTCTCCTCGCTCGGGCGCCCGAACCATTCGTGGCGCAGCCCGAGGTTCACGGTGAGGTTCGGCAGGACCTTCCAATCGTCCTGGACGAAGAATCCGGTCTCCCAGAAGCGGAAGTTGCGGATGTTCGGCTCGATCGAGCCCGGTACCGGGATTGATCCCCATGATCGTGACCGCCGACGCTTCGTCCATCGCAAAGTCGTGGATATTGAGGAACTGGTAGCCGCCGCGGCGGACCGCGAAATCGGAATTGTCGCGAATGTGCCGGACCTCGCCGCCGAACTTGATCCCGTGGTTCCCCTTGTTCCACGAGACGGTGTCCACCCAGTGGAACGTCTTCTGCTCGAAAAAGGCCGGGTTGGTCGAGAAGTTGCCAAACGCGACCACGCCGTCGATGAAGGTGATGTTCGGCACGCCCTCGTTGTTGGCGAGCAGGTCACGCTTCCGGTACGAGTAGCCGAAGCGCGCCTCGTTGACCATCGTGTTCGAGAGAATGTGCGTGTACCCGAGCGTGAAATTGCGACCCTTCTCGTCGACCGGCTGGTTGAACCCCTCGCTGCGCGGGATGGTCTGCTTGTCGTCCTGAATTCGATCGTCCCAGAGAAGACGGCCGAGGAGCCGGGCGCTCGCGCTCACGTCGTGATCGATTCTGATGTTGAACTGGTCACCATCGATCTTTTCGGTGACCGGAATGTTCGCGTTGCCGATGTCGGGGATGCCGTCGGGCGTCGTCTGCAACGTGTTGTTGAACAGAGCGCCCGCCGCGCGTGTAGTTCGGATTGGTGGCCACTCCCGGATTGTTGGCGGCACTCTCCGTTTGCAGCCCCGCGACCGGCCTGCCGGTATCACGGATGTTGCTGGTCGGGAGCGGCGACGGGAAGTTCTGGAAGAGGAAGTTGGCGATGGAGTTGGGGAACCGCTGCGCGACCATCTGACGGTACTCCGGCGTTTCCACCGTGCGCACCAGGGTCACGCCCCGCGTCGACGCGCAACCCTTCGTACGCCCCGAAGAAGAATGTCTTGTTCTTGATGATCGGGCCGCCCACCGTTCCACCGAACTGGTGGAAATCCAACGGGTCCACGTCCGCCCCCGCAAATACCGTTCGCGCGTCCAGCGCATCGTTGCGCAGGAACTCGTACGCCGTGCCGTGGAAGCTGTTCGTCCCGGCCTTGGTCACGACGTTGACCACCGAGGCGCTGTTCCGTCCGAACTCGGCCGAGAAGTTGTTCGTGGATACGCGAAACTCCTGAACCATGTCGACGTTGGGGTTGACCGCCACGCGGCCCGCGGTGAACTGATCGTTGTTGTCGGTGCCGTCGAGCAGGAAGTTGTTGGCGCGATTCCGCTGACCGTTCATGAACGCCGAATTGCCGCCGGCAGATCCGCCGAGCACGACGTTGCCGGGATTGCCTATCGCGCCAGGCCTGATATCTCCATCAACTGGAGCACGTTTCGGCCATTCAATGGCATCTCGCTGATCCGCTTTTCGTCCACGAGACTCGAGATGCCGGCCCTCTTCGGTGTTGATCAGGCTCGCCTGCGACACGACGCTGACCGTTTCATTCAGCCCGCCGACGGTCAACGCGAAATCGAGCCGGACGGTGTCGCCGACCGTCAGCAGCACGCCGGTCTGGTTGATCGGTTGAAAGCCCTGGATTTCTGCCTTGACGTCGTAGTTGCCGCGCGGCAGGTTCGTCAAGCGATAGTGGCCCTCGGGCCCAGAGGTCGTGGTTCGAGTGTCGTTGGTCGCGACGTGTCGAGCGGTGATGGTCGCTCCCGGGATCACGGCACCGCTCGTATCTTTGACCGTTCCGGTCAGCGTCGCTTCCGATTGCGCGGATGCGTACGAGGGCGCGAGCAGGAGGGAGCAAACCAATGCTCCAAGGAACGTCCTCATGTGTCCTCCAAGCTGCAGATCGAAATGGCCCGTGCACGAGGGACAGACAGGCGCCCTCGTGCGGCGAGACGCGGTCAGAGTGCGTCGGGGCGTAATATATCGAGGTCCAATCCAAACTGTAAGCATTTTCTGACACCTGGGAAAAGCGTCGCGCATGAGCTCGTATGGGGGGACGAACGGAGTGACGAGTTGTAACGGGGCCGCCGCGCGATTTTCACCGGCGTCGCAGAATCGGCTTTCGCCGTATGACCTCGGCCGATTCTCCAGCGAACGTCTGTTCGACCGCCTTGGCCGTGCCGTCTGCCACGCCGGTTGTCTTCCGCGCAAAGAGCTCTATGAATCGTGGGAAGTTGCGAGACGCACGCGGCGCCTGTTGCGCGGCGGCCGCGTCGTCGACGTCGGCGGCGGGCACGGACTGCTCGCGCATGCCATGCTCCTGCTCGACGACTCCTCGCCGTCAGCGTTGGTGGTGGATCCAGCTATTCCGTCGTCGGCCTCTACGCTCCATGACGCGCTTGTTGCGATCTGGCCTCGCCTCGGCGATCGGATTGCGTTCATCAGCAGCACGATCGATGACGTGGTCCTCGGCGCCGACGACGTCGTCGTGTCGAGTCATGCGTGCGGGGCGCTGACGGATCGAATTCTGACGCGCGCGATCGCCGTCGCTGCACGTGTGGCTGTGATGCCTTGCTGCCACGACGCGCAGACCTGCGATCCGGGGCCGCTGGGCGGGTGGATGGACGTCGCGCTGGCAATCGATGCCGTCCGGGCTCTGCGCCTCGAGCACCACGGCTATCGCATCTGGACTCAGAAGATTCCGCAGGCGATCACGCCGAAGAACCGCCTGCTGTTGGGCGCGCCATCGAGTCGATGCCGATCGTAGTTGGGGTTCGGGGCTCGGGGCCCGGGGCCCGGAGCCGACACGTGTCCGAGCCTACCCTTGAAACGCCGGAACCTCGCACAGTTCACGAATCTCGCTCTCGCCTTCGCCAACGACGGTGATGAAGCGCCTGGTCCACTCGATCGCTTCTTCTTTCGACTTGACCTGAATCAGCGCGAACCCGCCGATGACTTCCTTCGATTCGGTGAAGGGTCCGTCGGTGACCGTGATCTTCCCGTTCGAGCGCCGCACGCGCGCGCCCTTTGCGCTCGGCAGGCATCCTTCGGTGGCGAGTAGCACGCCGGCCGCCGCCATATCTCCGATCAGCTTGCCCATGTCTTCCATCATTTGCGGGGTCGGCGGTTCACCTTCCGGCCCCTTGTGAACACAGAGGAATCGCATCTGCTTGTCTCCTTCACTGTTTGTACTTCTATTCAGTCGTCGAACGACCCCGGTGGAGATCGACATTTTGTCTGTCGCGCCATTACCTCTTTGTTTTCAACACGATAGAAACATTTTGGCGAGATGAACTTTTCGGCGGGCGAAGAACGTCCCTAGTCCGGCATCCATTGAGGGCGCCCCCGGCTGACAGAAGCAGCCGGGCTTTCGGAGGGACATCATGAAGACCACACATTGTGCCGCTCGACTGCTCGTCCCGCTCGCGGTGCTCTTTGCGGTGGCCTCGGCCGTCGCCTGGGCACAGACACGGAACGATGAACCTGCCGGCTCGCTGAGCGCGCTCATCGCGGAGGTTCGCCAGCTTCGGCAGGCGGTCGAAGAGTCGAGCCGTCAGCAGGCGCAGATCCAGGGCCTCGCCGTGTACCTGTCCGCCCAGCAGAGCCGCCTGATGCAGGTTGGTGCACAACTCGACGCGGTGCGAACGGAACTGGCGGCCGCCAGTGCACGTTCGCAGGAGTTTGCTAACCTCCTGTCCGGCGCGCAGACCGAAGCGGCGCGAGCGACGAGCGTCGAAGAACGTGAGCAGGCGTCCGACATGACGCACATGTTCAAGCAGCAGGCTTCGGCGGCGGCAGAACGCGAGCGGCAGATTCGCGAACGGGAGTCTGTGCTGACGCAGGTCCTGCAGACGGAAGAAGCACGCTGGATCGATCTGATGACCAGGCTGGAGCAGTCGGTCAAGCGCTGAAACAGCAGGCCGCAAGTCGCCGTGGAGGCCATGCCCGATCACCGTGCGCGCGACGACGAGAAGCGGCTCTTCCTCCTGGTGCTTCGCTGCCAGGCAGGCGACGAAACGGCTTTCTCGCGGCTCCTGGAGTGGTTCGGCGCGCGCACGCTCGCACACCTCAGAGGTCTCGTCGGTGACGACGCGGAGGATGTGCAGCAGGAAGTGTGGCTCGCCGTATACAGGCGCATCGGCGGGCTCAGCAACCCGCGAGCCTTTCGCACGTGGCTCTTTCAGACCACTCGCCATCGTGCCATCGATTTCCTGCGCAGCAAGAAACGCGAGCGCGAGCTGATCGAGGAGGCCGCGCGAGAGATCGATTGCACGCAGGTGCCGGACGAAGGGGCCGCCGACCTTGCCGAGTCGTCGATGGCCGCGGCTCTGAAGGAATTGTCTCCTGTGCAGCGAGAGGTTCTGCTCCTCCGTTATCAAGAAGAGATGAGCTACGGGCAGATCGCGGTGATCGCCGGCTGCTCGATCGGGACCGTGCGCTCGCGCCTTCATCATGCGAAACAGCGGCTGCAGGATGCGATCGGGAAACGGTAATGCTCGGCTTCAATCTGTGGATAAGTGAGGTAGCCAATGGGTAGAGAACGATCCAAAGCCGCTGACGAAGCGTGGGAGATCGTCGAGCGCGAAAAACGGATCGATGGGTTCATCCGTCGCCTCAGCATCGGCGCATGGGGGGTGACCCTCGTCGTCGTGCTGGCGTTCGCAGGCATGACCGGCCTTCAGGTGTTCGAGATGGTTCAGGCCGCCAGGCAGGAGCACGTGCCATGGTCCACTGTCGCCGCTTCCGCGATCCCCTTCTTCGTCATCCTGGGCGGGCTGGCTGTCCTGATCGCAACGCTGAGCACGGTCGCCATGTTCCTGCGTCTGCGGACCTCGAGCCTCGCTGAGATTCAGCTGCGGCTGGCGGCGCTGGAAGACATGCTGACGTCCCAACCCGATGAGCGATCGGCGGGCCCGAGGTGATACGCTCCTTCCGTCATTCGGCCTGAGTTGCCGAATTGAGTTGCTTGCTTTTCGGAGGGGATGACATGGCTCGAATCACTGGTCCGCTGCGACTCTCGTTTGCCTGGGCGGTTCTCCTGGCGGCTGGCCTCGCGACGCTTCCGGCGGCTGCACAACAGAAGACCGAGCCGGCGCGCGCGCTGACGGCTGCCGATTACGCCCGTGCCGAGCGCCTTCTCAACTACAACACGACGCCGCTGGTGTTCCGCTCCGGCATCCGGCCGACCTGGTTGGCTGGCGACCGGTTCTGGTATCGCGTCACGACGCAGACAGGCACCGAGTTCCTGACCGTCGATCCCGCGACCACCACCAGAGCCACCTCCTTCGATCACGCGAAGCTGGCCGCCGCCCTGTCCGCCGCGGCAGGAGCGAAGTACAGCGCCACGCAGCTGCCGTTCACGGAGTTCACGCGAGCGCCGGACGGTGACGCGCTCCTGTTCTCAGCGGCAGGACGCCGCTGGCGCTGCGAAGCTGACGCCAGCAAGTGCGCGCAGGTTCCAGGAGCGGCGGCCGAAGAAGAAGGCGCCGGTCGTGGGGGCCGGGGCGGAAGGGGCGGCGCCAGGCCTGAAGTCGCCTCGCCCGATGGCACGCGCGTCGCGTTCATTCGCAACTACAACCTGTGGGTACGCGAGGTGTCGAGCGGCAAGGAAACGGCGCTGACGACCGACGGCGTCAAGGACTTCGGCTATGCGACCGACAACGCCGGCTGGTCGAAGAGCGAGCGGCCGATCGTGCTCTGGTCGCCGGACTCGAAGAAGATCGCCACGTTCCAGCACGACGGCCGCAAGGTCGGCGAGATGTATCTCGTCGACACCCGCGTCGGCCATCCGCAGCTCCAGGCCTGGAAGTATCCGCTGCCCGGCGACGAGCACATCTTCATGATCGAACGTGTGGTCATCGACGTGCCGACAGCGAAGGTCGTCCGTTTCAAGATGGATCCGGATCCCCATCGATCGACGCTCTGCGATCACGTCGCCTGCCGTGGCGACTGGGGCGACGTGCAGTGGCATCCGGACGGGTCGAAGCTGGCGTTCGTCTCGAGCTCGCGCGATCACAAGCAGGCGGCCCTGCGCGTGGCCGACACCGCAACCGGTGACGTGCGGACCGTGCTGACGGAGAAGGTCGACACGTTCTACGAGTCGGGAAACGGACGCGTGAACTGGCGCTATCTGCCGGCATCGAACGAAGTGATCTGGTTCTCGGAGCGCGACAACTGGGGACAGCTGTACCTGTACGACCTGCAGACTGGTGCCTTGAAACATCAGATCACGTCCGGCGAGGGGAACGTCACGCAACTGCTGCGCATCGACGAGAAGAAGCGCCAGCTCTATTTCCTCGGCATGGGCCGCGAGAAGGGACGGGATCCATATTTCGTCCACTTCTACCGGATTGGCATGGACGGCAAGGGGCAGGCGCTGCTTACGCCCGAAGACGCGAACCACGAGATCTCGCTCTCTCCTTCCGGACAGTTTTTCGTCGACAGCTACTCGCGCCCGGAGGTGCCTGCCGTCGCGTTGCTGCGCAATCTGGACGGCAAGGAAGTCATGACGCTCGAGAAGGCGGACATCTCGAAGCTGGAAGCCACTGGCTGGAAACCGCCGATGCCGTTCACCGTGAAGGCCCGCGATGGCGTTACCGACATCTACGGGCTGCTCTATCGTCCGACGAACTTCGACGCCTCTCGGAAGTATCCGATCGTCAACAGCATTTACCCCGGACCGCAATCGGGCAGCATCGGCAGCCGCAGCTTCTCGCCGGCACGCGGCGATACGCAGGCACTCGCGGAGCTTGGCTTCGTCGTGGTGCAGATCGACGGCATGGGGACGCCGGGCCGTTCGAAGAAGTTTCACGAGGCCTACTACGGCAACATGGGTGACAACACCCTTCCCGACCAGATCGCCGGGATGAAGCAGCTCGCCGAGAAGTATCCGTGGATCGACATCGATCGCGCCGGCATCTACGGGCACTCAGGCGGAGGCTTCGCCACCGCCGCGGCGATGTTCCGCCATCCAGACTTCTTCAAGGTGGGCGTGTCGCAGGCGGGTAACCACGACAACCGGAACTACGAGGACGACTGGGCCGAGAAATGGCAGGGCCTGCTCGAGCGGAAGCCCGATGGCACGACCAGTTATGACGACCAGGCCAATCAGAACCACGCGAAGAACCTGAAGGGCAAGCTGCTCATCGCGCACGGAACGATGGACGCGAACGTTCCGCCCTACAACACGCTGATGGTCGTGAACGAGTTGATCAAGGCCAACAAGGATTTCGACTTCATCCTCTTCCCGAATCGCGGCCACGGGTTCGGCAGCGAGCCTTACATGATCCGGCGCCGCTGGGACTACTTCGTGAGGCACCTGATGGGCGCCGAGCCGCCGAAGGAATACGAGTTGAAGCCGCCCACGACCGAACGGCCGACGACGACGCCAACACAGCAGGGCATGTGATGGTTTATTGCCCTGGCCCTGGCTGGGGCGGCTTCCAATTGAGGATGAGCGTAATCGGCGAGGCCACGGGTCTGTCGAGGATGGTGTTCATGAGGAACCGCGAGCCATCGTCGGACACCAGATACTGCGCCTTGGAGGCAGGCTGAACGGCACCGCCAATCTTCGTCATGAAGAGCGCTTTTGGCGTGCCTGCTTCCGGGGATCCTTCGCCAGCGGGAAGAGTGATCGGCACGACCATCAGGCGCCCGTCGAGGGCGATGAAGAACAGCTCCTTGCCGTCCGCTCGCCAGCGCGGCTGGGCGCCACCGTGCACCGAAATCATCACGGTGGCGCCAGGTCCCGGAAACGGCCGCACGTAAATCTGCGACTGCCCGGATTCGGTCGACGAGTACGCAAACCAGCGCCCATCGGGAGAGAACTGCGCCTCCCGCTCCTCGGCCTCCGTATCGACCAGGGCGGTGGGCTGTCGGCCGGGGGTCAGCGGTAACGTCCAGATGCTCGAGTTCCGAATGGCGTCGCGCCGCTGCGTCAGGATTACCGTCCCGTCTTTCGACCAGTCCGTCGATGTCGCCGACAGCGGCAGCAGCAGTCTTTCTTCCGATCCCCCCAGCGATTTTTCGAAGAGTTGATAGCTTCCTGACCGATTCGAATTGAAGACAATGCGGTCGCCTTTCGGAGACCAGAGCGGTTGAATCTCGTTCGCCGCGTGCGTCGTAAACCGGCTGAGCGAGCCGCGCGCAACATCGAGCAACCAGATGTCCACGTTTCCGTCCTTTTGGCGGTGCGTAGCGATCTGGCGTCGGTCTGGAGACCATGCCGGACTTACAGGAAAACCGTCATCGGGCTCACCGACCCTTCCGAACTCCTTGCCATTACGATCGAACCACACGAACTGCCGGAGCAGCGGGGTGGACCCTGTGCGAAAAAGAATGTGGCCCGCATCCGAAGTATCCACGGCGGCGACATTGAACACCGCCACTGGGGAGTGTGTCGCGATGTTATCGGCAACACGGACAGGTCTGCCCGTCAGCTGTAACTGCACCATATCGAGGCTCTGCGCATAGAGCGACCCGCCACGCATGAAGAGCAGATGGTCGCGCACGATCCAGGCCGCGATCGAATCGGTATCGGTCAGTCGGCGCGTCTGCGATCCGTCGAGCGCGGCCAGATAGATGCCGCGGACGTCGGGCGCGCCTGCGCTGTGGTAGATGAAGTGCTTGCCGTCGGATAGAAACTTCGGAAAGGTGTGGCTGGTCTGACGGTCCGCCAACTTGGTCACCGGCGTCGGCTCGCCGCCCTTCGCAGGCACCCGGTAGACCGGTCCGGTCGCCGGAACGTAGATGATGACGTCATCCTTGTTCCACGAACCGCCGCGAGGCAGCGGAGCATTGGCGACGACCTGAAGGCCTCCCCCGTCGATGTCGATGCGCTTGAGCGTGCTGTCGTCGGCGAGAAACCCGATCGAGCGGCCGTTGGGCGACCAGAACGGGAATGAGGCGCCGTCGGTGCCCGCCAGCGGCTGCGCCGAGACAGCATCAAGGTGGCGGAGGAACAGCCGCGGCCGGCCGTTGTCGTCTGCCACGAACGCGATCGTCCGGCCGTCGGGCGACATGGCGAACGACGCCGGGTCGCTTTTCGCTGGCGTCGTGACCTCTACACGCGTTTCCTCGAGCGCCGGCGGGGTAGCGGAGCGTAATCGCGACCCGATCATCAGCCCGCCGGCTGCCACCGACGCGAGTACTGCTGCTGATGCAAGCCAATGCCACGGGCGCAGCCGGAAGGGGAATACCACAGCGCCAGCATCGGCGTGGGCATCGACCTCGTCGAGTTCGAGCGTTCCATCGGCGATGTGGCGAAGACGGCGGGCGGGATCCTTCTCCATGCACCGTCGCAACAAGCGTCGGATCGATGCCGGCGTGTTGCCTGGAAGTGTCGCCCACTCGGGATCCTTCGTCAGCACGGCGGCGAGAGTGTCCGCCACGCTGTGGCCCGGAAATGCGCCGGCGCCCGTCAGCATCTCGTACAGGACGCAGCCAAACGCCCAGATGTCCGCACGCTCGTCGACCGCCTGACCTCGCGCCTGCTCAGGCGACATGTACGCGGCGGTGCCAAGGATCGTTCCCCGAGCCGACAGGCTGGGTGAAGTCAGCGTGGGCGAGTTCAGCGCATCGACCGGCGGCTGCCCGGTTGCTTCGAGGGCTTTGGCGAGACCAAAGTCGAGCACCTTGACGATTCCGTCCGCCCGTACCTTGATGTTCGCCGGCTTCAGATCGCGATGGATGATTCCCTGTTCGTGGGCACCTTCCAGCGCGGCGGCGATCTGGCGAGCGACGGCTACGGCTTCCTCGACCGTCAGTGGCGCACGAGCGATGCGTTGCGCCAGGTCTTCACCGTCGACCAGCTCCATCACAAGCGCGGTGACGCCGTCCTGCAGCTCCAGACCGTAGATCTGCGCGATGTGCGGGTGATTGAGCGCGGCGAGCGTACGCGCTTCTCGCGCAAAGCGGGCCCGCCGCTCCGGGTCGTCCGCGAAGAGCGCGGGCAGGACTTTCAGCGCGACATCGCGGCCGAGCTGTGTGTCGCGCGCGCGATAGACTTCCCCCATGCCGCCGGCGCCAAGGCGACCGAGGAGTTCAAAGCTGCCGAAGCGCGCACCTTCAGCGAGCGGCATCCGAATAGTGTGGCGGATTATACCGATGAATGATTCGGCGCCGCACGAGTTAAGGCCGCCCACGGACCAAAGGGCGGCCTCCAACTTCTACGCAGTGACTTCAGTGAGCGTGGTGGTGAGGTGATCCGGGCTTCGGCTGAATGGTGGTGACGCCCGACAGCTCCGCCGAATCCCAGATCGTCGTCAGCGCGTACTCGTTGCCATGCCTCGTGAACGTGACCTGGTCCTTCGTTCCCGCCGGCCGGGAATCGGCCGAATTCACGGCAAAGTACGATGCCGACGTACCGTTTGAAATCTCCATCACGTCCACTTGACCTTCGAGTGGCCTGACGCTGTAGTTCCCGGCGGGGAATGTCTTGTTCCCCACGGTGAACGGAAAGGTGGTGCTGAACCTGATGGTTTCGAGCACCTGCGCATTGGCTGACGAAACCGCCGCCACGAACACGACGGCTCCCGTCGCCAGAATCGTCTGGATGAGCCTCTTCATATATCTGCTCCTTCAGGCTCGCGCTCGCTGCGCCGCTCAGCGCCGCGCGCGCGTCGTGCCTGTTCTGCCTGAGAGGGAGCAATGTGGGTACCCGTCACATGACGGGGTTGACGCGCGCAATTGGCGGAATTGCGCGCGTTCCGCGTGGTGCGGCGATCGTCAGGTGTGGCAAATCGCCGGGGAGAAGCAGCCCCGCCTCAGTCGCGGGCTATTTCACCGGGCTGCCAATCCACCAGGTGATGCCGTTGGGGTCGATCACGCCGGCGTTGCGATGGCCGTAGGGCTTGTCCTCCGGTTCGCTCTCCGACGTCCCGCCGGACGCCAACGCGCGTGCGTACGTGGCATCGACGTCGTCAACCCAGAGATAGAGTGCCGCTCGAAGCGGTTTCCATTGACCCCCGGCCTGGCCGAGCATGACCAGCGAATCGCCGATCTTGATCTCGGCGTGCATGACCGAGTTGTCGGCGTTCCGATGACACAGGACTTCCGTGCCACCGAATGCCGTCTTCAGGAACGCCAGCTCATCGTCGGCGTTCGAGACGACGAGGTAAGGAGTGACGGTGCGATACGTGCTCATGGTGTCTGCCATGGCCCGATGCTCTCACGCGCCGCTGTCGCCGTCTTGTAGGAATTTGACGTGGTTCCGCGACTCGGTGCGTGCCGCCAGGTAAGCCGTCGGTGTGAGACCCGAGAACGCACGGAACTCATGGATGAGATGGGCCTGATCGCTGAAGCCGCAATCGAGCGCGAGCTGCACCCAATCCACTCGGCCTCCTGCATGCGCGCGAGCGATGGCGCGCTGGAAGCGAAGCACCCGGCAGTAGCGCTTCGGCGTCATGCCGACCTCGAATTTGAATCGTTCGATGAACCGCTTGGGGCTAAGCCCGATGGCGTCGGTAACTGCCGTCACGCTCGTCAACAGTGGCCGACGTCCGAACATCTGCAACGCGTAAGTCACACTACGATGGTGTTCCAGAGGCCTCCAGGCTTCGAGAAGCACCTGCTCCATCGTGTCGAGCTTGGCGTCCGCGCCGGGCGCTTCCAGCAGCCGTTCTCTGAGTGTCCTGGCGAGGGGTCTGTGCCACAGGACGTCGAGCGGCACATCCGCATCACACACCTCGTGAGCGGGAACTCGCATGAACGGACGCGTTCCTCCCGGCTTGAACGCCACGCCCAGCACGTGCTCCTGTTCCGCCGTATCGATCACGCTGTAACGCGACTGCGCCCCGACGAGCACTGCGCCGGAAGTGGAATCGCAGCGATAGTTCGCTTCCGGCTCGTACCGGCGCACGCGGTCTTCCTTGAGGTTGACGATGAGGTTCGGGGACCCGGTCGGAAGGATTCGCTCGAGGGCATACGGCCGCGGCGCGTTCTCGTACAGCCAGATCGACTCTACGAACGCATCGAGCGGCGGAGACGGAATCCGGACGCGAAACAACACGGTAGTGACCCGCGGCGACTCAGGCTTTGCCGCGCACCTTGGCGAACCACCAGCGCAGGCCGACGAGGAGAAAACGTGGGTCCTTGATGAACTCCGGCGGCTTTCCTTCGAAGGCGTGGCCCACGAACTGGAATATCCAACCGACGACGAAGAGGAACGTGGGGATCTTCCAGAACCCCTCGACAATCAGGGCGACGAGAAACAGTGGAAGTGACAGGGCGATCATCGGAATGCCGACCGTGTGCAGCGCGCGGTTGATCGGATTCTTATGACTCTGACTGTATCGTTCGACCCACGCGTCAGACGTGCCGTGCATTGGGCCTCCTCAACCCCAGCATACACCTCCGGCCCCCGGGAGACGCGCGGAGGCCACCAGCCAATCTCACGCCCTTCGAGCGACGAGCCGACGAGACCACGGACCACGGACCCACGATTTTCACTTAGAACCTGAAGATCCACCCAACCTGCAGCTGGCCGGCACGGCCGTCCTGCCCGTCCTTGTTCTCCCGCCGGCCGAAGAGGAACTCGGCGATGAGGTCAGCACGGCTGATGGGCGACCAGGCAATGTTGACGCTGGTCCGGGTCGTCAGGCGCAGCGCATCATTGGCCTGGATATCGAGGTTATCGACAAAGACGACCCCAAAGGTCCCGGTCGACCGCAGTGTCTCGGTCCACCAATGCTCGTAGCCGAAGTAGCCGGAATAGACCGGCAACGCGCGCAGCGAGTTGGTCGCTGGATCGTAGACCGCATCCTGACCGCCGGCCGTCCCGAGATCGGTGATGTATCGGCCGATGCCCCGGCCGGCGGCTGTTGCGAACTTGAAATAGTCCTGTCGTCGCCACCGCGCTGGTATGCGACCGCTGAAATGAACCCCGAAACCGGCCGTTGAAATGACCTCGTTCGGGCGGTCGTCCGCTTCGCCGCGGATCTGACGCAGCAGCAGCGCCAGCTGCGTATGGCCGCCGCCTCGAAACAGCATGCGGCGCTGCGTCGGGTCCTCGCCGGCATTGAAGCGCAGGCGCCCGATGACGTCTGGCACCTGATTGACGCCGCTCGCCCCGGTGATGTCCGGCGACGGGTTCTCGGCAGCGATCGCCAGCTCGATCCGGTCCTTCAACGGCTTCGTCCAGCGGATGCCTGGCTGCCGGAACAACGAGATCGCGTTCAGCCCTTCGAAGTCGAGACCATCAGGTTCGGCTTCGGGGTCCGAAAACGCCGACCAGGTCTGGCCAATCAGGATGCCCCGCCACTGCCCGAATGCGTGCCGCAAGCGGTACGTACGATTGGTACCGGCAAAATCGCCGGACACGAACGCGCGAAGCTGCCCGAAGGACGTCGGCGTGCGGAAATCCGTCTCGAGGCGGCTCGCGCTCGCGGAAATCGTCGTGCGTGAATCCTTGTCGGCGTCGGCGGTCCCATCGATGGGGATGGAGGACGTCACGAATCGATCGTCGGTCCCCAGCGCACCGAGGTTGCGCACGAGCACGGTGCGAACCTGACCACCGAATCGGATCCCGGCATCCGAGCCGGGGATCTTGAAGGACCCGGGGAAGTCTTCGGTGGCGAGTTCCTTTGCGGTGAGCTCCGGCAGCGTGCGCAGCGACTGTTCGATCTCGGTGAGGCGCTGTTGAATCTGGGGCGGCGTTCCCGCCGCGCGCGCCTCCAGATCGCTGATGCGCTGCTGGCTGGCCTCAACGGTCTTGCTCGTCTCATCGAGTCGTTTCGTCAGGTCGGCGATCAGACGGCCCTGTGTCTCCAGCAGCCGGCGCTGCTGCTCGACCAGGCTGGACAGGGCCGCCACGTCGGTCTGGACCCCCGGCGCACCTGCCTGCTCGGCGGCAGCGCGCGCCGCCCCAAACACGAGAATCAGAGCCGCGACCGAACCCATGAGGCGATAGGACCTTCTCAACATGCTGTTCCCCGATCGAGTTGTCTGCCTTGGCCATTTGGTGGTCGACACAGGTTGCGACGCACCAACGGATGGCCGCACCAAGTCTAGTGTGCGCAATAATAATGGCGGCACGCGGGCCGCGCGAACGAGGACGAGGGCGAGACAGGTGGGGTGCCGTTGGCGCGCCGGGCTCCGTGAAACTGAAGTGCGAGGCGGAGTAGTCGATGGATGACGTGTTCGGTCGAATCTGGTTCCGTCTGCTCTTGCAGCCCGCGATGGCTGCGTTCCTGGCCGTGAAGGTGCGCCTCCAGGAGTCTCCGCGCGGAGCACTGCGGCCGTGAGCGGTCCGGCACCTGCGCTCGACACCGGCACACGACTGGCCATCGATCGGACGCGCCTCGCGTACGAACGAACGATGATGGCGTGGATCAGGACGGCCACGTCGTTGATTTCGTTCGGATTTACGATCTACAAGTTTTTCGACCTGGAGTTGAAAGGCAACCAGGGCGGTCTCAGCGCGCGCGCTTTCGCCATCATCATGATCAGCTCGGGACTGGTGGCTCTGACGCTCGCCGGGATACAACATCACGCAAGCCTGCGGGCCCTGCGCGCCGAGTATGGCCAGTTTCCACGTTCGGTGTCCGGACCGGTCGCAGCGTTGATCGGTCTGCTGGGAGTCTTAGCGCTGATCGGCGTTATTGTGCGAGCCTGACCGCCCGAATGCACAAACCAAGGAGTGAGGAATTCATGATTCGACGACCACGATTGGGCGCACGGCTTGTGCTGTGCCTCGTGGCCTCTACTGCATCGTCGTCCGCGATCGTCGCGCGTGGCCAGACACCGCCCCAGGAGAAACCGAAGGCGGCGACCACCGATCCCGCTCGCGGGAGGATCTCGCGCGACGACATGATCAAGCCGTGGACGGGCGATTTCGATGGCATGGTGAAGCGGCGTACGATCCGTATTCTCACCCCCTATAGCAAGACGCACTACTTCATCGACCGAGGTATCCAGCGCGGCATCGTCTACGACTCGGGCATGAAGCTCGAGGAGCATGTCAACAAACTGCTGAAGACGACGCCGGGGACGAAGATCCATGTCGTGTTCGTGCCGACGTCGCGCGATGCGCTCTACCAGTCGCTCGTCGATGGACGCGGCGACATCATCTCCGCCAACGTGGCGGTCACGCCCGAGCGCGAGAAACTGGTCGACTTCACGCTTCCCGGCCGCACCAACGTGAATCAGATCGTCGTGACCGGTCCGGGCGCGCCGCCGATCAAGACGCTTGACGACCTCTCCGGCAAACAGGTCGCGGTGCGCGACAAGGGCCTCCAGTTCGACTACCTGACGGAGTTGAACGCTCGGTTCACGAAGGAAGGAAAAGCCGGGATCGTCATCAAGGCCCTGCCGACGGCGCTGGAAGACGAGGACATCCTGGAGATGGTGAATTCCGGGCTCGTCAAGATCACCGTCGCGGACGAGATGATCGCCGAGTTCTGGAAGATGATTCTTCCCAACCTCAATCTCCGGCCGGAAGCGGTCGTGCGCAGTGGCGGCGCAGTGGCCTGGGCGGTTCGCAAGAACAGCCCGAAGCTCCTGGCCACGCTGAACCCGCTCGTCACCGCGAACAAACAGGGCACGCTCTTCGGCAACGAAATGTTGCGGAGATATCTGAAGGACACGAAGTTCGCGAAGAGCGCAACCTCGGAAGCGGAGATCAAGAAGTTCCGGGCGCTTGTCGATTTGTTCAGGAAATACGGCGACAAGTACGACCTCGACTACGTCCTGATGATTGCGCAGGGGTACCAGGAGTCACAGCTCAATCAGAGCGCCAAGAGCCACGTCGGTGCGATTGGTGTCATGCAGGTCATGCCGGCGACAGGAAAGGAGCTGAAGGTCGGCGACATCAAGGAGGTCGACGCCAACGTGCACGCCGGCGTCAAGTACATCCGCTTCATGGTCGACCAGTATTTCGCCAACGAGCCGATGGACCGGTTGAACAAAGGGCTCTTTGCCTTCGCCGCCTACAACTGCGGTCCCGCACGCGTGCGTCAACTGCGAAAGGAAGCGCAGACGCGAGGCCTGAATCCCAACGTGTGGTTCAACAACGTCGAGCGAATTGCCAGCGAACGGATTGGGCGGGAGACGGTCACTTACGTCAGCAACATCTACAAGTACTACATCGCCTATACGCTGACGCTCGAGGAGTGGAACGCTGCCGCGAAGAAGTGAATTGGGAGTGACGTTGCGGTGATTCCTATCGTCCCCTCGGTAGAATCACCGTTCCCACGATCCTCAGCTTCCATTCCGGCCCACCCTCCGGCGAGGCGAGGAACACACCGAACCCTCCGCCGACGCTGAACGGGAACATGCCGAGCCTGGTCACCTTGCTCACGAGGAAGTTGAGCGGGATGGTCCAGTTCTCGTCGGTCGTGGATTCCCAGTTGCCGGTGGCCTCGCTGTTGATCGAAAACGTCACTGCCGTCTTGGTGTTGTAGGCAAGGAACGGCTGCAGAAATGTCTGGTTGACGTCCGCGCGTTCGGTATTCCCGGTGCTGGCGAACGACCACAGGTGATTGAACAGCATGCCGTACGTCCACGGGCCATGCTGCTTCAGCACGAGGCCGGTCGGACCGATCGACCACTTCCCGCTTCCCAGGAACGGATCCGACGTCGTCGGCAGCGAGAACACCGGGCCGACCCCCCAGACAAACCGCCGCGGGACCGCCGGAGAGAGAAACATCGACAGCACGATGTCGCTCGTGCCTGCCGTGGTGGAACCTCCCGAGACGAGGGGCGGCTGGCTGACAAATGGCAGGATGAATCGCGTGATGAGGTTCCACTCGGAATTCAGCGACGTCGGTATCACCGGTTGAAAGTTCAGCACGAACCGCAAGTCTTCCTCAGGCCCGACGCCCTCTTCCCAGTTGAATTGAAACGGTATGCTGACGAGGCTCGCCACGGGGTTGGACAGTTGCTTCGCGAGCTCCTCGGATCCGGCTTGCGCCTGGGGGGCGGCGGGGGTTGCGGGCGGGGTTTGCGCCGAACCTGACGCTGCCACGAACATCAGAACGAGGACTGCAGACACACTGCTCCGAAAAACGCTCATCGAGCCTCCTGAGAAACGTTTGGCGAGCCGGGGTCGGCCGTGATTCGAAGCCACCGAGTTTCGGTCGCCCTGCCGAAATTAGCAGATATCCGAGCCTTTCGGATACGATTCCCGTGCCAGCGTGGCTTCCTATGAGCGACCCTCTCGTCTGGCATCGTCTGCAGTTCGCCTTCACGATCGTCTACCACTACCTCTTTCCCCAACTCACGATAGGCCTCGCCCTGCTGATCGTGGTGATGAAGGCCGCGGGCCTGCGGACCGGCGATACCCGCTGGGACGACGCGGCGCGGTTCTGGATCAGGATCTTCGGCATCAACTTCGCTGTCGGAGTCGTCACCGGCATTCCGATGGAGTTCCAGTTCGGAACGAACTGGGCCGCGTTCTCCAAGTACGCCGGCAGCGTGATTGGGCAGACGCTGGCGATGGAAGGGCTGTTCGCGTTCTTTCTCGAGTCGAGCTTTCTTGGCCTGCTCGTGTTCGGCGAGCGACGGCTCGGCCGACGCGGCCACTTTCTGGCGGCGCTGGCGCTCTTCGCCGGCAGCTGGCTGTCGGGCTATTTCATTGTCTGCACGAACGCGTTCATGCAATACCCCGTCGGACACGCAGTCGATGGGAACGGTGCGCTCTACCTGGTTGATTTCTGGGCCTTCCTCCTGAGTCCGTGGGCCATCGCGCAGTACGCCCACACGATGGTCGCCGCCGTCGTGACAGCCTCATTCGTGATGGCAGCGGTGGGCGCGTACTACACGCTGCAGGAAGCCCATCACGATCAGGCGCGCCGCTTTCTTCGTGTGGGAGTCATCGCTGGCGCGATCTCGAGCGTGCTCGTCGCATTTCCAACCGGCGATCAGCAGGCCAAGCTCGTCGCGAAGCACCAGCCGGCGAGTCTTGCGGCGATGGAGGGACGCTTCGAGAGCGGACCCATGGCTGGCATCGTGCTGATCGGTCAACCGAACGTCAGGGAGAAGCGGCTGGACAACCCGATCGTCGTGCCGGGATTTCTCAGCTTTCTTGCGTTCGGGACGTTCCACGCCAACGTTCCCGGCCTCGACAAGTTCCCACAGGACACGTGGCCCGACAACATCGAGCTCCTCTACTACGCGTTCCACGTGATGGCCGGGCTGGGCACGCTGTTCATTTTCGTGATGAGCGTCGCAGCGCTGCTGCTCTGGCGTGATTCGCTCCTCCGCAACAGGCCAATGCTCTGGATCCTCATGCTCGCCTTTCCTTTTCCATACATCGCGAACACGGCGGGATGGATGACGACGGAGCTCGGGCGGCAACCGTGGCTGATTTACGGCTTGATGAGAACGTCACAGGGCGCGAGCCCGACCGTCCATTCCGGCACGGTTCTGTTCACGCTGATCGGGTTCGCCGGCCTCTACTTCGTGCTGGGGTTGCTGTTCCTGTATCTGATCGGCCGCGAGATCGCCCACGGACCCTCGCCACTCGATGGGCACGGACCAAACACGTTGACGCACGCGCCGGTGGAGGCGAATCGTGGTTGAGATCTGGTTCGCCATTACCGCGGTGATGCTGACGGCCTACGTCGTGCTCGATGGGTTCGATCTGGGCGCAGGTGCAGTCCATCTGTTCGTCGCGCGCACCGATACAGAGCGCCGAGAGGTCTTCGCAGCGATCGGTCCGTTCTGGGATGGCAACGAGGTATGGCTCCTGGCCACGGGCGGCGCGCTGTTCGTGGCGTTTCCGCCAGTGCTAGCGTCCGGTCTGTCCGGCTTCTACTTCGCGATCTTTCTGGTGCTCTGGTCGCTGATCTTGCGGGGTATCTCGATCGAGTTCAGGAGTCACCTCGACCACCCGCTCTGGCGGACAGCCTGGGACAGTGTGTTTTGTGTTGGGAGCACCCTGTTGCCTGTGCTGTTCGGAGCGGCACTTGGCAATCTCATCCGCGGCTTGCCGATCGACGCGCAGGGCTACTTCTCACTGATGCTCTTCACAGATTTCAGCGCGCGGCCGCCGGTCGGGATCCTTGACTGGTACACGGTTCTCGCTGGTGTGTTCGGCCTGCTCGCGATTTCGGGACACGGCGCAACATTTCTCGCGTGGAGAACGGATGGCCCTGTGCAGGCACGCAGCCGAAGAGTTGCCGCCGTCCTTTATGGTGCCGTCGCGGTCCTCTGGCCACTGGCCACAGCGCTGACCTACGTCGTCAACGCCGACCTCTTCGCCGCGTTGGCCAGCCGGCCGCTCGCGTGGCTCCCGGTGCTCGTCGCCGTGACAGGCCTGGTGACGGTCGGACTGAGCCTGCGCAACAGGAGCGACCTGAGGGCCTTTCTCGGCTCGTGTGCCTTTCTGGCCGGCATGCTCACGGCGACCGCCGCGTGCCTCTTCCCCGTGATGTTGAGATCCATCGACGACAGCGCGCGCTCGCTGACGGCCCATAACTCGAGCTCGCCGCATACGAGTCTTCAAATCGCATTCTCGTGGTGGATACTCGGATTTCCGCTGGCCGTTCTCTACTTCGTAGTGCTGTTCCGGATTCATCGGGGCAAGGCTATTGCCGCGACTGGCAGAGAGGGCTACTGACTGAGAACCCGACAAAGCTGCCGTAGTCCGTGGTTCGTAGTTCGTGGCTCGTAGCTCGAAATGCTTCGGCGGACGGATTGGCTCTACGAGCAACGAGCTACGAGCTACGAACCACGGCGATCATCGCCGTGAGGATGATCCCACCACTTCGAGAGATGTGACATCGCGAGGCGCGGCGTGTCTTGATAGTGCGAGATGTCGTTGAACAGCATCAGGCGCGCGCGTACCGGGTCCTTGAATTCGACGATGTTGAGGCAGGCAGGCGATTGGTCGAGACGATCGCGGTAGCCGCGGGCGTCGAAGCCGAGCAGGCTGGAGATGACGAGACGCAGCGTCGCTTTGTGCGAGACCACGACCACGCACTGATCCTTGTGGGCGACGACGATCTCGCGGATGACCGGAAGCGCCCGCGCCAGCACCGCCACGCCTGATTCGGCGCCGACCGGCGCGTACGTGAACGGATCGGCCTCCCACTGTTCGTACTCGCCGGGAAACCGCTCCTCGACCTCCTGACGCGTCAGGCCTTCCCAGCGGCCGTGACTGATCTCCTCCAACCCCTGCTTCGGTATAGCCGAAAGCTTGTGTGGTTCGCCGAGGATCTTCGCGGTCTCCACGGTTCTGCTCAGCGGACTGCAATAGACCGCAGCGATCTTTTCCGGCTGCAGGCGTTCGGCGAGGAGCCGCGTTTGCTCGCGCCCTTCGTCGGACAATTCGACACCTACGGCACCCGAAAAACGGTTCTCGGATGTCAGTTGAGTCGAGCCGTGACGAACCAGAAGAAGCCGTGTCGTCATTGGGGCGTATTCCAACCTCCCACGTCACTCACGAGCCGGTCCGCTTGCGGTGGTCCCCACGATCCAGGTTCGTACTCGAAGACAGGGCCCGGGTTCTTGATGAGGGGATCGACGATCGCCCAGGCCGCCTCGACGACGTCCTGACGGGCGAAGAGCGTCGAGTCGCCAGCGACCGCATCGCCGAGGAGCCGCTCGTAGTCTCCGAGGCGGCCCTCGAGCGGATGTTCCACGACCGAGAGCTCCACCGGCCGTCCACCCATGCCTTCGCCGGGGCGCTTCGCTCGTGCGCCAATCGCAATCGCGACCTGGGGATTCAGCCGGAAGCGAACGTGGTTGCCCCTTGAAGGAACGGCTTCCGCGAACACGACCTGCGGAGGCAGCTTGAACTCGATGAACACCTCGGTGGTGGTGACCGACAGGTTCTTGCCCGCGCGCACGTAGAACGGGACACCTGCCCAGCGCCAGGAGTCGACGTGCAGACGCAGGGCTGCGTACGTCGCCACCTGTGAGTCTTTGGCGACGCCGGGCTCGTCGCGATAACCGCGGAACTGGCCACGCGTGACGTTCTCGGCGCTCATGGGCCTGATCGTTCGCAGCACCTTCGCCTGCTCATCACGGATCGCTTCGGCATAAGTCGACGATGGTGCTTCCATTGCCAGGTAGCTGACAATCTGGAGCAGGTGATTCTGGATGACGTCGCGGATCACCCCGGTCTCGTCGTAGAACTTGCCGCGCCCCTTCACGCCGAAGTCCTCGGCCATCGTGATCTGCACGTTCTCGATGTAATTGCGATTCCAGATCGGTTCGAGAAACGCGTTGGCGAATCGGAAGTAGAGAATGTTCTGGACCGCTTCCTTGCCGAGATAGTGGTCGATCCGGAAGATAGCCTCCTCCGGGAAGTACTGGCGGAGGATCTGATTCAGTTCCCGCGCCGACTCCAAATCGCGACCGAAGGGCTTCTCGACGATCACGCGTGCGTCGTGTGTCGCCGTCACTTCGGCGAGGCGACTCACCACCGTTGGGAACATGCTGGGCGGGATCGCGAGGTAATGAGCGGGATGGTGGCTGCCCTCGAGCTCGGCGCGCAGCCGCTTGAACGTCTCCGCGTCGTTGTAGTCGCCGTCCACGTAGCGAAGCTGTGCCTCGAGCTTCGCAAACGCCTCCGGATCCACGCCGCCGCCGTGCTCGGTGAGTGACGCGCGCGCACGCTCTACCAGCTGGGCGCGGGTCCACGACGACTTGGCGACGCCCACGACCGGAAAGTCCAGCTTGCCGCGACGGGCCATCGCCTGCAACGCAGGAAAAATCTTCTTATACGCGAGATCGCCGGTAGCGCCGAAGAAAACCAGGGCGTCCGAGCGCAGCTTCCCCATGCGCTATTTCTTCTCGACGTGACCGCCGAAGCCGAAGCGCATGGCGGAAAGCACCTTGTTCTGGAAGAGATCCAGACCACGCGATGCGAACCGCTCGAAGAGCGAGGCGGTCAAGACGTGGGCTGGCACGCCAACGTCGTTCGCGGCAGCCACGGTCCACCGCCCTTCTCCCGAGTCGGAGACCTTGCCACCGAACTTGTCGAGGCCGGGATCGCTGGCCAGCGCTTGCGCCGTCAGGTCGAGCAGCCAGGAACTGACGACGCTGCCGCGGCGCCACAATTCGGTAATGTCCGCGAGGTTGAAGTTGTACTGATAGTGCTCGGGATTCCGGAGCGGTGTCGTTTCCGCATCCTTCTCGTGCGATCGCTTGCCGATGTCGGCGTTCTTCAGGATGTTGAGGCCCTCGGCATAGGCCGCCATCAACCCGTATTCGATCCCGTTGTGGATCATCTTCACGAAGTGGCCGGCGCCGGCGGGCCCGCAGTGCAGGTAGCCGTGCTCGGCGGTACCGCCGAGTTTCTCGCGGCCAGGAGTCCTGGGAATCTCACCAGGGCCGGGCGCGAGCGTCTTGAAAATCGGATCGAGACGTTTCACGACGTCGTTCTCGCCGCCGATCATCAGGCAGTAGCCGCGTTCGAGACCCCAGACGCCGCCGCTCGTGCCCATGTCCACATAATGGATGCCCTTGGGTTGCAGCCGCTTCGCGCGCGCGATGTCGTCGTGATAATGCGAGTTGCCTCCATCAATCACCACGTCGTCCTTATCGAGATGCGCGACGACCTTGTCGAGGATGGTGTCGACAATCGCGGCGGGGAGCATCAGGCAGATGGCGCGGGGCTTCGCGATCTTGCCGACGAACTCCTCGAGAGATGCCGAACCTGCGGCGCCATCCTTGACGAGCGCCGCAACCGCATCAGCGGAGACGTCGTGAACGACGCACGTGTGTCCGCCTTGCATCAGGCGGCGCACCATGTTGGCGCCCATCCGGCCGAGTCCTACCATTCCAAGTTGCATGTGTCTGCTCATTCGCCGTGATCAGGCCAGCGCCTGATCCATCGCTGACTGGAGAGTTTTGAGTCCCGAGGCCACATCCGGACCGAGATGGACCCTGAGCGCGCGACGATTGCGCTCGGCCAGCACCTGAAAGTCGCCGCGCGCCTGGGCGGCCTTGACGATGCCGAAGGTGTACTTCTGGCCAGGCACCGGCAAATCCAGCGCGTCGTCGCACGTGATCTGGAGGAACACGCCGCTGTTGGGGCCGCCCTTGTAACCCTGGCCGGTCGAATGGAGGAACCGCGGCCCGAAGCCGAGGCAAGTGGCCACGCCTTCCGGTCGCGTACGCGATGCCGGGAACGCTGAAGCGCCGCTTCGTTGGCGGCGTTCATTTCGATGTAGGCCAGCAGCGCGAAATAGTCGCCGGCGGTCACGCGATCGAGATGCGCCTTCAGATAGCCGGCGAGCGACGGGGCCTGACCCACTGACTGTTTGAGGGCGGCGACGTTCTTCGCGTCAGCGAATAGCCGCACGCCCTCGCCTTCGTAGAAGGGGGTCTCCGAAGGAAGGTTTCCGCTCGTTTCGTATTCGCTGGTCAACGCCTTCGTGACGAGCTTGCTCGCCTCGACGTCGGGCTGGTTGAAGGGATGGATGCCGATGAGCGCGCCCGCGATGGCTGTCGCGATTTCCCAACGCACGAACTCCTCGCCGAGGTCGTACTTTTTCGCGACGCGAATCGTCACGACGGGCTTTCCCGCTTTCTCGAGAGCAGCAACCGCAGCGTCCTGGGCCTCATCTGCGGCCTCTTCGAGACGGAGATACGCGAACAGACGATCGTCGCCATATGCCGATGGCGGAGCGACGGCCTCTCTATCGACCGGGATGATCCCTTTGCCATCCTTGCCCGTCGACTCGGCGATGAGTTGTTCGAGCCACGCGCCGAGGTCGTAGATACCCGGCGAGGCGATCAACGTCAGCTTGTCGATCCCGTGATTCGCCGCGACGCCCAGAATCGTTCCGAGCACGAGGCCAGGATTCTCCTCCGCGGGAACGCCTGGGCGCGCAGGCATTGAGCATGCGCTTCGCCTCGTCCAGGAGTCGTCTCCACGTCGAGGCCCATCACGGCCGCGGGCACCAAGCCGAAGTTGGAGAGCGCCGAGTAGCGTCCCCCGACGCTCTTCACGCCGGCAAAGACGTGACGGAAACCGCTGGCGCGTGCCTCCTGGTCGAGGTGAGAACCAGGATCGGTCACGGCCACGAATCGGCTGCCCGCTCGATCGCCGACCGCCTGCTTCACGCGATCGAAGAAGTAGGCCTTGAAGATGTTGGGCTCGAGCGTGCTGCCTGACTTGCTCGAGACGATGAACATCGCGCGAGCAAGGTCGATCTTCTTTTCGAGGGTCCGTATCTGGGCGGGATCGGTGGAGTCGAGGACGAAGAGCTCCGGGAGCCCGCGACAGTCCCGAACGTCTCCTTCCACACTTCCGGGCAGAGGCTGGAGCCCCCCATGCCGAGCAACAACGCCTGTGCGAAAACCGCTCGTCTCGCGCTTCCTGCTGGATTTCGAACAGCGGCTTCAGGTCGTCGCAGCTCGCGATCCACGATCGCGCAGCCACCCGATCCAGTTGGCCTCGTCCTGACCGGTCCAAAGCGACGCATCGCCGGCGAAAAGCCGCCTCGTGCCACCCTGCGCGTCCCACTCCTTCAAACGTGCGGTCAGCTCGGTCTGAAGAGCTGACGGAAGCACGTGGGACTGCGCGTTGATGCGGGCGGTGTTGGCTTCGCGGCAGCGTCGCTCGACGGCGCTCAGAAGCTTCGCAAACGCGTCTACGAACATCTTCAGGCCTTCGACCAGCAGGTCTTCGGTGACTTTCTTCAGCGAGATGCCGAGGGCGTGCAGATCGGCCAGCACGCTCGTCGCGTCGGCCACGCCTTCGTCGAGGCTTGCGCGCGGGTGACCGTGATCGCGAAAGGCTGTCAACGTCGCGGGCGGGACGGTGTTGACGGTGTCCGGTCCGATCAACTCCTCGACGTAGAGGACATCGCGGTATCGGGGATTCTTGGTGCCCGTGCTCGCCCAGAGCACGCGCTGTGTCTGGGCGCCCTTCGCGCGAAGTGCGTCCCACCGTGCGCCGGAGAAGATGTGCTTGTAGCTCTGATAGGCCAGCTTCGCATTCGCAATCGCCACCTTGCCGAGCAGTCGCTCGATCCGGCTCTTCTCTTCCCCTTCGGCGGACTTCAGTTTCTCCTCGAGCAGGGCGTCCACAGCGGTATCGATTCGGCTGACGAAGAAACTGGCCACGCTGGCCACGTGCCCCAGCGGCTGCCCGGCCGCGGCGCGCGCTTCGAGCCCGGCGATGAACGCATCGGCCACCGACTCGTACGCGTCGCGGGCAAAGAGCAGCGTCACGTTGACGTTGATGCCCTCGCCGATGAGCGTCCGGATGGCGGGAAGCCCCGCTGGCGTCGCCGGAACCTTGATCATCACATTCGGGCGCGACACGGCTTTCCAGAGGAGCCGAGCCTCGGCGAGCGTGCCCGCGGTATCGTGCGCGAGGTCCGGCGAGACCTCCAGGCTCACGTAACCGTCGTGTGACGACGTTCTGTCGTAAACGCCGCGCAAGTACATCGGCGGCGTCCTGAATGTCCTTGACCGCCAGCTGCTCGTAGATTTCCTTGGACCAGAAAGATAGCAGACTCGCCCGAAATATCGTGTATCGCTGCCGCGTAGTCGTTGCTGCCGTCGATGGCTTTCTCGAAGATCGCGGGGTTCGAGGTCACGCCACCGAGCGAGTCCTCGTCCACCAGACGCTTCAGCTCACCACCGGCGATCAGGCTCCGGCGAATGAAGTCCAGCCAGACCGACTGACCGAACTGCGTGAGCGAAGCCACAGGGTTGGCGACCGATGAAGGTTGCGATGTCGATGTGCTCATGTTGATACCCCTCGCCTGAGGCGGCTCAGCCTCGACCCAATTGCTGTTTAGCCGCGGCAACCACCCGCTCGGGCTCGAATCCGAACTTCTTCTGCAGCTCCTTGAGCGGAGCCGACGCGCCGAATGTCTTCATGCCCAGCACGCGACCACCGGAACCGACATAGCGCTCCCAGCCCAGCGTCGTCGCTTGTTCGACAGCGACACGGGCTGTCACGGTCGGCGGCATTACGTCGTCCTGGTACTCGACCGGCTGATCGTCGAACAGCTCCCACGACGGCATGCTGATCACTCGGCTGCGAATGCCTTCTTTCACAAGCATCTCATGTGCCGTCACGCAGAGGGCGACTTCACTGCCGGTCGCGATGAGGAGCACCTCGGGAGCTGAGCCGGGAGCGTCGGCCAGCACGTAAGCGCCTTTGGCGAGCCCTGAGGCGGGGCCGTACTTGGTTCGATCCAGCGTGGGCAGCGCCTGCCGCGTGAGCACGAGGGCCACGGGCTCGTGGCGAAGGGCAAGCGTCAGACGCCAGGCTTCGGCCACCTCGTTGGCGTCGCAGGGCCTGATTGTGATGAGCCCGGGGATCGCTCGCAAGGACAACAGTTGTTCGACAGGTTGATGTGTCGGCCCGTCCTCGCCCACGCCGATCGAGTCGTGCGTGAAGGCGTAGATGACGGGGATCTCCATGATCGCCGCAAGACGTATCGGCGCGCGCCCGTAGTCGCTGAAAATCAGAAAGCCGGAACCGTAGGGCCGAATCTTCGACAGCGACAGTCCGTTGAGGATCGCGCCCATGGCGTGTTCGCGCACACCGAAATGGAAGTTGCGGCCAGCGTACGAACCCGCTTCGAAATCGCCGGCGCCGTCGAATGTCAGGCGTGTCTTGGTCGAGGGCGCCAGATCCGCAGATCCACCAATCAGCCACGGAATCGATTGGGCGACGGCGTTGAGCACCTTGGCTGACGCGTCGCGGCCCGCCAGCCCCTTCGCGTCGGCGGGAAAGCTCGGAATAGCCTTCTCCCATCCGTCAGGAAGTTGACGATGCTGCATGCGGAAGAGCGCGTCGGCTTCCTTGGGATACTTCGCCTTGTAGGCCTCGAACCTGGCGATCCACTCGGCGCGGAGCTTACTGCCACGCGCGCCGATTCCGGCGGCGAAGTGTTCGCGCACGCCATCGGGGACGAGGAACTTTGCCTCCTCCGGCCATCCATAGAAACGCTTCGCGGCCTTGATCTCCTCTACCCCAAGCGGCTCACCATGTGCGGCATGCGTGTCCTGCTTGGTGGGCGCGCCGTAGCCAATGTGGCTGTCCACGATGATCAGCGTCGGCCGGCCCGTGGTCTTCTTGAACGTCGCAAAGGCGCGATCCAGCATCGCGAGGTCGTTCGCGTCGCCGACGCGCGTGACGTTCCAGCCGTAGCCGATGAAGCGCGTCGCCACGTCGTCGCTGAACGCCAGATCCGTGTGCCCTTCGATCGTGATGCGGTTGTTGTCGTAGATCCAGGCGAGGTTGTCGAGCTGCAGGTGGCCCGCGAGGGACGCGGCTTCGGAGGAGATGCCCTCCATCAGGCAGCCGTCACCGGCAAGGGCGTACACGTCGAACCCGAACATCGGAAAGTCGGGGCGATTGAAGTGGGCGGCCATCCACTTGCTGGCAATGGCCATTCCCACGCTCGTCGCCACGCCCTGTCCAAGCGGGCCCGTCGTGGTCTCGATTCCTGACGTCCAGCGATATTCGGGATGGCCGGGGCAACGGCTCTCGAGTTGACGAAAGCGCTTGATGTCGTCGAGCTGGACTGAGAGTTCCCCCAGGCTCTCGTACTTCGGGTTCACGGCCTTCACGCCTGTCAGATGCAGCATCGAATAGAGCAGCATCGAGGCGTGCCCCATGGAGAGCACGAAGCGATCGCGGTCCGGCCAGATTGGGTCGTTTGGATCGAAACGCAGATGACGTTGCCAGAGCGTATAGGCGACCGGCGCCATGGCCATCGGCGTGCCGGGATGTCCGGAGTTCGCCTGCTGCACGGCGTCCATGGCCAGCGTCCGAATGGTGTTGATGCTGAGCGTGTCGAGATTAGGAGTGGACATGAGAAGCTCTATTCCGCTGAGACCTGGCTCGACTTCTCTCGCTCACTCCCAGATGGCGCTTTCGCCGGCGAGGCATACCACTGGTCGCGCGGCACGACCTTGCGCGTCCTTCCGGATCCGCCTCGTAGTTCGGCGACGTGATCTGCACGCCGAATTCGTTGAACGCGTCCAGGATGTTCGCATGCAGGGCGTCAAACACCACCGCGCGTGTGTGAGGCTGTTCGAGAGCAGACGAGCAGTGTGTACTGCACGTAGAAGTCCTGCAACGCGGTCTGTCGAACGACCGGCTTCGGCTTCGAGCGAATGCCTGGCGTTCGCTCGGCGGCGAGCAGCAGCAGCGCATGCATCTGACGCCAAGGGGTGTCATATCCGATCGTGACCGATGTCGGAACGAACACGCCATCCGTATCGGCGAAACCGCGTGTAGTTCGTCGTCACGTCCGACATCACGACGGCGTTGGGAATGGTTACTTCCTCGCCACGGGGCGTCTTGACCTTGGTCGAGAGCGCTCCAAGATGAGTGACCGTCCCCTCGACGTTGCCGATCCTGACGAAATCGCCATGCCGCACAGGCGCGCGAGTAGGTGATCGTCAGACCGCTCATCATCTGATTCACGATCCCGCTCGACCCGAGCGATAAGACGAGACCGACGAAGACGCTGACGCCCTTGAACGCGTCGGAATCGCTGCCCGGAAGATACGGATATGCGAGAGCGATGCCCAGCAACCAGAGCACCGCGGTAAAGAGCCGCCGGGTGTCGGCTGGGCCGTCTCCGGGTAGACATAGGGAACTGAAATCCGGCCATCCTCGACTGCATCGAACACGGCCCGTAACAACCGGACCACGAACCGGATACCAGCACGATCAGGAACACCGTGAAGAGATCGGGAAGCGCTCCGACGATCATCAGTCCGAGCCAACTGAGCCTTTCCAGCAGAAACGCCCTGTAGCGATTCGCCCCAGGGCCGCGTATAAGGAAACCGCTGAAGCACGAACGTCAGCCAGCTATACACGAAGAACAACGCCATGCCTGCCAAACGTGGCGGTCACCAGAAACCGCAGAAACTGGAAGCGTGTGTCGCCTTGACCAACTGCGCGTCGCCCGCCGACAGCTTCGTGGAGCTTGCGTTCGGCGCGGCTCAGGAAGCCGGACCGCCAGCGCCCGATATGCGCGACGGAGGAGCCACAGCAGCAACATCAGCACTGCAGTTGCCAGGAGCGCCATGCCCCGTGGACACGAGCATTCGGCGCGGGTTCTTGAACTCTGCGGCCTCGTCGAGCGCCTGTTGCAGGTTTGCCGCTGCCTGGGCCGTCTTCCCGTCGAGCGTCTCGCCAGCAAGCGGATCGACATCCAGCGGTGTGATCGCGAAGACATCCCGGCCGCCCACTGAAACGACCGATCGCGCCCATCACAGGCCGTGTCGAGACCGGGCCCATCGTGCCGCCGCGAACGAGATCGCTTGAGGTAAACCGACGCACGGGCTGCGCGTTCCTCTGGCTGACGCGACAGGACGACGGCGCGCAGCGTGATGATCGGTCGGTTGAAGTAACGAAGTACCGCCGGCTCGCCGACGGTAGCGGTCGCGAGGGCCTGCGCCACTTCCGGTCCTGGCTGGATCTGACCTCCGGCCTGGAGCTGTCCTTGGGCCTGGGGCGGACCTTGGGCATCGAGTCGCCCCATGGCAGCAGCGGCGACAAACAGGAAACCGGCCAGCGCGACACACCAGCGTGTCGAGCGGGCGCACGTAGAAATGGTTCTGGCGATATGTGGGATCACAGTTGGACTGTCGAGCAAAGAGACGGCGACGACGTCGCCAGCGTCTCTCACGCAACGGACATGCCGCGCGCAGCGCGGTGTCACCGGCAGGGGTATTCTTGACGTTATCGGGCTTTCTTGCATTGAATCCTCGACTGCCAGCACACTCTATTCGCCGGAGCCAATCCGCGTCACGACATTTCGTGATCGGGCGTGACGGCCAGAGTACGCGTCTGCAGCGTCAGACCGCATAACATGTCGTTCTCGAATCGAATTCTCGTCGGCCTTTCGGCCGGCATCGCCGTCGGCCTGTTCCTGGGCGAGCACGCGCTGGCGCTCAAATGGGCGGCTGATGGCTTTGTCAAGCTGCTGCAGATGACGGTCCTGCCGTACGTGACCGTCTCGATTGTCGGCAGCCTGGGACGGCTGCGCTATGAAGAGGCGCGCGCGCTCGGCATCAAGACCGGCGCCGTGCTGGTTGGCCTCTGGCTGCTGGCGCTCGTGTTCACGTTTCTGATTCCGTTGTCGTTCCCGCATCGTCTTGAACGCCAGCTTCTTCAGCACGACGTTGGTCGAGCCTCGGCCGCCCTTCAATTTCATCGATCTCTACATCCCTTCGAATCCGTTCCACTCGCTCGCGAACAACGTCGTGCCGGCGGTCGTGTTGTTCTCGGTCCTGCTGGGGGTCGCGCTCATTGGCGTCGAACGCAAGCAGGTGCTGCTCGACGTACTCGGTGTCGCAGGTGATGCGCTCTCCCGCGCGACGCGCTTCGTCGTCCGCCTTACGCCGTACGGGCTGTTCGCGATTGCGGCAACGGCGGCCGGCACGTTGAGCCTCGAACAACTCGGCCGGCTGCAGGTCTATCTGGTCACCTACGTCCTTGTGGCGCTGCTCGTCAGCCTGTGGGTGTTGCCCGGGCTCGTCGCCGCGCTGACGCCAATTCGCGTCCGCGATATCTTCGCGCTGACCCGCAATGCGTTGCTGACCGCCTTTGTCGCCGGTGACCTCTTCATCGTCCTGCCTGTGTTGATCGAAGCGAGCAAGAGCCTGCTCGAGCAGGTCAAACCAAACGACCCGCAGTCAGCCGCGATGCCGGACGTCATCGTTCCCGCGTCGTTCAATTTTCCGCACACAGGGAAGCTGCTCTCGATCAGCTTCATCCTCTTTGCCGGCTGGTTTGCCGATGCCGAAGTTCGCTATACCGACTATCCGCAGCTGGCACTGACCGGTCTGGTCACCTTCTTCGGCAGCCTCAACGTCGCGGTCCCGTTCCTCCTGGACACGTTTCGCATTCCCGCCGACACGTTTCAGCTGTTCCTGGCGAGTGGTGTGGTCAACTCCCGGTTCGGCACGCTCGTGGCGGCGATGCATACGCTCACCGTCGCGCTGCTCGGCACCTGCGCGATGATCGGCGCGTTGAGCTGGAATCGCCAGCGCATCGTGCGTTACGCGGTGGTGACCGCTGCGCTCACGATCGCGGTCATCGGCGGAACTCGGCTGCTTTTTGCGAGCGTGCTCGATCAGGAGTACACGAAAGACAAGGTGCTCGCCGGTATGCACCTGCTTCGTGACCGCAGCGCCCGGCGTCGTCCATCGCACCGAGACGCCGGTGCCGCCAATCCCTGATGGGGCTGACGTCGCGACGACCATTCGCGCGCGCGGGATTCTTCGCGTGGGGTATCTGCCGGACTCACTGCCGTACGCGTTCTTCAACGCGCGCGGTGAGCTGGTCGGCTTCGACGTCGAGCTCGCCCACCAGCTGGCCAGAGAGATGGGGGTCAAACTGGAGCTGGTTCCGGTCAGCCGCGAACGATTCGACGAGCACCTGGCTGGATGGGTACTGCGATCTGGTGATGTCCGGCTTCGCCGTCACGACCGATCGAGCGAGCCGGACAATGATGTCGAATTCCTATCTGGACGAGACGTTGGCGTTCATCGTGCCTGATGAGTCGCGCGAACAGTTTGCGACGTGGGCCGAGATCAGAGCCGCGGGAGCACTGAAGATCGCCGTCCCGAACTTGCCCTACTACATCGAGAAGCTGAAACTGCTCGTCCCTGCCGCGACAATCGAGCCGGTTGCAGACGTCGTCGAGGTCATGAAGTCGAAGCCGGCAGACGTCGACGCCATCGCGCTTCCAGCCGAGCGCGGCTCCGCGTGGACGCTCATCTATCCCGCGTTTTCCGTGATCGTGCCGGAGCCGGGCATCGTCAAGATTCCGTTGAGTTATCCGATCGCCCGCCACGATCAGGCGTTCGCCGCGTTCATCAATACGTGGATCGACCTGAAGAAGAAGGACGGAACGCTCGACTCGCTGTATCAGGTACTGGATTCTCGGTCAGTCAGACACAGGCCGCTCGAAGCGCTGGTCAATCATCCGGGACGTTCTTCATTGGGTGGATTAGATCGCCGCCGTGGTCCGTGGATCGTGGTTCGTATCTCGCCCCCCGACGCTATCTTTTCTGAGTCGTGTCTACGACGACGGCGCCGTCCTTCATGACCCAGCGGACGCCTGTGAACAGCGCGTCGATGCTGGCCAGCGGGTCGCCTTCGACAGCGACGAGGTCAGCCAGATACCCCGATGCAATGCGCCCGAGGCGATCCTCGAGGCCCATCATCGCGGCAGGCACGGTGGTCGCGGAGGCGAGCGCCTGCTCCGGCGTCATCCCGGCCTTGACGAACCAGCCGAGCTCACGGGTGTTCTGACCGAACATCGAGTACACGGCATCGGAGCCCATCGCCAGCTTCACACCAGCCTTGACCGCGCGCCGCGCGGATTCGAGATTTCGCTGAATGTAGTCCTGCAGCGGAGGGATCGATTCGGCGGGGAACCCGTACTCGTCTTTCGCATCCACGTAGTAACGGTTGTGATCGATCGTCGGTACCCAGACGGTGCCGCGCGTTTTCATCTCGGCAATCGTCTCGTCGTCGAGATCGATGCCGTGCTCGATCGAGTCGGCGCCCGCGCGCACGGCGTCCTTCACGCCCGACGGACCGTAGGAATGAATCGCGACTTTGCGGCCCTGCGCATGGGCTGTCTGCACGATCGCGTTCATCTCGTCGAACGTGATGGTTTGCGTGGTGTCCACGCTCTGAAAGCTCCCGCGGGACGCGTACACCTTGACCCAATCGGCGCCCGCCTTGATCCGTTCTTCCGTCGCCGTGCGCATCGCATCCGGATTTGGGCCCGTGGATCCGCGCGCCACCGAGATGCCCTGACCGGAGACGAACATGCGAGGGCCGGGCATCGCGCCCATCTGAATGAGGTCGCGCATCGAGAAGTCGGTCTCGTTCGACGCACCGAGATCGCGAACGGTGGTCACGCCCGTCTCGAGCGTCCTGCGCGCGTTGTCCTGAGCGAGAAACACGGTGACAGCCGGCCGGCGCCGCTGCCCGAGGGGGCGCGTGCCAGGCTGGCGGTCCCAGTAATAGGTCATGTGCGTGTGCGCGTCGATCAGCCCTGGGATACCGGTGTATCGACGAAGGTCAACGACGTCGGCACCCTTCGGCATATCGCGCGTCCCGCTCGAGACGCTGACGATGCGGTCTCCCTGGACGATCACCACCGCGTCGGTCACCACACGCGTGCCATCCCAGAGGCGGCCAAAACGGATTGCTTTCTGGGTTTGGGCGACAGCGGTGAACGAGAGCATCAGAATGAGCAACAGCGTCAGTGCCAGTTTGATCATGTTCAGCCCGGAATAATCGCATTCAGCGTGACCCGGTGCAAATGTCAGGGGGCGATTACTCGCGCAGATTGAGGATCTCGGTGACCCGCGTGCGCAACAGGTTCGCAGTCTCAGGGTTCCTGAACGTCGCGTTGCTGCCGCCGGGCACGGTCAACGTGAAGAGCCGGTTCTTCAGGGGTGGGAACCTCGCAAGGAAGTTTTCCCGCCATGACGCCTCGCCGTCCGGAGGCGGCCACGGCCGTCCCCGGGAGTAGACGAGAAATCTCGTGCGCGGATTGTTCGACGCAACGTACCCGAAGAACCCGATCAGGCGTTGCTGAGCAATCTCGAACAGATGATCGCCGAGCGTGGGGTCCTTGTTGGCGATGCGCTGGTCGAGCAGGCACGAGAGGTGGCTGATGACGAGATCCGGATTCTGCTGAAGGACCTGCTCTTCACGATGCCAGATCGGACTCGTGTTTTCCTTGTGGGTCACCACCCCAAGTTCGCGCAACGCATCGCTGACGTCGTCTGCATTGGTTCCTCCCGCAGCCTGGGTATGCGGATCGTAGACGCGGCCTTCCAGCGGCGAGTCCATGAGCACAATGACCGGACGTGGATTGGCCGCCGGTCCAGGTTCGCTCGGTGCTGAACCGAGCGCCCACACCGACAGGCCCACCAGCGCTGCCGCGACCGCCCAGCCCACGTGCAGCTTCCACGATCGGGTGAGCCTCTCGAGGCCAGTGCGACCGAAGAATGTCGAGGACCCTGCTGCTGGTGCCGAATCCGCCGGCGTGCGGCCTTCGGCGATGCCGCGAAGAGCCAGCAGGAGGTCCTGCGTATGCTGCCAGCGTTCTGCCGGATCCTTCGCCAGACACGCGTTCACCAGACGCTCGAGCGCCGGAGATGCTAGCGGCTGCCGGCTGGTGAGGGGAAGAGGATCCTGCTCGAGGATGGCCGCAACGAGCGCCGGCTCTGAGCCTGCACTGAATGCCCGTTGTCCGGTCAGCATTTCGTAGAACACCGCGCCAAACGCAAACAGATCGGTGCGTGCGTCCGCCTCTTCGCCCCTCACCTGTTCAGGCGCCATATACGGGACTGTTCCGAAGACGAGGCCAGCCGCTGTCAGCGAATCCGATGACGCGTCGGAGGACATGCCGCCGACGGCTGTTGGGCTGCGTAGGCGTGCGAGTCCGAAATCGAGCAGCTTCACGCCCGACTTCGTGAGCATGATGTTGGCGGGCTTCAGGTCCCGGTGGACGATGCCCACGGCGTGCGCGGCGGCGAGCGCCTCGACGATTTCGATGGCGATCTTGATCGCCTGTCCGACCGGCACCGGCCCCTTGTGCAGGCGTGCCGCAAGCGTCTCCCCTTCCAGCAACTCCATCACAAGAAAGCGCACGTCCTGGCCGTCGACCGGCGCGGAACCAACATCGTGAATCGTGCAGATGTGTGGATGGGTGAGCCTGGAAAGCACGCGGGCCTCGCGCTCGAACCGCTCGTGGCTGCGAGGATCGCTGGCGAGGTGGTGCGAAAGCACCTTGATCGCCACAGCACGGTCGAGACGCGTGTCAAGGGCGCGGTGCACCTCGCCCATTCCGCCGGCACCGAGCGGTCCCACGATCTCGAACACTCCAAGCCGGGTTCCCGGGGCGAAGCGCAGGGGGGCAGACGACTGATTTTCGGAGACCGGACTCTCCGTCGGCGAGGTGCTCAGGAATCCCTCGGCGTGTGGGTGCGCGGCGAGGAGCGATTCGACTTCACGACAGGCGTCCTCGTCGCCACCGGCCTCGCGCCGCAGGAACGCCGCACGCTCCTCGGGCGCGAGTTCGAGCGCGCCGTGAAACAGCGCGCGGATTCGCGCCCAGTCGGCGGGTTCCTTCATCGACCGCCTCGCAGCTCCCGGTACAACCACGTCCGCGCCAGCACCCAGTCGCGCCGGACGGTAATCGGAGCGACGGCGAGAACTGACGCCGCTTCCTCCGTCGTCAGCCCCCCGAAGAATCTGAGCTCGACGAGCTGGCTCTGGCGCGCATCGATGCGGGCAAGTTTCTCGAGCGCGCTGTCAAGAGCGAGGACGTCTACGCTCGGTGGATCGATCCCGCCGTCGATCTCGTTCAAAGGCACGGTGCTGGAGCCGCCGCGCTTTGCCGCGCCATGCGCCCGCGCGTGATCGACGAGGATCCGACGCATCAGGCGCGCCGCAATGGCGAAGAAATGGGCGCGGTTCTGCCAGCGCACCCGGCGCTGATCGATGAGCTTCAGATACGCCTCGTGAACGAGCGCGGTGGGCGGCAGAGAATGATTGGGACGCTCGCGGCTGAGATAGCCTCGAGCCAGGCGGCGAAGCTCACCGTAGACAGCCTCCATAAGGGCCCCTCCGGCGGACTCCTCCCCGTTGCTCCACGCAACGAGGTGCCCGGTCACGTCCGACGCCCCTCCGGTGGCGTCTGGCGGACGCCGCTTCATGCCCCTTTATACCCCCACTGGCGATGAGCGCGTTTCGGCCCGCTTTCCGCGTTTCTCTCAAGGGCCCACACCAGGAGGAACAGGACGATGAGCAGGAGCTACAGATTCTGGGGCGGATCAGTCGTATTTGTGACGGTTGCCGCCACGCTTGCTGGCACGCCGCGAGGACAAGGACACTGGCTACGGCTTGACGACAGCCGCAAGGGAACCGTCTGGGTCGTCAACCGCGACCGGGGTGAGCTCGCGGTGTTCGACGCCGGGACCGGAGACCTTATCACCACCAAGCTCGTGGGGGCCGGAGCGCACGACATCTGCATCTCAGAGCGGGCGCGCAAGGCCTATATCACCGCCGAGACAATAAATACGGTCACCACCGTCGACACCAAAACGCTGGCCAAAGAATCGATCGCGGTTAGCCCGCTGCCACACCACCTCGAGCCGAGCCACGATGGGCGCACGGTCTACGTCAGCCTGGCGTCCCACACCCCCACGGAAGGAGCGCCGCAATACGCGGCCATCGACACCGACAGCAACTCGGTCGACTACACGACCACCAGCGACAACCCGGCTGCACGGTCACACGCTCCTCACCCATCGCTCGACGGAGAAAAGGTCTACGTGGCGCACGATCTGGGCGACGAGCTCTCCATCGTCGACACCGAAACCGGCACGATAGACTTCAGCATCACCCCAATCTTGAGGGCGGAGGAAGCGATTGCCACCCGATTCGGCCACGGGCTCTGGGTGTCGTCGCGCGGCGACGGAACTGTGAAGCTCATCGATCTCGCCACCAGCACCATCACCGGCTCGATAGCCGTCGGCGTTCAACCCGAGTCCGTGATGCTCACGCCGTTCGAGCGGACGCTGGTGGTCAGCCTGCGGGGAAGCCCGGCGACGCTCGCCTTCGTCGACACGTTCCACCGCACACTTATCGGCAACGTGCAGATTGCTGGGGAGGGTTCGTTCGGCGACCTGGCAGTGATGACCAGCGACGGGCGCTACGTCTACGCCACGTTCGACCGCGGCACCAACGGCACGGGCGGCGTGGCCGTCGTCAACGTGCGTACGCGCATGGTCGTCGACACGTGGGATTACCCAGGTACCGGACGTCCCCACGGGATCTGGTACTCCAGGAAGAAGCTGAAGGTATCTGATTCGTGGGACGGCGTGCCTGACGCGCGCGGAGGGAGGGGAAAACCGCGATAATCGCTCGATGAAAGCGCTGGTCATCGATCGGCCGCGTTCAGTCACGCTCGAGGACGTCGCAACGCCAGATCACGCTGGGGAATGCGTGGTTCGAGTCCGCATGGCCGGGATCTGCGGCACCGACCTGCAGCTGCTCGAGGGCTATGCCGAGTTCCGCGGAATCCCCGGTCACGAATTCGTGGGCGTTGTCGAGGAAGCACCGGCGGCGGATCGCGCGTGGGTCGGCCGTCGGGTGGTCGGCGAGATCAACGTCGGTTGCGGCCGATGCCGCTGGTGTGTTTCGGGCATCAAGGAACACTGCGTCGATCGCACGGTCGTCGGCATCCGCGGCAGGGACGGCGCGTTTGCCGAGATGCTGTCGCTGCCCGCGGTGAACCTTCATCATGTTCCCGACGCCGTCGACGACCAGACGGCGGTGTTTACCGAACCTACCGCCGCCGCCTGCCGGATTCTCGAGCAAATCGCGATCGACCACAGCACCCGCATCGCCGTCGTCGGTGACGGGCGCATGGGCCTGATCGTCGCGCAGGTCCTGCGTACGGCGACGCCGGATGTGACGGTCTTCGGCAGGCACGAGACGAAGCTCGACGTCGCGCGCAGCCTGGGCATGACAGCCGCAATGACGGATGTGTCGATCGAGGGCGCGGACAGGTTCGATGTGGTCGTCGACGTGACGGGCCGGCCGGAAGGCATGCGGCGCGCGCTCGAGATCGTTCGCCCGCGCGGGACCGTCGTCATGAAATCGACCTTTCATGGACAGGTGGCGCTGGCGACGTGGCCGATCGTCGTGGAGGAGATCACGATGGTCGGTTCGCGATGCGGACCGTTCCGGCCTGCGCTCGAACTTCTCGCGAGTGGCGCCGTCAAAGTGCAGCCGCTCATCTCACGAATCGCACCATTGCAGGACTACGAGCCGGCGTTTGCCGAAGCGCAACGCGCGATCAAAGTCCTGTTTCACATGCCGTGAAGCGCCTGAGGCTCCTGGCGCAGCTCGCGCGGGAGCCGATCTGGGGCCCCTTCATGGAGCGTATGTGGAAATACAACCTGAGAGAGCTGGCTGACCTGGAAGCGTCACTCAAGTGACGGCGGTCACGCGCCGCGCAGCTCCGCCGTGCAGAATGGACAGCGCGTCGCTTTAAGGGAAATCTTCGAGACACAGAACGGACATTCGCGATCGGCTGGCGCCGGGGCCGGCCCCTTCAGACGGTTGATCTGGCGCACGAGCAGAAATACCGCGAATGCAACGATGAGGAACTCGATGATGGTGTTGATGAAAATACCGTAGTTCAGCGTGGGAGCTTTGACCGTCTTCGCGTCGGCAATCGTCGCGTAGCTGCCGCCGTCGAGCGCGACGAACAGGTTGCTGAAGTCGACCTGACCGAGCATCATCCCGATGGGCGGCATGATGATGTCGTTCACCAGCGACGTCACGATCTTGCCGAACGCCGCACCGATAATCACGCCAACCGCAAGGTCGATGACGTTCCCGCGTGCCGCGAACTCCTTGAACTCCTTCAGCATCGCCTACCCTCCCATCTCGCCGGCCGTCATGTTACTGCGCGACGGGATGCTATTTTTCTGCCGGTGTGCTATTTTCATAGCACCTTTTCCCCGGGCGGTCCGTCTAAGCTTGTGAATCGGCGCCAAGGAGCCCAGCCGACGCCAGCTCAGCGGCAGGCGCGCGCGGGGACCGGAACCTTATGAAAACGCCTCAGCATCATGAACTTAGCCGCCGCGAGCGGCAGATTATCGACATCCTTTATACACAGGGTCAGGCGACTGCCGCCGAGGTCCAGGCAGCCCTTCCCGACCCCCCCAGCTATTCCGCGGTCCGGGCGATGCTCAGAATCCTTGAGGAGAAAGGGCACGTTCGGCACCAGCAGGATGGCCCGCGGTATCTCTATGTGCCTACTTTGGCGCGCGAGAGCGCCAAGAAGTCCGCACTGAAGCACATGCTCCAGACCTTTTTCGACGGTTCGGCGGAAGAGGCTATTTCGGCACTCCTCGACGATCAGTCGGCACGCCTGTCCGAGGCCGAGCTCGATCGCCTTGCCCGCATGATCCAGCAGGCGCGACGCACCGGAGCGTAGTGATGATGAATCCAATAACGATGAATCCGATCGCCACCATCTCGTCGTTCGCTTCGGACGCCACGCTCCTGGCCGCCGCGGACGCCATCCTGAAAGCAACGCTCATCCTCGGATCGGCTGCCGTGGCATCGACGGTTCTACGCCACGCGAGCGCCGCCGTGCGCCACCTGATCTGGACCCTGGCCCTGATCGCTGCACTCGCGATGCCCGCGCTCTCGTTCGCGCTGCCGCGCTGGGAAATGCCGATCGTCACGCTACCGAGCGCTCAAGTCGAGCAAGCCGTCCAACCGGTCGATCAGAATGATGCGCGCGTGACACCGGCGCCGCCGATCGCAACTGCGACGAACCGCGCGAACGCCGAACCGTCAGGGACTGGCACAGCGCCGGCGACGCAGCCGGCTCGCGTGCGACAGTTGCCCGCGATTTCATGGCAGCGCCTCGTTGCGTTCATCTGGTTGGCCGGCATGCTTGCGGTCGCGGCGCGCCTGGTAGTCGGACTCGTCGCGGTCGCGTGGATGTCGCGAAAGACCGAGCTCGTGATCAACGCGCCCTGGCTGCCATTCGCGCGCGAGCTCGCGGCGGAGATCGGCATCAGCCCGAACCTGAACTTCATGCGCAGCTCGCGGACGACGATGCCGATGGCGTGGGGTATTTTTAGGCCGTCGGTACTGATGCCGGCTGATGCAGATAACTGGCCGCTCGAGCGCCTGCGCATCGTGCTGCTGCACGAGCTCGCGCACGTGAAGCGCCGCGATTGCCTGACGCACGCCCTTGCACAGATCGCGTGCGCCGTTTACTGGTTCAACCCGCTCTTCTGGATCGCGGTCCGCCACGCGAGAACCGAACGCGAGCGTGCCTGTGACGATCTGGTGCTGGCGACCGGAACCCCTGGCACCGACTACGCCGATCAACTGCTGGAGATTGCGCGCGTCATGCGTGCCGGGCGTTTCCCGGCGCTGATCACCGGTGCGACGCTGGCGATGGCGCATCGATCCCAGCTCGAGGGTCGTTTGATTGCGATCCTGGATCCGAAGACCCCGCGCACCGGGCTGTCGGGTCTGCGGACGGCGATGGCCACCGCGCTGGCTGCCTGCGTGATCGTCCCCGTTGCCGCCGTCCAGCCGTGGACCTACGAAGTGGACGATGCCGATTCCGCCGTTCGTGCGGAGCGCCGAACGGGCCGATCAGTCCACGCCGAGTCCTACGCCCACGCCCACGCCGACGCCAACGCCGTCTCCCACGCCGACACCGCGACCGACGCCGAACCCGTCGCCGGACATCACCGCGTCGGTTGCACGGGAAGCCGCGCGCCTGGCCGGATCTGTGGTCACCCCGGAAACGGTGGGTGCCATCGCGGCCGGCGTCGAACACAGCGTAAAGGAAGCGCTCGAAGCGTCCGGCCAGGACGGCCAGGAGAAGAGCGCGAAGGCCGACCCGCGCATGATTGCCGCGCTCACCGCGGCGCTGAAAGACGCCGACTCGGAAGTGCGTGAAGCGGCGATGCAGGCGCTGGTCCGCATGCGCGATCCCTCGATCTTCGAGCCGCTCGTGCAGGCGTTGAGCGACAGTTCACCGGATGTCCGCGAGCACGCGGCACAGGCCCTGGGGCAGCTCAAAGACAAGCGCGCCCTTCAGCCGCTCACGAATTCTCTCAAGGATGCCAACGCCAGCGTCCGCGAACAGTCGGCGTTTGCACTCGGGCAGCTTCGTGACCCGAGCTCGGTGCCGGGGCTGACCGCCGCTCTCAAGGACGAGAACGCCTCCGTTCGTGAGCAGGCAGCGTTCGCGCTCGGTCAGATTCGCGATCGCAGCGCGGCGTCGGCGCTCGCCGGCGCGCTCGGCGACGCCAACGACAGCGTGCGCGAACAGGCGGTGTTTGCCCTGGGCCAGCTTCGGGATCCGTCGGCTGTCGACGGCCTGGTGAAGGCCCTGCGGGATCAGAAGCCCGACGTTCGCGAGCAGGCGGCGTTTGCACTCGGTCAGATTCGCGACCCGCGCGCGGTCTCGCCGCTCGTCTCGGCCCTCAAGGACGCCGACGCGGACGTTCGCGAGCAGGCGGCGTTCGCACTAGGTCAGCTTCGCGATAAGTCGGCGGTCGAGGCGCTGATCATCGCTCTGAAGGACAGCGATCCATCGGTCCGCGAGCAGGTAGCATTCGCGCTCGGTCAGCTTGGCGATCCGCGCGCGATCGACGGTCTCACAGAAGCGCTGAAGGATTCCCACTCGGACGTTCGCAAGCAAGCCGCCTTCGCGCTCGGTCAACTCGCTCGATAAGTTACGCCCCGGCCGCGCGGCCTCATGCCGCCTGCCGGCTCTCACGATCAGAAGTGCTGTTTTTTTAGCAGGAGTCGCCGCATGAGCCCGCTGACCGTCTTCATCCGCACGCTGCTGAAATCGAGCGCCATCTGCCTTGGCGTCACCTTCGCTGTCGTCCAGCCGTCGCTCGATGGCCGGCCGTCGCGTCCGCTGACCGCGAAGCAGAGTCCGGCTGACGCGGCGATCGACGGCCTGATCTTCGCGCTGAAGGACACCGACGCAGGGGTGAGGCGCTACGCGGCGGCAGCGCTCGGGGAACTGCGCAATCCACGCGCCATTCCTGCGCTGGTCGAGGCGACGCGCGACGAACAGCCCGACGTGCGGCTGCGCGCGATTGCGGCGCTCGGCGAGATGCGCGACCCGCGTTCGAGCGCGGCGCTCACCGCCGCCCTCAAGGATCCGGATGCGAGAATCCGCGCGAAGGCAGCGGCAGCGCTCGGCGAGATCGGCGACCGCGCGTCGGTGGACGCATTGATGACCCTCGTCAAGGACGCGAGCCCGGAGGTCCGGCGGCGCGCGCTGCACGCACTGGGAGAGCTGGGGGATACCCGCGCGATCGCCACCGTCACGTCAGCGCTCAAGGATCAGGACGTCAACGTGCGTCGCGCGGCAGCATTCGCATTGGCCGAGCTCGCGGGAGGGGAATAACCACCATGCTCATGCATCTTCTCGCCGCGTCACTCGTCGCAGCGTCAGTCGTTCCGTGGAAGACGAGCCGCCTCATGCAAGGATCTCGTGTCGCCACGCTCACGGCGAGCCTGAGTGCGCCCGAAGCGGAATCACGCGGCCGTGCGGCCTGCGACTTGCGCGAACTGGGTGATAGCGCCGCTCCCGCCATTGCGCCCCTTGTGGCGCTCCTCGCCGACGGCGCACCGCTCAACCGGACAGTCTGCGAACGAACCTGGTGGCGTGGGGATAAAGACGACCTCACGAGCCCCGGCGAGCTCGCCGCCAGCGCGCTCGTTGCCATCGGCTCGCAGGCGTATTCACCTGTCCTCACGGCTCTGAAAAGTACCGCCTGGATCGCCCGCCGCAACGCCGCCTGGGCGCTTGGCGCGCTCGAGGACGAACGCGCGGTCAACGCGCTGATCGAAGCGCTTCGCGATCCGGAACCAGCCGTCCGCGCGCAGGTCGCCTGGGCTCTTGGCGCACTCGACGCCAACTCGGCGGTGCCGGCACTCATGACTGCCCTGAAGGACAAGGACGTCGCCGTCCGCCGCCAGGCCGCATGGGCTCTCGGCGCCATCGGCGACAAGCGCGCCGTCGATGCGCTGATTCCCGCCCTCAAGGACGAAGACACCGTCGTCCGTCGCCAGGCGGCCTGGGCGATTGGAGCGATTGGGAAGTAGTCACAGAATCCGTGGTTCGTGGGTCGTCGCTCGTCGCTCGAAACGACCTTCGAAAGAGGGTTTCGAGCCACGAGCGACGGACCCACGAACCACGGCACCCCGCCCTGAACCCCCGCGTGAACCTTCGTGTGAACCCTCGTCTGAACCCTCGTCCTGAACCCTCGTCCTGAACCCCCGTCTGAACCCTCGTCCTGAACCCCCGTGTGAACCCCCGTTGATATACGATCCCCCCACATGCTGCTGGCGTCGGGGGTCATTGGGTTCCTCATCCTGCTGACGGCGCTGTATGTGGCTGCTGAGTTTGCCGCCGTCGGAGTCAGGCGCAGCCGCCTGCGCCGGATGGCGGAAGACGGGCATCCCCTCGCCTGCCGGCTGCTGCCAACCCTCGAGGATCCTGAAGAACTTGACCGGTACATTGCGGTCTCCCAGGTCGGCATCACGCTATCCAGTCTGATTCTGGGCGCCTACGGACAAGCTGTCCTGGCGCCACGCCTGGAGCCGCTGCTGGCGTCCTGGTTCAATCTCCCGGCCGAACGGGCCGACTCCACGGCGGCGATTGCCGTCCTGCTGTCGCTGACCGTCGCCCACATGGTGCTGGGGGAGCTCGTGCCGAAGTCGGTGGCGCTTCAGTTCCCGACGCAGACGGCGCTCGCGACTGTGCTGCCGATGCAGTGGTCGCAGCGCGTCCTGAAGTGGTCGACCTCGGCGCTCAACGGCAGCGGGATCTTTCTGCTCAAGTTGATGCGCGTGCCTCCGACCGGCCACCGGCACGTGCACTCGCCGCAGGAGATCGAGCTGCTGATCGCCGAGAGCCGCGATGGCGGACTCCTCGAGCCGCAGGAGCAGGTGCGGCTGCATCGCGCGCTCCGGCTCGGGCTGCGAACCGCGCGTGAGCTGATGGTGCCGCGCTCTCGGCTCGACGGCATCGACGAGAACGCGCCGTTCGAGGAAGTTCTGCGCGTCGTGATCGCCAGCCCGTTCAGCCGCCTCCCCGTCTACCACGGCTCGATGGACAACATCATCGGCATCCTTCACACCAAGGACGTCGTCACCGATTTCATCAGAGAGCGGCCGCGGGAATCGTTGGGCGCCCTGCTCAAGCCGATCGTCAAGGTCGTCGACACGATGCCCGCCGACAAGCTGCTGACGTTCCTGCGCGAGCGCCGCAGCCATCAGGCGCTTGTGGTCGACGCGGCCGGATCGGTCGTCGGCCTGATTACGGTCGAAGACGTTGTCGCAGAACTTCTCGGCGGAGTGTCGGACGAGTTCAAGACGACGCAGATGCGCGCGTTGCGGATGGCTGACGGACGCGTTCGTCTGCCAGGCGCCATGCGCCTCGAGCAGGCCGCCCAGATCCTGCCCGATCTTCCGAAGTGGCCCGGCGAGACGGTCGGCGGTTTCATCGTCGCCGAGGCCGGACGTCTGCCGGACATCGGGGAACGCCTGAAGATCTTTGGCCTCGATATCGACGTCGAGGCCGTCGAGAACGGGGCGGTGATGTCGGCGATCGTCTCGCCGCGCGTGCAGGAAGGCCAGCCATGATCGAATTCGCGATCATCTCCGGGCTCATCATCCTGAACGCCTTGTTCGTCGCGGCTGAATTCGCGATTGTCGGCGCGCCGCGCTCCTCCATCGACGCCAGAGCCGCGGCCGGCAACCGGCTCGCGCAGATGGTGCAACGCGTGCTGCACGATCCGCAGCGTCAAGATCGCTACATTGCGACGGCGCAGCTCGGCATCACCGTCGCCAGCCTGGGCCTCGGCATGTATGGCGAACACGTGCTGGCCGACGGCATCTACAACCTTCTCGGACGGACCGGGGGCCCGGCCTGGCTGGTGTCGCACGGGCTCGCGAGCGTCACCGCGATCGCCATCCTCACCTACTTCCACATTGTCGTCGGCGAGATGGTGCCGAAGTCGCTGGCGCTACAGCGCGCCGAGCAGATGGCGCTGACGGTAACGCCGATCATGCAGGTGATCACGACGCTGGTCTATCCGTTCGTGGTGATCCTGAACGGCGTCGGCAATCGCATCCTCAAAGTGTTCGGCGTTCGCCGGCAGGCCGAAACGCCCGAGCAGTACTACACGCCCGAGGAACTGCAGCTCATCGTGCAGGAGAGCGAAGAGCTCGGCGCCATCAGAGCCGAGTCCGGCCAGATGCTACAGGAGCTCTTCGAGTTCGGCGACCTCACCGCCGGGGAAGTGATGGTGCCGCGCGTGCGCATCATCGGGATTCCGGTCGGCAGCAAGCCCGAAAAGGTCCGTGAGGTGCTCGGCCAGACACCGCACACGAGGTACCCGATCTACGAGGGCGACCTCGATCACATTGTCGGGATGATCCACATCAAGGACGTGCTCCGCATCCTGCTCGACGAACAGCCAATCATGGCGGATCACGCCCGCCCGCTGCCCCTCACCCCGGAATCTGCGCCGCTCGACGCCGTGCTGGCGACGATGCGGAAGGATCGGACGCAGATGGCCGTGGTGATCGACGAACACGGCGGAACATCGGGCATCGTGACGCTCGAAGATCTGTTCGAGGAGGTCGTCGGCGATATCGAGGAGGGCACGCCGAAGAACAAGAGCATGTACCGGGACCGCGAAGGGCGCCTCCGCGTGCTCGGAACCATGCGTGTCGACGAGCTCGGCCAGCAGTTCGATCTGGATCTCGAGCACAAAGACGTCGACAGCATCAGCGGCCTCGTACTGACCTTGCTCGGCCGCCCGCCGCGCGTCGGCGACGCCGTCCGCTACGATCGCCTGCTGATTCAGGTGACGAAGGTCAAAGGCCACGGTGTCGAGGAATGCGCCGTCTCGCTAGCCGCATGATCCCATCGGAAATCGGCAATCGTCGCCCTTGCCCATCTCGCCCATTGCCGATCGCCCATCGCCCATCGCTAACCAACATGGATGCGCGGCCGGCGCATCGGATCTGGCTCGCATTGGCGTAACACCTCGCGCGTGACCGGCGCGGTATCACCTTCACCGAACGCCAGGAACTTGAGCAGGTAGGCAATCGGGTTTCCTTCCGTCCACCCGAAGTACGCGTGCGGGATCTTGCCGGTCTCGTCGCGGATGTAGATGAGGAGCGCGGCAATCGCGTTCGGGATCGCCGGGCTCACGCAGCGGAGGACCTTGTAGCCCGACACGTCGACACCCGTGACCTTCAGATGGTCGCTGAACGCCGACACGTCGCCAGGTTGCACCTCGATGAAGAGCACGGGCTCGTTCGGCGGCAGATGGTGCGAGTCACGTGCCTCGCGGAGCTTTCCTTCGTATTCCTCGGGCAGCCCGCTGTCGGGCCGGTTGGCGATGATGCGTACGGTCGTGGTCGTTGCCGCCTTGATGAGCCGCTGCGCCAGAGAATCCGGGACCACCGTGAGGATCCGGAGCTCGGTCGATCGGAGCACGCGGGAGATCAACGACGTCACGACGATCGACACGATGAAGATCGACGCGATCTTCAAACCCTCCGGCCGCTCGGCGATGTTGACCACCGTCGTGTAGGCAAAGATGAGCGTCAAGAGGCAGTAACCGAGCCAGAAGGAGCCTGACCGCTTCGCGGCGAGCATGACCGCGAGCGCTGCCGAACCCATCAGGACCAGGACGCCCGTCGCATAGGCGCCGCCCTGCGCATAGACATCCGCCTCGAAGAGAATCGTGACGAGGAACGTGATGCCCGTGAAGATCAGGACGAGCGGTCGGTTGGCCTTCGCCCACTCCGGTGCCATCCCGTACCGCGGGAGATACCGGGGAACGAGGTTCAGCAATCCAACCATCGCCGATGCACCGGCGAACCACAGGATCGTGACCGTGCTGAGGTCGTAGAGCGTACCGAACGTCGGTCCAAGAAACTCGTGAGCCAGGTAGGCGAGCGCGCGGCCGTTGGCCTCGCCGCCTTCACGAAACGCTTCGGCCGGAATCAGCAACGTCGTCGCGATGCTGCTGCCGACGAGCATGACGCTCATGATGAGCGCGGCGGTGGTCAGAAGCTTGCGCGTGTTGCGAATGCGGCCAAGCGGCGCCCTGTCGGTGTCGCCGGGTTCGCCCCGGACGATCGGCATGACCGCCACGCCGGTTTCGAACCCGGACAGCCCAAGCGCCAGTTTGGGAAACAGCAGCATTGCCACGAGCGCCATCTGCACGGGGCTGCCGTAGTCGGCGAACAGCCGCGTCGACCAGTCGCCGATCGCCTCGGGGCGCAGTGCGATTTGCGAGAACGCCTCGATGAGCACGATGACGTTCAGGAGCAGGTAGATGGCGACGATCGGGACCGCCAGTCCAACAGCCTCACGGAAACCCTTGAGAAAGATTCCGCCCAATCCCGCCAGCAGCACGAGCGTGATCAGCACGGGATGATTCATCCAGTGCGGGGCGAGGGGATTCTCGATGATGTGCGCGGTGGCGTCTGCGGCGGAGAGCGTCATCGTGATGACGAACCCCGTCGCCGCGAAACCGAGCAGGCAGAGGACCAGCGCTTTGCCGCGCCAGCGAGGGAGCAACTCCTCGAGCACCGAGATACTGCCTTGTCCGTGCGGGCTCAGCTCCGCGATGCGCCGGTACATCGGCAGTGCGCCGAAGAGCGTCAGGAGAACGAGGACAAGCGTTGCCAGCGGCGACAGTACTCCGGCCGCGAGGAACGCGATGCCGGGCTGGTAACCGAGCGTCGAGAAATAGTCGACGCCCGTCAGACACATGACCTTCCACCATGGCGCCTGATGAGCGTGGGCGGCATCGGGCACCGCGGCCTCGCGGAGACCCTCGAAGAACCAGATCTTGAACCGGCGCCGCTGACGGTCCGTGAGGCCGTAGGCCATCGATGATCAGATTTCGCCGCGGGCGGCGGCGACCTCGAGTTCCTGATCGGTCGCCTCGACGAACTCTCCCTCCCATTTGGCAATGACCACGGTCGCCAGACAGTTGCCGATGACGTTGACCATCGTCCGCGCCATGTCCATCAGCTCGTCGACGCCCAGGATCAGCGTGACGCCCTCGAGCGGCAGCCCGTAGCTCGCCAGCGTGCCGGCCAGGATTACCAGCGACGCGCGCGGCACACCAGCCACGCCCTTGCTCGTGAGCATCAGCGTCAGCAGCATGGTGATCTGCTGACCGATGCTCAGCTGAACGCCAGCGGCCTGGGCGACGAAGACCGACGCGAGCGACAAGTACAACGTCGTTCCGTCGAGGTTGAAGCTGTACCCGAGCGGCAGGACGAACGAGACGATGCGGCGCGGCACACCGAGCCGCTCGAGCACTTCCATCGCGCGTGGCAGCGCCGCCTCGCTCGACGTCGTCGAGAACGCAATGACCGCCGGCTCCTTGACCGCTTTGAGGAACTTCCGGATCGGCACCTTGAACATGAGCGCGACAGGCAGAAGCACGATCAGGATGAACACCGTCAGCGCCAGGTAGAGCGTGAGGACGAGAAGCCCGAGGTTGTAGAGCACGCCCAGCCCACCGTGACCCACGGTGTACGCGATGGCGGCGCCAACGCCGATCGGCGCGTAATGCATGACGATGTTCGTGAACTTGAACATCGTTTCAGCCACCGCCTCGCACCACTGGACGACCGGCTTGCCTTTTTCGCCGATCATTCCGAGGGCGATCGCGAAGATGATGCTGAAGACGACGATCTGGAGCACGTCGCCTTCGGCCATGGCCCTGATGACCGATTCGGGAACCACGTGCAACAGAATCTGATCCCAGGTCTGTGCGTTCGCCGTGATCTCCGACTTCGCGCCGATCGGAAGGTTCACACCCACGCCGGGCTTCATGACGTTGACGGCGACCAGGCCAATGATGAGCGCCAGCGTCGTCACGATCTCGAAGTAGATGATCGCGCGGAGCCCCATGCGGCCGACGACCTTGACGTGTCCCGCGCCCGCGATACCCGCGACCAGCGTCGCAAAGATCAGCGGGGCGATGACCATCTTGATCATCCGCAGGAACAGCTGGCTGAAAGGCCTGAAATAGACGGATGCCGCGGGGTTGTACTCGCTGACGATCCAGCCGGCCAGGATGCCGAGTGCGAGGCCTATGAAGATCTGCTGGGTGAGGGTGATGCCGCGGCGCGGCGTGGGTTCAGCGGACGCGTGAGCCATTCAGGTCTGATCCTCCAGAGCGGTGGTGGCGGGCCGCGGGCATTCGGCGATTCTACCTGAAGTCTGCGCCGTCTCCGGAAGGCACCCCGGGGCGCCCCCGTTGCCCCCGGCATGCCCTGCCTAGCCGCGTCATACCCCGAAACTGGTGACAAGATACTGGTGAACCACCACTACCGTCGGGGCATGACAGCAGCACGACCTGTCACCGTCGGTGGTCGTTCGCGATTCTGGCCCGTCTCTGTTACTACGGCGCCCTCCGCCGCGCAGATTCCCACTACGTTTCAGAACCTGCAGCACTTTCCGCGTGACATTTCGCGCGAAGAACTGGTGCAGCGGATGCGGGAGTTCTCTTTCGCACTGGGCGTGCGGTGCCAGTATTGCCATGCCGGCGGCGACGGAATCTCGTTCGACGGCGTGAAGTTCGACTCAGACGAAAAGGTGGCGAAGCAGAAGGCACGTTACATGCTGAGGATGGTGGCCGAGCTCAACGACAAGATGCTCGCGGGTGTGCCATCGCGTGCGACGCCGGTGGTGCGCGTCTCGTGCGCCACGTGCCATCGGGGATCGTCCCTGCCGCGAACGCTCGAGGACGAGCTCGCACGCATCATCGCCAGCGAGGGTGTTCCGGCGGCGGTGGAGAAATATCGCGAGCTGCGGCGCGACATGCAGCTGGGGCGTTACAACTTCGGTGAATGGTCGATGAACGAGCTGGGCGATCGGCTGGCGCGCGAAGGCAACGTCGACGCCGCCATCGCCATGTTCCAGCTCAATGCGGAGTTCTACCCGAAATCCGCGGAGATCGATCTACGACTCGGCGAACTGTTCGTCAAGAAAGGTGACAAGGAGCGCGCGATCGCAAGCTTCAAAGCGGCGCTGGAGAAGCAGCCCAACAACCCGCGCGCGAAGCAGCGGCTCGCTGAACTGTCGAAGTAGCGATCAGAACATCAACGTCCTGGCGGTCAGCTCGCGGGGATCGAGACCGGCCGCCTTGGCGAGGCTCTTCTGCCGGGCAGGCAGATCCGCCGGGAAGCGCCACTCGTCCGCACGGCCCCCCGCCTGCGTAACCGCGCGCTCCCAATCACCCCACCACGGCGTCAGCCGCCGCGCGATCGGCTCGACGATCAGAATGCGTGAGCCGCGGGCTTGGGCGTCGACGAACGCCTGCAGCAACGTATTCCTGAATTCATCCTTCAGTTCGTTGACGGAGTAGGCCGCCAGAATACCGAGGCCTTTTTTTCCGCTGATGCGCACGCGCGTGATGTCACCCTGCGACGCGCGTCCGCTGGTTTTCAAATCGCGGTACGTGCGGTTCGCCTCTTCGACCGCCCACGGATGCCGGTCAGTTCCGAGAACCCGCGCTCCGCAGTGCAGTGCCCACGCCGCGCCGGCCGAACCGGTGCCGCAACCCAGGTCAGCGATCTCGCGTAGCGGACCGATTTCCTCACCGAGCGCGCGGACGATCTCGCGGACGATCAGAAAGTGCAGCGGCCCATAGAAGAGCGCAAATGCCGCGCGCTTTCCCGCAGAGTCGAGCGCCGCGCCGCTGGTCAACCTGGCACGTCTTTCCACGTAACACGACGACAGGGCGCGCAGGGCGCGCGCGACCTCCGTTGGCGTCAGGTTCGCGAGATGGCGGGCGTCGAGGGCCGCGAGCCAGGTGTCGACAATGTCGGCCATGTTGCCGGGCAGTTTACGTGGATCGGTCTGACTCGCACGCCCTACAGCCGTCGTTCGGCGGTGGGGTCGTGTCTCGTCAATCGGCTGGGTGCCGGCTCAGATCATCGAGAACAGGAGCATCCAGGGACCCACGGCGCCCACCGCGTAGAGGACCGTGAGGAACGCGAGCGTCCGGTGGACGCCACGAATGTAAAGCAGGATGCCGCAGCAGGTGGCGAGCAGCTTGGCGCCGACAAGCGCCGGCGTGGGGCCGATGAGTAACATCCAGGTCGCCAGCAGGACGTTGCCCTCGGCGGCGACGCCGTAGGCATCGACGGCTATGTAGGTGAAGATCCCATCACAGGCCTGCGCTGTCAGGAACAGGAGCAGGATCAGACGGGACATCTGCATGCCATTTCAGTTGCAAACATCGCGACCTCAGCAACTGCCGTAAGGTCAACAATTTACGCCGATTCAGTCGCCTCTGAAGCGGCCTTTTGTCTTCCTCTGGTCGGACTTTTCTCGCGCAGGTTCTTGCTCAGTTGCACCTGCCACGTCCTGATGGCTGCCGGTAAGACCTTGCGTTGACACACGGCGCGGATCCTAGATGCACTGAAGCCGGCGCGTCCTGCAGTGGAAGGTCAGTTAGTCGGACCATCAACATGAGCAACACGATGCACGTCGTCACCGGTTCGAGCGTGGCGGTGCTTGTGCCGCGTGCTGGATTGGTCAAAGTGATGACGATGTGGATTGTGCCGTCGAGCAATCGGGCTTTCTCCAGCTCACTTACAACCAATAGACGGCCGCGGTATTTCGGCGAATCAACTTCCGCGCTGGTTGGAATGAGGGGGTTCGCCCCTTCGGGGCTTCGGCGAGACAGCCTTCGCAATGGATCAATGAGCGAAGGCTGGCGGAGGGGAAGGGATTCGAACCCCTGGTACCCTTCCGGGTACAGCGGTTTTCAAGACCGCCGCCATCGACCACTCGGCCACCCCTCCACGCCGGACGCCTGTTCTTCCTGGAACACGCGTCCTACCGCCATTGTATGTCGAGGTGTGCGGTCCCTGTTTGTCGTGCCTTCCCAATTTCGGCATCGGATTGTTAGAGGCGATCTTAGTTATAACGTTGACGATGGACGAACCGAACAACCTGTTGAGGTATAGTGTGACGGCTCCGCACATGAGAGGGAGCAACGAGGTCATAAACTTATATGGATCGCTCCGAATTACTTCGTCTCGCCCAATTGGGCGCGCAGGCACGGCTGGACACCCTCAAGTCTGAAATGCAGGAGATCTACAGGCAGTTTCCCGGGCTCCGATCGGGACGCGGGGCGAAGGGATCGGCAGGAGAAGTCCCGGCTCGCCGGGGACGACGTCGCAAGATGAGTGCATCTGAACGAAAAGCCGTCAGCGAGCGCATGACAAAGTACTGGGCAGCTCGCCGCAAAGCCAAGAAAACTGCTTGACGTCTGGCCGCGCGCTTACGCGCGCGGCAGGATCGCCTCCATCCCGTTCATGTACGGCCGCAGCACCTGCGGCACGATGACCGAGCCGTCGTTCTGCTGGTTGTTCTCCAGGATCGCGATGAGTGTTCGGCCAACCGCCAGGCCGGACCCGTTCAGCGTGTGTACGAACTCCGCCTTCCCGGTACCGTCCCGTCTGAACTTGATGTTCGCCCGTCGCGCCTGAAACGCTTCCGTATTGCTGCAGGACGAAATCTCGCGATACGTCTTCTGACTCGGCAGCCAGACCTCGATGTCGTACGTCTTGGCGGACGCGAAGCCCAGATCGCCGGTTGACAGCGCCATCGTGCGGAATGGAAGCTCGAGTCGGCGCAGCACCTCTTCAGCATTACGCGTCAGAGAGTCCAACTCGTCATAGGACTGCTCAGGCGTCGTGAACTTGACGAGCTCGACCTTGTCGAACTGATGTTGCCGAATCAGGCCGCGGACATCTGCGCCATATGAGCCGGCTTCGCTGCGGAAGCAGGGCGTGTAAGCGGTGTAGCGGAAGGGTAGCTGACGCCCGTCCACGATCTCGCCGCGGTGCAGGTTCGTCAGCGGCACCTCCGCCGTTGGAATCAGGAACAGATCCCAATCGCCGGCGATCTTGAACAGATCCTGCTCGAACTTGGGCAGGTTACCCGTGCCGCGCAGCGCGTCCGAGCTGACGAGAAACGGCGGCTCGACTTCAGTGTAGCCATGCTCCTTCGTGTGCAGATCGAGCATGAAGTTGATCAAGGCGCGGGAGAGCCGTGCGCCTGCTCCCATCAACACCGCGAAGCGTGATCCAGACATCTTCGTGGCGCGCTCGAAGTCGAGGATGCCGAGCGCCGGTCCCAGCTCGAAGTGCGGTTTGGGATCGAAATCGAACGCGCGCGGAGTACCCTCGCGACGCACTTCGGCGTTGTCGTCGGCGCTGGCGCCGATCGGGACGCTGGCGTGCGGCAGATTCGGGAGCGTCATCAGCAGCGCCGAGCGCTGCTGCTCGACCTGATCGACCTGGATCTCGAGCTGACGGATCTGCTGCGCCCGTGCCTTGTTCGCGGCGAAGATCCCGGACGCATCCTTTCCCTGACGCTTGGCGCGCGCGACCTCGTCGCCAGCGGCATTCTGCTCGCGCTTGAGGCCCTCCACTTCAGGAATCAGGCGGCGGCGGCGCGTTTCGAGTGTCGCCAGCTGTTCCAGCTCGGCGTCTACCGCGAGCCCGCGGTTCTTGTACGCCGCGCGGATCTCGTCCAGGTGATCGCGGACGTAAGCGGGATCGATCATCCCTAAATCCTATACCGGACCCTCTCGTCCTGAGGTACGATGGCCGCCATGGACAATGCGGGCACCACTCGCAAGACCAGGCCGCCGATCCGCAAAGCCGTGTTTCCAGCTGCCGGCCTGGGCACACGATTCCTTCCCGCCACCAAGGCGCAGCCGAAAGAAATGCTGCCGCTGGTCGACAAGCCGATCATCCAGTACGGCGTCGAGGAAGCTGTCGCATCAGGTGTCGACAACATCATCCTGGTCACCGGACGCGGCAAGAACGCCATCGAGGATCACTTCGATGTGTCGGTCGAGCTCGAGACGTTTCTCGAGTCCCGCGGCAAGCGCGATCAGGTCGCGGAGATCCGCAAGATCTCCAACTTGATCAACTTCTCGTACGTGCGCCAGGGCGAACCGCTCGGTCTCGGCCACGCGGTGCTGGTCACGCGCAATCTCGTGGGCGACGAGCCGTTCGCGGTCATCCTCGGAGACGACGTGATCGATTCGACGCCGCCGGCATTGAAGCAGATGATCGACGTGTTCCACGAGGTCGATGGGCCGGTGCTCGCCATCGAGCGCGTCCCCCGCGACGAGGTGAGCTCCTACGGCATCATCGATGCGGAGGAGATCCGTCCGGGCGTGTATCGCATTCGCGACTTGGTCGAAAAGCCGGCGCGGGCTGATGCGCCGTCGGATCTGGCGATCATCGGCCGCTACATTCTCACCCCGGATATTTTTCCGGCGCTCGCGTCCACGGTCAGCGATCGCACCGGCGAGATCCAGCTGACCAACGGCCTGCGCCGGCTCCTCAAGGATCGGCCGATCTACGGCTGCCGCATCGACGGCGTCCGCCACGACACGGGCAACAAGCTCGGGTTCCTGAAGGCTGTGGTCTATTTCGCGTTGCGCCGGCCAGACCTCGCGCAGCAGTTCGGGGACTACCTGCGGCAGATCGATCTCGGTCAGCCGGTCAGGTAGGTAGGTCGGGAACACGCTAATCTGGGGACGCCCGACCTTAAGGTCGGGCCTACTCTGACTTGGATTCCGGCTTGGAAGCCGACGTCTCAGGTTTTGACTCGGACTTGGACTCTGCCGGCTTGCTGCCATCTGTTGCCGCAGGCTTCGACGAGGAGTCGCCACTCGACTTCTTCGCGTAGTCGGTGATGTACCAACCCGACCCCTTGAACTGAATCGCGGGGGATGACAGCAGCTTGCGTACCGGACCGCCGCAGGACGGGCACGTCTCAATGGGGGGATCGGAAAATTTCTGGATGCGCTCGAAGCGCGTGCTGCAGGACTCGCACTGATACTCGTAAAGCGGCATTATTCGATCATCTCACCATTCTGTTCACCGAGCATGATCGCGCGGTGCAGCCAGATCGGGACCGTCCCGTTGGCAAGCAGCGTGTCGTGGAAGTTCTTGAGCGAGTACTTCGCGCCCGCGCGGGTCTTGTAGTCCTCGCGGAGCTTCAGCAGCATCAACTTGCCAGTCGAGTACAGGATGTAAGAAGGATCGAACGTGCCGCGCTCCGCCTCACGCCGCGCGCTGGCCTCCTCCAGAAACGCCTCCTCGCGAAAGAACCGCACGGCCTGTTCGACCGACATGTCTTCGCAGTGGAGGCGGATGCCGACGACCGCGCGGCAGAGACGAATCAGCGCCTCGGCGAGCTGCCCCAGCCGGATGACGGGATCCTGCCGCCGGAAGCCCGCCTCGATCATCATCTGCTCGCAGTAGTGCGCCCACCCTTCCACCAGCGCCGACGAGGAAAACAGGATGGACTTGCGAAGCTTCGAGTCGATCTGGCGCAGGTGCTGATAGTGGAGGAAGTGACCCGGGAACACCTCGTGGATCGAGATCGCCCAGAGCGCGCCGTAGTTGAAGTCCCGCAGGTGCTCGTCCTGACGTTCCGCCGGCCACGAGGGATCGACATCGGTGATGTAGTACACCGCACGGAGGGGCCTGGCCTCGAAAGGCCCTGGCGTCCACATGCTCGCCGACGTCCACCGATAGAAACGGGGCGTCGGAGCCACCGACACGGGTGCGCCGTCGGGTATCGTGATGATGCGCTCGCGGGTGATGAACTCTTCGAGCTCCGCGAGCTGCTGCTGCGCGACCGAGACGAGCTGCCCGGCCGGCGGATGATCCGCCTTGGCCTTCTGCCACGCGGCAATCGGATCGCCTCCGTTCAGGCGCGACGCCGCGCGGCGGAATTCGTCCTGCGTCGAGGCCAGCTCGCGCAGGGAAATCTCGAGCAGGCTCTCGACGCTTCGCGTGATGCCTTCATCGAGCTCGAACTTCCTCGCGAACTTTTCCCGCCCGAGCCGGAACGAGCCCTTCGCGCGGGGCCCTACCTCGGTCTCGAAGTAGTCGATGCACGCGCTGATCGCCGCGGACGCGTCGGTGGAGGCGTCGGCCAGATCACCCAGGAGGTGCAGATCGTCGAGGTTGCTGAACGCACGCGGCAGGTCGTCGTTGATGAAGCGGAGTGTGCCGCGAAGGCTTTCCAGGCCCACCTTCAAATAGATCCCTGGCGGATCCTTGATGTTGTCCCGCGCCGCCTGCATCAAGCGCGTCGTCTGTTTCAGCTTGGAATGCACGCGGCGGGCCCGCTCGGCGAGCGGCGCGTATTCGAAGAGCGCCTGGCCGGCGAGGCTCGTCGCCAGGATGTCGGCGTAGAGCTGCAGGCTCCGCTCCCAGGTGCGGACCTCCTCGAGCTCGAACGCGCGGGCCCGGATGCTCGACTCGAGCGCCGGACGCTCCATGCGTTCGGTCGGTGTCAGCCGCGCCGGATCGATGGCTGCCAGGCGGCGCGCGAAACCGCCGAGGTTGCGCGACTGCGCTTCGATCGCCTGGCGCGAGAGGTCCTCGATCAGGTCGTCGTGAATGTGAACGCCATCGAACGTGGCGTTCGTCGGGTGAACTTCGTAGAGGTACGCCAGATATTCGTCAACGAAGTGCGGCAGCGGTTCGGCTGAATACATTTGGTACAATTGCCCGGGGAGTCATGTCCGGCACCCTCTTCGTTGTCGCCACACCCATCGGCAACCTGGAGGATGTCACGTTTCGTGCGCTCCGGGTCCTCAGGGAAGTCGCACTGATTGCGGCCGAGGACACCCGTCGAACGAACAGGCTCCTCCAACACTACTCGATCTCGACGCCGACGACGAGCCTTCACGAACACAACGAACACGCGAAAGTACCTCTGCTGTTGGGTCGCCTGCAGAAGGGGGAATCGATCGCGATCGTCTCGGATGCGGGCACACCGTTGATTTCGGATCCAGGCGCGAGGCTCGTGGCGGCGGCTCATCAGGCGAGCGTTCGCGTCGAGCCGGTGCCGGGGCCGAGCGCCGTCATGGCCGCCCTCTCAACGTCGGGGTTCGAACTGAATCAATTCGTCTTCCTGGGCTTCCCACCACCCAAGGGGAAATCGCGCGCGGATTGGTTCGCCCGTCTCCGGGCAGAGTCACGAACCTTGGTGATATACGAAGCACCGCATCGAATTCGTGACACCCTGAGCGATCTTCTCGATAATTTGGGCGATCGTCCAACTTTGCTGGCCCGCGAACTCACCAAGCTTCACGAGACATTGGTTGTTACGACCAATATCTGAGCTCCTAGGCTCCGCTGCCGTTGAACGAGGCGAGTATACGATCGTCGTTTCGCCGCCAGAGGCCTCGAGCCAAATGCCTGTTGAGGCTTCAGATTCTGATATTTACGCCGAATTTGGTTTATTGACCAATAATGGGTCCTGCTCGCGACGCGAAGCGATCCAGGCTCTTGCTGCACGGTTCGGACTTTCTCCGAAGGAGGTCTACAGGCGCATCGAAGCCGTCAAGCAAGCTGGTGAATGACCTAGTCGCCGATTACAGATGTGTCGCCTGCTTGACTACATTTCGTCGTGTTTGCTACTGTCTGTGCCCGCCCGAACCAACCCGGGGCAAGGAGTGCAGTGGCCAAACAGCGCCGGGTGACCGAAGCCCGGTCATCCAAGAAAAAGACGGCCGACCGATCCCGACGCGCAGTCGCAGAGTCCACCCGACGCGCGCCTTCGGTCGCCACGAGGTCGGCCCCTGCCCCGACTCAACCGGAACCGCCGCGGCCACCGGTCGTCGTCAAGAAGCCCGCATACTACGAGGCGATTGCCATCTACGAAACGGGGGTTCGTGCCCTTCAGAAGCACGATTTCTCGACGGCAGCCGAGCAGTTCCGCGCCGTGATTCAGCGGTATCCTGACGAGCGCGAGCTGCTGGAGCGGGCCCGGTTGTATCTGCGAGTCTGCGAGCGTGAAACCGCAAACCGGCCCGCCGACACCCCGGACGCCGGATGAACGGGTCTATGCGGCGACCGTGGCCCTGAACGCGGGCGATCCGGATGCCGCGGTCGCGCACCTGCGTCAGGCGCTCGGCGAGGCGCCGGACCATGACCACGGCCATTACATTATGGCTGTTGCCCTATGCGATAAGGGCGATTGTCAGGCCGCCTTGGATCATCTCCGCCAGGCGATCGAATTGAACCCAGACAATAGGTCAAACGCCAAACAAGACCCCGATCTCGCCCCGGTTCGAGTCCTCGAGGGATTTCGCCAAATCCTCGAGTCGCCCGACCTGGTCGGCCGCCGGCGCCCCCCTGTGACGCGACTGCGTCGAGGCTGAAAACGGCCCGCGGCCTTGCCGCAGTACACTGACTAGGTCCGGTTTGGAACCGGGCCGCTATGTCTGCCATCCACGTCGTCATTCTCGCCGCCGGTAAAGGCACCCGGATGAGGTCCTCACGGGCCAAGGTTCTCCACGAAATCGCTGGCCTCAGTCTGATAGAGCACGTGCTCCGTATTGCCGAAACCCTTTCGCCGGCAACCACCGTCGTCATCGTCGGTCACGGCGCGGATCAGGTCGAGCAAGCGCTCGCGAAACGGCCGGGTCTGGTGTTTGCACTGCAAGAGCCGCAACTTGGGACCGGGCACGCCCTGCTCCAGGCTGAATCGGCGCTCCAGGGACAACAGGGAACGGTAGTTTTGTTGTCCGGCGACGTTCCTTTGCTTCGCCCGGCGACGATCGGGCGGGTGGTGCAACATCACCACGACCGTGGTGCTGCAGCCACAGTGGTGACGGCTCTCGTTGACGACCCTGCGGGGTATGGGCGCATCGTTCGGACCGGCGGAGAGATTTCGGCGATCGTGGAGCATCGCGACGCGTCCGAGCAGCAGCGTCGGATCAACGAGATCAACAGCGGCATCTACGCGTTCGAGCTCGGCCCGCTTTTCGAGGCCGTCAGGCAGATCGGATCCGGAAACGCGCAGAACGAGTATTACCTCCCGGATCTCGTGCGCATGTACCGCGAGCGCGGGCTTGGCGTCGAGACGGTCGTCCTCGACGACCCGACCGAGATTCTGGGAGTGAACAGTCGGCAGGAGCTGGCGGAATTGGCGGCAATCATGAGAACGCGGCGAACCGAGGAGCTGATGGCCGCTGGGGTGACGGTGATCGATCCGGCAACCACCTGGATCGGTCCTGACGTGACGGTTGGCGCGGACACGGTGATTCACCCCGGCGTGCACCTCGAGGGACGGACGGCCATCGGATCGCATGTCGTCATCCAGCCGAACGTCCGCATCGTCGACTCGACGGTTGCCGATGGCGTGAAGATCAACAGCTTCTGCCTGATCGTCGAGTCGCAGATTGGTCCGGGCGCGAGCGTCGGGCCGTTCGCGCATCTTCGCCCGCAGTCGATTGTCGGCCAGGATGCGCATATCGGGAACTTCGTCGAATTGAAGAAGACGTCGATGGGCCGCGGATCGAAAGCGAATCACCTGGCGTACCTCGGCGACGCGACGATCGGCGAGCGCGTCAACGTCGGAGCGGGCACGATCACCTGCAACTACGACGGAACGGCGAAACATCCGACGGTGATCGAGGACGGCGCCTTCATCGGCAGCGATTCGCAGTTGATCGCGCCCGTTCGTGTTGGCAAGGGCGCGTATGTCGCCGCCGGATCCTCAATCACCGAGGATGTCCCGGCCGATTCGCTGGCGATCGCGCGCGGGCGCCAGGTGAACAAAGTCGGTTGGGTGGAGAAGAAGAGAGCTAAGAAATCGTAGTTCCGCTTCGCGCGCGCTGAGCTGGCGCGCTCGGCGAGGCCTCGCCGGAGTCGTCGCGAGTGTAAGCGACGAGCGGAGGCGGGCGTGGTTCGTGTCGGAAGACTGAGACGGACGGCGGGCCTCGCCGACTGGAGACTGTGCACATGTGCGGAATCATTGGTTACGTCGGCACGCGGCAGGTCCTGCCGATTCTGATCGACGGGCTTCGGCGGCTCGAATACCGCGGTTACGATTCGGCCGGCGTGGCGGTCGTGCGTAATGGCACGATCGAGCTGCGGCGCAGTGCCGGCAAGCTGTCACGGCTCGAGGAGGTCATCGCTCACAGCCCGCTCGACGGCGAGTACGGCATCGGCCACACGCGATGGGCCACACACGGCCGTCCAACAGAGGAGAACGCCCATCCGCACCGTGACTGTACCGGGCGCATCGTTGTGGTCCACAACGGCATCATCGAGAACTACCTCGATCTGAAACGTCAGCTTCAGAAAGAGGGACACCAGTTCGTCACCGAAACCGATACCGAAATCGTCGCGCATCTGGTCGAACGCGAGATGAAAGACGACGGTCTCGAGAATGCCGTGCGGCGCGCGCTGCTCTACATGCGCGGCCTCTTCGCGCTGGTGCTGATCTCGGCGGAAGACCCGAACAAGATCGTGACCGTTCGAAACGGTCCGCCCATCGTCGTCGGCCTCGGGGATCGCGAGTTCTTCGTGGCATCCGATATTCCCGCGGTGTTGAGCCACACCCGCGACGTCGTGTTTCTCGGCGACGAGGAGATGGCCATCATCACGCCGCACGGCGTGGAGTTTACGGACTACTCGGGCCGCGCGGTGTCGAAGAAGAGCACGCGGGTGTCGTGGGATCCGGTCATGGCGGAGAAGGCCGGATACAAGCACTTCATGCTGAAGGAGATCTTCGAGCAACCGTGGGCGGTGAAAGAGACCGTGCTGGGCCGGGCGTCCGTCGAGAGCGGGAAGGTCTTCCTGCAGGAGATCGAGATTCCGGATCAGGTTCTGCGCGACGTCGAGCGGATCGTGATCCTGGCGTGCGGAACGTCATGGCACGCCGCGCTCGTCGGCAAGTTCCTGATCGAGTCGCTGGCGCGGGTGCCGGTCGACGTCGACTACGGCTCGGAGTATCGCTATCGCGATCCGATTGTCGCCCCACACACGCTGGCGATCGTCATCACGCAGTCCGGCGAAACGGCCGACACGCTGGCGGCGCTCCGCGAGGCCAGGAGGAAGGGCGCGCACAGCATCGCGATCTGCAATGTGGTCGGCAGCATGGCCACGCGCGAGACCGAGGGCACCGTCTACACGCACGCCGGCCCGGAGATCGGCGTCGCCTCGACGAAGGCGTTCACGTCACAGCTCGTGGCGCTGCAGCTGCTGGCGATCTATCTCGGCCAGATTCGCGGCACGCTGTCGCCAGACGAAGCGCGTCCGCACCTGGACGGCCTGACGCAGCTTCCGCTCCTGCTCGAACAAACGCTCAAGTGCGATCAGCTGACCGAGGACATCGCGAAGCGGTTCTATCAGCGCAGCGACTTCCTCTACCTCGGACGGGGCATTCACTATCCCATCGCACTCGAAGGCGCGCTGAAGCTCAAGGAGATCTCCTATATCCACGCCGAGGGCTACCCGGCCGGCGAGATGAAACACGGGCCGATCGCGCTCATCGACGAAGAGATGCCGGTCGTGGCCATCGCTCCACACGATCACGTGTTCGAGAAGATCGTTGGCAACATACAAGAAGCCAAAGCGCGCGGCGGCTCGGTGATCGCGCTGACGACCGAAGGACGGAACGGCATCCACGAGCTGCTCGATCCCGCGCACGACTTCCTCATCACGGTGCCGAACTCGCATCCACTGCTGACGCCGGTGTTGATGGTCGTCCCGCTGCAGCTTCTCGCCTATCACATCGCGATCCGGCGGGGTTGTGATGTCGATCAGCCGCGAAATCTGGCGAAGAGCGTCACTGTCGAATAACTCGTCAGTCCGTGGTCGCGGGCTTGCGGACCTTCGGGTTCAGGTTCAAGGCGGGTCGGTTGATCGCGGCGATCGAGTTCGCGATCTCGCGTGCCACGGCGCTACACGAGTGGGCGGTCGCGGCGGACGACAGATCGCGGGTCCGAATGCCGCTGGACAGCGCCGCGGTCACGGCGCGTTCGACGCTCGCGGCTTCTTCCTCGAGCTTCAGCGCGTGACGCAGGAGCATGGCTGCGGAGAGGATGGCGCCGACCGGGTTGGCAATATCTCGTCCGGCGATATCCGGCGCCGATCCGTGCACCGGTTCGAACAGTCCCGGACCATCGCCTAAGCTCGCCGACGGCAACAATCCCAGCGAGCCCACAATCGCGCCTGCCTCGTCCGACAGGATGTCGCCAAACATGTTCTCGGCGAGGATGACGTCGAACGACGAGGGTGCCAGCGCGATCTTCATCGCGCAGGCGTCGACGTACTGGTGATCGAGCGTGACGTCCGGATAGTCGCGCGCGACTTCGTTCACGACGGCGCGCCACAGCCGCGACACTTCGAGCACGTTCGCCTTGTCGACGGAGGTCACGCGCTTCTTGCGGCCTCTCGCCGCGTCGAACGCCACGCGGGCGATGCGCTCGACCTCGTGGCGCGAGTAGCGCATCGTGTTGTACGCCGCCGAGCCGTCGGCCGCCGTGCCGCGCGGCTCGCCGTAGTAGAGGCCGCCAGTCAGCTCGCGCACGACGAGCATGTCCGTGCCCGCGAGGATCTCCGGCTTCAAAGGTCCGGCTGATTCGAGACCTGGCCACACCGTCGCCGGACGCAGGTTCGCATACAGCCCCAACTCCCGGCGGATGGCCAGCAGCGCGGCCTCTGGCCGGCGGTGAGCCGGTTCGCGATCGAAGGCGGCATCGCCGACGGCACCGAGCAAGACCGCGTCAGCGGCCCGCGCCGCGTTCGACGTCGCTGTCCGGCAACGCCTCGAGTCCCGGCCCGCAGCGCAGCACCGCCGATGGGCGCGTCATTGAGTGTGAATTGATGGCCGTAGCCGGCCGGCGACAGCGGTCAGAACGCTTCGCGCCGCGGCGACGACTTCGGGACCGATGCCGTCACCCGGCAGCAGCAGGATGGACGCGCGCATGAACCTTACGTTCTACACATCTAACTTGCGACGGTCAACTCGCCAGCGTGCGCGTGAGCCTCAACGCGCGATCCGTCGCAGCGACGAGCTACATCAGGACACGATCGCACGGTCGACGTCGCACGTCAGACGCCGTGTCCGTACCCGCTTTCCGCCGGCGTATTGTAGAAATCGGCGACCACCGGCATGTGCACCGGCGCCGACGCCTGCGCAACCGTGCCACGGAGGCGGGCGACGATGACCAGCAGATCGGCGTCGGTCACGACCTTTTCACGGTCGGCGAGCGCGATCACCGCGCGGTAGACCGCGTCGAGCTCACGCCCTTCCAGCGTGTGCCCCACGAGCTCGCACCGCCGCTGCACCGCGTGCCGGCCGGAATGTTTGCCGAGCACGAGCGTCGCCTGCGGAACGCCAACTTCTTCTGGCCGCATGATCTCGTAGGTCCGGCGATCCTTGAGCATGCCGTCCTGATGGATGCCGGCCTCGTGCGCGAACGCGTTCCGGCCGACGATCGCCTTGTTCGCCTGAACGCCTTCGCCGGTGAGCGCCGTCAGCAGCTGGCTCGCGGGGAAGATCTGACGGGTATCGATGCCGGTGGAATACGGCAGAATGTCCGGCCGCACGCGCGTGGCCATCACGAACTCTTCGAGCGACGCGTTCCCTGCGCGCTCGCCGATCCCGTTGATCGTGCATTCGACCTGGCGCGCCCCAGCTCTCACCGCAGCGATGGTGTTGGCGACGGCCAGCCCGAGGTCGTCGTGGCAGTGCGCGCTGAACGTCGCGTGACGCGCGTTCGACACCCGCTGAATGATTGTCGTGAAGAAGCTGGCGATCTCGTCCGGCGTGGAATAGCCCACGGTGTCCGGCAGGTTGATCGTCGTGCATCCTGCGGAAATGACTTCTTCGACGACCCGGCACAGGAAATCCATGTCGCTGCGCGTCGCATCCTCCGCAGAGAACTGGACATCGTCCGCATAGCGACGGGCGCGGTGGATGGCCGCGACCGCGGCCTCGAGGCACGCCTCCCTGGACATGCGGAGCTTGCGTTCGAGGTGCAGGTCAGAGGTCGCGATGAACACGTGGATGCGGCGTCGCGGCGCCGGTGCGAGCGCCCATCCGGCGCGGTCGATGTCCGCCGGGTGACAGCGGGCAAGCGCGGCAATCACCGGACCGCGGACGTGCGTGGCGATCATCCGGACGGACTCGGCGTCGGCGTCCGAGGCGATGGGAAACCCTGCTTCGATGATATCTGCGCCGAGGGCCGCCAGCTGGCGCGCCATCTTCAGCTTTTCGTCCGTGCGCATCGAGAATCCGGGGGCCTGTTCGCCGTCCCGGAGCGTCGTGTCGAAAATCGTCAGTCGTGTAGACATCGCATGCTCCCAGTCTTGGTTGTACACTCCCGGCGCATGCGAGTCCAATTTATAGTTTTGCCGTTTTGATAAATGCTGCTTATGATGCTGTATGCAGCTGCAGGATCTGACCACTTTCCTCACCGTTGCCAGCGAACGCAGCTTCTCGGCCGCCGCCAGCAAGCTCCACCGGACGCAGCCTGCCGTCAGCCAGGCCATCCGGCGAATCGAAGATCAGATCGGCGACCGGCTTTTCGACCGGTCGTCGCGCAATGGTGCGCTGACCGAGGCCGGCGTGCTGTTGCGGGATTACGCGACGCGGCTCGTGCGGCTTGCGTCTGATGCCGAGCAGGCGGTCCGCGAGCTGCAGCAGGTACGGCGCGGCCGCGTCGTCATCGGCGCGAACGAGGCGGCCGTCCACGCACTGTTGCCCTCTCTCGAGACGTTCGCGGCGGCGCATCCGCAGGTCCTCGTCGAAGTGCGCCGGGTTCCCTCGCGGCAGGTAGCGGGCGAGATCCTGAATCGAGCGCTCGACTGCGGCGTCCTCACCTTTCAGCCGTCGGAAAAGGGCCTGCAATCGATCCTGCTCGGGAACGACGAGCTCGTGCTGCTGACGAACCCGAAGCACCCCCTCGCCGGACACAAGCGGGTCTCGCTTGAAGAGGTCGGACGTCAGACCGTGATCGCCCATAACGACCCCTCTCCTGCGCGCGAACGGGTCCTCCGCCTCTACGAACGCCGCCACGCGCCGATCAACATCCAGATTGCGCTGCCAAGCCTGGACGGCATCAAGCGAGCGGTTGAAATGGGGATCGGCGTTGCGGTCCTGCCTCGCCGTTGCGCGCTCGCGGAGATTGCGCTGGGGCAGCTGGTCGCGATCAGGATTCCTGGACTGAGCCGCGGCCGTCAGGTCAGGCTGGTCTGTCGCCGGGGTGAGCTGTCACACGCCGTCGAAGCCTTCTTGGAGTCGGCCCGAGCAAACCACGAGCGCGCCCCTTCGCCCGGCCGCCGCACCCGTCCGTAGCGTCCGTCTTCAGCCGGACCTCACGATCTCCACCTACCGCAACGACGACCACCCCATATAAGGCAGCCGCGCCGCGACCGCTTCGACCTCAGCGAAGTTGTCCAAGAGCATCCCGGTGGCGTCCCAGGTTCCGTTGAGGAACGCATCACGAGCGCTGGCGGGCATCGAGCACGGCCAACTCGACCCGAGGGCATTGATCCGCTGACCAGCGAGATCGACCTCCAGCCGCGCCGACGGATCGGCCTCCGCCATGCGCTGAAGAGCCTGAGCTGTCTCTGCATCGACTGAGACGCACGGAAGGCCGAGCGCGACCGAATTCCCAAAGAAGATCTCGGAAAAGGACTGCCCGATGACTGCGCGGATCCCACGCCGCCTGATCGCCTGCGGCGCGTGCTCACGCGACGAGCCGCATCCGAAGTTCAGGTTGACGATCGCGATCGACGCGCCGGTGAAGCGCGCGTCGGCAATCGGATGCGTGCCACCCTGGGCTTCGACCTGCGAACGATCGTCTTCGAACAGGTGGGTCTCGAGCCCTTCGAACGACACCGACTTGAGGAATCGCGCCGGAATGATTCGATCGGTGTCGATGTTGTTGCCTGGCAGCGGCAGTCCCGTCCCCTCGATGCTCGTGATTCGCTCAATGGCCATCAACGTCTCCTGAGCCGCCTTACACCGCGACGTTTCGAACGTCGACCACTTCTCCAGCCAGCGCGGCTGCCGCTACCATGGCCGGGCTCATCAGCAAGGTGCGCCCCGTCGGGCTCCCCTGGCGGCCCTTGAAGTTCCGATTCGACGACGACGCGCAGATCTCGCGACCCTCGAGCCGGTCCTGGTTCATGGCCAGGCACATCGAGCACCCCGCGCCGCGCCAGTCGAAACCCGCCTCGGCAAAGATGCGATCGAGCCCTTCGCGTTCCGCTGCGGCGCGAACGCTCTGCGAACCCGGCACGACCAGTGCCCTCACATGCGGCGCGACGTGCCGCCCCTTGACGATGCGCGCCGCCTCGCGGAGATCGGAGAGCCGCGCGTTGGTGCAGGAACCCACGAACGCGACATCGATGCGCGTGCCGCTGATCGGATCGCCGCCGTGGAATCCCATGAACTCCAGCGCTTCGGCCAGCGACGCGCGTTCGCCTGGCGGGACGTCCGTGGGCTTCGGCAATCGTTCGTCCACGTATACAGACTGGCCCGGGTTGATCCCCCATGTCACCGTCGGCGCGATCGCCCCGCCGTCAATCCTGACCTCATCGTCATAGGCGGCGCCGGGATCCGAGCGCATGCTCTTCCACCATTCCGCCGCGCGCTCAAACGCGTCACCAGCCGGCGCAAACGTCCGTCCCCTCAGATACTCGATCGTCGTCTCATCGGGGTTCACATAGCCGACCCGCGCTCCCCCCTCGATCGACATGTTGCACATCGTCATGCGCTCGTCCATCGTCATGGCATCGACCGCAGGGCCCGCGTACTCGTAAGCGAAACCGACACCGCCGTTCACGCCGAGCCGGCGGATGATCTCGAGAATGACGTCCTTCGCATAGACACCGCGTGACAGCCGTCCATCGACCTCGATGCGCCGGACCTTCAGAGGCTCCATGGCGAGGCACTGTGACGCAAGGACGTCACGCACCTGCGACGTGCCTATCCCGAACGCCACCGCCCCGAACGCCCCATGCGTCGACGTATGACTGTCGCCGCACGCGATCGTCATCCCCGGCTGCGTCAGTCCCAGCTCCGGTCCGATCACGTGGACGATGCCCTGGGAGCCGCTATTGATGTCGAACAACCTGATGCCCGCCTCACGGCAGTTCCGTTCCAGCGCCGCGAGCATCTCTTCAGCCATCACATCGCCAAACGGCCGCCGCTGATCGCGCGTCGGCACGATGTGATCGACCGTCGCAATCGTGCGTGACGGAAACCTCACCCTCCACCCCCGCGCCCGCAACATGTCGAACGCCTGCGGAGTGGTGACCTCGTGAATGAGGTGGAGGCCGACGAAGAGTTGCGTCTGGCCGGTGGGAAGAGTCCGGACCGTGTGAGCGTTCCACACTTTGTTCAGGAGGGTTGAGGGCATTCACACGAATGGTACTACGTGGCGTGGGGTCGTGCCGTAGCTCGGTCGAGGCTCGTAGCTCGGAGTCCGTAGTCCGTGGTCCGTGGTTCGTTTCTTGCCTCGCTCGAGCAATTGATACGGCCATCAACGACTTCGCGCCGATTGGTTGCAGGATCTGCCACCTCACGGGTCGAGGCGGGCTGTGCAAAATGCAGAACCGGACAACGAACAAACCCATTCGCGAGCTTCAGAGACCTTGACGCCTGGAACGCGGCGATGGAGCTCGCCGTAGCCTGTCTATCGCATCGCACAGAACTCTTCCACGCGAGGAACGATTCGAGCTGAGCGCTCAGATTCGGCAGTGCCGCCGTCTCCGTGCCGTCAAACATCGCGGAAGGGTTCACGACCGGCAGCGACGGACTGTTCGCCCGACATGTTCGCATTCTCTGGGCTCAGTTGGTGAGCTGGAGACGCAGATGGAGCTGGCGGTCCGGGTCGGATCTCTTGCTCAGCACTGACGTGGACCAGCTTCAACTACAGTTGAATCGCACCGATCAACTTCGTTCATGGCCTTGCGCGATCGATTCGATGCGGCGCCTGAAGAAGCTCGGCATGGTCAGTCTCGCTCTGATGGCTGCCGTCGTCATTCGCCGTCTGATGTCTCGAGCGAGACACGAACCACGAACCACGGATTACGGATTCAGCAAAGCTATAATCGACTCTGCTCCCAATGGACTTCCTCTCCAACCTCAACTCCGAACAACGCGAAGCCGTCCTCCAGATCGACGGTCCGCTCCTCATCCTTGCTGGCGCGGGCTCTGGCAAGACGCGGGTGATTACGTATCGCATCGCGTACATCATCGGGGACGGGCATGCAGAACCAGGAGAAGTGCTGGCGGTCACGTTCACCAACAAGGCCGCGGGCGAGATGCGGGAGCGGGTCGAGGGGCTGATTGGCGACGAGGCCAAGGGTGTCTGGCTGTCGACATTTCATGCGCTCTGTGCGCGGTTGTTGCGGAGGGAGGCGCCGAAGATTTCGCTCTCGCGAGATTTCGTGATCTACGACTCGTCGGATCAGGTCGCCGTCGTCAAGCAGGCGCTCAAGGATCTGAACATCGACGACAAGCTGGTGCCGCCGCGGATGGCGCTGTCGCGGATCAGTCAGGCGAAGAACCGGATGGAGGGGCCGGACTCGCTCAGGGGCAACTACAACCTTCGTGACGAGCAGATCGCGAAGGTCTACGAGCGATACCTGGTCGCGTTGAGAGACAGTAATGCGCTCGACTTCGACGACCTGCTGCTCAAAACGGTGGAGCTCTTCGAGACGTCGGAGCAGACGCGGAATTTCTACGCGCGGAAGTTCAAATACGTGATGGTCGACGAGTATCAGGATACGAATCGGCCGCAGTACCTGCTCATTCGGCGCCTGGCCGAAGTGCATCGAAACCTCGCCGTCGTCGGAGACCCCGATCAGTCCATTTACAAGTGGCGCGGCGCCGACCTCAAGAACATCCTCGATTTCGAGCATGACTTCGCGGAGACCCGTATCGTGCGGCTCGAGCAGAACTATCGTTCCACGCAGGTCATCCTCGATGCCGCATCTGCCGTCATCCAGCAGAACCGGAATCGTAAAGACAAACGGCTGTGGACCGACCGCAAGGGTGGTTCGCGGATTGTCAACTTTCGCGGCGGCGACGAGCTCGAGGAGGCGGATTTCATCACGCGGACGGTGAAACAGGCGCGCGCGGAGGATGTCGAGGCCACGACTGCCATCCTGTACCGGACCAACGCGCAGTCGAGAGCGATCGAAGACTCGCTGATGCGTGAAGCGATTCCCTACAAGGTCATCGGGGGCGTTCGCTTCTACGAGCGCAAGGAAATCAAGGACCTGCTCGCGTACATGAAGTTGATCATCAACCCGCACGACGACGTGAGCCTCAGACGGGTGATCAACGTGCCGGCACGTGGAATCGGCAAGGGTGTGATGGATTCGCTTCAGGCGATCGACCCCGATGCCGTGATCGCTGAGGCGCCGCCGCTGCTTGCCGCCGGCCTTCAGGAGATCTCGTCGGCCCGATCGCTCTGGGCGCGGCTCGTGTATGCCGTGGATGATGGCAAGCTGACGTCCCGCGCGGTCGCGTCCCTGAAGGTCTTCCGCGATCTGATCGTTGCGCTGGCCCATGTGGCGCGGAACGATTCGGTGTCGATCACGATCGGCAAGGTCCTCGATCAGACCGGCTACCTGAAGGACCTTCGCGACGACAACTCAGAGGAGTCGAACGAGCGAATCGAGAACCTGATGGAGCTCGTGTCCGCCGCGCGCGACTATGAGGTTCGCGAGGCGGAAGCCTCGCTGGGCGGCTTCGTCGATCGTCTGTCCCTGCTGTCGGAAGCCGACGAGGAATCCGGGAGCCGCAACGCGCGCGTCTGGCTGATGACGATGCATGCGGCGAAGGGGCTGGAGTTTCCGGTCGTCATCATTGCGGGGATGGAAGAAGGGCTCTTCCCGCACTCGCGCTCTGCCGACAACGAAGAAGAGATCGAAGAGGAACGTCGCCTGTGTTACGTCGGCATGACCCGGGCACAGTCACGTCTGGTGCTGACCAGCGCGGCCCGTCGGCGGGTTTTTGGGGAATATCAATCCACTGAACCGTCGCGGTTCCTCGACGAGGTTCCCTCCGAGCTCGTCGATCGCATCGCGCCGTCGTTCTCGTCGCCCTACCAGGGGACGTTCGCGCACAGCCACTACGAGTTTCGGACGAACCCGTACGGCCGCAAGGGCCGCACCGGCAGGGTGCGGGAAACCGAAACGGCCTACGCCTACGAAGAAGAAGATCAATCGCTGTTCGGCCTCCGCGCCGGGATGCGCGTGCGCCACGCGCAGTTCGGCGTGGGCAGCGTGATCTCGGTCGAAGAGCACAACGACGATCAGAAGATCACGGTCCGCTTCAACACGGTGGGCGTAAAGAAGCTGCTGGCAAAGTACGCGAAGCTGCAGCCGGCGTAAGGTCTAATCGCATCGTCCTCGGCGCCGTTGCTTTTCGACGGCGCGGGGCGTATAAGAGCGTCTTCCCCGTCAAAACGTCCACTACTGGAAAGATGGAGGCCCACATGCGCCCCGCCGCCTGGCTCCTCGCACCGGTCGTGACCCTCGTACTCGGCGCGGTTCCTCACGCGTCACTGCAAACGGCCTCACTGCCCTCAAGCGCCAAGACGTGGATTGGCCGCCACGCAGAGTTCGAGGAGTTGATTCGGACAGCCACGGCGGCCGGACCGCAGGAAAAGATCCCGGTTGGCGTTACTGGACCGAGGAAGGTGGCGCTCACGGGTGGCGGCTCTATCGAAGCCGTCGCATGGAAGCCGATCAGGCCCGGATGGTATCCATCGGGGTTCTACGAAAGTTACAAGGCCGAAATAGCCGCGTACGAAATCGACAAATTGATCCGACTCGACATGGTTCCCCCGACGGTGGAGAAGCGCATTGGCGGGGAGGTCGGCGCTGCCGTGATGTGGGTGCGTAACGTCACCACGTTCACCGAGCTTGGCCAGAAGTTCCAGGCGCCCCGCGATCAGGCGTCACGCTGGAACCTGCAGCTAGTGCGCGCGATGATGTACGACAACCTGATTGGCAATCTCGATCCCAACCTCGGGAACTGGCTGAAAGACGACGATTGGAACCTCATTCTGATTGATCACTCGCGGGCGCTGACGTCGAACCGTGACCTGTACCACCAGATGAACCAGATTGACGGCGACCTGTGGGATCGCATGAAGACGCTCGACGAGCCGATGCTCACGGCTGCGCTGAGCCCGTGGATGGGCAAATCAGAAATCCGCGCCATTCTCCAGAGGCGCGAGCGGATGCAGCAGGCGATCGATCGGTTGATCAAGGACCGGGGCGCCGCATCCGTTGTCATCCGCGAGCCGTAACGCGTGTCCGGGAGACCTGTGGAAGCGCGTCAGGCGGTCGAGTCGTCGGGCGGGACCGATTCACCGCCCGCCGGCGGCTCGGATGTCGAGGAGCCGTTGCCGTTTTCCTCTTCCTCACGTTCGGCGAGGCGGGCCACGGAGACGACCTGATCGCCTTCCTCGACGCCGAGCAGCCGCACGCCCTGTGTGGCGCGGCCGATCGCGCGCACGTCGCGCGACACCATGCGCAGGATTTTTCCCTGCTGGCTGATCAGCATCAGCTCGTCGTCGTCGTGCACGTAGGCGATGCCGACGACCTTCCCGTTGCGATCGCTGGTCTGGATGTTGATGATGCCGATGCCGCCGCGGGACTGGACGCGATATTCCTCGAGGTCGGTGCGCTTGCCGTAACCGTTTTGCGTGACTGTGAGCATCGTGGCGCCGGCGCGGACCACGTCCATTGCGACGACCTCGTCATCGTCGCGAAGGCTGATGCCGCGGACGCCGTAGGCCGTCCGGCCCATCGGCCGAACATCCGTTTCGTCGAAGCGGATGGCCATGCCGTCGCGCGTGCCCAGGAAGATCTGCTCGGTGCCGTCTGACACTTCGACGGCGATGACGGAATCGCCTTCCTCGACGCCCATGGCGATGATGCCGCCCGCGCGCGGATTGCTGAACGACGAGAGGTCCGTCTTCTTGATCACGCCCTTGCGCGTGCCCATGACGACGAACTGCTTCCCTTCCGCCTCCGGCCACTCCCTGACCGCGAGCAGCGCGGCGATCTTCTCCCGCTCCTCCATCGACACGAGGTTGGCGATCGCTTTGCCTTTGCCGCCGGGACCGACGTCGGGGACCTCGTGGACCCTCAGCCAGTACGCCCGGCCGCGGTCCGAGAAGATCATGATGTACGAGTGGGTCGACGCGATGAAGAGGTGGCTGACGAAGTCCTCTTCACGCGTGCGCATGCCGATCCGCCCCTTGCCGCCGCGGCGCTGCATGCGGTAGGTCGAGATTGGGGTGCGCTTGATGTAACCCGTGTTGGTGACCGTGATCGCCATGTCCTCGTCGGCAATCAGGTCTTCGATCCGGAACTCGCCACTCTCGTCGATGATCTCGGTCCGCCGCTCGTCGCCGAAGCGCTCACGCGCCTCCTTGAGCTCCCGGACAACGACCTGCATCAGCAGCTCGTCGCTCGACAGGATCGCGCGGAGCCGCTCGATGATCTTCATCAGCTCGGCGAGCTCGTCGACGATCTTCTGGCGCTCCAGGCCGGTGAGGCGCTGAAGCTGCATGTCGAGAATCGCCTGCGCCTGAACGACGCTGAGGTTAAATTGCGTGACGAGCCCTTCGCGCGCTTCGGCCGGGTTGCGCGACCCGCGAATCAGTTTGATGACCGCGTCGAGGTGATCGAGCGCGATCTTCAACCCTTCCAGGATGTGCGCGCGCGCCTCCGCCTTGCGAAGTTCGAACTCCGTGCGTCGCCGGACGATCTCGCGACGGAAGTCGATGAAGTGTTCGACGATGGCGAGCAGGGGCAGCACGCGCGGCCGGCCGCCGACGATCGCCAGCATGATGATGCCGAACGTCGTCTGCAGCTGCGTGTGCTTGTAGAGATTGTTGAGAACGACCTCGGCCATCTCGCCGCGGCGCAGCTCGATCACGATCCGCATGCCATCGCGATCCGACTCGTCGCGAATATCCGAGATGCCGTCAATCGCCTTCTCGCGCGTCAGCTCGGCAATCTTCTCAATCAGCCGTGCCTTGTTGACCTGGTAAGGGATCTCGCTGACGACAATCGAGAGTTTGTCGCCTTTCTTGCTCTCCTCGACCTTGGCGCGGGCGCGCATGGTGATGGCGCCGCGGCCGGTGCGGTAAGCGTTGAAGATGCCCTGGCGCCCGACGATGAAGCCTGCGGATGGAAAGTCCGGACCCGGTATGACCTTGAGCAGCGCGCGGAATTTGGCGTCAGCCGACTCGCCATGCGCCTCGATCACGGCAATGACGCCGTCGATCACCTCCCGCATGTTGTGCGGCGGGATGTTGGTCGCCATGCCGACGGCGATGCCCGACGATCCATTGACGAGCAGGTTCGGGAACGGCGCCGGGAGGACCGTTGGTTCTTCGGTCGTCTCGTCGTAGTTGGGAACGAAGTCGACGGTCTCCTTGTCCAGATCGGCCATCAGCGCTTCGGCCGCAGGCTCCGGGCGCGACTCCGTGTAGCGCATCGCCGCCGGTGGATCGCCGTCGATCGAGCCGAAGTTCCCCTGGCCATCGACCAGGGGATAGCGCATGTTGAAATCCTGCGCGAGGCGCACGAGCGTGTCGTACGCCGCGGCGTCACCGTGCGGGTGGAACTTGCCGATCACCTCGCCGACCACCGCCGCGCACTTGCGATACGCGCGGTTCGACGCCAGACCCATGTGCCGCATCGCGTACAACACGCGGCGGTGCGCGGGCTTCAGCCCATCGCGGACGTCAGGCAGCGCTCGCCCGATGATTACGCTCATCGCGTAATCCATGTACGAGCGCTTCATTTCGTCTTCGATGTTGACTGGGATCTTGTTGCTGCTGTCGGTCATGTCGTGATGGACGGTGGGGACGCGGACGCCCGGCTCAAATATCCAGATTCTTCACATCGAGCGCGTTGTCTTCGATGAACTTGCGGCGTGGCTCGACCTGATCGCCCATGAGCGTGGTGAACATCAGGTCGGCTTCCATGTGATCTTCCGCGCGGACCTGCGCGAGCGTCCGCGTCTCCGGGTTCATGGTCGTTTCCCAGAGCGTGTCCGGATTCATCTCGCCGAGACCCTTGTAGCGGTTGATGGCGACGCCCTTCTTGCCGGCCGCGGTGAAGAACTCAACGAGCTCGTCGAGCGACTCCACGCGCACCTCGGCCTCGCGGCCCGACTTTGGCGCGGGCTTCGGCGACCCGGACGCGTCGAGCGGTTTCGGCTCCGCCGCCAGCCGGGTGGCCGCGTCCAGCGGTGCGCCGCCGATCGCCGTCTCATTCGCCGTGGCAGTGCCACTCTCCGGCGCTGGTTCCTCAGGCTCGGCCGGCCCGGTCGTCTTCACGGTCATCGGGCCGATCATGCCCTTGACGTCCTGGTAGCTGTTCGCCAGCGTGCGGAACTCCGCGGTGGTGATGAAGTCCTGATCGAGTCGATGGTGGCGCGGATACCCGCCGCTCCGGTCCTCGAGGTCGATCGCGAACGCCTGATGCTCCTCGTCGGCCTGGATCGTCGCGGACCTCGTCTTCGTGGCCAGGGCCTCTGCGAGTCCCTCCACACGTGCCTTCTCGCTGAAGAACGTCTTGTCGCGAACGTCGCGGTCGAGCATCGCCAGGACCACATCGCGCGACGGACCGCGGCGCTCGACGATCTGCAGGAACTTGCGGAAGGCCATCAGCTTCTCGATCGTCCGCTCGAGCTGATCGCCGCTGATCTCGGTGCCATCCGGCAGCACCACGACCCGCGACTCGACCGCCCGCTTGATCAGCCAGGCTTCGAGCGCCCGCTCATCGCGGATGAACGTCTCGCTGCGCCCGCGCTTCGCGCGGAAGAGCGGCGGCTGCGCGATGAACACGTATCCGCTGTCGACCAGCGCGCGCATCTGACGGTAGAAGAACGTCAGCAGGAGCGTGCGGATGTGCGATCCGTCCACGTCCGCGTCGGTCATGATGATGATGCGGTGGTAGCGGACCTTGGCCGCGTTGAAATCCTCGGTACCGATGCCACAGCCCAGCGCCGCGATCATCGTCTTGATCTCGTCGCTGCTCAGCATCTTGTCGAAGCGTGCCCGCTCGACGTTCAGGATCTTGCCCTTGATCGGCAGGATCGCCTGGAAGCGCCGATCGCGTCCCTGCTTCGCCGATCCGCCTGCGGACTCGCCCTCGACGATGTAGATCTCGCTGAGCGCGGGATCGCGCTCCTGGCAGTCGGCCAGCTTGCCTGGGAGGCTGCTGCTGTCGAGCGCGCCTTTCCGGCGCACGAGATCGCGCGCCGCCCGGGCGGCTTCGCGCGCCCGCGCAGCGTCGACGGCCTTGCTGATGATGCGCTTGGAGACGCCGGGGTTCTCTTCGAGATATGCACCCAGCTTGTCGTTGACGATCGCTTCGACGATCCCCTTGACCTCGGTGTTCCCGAGCTTGGTCTTCGTCTGGCCTTCGAACTGCGGCCGCGGAATCTTCACGCTGACCACCGCCGTCAACCCTTCACGGATATCGTCGCCGCCGATGCTCGCGTCCTTCAGGTCCTTGGCGAGGTTGTTCTTGCCGACGTAGAAATTGATCGTGCGGGTCAGCGCCGAGCGGAACCCCGACAGGTGCGTGCCGCCTTCGTGGGTGTTGATGTTGTTCGCAAACGAGTAGACCGTTTCCGTATAGGCGTCGTTCCACTGCAGCGCGATCTCGACGTCGATGCCGTCCTTCTCGCCGTGCATGTAGATCGGCTTGTCGTTGACCGCCGCCTTGTTCTGATTCAGATACTGGACGAAGGCGTTGATGCCGCCTTCGTACAGGAACTTGTGGTTCTTGCCGTCTCGCTCGTCGTCTATCGTGATGGTGACGCCGCCGTTGAGGAACGCGAGCTCCCGCAGCCGCTGCGCCAGGATGTCGAAGCTGAATTCGATCGTCTCGAAGATCTGGGCGTCGGGCTTGAACGTGATCTTGGTGCCGCGCTTCTTCGTGGTGCCGGTCATCTCGAGGTCGGCGCAGGGTGTCCCGCGTTCGTAGGTCTGCGTGTACACCTGCCCGTTACGCCAGATTTCGAGATCCAGCGTCTCCGACAGCGCATTGACGACGGATACGCCGACGCCGTGCAGACCGCCGGACACCTTGTAGCTGTCGTTGTCGAACTTGCCGCCGGCGTGCAGGACGGTCATGACGACCTCGGCCGCCGATCGCCCGCTCACATGCTGGTCCACGGGAATGCCGCGGCCGTTGTCCACGACCGTGACGGAGTTGTCGATGTGCAGGGTGACGCTGACCTGGTCGCAGAAACCCGCCAGCGCCTCGTCTATCGAGTTGTCGACGATTTCGTAGACCAGATGGTGCAGGCCTGGCGCACCGGTGGACCCGATGTACATTGCCGGGCGCTTGCGGACGGCCTCGAGGCCCTCGAGGACCTTGATTTTGTCTGCACCGTAGTCGTCGCCGGCGCCGTTTCCGTTGGTGCTCGCGGACGCGGAAGCGTCAGATGGAGCTTCCGCGTCGGCCTGCGGACGCGGCTCGTCGTTCGGTGGTTCTAGTTGAGACATGAATGATGGCGTGAGCAGGCCCGGGCGTCAGACCCTCATCGGCATGATCACGTAGGTGTAGTCGTATCCCTCGGCGCCGACCGGCTTCATCACGGCCTGACTCATCTCATCCTTGAACTCGAGCGCCACGACGTCTGTTTCGACCACACTCAGGAAGTCCAGGACGTACTGCGCGTTGAAGCAGATCGTCACCGGAGCTCCGCTGTAATCCACGATGATGGCTTCCTTCGCCTCGCCGAATTCCGGACTGCTCGATGCGATTTCCACCTTCCCTTTGTCGATCTGGAACTTGACCGCGCGCGAGCGCTCGTTCGACAAAAGCGCCACGCGTTTGACCGCGCTCGTCAGCCGATCGCGATCGAATTCCACCCGCTTGTCGTTGCTCTTCGGAATGACCCGTTCGAACGCGGGGAACTGCCCATCGATCATCCGCGAGATCAGCAGCCGTCCGCCGATGTCGAAGAACAGATGGTTCTCGCCGCGCTCGTACTGAATATCGCCGTCGCCTTCAGCCAATAACCGGCCGAGCTCGAGCAATGTCTTTCTCGGCAGGATGACGCGTACTTCGTCATCGGCCTTGCCCTTCGCTTTGCTCTTGTCCCGCGTGACAGTCACGAGCGCCAGCCGATGCCCGTCGGTCGACACGAGGCTCATCGAGTCGCCCTGCAGGATGAACAGCGCGCCGTTCAGGAAATAACGCGTGTCCTCGCCGGTGATGGCGAACTGCGTCTTCGCGACCATCTGCTTCAGCACGTCGCGGGGCAGCGTCGCGTTCGACGTGCCCGTCGATTCCGGAAGCGTCGGAAAATCCTCTCGCGGAAGCGTCTGCATCCGCGAATCGAACCGGTCGGCGGCAACCTTGACGCCGTTCCGGTCTTCCTCGATTCGCACGTCCGTCTCAGGAAGCGCCTTGATGATTTCGTACAGCTTCTTGGCGGGCAGCGTCAGCGAGCCGCCCTTCGTGACGGAGGCCGTGCACCTGCTGCGGAGCCCCACCTCGAGGTCCGTCGCGAGCAGCTTGACCTCGTTGCCATTCGCCTCGATGAGCACGTTCGCGAGGATGGGGATCGTGTTCTTGCGCTCGACGATGCCCTGGAACAGCTGCAGTTCACGCAACAGATCAGTCTTGCGGACAACCAGTTCCATGGTGGCATTGACCTCGAAGGGAACGCTGCGGAGGCGCTCTGATCCCCTCAGTAGAAATGTGAAGAACTAAGAACAAAAGATTATAACAAGAAATAGGTGCTGTTGAAAACCGATTTTCCGTCGATTAGTCCTTAAATTTCTGATACTTAGCCTGTGGAGATTGCTGCGGGGCTACGGACGGGTTTACGGCGGGAATCCGGTGCAAAAACCGCGAGCCTGATCCGGTGAACAAACGGCCCACAGCCCGCCACTCGCCGCTGAGGCTCGACGCTGTGGAAATCTCGCGGAACGGCCCAGTTTTCACCTGAACGACTCGATAAAGCTGTTGATGAGGCTGTTGAAATTTCCGTCACGCTGCCGGAGATCCTCGACCTTGCGAATCGAGTGGATGACGGTCGAGTGATGTTTCCCGCCAAAGCTCCTGCCGATCTCTGGCAACGACGCGTTCGTCAGCGACTTGCAGAGATACATCGCGATCTGTCTCGGCATGGCCACGGATTTCGAGTTGTTGCGTGACTTGAGTTCGGCCAGCTTCAGCTGGTAGTAGTCCGATACGTGTTTCTGGATGATTTCGATGGTGACTGCGCGGTCGTCGTGCTGCAACACGTTACGCAGGACGTCCTGCGCGAGTTGCAGCGAGATCTCCCGGCCCGTGAGTGACGCATACGCGATCAGCCGAATCAGCGAGCCTTCGAGTTCACGAATGTTCGATTTGATCTTGCCGGCGATGAAGATCGCGACCGTGTCGGGCAGCGGCACACCTTCCGCTTCGGCTTTTCTCTTCAGAATCGCAACCTTGGTCTCGAGATCCGGCGCCTGAATGTCGGCGATCAGGCCCCATTCGAATCGCGATCGCAGGCGCTCTTCGAGAGACGGGATTTCATGCGGCGGACAGTCGCTGCTGATGACGATCTGCTTCTGCGAGTCGTAGAGCGCGTTGAACGTGTGGAAGAACTCGTTCTGGGTGCCCTCTTTTCCGGCGATGAACTGGATGTCGTCCACGAGCAGCACGTCCACGCTCCGGTAGCGTTCGCGGAAGTCGAGGATGCGGTCGTAACGCACGGCATTGATCATCTCGTTCATGAACCGCTCGGACGAGATGTACGTCAGCTTCAGGCTCTGCAGGTGATTGATGACGTAGTGCCCAATCGCGTGCATCAGGTGCGTCTTGCCAAGCCCCACCCCGCCGTAGATGAACAGCGGGTTGTAGGACCGCGACGGGGCTTCGGCAACGGCTCGGCACGCGGCATGGGCGAACTGATTCGAAGGTCCGACGATGAACGTGTCGAACGAGTAGCGGGGCCCGAGCCCTCCAGGCTGCGCGTCGGCGTCGCCCGCGTCGACTGCAGGTTCGGCGGTATCCGGGACCGACAGCTGGGCGGGCGCTGCGACGGTCTCGGCGGTGTCGACGGTCTCGAAAATGACCTTGCGTCCCCGGCAATCGATGTCCGCGAGCGCCTCATCCAGGACGCCGGCATAGTGCCTCGTCAGCCAGTCGCGAAAGAGCGCATTTGGCACGCGCACCCGGACGGTCTGGCCGTCGTACCCCACCAGAGACGTGGGCTTGAACCAGGTGTAGAAGATGTGACGATTGACCTTGGTCTCGATGCGGGCGAGGACCTGTTCCCAGATGGTGCTGACGGTGGTCATGATGGCCTGCTCGCCCGTGCCGAATTGATTTCTGGGACTTTCGCCCCCGGGAAGCCCTTGTGTTACTGGTTGTTTACGATTCGTTGCTGCCGTGAACCCGCGTAAACACGCCATTTCCACGCCTTCGCCAGCTCTCGATCGGCCTGGGACCTGCACCGGGACAAGTTACGCGGGCGAAAACCTGGGGCTTTTCCACATTTTTTTCCACAGTTGTGGAAAACTTCGGGGGGTTGCCACAGAACGCTGAGGGACGCAACTGAAAATGGGCAGATCCGCGGCCGACGAACGAGCATGATGGCCCCCCGGGTGGTGGCCGTGGCCGCCTCCCTACCCCCGCAGGGGAAGCGACTGTAACATAGCGCTTACGGCCAGACAACAACGGCAAAAGCCCAAAAATCCGACGCCGGGAACCCATTCCCGGCCGGCCCCCGCAATTGACACATCTGACGGCGGTTCGCTACTATTTGTGTTTCTCCGTTGAGTTTTTGTTCGTGACAGGGGACCCGACATCATGAAGCGTACTTTCCAGCCGAACAGGCGCCGGCGCCGGCGCACCCACGGCTTTCTTGTGAGGATGGCCACGAAGAAGGGTCGCCTTGTGTTGAAGCGTCGACGGGCGAAAGGGCGGAAGCGCCTGACGGTTTCGTCGTCATAGCTCCGGGCCGGCGGGGCTGGCCTGAGCCTGTCCTGAGCGTCAAAGGCCTGCCCAATGCCCCTCAGCTTCACAGCCGACAGCCGGCTTCGACGCCGTTCCGAGTTCCAACGCGTCTTCGAGACCGGCTCCCGGAGTCAGGGCCGCTATCTGACGATGGTTGTGGCGGCGAATGGAACCACCCGAGCGAGGGTAGGGATCGTCGCGTCGCGAAAGCTCGGGGACGCCGTTCGCCGGAACCGCGCGAAGCGGTTGATCCGTGAGATTTTTCGCAAGACCCCCTTTCCGCCTGGCGGGCAGGGCGTCGACATCGTGGTGATTCCGCGCCGTGAGCTGTTCGATGCCGCCTACGCCAGCCTCGAGACCGACTTTGGCACGTCCCTTCGGCGCGCTGTCGCGCGCCTGCCCCAGCGAACACATGGCTGATTTCGGTGAGACCGGCGAATCCTTGACGGCCGGACAGCGTGGCGCCCTGTTGCTGCTCCGGCTTGTACAAGCTGCTGCTGTCGCCGATGTTCGCCGGCTCCTGTCGGTTTCTGCCCTCGTGTTCCGACTACGCGCGGGATGCCGTCACGATGCACGGCGTGATCAAAGGCACCTGGCTGGCGGCGCGTCGCCTCAGCCGCTGCCATCCACTCGGCTCGAGCGGATACGACCCCGTCCCGGGCCGGGAATCGAGAGTCTGATCGCCTCAATGGAAAAACGGGTACTTCTCGCCGTCGCCCTGTCGTTTGTCGTCCTGTACGGCTATCAGGTGATGTTTCCGCCGGCTCCGCCGCCGACGTTCGAAACGCCGCCCACGTCGGCCACGCCAGGCGATCCGGCAGCCACAGCTCCAGCGGCAGACTCTCAAGGCAAGCCTCTGCCACCCACTCCCACGCTCGAAGCGTCGCAACCGACCCTTTCTTCGTCGACTGAGCAGGAGATCGTGGTCGAGGGCCCCCTTGTGCACGCGGTGTTCTCGAATCGCGGAGGCGTGCTCAAGAACTGGCGGCTGAAGAACTACCAGGATGACAAGGGTGAGGCGCTCGACCTGGTCCCGTCCAGTGTTGAAGGCGCGGCTCGTCCCTTCACGCTCGAATCGCCCGACCCCGCGGCGGCATCGTCGCTTCGGATGGCGCTCTTCAAGCCGAGCGCCGAGAGCCTGGTGGTCGGCCCCGGCGGCGCGACCCTGACCTTCGATTACGGCGACGCGAGTGGCCTGACCGCGCGGAAGACGTTCAGTTTCACCACCGACAAACCGTACGAAATCGGGTTTGAGTACGACGTGAAGCGGAACGGTGCCCCGGTGGAGGCGACGGTCCGTTGGGGCCCCGCACTTGGGACTGGTGCGCTCGGCGGCGGGATGATGTACGCGCCGGCACCACAGCCTGCTCTTCTACAAAGACGGCAAGACCGTGCGCGTCAAGATCGGCGATCTGCAATCGCAGAGCAGTTTCGATGGAACGTTCCGGTTCGCCGGCGTCGACGATCACTACTTTCTCAGCGCCGTCCTCACCGATCTGCCGCTCCGTGTCGACTATCGCCCGATCGTCATGCCCGCCGTGGGTTCGGAGCCCGCCCGCCAGTTCGTCGACTGGAGCGCGAAGTTCAATGCGCCGCCGCCGTCGAGCGTCATGTACTTTTTCGGCCCGAAAGACTTCGAGCACCTGAAGGCGATCAGCCCGGAGATGACGCACGCGATCGACTTCGGCATGTTCCGCTGGCTCGTGGTACCGCTCCTCAACGCGCTGAAGTGGGTGGACGGGTACCTCGGCAACTGGGGCTGGTCGATTGTCGCGCTCACCGTGCTGATCAATCTCGCGATGTTCCCGCTGCGGCACAAGAGCGTGGTCTCCATGCGGCGCATGCAGGAGCTCCAGCCTGAGGTCAAGGCGATCCAGGATCGCTACGCGAAGCTCAAAGTGACTGACCCTGCCCGGCAGAAGATGAACGCCGAGCTGATGTCGCTCTATCGCGAGCGCGGCGTGAATCCCGCGAGCGGCTGCGTGCCGATGCTGCTCACCTTGCCGGTGCTGCTCGCTTTCTACGCGATGCTCTCGGTCGCGATCGAGTTGCGCGGGGCGCCCTTCGTCGGCTGGATCCGCGATCTGTCGACGTCGGATCCCTGGTTCGTGCTGCCCGTGCTGATGGGTGTGACGATGGTGGCGCAGCAGAAGATGACGCCGTCGACGGCCGATCCTGTTCAGCAGAAGATGATGATGTTCATGCCGGTCGTGCTCACGGTCACCATGTTGTGGGCGCCGGCGGGATTGATGCTCTATTGGACGGTCAGCAACCTGTGGGGTATCGGCCAGCAGGCAGTGACCAACCGGTTGATCGGGCCACCGCCCGCGCACACGGTGAGGCCGCCGGCGGAACGCCGCGTCAAGAACGCGGGAAGCGGCAAGTCGCAACAGGCGACGAAGGAGCGGAAGTGATGGATCTGCAGGCACGCGTACGTGAGTTCATGGACCAGACGCTCGCCGCCATGGGGCTTCCGCTCGAGATCTCAGTCAACGAGACACCCGACGGCATTCGCATCGACCTGTCCGGCGAGAATGGTGAAGTGCTTCTCCGCCGGCGCGCCGAGACGCTCGACGCGCTTCAGCACATCGTCAACACCGCTTTTCGCCGTCACCTGAAGGACGATCGCACGCTGGTCGTCGACTGCCTGGACTACCGCAGGGGCAAGGACGCGGAGCTGCGGCAGATGGCCAAGTTCATGATCGACAAGGCGAAGAGCACCGGCGTGCCACAGGAAATGGGGCCGCTGAATCCTTACGCCCGCCGTCTGGTGCATCTGACCGTCGCCGAGGATCCGCAGATGTCGTCCGAGAGCATCGGGGATGCGTTCCTGAAGACGGTCATCATTTCGGCGCGGAAGTAGTCGTCCTGCTCCTTGTCAACTTCCAACGCCCAGCCCCAACTCCCAAGGTTCTCTCTATCGCGAGGTTCTGAACAAGTTGGGAGTTGGGCGTTGGGAGTTGGGAGTTTGATAGTTGTTCTCTCCCGACGACACCATCGTTGCCATCGCGACGCCCGCAGGACGCGGCGGGATCGGTGTCGTCCGCGTCAGCGGTCCTGACGCGCAGGCGATCGCGACACGGTTGAAACGGGGCGGCGAGCCGCTCGCGCCACGCCACGCGACGTTCGCGCGCATCGACGCGGGCCGTGAAACGGCGGACCACGTCATCCTCACGCTCTTTCCTTCGCCTGCTTCGTACACCGGCGAAGATGTCCTGGAGATCAGCGCGCACGGCAGTCCTGTACTGCTTCGGGGCATCGTCGAGGCGGCGATGGCCTGCGGCGCGCGACTCGCGGAACCCGGCGAGTTCACGTTCCGTGCATTCCTTCGCGGCAGGATGGATCTCGTGCAGGCCGAAGCGGTTCGCGATCTCGTCGACGCGGTCACGCCATTGCAGGCGCGGGCGGCGTTCGATCAGCTGGAAGGCACGCTGACCACGCGTATCCGCGAGATGGACGCGATGTTGTTCGATCTGACGGCGCGGCTCGAGGCGTCGCTCGATTTTCCTGACGAGGGCTATCACTTCGTCGAGCAGGACGGCGCTGCAGGGTCTATCGCGACGCTGATCGAGCAGATCGACGGGCTGCTGGAAGCCGCGAACCGTGGGCGCCTCATTCGTGAAGGTGCGCAGGTGGTCATCGCCGGCAGGACGAACGCCGGAAAATCGAGCTTGTTCAACGCGCTCGCGGGAGCGGGGCGGGCCATCGTGACGGATATTCCTGGCACGACGCGGGATCTGCTGACCGAGACCCTTGATATCTGCGGCGCGCCGGTCACCGTGGTCGACACCGCCGGCGTTCGTATCGGCTCGAGCGATCCCGTGGAGTTGGAAGGCATGTCGCGCGCGTCGGCAGCACGCGACGTCGCTGCGCTGGTGATCGTGGTGCTCGATCGCTCGGAGCCGCTGACGCCAGAGGACGACGAGATCCTGCGCGAGACGCGCGATCGGCCGCGGCTCGTGGTGGCGAACAAATGCGATCGACCGGAAGCGTGGAACATCGATACGCTTGCACCCGTGCGCGCGATCGCCGTGTCAGCGACCGAAGGCCGCGGCATGCCAGTATTGCGATCGGCAATCTCCGATGCGCTGGCTGGCGGAGAACCGACTCGCGACATGCCGGCCATCACGAACGTGCGACACATCGATCTGCTGGCGCGGGCGCGCATCGCGCTGGCGCGCGCCGAGGCCGCAGCCCGAATCGGCACGCCCGAAGAATTCGTGCTCGCGGACATCAACGACGCAAGAATGCAGTTCGAGGAGATTACTGGCGCGCGCACGGCAGACGACGTGCTGGCCGCGATCTTTTCCAGGTTCTGCATAGGAAAGTAATTTGCATCGCAAATGATTAAGCGTGATTTCGACGTGATCGTGATTGGCGCCGGACACGCCGGCGTCGAAGCGGCCTGGGCGGCGGCGCAGGCCGGCAGGTCGGTCGGCGTCTGCACGCTCTCCGACGGCACAATCGCGCACATGCCGTGCAATCCCGCGATTGGCGGGACCGCGAAGGGGCATCTCGTGCGCGAGGTCGACGCGCTTGGTGGCCTGATGGGCCTTGCGATCGACGCGACCGGGATCCAGTTCAAGCTGCTCAACCGCAGTCGGGGCCCGGCAGTGTGGTCGCCGCGGGCGCAAGCCGACAAGCGGCGATACAGCGAGTGGGTCAAGGCGACGCTGGAGGCCCACCCGAACATCGGGTGGATCTTCGGAAAAGCCGGTCAGATCCTGACCGATGAGTTCGGCGTGCGTGGACTGAGACTCGAATCAGGCGAGACGTTCGCGTGCCGGGCGATTGTGATCACCACGGGGACCTTCCTGAACGGCCTCGTGCACATCGGTCCTGAGCAGCGGCCGTCGGGGCGCGCGGGAGAGCCGCCTTCACAGGAGCTTGCCGAGTCGATCAAGTCGTTTGGTTTCGAGTGGGGGCGTCTGAAGACGGGCACGCCGCCGCGACTTCATCGCGACAGCATCGATTTCTCACGATTCGTCGAAGAGCACGGCGACAGCGATCCTGCACCCTTCTCGTTTCTCACCGATCGCATCGATCGTCGAGCAGATCGTCTGTCACCTGCTGCACACGACCGACACCGTTCACGACCTCGTGCGATCGCACATCGCACAGTCGCCGCTCTACAACGGTCAGATTTCCGGGATCGGTCCGCGGTATTGCCCCTCGCTGGAGGACAAGGTGATGCGCTTTCCGCAGCGCGAGCGTCACCAGCTGTTTCTCGAGCCGGAGGGACTCGACGTCGACGAGGTCTACATCAACGGCTACTCGATGAGCCTTCCGTCGAGCGTGCAGTTGCAACTGGTTCGTTCGCTGCCCGGTCTTGAAGATGCGGTGATGCTGCGTCCAGGCTATGCGGTCGAATACGATTTCGTGCAACCGACCGAATTGTCGAGGACACTTGAAACGAAGCGTGTTCCCGGGCTATTCCTTGCCGGTCAAATAAATGGCACCTCCGGCTACGAAGAGGCCGCGGCGCAGGGATTGGTGGCAGGACTCAATGCCGCTCGAAAAGTCAGCGGGCTGGCGTCGATGGTGTTGACGCGCGAGACCAGTTACATCGGAACGCTGGTCGACGACCTCACGACGCGAGGCTGCCTGGAGCCATACCGGATGTTCACCTCGCGCGCGGAGCATCGATTGCTACTCCGCACCGACAACGCCGATTTGCGTCTGACGCCCGTCGGACGCGAGTTCGGGTTGGTGGATGACGATCGATGGAGTCGATTCGAATCCAGACGCCAGCGGTTCGAGAGTAACTGCGATGTCATCCGCCAATCGCTTGTCAGGGTGGCGTCCGGAGATCGCGTTTCAGCCGCGCGCGCGCTGAAGCAGCCGGAGACGCGACTCGAGACGCTGGTCTCGGAAGGCCTCCGGCTGGAACTTTCGCAGCACAGTCGCGGGCTCGACATCGCCAGCGTCGAAACCGAATTCAAGTACGAAGGCTACCTCCGTCGTCAAATTGCCTCTGCCGAGCGGCAACGAAGGCAGGAGCACAAAGCCATTCCCGCCACGTTCACCTACAGCGGCATTCCTGGGCTTTCGCGCGAGATGGTCGAGCGGTTGACCGCTGTCCGGCCAGCCACGTCTGGGGCAGGCGGCAAGAATCCCTGGTGTGACCCCCGCCGCCGTCGCCGTCATCTCCGCTTACTTGAGCCGGTCTCGAGACTCCGTCACAGTCTGATAGGCTTCGGGATGTGGCCGCACGCGATTTGCGGACCCGTCTGCAGAAGCGGGCCGCCAAAGCCGGGGTTCCCCTCGCCGCCGACGTGGCGGAGCAACTCGCCACGTACTATGAGTTGCTCGCCCGCTGGAATCTGAAAATCAACCTGACCGCCGTCACCGACGCCGACGAAGCCATCGACCGGCTTCTCCTGGAACCACTCACAGCGGCGAAGTACCTGCCATCGTCTGGCAAGTTCCTGGACGTCGGATCGGGCGGTGGCTCACCTGCCATCCCGCTTCACCTCGCGGCTCCTCAGCTGCCGTTGACCATGGTTGAGGTGAAGGCGAGGAAGGCGGCGTTCTCTACGGGAGGCGGTGCGAGCTCTGGGGATTGAGGCGCACGTCGAGTCCGCGCGTTACGAGGAGTTGCTCGCACGCCCCGAGCTCCACGAAGCGTTCTCCGCTGTATCGGTCAGGGCTGTTCGAATCGAGGCCCGGGTACTCAAGACCCTTCAGGCCTTCCTTGGTCCCGGAGGACGGTTGCTCTTGTTTCGCGGTCCGTCTGGCCCTGACAGTCCGAGCGTGATGGCCCCATCGCTCGAATGGATAGGGACTTATCCGCTTCTCGAATCTCTGCAAAGCAGGCTCTCGGTGCTGGTCAAGCGGTGATGTTTCACGTGGAACATTGCAGCATCACGAGCGCCAAAGCTGCCACGGTGGCGCCACGAGTGCGGGGTGGCAGCTGCTGCTGGGGCGCCTGGCTCACAGGAGCTCATGAGGTCAGGAGACAAGGAGCCAGAGTTCTCGTGATCTCCTAGACTCGTGTTCAGAAGCTGCGCAGCGATCCGCCGCGGTGACTGGCGAAGCACTGAGAGCGCCGCGCCTCAGCCTGACGGGCGGCGGGATTCGGGCTGGATTCGCTACGACCCGGGTTATCATTGGTTGTAAGTAGCCGCGAACTAAAGATTTAGGTCAAAACACCAGAAATGCCCGCCCGCATCCATGCCATCGCCAACCAGAAAGGGGGCGTCGGTAAAACTACTTCCGTTATCAACCTCGGTACGGCCCTCGCGCTTGAAGGCCGGCGCGTGTTGCTCGTCGACCTCGATCCCCAGGCCAACTTGACGAGCGGCGTGGGCAAGAAGGGCGAGACAGCGGCTGGCGGAACGGTGTACCAGGCGTTGACGGGTGACGAGCAGGATGCGGCGGCTTTCGTTCTCGAGACGCGCGTCGACAACATGTCGCTCATGCCTGCCGATCGCAATTTGACCGGCGCCGAAGTCGAGCTCGTGCTGTTACCGAATCGAGAGCATCGTCTGCGTGCGGTGATGGAGGCTGTTCGTGACCGCTTCGACTATGTCTTCATCGACACGCCGCCATCGCTTGGGCTCCTGACGCTGAACGCGCTGGTTGCCGCCGATGCGGTGGTCATTCCGCTCAACTGCGAATACTTCGCGCTCGAGGGACTCGCCGATCTGGTCGCGACGCTTCGCCGCGTGCGCTCGACGCTCAATCCCGGGCTCGATATCGCCGGCGTCCTGCTCACGATGCACGACGAACGCACGAACCTCGGGCAGCAGGTCGAACGTGACATCCGCAGCTTTTTCCAGAATCGCGTGTTTTCCACCGTCATTCCCCGCAACATCCGTCTCGGCGAGGCGCCCAGCCACGGACTGCCGGCGTTACTTTACGATGCAAAGTCGCGCGGCGCCGAAGCCTATGTCGCGCTTGCGCGCGAGTTCCTCGTCCGCGAATCCAACCCGGTGCAAACGGAGCCACAGCATGGCTGACAAACGACCCGCCCTCGGCCGCGGATTGAGCGCGCTGATTCCCGATGCGCCGCCCGCCGCTGCACCATCACCAGCTCCCGCGCCGCCATCGCCGGAACGCTCGCTCGAGATCGATTCGGATCTCCTGCGTCCCAACAAATTCCAGCCGCGCGTGCGCGTCGACGACGCGAAGATCGACGATCTCGCGCGATCGATCCGAACCAACGGCATCATTCAGCCCATCGTCGTGCGCAAGGCCGACGACGGCTACGAGATCGTCGCCGGCGAGCGCCGCTGGCGCGCGTCGCAGCGCGCGGGACTGCTCAAGGTGCCGGTCGTCGTACGCGACATTCCGGACGATCGCCTGCTCGCCGCCGCGCTGATCGAGAACATTCAGCGTGAGGATCTGAATCCGATTGAAGAAGCGCAGGCCTATCGCCGGCTTGCCGACGACTTCCAGCTCACGCAGGAGCAGATCGCCGACGCGGTTGGCAAGGACCGCTCGTCGATCGCGAATTACGTGCGTCTGCTTCGACTGCCTCACGAAATTCGCGAGAACGTGGCCGCCGGCGCGCTGTCTATGGGACACGCGCGGGCCGTCCTCGCGCTTGACCGACGAAGCCGCGCAGTTGCGGCTCGCGCGCGACATCGTCGCCAAGCAGCTGTCGGTGCGCGAGACGGAAGTCCTGGTCAAGAAGGCCGCGGAGCCCCCGACGAAGCGGGAAGAGCCGGAGAAGGACGTTCATACGCGCGCCGCCGAAGAGAAGCTGCGCTTCGCGATCGGCACCCGCGTGCGGATCGTTCGCAAGGGCAAAGGCGGACGGATGGAGATCGACTTCGCCTCGGAAGACGAGCTGCAGCGCATCTACGAGCAGCTCACGGATGGACGGTGACATGAAGAAGCTGACGGATTACTCAGCCTGCGCCGGTTGAGCGAGCAAACTCGCCGCTGGTGAGCTCGCCCAGGTCCTGGGCGATTTGCCCGTGAGCCGCGACGACCGGGTCCTGATCGACTATCGGACCTCGGACGATGCGGGTGTGTACAGGCTGGATGGCGATCGCGCGCTGGTGCAGACCGTGGATTTCTTCACGCCGATCGTTGACGATCCGTTTGCCTACGGCCAGATCGCCGCGGCGAACTCGCTGAGTGACGTCTATGCGATGGGTGGCAAACCGCTGACCGCGCTGGCGATTGCCGGGTTTCCAAAAGAGGCGGACCGTTCGGTCCTGAAGGCCATCTTCGCAGGTGGACTCGCCAAGCTCGAAGAGGCTGGCGTTGCGCTTCTGGGCGGACACACCGTTCAGGATCAGGAAATCAAGTTCGGGTACTCGATCACCGGCGAAGTGGACGCGCGGCGCGTCTGGTCGAACGCGGGCGCCAGACCTGGCGATCTGTTGTTGCTCACAAAGGCCCTCGGAACGGGCATCATCGCGACGGCCCTGAAGTTCAGCCGCGCTCCGGCGTCAGCTGTCGACGCGGCCGTCGCCTCCATGCTCACGTTGAACCGCGCGGCCGCGGATGCGTTGCGTGAGATACCTGGGGATGTCGTTCACGCCTGCACGGACATCACGGGCTTCGGACTTCTTGGGCATGCGACCGAGATGGCGGCTGGCAGCGATGTGACGATCGAGATTCATGCAGCCGCTGTTCCCCTTCTCGATGGGGTCGTCGACCTGGTCGAGAGCGACAAAGGGAATATCCCCGGCGGTGGCCGGAACAACGCCAGTCACTTCGGTCGAGGGATCGCGGTGGACGCTGGCGTTTCGCCATCCGTCCTGCAGGTGCTGTTCGATCCGCAGACGTCCGGAGGCCTGCTGGTCTCGATTGCTTCCGATGCCGCCTCAGACGTCTTGAAGGCGATGGCGGATGCCGGTGTGCCGCAAACGCACATAGGGCGCGTTCTGACAAGGCAAGCGCATCACGTCGTCGTGCGTTAGACGGCGAGGGGTGCGAAAGGGCCCAAGTGCGGCGCACCCGCGCACTTGCGCACCTGGGCCTTGGCTCGGGCGCACTTGCTACGCCCAATCTTGGCAGGCAGCGGCTTCGAATGGTATAAATTTACGTTTGTGCCGTCGCGTTTGACCGTGGTGTGAGCACCTGGACTTCGGATTCCGACGGGCTTTCCAACGCGATTTCCGGCCGCTTGTTGCCGGTCACACCGTTGTATCAGGGTTGCAGGTAGAGGAGGTCTGGTGGCAAGCCGTGCGGTCGCGAGCCGCTACGCTCGTGCGCTGTTCGATGTGGCGCTGGCAGAACGCGTCGATCTCGACCAAATCGATCGGGAGCTGTCAGGGTTCGCCGAGCTTGCCACGGGTGACGCCCAGCTTGCGCGCGTGCTGACGAATCCAGCCATACCCACCTCGAAGAAGCGCGCGGTCATCGAGTCTTTGGCGACACGCGTGGGCCCGCTCCTGCCGCAGGTGTCGAAACTGCTGCTGCTGCTGGCCGAACGCGATCGCATCGCCTTCCTGCCGGACATCGTGCGCGCATACAGGAACCGCCTGAACGACCACAATCATGTTGTCCGCGCCGAAGTCGTGACAGCGAGTCCGCTGGCCGCCGACCGGATCGCGATGCTCGAGGAGCGTCTCGGCCGGGCCACCGGCCGCAAGGTGCTGCTGGAGTCGCGCGTCGATCCCTCGATCGTCGGGGGCGCGGTCACGCGAATCGGTGGCACGATCTACGACGGCAGCGTCACGACGCAGTTGCGAAAGATGGGAGAAGCGCTGACGAGCCCAGAGTAGGCCCGACCTTAAGGTCGGGCGTGATTCGAATTCGCCCGAGCGTCTTCGAGTTACCGAGAACCTGCTTCACACACACTCATGAACATCAAAGCCGAAGAGATTTCCAAGATTATCCGCGACCAGATTGGCAGCTACGCCGTCGATGTGGACGTCGCCGAAGTGGGCACGATCGTGTCAGTGGGCGACGGTATCGCGCGTGTGCACGGCGTCGAAAAGACGATGGCCGGCGAGATGCTGGAGTTTCCGCACGGCGTGTTTGGCATCGCGCTGAACCTCGAAGAGGAAAGCGTCGGCGCAGTGCTGCTCGGCGATTTCACGGAGATCCGTGAGGGCGATACGGTCAAACGGACCGACCGGATCATCTCGGTGCCGGTCGGCGAAGAGCTGGTCGGCCGCGTTGTCAACGCGCTGGGGCAGCCGATCGACGGCAAGGGGCCGATTGCGTCGAAGACGACGAGTGAAATCGAGAGGCTCGCGCCGGGCGTCGTCGATCGCAGCCCGGTGAAGGAGCCGCTGCAGACGGGGCTCAAGGCGATCGACGCGATGGTCCCGATCGGGCGCGGCCAGCGCGAGCTGATCATCGGCGACCGGCAGACCGGCAAGACGGCGGTGGCGGTGGATACGATCATCAACCAGCGCGGTCAGGGTGTGATTTGCATCTACAGCGCCATCGGCCAGAAGCAGTCGACGATCGCGCAGGTCGTCAGGACGCTCGAGGAAGCCGGCGCGATGGAATACACCATCGTCGTCGCGGCCGCCGCCTCCGATCCCGCGCCGCTGCTCTACATCAGCCCGTATTCGGCGTGCACGATGGGCGAGTACTTCCGCGACAGCGGCCGACACGCGCTGTGCATCTATGACGACCTGTCGAAGCACGCGCAGGCATACCGCGAAATCTCGCTGCTCCTCCGCCGCCCGCCGGGCCGTGAAGCGTATCCTGGCGACGTCTTCTATCTGCACTCGCGGCTTCTCGAGCGCGCGGCAAAGATGAAGAAGGAGCTGCAGGGCGGCTCGCTGACGGCGCTGCCGATCATCGAGACCCAGGCGGGCGACCTGTCCGCGTACATTCCGACGAACGTCATCTCGATTACCGACGGGCAGATCTTCCTCGAGTCGGACCTGTTCCACCAGGGCGTGCGGCCCGCGATCAACGTCGGCAACTCGGTCTCCCGCGTCGGCGGCTCGGCGCAGGTCAAGGCGATGCGCCAGGTGGCTGGTTCGCTGCGCCTCGACCTCGCGCAGTATCGCGAGCTGGCGGCCTTCGCGCAGTTCGGCAGCGATCTCGACAAGGCGACGCTGAACCAGCTCAATCGCGGCCGCCGGCTGGTCGAGATCCTCAAGCAGCCGCAGTACCAGCCGCTCCCTGTCGAGAAACAGGTCACGATCATCTACGCGGCCAACAACGGCTATCTGGACCAGGTGCCGGTCGAGCACGTGCGCGAGTACCAGATCGAGCTCTATCAGTATCTGGAAGGCAGCCGCCCGCAGGTGTTGTCGTCGCTGGCGGAGAAGAAACAGATAGACGACGAGGTCAAGGCGGCGCTGAACGAAGCGCTGAAAGAATTCGGTCAGATGTTCGCCGCGTCGCACAAGACGGCGGCGGCGTAGGAGCGGCGCGGGACTTTAGTCCCGCGTCAGCGACTGGGCCGCGCGGCTGAAGCCGCGCGCTGCAGGCAGGAACGAGCTATCGCGTGCCATCACTATTAGATATTCGACGACGCATCCGCGCGGTCAAGTCGACGCAGCAGATCACGAAGGCCATGAAAATGGTCGCGGCGTCGAAGCTGCGCCGCGCGCAGGAACGCATCCAGCAGGCGCGTCCGTTCGCGACGCAGATGCAACGCGTGGTCAACAGCCTGGCGTCCCGAGTCAATCCATCGCTCCACCCGCTGCTCGACGAGCGGCGGACGCCGCGCGCTGGTGGCCGCGTGCTGCTCATCGCGATCACCGCCGATCGCGGCCTGTGCGGCAGCTTCAACACGAACGCCGTCAAGGCTGTCTCGCAGTTCCTTGCCGAGAGCTCCACGCCGGTCGGTCTCGGCCTGGTCGGACGGCGCGGCAGGGACTATTTCGTGCGGCGTGGCGTGGATGTGGTCCTCGAGCGAATCAATCTGTTCGCTCAACTGAAGTTCGAGGATGCACAGGCGATCGCGAAGACGGCGGCGGACGCTTTCATCGCCGGTGAAGTGGACAGCGTCTACCTGGTCTTCAATGAGTTCAAATCGGTGCTCCAGCAGAAGGTCGTGACCGAACGGCTGCTGCCGATCCCGCGCGTTGAGCCCGTCGTCGCTGGTGACTCGAAAACGGGAACATCGGCGACCGACTATCTCTATGAGCCGGATCAGGAAACGCTGTTCAAGGAACTGATCCCGACGCACGTGGAAGTGCAGATATTCCGCGCGCTCCTCGAGTCGAACGCCGCGTTCTACGCCGCGCAGATGACCGCGATGGATGCGGCCACGCGCAACTCAGGCGAGATGATCGAGCAGCTCACGCTGCACATGAACAAGGTGCGCCAGGCCGCGATCACGCGGGAAATCATCGAAGTCGTCTCCGGCGCGGAGGCGTTGTAGGACCGCTGGAAGCAGCGTTTTCGTACGATTGAGCGTCGTTGTAGGCCCGACCTTCAGGTCGGGCGTCCGTGTATAAGCAAAGGCCCATCAATGTCAGCAGTCGCAACCGAACAGAAAACCGGCCGGGTCGTGCAAGTCATCGGCCCCGTCGTCGACATCGAATTCGAAGGCGGTCACCTGCCGGCGATTTACAACGCCGTGCGCGTGGTCGGCCAGGGCGGTAATCAATCGATCGACGTCATCGTCGAAGTCGAGCAGCATCTCGGCGAGAACCGCGTTCGCACGGTCGCCATGAAGCCGACCGACGGCATGCAACGCGGCATGAAGGCCATCGACACCGGGGGCCCTATTTCGATGCCGGTTGGCGCGGCGACGCTCGGGCGCGTCATGAACGTCCTGGGCGAGCCGGTGGATTTCCCTGACCGGCCGGTGCTGTCGAAGGAGCGCTGGTCGATCCATCGCGCGGCGCCGTCACTCGAGGATCAGTCGACCGAGCTCCAGATGTTCGAGACCGGCATCAAGGTCGTCGACCTGCTCGAGCCGTACCTGCGCGGCGGCAAGATCGGGCTGTTCGGCGGCGCCGGCGTCGGCAAGACGGTCATCATCCAGGAGCTGATTCACAACGTCGCCATGAAACACGGCGGCGTGTCGGTGTTCGCCGGCGTCGGGGAGCGGACGCGCGAGGGCAACGACCTCTGGCTGGAATTCCAGGAGAGCGGCGTCATCAACATGCAGGAGCTCGAGAAGTCCCGCGCCGCGCTCGTCTACGGCCAGATGACGGAGCCGCCCGGTGCGCGGCTGCGCGTGGCGCTGAGCGGCCTGACCGTCGCGGAGTACTTCCGCGACGCCGAGAACAAGGACGTGCTCCTGTTCATCGACAACATCTTCCGGTTCACGCAGGCCGGTTCGGAAGTCTCGGCGCTGCTCGGACGCATGCCGTCGGCGGTCGGCTATCAGCCGACGCTGCTCACCGAGATGGGCGAGCTGCAGGAGCGCATCACTTCCACCAAGAAGGGCTCGATCACGTCGGTGCAGGCGATCTACGTGCCCGCGGACGACTACACGGATCCCGCGCCAGCCACGACCTTCGCGCACCTCGACGCGACGACGAACCTGTCGCGTGCGATCGTCGAGCTGGGCATCTATCCGGCGGTCGATCCGCTCGCGTCGACGTCGCGCATCCTCGACGCGCGGATCATCGGCGACGAGCACTACAATGTCGCGCGCGCGGTGAAGCAGGTGCTGCAGCGGTACAAGGACCTGCAGGACATCATCGCGATCCTCGGCATCGACGAGCTCTCGGAAGACGACAAGCTCACGGTCGGCCGCGCGCGCCGGATTCAGCGGTTCCTGTCGCAGCCGTTCTTCGTCGCCGAGCAGTTCACCGGATTCGCCGGCAAGTACGTGCCGATCGCCGACACCGTCCGCAGCTTCCGCGAGATTGTCGACGGCAAGTGGGACCACCTGCCCGAGCAGGCGTTCTACATGGTGGGGACGATCGAAGAGGCCGTCGAAAAGGCCGAGAAGATGAAACAGTAGGTCACTGTGGCCACCAACGAAATACCAACGCAGCTCGAACTGCAGATCGTCACGCCGGATCGCAACATCGTCCACGACCAGGTCGACGAGGTTGAGATTCCCGGCGTGGGCGGATACTTCGGTGTGCTGCCGGGACACGCGCCGCTTCTCGCGGCGCTGACGGCCGGCGAGCTATGGTTCCGGAAGGGACAGGAGAAAACCTACCTGTCGATTGCCTTCGGTTTTGCCGAGGTGCTGCCGGACCGGGTTACCGTTCTGGCGAAGCTGGCGGAGCGCGCCGAGGATATTGACGTTGCGCGCGCGGAAGCTGCGCGGAAGCGTGCAGAGGAGCGGCTCGCCGCATCCGGAATCCGACATAGACTTTACGAGCGTAACGCCGTCGCGCTGACGAAAGCGCTGACCCGCATCCATGTTTCGTCACGAGCGGGTGTCCGCACCGGCCGGTGAAGCGGTCCAGCGATGACGCGCATCCGCACACACGGCTGACCGATTACCCATGACGCCGACGCCGACGCTGTCGTTCAGCTGGGCCGTCATTTCCGATCCCGGCCTCCGGCGCACCAGCAACGAAGATAGTCAGTGCACCCGTCCTGACGTCGGTCTCTTCGTCGTGGCTGACGGCATGGGCGGTCATGTTGCGGGCGAGGTCGCCTCGCGCGTGGCCGTCGAGGCGATTCAGTCGTTCATCGAAGAGACCGCGGGCGCCGACAAGAACCGCACCTGGCCCTTCCCGTTCGATCCCGCGATCAGCCTGGAAGCCAATCGCCTCAAAGCAGCGTTCCGGCTCGCCAACCGCAAGATCGCGGCGGCCATCGCCGACTCGCAGGATCTGCGCGGGATGGCCACGACCGCATCGGCGTTTCTCTCAGGCATCCGGACGGCCTGTGTCGCGCACGTCGGCGACAGCCGCGTGTACGTGCTGCGCGACAACACATTGTCGCAGCTCACGCACGATCACTCGTGGGTCGAGGAACAAGTGCGCGCGGGCACGATGAGCCCGACCGCCGCCCGTCAGCATCCCTGGCGCAACGTGGTCACGCGCGCGCTGTCGGGTGGCGAGGATCCGGAAGTCGACGTCACGGAGATCACGCCGCAGCCCGGCGAACGGTACCTGCTCTGCTCCGACGGCCTCTTTACCGTTCTCACCGATCCACAGATTGCCACGGTCCTGCGCGATCGCGCGGCGTCGCTCCAGCAGATCTGCCAGCGTCTCGTGGATGCGGCCAACGCGGCCGGCGGTCCGGACAACATCACCGCGCTCGTCCTGCAAGTCGATGCTCCATAACCTGGCCAGACTGCCCCGCTATCGCGGGCTGATCCAGAGCCTGGTGGCGAGGGAGTTGAAAGCGCGGTATCGGGGATCGGTCCTGGGCTTCTTCTGGTCCTTCATCAACCCGCTGCTCCTGCTCCTGATCTATTCGTTCGTCTTCAAGTACTTCCTGCCGCAGAAGGCCGAAGGCATCGACCACTACGAGCTGTTCATGTTCTGCGGCATCCTGCCGTGGACGTGGTTCTCCGCGTCGCTGCTCGAGTCATCCGGTGTGCTGATTTCCGGCGGCAACCTGATCAAGAAGGTGCTCTTCCCTGCCGAAGTGCTGCCGATCGTCACCGTGCTCGCCAACATGGTGCATTTCCTTCTGGGCCTGCCGATCCTGGCGGCGTTCCTGATCTATTTTCAGCGGCCGCTCAACCTCGCAGAGCTCGCATGGTTTCCGGTCGCGCTGCTGGTGCAGCTCGTGCTGACGCTCGGCTTCGCGTTGATTCTCTCCGCGCTGACCGTGCATTTCCGCGACATCCGGGACATCCTCTCGAACCTGATGACGTTCTGGTTCTTCGCGACGCCGATCATCTATCCGTACACGATCATGGCGCCCTGGCAGATGCGGATTCTGAATCTGAATCCGTTCACGCACCTGGCGATCACCTACCAGGAAATCCTCTACTTCGAAGGGCCGGTCGGTCACGCGTTCTGGCTGCTGGTGCTCGGCGTGATCTCGGTTGTCTTTTTCCTGTTCGGATACTTCGTGTTCGACCGCTTGAGGGACACGTTTGCGGAGGAAGTGTAGACACATGCACATCGGAATCGGAAATCGGAAATCGGAAATCGAATTCTCTTTGTCCGAGCGGCTATCCCCTCTCCAATTACCGATTTCCGATTTCCGATTTCCGATTTCTGATTCAGCCATGAATGCCATCGAAGTCACACACGCGTCGAAGCTCTATCGCCGATACTCGCGACGGCGGCAGTTCGCCACGCTGAAGAGCGCGCTGCTGTCGGGTAGTCTCATCCGTGACCTGAATCCGGACGAGACATTCGCGGCGGTTCAGGACGTGACGTTCACCGTTCCGCGCGGCCGCACGCTTGGGGTGATCGGGCGCAACGGATCCGGCAAGAGCACGATGCTGAAGCTCGTCGCCGGCATCACGAAACCGACGTCGGGAACCGTGCGGGTGAACGGCCGCATCTCGGCCTTGATCGAGCTCGGCGCCGGATTCCATCCGGAGATCTCGGGCCGCGAGAACGTCTTCATCAACGGCATCATGCTCGGGCTCACGAAAAAAGATATCGCCAGGCGCTTCGACGAGATCGTCGAGTTTGCCGAGATGAAAGAGTTCATCGACGCACCGGTCAAGACGTACTCGTCCGGCATGTACATGCGTCTTGGCTTCGCGGTCGCCATCCATGTCGATCCGGACGTGCTGCTCGTCGACGAAGTGCTGGCTGTCGGGGACGAAGGTTTCACGCACAAGTGCCTCGACAAATTCGCCGAGTTCAAGCGCCGCGGCCGGACGATCCTCCTCGTCACGCATTCGCTGGGGATGGTCGAGCGCTTCTGTGACGAGGCCTTGTGGCTCGATGGCGGAAAGATGAAGGCGATGGGCGATCCGAAGCGCGTGGTCGGCGCTTACGTGACCGACGTCGAGGTCACCGAGGAGAAACAGCTCGCGGCCGCGGATGCCAAGGCCGCCGAGGCGGCGGCGACGGCCATCATGTCGCCGGAAGAGCCGGCTGCTGCCGTGCTTCCCGATCATCCCGTGGAGACCGCCGGAGCTCCGGCGGACATGTTCCGCGCGACCGAAGGACGATGGGGATCGCGTGAAGTCGAAATCACGGACGTCATGATCGCGTCATCCGATGGCGAACGGGCGCACGTGTTTCAATCCGGCGACAGGTTGGACGTGCACATCCGGATGCGGGCCCCCCTGGCGATCGACGACGTGGTGATCGGCATCGGCATCTTCAACGCCGAGGGCGTCTGCTGCTACGGCACCAACACCAGTCTCGAGGAGCTCAAGCTCACACGGATCTACGGCGATGCTGAAGCCATCTTCACCGTCGACAGCATCGACCTGGTGGAGGGCACGTACAAGCTCGATGTGGCCGTCCACAAGTTCGACGGCTTCCCGTACGACTACCATCGCTTGCTCTACACGTTCAGAATCAAGTCGCGCACCAAGGACGTCGGGATCTACAGACCGAAGCACGTGTGGCGCTTCTCGGATGGCGTCAGCGTGGACACCACGCCCCGCCCACATGCGTCCGAGTGACGGCGATCGGCCGGCGTTGATGAGCCGCCGTGAGGCGGCCGCGTTTGCCGAATCGCGGCGCGCGTCCGGCGATCGGGTCGTCTTCACGAACGGGGTCTTCGATTTGATCCATCCCGGGCATCTTCGATACCTCCAGCACGCCCGTTCGCTCGGAGACCTGCTCATCGTCGGCCTGAACTCCGACGCGTCAGTGCGTCGGAACAAAGGCGCCGGCCGTCCCATCAACCCGGAGGGCGAGCGGGCGGAAGTGCTCGCGGCGCTCGACTGCGTGGACGCCGTCGCGCTGTTCGACGAAGACACGCCCGCCGAGATCATCCGCGCCATCCAGCCGGACATTCTCGTCAAGGGCGCCGACTGGCCCGCCGATCAGATCGTCGGCCGAGATACCGTCGAAGCCCGCGGCGGCCGCGTCGTCCGCGTTGCCGTCGAACAGGGATACTCGACGACCGCGATCATCGAGCGAATAAAGTCAGGGTGAGCAGCTGCCGGTCGCCGCAGCCGCTCAGCGGCTCGGCCGACGGCAACGCCGGCGCTGGCAGGCAGCCGCTGATGCTGTCAACCGAATGCTGTGTCCAGTCCGCGCGTCACCCATTCGACCCCACGCAACGTTTTGGTCGTGTCAGGACACTCATTCGCATGACTATGACTGTCTCCAACATGCCCACCCTACTTCTGTCCCTGATTGCTGTCTTGCCGGCGCTCGCGTCGTCGTCGGCGCCAGCGGGCCTGACGTACCGCCAGACCGTCGTCGTGCAGGTCGGCGTGTCGAATCTCGACAAGGCCGTCACGTTCTATCGCGACGTGCTCGAGTTCAAGGTGACCGAGCGGCGCGACGACCTCAAGTTCGCGCACATCGCGACGAGCGTCCCCGGGCTCGAGATCGGACTCAGCGAGGGCTCGTCGTTGTCCGGAACCGGCGCCGCTGTGATCAACTTCGGCGTTGCGGACGTTGCCGCGGCGCGGACGGTGCTCGAGAGCCGCGGCGTCAAGTTCACCGGACCGACACAGGTCATTCCCGGTAAAGTGGCGCTTGCAGGCTTCACCGATCCTGACGGGAACCGCCTGCGTCTGGCCGGACCGCCGCCACCTCAATAGGCCGAGCATGTTTCGAGGCCTGCGCTGGAATTCTCCGGCCGGTCGAGGCGACCGCGAGGTCGTCGACGACTACCTGCGCTCGCGTTCGAACGGTTCGTTTCGCGACTTGTACGAGCGTCATGCGGGCGCGATGTTTGCGCTTGCGCTGCGCTTCCTCGGCGGTCGATCGAACGACGCCGAGGACGCGGTGCAGGAGGCGTGGCTGCGAGCGCTGTCGAGTCTGCCATCCTTCAGGTGGGAATCGTCTCTGCGAACCTGGCTCTGCGGGATCACAGTGAACTGCTGCCGCGAGCGCGTGCGCGAAGCCTGGTGGCCGGTTGCCCTACCCGACCCGCCAGCGACCGTGTCAGACCGATCCGACCGCCTTCAGGTCGAAGAGTTGCTCGCCCGCTTGCCGCCCGGTTATCGCGCGGTGCTCGTGTTGCACGACATCGAGGGTTACACGCATCGCGAGATCGCCCACCTGCTCGGCATCGACGAAGGAACCGCACGTAGTCAGCTCTCCCGGGCGCGGTCGACGTTCAAGCGCTGGCTGAGCGGCAGCACGGAGGAACACGATGCACGCCGACGACAATGACGATCGGCCATCAGAACTGAAAGATCTGCCTCGAGAAATTGCGCCTCCGGCAGGGCTGCGCGATCGGATCGAGACCGATCTCGGACGCAGAGGTCTTGTTGCATCGGCTCGTCCGGTGCTCGCGCGCCGCGCCGCGATGATTCTGTTGCCGCTTCTGGGTTTCGCTGCGGGCTGGTTGCTGCGGCCGGCCGGCGAGCCGGCGCACAGCCACGACGAGCAGCCGCGCTTCATGCTGCTCCTCTATGGCGGCACAGACACTCCGTCGGACGATGGCGTACGGGAGTACGGCGACTGGGCGCGGCGGCTGGCAGCGTCAGGGACGGAAGTGTCCGGCGAGAAGCTCGCCGACGATTCGGAGCTTCTCGTCGGTGCGCCGCTGAACAACCCGGTTCGGGCGGATCTTCGCGGCTTCTTTATCGTCCAGGCAGCTGATGTCCAGCGCGCGCAGCAGCTGGCAGTATCACATCCTCACGTCAAGCGGGGCGGCACGATCGTCGTGCGTCGGATCGATCCCACCTGACGGATCTCCAGCGGCTACGCTTTCTCTTTGATGGCCGCTTCGATCTGCGACATGACGCTCGGAGGGATGATCGTCATGTTGTGATCCTTTCGGGCGTGGGCTTCAGCCTTCGCGAACACCTCGTCGGCGTCCTTTCCCACGATCACCGTGTCGCATCCCGGGTTCAGGTCGGCACACTTCAGCACTTTCGCCATCGGGACCTCCTCGGTCGGTGGATCGGTGCGAGTGTAGGCTCCGGCTCCGGGGCCGTCAAGGTTCGATCCGGCTCTTCCATTTAAGGTGCGCGCGCGGATGGTACAATCGAAGGTTGCCGCCTCACGCGGGGCCGCCGTCGTGACGACCTACACCTCCAGTTCCCTGACGCTTCGAGCGATCCTGAAATCGGCCGCGGGCCAACTGGGAATGGGTGTGCCGAAGCCGGCCGTCTCCGGCCTCAACGCGCCGGCAACGGCGATGTTCGCGGCCGCCGCAGCTGCGCGGAACATCACCATCTTGATCGTTCCCACGGACGCGGACGTCGAGCGCGCGACGAGCGACGCCCGATTCTTCCTCGCCGCGCTCGAGGGGCTCTCCGACGCTGACGTCGAGCGGGTCGTGCTGCCCTTCCCGTCGCACGAAGTCGATCCGTACCGGGGACTCGCCCCGCATTTCGAGATCGCTTCCGCCCGCGCGCGCACTCTGCATGCGCTGGCCTCGGGAACTGCGCGTCTGGTGATCGCGTCAGGTGCCGCCCTGCTGCCGAAAGTCAGCGCAACCGGTCGAATCGCGGCGACCGCTGCGAACCTCGTTCCGGGTCAGGACATCTCGCCCACAGACCTTGCCGATCTGCTCGCCGCGGCCGGCTACACCCGTCAGGATCCGGTCGACGAATCGGGCGAGTTCTGCATGCGCGGTGGTGTGGTCGACTTCTTTCCTGCCGGTGCGAAGCAGCCCGTCCGTCTGGAATTCGTCGGCGACACGATCGAGTCGATTCGTTCCTACGATCCATCGACGCAGCGATCCATCGGGGGCCTCGGTCAAGCAGCCGTGATTCCGCTGCAGGAGCTCGTTCCCGGATCGGGAGACGACGACCGAAGCGCCACGATATTCGACTACCTGTCGGTTGCCGGGCGGCCGACGGTGCTGGTTTCTGAGCTGGACGAGGTTCGCGCGCAGGGAATCAAGCTGACCGGCCAGGTTCGCGCCAGTTACGAAGAAGCGCTGGAGAAGGGTGCTCGGGTCCCGCAACCATCGCAGCTGGTGATCGAGTGGGACGAGGCGGAGCGCTGGCTTGCGGGCGCGACCCGGCTGAGCGCGCTCGAGATCGGCGAGACCGCACACATCGCCTGTCAGCCGGCACTCGAGTTCAACGGCCGGATGGCCGAGTGGGTTGCCGAGATCCGGCGTGCCCGCGAGCGGGGCGACACCATCGTCTTCGTCGCGCACTCACCCGGCCGTGCCGAGCGGACCATCGAGTTGCTGGCCGATTACGAGATCTTCGCGGTTCCGATCGAGCGGGCCGCAGATGCGCACGCAGCCGCAGTGCTCGTGGGCACGGGGTACCTCTCGCGCGGTTTCCGGTTGCCGGACGCGTCGCTGCAGATCTGGGCCGAGACCGACGTCTTCGAGGAGGAGCGCAAGGTTCATGAGCGCCGGCGTTCGGCCGCCCGCGCGTTCCTCTCTGACTTCCGCGATCTGAAAGTGAACGACCTGGTCGTGCACGTCGATCACGGCATCGGCGTGTTCGTCGGGCTCAAGCGAATCGAGCTCGGGCACGAAACCCAGGAGTTCATGGAGCTGCGCTACGCCGGGGACGACAAATTGTTCGTTCCGGTCGAGCGCCTCGATCTCGTGCAGCGCTACACCGGCGCGACCAGGCCTGCACTCGATCGGCTCGGTGGCACCACGTGGGAAAAGGCCAAGACGCGTGTCAAGAAAGCGATGCGCGACATGGCCGAAGAGCTCCTGAAGCTGTACGCCGCGCGCAAGGCAGTGCCGGGCCATGCCTTCAGCCCTGACACGCACTGGCAGCAGGAGTTCGAGGACGCCTTCGAGTGGGAGCTGACACCGGATCAGCGGACCGCGATTGACGACATCAAGCGCGACATGGAGACGGCGACGCCGATGGATCGCCTGCTCTGCGGTGACGTCGGCTACGGCAAGACCGAGGTCGCCATGCGCGCCGCGTTCAAGGCGGTCATGGACGGCAAGCAGGTGGCGGTCCTGGCGCCGACGACCGTGTTGGCGTTCCAGCACGTGAAGACGCTCAAGGACCGATTCGCCGCGTTCCCGGTTCGCGTCGACATGCTGAGCCGGTTCCGCACGAAGGCCGAGCAGAAGGTCACGCTGGACGATCTGTCGGCGGGCAAGGTCGAAATCGTCGTTGGCACGCACCGCCTGCTCTCGAAGGACGTGCAGTTCCGCGACCTCGGTCTGCTCGTCGTCGACGAGGAACAGCGGTTCGGCGTCGCGCACAAGGAGCGGATCAAGCAGCTGCGCAAGCGGGTGGACGTCTTGACGATGACGGCCACGCCGATTCCGCGCACGCTGAACATGTCGCTGGCCGGCATCCGCGACATGTCGATCATCGAGACGCCGCCGAAAGATCGGCTGTCGATCCAGACCAACGTGGTGAAGTTCGATCAGCCTGTAATCTCGCGCGCGATCAGGAACGAGTTGGAGCGCGGGGGACAGATCTATTTCGTCCACAATCGCGTCGAATCGATCTACTCGCTCGGCAACCTGATCACCCGTCTCGTGCCGGAGGCGCGCATCGGCGTGGGCCACGGGCAGATGAGCGAGGAGGAGCTCGAACGGGTGATGGTCGATTTCGTCGCTCACAAGTACGACGTATTGCTCGCGACGACGATCATCGAGAACGGGCTCGACATCCCGAACGCCAACACCATCGTCATCAATCGCGCCGACCGATATGGGTTATCGCAGCTGTACCAGTTGCGGGGCCGCGTCGGACGATCCGATCGCCGCGCATATGCGTACCTGCTGATTCCGCCCGAGGAGGCGCTCTCCCCTGTGGCGAAGAAGCGACTGGCCGCGATTCGGGAGTTCAGCGATCTCGGCAGCGGATTCCGGGTCGCTGCGCTCGATCTGGAGATTCGCGGCGCCGGGAACCTGCTCGGCGGCGAGCAGAGCGGACATATCGAGGCGGTCGGCTTCGATATGTACATGAAGCTCCTCGAGCAGACGATCAAGGAGCTGCGCGGCGAAGAGATTGAAGACGAGATCAGGGCGAACGTCAACCTGCGGGTCGACCTGCGAATCGAAGACAGCTACATCCCGGACATGAATCAGCGGCTGACGGTCTATCGCCGGATGGCTGCCGTGCGACGGGAGGAAGAGCTGAACCGGGTGATGGACGAGGTCCGCGATCGGTATGGGGCTCCGCCTGATTCCATCCTGAACCTCGCGGAGTATGCCTCGATCAGGCTCCTGGCCGACCAGATCGGGCTCGAGTCTCTCGACCGGGAGGGTCAGCTCGTCGTCCTAAAGTTCAGGCACGACGCGAAACTCGATCCCGCGTGGCTCTACCGCGTCGTCCAGGAGCGTGGGGATCTGGCTCTCGTGCCACCCGCCACCATGAAGCTCGACCTCAGGAGTCAGCCCGCAGTCCGGCAGCCGAGGCCGTCAGTCGCAGGTCGGACCGAGGCTCAGCGGCGGCAAGTGCCGAGAAAGGGAGGGGATCCGGTTGCTGGCGGCTCCTGGTGGGCAGCGAGGGCGAAGGCCGGCGAGGTCACCTCCGGGTTTACCAAGGCGGAGATCATGCGCCCAGCCAAGGAAGACCCGCGTTCGGAGGGTGGCCTTTTCGCGCGGGTGGGCGGCCTGCTCCGCGAGTTGAGCGCTGGCAGCTCCCTCAACTAAAATCTACTATTGCAGCGACTTAGACCAGAAACTGCGGATTGAAACCGGTAAGAACTCATGAAGAACGCACTGACCCGCACACTCGGCGCACTCGTGTTGACAGGTATGACGATCGGCGCCCTGGTGGCGTCGACGCCCTCCTCGGTCTCCGCGGCCTCACAGGAAGTGATCGAACAAATCCTTGTGAAGGTCAACGGCGACATCATCACCAAGACGGAACTGGAGCAGCGGCAGATCGCGACGCTCCAGCGGATGAAGGCGGACGTCAGCCCTGAGTCGCTTCAGAACGATGCGCAACTCCGGAAGATGCTCTCCGAGATCACGCCGAAGATTCTGGTCGATGCCATCGACGAATTGCTCCTGGTTCAGCTCGGCCGCGAGAAGGGGCTGCGGCTCACCGACGAGATGTTCAACCGCTGGTTGGCGAACCTGAGGAAGGAACAGAACCTCGAGGACGAGGCAAAATTCCAGGGCGCGTTGAAGCAGGAGGGGATGACAATTGCCGACCTTCGGCGGAACGTCGAGCGCACGTTCCTGACGCAGGAGATTCAGCGAAGCGAGGTCGGCTCGAAGCTTCAGATCACCGAGGAAGAGGCTCGCCAGTATTACCAGCTTCACAAAGAAGAGTTCGTCGAGCCCTCGACGGTCACGCTCCGCGAAATCCTTATCGAGGTTCCAGCGACGACGCAGCAGGGGCAGGCGGGCGTCAACGTCGCGAAGGACGATCAGGCGGCGGAGAAAGCTGCGGAAGTGCGGAAGCGCATCTCCGGCGGTGAAGACTTCGCGAAGGTCGCCACCGAGGTCTCTGCGGCGCCGTCCAAAGCCAACGGCGGGTTGATCGGCCCTATTCAGGTGTCAGAGCTTTCGCCGGCGCTCCAGCAGTTGCTCGAGAAGATGAAGCCGGGCGACGTCACCGAGCCGATCCGTACGGCGCGCGGCTACCAGCTCCTGAAGCTCGAGACGTTCAAGGCGACGGCTCCCCAGGCCTTCGACAGCGTCCGCGACGTCGTTGCGGATCGCGTGTATTCTGAGCGCCAGCGCGTCGAGGTGCAGCGGTTTCTGAATCGCGTTCGGGGCCAGGCCATCATCGTGTGGAAGAACGACGAACTGAAGAAGGCGTACGACCAGTACGTCGCGGCCCAGCAGAGCGGGAGCGCCGGCAACTAGTGGAATCTCTGCCGCGCGACGCGCTGGCCTGGTACGCCATCTGGACACGGTCGCGACACGAGCAGGTAGTCCGCGATCAGATCGCGGCCAAGGGCTTTACTGTCTTTTTGCCGACCGTCGGGCGCTGGCGGCGGTGGAAGGACCGTAAGAAGATGATCGACTGGCCGCTCTTCCCGGGCTACTGCTTCGCCTCATTCGACGCAGTCGATCGCCTGCACATCCTCAAGTGCTCCGGCGTGGTGAGCATCGTTTCGTTCAACGGCGAAATCGCTCCGATTCCCGAACGCGAGATCGACGGGATCCGCCGCCTCGTCGAAACCGACCTTCAATACGATCCATGCCCGCTCATCAAGGAAGGCATGATCGTGGAGGTCGTGCACGGACCTCTGAAGGGTGTCGTCGGCAGGCTCGTTCGCAAGGGCGCCCACGCGCGCCTCGTATTGGCTGTCGATCTGATCGGTCAGGCGGTCAGTGTTGAAGTCGATGCGGCGGACGTAAAACCTGTACTGATGCTGCTAGCTCGTGGTTCGTCGCTCGTAGCTCGAAGAACCGTCGCTCGCGATCGCGCTCGACGAGCCACGAGCTACGAGCGACGAACCACGGACACGAACTTCATTTTGAAGCATGAAGATCGGCTCTGTCGAATTAAGTCCCCCGTTCGCTCTCGCCCCAATGGCGGGAATGACGGACACTGCCTTCCGCCGTCTCGTGAAGCGGAAGGGAGGATGCGGTCTCGTCGTGACCGAGATGGTGAGCTCGGAGGGTCTCGTTCGCGGTATCGATCGGACGCTCGAGTACGCCGAGTACACAGAAGAGGAACGCCCGGTTTCGATTCAGATCTTTGGCGGCGATCCCGAGAAAATGGCGGCCGCGGCGCAAATCGTAGAAGGGATGGGCGCCGACATCGTCGATGTCAACATGGGGTGTCCCGTACCCAAAATCGCCAAGCACAACGCTGGCTGCAGCCTGATGCGCGAGCCCGAGCACGCGGCCACGGTCGTTCGGGCGATGACGAAGGCCGTGAAGATTCCGGTGACGGTGAAGATGCGCGCGGGGTGGGACGCCGACGAAATCAACGCGCCGGAGCTCGCGCGCATGATCGAGGACGCCGGTGCCGCAGCGGTCACGGTCCACGGTCGCACCGCCGCGCAGTCCTACACCGGATCGTCCGATTGGGATCTCATCGCGAGGGTTGCCCGTGGCGTTGGCATTCCCGTCATCGGGAGCGGCGACTGCATCGAGCCGGAGCAACTCGTCGATCGCGCCCGCGATGGCCGCGTGTCAGGCGTGCTCGTCGGCCGTGGCGCACTGCGCAACCCGTGGATTTTTCAGCAGGCGGCTGACGTTGCCGCCGGCAGGCCGGCCCACGTCGTGACGCCTGCCGAGCGGGCGGAGTTCCTGCTGGAGTACGTCCGCATGCTGCTGAGCGAGCGGGTCGACGAGGCCAGCGGTTTCCGGCACGTCGCGCCTGGACAGAGCGCCGGCGCGGACGCCCACCCGGCGCCTGCGCGCGGCCGCGAGCGATGGGTCATCAACAAGATTCGCGCATTGAACTCGTGGTACACGAAGGGGCTGGATAACGGCTCGCACCTGCGGGTTGCTGTCAATCGCGCGGAATCGATCGCGCAGCTCCAGGACGTGATCCAGTCGTTCTTCGCTTCGTCCGAAGCGGCGCCGGCACGCTGAACGCAATCCCTCACAACAGCGTATGCGCCGCTGACGTCTCGACCATCTCGTAGTCGTACGCCAGCGCCATTGCACCAGACGATGTGAAGTGCTCGCCTGCGGCGGCGTGCGCGGGATGATCGAGGTATGCCGTGAGGCCTGCCAGGTCGTCGAACTCGATGACCGCGGCGTACTCGAGATCCTCGCGCATCATTTGTTCGTACCCGGGCCGGCCGTGACGCACCCGCCGGCCCATGCGCACTCGCTTGACTGTCGGCGCGCTGGTGACAGCGGCGGTGAACGCTTCGAGGACGGCGCGACGGTGTTCGGGCGTCAGATCCGGCCGGGGACGAAACAGGATGACGTGGGCGATCATCGCGACGGCCCGCCACCACGTCCACCGCCGCCGCGCCGATCGCCGCCGCCCCGCGGCGGGCCGCCAGGCCCTCGGCCGCCACCGGGCCCTCGACCGCCACCGGGCCCTCGACCGCCACCAGGCCCTCGACCACCTGGGCCTCGTCCACCGCTGCCTGGACCGCCCGGCCCGCGATTACCTGGTCCGCGACCACCTGGTCCACGGTTGCCCGGTCCCCTGCTTCCAGGTCCGGGACTACCCGGTCCACGGTTTCCAGGTCCCTGGTTTCCCGGTCCGCGATTGCCCGGTCCCCGACCGCCCGCTCCGCGATTGTCTGGTCCACGATTCCCCGGTCCGCGACTATCCGGTCTGCGAGTGTCCGGCCCACGACTGCCCTGTCCACGACTGTCCGGCCCACGACTCCCCGGTCCGCGACTGCCTCGGCCCGCGACTGTCCGGTCCGCGACTGTCCGGTCTGCCGCCGCCCTTCCCCTGGCCTCCGGGACCGCGTCCGCCTGGAGGGCGCCCTCCCGGCCCTCGCCCGCCAGGTGCATGCTTCCCCGAACTGCGGTCGTAGCCGCCGGGCCCTCGTCCGCCCTGCCCGCCTCCGCCATGGCCTGGTCGCTTCTGATCGCGATTGTCGGGGTGAGGACCGCGGGCTCCCCAGGCACGATCGCCTGTGCGCTTGCGATCGCCGACCCCGCCGCCCTGCTGCCGGCCACCGCCCGCACCGCCGCTGCTGCTCCGATCGTCGCGTCCGCGAGAAGGGCTCTCGCCCTCAGGCGGACGATCGCCCTCCGATCGTTCCCGACGAAGTTTCTGCGCGAAGCGGCGGCGCTTTTCGTCGCGGGGCACCTTGAATCGCTCGCGTGGATCCTCGTGCTGGCCGCCTGGACGCCACGTGGGCCCGCGCTGTTCGCGCATCGCGGCCCGTTTGCGCTGCAACGCTTCGCGCTCATGTTCCGGCGATTCCCACAGCCGCCCGCGTGCGAACCACATCATCCGTGCGTCAGGATGCCGCGATTGCAGCTGCCGCAGCGTGGGCGCGAGCTCTTCCTGCGTGTGCGCGCGAAACGCCGTCGGCTGATTCTCGAGAATGATGGTCCAGTAGGCGAAGCGGGGAGGCATAAGTGACTGCTGTAATCCTGCCGTTATTGCGTCGGCGTCAGGCGCTTGAGCTTTTCGATCAGTGTCGTGCGTTTGAGGTTCAGCAGCTTCGCGGCCTGACGCTTGTTGCCTTGCGTCCGCTCGAGCGAGCGTTGTATCAGCGCCAGCTCGATGCCTGAAATGTACTGCTCGAAGTCCACGCCGTCCTCTGGAAACCACGGCTCGATACCTTCCGGCGCCGCCGGTTCCTTCTGAATCTCCGGGGACAGATCCGTTGCGTCGATTTGCCCTCTTCCCTGGCTGAACGCAAACGCCCGTTCGACCGCGTTCTCGAGCTGCCGGACGTTGCCCGGCCAGTTATGGGCCATCAACCGGCGCATTGCTTCCTGCGAGATCTTCGCGGGCGCGCGTCCCGCATCCGCTGACAGCTTCTGAACGAAATGCTGCACGAGCATCGGGATGTCGTCGCGGCGCTCGCGCAACGGGGGCAGCGAGACGGGAATGACATTCAAACGGTAGAACAGATCCTCGCGAAAGGCACCCTCGCCGACCATCTTGTGCAAGTCAGAATGGGTCGCTGCGATCACGCGGACGTCCACCTTGATCGTGTGCGAATCGCCGACGCGCTCGAATTCCCGCTCCTGCAGCACGCGCAGCAACTTTGCTTGCAGCGCGGCGCTCATCGTGCCGACCTCGTCGAGGAAGAGCGTGCCCTTGTGCGCCTGCTCGAACCGGCCCTGTCGCGTGCCGACGGCGCCGGTGAATGCTCCGCGCGCATGTCCGAACAGCTCCGCTTCGAGCAGCGTCTCGGGAATCGCGCTGCAGTTGATCGCGACGAAGCGGTTCGCACGCCGCGCGCTGCTGTGGTGAATCGCCCGCGCCGCGAGCTCTTTGCCAGTGCCCGTTTCGCCGTTGATCAGCACCGTGCTCGACGTGGCCGCGACGATCTCCAGCAGCTGAAACAGATCGCGCATCACCTTGCTGCGGCCGACGAGTCCGTCGATGCGATACCGTTCTTCGAGCTGCGATCGCAGATACGCGTTCTCCGACTTGAGACGGCGCGCTTCGAGCGCGGAGTTCAGAATGTGCAACAGCGCGTCGAACTGGAACGGCTTCGTGATGAAGTCGGACGCGCCCTGTTTGATGGCCTCCACGGCATCTTTCACCGTCCCGAATCCCGTGATGACGATGGCGATGATCTCGGGGTAGCGCGCGAGCGCGGCGTCGAGCACCTTCCGGCCGTCAATCCCCGGCAGGCGCAGGTCGGTGATGATCACGTCGAAGGCGAACTCAGCCAGACGGTCCAACGCCTGTTCCCCGCTGTCTGCCTGTTCGACCGCAAAGCCCTGGTCTGTCAGCCGCTCGGCGATGGCTTCCCGCAGTGGTTTCTCGTCATCGACGATCAGCAGATGTTTTTGGCTTTCAGACATTTAAGTCGTGTGGACAGTATTTTGACACATGACGACAGCGACCGTTAGTCGCGAGTCAGCAGTCGCCAGTCGTCAGCCAGTGGAGAGTCGGCGACTGACTGGCGACTCCACGACTGCTGACTGTCGACTGCCAGTCCCCTACAGACCTCCCCCCCACTCTCCGATACATCTGTGCGAACGAGGGTTGGACTTACCCATGACTGTGATGATGATTGAACGAAAGACCATTTCGATCATGAAGGCGTGCGAGCTGGTTGGCGTCAGCCGCCGCACCATCTACAACTGGATCGCCAGCGGCAAAGTCGAGTACGTGAGGACTGCCGGCGGATCGGTCCGCATCTTCGTGGATACGCTCTGGCGGGAGCCGAGTCGCGCATCGGCCCTGACCAGCAAAGAAGCGTCGTGATGCCAACAGCCAGACACGCGGTAAGACCCGTGGACGAACCGTCAGATCTTGGTCTCCTGTTCCACCGCCTGAACAATCAGCTCGGCATCATCCTCGCGAACGCCGAGCTGCTCGAAACGAAGTCGTCGGACGAAGCGGGCCGCGCGCGGGCGGCCCAGGTCGTCGCCAGCGTGCTCGATGCCATGTCCACCGCGCGCGAAATCCGCCGGCGATCGCAGTCGGCGTAGCAAGACCTCCCTAACGAACTCCCTCATCCCTCTCAACCCGTAGACGTTCGGCCGGCGTTTACGACGCCAGAATCGGCGGGTTTCCGTCTCATCCATATGTCATCGTTTTGGCACAAGCGGCCTATAAACCGTCAAGACGTTGACTGTCGAGATGGTAACCCAGGCGACCCATTCTCACGCCTTCACGTCGCGACACACTTATAAACGGTTCAACACCAAAGGTTTAGCTCGACAGGAACGTCTGTCCTTCGCTTTCGCTTTTGGTTTGCTTTGGCGCTGGTATCGCCGTTGCCCATAGCTGCGCTTGTCCGGTGGCTCGACGAACGGCCACCCGAATTTTCAAGGGAGACAGAAGTCATGCAGCGTCAGCCACTAGCCGCCCCTCAGCGCGATCGCATTGCCGCCGGCCTGCCGTTTGTCGAATCATTGGCCCGCCGAGTTGCCGCGTCGATGCCTCACTCGATCGAGCTGGGTGATCTCGTCCAGGACGGCATGATCGGATTGATTGACGCTGCCTGCCGCTTCGATGAAGACCGCGGCATCAAGTTCGAGACGTTCGCCGAGCGTCGTGTCCGCGGGGCGATGATTGACGCGCTTCGCCGCGACGCATGGCCTCGCGGGGTGCGCCGCCAGCGCCGCGAGCTGGAAGCCGCGCGCGAGCAGCTGCGCCGCGAGCTCGGTGCAGAGCCGTCGCTCGCCGATCTCGCTGCGCGCGTCGGATCCGACGAAGCTCGTCTCGGCCGCACGATCGTTCGCATCAACACGATCGAATCGACGTCGCCGCTCTCCGCAGGAGAAAACGTCGACGGCGCATCGCTACCGCCGGCACTCGTGCCGTCGGAACCGCAGTCTCCTGACAAGGCGTTCGAGGAGCGCGAAGTGCGCGATCGCGTTCGCGCGGCCATCGCCTCGCTGCCGCCGCGCGAGCGCAAAGTGATCGGGATGTACTACTACGCCGAAGCGACGATGAAGCAGATCGGCGTCGAGATCGGTGTCAACGAGTCGCGCGTCTCGCAGTTGCACGCGCGCGCCGTGCAGCGGCTTCGCAAGGCGCTCGGCGCCGACTGCGGCTCGGGCGACGCAACCGCGCTCCGCCCGGCGATCCTCTCGTTCCAGCAGACGATGCGGCGGATGCGCATGGCGAAGGCGGATATCGAACCGAAGCCGGGCGTGGTGCTGCCGTACAAGTCGCCGGCGAAGCAGCCGGCCGCCCGTCGCACCGCGCCGGTTCGTCGCGAGGCTGTCGCCGCCGCCCGCTGACCCCAGGGTCAGCCGACCATGTCGCGCGCCGCGCGCAGCAGATCCTTGAGGCGGAACGGCTTGGCGAGCCATCGGCAGCCGGACTCCTCGAGGAAGCGTTCGGCGTCGGTCCCGGCAACGTCGCCCGTCACGAACATGATCCGATGGGTCATGTCGGGGTGGGTCTCCTCGAGCGCGCGGTAGAACTGGCTGCCGTCGAGACGCGGCATTTTCAAATCGCAGATGATCACGTCGAAGTGCTGGCTGCGCACGCGCTCCAGCGCTTCGAGTCCGTCGTTCGCCCTCTCCACCAGAAACCCGTCGTCCTGCAATGACTCGGCAACGGCCGCGCCGAGCGCCGCTTCGTCTTCGACCACGAGCACCGATGCACCAGCCGCGGCGTTGCTCGGCCGTTCGGTGGGCAGCGGTGCAGGCGGCTTGAGCGCTTCCGCGCCAACCGGCAGTTCGACGTAGAACGAAGCACCGCGTGCCGGTTCCGATTTCACCGTGATCCGGCCGCCGTGCTCCTGCACGATCGCATACGCGACGGTAAGACCCAGGCCGGTGCCCTTGCCGACTTCCTTCGTCGTGAAGAACGGATCGAAGATCTTTGGCTGCACGTCCTCCGGGACGCCAGGGCCGTCATCGTTGACCTCGAGGACCACCGCGTCGCGTTCCGGATCGTGCCAGGTGCGCATGATCAACGTTCCGCGGCCGTGCGCTCCGAGCATCGCCTGCTCGGCGTTGATGACCAGATTCAGAAGGACCTGCTGTACCTGGTGCGGATCGGCAAAGACCTGCGGCAATCCGGAGGGCAGCGCCTCGAGAATGGTGATGTTGCTCACGCGCTGTTCGTACGAACGCAGCGCCAGTGTCTCGCGCACGACCTGGTTCACGTCGACCATCGCGCGCGTCGTGTGGCGTTTCCGCGCGAAGGTGAGCAGGTTGCGCACGATCTTCGCGGCACGTTCGGACTCGCTGAGAATCGTTTCGAGGCCGCGGCGGGTCTGGTCGTCGGTCTGCCGCTGCGCGAGGCGTTCTGCCCACGTCAGGATTGTCGCGAGCGGATTGTTCAACTCGTGCGCGACACCCGAGATCGTCTGGCCGAGCGCGGCGAGCTTCTCGGCTTGCAGCAGCTGGTGATACAGGTCGCGCGCCTGGTCCTCGAGCCGCTTTCGCTCGCTGACATCGCGCATCAGCGCTTCGATGCGCAGCCCTTCCGGCAGGCGTTCGGCGTGCGCCGTGACCTCGACCCAGATCGGCGTACGATCGGCGCGGCGCAGCCGAAGCAGGTAGTCGGTGACCGCACCATCACGATTGAGACGCTCGAGAAAACCCTCGCGCGCCAGCGAGTCGACGAAGCGATCCAGCTCGAATGGACGGACCTCGTCCTGCGGGACCTCGCTTCCGTAGCCGAACATCAGCTTGAGGTGCGGATTCGCCGAGAGCGTGAGCGACGCGGCCTTCGTCACCGACCCGATGTACACGCCTTCGTGCACCGACTCGAACAGACGGGCAAAGGCTTCTGCCGGCGCCGGCGTTCGCGAGGATGTTCCTGACACGCTCGGATTATAGACGCAGCTGTGGGTGAAGGTTTGGGCCAGGCGACCTTCTCCGGTAAGCTGATTCGCCATGTTCCAAGAGGGATTGTTCAAGGACCACGTCGCGGTGATCACCGGCGGCGGTACCGGGATTGGCCTGGCGATCGCGACCCGGCTCGGCGAGCTCGGCGCGCGAATCGTCATCGGCAGCCGCAACTCCGAGAACATCGAGCAGGGATCCGCGGCGCTTCGTCACGCCGGACTCGACCCGCTCTGCGTGCAGATCGACGTGCGAAAGCCGGAACAGGTCGACGAGATGGTGGAGCGTGTGCTCCGGCACTTCGGACGCATCGACATCCTCATCAACAACGCCGCCGGCAACTTCATCTGCCGCGCGGAAGACCTGTCGCCGAACGGATGGAACTCCGTGATCGGCATCGTGCTGAACGGCAGCTTCTACTGTTCGCGCGCGGTAGGCCGCCACATGATCGAGCGGGGCAAGGGTGGCGCGATCGTGTCGATTCTCGCCAACTACGTGTGGACCGGAAGCGCCGGCACTATCCACTCGGCCGCCGCCAAGGCGGGTGTCATGTCGATGACGCAGACGCTCGCGGTCGAATGGGCCAGGCACAAGATCCGCGTGAATGCCGTTGCCCCCGGGCCAATCGAGTCACCGGGTGCCGCCAAACAGCTCTGGGCCAGCCCCGAGGCGGTCGACCGCATCACCAGCATGGTCCCGGCTGGCCGCTGGGGCACTGCTGCCGAGGTAGCCAACGCTGTAGCCTTCCTCGCTTCCCCCGAATCGGGCTTCATCACCGGCGAAATCCTGACGATAGACGGCGGCGCCTGGCTCGGCCGTGGAACGTTCGGATTCGTCTAGACGCCCTAACGGCATCGATTCTGCAGTTTCGGCCAAATAGAAGAAAGCCGAGCCTTGGTCTGTACAGCCGGCCTACACAAATTCAGCGCTGAGTATTGTCCGGTGTCCCTTCCAGTCCCTCCCTGCCCGTCGTGCGAATCGAGTCGCAGCAGCATGGTGATCCCCTCACAGCCGGGGGTTTTCGCCTACCGATGCTTCGACTGCGGTCACCGGTGGTCCATCGCGGCCGACGCCGACCTGCGCCGTTCTGGTCGGGATCCCGCCTGGCGGGAGTTCGGCGCCAGAATCCTTCGACAGAACAATCGTCGGCGATCGTAGATACCAATCAGAATATTGGTTTGAATTAGAACCATTTGTCGGAGTATAATTCTGAGTCTGGGCAATTTTCAGGAGCCTGGACTTGGATACCATCGACCGTCAGATTCTCCATTCACTCCAGAACAACGCACGCGAAACGCAGGCGGACATCGCCCGCAACGTGGGCCTTGCGCCATCAGCGGTCCTCGAGCGGATTCGAAAGCTCGAAGCCAAGGGGCTGATCAAGGGCTACACCGCGCAGGTCGATCCAAAGGCGGTGGGGCTCGGACTTCTGGCCTTTGTAGCGGTCCGGACCGACGAAGCCTGCGCCGAGGAGCGCATCTCCAATGCGCTCGCTGACTTTCCCGAGGTGCTGGAGGTTCATCACGTGGCGGGCGACGACTGCCATCTGATCAAGGTCCGCGCGCGGGACGCCGAGCACCTTGGCCACCTGCTCCGGACGCGGCTTGGCCGCATCCCCGGCGTGCGCTCAACCCGAACGACAATCGTGCTGGAGACGGTGAAGGAAACCTCCCGACTGCCTCTCGGCATTCCTGAGGAGGTGACGACGTGACACCGTCAAGCGCGCGCGAGCGCCGGATTGCTTACCTCGCGTGGGTAGCTGTCTGCATCATCTGGGGCACCACGTACCTCGGCATTCGCATCAGTCTCGAGTCGATGCCGCCCGCGTTGATGGGCGGACTGCGCTGGACTCTTGCTGGCGCGCTGCTGACGATCTACGCGATCGTCCGCGGCCACAAGCTGCCGCCCGTGTCCACCTGGGGCGGCATCGCGCTGCTTGGTTTCCTGCTGCTCGCGCTCGGCAACGGAGGCGTGGTGTTCGCGGAGCAGTGGATCACCAGCGGCCTGGCCGCCGTGCTCGTTGGCACCTCACCATTCTGGATGGCGACGGTTGAAGCGTTCATGCCGGGTGGCGAGCGATTGACGGCTCGCGCGGCCGCCGGATTGTTCATCGGCTTTCTGGGGATTGTGGTGCTCGTCTGGCCGGAGCTTGGCCTCGGCGACGCAAGTGCCGGAAAGTTCCTTGCGGGTGTCGTGGCGCTTCAGATCGCGTCGTTGGGATGGTCGCTCGGCTCCTCGTATTCACGGCGCCGGCGCGATGAGAACGTCCTGGGCACGACCGCGCTTCAGATGCTTGCCGGTGGTCTGATGATGGTTGCCGCAGGAACGGTTCGCGGCGAGTGGAGCAGTCTGTTTTTCACGGGCCGGACAACCGTGGCCCTGGTGTATCTGTCGACGATCGGAGCAGTCGGTGGGTTCGTCGCGTACACGTACGCGCTACGGCACCTGCCGGTGTCGTTCGTTTCGTTGTACGCCTACATCAACCCGATTATCGCCGTCGCGCTCGGCGTATTCTTTCTGAGCGAGCCGTTCACGGCGCGCATGGCGATCGCCGCCACGCTCGTGTTCGCAGGCGTCGCCGCGGTACGGCTGACGAAGGCGTCACCCGTGACCGCCGCCAATCCGCGCCCGTCGACGGAAACCTCGGCGCCGGCTCGCGAGCCTGCGCTCGAGGAGCGGCGCCGGATTGCCTAGGCCCGAAGGGCGCGTCAGACTGTTCGACCGCTGATCAGTCGCACCAGGAAGAGCACGATGGCGATGACCAGCAGCACATAGATGAAGTTTCCAAGCGTATAGCCGCTGACCATACCAAGCAGCCACAGGATGATGAGGATGACCGCAATCGTTTCGAGCATCTCTTGTCTCCTTCGCGCCCTGAGTCAGCGCGTGCGAATCGCCGGTCTACCCAGCAACGTGTGTGCCACGGCAGAGCCAGACCGTGAGAAACGGTCAGCAGCTCCGCTACTGCTGTGGTTTCTGATGGTTGCAACGTTGAGCTTGCCTTTCGAGGCTCAAGCTCGACAGCAACAAGAGCCACAGAGTGTGAATCGAGCCGCTGCAGTTGGTGGCTTCGTGGCGGGCGCGGCCGTGGGGCTGCTCGCGCATGAGTCCGGGCATCTCTTCTTTGACGTGATCTTCGACGCCGATCCCGAGGTCCGGCGCGTCGACTTCCACGGGATCCCGTTTTTCGCGATCAGCCCGCAGGCTCCGCTCTCCGACCGCGAGGAATTCACCGTGTCCTCGGCCGGGTTCTGGGTGCAGCACGCAACCAACGAGTGGCTGCTGACCAGGCGGCCGCGTTTGCGGTCCGAGAAGGCGCCGTTCGCAAAGGGCGTCTTCGCCTTCAACATCGGGGCGTCGGCGGCGTATTCGGGAGCCGCGTTCGCGCGCACGGGGCCCGTCGAACGCGACACGCGCGGCATGGCGTCCTCGTCAGGGACCGACGAGCGATGGATCGGCGCGTTGATCCTCGCGCCCGCGGTCCTCGATACGTGGAGATACTTCGACCCAGATGCGAAACTGCCGATCTGGTTGTCGCGTGCGGTGAAGATCCTGGGCGTGCTGCTGATTCTGAAGTGACGGCGCCGCGTCAGGCGCGCGCTGTGTCGCCGGCGTCCGGCGCGGCCTCGTTGCGTGGGCCCAGTGCAAACGTCATCGTGCCTTCGACGGCAACCTTGCCCTCGACTCGAGCGATGCCGCGAAGCACGCCGACGCGGCTGCGCAGGCGGCGAACGGTCGCTTCGATCTCGACGACGTCTCCGGGATGCACCGGCCGCCGGTAGCGCACACGCTCGATGCCCATGAAGTAGATCAACTTCTCGCGGTTCTCGGGCTTCGCCAGAATCATGATCGCGCCGACCTGCGCGACCGCTTCAGTGAGAATCGTCGGCGGAAGAACAGGCTGCTCGCCGGGCCGGTGCGCGAGGTACCGCTCGTTCAGCGTGACATTCTTGATCCCGACGATCCGCTTGTCGGGCTCCAGCTCGGTGATCCGATCGACCAGCAGAAAAGGGTAGCGGTGAGGCAGGATCCGTTCGATCGCTGAATAGTCGAGGGGAAGCGTGATGTCCATAGATCAGTTAGATTGCCAGTATAATCCGGTTCTGTCCCATTCTCCGCTTCACGCCAACGCTTCCGGCGATTGGTACATCGGGGCGACAACCGAGAGACGAACCACTCTGTGAATCATTCTCATTCAGCCGACGGGTCGCCCGTTGCGGCTGACGCGGCCGCACCAGCCGAGCACGATATCGTCACGGCGCTGTTCGACCTGGGCCGCCAGGTCACGGCCGTTCTCGATCTCGACGATCTGCTTCCGCAGATTCCCCGGTTGATCGGACGGCTGATTTCGTTCGAGGCCTTCGCGGTCTACCTGCTGGACGATCGTCGCAACGAGCTGACGGTCGCGTATTCGCTGGGCTATCCGCAGCGCGACAGACCGATCCGGTTGAAGCCGGGGAAAGGACTCGTCGGCGCCGCCGTCGCCAGCGAGCAGCCGCTGATCGTCAACGACCTGTCTGCCGACCCGCGCTACATCGAGTTCGTTCCCGGCATGAACTCCGAGATCGTCGTGCCGCTGATGCACAAGTCACGGCCGATCGGCGCGCTGAACATCCTCAGCCGCCATCGCGATCAGTTCAACCAGCGTGACGTCGCCATCCTCCGCCAGTTCGCAGCGCAGGTCGCGATCGCGATCGTCAACGCCCGGTTGTTCGAGCAGAGCCGACTGGACGCGGAGGCGTTCGAGACGCTCGCCGAAATCGGGCGAGAGGTCGCGTCTGTCCTCGATCTCGACGAACTGTTCACGCGGATCGCGCAGCTCGCCCGCCGCGTCATCGACTATCGAACCTTCGGCATCCTTCTGCTGAATGAAGACGAAGAGCTCGAGATGAAGCTCGCCGTCCAGTACGGCGAGAAGGTGCTGGTTCCGCGCGTGAAGCTCGGCGAAGGGGTCGTCGGCTATGCCGCCCTCCATCGCGAACCGGTCCTCGTGTCGGACGTTTCCCAGGATCCCCGCTATATCAGCGTCGTTCCCGATGTCCGCTCGGAGCTGGCGATTCCCTTGCTCCTCAAGGATCGCTGCATCGGCGTCGTCGATCTCGAAAGCCCGGAGCTCGATGCCTTCTCGAAACGGGACGTCGAGATCCTGACGCTGCTGGCTAGCCAGGCGGCAGTGGCCATCGAGAATGCGCGATTGTACGAGGCGGTGCTGGCGAACGAGGAGCGTCTCGAGAAGGAAGTGCGCTTCGCACAGCGGGTGCAGATCGCGCTGCTGCCTGCAGGACCGCCGAAGCGCGTGAAGGGCGTCGAGGTGGCCGCCGACTTCAGTCCCGCGCGCGAGCTCGGAGGGGATTTTCACGACTATCTCGCGCCCGAGTCGAACACGCTCGCGGTGGCGGTGGGAGACGTATCCGGTAAGGGTGTGCCCGCTGCACTCTACAGCGCGTTCGCCGCGGAACTGGTGCGTGGCCGCACGTTCCGCAGACGGTATCTGCCCGAGCGGTCCAGCCCGGCAAGCGTGTTGTCATCGATCAACACGATTCTTCACCAGCGGCAGCTGGAGGAGTATTACTGCACGCTCTGCTACGCGATCTTCGATCTCAAACGCCGGACGATGACGATGGCGAACTCGGGGTTGCCGTATCCGATCCGATGCTCGGAGGGGAATTGCTCGCAGATCGAACTGCCGGGTGTGCCGCTCGGATCGTTCTCGGGATCGACCTACGACGAAATCACCTTTGCCCTGCACCCGGGCGATCTCTTCGTGTTCTGCACGGATGGCGTGTTCGAAGCGATGAACGCGGAAGGCGGAGAGTTCACGGCCGCGCGGTTGATCGATGTGGTGGCGCGCTCGCGGGAGCTGCCGCCCAAGTTGATCGTCAGCGAGATCTTTGCGGCGGTTGCTGAATGGCGAGGCGACGCGCCGCCAAACGACGACATGACTGCCGTCGCGATCCGCATCACGTGACGCGCCGGCGAGGAATCGGAGGGGACGGAGGACGCGGAACAAGCTTCAAAAACGGAGACACGGAGACACGGGGTCTTAGATATGGGTCGACACGCGGGACCGCGATCGGCCGCGCGAAGCGCGGGTGAGGAGGCCGGTGATCGGGAATTCGAGCGCGATCTGAGGCCGGCGGCGCTCGAATTCCCGATCACCGGCCTCCTCACCAGCCGGGCTGCGCCCGGCTGCCGATCGCTCTGAAATGCAACGCGAGCCCTGGAATCTCCTCCGTGTCTCCGAGTCTCCGTTTTTGAAGCCTGTTCCGCGTCCTCCGTCCCCTCCGTCGACTAACCTAGCGCCCTCTGAAATCCAGGTCGGTCTGACGGATGTGCAGGCCGAGGCTCTGACCACCGAAGGTTCCGATTTCGTTCACGCGGCCCTTGACGCGAACCTGCGAGCCCTTGGTGGGCACGCGGCCGTCCTGCGCCACGACGGTCACTTCACCAGTGCCATCATCCACTCTGTACATCTTGAATGGCACGAGCGGCACACCCCAGGAGCTCGTCACGGTGCCGTCGATTGCGATGGTCTTGTCATGATAACGGCCGGGGTTATATTTCAACTCGGCCACGCTGGGCCGGCTGTTGAGCGCGCAACCCGAGACTACCGCGGCGAGGGTCAGCATGGCCGCGAGACCGGCGAGTGTTCTCAGCATCCTGCTCTGCATGGGTCCCCCTAGAGACACAAAAAGGCCGCGCGAAATCAGCCTACTTGCGACGGGATGCGGCGATGCCAGCGCCTGCCTGAGTTAACGCACCCCGTTGACTCCGCGCGACCGCACCCCTACACATCAAATCCCGTACCCGTCAAATTCGGCCAAAACCGCAGATCTCGGTGGTCGATCGTCACTGTACGTGGACGCTGAGTGACCTCCAACCCGGACGAGAGGACACAACCTTTCGTAAATCGCATGCGTCTACCCCTTCGAGACCGCGAATAACCCACGGGACGCGGATCAGAACAGATCTTCAGAACGGGACGCGGATCAGACCAGATTTTGGAAACGGGACGCGGATCAGACCGGATCTTGGGAACGGGACGCGGATTACCGCGATCTCTGAAGGGAATTGAATCGTCGCGGACATCAGCCTGATCCAAAAACCGCGACAGCCAGGATGCGCTCTCGTTCTCGGCGTACCGTGATCAGGAATCGCGTTGATCCGCGTCCCGTGATTGAGGATCCGCGGTGATCCGCGTCCCGTGATCAGCGATTAGCGTTCAGGAGAGTGGCGTATGAAGGTGTGGACAACATCCGCGGTAACCCTTGTGGTGCTGATCGCTGCCGGGATTGGCGCAGCGGTCGCTCCGGTTGCGCGCGGTCAAGATGCCGAATGGTCGTTCGGAAATCAACCGAGCATCGTGCAGGTGCTTACCGGTGGCGGCAGTCAGATCGGCGTGTCTGTCAGAGACGTCGACGGTGAGGATGCCAAACGCCTGAAGCTGGCGAATGTGGGCGGCGTGCTGATCGAAGACGTGCAGGAAGACAGCCCTGCCTCGAAAGCTGGAATCAGAGAGGGCGACATTGTCGTGGAGTTCGACGGCGAGCGGGTTCGGAGCATGCGGCAGTTCACGCGCCTCGTGCAGGAAACGCCTGCGGATCGGCAAGTGACGACCATCGTGATGCGCGATGGACAGCGCGTCACGCTTTCGGTTCAGCCGCGCGTTGCCGAAAACTGGCACGGGTTCCGAGAGTTCAGCCGGTTCGGGGACCTCATGCCGCCAGCGCCGCCAACACCGCCAGCGCCGCCGCCACCACCAAGCGTTCGGGTGCTGCCGAAACTCGAACGGTGGTTCGTGACGACCGGCCGGCTGGGCATCACGGTCGACTCGTTGTCCGATCAGCTCGCCGGATACTTTGGAACGAAGGACGGCGTGCTCGTGACGTCAGTGACCGACAACTCCTCGGCGTCGAAGGCCGGGGTGAAGGCGGGTGACATCATCACCGCAATCGACGGCACCCCTGTGAGCAGCCCATCGGATCTGTCTCGACGAACTGACCGTCTCGACGATGGCGACGAGTTCACGCTCGACGTCGTTCGAGACAAGAAGCCGATGACGCTGAAGGGCAAGGTCGAACCGCGGCAGCCACGACGGTGGACGTCGCGCACGATTCTGTAGTCGGACTCAGGCCGCTGCCGGCGTTTCTAAGCGCCGGCAGCTTCGACCTTGCCGCGCTGTGCCGGTGGGGGACCGACGAGGGTGGCGAGTTGCGCAGCCATGATCGCGGCCGCCGCCAACTTCACGTCGCGCTGTTCCGCTTCGTTCCTCACCTCCGCGGCCATCACGCCCACACACCCCGATGACGTGACGAGCGGTGCAGCAATGGCACCGTTCGACTCCGCGCCGCCTTTGACCGTTTGCAGCAGGCTCGTGCGGAACGCGGCGGCGGTGGCGTTTTCCGCGTCGCGCGGGAGTGCGCCGAGGCGGTTGAGGAGATGCGCGGGATATCCCTGCGCCATGATCGGGTTCAGCTCGCGCGCGTCAGGATCGGCAATCCACAGAATGATGCCGCGGGCGTCGAGGAGCGACGAAGCACGCTCGAGCAGACCGGGAAGCTCCTGGGTATCGACGACGCGGGCGAGATCGGTGCAGAGCGAGGCCAGTCCGCTGAAGTCGGCAGCCGTCGACTCCGTTGCGGGAGTCAGTCCTGGCAGCGAGGTCGGGGCTTCGTCCGTGCTCTCCTGACGTGCCTGCGCGGTATCCTCCGCACCTGGCGCAAAGGCCAGAGCCGGGTCTCCTGCAGGTTTTGCAGCCACGCTGGATGGTGCGGCAACACGCACGGCGCCGGGCTCATCCGTTTCAGCGCGGCGAGACGTTGGAAGCCGTGAGTCAGCAGCGGCTCCTCGAGGTTCTGGTAGAGGAGCAGGATGACGAGAACCGCGGCGGCGGCGGCGGCCACGAGCGCGAACACCTGCCGGCTTCTCAACGTCTGAATGGCCGCTTCGCGAGCGCCCTTTTCGGCTTCGAGGGCCGCGGCGATACGGGCTGACGCGCCGTCGGTCAGCTCGAGGCCATCGGAAAAAATCAGGTCAGAAGCGATGAGGTTCTGCCCGGTCCGCGCGTACTCACGCGCGCGGCGATCGACCTGCGAAAATGTTTCGAAGAGGCCTTTTGCGGTATCGAGTTCGGTGACGGCCTGGGGTGACATGGCCGTGCTCTTGAGCGCGTCGAGCGCCGCAACGATGGAGGTGACGCCGCGCGAGACCTTGCTGGTCCAGAATTCCCCGCCCTGGCCGCTGGCGACATACGCCTGTTGCGCCATGCGCACGTCGAACACCGACCGTGACAGGGCTTGCGACTTGGTCTCGAAGTCCCGGAGGGCCACGGCCTCTGCATCGACCAGGGACTCGCCGTTCCAGAAGAGATACGCCGTCACGCCCAACGCCACCATGAACAGGATCAGCAATGTGAGGCGTGCCGCACGACTCTTCATTCAGGCCCCTCCAACTTCCGCCATCAGCCAGCTACTATAGCACCCACGGTTCGCACCCGAACCACTCTTCACAGCTCGTACGTGCAGATCACCGCCGGCACTCAGGTCGTCGCCATCATCAACCCGGTCTCTGGAACGGGCATGGATTCCAGTGTTGCGGAGCGGCGGCTGGCCCTCGTCGCACGCGAGCTCGATCGGCGCGGCCTGCGCGGCGACGTACGCCTCACGGAACGAGGCGGGCACGCGCGAGATCTGGCTGCGGCGGCAGCCGCCGCGGCAGTACCACTGGTGATCGTCTGGGGCGGTGACGGAACGCTCAACGAGGCGGCGGGGGAGCTTGCCGGCACGCGGAGCGCCATCGGTCTGATCCCTGCCGGCTCCGGCAACGGTCTGGCCGCGTCACTGCGCGTGCCGCGCGATCCGCAGGCCGCACTCGAACGGGCGTTGGACGCACCTGCGCGGCCGATCGACGTTGGTGTCATCGGCGGCCGCCGCTTCGTCAACATCGCGGGTGTCGGCGTGGACGCTCGAATCGCCACGCTGTTCAATCAGCGGGCGAAGGGGAGCCGCGGCAAATGGCCGTACATCGTGATCGGCCTGAGGGAAGGCGTCACGTATCGCGGACAGCGCTATACGGTGGAGCTCGAAGGTGGTGACACCTTCAGGGGCCGTGCTCTTCTTCTGGCATTCGCCAACGGCCGCGAGTACGGCATGGGCGCGCAGCTTGCACCTGGCGCGGAACTGGATGACGGGCTGCTGGACGCCTTCGTGATCGAAGACCGATCCGTGGCGGCGCGGTTCTGGCACAGCCGGCACCTGGCGCTTGGCTCGGTCGAGCGCGCGCCCGGCATCGTCGTCCGCAAGGTTCGCAGGGCCACTATCGAGTCTGAGGACGGCCCCATGGAGTATCACGTCGACGGCGAGCCGGGCGTGTTCGAGGATCGAATCGAGGTCGAGGTGATGCCGGGTGCACTCATGGTAAGGGCGTGATCATGACGACAGGCGATCAATTGATTGAAGCGGCCAAAGCCGGTGATGACCTCATGGTCACGCGCATGCTCGAGGACAATCCAGCGCTTCGAAGCTTCAGGGCAGCAACAGGCGAAACGCCGCTGATGGCCGCGCTCTACCGCGGGCACCGCCGGGTCGTCGATCGAATTGTCGAGAGTGGCGCCGACCTGGATGTTTTTGCGTCCGCGGCACTGGGACGGCTCGATGGCGTTCAGGCGGCGATCGACAGCACGCCGGGTGTCGATGAGCTCCCACGCCTACGACGGCTGGACGCCCCTGCACCTCGCCGCGTTTTTTGGTCAGCGTCAGGTCGTCGAATGGCTGCTTGATCACGGCGCCAGTGCCGACGCCGTGTCACGCAACAGCCTGCGTAACACCGCCCTGCATGCTGCCTTAGCCGGCGGGCACGAGGACGTGGCAATGCTGCTGATCGATCGGGGCGCCCCGGCAGAGGCGCGTGATGGCGGCGGCCATACACCGCTTCACATTGCTGCCGAATCCGGATTGCTCGGTCCGGTGCGGGCACTTCTCGACCGTGGCGCCGACCCGCACGCCGTCGACTCCGAGGACATGACGCCACTCTCGCGTGCCGCAGCCCGCAATCACACCGACATCGTCGATGCGATTAATGTCAGTCGGTGAGTTGTCCCGTGGTTCGTGGTCCGTAGCTCGTCGCTCGTAGAACGAAATCGGCGCGCCTTCCTGGTAGGAGTCTCAATAGACGGGAAGGTACGGCTGCAGGTAGCGGACGATCACGGTTAGTTGGCCCGTGAAGATGAGCACGCCGATGGTGACGAGGAGCCCGCCCGAAACCATCTCGATGGTGTGGTAGTGCTTCCGGATCCTTGACGTGAACGAGAAGAACCGGCTCAACGCCATCGACGTCAGCAGGAACGGAATTCCCAGTCCGGCCGAATAGACCGCGAGCAGCACGACACCCTGGCTGACGGTTTCCTTGGATGCGGCAATGGTGATGATCCCGGCCAGGATCGGTCCGATGCAAGGCGTCCATCCGAACGCGAACGCGATTCCCACGAAAAAGGCGCCGACTGGTCCGCCTGGTTTGCGTTCGGCATGGACCCGTTTTTCGCGTTCGAGAAACCCCAGTCGAAACACGCCCATCGTATGCAGGCCGAAGATCACGATGATTGCGCCGGCGATCTTGCCGAGGAGCGGAAGCTTGTCGAACAGGAAACGGCCGATCGCCGTCGCCGATGCGCCCAGCGCGACGAAGACGACGGAAAAGCCGAGGACGAACGCCAGCGAGGTGATGAGCACCTGACGTCGCGTAGCGGCGGGCGCGGCCCCGTCCTTCATCTCGTCGAGTGAGACACCCGAGACGAACGAGATGTAGCCCGGGATCAGAGGCAGCACACAGGGCGAGATGAACGAAAGAAAACCGGCGCCAAAAGCTGCCGCCAGCGTCACCTGGTCACCCATGTCTGCCGTCCATCATGGTAGAGAACCCCAAAAGGGCTACTTTACTTCCCTCAGTGGCAGCATGTTCAGGAGTGACGCGGGCACCGGTACGTCCGAGAACTTGACCGGCGGCAGGTCCTGGAACATGAAATCCCACTTCCAGCGTTCCGATGGGTTGGACGACTGAAGCCAATGACGCGCCGAGACCGGCCGGGCGAACTCGAGCGACGTCAGACTGCCATATGCCGGATTCTCGCGCATCGACGCGGCAAGCTCGGCTCGCACTTCGGTGCTCGTCGCGTAGGTAACTGGCGCGCCGAGCGCCAGCCCGACGTTCACGAAGACCTGCCAGTCCTCTTGCGCATCGCCTGGAGGCGTGAGAACGCGTGACGAGCTCTGCAGCCGTCCCTGCATGTTCACATAGGCCGCGTTCTTCTCGACCCAGGCCGCTCCGGGCAGGACGATGTCCGCCGCCATCGCGAGGTCCGTCATCAGCACGCCCTGAACGATGAGCAGCCCCAGCTTTCCGGATCGGCGGGCTTCGATGATCCACGAAACGTCGCCCAGCGATCCGCTTGGTCCCGGATCGAAGACGTAGAGCGCCCGCACCCGTCCCGCTTCGATCTCGCCGCGGAACGCTGAAACGTCAGCCATGCCGGCCTCGTTGAAGCGAACCGGGAAACCGAGGTCCTGGGCGCCGCGCACATTGGGGGCATCGACCGCGGGGATCTTGAACTTGACGTTTTCCGGTTGCGGCTTCTGGCGAGCGCGCCACGAAACGGCAACACCTTCTTCTGGTAGTCCAAGCGCGCCGCCGACGCGGCCGATGACGAACAACTCCTCGAGCGATGCATGCGCCGAGATCAGCAGCCGCAGGCTCGAGGGCTCGCCGCCCGACGTCACCCGATCGGCCAGCTTTCCGAGTGCGTCTCGCCAGTCCGTCGGCTCGAGTATCCCGGCTTCGGTCTTCAGCATCGGTCGGGTCAACCGCTCGTCGCCTTCGATCCAGTGATAGTCGAAGCGGCCGATGTCACACATCCAGTAATCGTTGACCTCCGGGTTGTAGCGCGGCGTCATGCGCACGAGGCGCGCGCCCTTCGCCCACTCCGGCTTCGCCTTGATCCACGCCGTCGTGTTGCAGCCCTTCTCGCACAGCGTGCAGATCGTGTCGACGACGTCCGGGTTGTCCCACGGCCGTGACTTGAATCGGTAATCACGAGTGGTGATTGCGCCGACCGGGCACACGTCCATGAGATTGCCCGAAAGGAGCGACTGCACGCCCTCTTCCTGGAACGTCGCGATCTCGCTGCCGTAGCCGCGGTCGACGATGCTGATCTGCGGATCGGTGTCGACCTCGCGCATGAACCGTACGCACCGCGTGCAGAGGATGCATCGATTGCGGTTCAGCATCAGCGTCGGCCCGAAGTCGACGTCGGCGCGGACGCCCTCGCCATCGAACACGCGGCGCGGAAATTCCATCCGGCTCTCGTTGGGCCCGAAGCTGTACGAGAAATCCTGAAGGGGACACTCGCCGCCTTTGTCGCACACCGGGCAATCGAGGGGGTGGTTGATGAGGAGGAACTCGAACACCGACGCGCGCGCTTCGACGACGTCGGGGGTCTGGGTCATCACCACCATCCCGTCCATGACCGTCGTCGAGCAGGAGGTCTGCAGCTTCGGCATCTTTTCGATCTTGACGATGCAGACGCGGCAGGAGCCGTCGATGCCCAGGCCGGGGTGGTAGCAGTAATAAGGAATCTTGATACCGCTCTCGATTGCCGCTTGCAGCAAGGTCCGGCCCTTGGCGACCGTGACCGGCTTGCCGTCAATCGTCAGCGTGACAGTGTCCATAACCCCTGATCATATATTGGGTTGAGGGGCTGCCCAAAGTGGAGCGCGGGAGCCTTCCGGAACCTACCGTTAAACAACTTTGAATTCCCGGGCGTTCGATCTAAAGTTGTGCTCTCGCCAGGTCCGTTACGCGATTCCGGTTTGTCGCGTAGCGAGCCCGGCCGAAGCGAAGGCAACGGCCGGCCAACCTCACCCAGCAAGGGAGGCCAATATGGACGCGCTCGGAGTTCGGCCGCGATTGCGTCTGGCAGCGGTGTTCGAATGGATCGTTGCCGCCGTGTTCCTGCTGGCGACGCTCAGCGTAGGATCGCTGATCCTTCGCGAGCTGCGCCCGGCGCCCGTGGTGCGCGCCGCGCCCCCCGCCCGTCCGCTCGTCTCGACGATTCCTTCTGCAGTGCCTGACCGCGCGGTGTCGGTTCCCGTTCTGCCGTTCCTGGACGGGAAGGAAGTGCGTGTCGGGGAAACGTTCTCGGCAGTGGCGGCCCGGCTGGGCCGTTCCGCAGAGAGCGGGCGGCAGGAAGTCGATCGCGGCAGCTTTGGTGAACGTCTGACCCGTTTCTACGAATACGGCGGGTCGCGCTTCATCCTCGTGTTCGAACCGTTCGAGCGGAACGGCGAATCGCGCGTTGCGGCCATCTACCTTCCATGACGACACGCGGTCCGGCTCCGGCCGGGCCGCATGCTTCCTCTCTACCTTTTCTGTCTCTCACTTCTCGATTTCGACGAGCGAGGCGTGATCGTTGATGTCGACCCTGCGGATTGTCCCCTTCAACGCCACGGTCCGCTCGATAACGCGTTCACTGACGGGCACGACGAGCTCCTGTATTTCGCCCGACGTGTAGGTGATCTGGACCGTGACCGGAACGACAATCACGTCAAGCCGGTGCTCGAAGCGGAGCAGCAGTGTTCCGGCGTGCTGCTGTTGCGTCACCTTGACCCGCGGGATCGACGAGCCGTAGATCCACCCCTCGAAGAAGGGCTGCAGATTGCGATTGCTGGCCGCTTCCATTGAAAGGCGGAAATCCTCGGTTCCTGCCTTCGCAAAGCGCCACTCCCCATAGAAGCGCCGCAGGCCGGTGAAGAAGACCTCGTCGCCGACGAGCTGCCGCAGCATGTGCAGCACCATCGCGCCTTTGTTGTAGACGAGCGCGCGGAAGATGCGGCTGTCGTTCTTGATGTGGCCGAGCCGGTACCCCAGGTGGACCGGCCCCTGATCAGAGGACTCAATCGCCCAGCGACGCATCTGTCGCAGGAGTCCCGCAAATGTTTCCGGCCCGCGTTCCTTCTCCCCGTACAAGGCAGCGAAGTACTGTGCGAACCCTTCACTAATCCACTGCTCGTGGTAGTTCTTCCATCCGACAGCCTGTCCCCACCACTGGTGCGCCAGCTCGTGCGCGAGGAAGAAGGACGGGTAGTTCTCGAAGGCGACGGGATCGTTGCGCCACACGAGCTGCGAAGTTGGTAGCTGCTGATTGAGGACGGCAAAGTACGCCGGACTGTGGCCACCTGGAAGGTCACTCTCGGTGACGGCAAGCGTGAAGCTCGGATAGGGCGCTTCGCCGACGAGCGACGCGTAGAACTGAAAGATGTCCGTCGGATTTCTGCGACAGCGCCCGAGCGCGCGATGCCTGTCTCGGGTTAGCCTGAACGACGAGGGCGACGCTCTGCGAATCGGCCGATCAGGCGCTGACCGCCTGGCATCCTCCCGATCGTCATCGGACAGCGATTGGCGCAGAGCGTTGACCTCGACCGACGGCACCTTCAGCTGCGCGTTGGCAATGGTCGAGAAACGGCTGATTACGCAGGCGAGATATCGCGCCGGTTTGTCGGATTGAAAAAGGAACGTCTTTCGTGGCCGATCGCCGTCGGTTGGTCCGGATGGCGGTGTCACGGTTGTTGTGGCGAGACCGCTCGCGATCACGTCGTATTCGCTTGGCACGGACACGCGGAGCCGAGCGGTCGCGTAGTCGGTTACGGTCGACTGCGGATACCAATACGAGCGATTGCTGTAGATGAAGCGAGGCTCGAGCGGGATCTGCGGGGGCTCAGGATCCTGTGCGGCGACAGCGATAGCCTCGCGTTCGAGCTCCTGTGGCTCGACGCGGCCGCCATAGACAATGGTCAGCGATACTTCGTTGTTGCGGCTGACGGGCGCCGGCAGGTTGACGATCAGGCTGTTCTGTCCGACGACGCGAAGGTGGAGCAGACGGCCGAACTCGGCGGAGTACACGCCGCGCACCGCGAGCGACTCCGCCAGGCGGAGCGTCATCGTGGTCAGCGAGAACGCTCGAATCTTCATCGTCACGCGCGCGCTGCCAGCGATCCACAAGCGGTCGGGCGAGACGTTGACGTCGATGTCGTACGACTGCACGTCGTAGTCGACGAGGTCGTCCTCGCTGTAGAAACGTCCGCGGGCGGCGAGCTTTTCCGCCGATGCGTAGACCGCGATGTTGCGGCGCTTGCGGCGATCGAAGAACGAGATGTCTTCCGCATCGCCCCACGATCGAGCATACGTGAGATTGCCGAACCGGCGCGTGCGCACCTCGGCGATCACATCGCCGGTCGGCGGTACGACCGACCAGCGGTCCCGGCTCAAGTCGGTGAGATCGATCTGCAGCGTGCGGCCGACGAACTCTTCGAAGATTTCCCTGGCGCGCCTGAGCTCGGCGCCGTTGACTTGCCGTGGCACGAGCGACTCAGAGCTGAAACGAGCGTCGAACTCTGTCGGCTTGACGCGGATGAAGGCGCCCTCGAACTCCGAGTCGAAGCTGCTGTCACCGGCGAAGATCCGGATCTGCGTCTGCTCCGCCTTCGTCTCCGGCGCGAGGGTCATGCGGCCGCGTCCGACGAGCACGACGGCGGTGGCGCCTTCCGGCGTCATCGCCACGAACGCGCTTCCCGACGGCATCGTGAGCGTCATGTCCGGCGCCTTCACCGTGAGGTTGCGGACGTCGAACTGGCGCGTCGCATCGAGCGACAAACGGTAGAGCCCGCTGACGACCGTCAGCCGCTCCATCTTCGCGATTCTCCAGGGTCCCGATTTCGCGCCGGCTGCTTTCGGCGCTTCCTTGAGATCGACTCGCCACGTGGAGACCCGGCCCTCCAACCCTCGTTCGACGAAGAGTTCGAGGAGCAAACGCTGTCCGCCCGTCTCGATGGCCAGGCGATCGCGTTCTTTGATGACGAGGCGAGGCGCGGCGGGGGTCGCCGCCTCGAGGAAGTCGGCCAGCTCGCCGGCATCCGTCTCGGGATGAACGAGCGCGAGAATCTTCTCCTTGTCACCGGCCGCCGCAACCTGCTCCAGGCCCGCAACAAAGGCCTCGATGGCATCAGGCTGCCCGCCTGGCTGCCCCGCTGCAGCGGGGACCACCAACAACAGAACGACGGCGGTCAGCAGCCTTGGAAACATGGGGTGGGTCGCGTAACTCAATATTAGACACCCGCAGGGCAGCTCCGCGACACCCAACGGTTGGCTAGGTACCAATTAGCCGGAAAGAGTCTGGGGTGACAGGGTTTTGGGATGAATGGGTCATAAACACCTAAGTGCGCAGGGCGCAGGGCGCAGGGGCAGGGCGCAGGTGCGCAGGTGCGCGGGTGCGCACGTGCCCGAGTGCCAAGGTGCCCAAGTGCCAAAAATGCCCCGGGCGCACCCGCGCACTCGCGCACCTGCGCACTCGCGCACCTGCGCACTTGCGCACCCGCGCACCTGCCTAGGCGCAGCGCTTGAGGATCAGGTACAGTCAGGTCGTCGCCGAAGCGTGGCTGGCCGGCGTGGGTTTCGACGGCGCGCAGGATGTGCTGGCCCTGGGCGGCTGGTGGCTCGGCTGCGTGGCGTTCGATCAGCAGTTCGAGGCCGGCCTCCTCAAGCGGTTGCCCAGCGGGGTCTTCGGCCTCGGTGATGCCGTCGCTGTACAACACGAGCATGTCGCCAGGCTCGAGCCGGGTTTCCACGCGGCCGAACGTCGAGTGATCGAACATGCCCAGCGCGACGCCCGTGCCGTGAAGGCGCTCGAACCGGCCGTGGCGGCGGCGAATCAGCGGCGGGTTCTGTCCGGCGTTCACGTATGACAACGTGCCGGTCGCCGGGTCGTACTCCGAATAGAAGAGCGTGATGAATCGCGATGCGGGGCTGTGCCGCGAGATCTGGACGTTCAAACGGGCGACGAGCGCGGAGGGATCGAGGCGCTCCTCGACCAGCGTCCGCAGCGACGCCAGCAGCAGCGCCATGAGCAGCGCCGCAGGACTGCCCTTGCCGGCGACGTCGCCGAGCGTGAGGATCACGCGGCCGTCGGGCAACGGCAGCACATCATAGAAGTCTCCGCCGACGGTGTTGGCAGGCCGTGTCATCCCGCAGATTTCGATGTCACCGACCGCGTAAGTCCCACGCGGCAGCATCGCCAGCTGAATCTCGCGCGCCACCTCGAGCTCGCCCTTGAGCGACAGGCGATCCGCAACCTCGAGGAGCACCAGCAGGTTGACCAGAAACAGGCTCACCAGCAACGCGAACGTGCCGTCGGCCCACACCGGCATGAGCATCGCGATCTGAAAGAACGGCATGCCAAACGGCACATCGACGGTGCCGAAGCCCCGGAACAGGCGGATGAGGCCGATGATCGCGATGATCAGCGCGGTGATGTACAGAACGCGCCGCGCGGGTGGCAGCCTGAGCGTGAAGGCGACGAACACCTGACGGAAGCGGAGAGGAATACGCTTCCACCACGGCAGCCCCGCAAATCGCTCGTGTCGAGGCCGCGGCGGAAGAAGTTGTAGGCGTCCGGCGTGTCGTGCGTGAAGAGCCGCCGCAGATCGCCTGGCGAGAAATCCCGAGTGTAGGTGTCGAACCACTCGCGAGCGCGGTCCGACGCCGAGCTTTTCGACACCATAGCCCGCGAGTATAACGGACGACAGAACCGGTCGCGGGGTTCCATGTTCGTTCCCTGACCACACGGGCGCGTAGCCAGTGGTGGAGGCCTTGACATGCTACAACAGTAGCACTATGCTACTCCTGTAGCACGTCAGCACGTCAGCACGTCAGCACGTCAGCACTCAGCATTATGAAAACAGAAAAGTTGACGCGTCGCGAACGCGAAATCATGGATGCCATCTACGCGCTGGACGACAACGCGTCGGCGGAGCAGATTCGCGAACGCCTGACCGATCCGCCGGGCTACTCGGCGGTGCGCGCGATGCTGGTCAGGCTCGAGGCCAAGGGCCACATCCGCCACCGTGAAGAAGGCCTTCGCTACGTCTATTCGTCCACCGTGCCGCGCGCGACTGCCCGGCGCGCGGCGCTGCAGCAGCTGGTCAAGGTGTTCTTCGGCGGCTCGGCTGGCGAAGCGGCGTCCGCACTGCTCAAACAGGAAAACTGGAGCGAGAAAGACCTCGACGCGTTGCGCACCGAGATCGACCGCGTCCGGAAACAGAGGAGACGATCATGACTGGTGTTCTTCCGAATCTCGCCGGCCTCGTCAGTGGCTCGGTCGAATTCTCCATCCTCGCGAAAGCGACCGTCGTGCTGATCGCCGGTCTCGCCGCAGCCGCACTCGCTCGACGGGCGCGGGCGTCGATGCGTCATCTCGTGCTCGCGGTGACGTTCGCGGCGCTGGCGGTCCTGCCCGTTGCCGCGATTGCGCTGCCGCCACTGACGGTCGACGTGCCCGTATCCGCACTCGCCGCGCCTTCGACAACTGCGCAGCCTGTGGCTCCGGATATCACGACTGCTGCGGTCCCGCGTGGCGCGTCGACCCAACCGTCGATCGCGCGGAGCGCCCTGCCGTCCTGGTCGACGCTGGTTCGCAGAATCTGGGTCGCCGGTGCGCTCCTCTTGTCGATCTCGTTCGCTGTGAGTGTCCTCCGGCTGATCCGGATCGGCCGTCAGGGCATTCCCTGGCTCGAGGCTCGGGAGCTGGTGAGGAGCCTGTGCGAGCAGAACGGCATTTCGCGGGACGTTCCTATTCTGCTGCACGAGGCGGTCGCCGCCCCGTTGACATACGGCGCTCTTCAGCCTCGTATCCTGCTTCCTGCTGACGCACGCACGTGGGCGGAGGCGGATCTCCGGCGCGCGCTGGTCCATGAAATCGAGCACGTGCACCGGGGCGACTGGCTGACGCAGGTGCTCGCGAGGACGGTGTGCGCCGCGTATTGGTTCCACCCTCTCGCCTGGAGCGCCTGGCGCCAGTTGTCTCTCGAGGCTGAACGCGCGTGTGACGACGCGGTTGTGCGCAGTGAGGAGCGGACCGACTACGCCGATCAGCTGGTGGAGCTGGCGCGCCGCATGAAGGCGTCCTCGTCGCCCGCGCTGGTCGCGATGGCCAGCCGCAGCGATCTCAGCACGCGCGTCACGGCGCTGCTCGACACGACTCGCAACGCCGGGGCCGCGTGACCAGGCGTGCGGCGATCCTCGTGCTGCCGGTCGCAGCTGCTGCGGTCCTCGCGATCGCGCCGCTTCGCGCCGTCGCTGTTCCCGACAGTGGTGAGGTGCCAGAAGCGCAGTCACAACCAGCGCGGCGTGCGGTTGCCTCGGCAATCGGTCAGGGGATGGTCGATGCGGCTGCCAAGGGTGACGTTGACGCCGTGACCGAGCTGCTCAATGCTGGCGCGGACATCAATGCGACGGTCGATGGTGACGGCTCACCGCTCATTGCCGCCGCACGTGAAGGTCACATGCCAGTCGTGCGTTTCCTCGTCCAGCGCGGTGCCGATGTGAATCTCGCCGTTTCTGGCGACGGCAATCCTCTGATCATGGCCGCCCGCGAGGGGCACGTCGAGATCGTCGACTTCCTCCTGGCGCAGGGCGCGATCGTCGATCAGGTCGTGCCGGGCGACGAGAACGCGCTCATTCAGGCCAGCGGCGGCGGACGGATTGCAGTGGTCGAGCTGCTCGTCTCGCGTGGTGCAGACGTGAACGCTGCGGTGTGGGTTGGGCACGGGGAACAGGCGGACGGCGTTGGAGAGTGGCGCACGCCCCTCAGCATGGCGCGCAGAGGGCGCCACACTGACGTCGAGAAGTTCCTGCTCTCGAAAGGCGCGGTGAAGTAGGCGGTTGGGAGTTGACTACTTCATTCCCTCATCTCGTTGAAGATCACCTGCAGGATGGCGGCGGTCGGTACAGCGAGAATCGCGCCGACCACGCCGAGCAGGTTGCCACCGATCAAGAGCGACACGATCACGGTCACCGCGCTCACGCCGACCTGGCGCGACATGACCTTCGGCACCAGCACATGGTTCTCGAACTGCTGCTGCACGACAAAGAAGATCAGCACGAACAGCGCTTTCTCCCATGACACTGTGGCGGCGACCAGGATCGCCGGAATCGCCGAGATGATCGGTCCGACGATCGGGATCAACTCGCCGATACCGGCGACGAGTGCGAGCACATAGAAGAAGGGAACGCCGAGCAGCCCCAGCCCGATCGCGGATGTGACACCGATGGTCGTTCCGAGAAACAGCTGGCCGCCGAGCCACGCACTCACTTTCACCGTGACGTCGCGGCTGGCGGCCGACACCCGCGCGCGACGTGATGGTGGAAACAGCCGCAGAAACTGACTGCGCAGCTGATCCGCCTCGACGAGCACGTAAAACGTCAGAATCAGAATCGTCAGGAAGCCGAAGACGCCGCCGATGACGCCGACGAGCGTGCCGAACACGGTGCCAACCGCGTCGGTGCTTCCCGCAACCGGGGCCCGTTCCACCGCTTCCTTGAGGGACAGGGGATGATCCAGTATCCCGCGCGACACGAGAAACGCTTGCGCGCGATCGAACATCTCCGGCAGCGCCTTCCCGAACTGCTGGGCCTGATCGACGAGCGGTGGAAAAACAAGAAATCCGATGCCCGTCAGCGTTCCGATGATCACGAGGTAGAGAACGAGAATCGCCAGCCACCGCGGAAACCGCTGGGTGCCGATGGGTAGCGCTTTCTGTTTCTCGATCAGGCGGACGATGGGGCTGAAGCCGACGGCGAGGAGCCCGCTGATATAGATAAGGAGCAGAACGTGGCGGACCTGGTACGCCGCCCACAGCACCAGGGCGGTGAGCGTGGTCATCCAGATCGCGTAGAGGATGAGCGAACGGTAATCGCGCGGTGTCAATGGCGACCGATCTCCGCCCGCCGACACTTCGGGTTCCGCGGAACGATTGGCCGCGTCCTTCTTCGGGTTCATCGGATAGTCAGTTCAGCGCCTGGACAGGAAGTCGCGGGTGAAATCTGCAATCGCGTCGTAGATCTCGCCCAGCTCGCGCGGCGACGCCAGGAACACGACGCGGAAGAAGCCGTCTTCGGGCCGCGTACCGAAGCCAGAGCCATACACACAGAGCACGCCGGTCGCGCGAAGCAGCGCAAGCACGTAGTCCTGATCGGTCACGCCCGGCGGCAGCGAAACCTTGGGCATCGAGTAGAAGGCCGCTGTCGGCGGCACGGCTGTGATACCGTCGATGGCATTCAGTCGTCGCGTCGTCAACTCGGCCCGTTCGCGCAGCGCCTTCCTGAATGATTCCTGATGCGAGCGATCGCCGTCGAGTGCGGCAACGATGGCGTGTTCCATCGGCCCCGTCGTGCAGAGCCGTCCGTCAGCCAGCTTCTTGACCGCGGAGAGCACGTCGTCGAGACGCTCGTTCCGGCCGACGGCCATCCAGCCCGCCCGCCATCCCGGTGCCAGGTACGCTTTCGAGAGAGATGAAAAGGAAATAACCGGCGCGTCCGGGTTGAGCGCCGCGAGCGCGGGCACGGGGCCGTCGAACGCGAGATCCGCGTAGACCTCGTCGGCGAGCAGCGGGAAATTGTGACGATCGGCGAGATCCACGAGCTCGCGGCGTACGTCATTCGAATAGGTCGCGCCTGTGGGGTTGTTCGGATCGATGACCACGAGCGCGCGGGTTGCGGGGGTCACCAGGCTGCGGACGTGATCGATGTCGGGCAGCCAGCCACGCGTTGGATCGGTCCGGTAGAACACGGCGCGCGCGCCAATCTTGGCGAGCACGGCGGTGTACAGCGGATACGTCGGTACCGGAACCAGCACCTCGTCGCCCGTCTCGGCCAGCGCGGTCAGGGCAAGCTCGATTCCTTCCGACGTGCCCGACGTGATCACCACGCGATCCGGTGTGGTCGGCATCCCGCGACGGGCGCACTCGCGGACGACCGACTCCCGGGCAGGGAGGATCCCGACCGACGGCGCATAGCCATTCTGGCCGTTGCGCATGGCCCGCTCGACGGCGGCCACCAGATGGGGCGGCGTCTCGAACCCGAAAGTGATCGGGTCGCCGATGTTCAGGTATCGGACGGTCCGGCCGGCAGCCTCAACCTTTCGGGCCTCCGTCACGATATTGCGGATTGCGTAGACGAAGCCGCCGATGCGTCCGGCGACCGGAATAGCGGGGGCGGTTCGGGCACCCATTTGGCTTTAAATGATAGCAGTAACGGCTGTAAGGGATGAGCCTTACACCAGGCTTTGTAGAAATGACAGGCCGAGATCGTCTCGATCGCGTAACTTCTACGCGCCTCTGCAGCGATCGAGGGTAATTACAAGAGTCAATTATGAAGTTAATTTGTTCTAGATACACAGCTTATACGAAAGGCACGATTCTTGGTTATTGGCGGGGCATGGCGGTGCGTCGAGCCATTCTCGTCGCAGCGGCCGCGACGATGCTGCTGCTGCTGCCGGGGTTGGCTGGCGCCCAGGCGACATCAGGGCAGCCGGCCGAATCCGGCGCCCAAATTCAGATCCGCTGTGGATCTGGTTTCCGTCGCGGCGGTTGTTCGGGATAAACGAGGCCGCTTCGTGTTCGACCTGGCCCGCGAGGACTTCGTCGTCGTCGAGGGAGGGGAGCTTCGGCCGATCGTCGGATTCGAGGCGGAACGGAACGGGCCGATCAAGCTCGCGGTGCTGTTCGACATCAGCGGCAGCATGCGGGTGGGATCGAAGGTCGTCGACGCGCAGCAGGCGGCACGCCACCTGTTCAGTGCGCTGAAGGGCGGCGATCAAGTGGCACTGTTCTCGTTCGACACGCGGCTCGACAAGGTGCACGACTTCACGACGGACTTCACGACGCTCGAGTCCGCGATGTCGAAAGTCGAAGCGCCCTTCGGACAGACGTCGCTGTATGACGCGATCGCCGAGACGGCACGGGCCGTCGCGCAGGAAGCGGCGAAGGGGACGAGCGGGTTACCGCGGAGAGCGGCGGTCGTGGTGCTGACCGACGGCATCGACACGAAGAGCCGACTGACGGCTCCAGAGGTTTCCGGAATCGCGAGCAGCATCGACGTTCCGGTGTATGTGGTGGCGGTGATGTCGGCGATCGACGATCCCGCGCGCCAGGAGCAGGACAGCCCGGCAGCGATGATCAGCTCGCAGCTCCGGGACCTGTCGCAGTGGACGGGCGGTGAGTTGTTCACGGCCAGCGCCCCTGCCCACGCGAGCACGGCGGCACGGCAGATCGTCGATGAGCTGCGCAACCAGTATTTGCTGGCATTCGCAGCATCTGCCAGACCGGGATGGAAGCCGCTCGAAATCCGGGCGAAGCAAGGCAACCTCGTGGTTCGAGCGCGCAGCGGTTATTTGGTTGGCGGCGGACGAACGTCGCCGGGACAAGAGCAAGAGCCGGACTGAGAGTCGGAAGTCGGCCATGTTGGCCGCAACACATGTCCGCTGTGAGCGGACGGGAGAAGCCAGTTCCAGTACACGGTGGGCTGGCATAGACGGAGGACATATGAAGAGATTCGTGCTGGCGATACCCGTGCTCGCACTGGCGCTGGGTGGCACCACGGCGTGCGCGACGAAGAAGTTCGTGCGGACGGAAGTGGGTCAGGTCAACGACAAGGTCGACACCCTCACCAAGTCCGTCGAAGAGAACCAGGAGCGTACGCGCGCGAACGAGCAGAGGATCGGCGAGGTCGATCAGAAGCTGACCTCCGCGGTGGGCGTGGCCGATCAGAAGGCGGTCCAGGCCGGACAGCGCGCTGACGAAGCCAAGCACTGCCGCGAGCCGCGGTGAACACCCGCGCCGACGCGATCGAGCGCGCGTCGAAGCGGCTGGTCTATGAAGTGGTCCTGAGCGAGGACAAGGGCGGCTTCAAGTTCAATGCGGCGGCGGTTCCTGATGCGGCGATGGGCGAGCTCGATCAGCTCGTGCAGCAGCTGAAGGCGAACCCGAACGGCGCGTTCATCGAGATCGAGGGCCACACGGACAACGTGGGCACCAAGGACATCAACTACAAGCTGGGCATCGAGCGTGCCGAGAGCGTGAAGCGCTACCTCTACGAGACGCACCAGGTACCGCTCCACAAGATCAACGTGATCAGCTACGGCGAAGAGAAGCCGATTGCGCCCAACAACACGAAGGACGGGCGCGCGCAGAATCGCCGGGTCGTGATCAAGGTGCTCGCGTAAAGAACGAGCGAGCATCTGTCCACCACGCGGAACCCCGCCTCCCGTCCGGGGTTCCGCGGCGGTGGATCCCCAGGCCTGAGCAATGTCGAAAGGCCCTGGCCTGAGCGAGCCTCGAAGGGAGATTCGAAGGCTGCGACGGACCGGGGGCGGAACGCTGGGTCCGTGCCGGGTGGTCCGGCACCGGTGTCCATGATCACAACGTCAGCACTTTCGCAGGGTGCTTCGCGATCCGCCTCCGGTCGGCCGCAGCCGCGGCTGGGACGAACACTGTGACGGGCGACATTGACGACGGCGTGTCACACTGACACCTCCTCGAGCATGATTCGAGGCAGAAGGTCTGACCTTCTGCCTCTTTTTGTGTACGCTCACCGGGTAACAGCTGACAGCTGATAACTCGTGGAGGTGTCATGTCCCCTTCGATTCGGCGCCTCGCCTCCGCCGGCGTCGTCGTCGCGCTCGGCCTGGCAGCTGCGCCGCTGCCCAAGCTCCAGTTCACCGACACCAAGCTGAAGAACGGCCTCCGCGTCATCATCTCGGAGGACCATTCAGCACCGGTCTTCACGCTGGCGGTCACCTACAACGCCGGCTCGCGCGACGAGCGAAAGGGCCGCACAGGATTCGCGCATCTGTTCGAGCACATGATGTTCAAGGGGTCCGAGAACGTCGGCGCGCTCGAGCACCCGCATCTCGTCTTCGCTGCCGGCGGAATCATGGATGCGACGACGAACAAGGATCGGACGCTGTACTTCGCGACGCTGCCGGCGAATCAACTCGACCTCGGGCTGTTCCTCGAATCGGACCGCATGCGGTCGCTCGAGATTACCCAGGCCAACTTCGAGAACCAGCGAGCAGCGGTCAAGGAAGAGCGCCTGCTGCGCGTCGACAACCAGCCATACGGCCGCGCCTTCGAGGTCATCGAGGATCTCGCCTACGAGAATTTCGCGTACGAGCATTCGGTCATCGGCTCGATGCAGGACCTGGATGCGGCAACCGTTGACGACGTCGCCGCGTTCTTCAAGACCTACTACGCGCCGAACAACGCCGTGCTGTCGATCGTGGGTGATGTCGATACGAAGCTGGCGCTCCAGAAGGTCCGAAAGTACTTCGAATCGATTCCGGCGCAGCCCGCTCCGAAACCGGTGGACATGACCGAACCGGCGCAGACCGAAGAGCGCCGGACGTCGATCAACGATCCGCTGGCCCGGCTGCCGCGCGTCGACATGGTCTACAAGATTCCGCCGGCCGATGCGCCGGATCAGGATGCGCTCCAGGTGCTCGCGACGGTGCTCGCCAGCGGACGCAGTTCGCGCTTCTACGAAACGATCGTGAGGCAGAAGCAGCTGTCCAGCGGCACGATCGCCGCATTTCCGGATGGCGCGAAGGGTCCAGGGCTCTTCAACATTTCAGGAACGGCGGCGCCCGGCAAGTCGATCGCCGATCTCGAAGCGGCGATCGATGCCGAGATCGAGCGCGTGAAGACCGGTCCGATCGAGGATTGGGAGATGCAGAAGGCCAGGACCTCCGCCAGGAGCAACCTGGTGAACACGATGGCCAGCTCGCTCGGACGCGCGGTGGCGCTCGGCGACTACGCGATGTTCGAGAACAACCCGAACAAGATCAACACCAGGGCCGATGCAATCGCCAAGGTTACCGCTGTCGATGTGCAGAAGGCGGCCCAGAAGTATCTCGTCAAGACCGGGCGGACGGTCGTCGTGATCGTGCCCAAAGCCACGGCCCCGTCGTCGGCGCCGTCTGGAGTCGAATGATGCCGACACTCATGCGGAAGACGAACGTGGTCGCCGCCGTCGCGGCGTTTGCTGCGGCCGCCACGCTGGGGCTGCACGCACAAGCCGGCGGCCAGCAGGGGCCGCCCTCCAGCGCCGGCCTGATCAAGAAGGGGAAGGCCCCGGTCTCGAACGAAGTCCTGAAGGTCAAGTTGCCGAAACCACAGGAAGCCGACCTGCCGAACGGCTTGCACCTGATGGTCCTCGAAGATCACAAGCTGCCGCGGGTGTCGTTCCAGATGATGATTCCCGGCGCCGGCGGCTACTACGACGCGCCGACCATGACCGGTTTGAGCAACTACACCGCGCAGATGATGCGCGAGGGCACCAAGACGCGAACGTCGCAGCAGATTTCGCAGGCTCTCGAGACGATGGCTGCGACGCTGTTCGTGACCGGCAGCGTTGCCGGACCGAGTGCCGGCATGTCCGGCGGCGCCCTGAGCGAGCACTTTGCGGATGTGTTCGATCTCGGCTCCGACATTCTCCTGAACCCCTCGTTTCCGGCGGAGGAATGGGATCGGCTGAAGACACGGGCAAAAGCCGGACTGATTCAGCAACGGACCCAGCCAGGTTTCCTGGCGACCGAGATGTTCTCGAAGGTCGTTTACGGAGATCATCCGGCGTCGCGCAACTCTGCGACACCGGCCTCGCTCGACGCGATCACGCGCGACGCGATGGTCGAAGCGCATCGCACGCGCTTCGTACCCGATCATGCCGTGATCGCGTTTGCCGGTGACATCACGCTTGCCGATGCACGCAAGCTGGTGGAGACGAAGCTGGGCGCCTGGAAGAAGTCGGGTGCGGCGAAACCGGCGGTCACCAATCCGCCGGCAGCACCCGCTGCGAAGGTCTACCTCGTCACGCGGCCATCATCGGTGCAGACCAACCTGATCGTCGGCGGACAATCGATGACGCGCACCGATCCCGACTACATCACGCTCACCGTTGCCAATCGCGTACTCGGCGGCGCGATGGGACGTCTGTTCCGGCACCTGCGCGAGGAGAAGGGCTATACGTACGGTGTCGGCAGCGGGTTTTCGGCGACACGGCATACCGGCTCGTGGCAGGCTTCCACGGCCGTCAGAACCGACGTCACCGATCCGGCGTTGACCGACCTCCTCAACGACATCGCATCGATGCGGGACACGCCCGTCCCGGCCGACGAGCTGATGGACGCGAAACGCGCCATCGTCGCCGGCTTCGCGCTCTCGCTGCAAACGCCGGAACAGGTGCTCAACTACTATCTGGACAGCTGGACTTACGAGCTGCCGAAGGACTACTGGGACACGTATCCGGCAAACGTCATGGCCGTCACCGCCGCACAAGCGCAGGCAGCCGCCAGGAAGTACTGGGACCCCTCACGCCTGAACATCGTTGCCGTCGGCGACGGCAGCAAGATCAAAGAGGCGCTGGCGAAGAAAGGCGAGCTCGAAGTCTACGACGCCGATGGCAAGCCGATCGCGTCGACCGTGATTTCAAATCGATAAAACACTCGACGTGGTCCGTGGTCCGTGGTTCGCAATTCGCAATGCCGATCGGCGAGACACGGACCACGGATTACGGACCACGGTTAGATGCCTTTCGTAGCAATCTCTTCCATCGCAGCCGCGAACGTATCGACTTCCTCAATCGTTGTGTAGACGTTCGGCGTGATGCGCGCGCCCTCGGTACTCGGCGTGGACGATCGGCGTCGCGATGATGCGCCACCGCTCCCACAACTGCGCGACGACTTTCTGTGTGGGCACACCGGTGATCTGCACAGTCCCGATCGCGCACGAGTGCGCCGGGTCCAGATTCGTGTGGATCTTGACCTTGGGGTTCTGTGACAGCCGGTTCGCCCAGCGATTGCGCAGGTAGCGCAGACGGGCGGACTTGCGATCGATACCGATGCCTTCGTGAAAGCTCATGGCCTCGGCGATCGCGTTGTGGTTGGCTGCCGGGTGCGTGCCGATCTCCTCGAACTTCCGGATATCCTTCGTCCGTTTCTCGTTCGCGGGCGTCAACGGCCAGAGCGACGGAATGTTCTCGCGACGCACGTAGAGGAATCCCGTTCCGATCGGCGCAAGCAGCCATTTGTGGAGGCTGGTGCCGTAGTAGTCGCAGGCGAGATCGCTGGCCTTGAACGGAAAGTGCGCGAAGGCGTGAGCGCCGTCGACGACGGTCTTGATGCCACGGCGGCGAGCCTCCTCGCAGATCGCCTTGACGGGGAAGATCTGACCGGTCAGGTTCGTGATGTGGCAGAAGTGCAGCACCTTCGTCGCCGGCGTGATGGCGCTCAGCAGGCGATCGGACAGGACGTCCATCGACTTCGGGGGAACGGGGAACGACACCTTGGTCAGCTTGATGCCGTCGCGACGGACGCGCTGTTCCCAGGTGTCGAGCATGCGCCCGTAATCCTGGTTCGTCGTGATGACTTCGTCGCCGGCTTTCAGGTCGAGCCCGAGCTGCGCGATCTGGAGCGCCTCGCTCGCGTTCCGCGTGATCGCCAGCTCCTCCGGATCGCATCCGAATTCGGCCGCCAGGCGTCTGCGAACCGTCTCGATGTTCGGCTCGAGGATCTGCCACATGTGGTACACGGGCGCCTGATTCGACACGTCGAGATAGCGCTTGAGCGCTTCGTGGACCACGCGCGGGCTCGGACAGCAGCCGCCGTTGTTCAGGTTGATGATGGTGCGGTCGAGGGTGAAGGCCTGCTGAATCTCGCGCCAGTAGTTCTCGTCGGCCGCAACGTCATTGGCGCTCAGCGCTGCGGCGCCCCGCGACGCTGCCCGCACGCGCTCGATGCCCGAGTCGGTAAAGGCTGCCAGCGCAGCCGCGCCAGCGGTTCCCGTCGTCTGCAGAAACGTCCGTCGCGTCAGCATGCTCGACCTCCGGTCTGACGGGCTGAATTACGGCGACCGTAGTATTCGGTGAGGATACTGTATTCGAGAACTCAACGGTGTCAGAATAACCGCCCGCCTCGTCTGATGAATAAGGAGGCGGCAAGGCCACAGGCCGGCGCGCGACACGCGTAAACCAATGCCTCGATTACAGCCGTTCGGTCCCCTGATCCTCCGCCTGGCGCTCGGTGCTGTCTTCATGGCGCACGGAGCACAGAAGGTGTTCGGGCTCTGGGGAGGGACCGGGCCTTCCGGTACCGCTGCCTTCTTCTCCGAGCTGGGCCTCAGGCCAGCTTATCCGCTCGCCCTGATCGTCGGCCTCGTGGAGCTCGCCGGGGGCCTGTTGCTGGCAGCGGGTGCGTTCACGCCGATCACCGCCGCCGTGCTGGCGATCGACATGAGCGTGGCCGTCTGGAAGGTGCATCTTCCGAACGGGTTCTTCATCAACTGGATGAATGCACCAGGCGTCGGGCATGGCTACGAGTTCAACTTCGTCCTGCTCGCCGGTCTCGTCTGCCTGATGCTGACCGGGCCGGGAGCGTTTTCGATCGACGGCCGGCGCGCGAGCTCGGCTGAAGCGGAGGCGGCAGGCAGGGCCCGCCTCAGGGCTGGCAAGGTGTGAAGGAAGCCGTGCACATCGGCGGCGTCACGCTCAGCAACCCCTCGAAGCTGTTCTGGCCTGACGAGCGGCTGACCAAGCTGGACCTCGCGCAGTTCTACGCCCGCACCGCGTCGCACATTCTGCCCTGGATGAAAACGCGCGCCCTGACGATGGAGCGGTGCCCTGACGGGATCCGGAAGAAGTGCTTCTATCAGAAGCAGGCACCTGCGAATCTCCCACAGGGCGTCACAACTGAACGGCTCGCCGCCGCATCTGTCGGCAAGGATGTCGACTACGTCGTCGGGGGCACGCGCAAGACGCTCCTCGCCCTGGTGAATCTCGGCTGCATCGCGATGCACGTGATGAACTGCCGCACGGATCTGCTCGACAAGCCCGATTGGCTCGCCTTCGATCTCGATCCGTCTGACGGATTCGACTCAGCCGCGCGCGCGGCCGTCCTGCTGCGTGAGCGTCTGCAGGACCACGGCCTCGAGTCGTTCGTCAAGACGTCCGGCGGCCGCGGACTGCACGTGTTCGTGCCGCTGCGCCGCGGCGCGACGCAGGAGCAGGTGCGGCTCTACGCCCAGCGCATCGCCAGGGAGCTCGCCACGCAGCATCCGCGGCTCGTCACCGTCGAAGCGCGCAAGGCCCAGCGCCGGGCGCCCGTGTATCTCGACGTGATGCGCAATGCGTTCGGTCAGACCATCGTGCCACCCTATTCGGTGCGATGGCGTCCGCATGCGCCGGTCTCGATGCCGCTGGACTGGAAAGAAGTCAGCCCCCGGCTGAACCCGGTGATGTTCAACATCAAGACCGCCGAGCGCCGCATCGCGGCGAAGTCCCCATGGTCGAGCTTCTTCGGGCATCGACAAACGCTGCCCCGGGTCTGACCTCGGGGGTGAACCCCTGTGTGAACCCCCGTGTGAACCCCCGTGTGACCCCTCGTCATGAACCCCCGTCGTGAAGTAATCTACGGCTCACAAAATTCAAGAAAGGCCCCTCATGCCTTCGAAACGGAAAGATGAGCCAGGCTTCAGCCGGAGAACATTTCTCAAGACAGTCGGTGCTGGCGGTGTAGCGGTCGGCGTCATCGCACCGGCGGATGTGGCCGAGGCCCAGGGAACCGCGCGAGCCCTCGGTCCGGGCCCGGTGCCGATCCAGTTGAACGTCAACGGCCGCGCGCACAAGCTCGAGATCGAGCCGCGCGTGACGCTGCTCGACGCGCTGCGCACGCGTCTCGACATCACCGGAGTCAAGCGCGTCTGCGATCGCGGCGCCTGCGGCGCCTGCACGATGATGATGGACGGCAAGACGATCTACAGCTGTTCCACGCTCGCCATCGAGGCCCAGGGCAAGACGATTCGGACGGTCGAGAGCCTGACGCAGGGCACCGTGCTGCACCCGGTGCAGCAGGCCTTCTGCGATCGAGATGGGTTGATGTGCGGCTTCTGCACGCCGGGATTCGTCATGGCGACGGTCGCGCTGCTCGAGCAGAACCCGAAACCGACGGCGGAGCAGGCGCGCAAGGCACTCGACGGGAACATCTGCCGCTGCGGAACCTACGTTCGCGTGCTCGAAGCGGCACTCAATACGACCACGGGAGGCCGCCGTGGCTAAACAACAGCAGCAACAACCGCCCGCACAAACGCCGCCCGCACAGCCGCAGCCTCCGGCGCAGGCCGCCCCGCCGCAGTTTCCGGCGGCCACGACCGCGCTCTGGCCGGCGCCGGCCGATCGCGCGCACATCGGCAAGTCGATCAAGCGCCTCGATGGTCCTGACAAGGCGACGGGCCGCGCCAAGTACACCTACGACATCATCCGTCCGGGGATGCTCTACGCGCGTCTCCTCGACTCGCCGCATCCGAGTGCCCGCGTCCGTTCGATCGATCTGTCGGCGGCCGAGAAGTTGCCGGGCGTTCGCGCAGCGCTCGCGCTGAAGGGACCCGACAATCCTGCGACCTCCAAGGTCATGTACCAGGGTGAAGAAGTCGCGGCGGTGGCGGCCGTCAGTGAGGAAGTCGCGCAGGATGCCATCCGCCTGATCAAGGTCGACTACGAGGTGTTGCCGCATCTTGCGACCGTCGAGCAATCGATGCGGCCGGAGGCACCGCTGGTGTTCGAGAAGGGGAACACCAGAGAGCCGACGCTGCAGCAGGACGGCGACCTCGAGGCGGGCTTCAAGGCGGCCGCGCACATCGTCGAAGGGCTCTACTCGACGCAGGTGCAGACGCACACCAGCCTCGAGACGCATGGCGGCATCTGCGAGTGGAACGGCGAGAACCTGACAGCCTGGGTCTCGACACAAGCTGTGCACGCGACACGCGAGGGCACGGCTCGTGCGTTGAACATTCCTCAGACCAACGTGCGCGTCATCACCGACTACATGGGTGGTGGCTTCGGCAGCAAGCTGGGTGGCGACGTCCAGGTGGTGATTTGCGCGCGGCTCGCCAAGATGGCGAACGCGCCGGTCAAGCTGATGCTCGATCGCAAGGAAGAGCATCTGGTGACCGGGAACCGTCCATCCGCCTTCGCGAAAATCCGCGCCGCCGTCGATGCCAACGGCAAGCTGCTGGCCATCGATGCGGAAACGTGGGGCACAGGCGGCGCCGGACAGGGTTCGAATTTCCCGGTGCCCTATCAGGTGTATGTGTTCTCCAGCCGCCGGCAGCGGCACAAGGACGTGTACATCAACGCCGGTCCGCAGCGGGCGTTCCGCGCGCCGGGCCATCCGCAGTCCTGTTTCGTCACGGAGATCGTGATGGACGAACTGGCGGATCGGCTGCGGCTCGATCCGCTGGAGCTCAGGCTGCGAAACCTGCCGCCCGAGGCCGAGAACGCGCAGTGGGCGCGCTACTTCAAGATGGGCGCGGAGCAGATCGGCTGGAGCAAGCGCCATCCGACCGGCGATCCGACGGCGGGTCCGATCAAACGCGGCATGGGTTGCGCGGCCAACCGGTGGGCGGGGAGTGGCACCAACCGCTCGCGCGCGGCCTGTCAGATCCACCCCGACGGCGGCGTCGTCATGCAGGTGGGGACGCAGGACATCGGCACCGGAACCCGAACGCTCGTGGCGATCGTGACCGCCGAGACCATGGGCCTGCCGATCGAGTCGGTTCGCGCGGCGATCGGCGACACCAACTATCCGTGGGCGCCAGGCAGCGGCGGCAGCGTCACGGCGCCGTCGGTCACGTCGATCGTTCGCGTGGCCGGGGACGCCGCGTTGCAGCAGCTGTTTGCCAAGGTCGCGCCTGCGCTGAAGGTTGCCGATCCGTCAACCCTGGTCGCGCGCGGTGGACGTGTTCACGTCGCGAGCGATCCCAAAACCGGCATGACGTGGAAAGAAGCATGCAAGCTGATTGGGACGGATCCAATCGACGCGCCTGCGACGTGGCAGACCGGTCTGTCGGCCACTGGTACCAGCGGTGTGCAGTTCGCCGACGTCGAAGTGGACATCGAAACGGGTGTCACGCGTGTCAAGCGCATCGTCTGCGTGCAGGACTGCGGGATGATCGTCGACAAGCTGACGGCTGAAAGTCAGTGCTACGGCGGGATCATCATGGGAATCGGCTTCGCGCTCTTCGAGAACCGCATCCTCGATCGCAACACCGCGCAGATGGTGAATCCGAACATGGAGTGGTACCTGGTGCCGGGCATGTCCGACATTCCGCAGATCGATGTCACGCTCGTCGATCAGCCCACTCGCGGAGTCATCGGACTCGGTGAGCCGCCGGTCATCTCCACGGCGGCCGCCGTTGGCAACGCCGTCGCAAACGCGATCGGTGCTCGCGTCAGAACGCTGCCCCTCACCCCGGCAGCAGTGCTCAGCGCGCTCGAGCGCGAGAGGGCAGGAGGCACGCTGTGAAGGCATTCGCTTACGTCAACGCGGCGAACGAGAAAGAAGCGGTGGCTGCCCTCGGCACCGAGCGCGGCGCGGTGATGCCCATTGCCGGCGGCATGGACCTGCTCGGGCTGATGAAGGACTACATCGCGCAGCCCGACCGACTGGTCAACGTCAAGAACCTGGATCGCACGATCAGAAAAACCTCTGACGGCGGACTGCGCATTGGCGCTGCGGTCACTCTTGGCGAACTCGCCAGCCACGCCGACGCGGCAAAGTTGTATCCGGCGCTCGTGCACGCGGCGGCCGAGGTCGGGACCCCGCAGATCCGGAATGCCGGCACGGTTGGTGGCAACCTCAATCAGCGGCCGCGCTGCTGGTACTTCCGCAACGAGGAGTTCAACTGCCTGAAGAAGGGCGGATCGCGCTGCTTTGCCGTCGATGGCGAGAACGAGTTCCACGCCATCTTTGGCGGCGGCCCGTGCCACATCGTGCACCCCTCGAGCCTCGCGGTGCCGGCGATCGCTCTCGACGCGAAGTTCCGGATCGTCGGGCCGACCGGCGAGCGCGAGGTGGCGGCGGCGGACTACTACCAGATGCCCGATCGCAACTTGCTGGGCGAAACCGTGCTCGCTCCGAACGAGCTGCTGACCCACGTCATCCTCCCGGCTCCGGGCAGCACGCGCAACGCGACCTACGAGATCCGCTTCAAGCAATCGCACGACTGGCCGCTCGCGTTCGCCTCCGTCGCGCTCTCGATGAACGGCCAGGCCATTCGCGGCGCTCGCGTCGTCATGGGCGCGGTCGCACCGGTCCCGTGGCGCTCGGCCGCGGCGGAAGCGGCGCTGACCGGCAAGCAGATGTCGGAACAGGTGGCCATGGCGGCCGCCGACGCCGCGGTCACCGGCGCGAAGCCGATGACGCAGAACGCCTACAAGGTCCAGATCGCCCGGACGGCAGTCAAGCGCGCCATCATGAAGGCGGCCGGCCTCACGGTGCCGGTCTAGAAGCGGCTGCGTGTCAACGATAAGAGGCTGACAATATGGACCATCCACCATTGCACTCGCGGCAACTGACCATGATTCACTGCGGCAACCTGCGGCACAAGGGCATGTATGTGTCGTCGGACAGCACGGTCGAAAACGATTACGACAACCAGCTCGGGGCTTCCTCTTATTGGTGCGTCTGCACGCAGAAAGCCTTCGGTCCCGACGGGCGCGCGGTGAACGCCGGGGATTGTGTCGAGGGGAGGGAGTGCTGCGAGCACTAGGTCCAAAGGTGCACGAGTGCGCAAGTGCGCGAGTGCGCAGGTGCGCAAGGTGCGCAGGGTGCGCGCGGTGCTTGGCCCGTCCCGCCGAAGCCTTGACAGGCGGAGAGTTATAATCGGGTAGTGAGGATTACACCGATGAGATACCGTTTTTCCGGCGCGGTGGTGATGGCGGTCGCGCTTGCGGCGTCGGTTGGCGCTAGCGGGTCCGAGATCAAAGGCGACTACGTCGAGGTCCGCACCGCTGAGGTGTTTACGGGCGGGTGCATCATGGGCAGCGAGGGGGAGGTCTCCGGCAAGGAGGCGATCCTCGCGTGGCGGATCAAGGAAGGTAGCGTTCAGGGTGTGGCCCTGGACGGTCTGTCGGTGGTCGCGGTCGTCGCCGGCGACGTCAACCTCGGGACCCACGAGCTCGGCGGTGCGGCGCCCACGACGGTGAAGGCGATTGTGATGACGGATGAAAGGGCGACCGCCGCGCAGCAGCGCGCGCTGGTGGCTATCGCGCGATCGATGGCGCCCTCCGTGATTCACGACGTCATCGAGACCAAGAGCACGCGCATCAACTTCAATACCGAGACAGACAGCGTCAAGGTTTCCGCGGGGCCCGCATCGCTCGATGTGGCGCTCAACGTCGAACACTCGCCGGTATGCGGCGCCGTGAAGTGGTTTTCGCCGCTCGGCCAGACAGAGAGCCCGCAGATTGGGCTGACGCGGTCGACTGCGTGGACCGGCGACGGTCTCGGCACGCAGTGGAAACAGCTCGACCGCAAGTCATCGTTCTTCGGCTCGTTCACGTACCGCCAGTAACTGGCTCGGTTACGGCGGGAAACTCGTCATCAGGCGCCGGAGCAATTCGGCGCCTGTTTTCATTTCACACGACATGAGACTGCATTTCGCGATCCTCGCCCTCGCGCTCGTCCACCCGTCTTCTTTCACTCAGAGCGCGCCGCTGACGGCGACCGCGCACACCACGCCGGTGCCCGACGGTCTCGCGAAGCCGGTTGCCGCGCTGGTCGCGCCGGGCGGCGTTCGCGTAGTCGGGGCCAAAGGGCCGGTGACGCTCGACTTCTGGTGGGTTGCCGGGCTGCCGATGAAGGAAGGCAGCACTGTGGCCTGGAGCGATGTCGAGGAGGGGACGCTCGTCGGCGCCGTCAACTTTCTGCCGACTATCGTGATATCCGCGGGCGCATCATCAAGGCTGGTCTCTACACGCTGCGTTACGGGATTCAACCTCAGAACGGCGATCACCTTGGCGTCTCGCCATTTCGCGACTTCCTGCTCGTCAGCCCCGCCGCGTGGACAAGGATCCCGCGCCGCATGGCCACGACGGCACGATCGAGCTGTCGAAGCAGGCCATCGGCGGATCGCATCCCGGCGTGCTGAGCATCGATCCTCCAGTCACCAACGCCGCGCCGCTGTCGCTGCACAAGACCGAGCTCGATCACGACGCCGTGATCATGGAAGTGCCGGTGACCCGCTCCGGGAAGCCGGCCGGCACCCTCAAGTTTGGCCTCGTGCTCGTCGGCCGGATCGAAGCCTGAGATGCAGGGGGCTCTTCGATATTTTCCGGCGTCGTGTTCGTCGTGGTCGTCGCGATCGTTCCGGGAATTCGTCAGCCGTTCTGTGTTGTCGGAAGCGAGGTTTGCCCGTGTTGACCGACAAGACCGTTCTCATCACCGGTGGCAAGCGAATCGGCGCGGTCATTGCCGCCGAGCTCGCCGCTCGGGGAATGGACGTCGCGCTTGCCTACAACAGGTCCAAGGACGAGGCAGAACAGACGGCGGCTGTTGTCCGTGAGCAGGGGCGACGCGCTGTCGTCCTGCATGCCGACGTCTCACGAGCGGAAGATTGCGCGACGCTCGTGAACGAAGCGGCACGTCAGCTCGGCCGGCTCGACGTCCTGATCAACATGGCGTCGGTGTATTCAGCAGTGCCGTTCGAAGAGCTGGACGAACGGCGCTGGGACGCGTCGATTGACGTCGATCTCAAGGCCGCCTTTCTCTGCGCGATCGCTGCGGTCCCGCACTTTCGCGCCGCTGGTGGCGGACGAATCATCAACTTTGCCGACTGGGTGGCTGCCAGCGGCAGACCTCGTTACGCCGGATATCTGCCGTACTACGTCGCGAAACGCGGCGTGATCGGACTCACCGAAGCGCTTGCGCTCGAGCTCGCAGCAGATCAGATCCTCGTCAACGCGATTGCTCCGGGGCCGATCGTTGCCCCTGAGGGCACCTCGGACAAAGAGATGGCCGCAGTGGAGTCGGCCACGCCGCTGGGCAGGTGGGGCGGCGAACGCGAGATAGCTCTTGCGGCGATCTTCCTCATCGAGTCCGGTTTTGTCACCGGCGAAACCCTCCGCGTCGACGGCGGCCGCCACATCCGTTAGCGCTCGCGCCCTCAGGCACCCGCCTTGCTACGACTGAGCTTTGAGAGCTCCTGTGGAACCACCGCGCCGAACACTCGACGGCGACGCCGCGCATACGCGAGGCATCGATTCACGCAGTGAATCCGGGGGTCGATCTGCGATTTCGTCGATCCACGAGGCAACCGGCCAGTCGAATCCCGTGGCGTCGGGTCAACCCAAGGACTCGTCTGTTGGGAAACGCAGCGACCCAAGGGATCCCGCCAGAGTCCTCGTCGTCGAGGATGAGGCCGACCTCAGGCGTATGTTGGCCACAGCGCTGACGATCGACGGCCACGATGTGGACGAGGCTGCGGATGCGACCGAGGGTCTGGCTCGACTCGCATCCAGTCGATACGACCTCGTCCTTACCGACTACGCGATGCCGGGTGAAACCGGCGCATGGATGCTGCACGAGGCCGCTCGCCGCGGGCTGATGCACGATACGGCCGCGCTCATCGTCACCGCCCAGCCAGGCGTCCGTGAGATCTCGGACATCGAGGTGATCACCAAACCCCTCGATCTCGATCATTTCCTCGAGCAGGTACGCAGCATCCTGTCGTCGTCGCCATCGCGAATCGAACACGAGGCCCCTCACGCCTCGGAGCCGGCCCCCGGTCACCGGATCGAACTGGTACTCTACGTGAGCTCCGCGTCAGCGACGTCACTCCAGGCGCGCGAGAGCCTCCAGCGACTTCTCGAACGGTTCGACGGATCGCAGATCAAGTTCTCGGTCTGCGACCTCTTGACAGACCCATTGGCTGGCGAGCGCGATCGCGTCGCCTTCACGCCGACGCTCGTCAAGCGCTATCCACTCCCGCGCATGTGGGTGCTGGGAAACCTCCGCAGTCCGAGCATCGTCGAGGATCTGCTGCGAGTGTGCGGTGTCGACGACAGGGAAGCAATGCGTTGACCAAACACTCGACCGGCGTTCCCGGTCTGGACATTCTGACCCACGGTGGGATTCCGGAAGGGCGCGCCACGCTCGTCGCGGGCAAGAGTGGCACCGGCAAGACCGTCATGGGTCTGCAATTCGCGGCTCACCTCGCCCGCCACGGAGCCAACACCATTCTGGTAACAGTAGAGGAAGCTCCCGAGGATCTCATCGACAGTGGCGATTCACTGGGGCTGGACCTGTCCCGCCTCGTAAAATCCGGCGCGCTGATCTTCGCCGACATCACGCTGCCGATGGATGGTCCAACCCTCGTTTCAGGCGACTACGATCTCTTCGGCCTGTTTCACAGGCTCGAAGCGATGGTGACGCAAACGGGTGCCCGCGCGATTGTCCTCGACTCCGCGACGGCGCTGTTCAGTCCGCGCCCGCCATACGAAACGCTTCGCAAACATTTCTTTCAACTCATCTCCACGTTTCGCCGGCTTGGATTGACGGCCGTGATCATCGCCGAGGCGCCCAGCGATTACGGTCAGCTGACGACGATGGGGGTTGAGGACTACGTATGCGATTTGACGCTGATCGTGCGCAACGTCATCGACGGTGGCAGGCGGCGACGGTCGATCGAGGTCAACAAGTATCGACGAAGCGGGCACTTCAAGGGTGAGTACCCGTGCACGATCACGCCGCGCGGGCTGGCGATCTTCCCCCTGGAAGCGCAGGAGCGGCAGGATGGGGATTCCGTGGAGCGCTACTCCAGCGGCGTCGAAGGTCTCGACGACATGACGCGCGGCGGCTGGTTGCGAAACTCGATCATCATCGTGCGCGGTCCGACCGGAAGCGGAAAAACGATGCTCGCGGGGCTATACGCGCGCGCCGGGGCCGCGCGTGGCGAGCGGGTCGTTTACTACGGTTTCGAAGAAACGCGTCCGATCCTTCTTCGCAACTACCGCGAGATCGGGATGGACATGGATGCGCACGTGAAGGACGGTCGCCTGAAAGTCATTTGCCGGTATCCGGAGGCGACGAGTCTCGAGGACCTTCTCGTCGACCTGCGGCTCGGGCTGGAAGATCTGAAGCCGTCGCTGATCGTGCTGGACAGCATTTCTTCGATTGAGCACGCTTCCTCCAGCCAGGCATTCCGGTCCTTCATCATCGGGGTGGCGTCCATTCTCCGCGAGTACGGCCGCAGCGCGCTCATCACTCAGACCATCGGCACGTCGCAGATGAACGATCATACGGCGCCGTTCCTGTCGACGATCGCCGATGCCATCCTGACGCTCGGCTACACGACCGATGGTTACGATCTGGATCGTCAGATGCGCGTCATCAAGATGCGCGGTTCGGATCACGAGCAGCACCCCTACAAGCTGGTGATTCAGCCCGGCGGCCTTCGCGTGACGAAGATGGCGCCCGAAGAAGCGAATCGGTCCCTGAGCCATTCGGGGCACTGAGGCGCGAAGCCGGAACGAGCGCACACCGATTACACACCTCGCTCACATCCCATACGCACCAGCTGGGGTTTGAAAGTGCCTTCCCTGGCAACTTCCTGGCACTCTGTGATTTCCGCCGGCCGTCCCGGCCGGCAGCAAGATTGCTCCCGTTAGCCATCGAGGAGGGCCGGCGATCGCCGGCGGGTCGAATGGAAGATCGTGAACGACTCGAAGCGGGATCGCGAGCGAGTGGTTGGGTCGAAGCTGAACTGCAGGCCCTGGCTCGTCCGGCGATCCTCCTCGTGGAAGACGAAGGCGACATCAAGCCATTCGATCTCGATGATCTGGTCAATCGGGTCCGCCAGCGGCTCGAAGCGGCTGGCGGCGGTCAGACTCCAAAGCGTGTGTCCAAAGCGTCAAAGAGCGGATCGAGCGGTTCCGCCGGTTCGAATAGCGATCATCATGACGACTGTCCCGACCCCATCGAGCTCATTCTCTACGTGAGCGCCGATTCGCCGCGCACGGCCAGCGCCATCGAGCAGATCAAGTCTGTGCTCAGCCATCACAAGTTCCCGCATGTCAGGTTGACGATTTGCGATCTGTCGAAGGATCCGGAGGGTGGGAATGCTGACGGGATCGCTTTTACGCCGACGCTGGTCAAGCGATCTCCGGGTCCCAGAACGCGCATCCTGGGGCACATCACGAATCCCGAGCTGCTGCTCGAGCTGCTGGAAGGCTGCGGCGAGGACTAGCTTCGTCGCGCCGGCGAGGTGGCGAACAGTGCGCCCATCGATTCCAGGGCCCCGTTGAGCTCACGGCGGTCGCGCGCGAAGCAGAAGCGAATGTATCCTTCACCCTGCGCGCCGAAGTCGACGCCTGGCACGCAGCCGATCCGTCCCTTCGAGATCAGGTATTCGGTCATCGCCCACGAAATGGACTGATGGGCCGAGCCGCCCTCGGGCCGCCATTTGGGATCGATTCGCAGGAACGCATAGAACGCCCCTTTAGGAGGCTCGCCGCTGAAAATGCCAGACGCATGGTCTCGCACGCCCGCATAGAAGAGATCGCGGCGTGCCTGCAACTCGGCACGGAACTCTCCGATCGAGGCTTGTGATCCTTCGAGCGCACCGACGCCGCCGTACTGCACCACGGATGCGATGTTGCTGGCCGTATAGAAGAGCACCTTCTTCATGCGCTCGCGCAGCTTCGGATCCTTGGCGGCCACGTAGCCGAGCCGAAGCCCCGTCATCGCGTAAGACTTGCTGAATGTGTAGAACGGGATCGTGCGTTCGTACATGCCGGGCAGCGACGCCGCGCTGATATGCGTGGTCCCGTCGAACACCACATCCTCGTACGCTTCGTCGGAAATCAGCCAGAGCTGGCGCCTGGATGCAATCGCGCTGATGCCCTCGAGATCCTGACGGCTGAGCACGCCACCCGTCGGGTTGCTCGGCGAGTTGACATAGATCGCGCGCGTCCGCGGCGTGATCTTGGATTCCAGTTCCTCGAGATCGAAGCGCCAATCGAGGCGCTCGTGCAGCGCACACGGCACTGGGACCGCGTGCGCGGCGAGGATGTTTCCGACACAAGGCGGCCACTCCGGATCCGGAACGATCACTTCGTCGCCTGGCTCCAGAAGCGCCTGACAGATGATGTAGAGCGCGTGGATGCCGCCGGTCGTGACCATTACTTCGTCAGTGTTGCCGACGGGAATGCCGTTCACGCGCCGCAACTTGTCGGCGATGAGCTCGAGCAGCGCGGGCAGGCCTGTTGTCTGAAGATAGTGGGTCCTGTTTTCGTCGATTGCGCGATGCATGGCCCGCTTGACCGTGTCGGGTGCATCGAAGCTCACGTCCCCCTGATCGAGACGGAACGGATCCTTGACGCTGTACATCATGTCGCGAATGCGAATGATGCCCGAGAATGGAACCGAGTCGAGATAGCTGGCCATCGCTCACGATTCTATCGCGGTGAAGTTAAGATTGCCCATGCCCCGAACCTACCGTGCCGGCGACTCTGTCGAAGACTACTGCCGGGCGTGCAAACTGGACCGCATGCACACGGTCGTGGCCGCGGATCCGGCCGGCTCGCCGATTCGAGTGGTGTGCGGGTATTGCCGGAGCGAGCACAACTATCGTGGCGGTCCCCGAGTGGAACCGGTGGACGGAGGCGGCGACTCCGAGCCTCGTCCCAGGCCACTGGCTGCTCGCCCGGGGGGCGACAGGACTCCGCTGCCGATCGTCAGCGAACGTGAAAGGACGGCGCCATCCATGCCCGGTCAGGACGTCGATATCGAGATGTTGCTTCGCCGCGTGATTCGAGAAGAAGCCGGCGTCAAGCCGGTCGTCCCCGCCGAAAAGTGGCGCGACGGGACGATGGTCCTCCGCCCCGGCAACGGCACTCAGGAAAAGAGCTGGCCGATCGAGACGTTCTTTCACAAGGTCGTGATGATCAGAAATCGCCTGCGCACGCTCGAGCAGCAGGTCAACGCGACCGACGTCCCCGAAGACGTCAAGGTGAAGCTGCAGGCCTACATCAGCGCCTGCTACGGCTCGCTCACGAGCTTCAATATCCTTTTTGCCGACGAGGCCGATCAGTTCAAGGGTGCTGGAGACTGATCAACTCCCAACCTCCAACTCCCAAGGAGAGCCGCCGAGAGAGCGGGGTGAAACACGAACCCAACCAGACAATGCTCAGGCACGACTTCACTCCACTCGCTCGATGGGGTCTCCTTTGGGAGTTGGGAGTTGGAAGTTGGGAGTTGGCGTTCGCGCCAGCGAATGCACACGATGAAGTGTCGCGGCGGCCTTTGCGAGCGGCAGGTTGCTGATGTAGAAGTGCCGGACCCCGGCGTCGGTCAGCGCCCGGATCGATCGTGCGCACACCTCGTCAGCGGTGGCCCCGTCGGCGAACTCACGCGTCAGCGGTTCCATGGGAACCGGCAGAAAGCTGCTGAGCGCAGCGAGCGTGCGCGGATTCGCTGACCGGTAGTAGAACACCCCGAACAGCCCGGGCATCGTGAGGCCCCGGCGCTCTGCTTCGCCGAGGAAGCGCTCCACGTGTCCCTGGCTGTGGTGCGAGACGATCTGCGTGAGATAGAACTCCGCGTTGGCCCGGGCATCGAGCAGATGGCTGACCTGACCTGCCGGATCGACATGCGGGTTGGCCCAGCCGCCGAGCGATAGCCCCGCGCGCCGCTGGCCAATCGCTTCACGAAGCTGCCAGGCGTGTTCGACACACCGTGGCGGACCGACCGATTTGTCGCCACCCAGCACGACGAGCGACTCGAAGCCGTGCTGGTGCGCCCGCTCGGCGTAGGCCAGGCAGTAGTCCATCGGGTGCTTGCAGGTCAGGAACGGCACGACGCGCGATCGCGGCACGTCGCTTCCCAGATTCGTCACCAGGTGGCGCAGATTGTCTTCTTCCTTCAGCCCGACGGCACTGTCCGTGAGGAACACGAACGTGCCGTCGCGGGTAAGGCTTTTCACCGCATGGTAAGTGTCGATCCAGGCGTCGATGCTCGCCGACGTTTCGAGCTCGGCCCGCGGTGGCCGCAGCTCCGCGGCGATGACGTTTCCGGATCTCAGCGACTCGAGAAGATTCGGCATCCCAACCCGCAAGTATACTGAACGCAGCATGCTCGCCTCGCTCACTGCCCTCCCCACCGTGTCCCTCGCGCCAGGTCCGACGCCGATCGAAGAGATCCCCAGGTTCCGCGCCGCGATCGGCTGCGTACCGCGGCTGCTCGTCAAGCGCGACGATGCGATCGGGTTTGCGTTCGGGGGAAACAAGGTCAGGAAGCTGCGGTTCGTGGCTGCTGATGCGCTGGCGCAGGGGGCGGATACATTGATTACCGCTGGCGGCGTTCAGTCCAATCACGCTCGCGCAACGGCTGCCGCGGCGGCGAAGCTCGGGCTGCACTGCATCCTCGTCGCGAACGGCGCACCGCCTGATCCACCGACCGGCAACGCGCTCCTCGGGAGATTCCTGGGCGCCGAGGCTCGATACGTTCAGTCACGCGAGGATCGGGTTCCAGCCATGGAAGCCGCGGCCGGCGCGCTCCGTCGCGTTGGCCGGCGTCCTTACGTGATTCCGATCGGCGCCTCTACCCCGTTGGGCGCGGCGGCATTCGTGCACGCCGTTTTCGAAATGCTCGATCAGATCGAACCGCCAGACGTGATCGTTCATTCCACCTCGTCGGGAGGCACGCAAGCGGGCATTGTTGCAGGTTGCGCACTCGCTGGCGTGCGGACGCGGGTGATTGGCGTCAGCGCCGATGAGCCAGCTGCGTCGCTGGAGTCGGACATTCGGCGGATCCTTGATGGGCTTGGACCCCTGCTCGGATTCGAGGCCCGTAAATTCGCAGACGCGCGTGTCGAGATCGATGATGATTTCGTTGGCCCCGGCTACGGCATCTCGACGCCCGAGTCGCGCGGCGCCATCGAGATCCTGGCGCGCACGGAAGCGATCTTTCTCGATCCGACCTATACCGCGAAAGCGATGGCGGGCTTGATGGCGCACGCGCGCGGCGGGACCTTCTCGGGCGCCGGCACCGTACTCTTCTGGCACACGGGCGGCCAGGTGGCGTTGTTTGCATAACAACGGCAGCGCCTGCCGTGATCCGTGGTCCGTGATCCGTGTCTCGCCGCGGCAGCGGGCCCAGGCGTTCGACGAGACACGGACCACGGACCACGGACGACGGCAGGCATTGCAGCAGGAGCTCTTATCCGATGAGTGACGTGAAGGTGACGTTTCTCGGTGCGGCGCGGACCGTCACCGGATCGAAGTACTTGCTCGAGACGCCCGCAGCCAGGATCCTGATCGATGCCGGTCTGTTTCAGGGTCTGAAGGAACTGCGGGAGCGCAACTGGCAGAACCTGCCAATCAAAGCCTCAGAAATCGACGCCATCGTCCTGACGCACGCGCATCTCGATCATTGTGGATATCTGCCGCGGCTCGTCGCGCAGGGTTTTGCCGGGCGCGTGTTCTGCACGGCGGGCACCCAGGATCTCTGCCGCATCGTGCTCCCAGATTCCGGCCGCATCCAGGAAGATGATGCCGAGATCGCGAACCGCGAGAAGTTCTCGAAACACTCGCCCGCGCTGCCGCTCTACACCGAAGCCGATGCGCTCCGCGCGCTGACGCACCTTCAGCCGGTCGGCTACGACAGGCCGATGCCGGTGGCCGACGGCATCGAGGTGGACTTCATCAACGCCGGCCATCTCCTCGGATCCTCGTACGCGCGCGTGAGGACCAACGGGCAGACGATCCTCTTCGGTGGCGATCTGGGCCGGTTCGGCCGTCCTGTGCTGCCGGATCCGACGATGGTCAGCGAGGCGGATTACCTGCTGGTCGAGTCGACCTACGGCAATCGCGTCCATGAAGACGACGACAACGGTGAAAAGCTTGCGTCAGTGATCAAGGAAACAGTAGCCCGAGGCGGGCGCGTGATCGTGCCCGCGTTTGCGATCGGACGGGTCGAGGAGCTGATCTACTGGATCAAGAAGCTCGAGGAAGAACGGCGTATTCCGATCATGCCGGTCTATCTCGACAGCCCGATGGCCATCGCCGCGCTCTCCCGCTACACCGAGCGCCTCAACGAGCTCGATGCGGAGATGAAGCCTGAAGTCCGAGACGACAAGGCGCCACACGGACCGGCCGACCGCAACGAATCGCAGGATCGACGGCGCGCGCATGCCAGCCAGGAACGCCAGATGTGTGCGTTCTGCACGGCGCGGTTTCGGGCCATAGCGTCCGCCGATGAATCGAAGCAGTTGACCGCATCGAACATGTCCGCCATCGTGATCTCTTCCAGCGGCATGGCAACAGGGGGCCGCGTGCTCCATCACCTCAAGAAGGCGCTGCCCGATCCTCGAAACACGGTTCTTTTCGTCGGCTACCAGGCGGTCGGCACCCGCGGGCGCCGGCTCGTGGATGGTGAAGCCAGCGTGAGGATCCATGGGCGAGAGGTTCCCGTGAATTGCCGCATCGAGCTGATCGAATCGATGTCCGCGCACGCCGACTCGAACGAGATCTTGCGATGGCTGGGTGGATTCTCGCGTCCGCCGAAGACGGCCTTCCTCGTGCATGGTGAACCGCTGGCGATGGATGCTCTGGCCGTACGCATTCAGTCGCTCCAGGGTTGGACGACGAAGATGCCGCAGCATCTCGAGACGGTGCCCCTCGTATGATGACTGGATGATGACCGTTCAACCGACGGACGATTGACCGATGCATTCTTACGAAGAACGTAAGCACAGGAACGAATCGCTGACCTGTTCGTTTAATGCCAGCCAGTCGTTGTACAAAAGAAGATTGACCGAACCAAGGAGGCTGGCGTGGGGGCTGCGGACGACAAGAACGATTTGGTAACAGGAAATACACGACCGACATCAACTGTGGCGACGACCGACAGCCAGACCGCTCCTCCACCGGATCGCAAGTACCTGCTCGAACGGGTCGACGACGCGGCGGTAGCGCAACTCTATGCGGACGGCTTCGACCGCCTGCCGCGAGATCAGAAGATTCTGATCTGGCACCTCTACCAGGCGGCCCTTGCCGGACGAGACATCTTTCTCGACCAGCGGTATGCCCACAACCTCGAGATGCGCGACGTGCTCGAGGAGATCATCACGCATCCTGACGGTATCGAGCCCGTCGTGCTCGCGGAGATCGAACGGTATACGAAGCTGTTCTGGCTGAACGGCGGCCCATACAACAATCTGACGGCGCGCAAGTTCGTCCTGAAATGCACCGCGGACGCGTTTGCCCAGGCTGCCGGGCAGGCCGGGAAGGGCGGAGCGCGCTTCCGCTTGAAGTCAGGCGAGTCGCTCGATCAGAAGCTGACGCGCCTCCGGCCGATGTTCTTCGACCTCGAGTTCGACCCGATCGTCACCAGCAAGACACCCGGCCCGGGACGCGACATCCTGGCGTCGAGCGCGAACAACCTCTATGTCGATGTGACGCATGGGTGATCTCGACGGATTCGTCGAGCGGTATCCGCTGAACTCGCGCCTGGTGAAGCAGGATGGCGCGTTGATCGAAGAGGTCTACCGGATCGGCGGCAAGTACAACACCGAGATTCGCGCCATCGTCCGCCACCTGGAAGCGGCGATTCCCTATGCGACGGAGTCGATGGCGGCGGCGCTGCAGGCGCTCGTGAAGTTCTACCGGACAGGGGAGACGGCGGATCGGGTGGCGTACGACATCGCGTGGGTCAGCGATCGTGATTCTCCCGTTGACACCATCAACGGGTTCATCGAGGTGTACATGGACTCGCGCGGCCACAAGGGTGCGTGGGAGGCGCTCGTCTATTACGTCAACCCCGAGAAGACCGAGGGCATCCGCACGCTGGCCGAGAACGCGCAATGGTTCGAGAACCACATGCCGTGGGACGATCGGTACAAGAAACAGGGCGTGCGCGGCGTGACGGCGAACGCCATCGACGTCGTCCTCGAGACGGGGGAATCCGGTCCGATCACGCCGATCGGCATCAACCTGCCCAACGATCAGGAGATTCGCGAGCACTACGGAAGCAAGTCCGTCTCGCTCTCGAACGTCAACGACGCGTACGACCGCTCGACGCAACCGGAGTTCCGCCGGGAGTTCTCCTGGACGCCGGAAGAGGCCGAGCGCGCGCAGAAGTGGAGCAGTGTCGCCAGCGAGCTGACGACCAACATGCACGAGGTCATCGGCCACGGATCCGGCAAGGTATCCGATCGCCTACAGGGCAGCCCGCAGGGCGCCCTGAAAGAACAGTACTCGGCGCTCGAAGAGACGCGCGCCGATCTCGTCGCCCTGTACTTCGTCCCCGATCCCAAGCTCGTGGAGCTGGGGCTCGTGTCAGCTGAAGACCATGCGGAAATCGTGCAGGCGGAGTATGAAGGCTACGCGCGCAACGCGCTGGTGCAGCTGCGCCGTGTCCGTGAGGGCACACAGATCGAAGAAGACCATATGCGCAACCGGCAGATGGTCGTGCACTGGCTGATGGCCAACTCGAACGCCATCGAGGTCCGCCGCCGTGACGCCAAGACCTACTACGTGATGGTCGATGCGCAAGCCTTCCGGGAAGGCGTCGGCCGGCTGCTCGCCGACGTCCAGCGGATCAAGGCTGAGGGCGATTACGAAGCGGCGAAACAGCTGTTCGAGATGTACGGCATCCATTTCGACGCCAGCCTGCGCGACGAGGTCGTCGCGCGGGTCGAGCGCCTGAACATGCCGTCCTACACGGGTTTCGTCCAGCCTCGGCTCGATGCGGTGGTCGGCAGCGACGGCACGATCGAAGACGTGAGCATCTCGTATCCTCTGGACTTGAAGACCCAGATGCTGGAGTATTCGGGCCGGAGGTAAGCACAGGGATGAAGCGGACGCGGGTGGCCCTGTTGACGGCGGCCGCCCTCTGCGCAGTCTTCGGAGAGCCGGCACTCCAGGGTCAGGGTAGCGCGTCACAAGCGTCAAGGCGGATCGCCGTCATCGCCGCGGAAGAAAACAGGGCCGCGACTGCCGAAGACCTGCGCGTGCTCGTCGAGTCCACCGGGACCGGCAGCGAGGCAATCCGCGTCGCAGCCGTTCGCGCGCTGGGCCGCCTCGAGCGCCGCGACGTCATCATCTACCTGCTTCCTCTTGTCCGAGCGGGAGAGCGGCCTGTGCGTGAAGAGGCGGCGAACGCTCTTGCGCAGGCCTTCAAAGGTGAACCGCTCGCGGATTCCTCGACGGCCGACCAGGTGCAGATCGCACTGGAAACGCTCTCGAGTGCACCCAGGACCGACGCCGTCTATCGGGCGCTCGGCCGCCTTCCCTACGAAACTGTCGCGCAAGCGCGGGCCGCGGAAGAGGTTCTGCGCGCAGCGCTCGAGCTGTCGGATCCTCCCGCCGCTGCGGCGCGAGGCGCGGAATCGCTCGCCCGGCTGCACCGCAAGCTCTCACCACTGAGCGAAGAAACGGTCGAACGTCTGCGGCTTCTCGCCAGCCGCCGCAGCGAGCGGACGGTGGCGCCAGCGGTTCGTCGCAACGCGATGGCGGCCGTCGTCGCGGCCCAGGGGGCTGACGCGGTGACCCTGCGCGCTGCGCTGTTGGACGAGGAGTTCGAAGTGAGGCGGCTGGCGGCGCTTGCCGTCGCCGGCGCTGGACCGTCCCTTACCGCCGAAGAGCGCCTCGAGTTCCTCAACACCTCACTGCAGGATCGCTCGGCAGCCGTGCGCGTCGAGGCGGTGCGCTCGTGGGCGCGCCGTGCCGCACGCGATCATGGTTGTGCACCGCTCCTGAATGCGTTGAGCGATCCCGAGCTCCACGTCGTGCTCGCCGCGCTCGACGCGCTCGGCGACCAGTGCAAGGAGGACGAGAACGTTACCGTTCGGCTGACGTCGGAGTCTCGCACGCCGCCAGGTATCGGCCGCTGGCAGCGCGAGGCCCATGCGTTCGTCGCACTGGCCAAGCGCTCTCCCGAGCGGGCGAAGATCGGCATGGCGTTCTTTGCCCGGCATGACAATCCGTACGTGCGTGTGTATGCAGCCCGCGCGGCGACAGCGATGGACGACGTGGACACACTGCAGCGTCTCGCCGGGGATCCCGACGACAACGTCGTCGAAGAAGCGCTATCGCCGCTCAGGCGCCGTCTTGGTGCGGACAGCGACGCGGTGTTCATCGAGGCGCTGAACCGGAGAACTCGCAGTACCGGACGGCCCGTGCCCGCGCGCCCATACCAGGTGATCCGGCAGGCCGCCCTGCTCTTGAAGGGAGCCGATCCGACCCCGGCGCTCGTCAGCGCGATAGCGAATGCGCTGCAGCGCGTCACGGAAGAACGCTGTCAGACGTCCAGGGACGTGCGGCTCGCGCTGATCGATCGGCTCGCCGAATTTGGTTCCGGCGCGCAGGCGACCGTCCTGACGCCGCTGCTTCGTGACTCCGATCCGAGGGTTGCCGTGGCGGCGGCCGTCGTGCTGACGCAGTGGACGGGACGGCCTCACACCGCCGAGCCGCAGGTCCGCCAGCCCGAGATTCCGACCGCGGCCTCTCTCGACCAGAAAGTCAGCGTCAAGATCGAGATGGAGAGCGGGAAGACCTTCTATCTCGGATTCCACGACGATCAGGCACCGCTGGCCAAGGATCGGTTCCTTCGTCTGGTGCGGGCCAACTACTACGACAGCACGCCCTTTCATCGGGTGGTCTCGAACTTCGTCATCCAGGGTGGCAGCCCTAATGCCAACGAGTACTGCGGGGACTGTCCCTTCATGCGTGACGAAGTCGGCCTCCTGGAACACGAGCGGGGCACGGTCGGTATCTCGACCCGTGGACGCGACACGGGTGATGCACAGATTTTCGTCAACCTCGTCGACAACGCCCGCCTCGATCACGATTACACGGTCTTCGCCTATGTCTGCGGCATGCCGATTGTCGACGACATCCAGGAGGGTGACCGCATGAAGCAGGTGACGATCGGGTCCCAGCAGGATTGCGGTCAACCGGCCCGGTAGCGGCCCTAACCATTTCCTTACCAGTTCCGCAGGCGTTGCTCATGCGCCGGATCCGCCCACGCCCGTAAGCTTCTTAAGTCGGGCAGGCGCCAGAAGCGCTGTGCCCGGTCGCGAGAAAGGGGAATGAAATGGCTCTGGACGTCATGGCGACGAGCGACCAATCGGTGTCGGACGCGTTTGCCGAGCGGACACTGCAGATAATCAATGACGGCGCGCTGGCGCTCATGATGAGCATCGGGCACCGGACCGGCCTCTACGACATCATGAGCTGCATGCCGGCGTCGAGCGCCGGCCAGATTGCCGCCGCCGCGGGTCTCAGCGAGCGCTACGTGCGGGAGTGGCTGGGCGCCATGGTGACCGGTGGGATCGTCACCTACGACCGTGCGACGGATACATACAAGCTGCCGCCGGAGCACGCGGCCTGCCTGACGCGAGCATCGAGCCCGAACAACGTCGCGGTGACGGCACAGTGGATCAGCGTGCTCGGCTCGGCCGAGGACGCGGTCGTCGACGCGTTTACGCACGGGCGGGGCGTTCCGTATGGCGCTTACCAGCGCTTTCACGAGGTGATGGCGGAAGAGAGCCAGCAGACCGTCGTGGACGGGCTGCTGCCGCACATCCTGCCGCTCGCCGAGGGCGTGAAACGTCGGCTGGAATCGGGCATCGACGTGCTCGACGTCGCCTGCGGGAGCGGCCGCGCGATGATCGCGTTGGGCCAGGCGTATCCGTCGAGCTTGTTCACCGGGGTCGATCTGTCGCCGGTCGCCGTCGCCACGGCCAATGCCGAAGCCGAGCGGCGCGGTCTGCGCAACGTCCGCTTCGTGCAGGATGACGTGGCTGAGATGTCGAGCGATCAGACCTACGACCTGATCACGGCGTTCGACGCGATTCACGATCAGGGACGTCCGGCCCAGGTGCTGGAGGCCATCTTCCAGGCGCTCCGGCCAGGCGGCACGTTTCTGATGCAGGACATCGCCGGGCACACGCACATCCAGGACAATCGCGCGCATCCGCTCGGGCCGTTCCTGTACACTATTTCCTGCATGCACTGCATGTCGGTTTCGCTGGCGGCTGGCGGGCCGGGGCTTGGTGCGATGTGGGGTCGGGAGCAGGCGCTCGAAATGCTCGAGGCCGCCGGTTTCCGTGGCGTGCGCGTGCAGGCGTTGCCGCACGATCCGATCAACATCTACTACGTGGCGGGCAAGCCCGCCAGGCTCTAATCGTGAGCCGGCCGCGCGAATCGTTGACGTTGACAGGCCGTGCGTTCCGCGTGCACTTCGGCGCGGAGGCCGACCCCGGTCGCGGGGTGTTCACCGGACGCATCGAGCACCTGCGCTCCGGTGATGCCTCGCACTTCACGTCCGTCCAGGAATTGCTGACGTTCGTGGAGTTCTGGCTCACTCGTCAGCGGTTCGACACCACCGACCGCGATCGCGTCACTCGGCACTCGCGGGGCTGACATGCACGACATGCTCACTGACACCATGTCGGCCTATGCGTTTGGCCCGTTCCGGCTCGATGCCGCAGCTGGACAGCTGCGCCGCGGTGACGAGGTCGTGCCCCTCGCGCCGAAAGCGTTTGCTGTTCTCGAGCACCTGATCCGCCGGCCCGGGCAGCTCGTCACGAAAGACGAGCTGCTCGAGCTCGCGTGGTCAGACGTGCACGTCGGCGACGGCGCGCTCAAGGTCTGCATCCGCGAGGTCCGCCGCGCGCTGCACGACGATCCGCGGACGCCGACGTTCATCGAGACCGCACACCGGCGCGGCTATCGCTTCATCGCTCCGGTCGCGCTCGAGATGCACTCGCACGCGCATCCGCCTTCGGCGGTGATGCCGCTCAGCGGACCGTCGGCGCTGGCGGTACCCGAGACGCACTACGCGCGCAGCGGCGACATCAACATCGCCTACCAGGTCATCGGCGGCGGCCCGATCGATCTCGTCTTCATCATGGGCTGGGTCTCTCACCTGGAGTACTTCTGGGCCGAGCCGAGCTTCGCCCGCTTCCTCAATCGTCTCGCGGCGTTCTCGCGCCTCATCCTCATCGACAAGCGGGGCACCGGGCTGTCGGACCGGGTCACCGAGCTGCCGACGCTCGAACAGCGGATGGACGACCTCCGGGCGGTGATGGATTCGGTGGGGTCGACGCAGGCTTCACTGGTGGGCGTGTCTGAAGGCGGACCGATGTGTGCGCTGTTCGCCGCCACCTATCCGGAGAAGACGCGCGCGCTCGTGATGATCGGTACCTATGCCAAGCGCCTGCGCGACCCCGACTATCCCTGGGCGCCCACGCGCGAACAGCGGGAAGCCTTCTATCAGCAGATCCGTGACGAGTGGGGCGGACCGATAGGCCTCGAGGAACGCGCGCCGAGCGTTGCCGCCGATCCGGCGTTCCGGACGTGGTGGAGTACCTACCTGCGCATGGGCGCGAGCCCCGGCGCCGCGCTCGCGCTGACGAAGATGAACGCCGAAATCGACATCCGCGGCATTCTCCCGTCCATCCGCGTGCCCACGCTCGTCATCCATCGCCGAAACGACCGGACGCTGAATGTCGAAGAGGGCCGCTACGTCGCGAGCAGGATTCCCGGTGCGCGGTTCCTCGAGCTTCCAGGCAACGATCACCTGCCGTTTGTCGGCGATCAGGATTCGATGCTCGACGAGATCGAACGCTTCATCATCGAGGCACCGATGCTGGCGCCGTTCGATCGCATGCTCGCCACGATCGTGCATGCCGAGCTGGAAGGCGAGCGCGGCATTCCGGCGTTCCTCGAACACGCCGCGCGGGAGTGCGAGTGGTTTCGCGGCCGCGTCATCGCGAGCCACGACACACGATTCATTGCCGGCTTCGACGGTCCGGCGCGCGCAATCCGCTGCGCGGCGGCGCTCGCGGGAGCAGCCGGGCGCTTTCACGTGGGCATTCGCATCGGCCTGCACACCGGTGAGTGCACGGTTGAAGCCGGACTCCCGAAAGGCCCGCCGCTGGAACTGGCTGGCGCGATCTCGTCAGCCGCATCCCTCGGCGAGGTCCTCGTCTCGCGGACCGTCCGCGACATCGTGGGCGACGCCGGCCTGCCATTCGAGGACCGCGGCGTGCACCGTCTCGGCGGCTTCGGCGATCTGAAGTTGTTTAGTGCGTAATGACGCGCGGCTAAAGCCGCGCGCCGCTGGTACCAGCAGCGCCAGCTTCAGCTGCGCGTCACGCATCACGTGACCGCCGGTTGCAACATCCTGATCCTGCACGCCACCGCGTCGATCTCGACTTCCAAACCCTCCGCCAGCGTGAACTGCGGCATCCGGTGTCCGATCATCGCGCCCTGCCACGCCGGGACCTTCAACGGCTTGATGTGATCGTTGAAGATCTCTTCCATCGTCAGTGACCCGTATCCGGAGCCAGGCTCGCATTCGCTGCAGGTCCCGAACACGAAACCGCGGATCTTCGCCAGTACGCCCGCCAGCTTCAGCGTGGTCAGCATGCGATCGACCCGGTAGAGGTCTTCGCCGACGTCCTCGAGAAACAGGATCGAGTTCTCCCAGTCGGGAAGGTAGGGCGATCCGATGATCGCGCTGAGGACCGTCAGGTTCCCGCCAAGGAGCCGCCCGCGGGCTGCACCGGGCGTGAGTGTTTGCGTCCGGTTCTCGGTCTGAACGAGGAACTCGCCCTTTTCGCGCGGGTTCTCGAGCGTCACCGCCTCGGCGTCGAAGAGGATGCGTTTGACCCAACCGACGGAAAACTCGTCCCATCGGCCCATGCCGTTCGGTCCATGAAAGGTGATCAGCCCCGTTCGCGCATAGATGCCAAGCAGGAGTGCGGTGATGTCGCTGTAGCCGAGGACGATCTTGGGGTTACGGCGAATGACTTCGTAGTCCAGATACGGCAGGAGGCGGCTGCTTCCCCAGCCGCCGCGGATTGGGAGCACCGCCCTGATCGTCGTGTCGGCGAAGAACCGGTTGATGTCGTCCGCCCGGTCGCGATCCTGGCCGGCAAGATAGCCATGTCGATCGAGCAGGTGGCCGCCGACCTGCACCTTCAGGCCCAGCGCCTCGAGCGATTCCTTTGCGATCTCCAGCTCCATCGTGTTGAACGTCGCGCTTGCCGGCGCCACCAGCGCCACCGAATCGCCGGCCGCCAAACGTCGCGGCTTGATGAACGGCAACCGCTGTGTCTGAGGTGGTTGCGGCCACGCGGTCGACGGCCCGCGAGGCCACGCCTGCGGCCGCCAGATTGGCAGCGCTTGCGACAAAAGTGCGACGATTCATGGGCAGATTGTACTGGTGCTATGCTGCTCTTCGATATGGCAACCCTCACCCGCTTTCGCACGGCTCTCGTCATCTTTTCGATTGCGTCGTTTGGCGCAGGTGCCGCTCTTGCCGGGGATCAGAGCTCCGACCGCAAGCGAGGTCTCAAGAAGGGTGACACCATCACGGTCAAGGGATGTCTCCAGGGTGCCGTGCTCCAGTCGACGGAAATCACGGGCGAGGACAGTGTCCCGCTGACGTTGGCCACCTATTCATTCCAGCTCAAAGGCAAGAAAGAGCTGCTGAAGGACCTGCGCGAGAAGCACGATGGCCTCGTCGTTTCCCTGACCGGCGAGCTGAAGACGACGCTGACCGAGGATTCCTCGTTCGGGACCAACATTGGAGGCACGAAGGTCGTCCTTGGAGGCGATCCGCGAACACGCGAGCAGGCGATGCAGGGCACGTCGCAGGCACTCCCGGTGCTCGACGTGAAGGCGTTCGAAGGTTCATCCGTTACGTGTAAACGGTGAGCAGCGTGTACAGGTTTGGCCCGTTTGCCCTCGATCCGTCCGCGTTCCGGCTCCTTCGTGACGGTCAGGTCATTCAGCTTTCGCCCAAGATCATCGACCTTCTGCTGTACCTGGTCGCGCGACCGTCCGTGCTCGTCACGAAGGACGAGCTGTTCAAGGCGCTGTGGCCTGATGTCGCGGTGACCGACAACGCGCTGACGCAGGCAGTTTCGGAGCTTCGTCAGGCGCTCGGCGACGATCCGTCCGAGCCGTCATATATCCAGACCGTGGCGCGGCGGGGGTACCGGTTCATCGCGCCGGTGAGCTCGGGCGTCGTGGCTCACGCGACGCACGCGCCGGCGGCCTCAGCACCTCAGGCGGTCGTCGCGCCCCAGGCGAGCATCGCCGTGCTCGATTTCTCGAACGTCAACGGCGATCGCGATCTCGCCTGGCTCTCGTCGGGTATCGCCGAGACCGTCACCAACGATCTCCGCGCCTCGTCGCGGCTGCGCGTGATCGATCGCGTGCGCGTTGTCGAGGCGGTGAAGCGATGCGGCACGAACCTCACCGCTCTTCGCGCCGATCTTCATATCGACCGCGCCGTCGTCGGCAGCTTCCAGCGAGCGGGGGATCGCCTGCGAATCACCGCACGCGTGGTCGATGCCTCAACGAGCGAAGCGCTGGCCGAGGCGAAAGCCGACGGACTGCTCGCGAACGTCTTTGATCTGCAGGACAGGCTCGTCGCGCAGTTTGCCGAGTCGCTCGGTCTGGCCAAGGCTGGATCGAGCGCACACCGATCGGTCGGGGACACCAGCAGCCTCGAGGCGTACCAGGCCTTCACCGAAGGCCGGGTGCGGCTCGAATCGCTCGATGCGTCGCTGGTGCCGGGAGCGATCGCCGATTTCGAACGCGCCATCAGCCTCGATCCGCGGTATGCGAGCGCGCATGTCGGGCTCGCCAACGCGCGGTTCTGGCAGTACCAGATGTCGCGCGCGAGAAATCAGCCGGACGCGGCACTGCTGGCGCGTGCCACCGATCACGTACGGCGCGCGATCGAGCTCGAACGCGACCTGGCCGAGGCGCACGCATCACTGGCGTTTCTGCTCACGAGCGCCGGGCGCGCGACAGAAGCGCTGTCCGCAGCGCGGCGCGCCGTTGCTCTCGAGCCGGGCTACTGGGGCAACCAGTTCCGCCTGGCGCACGCGGCGTGGGGCGAGGAACGGCTGCAGGCGCTCGAACGGGCGGTCGAACTTTACCCTGATTTCCCGTTCGTCCATTTCGAAGCCGGGATGGTGCACATCGCCCGTGGAAATCTCGATCGGGCGGAATCCGTTCTCCGTGAAGGGACGATCGTCCAGGACCGTCAGGCGAACCTCAAACAGCGATATCCCGCAAAGGGCCTGCACTGGCTGCTCGGGCTCGTGCGTCTGGCGCGGGGAGATGCGGCCGAGGCGCAGCGCGAGTTCCAGGCGGAGATTTCATCCGGATCGTCGCAGCTGTATGCGCCGGAGTTCGCCATGAATGCCCATGACGGTTCCGGCTTCGCATACCTGCGCACCGGCGACGCCGAGTCGGCTGCTGTCCAGTTCCGCTGCGCGCTGGAGCTGTTTCCCGAGCACGCCCGGTCACTCGTGGGCCTGGGCGCTTCGCTGGCGGCCGCCGGCGACAACGACGGCCGCGATGCCGCGTTTAGCCGCGTCGATACCGCGATCGAGTCCCTGCGGCGCGGCGGGCGGGGAAGTGAAGCGACGTTGGCAGCCGCGCTCCATCACACCGTGCGCGGGCAGGTTGACGACGCGATCGAGTGCCTGCAGGTGTTGCTCGAGCGCGCGGAGCTGCCATTCACGGGCTGGACGATACCGGTCGAGCCGCTTTTCGAGCCGCTGCGCAACACCAGCGGCTTCCAGCGGATCGCGGATCGCCTTGCCGATCGGGCGCGTTGAGAGTCTCGGGCGCCTCTATCGTGACGCCTGACTGTGCTGATACACCGCCGCCGAGATCTTGCTCATCAGCGGCGCGCTGACCTTCTGATCAGGAATGCCGCGCACCAGAATCACCAGGACGTACGGCCGCGGAGCGTAGACGATTCCCGCGTCGTGATGAATCCTCGTGATGTTGCCGGTCTTGTGCGCCACGGGCGTCCCGGCGGGAACACCCGCGGGAATCGCTTCGTTGAATTTCTGCCGCTTCAGAATATCGATCATCGCGGCATCTGACGTCGCGGTGACAGCCTGGCCTGTCGCGAGCTTCTGGAACAGCACCAACAGCGCTCTCGCCGTCGTCGAGTTGTTCAAGCCCTTGTCGAACGCCTTCTGATCCTCGACCCCGCGCAGCACCTGCATGCCGTCGGCGCCGAGCCGCGTGACCGTGTTCCGGATCTTCTCGACGCCGAGCCGCTCGATCAGCAGGTTCGTCGCGAAGTTACTGCTGACGGTGATCATCGCTTCGCAGAGCTGCCTGAGCGTGAGGCTCTTGCCAACGGCCGCGTAGATCTCCTTGTCGGAGTCGTCACCTTCGCTGAGCTTGTAGGGGCTGCCGTCCACGATGCTCTTGAACCTGTTCCGGATGGGCAGTTTCTCCTCGAGCGACAGCGCTCCTTTCCCGGCCTGCCTGAACAGCTCGATCATCACCGGCACTTTCATCGTACTCGCGGCGTGAAACACCTTGTCGGGATCGATGAGAAGCTCGTCACGACCGTCGACCGTACGGAACGCGACGGCCACCTCGGCGCCGCTGCCGGCGATGATGGCGCGAACCTCGGCTTCGAGCGTCGATGGCTGTCTGGCCACCGCCGGCTGAGGCATGGCTAGAAAGAGTGCAGCGCTCAGAAGAAAGCTCATCAGCACATCATACAGCCCGTATTACGCTGGACTGATGAAGGCATCGAGACGGGGTCCGCTCGGAGGCGTGACCGTCATTGTCGCGGGCGCGGGTCTGGCCGGTTTGAGCGCCGCACGTGATCTCGAAGCGGCGGGGGCCGCCGTGACGATCGTGGAGGCACGCGATCGCGTGGGCGGACGGGTCCACACCGTTCGTGATGGCTTCGCCGGCGGTCAGCACGCAGACGCCGGTGCCGACCTGATCGAATCGGAACAATCGAACGTTGTCGCGCTGGCCAGGGAACTGAAGCTGCCACTGGTGCGGATCCTTCGCGAAGGATGGGGGTTCTACGGCGAGAATGGCCGCGGCCGGCGAACGTTGCGGACCGCGCCGACGACGTTTGACGAAGCCGGCAAGAGGTTGAAGCCAGAGATCGCGGACTACGAGCTGGCAGGCAAGCGATGGGATTCGGCGATCGCCGCGCGCCTCGGGCGTACCTCGGTCTCGACGTGGCTGAAATCGATCGGTGCGGATGATGGTCTCGCCGCGGGTCTGAGGGGGCTGCGCGGATTCTTTCTCGCGGATCCCGAAGATCTCTCGCTCCTCATGCTGGTGGATCAGTTCGCCTCCGGCGAGACACCCGGCGAAAGCCGGATGTTCAGGATTCGCGGCGGCAACGATCGGCTGCCCCGAGCCCTGGCGGATCGCCTGCGCGGCCGGTTGATCCTCGACGCCATCGTCCGTCGCATTCAGCGTCGCGCCGGCGACGTCGTCGTGACGCTCGACGATCGGGGATCGCGTCGCGAGATCGCGGCGCACTACTGCGTTGTGACGCTACCGGCAACGACGCTACGGGACGTACGGTTCGAACCACCCCTGCCTGAGGATCAGCATCGCGCGATCCAGTCGTTGGGTTATGGCCGCGCCACGCGGATGATGCTGCAGTTCTCGGAACGTTTCTGGCGGAAAGCGCACAGGCCGTCGGCGTTCGGCACCGATCTGGTGACCGGAGCCGTGTGGGACGCGAGCGAGGAACAGCGCGGCCCGGCCGGTGTGTTGACGCTCCTTGCCGGCGGACGCGCATCGGGTGAATTGCAGCAACTGATCGCCACCGGCGGTTCGCAGGCCGTTGTCGATCGGCTCCGGTGGCTCGGACGCCCTGCGGATCTGATCGCCGCTCAGGTCATGGCCTGGGAGGACGAACCCTGGTCACGTGGTGGCTACGCGTTTTTCGGACCGTCCTTCGATCCGCTCCTGCGAGCATGGCTCGCGAGGCCGGCTGGACGCGTGCTCTTTGCGGGCGAGCACACGAGCGAGCGCTGGCAGGGCTACATGAACGGAGCGATCGAGAGCGGCAAGCGCGCGGCGGCCGAGGTGCGCGCCCTAGTCGCGAGCCCGTGACAGCGGCCGATCGGCTCTGCGAGCTACGAACTACGAACCACGAGCTACGAACACGAACCTACGGCGCGCTCGTGGCCCCCATCGTTTCTGGAAGCTCGGCGAGGTCGCCCCAGGTATCGGGATCCTGGGAAACGAGTGTCGATAGGTACACCGAAACCTCGTCCGGAGGATACTTCGACGCCAGTTCGGCCGCTGCCGACTTTAGTTTTGCCGCGTCAGGTTTCGAGACCGTCTCGTCGTTGATCAAGCCGTTCTCGTGGGCGATGCCGAGGCTATCGAGGAACGCCGACATCATTGGCCGCTGGCGCTCGAGGTGGTAGCTGATGAGTGCACGCGCCGCAACGGTATCCGAGATGACCGGAAGACCAGCGAGATATTTGGTCCGTTTTTCGGGTGCAAGGCCGAGCACGCTCTTGGTCCGGAACTTCATATGCGAAGCGATGGCGGCGACCGCCTCGATCTGCTGATCCGTCGACTGGTCGTCCGCCCAGAAGAGTTCCGAGGCGGTGAGCCTGCGTTCGGCCGGCATGCGCTTCCAGATGCGTGAAGGGCGGAACTGACTGAGGTCCTGCGTCATTCAGAAATCTTAACGTAGGACCAACGTTTCCCGCGGCATAGCCGTCCAATCTCAGAACAGTGAGGGTCCAGGCATGAGGTTTTTCGAACGGTTCTGGCAGGATCTGCGGTTCGGTGCCCGGACGTTGAGGCGCAGCCCCGGATTTGCGGTCATCGCGCTTCTGACGCTGTCGCTCGGGATTGGCGCCAATGCCGCCATCTTCAGCGTCGTCAACGCCGTGCTTCTCCGGCCGCTCCCATGGGCTGAGCCGGACCGCGCTGTGATGATCTGGAGCCGATGGGTTGCGTTCGACAAGACCTGGGTGTCGACAGGCGAGGTCGTGCAATACCGCAGGCGCGCGCGGACGCTGTCGTCCGTCGCAGCCTGGAGCGACGGGCAGGTCAACCTCACCGGAGACGGCGACCCCGAGCGTGTTGCCGCCGCCGACGTCACGTCGAACATCTTCTCGACGCTGGGCGTGCAGCCGCTGATCGGCCGGACGTTCTCGGAGAAGGAGGACGTGCCGAACGGACCAGCCCTCGTGGTGCTGGGTCATGCCTTGTGGGAGCGCCGCTACAACAGCGACCGTGACCTCGTGGGGCGGACGATTCAGATCAACGGCCGCCCCTTCGAGGTCATCGGCATCATGCCGAACGACTTTGCCCTGCCGACCGACTTCCAGAATCCGCAGACCACGCAGCTGTGGTCGCCCCTGCAGATGGATCCTGCCAGCATGGACCACGGCAACCACGGGCTCTACGCGGCGGCCAGGCTTGCTCCTGGCGCAACCGTCGCGCAGGCAGCCGACGAACTTCGCGGCATCGCCGCGGCCATGACGAAGGAAGGCCTGTATCCCGTTCCCATGCAGTTCAGCACAGTGACGTTGTCGCTGTCGGATGAAGTCGTCGGCACTGTGCGGCGATCGGTCTGGTTATTGTTCGGCGCCGTCGGATTCCTGCTGCTGATCGCATGTGCGAACGTTGCGAATCTTCTGCTGGCGCGCGCCGAGGCGCGGCAACGCGAGATCGCCGTCCGATCCGCCCTGGGCGCTGCCGGCTGGCGCGTCGTTTCGCAACTTCTTACCGAGAGCCTGGTTCTCTCCGGCCTGAGCGCCATCGCCGGGCTCCTGCTCGCTTTTTCCGGCGTGCGCTTTCTCGCGTGGTGGAATCCCGCGAACATCCCCCGTGTCGCGAACGTCACACTCGACCTGCCCGTGCTCCTGTTCACGGCGGGCATGGCGATCGTGACGAGCGTGTTGTTCAGCATCGTGCCTGCCCTTCGTGCGCTCAGTCCGGACCTCACCGATTCTCTGAAAGACGGTGCGCAGAGCGTGTCGGGTGGCGGACGCGGTCAGCGGTTCCGCAACGCGCTCGTCATCGTCGAGATGGCGCTCGCTGTCGTCCTGCTCGTTGGCGCGGGCCTGATGATTCGCAGCCTTTGGGCGCTGCAGCGCGTGCCGCTCGGTCTCGATCCGTCAGGTGTGTTGACGATGAGGGTCGCGCTGCCGGAGACGGCCTATCCGCAACCGGAGCAAGTGGTCGGATTCTTCGAGCAATTGAACGAGCGAATCCGTCAGCTGCCGGGCGTGCGCGCCGCCGGCGCCGCGCGTTCGCTGCCGCTCGGGTCGACGATCGGCGATTTCGGTCTGCAGGTCGAGGGCTACCAGCCGCCGCCTGGTACCAACGCCAAAGGAGACTGGCAGATCGCGACCGACGGATACCTGGAAGCGATGGGTGAGCGCGTCGTCCGCGGACGAACGATCATGCCTGCGGATACAGCTGACGGCATGCTCGTCGCCCTCATCAACGAGGAAATGGCGCGGCTCTACTGGAACGGACGTGATCCGATCGGAGGCCGCCTGAAGATTGGCGGCAACGCGCAGCGTCCCTGGGTCACCGTCGTGGGCGTGGTCGCGGACGTACGGCACAACGGGATCACCGACCGGGTCAAGGAGAAGTTCTACGTCCCGCACCGTCAATGGCACCGATCGGTCGGCTTTCCGATGCGCGGCATGACACTGGTCGTGAAGTCCAGCGGCGATCCGGCAGCGCAGACGGCGTCCGTGCGCCAGGCGATCCGCGCGCTCGATCCGAATCTGCCGATCGCCGACGTCCGCACGATGGACACCGTCGTGGATGCGACGCTGTCCACGCCGCGATTCACAGGCATCCTGCTCGGCGTGTTCGCGACGCTGGCCCTGATCCTGTCGGCGATCGGGATCTACGGCGTGCTCTCGTACGTCGTGAGCCGGCGGACTCGTGAGATCGGCATTCGCGTGGCGATCGGGGCTGGCAGAGGCGAGGTGCTTCGGCTGATTCTTCGAAGCGGCCTGGGTCTCGCATTGACCGGAGTCGTGATCGGGACGCTCGCAGCGATCTGGACCTCACGCTTGATGCGCAACATGCTGCACGACGTCAGCCCGACCGATCCCATCACGTTCGCCGCCGTCGGCGCCGGGTTGGCTCTCGTCGCGATCCTGGCCAGCCTCGTGCCGGCGTGGCGCGCCACCCGCGTGGACCCCGTCGTCGCCCTGAAAGCCGAGTAGCCCACCACCCCGGTTGCCCCCGGGGTGAACCGCGCGTCTGAACCCCGTGTGAACCCGCGTGGTGAACCCGTGTGACCCGTGGTGAACCCCCGTGGTGAACCCCCGTCTGAACCCTGATAGACTGATCTGTTCGATGTCCTCTCGAGCCGATCGACTGTTCACCCCGCACTTCTTCGTGATGTGCGGGTTCACGTTCACGGTCTTTCTCTCGGCGTTCCAGCTCCTGCCGACGGCGCCGTTCCATATCCTCGACCTCGGCGGCTCGACGTTCGCATCCGGCCTCTTCCTGGGTTTCCTGACCTACTCATCCGCGCTGTCGGCGCCGCTCACCGGCGCATTTGCGGATCGCGTCGGCCAGCGGCGAATCCTCATCACCTCGAGCCTTGCGCTGGCGGTCATGTCGATGGCGTACGCGTTCATCACCGACTACCGCCTCTTGCTCGCGCTGGTGATCGTTCACGGTGTGTTCTGGTCTGGACTGCTGTCGGCGTCGGCCGCGTACATGACCGGCTTGTTGCCGGAGCGGCGCCGCGCCGAGGGAATCGGATACTGGGGGCTCTCCAGTGTCGCGGCCATCGCCGTCGCGCCCACGGTCGGATTCTGGATCTATCACCGGGGGTGGCTCTTCCTGTGCGTGGTCGGTGCGGCGCTCAACGCCATCATGGCCATCATCGCGTTCAACCTGCGGCGCGAGAACGCTGTCGCCGCACCAACGGCACCGCGCGGCGGCCGTATTCTCGAATGGCGCGTCCTGATCATCTCGGTTTGTCTCTTTCTCTACTCGTTCGGCTACGGGGGCATCACCAGCTTTACGGCCATGTACGCCGACGCGAACGGCGTGACGCCCAAGAGCATTTACCTGACGGCGCTTGCCATCGTGATCCTGGTGACGCAGGCCGATGGCCGGCCGCCTCGGAGATCGGTTCGGTTACAGACGGGTGTTCATTCCCTGTCTCGTGCTGATCAGCCTGGGCATGGCCTGCCTCGCCATCGGCGGCACGAGGTTCTGGATGATTGCGTCCGCCGTGATCTTCGGTCTCGGCTTCGGCACCGCCTACCCTGTGTACGTGGGCTACGTGATGAAGGAAGTCACCGCAGAACGGCGTGGCGCGGCATTCGGGGCGATTCTCGCGGCATTCGACACTGGAATCGGCACGGGCTCCACGGTGATGGGCGGACTGATTCAGAAGTATGGTTTCGAAATCGCCTTCGCGATCGCGGCAGCCCTCTCCGCGCTGGCCCTGCCGTACTTTCTTTTTGCCGACAGGCGATTCAGCACGCGCGGCGCCACGCTGAGCCTGGAACGGGAACAGGCGCGCGGCATATGATGGGAGCGGGAGTGGGCGACCTGCACTAGCTGAGTCTTACTCCACCCCGGAGGCGACGTGAACCAGACGACCGCCTGGAAAGAACCGGATCCATCCCTGATCACCGTGACGCAGGTCACCTACGGGCTGCATGCGCTGGGCCTTGCCATCGGCGCATTCGGCACGGCAAGCGTCGTCGGCACGTTCCTGTTTGGCTGGCCTTCGATCATCGCTGTCATCATCAATTACGTGAAGCGGCCCGACGCCCGCGGCACGTGGCTCGAGTCGCATTTCACCTGGCAGATCCAGACCTTCTGGTTCGCGATGCTGTGGGCAACGGTCGTCATCCTCGTGGGTGCCGTGCTCGCCATCGTCCTGATCGGGATCGCGATCTGGATCATCGGCCTCTTCGCGCTAGGCATCTGGGCCATCTACCGGATTGTGCGAGGCTGGATGCGCCTCAACAACCGGCAGCCTGTGCCATAACCGTAGTCCGTGGTTCGTAATCCGTGTCTCGTCGCGCCTCCGGGCAAAGTCGCTTCGACGAGACACGAACTACGGACCACGACACTACGGCAGCAAAGCCCTGTCTAGAATCCAAACCGCGCGCCGAGTTCGATCCTCCTGGCCGGAGCGGCGGACGTTGCCTGACCGAAGAAGGGCGAGGTCATGACGCCGCTGTAGCCGAGCAGGTTGACGTTGTTGAAGATGTTCGTCGCGGCCACGAAGAGCTCGAACTTCCAGCGCTTGTCGTCCGCGCCTCCCGAGAACCCGCCCATCGAATCGCCACCGCCGCCGCCCGCGCGAATCATCACGATGTGCGGCGTGCCGGCAGCGCCATCGGCACCTTTACGCTGACCGAATCCGAAGGCCCAGCTCAGTCGCGCGTTCGCGTCCCAGCGCGACGCAGTGCGGGCGCTGTTGCGTTCGACGCCGGCCGGGCGATCGTTGCTGACGGTGTCACCGTTGTCGTCGAGGCCAGTGGTGATGTTGTAGGGCGTTCCCGTGCTGCCGTTGAAGCTGGTCGCGATTTTGAACCCCTTCCACAGGTTCATGTTGAACATGCCTGTGAGCCGCTGCTGAACGTCCATCGGAGATGGACCCCATTCCGCAGCGAGATTGAAGTTGTCGGCGGGCAGGCTGAAGGGGCCATCGGTGTCGTTTCGGAGCTGGCCGAACCCGTAGTTGAGGAAGAGGAACGTCCGATGCCACGGCAGGTTCATGTTGAAGCCGACATTCACCGCGTGACCCTCTGACTTGCCTGTGGATTCCACTTGCGTGATGTTGCCTGCCGTCGGATCCGGTCGCGTGCCATCCTCCTGCGGAGCGTTGAGGTTGCGTCCGCGGAAGAGGCCATGACCGCTCGAGTAGTTGTAGCCGGCGTTGAGACGTCCGAACCTGCCAATGGTCTGTTCCACGGCTATGGTCGACCTGACGGTCCGCGGCAGCGTGAGGTCGTCGGCCTGTACGAGCCGTCCGGACGGCAGAACGACGACTTCACCGCCGGCCAACGGATCCGGGAACCCTGGATTCTGGACGACGATGTCGCTTTGACGGACGCCGTCGACGCGAAGTGTTTGCTCGTAGATCTGCGCGTCGTACCAGTCATAGAAGATGCCGACGCCACCACGGAAGGTCGTCCGGCCGCTCCGGAACGGAGACCACGTCGCACCAAGCCGCGGGGCGAAGTTCCAGTAGTCGTCGGTGTGCGCCTGCAGCTCGTGGCGCACGCCGAAGCTCAGTGAAAGCGAGCGTCCGACGCGCATGTCGTCCTGGACGTACCAGCCGAGCTGGGCGGCAGAGAATTCGACTAGCGGATTCCCGGTGCGTTGCGTGAATGTGGTCGGCCGGCCGGCGTCAAACGCCTCGAGGCTGGCGAATGTGAACGTACCGGTGAAGTTGCGGACGTCGTCACTCCGGTATCGTCCGCCCTCGAGCAGGAAGCCGGCTCGCGCGGAGTGACGCCCTTTCGCGTAGTCGAGGTCCGACGCCAGCTCGAAGTCGGTCACGGTCCTTCCGCCACCGATCTGGGCGCCGCCCGTGTTGAATGCGTCGAGCACGAGAACCGCCGGCGCGTCGCTCAGCGATCGCGAGTCGCTCGCCTGGTGGCGGAGCTGCAGCCGCATTTCATTGAAGAAGTTCCGCGCGATCGGACCAGCGAACGAGACACGCAACATGTCCTCGTTCATGTCGCGCGAATACGCGCGCGAGGGCAGATCGAAGTCACCGACGCCAAGATTGTCCAGTTCGTTGCCATTCCGTTGATACGACGCTTTCAGGGTGTGCGACTTCGTGACGGCGTGATCGAGCCGCGCCAGCAGGCTGGTCCGCTGCGTCGGACGCCGCACGGACCCGTTCACGGTGCCGTCGGGCAGCGCGGCGAGAAGCGTCTTGGAATCGTATGCGTCCACGCCGTTGGTGGTGAACGAGAAGCCGGTTCGATCCTTGACGATCGTTCCGCTCATCGTGAAGTTCATGTTCTGCTGCTGTTCGTCGCCGACCTCAGGCGCGAACGCGTTGCGCGCGTTCAGCGACTCGTCGCGGAACATGAAGTCGACATTGCCGCGGAGCGGGCCGCCACCGGGATTGGTCACGATGTCGACGAACACCATGCCGCCGCCGTGGTTCTCCGCGGCGAAGAAGTCGCGCCGGAACCGGATCGATCTGATCTGCGACTTCGGCGGAAGCTTTCCGCCGTGGAACCCGTCTACACGAATCGTCGTGCCGGGACCGCCCATCTGCTTCAGTTGTGCTTCCATCTCGTCCGGATCGTCGGGCAACGCCTCGATCTGTTCGCGGGTGAGGAGGTTCGTGAACGCGTTGCCACGCGCATCCAGTGCCCGGTCACGCGGGTCCTGGCCGACGACGACATCTTCGGTGACTTTGGCGAGCGCCAGTTTCATCTCGCGTCGCGTGTTGCCGCCCGCGCGCAGCCGCAGGTCGTCGATCACACGCGGCTCGAACCCGGTGAATTCAGCGCGGACGTCGTATCGTCCCGGCATCAGCGCTGCAAACAGCGCCTCACCCCGTTCGTCCGTCACCCGTTCAACCGCCGGCCCCGCGGGGTCCACCGGCTGAAGGATGACCCGTGCGCCAACGATGATGGCGCCCGTCGGGTCGGAGACGACGACCCGGAACGTCGCGTCCCGTGACGTTTGCGCGGCTACTGGCGCCGAGGAGGCGAACGCCAGCAGCGCGAAGACGAGCGAGGTGAGGAACTTTGGGTTCATGGCTTGATGTTCTCGAGAAATCGAACTGGCTCGCCGTGGTTCGCCTGCCTCGCCGAAGCGCGTGCGCGAAGGCGGGTCGCTCGTAGCTCGTGTCTCGCCGAGCGGTTGGGTTTGCAGCACGACTAGACACGGACCACGGACCACGGACTACGGCTGGCTTCCCCAGATTCGGGTGCGTCAGTTTGTCCCGACCTTGAATCGGTCGGCCTTGATGTTCGGATTGACCTTGTAGTCCTTGATCTCCCATTCCTCGGTCGTCTTCTCTGCCGTGCCGCGCGAGATGCGATGTGGCAGCGAGATGCCGCTGATCTCGCGGTACTCGGCGAAGAACATCCGGTACTCGATCATCTTGGGTGGCGTTGCCGCGGCTTCTTTCATCTGCTTGTCGATCTCCGCACGCTGCTCGGGTGTGAGGTTCGCGAGGGGCGACGTCGAGACGGTTGCGCCACCCGATCCGGACGCGCTCGCGCCGGTCGATCCGGATGCGCTGGCGCCGCCCGATCCTGAGCCGCTCGCACCGCTCGTCGTCGTCGCGCCCCCCGGGGTCACGACGCGAGTACCGCCCGATCCCGGCGCGCCGTGCTGCATCATCCGGATGGGTCGAGGCTCGGCTTCCATGTAGGTCAACATCAGCGGCAGGTGTGTCGCCGTGTCGATGAACAGCCGCGCCTTGAAATCCTCGCCGCCGTTGACGTCGATCACGTGCGCGGTACCGTCTGGCGATTCGGCCTGACCTGCGTATGTGTAGGTGACCGGAAAACCGGGCTGCGTGCCCGCGACGAGCCCGAGCATCAGTCGAGCGAGATCGGTGTTCGTTCGCTTGAGAGCGGCCTTCGCACGAGCCGGATCCGCTGCGGGGTTGTCCGCAGCGACGCGTGCGCCGGCGCTGTTCGACGTCAGGTCGAGAAACGGCCGGTCTCCCTCGAAGCCGTCCACCCGCGTGATCGAGAACCCGCCCGTCGTCGTTTCTTCGCGATAGAACTTGTCGGGAAGGACCATGTCGATGGCGAGCGAGCCGGTGGTCTGTCCGCCACCGGCGCTGGAGAAGCTGCCGCCGCCGCCGATCATCACGAACGTGCTGCCGCCTGCGGCGACTGGTCCTGCTGATTCGCGCCTGAACTCGGCGCGCATCGACAGCGCCTTCAAGTCGGCCAGCTTCTTCTCGCCGCCTAGCGCCTTCCGCGCTTCCGCCATCACGGCGTCGGCTTTCGGATCTTCACGTCCGTCCGCGAGCACGCCCGCGGCAGGGCCTGCCGCCACCGCGCCGATCACGACCAATCCGACGATTGCCTGCTTACGCATGTGACTCCTCTCGAGATACGTGCTGACGTGCTGACGTGCTGACGTGCTGACGGAATGTTCATCTTGACCGGTTAGGGCAGGGGTGGTGGTTAAAGCGGGGCTAAGAGTTTGTTAAGGACGTAAAACCTTGGGGATCCCCGGCAAACCCGTGATTTCGGCCGTGCTAGACTCGGCGAATGACCTGGTGGGGGCGTGTCTGGCGACGTTTCAGGCCGCCCATGATGCTGCTCACCGTCGTCCTGATCGGTCTGCTCGCCCTCCTGGCGACGCTGCAGTACAAGTGGCTCGGACAGGTGAGCGAAGCGGATCGCGAACGACGGCACGCCAGCCTGAATGCCGGCGCCACCGAGTTTGCGCAGGACCTCGATCGAGAGCTCACACGAGCGTATCTTCTGTTCCAGGCCGAGCCGGGTACAGATGCGGAGCTCGCGTCACGTTTCGCGGCGCGCTACGACCAGTGGCAGGCCACGTCGCGATTTCCGAAGCTTCTCAAGGACTTCTACGTTTTCACACGAGGTGACGAGGAGGAATCGCAACTTCGCCGTTTCGATCCTGTCTCTCGTACATTCGCAGCAGCCGAGTGGCCAGCCTCCATGGCTGACTGGCGCCGGCAGCTCGTCGACCCTGATGTGACGCAGCAGGATGTCGAGCGACGCGCGGTGTTCGTCGCGCGGGTCTCGCAACCGATCTGGGAAAGTGTTCCGGCCATCGTGTCTCCGATGCCGATGCCGCTGATGTTCCTGTCGGAGCGCGTCGCGTCCGAACAACGCGTGAGGTCGCTGCTCTCCTACGCCATCCTCACGCTCGACGATCAGTACATGAAGCGCGAACTGCTGCCCGCACTGTCGGAGCGGCATTTCAGGGCGGACGCAGCCGGCGGCGACTTTCGAGTCGCGGTCGTGAGCACATCGAGTCAGGGAGGTGTGATCTACAGCTCGTCACCAGGCTTTGCGCCCAAGGCTGACGCCAAGGCCGATGCCACTGCCGATCTCTTTCAGATACGAACCGATCTCACGAACCTGGCCGCCGAGGTGCGACGGTTCACCGCATTCGCCGCCACCGTGCACACCATACAGCGTCAGGACTCGAAGGAGACGACGCAGGCTGGCGCCGCGCGGGACCCGAAAGGCGGCAGTCGCGGCAACGACATCTTCACTTTTCATGAAGGGCGTCCGCTCTCCATCATGGTGCAGCCGGGCGCTGCGTCAGGACAACCGTCGGTGAGGGCTGGAGCGACCACGACGACGCGTGTGATGTCGATCCCCTCGGCGCGATGGCGGCTGATGCTGACGCATTCGGCCGGGTCGCTCGACGCTGCCGTGCAGAGTGCACGGCACCGCAGCATGGCCGTGAGCATGAGCGTGCTCGGCGTGCTCGGCGCAAGCATGGGCTTGTTGATCCTCTCGACGCGCCGCGCGCAGCGCCTGGCCCGTCAGCAAATGGAGTTCGTCGCTGCCGTGTCGCACGAGCTGCGGACTCCGCTCGCCGTGATTCGATCGGCCGCCGAAAACCTCGCCGACGGCGTCGTCCGCGACGACCAGCAGATCAGGAAGTACGGCGATCTGATGCGCACCGAAGGCCGCCGGCTCACCGAGATGGTGGAGCAGATCCTCGAGTTCGCGGGGATTCAGTCAGGGCAGCGCGGCTTCGCGCTCCGCGCCGTTCGTCTGGAGCCGCTCCTCCACGACATCGTCTCGTCTTCCACTGCGCTCATAGACCGGGCTGACATGGACGTGCAGGTCGATTTGCCGGAGGATCTGCCGCCGGTTCTCGGCGACGAGGCTGCGTTGCGGCGGGTCTTTCAGAATCTGATCAGCAACGCGCTGAAGTATGGAGCCGCCGGCGGCTGGATCGGCGTCAGCGCTGGAAAGAGCGGCGCTGACGTGCGCGTCGTGGTCGCCGACAAAGGCATGGGTATCAGCGCGTCAGACCAGGCACGTATCTTCGAGCCGTTCTACCGCGGCGGCGATGCGGTCGATGCTGGCATTCAGGGTGCGGGCCTCGGCCTCAGTCTCGTTCAGCGGATCGTCGAAGTCCATGGCGGACGAGTCGCGGTGAGCAGCAAGCCTGGCTCCGGCAGCGAATTCATCGTTCACCTTCCTGCAGCCGGTGAAGAGCCGGTGAGCCGGCCAATCGGTACCGCGCAGCCTGCGCCCGCGACCGCGGGCGGACAATCTGACCCCACGTGAAGCGACTGCTCCTTGTCGAAGACGAGCCGGGGCTCGTGCTGACGATGACGGATCGATTGACCCGGGAAGGGTACGCCGTCGAGGCCAGCACGGACGGCGAGAGTGGCCTGGAGCGGGCAGCGGCTGAAGCGTTCGACCTGATTCTCCTCGACGTCATGCTCCCGCGCCTGAACGGGTTCGACGTGCTCCGTGAGCTGCGCAAGCGAAGCGTCGAGACGCCGGTCATCATGCTGACCGCGCGCGGGCAGGTCGTGGACAAGGTCGTCGGGCTCAAGCTCGGCGCCGACGACTACGTGACGAAGCCATTCGAGATGGTGGAGTTGCTGGCGCGCATCGAGGCGAAGCTCCGCCGACTTCCGGTCTCGACGCATCCGGCCGAGGGTCACCAGTTCGGTGATATCCGCGTGGATTTCCGGCGGGCCGAGGTCAGCAAGTCGGGCGGAGCGCTGGAGCTGTCCGCGCGCGAGTTTCAGCTCCTCCGTTACTTCATCGAGCACCGCGGCGCGACGCTCACGCGTGAAGAACTTCTCAACGAGGTCTGGGGATACAACTCGATGCCGTCCACGCGGACCGTCGACGTGCACGTCGCATGGCTGCGGCAGAAGATCGAGCCGAATCCCCGGCACCCGCAGTACATCCTGACGGTTCACGGACTCGGGTACAAGTTCGCCGGCTGAATCCGCCTTCACAGCTCAACGATTTCAGCATCGACCGCATTGGCCGAGATCCTGAGCAGGCCGACGCTTGGCTTGAGGTCGAAACGCCGCGGCCCTGCAGCCCCGGGGTTCACGACCAGACGCGTCCCGGATCTGCGAATCAACGCGCGATGGGTATGGCCGTAGATCACGACATCGGCCGCATAGCGCAGCAGAAGTTTTTCCGGGGTGGGACTGCCGATCTCGTGACCGTGACTGACGTGGATGCTCGTATTCTCGATTTCGAGGTCGAGCAGGGGCTCGAGGTCCGGGTCGTCGATGTCATCGACGTTGCCGACAACCGCCCTCACGGGAGCAATCGTTCGCAGCGCCTCGAGAACCGCACGTCCACCCACGTCACCAGCGTGCAGGATCAGTTCGACCCCGGCCAGCGCCGTGAGGGCCTCAGGCCTCATCAAGCCATGCGTGTCAGAGATGAGCCCTATCAGCATCCCTGTTCCCAGTTGAGGCGACCTTCACTTGCCAAGACCGTTCAACGCAGAGGGCAGGCTGCGTTCTCATCCTTCCGGCGATTGCGAACTCCGCGTTCCTGATTTCGGCAAGCCGAGTTACCCGATAGCTGTGCAGGATACGGCGCCGGCGCGTCCCGTAATAAGATTCGCCGCAACCATGCAGATCTGTGACGCACATTGCCACTTTTTCTCCAGCCGGTTCTTCGAGTTGCTCACCAAGGATCTGGCTGACCTCCCAGCCGAAAATCGAGCGCGTGCCGTCTGTGAAAGGCTTCAATGGGACGATCCGGGGTCGTCCGATGCGCTCGCAGGCCGGTGGGTGCAAGAGCTGGACCGCGCCGGCGTGTCGCGAGCCGTGCTGATCGCCAGCATCCCCGGCGACGAGGAGTCGGTGGCGACGGCCGTCCAGCTCCATCCCTCACGGTTCGTGGGGTTCTTCATGTTCAATCCGACCGCAGCGGATGCCGCGCCGAGACTCGAGCGCGCGTTAGGAGAACTGCGACTGCGAGGGGTTGCCTTGTTTCCAGCGATGCATCGCTACTCGTTGGACCACGAGCAGGTGGACATGACGTTCCGTGCCGCAGCGAAGCATGGCGCAGCCGTGTTCGTCCATTGTGGCGTGCTCAGCGTCGGAGTCCGCAAGAAACTGGGGCTGCCGTCGCCGTTCGACCTGCGGCTGGGCGACCCGCTCGCCGTGGCTGCCGTGGCCGCCAGACATCCGCGCGTGCCGGTGATCATTCCACACTTCGGCGCCGGCCTCTTCGCCGAGGCACTGATGGCGGCCGATCAGGCGCCGAACATCGTGCTGGACTCGTCGAGCTCGAACAGCTGGATGCGATATCATCCGCGATTGACCCTGGACGCCGTGTTCCGTCAGGCCCTGGAGGTCGCCGGGCCGGATCGGATCATCTTCGGGACCGATTCCTCGTTTTTTCCGCGCGGCTGGAACCGTCCGATCCTCGAGACGCAGCGGGCGGCGCTCGCAGCGGCGGGAGCGGACGATGGCATGGTCGACCGAATCCTGCGGGGCAATTTCGAGCGGCTGTTCGGCGCAATAGCGCATTAGTGCAGGTGCACGTGCACAGCACGGCACTCTGCACCGTGCACTGTGCACGCTGCACTTAAGATGAGGACTCTATGTCGAAGCGCACTCTGTTCATCGCTCTGACCTTCACCGCGGCGGTCGCCGCACTGGCGTCCGTGCCCCTGCGCGCGCTGCGTCAGCAGCCGGCGAGCCCGCCGGCCGATCTCGTGTTGACCAACGGCAAGGTCGTGACGGTCGAGGATGGCATGCCGGAGGCTCAGGCGATTGCGGTCGTTGGCGATCGGATCGCCGCGATCGGGAGCAGCGCCGACATCAAGCGCCACGTCGGGCCCAAGACGCAGGTGATCGATCTGAAAGGGCAGCTGGTCATTCCGGGGTTCATCGAGGGTCATGGCCACTTCACCGGCGTCGGTCAGGCGCAACTCAACCTGAACCTGATGAAGACAACCTCGTGGGACCAGATCGTGGCGATGGTCGGAGACGCGGCGAAGAAAGCCAAGCCGGGGCAGTGGATCTACGGCCGGGGATGGCACCAGGAGAAGTGGACGACCAAGCCGGAACCGAACGTCGAAGGGTTTCCGACCCACGCCGCGTTGAGCAAGGTGTCGCCCGACAATCCGGTCCTCCTGACCCACGCCAGCGGCCACGCGAGCTTCGCGAATGCGAAAGCGATGGAGCTCTCAGGCATCACGAAAGAGACGCCCAACCCAACCGGTGGTGACATCCTCAAGGATGCGCAGGGCAATCCCATCGGCGCGTTCCGCGAAACCGCCTCGAGATTGATTCAAGAGTGGGGCCGGTGAGCCGCCCCGGACGCGAGGCGGAAACCGCCGCCCGTGCCCGCCGCATCCTCGAGCTCGCCTCTCAGGAGTCCGTTTCGAAAGGCGTCACCTCGTTTCAGGACGCCGGGTCCTCGTTCGCTGACGTCGATCTCATGAAGCAGATGATCGACGAAGGCAAGATCAACGTCCGCCTGTGGATCATGATCCGCATGAACAACCAGGCATTGGCCGCCAACCTCGCGAAGTACCGGATGGTCGACTACGGCAACGGCTTTCTGACCGTTCGCGGCATCAAGAAATCGATCGATGGTGCGCTCGGCCCGAGAGGGGCGTGGCTGCTCGAGCCGTACGCCGACAAGCCCGGCGACACCGGTCACAACACCACGAGCGTCGAAGAGATTCGGGAAGCGTCGAAGCTGGCCATCCAGCACGGCTACCAGATGTGCGTCCACGCCATCGGCGATCGCGCGAACCGGGAGACCCTGAACATTTTCGAGGAGATCATCAAGGCCAATCCTGACAAGAAGGATCTGCGCTGGCGCGTCGAGCACGCCCAGCATCTGCATCCGACTGATATCCCCCGCTTCGGAAAGCTGGGCGTGATTGCGTCCATGCAGGGCGTGCACTGCACGTCGGACGCGCCATACGTCATTGCGCGTCTTGGCCGTCAACGCGCCGAAGAAGGCGCATACGTCTGGCAGAAACTGATGAAGTCCGGCGCCATGGTGAGCAACGGGACCGACGCGCCGGTCGAAGACGTCGACCCGATCGCCAGCTTCTACTCGACGGTGAGCCGCAAGTTGAAGGACGGGAGCGTCTTTTTCCCCGATCAGCGAATGAGCCGCATGGAAGCGCTGAAGTCCTACACGATCAACGGCGCCCACGCGGCATTCGAGGAGGGCTCACGCGGATCGCTGAAAGCCGGCAAGTACGCCGACATGGTCGTCCTCTCGAAGGACATCATGACGGTCCCGGAAGATCAGATCCCCACGACTGAAGTGATGTATACGATTGTTGGGGGGAAGGTGCGCTACAAGAAGTAACGCTGCCGTGGTCCGTGGTCCGTAGTTCGTGTCTCGTCGAGGGACTCCGGCTCGTGCCTCAATTCACCACAGACCGTCGGCGAGACACGGACCACGAACTACGGACCACGGAAGGTTTATCTCGCTCCTACTGGCTTATTGCCGCGCGATTGCGCCTGCTGCGGTACGCGCCGGCGGTACTGATCGAAGAAGCGGTTGCACGCCCGATGGAACCGCTCGGTCAGCTCGCGGCCGGCGTCGCCCGGTACGGGGCCGAGACGGGTCCAGGAGCTTTGCGCCTGGCGGACTTCCTCGGCCATGGCCCGCCACTTCGATTCCTCGCTGGCGCGGCCGCCGATCGTGTTCGACGCCAACGCCTCGCGCAACATCTCCGCCAGCGCCTTCGATGAGCCGGCCGGCGTTGCGGGCTGATCGGCCACGAGCGCCTCGACGCGCGTGCAGAGCTTTTCCATCCGTTGCCGGTTGGCTTCGCTGTCCAGCTCCGTTCCGCGGAACGAATCCGGGTAGGACGTGATGACCCGCTCGAGGGCATTCACGAACTGGCTGCTGAGCGGATCCGCACCATGCCGGACGACCGGCGTCGTCTGGTTCCATCGGGTGCGAAGCGACCGCACGCGATCCAGCAGGTCGGATGGTGGAGCCACGGGTTCGGGCGCTTCGTCCTGCGGAGCGTCATTCTGCGGGGCTTCGCGGGCCGGTGCCGCCGGCGCCAGCGACGCGATCTCGTTGACCAGCGCCTCGCGGTCGGCCTGCTTGGCCTCGAGCTCGATCTCATCCCGCCGTTTGTAGCGTTCGAAGAACGTATCGCAGGCGCCTCGGAAGCGCGCCCAGATCGCCTCCGACTTGTTCCGCCGCACGGGACCCACGGTTTTCCATTCGGCCTGCAGCCGGCGGATCTCGCTGGCGGCCTTTTCCCACTCTCGCGAAACGGCGAGCTCTTCGGCGCGCGCGCACAACGCTTCCTTCTTCGCGAGGTTGGCAGCCCAGGCTTCCTTGCGCTCCGCAAGATCGGAATTTCGCCGCGAGAAGAACCGATCGCAGGCATCGCGGAAACGCTTCCAGGTCGCCTTCGTGTCCTGACGCGGGACTGGACCGATGAGCTGCCACTCGGCCTGCAGCTTCTTCAGCTCGTCGGCGGTCTTGATCCAGTCCGTCGAATCCGCGAGCGCTTCGGCGCGCTCGATCAACGCTACCTTGCGCTGAAGATTCCCGGTGCGCTCTTCGGCGCGATGCGCAAAGAACTCGCGTGCCTTGGCCTGAATCGGATCGGCAGCGAGCCTATAGCGATGCCACAGCGCCTGCGCCTGCGCCCGTGGCGCCTCAGCGACCTGTTTCCACCGTTCCTGGATCTCGTGGAGCTCCCGCGCGGCCTTCTCGACGTCTTCCGGCTTGGGGCCGTCGGCCGAGTCGAAGCCGTATCGCACACGCAGCGACTCGGTCTTGGCGATCAACTCTTCCTGGACGGCGGCGTTGGCGAACCGTTTCCACTCGTCCATTTCGCGCAGCTCGTGGAGCCGCGGGGCGAGCGCGGCAATCGCCGCTCGCAGCCGTTCCACCAGCGCATGCTGTTCGCGTTCGTCAAAACCTTGCACGGCAAACGACAGTTGCGGTGGCGCATCGAGGGCGGCCCGCAGATCTCGAGCGGCACGATCCGCTTCTCGCAGCGTCAGATCCTCGGCAGCGGCACGCTTCTGAGCCCGATCGATCAGCTGATCGATACGCTGCAGCTGCTGCCTGAGCAGCCGTTCGGCAGCAGCCCGACGCTCGTCCTCTCGCGCCTTGACCGCGGTCTCGGCACGTTCGAAACGTTCGGTGACGTCTGCCGCGACGTCGTCAGCCTTTGGCAGAATCGTGCGCCACTCAGCGACCACGGCATTCCAGCTGTGCTCCGGGAGCTCAGCTTCCGCGGCCAGCCGCTCGGCCTCGGTGGCCAGGTCGGCAAGGCGGGCCTTGGACTTCTGAATCTCTTCCTGGTTCTGCTGACGTTCGATCGCGCGCCGGCACGCCTCTTCGAAACGGGCCCGAAGCTCGGCGTCCTCGATCTCCTGCTCACCGGGTCCAGGCAGTCCCTCCCATTCCGCTCGCGCCTTCGCGATGTCGTCGGCGACCTCGTCGCCACGGAGGGCTTCGACGCGATCGCAGAGCGACAGCCGTACGGTCCGAATCGCGGCCTGCCGTTCCGCTTCGGCCCGTCGCTCGGCGTCCTCACGATTGCGGCGATCGATCGCGGTACGGGCGTCGGCGACGAGCGCGCCAAAGCGCGCCACCGCATCCTGATCCATCTCGAAGCCCGTCGTCGCCGGCCAGGTTCCGCCATTCCGATTCGGCGTCGCCGAGCTCGCGCTCCGAGTCGGGGCCTGGTGCTGCGGCGAGTGCTTCGAGCCGGGCCATGACGCCAGCGGTTCGCTGCTGCCACGCCTCGAGCGCGGCACGTTGTGCCGCGGCGGCCTCGTCAAGGGCCTGGATCATCCCCCGCGCACGTTTCACGACCGCTTTGCTCTTGGCTTTGGCGGCCGCGTTCTCGAGCAGATCGCGGACCGGCGTCCCTGCAGTCGTCGTCTCGGCGGCACGCTCCAGCGCGGCGACTCCCGCATCCTTGTGCTCGGTCTTCAGTGCCACGTTCACCAGCTCTGACACATCGGCGATCCGTCCGACGGCTTCCAGCGCAGTCTGGCCGTCGGCGGCGTGGCGCGCCACGCTGCCGAGCGCCCTGACGTCAGAGATTCGTCCGACGGCTGCGGTGCGCACGGTGTCGTACGGCGACGCTTTCGCCACCGCAGCAAGCTGCTTGGCATCGGCCAGGCCGTCGAGCGCCAGCGCCGCATCGCCGTCAGCCTCGCGCGGCGTTGTGGCAATGGCGACGAGCCGCTCGGCTATCTCGCGACGCAGGTCGTCATCGCGCTCGCTGCGCGCGAGCGCCACGAGCTCGGCTACCGCGTCGACCCTGACGACGGCCGCGCGCCGTACGCGCACGTCTTCATCTGAGCCTGCGAGCTCTGCCAGTATCGGTCTGTGTTCCGCATCGTCCGGTATCTCGGCGACAGCCGCCGCCCTCACAACCGGATCTGCGTGCTTCCACTTGGGGTTGGGTCTGAGACGATCGAGGAAAGACATGGGGAGCCTTGCTTCAATCGAGCGATCGAGCGACGGGTCATCGACACTGGAGCGGCTACGCGTGTACCTCGGCAAACCCCGCGAGCGCCAACCGTTCCAACCTGTCGATCACACCACCGGCCAATGGCCTGATTCGGTTATCCGCTTGATTCTTGTGTGAGCCACTCGGCAATCTGCTCGCGCGTCATCCGGTGATCGTCGTTCAGGTGAACGATCATGGATGCGAGCGGCAGTCGTTTGCCGCAGCCCTGAGGGCACCGCTTGGTCACCTCGTCCAGACAACGAAACAGCCGTTCGAGATGATCAGGTATGAGTTTCCCGTGCTGGCGCGGCAGGTGATACACACCTTCGTAGACCGCACCGAGCGCGCACGATCCGCCCTTCTCGTCGAAGTAGCTGCCAAAGCACTGATGGCCGCGCTTCGATCCGGCGCGGATGAAATCCGCCAGCTCTTTCTGCTCGTTCTCGAGTCCTGTCGCCATCGCGAATCTCCTCGCGTTGCCCGCGACTTCCCCGCTGACGTGTGCGCCTGTCGCCGCCACCCGTCGAAGTTTTTCGGGCGGCACGTGAACTTATTGTAGCTCATCGATCGCGCGGCGCGACGGTGAGTCAACGGCATTTGCACGATCCATTCCGTTGAATCCTCACGCCCATTTTGCGAGCGATCCCTCCGAATTGCCCCAGTGCCGTCGAGCCCTGCGCCAGGTCGGGACGGAGGCAGGGACGGACAGCCCGCCAGGCTGTTCGCAGCCGGCCAGGATTGTCCGCTCCGGGACAGGCGATCGTGACGCCTTGGTGAATGTGGTGCCAAAGAGGGGCAGGCCACAAGCCGTCTTGTGCCTGGAAACTTGCACCATTTGAGTCAAGTTTCCTCACCAAGACGGCGGCCCCGCGAAGCGGGGTTTCAAGCAATGCCACCTAGCGAGGCGGAGCCGCTATGGTCTGAGGCGCAGCCTCGCTAGAATGGGATTCATGGTTGTCCTGTTGCTGCTCCTCCTCGCGGGGTTTCAGACCGCGCCACCCAAGCCCGCCGCGCCCCCGGCGCCCGCCCAGGCCCTCGAACCGGCGCCCGGCAATCCTGTTGCGGTGATATCGACCTCGAAGGGGGACATCACCGTGGAACTCTTCAAGGACAAGGCGCCGGTTTCCGTCGAGAACTTCCTGCAGTACGCCCGCGAGGGCTTCTACGAGGGCACAGTGTTTCACCGGATCGAACGCGGCTTCGTGGTCCAGGGCGGCGGCTACACGGAATCGCTCGCCGAAAAGCCGACACGCGATCCGATCCTGAACGAGGCCACGAACGGGCTGCGCAATCTGCGCGGCACGCTGGGCATGGCTCGACGCACTCAGCTGCGCAGCGCGACCTCGCAGTTCTACTTCAACGTCGCGAACAACGGTCAGCTCGATCACCGCGGGTACACGCCGTCGGAGTTCGGCTACGCCGTCTTCGGCCGCGTGCTCGCCGGAATGGACGTCGTCGATCAGATCGCCAACGTTCCAGTCCGCACCGCGGGCGATTTTGCCAGCTATCCGGCCGAGCCCATCGTGATCACCGGTGTCAAGGTCCGCGAGTCGAAGTAGCCGACCTTGCGCCGCCCCCTTCTCGTCATCTACCTCACGATCTTCGTGAACCTCGTTGGCTTCGGGATCATCATCCCGCTGCTGCCGTTCTACGCCGAGACGTTCGGCGCATCCCCGCTCGCCATCGGCTTGATGTTCGCGTCGTTTTCGATCGGGCAACTGATCGCGTCGCCGCTCCTCGGGGAGCTGTCGGATCGTTACGGCCGACGTCCGGTTCTGATCTTCAGCCTCATTGGCACCGTCGTCAGTTTCGTCATGCTCGCGGTGGCGCACAGCCTGGCGATGCTTTTTGCCGCGCGACTCGTCGATGGCCTGTCAGGCGGCAACATCACGACCGCGCGGGCGTACATCGCCGATGTCACCTCTGAATCGGAGCGGCCACGCGCCTTCGGCATGCTCGGTGCCGCCTTTGGACTGGGCTTCATCGTTGGACCGGCGCTGGGCGCGCTGTTCTGGTACATCAGTTACACGGCGCCAATCTGGGCGGCCGCGGCAATCACGATCGTGGCGACAGCCATGGCGTTCTTCTGGCTCCCGGAAACCGTTCATCGCGTGCACGCCGGCGGCGGTTCGCCGTGGAAAGCGCTCCGTGAGCTGAGTGGACGGCCTGGTCTCAGGCTTCTGTTCGGCGTGGACTTCCTGTACTGGATGGCCTTCGCTGTTTACCAGACGGCATTCGCGCTCTTCGGCGCGCGCCGCTTCGGCTTCGACGCATCACACACGGGCTATCTGCTCAGCGCGTTTGGTGCGCTGGGTGTGGTGGTGCAGGGGTTTCTCGTTGGACCTGTTGTCGCGAAGATTGGTGCTCGGCGCACGCTGATCGCGGGGCTGGTGTTTGCTGCAATCGGCTGGGCAGCGGGCGCGCTGACCGACTCGGTCCCGGTGTTCGTCGCGACGCTGGTGCCTGCGGCACTGGGCATCGGCTTCTGCAACGCGACGCTGAGCACGCTCGTGAGCAACGCCGCCGGGCCGCACGAGCAGGGCCGCGTGCAGGGTGCCGCCGGGGCGCTCGAGAGTCTCGGCCGCACCATCGGCCCCGTGTGGGGCAATGGCGCCTTACAGGTGTTTGGTGAAGGAAAGGCGTTCGGCACCGCCGCCGTGGTGTTGCTCGGCGCCGCGGCGCTGACGGCGAGATATCATCCGCCGCCGCGCGAACCGGTACCGCCGGCGACCGTCAGGATCTGACCTTTTTCAGCTCCGCTTCCAGCCTCGTCACCAGATCGTCGAGCTGCTGCACGATCGCGCGCACAGTATCTGGCTGACTGAGATCGATCCCCGCCTTCTTCAATTGTTCCATCGGGTAATCGTTCCCGCCCGAGCGGAGCAGCGTCAGGAACCGTTCGCGCGTCTCGTTCCGCGCCTGCTCGCTGCCGTGCATGATTTCCGACGAGATGCGCGCCGCCGAGGCGAAGCAGGTCGCGTACTGGTAGACGTAGTACGGCGAGTTGAAGAAATGGGGGATGCGCGCCCACGTGATACCGGTCAGCTCGTTCATGTCCAGCGCGTCGCCGTAGTAATCGGTCAGCAGGCTGCGATAGGTGTTCGTCAGCGTTTCGGACGTGATCGGCTGATCCTGTTCGGCCAGCCGGTGCACGCGCAGCTCGTAGTCGGCAAACAACACCTGTGTGTAGAACGTGCTGGTGATGTTGTCGATGGCGTGCTGCAGCAGGACGATGCGCTCGGCTGGATCGGTCGAGTGCGCCAGCATGTATTCGAGGAGCAGCGCTTCGCTGAGCGTCGACGGCACTTCGGCGACGAAGATCGTGTAGCTCGAATAGATGAAGGGCTGGGTCTCGTGAGACAGGATCGTGTGCATCGAGTGGCCCATCTCGTGCGCCAGCGTGAACACGTCGTCGAGCGTATCGGTGTAGTTGAGGAGCATGTACGGATGCGTCCCGTACACGGGCGCTGAATACGCGCCAGACCGCTTCCCGTCGTTTTCGTAGACGTCGATCCAGCCGCCCGAGAACCCCTCGCGCATGCGCGCCTGGTACTCGGGGCCGAGCGGCGCCACCGACGCGACGATCCAGTCGAGGACCTGTTCGTAGTTGTACTTCTTGTCGAACGTGACGAGCGGGATTGAGAAGTCGAAGACGTGATACGAAGGCACGCCGAGCACCTGGCGTCGCAGGCGGTGATAGCGACGCAGCGGCTCGACGCCGGCGCGGGTGGTTTCGATCAGATTCTCGACGACGGAGGTCGGGATGTTGTCGCCGTTGAGCGCCGCCTCGAGCGTGCTCGAGTAGCCTCGCGCGCGCGCCTGAAACCAGTCACGCTGGCAGACACCGTTGTACAGCGTCGCGTAGGTGTTCAGGGAGCTCTGGTAGGTATCGTGCAATGCCTTGAACGCCGCCGCGCGGTCGGCCTGTTCACGGCGCGTGGCCAGAATCGCGCGATATTGTCCGTACCAGACCGTGATCGTCTCGCCGTTCGACAGCGTGATCGTCGGGAACTTCGCATCGGCCGTCGACAACGCCCAGTACGCCTCGTTCGGCGCCGAGGCCAGACGGCTCGAGAGCGACATGAGTTTCTCGCCCGCTTCGTCGAGCACGTGCTCCTGCTGCCGGTACAGATCCTCGATCGCAAACGTGTAGAGGCGCAGCGGCTCCGACTCTTTCATCCACTGTCGGACCGTCTCGAGCGGGATCCGGAGCAGTTCGGGATTGAACCAGGAGCGTGCCTGCTCCAACTGCGCGAAGAGAATCTGGACCTGCTGGCGCTTCGCGTTCACTGTGTTGTCGCGCTGATCCTCGTCGTAGCGGAGCGACGGGAAATACCACACGCGATACGCGAGCTGCCCGAGTTCTTCCGAGAGGCGGAACGCGGCAAGCAGGCGATCGGGACCGTGCGCGAGCGTGCCCTTGAACGCGGCGTAGCGGGCGATGCCCGCTTCGAGCTGCTTGTAAGCAGCTTCCCACGTCTCCCAGTCAGGGTAGATGTCGCCCAGATTCCACTTGAACTTGTCCGGGATCTCCTCGCGCCGGCGGCTCCGCGTTTGCGGTGGCTCCGGTGCGGCGACGTCAGACGGGTCGAAACATTCTCGCAGAGGCATCTAGTCACTATAGTTGAATAAATGGTTCTTATGACACGGAGTTCCTCTCTCGGCGTCACAAACTGCGCAGAAACTCGTCGGTGTGGTCAGTCACTAGGCTCGACCATTCGTGGCCGGCATCACACACGATCGGCGTGACCCGCGTGCCGCGGTCGCGTAGAGCGGTCACGTCAGCGTTCAGCTTCGCCTCCGTGTACCACTCGTCCCGCGTTCCGCGAATGATGAGCACCGGCGGGAAAACGTTACCCGTTGCCGTAAGAAGCTCAGGCGGCACATCGCCGCCGACCGCGATGACGGCTGTTGCCGCGAACCGACCCCGCACCGCCGCGCGGTAGGCCATCGCCGCGCCTTGCGAGAACCCGGCGAACACGAGCATGCCGGCCGACGCGAACGACTCACGCAGGCGATCGACCGCGTGGTCGACATACGCAATGTTGTCGGCGATAGCGGCATCACGATCCTCGCGCGTCATCCAGCCGGCGACGACATCTTGCGTGCGGCCGCGATAGAAGCGATTCAGCCCCTGAATCGATGCGAGGGTCCAGTCCCTGGCCGATGGAATGCTCACCAGACGAGGAAGCTGATCGCCCGCGGACTCCGCGTAGCCATGAAAGCCGACGAGCAGATGCGCGCTCGTGCCCGGCCGCACCAGCGCACGGCCGTGAACAGTTGTTTCGACGAGGAGAAGCTGCGAGTTCATCAGACGATCCTAGGCCGGCTCCTGCAGACGATGAAAGGGGAGCCGGCAAGGCCAAAGGCCGTCGCGCGAAGCGCGTAAATCGCGAGGGGGTGGGCCCCGCGCGGCTAAGAGAAGAGGCATCCGCGGCAACTCGGCTCGGCATGGGTTAAATATATCGCGAGACTTGACAATGCATCGTGTCACGCTATAGATCTAGGCGTGGCCATGATTCGAACCGACCCGCGGAGCCTGCTTCCGCTCACCCCGGCGATGCTGCACGTGCTGCTCGCGCTGGCGGATGGGGACAAGCACGGCTACGCCATCATCAAGGAAGTCACCCGCCGCACTGCGGGAGACGTTCAACTCGGCGCTGGAACCCTCTACGCGCTCGTGAAGCGATTGCTGGCCGACGACATGATCGTCGAGACCGACGATCGTCCCGATCCGTCGTTGGACGACGAGCGGCGCCGTTACTATCGGCTGACGCGGTTCGGACGCGATGTTGCCATCGCGGAGGTCCGGCGCCTCGAGAGCATCGTGTCGCAGGCACATGCCAAGAAACTCCTGCGCGTTCCCGCGAAAGGCAGCGCACGATGACGCCCCGCAGACGTGATGGCCTGTTTCGCGCTCTCCTCCGGCTGTTTCCCTCGGACATGCGCGAGTCTCATGGCCGTGAGATGGAGCAGGTCCTCCGCGAGCAGCACCGCCAGAGGCGTCCAGGACTTGCTGCGAGCCTGGTCTTCTGGCTCGGTGCGATTTACGACGTCCTGCGCGTCGCACCCAGACAGCACGCTGAAGCACTCAGCCAGGACGTCCGTTACGCCCTGCGGGGACTGCGTCGCACGCCAGCTTTCGCGGTCGTCGCCCTGGCGACCATCGCCCTCGGTACCGGCGCCACGTCCGCCGTCTTCGCCGTCGTCAACAGCGTGCTCATCCGGCCGCTGCCGTACGAGGACGCCGAACGCATCGCGCTCGTCTGGGCCGTCACGCCGGACGGCACGAGAACATGGCTGTCGCCGCCCGAGCTCGACGACATCCGCGAGCGCGTTACGCTCCCTCGACGATGTCGCTGGCCTGACGGATCTTCGTTTCGCGCTGACTGGCGGAGGCGCGCCCGAAGAAGTCAACGTCGTCGGCGCGTCAGCGAACCTCTTTCCGATGCTCGGGACCCATCCGGTGATCGGCCGTTTGTTTCAGCCGTCAGACGATGTGGAGAACGCAACACGTGTGGTGGTGCTCGGTCACGGACTCTGGGCGCGGCGCTTCGGCATGTCACCGGCGGTGCTGGGAACGACGATGATGCTCGACGGCAGGCCCTACACGGTCGTGGGCGTCCTGCCGAAGGGCTTCGGGATCGTCCCGCCAAGCCCGGTGTTTCCGGCGCGGGTCGATGCCTGGGTCACGCTGCAGACCCATTTGCCAACGCGTGCGAGAGACGTTCGATTCCTCCACGCCGTGGCCCGCGTCCGACGCGACGTCGAGCTCGGCTCGGCGCGGGAGCAGGTCGCGACGATTGGCCCGGCGCTGTCGAGGGACTTCTCGGACGCCTATCGCGGCCGCACCTGGAACTTCGATCTCGTCTCCATGCAGGCGGACGTCGTTCGAAGCGTCAAGCCGGCGCTCCTCATCCTGCTCGCGACGGTGGGGCTCGTACTGCTCATCGCCGCCGCGAACGTCGCGACGTTGTTGCTGGTCCGTGGCGAGTCGAGGCGTCGCGAGATGGCCATCCGCATCGCGGTCGGCGCGAGCTCGTCGCGACTGATTCGCCAGCTGCTGACCGAAGGCCTCGTGCTCGCGCTGCTCGGTGGCGCTCTGGGCCTGGTGCTTGCCGGGCTCGCTCCTGCCGTCGCTCGCTCTCAGGCGCTCGCTCCACTGCCTCGTTTCGCGGACGTCCGCATCGACTGGCACGTTGTGGCGTTCGCGTGTCTGGTTTCCTGCGCCACTGCGGTGCTCTTCACGCTTGCGCCTGCGCTTCAGCGGCGTGACGGACGCGAGGCGATGGCTCCTGTGACGTCGCGTCGCAGCGTCAGGATCGGTCGCGCCCTCGCCGCAGCGGAAATAGCATTCGCGGCCATGGTGCTGGTGGTCGCACTCATGCTCGGCCGCAGTTTTGCGCGGATTCTCGATGCGTCGCCCGGATTCGAGCCCACCCAACTGATGTCGGCGCGCATCGGGCTTTCTGCCACATACCCGTCGCGGGAAGACGTCAACCGGTTCTTCGATCAGACGCTCGAGCGCTTGTCAGGGATGCCGGGGGTCGAATCGGCCGCGGCGGTCTCTCAGCTGCCGCTGAGCGGTTCGGCGCTTGGCAGTACGTTCACGTCAGGCGTCGATGCGTCTGGCGAACCGCTGCGCATCGATGGCGATCTGCGAGGCGTCACCACCGGCTACTTCGAAACGATGGGCATTCAGTTGCTGGAAGGCCGGACGATCACACCAACCGATGCGGCAACGACGCCGTTCGTGGCCGTGATCGACGAGCTCATGGCGAAACGGCTGTCTCCCGACGGCCGCGCAGTCGGACGACGAATACGCTGGATCCGGCAGCCGGAGATCGAGATTCAGGTCGTTGGTATCGTTCGCCCGGTCAGGCACAGCAGCCTCGATCAAGATCCGAGGCCCACGGTCTACCGGCCGCACACCCAGTACCCCCGATGGAGCATGTACGTCGTCGCTCGGGTTTCAGGCGATGCTGCGCGCTCGGCTCAGGCTCTGACCTCGGCGGTGCACGAAGTCGATCCGAATCAGCCTGTTTCCGACGTCGCCACCATGGAGTCGCTGGTCAGTCGATCCATCGCCCAGCCAGGCTTTGGTGCAGCGTCCGGCTTTGCGCTCGCTGCGCTCGCACTCTCGCTGGCCGGAGTCGGCGTGTATGGGCTGCTGGCATTCGCCGTCGCCCAACGCAAACGCGAGGTCGGCATCCGTCTCGCAGTTGGCGCATCACGACTGCAGATCCTGAGGCTGATCGTGACTGACGGCGCGCGCCTGGCGCTGATCGGCGTCGTCGCCGGCGCGGCCGGCGCGGTCGCACTCGGGCGCTGGATTTCATCGGTCGTTCCAGGGGCAGGTCCGATGGATTGGGCGATCGTTCTGATCGCGGCGGGAACCGTGATGGCCAGCGCGTTTCTCGCAAGCTGGGTTCCCGCCCGGCGCGCGAGCCAGGCGGATCCGTCCGTCGTGTTGCGGGCCGACGTGTAACGCCAGGTTTCAGGGCCGGATCTGTTGCACGATCCACGCGGCCACGACGTCCATGATGCCGCTGATCACATCGTCCGGCTTCACGCCGCGTCCGGAAACCTTGAACGAGTGATCGCCGCCTTCAACTTCGTGGAGCGTGGCACGCTGAAGGCTCTTCAACAGTTCGCGGATCTCGACCGCGTTGCCGAACGCATCGCGGGTTCCCTGCACGAAGAGCTGCGGTTCGGCAATTCGCGGCAGGTGCGCGTCGCGGCGCTGCTGCGGTTTACCCGGCGGATGCAGGGGGTAGCCGAGAAACACGAGACCGCCCACACCTGGCGCTCCCTGTGCGGCCACCTGCGACGCAATGCGGCCGCCCATGGACTTTCCGCCGATCACGACGAACGGCGTTTTCAGCTGCGCTGCCGCCGCCTCGAGCGCCTCGCGCCAGGCATTTTCGAGCACGTGTGGCGGATCGGGCAGCTTCCGCCCCGAGCGCATGTAAGGAAAATCGAAGGTTGCCGCGGCGATCCCACGCTCCGCCATGCCTTTGGCAAACTTCGTCATGAACGGGCTGGCCTGACCTGCCCCGGCGCCAGGCGCCAGAATCAGGCCGGCTTTCGCTGAATTTTTGCCCGCCTGCCGGGGGGCAGTGTCGCCGGCACCTGAGGCGGTCTGCGAGGTCGGATAGACGGTCAGTTCCACGACCCGCGATTATGGCATGGCACGTTGGTTCAGACGGGGGTTCAGGACGGGGGTTCAGGACGGGGGTTCACGACGGGGGTTCACGACGGGGGTTCACTCACACGGAGGTTCAGCGTGAAAGGGTACTCGAACCTCCGCCGAGGCTTCCTGAACCCGTTGGCCCGAACCCCCGGCTGAACCCTCGTCTGAACCCCCGTCCTGAACCCCGGCACGCGGCTTGCCACACGCCCATACACCAATGTAGATTTATAGATATGAATTCCGCCTCGGCGCTGTTCCGGCTGCTCGGCGACGAGGCCAGGCTGCGGATTCTCAGGCTCCTCAGCCTCGAGCAGCTCAACGTCAGCGAGCTGACGGGCATTCTCGGGATCGCACAGTCGGGCGTGTCACGCCATCTCGGCCTGCTGAAGGAAGCGGATCTCGTCAGCGAGCGCCGCGAGGGCGGCTACACGTTCTTCAGGCTCGCGCCGTCGCTGTCCGATGAACGCGCCGACCGCGCGCCGCTGGCGGATTTCCTCCGCGGCGCGTTCGCATCGGCCTCCGGCGATTTGACGCGAATGGACGATGCACGGCTGGAAGAAGTCCGGCGTCTGCGAAAAGAGAATTTCGACGCGCATGCCGGTCCGGATACCAACGAACGCCAGCTCGTGCCGGGCCGGAGTTGGGCAGCGTGGGCGCGTGCGCTGGGGCACTTGCTGCCGCAGCTTCGTGTCGCCGATCTCGGCTGCGGCGAGGGCTACCTGACGATCGAAACGAGCCGCTGGGCCGGCCGCGTCATTGCGGTCGATCGTTCTGACTCGGTGTTGAAGCGGGCGCGCTCGCTTGCCACGCGCCGTCGCGTGCGCAACGTCATCTGGAAACGCGGCGAGCTCGAGCGTCTGCCCATCCGCGACGGCTCGGTCGATGTCGCCCTGCTCTCGCAGGCGCTGCATCACGCCCAGGATCCGGCGCGGGCGCTCGTCGAGGCGCACCGCATTCTCGTTCCAGGCGGCCGGGTGCTCGTCCTCGATCTCCGCGCGCACGACGAGCTGTGGGTCCGCGAGCGTCTCGGCGATCGCTGGACCGGATTCTCCGACGACGAGCTGGCCGGGTTGTTGAAGCGAGCCGGGTTCGCTGACGTGAAAGTCGGGATCGGGGCGCGACGGACCGGTGATCCGTTCGCCGTGCTCATTGCCAGCGGCACGAAATCAGGCGGCGCACGGAAGACCGAACGGAAGCGGGCCGTCACATCGAAGCACTTCATAAGGACCACTAATGGATTCTGTTCTGAACGACCTGACCGCGCTCCTCGATCGCCGAATACTGCTGCTCGATGGCGCGATGGGCACGATGATTCAGCGATACAAGCTGACCGACGCCGACTTCCGTGGCGAGCGCTTCAAGGATCACCCCAAGGATCTGAAGGGCAACAGCGATCTCCTGGTCCTGACGCGTCCTGACGTGATCGGCGCCATCCATCGCGAGTACCTGGCGGCCGGCGCAGACATCATCGAGACGAACACGTTCACCAGCACGGCCATCGCCCAGGCGGACTACGGGCTCGAAGCGCTCGCCTACGAGCTGAACCTGGCGGGCGCGCGTGTAGCGCGAGAGGCCGCCGACGAGTGGACGGCGAAGACTCCCGACCGCCGGCGTTTCGTCGCGGGGTCGATCGGCCCGATGAACCGCACGCTGTCGATTTCGCCCGACGTGAACAACCCGGCGTTTCGCGGGATGACCTTCGACGAGGCGCGCGCGGCCTACGAAGATCAGGTTCGCGGCCTGCTCGATGGCGGTGTCGATCTGCTGCTCGTGGAAACGATCTTCGACACGCTCAACTCCAAAGCGGCAATCGCCGCGATCGAGCAGGTGTTCGAGGAAAAGGGCGCACGTGTTCCGGTGATCATCTCGGTGACCGTGACCGACCGCAGCGGCCGCACGCTGTCCGGCCAAACCCTCGACGCCTTCTACGTCTCGATCCGGCATGCCAACCCGTTTGCGGTCGGCATCAACTGCGCGCTGGGCGCCCGCGAGATGCGCCCGCACCTCGAGGAACTGGCGCGGCTGGCGGAGTCGTACGTCCTCTGCTATCCCAACGCGGGCCTGCCGAACGCGTTCGGCGAATACGATCAGCTGCCCTGCAGAAACCGGAGATCTGCTGCGCGACTTTGCGATGAGCGGCCTCGTCAACATCCTGGGCGGGTGTTGTGGCACGACGCCCGATCACATCAAGGCCGTGGGGGCGGCGATCGAAGGGTTGAAGGGGACGTGACGCGCGGCTGAAGCCGCGCGCTGCTGGGGCTATGGATGAGGCGTTCACGCAATTTTCCGGACTAGAGACGCTTACCATCCGGCCGGACAGCAACTTCCAGATGATTGGCGAGCGGACGAACGTGACCGGGTCCGCGAAGTTTGCACGGTTGATCAAGGCGGGCGACATCGCCGGGGCAGTCCACGTCGCCGCCGAGCAGGTCCGGAACGGCGCCAATCTGATCGACGTGAACATGGACGAGGGCATGCTCGACTCCGAGCAGGCCATGACCACCTTCCTCAGCTACATCGCGACGGAACCGGAGATCGCCAGGGTTCCCGTGATGATCGATAGCTCGAAGTGGTCGGTCATCGAAGCCGGGCTCAAGTGCGTCCAGGGAAAGAGCGTCGTCAACTCGATCAGCCTGAAGGAAGGCGAGGAAGACTTTCTTCACAAGGCCAAGCTGGTCCACCGCTACGGCGCAGGCGTCGTCGTGATGGCATTCGACGAGGTCGGCCAGGCCGATACGATTCAGCGGAAAGTCGACATCTGCAAGCGCGCCTACAAGCTGTTGACCGAGAAGGCCGGGTTCGATCCGCACGACATCATTTTCGATCCCAACATCCTGGCGATTGCGACCGGCCTCGAAGAGCACAACGACTACGCCGTCAATTTCATCGAAGCGACCAGAATCATCAAGGCTGAGTGTCCCGGCGTGAAGGTGAGCGGCGGCGTCAGCAACCTCTCGTTTTCATTCCGCGGGAACGACGTGGTCCGCGAGGCGATCCACTCGGCCTTCCTCTATCACGCCATCAAAGCGGGCATGGACATGGGCATCGTCAATGCCGGCCAGCTCGTCGTGTACGAGGACATTCCGCCGGACCTGCTCGAGCATGTCGAGGACATCATCTTCAACCGCCGGCCCGATGCGACGGAGCGGATGGTGCAGTTCGCAGAAAGCGTCAAAGGTGCCGGCAAGAAGAAAGAGATCGACCATGCCTGGCGTCAGGGGACGGTGGAAGCGCGCCTGTCGCACGCGCTCGTGCACGGCGTCGTGGACTTCATCGAGCTCGATGTGGAGGAGGCGCGGCAGAAGTACAAGCGTCCCCTCGAGATCATCGAAGGTCCGCTCATGGACGGCATGAAGGTCGTCGGCGACCTCTTCGGCGCGGGGAAGATGTTCCTGCCGCAGGTCGTGAAGAGCGCTCGCGCGATGAAGAAGGCGGTCGCCTATCTGCTGCCGTTCATGGAGGAGGAGAAGCGGCTCACCGGGGCCGTGCATTCGTCGAGCGGCAAGGTTCTGATGGCGACGGTGAAGGGTGACGTCCACGACATCGGCAAGAACATCGTCGGTGTCGTCCTGGGCTGCAACGATTACGAAGTCGTCGATCTGGGCGTGATGGTGCCGGCGGCGAAGATCCTGGACACGGCGATCGAGCAAAACGTCGACATCATCGGCCTCAGCGGGCTGATCACCCCGTCGCTGGACGAGATGGTATTCGTCGCGCGCGAGATGGACCGGCGTGGATTCAAGGTCCCGCTCCTGATCGGCGGCGCGACGACGAGCCGCCAGCACACCGCGGTCAAGATCGCGCCAGAGTTCAAGGGGTCGGTCGTGCACGTGCTCGACGCGTCGCGCGCTGTCGACACCGTCGCGTCGCTCATGGGGGCGGGGCGGCCGGAGTTCGATCGTGTGAATCGCGCCGCGCAGGCTGACATCCGCGACAAGTACGCCCAGCGTCGCGAGCGTCCACTGCTGACATACGCCGCCGCCCGCGACAACCGGCTTCGGCTCGATTGGGAGAACACGCGAATCGCATCTCCATGGTTCGTCGGCCGCAGGTACGTGGACGATGTGCCGCTCGCCGAGCTCACGAAGTACATCGACTGGACGTTCTTCTTTTCTGCGTGGGAACTCAAGGGACGTTTTCCAGGCGTTCTCGAGCACCCGCAGTTCGGCGCGGCGGCGCGCGAGCTCTATGCGAACGCACAGGCGCTTCTGCGGCGAATCATCGACGAGAAGCTGATCACCGCCCGCGGCACCTACGCGTTCTGGCCCGCCGCTGCCGAAGGCGACGACATCGTGCTTTACACCGATGACTCGCTCCGGAACGAGCTGGCGCGGCTGCCGATGCTCAGGCAGCAGGAGGTCACCATCGAGAAAAGGCCGAATCTGTCGCTCGCCGATTTCGTTGCGCCGCGGGAGACGGGGATACCGGACTACATCGGCATGTTTGCAGTGACCGCCGGTCATTGGTGTGGATGAGCTGGTGCGGCAGTTCGAACAGGACCACGACGACTACAACGCCATCATGGTCAAGGCCCTGGCCGACCGGCTCGCCGAGGCCTTTGCCGAATACCTCCACAAGCAGGCCAGAAACGACTGGGGCTATGGTGCGTCGGAAGCGCTCACAGCCGACGACCTCATTGCCGAGAAGTTCCGGGGCATCCGGCCGGCGTACGGCTACCCGGCCTGCCCGGATCATTCGGAGAAATTCAAGCTGTTCGAGCTGCTCGATGCTACCCGCCAGGGCATCCGGCTCACCGAGCACGCGGCGATGACCCCCGCCGCGAGCGTCAGCGGCCTGTACTTCTCTCACCCGGAAGCCCGGTATTTCAACATCGGCCGCATAGGGCGCGACCAGATCGAGTCCTACGCGAAACGCAAGGGCATGGGGCTCGAAGAAATCGAGCGCTGGCTGGGGTCTAACCTCGCGTACGATCTCGTCCAGGCAGGGGTGAAGTGCTGATCCGGACCCGGGATTGCTAGGTTTACCGTCCGTCTGGGGCCGGCGTGGCTCCACGAACCTGCTGAATCTTCAGGAACTGGCTCGTTTGGAATAGTTTGCACGTCGCCGTCGTATAGCTCCTGCAGAGAGAGCCGTCCCGGTTGCGCGCGGCCGGTTCCCGGAAACGAGACGGGTCCGTTCGGGGGCGAATCGCCCAACCAACTTTGATGCCACGCCGTCTGATAACCGGAGTCACGCATGCGTTTGAACCCCAGTGTGCGTCGGTGGCTGACGGGCTTCGTCCTGCTGGTGGCAGCAGTCGGCGTGAGCGCCGCCGCGCTCCGCTCGGCGCGCGATCCTGAGCCGTCGCAAGACAGCGGACGCCGTGCCACGACCGCGACCATCACCCGTCGCGACTTCGTTCGATCCCTCCGCCTTTCCGGCACGGTCGAGGCTGTGCAGGCGACGACGGTATCCGTGCCTCGTCTGGCAGGGCAGAACGTGCCCTCCCTCGTCGTGACCCGGCTGATCCGGGGGGGCAGCATGGTCCAACCCGGCGATCTGCTCGTCGAGTTCGACCGCCAGGAACAATTGAAGAACGCGCTCGACCGGCGCGTCGAACTGAACGATCTCGAGCAGCAGATCAGAAAGAAGGAAGCGGAGGAGCGTGCGGCGAGCGCGCGTGACGAGAGCGAATTGGCGCAAGCGGAGAGCGGGTTGACCCGCGCCGAGCTCGAGATGGCCAAGAACGAGCTGCTTCCCAAGATTCAGGCCGAGAAGAACCGGCAGGCGCTCGAAGAAGCCGATGCGAAACTCAAGCAGCTGAAGACGACGTTCGCGCTCAAGCGGAAGGCGGCTGAAGCCGACATTCGCATTCTCCAGATCCGGCGCGACAAGGCCGAGAACGCCATGCGGCAGGCCGAGAGCAACGCGGACCGCATGTCGATCCAGTCTCCGATTGCCGGCATGGCGGTCATCCGGTCGATCTGGAAGTCGAACAACATGGCGGAAGTGCAGGAAGGCGAGGAAGTGCGCGCCGGCGTGCCGGTGGTCGACGTCGTGAATCCCGAAGTCATGCGGGTGCGCGCGAAAGTGAACCAGGCGGACGTGAACGACATGAGGGTCGGGCTCCCCGTTCGAATCGGGCTTGGACGCGTACCCGGATCTCTCGTTCACCGGCCGCATCACGCAGATTTCGCCCCTGGCCGTCCGTTCGACGATGTCGCAGAAGGTCCGCACGTTCACCGCGCTCATCGAGGTGGACGGATCGCATCCGAACCTGATGCCCGACCTGACCGCGTCGCTCGACGTCGAGTTCGGTCGCGAACCGCGAGTGCTCGTCGTGCCACGTGACGCCGTCCGCTACGACGGCGAACGCGCGTTTGTGCGCGTGCAGCGAGGGTCGGGCTTCTCGGATCAGGCTGTCACGGTCGGCAGCGTCAGCGCGCATGAAGCGGTCATTGCGTCCGGTGTCGAAGAGGGGAGCGTCGTGGCGCGGAACGTCAGCGTTCGAGGTAATCAGTGAGCCGGCTTAGCGCGCTTCTCCTGGGCTGGCGCCGCCGTGTGCTGGTCACGCTGGTGATCGTGGGCGCCGTCGTGACGGCCGCGTTCGTCAGCGTCCGCAGCGGTGCTGCGCCGGATCTGCCGACGGCAGAGGTCACCAAGGGCGAATTCATCGACGCGCTGGAGATCCGTGGCGAGATCCGGCCGCTGAAATCGATTGTGCTCGCGGCGCCGATGCAATCAGGAGAGCTGCAGATCCTGAAGCTTGCAAAGAACGGTTCGGTCGTGAAGGCCGGCGACGTCGTCGTCCAGTTCGATTCGACGACGCTGCGGCGCACGAAGCAGGAGAAGGAATCGGAGCTGAAGCAGGCCGACGCCGAGATCGAGCAGGCAACGGCGCAGGCGCGCATTACGAAGGAACAGAACGCGACCGAGCTGATGCGGTCGAAATACAACATCGAGCGCGCCAAGCTCGACGTGGATCGCGGCGATACCGTCTCGCGAATCGATCAAGAGAAGTCCAAGCTGACCCTCGGCGACACCCAGGAGAAGCTCAAGGAGCTCGAAGCGAAGATCAAGTCGGACGTCGTGGCCATGGAGGCCGACCTGTCGAACAAGCGCCGGAAGCGCGAGAAGGCGCTGTTCGATCTGCAGCGCGCCGAGCGCGGGTTGCAGAACCTCGAGCTCAAGGCACCGGCGGGCGGCATGGTGAACATCCTGCCCAACTACCGTGCCGGGTCGGGACCATTTGGTGGCGGCGAGGTCGAGTTCCGCCAGGGCGATCGCGCCTGGGCGGGAGCATCGATCCTGGAGCTGCCCGATCTGTCGTCAGTCCATCTCGAGGCTCGGCTCGACGAGTCCGATCGAGGACGGCTGAGCGTCGGCAAGGAAGCATCGATTCGGATTGCCGCCCTTCCGGGCAGGGAGTTCAAGGCGCGTATCGAGCGCATCTCCGTGCTGGCACGCGCGGATTTCTCGTCGGGATGGCCGCCCACCAGGAATTTCGATCTGGGTCTCGTGTTGCTGGAAATCGATCCGAAGATCCGTCCGGGCATGACCGCGATCGCGCGCATCGCGACCGACCGCGTCGCTGACGTGGTGCTCGTGCCCTCAGAGTCCATCTTCCAGCGCGACGGGCACTCGGTGGTCTACAGGCTCGATGGCACCGAGTTCGAGGAACGCCGTATCGAGGTGGCGCGCCGAGGCCGCGAGCAGGCGATCGTGACGTCCGGCGTCGCGCCGGGCGATCGCATCGCGACACGCCGGCCGGCAACAGAAATGATTCGGAGGGCGCAGTGAAGCGTCGAGTCGTTCGTGGCCTCGTGTTCCTGGCCGTGATCGCGCTGGGCGCAGCCATCGCGATTGCCGTGCCGCGGCTGCCGGAGCGCGGCAATGACATCCCGACCTCAAAGATCACCAAGGGGTCCCTCAGCCTGACGGTGCACGCGACGGGCGAGCTTCGTGCTGGCCGCACGATGACACTCGTGACGCCACCGGTCGGCGGCATGTTGCGGATCATCAAGCTGATCCCGACGGGCATCTCGGTCAAAGCGGGCGAGACGGTCGTGGAGTTCGATCCGGCAGACCATCAGTACGCGCTGGAGCAGGCGAAGTCAGAAGTGGCTGAAGCCGAACAGGAAATCGTCAAGATGAAGGCTGACGCGGCCGCGCAGGCCGCTCAGGATCAGGTGACGCTCCTGACCGCGCGCTTCGACGTTCGTCGCGCCGAGCTGGATGCCTCCGGGAACGAGTTCGTCGGCGCAATCGAAGCGAAGAAGAACCTGCTCTCGCTGGAAGAGGCAAAGCGCCGTCTCGAACAGCTCGACGAAGACGTGAAGTCGCGCGCCGCGACGAGCCAGGCGTCGCTGGCGGTCGTGCTGGAGAAACGCAACAAGGCGATGCTCGCGATGCAGCGCGCGCAGCAGACGATTGAGAGTCTCGTCATCACGGCGCCGCTCGACGGCGTCGTCTCGGTGAAACAGAACACCGATGCCGCCGGCGGCATGTTTTTCGGCGGAATGGTTCTGCCGGAATATCGCGAGGGCGACTCGATCTGGCCGGGCCGGCCCATCGCGGACGTCATCGAGTCGGGCCGCATGGAGCTCCGCGCCAAGGTTGACGAGAACGATCGCGCGAACCTGACGCAGGGTCAGGAAGCCATTGTCGACATCGACACGATCCCGGGAGAGACATTCAAAGGAAAAGTCGGAGAGCTGTCGGCACAGGCACGGCGGATGGATTTCTTCGAGTCGAGCTCGGGCGCGCGGCAGTTCGACGTGTCGTTTGCCTTCGATCAGCTCGACCCGCGGATGAAGGCAGGCGCCTCCGCGAGGGTCGTGGTCACGGGCAAGGAGATTCCCGGCGCCTTGATGCTGCCGCGCCAGGCCGTGTTCCAGAAAGCCGGCAAGACGCACGTCTTCGTCAAGACCGGTGACCGCTTCGAACAGCGAGAAATCAAGGTCGTGCAGCGTACCGAGAGCCGGGCGGCTGTCGAAGGTCTGCCTGAGGGGACCGAGGTCGCGCTGGTGGATCCGACCGTACAGCGCGCCAACAAGCCGGCCGGGGCAGCATCGCCCCTTCCCGCCGCCGGAGGCCCCCGGTGAGCGTGACGGCCGGCCGAATCACCGGCAGCACGTCCGATTACCTGCCCGAGCTTCGTCTCGGCATTGACAATCTGCGCGCGCACAAGTTGCGCTCCCTCCTCACCATGCTCGGCATGATCTTCGGCGTGGCAGCCGTGGTCGCCATGCTGTCGATCGGTGCCGGCGCCCAGCAGGAGGTCATGTCCTTCATCGAGCAGCTCGGCGTCCGGAATCTGATCGTCGAGGCGCGAGAATCTGCCGATTACCAATCCCTGCAGAAGATTCGCAAGATCTCACCCGGTCTCACGTTCCAGGATTTCCGCGTCATCAAGGCCAACCTCGAAGGGATCACGGCATCGACCGCGCGCAAGCGGTTCACCCCGACGAAGATGCTGCCCAGGCCCCAATCCGATGTGCCGGTGGTCTATGGGGTCAGCCCGGAGTACCTGACGATCGCCAATCTTCGCGTCGCGTCCGGCCGCTTCTTCGACGAGCGTGAAACCGAGGCGGGCGCGCCGCTGGCGGTGCTGGGCGAGGGCGCCGCGGCGTCGGTATTCGGCGCCGAGGATCCAATCGGACGCTACGTCAAGGTCAACGATCAGTGGTTCCAGGTGATCGGCGTCGCCGGCCCGCAGCTGACCGTTCAATCCGACGTCGCAGGAATTCCCGCGCAGGACCGGAACAACCTGATCTACGTGCCGCTCTTCGCCGCCATCTTCCGGCTCGAAGACGGTCAGAGCCAGTACAAGGACGAGATCGACGGCATCTACCTCCAGCTGCAGTCGAGCGCCGGCATTCCCGCCGGTGCGGCCCTTCTGCGCGGACTGTTGAACGTGTCCCACGGCGAAGCCGGCGACTTCGCGATCGTCTCACCGGCCGAACTGCTCGCCGAGCAACGCCGCACACAGCGGATCTTCGAGATGGTGATGGTCGCGATCGCGTCGATCTCACTGCTCGTCGGCGGCATCGGCATCATGAACATCATGCTCGCCAGCGTGATGGAACGCACCCGGGAGATCGGCGTGCGCCGCGCGATCGGCGCCAAGAAACGTGACGTCATCCGTCAGTTCCTGATCGAAACGACAATCATCTCGCTCGCCGGCGGCGTCATGGGCGTGATCGTTGGCGTCGGATTGTCGCAGTTGATTGGCTACCTGGCCGGTTGGTCGACGATCGTGACCACGACGTCGATCGTTCTGGCGTTCTTCGTGTCAGTGGCTATCGGCCTTGTCTTCGGTCTCTATCCCGCCGCTCGAGCCGCCAACCTGGATCCGGTCAAAGCTCTGCACTACGAGTGAACTCAGAAATCGCCATGATCTACACAAGGCCAGGAGGTCAGGAGACTTCCTGGTCGCGGTCACTTGACCTTCTGATCTCGTGATCTCCTGTAAGAAGTGCGGCTTGACCCATCGTGACTCCTAGATCCGCATCAGTATTCCTCGGGCCGGCTTTCCCCGTGCCGTGCTGAGAGCCATGCAGTACATGCTCAGCTGACGCTGGTAGCGCTCGAGATCCGTGGACAGCTCGCGATCGGTCTTGAAGTCGACGACCGTCAATGCGCCCGCATCCTCGAACGCCAGGTCGATCGTGCCTTCGATGAGGGTGCCGTCGGGCGAGGTCCACATGATGGGCAGCTCGCGCTCGCACTGGCCCGATCGTTCCGCCATGCGCACCCGATCGAAGAGGCGGTCGCGCAACACGGCGGTCACGACTTCACACGCGGCGTAGACCTCCTCGTCGGCATATTGCTGCGTGTCGGGTGACGGAAGAATGCGTCCCTGCGCGGCCGCCACCGCGGCGATGGTCGATTCGCTGGCATCCAGCGGTACGGTGGCCAGAGTGGCGTGAACGAGCGCACCGAAGCGTGGCCCGAACGGACGCTCGGTCGACCGTGCGATCGCCACGACACGGATCTCCGGCGCGCCGGGATGATCGAACGCGCGATCGGCGGCGGCCGTTGTGGCGGTCCGAATGCGCAGGGATGGCGTCCGTCCAGCTGACCGCGCTGCATTACTGGCGTCCTGCCACGCGCGATACTCTGCCAGGCGAGCCGCGACGTCGGCAGGCTTGCCGTCCTTCACGATCAGGTCGTCGCGGCGCAGGCCGTGTCCCGAGTCGGCATCGAGCGCGAGCACGTGCGGATCCCACCAGACGACTGAATAGGTGCTCGGGGCTCGGGCTCGGCGACTCTCGACTGACGACTTCCGACTCATCTCCCGCAGGCAGACCGAATGTATACATGCCCGGCGGGACGGTCATCGGCCTGGCCGGATCGCCGTCAGGCCGCGTGAGCACGGAGTCACGGGATGGAAACGCCGGGCATCCGGGCCCCGCGGTAACGGTCGCGCGCGCGAACGGTGACGGGTAGGTCGCCGGCATGAGCGGATCGAGCCAGCCACCCTCGAACACCTCGTCTCCGATCGTCGGCACGACGAGCACGTCGCGAGCGCGCGTCGCGGCAACGTAGGCGAGCCGATCGCCTTCCGCCTTGTCGCGCGCCGCTTCTTCGTAGCCATGCAGCAGCAGGTCAGCGGGCGTCCAGCCGCCGAGGCGCAGCGCACAGAGGGTGCCGGTGGGATCGATCCAGCGGCCCGCATCCGGGCGGGAGATCCGGCAGGTCATGTCGGCCAGGATGACGATTGGAAACTCGAGGCCCTTGGCCTTGTGCACGGTCATCATCCGCACGCCGTCGCTGTCTTCCTCGAGAATCGGCGCTTCCGACCGCCTGCGCGGTGTCCGCGGCAACGCGCAGTTCCTCGACGAAGCCGCGAAACGAAATCCCACCGCCCATTTCGTACTGTCGCGCGAGCTCGGTGATGTGCAGGACGTTCGCGAGCGCCTGCTCGCCGCCGGTGCGCAGCGCGAACCCTACGTGCGCGCGCGTCGCGGCCAGTAGTTCCTGCAGTGTTCCGGAGACGCCGCCAGAGAGCCGCCCGCCAGTCGGACCGCCTTCGGCACGGTCATCACGCTGGACGTAGTTGCGCTGCACGTGCAGCCGCCGCAGCAGCCTGAGCGCTCGTGCGATTGGCTCGAGGTGCGCGATCTCGTCAGGCGCCTGCGCATCGAATACGGCCGGCACGCGAAACGGATGGAACTCGCCGCGCACGAGGGACTTCGCCCCGCCGATCCCCCTCGCCGTCGCTCGCGGGGGCCCTCGCCCCGCTCCGCTCCGGCGGCCCGCGCCGCTGGCGCGGACCCATCCGGTTTCGCCGTCCCGCCTCCGCCAAGGCTCCGGCGAAGGCGGCGGAAGCGATGCGCCCACTCGAGCAACTCTTCGTCGCCGATGGCGAAAAACGGTCCGCGCAACGTCGCGAATACCGACAATTCGTCGTCCGGCCATTCGATCGCGGTCAGAGCGGCGCGAATCGCCTCGACTTCCTCACGCTCGTGAAACGCCCGTCCGCCCACGAGCACGTGGGCGATCCCGCGTGCCTCGAGCGCCTCGACATAGGCGCGTGTGACGTCGTTTTCCCAGCTGACGAACCGCCGGAACAACAAGCAGATGTGCTTCGCGGCGACCGCGACGGGCGCGGCGCCGCTCCGCTCGGTCACCTTCCACTTGCTCTGATTGACGATCCAATCGACGAACGCTCCCACGGCGCCCGGCAGCGACTGTTCAATGGCGCGGCCCGTGACGTATCGCCGCGCGTAAGGCTCTGGAACGGGCAACGCCACAATGGACGGCTGATCTGAAATCGCGGGTCGATAGCGGGCCAGTGGGACGTAGTCGGCCTGCAGGGTAACGGGATCGCCGGTCATGACCGGCGCAAAGGCGGCGTTCACGAACGACTGCAGTTCAGGCACGCTGCGAAAGCTCGTCGAGAGGTGAAGGAGCCGCGCGCCGCAGTCCTCGAGGCGGCGGCACACGTCCTGATAGATCCCGACGTCGGCGCGGCGGAAGCGATAGATCGACTGTTTCGGATCGCCGACCAGGAACAACCGGCCCGGGACCGGCCGCGTCTTTCGCCAGTCGGTTTCCGACGGGTCGTCGGCGGCCAGCAACAGGAGAATTTCTGCCTGGAGCGGATCGGTATCCTGGAACTCGTCGACGAAGATGCGTGAAAACCGCCGCTGAAACCCCTCCCGCACCTGCCGGTTGTCGCGAACCAGGTTCCGCGCGATCAGCAGCAGGTCGAGGAAGTCGAGCGCGCCGCCGCGTGCTTTCATCCCTTGATAGCGTTCCAGCGCGCCGCTCAGCTCCTGCTGCAGCAGCGCGGCAAGATCCGCGTCGGCAGCCATCCGGAACTGGTCCAGTTTCGCGCGCAGATCGGTCAGCGCCTGAGTGACGCGATCGCGCGGCACGCCGTCACCGTACGAGGCTCCACGCCCCTGCTTCACCATCGCCAGGATCCGGTCGCGCGAAAGGTCTACGAGCGCCGCTTCCCAGGCGTCGTAATCCACGAACGTCAGAGGCCCTTCATCATTCGTCGGAAGGGCAAACGTCTGCTGCAGCGCGATCTCGTCGCTGATTCTGCGGACCGGCTCGGTACCGGTAAAGAGCGGGTCGTTCCTCGATGTCGGGTTACGGGTCAACGCGGCAACGTCGTGGAGACTTCCCACAAGAGCGCTGATCTCCGCCTCCCGATCGAACGGGTTTCGTGTCCACGCTGTCGTGAAATCGCGCCACTGCGCAAGCTCCCAGGCGGCTTTCCGCAACCGGTCCACGGGGCCATCCTCACCGCCGAATGCCGAGCGGCGCAACGCACGGCGCACGCCGTCCGAGGGCTCCGCCAGTTCCTCCTGCAACCACCGGCCGAACGCTTCGTCGAACAGCCGCGCCGCCGCCGGTTCGGTCAGGACCTCGAAGATCGGATCGATGCCCGCTTCGACCGGGCGCTCGCGCAGGAGGTCGGCACAGAACGCGTGGATGGTTCCAATGTGCGCTTCTTCCAGCTGACGCAGGGCGGCGTCGAGCCGCTTGCGTGCCTCGCTGCCGGCTTCGCTCTCGTGGCGCGCGCTGTCGAGCCGTTCGCGCAGCCGCAGTTTCAGCTCACCAGCCGCCTTCTCGGTGAACGTCACCGCGACGATCTCACCAACGTCGGCGCGCCCCTCGGCGATGATGCGCACGATCCGGCCAACGAGCGCCGTCGTCTTGCCTGTGCCCGCGGCAGCCTCGACGATGAGCGTGTCGTCGAGGGCGGTATCGATTTGGTGACGCGCTTCGGGATCGCTGAGGACGGTACGGGTAACGGTCATGGCATCTCCCGCAGCGCTTTCAGGTCGCCGAGCGGATCGGCCGCCTTCCGCGTGACACGCCGCGCTTCGTCGGGGCCGCAGATCGGCCGGAAGTCACACCAGGTGCAGGCGCGCTCGGCCGGCGCGGCGGGAAGGAAACCAAGCTCGATCGCCCGGTCGATGATTTCGAGCGCCTCCAGTCCGGCGCGGCGATTCATCGCCGAGAGCGGGATCGGATGTTCCGTAAAACCGCCGGCAGTGGTTGCGTAGAAGAGGCGACCTTCCCTCACCGGCCGCTTCAGCGCCTCTTCAACGGCGAGCCCGTAGACGATCGGCTGCAACGTGCCGCCCCCGCCAATCACCATCCGAGGCGTCGTCCTGTTACGGCCTGTCTTGTGATCGGTGATGCGCAGCTCCTGCGATCCGTGCCGGACCTCGATGACGTCAACCGATCCGCGCAGGAGGAAGCGCCCGTCGATCAGGACGGGCTCCTGCTGGCTTCGCTCGTCGCGTCCTTCGTCCTTGAGACCGAAGCTGAATTCGAAGTACTCGGGTATCCAGGGAGCTGCATCCGGCAGCTTCCGTATCCACACGCGGAGGTCGCGGCCGATGGCGGCTATCTCGTCACGCCAGACGCGCTCGATCGCTGGCGCCAGTACCTCCTTATAGGACGCGGCTGTCGTGGTCAGGGCCTTGTCGAGCACGCGCAGCGCGTGCGGGACCGTCGCAGACGTCAGCGGCAGGCTGCCGTCGGTCCTCAGCGTGCGCAGTACGGAGGCTTGGACCTCGTGAAAAAGAGAACCGCGAGTCAACGGATCGAGACGCTGGAGAGGTTCGGGTGGATCGTTGGGCGCGAATCGATAGATGGCGGACAGGACGAACTGGTACGGGCACGTCGTGAACTTCTGAAGCGCGGAGACTGAGTACGGACGCGTGTTGAGCCGCTGCGCTTGAAGCATTGGCTGGGTTGCGGGGGCCACGCGAATCAGCCCGTCCTGCGGCAGCCAGCGAGCCCGGGCGCGGACCCAGCGACGCGTGACCGACCGCCGGAGCGCATCGTTGAGACCGAGAAGGTAGTGCGCCTGCCCGCGGACGGCTTGCCGGTCGGCCGTGTCGATCAGCGCCCGCAACGTCGCAAGATCGTGCTCGACTTCGTCGACGGCATCAGCCGGTCGTCGCGGCGCAGGCCAGTCGAGTTTCGCACCACCGGCTGCCGCCGCCTCGCGTTGAAGCTCTTCGTGCCGTGGAATGCGTCCGGTGACGGCGCGCATCACGTCGAGAACGTAGAACGACGGCACACGCGGACGAGCGCCGACGACGTCGAGGCGAGGGTAGGAGAGCCAGAGGCGTTCGGTAGCGGCGCCGACGGCGAGACGGAGCAGCAACCGCTCGGTCTTCGCGCGGTCGTCCTGGGTGAACAACCGAGCGTCGAGCGGTTCGCGCATCTCCTTGTCGAGCAGCAACGGATCTTCGCGCAGCTTCTGTGGAAAGAGCCTTTCAGCCAGGCCGGCCACGAACACCACTTTGAATGTCCGGCCGCGCGCCTGATGCGGGCTTCCGACGAAGACGCGGCCGAACCGGTCGGCCGGCGGATGCTCGTCGAATGTGCGCAGCCGCTCGGCGAGCACGTCGCGCGCTTCTTCGAGCGTCACCGGGCCGATCGCGCTCATCGCCCGAAGCTCGCCAAGGACTCGCAGCACGCGGCCCGGCCGGCGCAACACACGGGGCGCCAGCTCGCCGAACCGTTCGATCCACTCTCCCCACGTCGCCTGAGCCGGCCACGATGCCAGCGTTTCGATGATAGGTAAGGCGAAGTCGGTGAGGTGAGCCAGGTTCTGCTGATTGCGCTTCAGCATGACCAGACGCGGCGACTCAGGATCCTCGCGCAGGCGCTCCTCGTTGATCTGCTTCTCGTAGGTCTCGCGAAGGCCCCGGAGTCTCCGCCTCCAGCGATCGGGATCGCCTCCGACGACCGACGACTCGACGATCAGCCGTTCCCATTTCCATGGCGCGCGCAGCGTGCCTTCGACGACCGGCGGCTCCGTGTCTTCCGCGGGCGGCTCGGCAGCAATCGGTTCATCGGTGTCGGGAACGATCTCCGCGCTGGCATATCCAGCGATCAGATCGTCCGCGGGAGGAAGAACGTCCGCCGGTGCGACACCAGTGGAGGGCACCTGCGCGAGAGACAGGTATTCAGCGAAACGGATGGCCGACAGGCGTTCGACACCGCAGCTGAGGATCGCAAGAAACGCACGGCCGGAAGGATGGGGCCGGCGCGCACCACGATCGAACCACGCGTCGATTCCGGCACGGTCGAACGCGCTTTCGAGCAAGCCGAGATACTCCCGCGGCGAGCGGAGGAACACCGCCATCTCGTCGAAGCGCACGCCATGTGCCGCTTCCTTCAGAATCCGGCGTGCGATCTCGACGCACTCACGGCCTTCGCCTGGCGCGGAAAACAGCTGCACCTCTCCACGCGGCTCGCGCTCGGGCAATTGGCGGGCCGCGAAAAGCGATCGGCGCAGTGCCGAGAGGTCCGACTCTCCGGACGGCTCGATCACCGAAATCGGAACGTTCAGCTGTTTGAGGTAGCCGAGCGTGGCCAGATCACCGAACGGCACCGTGACGAGCGTCTCTGGCGCACTTGCCATCAACCGTCGCGCCAACTCGAATTCGACGACGGACTCGAACGGGACGTCGAGGAGGAGGAGGGGCAGGTGACTGACGGCGTCGACTCCCTCGCACGCCGTTTCGAAGAGCGCCGCGCGGCTCGACGCCGAGGCTGCGTCGAACTGATCATCGAAACCGCGCATCAGCCTCGCCAGGTCGGGTCCACCGAGCGGCAGGCCCTCGAGCGCCGCGGCGTCGACCCCCGCCATCGCCGCATCATGGAGCGTTCGCGCCAGCGCTCGCGGAAATCCCGGCGTGCCGGCGACTGCTCCGAAGTAAGGGAGCCCGGCCGCTTGCAGGGCGTCGAAGGTTGCGCGCGCCGCGACCGCTTCGGATCCGATCATCGTGGCCGGCGCGATCCCGCGCGCGGCGAGCACAGGCGCGGCCAGACGGGCTGCCAGCTGCGCAAAGCTGAACCGGTGAAGACCAGCGGTGGCGCCGCGCGATCGCGCCACGTCCCGCGCGAGATCGTCGGCAGCGCCGCGGGAGGCCGAGACGACCAGCGCTCCACGTGCGGCGCGCGCATCGAGCCAACGCCGCGCTTCGCGCAGGCGGCTCGAGGACTCCGACGCCTCAATGATGGTCAGGGATTCGTAGGACATGAGGGACGCCTCCGGACGCCATGCCGGGTTTCCGTAACAACCGCGCCACGCGGCTGTGACTGCGACTTTAGCATGGTTTCACGACGGGGTTCACACGAAGGTTCACACGGGGGTTCACGACGGGGGTTCACGACGGGGGTTCACGACAGGGGTTCACGACAGGGGTTCACGAACCCTCGGCCTGAACCCTCGTCGTGAACCCTCGTCGTGAACCCCCGTCGTGAACCCTCGTCCTGAACCTATGTCATCACATGATATAGTCAGTCAATCTATGAGCGAACGCGATCCTGCACAGCTCCTGCCCCTGACGTCCGGGATGTTCCAGGTGCTGATTGCCCTGGCTGACGGCGAGAAACATGGCTACGCGATCATCAAAGAAGTGGCGCGCCGGACCGGCGGCGACGTGACGCTCAGCGCCGCCACCCTCTACACCATCGTCCGCCGCTTCGTACAGGAAGGTGTGATTGCGGAGAGCGCCGAACGGCCTGATCCCGTCGCTGGACGACGAGCGCAGGCGGTATTACCGGCTGACCGACTTCGGCCGGCGAGTGGCGCGAGCCGAGGCCCAGCGCATGGAGACGGCGCTGGGCATGGCGCGCGCGAAGAAGCTCATTCCAAAGGCACGCTCCGTATGAGCGGGGATCGCTGGTTTCGTAAGTTGCTGAACTTGTTGCCGTTCGACATGCGGTCGGACTACGGCACGGAAATGGCGCAGGTCTTTCGCGAGCAACGGCGCGAGGCGGCGGACCGTGGTGTGGCAGGACTGCTGCGCGTGTGGGGACAAACTGTGCGCGACATACTGGCCATCGGACCGCGTGAACATCTGAATCAGTTCCGCCAGGACGTCACATACGCCCTTCGTGGCATGCGAAGGAACGTTGGGTTCGTGACGGTCGCCGTCATTACGCTCGCGCTCGGGATTGGCGCCAACACGGCGATCTTCAGTGTCGTGGATGCGGTGCTGCTGCGTCCCCTGCCGTATGGAGAGTCCGAGCGTCTCGTCGCGGTCTGGAACCGGTGGGACGGAAGCCCTTCGGCGAGCCTCTCGGACCCTGAGTTCCTGGACTACTCGGAACAGAGCCGCACGATGACGTTCGCGGCCATGGCCACGAGCTCCGTCAATGTTTCGGGAACATCGGGAGACGCGGAGCGGGTCAGTGCCGCGGCGGTCACTGTCCCGACGCTGGACGTTCTTCGCGCGCCGCTCGCGCTGGGCCGGACATTCCGGCCCGAGGAGGCCATGCCCGATTCGCCGACGGTCGCGATCCTGAGCAACGGACTCTGGCGGCGGATGTTCGCCGCGGATCCCGGGATTGTCGGCCGCGCGGTTTCGCTGAATGGCCAGCCCGTTGAAATCGTCGGCGTCCTTCCGCCGGACTTCTACCTGCCGTTCGAGATGACTGCCGCCAGCCGCGCCGAACTCCTTACGCCATTGGCGATGGATCCCGCCGCGCCTCGCAACCGGCGTGGCGGACATTACCTGTTGGCGTTCGCGCGGCTCGAGGACGGCGCGACGGTGGCTGCGGCTTCGGCGGAGATGGACACGATCGTCGGCCGGCTGGCTCGCGAGTACCCCGACGAACACGATCAGGGTAACTTTGGCGTCAGTGTCCGTCCTCTTCGGAGCGATCTTCTCGGCGACATGAGCACGCCGCTGCTGATCCTGACCGGCGCCGTCGGCCTGGTGCTGCTGTTAGCGTGCGCAAATGTGGCCAACCTGATGCTCGTCCGCGGCGAGTCACGGCGCGGCGAACTGGCCGTTCGCACGGCTCTCGGCGCCAGCCGCTTCCGGATGATCCGGCAGCTGCTGACCGAGTCGTGCGTGCTGGCGCTCGCCGGTGCCCTCGCGGGCCTCGTGGTTGCGCACTACTGCCAGCAGCTCATCGTCGCGTTCGCGGGATCGTCGATGCCTCTCGTCCGTTCGGCGGAGTTGAATCAGTCAGTACTGGTTTACGCCGCACTGCTCGGCATCGCAACTGGAGTGCTTTTCGGTGTCATCCCGGCGCTGCAGGTGTCGCGCGGCGGCGCCCAGGACATGTCCGGCGCGTTGAAGGCCGGGTCTCGGGGCACCATCCTGGGCCGCACGCGCGCCCGTCGCGCGTTGGTCGTGTGTCAGGTGTCCCTCGCGATGGTCCTCGTAGTTGGCGCAGGTCTCATGATCAAGAGCTTTGCGCTGCTGATGGCAGAGCCATCGGGGTTCGATCCCGATCGGGTCTTGACCATGCGGATGTCGCTCCCGCAGTCGAGATACCCTGGCCGTCCGGAAGTGGCCGGCTACTTCAAACGCCTCACCGAGCAGGTCCAGACGCTGCCGGGCGTCCGTGCGGCTGGAGCCGGCAGCGGTCTGCCGCTCGCCGTACGCTCGGGCGACTGGGGCTTCGATATCGAAGGCCGGCCGCGGAACGGCACGCGATTCCCGGCGGCCGCCGACTGGTATGTCGTGACGCCCGGGTACTTCGAAGCGCTCGGCATCCCGCTGCGCCGAGGGCGGCTGCCGGCCTCGTCGGACAGCGCAGACGCCGCACACGTCATCTTCATCAACGAAACCACCGCACGGACCTTCTTCGCCAACGAGGATCCGGTTGGCAAGCGAGTCCGGTTCTCGCGGTCTCGGGGTGACGAGCAGCCGTGGCGCACGATCGCCGGGATCGTCGGCGACGTGCGTCATCGCGGGCTCGACACGCCTGCTTTTCCCGAGGTGTTCTTCCCTTACGAGCAGTTCCAGCACTTTTCACGAGGCGTCCAGGCTCGCGCGATGAGTCTCGTCGTGAAGAGCGAGGGGGATCCGCTGTCGATGGTCTCCGCGGTTCGGGCGGAGGTCAGGCGGATCGATCCCGAGGTCCCGGCGTCGCAGGTTCGCGACATGTGGACCGTGCGCTCCATGTCAGTCGCCGATCGCCGTCTGATGGTGGTTCTGATGGGTGCGTTCGGTGCGTTGGCGCTGGTGCTTGCCGCGGTTGGACTGTACGGGGTCGTGTCGTACAGCGTCGCCCAGCGCACACGTGAGATGGGTGTGCGCATGGCGATCGGCGCATCCCGCGCGTCAGTACTCGGGCTCGTCGTGAGCGACGGCCTTCGGCTGGTGGCCGTCGGCGCAGGGCTTGGATTGATCGCGTCGCTCGTGCTGACGAGATCGATGGCCACGTTGCTCTATGCGATCGGCCCTCGAGACGTGTCGATGTTCATCGTGGCAACCGTCACCTTGCTGGTGACCGGCCTGGTGGCGAGCTATGTGCCCGCCCGGCGGGCGACACGAATCGATCCGGTGAGCGCGTTGCGAGCTGAGTAAGTTGCTGGCGGGAGTCGCTTGTCAGAAGATCGAACGGCTCATGGCGAATCTCTGCTCCCTGCGATCTCTGCGAAATCTTGATCTTCGCAAGTCGAACTAGCTTGTTGTGTGAACAACGGTGGGTGGAGATGTCCACTCGCCTCAGCACCAAGAGCCGTAGTGAGCCGCTCGAGCGCGTCCGTGAAGAATGCCTCGAGAGCGGTTGCGCGTTCAGCTGAGAGGCCCCAGCCGCTGCCGTGAATGCTGACGGCGCGGCGTCCCTCTCCCATCCCGAAGCCTTTGAGCGCCAGCGCTCCCTCGATCTCATCCCACGACAACTGAACTTCCCAGCCGGTGACCGCCAGCACCTCTCCCGAGACGCGCTCGCCGTTCCGCAACTCGAGACTGTATCGTTGCCCCGCTTCGCCGATGGCACCGTTGCTCGTCAGCCAGGACGCGAGTCGTTCCGCAACGGTGTAGAACGAGAGCAGGTCGCGGTACTCATAGGTGGCGGGACGCATCGCGAAGAACTGGCGCCGGTCGCGTCCGTAGTGACGCTCGGCATAAAGCTTCAGCATGGCCAGCGCCATCTGCCAGCCCGATGCGATGCCTTCGTACTCCTCGTCCCAGCCGTCTTTGTCCAGGAATCCCGAGTTGATGAGCGTGACGACTGTCGAGCCTGCGTCCCGTGCGATCTCGATCTCGAGATAGAACCGTGGCCGTCCAGGGATCGAACCCGTGTAAACCAGATGCTCGCCGGGGACCGCTGCCGCCACTTCATACGGCAGCGCGTAGTTGAACCGATCGAAGAACCACTTCTGGACGCCACCCTCGATCGCACGACCCTCAGCGCGGTCGGGAAACCACTGAGCCAGCTTTGCCGGATCGGCCCATGCCTCGAAGATCTGCTCGGGCGTTGCGGTGGTTCGGATTGTGGATCTGACCATCCGGCCCCGGTGTTCCGGTTTCTTCAGTGTCATGACATGTCTCCACGGACGCTATCGGATCGACGACTCGATCGCCGCGCCGGGTAGCAACCGATGACGAGCTTGAACGGCCGGCCCGATCCGGGCTCGCCTGAAGGCAACGTGGCTGGCGCCGTGTGGCGCCCGATCACGTCCGCGACGGCTTGCTGAAGCGTCTCGGTGAACGCGACGCGCTGCTCCGCGCTCTCGAATCGAATATCTGCGGCGATCGACAAGGTCGCGAGCCGTTGTCCGCGCGCGGTGGATTCCGTGAGCGCGTGCGAGACGTCCGACTGCAGTGCCGCGGCAAGCGCGACCAGGCGTGCGGCGCTGAACGTATCCTCCGCCTGGTGCCCGGTCATCGCGAGTGGCCCGAGGATCTCCGGCGCCAGCACGTACGCGCGCGCCGTCGCGACGTACCGCTGCTCGATCAGGTTGCGCTTGCGAAGCTGGCCGGCCCGTCGAAGGAAGCCGGTCCGCGCCAGCTGGCGAACGTGATAGTTCACGCGCTGACGGGGCAGCCGGAGCCGCGTCGCCAACTCCGTCGCCGAAGCCGGCTCGCGGGCAAGGGCCACGATGCGCGGCCGCAGGGGATGGGCGAGCAACGCCGCCGCCTTGCGCACATCACCAACCGCCGCCACATCGCTCTGTTTCACAGAAATATATCGTTGATCGGAAAAATATATTTGTCAATAACCCGATCACTCATAGGCCCACTGCCGTGGGTCGTGGCTCGTAGCTCGTAGCTCGAAGATCGCCTTGCGAGGGTTTCCGAGCTACGAACCACGGACCACGAACCACGGCACGCCCCCCGCCTTTGACCTTAAGGTCGGGCCTACAGGTGGTGCGGTGCCGGTCGTCCGTATCCGTTTCATCCGTATTCGTTGGTGTGTTACCGGTCGTCCGTATTCGTTGGCGTGCGTTGCGGCGCCGGGAGGGCCTTGCGCGGCAGCTTCGCGTCGCGGTTGGCGGCGTTCCAGGCGAACACCGCGATGACCGTCGCATGCTGCACCATGTCATCCCGCTGCACGCGGTCGACGGTGTCCATGTTCGAGTGATGGGTACGTGAGTTGTACTCGAGCCGATCGACCATGAACTGGAACGCCGGCAGCCCCACATTGTCGAACGACACGTGATCGGTGGAGCTGACCGAGCGCGGACCCACCGCCGTGACGCCGAGATCGGCGAGCGGCGCCATCCACTGCTCGAAAATCGGGCGCGCGGCAAAGTTGCTCTGCAGCCAGATCCCGCGGATCTTCCCCGTGCCGTTGTCCGAGTTGAAGTAGGCCGCCACGCGCGCGTGGTCGGGCTTCAACGCCATGGTCGTCACGTCGGCGTAGTGATCGTGCACGTAGGCGCGCGAGCCCAGCAGCCCTTCTTCCTCGCCACCCCACAACGCAATGCGGATCGTGCGCCGTGGCTTGGCGCCGATCGCTTTCAGGATGCGCATCGCTTCCATCATCGCGGCGCTGCCGGTCGCGTTGTCCGTGGCCCCCGGTGAATACGCCACAGAGTCGAAGTGCGCACCGAGGATGACGACCTCGTCCTTCAACGCCGGATCGGTGCCTGGAATCTCCGCCACCAGGTTGAACCCGTTGGGCGTCGTCTCGTCGTAGAACTTCGACTGGATATTCAGTTCGACCTTGACCGGCACGCCCTTGTCCAGAACGCGCACCATTCTGTTGTAGTGCTCGACGGCGAGCGTCACGGTGGGCAGGACGCCATCTCCCGTCCGCGATCCGCTGCCGCTCGGGAAGATCGTTCCGCCATCGGGACGCTGTTGCTGAATCGTCAGCCCGCTCCCGGCCGCCGCCATGTAGCTGTCGCTCCCGCGGTTGAAGAGTGCAATGACGCCTTCGGTCTTGAAGAACTGGTCGATCTTCTGGCGGAGGCCGGCGCCGCCGGCGCCGCGACCTCCTCGCCCTCCACCAGTGCCTCGCGCTGCGGGCACCGGTGTGGTCGCCGCTTCCGCGAAATCTTTCTCGCCCATGCGCAGCACGATGGGCCCATCGAGCATCGCGACAGCGCGGAGCGGTTGGGTCAACACGATCTTGCCCTTGAGCTTCCCTCGGTACCGTTCGAAGTCTGCCTCGCTCTCGATCTGCGCGCGCACGACGTCGGCGACGACGACGCCGGAGGTGCCGGGGGACCAGGCGCCGGGATGTCCGATGAGCGGCTCGATCTGCGGTTCGATCATGTGCGCGCTGAACCGCTCGAGCGACCAGCCCTTGCCAAACTGAAAGGTCTCGTTGTGCGGATTCGAAAGACCCCATTCGCCAAATTTCTTGAGCGTCCAGTCGCCGGCGGCACGGATGCCCGGCCCGCCCGTCAACCGCGGTCCGTAGACGTCGGCCAGCCAACTGATGTGGTCCATCACCTGGGACCGGTTCAACCCCTCGTCCCGAATCTTCCCGATCGTCTCGTAGTCCAGCTTCTCAACCGGTGCCTGCGCACGCGGGATAGCGGCGATCGCAATCAGCAGGGCCGAAAACACAGCAACGCGACGCATAAGGACTCCTTCTTACACGGGGGGTCATGACGGGGGTTCACGACGGGGGTTCACGACGGAGGTTCACGACGAGGGTTCATGACGGCTCAGTAGCGGTTCACGGGAGCAGTTCCGGTCGTCGCTTCGCTTTTCGAGCACCGAGTCCGAACGCTACGTCCTGAACCACGTCGCTAGCGAACCCCCGTCGTGAACCCTCGTCTTGAACCCCTCGTGCCCGAACCTCCCTCGTCCGGCCAATATACAGGGAAATGGGCGATATCATGACGCATGCTTCAGAGCGGTCTCTTCGGGACTCTCGCCCTCGTTCTCGTACTTCAGGCCGGCAAGAGTCCGACCTTTTTCAAGACGCCTCTGACCCTCCAGGAGATGACGAACAAGCAGGCCGTCGTCGACACGACTGCAGGGACGATCGTCATCGACCTCCGTCCGGATCTCGCGCCGAACCATGTCGGGTACTTCATCAAGCTCGCACGCGAGGGCGCCTACACTGGCACGATATTCCATCGCGTAATCAATCTTGGCATCATTCAAGGCGGCGACCCGAACACGAAAGACCCGGCAAAGACCGCCACGTACGGTCGTGGTGGACTCGGGGTGCTGCGAGCAGAGATGAGCAATGAGAAGGCTGTGCGCGGTGCGGTAGCCGCCGTGCTGCAGCCGGACCAACCGGACAGTGCGGGGTCGCAGTTCTTCATCTGCGTCACGGATCAACCGTCGCTCGACGGGAAGTACACGATCTTCGGCCGCGTCTCGGAGGGTCTCGATGTCGTGCAGCGGATCTCGGAGACGCCTGCCAATGCCACCGGATTACCGGCTGAGCGAATCGTCATCAAAACGGTCACCATTCGCGACACGCCGCCGCCGGAGCCCGAGCCGTTCGCCAGCGATTCGCCAGCCGACCTGGCGCAGTATCAGGCGGTGCTCGACACGACCGCAGGCGCGATCACGATCGAGTTCGTTCCTGACAAGGCGCCCGAACACGTCCGTAACTTCCTGCGCCTGTCATCCTCGGGCGTGCTCGACGGAACGTCGTTCCATCGCGTCGTTCGCGGCTTTGTCATTCAGGGCGGGTATCTGACGACGCGTGGCCCATTGACTGAAAAACAACAGAAGCTCGTCAAGCCGCAACAGCCGGAATTCAACGACATCAAGCACGTGAAAGGGATCGTGTCGATGGCGCGCGGCGACGATCCCGCCAGTGCCACCACATCGTTCTTCATCGTGACCGGGGACGCGCCGTCGCTGGATAACAAGTACACGGTCTTCGGCCGCGTCGTCGATGGAATGGCCGTGGTCGACGCGATCGAGCAGGCTGCGGTGAATGGCGAGACCCCGGTGTCCCGCGTCGACCTGAAGTCGGTGCGAGTATTGAAAAAGCAGACCCCAGACTGAAAGGTCAATTTGCTCGTCCAAACGACTGGAATCGGAGATTCGAAATGAAGCAACGATATATGTCGGCGTCACGGCCACTCATCACGCTCGCGCTCGTGTTGTCCCTGTCGACGGCGGTCTCCAACCGCGCACCCGATGACTGGCCGCAGTGGCGCGGGCCGAGCCGCGACGGGCGTTCAGGGGAAACTGGGCTGTTGAAGGCGTGGCCCTCGAGCGGCCCGCCACTTGTGTGGAAGGCTGCCGGGGCCGGCGAAGGTTACTCGTCGTTTGCCACCTCCGGCGGCCGTCTCTACACGCTCGGTGCACGCGGCAACCAGGAGTTCGTTATAGCGTTCGATGCGGCGACCGGTAAGCAGGTCTGGGCCACGCCGCATGGCCGCCGGTTCGGCAACGATCGGGGGGACGGCCCGCGCGGCACACCGACGATCGAAGCTGGCCGCGTCTACGCGTTCGGAGCGAGCGGAGACCTCAGCGTCCTCGATGCGAACAGCGGAAAGATCTTCTGGACCGTCAATGTTCTCGAAAAGTTCGGCGGTTCCAATATCCAGTGGGGGCTGAGCGAATCGCCGCTCGTGTTGAGCGATCGCATCCTGCTCAACGCCGGCGGCAAAGGCGCGTCGGTCGTTGCGCTGAAGAAGACCGATGGCTCGCTGATCTGGAAAAGCCAGAACGACGAAGCCGGGTACTCGTCCGCCGTACTCCACGAGGCGGGTGGGGTCCGTGAGGCGATCTTCTTCACGGGACAGCGGGCGCTCGGTGTCGACGTCCAGGACGGCCGGCTCCTCTGGAGCTATAACCGTGTCGCCAATGGCACGGCGAACATCGCGACGCCTCTGGTGCGCGGCAATCGCGTGTTCCTCTCGTCGGACTATGGGACTGGTGCTGCGCTGCTCGAGCTCACGCCTGCCGGCGGCGGGGTGACCGCAAAGGAAATCTATTTCACGAATGAGATGCGCAACCACCACGCGAGCTCGATTCTGGTGGGCGAACACCTGTATGGCTTTTCGAGCGCCATCATGACGGCGATGCACTTCGACACCGGCAAGGTCGCGTGGCGCGATCGCAGCGTGGGCAAGGCCTCGCTCGTGTTCGCCGACGATCGCCTGTACGTCTACAGCGAAGGCGGTGTGGTCGGGCTGGTCGAGCCGTCGCCGGAGGGCTATCGTGAGCACGGCCGTTTCACCATCAAGACCGGAAGCCTGCCCACCTGGGCGCATCCGGTCGTGTCGGGTGGCAAGCTGTTCCTGCGCGATCAGGACACGATTTACGCTTACAACGTGGCGCTGAAGTAGGTCCACGCCGTAGTTCGTTGCTCGTCGCTCGTTACTCGAAAGGCAGTTCGAAGGGTCTTACGAGCGGCGAGCGACGAATCACGAACCACGGCAGTGAGATTCGCGTCCTCATTGCCCCCACCCCTCTAACCAGCCATAATCTATGGAGTTTTAACGGACGCCAATCGGCGTCAATGAATGTGACGTGCCTGCGGGCGCGTCTGGAAGGCTGAGAGGTTTTGGCAGACTCACGACTGAAGATTGCAGTTTTCATCGACTTCGACAATATCGAGATCGGAGTCAAGAGCACGCTGGGCGTGCAGTTCGACATCGGCGTCGTGCTCGAGGCGCTCAAGGAGCGCGGTGACGTCGTTTCAAAGATCGCCTACGGGGATTGGACGCGCGCCGGCGACTACAGTCGCTCGCTCACGCAGCACGCGACGAAGCTCGTTCAGCGGAACCTCACACCGGGCGGCGACAAGAACGGCGCCGACATCAACCTGGCGCTGGACGCCCTCGAGATGGCGTTTACCCACGGTCACATCAACGCCTACGTGATCGTTGGCGGCGACAGCGACTTCATCACGCTGGTCGAGAAGCTCAAGCAATACGACAAGCAGATTTTCGTGGTCGGCGGCCGCGCCTTCACCAGCATGGTGATGCAGCGCAACTGCCACGAGTTCATCGCCTACGAGAATCTCGTCAGCTCGCGCCGTTCTCAGGATCGCGGACGGCAGACGGCCAACGTGGCGCAGGTCCCGCTCGAACAGGTGGTGCCGCTCGTCCGCCGCGCGTTGAAGGTGCTGACCGACCGGGAAGTGTCGCCGCAACTGGGGCTGCTCAAGAGCACCTTGCTGCAGCTCGACTCGACGTTCTCCGAGCGCACGTACGGCGCTGGAAGTTTCCGTGACTTCGCGCAGAAGCTCGCGACGGCCGGTTACGTCACCGTACGCGAGGCGGGACGCAACGTGCTCGTCGAGCTGAGCGAGAGTGGTTCGAGCGCCATGAGTGGTGATGAGCCGCAGCGCGCCGCGCCGGAGCCGCAGCGTTCAAGTCAGGACAGTTCCCGCGAACACACGCCGAAGGAGCAGGCAGTTCCGGCCGGACGCGCAGCCGATGCCATCAACGAGATTCGGCGGTTGTTCCAGACCGCGCAGAACCCGCCGCGCTGGCCGATGTACATCCGGCAGGTGAAGCAGTTCGTGAAGAACGTCGACGCGAGCTTCGACGAGCGCCGCTACGGCTTCGGGAACCTCGTCGATCTGCTGCGTGCCTGCCAGCGTGACGGTCTCTTCCGCATCGAGCGGGACCGTCAGGGCGTCATGCGGATCTTTCCGGGCAACGTGATGCAGGTCGCCCCGGAACCGGTCGAGTCCACCACCGTGGAACAGCCGGTCGACATGGGAATGGAGCCGGACGCGCGGGCTGTCGCAGCCGAGGACGCGCACGCAGGCGGCTGGTCGACACACGAGCCGGCCGGTGAGCCGGAGATCGTCGAAGCCGACAGCGTGCGCGAGATCGAGCCGTCGCCGGTCATCGATGTCGACGAGGTTGCCGCGGCACCAGCAGGCGCGCCGCCGCGCCGCTCACGGTCGCGATCGCGGCGTCCGGCGGGAGAAGCTCGCCACACGCGCAAGAGTCAGCCCGAGGGTGCGGCCGCGCCGGCCGCCCCGCGGCAGCGCAAGCCGTCGAAGCCGCGGACACCGCGCGCCAAGCCGCGAAGCAAAGAGCCCGTCGCGTCCTAATCGGTCGCGCGCCCGCTGCTACTTTCTGCGAAGGGCAGGGCCGGCACGTCAGCCGGTTCTGCCGATCCCACCAGGTTGTGCACGCTGACGCCCAGCAGGCGAACGGGCCGGCGGTCTGCCTCTGTCCGATCGAGGAGCGCCACCGCCCTGGCCGCCAGTTCATCAGCGGTGCGCGTCGCAATCCGCGTGTCGCTGCGCGTGACCGTGGTGAAGTCCGAGTATCGCACCTTGATCGTGACGGTCCGGCAGAGTAGTGCCTTGCGATCGAGCCAACGCGCATTCTCCCTGGCCATGTCGTCGACAACCGTCCGCATCGCGCTGATATCTGTCAGGTCACGCGAGAACGTGTTCTCGGTTCCGCACGACTTGGCAGCTCTGTCGGGAACGACCGGGCGGTCGTCGATGCCGTCGGCAAGACGCCGCAACCAGTCCACCTGACTGCCCAGCGCCTCGCGCAGCAGATTGGGATCGGCGGTTCGAACGTCGGTCAGCCTCGTGATGCCGCGTTCGCGAAGACGCGCGGCGGTCACCGGCCCCACTCCCCACAACGCATCGACGGGGAGGTTCTGGAGAAACCGCTCGACGCGATCGGGCGAGATCACCGTCAACCCGTCTGGCTTCTTCCAGGCGGACGCGATCTTTGCGAGGAACTTGTTGGGCGCCACGCCCGCTGACGCGGTCAGGCCGGTCGCACTGCGAATCTCGGCCTTCAATCGTTGCGCCACGACCCGGCCCAGAGGTTCGCCCCAGGCGTTCGTGCTGACATCGAGGTAAGCCTCGTCGAGCGAGAGCGGCTCGACGAGCGGCGTCACCGATCGAAAAATCTCGAAGACCGCCTGCGAGGCTGCACGGTAGCGCATGAAGTCCGGCCGGACGATGATCAGCGAGGGGCACAGCCTGACGGCGCGAGACATGGGAATCGCCGAGCGCACGCCAAACTGCCGCGCCTCGTAGCTGGCGGCGGCGACGACCCCGCGCTGAGACGGGTCGCCCCCGACCGCCACTGGCTTTCCACGCAGCGCCGGATCGTCTCGCTGCTCGACAGATGCGTAGAACGCATCCATGTCGAGATGCAGAATGCGGCGGCATCCCTGGTGCGCCGGCACGTGTTCGTCAGCCATTGAAGAACTACGAGCGTCGAGCCCCAGACTACCAACCACGGCTCGCCGTCACGTCGAATGTGATTCAATTCTACTGTTCGAAGAGGTGTGTCATGAGCGAAACTCCGAAGGTTGAACAGAGCGGCGGACTTGCCTGGATTCGCGCGAGCGGGCTGTGCCGTGACTGGAACGGCATTCACTACAAGCTCGGCATGTCGGGCAAGAACGTCGGCGCCACGCAGCTGTCGATGAATGTCGCGGTCATTCCTCCAGGCGGCGTGGCGGCGGCGCACATCCACGTCGGTTTCGAAGTGATGCTGTACATCCTCGAGGGACGGGTACGTCACGAGTACGGCGAGGGACTTCAACAGCGCGTCGAGCACACCGCTGGTGACTTCATTTTCATTGCGCCTGGCGTTCCGCACGAGGTGTTCAACGTGAGCGAGGTCGAACCGGTCGTCGCGGTTGTCGCCCGATCGAGCGCCGACGAGTGGGACCGCATCGTGCCCTACGAGCGTCCGCAGCCCAATCAGGAATCCTGACGCTGTGTCCATCGTGCTATCGAAACCAGTTTAAAGTGCTCAAGGCATCGATCGAATGCAACCCGTTGCATCCCTGACCCGGCCCGTCGTCTCGGCTTAAGATTCAGAGATGAAGTACACGAATCTGGGCCGCAGCGGGCTCAAGGTTTCGCGAATCTGTCTCGGCATGATGTCCTACGGCGATCCGAAGTGGCGCTCGTGGATCCTGACCGAGGAGGCCGGCCGGCCGTTCGTGAAGCGCGCACTCGAGGCCGGGATCAACTTCTTCGACGCGGCCGACATGTATTCGCTCGGCGTGACCGAGCAGATCCTCGGCCGTGCCGTTCGTGATTTCGCCCAGCGGGACAGGGTCGTGATCGCCACGAAGGCGTATTTTCCGATGAGCGACGATGTCAACGATCGTGGTTTGTCGCGGAAGCACCTGTTGTCGGCCGTCGAACGGTCGCTCGAGCGCCTGGGCACCGACTACATCGATCTCTACCAGATCCATCGCGACGATCCGTCGACGCCCATGGAAGAGACGTTGCGCGCGCTCGATGACCTCATCCGCTCGGGCAAGGTCCGGTACATCGGGGCGTCGAGCATGGCCGCGTGGCAGTTCGCCAAGGCGCTGTACCTTGCCGATCGTCACGGCCTGACACGTTTCGTGTCGATGCAGAACCACTACAACCTGGTGTACCGCGAAGAAGAGCGGGAGATGATGCCGCTCTGCCGCGAAGAGGGGATCGGCGTGGTGCCGTGGAGTCCGCTGGCGCGCGGATTCCTCGCCGGTAACCGGCGCTCATCGGACAAGGGCGAAACCGCGCGCGCCCAGTCGGACAAGATCGCCCACGAGCTCTACTACCGCGACACCGACTTTCGCATCGTCGATCGCGTCGTCGCGCTGGCCGGGCAGAAGGGTGTGAAGCCGGCGCAGATCGCGTTGGCGTGGCTGCTGCACCAACCGGGGGTGACCGCACCGATCGTCGGCGCCACCAAGATGGAACAGCTGGACCAGGCGATCGCCGCGCTGGATATCACGTTGAGCGAAGAGGAGTGCAGGAACCTCGAGGAGCTCTACGAGCCGCATCCGGTGCTGGAATAGATGGCCGCGTGCCGTAGTCCGTTGATCGTGGTCCGTGTCTCGCCGTACCGTCAACGAGGCCGCGACGAGAGACGAACTACGGACCACGGACACGGCTTAACCATTCCTCAGCGCGACCACCGGATCCACGCGCGCAGCACGGCGGGCGGGGATGTAGGCGGCGACGGCGGAGACAAGCGTCAGGATCAGGGCTGCGAACACCAGCACCGCCGGATCGGACGGCGACAGCCCGAACAAAAGGCTCTCGACCGTGTGCGCGCTCATCAGCGCCGCTGGTATGCCGATGGCGAGGCCGGCGGCGACGAGCGAGAGCGACTGCCGCAGCACCATCCATCCGACGGTTCGGCGTTCCGCTCCGAGCGCCATACGAATCCCGATTTCGGCGGTTCGGCGTGTGACCGAGGCCGCCATCAACCCGTAGAGACCGATCGCCGAGAGCAGGAGCGCGATAGTGCCGAGCATGGCCGCCAGCCCCGCGAAGAGGCGTTCACGCCGAAGCGAGTGCTGCACTTGCATGCTTTGCGTTCTGATGTCGAACAGCGGTACGTTCGCATCGAGCTCGCTCACCGCGTGACGGATCGACGGCACGAGATCGAGTGGATCACCTGAGGTCTTGACCTCGAAGGTCATCGCGTTGACCGGCTCCTGCAGGTAACTCAGATAGACCGTCGGCGGAATCTCGTCCCGGAGGTTCGTGTAGACGGCGTCGGCGACGAGGCCAACGATCTCGAACTCCGGCGCGCCGGGCCGGCCGCTCATCTTGAACCGGCGGCCAATCGGGTCGTCGGTCTTGAACACCCGCTCCGCAAACGTCTTGTTGACGACCGCAATCGGCTGCGCGTTTGGCGATTCGCTGTCGGTGAACGTTCGGCCCTTGAGCACCGGGATCTTCATCGTCCGGAAGAACTGGGCGTCGACGTTCTGGCGCCACACCAGTGGCTGGCGCACGCGCTCGCCAGTGCTCGACGTTGCCGGTGGATTCAGCTGCCGCGGCGCCTGTGAGATACGCCTCGGAGATCGACGAGGAGTTGGCGACCAGGGTGTAGCGACGAGACGCTCGCTGACGTGACGCCGGGCACCGCACGCAGACGGCCGAGGATGGAGGTGTTGAGCGTGCGCAGACGTTCGCCGTCGTAGCCGTTCAGCGTCGGATCGACGCGAAACAGCAGGATGTTGGACGGATCGAACCCCAGCTCGACGCGTTCGAGGTTGCGAACGGACTGGACGAGCAGGCCCGCCGCGCTGATCAGTAACAGCGAAAGGGCGACCTGGCCGGCCACCAGAACGCCGCCAGCGGAAACGCCTCGTCCACCGCTGATCTTGCCGCGCCCGTCATCCTGCAACGACGCCGCAGGCTTCAGATCGGTGCCGCGTAACGCCGGGAACAGCCCGAACAGCACACTGCTCCCGAGCGCGATCAGCAGGGTGAACAGCACGGCGCGGGTGTTCAGGGCGACGTCGATTGCGAATTCGTCCCCTTGATCGAGCGCCGGAATCAGGCTCTGGGCGAGCCACGCTGCCAGCAGCAGGCCGCCAGCACCCGCCAGTACGGCTAGCAGGATGCTCTCGGTCAGGAGTTGACGAACGATGCGCCGGCGCGGCGCACCAATCGCCACCCGCACCGCGACTTCATGCGTGCGCGCGCTTGCGCGAGCCAGCAGGAGATTCGCTATGTTCGAACATGCCACGAGCAGTACGACAGCGACGACCATCGCCATGATTTGCAGCGGTTCGCGCGTGCCATCACGCGTTTCGACCTGCCCGCGGCTCCCCGACTCGAGTTCGACGCGGGGCAGGTCTTTCACCGCCAGGGCCGGCCGGTTGGCGACGATGGTCTGTTTGATGATGGTGTCGACTGCGGTTTGTGCCGCGTCTTTCGTTACCCCCGGCTTCAAGCGCGCGGCCAGCAGCACCCACCAGAAGTTGGGGTTCTCGTGCTCGGTCGAGCGTTCGAGGCGCGGCTGGAGGGCGAGCGGCACGAACACGTCCGGTGCGCTGCTCACCTGAAGCGTGCCGTGAAAGCCGCGCGGCGTGATGCCGACGATTGTGACGGGAATGCTGTTGATCGCAATCGTCTGCCCGATGATGTCTGGCGAGCCGTTGAAGCGCCGCTGCCAGGCAGCGTGCGAGAGCATGGCGACGGCCGGTGCACCGGGCTGATCGTCGCGATCTGTGATCGGCCGGCCGGCGGCTGGCGGTACGCCGAGGACATCGAAGTAATTGCCCGATACCGCCTGACCGGCCGCGAGCTCGACCCGCGTGCCTGACCCAATCGTCACTCGATATAGCTCGGCGAACCCAATCACGTCAGCCTGCGCGGCTGCCTGCTCGCGAACGGTCTTGAACGCCGTCAGCGAGAACGATGTGCTGGAGTTCTCGGTGTCGCCCTGCCGTGCCTGGCCGCTCAGCGAGTCGAAGGGCAGGACCGGACCCGAGATCCAGCGCACGATGACGAGCTCGTCGGGATTGCGCACCGGCAGCTTGCGGAAGAGCACCGTGTCGGCGAGGCTGAAGACCGCGACGGTGGCGCCGATGCCGATGGCCAGCGAGAGGATCGCGATGATCGCAAACGTCGGCGATCGGCGCAGCATCCGCAGTCCGTATCGCGCATCCTGCGCCAGCGAGTCCAGCGGTCGGAAAACCCCACATGTCCCGTGTCTCCTCTCGAATGGCCGTCACGTTTCCGAATCGCCGCCGCGCCTCGCTGGCCGCCTCCCGCGGGTCCATGCCATCGGCAATGAGCGCCTGTTGACGCAGTTCGACATGCAGCGCGATCTCTTCCGCGAGCTCGCTGTCGAGGCGGCTGCGGCGTACGAACGTCTTCAGCCGGGCGAGCCTGTGTCGAATACTTCCCATGGTGTGTCTAGGGAACCAGTGTCTCAGGCTGGTTTCATGACCCGCGTGATGGCGTCGATGAGCCGCGAGAAGCTCGTTTCGGTCTCGCCGAGCTGTCGACGCCCGTCACGTGTCAGCCGGTAGTACCGCGCGCGCCGGTTGTTGACCGAATGTCCCCACTCCGATGCGATCAGGCCCTGCATCTGAAGCCGTTGCAGTGCCGGATACAACGATCCCTCTTCGATCTGCAGCACCTCGTCCGACAGCTGCCGGATATGTTCGGCGATGCCATAACCGTGCATGACGCCACGGGTGAGGCTCTTGAGGATCAGCATGTCGAGCGTGCCCGGAAGCAGCTCCTGACGGTCGGATCGCTTCTTTCCCATAGATTGACTATGGATACCTCAGACCTGCAGAGGAGTCAACCGGGCGTTGACGAGTGACGGGGAGAAGGGACGGAACCTTGCCGCTCAGGTGAGCTTGACGCCGGCCGGTCTGATGGGAGACAAGAAGAGGATATGAGCGGAGTACGCGTTCTGGTCGGGACTCGCAAGGGTGCGTTCGTGCTCACGTCGGACGGCAAGCGCGAGCGCTGGGATGTGAGTGGCCCTCACTTCGGCGGCTGGGAGATCTACCACCTGAAGGGTTCACCGGCCGATCCGAATCGCATTTATGCGTCGCAGTCGAGCGGCTGGTTTGGCCAAATCATCCAGAAGTCGAGCGATGGCGGCAAGAGCTGGGAGGCGCTCGACAACAAGTTCGTGTACGACGGTGTTCCGGGCACGCATCAGTGGTACGACGGAACGCCGCATCCGTGGGAGTTCAAGCGCGTCTGGCATCTCGAGCCATCCCTCACCGACCCCGATACCGTTTACGCCGGCGTCGAAGACGCCGCGATGTTCCGCACGACCGATGGCGGCACGATCGTGGCACGAGCTTCCGGGCCTCAGAGGTCCATGGCTCGGGATCCGCCTGGCAGCCGGGCGCGGGCGGGCTGTGCCTTCACACGATCGTGCTGGATCCCGAGCAATCAGCAGCGGATGTTCGTCGCCATCTCGGCGGCTGGCGTGTTCAGGACCGACGACGGTGGCGCGCTCGTGGCGGGCCATCAACCGGGGCTTGAGGTCGGAGGGCATTCCCGATCCGGACGCCGAAGTCGGCCATTGCGTTCATCGGATCGCGATGCATCGCTCGCGCCCGAACGTGCTGTTCATGCAGAAGCACTGGGACGTCATGCGCACCGACAATGCCGGCGACTCATGGCAGGAGGTCAGCGGAAACCTTCCGACCGACTTCGGGTTCGCGATCGACGTGCACGCGCATGAGCCGGAGACGATCTACGTTGTTCCGATCACGAGCGATTCCCTGCACTACCCGCCGGACGGCAAGCTGCGCGTGTTCCGCAGCCGCACGGGCGGGAACGAATGGGAGCCGCTCACCAAGGGTCTCCCGCAACGCGACTGCTACGTGAACGTGCTGCGAGACGCGATGGCTGTCGATACGCTCGATCGCTGCGGCGTGTATTTCGGTACGACGGGTGGTCAGGTGTACTGTTCGGCTGACGGCGGCGACAACTGGACGTCGGTCGTGCGCGATTTGCCGCCCGTCCTTTCCGTCGAGGTCCAGACACTGCCATGATTCGCGTCGTGCTGCCCGCGCACCTGCGCACGCTCGCGCAAGTCGATCGCGAAGTGATCCTGGACGTCCAGGGTCCGGCGACGCTCGGCTCGATCCTGGATACGCTGGAGACTACCTATCCGGTTCTGCGAGGAACGATCCGCGACCATGTCACGCTGAAGCGCCGGCCCTTCATCCGGTTCTTCGCTTGCGAGCAGGATCTCTCCCACGATTCGTACGCGATCGCGTTGCCACCCGACGGTCGTCTCAGGCGCCGAGCCGTTCATGGTTGTTGGCGCTATGGCGGGGGGATAAGAAAAGCCGTGGTCCGTAGTTCGTGGTCCGTGTCTCGTCGAGCATCATTGCCAAGCCGTGCGACGAGACACGAACCACGGACCACGAGCCACGAATCCGCCCTCCCAAAGGCCTACTTCGCTTCTGTCCAGCGGCGGCCGTCCCACTCCCACGTATCGAACACGTAGTGGGGCTCACCGCCGTCCTCCTGCTGGATGCCGCGCATAGAGAGCACCATCTCCCGCCGCTTCTCGTCATAAACCATCGCGCTCCGGCCGCGGCTCGACGGCCCCATCGTCGCGACCTGGGTCCATCGCTTGCCGTCCCATTCCCAAGTATCCACGGGTGACAGCCGCCTTTCGGCTCCTTCGGGACGCGCGCCTGAGGCTCAGCGACAACAGGAGGTCAACGCGGTTGGGACGGAATGGACGGGCCACGTGCGATGTCCAGCTACCACCGCTGCCGCGTCGGAACGACTATCGCGGACCCCGGCAGCAATTGCATCGACAACGCTTCGAGCTCCGGCTGGATTCCGGCAGTCATCGATGCGAATGTGCGCCACGCTCGCACAAGGGCGCGCTGACCGGCGGTGTCGAGCAAATAGTGTTTGCGCCGCCGCCCGCCGCGTTCGTGCGTGGGAGTCCCGGTGTACGAGCAGACCATTCGCTTGCCTTCGAGACGATCGAGTGTGACGTACACCGAGCTCGCCGGAAGATCGCGTCCCGTCCTGGTCGCGATCTCGCGATGAATCGCAGCGCCGAAGGCTCCGTTGCCGAGGCGCATGAGGGCGAGGAGCACGAGCAGCTCGAACTCGCCGGCGACCGGCCATCCAGTAACGAGCCCCTCGCATATCAGTTACATTGTATAGTAAATCACGGCGCAAAAATCGACCGATTTCAGGCCGGAATCATGCGCTTGGGCAGCTGACCGGGTGTAAGCCTGTTGCCGGGAGGATCCGTGGTCAGCATAATTGACCGCTTGAGGTACCGGCACGAATGATTCCATTCCCGACACATCGCACTATTTATCGATTCGACGACAGAACGAGCAGAAAGGACGACACGGTCATGGCTTCCCCCTCAGCAAGCGACGCGATTCGCAGCATCAGTCACTGGAGTGCAACGGCCGGCCCCGGCGTCGCGCCGGCGCGCAGCCGGGCGGCTGAAGACTTTGGCTCCCTCACCTTCAACGACGAAGCGCAGCGCGCACGGCTGCCGCGTGATGCATATGGTGCGCTTCGGCGCGCGGTCGCCCAGGGTGAGCCGCTCGACCCCGCCAGTGCGGACATCATCGCCAGCGCGCTGAAGGATTGGGCGGTCGAGCACGGCGCGACGCACTACACGCACTGGTTCCAGCCGATGACCGGCATTACCGCGGAGAAACACGATTCGTTCCTCGTGCCGGGCTCCGACGGCCGCGCGGTCGCAGAATTCAGCGGCCGCGAGCTGATCAAGGGCGAGCCCGATGCATCGAGCTTCCCGTCAGGCGGGATGCGCTCCACCTTCGAAGCGCGAGGCTACACCGCGTGGGATCCGACCAGCCCGCCCTGGCTCCTCGTCACGCCGAACGGCACGACGCTCGTCATTCCGACCGCGTTCGTCAGCTGGACGGGCGAAGCGCTCGACAAGAAGACACCGCTGCTTCGCTCCATGGACGCGCTCTCCAAGCAGGCCGTGCGCATCCTCAAGCTGTTTGGTTCGAAAGCACAGCGCGTCGTCACGACCTGCGGCCCCGAGCAGGAGTACTTCCTGATCGATCGCCAGTTCTTCTTCGAGCGGCCGGACCTCATCAACGCGGGACGCACGCTGTTCGGCGCGCGGCCGCCGAAGGGCCAGGAGCTCGAGGATCACTATTTCGGCTCGATCCCGGATCGCGTGTTGGCGTTCATGATGGATGTCGAGCGTGAGCTCTACAAGGTCGGCGTGCCCGTGAAGACGCGGCACAACGAGGTCGCCCCGGGACAGTACGAGCTGGCGCCGATCTTCGAGAACGCCAACGTCGCCACCGATCACCAGATGATGACGATGGAGATGTTGCGGCGGGTGGCGCCGAAGTACGGGCTGGCCGTGCTGATGCACGAGAAGCCGTTCGCCGGCGTCAATGGATCGGGCAAGCACCTCAACTGGAGCATGAGCGACGAGTTCGGCAACAACCTGCTGAACCCGGGCGATACGCCGCACGACAACATCCAGTTCCTCGTGTTCTGCGCGGCCGTGCTGCGCGCCGTGAACAAGTTCCAGGGTCTCCTGCGGTTCAGCATCGCGAGCGCCGGCAACGATCACCGCCTCGGCGCCAACGAGGCGCCGCCGGCGATCCTCTCGATTTTCCTGGGCGACATGCTGACCGACATTTTCGAGCAGATCGAGAAGGCGGGCAGCGCCAAGACCACCAAGTCGGGCGGCATGATGGACATCGGCGTCGGTGTGCTGCCCAAGTTGCCGCGTGACGCGGGCGACCGGAACCGCACCAGCCCGTTTGCCTTTACCGGGAACAAGTTCGAGTTCCGCGCCGTGTCGTCGAATCAGAGCATCGCCCTCCCCAACGTGGCCTTGAACGTGGCGGTCGCCGAATCATTGGACTACGTGGCGAACGAGCTCGAGAAGGGCCTGAAGGAAGGGAAGAAGCTTCCGCTCGCGGTCAAACACCTGCTGACCAAGCTGATCAAAGAGAACAAGCGGATTATCTTCAACGGCAACGGTTACGCCGAGGAGTGGCAGAAGGAAGCCGCGAAGCGCGGCTTGTTGAACCTCCGCACGTCGGTCGAAGCCTATCCTGAGGCCGTCAAGCCGGAGGTCATCAAGGCGTTCGAAACGTACGGCGTGTTGAACGAACGCGAGCTGCGGGCGCGCCACGAGGTGGCGATCGAGCAGTACAACAAGACCGTCAACGTGGAAGGGCAGTTGATGGTGTTGATGGCGAACCGGTACATCCTCCCAGCGGCCTACAAGTACGTCGGTCAGCTGGCGGAAACCGTGTCAGCGCTGAAGACAGCCGGCGCCTCAGCCAAGGAAGCCAAGCGGACGCTCGACGATCTGTGCAAGCTTACGGATGAGTTCAAGCTCCGAGCTGACCGCCTGCAGTCGCACCTGGAGCACTCGGGCGACGGCTCTGCAGAGAAGCATGCGAAGTTCTTCCGCGACAAGGTGGTACCGGCGATGGCCTCGCTCCGGGAAACGGGCGACAGCCTCGAAGCCATCGTCCCGCACGACGGCTGGCCGCTGCCAACCTACCGTGAGATGCTGTTCATCAAGTAGGTACTCTGGGTCCACCTTACCCATCGCTGTGAAATCCAATTTTCACAGCGATGGGGACCTGCCCGCGCAAGCCCCTCAGACCCCTGACTGGCATCATCTGTAACTGATTGCTACTGACTGTCGGCGCTGGCCTTTTTTGATCGACCGGGTATGATGCTTTCGCCAGCGTCAACCAGCGAGAGGTGTCATGCACCGTGCCCGACTGTCCCTCTTCGCGTTGCTCGTCTGCTCGGTCAGGCACGCGTGGACGCTGATGCTCGGAGTGAGCCTGGCGCTCTGTGTCTGCGCGGGGTTGCAGAGTTCTCCGCAGACAGCTGCGACGGCCGTCACCGATCTTCTTCGCAGCGCCGGGTTCACAGCTGCGGAGATCTCGACTGTCGAGCGTGGTCTGCCAGTCGCTCGCACGCTGGATTCCGATCGCCGTGAGATTGCCGTGATTGGAGCGGTGCGAATCAAAGCGCCGCGCGAGCGCCTGGCCGAGCGATTCCGCACGATTGATTACCTGAAGGGCTCGCGCATGATCCTCGGTGCGGGCGCGTTCAGCACGCCTCCACGGCCCGACGATCTCCTGTCGGTTCCGTTCGAGACCTACGATCTGGACGTCAGGGACTGCCGTCCCGGTGATTGCCGGGTGCGTTTGTCGTCCGACGACATCAACCGGTTCCACCGTGAAGTCGCATGGCGGTCCCCATCATGGGCATCGCAATCAGCCAACGTCTGGCGCCATCTTCTCAGCGGCTACGCCGCGGACTATTTTCGAAACGGGCTGCCTGCCCTCCCGGTGTTCGCCAACAAGAGCGAACCGCTCAGCGTCGCCGATGAAACCACTCTCCTCTTGCGACAGTTCACGTTCGTTTCAGCGGTGGCTCCGGATCTGCTGGCCAGCGCGCAGACGCCGATCGCGCGTGCATCGGACCGTCCGGCTCACATACTCTTCTGGTCGAAGGAGGATTTCGGTGTCCGGCCGGTGCTGCGGATCATGCATCAGGCCATTCACTGGCCCGGCGAGCGGCCGGAGCATGCCGGCGCGCCGCTCGTGGTGTCCACGACGCAGGTGTACGCGACACATTACCTCGATGCAGCCGTCGGCGTTATCGTGGCGATCGACGATCGGGCAGGAGACCCCTCGGCTGGCTTCCACATGATCATGGTGAACCGCGCGAGGACCCGTTCACTCACCGGGCTCTTGCGATTGATGATTCGATCCACCGTGCAGGGCCGCAGCCGTGATGCGATGGAGAGCGTTTTGCGTATCACCAAGGCGTCTCTGGAGATGTCGAAACCACTCGAAGCCCGCTAGGTGCCCAGGTTGCTGACCGGTCGCGTCCTTCAGACGATCTCAGCCTCAGCTGTAGGCGTTGCCGTTGCCGTCGGCGCGTACACGTTTATCTATGCGCGCGGCTATTCCTACCTGACGAACGATCCAGGCGCGTGCGCGAATTGCCACATCATGCGGGACCACTTCAACGCGTGGACCCGCAGCTCACATCATGCGGTCGCGGTCTGTAACGATTGCCACACGCCCCCAGGGATTGTCGGGAAATACGTCACCAAGGGCATCAACGGCTTTCATCACTCCCTGGCATTCACGACCGGCCGGTTTCCCGAGCCACTGCGGATCACGCCCCGAAATGCCGCGGTTACCGAGAAGGCGTGCCGAAAATGTCATTCCGAGATCGTGCAAGCGATCGAGTCGCACCGGCGTGCGGAGCAGTTGTCCTGTATTCGCTGCCATTCGACGGTCGGACATCTCGAGTAGCGATTCAGACCGGAGCTGTCGATGCAAACACCTGAAGGCGGCCGGCGATGGATGAGTGGCATCGGGCCGACGGTCCTGACGACGGTTATCGCTGGCCTGGTGGCGCTGGCGGTCGTGGCGCTGCTGGTCAACATCTTCCAGCGACGCCAGGAAGCCAGGAATCCCTTTTACCGCGTCGTCGAACTGACCGACGACACCGAGGATCCCGCAGTATGGGGCAAGAATTTTCCGCTGCAGTACCGACCAGTACCGGCGGACCGTCGATCAGGTCCGGACACGGTACGGCGGCAGCGAGGCGGTGCCACGGACGCCGACACTGGCCGATCCGCGCTCGGTCGTCGCACAGTCACGGCTCGAAGAAGATCCGCGGCTGAAGACCATGTGGGCTGGCTATGCGTTCGCGCAGGACTTTCGCGAAGAACGCGGCCACGCCTTCATGCTCGACGATCAGACGTTTACAGAGCGGCAGCAGGTCGCCAAGCAACCGGGGACCTGTATCAACTGTCACGCGTCAGTCTACGTGCCGTACAAGAAGCTCGGCGGAGGTGATCTGTTCAAGGGATTCGAGAAGATGAACCAGATGCCGTATTCCGAGGCGCGCACGCATGTGAAGCATCCCGTCGCGTGCATCGATTGTCATGATTCGACCACCATGGCGCTGCGCGTCACGCGCCCGGCGTTCATCGAAGGCATCAGGGCCGTGAAAGCGTCACAGGGCACCCCCAACTACGACGTGAACACGATGGCCCCGCGACAGGAGATGCGCGCGTACGTGTGCGGCCAGTGTCACGTGGAGTACTACTTCAAGGGGGCGGAGAAGCGGCTGACCTTCCCCTGGTCGAAGGGCCTGCGTGTCGAGCAGATTCTTTCGTACTACGAAGAGAACCCGCACGACGATTGGACACACGCGGAGACCGGCGCTCCCGTTCTAAAGGCGCAGCACCCGGAGTTCGAGATGTGGAACCAGGGAATCCATGCGCGCTCCGGCGTTGCCTGCGCCGACTGCCACATGCCTTACGTCCGCGTCGGCGCGCTCAAGATCAGCGACCATCACATTCGCAGCCCGGTGCTGAACATCAACAACGCGTGTCAGACGTGCCATAAATGGCCCGAGGAGGAGCTCCGGCAGCGCGTGTACGGGATTCAGGACCGCGTCTTCGCATTGCGGAATCGCGCCATGGACTCGCTCGTTGCGCTGATCGGAGATCTTCGCGAGGCGCGCAGCCGCGGCATTTCCGAGGATCACCTGGCGCTCCCGCGTAAGTTGCAGCGTCACGCCCAGTTCATGCTGGATTTCGTCGAAGCAGAGAACTCGATGGGATTCCATGCGCCGCAGGAGGCGCTGCGCATCCTGGGCGAGTCGATCGACTACTCGCGGCAGGGACAGCTGGCGTTGCGTGGCGCACCGGTTCCCGGGCCGCCGGCGCCAGCCAAACCTCCGGCCAAGTAAGCGAAGCGTTCCCTAAGTGTCGCCGCGAGGATTGAATCGCGTGGACTCGTCTAGCTTGTCGGGACAGCAAGAACTGGAGCAGATGTGACGCTCAGGACGCGATAGGCAGTCGAGCCTGGCCGGCGCAACATGCGGTTGCCGCCGGTGCCGATCGCGAGCAGGGTGCCGGGTCTGGTCTTGACCATCTCGGCGATCTCGTCGGCGACATCTCCAGTCCGCACTTCGACCGGCGGTGGGCTGGCCGGGCGGAGTTTGGCTATTTCTTCCTGCAGTCGCGCCTTTGCGCGTTCCACACGATCGGCCTGTGCGGCCGCAAGGGCATCCGAGTACTGCGGCAGCGATTGCACCGTCGCGACCACGTGCATGACCGTCAGCGGTAACTGAAATTCCGACGCAAAAGCTGCGGCGTGCTTCAGGACGGGGCTCGCCGTTTCATCGAGATGAACTGCCGCGACGATCGCTGTCGGCATAGAGGCTGGAACAGATCCGATTGGCTTGACCGCGAGCACCGGCACGAACGCACCCCTCAGGACTTTCTCGGTGACCGAGCCAAAGAAGACCTTCTGGAACCCACCCAGGCCCTGACTGCCCATGACGACGAGATCCGCCTTCCGCTCCCGCGCACACGCGAGAATCGCGTCGTCCGGGTCGCCGACCTGGATGACCGTCTCGACAGGCGCCGGCGCTGCCGATCCAGCCCGTGACGCCGCTGCGACAAACGTCTTCAGTTCCTTGTCAGCGTTGTCGCTGAGCTGCCGAGGATCATGAGCTTCCGCCAGCAGTGGTTCGATCGCATGAAAGGCCACGAGCCGGGCATGGCAGCGTTTTGCGATCTGGGCGCTGAGCTCGAGCGCGTATCTGGAGTGATCGGAGAAGTCGATGGCGCAGACCAGCGTCTGATACAGCGGCATCGGACGATTCTCTCATGAAGGTTCGCCACGAAGGTTTTAGCTGGAGTTCCGGGCGGCCCGTTCCGATAGAAGGCAATAAGCCCTTTCAACGCTCCGGCGATCTGCTGTGAGGACGTCAGGGCCGGAGTTCAGATATGCAATCCGCTTGCACGCGCCAGCTGCGCCACGTCGCCATGATGCTAGTCGCCTTCGGCGCCCTGCTGGCCTGGGCTGTGCCAGTCGCCGCGCAGGGTTTCGGAGTTGGCGCCCGCCTCGCATGGGTCACGCGTGACGTCGACGCCGATGTGGACGCGGACGTCGACGTCGACGCCGATGCCCTACGGTTCGTCGGCGGTCAGATTCGCCTCCTCGGCGATCGCTTTGGATTCGAGGTCTCCATGGACCGGCATTCAAAGTCGTTCGAGCTCCTCAACGAGAAGGTCACCGAGACTCCCATACAGGCGTCGCTCATCATGCGCCTGCGCAGCGGCAGCGTTTCTCCATTCTTGCTGGGTGGTCCAGGCTGGTATCGCCGCAAGGTCGAGGCAATCGATGGCCCGGGGGATCTGAGCGTCAGCACGACCGAGTTCGGTTGGCATGGCGGCATCGGCCTCGAGATCCTGCCTAGCAGACATTTCGGCATTCACGGCGACTACCGCTACACGTTCCTCGACTTCGACGACGACGATGACGACGACGGGGGATTCATCGCTGGGCTACTTCCGGGTCACCGGGGGTCGATGTGGACGCTGGGAGCCAGTTTCTATTTCTAAAACCAGGTGTCGTCAGCGCCGGATCGCCTTGTATTCGATGTGAACCCCAGTGTGAACCTCCGTCTGAACCCCCGTCTGAACCCCGTGTGAACCCCCGTCCTGAACCCCGTCTGAACCCCCGTCTGAACCCTCGTGTTGAACCCCCGTCTGAACGTCATTCGGCTCGCAGAGCCAGCAACGGATCGACCCGGGTCGCGCGGCGGGCTGGCAGCACGGCGGCAAGCGTGGCAACGAGGGCGAGCACGATGCTGACGACGGCGTAGGTGATCGGACTCGTAGCGTTGACGCCGTACAGGAGCCCCGATAACAACCGCGAGAAAGCAAGCGCAGCGGGGATGCCCAGGGCCACGCCGATCGCCGCAAGCCGCAACCCAAAGCCCACGACGAGCCGTCCGACGTCGATCGGAGAAGCCCCAAGCGCCATGCGGACGCCGAACTCCTGAGTGCGCTGACCGACGAGCTGGCTGATCACGCCGTACACGCCGACGGCAGCGAGAAGAAGCGCGGTTGCGGCGAATATCGCGAGCAGAAGTGCAGAAAAGCGCGGGCGGCTTACCGAATCCCCGACGATCTGTTCCATCGTCCGCATGTCGTAGACCGCGAGTTGAGGGTCGATCGCGCTGACGGTGTCGCGAACGATCGAGGCAGCCGCCGCCGGATCGCCGGCGGTTCGTATGACGAGCGTCAGCCGTGACGCCGCGGCCAGTTGCAGATATGACACGTACACGCCCGGAGGTGCTTCGCGATCGAGCGAGACATGACGTTCGTCGCCGACGATACCGACGACCTCGCGGGTCGCGCGGGTATTGAACCCGACCGTGATGCGCCGGCCGATCGGATCGCGGCCCCCAAAATACCGTCGGGCCATCGACTGATTGATCACAATCGTGGGCGCTGAGTCGGGGTGATCGCGCATGTCGAAATAACGGCCCGCGAGCAGCGGTATCCCCATGGCTTCGAAATAGCCCGGGCTGACAAACGCGAAGTTCACGTTGGCGCTCTCCACGGCATCGGAAGGCGCCTCTTTGTCGATGGTGAAACCGGTTCCCTGTCTGTCGTCGGCGATGGCCAGCGCATCGATGGTGCCGGCCGCAGCAATACCTGGGGCAGCACGCAGCCTGTCCAGCGTTCGTTCTGCGAACGAGATTCTCGATGGCCCGATCAGAATAGCGGCTGCGTGGAAGAGAGACGTGCGCAGTCAGCGTCTGCTGGATCTGAAAACCGGGGTCTATCCCGGTCAACCTGACAAAGCTCTCTCCAAGAAGAGCGGCTCCCGCCAGGAGGATCACCGAGAGTGCCAGCTCGCCGATCACGAGCCCTGACTGCATCCGCGCCGTCCGCAGTGACCCGCCTCGCTCCTTCAACCAGTCGTTCGCCTTGGCTCTCGAAACCTGAAACGCCGGTGCGAGTCCGAACAGCAGGGCCGCCGAGACACACGCGGCCATCGTGAAGAAGATCGCCCGTGCGTCGAGGCTCACTTCATCGAGGCGGGGAAGCATCGGTCCGCCGAGCGCACGAACCGTTCTGACGAGCCAGGAGGCGATTAGAAACCCCGCGATGGACCCGAGAGCAGACAGGAGGAGGCTCTCGGTGAGGAGTTGACGGGCAATGCGCGCCCTGGTGGCACCGAGCGCCAGCCGGATCGCCATCTCACGCCGGCGCCCCACACCTCTGGCGAGCAGCAGGCTCGCGACGTTTGCACACGCCAGCAGGAGCACCAGACCGACCGCAATCGACAAGGCCAGCAGCGCCGGCCGCTGATCGCCCGTCACCTGCCTGGCGAACGGAACGATCTTCGCCGACCATCCTTCATTGCTGTCTGGATGATCGACGGCGATTTGTCCGGCGATACCGGCGAGCTCCAGTTCCGCCCTTCGCTCGTCGACTCCAGGCGCCAGGCGGCCAAGCGCCAGCAGATAGTGCGCGCCCCGCTGTCCTGCAAGAAGGTTCACGGCCAGGGGCATCCACAACTCGTTCACTCTGGGTGCAGGAACGCCCTCGAAGGCAACCGGAAGCGGGAAGGTGAAATGTGGAGGCATCACGCCGATGACTTCGCAGGCGACACCATTGACTTCGACCGTCTTGCCGATGACGTCGCTGCGTCCGGCAAACCAGCGTCTCCAGAACCCGTGCGAGATGATCACAACTGGCGGTCCACCGGGCTGATCCTCGGCTGCTGCGAACGTACGTCCCATCAGCGGAGGCACGCGCAGGACCTCGAAAAGGTCGTGGGACATCGATGCCCCGTAAACCTGTTCAGCGGCGCCCTGGCCGGTCAGCGTGAAGCTCTGATCCCGCCACACGCCCATCTTCTCGAACGAACGGCTGCGTTCACGCCAGTCGGCGAAGTTCGGCGGGGCGACGAACATGTAGGGCAGGTTCTTCTTGTCGTTGGCTTCCCACAAGACGACGAGCCGGTCGGCATCTGCGAAGGGCAACGGTTTCAAGACGACTGCGTCCACGACACTGAAGATCGTCGTCGTGGCGCCTATTCCCAGCGCCAGCGTCAACACAGCGACGGCCGTAAAGCCGGGACGCTGAACGAACGCGCGCACGCCGTACCGGACGTCCTGAAGGAACATACCCATGCGACCCCCATGCGACAGGCCTGTCGCCGCGTGTGTCTGTTTCCACCGATCGATCCACTCCGCGCCGGCGTGACGGACGACGTCACCAGCTGTCCGAAACCAGAGGTGGGGACTCGCCACGCCGGCAGCTCGCGCACGATCCTTGAAGACGTCGAGCATGTCTGCGCCGAAGCGTTCGCGGAACTGCGGCGGGTAGAGCCACAACAACACCGAATAAATCCGGACTGCCAGCTTCACGGCAAGTCATCCCTGGCTGCGCGCCAGCTTTCGTCGGGCCTCGGAGGCGAGTGACCGCAGGCGCGACGCCTCAGCCAGGGCCACCCGGTGGCCGAATGGGGTGATGCGGTAATACCGGCGCCTCTCATCGTCGAGATCGGGTGCCGGGCGCCGTTTCGACTCTTCGATCAACCCACCCTCGAGCATCCACTTGAGCGAGCGGTAGAGGTTGCCAGGCTCCAGTCGCATGCGCGCCGACGTCCTCTGTGCGATGTCCTGGACGATCGCGTATCCGTGCCGCTCGCCATCGGCGAGCGCCAGCAGGACCTGGAACACGACAGGCTTCAGCGGCAGCAGCGCCTCGGGTGCCGTCTTGCGGGGCGGTGTCATTGGTCAGTGCCTTGGACGTGGGAAGAGGTCACGAAGTTGCCTCAGATTATCTCGACTGTAATCGAATTGAGCATAGTTCATTATTTCAGAGATCGTGGGCCGTGGTCTCGCCGTAGCACGTCGCACTGTCGCACATCGCACGTCGCCCGTTGTATCCTCTTGTGAACGGAGGACTCCAGTTTGGCCAAACGCAAGAAGGGCGCGTCGTTGTTCGACGATGCGGACGATGGCGGAACGATTGTTGAGAACGGATCCGGTGGGACGGGTGGCGGGGAAGAACGGGTCGCCCTGCACGAAGCGGCTCAGACCCGGTATCTGAACTACGCGCTGTCCGTGATCACGTCACGGGCGCTCCCGGATGTCCGGGACGGTCTCAAGCCCGTGCAGCGCCGCATCCTCTACACGATGTGGCAGCAGAATCTGACGGCGGACGCGAAGCACCGCAAGTGCGCGAAGGTCGTCGGCGACGTGATGGGCAATTACCACCCGCATGGCGACAGCGCGCTGTACGAAACGCTGGTCCGGATGGCCCAGCCATTTTCGCTGAGGTATCCGCTCGTCGATGGCTCGGGAAACTTCGGATCGCTCGACGGCGATGCCGCGGCGGCGATGCGCTATACGGAGTGCCGGCTGGCGCGCCTGAGCGACGAGATGCTGACGGAAATCGATCAGTCGACCGTCCATTTCCGGCCGAACTACGATGGCACCCGGACCGAGCCGGTCGTCCTGCCCGCGCGGATCCCCAACCTTCTGGTGAACGGTGCGACCGGTATCGCGGTCGGCATGGCAACGAACATCCCGCCGCATAACCTCGGCGAGGTCTGCACGGCGCTCCTGAAGTTGCTCGACAACCCCGATCTAAGCAGCGTGCAGCTATGCCGGTACGTGAAGGGGCCGGACTTTCCGACCGGCGGTCAGATGCTCAACTCCGCCGACGAGCTGAAGCAGATTTACAAGACGGGCTCCGGCGCCATCCGCCTGCGCGCGACCTGGGAGGAAGGTCCGGTCACGCGAGCGGGCAAGACGATCTACGTCACGAGCGTGCCGTATACGGTGAACAAGTCGACGTTGATCGAACGGATTGCCGATGTCGCGCTGAGCCGCAAGCTTCCGCCGCTCGTCGACGTCAAGGATCTCTCGACCGAGGACGTCAGGATCGCGCTCGAGCTGAAGAAAGACGCCGATGAAAAGATGGTCATGGCGTATCTCTTCAAGCACACGCCGCTGCAGACCAGCTTCATCGTCAACCTGACCTGCCTGATTCCCACCGAGAACCCCGAGATCGGGCGGCCCGAGCGGCTGGATCTCCACGCGATGTTGTGGCATTTCCTGCACTTCCGCCTGGAGGTCGTCACCAAGCGGCTCGAACACGAGCTGGCCTCGCTGAAGAAGAGGGTTCACATCCTCGAGGGGTTCGAGAAGGTCTTCGACGCGCTGGACGAGATTCTGAAGATCGTCAGGAAATCCGAGGGGAAGCCTGACGCCGCGCAGCAGATCATGAAGCGGTTCGGCCTCGATGCCGAGCAGACCGACGCCATCCTCGAGCTCAAGATCTACAGGCTGGCGCGTCTCGAGATCCTGATTATTCGCAAGGAACTCGAAGAAAAGCGCCGCAGGACACGGCAAATCAACACCCTGCTCAAAGATGAACCGGGCCGCTGGGGAATCGTGCGCGTCGAGATCGAAGACATTCAGAAGAAGTACGGCGATGCCCGGCGCACGTCCATCTCGAGTGACGAAGGTGAAGCCGAATACACCGCCGAAGACTTCATCGTCGAAGAAGACAACGTCGTGCTGGTATCGCGCGATGGCTGGGTGAAACGGCAGAAGGAAGTGAAGGACGTCTCGTCCACGCGTCTGCGCGAGGGTGACGTCGTCCTGGCCGTCCTGCCGGGTAGTACACGGTCGACCGTCGTCTTCTTCAGCAATTTCGGCGTCGCGTACTCGACGCGCATCACCGATATTCCCGCGTCAACCGGATATGGCGAGCCGATTCAGCGGTTCTTCAAGTTGAAGGACGGCGAGAAGATCGTCGCGGCGATGAGCCTCGATCCACGGGTGATTGGCGAGATCAACGCGAAGAAGGAAGGTGACGTGCCACCGATCCACGCGGTGGCTGCCTCGAGTGACGGATACGCGCTGCGCTTCAGCCTTCAACCGTTCGTCGAACCCAGCACGCGCACGGGCCGCCGGTTCGCGCGCGCCGCGGACGGCGCCGAGATCGTCGGCGTGGGCAAGGTCACGGGTGACGAAGTGCTCATCGCGGCGACACGCGAAGCCCGGGCGATCCTGTGCAAGGCCGAAGAGGTGAACTTCCTCTCAGGGCCGGGCCGGGGAGTGATTCTCATCAAGGTGGATCCGAAGGCAGATCGCGTGCTCGGCCTTCTCGCATCGACGGGCGATCGCGACATCATGACCGTCGAAACCAGTCGCGGCGCGGAACAGACCATCAGCACGGGCAAATACGAGATCACCGGCAGGGGTGGCAAGGGGCGCGAACTCCTGCAGAGAGGGCAGTTTACCCGTGTGGTGCCGCCGGTGCCCGAGGCCCCGCCGCAACTGGAATAAACCGAGCTGTCGCCGGAGTCCCGGAGGAACAAGGGCCTGCATCGCCTCGTAATCGAGGCTGTATGCGCACGTTCCTCCAGGACCTCCGCTACGGGATTCGCGTCGGGCTCAGCCAGCCGGGCTTTTCGCTCACCGTCGTCCTGACGCTCGCGCTCGCCATCGGCGCCAACACCGTGATCTTCAGCTTTACCAACCTCCTGCTGCTGCGTCCGCTTCCGCTGCACGACCAGAAGACGATCGCGTTCATCTTCATGGTCGATCCGCAGCGTGGCGGAGATCGCGGGCTGGTTTCGATTCCCGACCTGCTCGACTATCGATCGGCGCTGACCTCGTTCAACAACATCGCGGCCACAACCTCTGCAAGTTTCACGATGAGCGGCCGCGGGGACGCGACAGCCCTCACTGGCAGCAGGGTCACGGCCAATCTCTTCGAGACCTGGGGACTGAAGATGGCTGCCGGTCAGCCATTCCTCCGCGGTGACGATCTGCCCGGCGCGCCGGATGTCGTGGTCCTCAGCCACACATTCTGGAAACGGCAGTTCAACGGCGATCCGTCAATCGTCGGACAGGCGCTGACCCTGAACGGACGCCCGTACACGGTGCGAGGCGTCGTCGCCCCGGACATCGAGATCGGGAACCTGAGCCTGATCGAGGTGTGGACGCCGCTCACGCTCGATCCGGCTGCGCCACGCGATCAGAGAAACGTGAGGACGAGCGGCAGGCTGCGGCCGGGTGTGTCCTTCGAACAGGCAAATGCCGAGGCCCGGGCGGTTTCCGAACGGCTTCAGCGCGATCACCCTCCGACGAATGCCGGTTGGACCGCGAGGCTGGCCAGGACCAGCGAAGCCATGACCGGTTCGGATACCTGGATCGTGCTGGGTCTGCTGATGACCGTCGTGGGATTCGTCCTCCTCATTGCCTGCGCCAACATTGCCAACCTCGTGCTCGCGCGCGCCACAGGCCGCCGGCGAGAGCTGGCGGTTCGGGCCGCCCTGGGTGCCAGCAGGGTTCGCATGATCCGGCAGTTGCTGACCGAGAGCGTCCTGCTCGGGATCCTGGGAGGCGCCCTGGGTCTCGCGCTCGCTTACGCGGGCCTGACGATCATCAAGGCGGCCGCGTACGAGCCGTTCTTCCATCTCGTCGTGATCGACCGGAACGTGCTGCTCTTCACATCAGTGCTTGCGCTCGTCACGCCGCTGGTCTTCAGTCTGCTGCCGGCGCTTCAATCGTCACGCGCGGATTTGAACGAGACGCTGAAGGACAGCAGCACGCGCGCGGGCGGCGGCGTCCGCGGCAGGCGAAGCCGCGCCGCGCTCGTCGTGTCGCAACTGTCGCTCGCGATGACGCTCCTGATCGTCTCGGCTTTGCTCGTGCAAACCATGATCGCGATGAACCGCACGGATCTGGGGTTCAAGCCATCAGGAATTCTCACGATGCGTGTGGATGCCCCGGACTGGCGCTATCCGACCGACGCCTCCGTGACCGACTACTACGATCGCCTGTTCTCCCGGCTGGGAGCGCTGCCGGGAAGTCACGTCGTGGCGACAGTCGATCGTCTGCCAGTGCTCGGTGGGGAAGCGATCAGCCCGGTGACCGTCGACGGCCACGTGCCGCCGCGACCGGAGGATCGCCCGTGGGCCGTGCAGTCGATCGCAAGCGAGCAGTTCTTTGCGGCGGCAGACATTCCGCTGATCGCCGGTCGTGGCTTCGAACCTCAGGACACTCCCGACGCGATGCCCGTGGCCGTCGTGAACGAAGAGATGTCGCGCCGTTACTGGGGCGATCCACGCCGTGCCGTTGGCGGCCGCTTGCAGATCGATCGCGACGGCGGCCGATGGATCCAGGTGGTGGGCATTGCCGGCAACGTCCGCAGGGCCGATCTGCGCAGCGCGAATCCGCAGGTTTACCTTTCCGCGAGGCAACGGCCCTCACGCGCGATGGCCGTCATGATCCGCGGTCAGAATCCAGACACCCTGACTGCGCCGGTGCGCGCTGAAGTCCGCTCGCTCGATCCAAATGTCGCCGTCCAGTCGCTTCGCACGATGGAGGAAGCGTTCGACGATGAGTTTTCGAGCAACCGGATCCTGACGGGGATGTTTGCCGCATTCGCGGTGCTTGCCCTCGTCCTCGCCGGTTCGGGACTCTACGGCGTGATCTCCTACTCGGTAAGCCAGCGCGTGCAGGAGATCGGCATACGGATGGCGCTCGGGGCGGTACCCGCTGATATCCGGCGCATGGTCGTCAAACAGACACTCACGCTGGTGTTGATTGGCTCCATCCTCGGCCTTGCGGGAGGCGCTGCCATTGCGCACGCGGCGAGGAGTATCCTGTATGAGGTGTCGCCGTCGGATCCGGCGACCTATCTCGGGGTGGCGGCGATCCTCTCGCTCGTCGCTGCCGGATCCGCGCTGGCGCCCGTGCGTCGGGCGACGCGGATCGACCCGCTGCTGGCGCTCAGAGCAGAATGAAGGGAATCGTCAAGGAAGCCGTGGTCCGTATTCCGTAGTCCGTGTCTCGCCGATCCCGGTGCCAAGCGCGCGACGAGACACGAACCACGAACTACGAACCACGGGAGTTGGCCTTCATCGATCCGGTAAGACTTATGACACCCGCTCAAGCGTATCTGGAAGACGTTCGCGATCAGTTCCGGAAGCTGAAGAAGCTCGCCGAAGGCGCCCTCGCACAGGCCAGCGACGAGGATCTCCACGTCACGCTCGACGAGGAGGCCAACAGCATCGCGATCGTCATGCGCCACATGGCCGGCAACCTGCGGTCGCGTTTCACGGATTTCCTGACGACGGATGGGGAGAAGCCGGACAGGAATCGCGACGGCGAGTTCGAGCTCGAGCAGCCGCCCACGCGCAGTCAGGTGATGGCGGACTGGGAAAGCGGATGGGCGCGCCTGTTCGCGACACTCGATTCCCTGACGCCCGACGATTTGCTTCGCGATGTCTACATCCGCGGGGAACGCCACTCCGTGATTCAGGCGCTCGACCGGCAAATGACCCACCACGCCTACCACGTGGGTCAAATCGTCCTGCTCGCGAAACACCTCCGCTCGTCCGAGTGGAAATCCCTCACGATCCCGCGCCGCCGGCGTTCGTAGCCTCCGGCTTCCGCCTCTCCCCTCACTTTTCAGTAAACTTCCTCGCCGAACGTATCGTCTAACGATATGTTTCGCAGGAATTTCACCGATCAATGGGTCCCGGCCGCGCCCCCCGGGAAAGGTGGCTGGCACCTTCCCCGGGCAGGTGCCAGCCACCAGCGAAGAATTAGCGAAGATGCCGCAAAACAAGAAATCGTTGTCCCTGCCGGTGTTGCACATTCTGCTCGCCCTGGCGGACGGATCCCGGCACGGCTATGCGATCAAGCAGGACGTCGAGCGCCGGACCTCGGGTGCCATTCGCCTTGGACCGGGGACACTCTACGAAGCGATTCAACGCCTCGAGGAAGGCGGCCTGATCGAGGAATCGGCCGCGCCGCGCGACGCCGAACCGGCCAACGGCCAGGAGGCGCAGCGCCGGTACTACCAGCTCACCGAGCGCGGATGGACGGCACTGCGCGAGGAACTGCAGCAGCTGGGTGCGCTCGTGGACCAGGCCAGAGCCAACCCACGGCTCAAGAAAGGCCTGGCGTAGATGCGCGTGTTCCAGGCGCTCTTGTGGTGCTATCCGGCAGGATTCCGCCGGCGCTATGGCACCGAGCTGCTCGAGACCTTCGAGTCGCTTCGCAACGAGCCCCGGCATCGCGGCGTCCGAGGCCACGCGGCCTTCTGGATCCACATCATTCGTGACGTCACGGCCAGCGCGGGCCGGCAACGAACGCGACAGGTCCGCAATCGCCTGCGCGAGGCAACGGGCGCCGGAGCCCCTGCACCGCCGCACCATCCCAAGAGGAGCGAGATGGATACCTTCATTCAAGATGCGCGTTATGCGCTCCGCCAGTTCGTGCGACGTCCCGCGTTCGCGGCGGTCGCCGTGCTTTCGCTCGCACTTGCCATCGGCGGAAACGCGGCCATCTATGGCCTGCTCGACGGTTTCGTGTTCCATCCGTTTACGTATCCGGAACCCAACCGTCTCGTGTCGGTGGGTGTGACGTTCCCGAAGCTGTCCTCGGACGTGACGTACGTCGAAGCGCTCTCGCCCGCTGAATACGCCGACATTCGCAAGAACCGGAGCTTCTCGCAGATCGGCGCGTTCGATCTCGGCAACCGCAACATCTCCGGAGGCGACGTGCCAGAGCGCGTGTTCACGGCGCTCCTGCTCGACGATTTGTTTCCCGTCATCGGGATGAAACCGCTGCTCGGCCGCGGGTTCACGCGCGAGGAGCTCGGGCCCAATGGACCGCCGGCCGCCATCATCAGCCATCGCCTCTGGCAGACACGATTCGGCAGCGATCCAAACATCCTGAACCGGGCCATCCGGATTGGCGGGAACAGCGCGTCCGTCGTCGGCGTCATGCCACCCGGCCTCGTGCTGATCGGCACGGACCTGTGGATTCCCTGGGGCGGCGATCCTGCTCAGATGCCGCGCAACGTCCGTCAGTTCACGATCGTCGCACGTCTCGCGCCGGGCGCCACAATCACGCAGGCCAACGCGGAGCTCGCGACCCTTGCGGCACAGATCGATCAAGCCGAGCGACCGCGATTCGCCGAGTACGAGGGCTGGCACCTTCAGGCGACGCCGTGGGCCGCGGCGCTCCTTCAGGACGTCCGCGCCGCCGCGTGGATCCTGCTCGCCGCCGTTGGCCTCGTCCTGCTGATCGCATGCGCCAATCTGGCCAATCTGCTGCTGGCCCGATCGACGACCCGCCATCGCGAACTGGCGGTGCGGCTGGCGCTTGGTGCAGCACGTTGGCGGATCGCTCGTCATCTGCTCACCGAGAGCCTCATGCTGTCGCTGGCTGGGGGCCTCGGCGGGGTGGCATTCGCCTACCTGGCGCTGAAGGCATCCCCGGTGCTCATTCCCGCGCAGTTCCAGATGCTGGGCCTGAACGCCGGCGTGAACGCGCGAGTGCTCTGGTGGAGCCTGGCGATCGCGATCGTGGCCGGTCTGCTGGTTGGATTCCTGCCTGCGATTCAGGCTACGCGAACCGATCCCCATGATTCGCTCAAGGAAGGGCGCACAGGATCTACGCGCGGCGGACGGCTGCGCCAGGCGCTGGTGGTCGTCGAGATTGCGTTGTCGGTCGTGCTGCTCCTTGGCGCCGGCCTGCTGATGCGCTCGGTGCTGAACATTCAGCGCGTCAATCCAGGCTTCGAGCCGAAAGGCGTGCTCACCATGCGCCTGACGCTCCCGCGCGAGAAGTATCCAGACGAGGCGGCGAACGTATTCTTCGATTCGCTCATCGAGCGCGTACAAGCGATTCCCGGCGTGCGTTCGGCTTCGGCTGCGTCGCAGTTCCCGCCGATGGGCTCCTTCGACACGCAGTTCACGCTCGAACGGAGCGCAACTGAAAAGACGAAACTGCCGAACGCGTTGATCACGGTCGCCACGCCGCGTCATTTCGAAACGCTTGGCGTGTCGCTTCGTGCCGGGCGGGGATTCACACCCGCCGATCGATTGAAGGCACCGCTCGTCGCGATCGTCAATCAGGCGTTCGCCAGCCGATATCTGTCAGGCGTCGACCCGCTGGAGCAGCGGTTGACGATCGGCAGTCCAGACCGCCCGCGCCCGTGGGTCACGATCGTCGGCGTGATCTCGGACTACAGCAACAACGGTGCGACCGCGCCGCCGCGTCCGGAGATCGTGATTCCGGTGTGGCAGCAGACCGCATGGAATCAGCTCTTCCTGCTCGTGCGGACGGACGGTCCGCCTGCGGCATTGCTCGGGTCAGTGCGGCAGGCCGTCGTATCGATCGATCCCGAGCAGCCGGTCTACATGACCCAGACGCTCGAAGAAGCAGTCGCCACGTCATCCTTCCAGCAGCGCATAGCCGCGACGCTGCTGATGATTTTTGCGGGCGTCGCGCTCGTGCTGGCTGCGGTCGGTGTCTACGGGGTGATGTCCTATTCGGTCAGCGCCAGAACGCAGGAAATCGGGGTCCGCCTGGCGATCGGCGCCCAGCGCCAGGACGTGGTCTGGCTCGTCCTGCGGCAGGTCGCCGGGCTGGTGGCCATTGGTCTGGCCATTGGCGTGACCGTGCTCGTGCTCGCCGGCCAGGGCATCAGCGGGTTGCTGTTCGGTGTCCAGCCCGCGGATCCGCTGACCATCGGGTTGGTGACGCTCGCGCTCGCCGGCGTCGGCATCCTGGCTGCGTGGGCCCCCGCCGCCCGCGCGAGCCGTGTCGATCCAATCGAGGCTTTGAGGTACGAATGATCGACACCTGTAGGCCCGACCTTAAGTCGGGCGTGCCCCAATCAAGCTGGTTGCTGATTCCTGCACGCCCGACCTTAAGGTCGGGCCTACACGTGTCACATACACGCCCACGTTTCACGTACGTGCGCACGCGTGCACCATGCGCCGGGGCGAATCCGCCACCCTTTGTTAGAATCATAGACATATGTCAGGGTGGCAGGATTTCGCCGGGCTGAACCGCGGGTATGTCCTGGAACAGTACGACAAGTACCGCAAGGATCCTTCTTCGGTTGATCCTGAGACCCGGGCGCTGTTCGAAACCTGGACACCGCCTGCCGACGACAACCTGACGGGTCCCGCTCTTACGGTCGACGCCTCCGGAGTATCGGTCCAGAAGATCGTCGGGGCGGTGAACCTTGCGGACTCGATCCGCCGGTACGGCCACCTTGCCGCGCAACTCGATCCGCTCGGCAGCAAGCCCCATGGGGATCCGTCGCTGCGTGCCGAGACACACGGCGTCACCGAGCAGGATCTCCGAAGTCTGCCCGCCCATCTGGTCGCCGGCCCGCAGTGCGGCGATGCCACCACGGCGCTCGACGCGATCGAGTCGCTCAGACAGATCTACTGTTCGACGGCCGGCTACGACTTCGCGCACGTCTTCGTGCCCGAAGAGCGCGACTGGCTTCGTCACGCAGTCGAATGCGGTCGCTTCCGCGCGCCGGCCGATCCGATCGACCCGATGGTGCTGCTCGACCGTCTGACCGAGGTCGAGGCGTTCGAGCGATTCCTGCACCGTACCTTCCCGGGCAAAACGCGGTTCTCGATCGAAGGGACCGACATGCTGGTGCCGGTCCTCGACGAGGTGATCGGCGATTCAGCTGAGAGCGGCATCCGCAGCATCCTGATTGGCATGGCGCATCGGGGCCGCCTGAACGTCATGGCGCACGTGCTCAACAAGCCGTACGCGCAGATCCTTGCCGAGTTCAAGGACCCTGTGTCATCCCGCAGCTTCAAGGAAGACATGGCATGGACCGGCGACGTCAAGTACCACGCCGGTGTCCGCCGGGCGATCAAAGGTGGCGAACGGATGGACCTGGTCGTGGCGATGCCGCCAAACCCCAGTCACCTCGAGGCTGTCGATCCGGTCGTCGAGGGGATGGCGCGGGCGGCTGGCACATCCGTCGATGCGCCGGGCGCGCCGACGTTCGATCCGTCGAGAAGCGTTCCGGTGCTGATCCACGGCGATGCGGCATTTCCGGGGCAGGGCGTGGTCGCCGAGACGCTCAACCTCTCGCGGCTGCCAGGCTACACGACCGGTGGCACGATCCACATCATCGTCAACAATCAGCTCGGATTTACGACCGGGCCGGAGGACGTCTACAGCACGTCCTACGCGAGCGGCCTTGCGCGCGGGTTCAAGATCCCGATCGTCCACGTCAACGCAGACGATCCGGAGGCATGTGTCGAGGCGGCACGTCTTGCGGTGGCGTATCGCACGAGGTTCCATCGGGACTTCCTCATCGATCTGATTGGCTATCGCCGTCACGGCCACAACGAAGGTGATGAGCCGGCGTTCACGCAGCCGCTGATGTATCAGCGGATCGCGGAACATCCGACTGTCCGGGAGCTGTGGGCCAGGACGCTCACCGGCCGCGGCGTGACGACCGCCGAGGCGGCAGAGGCGCTCGTCAAGAAGCACATTGGCGAGCTTCAGGCGGCGCTCGATGAACTGAAGCCGGAACAGGACCTCGTCGAGCCAGAGCCCGAACCACCGCCCCCTGGCGCCGCGTCCCGGGCGATCACAGCCGTGCCGCTCGACCGTCTTCGCGAGCTCAACGCGGCGTTGCTGCAAGTACCCCCCGAGTTCACGATTCACCGCAAGCTCGAACGCGGCCGCGAAAAGCGCGGTCATGTGCTCGACGATGCCGCGGCGAAGAGCGTGGATTGGGCAACGGCGGAAGAACTGGCGCTGGCGTCGATTCTGGCAGACGGCATCAGCGTCCGCGTGACCGGCGAGGATGTCGAGCGTGGAACGTTCAGCCATCGCCACGCCGTGTTTCACGATGTGAAAACGGGTCGCGTGCACGTGTCGCTGCAGGCGTTCCCGCAGGCGCGTGCGGCCTTCGAGATTCACAACAGCCCGCTGACCGAAAACGCGGTCATCGGCTTCGAATACGGATACAACATTCAGGAGCCGGCACGGCTGGTCATCTGGGAAGCGCAGTACGGCGATTTCATCAACGGCGCGCAGGTGATGATCGACGAGTTCCTGGTTTCCGCGCGCGGGAAATGGGGTCAGCGCCCGTCGCTGGTGTTGCTGTTGCCGCATGCCCATGAAGGTCAGGGGCCCGATCACGCAAGCGCCCGGCCCGAACGCTTCCTTCAACTTGCAGCCGACATCAACATCCGCGTCGCGAACTGCACGACCGCGGCGCAGTACTTCCACTTGCTGCGGCGTCAGGCGGCGCTGCTTCTCGTCGACCCGCTGCCGCTCATCGTGCTGACGCCGAAGAGCCTGCTGCGTCACCCGCTCGTGGCATCGGCGCCGTTGGAGTTCGCCGAAGGCCGGTTCCGGATGGTGATTCAGGACGAGGAGGCCGAGGCGCGCGCGGCGCAGGTCCGGCGTGTGATCGTCTGCAGCGGGAAGGTCTATGTCGACCTGATCTCGTCGGAGCATCGGGCGTCGCGGCCTGACGTCGCGATCGTCAGGCTCGAGCAGTTATATCCGGTTCCGATGCGCGACCTTCGCGCGGCGATCGATACCTACACGAAGGCCGACGAGGTCGTGTGGGTGCAGGAAGAACCGGAGAACATGGGCGCCTGGGAATTCATCCGCCCGCACCTGACCGAAGTCTCCAGCGGCCGCAAGGTTCGTCGCGTGGCGCGGCCGCGCAGTGCGAGCCCGGCCGAAGGATCCGCCGCGCGCCACGCGCACAACCAACAAGTCATCGTCAACCAGGCCTACGGCGCGACGCCGGCGAAGAGCGACGTGCCGGAGCAGCCAAAGCCCGAACGCGACAGCCGGTTGACGACCGTCAGAAACTGAGCGCAGATGCCAGCAAACATCGTTGTACCCGAAGTCGGTGAGTCCATCGTGGACGCGCGCGTCGCGAAATGGTTGCGCAAGGAAGGCGATGCGGTTTCCGCAGGCGACCCGCTCGTCGAGCTCGAGACCGACAAGGTGGACCTCGAGGTCGGAGCGCCACAGGCGGGCGTCCTCAGCCGGATCGATCGCAAGGACGGCGAGGACGTGAAGGTCGGCGAGGTACTCGGCGTGATCGACGAAGCACGCGCAGGCGCCAGCGCGCCCGCTGCACCGCCTGCCGCGCCAGCTCCGAGCAAGGCGGAAGCGCCGGCGGCGGCGCAAGCAGCCTCCGCGTCAGCAGCGAAGGAAAAGGAGAAGTCCCCGCGATCGACGCCGACGGCCCGCAAGGCTGCGGAACAGCATGAAGTCGATCTCAACCAGGTTCGTGGCAGCGGCGACGCCGGCCGGGTCATGCGCCGGGATGTGGAACAGGCCGCGCGCGGAAGCGCGCCCGTGTCGAAGCCGGCGCCCGAAGGCGCCGTCGCCAAACCATCGCCGCCAGTCTCCGAGGCCCCTCGACGACCGGACGGAGAACGCACGGAAGAGCGCGTCCGCATGTCGAAGCGACGGGCGACGATTGCCAGGCGTCTTGTCGAGGCGCAGAGCACGGCGGCGATGCTCACCACCTTCAACGAGGTGGACATGTCGGCGGTGATGGCGCTCCGCGAGCGTCACAAGCAATCGTTCAAAGAACGCCACGGCGTCGGCCTCGGGATCGCGTCGTTCTTCGTCAAGGCGTCCATCGGCGCACTGCGTGAGTTCCCCAGGATCAACGCGGAGATCCAGGGTGACGAGATCGTCCTGAAGCACTACTACGACATCGGCGTGGCCGTTGGAGCAAGCGAGGGACTGGTGGTTCCCGTTCTGCGCGATGTCGATGGCATGAGCTTCGCGGACATCGAGAAGCAGATCCGTGACTTTGCCCGGCGTGCCGAAGATGGCTCCCTTTCCCTCGCCGATCTCAAGGGTGGCACCTTCACCATCACGAACGGCGGCGTGTTCGGATCGCTCCTGAGCACACCGATCCTCAACCCGCCGCAGGTCGGCATTCTCGGTCTCCACAAGATTCAGGAACGCCCGATCGGCGTGAATGGCCAGGTCTGTACTCAGGCCGATGATGTACGTCGCGCTGACCTACGATCACCGGATCGTGGATGGCTCGGAAGCGGTCCGCTTCCTGGTCCGGATCAAGGAGCTGGTCGAGGATCCGGGCGCGCTGCTGCTGGAGTAAGGTGCTACGCCCCGAGCGCTTTCTTCAGAAGAGCCATCTGCCCCGAGTGATACACGTCGTGCTGCACGATTCCGTGCAGCAGCACGTAGTACGAAACCCCCGCCCCGAGTGGCCTGTCCCGAGGATCGTTCGTCGCTTTGTAGAGAGTAGCCTCAGGAAGCTGGCGGACGGCTGTCAACGAGCTGTTCGTGCGCACGCTGCAACCGCAGCAGGGCGTCGGTCCAGCGCTGCGGAGTGGCAGCCCCGGTCTCTGGCCAGTCCCCTTCTTCCGGCAGGCTGGCGGGTGCTCCCGACAGCCGTTTGCGCGTCTCGTTCTTCCACGCCGTAACATGCAGGACCAGTTCCCAGATTGTGTGGCCTTTCGGAACCGGGCGGGACGCCGCCTGTTGAGCGGTGACGCCCTCGAGGACGCTCATGAGCGGCGAGCCGTGCCACGGATCGCCGTTGTGCTCGCGCTCGAGTTGATCGATGAGGCGATCGATTTCGGTTTCAGCAACTTGCTATTTTGAGAAGGCCATGCCATCTTTTCTTGATGCGCGCGGAGGCCGCACCGCCGCCGCTCCACGGCTGCGTTCGCGCGAGGAGGCGCGCCTGAGCTGCGCGAGGGGCTGGGGCCCCGCGCGCATCAACACCAAGTACCGAGTCCCGACACGCGCTCCTCAGACATCCAGTTCCTCCGCATCTTCCGCCCGTCTCCATGATGAACCGGAACCGCGCGGAGGGATCCTTTCCCATCAGCTCGTTGATCACGCGGTCCGTGACGATCTGATCGGAGATATCCACTCGCAGCAGACGCCGCGTCCTGGGGTTCATCGTGGTTTCCCACAGGACTTTCGGCATCATCTCGCCGAGACCTTTGAAGCGGGTAATCTCGGCCCGCGCGCGCCCGTTGCCATGCAGCTTCAACAGGCGATCGCGATGGGCATCGTCCAATGCCCAGTAGCTCTCCTTGCCAACGTCAATGCGATAGAGAGGCGGCTGAGCGAGGAAGACACGGCCCATCGTGATCAACCCCGCCATGTGACGGTAGATGAAGGTCAGGAGCAGTGTCGCAATGTGGTGGCCGTCGGAATCGGCATCCGCAAGGATGATCACGCGACCGTAACGGAGTCTCGCCGCGTCGAAATTCTTTCCGAGCCCGCATCCCAGTGCGGTCACGAGATCCGAGAGCTCCTTGTTCTCCAGCACCTTCGTCAGCGACGCGCTCTCGGTGTTGAGCACCTTCCCGCGCAGCGGCAGGATCGCCTGACGGGTCCGATCGCGCCCCTGTTTGGCCGATCCGCCTGCCGAGTCGCCCTCGACGATGAAGATCTCGCTGTCGTCGCGGCCCGGCGACGTGCAGTCGCTGAGCTTGCCCGGCAGCGTCAGCCGGCTCGAGGTCGCGGACTTGCGCGCAACCTCCTGCTGCGCCGCGCGGCTCGCCTCGCGCGCCCGCGCTGCGAGGATGATGCGTGCGACGATCGATTCCGCGATGCTGGTGTTGGTGTTCAGCCAGTGTTCGAGCGCCGGACGCACCTGCGAGTCGACGGCGGACAACACTTCGGGATTGTTCAGCCGATCCTTCGTCTGGCCCTGAAACTGCGGCTCCTGCACGAAGACGCTGAGCACCGCGACCAGGCCCTCGCGAATGTCCTCGGCGGTCAGCGAGACACCCTTCGGCGACAGGTTGTGCGTTTCGATGAAGTTCCGGACCGCCTTGCCAAGCCCCGCGCGAAAGCCGTTCTCGTGAGTGCCGCCCGATCCCGTCGGAATGCCGTTGACGTAGCTGCGAACGTGCTCGTCGGTCGATTGCGTCCACTGCAGCGAGATGTCGAGCCGCAGGCCGTTCTCGTCGCTCTCTTTCGAAATGGTAAACGGCGCCTCATGAACAGGGACTGCCGAGCGCTCGGCGAGGATCTTCTTGAGGTAGTCGGCAAGCCCCTCGGTGTGCTGAAACGTCTGTTTCTGTTTCGATCCCTCGTCCTCGAAGACAATCTTGATGCCCTTGTGCAGGTAACTGGACACCTCGAGGCGCTGAACGATGATCTCCGGATCGAAGTCGACCTTCGGAAACACGGTCGAGTCAGGGCGGAAGAAAACCGTTGTCCCGCTGCCGCGCGCCGGTCCGACTTTCTTCAGGCCGCCAATCGTCTGGCCCTGCTTGAACCGCATCTCCCACTGCGCGCCGTCCCGGCGGACAGTGGCGACGAGCTCCTTCGACAGCGCATTGACGACGCTGGCGCCGACGCCGTGGAGTCCGCCGGCGGTCTTGTAGTTACCCGCGTCGAACTTGCCGCCCGCGTGCAGCGTCGAGAAGATCACCTCGAGCGCGCTCTTCTTCGACTTCGGATGCTTGTCGACCGGAATGCCGCGGCCATCATCCGCAATCGTGATGGAACTCCCATCCTCGTGCAGGGTAACCGTGATGTTCGAGGCGTAGCCGTTCATCGCCTCGTCGATCGAGTTGTCGAGGATTTCCCAGACGAGGTGGTGGAGACCAGTGCTCCCGACGCCGCCGATGTACATGCCCGGCCGTTTGCGGACCGGTTCGAGGCCTTCGAGAACGGTAATGTCTTTAGCTGTGTAAGTAGTGGCCATTCAGGGGATCGGGAGATCTTAACAGGCTTCGTAGCGTCCGGCTTCAGCTGGACGATGTCCGGCTCCCGCGCCAAGGCTACGGCGGGTCCGCCGTAGCGCTTCGCGCGAAGGCGGAAAAGCCGGACGCTACGTGGCGGAACAGCGGCTACAATTACGGCATGCGACGGTGGCGACGGGCGGCGCTCCTGGCGGTCGTGCTGGCTGCGGGTTTCGCCACGGTCACGTCCGCCCAGTTCCGGCGCGGACGCACCTTCGGGATGCTGCGCACGCCGACGCCCGATACCTTCGACGGGGCGTTCAACTTCTGCCGGGTAATGTTCCAGAGCAGCCGCGATGGTGACGGAGGCAACTGGAGCGTCGACTATCCCCGCGCCGACATCAACCTGTCGGTTCGCCTGGGGGAACTGACCAAGACCCGCGTCGGTTTCCTGAACGACGGCGAACCGAAACACGTCGTCGTCACCCTGCGGGATGCTGAGCTGTTTCAGTGCCCCTTCGTGATGATGACCGAGGTCGGGTCTTCGTATTTCGCCGAGGATGAAGTCGAGCGGCTGCGGGAGTATCTGCAGAAGGGCGGGTTCCTCTGGGCGGACGACTTTTGGGGAAGCTACGCCTGGGAGCACTGGGCTCGTGAGATCGGGAAGGTCCTCCCGCCGCACGAGTACCCGATCGTCGACCTGCCCAAGGACCACCCGCTTTTTCGCTCGCAGTTCGAGATCAAGAAGGTCCCGCAGATTCCGTCCATCAACCACTGGATGGGCAGCGGCGGCGGAACGTCCGAGCGCGGTGCCGACAGTGCCATTCCGACCGCGCGGGGCATCCACGACCGTACCGGCAGGATGCTCGTGCTCATCACGCACAACACCGACGTCGGCGACTCCTGGGAGCGTGAGGCCGACGACCCGAGCTACTTCTACAATTTTTCCGTCGACGGCTACGCCTTCGGGATCAACGTCGTCCTCTACGCCCTGAGCCACTGATTTCCGGTCCGCCTTCGCGCGCTAGGGATCTATGCGCGCTACGGCGAGACCTCGCCGAAGCTGGTCGCCCGCATACCCCGCGACCAGCGGAGGCGGGGCATTTTCAGGCCTCCGCAAGAAAATCCGCACCCCTCCGTTCAAGTATCAGGTGACAAGGTCCGGCTAAAGCCGGACGCCACAAGGTCCGGCTAAAGCCGGACGTTACGGGAGGCTCGTCATGCGCCTGGTGCTTGCGTGGATCGCGGCGGTTGGTCTTCTCGTGTCCCATACCTATCAAGGCCCCGCGGTTCAGGCCGGGGTCGTGCACGGCAGTCGTCGTCGACGGCGCAGGCAACGCGCTGTCGGGTGTGCTTGTCGAACTGACGGCGAATGGCACCACGGTGCTGAGCGCCCAGACCGACGTCCAGGGCCGGTTTCGTTTCGCTGGAGTTTCGAAGGGAAGCTACGGTCTTCGCGCCGTGCTCAACGGTTACACGCCGACGAGCACACCGACGGTGACCGTTGGTGATCAGCCGCTAGGGCAGATCAAATTGACCCTGACGCTGAAGGCCTTCGACGAGGAGATCGTGCAACAGCCACAGGCTCAGGCACGGGCCAGAGAGGACGCAAAGACACTTTCACGTGAGTCAGCGCTCCCGGCCGTACCCGCCGCCTCACCCGTCGCGGCCGGCATCGCAGGCGGACGATTCAATCCCGATCCTGGCCGCCAGCAGTTCCACACCGAGGCCTACGATCGCATCGATGACAACCGTTTTCGTCGTGTCACCAACGATCCCGTATCGACCTTCTCGATCGACGTCGACACTGCGTCGTACTCGAACGTCCGGCGCTTCCTGAACGAAGGCCAACTGCCGCCTGCGGATGCGGTCCGCACTGAAGAGTTGATCAACTACTTCCGCTTCGCGTACCCGAACGCGCCGTCCAATGCGCCGTTCTCGGTGACGACGGAAGTTGCGCAGTGTCCGTGGAATCCGCGAAACAGGCTGGCATTGATCGGGCTGCAGTCGCGGCGCATCGATTCCGAACGAACGCCACCGCGCAACCTCGTGTTCCTGCTCGACGTGTCTGGATCGATGGCTTCACCCGACAAGCTCCCGCTCGTGCGCAACGCGATGAGCATGCTCGCCGACAGCCTGACCGACCACGATCGTGTCTCCATCGTTGTTTACGCCGGCGCGAGCGGTCTCGTGCTGCCGCCGACGCCGGGGCATCGCAAGGACATCATCAAGCGGGCAATCGCCGACCTGAAGCCCGGAGGCTCGACGAACGGCGCAGCGGGGATCCACCTCGCCTACAACGTCGCGGCATCCTCGTTCATCGAGGGCGGCATCAACCGCGTGATCCTGGCGACCGATGGCGACTTCAACGTGGGCGTCACGAGCCAGGGCGAGCTGGTGAGGCTCATCGAGCAACAGCGTGAGCGTGGCGTGTTCCTGTCGGTCCTTGGCGTCGGCACCGGCAATCTCAAGGATTCCACGATGGAAAAGCTGGCGGACAAGGGCAATGGGAACTACGCCTACCTCGATTCATTGCACGAAGCGCGACGCGTGCTGATCGCCGAAGCGGGCGCCACGCTGATCACGGTCGCGAAGGACGTGAAGATCCAGGTCGAGTTCAATCCGGCCGTCGTCGGCGCATATCGGCTGATTGGTTACGAGAACCGCCTGTTGAACCGGGAGGACTTCAACGACGACCGCAAGGACGCCGGCGAAATCGGCGCCGGGCACACCGTGACGGCGCTGTACGAGATCATCCCGGCCGGTGAGCGGATCGATGTGCCGTCAGTGGAGCCGCTCAAGTACCAGGACGAGCACAAGGTCGGGGAATCGGCCCGATCCGGTGAGCTGATGACGGTCAAGCTGCGATACAAGAAGCCTGATGCGTCGACGAGTCAACTGCTGACGCACGTCGTGCGCAATGCGACGTCGGAGTCAGGGGCGAATCTTGGCTTCGCCGCCGCCGTAGCGCAGTTCGGAATGCTGCTGCGGAATTCGGAGTTCAAGGGAGAGGCGACGTGGGATTCGACGCGCAGACCTCGCCCGCCGCTACCGCGGTGATGATCCTGACGGTTACCGCGCAGAGTTCATCCGGATGATCGACCTGGCTGCCGAGCTCAACGGCCACAAGCGAACGACGGAACCAGTCACGCGCCGGTAACGCCCAATTGACCTCGCGGGGAAGCAGACGGCACGGGCGCGGTAAGATCGATCCGTGGTCCGTCTGCTTCGCTGGCTGCTGTGCGTGGTGCTCTTCATCTGGCAGCCCATGAACTTTGCCGTGTCCGTATCGCAGACGCTCCCAACGATTTCCTTCCGTGGTCCCCTCACCCTTCTCGAGCTGATCGTTCACGGTTTGGTCGCTGCGCTGTCGGCGGCAGCCGGCTGGGCGCTGTGGCACTCGCGACCCCACGGGCCGAACCTTGCCATCCTGGCTGTGTCGGCGATGGCCGCTGTTTCGGTTCAGTCGCTGTACTGGTCGACGTTGCCCAGCCAGACTCAGCCCGGTACCGAGTTTCCACTTGCGCTCTTCGCGTCAGCCCACGGGGTGTTCTGGATCGGATTCCTCTACAAGACGTCAGACTACCAGGACGACCTTTCCAATCACGTCGCCTGATTCGAGAAGCCGATGCGCGTCTGAAGCGCGCGCGAGCGGGAACGTCGCGTGGATCACCGGCGCGACGCGCTTCGCCTCCAGAAGCGGCCAGACGTGTGACTCGAGCTCCGCGCCGATCGCGCCCTTTTCGGCTGGCGATCTGGCGCGCAGGGTCGAGCCCGTCAGGGTCAACCGCTTGTGCATCAGCGGTCCCAGATTGATTTGCGCGCGCGCGCTCCCGAGCAGGCCGATCTGCAGAAGCCTCCCGTTGAGCGCAAGCGCATCGATATTCCGTTGCAGGTAGTCGCCGCCGACGATGTCGAGGACGACGTCGACGCCACGGCCGGAGGTTTCGTCACGAACGACCTGTACGAAATCACTCGTGCGGTAGTTGATGCCGCGAGCTCCCAGTCGATCGCACGCAGCGGCCTTTGCGTCGGAGCCAGCGGTGGCAAAGACCTTTGCACCGTGTTCACGGGCGAGCTGTATGGCCGTCGTCCCGATGCCGCTCGTTCCGCCATGCACCAGGATTGTTTCGCCCTGCTTCAGTCCGCCCCGCTGAAAGACGTTGGTCCAGACCGTGAAGAAGGTCTCGGGAATTGCCGCGGCCGACGTCGCGTCGAGGCCTTTCGGGATGGGCAGGCACTGCACGGCAGGAACCGCGCAGTACTCGGCGTAGCCTCCGCCCGCCACCAGCGCGCACAGCCGATCGCCCTCGCGCCAGCGCACCGCTTCGTGTGTCGACCCGCCGATCGCGACCACGGTTCCGGCGATTTCCAGACCGGGAATATCGGATGCCCCCGGCGGGGGAGGATAGTTGCCGAGACGTTGAAGAATGTCGGGACGATTGACGCCGGCAGCTTCAACTTTGACGAGTACCTCGCCGGGTCCAGGCTTCGGGACCTCCCGCTCGGTTGCGACGAGCACCTCGGGCCCGCCGGGCTTGACGATTTCTATCGCGATCATCATTCACCTGCCCCTAATTACCGCCTGCCTTGATTCGAAGCACGCCCGACCTTAAGGTCGGGCCGTGGTCCGTGGTTCGTCGCTCGTCGCTCGAGTGGCAACTTGTCACGCCTGGGCACTTCGAGCTACGAGCGACGGGCCACGAACCACGGCTCCGTCATCGGCTTAGTTGCAATTCACCCACCTGAATGCCACGACTTCCGTCAATCGTGCGATCGACGTGAATGTCGATTCGTCGAACGCGTCTCGATCCAGGTCCTGGCAAGCGAACTCTGCTGACGTGCCACGCGCTATCGGTCAGCGACACCCGGTCGACGCTCCGATCGTCGACGCTGATCGTGACGACGACCGGCCAGCCTTCCGGCTCGCGTCCCGTCCGTATCGGGATTCGGATCTCCGAGGCCGAGGATGGAACGAAAAACGACGCACGGCCCGCGGTCCATCGGTACCTCGCTTGATCGGCATCCGTCTGCCACGGTCCGAAGCCGGACTCGACCGTCGCGAGCCACGCGGGGTCGCGAAGCCAGAAGAGAATCGCCACCAGGACGGCGATCGCGACGGCACTAACGGCATGAGACCGGCGCATCACTGCAGGCGAAGGAAGACGGACCGGTAATGATCCCAGGTCGTGTCGCTCATCGGCATCACCCGGTTCCAGTACCTGGATCATCTGCACAACCGACAGCGCGATGGCGACAGTAGCGCAAATCGTGACAAGAGACCGCCGAGTTGCTGACGCCGCTGCCCACTGAAAGAACCCGGCCAGCCCGATCGCGAAGATCGGGAAGCCGTCGACGAAGCCGCGATGCCCGTAGCTGCCGCCGAACTGCCAGTCCCACCAGCTGGCGATGAGGTAGGTGTTCGCGACGAGGAACAGCATGCCTCCGAGGCGCACGTTCCGTGCAAGCCCAGGGCTGAATACGAGTCCCGCAAGAGCCGCCAGCAGCAGCGGTGACCAGAAGAACACTCCCTTCTGAACGCTGAACAGCACCCCAAAGATCCGGGGTGCCGTAAAGTTGAACCCGAGGCTGCCGTACGAGCTCACGAGGAATCTGCCCGTCGCCTGGTAATAGAGCGCCAGTTGGGGCGCAATCACAACCAGCCCCACGGTCGTCATCACCAGCACGTCCCGCCATTGAGACTTCAGACGGTGCCAGGTTGAGGTCAAGGTCGCCAGGTTCGTTGCTCCATACAGCGGAAACGTCACCAGGAAGAGCACATTGGTGTGCCGGACGAGCACGATGAGGCCCGCGACGAGGCCGAGGAGAACCGACAACCGCCGTGACGGCCGTTCGTGCCAGCGATCGGTCAGGTTGAGGAAACAGGCGAACAGAAAGAACGAATACACGTGGCTGTAGGAACTGTCGTAGGTCGCGTAGTGAAAGAGGTTCGTGCCGAAGAGGACGGCGAAAAGCGTGGCCGCTGTCACGGCGTCACTGAAGTGCCGGCGCAGGATGTCGCGAAGCACCACGAGACCCGCGATCGCCCAGAACACGCCCGAGAGACCGGCTGCGTGCTGATAGTAAAGCGTAAATCCGTCAGGCGACAGGTTGGTCCATCTCGTCAGGAGGTGAGCCGCGACGAAAAAGGGCGCCTGAAAGATGGCGACGCCAATCGGATGTGCGTTGACCCATCGTCGCGTCTCCGGCCAGCGGATGATTGCGGTGAAGGCTGGAAACTCGCCGCCGCAGCAGTCCAGCGCGACCTCTCGCAGCGTGGTGTCGTGAAACAGAAACCAGGACGGCAGGTAGACGTAGTAGCTGAACCCGTCCGATCGAATCGGTTGATCGGCCTTCCGCGCCGCGTAGACGAACACGTAGCCAGCCACGCAAAGGGTGGCTGCGAACGCGATGACCGCCTTGGACATTCCTCTCGGTCGCACTCTACCTCGTTTCGCCCCGTGCCACTCCGGTTGCCCCTCACAAGAGCCTGCTCGTGAGCTTGTCGAAGGGCCGTTCACACGTTCTGGTGTACAACACGTGACCATGCAGTCGCGCGGGACCCGCCTGTGGGCCATCTTCGCCGGTTATACGGCCCTCGGCCTCTTCATCGCGGCGGCCAATTCGCTGACGTATCTGTCGAGCGGCAGCGCGGCCAACTGGATTCCCTCAATCAAGCGATCCCTCGGAGAGTGGTACGGCTGGGCGGCGCTGACGCCACTCATTCTGATGCTTGCCGAACGCCGCCCCATTCAACGAGGCTCGCTCGCTGCGCAATGGCGGGATCCACCTCGTTGCAGCGATTGCGATCGCGGTCCTGAAAGTCTACATGGATGGCTGGATCCGGCGGGCGATGTTCGGGCGAGGCTACTTCCTGCTGGCCAGCGGCGCGCCCTTCAATTTTCTGATCTATTGGATGATCCTTGCGGCGGCGCACGGACTCCGCTATTACCACACGTCACGCGAACGCGAGTTGCGCGCGTCCCAGCTCGAAGCGCGACTGGCAGAGACGCGGCTGATGCTGCTGAGCATGCAGCTGCAGCCACATTTCCTGTTCAACACGCTGAATGCGATCTCCGAGCTGGTCCATGAGGATCCCGAGGCGGCGGATCGCATGATCGCCGGTCTGAGCCTGCTGCTGCGTGAGACACTCGAAGCCGGGGCGACGCCCGAGGTGGACGTGCGGCGCGAGCTGCACCTGTTGTCGTGTTACATCGACATTCAGCAGGTCCGGTTCGGCGATCGTCTGCAGGTATCCGTCGATGCGGATCCGCATGTGCTCGACGCGACGATCCCGATGCTGCTCATGCAGCCGCTGGTCGAAAATGCGATTCGGCATGGCTTGTCCCGGCATGCGGCGTCAGGGCGTATCGCTGTCACCGCGCACCTGGTGGATGGACAGGTCGAGCTCACAATTCAGGACGACGGCCGGGGGTTGTCGCGGGGAGAGCCGCAGGCGGGCATAGGCCTCAGCAACACTCGTGCACGCCTGGAGGCCCTGTTCGGTGATGCGTTCGCGCTCGACGTCGCGCAGCACAACTCGGGCGGCGTGCTGGTCCGCGTTTCGTTTCCCTATCGACGCCTGGAGGCGGCATGACACTCAGAGTGGCGGTCGTGGACGATGAGCCGGTGGCGCGCCGCCGGATGCGTCGAATGCTGCGGCGCGAGCCCGAGCTGGATGTCGTTGCCGAGGCTGGCGACGGCCGTGCCGCCATCGAAGCGATCGTCACGCACCGGCCGGATCTGGTGTTTCTCGACGTGCAGATGCCGGAGCTCGATGGGTTCGATGTCGTGCGCGAGATCGGCGACCGGGTGCCGGCGGTCGTGTTCGTCACGGCGTTCGATCAATATGCCCTGCGTGCTTTCGAGGTGCACGCGATCGACTACCTGCTGAAGCCATTCACGCCCGAGAGGTTGCACCAGTCGGTCGAGCAGGTTCGCCTCCGGATGGGCACCGGGCGTCGTGAATCGACGGTCGATCCACGGCTCGCGGCGCTGCTCGATGAAGTCCAGGAACGCGGACGCTACCTTCAGCGGGTGCCGGTGCGTGCCGGGGCGCGGATCGTGCTCCTCGATACGTCCGAGGTCGACTGGATCCAGGCAGCAGACAACTACGTGCTGTTTCACTCGGCAGGACGGGAATACCTGATGCGCGAAACGCTCGTCCGGCTCGAGCAGGAGCTCGACCCGCGTCAGTTCGTCCGCATCCACCGCTCGGCGCTCGTGCGTCTCGACCGGATCGGCGAGATGCTGCCATCGGTCCACGGCGACTTTCGGGTCACGTTGAAGAACGGCGCCCAGCTGACGCTCAGCCGCCACTACCGGGAGCGCGTCGAACGCATCCTCCGGCGGCCGCTGTAGCTGCTCACCGCAGCCCCGACGGTAACCGCGGTGACGACAGCAGCCGGCCAAATTCCTCCCATCGCTTGCGGGGATTGTTCGACGTTCCGCCACGCGACTCGACGTACCGCTCCACGAGATCTTTCCCGAAGTTGTAGTTGATCACGTAGCTGCGGTACTGGTCGAAGAACTTCACGCGCTGCTTCGCGCGCTCGGGCGACATCAGGGCAAACTGCTCGAGCCATCGGGCCGCGGCCGTCTGGTCGATGCTCCCATTCAGATAGCGCCTGGCGGCTTCGTTGCCGGCGTACGACAGCTCCTCGACGAGTGCCTGCACCTCGTAGTATTCGGCTGCCCGAGCGGGATCCAGTCCGGCGGCGGGGAAGAGCACAGACCGTTCGTAGTCCACGCGCTCCTGGCCGGGAAAAGCGACTTCGATTCCGTAGTTGGCCGTCCCTTCCGCAATCAGCGACTGAGGCGAGAACAGAGGATAGACCGTGAACTCCACCCAGCCCCGGTCCCGAACCAGGTGCTGCTCGAGCAGGGCGTTGTACACGTGGTGGCCCGGATATCCCTCGTGACAGGCGAGGTCGACGGCCCGATCGATGTAGACCGGAAGATCGGTGTTGACCTGGATGACGCTTCGATACTGCCCTTGATACCAGTTGTAGCCGCTCCAGGACTTGTTCGTCACGTACTCGACCGTGAAACTCTCGGCCGCGGGCAACTTCATGTGCGGGACCGTTCGTGCCCGGCACTCCTTGATGGCGATCTGAAACACCGAGTCGAGCTTCTCGCGCGGGATGACGAACGGCTTGCGCCATCGCTCGTATCGCTCGAGGAGCGTGCCTTCGCCGGGAAACCGCGGTTCGAGTTTCGCGAGAATCGCCTGAAAATGCGATTCGGGATACGCGGGGGCGACGGCGTCATATAGCGCCCGCGACTCGTCGTCGAAGGACAGACGTTCGCCCTTCAACATCCGTGTCCGCGCGACCATGGACGAAAGCTGCTTCTGCAGGTATTCCCTGCGCAGGCTGCGCATCTCATCCTCACCCACAGGAACCTTCTTCAGGTCCGCGAGCAAAGCGGTGGCATCCGCTGCAATCCTGTCGAGCGGCGGCTTCGCCGACTCGACCTCTCGTTTCCATTCCGCCGGGCCGTAGAAGGCGTCGACATAATCCGGATCGTGGAGGCCCATGGCGAGCGCGAGCTTCACATAGGCGGGGGCAATTCGGTCCATCTCGCGCTCCTGTGACGCACCTGGTGCCTGCGCGGCCGGCGACGATTGAATGACCGCGACCGACAGGGCCAGACTTCCGACTGCCTGCTGCAACCCTGGTCATGACATCCATGATTCGACCTTACACCAACTGTGCGGCCTCGTGTTTGCTAGGGTGGCAGCCGATCGACGCTGACGTCCGATGCGCGCGCTGCTGACCGCTCTTCTCCGACACTTCCTTACGCCGCCTGGCCTGATCTTCCTGGGCGCGCTCGACTCGTCCTTGATCTTCTTTCTGCCGCTCGGCATCGACTTCGCCGTCATCGTCCTGTCGGCACGAAAGCCCGATCTGTTCTGGATGTATGCACTTCTCGCGACGGCCGGATCGGTGATCGGAGCGGCGGGCACCTTCTGGATCGGCCGGAAGATCGGCGAGCACGGCTTGACGCGTCTCGTCAGCCCGTCGCGCCTGCGGCGCGTTCAGGCCCGGGTGAAAAAGGGCGCGGCCGTCAGCGTCGGCGCGCTGGCGATGATTCCTCCTCCCTTCCCCTTCACGGCTTTCGTGCTGACCAGCGGGGCCATCGGAGCCGGCGCGTGGACCTTCCTGGTGTCGGTCGGGATTGCGCGACTCCTTCGGTTCGGCATCGAAGGGGCTCTCGCCGCCATCTATGGACGACGACTCCTCAGATGGATGGAGTCGCCGATCTTCGAAGTCTTCGTCGGAACGTTGATTGGGCTGGCCCTCGTCGGGACGGCTATCTCGGCAATTCTCGTCGTCAGGTCGACCCGCCGGGCGCGCTGACGGGTTTTTGACGTGGTACGGAAGGGCTCCAGCCTTCCCAGTTCAGCACCAATCCACGGATGGTGACTGTGCCTGCCAATCGCGTAAGCTGACTTCATGTTGAATGAAGAACGGCTCTGGACCGCAGTCAGCGCGCGGGACGCGCGTTGGGACGGCGCATTTGTCTACGCCGTGCCGTCGACCAGAATCTACTGCCGTCCCACGTGCCCCAGCCGTCGGCCCCGCCGCGACGGTGTCAGGTTTTTCGCCGCGCCAGCCGCGGCAGAGGCTGCCGGGTTTCGCGCGTGCAAACGATGCCGTCCCGGCGGCGCTGCGGCGGACCCGAAGGTGGAGCGTGTCCAGCGCGCCTGCGCGACGATTGCCGCGAGCCCCGACGAGCGTCTGACGCTCGACGCGCTGGCGCGGAGCGTCGGCAGCAGTCCCTATCACCTGCTCCGGACGTTCAAGCAGACGTTGGGCGTTTCTCCACGCGAGTTCATGGACGCGTGCCGCATGGGCTGTTTCAAGTCCGAGCTGCAGTCAGGCCGCGGCGTCGCATCGGCCACCTATGCGGCGGGTTACGGGTCTGGCAGCCGCGTCTACGAACAGGCGGCGGCAAGAATGGGGATGACGCCAGCGGTCTATGCCGCGGGAGGGTTGGGTGTCAGCGTTCATTACGTCACTGTGGAGTCCCCTTTGGGCATTCTGCTCGTGGCTGCTACACCGCGAGGAATCTGCGCGGTGAAGCTTGGGTCGAACGCGAAGACCCTCGAGAGCGATCTGCGGCAGGATACCCGGCGGCCTCGCTGACGCCGGGCGATCGGCAACTGCGCAAGTGGGTCGCCGGGATTCTGGAGAGCCTTGACCCCGGCGCTCCAGACCCGCGGCTCCCGATCGATGTCCGTGCGACAGCCTTTCAGCGCATCGTCTGGCGCGAGCTGCAGCGTATTCCACGCGGAGAAACCCGAAGCTACGCGGACATCGCGAAACGAATCGGGCGGCCAACGGCGGCACGCGCCGTCGCTCGTGCATGCGCGACAAACCCTGTCGCGGTTGTCGTCCCCTGTCATCGGGTCGTTCGGTCGAACGAGAGCCTTGGTGGATATCGCTGGGGCCTGGAACGGAAGCGCGTCCTTTTGGAGGGCGAGCGCGGGTAGAATAGGCCCCGACCGTCGATGCCGATTCCTTTCCGGCGCGACCTCGAGCGCGCGCTTGCAGAGTTCGTCGAGTCTCACAAGGGCCTTCGCATGGGCTGGGCCTTCGGCCTGCCCGCGGCCTTCGCAGGGCGCCGCATGTTTGCGTGCGTCGTCGAAGACGGACTCGCCTGCCGGCTGCCGACCGACGCGGCGCGGCGAGAGCTGCGCGCGGGAGCGAAACCTTTCTCGCTCATCATCCAGGGCACGCGGCCAGGCTCTGCGAAAACCCGTGCAAGGTCCGGCTGGGTCTACTACCGGCCTGCGCGCGGGGTCCTCAACCGCCAGATCTCGATGGCGCTCGAAGAAGGCGCCCGACTCGCCGCTGCGCTCTCGCTGAGCGGGTCGACCCCGACGCCCAGACCCTGGTCATCCCGTCCGTCACGCACTCGCGCCCTGACGGCGGTCACCCCACGCTCGAATCGCAGGAACAGGCAGGTCTAATGACGCGTGCTGCCCTGATTTCGGCAGCGGTTGCCGCTACCGCTGTACTGATGTTGGCGATGCCGCCTGTACAGGGACAGGGACGGGATCCTGGAAAGATCTTCATTTCAGTCGACATGGAAGGCATCACAGGCGTCGTGCAGCCCGCGCAGCTCGGTCCGACCGGGTTCGAATACTCCCGCGCGCGCGAGTGGATGACCGGCGAAGCCAAGGCCGCCATCGAGGGCGCCCGAGCGGGCGGCGCGACCAGTTTCGTGCTGGCCGACTCGCACGGGAACGCGCAGAACCTGTTGATCGATCAGCTGCCCGAGGATGTACGAATCGTTCGCGGCTTCCCGCGGCCGCTCAGCATGATGCAGGGAATCGACGACACGTTTGCTGCAGTCATCTTCATCGGGTACCACGCCAGCGAGATGACGCCCGATTCCGTTCGCGGCCACACGTTCTCCAGCGCGAAGCTCCTGGGCGTGAGCCTCAACGGCGTGGAGATGTCGGAAGGCATGTTCAACGCGGCGATCGCCGGACACTTCGGCGTGCCGGTCGTGTTCGTCTCGGGCGATCGCAAGGCCGTGGAACAGGTCCAGAAGATCGCTCCAGCGGCCGGCAGCGCGATCGTGAAGGAGCCGCTGGGTTACCACTCGGCGATCACGGTCACGCCGGCGAGAGGACAGTCGATGATTCGTGACGGCGTGCGCACCACCCTCGCGAAGCGCGCATCGATGACGCCTTACAAGCTGCAGACACCGATTGCGCTCGAGGTCGGATTCAAGCTGACGATCGACGCGGAACGCGCGTCGTTCATTCCGGGGCTGACGAGATCTGGCGCGCATACAGTCAAAGGGTCGTTTCCCGACATGATCCAGATCGTCAGGCTCATGCAGGTTCTCAGCAGCTTCGAGGCACCCAACTGATGCGAGCGGCTGCATGACGCGTCACGTTCCCATCTGGCTCGATCGTTTTCCCAAGAGCCGGCGTCCTTCGTATCCAAAACTGCGTGGCGAATCTCAGACGGACGTCGTCATCATCGGCGGCGGACTGACCGGCTGCGCCTGCGCGCTCTCGTTCGCCGCGGCCGGTGTGAAGTGCGTGGTCGTCGAGGCTGACAGGATTGGGGCGGCGGCGACCGCGGGCTCGATCGGCCTCGTCCGCGAAGACTTCGACGCCTCGTTCATGGACCACGCGTCTGCCTACGGTTTGCGTGCCGCGCGACTTCTCTGGCAAGGCATGCGACGCGCATCGCTCGACCTTCAGGCAGCCATCCGGCGCTTCGAAATCCGATGCGACCTGGTGCCGCAGGAGCTGCTGCGCCTGGCGCCGCGTCAGGGCGACGCGGGGAAGCAGCTGGAGCGGGAATACCGCGCGCGGCGCGAGGCCGGTCTCGATCACTCGTGGGTGACGGCTGCGGCGCTGAAGCGTGAAACGTCGATCGATGCGTCGGTCGCGATTCGTTCTCGCGGTGCGGCGCTGGATCCCTATCGCACATGCCTCGGCTTTGCGTCGGCTGCTGCCGCACGCGGCGCGGAGATTTTCGAGCATTCCAGCGTCCGGCGTATTCGCGTGAAACGGAAGCTCGTCGAGATCGCAACCGCCAGCGGTTCGATTCAGGCTGATGCCGTCGTGGTCGCGACCGGCGCGAGCCTGGCCGATCTCCGCGCGCTACGCCGTCACCTTCGGCCGGAGCAGGGCTACGCGGTCGTCACCGAACCGCTGCCGGCAGCGGTACGTCGGGAGCTTGGCCGTCGAGCGGCCGCGCTTCGCGACAGCGCCGTCCCGCCTCACATCCTTCGGTGGCTCAAAGATGACCGGGTGATGTTTGCCGGTGCGGATCAACCGCCAGTAGCTTCGCGACTGCTGGACAAGGTTCTCAGGCAGCGGACCGGTCAGCTGATGTACGAACTGTCCGTGCGCTATCCGGCGATCTCGGGTGCGCAGCCGGAATGGGCGTGGGCCTTTCCGCACGATGGCACGGTGGACGGTCTTCCGTACATCGGGCTGCACCGAAATTTTCCGCGGCATCTGTTTGCGATGGGTCAGAGCCGGCACGGGGCCGCCACCGCGTGGCTCGCCGCGCGCGTCCTGTTGCGGCTGTATCGGGGAGAACCGGCGAAGGGCGACGAGCTTTTCGGGTTTAGTCGGATCCTTTGAGTTGATCGACGGAGGTGACGGAGGAAACGGAACGAGCTTCAACGCGGAGAAACGGAGCAACGGAGGAAAACGGAACCAGCTGGGGATCGCAGGGTGTGCGTGATGCGACCGGCCGCGCCGCAGGCGCGGGTGGAGTGACGAGCGATCGGAAATCAGAGCGCCCGGAGATCAAGTGGCGTTCTGATTTCCGATCGCTCGCCACTCCACCAGCCTGGCCTTCGGCCAGGCTGCCGGTCGCATCACCAGTCTGCTCGACCAGGCTCAAACCTCCGCGAAGCTCCGTTTCTCCGCGTCTCCGAGTTGAAGCTTGTTCCGTGCCCTCCGTCCCCTCCAACCCCGTTTACTCACTCACCGAATATCCCCCGGAAGGCCTGATCGATTTCCGGATAGCGGAAGTGATAGCCGTGGCGTTGGGCTCGCGCCGGCAGGACGCGCTGGCCCGTCAGGATCGATTGCGCCATCTCACCGAGTGCGAGCTTCAACGCGAAGCCGGGCGCCGGCATCAGGCTCGGCCGGTGCATGGCCCTGCCAAGGGCCCGTGAAAACTCGCGGTTCGTGACGGGATGCGGGGCGGTCGCATTCAGCGTCGACGCGACTTCCGGCGTCTGCACGATCCAGCGCACGATCTCGATCCAGTCGAGGCGGTGAATCCAGGAGATGTATTGCGTGCCGGAGCCCAGCCGGCCGCCGGCGAAGAAACGGAAAGGACGCATCATCTGCGGAAGCGCCCCGCCCGATCGCTCCAGCACGATTCCCGTGCGCAGGATGACCGTCCGGGTTTCGGGTCTCGAGACGCTGAGCGCCGCCGCCTCCCAGTCTTCACACAAATGCGCAAGAAAGTCGTTGCCGGCCGGCGCCTCTTCCGGCTTGGGCTCAGGCCCGGACGGACCGTAAAAGCCCACAGCGCTGCCGCTGATGAACACGGCTGGCGGCCGCGGTGCCGCAGCCAGCGCGGAGGTCAGACTGCGCGTTGCCAGCAACCGGCTGTCGCGCAGGATGGCTTTCCGCTGAGGCGTCCAGCGCTTTGCGGCAATCGATTCGCCGGCCAGGTTGATGAGCGCGTCAGCGCTGTCGAGAACGGCCGCCCACGGGCCGGACTTTCCGTCAGGCTTCCAGCCCACTTTGGTAATGCCGGGGACGCCGGTGCCCGGGTCGTGCCGGGTATCTCCGGCCATGAGCGAGCGGGTGAGCACGCGCACGTCGTGGCCCTCTTCGGCGTACATCTCCGCAAGCGGGGCTCCCAAAAAGCCGCTGCCCCCCGCTATGACAATCTTCATTCGTCGCTCCATCGGTCAGGTAGATCCCCCACCAGGCCCACCATTCACCCCGTCTTACGCCTCGTTTGACGAACGGGGTCGCGTTGGAGTTTGCACTATAATGAAAGCTCCTTCCCTAGCGGCGACGGATTCGATTTCATGCGCTACGTTCGGCGCATCGCGCTGATCCTCTCAATTTCCGTTCCGGCCCTCGCTCAGGAGGCCGTGTTACCGATCCCGGCCAACGTCAAGGCGGAGGGCGTCCCGCCGATCCCGCTGCAGCTTGTGGATGCGGTGTCGCGTTACGGTGAGTTCCGTTCGGCAGACCTGCTCGACTGGCATCCGACCGAGCGCCGAATGCTCGTCACGACCGCTTTCGGCAACGTGCCTCAGATTCACGAGGTTCGCGGCCCTGGCGCCGCACGCACGCAGCTGACGTTCTATCGCGATGGGGTCTCGGGTGGCGCCTGGTTCGCCCCGTCGGGCAAGTATTTCGTGTTTCGAAAGGACACGAGCGGCGGAGGTGAGGCTCAGCAGCTCTTCCGCTTCGATCCAGCCTCTGGCGCAGCCACGCTGCTCACCGATGGCAAATCGCGCAATGGCGCACCCGCATTCGCGAGCCGGAAGGGCTTGATCGCCTATGAATCGACCAGGCGCGATGGCCGCAACCGCGACATCTTCGTGATGAACCCGGAAGATCCTGCGTCGGACCGGATGCTGGCGCAGCTCGAAGGCACCTGGGAAGTGCTCGACTGGTCGCCCGACGATCGCGAGCTGCTCGTGCTCGAATCGGTGTCGAGCTCGTCGGAGACCTACCTGTGGCGCATGGACTCGACGACCGGGGCCAGGACCGCGGTGACGACGAGAGGCGGGCGTCATGTCTTGTGGATGGATGCACGCTTCAGCCACGACGGTCGAAGTATCTATGCGCTTGGTGACCGCGAGTCGGAACAGCAGCGCCTGTGGCGCTACCAAACCGCGGCGAACCGTTGGGAACTGGTCACGAGCGAAGACGACGTGATCGAAGCGTTTTCCGAGTCTCCTGACGGCCGCCGAATCGCGGTCGTCGTCGATCGCGACGCGATGAGCCATCTGCAGATCCTCGATGGCAACGACAAACGCGTCCGGGTGAGTCCGAAACTCCCTGCTGGCGTGATCAGCCGGGTTGCCTGGCACCCCCGTGGGGACCTGCTCGCGTTCGTATACGCGGGCGCCCGGACGTTCAACGACGTCTACACGCTCGATCCGTCCAGCGGAGGCGTTGAGCGCTGGACGACGAGCGAGATGGGTGGGGCCAATCAGGATTCTTTGCCGGACGCCGAACCGATCAAGTGGAACAGCTTTGACGGTCTCTCCATCTCCGGAATCCTCTACCGGCCGCCAGCGCATTTCACGGGACCGCGCCCGGTCATCATCAACATCCACGGCGGCCCCGAACTGCGCGAGCGTCCTCGCGCGCTCGGGCGCAGCAACTACTTCCGCAACGAGATGGGCATCGCGATCATCTATCCCAACGTGCGAGGATCCGCGGGGTTCGGGCGCGCGTTCGAGGAGCGTGATGACGGCCGGAAGCGTGCGGACGTGGTGAAGGACATCGGCACCCTGCTCGACTGGATCGCCACACAGCCGACGCTCGATCGCAACCGCGTCATGCTGACCGGGGCCAGCTACGGCGGGTATCTGTCGCTGCTCGCGGCCATCGAGTACGGCGATCGGATCCGCTGCGTGTTCGAAGGTTTCGGGATGAGCGATCTGGTGACGTTCCTCGAGTCGACGGAGGAGTCGCGCCGGGCCGATCGCAACACTGAATATGGCGATCCCGCCGATCCTGAGATGCGTCAGTTCCTGAAGAGCATTTCACCACTCACGCACGCGGCGAGGCTGAAGGTCCCGTTGTTCGTCGCACAAGGCGGCCGTGATACCCGCGTACCCATCCTGCAGTCCGAGGCCATGGTGCAGGCGGTGCGGCAGAACAACACACCACTCTGGTACGTGGTCTACAGCGACGCCGGTCACCTGCAGTTCACGCGCGCGACCAACGATTTCAATACCTATGCGTGGGTCATGTTCGTGCAGAGATTCTTGTTGAACTGATACGGGAAGAAACTAGACCGTGGTCCGTGGTCCGTAGCTCGTGTCTCGTCGAGCATTCTGGCACGAGGCCGCGACGAGACACGGACTACGAACCACGGACCACGGCCCCCTCACGTCCTCGCACTATCTGCCAGCCACTGACGCACCTCCTCGAGGACGTCGGCAATCTCCGACCGGCGGCGCTTCAGGCGCTCTCGCGTCGCGCTTCGCGATCGATTGATCGACCACGCTCGAACGGTATCGAACACGGCCGATTCGCGTTCGATGGCGAAGAGGGACGCGACGGCCAGCACAGGGATGGCCACGCCCATGGCGATGGCGGCGTTCGTGCCGCCAAGACGCCACGCGGCGACAACGAACAGCGTCAGCCAGAGGGCATAGATCAGCGTCCCGCCGATCAGTTGTGCGGTCGCCAGCATTGCGCGTTCGGGCGCGGTTCGCTTGGCCACAATTCCTGTGAGCCAGTAGGGAACGAAGAACACGACCAGGCCGGCGATGCAGAGCGGAACGAGACCGATCGCGATCAGAAGCTCGCGGGCCGCGAAGCGAATCGCGCCCGCGCTCGTCACCTGCCAGTCCAGGTGTTTGTCGCGAAGGCCGAAGCGCTTCAGCCGGTCGTCGTACTGCCGCACGCGCAGCAGCACTGCCTCGAGGCGCTCGGGGCTTGCCGCGCGCAGCCTTTCTATGCCGATCGCGATCGCCTGCCGGCGGTCCAACCGCTGCTGCGGGTTGTCTTCGAGCCCCCGAGCCGACGCGTAGATCTGTTCGATACGTTCCACGGTCGATGCATCACGCTTCGGATCGGTCTCGATCAGCAGCCGGCGGATGTTCGTGGCGATGCGATCGGTCAGCGCTCGTACAGCGCCGGAGAAGTCGGATTCCGCCTGCCCCACCAGGTCCGTGCACGAGAACGGCGTTCCGAAGACCAGCGTGACGCGCGATCTGAATGCGGTCTTTCGCTCGAGATTGATGCCGACTGGCACGAGCGCAACTCTCGTTCCCGTGCGCTCCGCTCCGATCGCCATGCGGGCGGCACCCGTGCGGAGCGTTTCGAGCCGGCCGGTCGAATGTGTGATGCCTTCAGGAAAGAGACAGACCGCATCGCCATCGGCCAGCGCGGCCGAAACGGCGGCGAACGTCTCGGTGTTCTTCGATACGTCGACGCCTTCGTCGATGCGGCGGTACACCGGTATCGCGCCGGCGCCCACGAGGTACCTGGCCGCATTGGCCCATCGAACAGCGTGGACTTGGCAAGAAACCGGACGTCGCGGCCAGCCTTCGCCCACACGAGCGCTGGATCGAGCAGCGAGTTGGGGTGGTTCGGGAGCAGCAGGACCGGGCCGTTCGACGGGACGGTACCGATCAGGTCGACACGATAGAAGAGCCACGCGGAAACCCTTGCGGCGAATCGCGGAAACCAGTCGGCGTGCGTGCTCATGGATCAGGAACGAACCAGCGCAGCTTCAGCGGCCCTCGCTGCCCGCCTGCCGCCCTCGACGTCAACGAAGAGCAGCAGGCCGCCGCCCACGATGAAGAACCCGAGTACTGCCAGGATGGCGTTGCGGCTGGAGCCGGTCGCGTCGACCATCGACGCGAACACCAGCGGGCCGAGAATGCCGGCGTACCGTTCGAACACGCCGAAGAACGCGAAGAACTCCGAGGACTTGTGCCGCGGGATCATGCTGGCGAACATCGAGCGGCTCAGCGCCTGCGTGCCGCCCTGTACCATGCCCACAAGGATCGCGAGCATGAAGAAATGCGTCGCCGTCTGCATGTAATAACCGAGCAGCGTGATTAACGCATAGACGCCGAGGCCGACGAACACGGCGCGCTTGGGGCCGATTATGCCAGCCGCGTGTCCGAACAGGAACGCGAACGGCACGCCGGTGAACTGGGTGATCAGGAGCGCCGTGATCATCGCGCTCTCGTCGAGCTTCAGGCTCGCGCCGTAGATCGTGGCCATCCTGATGATCGTCTGGATGCCGTCGTTGTACACGAGGAAGGCCAGGAGCAGAAGGAACGCCTGCTTGTAGCGTCTGAGCTCCTTGAGCGTTTCGATCAGCCGGCGGACGCCTGTGGCGAACGCGTTGCCGCCAGGCTGTTCGTCTGTCTCGAGGCGTTTCGCCGGTTCCGGCACGACCCGAAAGAGCGGAATCGAGAAGAGGAGCCACCAGATACCCACGCTGGCCAGCGAGAGCCGCACCGCTGTTCCATCCGCCGGAAGCCCGAACCAGCCCGGTTGCTGGATCATCAACAGGTTGATCGCCAGCAGCACGCCGCCGCCGAGGTAGCCAATCGCGTAGCCGGCCGACGACACGCGATCGAGCTCGTGCTCGCTGACGAGGTGCGGCAGCAGCGATTCATAGAAGACGATGCTGCCGGCGACACCGATGTTGCCGATCACGAAGAGGAGCAGCGCGAGTTTCCAGTCGCCGCGCTGGATGGAGTACATCGCAAGGGTCGAGGCCACGCCGATGCCGAGGAAGATGCCGAGCATCCTCTTCTTCATGCCGGCGTAGTCGGCAATCGCGCCGAGGAGCGGCGCCACGAGCGCGACGATGATGATGGCGATGGTCGTCGACCAGGCGAACCGGCTGGTCGCCACGGCCTCCGGGAGGTCGGCCGCCGCGACCTTGAAGTAGTAGATGGGGAAGACGGCGGCGATGATGGTTGTCTGGTACGCCGAGTTCGCCCAGTCGTACATGGCCCAGGCGCGCAGCTCAGGGCGGCCCAGTCCGAGTCGTTGAAGCAACGTGGTCATCGTGATTAGTAGGTCCTGCGCGCGACCCATTCTCTGAACAACGAGTCGACGACGGTGTAACGCGGGCCGTCCCTGGCGAGGATATCTTCGCGTACCAGGGCGGCAAGCGCAGCCTGCACGGTGGATGCGCCGCTCAGCCGGTAACGCGATCGCACGTCAGCCGACAGCAATTCATGTCCTTCTTCGAGGACCGCCGCGCGCAACGCGCCCCGCTGGGCCAGTGTCAGGCGCTGCCAGGTTCCCTCGAACAGCGTGTCGTGCTCGCCGAGCAGGCGAGTCAGCGTTACGTGCAAATCCTCGAGCTCTGCCGAACGGCCCCCACGCGTCTTCATGTCGTCCCAGACCTCGTGCGCGAGCCGCTGTACGTCGTACGGAAGATTGCCCGCGAGCTCGACGATTGAGGCCCCCAGGCCTTGGGCAGGTTTGAAGCCGGTGGCTTTGAACTTCGTCTCGATGAACTGCGCAAACCGATCCGGCGGTATCTTCTGCAGGCGCATCACCGGGCCGGCCTTGTAGAACGGCCGGCTCCGGCCGAGCATGCGCTCCATCAGCGTCGGCTCGGATCCGGAGAAGACATATCCCACGCTGCGCTGATGCTGAACGGCCGCCCGCAGCGCGTGCTCGACGCTGCCGCCGTTGAACTGGCCGATCGCCTGGAACTCGTCGAGGGCGATCGCCATGCGCCGCCCCCTGCTGTCCGCGATGCGCCCGGGCAGCGCGAAGACTTCCTGCGCGAGGCGCGACACGTCGCGATCGCTGCGCACCGAGGGGAAGGAGACCGCGATCTGGCCGCCTCCGGCGGCGTTCGGTTCGACGCGGACCTCCGGCCTTGCCGAACCCAGAAAGTCGCGCAGCCAGTTCCGGGCGCGATCCAGTCGCGTTTCGATCGATACGAGGGCCCTGGCGTACCCCTCGAGAAACGCAACGTATGAGCTGTAGCTGCTGACCGTGACTTCGACCGTGAGGGCGCCCGTGCGCCCCGCGTGCCGAAGCGCCTGCCGGACGAGCGAGGACTTCCCGTATCGCCGCGGCGAGATCAGGAAAATCTTCTGCCCGGCACGAAGGTCGCCGGACAGTCGATCGAGCTCGTCTTCGCGGTCCACGAATGCGGAGGGGGGCACGACCTCGCCGTAAACGAAAGGGTTGGTCAAATTTAGTGTCACTTGCCGTGGTTCGTAGCTCGTCGCTCGTAGAGCCTTAAAGGCCGACTACGTCTTTCGAGCTACGAGCTACGAGCTACAACACGAACCACGGTACCCGTCCGAAGCATCACAGCAGACGCAAGAATCACGGCCGCAGACGATGGGTCGCCATTACACTGTACAACGTAATGGCTACGCAGTTTAACGTAACGGCGGAACGGGCGCAAGCGCGGTCACCGCGGCCGGCACCTGCCAGGTCGTGGTGGCGGTCCAGACGGCGCGCTCCTGCGGCAGCCAGGCTGGCAACCGCTGCCACCCGTCGCCTCCGGGCAGCCCGGACGCGGTGACCGCGATGATCGTGTCGCGCAGCACGTCGGCGGTCACGCCGCGGAAGCTCGCCCGGAATGTCACGCCTTCGGGAGTGGGCGCGACGTACGTCGCCGTCCAGCGGTCGAATCGCGGAACGCCCGGAAAGGTTGCTCGTGCCGGCGTGACGCCCGGCGGGAGGACGAACGAGAGCCATAGTCCCGGTTCTCGCGGTATCACGGTGACCGCCAATTCGATGCCTTCGGCGATCGGAGTCGTGGAAAAGTCGGCGACGGCGATCGGCGCCGCCACTATGGCCGGCGTGGTGGCCCTGAAGACGAACGGAAACGGGAAACGGCCCCAACGGACCGATCCCGGTGGGGCGTCTCCCACGGGCTGCCAGCCGGCGGGCGCTCCTGGCGCAAGATCCAGCCCTGGTTCGACGGACGCGACCTCCCAGACCGCACGGTCGCTTCCGGCCGATTGCAGCGCGCGTGCGTGACGACGGAGAGGTTGGTCGCGTGTGTAAGCCGGTCCGAGATACGCGAGCCCGGCGGTAACCGATACGGCGATCAGTAACAGAGCCGTCATCAGGCTCGGCCGCAGCAGTGGCTTCGTGCGCGCCGTCGCCGCAACGAATGGTGGTACGAGCATCACACCGGCCACTGCCATCAGCGCGGCGTAAACGTAAGCCGGCGTGATGAAAGGAAAACGGCCGAATACCGTGACAAGGAATTCGAGGAGCTCGACGGTCGTGCGCAGCCACAGCGTGCCGGCGACCGCGAGCACGACCACCGACACCGCGCGGATCGCCGGCTCGTTCGCCGACGGCGTGATCGCCAGCAGCAGGCCTGCGGCCAGGAGCGGAAGGATCCAGAGATAGGCTGCGCCAGGCGCCACCCACAGCGCAGTGCTGCCGATGAAAATCCACACGGGCAGCGCGAGGCTCCAGGTCATCACCGGGTGACGCAGTCCGCGTGCGCGCGCGGGAAGGAACGCGCCAAGGCGTGCGACACCCCAGCCGACAGTCGTGCCGACTGCCAGAAGCAGCAGGAACAGCCGGTCTGGCCGCGCGTACCAAGGGTGATAGACCTCGCGGGCAACGCGAAGCGCCGCCGTTGCCCCAATCATGGCCGCGACGACAAGCACCGCGCCAAGGATGGTCCAGACGACGGTCAGCAGCCACCGCCCGACGCCTCCCATCCTGAACGCTGCCGCGGTGACGCGAACCCATGCGACGACGGCGGCTGAGAGTCCGACCGCGGCGGCAAAGAGAGCCATGAACGGTCCGTAGCTGACAGCCGCCGTGCCGCCGATGTCGAAGAAGGTCGGGTTGGATGACGAGCGCGCGGTGATGTCGGACTCGTCGAGCGCGCTGGCGATGGCGACGACGTTCTGGCCGGCGTGGCGAACGACGTGCGGAGGAATGCGCTCGGCCGTGTCGCGCGCGGTGTGATAGGCGTAGCTGTCGCCGACCGCGGCGAAGTTGAGGCCCGGAATATCCCGGCGCTTGAGAATGGAGAAGTCTGTGTCGTTCGGCAGGCGCTTGTAGATCTCGACGCCGAACGACGCACCGCGCGGATGCGGCGCATATCGCGCCCATGCGCGGGTCAACCAGGCGTTGCCCGGTCCGGTTTCGAACAGCATCACCGGATCGCTTGATCCGGCAGACTCGACGTTGATGTAGGTTTGCAATCGGCGCGTGACTTCACGGTCTGTCATCAGCGCGGCGGCGCCCATGAGTCCCGCTTCTTCGCCGTCGGTCATCAACACCATCAGCGACCATTGCCGGTCGGTCCTCGCGGCCAGCACACGCGCCGCCTCGAGCGTCACCGCAACCCCAAACCCATCGTCCGCCGCTCCTGGAGACTCGGGCGCGGAATCGTAGTGGGAGAGCAGCCCGATCGCCTCGTCGCGGACGCCCTGCCTGACGGCGATGATGTTCGAGACCCGAGCGGTCCTGCCGAGCTCCGCTCGACGGGCATCGGTTTCCTGAACGCGAACATCAAAACCGAAGAGCCGAAGCTGGTCGGTGAGGTACGCTCGCGCCTGCGCGTTGGCAGGGGTCCCGACCGGCCGGCTGCCGATGGTGCCCGCCAGCATTCCGATCGTGACGCGGGCGTTCTCGTCCGAGAAAACCGCCGGCTCGCGCCCGCATCCAGCGGCGACGGCCGACGTCAGGACCAACAGGAGCGCTACGGTTTTCGGCATTGCCAAAAGCGTATCCGATTCGCGGGGCCGCTTGTCTCGCTGGCTGCCGTCAACGAAGGCGGTTCGTATAGAGCGCCATGCCGACGACCGAATCGACGCCAATCGCATGCAGGAGGTCGATCTCGTCCTGGGTCGTGATGCCTCCTGCGGCCGTGACGTGGGCACGTGTCGCGTCCTTGACGGCACGAATGGCGGCCATGTCGGTGCCCTGCATCAAACCCTCCGAATCGACGTGGGTATACAGGAACTCGCTGACGAAGGGCTCGAGGGCCTGCACCGCCTCCACCGCCGTGATCGACAGCTGCGTGCGCCATCCGTGAACGACTACGCGGCCGCCACGGCTGTCCACCGCCGCGATCAGTCGCGACGCGCCGATGGCGTCTCGAAATCGTTCGGCGGCATCGACGTCGACGGCGCTGTCGCGGAACAGCGCGGAGCCAACGATCACCTTCTCGGCTCCCATCGACAAGATGGTGCGCGCGCGGTCTGTCGAACGAATGCCGCCGCCCACCCGGCACGGCAGGCTCGAACAGATGCGTCGAATCAACGGCTCGTTCTGCCCGACACCCTTTGCCGCATCGAGATCGATCAGCTGCACCTTGGGATAGCTGGAGAAGCGCGCGATCCAGTGATCGACATCGGCACTCGACAGCGCGAGCTCCTCACCTTGCACGAGCTGAACGATAAGGCCTGATTGCAGGTCGATCGAGGGAATCAGCATGTGTCGATCACAGGCGTACAGGGACACCGTGGCGGTCGAGGTATTTCTTCAGATCGCTGACGGCGTGCTCGGCATAGTGAAAGATGGAGGCCGCCAGCGCGGCATCGGCCTGGCCCACGGTAAAGACCTCGAGAAAATGCTCGAAGGAGCCCGCGCCGCCGGATGCGATGACGGGAATCCTGACCGCACTCGCAACGTGGCGTGTGAGCTCGCAGTCGAATCCCGCGCGCGTGCCATCCCGGTCCATCGACGTCAGCAGGATCTCGCCAGCGCCCCGTGATTCCGCCTCCCTGGCCCACTCGACGGCCTGTCGACGCGTCGCTGACGTGCCGCTTCGCGAATAGACCTCGAAGCCGCTGTCGGCCCGCTTTGCGTCGATTGCGACAACGACCGCCTGGCTTCCGTACCGGTCGGCGAGCCTGCCGAGGAGCGGCGGATCGGCCAGCGCCGCAGAGTTGAGGCTGACCTTGTCGGCTCCTGCCTCAATCGCTGCCTCGGCGTCCGCTTCGGTCCGGATTCCGCCGCCTACCGCAAGCGGAATGAACAACCGTGACGACACGGCCTGGATGGTCGCCGCCAGCGCGCGGCGCGCCTCGATCGTCGCAGTGACGTCGAGAATCACGAGCTCGTCGATTCCCTCGGCGTTGTACCGGGTTGCGAGCGCCGCAGGATCGCCTGCCCGTTGCAGATCCTGGAAGCCGACGCCCTTCACGACTTCGCCGTCGCGGACGTCGAGACACGCGATGATGCGCTTCGACAGCATCACCTGCTCGTAACCGCAACCGATCCGACGAACGCGACGAAGTTCTCGAGCAGCCGCAGACCGGCAACGCCCGACTTTTCGGGATGAAACTGCACGCCGAAGACGCTGTCACGCTCGACGACCGCCGCGAAGTCACGACCGTGCGTCGTGAAGGCGACGCAGTCGGTCGTGACCGGCGCGGCATACGAATGAGCAAAATAGACCTGCGTTCCGCTGTCGACTCCAGCGAGCAGGCGGGATGAGCGAGTAATCGTCAGAGCATTCCATCCGACGTGCGGCACCTTCTGACTGTCGGGCAGGCGGGTGCACATTCCCTTCAGCAGACCAAGACCGGGCACGTTCGGCGATTCTTCGCTGCTCTCGAACAGCCACTGCAGCCCCAGGCAGATTCCCAGCAACGGTGTGCCGTCGGCGACCGCCGCACGAATCGATGCCATCCACGGTCCGTCCAACGCCTGTGTCGCGTGGAAATGACCGACACCAGGGACGACGATCGCCTTGGCGTGCGAGAGGTCGGCAGGTCTCGAGGGGGAATAGAGATACGCGCCGACTGCCGAGAAGCCTTTCCGCACCGACGTCAGGTTCCCTGCGCCGTAGTCGATGAGGGCAATGTTCTTCACGTCTGAATCAGTCCTTTGGTGCTCGGCAGCACGCGAGCGAGCCGCCGATCGCGAGAGCAGGCAAACCGCAGCGCCCGGGCGAACGCCTTGAACAACGCCTCGACCTGATGGTGGCTCGAGCGGCCGTAGAGAACCTTCAGGTGCACGTTGGCGCGAGCGCCTTGCGCGAAACCCTCGAAGAAGTCGGTCAGCAGTTCCGACTGGAGGTCGCCGACGCGAGTAACCTTCAGCCGCAGGTCCACGACTGCGTGCGCCCGCCCACCGATGTCGATGGCCGCGACACCCAGCGTTTCGTCCATGGGCATGACGAAGTACCCGGCGCGATTGATGCCGCGTTTCGAGCCAAGCGCTGCGGTGACCGCCTCTCCCAGTGCGATCCCGAGGTCTTCGACCGTGTGATGCTGATCGACATCGAGATCGCCGCTCGCCTCGATATCCAGATCGAACGCCCCGTGCCGGGCGGTCAACTCGAGCATGTGATCGAGAAACCGGATGCCCGTCGAGACGCGGTAGCGTCCCCGGCCGTCGAGGTTGAGGCGAACGGCGATCGACGTTTCTTTCGTCTTGCGATCTACGACTCCTCGCCGCACAGGACCTCCTCGAGCGCGGCAATGCACGCCCGCGTGTGTTCGACGACGCCCGTCGTGATCCGGACGCAGTTGGGGCTTGCCTTGTCGCCTGACTTGTCGCGGACGTGAACCTGACGCTCGGCGAGGCCCGCCACGACCTTCCGGGCATCCCGCCCGAAATCCACCAGAACGAAGTTGGCGTCGCTCGGCCAGTAACGCACGTTGAGACGGTTCAGCGCGGCATAGAGCTCGGACTTCGATGTCAGGACCTGGCCCACGTACCACTCGTAGTACGCGACATCATCGAGCGCAGCTCCAAGCGCCGCGACGGCGCAGGCATTGAGGCTGAACGGCGGCAGGACTCGGCGGATTGGCGCGAGCGCAGCAGGCGCGCCGATGAGGGCGCCGACCCGAAGTCCGGCGAGCCCATATGCCTTGGAAAAGGTCCGGCCGATCAGAACGTTGTGATGAGCCGTCAGATCGGCGTGGCCGATCAACGTCTCACCGGAGAAGTCGGCGTACGCTTCGTCGACGAACACCGTCGCGCCGGGTGCTTCCCGTGCAATCTGAAAGATCCGGTCGAACGGAACCGAGCGTCCGGTCGGATTGTTTGGGGTCGTGATGAAGATCAGGCGTGTGGCAGGCGTCAGTGCCTCGAGCACCGATCCGATCGGGAACTCGAAATTGTCACCTGTAGAAACCTCGACGACGCGCCCACCGGCCGAGTCGGCACAGGCGGGATACATGTCGAACGCAGGAACGATCACAATCGCTTCGGGAACCAGGTGACTGTCGCGTCGAAGCGCGGCGATCGAGATGCCAAGAACGGCTTCGTCGAGTCCGTTCGTCAGGAGAATCTGATCGGAGGCGACCCCGAACCGGTCGGCGCACGCGCGCGTCACCTGGTCGTAGTCTGGATAGCAGGCGGCCTGCTCGCGCGTGATGCCGTGCAGTGCGGCAAGCACACGCGGGGAGCACCCGGCGGTGTTCTCGTTGAGGTGCAACCGCAGACCGGATGCCGGCTGCGTGACGCGCTCGTATTCGTAGGCCATCGCTTAATAAACCGGGGGCTTCGCCCCGCCGGACCCCCCATCGCCGTCGCTCGCGGGGGCCCCTTCGCCCCGCTCCGCTCCGGCGGGCGCGCCTTTGGCGCGCCCTAACTGCATGCTGCTTGCCCTAAACGAGCACCACGTCTCGTTGCGAATCGCACAAGCGCTCAATCATTCTCACGTTCGGTCGCGCGGGGCCCGCTGCAGACGCATGCGCATTGATTGCGCGTGCCCGGAGAGCCCCTCGGCCTCAGCCAGCGCGATGCCTGCCGGGGCGATTCGTCGGAATCCGCTCCCGGACACCCTCTGCAACGTCGACACGCGCACGAAATCCGCCGCGCTCAGGCCTCCTCGCGCCGCCGCGCTTCCCGCCGTTGGCAGAATGTGGTTCGAACCCGTCACGTAGTCCCCGGCTGCCTGGGCGCTGAAATCGCCGACGAACACCGTCCCGGCTCGCGTCAGCCGCCTCGATACGGCGAGCGAATCGCACACGAGATGCTCCGGAGCCAGTCGCTGCGCCAGAACGATCGCTTCGTCCAGGGACGCGGTTACGATGGCCCCGCCATTCCGCGCCAGTGCGAGCCGCGCAGGGCCATGGGCCGGCAGTTGCTTGCCGATCTCGCGAACGACCGCCCGCGCCAGTGCGCGCGCAGGCGTGATCAGCAGGGCACGCGCATGGGGATCGTGTTCCGCCTGGGCGATCAAATCAGCGGCGATCCAATCAGGACGACCTTCCGTCGAGACGATGGCGATCTCGCTCGGTCCGGCGAAGAAGTCGATCGCACAGTCACCCGACACCAGCTGCTTGGCCGCGGCGACATACGCGCTGCCCGGTCCGACGATCTTGTCGACACGCGGGATTGTTCTGGTCCCGTATGCCAGAGCCGCGACACCGTGCGCGCCGCCAACCTGGAAGAACCGGTCCACGCCCGCTTCGTGTGCCGCGGCCAGCACGACTGGATCCGCCGCCGGACAGATCGCGATGACTTGCCTGACGCCAGCGGCCCGTGCCGGGATGGCTGACATCAGCAGGGACGAAGGAAGTGGATAGCGGCCCCCGGGGACGTAACACCCCACGCGGTCGAGCGGAAGCACTCGCTGCGTGATGGTCACGCCAGGGGCCGTCGAAACAGACCACTCACGCGGCACCTGTCGCTGTGCCACCCGCCGGATGTTCCTGGCCGCCGTCCGCAGCGCCATCCGTACTTCGCGTGTTACCGCTCGCGCGCGCGCCTCGATCTCCTGCCGCGGCAGCTCGAGCGGAGGCACGCGACCGTCGAAGCGTTTCGCGTACTCGACCAACGCCCGGTCACCATCCCTGCGTACGCGCTCGACGATCCGCGCGACCCGCCTGTACACGCCCGCGTCGCGCCCCGGCCGCCGATCGATCAGCGCATTCACCGCACGAGTATTTGACGAGTCAACGATCTTCATATAACTGACCGAACTGCTCGTCGAGCGACGAGCGACGGACCACGAACCACGAACCACGGACCACGATTCAGATGACAATCTTATTGAGCGGATACTCCACAATCCCCTGTGCCCTCGCCTGCTTCAGCTTCGGAATCAGCTCGCGCACGGTCCGCTCCTCGATGATCGTGTTGACGGCGACCCATTGCTCGTCGCTCAGCGCGGAAATCGTTGGGCGCTGCAAAGCCGGAAGGAGCGCGAGAATACCGTCGAGGTCGACGCGCCGGACGTTCAGCATGATGCCGACGCGGCCCTGAGCCTCGATGGCCGCCCTCAGGAGAAGCGCCAGGCTCTCGAGCTTCGTCCGCTTCCACTCGTCATCGAGCGCGCGGCTGTTGGCGATCAGTTGCGTGTTCGACTCGAGCACCGTATCGATCACGCGAAGTCTGTTGGCGCGGAGCGACGAGCCCGTTTCGGTGACTTCGACGATGGCGTCGGCGAGAACGGGCGGCTTGACTTCCGTGGCGCCCCAGGAGAATTCCACCGTGACGTTCACGCCCTGTCGCGCGAAATACGCCTGTGTCACGCGCACCAGCTCGGTGGCGACCGTCGCGCCCTCCAGGTCGCGCGGACTCTGATAACGAGAGTCCTCCGGCACGGCCAGGACCCAGCGAACCTTGCCAAAGCTCTGTTTTGCGTAGATCAGATCCGCGAGCGGCACGACCGCCGGCGAGCCGTTACCGCTGGCGGCATGCTCCGCGATCCAATCCTGGCCGGTCAGGCCGGCATCGAGCACGCCATCGGCAACATAACGAGCCATCTCTTGAGCGCGGATCAACATGCATTCGATTTCGGGGTCGTCAATAGCGGGAAAGTACGACCTGGCGCTCGCGTAGATGTTGAACCCGGCTCGCGCGAACAGCTGGATCGTCGCTTCCTGGAGTGAACCTTTCGGTATGCCGAGCTTGATCGTGTTCATGACCTGACTTCCTCGATCGGCCGGTAGAAGCAACTGCGCTGCCCGGTGTGGCACACGTTTCCGTCGCCGAGGCGCTTCACCTTCAGGAGGACCGTGTCCTCGTCGCAGTCGACCAGCACTTCGAGAACCGCCAATCGATTGCCGGACGTTTCCCCCTTCGTCCAAAGGGCCTGTCTGGAGCGGCTGAAGAACGTGGCGAACCCGGACTCCCTGGTTTGTTGCAGCGCTTCGTGATTCATGAACCCGACCATCAATACCTCGCCGGTTGCCGCGTCCTGTATGACGGCGGGAATCAGGCCGTCGAGCTTCGTGAAATCCACAATGACCCTCATCGTCCGGCTAAAGCCGGACACTACGCTGGTCCGGCTAAAGCCGGACACTACGAACAAAATAAAAAGGCCTCGCGGGGGGTTACCCGGCGAGGCCTGGTTGATCGCGTCTGTCTGTGTTCGCTTACCGCATGCAGAACTCGACCGGCCCGCCGGAGCAGGTGGCATGGTGGTGCCGGTGATGGTGCTGCGTGCAGAACATCTGTCCCAAGAGCCTATCGTCCACCCGCAGAGGATGTCAAACGGACCGGCACTGACGCCTTGGAGTCCGGCGTTCGTTTGTCGTGCGCGCCGTATGGAGTGCCGTCCGGCGCGACCCAAATGCTGTGCGCATCACCCTGGCGGCCCTGCGTCCTGACGTCGTGCCCCATGGCCTTGAGCGCCTCGATCACTTCAGGCGTGACGCGGTTCTCTTCGAGCGAGACGCGGTCGGGCATCCACTGATGATGCATTCTGGCCGCATCGACGGCTTCGCGACCGTTCATGCCGTACTCGGTGAACGCGAGCACCACGCCCAGCACCGTGTTGATGATCGTCCGGCCTCCCGGCGATCCGGTCAGCAGCACCGTCTTCCCATCCTTCACGACCATCGTCGGCGTCATCGAGCTCAGCATGCGCTTACCAGGATCGATCAGGTTCGCCGGCGTGCCGATGTCGCCCGTCGTATTCGTCTCGCCAGGTTTCTTGTTGAAGTCGCCCATCTCGTTGTTGAGCAGGAAACCGGCGCCCTTGACGACGACGTGAGAGCCGTAGCCGCCTTCGAGCGTGTAGGTGCTGGTGACGGCGAGACCGTCGCGGTCGATCACCGAGAAGTGCGTCGTCTCGTCCGGCTCGGCGGCCTGTGTGGTGACGATGTCCTTACCGAGTGCCAGACTGCTCGTTGCCTTGGCCGGATCGATCGTCGCGGCGACCGTCTTCGCGTACTCCTTGGACGTCAGCCGGGCAACCGGCACGTCGACGAAATCCGGATCGCCGAGGTGACGCGCGCGATCGAGATACGCCCGGCGCATCGCTTCAATCTGCAGGTGCAGTGCGGGAGCGGTCAGCAGGCCCTTCGATTTCAGGTCGAAGTTCTCCAGGATGTTGAGCATTTCGATCAGCGCCACGCCGCCGGAGCTTGGCGGCGGCATCGAGATAATCTCGAACCCGCGGTAGGTGCCCTTGAGCGGCGTACGTTCCTTCGCCTCATACGCGGCAAGATCCTCTTTCGAGATCAAACCGCCGTTGGCCTTCATGTCCGCCGCGATCAGATCGGCGATGGGCCCCTTGTAGAAAGCGTCCGCGCCGCCTTCGGCGATGGCGCGCAACGTCTTGCCCAGGTCGGCGAGGACGAGACGATCGCCTTCGTTCCATTCGCCGCCAGCCTTGCCGTACGCGGCAACTGAGGCTGCAAACGGCTTCATCGCACCTTGCACTTCCCGGTTCAACCCTCGCGCAAGGCCGGCGGACATCGTGAAGCCCTTCTCCGCGAGATTGACGGAGGGCATGACGACGTCCTTCCACGGCAGCTTGCCGAACTTCTTGTGCGCCATTTCGAGACCGCGAACGGTGCCGGGCACGCCCGGTGCGAGGTATCCCGCAGCCGTCAGGCTTCGATCGATCTTGCCGTCAGGCCCGACGTACATCGTCCTTGTCGACTTGAGAGGTGCCTTTTCCCGGTAGTCGAACGAGGTGACCTGACCCGACGGCGTGCGGATGATCATGAAGCCGCCGCCACCGATGTTGCCGGCCGATGGGTGCGTCACGGCCAGGGCAAACGCGGTGGCGACCGCGGCGTCGACGGCGTTGCCGCCGCTGGCCAGGACCGCCGCACCGGCATCACAGGATGGCGCCGAGACACATACGACGAGCCCGTCCTTCGATGCCACTCCCTGGTCCTGGGCAGTGAAGAGAGGCGCCGGGCTCGCGAGAATCAAGAGCAGAAAGAATACGGATCGATAGCGCATGGCGTGATTCTAACTGGGGTCAGATCTGATTTCCCGAAATTCGCGGCCAGCCCCGAAAAGGTCTCGTGTTTTGCTCCAGAATCTAATCTGTTTGCGGGGTTGCCCGGCGTTCGTTCCGAAAGCCGCGATCGACCCCTGATTGGATGAGCTGCACATGCGCGTCTGGCCGGGACGGCCCTATCCTCTGGGCGCTACCTATGACGGATTTGGCGCCAATTTCTCGCTCTTCTCCGAGGTCGCCGAACGGGTCGAGCTTTGTCTGTTCGACAGTGATGGACGCGAGACGCGCGTGGCTCTGCCCGAGACGACAGCGCTGTGCTGGCATGGGTATCTTCCCGACATCAGGCCTGGCCAGCGTTACGGCTTTCGCGTGCACGGTCCCTGGGATCCGGCCAACGGCCTGTGGTGCAATCCGAACAAACTCCTGCTGGACCCGTACGCAAAGGCCGTGGAAGGGTTGTGGGAGTGGAACGAAGCGGTCTTCCCGTACCAATTCGGTCAGCCCGAGTCGTCGCGCAACGATGCCGACAGCGCGCCTTACATGCCGAAGAGCGTCGTGATCAATCCGTTCTTCGACTGGGCGCAGAGCAGCCGGCCAAATATTCCCTGGCACCGGACCGTGGTGTACCAGACCCACGTCAAGGGATTCACGATCCGGAACTCGGATATTCCTGACGATCTGCGCGGGAAGTACGCGGGGATGGCGCATCCTGCCGCAGTGAAGTACCTCCAGCGCCTCGGCGTGACAGCCATCGAGCTTCTTCCAGTCCAACAGTTCGTCCAGGATTCGTCGCTCAAGAGTCGAGGGTTGCGGAACTACTGGGGCTACAACTCGATCGCGTACCTCGCGCCGCACAACGAGTACTCGAGCCGGGGCTCCGGCGATCAGGTACAGGAGTTCAAGCACCTCGTGAAAACGATGCACGAGGCGGGGATCGAGGTGATCCTCGACGTGGTCTACAACCACACGGCCGAGGGCAATCACCTGGGCCCCGTTCTGTCCTTCAAAGGGATCGACAATCGGGCGTACTACCGGCTCGTTGCCGAGAACCGCCGCTACTACACGGACTACACGGGTACGGGCAACACGCTGAACATGCGCCACCCGCACGTGCTCCAGCTGATCATGGACAGCCTGCGGTACTGGGTCCTCGATATGAAGGTCGACGGCTTTCGATTCGACCTCGCCGCGACGCTGGCGCGGGAGCTGCACGACGTCGATCGACTGTCCTCTTTCTTCGACCTGATTCAACAGGATCCGGTAGTCAGTCAGGTCAAGCTGATTGCAGAGCCGTGGGATGTCGGTGAAGGCGGCTATCAGGTCGGCAACTTCCCGCCGCTGTGGTCGGAATGGAACGGAAAATACCGTGACACGGTCCGCGACTTCTGGCGCGGCACCGATCAGACGCTGCCCGAGTTCGCCTACCGCCTCACCGGCAGCTCGGATCTCTACGAGGGCACCGCGCGGAAGCCATACGCGAGCATCAACTTCATCACGGCGCACGATGGATTCACGCTGCGAGACCTCGTGTCCTACAACGAGAAACACAACGAGGCGAACGGCGAGGAGAACCGCGACGGTGAGAACCACAACCGCTCATGGAACAGCGGACAGGAAGGGCCGACCGACGATAAAGAGGTGCGGATCCTGCGCGCACGCCGCCAGCGGAACCTCCTGGCGACGCTGATGCTTTCGCAAGGCGTGCCGATGCTGCTCGGCGGCGACGAGATCGGCCGAACCCAGCACGGGAACAACAACGGCTATTGTCAGGACAACGAGATCTCGTGGTACGACTGGCAGAATGCGGATCCCGATCTGCTGCAATTCACCAGGCGCCTGATCCGCCTCCGTCACCGTCATCCGGTTCTCTGCCAGCGCCGGTGGTTCCACGGCCGACCGATCCGAGGGAGCAACATCAGCGACATCGGATGGTTCACGCCTGGCGGCGTCGAGATGTCGGAGCAGGACTGGCACAACGGGTTCGCGAAGACGCTGGGCGTGTACCTCAACGGCCGGGCGATTCCCGCCCCGAACGACCGCGGCGAGCCGGTCGTCGACGACAGCTTCTACATCATGTTCAATTCGCATCACGAGGCGCTCGCCTTCACGCTCCCCTCGCGCGAGTGGGCAGAACGATGGACCGAGGTCCTGGACACGTTTCTCGTCGACGACGAGATGTCCGAGGAGCGGCTGGGCAAGGAACTGGTGGCGGGTGGCACGCTGGAGGTGCACCCGTGGTCGCTGCTCCTGCTGCGCCGGCTGCCCTGAGATAGAATCGATCGCATTGATTCGGTTCTTGAAATCACGTAAAAGCGTTCCAAATCGACTCACATGACGTGGTTGCTGGTCGCCGTGTGTCTCGGCATGCTTCCGTTGGCCGGGAGCCCCTTCGGGACCGGACCGCAGAAGGCCGGCACCGGCACGCCTGTGACGGTTTCGGCCGCGATCAGCCTGACCGAGGCGCTCGAGGAGATCGCAGCGGCCTACGCACGGGCCGGTGGTGGCCCCGTGCGATTCAACTTCGCCGGGTCGAACGTCCTCGCGCGTCAGATTGCCAATGGGGCACCCGTGGATCTCTTTGTCAGCGCGGATGACGCGCAGATGGACGTCGCCGAGAAGGCCGGAGCGATTGCAGACGGATCGCGTGTCGCCCTCGTGAGGAACCGCCTGGCGGTGGTCGCGCCCACGGACAAAGTCGACATGGTGAAATCAGGGTTCCTGAAGGCGGCACCCGAGATCCGCCGCGTCGCAATCGGGGATCCAGCCGCAGTTCCGGCCGGCCGTTATGCGCGTGCCTATCTCGATCGGCAGAAGCTGTGGGCCGCGTTCGAATCGCGGATCGTACCGACCCCCAACGTCCGCGCGGCCCTGGCGGCTGTCGAGAACGGCGCGGCCGATGCCGCCATCGTCTATGCAACCGATCTCCAGGCTTCGAAGGAGGCGGCGCTGGCGTTTGTCGTCCCGGCCGACCAGACGCCACCGATCATCTATCCGGCCGCGATCGTGAAGTCCGCGCGTAATCGGGCCGGGGCGGAACGCTTTCTGACTTTCCTGCGCGGGGCCGACGCCACCGCGATTTTCGTGAGGCACGGCTTCATCGCGACCCAGTAGCGTCCGGCTTCCACCGGACCCCGTTCGCATCAGCCGGATCTGTTAGGCATACATGACCCCAATGGACGACGTCTGGCGGATTACGGCGTTCACGATTGCCACCGCACTCGGTGCAACCGCGTTGATGCTGCCACCCGGCGTGCTCCTGGCGCTGCTCCTGGCCCGCGGCCGCTTCCGTGGCCGGGTCCTGCTCGAGACGGCCGTCTCGCTTCCGCTCGTCATGCCCCCCGTGGCGACGGGCCTCGTGCTGCTTCTGCTGTTTGCGCCGCGAGGTCCGGTCGGTTCGCTGTTGGGATCGGCCGGCATCGAGGTCGTTTTCACCTGGCGCGCCGTCGTCCTCGCCATGACGGTGATGGGGCTGCCGCTATTCGTGCGGACGGCGCGGGCCGGCATCGAGCAGGTCGACCGCCGGTACGAAGCAGTCGCCTCGACCCTCGGCGCATCCCCGGCGAGGGTGTTTGCGACGATCACCCTGCCGCTTGCGTTTCCTGCGATCCTCGCGGGCGCCGTGCTGGGCTTTGCGCGTGCGCTTGGCGAGTTCGGCGCGACCATCATGATCGCGGGCAGCATTCCGGGCGCGACGCGGACACTCGCGGTTGCCATCTACTCGTTCACGGACACCGGCCGCGATTCCGATGCGTTGATGCTCGTCGGCGTGTCGGCGGCAATTGCGTTCGCCGCGTTGTGGCTGTCCAACTATCTGTCGAGCCGCGCCGGGATCCGCGCGTGATCGCACTCGACTTCGTCCTGCGGCAGGGCGACTTCGTCCTCGAGATCCGCGAGCGCGTCGAGGCCAGGATCACCGCACTCTTCGGACCATCCGGCGCTGGCAAGACGACGGTGCTCGACGCAATTGCCGGATTGCGAACGCCGGCGTCTGGGCGCATCGCGATTGGCCCGCGGGTGCTTTTTGCCGGCGGGACCACCGATCTGCCGAGCCACCAGCGGCATGTCGGCTACGTCACGCAGGATGTCGCGCTCTTCCCACACATGAACGTCCGGCGGAACATCCTCTATGGACGCCGACGAGGACAGAAGCTCGTCCTCGAAACCGTTGCGTCGATGCTCGAGGTCACACCGCTCATCGATCGTCAGGTGGCCACGCTCTCCGGGGGCGAGCGTCAGCGAGTGGCGCTCGCGCGTGCCCTGATGTCGGCGCCGGAGCTGCTGCTCCTGGACGAGCCGCTGGCAGCCGTTGATCTCGAACTGCGCAAGCGAATCCTGCCGTACCTCGAGCGCGTGCGTGATGAGCTGGGCGTGCCAATCCTTTACGTCACGCACGATCGTGACGAGGTCACACGCCTTGCCGACCATGTCATCGTGTTGAATCGCGGATCGGTCGTGCGCTCCGGACCGCCGTCCGCCGTGCTCGGCGCGGATCCTCTTGACCCTTTGATTGCCGAGTCGGCCGTCGAGGTTGCACGTGACACGAACCACGAGGTGGGAGACGAACACGACGGCCACGAGGGACACGACGATCAAGATGGTGTGACTGCGCCGAATCGCGGGTCCGTCTGCTTGACCAGCCGTCGTCGTGGTCGTCGCGTCGTCGCGGCCGTTACAGAAGCCGTTTGGTCACCTCGATGGGCTTGTCAGGGCCGCAAGGTAAGAGGTACGTCGGCCGCGCTTCGACCCGTTGGCAGGAAGAAGCGAACCATGAGATTGGCCTTCGCGAGGTCCTCGCGATCTCGGAAGGTCAGGAGGACAACGCCGTTCGCATCAAGTCCAGGCCCCAGGAGCCGATGGCGTAGCGCACCTGGCTTCAGGGGTGTGCCCGTTCCTATCCACACCGCGCCGAGCTGGGCGATGTTACGCTCCGATCCCGTCACCGCATACGTCATCCGAGAGGTTGTCTGGTCGTACGTGATGCTCACGATCGCGTCACCGTATTTGGCGCTGCCAGTTGTTGGCGCCGGTGGCTTGCCATCGACCAGTGCCGGCGTGCTGAACGGTGGACGCCGGAGCGCGAGCGTCTGTTGAACTCCCAGGCCAATGGACAGAAGCTGAGCCTCTTTGAAGGCGCCGCCGAGCAGATCGATGCCGACCGGCAACCCATCTGCGCTGAATCCTGCCGGTACGGCGAGTGCAGGCAGCCCGGAGTGCGCGCTCAGCGTGCACGTGCTGCCGCCCTGTGCCTCGCCGATACGCGCTGGCTTGCGGCGTAGCGTCGGATAGACGAGCGCCACGAGCTTGTTGTCCTCGAGGGCGGACTCCAGCGCCTGCCGAATGGCGATCCGTTTGTTGCGGGCGATCCGCGCCGTGTCCGTGTCTCGTGAGGCGACGGCATTGCGCATCCGCAGCGTCGATTCGAGGGCGCTGTGATACAGGCCACGGTCGAGAATGTCGGCGAGCGATTTCACGGGCGCGGCGTCCGCCGCGGCAAGGTAGTCGGCGAGATCGAATTTGAAGTCCGATCCGATCATGGAGCTGTCGCGAAGCAGATCGTCGAGACCAGGGATCGCGATATCCGTGACTTCTGCTCCGGCCTTTCTCAGAAGGTCGAGCGAACGGTTGACGATCGTCGAGACCTCCTGGTCGTCGCCCGCTGTTCCGAACTGACTGCGAAGCACGCCGAGGCGCGCACCCTTCAGCGCGCCGGCGGTCAGCCCCGCGCGAAACGATCGCGGTACTTGGCCCGTCGCGACGGCCGTCTGGGGATCTGCAGGGTCAGGCCCGACGGTGGCGTCGAGCATGATGGCGAGATCTTCGATGCTGCGTGCGATCGGACCGCCGATGTCCTGTGTGCTGGAAAGCGGAACGATTCCTGTGCGGCTGGCAAGGCCTTGCGTCCCGCGCAGGCCGACGAGGTTGTTGTGCGCGGCAGGGTTGCGAATCGATCCGCACGTATCGCTGCCCATCCCGCCAGCCGCAAAGTTTGCCGCGATCGCGGCACCCGTACCGCCACTCGATCCACCAGGGTTGCGATCGAGATCGTATGGATTCCTCGCCTGTCCGAACCCTGAGCCCACCGTCACGATCCCCGACGCGAGCTCATGCATCGTCGTCTTGCCGAGGATGACGGCGCCGGCGGCTTTCAGCCGCTGAACGAGCACGGCGTCGCGCGCTGGATGAAAGGCGGTCAGCGCAATCGATCCGGCGGTGGTCGGCATCTCGATCGTTTCGTAGTTGTCCTTCACGAGCACGGGGATGCCGTGGAGCGGCCCCCGGGCCCCACGGGTTGCGCGCTCGTTGTCCAGTGCGTCAGCCGCCTCGCGCGCGCGTGGATTGACCGCCATGACCGCGTTGAGAGAGGGTCCGCGCTTGTCGTACGCCTCGATGCGAGCGAGGTAGATGTCCACGAGCTGCCGCGACGTCACATGTTTGTCCTGCATCGCGCGCTGCAGATCGTCGATCGACTTCTCCATGACGTCGAAGGCCAGCCCCGTTGAAGGCGTCGAGTTCGACTGAACCGGCCGCCCGGTGACGAGGGAAACAGTCGCCCCGAGACTCAGGCATGTGACGATCAGAACGACGGAAAGGACGGTGTGACGAACGCAGGCGCGTCGGCATGCGCCAAAGAATAACGTGGATCAGCGAGCCAATTCCGGCTCCGCCGGCTCCTCGTACCCTGGATCGATCGGCAGATCCGGCGATGATGCCGCGGCAACGGCGAGACGATCGCACGCCTCGTTCTCGGAATGGCCTGCGTGGCCTTCGACCCAACGCAGCTCCACACGATGCCGGTCGCACAGATCGAGCAGCTGCCGCCAGAGATCCCAGTTGGGAACGACCTTGCCGGCCCGCCGCCATCCTTTGGCGCGCCAGCCTTTTGCCCAGTTCTTCGTGATGCCGTTGACCACGTACGCCGAGTCGCTCATGAGGGTTACGGCGCAGGGCTGCTTCAGCGCTTCGAGCGCCCTGATGGCGGCGGTCAGTTCCATCCGGTTGTTGGTGGTGCGGCGAAAGCCGCCGGAGAGCTCGCGACGGTGTTCACCGTATTGCAGGATCGCGGCATAGCCGCCAGGACCGGGATTCCCACTGCATGCGCCGTCGGTGAATACCGTGACGCGCTTCGAAGACGAAACCATGTCAGCTGAGAAGGTCTACGGCCGCCCGTTCACGAAGTCCACCTCGCCGGAGACAACCGCGTGCGGGCGGATTGGCGGCTACCCGTGACCAGTATAGACCCGCTCTTCCATGCGCTCCTGTCATCCTTTCGTCGATTCGCGTTACCATATTGCCCCTTCGTCCCGAAGTCAGCAGGAGGACATCCCAATGAAATCGACAGCCCGGCGGCGACTGGTCCTGACGCTCGCATTGGCGGCGCTGATGCCGCTCGTGGGACCCGCAGCCACGATGCAGAAGGCGGCCAAGAAGGCCATCCAGCTCGAGGACATCATCAACTGGAAGGCGATTGGCGCGACGACCGTCTCGAACGACGGCCAGTGGTTCGCGTACCGTCTCGCACCGGGCGAGGGTGATGCCCAGATCGTGATCCGCGCCACGCGGTCCGACAAAGAGCTGAAGTTCGACATCGGCGATCCGAGCGGTGGGAATGCCGGTGCGCCGGCCGGCCCGGGGCCTGGCGGCCCGGGGCCCGGCGGCGGCTCGACGCTGGAATTCTCCGCCGACTCGAAATGGGCTGCCTTTACGACTTACCCGAAACGCGCGGAAGCACAGCGCTTGCGACGACAGCGGCGGCCCGTGCAGAACAGCGTCACGATCGTCAACCTGGCGACCGGAACGAAGACCGAGACTCCGAAGATCCGCCGCTTTGCGTTCTCAGGTGACGCCGCCACATGGATCGCGCTCCATCGAGCGCCCGCGCAGCAAACACCGGGCGGAGGCGCCGGCGCCGCAGCAGCGCCAGGCGGTGGCGGTCGCGGCGGCGGTGCGGGTGCTCCTGCCGGCGGCGGACCATCCGATCGGCCGCGCGGTACCGACCTCATTCTTCGTGAGCTGGCGACGGGGCAGGAACTGAACGTCGGCAACGTGGGCGACTTCGCCTTCGCGCGGGACGGCAAGCTCCTCGCGTTCACGATCGACGCGACGGACAAGGCAGGCAACGGCGTTCAGCTTCGGGACATGGCGCGGGGCACGGTTTCTGTGCTCGACAGCGGCGAGGCCGTCTACGAGCGTTTGACCTGGACCGAGAAGGGCGATGGTCTGACGGTGCTGAAGGGGACCGACGACCGGCGCCTCCGCGATCGTCTGCACTCCGTCATCGGTTTCACCGGCTTCAGCGCTGGTTCGCCCCAGAAGACGGCATACGACCCCGCGTCGGACAAGAGCTTCCCGCAGGGCATGACGATCAGCCCGAACCGCTCCCCGGCGTGGACCGAGGATTTCCAGGCCATGACGTTCGGCATTCACACGCCGCGGCCGAGAGACCCTGGCGCGAACGCGCGTGACGCCGAAAACGAACCGCAAGAGGGCGAGGACCGTCGACAGGAAACGCCGGGCAGCGGCCCCAACGCCGACAATCCCAACGCGGATGAAAAGGTCGATCTGGTCCTGTGGCATTGGCAGGACTCCCGCCTGCAGTCGCAGCAGGAAGTCCAGGAGTCGCGCGATCGCACGTTCAGCTACCTCGCCGAGTATCGGCTCGATTCGAAGCAGTTCATCCGGCTCGCGGACGAAGACGTGCGGACCGTCAACGTGGCGCCGAAGGATCGCTGGGCAATCGGGTTCGATGATCGCGAATACGAGCTGATGGGCAACCTCGACGGCCGCCGGTTCCAGGACGTCTACGTCATCGACATGAAGAACGGGCAGCGCCGCCTGGCGGCCAAGCGCGTTCGCTGGTTCAATGGCCCCTCGCCGGACGGCACGATGTTCCTGATGTACGAGGACGGCAACTACTTCGTGCACACGTTTGATGGCGGCCAGCCTCGCAACATCACGCAGGGCGTCGCCGCGTCGTTCATCGACACCGAGGACGATCACAACGTCGTGAAGCCGCCGACCGGCATCATCGGCTGGGCGAAGGACAGCAAGTCTGTCCTGCTGCGCGACAACTGGGACATCTGGCAGGTGCCGGTTTCAGGAGGAGCAGGTGTCAACCTCTCCGTCAACGGGCGCAAGGACCAGATTCGCTACCAGCGCCGCTACGCGCTCGAGCCGCCGGAAGAACGCAACGACGGCATCGACATGACCAAGCCGCAGTACTTCGCGGCGTACGGTGAATGGACGAAGAAGTCTGGCATCGCGCGACTCGATCCGGGGAAACCAGGGATGGAGATGCTGGGCTGGGCCGATGCCTCGCTCGGCGGCCTGGTCAAACCGAAGAATGCCGACGTCCTGGTCTACACGCGCTCGACCGCTCTCGAGCCGAACGACTACTACCTCACCGATTCCACGTTCAAGCAGAGCACGCGACTGACCGATCAGCGCCCGCAGGTGGGCGAGTACGCCTGGACGGAAGGCACGATGCTCGTCAACTACACGAGCGACAAGGGCGACAAGCTGCAGGGTGTGATCTTCCTGCCTGCCGGATACGAGAAAGGCAAGTCGTATCCGACGATGGTCAACTTCTACGAGCGGATGTCGCAGACGGCGAACGTCTTCGCCAATCCGAGCGCGAACGGGTTCAACCGCTCGGTCTACACGAGCAACGGCTACGCCGTGTTCGTGCCCGACATCGCGTACAAGGTGAACGATCCGGGAATGTCAGCGGTGTGGTGCATGGTTCCCGCCGTCAAGGCTGCGATTGCCACCGGCATCGTGGATCCCAAGCGCATCGGGATCACCGGTCACTCGTGGGGCGGCTACCAGACGTCGTTCCTGGTCACCCAGACGGACATCTTCGCCGCCGCCGTGGCCGGCGCGCCGCTGACCAACATGATCAGCATGTATAGCCTGATCTACAAGAACACCGGCGGCGGCAACGGCGCCATCTTCGAGGCCAGCCAGGGCCGGTTCAAGGGCGGTTACTGGGACAACTGGGACGCCTACTACCGCAACTCACCGGTCTTCTTCGCGAAGAACGTCAAGACGCCGCTGATGATCCTGCACAACGATCGTGACGGCGCCGTCGACTTCACGCAGGGCGTCGAGTACTTCAACACCCTGCGCCGCCTGCAGAAGCCGGTAATCATGCTCGAGTACGTGGGAGAGAACCACGGCCTGCGCAAGCCCGCCAACCAGCGCGACTACACGGTCCGCATGATGGAGTTCTTCGATCACCACCTGAAGGGGGCACCGGCGCCGGAATGGATGCTGAAGGGTGTGCCGCGTCTAAAGATGGAAGAGCACCTGAAGGAGCGCGCCAAGCCGAAGGCGCCGGCGAAGATCACGACGACGACGTCTGGCGACAGGTAATCGGAAATCGGAAATCGGCCATCGGACCGAATCGGAAATCGCGAAAGAGCTCTGAGCCGATCGGCTCATCGCACCTTCCGATTGCCGATGTCCGATGTGCCGATTGTCCGATTCGCTCAGCGCCCACCGCGCCCGCGGCCGCCCTGCGCTGGCGGCTCCTCGACACTCACCTTGAACCCATCGACGAACACGTGACGCACGCGGGTCTTTTCCTCGAACAGATCGCCATCGGTCACGATGACGTTGGCGATCTTGCCGCGTTCGAGCGATCCGAGGCGTGCGTCGGCGCCGGCAATCTTCGCGGCGTTGATCGTCAGCGCTCGAACGGCGGCGTCGGCTGACAGGCCGCCTTCCTTGACGGCACGCGCCACGTTGCGGACGAAATCGCGCGGCTCGCGAATGCCCTCTGCTGAAAACGCGAAGAGCACTCCCGCCTTCTCCAGCTCGGCGGGGATCTTCGGAGCGTTGGCCCGGGTCCTGAGCTCGCGCAGCGACTCGTCAGCGTCCGGCGGAAGCGCGCGCGACCGGACCGGGTAATTGAGGTTGTAGATGACCCGCGCGTTCTGTGCCTTGAGGTCGGCGGCGACCTGGTCCGCTTCGGCGGCGCCGGTGATCACCGGATCCAGGTTGAACTCCTTGGCCATGTTCAGCGAGCGCAGAATCTCGCGGGAGAGATCCGCCTCGAACACGACCGGCAACCGGCGCGCGAGCGCCGGCTGCAGCGCATCCAGCGACGCGTCGTGTGCGGGACGGCTCCCGCCGGTCTTCGAGCGCTCGTACTGCTGCTGTGCCAGCTGCTGATGCTGCGCGTCGAGGAAGTGCTGGCGCACGAAGGCGATCGATCCCATGAGCGACGCGGGGTAGCCGCCTCGGCCACCGCTGGCATTCAGCGCGACGTGAAGCGCCACGGGAGTGCGTACGACCTGCAGTCCCTTGCGCGTGTCCGCGACGGCGCCGATCTGCGGTTCATCCGCCGGCGCCGCGACGTTGACGAGCGCGCTCTGGCCTTTGACGAGCGACCCTGGCGGAATCGCCAGCACTGTCGTGACGCCTGCCGACGCATACCGTGAGAGTTCCGGCGCATCCGCCTGCAGATGGTCTGCCGCGACCATTTCTGGCCGGAAGATCACACTGCGCTTCCACCGCTCCTGATCCTCGCTGGTGCGGAAGGTGCCCGGCGGGTTCGGATTCGATTGGATGTCCGTTCCCGTCGAGTTCCCCATATCGATGAGGCCCGGGTAGACGGTCATGCCAGCGCCGTCGATGACGAAGGCATCGGCCGGCGGCTGCACGTCGGCGCCGACCGCCTCGATCGCGCCGTTGCGAATGACGATGGTGCCAGACTGAACCGGCGCACCCGCCGCCGTCACGAGCCTGGCGCCGCGAATGGCGTAGATGTTCGGCGCGTCCGGCGCGCGCGCCGACCGCGAAGGCGGCCGCCGCGGCGATCACCGTAATGCTGAAACGTATATGAGTCTCATTTCAGATCTCCAGATATTCTATGCTCCGTGAATCCGCCGGATCAGCGTCCCGTGAATCCGGCCTGATCAGCGTCCCGTGAATCCGTACGCGGATCGCCTAGCGTTATGGGCGCGCCATGTATTTCTCGAAGAGGGCCTGATGCTTGTTCGCAAGCCCCACATCACGTCCCTCGATGATCACGTGCGTGATCGGGGTCCGGATTTCGAGCGGATCGCCCTTGGCAATGAACAGATTCGCGTCCTTGCCCTTCTCGATGCTGCCGACGCGGTCCGCCACGCCGAGAATCTCGGCGGCATTGATCGTCAACGCCTTCAGGGCCTCGTCACGATTCATGCCCCACGCCACCGACATCGCGGCGTGGTAGGGCAGCAGCCGGACGTTGCTGTTGTCGCCGGTCGAGAACGCCACCTTCACCCCTGCCTGCGCCAGTTCGCCCGCAAGCTGATATGTCGCCGCATGGAACTGATCCTCTCCCTGTGGCGTCGTCAGAATGCCGTTGAGAATGACGGGGATGTTCTTTTCCTTGAGCAGCGGCGCGACAGCGGGCCCGTCGGAGGCGCCGTTGATGATCATCTTGATCTTCGTGCGCTCGGCGAACGCGATTGCGTCGCGGATATCCTGCGCGCGGTTGACCGTCGTGATGAGCGGCAGACGCCCCTCGACGACCGGCACGAGCGCGTCGAGCGTCCAGTCAAACTTCCGATTCGCGCCCGCCTTCGCATACCCGCGCGCGCGGTCGAACAGATCGGCCATGTCGTCCAGGCGCTTGTCGCGTTCCCGTTTCAATTCCTCGTAGGTGCGTTCCGGTCCGCCGCCGCGGCCTCCGCGACCGCCGCCACCTCCGCCACCGCGCCCACCGCCGCCGCCGATGGTTGGGAAGTTGAACGTGATGCCTGCGTTCGGCTTGAGCATCGCTTCTTCCCACGTCCAGCCGTCGAGGTTCATCAACGCCACCTGGCCGCCAAGCAGGCCGCCGCCGGGCGTGATGGCCACGGTCGTGATGCCGTTGGCCCTGGCCACGGGAATCGAGTCGCTCTCGGAGTGATACGCGACGTACGAGCGAAGCTGCGGGTTCAGGTCGAGCATCTCGTTCACGTCGTCGAACCCGCGGGGCCCTGGCTCCGAGAGTCCGACGTTGGTGCGGGCGTTGATCATGCCCGGGTAGACATCCGCTCCCGCCGCGTCGATCACTTTCGCACCGGACGGAACCTGAATGCCGGCGCCGACCGCTTCGATCTTCGTCCCGCGAATCACGATCGTGCCCTTCTGAATGCTCGGCGATGTGATGGGGTGAATCGTGGCGTTGGTGATCGCCAGCAAGGTGGAAGACGCCGCTGCGGACTGCGCCTGCGGCCGTGGCGCCGGAGCCGGTGCGCTGCCGGACGTACCAGCCGCCGGTTCCTGAACGTCGTTCGCGGACGGTCCACGGCTTCCATTACCGTTTGGTTCTTCGCCGGCAATCTTCGGATCCTGTGGGTTGGCGGTCGGCGGCGTTCGCGAGCTGCGCTCGGCGGCGGCCAGCGTCGACTTCTCCTTGTTGACCTCGGTCAGACGACGCAGTTCGGCGAGACGTTCGTAATAGAGATTGCCGTCGATATAGACGCGATCGGCGATCGCATAAGTGCTGAGCGGGTGGTGCGACCACACGACGACATCGGCATCCTTCCCGGTCTCGAGCGATCCGACACGGTTGTCGATCCGCAGCTGCTTGGCGGGATTGATCGTGACCATCGAGAACGCTTCGTCCTCGGTCAGGCCGCCCCACTTGATGCTCTTCGCGGCCTCGGTGTTCAGCCGGCGGGCGTGTTCGGCGCTGTCGGAGTTGATGGAGACCAGCACGCCCTTGCGCATCATGATCGCGGCGTTGTGCGGGATGGCGTCAACCGCTTCGATCTTGTAGCCCCACCAGTCGGAGAAGGTCGATCCGCCCGCGCCGTGCGCGGCCATTTCCTTCGCGACCTTGTAGCCCTCGAGCACGTGCTGGAACGTCGCGATCTTGAAGCCCATCTCTTCGGCGAGACGGATCATCATGAGGATTTCGTCGGCGCGATAGCTGTGGCAATGCACGAGGCGCTTGCCTTCGAGGATCTCGACCAGCGGCTCGAGTTGCAGATCGCGACGCGGCGGCAGATCGGCGCCAGCCGTGCCCTTCTTCTTCTCGTAGTCCTGCCAGGCCTTCTGATACGCCTTTGCCCGCGTAAACGCGTCGCGGATGACGAACTCGACGCCCATGCGCGTCGCCGGATAGCGGCGCGGGCCGGTGTTCTGGCCAGGCTGCGTCATATCCTTCGGGTTCTCGCCGAGCGCGAACTTGATGCCGGGCATCGCGCCCTCGAAGAGCATCTCCTGCGCGCGCTTCTTGCCCCAGCGCAGCTTGATCACCGAGTTCTTGCCGCCGATCGGATTCGCGCTCCCGTGCAGCACGTTGGCCACCGTCAGGCCGCCGCCCAGATCGCGGTAGATGTTGATGTCCGTCGGATCGAGCACGTCCTCGATCCCGGTCATCGAACTGACCGTCGTCCCGCCCTCGTTGATCGAATCGTTGGCGATGTGCGAGTGGGCGTCGATGATGCCTGGCGACACGAACTTGCCGCTCACGTCGATCGTTTCAGCGCCAGCGGGGATGTTCACGTTGGCGCCGAGCGCGGCGATCTTCCCATCGCGCAGCACGATCGTGCCGTTCGGGATCGTGCCCTTGGTCACCGTCAGGATCGTGGCGCCGCGAAGCGCCACGACACGCGACTGGTTCGCGGGCGCGCCCTGACCGGCGACGCGGGCGCCCACGGTCGGCACCAGCGCCAGGACTGCGGCCAGCGCCAGAAACCGGAAAGAAAAGTGTCGGCAAGTCACGACAACCTCCATTAATCGCCTCGCTCGGGCCGCAGGCGCTTACAAAATCGGGAGTGGACGGCACGAATTGCCGCCCTGGATCGGAGGGCTGAATGTACGCCAAAAGGGGATGAGACGACAATACTCCCGGGCTCGGTGCTCGCGGAGAATCGGGCCGATCGAGGGAGGACGACGAGTTCCAGGACGATTAGCGGCGCTCGGCGCTTGTCGTCGGCGTTCCCTCGCCCCACACGTATTTCCCGAACCATTCGAGGTTGTGTTCCTGCGCCGCCCTTGCCGCTTTCGGTTTGTTCAGGCCGTGGCCGAATCCCTTGTAGACGATTAGCTTCACCGGCACGCCGACGTCCTGGAGGCCCTGATAGAGCTCGTAGGCGTTGGGAATCGGCACACGCGCATCGAGCTCGCCGTGCTGAATCAGCGTCGGGGTCTTCGCGCGCTTGATGTTGGTGATCGGTGACGTCTTCGCGTAGATCTCCGGGTCGTCCCACGGCGTCGCCTTCAAGTACTGACGCGTGAACGGATGGATGTCGGTGTTGACGTAATACGTCATCCAGTCAGAGATCCCCGCGCCGACCGAGATCGCTTTGAACGGCTGCTGCTCATGCGTAGCCAGGAACGCAGAGATGTAGCCACCCTGGCTCCACCCCATCACGCCCATGCGATCCTTGTCGGCGATCCCCTGGGCAATGAGGTAGTCGACACCGGACAGCACGTCCCATGCGTCACCAACGCCGAGATTCCGCACGTTCAGCGAGCGGAACTTCTCGCCGTAACCCGCGCTGCCGCGATAGTTCGGTTCGAGAATGACCGCGCCCTTCGCCAGCCATTGCTCGATCGGATACACGCCGCCGGCGGCAACCTTCACCGGCCGGGAGATGCCGGTCGGTCCGCCATGAATGATCACCAGCAGCGGATACCGTCGTCCTGACTGGAAATCAGCCGGCTTGTGCAGGACGCCCTCAATCGTGGCGCCGTCGGTGCTCTTCCACGAGATCATCTCCCGCGTGCCGATCGTCCAGTCCTTGAGCTGGTCGCCGAAGGTCGTCAGCGCGCGTCCGGTCATCGTCGAAACTGGCGCGACAAACACTTCTGGAAACTGCGCGCGATCGCCGTTGACGTAGGCGACCGTCGAATAATCACGGCTGAAGCTGAAGCCGCCGGGAGCGTCACCGGATGATTTGGTGATCGCAGCGAAATCTCCCGTCGCCGGATTCAGCCGGTACATCCGCCCGGTAATCTTCTCGAGTCCCTGGAAGTAGATCCCAGCCGGGGCCCAATCGATCAGGCCTGGCTGCTCGTCGAACCGATCGGTGACCGATCGAATCGGTCCCCCGTCCGCAGACACGATGGCGATGCGGCTGTTCGTGAAGAAGAACCACGGGTTCTTCATCGCGCTCTGGAACGCGATCTGCTTGCCGTCGGGAGACCATTTCGGATTCGAGTCTGGGCCGTCCTGCGCCACGAGCGGGCGCACGGAGCCGTCGGAGACGCTGACGACCGAGATGTCAGCCGTGCCGCCGCTCGCCGCGTTTGGATCCTTGCGATGGTCGAACGCGATGGACTTTCCGTCGGGCGACCACTCGAAGCTGCCGACCGTAAAGCTCCCATTCGTGAGGCGTCGTGCCTTGATCGGCTTGGCGATCGACGCGGGAACCTCGATCACGTGCAGGTGCGTCATTCGATAGTCGGTGTCCACGACATCGAACTCACCGTATCGCTTGTCCCGGTCCTTCATCGCATCGGTCTTCGCGTCCGTCATGGTCATCGCGATGGAGCGGCCGTCTGGCGACCATTTGAACGCAGCGACGCCGTCCTCGACGTCGGTCAGCTGCAGCGCCTCGCCGCCCGCCGGACTTATGAGGTAGAGCTGCCGCTTGTCGCTGCGATCGGAACTGAACGCGATCCACTTGCCGTCGGGGGACCACGCCGGCGCACTGCTCGACTTCTTCGCGCGGGTCAACTGCAGCGGTGAACCGCCCTTCGTGTCGACGATGAAGAGCTCCGTTTCGTACGCGTTGTCGTCCCAGTTGGTCTCGTTGACGGTGAAGATCACTTTCGTCCCGTCCGGAGACAGCGCGACGCCGCCGGGACGCTTCAGCTCGATGAGCTGGTCGATGGTCGGCACGCGCGATTGCGCGTGCGCGGATGCTGCTGCCGCCGCCAGAGTGAGCGCAACGAATAGTCTTCGCATTCGACTGAATCCTTGTTACGGCGGACCTTAGCAGGCTCCAACCGAAAAGGCAAAAAGAGGTAGACTCCGCCCTGGCGATTTCGAGGGAGGATGCCGATGCTTCGCAGATGCCCGGCCGCCGCAGGCCTGTTGCTCACGTTCCTGTTTCTAACCCCTGGAGCCGCCCCGCAGGTTGCGGCGCAACGCGCAGCCTCCGTCGACGATTTTCTTGCTCCCGGCTATCCCTTCGAGCTGGTATCGGCTACGAAGTCGGACCGGATTGCGTGGCTGGCGTATGAGCGTGGGCGGCGCAATGTCTACACCGCCATTGCTCCCGCTTTCCGGCCTGTCCGCCTCTCCCGGAACCTCGAAGACGACGGGCTGGACATGACGAACCTGGAGATCTCCGCAAACGGTTCCGTCGTCGTCTTTGTGCGTGGCCACGCGCCGAATCGCGACGGGTGGGTGGCGAATCCGACCAGCGATCCGAGCGGAAGCGAGCGAACGATTTGGGCAGCCCGCACGGCAGGCGGAGCGCCCTGGAAGCTGGGTCCTGGCGGCGACCCGGCCCTGTCGCCAGATGGCAGTGCCGTCGTTTTTGCCGACGAGGGACAGATTTATCGCTACCGGATTGCTCCGGGTGTCGCCGCTCAGAACGACATCGACAACGGCCGCAAGCCGTACATCACCGCCTGGGGCACGGAACAGCAACCCCGCATGGTCGCCCGACGGCAGCAAGCTGGCGTTCGTCAGCAACCGTGGCGATCACTCGTTCGTGGCCATCTACGACGTGGCGAAGAAGTCGATCTCGTACGTGTCGCCGAGTGTCGATTTCGACACGAGCCCGACGTGGTCGCCAGACGGAACGAAGATCGCGTTCATCCGCAGGCCTGGGACGCCGTTCGGCCGACAGGCGCAGGCCGGTTCTGACGGCGTGGGCAATCCTCCGGGGCCTGCGGCTGCACAAGGCCGGGGACAGGGACGCGGCCAGGGTCGTGGACAAGGACAGGGTCGCGGCGGCCGCGGAAACGAAGATGAAGGTCCGCAGTCCCCGATACCGGGACTCACGCGCGCGACGTTCAAGGGCGGTTACAACCTGTCGTTCTGGGTCGCGGATGTCAAGACCGGCGACGCGCGCGAAGTGTGGCACGGCAAGCCGAACGATCAGACGTACCAGCGTCTGAATGCGATCCAGTGGGCCGGTGACAGCCTCACCTTTCAGGCAGAGCCCGAGGAGTGGATCCGCTACTACTCGGTGAGCGCGGCCGGCGGCACGACCGATCCCATCGTCCTCACGCCAGGCGAAGGCATGGTCGAGATGACCTCGCTCTCGAGCGACGGACGCACGCTCTACTACTCGACCAACGCGAGCGACATCGACAGACGCGATCTGTGGAAGGTTCCGACGTCAGGCGGTCAGGCCGTTCAGATCACGAAGGGCAACGCCATCGAGACGTACCCGGCCGTCGTCGCGTCAGAAAAATTCGTGGCCATGCTCACGGCTGACGCCAGGCGGCCGCAATCTGTTGGCGTGATGCCTGCCGGTGGCGGCGAGACGAAGGTCATCTATCCGACGCTGGCGGCAACGTTCCCGGCTGCGGAGCACGTGGAACCGGAGAATGTGACACTGACCGCCGCCGACGGCATGAAGTTCAACAACCAGCTCTTCGTGCCAAAGAACGTGGCGCAGGGCGACAAACGTCCGGCCGTCATCTTCGTTCACGGCGGGCCGCAGCGCCAGATGCTGCTCGGGTATCACTATCGCCACTTCTACCACCTCGCGTACGGCGTCAATCAGTGGCTGGCAAGCCAGGGATACGTCGTGATGTCCGTCAACTACCGGAGCGGGATCGGTTACGGCCGATCGTTCCGCACCGCTCCCAACACCGGCGGCCGCGGCAACGCGGAGTACGGCGATGTGCTCGCCGCCGGCAAGTACCTGCAGTCGCGCCCCGACGTCGATCCCGCACGCGTCGGGATCTGGGGCCTGTCATATGGCGGCGTTCTGACCGCGCAAGCGCTCGCCCGCAACTCCGACATCTTCAAGGTCGGTGTCGATCTGGCGGGCGTTCACATGTGGGGCAGTTCGATCGATCCGGAGAGCGTCTCGTTCAAGTCGTCCGCAGTCGGCGCGATCGGCACCTGGAAATCACCGGTCCTCCTGCTGCACGGCGACGACGATCGCAACGTCGCGTTCTCGCAGACAACTGGCCTCGTCCAGCTGCTGCGCGCGCACGATGTCTACCACGAGCTCATCGTGTTCCCCGACGACGTGCACGACTCGCTGCTGTACAAGCGGTGGATCTACACGTTCGAGCGGATGGATGCCTTCCTCAAGAAGTTCATTGGAGGGGGGAGGAAGATTACGACTGAAGACAAATAGTTGCTAAAAACAGTGCCGTGGTTCGTGGTTCGTAGTTCGTGGCTCGCCGAGCCTGTTAGGCTCGAAGCGAACCGATGGGCACGGTCTGCATCGTTCGTAGTCCGTGTTTGGACCGGGGACTTCGCCGAGATACGGACCACGAACCACGGACTACGGCAGTGTTTTATCAGCGTCAGGTAGTGAGCACGACTTTGCCAATATTCGATCGGCTCTGAATGAAGCGGTGAGCGTCGGCCGCTTTCTCGAGCGGGAACGTTCGGGCTACGACGGGCTTCAGGCGGCCGGCACCGAGCTCGGCGAGCAGCATCTCCATGAGTGGCGTCAACTGACGGCGCTCGTCCCACAGATGACCGATGTTCATGCCGAACACGCCGCGGTTCCGGTTTATCAGCGACATCGGGTTGAACCGTTGCGTCGTCATCCAGACGCGAAACGCGCCCAAGAGATTTCGCCGCTCGCCGGTTGAGGCGGCGGACAGGCCGAGCAGGATCAGCCTGCCGAGCGGCGCGAGCATGCGGTAGCTCGACTGAAAACTTCTCCCGCCGATCGGATCGAGAATCACGTCGACGCCGCGTCCCTTGGTGATCTTCATCACCTCGTGGGCGATATTCGCATGCTGATGGTCGATCGCGTGTTCGACGCCGAAGCTGCGCAGCGCCGCATGCTTGAAGGCGGACGCCGTGCCGATCACCGTCGCTCTCCGCAGCCGGGCCAACTGCGTGGCGGCGATGCCCACGCCGCCACCGGCGTTGTGGATCAACACGACGTCTCCCGCATTGAGCGCGGCCATTCGATACAAGGCGAGCGCGGCGGTCAGATAGTTCACGGGAAACGCTGCGGCCTCGGCATCGCTGAGGTCGGGAGGTACGCGATATGTGAGCGTCGCGGGCACGACAACGCTCTCGGAGTACCCACCGAAGCGCGTCAGCGCGACGACCTGATCCCCCTCGCTCATGCCGATGACGCCCGCGCCCAGCCGATCGACATGACCGCTGACCTCGTAGCCGACGACCAGCGGAGGCGGCGGTGCGTCGGGGTAGAGGCCCATGCGGGCGAGGATGTCGGCGAAGTTGACACCGGAGGCGCGCACGCGGATCCGAAGCTCGCCTGTTCCGGGCTCGGGCACCGGGACGTCACGCATTGCAAAGACGTCAGGCGGGCCGTGACGCTGAATGACGGCCTGGCGCATGAAGCGCGCAGACTATCACAACCTTTGAATCTGGTCGGTGCTCGGTGCTCGTGGCCGCTCGCAGTTTCTGCAACGTTCGGGGAGCGAAAACAAAAGGTGGCTGGCACCTTCCCGGGCTAGGTGCCAGCCACCTCTTGGGGACGTCGCAGTTTCTGATCACTTGAGCATGGCGAGCAGGGCCTTCTGCGTGTGCAGGCGGTTCTCGGCCTGATCGAAGACGACGGATGTGGACGAGTCGATGACTTCGTCGGTGACCTCGTCGCCGCGATGCGCGGGCAGGCAATGCATGAACAGCGCTCCGGGCGCTGCGTGCGACATCAGCTGCGGGTTCACCTGGAACGGCGCGAAGATCTCCCGCCGCTCCGCAGCTTCGGACTCCTGACCCATGGACGCCCAGACGTCCGTGTAGACCGCGTCAGCCCCGCGGACTGCCTCCGCAGGGTTGGTCGTGATCTCCAGCGATGCACCATTCAGAGCGCACGACGCGATGGATGCCTGCACGCGGTCGCTCAGCTCGAAACCCTTCGGGGAGCCGACGCGGACGTTGGCGCCGAGCATGACCGACACCTGCGCCAGCGACGTCGCGACGTTATTACCATCGCCGACGTACGCAATCGTCCGGCCGCGCAATGTGCCGAACTTCTCGACCAGCGTCAGCGCGTCAGCGAGCGCCTGACAGGGGTGTTCCTCGTCGGTCAACGCGTTGACCACGTGCAGTGAGGGAGCAGCTTCTGCAAAGGCCTCGAGCCGTGCCTGCGCGAATGTGCGGACGATCGCGGTCGACACCCAGCGCTCGAGGTTCCGCGCCACGTCGGCGATGCTCTCGCGGCCGCCCAGTGCGACATCGGCGGGCGGTTCGATGACGTCGCCGCCAAGCTCGCGCACGGCGATCTGAAACGTCGAACGCGTACGGAGCGATGGCTTTTCGAACAGCAGCGCGATGTGCTGACCCTCGAGCGGCTGGAGGTGTGGCCGACGGGCGCGGCGAGCGGCCTTCAGATCGCCGGCGAGCGACAAACAGGCGAGCAGCTCGTCGGATCCCAGATCGAGGATCGACAGAAATCTCGGCAACGCCGTCATCTGGAATGACGCCTTCTCTCGGGCTACGCTTCTCATGGTCTGGGCTCGCACTCTGTCAGGTCCGGTACTCTGCGTTGATTCGAACGTACTCGGCGCTGAGATCGCAGGTCCACATGTGCGATCGTCCAGCGCCACCAGTGCCGAGATCGACCTCGATCTCGATGTCTTTGCCCTGGAGGTATGTCGCCGCCTCCGCCGAGCGCTCGTCGAACGGGGTGCCGTCGCGGAAGAGCTCCACGGGTCCGATGCGGACCGCCGCCCCTTCGAGCGTGAACGCCGAGCCGGACCGGCCCGCCACCGCGATCAGACGGCCCCAGTTCGGATCGCCGCCATGAACCGCAGTCTTGACGAGCGGCGAGTTCGCGATGGCCCGCGCCGCTCGTCGAGCATCTTCGTTCGACTGCGCGCCGATCACACGCACGGTGATCAGCTTGGTGGCACCCTCACCGCCCCGCACGATTCCGATGGCCAGCGGCTCACAGGCGGCGCGCAGTGCCTGGATGAACGAGGGCAGCTCCGCTTCGCCGATGGTCACGCCGCTCGCACCGCTGGCGAGCAGAAAGACGCAATCGTTCGTCGAGCATTCCCCGTCAACCGTGATGGCGTTGAACGTGTCGTTCACGACCGACACCAGCGCACGCTGCAAAAGTGCCGGCTCGACGCGGGCGTCCGTCGTGACGAATCCGAGCATCGTCGCCATCATCGGTTCGATCATTCCCGAGCCCTTGGCGATTCCGCCAACCCGCACGATCCCTGAACCGATCGCGGCTTCGATCGCCGCTTCTTTCGGAAACGGATCTGTCGTCATGATCGCCCGCGCCGCCGCAGGGCCCCCGCCGCGGGCCAGTTGACGTCCGGCATCGACGATGCCGGCTTCGACCTTGACCATGTCGAGCTTCACGCCGATGACACCGGTTGACGACACGAGCACGTCCGACGCCGAACATCCGACGGTTCGCGCCGTGAGTTCCGCCATGGCGCGGGCGTGCGCGAGGCCGTCGACTCCTGTACAAGCGTTCGCGCAGCCGCTGTTCACGACGACCGCGCGTGCGCGGCCGCCACTTTTCGCAAGATGCTCGTGCGAGACGAGCACCGGCGCCGCCTGCGCCCGGTTGGTCGTGAACACCGCCGCGGCCGAGGCCTCACCGTCGGAAACGATGAGCGCGAGGTCCGGTGCGCCGGATTTCTTGATCCCGCAGGCCACACCAGCGGCGCGGAATCCTTGCGGAGCACCGACGGATCCCAGAATGCTGCGAATGTTCACCGCGTCCACACCGGTTTCGACTGCGCTCACGCCGGGATCGGCTCCTTTTCGCGCTCGGTTGCCACTTCGCGCACAGGTACGGGTTGAAGCTTCAGGCGCTCGACGTTCGGGCGTCGCGCGGAGGCCACGCGTCCGGCTGCGATCAGCGCCGCCGGCCGCTCGGGCCGCAGGATGACACCGGGCCGGAGCGTCAGCGTCACCGCATACTGGCCGCAGTTCCTGAAGAGGGCGCACGACGTGCAATCGCGCGCGATCTTCTCGGGGACCCACACGTGCGGCACGATCGTGAAGCCCAATCGCACGAAATGCGAGGGCTCGTGCGTGAACGCACACAGCGTGACGTATCCGCGTCCGACTGCCGTTTCGGCAAGATGGCTCACCATCGTCGGTCCGATCTGCCGTCCGCGGTGGGCTTGATCCACGACCAGCGATCGCACTTCCGCCACACGGCCGCTCAGCGGCGCGAGCTCCGCGCACCCGACGATCGCATCACCCGCCTCCGCCACGACGAAGCGGCTGGCGTGCTGCTCGAGATCCGCGATGGTCCGCGGCAACAGGTGCCCGACCTCGAGGTTCTCGCAGATCAGGCGATGGATCGCGGTCACGTCTGCCGGACCGGCGGTCCGAAGCGTGATGGCAACGTTCACTGGGCTCCTCCTGCGGCGGTCGCGATGGCCTTGTCGAGTAATCCGACCGCTTCGTCGATGTCAGTCGACGTGATGATGAATGGCGGCAGCAGCCGGACAACGGTTTCTGCCGTGCGGTTGATGAGCAATCCGAGATTCAGCGCCGCCTCAACCACCGGCGCTGCGGGACGATCGAGCTCGAGACCCCAGATGAGGCCGGCGCCGCGCACGTCGCGCACGGCAGGATGGCGGGCGGCCATCTGTCGAAGCGCCTGCTCGAGATATGCGCCGGCGCTGGCGACGTTGCCGATGACGTTGCGATCGATCAGCTCCTCGAGGAACACCAGGGCCGCGCGGCAGGCGAGCAGGTTGCCGCCGTAGGTGCTGCCGTGGTCGCCGAACGCTGCAGCGGTGGCGATTCGCTCACTGAACTGCGCCGCCCCGATCGGAACACCGGCGCCGAGCGCCTTTCCGAGAGCCATCAGATCGGGCTTCAGGCCAAGCGCCGCCGAATAGAACGGGCGGCCCGTTCTTCCGAGGCCGGACTGGACCTCGTCGGCGATCAGCAGCGCCCCGGTGCTGGCGCAGGCCCGCGTAATCGCGTCGGCCATCGACTGCGAGAGCGGCCGGACCCCACCCTCGCCCTGGAGCGGTTCCGCAATCACCGCGGCGGTGGTTGACGTGACCGCGCGCAGGAGCGCGTCGGGGTCGTCGTTCGGGACCCACTGAACGTCCGCGAGCAGGGGCGCAAACGGTGTGCGGTAGTGCTCGTCCCACGTCACGGACAGCGACCCGATCGTTCGTCCGTGGAATGAGTGTTCGAGCGCGACGAACCCCGATCGCGGCGTGCCCTGCGCGAACCAGTACCGGCGCGCAAACTTGAGACAGGCCTCAACCGCTTCCGTGCCGCTGTTGCAGAAGAACGTGCGCGGCAGCCCGGAGAGCGCGGCCAGCCGGGAGGCGACTTCACCCTGCAGCGGGTGGTAGAACAGGTTCGACGTGTGCATGAGCGTCGACGCTTGCTCGCTCAGCGCCGCAGCCAGACGGGGGTGGGCATGACCGAGTGACGCGACACCGACACCCGAGATGAAATCGAGGTAGCCGCGGCCATCGGCATCGAAGAGGCGGCATCCGCGGCCGCGCTCGAACACCACGGGCGCGCGCCGATAGACCTGCAGCACGTGCTCGCGCTCGACTGCCATTACGTTGGTCGCGGTCGTCATTTTTTCCACCATCGCTCCGCTCGCGTTCTCCACCATCGCTCCGTTCACCGCTCAGCCTCGTTGCGCCATCGCGCCCGCCACGATGCGCGTTCCCGGTGCGTTCGTGATATCGGCTGCTGCACGTCCCGAGACAATAGAGACGTCCGCGACGCCAGCCAGCAGGGCGCGACGGCAGGCGTTCAGCTTCGCCAGCATGCCCGAGTGCGCCGCGCCACTCGCGGCCATCCGATCGATCTCGTCGACCGCGAGCTCCGGCAGGCCGTTGCCGTTGCCGTCCAGGACGCCCGGCGTCGTTCCCGCAATGATCAGCCGGCCCGCGCCGAGCATGGCCGACAGGTGCGCGGCGATGACGTCAGCATTGACGTTCAGCAGCGTGCCTTCGGCATCGACTCCGATGCTGCAGACGATCGGAATGCATCCGATCTGCAGCAGATCGCGGAGCAGCGAGACATCGCCCGGCTGGGGATCGCCAACCAGCCCGAGGTCGACGCGCTCGCCCGAGACCGTTTCGAACACCGCGGCGCGGCTGGAGAGCCCGATGAACCCGTCTGCGCCGGTGAGCCCGATGGCACGGCCGCCAGCGGCTCCCACGGCGGCGACCAGGCTGGTATTGGTACGGCCCGCCAGCACCGAGATCACCGCATCCAGCGTCGGCTGATCGGTGACACGCACGCCGTCGACGAAGCGCGGCACAACCCCGCGCGCACGAAGCTCGGCGTCAATTGCGCGGCCGCCGCCATGAACCACGACGAGCGGCCCGGCCTGCGACAGCCGCACGATGGTGCTCGCGGCGGACCTGATGGCGTCAGCATCCTCGAGCAGCTCGCCGCCGAATTTCAGAACCGTGGGGCGCGGCATCAGTTCAGGCCCAGGGTCTCTTCGAACCCGAAAGCGACGTTGAAGTTCTGGATCGCCTGTCCGGCGGCCCCCTTCACGAGGTTGTCGATGCACGCAGCGATGACCAGCTGGCCGCCAGGCCGGTCGACGCGCCAGCCGATGTCGCAGAAATTGGTGTGCGCGACGTGCTTGATCTCCGGAAGATCCGGTCCGGTCAGCCTGACGAAGGGCGACTCGCGATACGCAGCCGACAGCGCCGCGGCGATGTCGTCGGCCGTCACCCCAGGCTTCAGCCGCGCGTAGATCGTCTCGAAAATGCCGCGATCGAGCGGCACGAGATGCGGCACGAACGTGACCGGCATGCCGAGCTCCTGCTCGATCTCGGCGGCGTGCCGGTGCGCAAAGACCCCGTAAGCCGCGACGCTGCCGTGGCACTCGGAGAAGTGGGTTCGCTCGCTCGGCGTCTTACCCGCGCCCGAGATCCCTGACTTCGCGTCGATGATGACGCCCGGCTCGATCAGCCCAGCCATCGCCAGCGGCTGCAGCGCGAGAAGCGCGGCGGTGGGATAACAACCGGGGCACGCGATCAACCGCGCCTCGCTCAACGCCGGCCGGTTCCGTTCGGTCAGGCCGTACGCAACCGTCACCTTCGGCACCGGCGAATGCGGATACCACTTCTGACGGTCGGCTTCGGTGCGCAGGCGAAACGCGCCGGAGAGATCGAGCACGCGTGGCCCCCGCGCAGCCAGAACCGGCGCGACTTCGGCGGCGAGCGTCTCCGGGACCGCGAGAAAGACGGCGTCCGTTTCAGCCGCCAGCAGATCGAGGTCGAATGGAACGACCGGGTCATCCCAGATCCTGGCGAGCGCCGGGACCTTCCGAGCCGGTGACGAACCCGAACCCATCGCAAGACGGACCCTTACTCCCGGGTGACGCGTCAGCCGCCTCACCAGCTCGATCCCGGCGTAGCCACTGGCCCCGGCGATGCCCACCCGAATGGGAGAATAACTATTCATCAGAATGTTTAGTTATACAACCACGCGAATCGCATGTCAACTGATTGATCGGATTGGGCTTGGATCGCCTTTGCAATCTATGTATACTCTTTGTCTCGCTGCATAATTATGAAATCCCGCAGGCAGGCCGTTGTTCTGGAAATCGTTGAGCGGGAAGGAATTAACAGTCAGGAACAGCTGAGGCGGCGACTTCGGGAGCGCGGATTCGAGGCAACGCAGGCCACGCTGTCACGCGATATTCGTGACCTCGGCCTCGTAAAAAGTGCTGCGGACGGCGCTTATCGGGCTCCCGGATCGTCTGCGGCGGACCGGGTCGCGACCGAGGCGGCCCTGGAACAGGCGGTGGCGGAGTATCTCCGGTTCATTGAGCCGGTGGAGCAGTTGATCGTCCTGAAGACCGACGTTGGCAAGGCGCAGCCGCTCGCTCTGGCGATCGACCGAGCCAGCGTCCCGGAAATCGTCGGCACTATCGGCGGTGATGACACGATTCTGGTCATTTGCCGTTCGCGAGCCGAAGCCGACACGCTGGTGGCGCGATTGCGTCGAACGGCTGGATTGTGATGGGAGTCGGCAAAGCGGAAAGCGGAAAGCGGAAATCGGAAATCGGAAATCGGGAGCCGTCATTAAGCTAATCGGCAATCGGTGCTATCGATTCGAGCTCCGCTTTCCGATTTCCGATTTCCGATTAGCTCGGCGCATTAAGAGAAGAGGTGGGACGACTGAGATGCAGGAACGGACACTTGTGAGGCGCATTATCGTGGCGTATTCGGGCGGGCTCGAGACCTCGCTCGCGATTCGGGAGTTGTCGCGACACCCCGAGACCGAAGTCATCACGGTCACGGTTGACGTCGGTCAGGGTGACGATCTTGCCGACATTCGCGAACGCGCGCTGTCGCTCGGCGCCGTGCGCGCGCACGTCATCGACGCGCGTGACGAGCTCATTCGAAGCTTCATCGTTCCGTCCCTGCATGCGGGTGCCCTGCAGGACGGCGTGTATCCGCTCTCCCCCCACATGACCAGCGCGCTGATAGCGGGCAGGCTCGTGTCGATTGCCCGTATGGAGAACGCGTCCACGATCGTCCATGGATCCACCCGTCATCCCGATCGCCTCGAAGTGCCGATGCGCGCGCTCGACAGCTCTCTCGAGCTCGCGACCGCACAGCAGTTCGTTCCCGAAGCCGTGTCGGCGTCGGCGGCGGGCTGGGCGAGAGACCTTGGGATCAGTGTCGGCGACAGATGGTCCGACCGCGTGGACGTCAATCTCTGGGGTCGCTCGATCGATGTCGGGCCGGTCCCGAATGCGGGGGGACGGTTGCCCGACGAGATGTTCGCGCTGACGCGCGCCATCTCCGAATCCCCTGACGACCCTGCGTACGTGGACATCGAATTCGCGGGTGGCACGCCCGTCAAGATCAACGGGATCGACATGCCGCTCCTCGAGATTATCGAGAGCCTCGAAACGATCGCGGGGTCGCACGCCGTCGGGCGGCTGGAGCGCATCGTCGTGTCAGATGAAGGTGTCGCGTCTGTCGAGATTCACGAGGCTCCGTCGGCTGTCGTGCTGCACGCCGCGCATGACGTGCTCGAAGGTTGCATCATCGAGCGCGAGATTGGTCAGCGGAAACAGGCGCTGTCCCGCCGGTACGCCGAGCTGGTCGCCTCCGGCGGCTGGTTCGATCCGGCTCGCGCGGAGATGGATGCGTTCGTCGCGGGGGTTCAGTCTGGCGTCACAGGCGTCGTGCGCGCGAAGTTGTTCAAGGGCGAGTGCACGGTGATCGGCGGGCAATCGACGGCGTCGACGGATGACGAACACCGCAGGCGCGCGACAGTAGGGTAGGCGGATGGCGCATCTGTGGTCTGGACGTTTCGAGGGCGACCCCGACGCGAAGCTCTTCGAGTTCGGCGCGTCCTTTCGTTTCGATCGCCGGCTCTTTGAAGACGATGTGCGGGGAAGCCTCGCGTGGGCCGAAGCGCTCGAGCATGCCGGTGTGCTGACGGCTTCCGACAGCGCCGCGATTGCCAGGGGTCTTCACGAGATCCTTGCGGCGGGCAAGGATCCGTCATTCTTCCAGTCTGCGGCGGCTGCCCAGGATGAAGATGTGCACGCCTTCGTCGAGCGCGAGCTGGTCCAGCGGGTCGGCGACGCTGGACGCCGGCTGCACACCGGTCGGTCCCGCAACGAGCAGGTTGCCGTCGACCTGCGCCTGTATCTGAAGCGCCAGGTTCCCGCCTTGCAACGGTCGATCGTGGCGCTGATCGGCGTGTTGCTCGATCAGGCGGAGCGCGCGGGGGATGCGCTCATGCCCTCGTACACGCACATGCGTCGTGCGCAGCCAATCCTGGCCGCCCATTTCTTCCTCGCCCACGCGTCGGCCCTGCGTCGGGATCACGCGCGCTTTGCTCACGTCCTCGACCGAGATCGACGAGCTTCCGCTTGGATCGGGCGCGATTGCCGGCACCAGCTACGCCATCGACGTGCCGCGTCTCGCCAAACGTCTCGGGTTCGCTGGAGTAGTCCGGAACAGCATCGACGCAACGGGCGAGCGCGACTTCGTCTCGACGTTTCTGCACGCCTGCGCGTTGTCGATGGTTCACGTCAGCCGCATGGCTGAAGATCTCATTCTCTTCACGTCCGAAGAGTTCGGGTTCCTCGAACTGGCGGACACTGCGGCCACCGGCAGCAGCCTGATGCCGCAGAAGAAGAATCCCGATCCGCTCGAGCTCGTGCGCGGAAAGACGGGACGCGTCATCGGCAGGCTGACCGGATGGCTGGCGACGATGAAGGGACTGCCGGTCGGGTACAACAAGGACCTGCAGGAGGACAAGGAAGCGACCTTCGACGCGGAAGATACCGTGCAGGCGTCGCTCGACGCGACGGCCGCGGTGCTCCGCGGCATCGGCCTCAACCGCGTAACGACACTGAAGGCGTCATCGGGCCTGCTGCTGGCCACCGACGTGGCCGACTATCTGGTCGCGAAGGGCGTACCGTTCCGCGACGCACATGCAATCGTAGGCGCGCTCGTCCGCAGCTTGCTGAAGGCGGGGCGATCGTTCGACGATCTCAGCGTGGACGAGTGGCGCGCGCAATCCCCGCACTTCGACGCGGACGTCGTGCAAGCGATTACGCCCGCCGCTTCCGTCGAGCGTAAGCGCACGCCGCAGTCGACGCACCCGGACGCCGTGTCAACGGCGCTTGCCGAAGCCAAAGAGCTGGGCGGCGGAGACACGCGAACTGAGGGTGCGCGGATTCCGATCCCCGATTTCCGATTTCCGATTTCCGATTCGCGATTCCCATCATGGTTGTCCTGGTACACCACGCCGACGCCGTCGACCCCGCGATCGATCCGCAGCGGCCGCTTTCTGCGGCAGGCCGTGAACAGGCTGTCTTCGTCGCGAACGCGCTGCTCGCCCGCGCGGTGAAACCGGCCTGCGTCTGGCACAGCGGAAAGCTCCGCGCTCGTCAGACCGCTGAAGCTGTTTGGAAAGCGTGCAACCCGCTGGCGGAACTCTCCGCGATCCGGGGACTGCTTCCCGATGATCCACCCGGCTGGATCAAGGACAGGCTGATCGCGGAACCTCGAACAGTCGTGGTAGTGGGCCACATGCCGCACTTGCCGCGCGTGGTTCAGGCTCTTCTCATGCGGAACGCTGAAGAAGAAACGCTCGACTTCCCCGCGCACGGAGCGATCGCGCTCGAGGAAGTCGACGAACGATGGTTCGAACGGTGGCGAGTAGACGTCACCACCTGAAAGTCACGCCGGCCGTCGCTCTCCAGAAATCGAATCCGCCCAGATCGAAATCGAGCTCGTCGTCGTCGCCACTCGTGAACGTTCGGAAATAGCGGACGTCACCTCGAATGCCAACGTTATCGCGAAGAGGATCATGAAGCCCGCCTCCCACGATCGAAGCCCCACGAGTTTTTGTCGACATCGAAGAATTCATCGATATCGGTCACGCTGGCGCGAAGCAACCCGGCACCTCCCACGGCATAGGGTCGAACCCCGAACCCCGACTGGCCGCCAATGCGGCACGCCGACGATGAGATTCCCCATGAACGTGGTCACATTGCTGTCACTGGCGAAATCGAAATCGTCGTCGGAGAGTAGTCTCGAAGAAGTTCGGTGTGTATCCAAAATCGACCTCGAAGCCGATCGCTCCGGCTCCCATGTATCCCAGTGACGCACCGTACGTGAAGCGGCGCTCGAACTCGAACTCGGTGTCGAATCCGTCATTGAAGTCTGCAGCTCCGCTGAAGACCGTGCCGACGAACGGGGTGAACAACCAATCCGCGGACGCCGGGGCTGGCGAAGCGAGAAAACCCAAGAATGACGACCGAACCGGCAACGATGAACTTCCGTACAGACATGTCAATCCGCCTCTCTGTGCGCCGGATGCCATATGAGTGTTCAAAACCGACTCATCGGTGCAAATCCGGACCCATTCGGCGTCTTCAAGCCTGCAAGCGGTATGCCCCGCTGGGCTCATCCTGCAGTGAAGCTGATCAAAGGCCTGTTGCAAAAGTGACCACGCACGGGCAACGTGCGCTTCGGTAGTGCGGAGGTTTCCGATCGCCAGCCTGAGCACGTATCGGCCATCGAGGCGTGTGTGGGAAAGAAACACTTCACCACCCGCATTGATCGTGTCGAGCAATCCTTCGTTGAATGCATCGTCACCATTCGCACGGAAGCAGACGACGCTGAAGTTGACGGGTGCGACCCGTTCGAAACGATCGCTCGCGTCGATCCAGTCGGCGAAGAGTCGCGCGAGGCGCATGTGTTCCGCGATCCGAGCGCGAATGCCCGACGCGCCGAAGTGCCGCATGACCATCCACAACTTCAATGCGCGGAACCGCCGGCCGAGTTGAATGCCGGTGTCCATCAGGTTGTGCACGGGCGCTGATTCAACCGTCTTCAGATAGTCGGGCGTGAGCGCGAACGCCTGACGCACGACGTCCATTCTCCGGCAGTAGAAGGCGCTGAGATCGAAGGGCGTGAACAACCACTTGTGCGGGTTGACGACCAGCGAGTCGGCATCGGCGGCGCCTTCCAGAATCCATTCGAAGCCGGGAACCATCGCGGCAACACCGGCGTAGGCGGCGTCGACGTGCAGCCAGATCTTGTGGCGCGCGCAGATGCGTGCGATCTCCGGCAGCGGATCGACGCTCGTCGTCGATGTCGTGCCGACGGTGGCGACGACCGCGACAGGACGTGCGTGTGCAGCAAGGTCCTTTTCGATGGCTTTCTCGAGCGCGTCCGCTTTCATGCGGAACTCGCCGTCAGCAGGAATGCGCTTCAGCGCTTCATGACCGAGCCCGAGCAGGATCACGGCCTTGTCGACAGACGAATGCGCGTGCTCGGAGCAATAGACGCGGAGCTTCGAGACGTTCTTGCGTCCCGCCAGGCCCTTCGCGCGGACCTCGGGCACCGCCACTTCGCGTGCGGCGGCGAGACCATGCAGGGTCGAGATCGACGCGGTGTCGTAGATGACGCCTTCGAACGAATCCGGCAGGCCGATCAGCTTGCGCAGCCACCCGAGCGTGACCTCTTCGAGCTCCGTTGCCGCTGGCGACGTTCGCCACAGCATCGCTTGAGCGTTCAGCGCCGACGAGAGGAAGTCTGCCAGCACGCCGGGACCGCTGCCGCTGATCGCGAAATACGCGAAGAAGCCCGGGTGATTCCAGTGCGTCACGCCGGGCATCAGCACTCGTTCGAAGTCCGCGAGCATCGCCTCGAAAGATTCGCCATCTTCCGGCGCATCGCCCGGAATCGCCGCGCGAATCTCACCAGGCTGCGCTCGCGACAGGACGGGATAGAGATCGATGCTCGAGAAGTATTGGGCGATCCAGTCCGCGAGCTGATGCGCGTGACGGCGAAAGTCCTCAGGATCCATGTCGCCCAGGGACTGGGCGGACGGGGGAGACGAGTGTGGCGAAGACGGTTCAGCGCCGCCGTGCTTCGACATCGCCGATGGTCTGGGAATCGTGAGGGTAGGTCAGGGAGCGGGCCGAATCCGGCCCCACAATCGGAAACACGGTCCGATTGTGGGCCGGGGGAGGTAAGACGTCAACCCGCGTCGGTGTTCAGCGCTTTTCGACTTCGACCGTCACCGGCTCGGTCAGCCGGACCGTCAGCACGGCGCCGGCCGTCAACGTCGCCGCATTGCGATCGCCAGCCATCACCGCAGCCGTCCCGCCGGCCGCGCCTGTCGCGCCACCAATCATCGCGCCCTTCCCGCCGCCGAGGATCGCGCCGAGGATGGCACCACCAACAGCCGCGCCGCCGATCTTTGCCGAGCTCTCGCGTCCGGGAGCCTCGCCCTCGCGGGAAATGCTCTCCGTTCGGATGGGCAGCTCCAGGCTATCGGCAAGGACCAACGTGTGGAATCTGACACCGAGGCGCGCGCGTTCCTTGATCTTCCCGCCGCGCTCCACCATCGTCACCGCACCAATCAAGCGCGATCCCGCAGGAATCGCGACGCGGCCGTCGACCAGGACGTCGCGCGTGACGCGGGCCTCGACACGATCCTCGACGCGTGCGCGCTCGCTCGAGAGCGAGGTATCCATTTGCAGGCCGATGACGGACGACGACGGGACGACCAGCTCGAGGAACTCGCGCTCTGGTGTTGCCGGCGCAATCTCGGGCAGGCGAACCGGTTCGGGAAGTGGATCGGTCCGGACGGGCGCGACGGGCGGCATCTGGGGCCGCTCCGTTCGTGGCAGATTCCGGCGCCTGCGCACTTGGTCCTGCTGGTTCAACGGACGGGTTTGGTCTTCGCTCGGCGATCGTAGTCTGACGTTCGACCGGCCTCCGCGGGCGCGGCGCTGCCGGCGGAGCTGTCTTCGGGCTTGCGGGGCGCGGCGTCTCGACTTCTACCGCTGGCTCCGGTGCCGGGGCCGAAGGAGAGACCAGGGCGTCGGTGGCGGCAACAGGAGCCGGCTGGGCCGGGTCCGTGGCCGGCACGGGTGCCGGAGCGGCGAACTGGGTGACCCCCGACGGCGTCGCGGTATCGACCGCGTTCTGCCGCACGGCCACGTACGCGCCTCCAGCGGCTGCCGTTACGCAACCGGCTGCCAGCAAGGCGAGCACGACTGGTCTGGAAATCATGGCGTTACTTACTCCTGAACGCTTCCTGACGAGCAAGAGCTATGCCCCGGCGGTCGGTCAAAAACAACCCGGATTCCACTGATTCTCGCCAGTTTCGCTCAATTTCGGGCCTATCCGGGTGACACTGCCTGTCCTATCGACAGGACCGCTGGAACCGTTCAGCCCCACAAGAATAGCGAGGTCCGCACGATTCGGCTACCCATTGACGGCATTGCAGTTGCACGATACTTTTGCCGCGACGGCTTCATTTCAGGCGGTCCGCAGCCCTGGAAGGAAATCATATGCGCCGAGCTCTCCCCTACGCCTTCATCCTGCTGACGCTCGTTCCAGTCACCGCGCAGGCTGTGACGGCCAAGGAGATTCTCGAGCTCAGCCGGGCAGGTTTGAGCGAAGAGGTCCTGCTGGCTCTCATCGAGGTTGACGGCGGTGTCTTCACCCTCGACACCAACATGCTGAAGAGCCTGAAAGAGGCCAATGTCAGCGAACGTGTGATCCTCGCGATGGTGAGGAGCGGTCGAACCCCGCAGACCGAATCAGTCCCCGCACCCGTCATGACGGAACAGGCTGTCGATCCGGCGCCGTACGTTGCGCCACAGCCGCAGGTGATCGTGATCGAGCACGAGCGCCCGGTTGTCGAGCAGGTGGCTCGTACCGGTCTATGTCGCGGTTCCCCAGGGCCGTTTCATCTCGCGTGGCAGGCATTTGCAGCAGCACGTGCAACTGCCGTTCGATCCCTCGCCCGGTTTCGGTGCGCCGCTGCCCCCGATCCACCAAACCGCTCCCGTCCAGCACGAGCCGGTCTATTGGGGATGGGGCGGCAAGTTGCGTCCTGACGCGTGGAAACCGCCAAACTACGTCGAGAAGCCCGAGCCGAAACCTCAGCCCCTACGCGACAAGAAGTAAGGCTTTCAACCGCACCTGAAGGATCCTCCGCGCCGTAGCTACTGGACTGCCCGCCGACTATCCCAGTTCCGGTCCGGTATGTTATAAGGCTCAACGTTCTGAGCTTTTCAGGAGGATCTATGAGTTCCGTGCTGCTGCGAAGTCCGATGTTCCGCTTCGCGCTTTCCGTTCTCGCTCTGACTGTTGCCGTTCCGGGCCTCCAGCCGGCCGCGCAATCACGTCCGCAGGCCCCGAAACAGAAGATCGACGAGGAATACACCGCGAAGATCAAGGAGTACACGCAGGACCCTCGCATCATCACCGAGCTCGTGGATCACTTGCCGGCGTCCGACACCGTGCCGACGCCGTTGAAGTTCTTCGGACGGATGCCTGGCACGCCCGGCGAGCTGACGTACTCCAAGGACATCTATCGGTATTACGAGGCGCTCGACAAGGCGTCCGACCGCATCGCGATGTGGAACATCGGCAAGACGGAAGAAGGGCGCGACATGGTCCTTCTCGCCGTGGCGGATGAAGCGACGATCAAATCGCTGGACAAGTACAAGGGCATGCTGGCGTCGTTGACCGACCCGCGCCGCACGACCGAGGACCAGGCACAGCAGCTGATTCGTACGGCGAAACCGATCTACTGGATCACCAGCGGCATGCACTCGACCGAAACCGGTGGGCCGGAGATGTTGATCGAGTTGCCGTACCGCCTCGCCGTCGGCGAGTCTCCCTACATTCAGCAGATTCGTAACAATGTGATCACGCTGATCACGCCGGTCATCGAAGTCGACGGCCGCGAGAAGCAGGTCGACACGTACTACTTCAACAAGAAGCGGCCGCAGGGCGAGTCCCGTCTCCCGCTCATGTATTGGGGCAAATACGTCGCGCACGACAACAATCGCGACGGCATGGGTCAGTTCCTGGCGCTGACGCGCAACGTCACCAAGACGTTCCTCGACTGGAAGCCGACCATCATGCACGACCTGCACGAGCAGTCGACGTACCTGTATGCGTCGACCGGCACCGGCCCCTACAACGAAGCGATCGATCCGATCACGGTCGATGAGTGGTGGCTGCTGGCGAAGACCGAGGTCATGGAGATGACCAAGCGCGGTGTGCCTGGTGTCTGGACCTATGGGTTCTACGATGGCTGGACGCCGAACTACATGTTCTTCATCGCCCACACGCACAACGCGATCGGCCGCTTCTACGAGGTCATGGGCTACGGTCCGGATCTCCGCGAGGTGACCGCTGGTCCGACGACGACGAGCCGCGAGTGGTTCAGGCCGAACCCGCCGCTGCCGTCGATCAAGTGGGGGCCGCGCAACAACACCAACATCCAGCAGTCCGCGATCCTGATTGCGCTCAATCACGTCGCCAAGAACAAGGACACGTACCTCGAGAACTACTGGCTGAAGAACAAGCGCGCGGTCGACAAGGGCAAGACCGGACCGACCTACGGCTGGGTGATTCCTGCAGGCCAGCGGCGCAAGGCCGATGCCGCCGATGCCGTGAACGAGCTCCGCCGTCAGGGCCTCGAGATCCATCGGGCCGCGTCGGCGTACAAGGTCGGTGATCGTGCAGGTGCAGCCGGGCGACTACATCATTCGCGGCGACCAGCCCTATCGCACGCTGGCTGACATGTACTTCTCGGTCCAGAGCTTCTCGCCGTCGAATCCGCGGCCGTACGACGACACCGGGTGGACGTTCCCGTACATGCGCAACATCGTCGTCAAGACGGCCACCGAGAAATCGATCCTCGATCAGCAGGGAACGCTGGTTACCGCAGACGTGAAGGCTGCCGGCGGGATCGAAGGAACCGGTTCCGTCATCGTCGTCGACCATACGACCGACAACAACCTGGTGACGTTCCGCTTCAAGCATGCCGACGTGAAGATGCAGGCGGCCGAAGAAGAGTTCGAGGCGGCCGGCCGGAAGTTCCGTCCCGGCGCGTTCATCATCGCGGGCGCCGACCGCGCAAAGGTCGAGCCGACGTTGCGCGATCTCGGGCTGTCAGGCTGGGCCGTCGCGTCAGCGCCAACCGTGGCGATGCACGACCTCGATATCCCGCGCATCGGCTACGTGCACTCCTGGGCACGAACGCAGGATGAAGGGTGGGTCCGCGCTGCGTTCGACACCTTTGGCGTGCCCTACACCTATTTCGCCGACATCAAGCTCAAAGAGGGCAACCTGCGCCAGAAGTACGACGTCATCGTCTTTCCGCACATCGGCGGCAACGCGCAGTCGCAGGTCGCGGGGATTGCGCGGACCGGCAAGTTGCCGCTGCCGTACAAGAAGTCGACCGAGACGCCGAATCTCGGCGGGATCGACGAAGCGGACGACATTCGCGGCGGCATGGGCTGGGAAGGGCTGATGGAGCTCGTCAAGTTCGTGCAGGCAGGCGGGACGCTGCTCGTCGAGGGATCGACGTCCACGATCTTCCCGGAATACAACGTCACCTCGGGCATCACCATCGAGAGTCCTGACGGCCTGTTCGTCCGCGGCTCGGTGATGCGCGGTGTCGTCGCCGATCGCCGCAGCCCGGTCGCTTACGGTTTCGACGCGCAGCTGCCCGTGTACTTCAATCAGGATCCGGTGCTCAACGCTGGTGGCGGGGGCGGTGGGTTCGGCGGTCGCGGTGGCGAAGGCGGCGGTCCCGGTGTGGGTATGAACATCACGCCGATGGCTGGTGCCCCGCAACAGCGCCTGTCGCCGTACGACGCAGAGAATCCGGAATCGACCGGAGGGGCGCGCGGCGGACAACGAGGTCAGGCTCAGGACGCCGGCGGCCGCGGCGGCCGTGGTGGTGGCGGCGGGCGCGGCGGATTCCCGGGCGGCGGTGATGCTGCTGAACCTCGCGCGCGCGTGGTCATGCAGTTCCCGAACAATCCCGATGACATGCTGCTATCGGGTGTCCTGGTCGGCGGCCAGTCGCTGGCCGGCCGCGCACAGGTGGTTGACGCCCCCGTCGGTCAGGGCCACGTCGTCATGTTCGCCATCCGCCCGTTCTGGCGGTGGCAGACGCAAGGCACGTATTTCCTCGGCTTCAACACGATCCTGAATTGGAACGACCTCGACGCCGGCCGCGCCGGCGGCCGTCGTTCAGGGACATCGCAATAGCTGCAATCGGAGACAACTCCCAACGGCCAAGTCCCAACTCCCAAGGAGAGTCGATCGAGAGGGCGGGGTGAAAGACGTACCAATCAGCTAGTGGGTACGCCTTCCACCCCTCTCTCCCGAAGAGCTCTCCTTTGGGAGTTGGGAGTTGGAAGTCGAGAGTTCGATATGATGCCTTCGTGGCCAGGACGGCGGACGTCATTGTCGTCGGTGCCGGCATCATCGGGTGCGGCGTTGCGCGCGAGCTGGCGCGGCGCGGGGCGCGCGTGCGTGTGTTCGAGTCGCGCGCGGTTGGCGCCGGCGCGACGCAGGCCTCTGCCGGGGTGCTCGCGCCATACATCGAGGCGTCACCAGGCCCGCTGCTCGCGCTGGCCACGCGCAGCCTGGAGATGTACGAGCGTTTCGTCGGCGAGGCGCGTGAGGAGTCTGGCGTCGCGGTCGAGTACCGGCGCTGCGGGACGATGGAGATTGCCCGCGACGCCGCTGAAGCGGATCGACTCGAAACGTCGCTGAAGTCGGAGCACATGTCCGCCGCGCAGGCGGAGTGGCTCGATCGATCGCAGGCACGCGCGCTCGAGGGGACGCTTCCGGAGTCGGTGGTCGGTGCGCTCTTGGTCAAGGCACACGCCTACGTCGCGGCAACGCAGCTGACCGAAGCGCTGACGTGGGCGGCGCTCCGCCACGGCACCGAGGTGGAAGCCGGGCGGGTTGTTACCTCGGTCGCCGATCGATCGAGAGATGCGCTCGTGACCGCGTCGGATGGTGAGAGATGGTCGGCTGACGCGGTCGTCATCGCGACCGGAAGCTGGACGAGCCACCTCGGTAGTCGAGCCGGCGACAGGCCCTGAGGTCAAACCCATTCGCGGACAACTACTGAGGCTGATGTGGCGCGCCGACACACTCGGGCGCGTGATTTGGGGACCTGACTGCTACATCGTGCCCTGGACCGACGGCACCGTCCTCGTCGGAGCGACGGTCGAGGACGTCGGGTTCGATGAACGTACGACTGCTGCAGGTGTTCGCGATCTGCTTGACGCTGCGTGCGATCTGCTCCCGGCGATCTGGGGAGCGACCTTCCTCGAGGCGCGAGTGGGGCTGAGGCCAGCGACGGTGGACGGCTTGCCGCTGATCGGGAGAGTCGAGACGTCGCCGCGAGTCGTGTACGCGACCGGCCACTACCGGAACGGCGTGCTGCTGGCTCCGGTGACGGCGTCCCTGGTCGCTGACCTGGTGCTCTCGGGTCAGGCCGATCCCCTGCTGGACGCCGTCAATCCGGGCCGATTCGTGTCCCGGTAGCGACGGCTACCGGATGAGTCCGAAGCTGACTCCGACGCCGCCAGCCTGCTGCACGGTCTCGAACGAGACGACGGCGAGCTGATAGTCGAGCAGCGCCTGCAACTCGTTGTTCCGCGCGACCGCCAGGTCACGCTGCGCCTGAATCACCAGGAAGCTCGTCGACATGCCGACTTCGAAGCGCTTCTGCTCCGCATCCAGGCGCTGCTCCGCGAGCTCGCGGCCCAGCCTGGTCGTCTCGATTCGCTGCTGATTCTGCTCGACGCGGTAGGCCGCCTGCCGGATCTCGCGAACCGCGATAATCTCGAGGCTCTTCAACCGCGCGTTCGCCTGGTCGCGTTCGATGCGCGCCCGCGCAAGGTTCGCCTCTGCGGTGCTCTTGCCCAGCGGATAGCTGAAGGCGAGCCCGACCGTCCACGTGGGGAAGTCGGCCGAGAACACCTGACCGAGCACATCCGCATAGCTCGTCGTCTGCTGCCCGACGATTGTTCCGGGGAATCCACCCTCGCGAATCAGGCGAGTGCCGCCCGCGGAGTCAGTCAGGTAGTTCGCCTGCACGCGCAGATCGGGAAGCGTTTCGCTGTGCGAAAGGTTGATGCTCGTTTCCGTGTTCTGAATCTGTTTGCGCGCCCTGACGAGATCCGTTCGCTCGCCTAGCGCCCGGCGAACGGCGGCGTCGATGTCCGGGGGACCGCCAACGGCCGGAACGCGATCGGCAGGATCGAGGCGCATGTTCCAGTAATCATCACGCCTCGGATCGAAGATCAGCGTCCGCAGCTGATCCTCAACCTGCCGCAGCTGTCGTCCTCGCGATGATCAGGTTCTCCTGCCGCTGCGCGACCTCCGCGCGCGCGGCAACGAGATCGAGCGGCGGCGACTGGCCGACGTCGACGCGCGCACGGTTGGTGCGCTCCAGTTCGAGCGCGAGATCCAGCGACCGCTGCTGCACGTCGACGAGCGCCAGCGACGCCACGAGCGCCCAGTAGGCATTCTCTGCATTTGCCGAGGTGGCAAGCCTGGCTTCGCGAAGGTTCGTATCAGCAATCTCGACGTTTCGCCTGGACACGTCGAGCGCGGCCCGCGCCGGATCGATCTTGAAGTTCCTCAGAATCGGTTGCGTGAACCCGAGCTGCAGTCGCGACTGCAATGAGGGATCGAAGCTGGTGATCGGGCTGTCGCTGGTCGTACGCGCGGAATCCCATCCGACCGAGTACGACGCGCCGCCCCACGGCAGCAGCTGGCTGACAGCGACGTTCGTTGACCACAGCCCCGTGTGGACGCCTTGTTCGCCCGAGAACAGGTTCGTTGGCGGCTGTTCCTGACTGTTTCGCTGGAGCACCGTGTCGAGGGTCGGCACGAACGCGCCGCGCGCGATTGCGACCTCGGTCTGGGAGATCGCAGGATCGAACTTGCTGACCGCGAGCTCCGGATTGTTCTCGACGGCCAACCTGACCGCTTCATCACGCGTGATGCGGATGACCTGATCGCCCGGAGCGAGCTGCACAGGCGCGGCCGGCGGCTGGCCAGCCGGCGCGGCCGCGGTCTGCGCCGATGCCGCCGACGGCCACATCAGGGCGAGCGCCAGCAGCGACGCGGTGGCAGTGGCCGCGCGCCCCGCCCGACTCCAGCGCCAGAAACGGATCTTCGACAGGTCGTCGAACAACGAATACGCGACAGGCGTGGCGATGAGTGTGAGCAATAACACGAGAGACTGACCTCCGATGATGACGAAACCGATCGCACGGTTCGTCGCTGAACCAATACCGCTGGACACGACGAGCGGGATCATGCCGGCCACGAAGGCGAACGTGGTCATCAGGATCGGCCGGAGTCGGTCGCGGCTCGCCTGCAGCACAGCAGCGTCGCGCTCCATTCCACGCTCACGAAGTTGATTGGCATGATCGATCTGAAGGATCGAGTTCTTCTTCACGACGCCGAACAGGACCAGCAGGCCGAGCGCCGAGAAGATGTTCAGCGACTGACCCGTAATGATGATCGACAGCAGCGCGAAGGGCAGCGTGAGCGGCAGCGAGAGCAGGATCGTGACGGGGTGGAGCCACGACTCGAACTGCGCAGCCAGAATTAAATACATGAACACAAGCGAGAGTACAAAGGCAATCAGGAAGTTTTGAGCGGCACGGCCCAGCTCGCGAGAGCGGCCCGCGAAGCGCGTGCTGTACCCCGGTCCCATGTTCAGCGCATCTGCCGAGCGCTGCATCGCATCCATCGCCGGCGTCTGCGAGAAGCCCTGTTGCAGCCCGGCGAAGACGGTCACCTGACGCTGACGGTTCAGCCGGTTGATCTCCGACGGCGCGGTGCCGGGCGTCAGCTGAGCCAGGTTGCGCAGTGGCACGCTGCCCACCTGATTCGAAGGCACAGTCAGCTGACCGATTGCCTCGACCGACTGCCGATCGCCTTCGAGCGCACGCACGTGCACTTCGTATTGCTCGCCTCCCTCGTTGTAGGTCGTCACCTGATCGCCGCCGACGAGAAGACGAAGCGCGTTGGCAGCGTCAGCGATTTGCACGCCCAGGTCCGCAGCCTTCGGTCGATCGAGATACACGGAGAGCTCCGGCTTGCCGACGTTCAACGACGTGTCGAGGTCGACGACGCCCGGCTCCTTCGCCGCGGCATCCATGACGGCGCGCGCGTGCTGCTCGAGGAGCTTGAGATCAGGGCCGCTGATCGTGAACTGAATCTCGGCGTTCTGATTGCCGCCCCCGCCGATGGTCGCAACCGAACGCACACCAGTGCGCAGGTTCGGCACACCAATGGCCGGCAGAATCCGTGCGCGGACGTCGTCCATCAGGGCGAACTGATCGCGTGCCCGGTCGTCTACAGGCTTGAGACGCACGTAAACGGTGGAAAGATTCTGCGTCCGCGCCGGGTCGTCGCCCACCGACACGAGCGTGTACGCGACTTCCGGTAACGCCTTGATCCGACTGGCGATACGGTTCGCGATGATCTCGGTGGCTTCGAGGCTCGTGCCTTCCGGCGCGCGAACGCCGACCTCGAACTCCGACTGGTCGTCGTTCGGCAGGAAGTTCTTGTTGGCAACCATGAACAGCGGCACGCTGCTCAGAAGCACGAGCACGGCGATGCCCGCCACGATCCCACGGTGCGCGAGCGACCAGCTCAGCATCGACGCGTACCAGCCGTCCAGTGCGCTGAAGATGCGAGAGTCCTTCGAGCTGTGCTCCTCGATCGGCCGGCCCTCGCTGTCCAGACGCCGCGGCTTCATCTTGATCCAGCGGGCAGACAGCATGGGGGTCAGCGTGAAGCTGACGAGCAGTGACACGAGAATCGCAAACGACATCGTGAAGCCGAAGCTCGTCATGAATCGGCCAACGATGCCGCCCATGAAGCCGACCGGTACGAAGATCGCCACGAGCGACAGCGTCGTCGCCAGAACCGCAAGGCCGATCTCCTGCGTCGCTTCGATCGCCGCCTGCATTGGTGGACGGCCTTTCTCCTCGACGAAGCGATAGATGTTCTCCAGCACCACGATCGCGTCGTCGATGACGATACCGACGGCAAGCGTCAGCGCGAGCATGGTCATCGAGTTGAGCGTGAAGCCCTGATACCAGATGAGACCGAAGGTGGCGATGATGGAGGTCGGGATCGCAATCGCCGCGATCACCGTCGAGCGCCAGTTCCAGAGGAAGACGAGCACGACGGCGGCGGCCAGGATCGATCCGACCACGAGGTGCTCTTCGACGCTTTCGATCGACGCGCGGATGAATTCCGACAAATCGCGCACGACGCGGATGTCATATCCCGGAGGCGCCAGCGGCTTCACCTCTTCGAGGCGCTCCTTGACGGCGTCCACGACCTGCACGGTGTTGGTCCCGGACTGCCGTCGCACGGTCATCAGTACAGCCGACTCACCGTCGATGTTCGCCGTCGTCTGGGGCTCGGCCATGCCGTCTTCGACATGAGCGACGTCCTTCAACAGGATGGGGTGCCCCTCACGCTGTTCGACGACGATGTTCCCGAACGCCGCGACGGACTCCACGCGCCCGCGCGTGCGCAACGTCATCGACGTCGCGCCCTGCTCGACGCGTCCGCCGGGAATCTCCGAGTTCTGACGCTGAAGCGCATCGCTGACGTCGGTGACCGTCAGGTTGTAGGCGGTCAGCCGGGCGGTGTCGAGATTGATGTTGATCTGGCGCGGCCGTCCGCCGACCACGACGACCTGTCCCACGCCGCTGACGCTTTCGAGCTGCCGGCGCAGTGTTTTGTCGGCGTACTCGGTGATGTCGCGAATCGGCTTGTTCGCCGACACCGCGAGCGTGAGAACGGGCGCTGAATCGGGATCGAACTTCTCAACGGTCGGCTGGTCGATCGTCCGCGGCAGGAGCGGCAGGACGCGGTTGACCCGATCGCGGACTTCCTGCGCGGCGATGTCCCCGTCTTTCTCGAGGAGGAACGAGATGATGACCTGCGACACGCCCTCCGAAGAGTTCGAGCGCAGCTCATCGATGCCGCTGATGGTGTTGACCGCCTCTTCGATCTTGTCGGTCACCTCCGTTTCCATTTCCTCGGGCGCGGCGCCGGGAAGGACTGTGGTGACCACGACGGTGGGGAAGTCCACCTTCGGGAATCGATCGACTCCCAGCCGCGTGAACGCGAAGGCGCCGATGACGGTCAGAGCCAGCGTGATGACGGTTGCGAAGACCGGACGACGAACGGATATGGAAGCGAGCCACTGCATGATGCGAATCTCTCTGAGGGTCCGGCTGAAGCTGGACGCTACAAGGTCCGGCTCAAGCCGGACGCTACTTTATGGAAACCGCACGGCCATCGGCGAGGCGGCCTTTGGGTTCGTGCGCGACGATATCGCCTTCGGACAGGCCGCTTGTGATCTCCACGTGCGGACCAACGGTCTCGCCCATCGTCACGATGCGTTCCTCGATATGACCGTTCTTCACGATGTAGACGCGGCTGGTGCCGGCGACGGTTTCGACGGATGTCGTCGGGACGAGAAGACCGGGGGCGGCGTCGCCGCGGCGGACCAATGCGGTTGCAAAGAGACCGGGCTTCAGCCGGCCGTCGGTATTCGATGCCACCGCTTCGACGGTCAGCGCACGCTGATCCGATCGCAGAGCCGGCGAAACGAAGCGCACGGTCGCCTCGAACTCCTCGCCTGGATAGGCGTCGACCGTCAGCCGTACGCGCTGGCCGACCTTGATGAGGGACACGAACTGCTCGGGAACGGTCAGCTCCACGCGAAGCGGATCAACCCTCACGACGGTGGCCACTTTGCTCCCGCGCGCGACGAAATCTCCGACGCTGACCAGACGCTCGGCCACGATTCCGGCGAATGGCGCGCGAACCAGCGTGTCGTCGACGGACTTGCGCGCGAGCGCGACCCGTGCGCGGGCACCTTGCAGCGAGCGGAACGATTGTTCGGCGAGGTTGCGGGCCATCTGATACTGCTGGCGCGCAGCTTCGACCTGGGTACGCCGCTGATCGTATTCGCTCTGCGAAACGACCCGCTGATCGAGCAGTGACTTGATGCGGTCGAACTCCGCCTGGGCCAGATCCAGCGCGGCCTTCGCGTTCATGACGTCGGGCACGCGGTTGGAATCGAACGCATCTGTGGTCAAACCGAGACGCGCCTCAATCTGCGCAGCGTTTGCCTCCGCTTCCTGCAACTGGGCGGAGGTCTCGGATGCGGAGATGCGAACGAGCGGCGCACCTTGTGCGACGCGCGTGCCGCGCTCGACCGGCGTCGCAATCACGCGGCCCGGTGTCTCCGCGCTGACCTCGGCCTGCTCGTCAGCCATCAGCGACCCGGTGACGCGCAGAAAGCGTTCGAGCGGCCGCTTTTCGACCGGCGCCGCGGTGATCTGCAGCGCCGGCGTTTCCGCGGCCGGATCGGTGGTGCCCTTGGCCTGGGTGGAACATGCGGCGATTAGGAAAGTACCCGCCAGCAGTGCCGCGCCAGCAGCGAGAACGGAATGAATGTTTCTTGGATAAATCCCTGAGCGATTCATGACTGACAACGCCTCTCTACTCACCGGAATCTGAATGCGGAATCGGAAAGAACGTCTGCGGTATCCCAGTACCGAAGTCCAGTCAGCGTGGCCTCGAGGGTGTCGCGCGCCAGCGCGTCTGAGTCCTCGCCGGGCATTGCCCGCTGACAGAGCCGGCCGACGGCTGCGCCGTGAATGGACGTCAGAAGAATGCGAAAGACCGCGTCAGGATTGGTGCCCGGAGGAAAATGGCCGGCGTCGATCGCCCGCCGGATGTTCTCGCTGACCTGTCCCTTCATGTCGCGAACGAACCCGAACCGTTCCCAGTTCTTGCTGATGCGCGGCACGGTGCGGTCCAGGAACATCAGCGCGAAGTACTCCGGGTGCGACCTGCTGAACTCGTACATCCGCCAGAACGGTGCGCGGACGGCTTCGAGCAGATCCACCTGCTGGCCGCACTGCGGCCCAGGTGTCATCAGCATGCGGAAGCCCTCCTCGGCGAGGGCATAGAAGATGTCGTCTTTGCTCGGGAAATAGCTGTAAATCGCAGCTGGGCTGTATTCGATGCGTTCGGCGATCTTGCGAATCGAGACGTTGTGATACCCCTCAGCTACGAACAGGTCGCGGGCTGCGTCGAGGATTGCCCTCCCGACCGCCTCGCGCTCCCGTTCCTGACGTTCTTTAACCCCCACTTTTCCTCCAGAAAACTCAAATTGAACAGTGTTCAGAATACTAACACCGTTAGACGCCCGAACGCCAGTCGGGGTTCCAACTGCTGAAAATCGGCCGTAGTTCGTGGTTCGTCGCTCGTCGCTCGCAGAACGGGCTTGTGGCGGCGCACAAGCAGCTACGAGTTACGAGCGACGGACTACGGACGAGGGGAAGTCATATGCTTAGCCCTATGGCAGTGCTATCCGATTCGGAGATTCGTCAGAAGCTGGCTTCACTGGCGGGCTGGACGTTGGGAGACGGCGCCATCTCCCGGAAACTGACGTTCGCGTCGTTTCCTGACGCGATCGCGTTCACGACGCGTCTCGCGTTCGAGGCGGAAGCCAGCGATCATCACCCCGACATCCTGATCAACTACAAACGCGTGACTCTCACATACAGCACGCACAGCGAGGGTGGCCTGACCGCCAAGGACTTCGAGGGTGCTGCCCGCGCCGACAGCGTCGCGGCGGCAATGGGAGGAAAGTAGAGTCAATTTGTGGAGTTGAAGAACTCGTACAGCGCTCGGGAAGTCGCAGCACTGACGGGACTGACCGCGCGCCAGCTACAGTGGTGGGATGAGCGTCGGCTGTTCCAGTCCGCAGTCGCTCCGAAGCGCACGGCCGCAGGAGGGTTTACCGAGCGGCGCTACACGCCGGTCGATCTGCTCGAGCTGATGGTGCTCGCGGACCTGCGACGTCAGGGGATGACCGTCGGCCGGCTCCGTCACCTGCTCGAAACGCTTCGATCGCAGTTCGGTATCAGGCTCTTCGACGCGATCGGGGGCAACGGTGCCGTCACGTTGCTGACCGATGGGGCGGAGATCTACGTGCGCACGGGCGGCGGACAGTTCTTCAACCTGCGTGCGCCGACGCAGCCCCTACTGGTCGTCGGCACCGAACCCAATCTTCGCGAGCTGTCTGCGAAGGTGAACAGCACCCGCCGTCGAAGAAAGCGGACGCCTGCGAAAGCCCGTGCGAAGGTGAAGAAAGGGGACGGCTGAATCAGCCGATCGGGAAGATCTTGTCGAGTCCGTCGGCGGGCCTGGGGATGACGTGAACGCCGACGAGCTCGCCGACGCGGCGCGCGGCAGCCGCACCGGCATCCGTGGCGGCTTTCACTGAAGCGACATCGCCGCGGACGATGGCCGTGACCAGCCCGGCGTCAACCTTCTGCCAGCCGACAAAGACCACGTTGGCCGCCTTGACCATCGCGTCGGCGGCTTCGATCATGCCGACGAGCCCGCGGGTTTCGACGAGGCCCAGCGCTTCTCCCGGAAGTTCCCTGGACATGCGCGGTCATTCTACTACGCGATTCTGCCCCTCGCGGCAACCTCGAGTTGATCGACGACTTCGGTGCCCGACACGAGCCAGACGCAGTCGACGAGATTCGAGACCACACAGGCATGGTTGGGCAGCACGCGAACCAGGTCGCCGGGAGCGAGCTTGCAGTGGCCATTCGAGACGCGGACTGTCGCGTGCTCCTCTGAGAGCCGCTCGATGGTCAGCGATTCGTCCGGCGTGGGCTCGTCGAGGCTCTTGAAGACCGTGCCGTAGCCGGCGTTACCCGGCAGCCCGCGCGTCTGGTCGGTCGACAGCGTCTTGCTCCCGCAGTCGAGGATCACGCGATCGGGGGCCGGCCTGCCGACGACACGTGCGAGCACCGTCAGCGCGCAGTCGTCCCACGACGCCGATCCGAGCGCGACCTGCGTGCGATCGAAGTAGATGTAGTTGCCGGGTCGCAGCTCGGTGATACCCGGCTGCTGCACGCTGAACCGCGCAGTTGGCGTCGCGCCGACGCTGATCTCGGGAACCGTGACACCGCGATCCACTACCTGCGCCGCCAGCGTGTTCAGCACCTCCGCCTCGGCTTTGGCAAAGCTCGCGGTTTCACTGTCGGAAGCCGCGGCGTACGCGTGACCGGCGTGGCTCAGCAGACCCCGGAACCGCAGACCCGGCAGCTCCGCGACGCGCACCACGAAGTCAGCGGCACCCGGCGCTTCCGGATCGATCCCGCAGCGATGGAAACCGACATCCACCTTCACGAGGACATCCACTTCGCGTCCTGCAGCAGTCAACGCATCCGACCAGCCGCGCGCGACGTCGGCATGATCGACGATGAACGACAGATGCGTGCGATCGAGCAGGCGCAGGACGCGGTCGGCGTTGGCTGGATTGAGCGGATACGGCAGCCGGATGTCTGGAATGCCCGCATCGGCGAAAATCTCCGCCTCCCCGAGCTTCGCGCAGCATATGCCCACGGCGCCGCGGCCGAGCTGCACACGCGCAAGATCCGGTGATTTATGAGTCTTCGAATGCGGACGCAGCCTGACGCCGTGCGCGTCGACAGCCGACTGCATCCGATCGATATTCCGTTCGACGCGCTCGTGGTCGACGAGGACACAGGGCGTCCGCAGATCCGTGATTTTCACGCGTGAGAGTTTAACCGATGGAGGCCGGGGCGCTGGCTATGATGTTGGCGACGGAGGGAACGGAGGGAACGGAACGAGCTTCAACTCGGAGACGCGGAGGAACGGAGGCAGGAAGGCGGTTGTGATGGGGTACGCCGATGCCGCCGCGTGCGCGGCGGGCGATCAACCGATGCCCCGCGGGCACAAGCTGCCCACGCGTCACATGCAGCTTGTGCCCACGGGGCATCGGTTGATCGCTCGGCCCGGCCATGGCCGGGCCGGCATCGGCAGGTGAGCCGTGACGTAACTCGTGTGCTCCGTGTCCCCGTTTCTCCGTTTTTGAAGCTCGTTCCGTTCCCTCCGTCCCCTCCGTCTCCGTCTCCCTCGACTCCGCGAACTCCCTACCCGAATAACCCGAGCGGAGCTGAGCCGGAGAATCCAGGGAAGACGTTCTTCGTGTCCTTCAACCCGAGGTGGCCGCTGACGACCTCCGAGAACACCGCCCGGAAGTCGGTCGTGATGGCGAGGTCGCGTCCCTCGTGGCGCTGTTCGCGCGCGAGTCCGGGCCAGCGCCCGTAGACCTTGCCTCCGCGCACGCCGCCGCCGATCACCATCATCGCGTTGCCGTGCCCGTGATCCGTTCCGCGGTTGCCATTCTCGGCGACCGCCCGCCCGAACTCGGACATCGTCAGGACGACGACGTCGGCCATGCGCGGGCCGAGATCGCGGACGAGCGCGGTGATGCCGCGAGAGAAGTCGTCGAGGCGGTTCGCGATCTGGCCGAGCGCGGCGCCTTCGTTCACGTGATGATCCCAGTTACCCGATTCAGCGAACGCGACCTCGAGGCCGACGTCTGCCTTGATCAGTTGGGCGATCTGCTTCAATGCCTCGCCGTATCCCGTTCGTGGATACTCCGCCCCATTTTCAGGCGAGTACTTCGAGGGGTCGGCCTCTTTCAGCATCTTGATGGCGTCGAAGGCCTCGCGTCCTGTCTTGTGCAGCACGCTGTTCGCGGCCGCCGCGTACTCGGACTCGAACGACGACTGGACCATCTCCGTGGCCTGGCCGGCGCGAATGCCGAACTGGCCGATCTGACCGATCGCCAGCGCCGGCGCGATGCCCTGCAGCGCTCGGGGCAGCTGCGGCGCCAGGGCCACCGCGCGGAACGGTGTGGCCTTCTGATGTTCCTTTGCGTGCAGGTACCGGTTGAGCCAGCCGGTTTGCGTGCTCTTCACTCCTGGCGTCGCCGTTTCCATGTAGTCCTGCGCGTCGAAGTGTGACCGCGTTTCGTCGTGCGATCCGCAGGCATGGACGATCGCCAGATCGCGCGCGTCGAAGAGCGGCTTCAAATGCGCCATCCGGGGGTGCAGACCGAAGAACCCGTCCAGATCGACCGCCGCATCAGCGCCAGAACCTGGCCGCGCGATCGCGATGCTCGGCCGCGCGCTGTAGTAGTCGCGCTCGCCGAACGGGACGATCATGTTCAGGCCATCGACGGCGCCGCGCTGGAAGACCGTCACCAGCACCCGCCGCCGTGAGTCTGCAGCGGCAACGGTTCGCGCGAGAAACTCCGGCGCGAACCCGAGGCTCACGAGCGCCAGGCCGCCGTTCTTGAGAAATATCCGTCGCGAAATCATGGGACTACCTCTTTTGGAACTCCGGCGATCCGAGGACGAGCGCGACCGCCTGCGGGGTCGCCGTGGCTTTCGCCACAGTCGCTGCGGTCGCCTCGGACAGATCGCCCGCGAGTGCGACGCTGACAAGTGATGCGCTGGCTTCCGACGCGCTCTGACTGAACGTGGCCGGGCGGATGCCACGCATGCGCCCGCTGGCTAGCGCTACGGCGAAGTTCATGCGGTTGAGCAACGCGCCCGTGTTCACCCAGGCTTCGGCTTTGTCCGAGTAGCCGGTCGGCGGCTGGCATCCGTAAAGGGGCATTCCGAGATCGCGCAGCGTCTGCACCACCGGCAGGGCGTTGCTGGCATCGGCGCCGGTGGCGCGAATGGCGCTGACCACGAACTCGAACGGCGTCTTGACCTTTGCGCGGTACGCTTCCGTGGCGAAGAACTCCGGTGACGTGAGGATCGTCCGCACGACTTCGCGAATGTCACCGTCGGTCTCGCGAAACCGCTTTGCCGCTCTGTCGACCAGTGCAGCGGGCGGTTCGTCGGACACGAACCTCCGCGCGAGCTTCGTCGAGATGTATCGGGCTGTGGATGGATGCGTTGACAGGATATCGAGCACCTGATCGCCATCAGATTTCCCGCCGCCTGCCTTGATCTTGTGACCGAGTACCGTCTTCTCGCCGTTGTCGTGCATGCGCGGCTCGAACTGGAACCCTCCGCCTTGACGCGGGTTCGCAATCGTCCAGCCCGTCAGCGCTCGCGCCACTTCCTGGACGTCTTTCTGCGTGTAGCCGCCATCCACGCCGAGCGTGTGAAGCTCCATCAGCTCGCGCGCGTAGTTCTCGTTGAGGCCGCGCGGCCGCCGGTTCTGTGCCGCAGGCGGCAGGTCGGCGAGCGTGGCCGTGCGGTTCGGGTCCCGGCGAATGCCCTGGCGTCCCCGCTGCGGCCTGTTGGGGCCGTTCATGGTCGTCGCGTCGGCCGGCGCCGAGCTCTGCCAGTTATCCAGGTAGAAAAGCATCGCCGGGCTCTCGGCGGTCTTCTGCAGCAGATCGCGGAACTTTCCCAGGACGTGCGGACGAATGGCGTCGCGCTCGTATTCGGACAGGTAAACGCGTGTCTGGCCCTTACCCACGAACACGTTGAAGTGGTTGAACCAGAAATCGACCATCACTTCCTCGAGCTGACGTTCGCTGTATGCCGCACGCAGGATCTTCTGCTGCATCAAATCGGTCAGCACCTGACGCGCGCCACGCTCGGCCGTAACCTGTTCCGAACTTCGCATCTCGGGACGCTGCGGTTCGGCGGGTTCCATCGAGGGATTCTGTTGCGCGCGCCGGCGCATCTCGTCGCGTCGCGCCATCTGCGCAGGCAGAAAGTACTCCTGCGCGAGCTCGCGGGTGCTCGTGCCGAGCGTTTCAAGCGATGCCAGTCGCGGTGCGAGCTGAGGATTGTCGATCTTCTGTGGGTACAGCTGCTGCTCGATGTACGTCGCGAGACCCATTTCCCGTACGCGGGCGACGTCGCCGGGGCCCGGCCCGAAGCCGATCCGGTTCAGAACGTGAATGATCGTCTTGTCGTCCGGGTTGGACGGAACGCCACTCTTCGTCTTCTGCGCGTCGAGCGAAGGTTGCGCAAGAGAGATGGCCGCGACGAGAACGGCTGACGTGAGCAGCCGGTACCGGTGCCGGAAAGCGTGCATGCTGAGCCCCACTGAAAATGTCCGCTCCGGTGGAGCGGACCGTGCTTCTTTGCTTCCTGGGGGATTAGACCGGCTTGCCGGAGAGGTGGTTAAACCCGGCGGCTAGCGGCCGCCGGATTCGATGAACTTTCGCCAGGTTTCGACTAAGCCGCCCTGCGGCCCCTTCGCCGCCGCGTACATCGTGGCATAGCGGTCGAAGAGCGCCTTGTCTTCGGCGGGACTCTTGATCGATCGGCCCGCCAGGCGGGTCTGATAAATGGCTTGGAGGACGAGGAACATCCGTTCGTGGTCGTCCGGATGCCGGGTCAGGTAGCCGTCGAGAACCGGAAGGGCCTCGTCGGTGCGGCCGGCAAGCGCCAGCGCCGTGCCCAGACGGAGCTGAACCTGATCGTCCTGCGGCCAGAGGACGGCGGCCTCCTTGAGGATATCGAGCGCGCGATTGGCCTCCTTGAGCCGCAGGAACGCATCGGCCAGCAACGTATAGATGAATGGTGCATCGCTTTCTGTGACGAGCGAGGTGCGCCACGCGCCCGCCGCTTCGCGATCCTTTCCACCCGCGGCGTAGCACGATCCGAGGTAGAAAGCGGCGACGAAGAACTCGGAGTCGAGCTTCAACGCCTCACGGAACTTGTTCATCGCACCGTTCAGGTCGCCCTTCGAGTAAAGGGCCAGGCCCGACAGGAACGCGCGTGCCACCTGGCGATTCCCGCCACCTCCAACAGCTTCGGCGGCCTCTTCGAAGCGTCCGGCACGCGCGTGTTCCAGCGCCGGCGCCACTGCTGCGCCGTCTGGTCCGAAGTTCATCCGGTCGATGAAGAATCCGACGACCGGTGGCGCCAGCACGGCAGCGCGGTCGAATCGATCGATTCGTGAGACGAACGGAATCGGCGTGCGGGCCGGAAGCTTCGCTCCTTCACCTGCCGCCGTGAACGCGGGAGTCGCGCGCGAGATCCTGAAGGGTCGCGAGATCTGGCCGGCCTTGCGGCCGTTGACGTTGATGATGGCGCGAGCGACGTAATCACCTGGCGGCAAGAGCGCGATCGGCACCGCCGCCTCGGCCGCCCGCCGCGTGCGGTCCGCTGTCATCGGAGTCACCCTTGCCTCAGTGCTGTCGATCGTTCGTCCCTCCTTCGTCCCCCGCGACCTCCAGCATGACGCTTGCCTGTTCGAGCACATCGGGTGCGTCCGAATAGAGCTCGATGTAGCCGTGAAGAAAGTCGCTGCTGAATTCTCCCGCGACGGCCGGCAGCACGAAGCCGTCAGGCTGGCTTCCGCTTTCGGCGACCAGCAGATCGGTCGAACGCACCTGCCCCGCCGCAGACAGCTGAGCACGGAACGTATGCTCCACGCTGCCACGCTGACCGCGGTCGTCGACGATGGCGAGCTTGAGCGTGTGCAGCCCGGGAGCTTCGGCCAGGGCACTACCGATGTATAACTGCGAGCGCTCCTGGCCGGCACGCGGACGCGGAATGCCGGGCTCGATCTGGCTCGCGACAGCTTTGCCGTTTGCGTCGAAGAGGATGAAACCGAGCGCCACTGCAGCGTTGGCGTTCAGCGATCGGTCGATCTCGGCCGCGACCAGCACTCGGAGTTTCGGGCCCGACGGGTCGCGCAAGGTATAGGTCGAGACCTTGACCCCGATGTCACTGGCCTGGAGCGGTGCACGCAGCGTCTCGACAAGGAGCTGCTCAGCGCTCTTTGCGGGACCGCCTCCGACGACGAACTCGCGCCGGGCGCGAAGCGTGACGCCTCGCCTGTTGGGAACGCTGACATTGATTTTGTGCGCTTTGCCGTCGCGATCGCCGGATTCGGGTTCGAAGCCGAGCAGGTAGTAGCCAGACAGTTCGAGCCCAAGACGCTTGAATGCGAACTCTGCGTCGACGGGCGCACGCAGCAGCGCACCCCGGGTCAGACCGGCCATCACGCTCAGTCCTTCCTCGGCGATGCTGCGATCCTCCGTTCGCGTCGGCGACGGTCGTGCGATCGACGCATCGAACAACGGCGCCTCCAGTTGGATGACGTAGAGGACGACCTGCGCGCGAGCGGCCGCGGGACCGAGCCAGGTCAGTTCGCTGAACTCCCGATCGATGATCAGCCCTTCAGAGAGGAAAATGATCGACTTGGGCGCCGAGGTCAGCGACAGCCGATCGATGAGCGAGCGCAGCGCGATGATCGAATTGACCGTCCGCTCGCGAGCGATGGCGTGCAGCGTTTTCGAGTCGCCAATCACCTGGCTCTGGCAGAGAGCGATCTCGGCGGCTTCGCGAAGGCCTGCGCATGCCCGGTTCGTGACCTCCTGAAGCGTGATGCGATCGCCGCGCTCGATGCGCAGCGCTTCGGCGATGCCCATGTCGTGATGAATCTGTGGCGGCGACGCCTGTCCGTAGATCCGCGTCAGCTGGCTCGACACGGCGGCATGATTCGCGGTGAAGTCCAGCTGCGGGCCGGTTCCCGGAATCGTGGCCAGGCCGACGCGGTCGGCCGGCGACAACTGCTCGATGAACTTCTGCGCTGCTCCCATGGCCGCCCGCCCGCGACCCGTGCCGATGTTGCCCTGATCGACGACGAGCATGATCATCCGGCCGCCGGCCGCCGTCGCATTCGAGCTGTAGTGCGTCGGCGTCGGTGCGCTCGAGGCCTCACGCATCGCCGTGACGTATTGCGCCGACACCAGGCGGCGCGGCTTGCCGTCGACCGTCAGCGTGAAATCGTCAACCTCCAGCCCCGTAATCGGCCGGCCGTCGCCGTCGACGACGTTGACGTCGACCGGCACGAGATCGACGGCTGAACGAAACGTCGTCGGCGGCGGTGGTTGTTGTCCCTGGGGCGGCGGCTGCTGGGGTGGGGATTGTTGCGGAGGATTCTGAGCAGCCATCGTGGTGGCCGCCAGAATCAATGCGCAGAAGGCGACGAAGATGTTAGGCATGATGACAGCCCGGGAATCATCGAGGGGATAACCGGTATCCCTGACGTGCGCGCACCGAATACTTGCCGTTCACAGTCTTGACATCGATATCGTGCCATTGGCCGTCGCGCTGATTGGTCGGCGCCGCATAGCTCAGCACGTACTGGTTGCGAAGATCCTCGAGAATCTCCTCGAAGATGACGGTCAGACGGTCGGGATCCTCGGTGAAGAACGCGCGGCCGCCGCTGACGCGGGCGAGCTGCTTCATCAGCTTCTGCAGGTCGGCCGATCTGACGGCGCGCCCCTGGCCGACGGCATAGATGGTGGCGTCGCTGCCCTCCGCCTTCCTGATGGCGAGGTCGAGCGGCGCGTGGCTGCTCTGGTCGTCGCCGTCGGAGAAGAGCACGATCGATCGCCGGCCCGGCTGACGCCCGAGAATCTCGATGGACCTGATGATCACGTCGTAGAGAGCGGTGCCGCCCCACGGATCCATCAGGTCGATGGCGCGCTCCCGTGCCGCCTGATCGGTCGACCGCCTGGCCAGCGTGAAGACGCTTTCGTTGAACGCCAGCAGCGTCACCTGATCCTGCGTCCGCAAGCCGGACAGGAACTTCTTCGCATGTTCCCTCACCGCTGGAAGTGCATCCTGCATGCTGGCGCTGACGTCCACCGCGGTGACCATCTCGAGCGGGATGTTCTCGGACGCGAAATTGGTGATGGGTTGTGGCTTCTTGTCTTCGAGGATCACGAAGTCGCTCGGCTGCAATCCCTTGACGAACCGGCCATCGTCGTCGGTCACGACCGCCGTGACCTGGACGACGTCGACGTCGACTTCTTCCGAGATGTCGAGTCCCTTGGTCTGGACCGTGCTGGAGATGCGTCCGCCGCCGCGCAGCACGGCGCTGGCGCGGATGTGATGAGGATGGATGCGATCGCCCGCGTCCCAGTCACATTCGAACGGCTGGCGCACGACTTTGCAGACCTGCTGCGCGTCGGCGAAGAAGATGACTTCGCGTATCGTGCGTGCGGCTGACGCCGGCTCGATGATCGCGACCAGACGAGTCGGGCCGGCGATGATGGCGTCTTCGGTCGGCGATGCGATGCGCAGTGTCGGTTCGGGCTGTTGCGCGGCAAGAACCGCAATCGACGCAAGGATTGCCATGGCCAGCGTGACGCGAGACAGTGCGTTCATCGCCATAGGTTCAAGGCCTCTTGTCGCCGTTGGCTCGAGGTGGAAGGAGGGGACCGCCAGCGGCAAGCGCCGAGATGTAGTCCGCGATCTGATCCTTGTCGAGGGCGCCGGCCGCCCGGGAGAACTCGGTCCAGTCGTCGTGGTACGCGAGGCGCGCCGAGTCGAGGACGTCCTGCATGGCGAACGCGAGCACGCCGGGCGCGAGCGACGCCGGCATCTTCGCTTCGGCCAGCGCCTCCGCAACCCGCAGCGCCACCTCCGACCCGCGCAGTCCCAGCATGCCGGACACCGGCCGTCCGGCGAGGAAATCACCGGTCGCCGGCCCCGGCAGCTCGAGGCAGAGACATCCCGTCGCACGCAACGTCGTGGCGCCCCAGGCGTCGAGCGTCACCGCCGCCGTACTGCGCGGCGCACCGAGCCAGAGCATCTCCAGCAGCGAGAAGTGCGACGGTACGAGCTCGCGCTGGTGGGTCATCGTCCACGCCAACGACTCGCGCCGCCATTCGTTGAGTCCGGCCTCTGCGGCAATGCGATCGATCTGTTCGCGGTCGGAGGTCAGCGCGGCGACGCGCGCCCTGCCGCGTCCGATCGCCGAAGTGATCTCATCACGCGAGGCATTGTTCATGGCGCGCGGGCTCATCAACACGACGGTCAATGCCGCGGCATGGCGTTCGCTCGATGTCAGCTTCGGCCCCGGCGGCATCGTGCCGTTATCGAGGCGCCGCAACGCCAAACGGGCGAGCGGCACTTCGAGGCCGAGGAGCGAGCCGTTGAGACGCCAGCCACCTGCCGCGCCGAACTCCTCGGTGGGGATCTGCCATCGCAGCGTACTTCCGGCGTTTCGGCGGGCCATCCGCAAGATCGTGACGCAGCGCCACGTCGTCGGCCGACAACGGGCTGCCTTCCGGATCGCCGAGCGGCCCCGCGTACGCGAGCGACGCGAGCACATCGGGCAGCGCCCTGGGCGGAGTCTTCTGGGGTTTCTCGCGCGACGGCGAGAGCGCCGCCGCAAGGGCGTCGTCGAGCGACGTGCCACCCTGACGTTCGCGGACGCGCAGCAATCTCAGGTAGGCGCCTTCAGCCGGATCGACGCGGAACGTCCGTCCTTCCCATTCGATCGTGCCTGCATTGTCGTCGTCGTCGCGGACGCCGCATATGGCAGAGAGCACCGTCCGCTCCAACGGCCTCGCCTGGTCGCGATTGACCGGAGGCAATGCCGGGAGCAGCTCGTCCTGCAACCAGCGTGCGATTTTTCCCTCGTATCCCTTGGTCGCGTCGATGGCAACCAGGGACGTCAACAGCGTGGCCGATTGCTCCGACGTGAGCGACCCCGAACGCCTCGCGCTGGTGACGATTGCCAGCGCGCCCTGGAACTGCAGCGTCGCCGATCGCCGGAGCTGATCGTCTTCGATTTCGGAGAGAGACTCCGCGCGTTCTGCCGCGGCGGCGAGCATCGATGGCTCCGTAACGCCCGATCTTTCCAGCGTCAGAATCAGCGCCGGAAACGCCGACAGGGCGCGCAGCGCGGTGACCCTCGGACCGGCGTCCGCGACCGGGCCGGTGAAGTTTCGCTGTGCGAAGAGCACCGCTTCCAGGCGCCGGCGTCCGGTGCCGAAGCCGCCGCGATGGATACGCGAGACAATCCACGCCGCGTCGATGGGCGTGCTATCCGACGATCGTTGCGCTTCCGCCGCCGAAAAGGGCATGAACGTGGGTTCGATCTCCGATTCATAACGGAACGCGGCTTCCCAGAACGATCGCTCCGACGGTCCGACGAACTTCCCGTCGTCGGTTACCTTGAGGAGCGGGAGCGTCAGTGCCGGATCGAACAGCTGCCGTGAGAACGGTCGAACCTCGGGATGGGTGTCGACCGTGGTTTGCTCGAACACGCTAGCCAGCGCACGCACGCGTTCGATTCGGCTGGACGCGGGGAGTCCGGCGCCGAGGGCAAACTTCAGCGATGGTGCATTCAGGTGAGCGATCGAATCGTAGAAGAACGCGAGCCGTCCCTCCCATTGAGAGAACAGCCGCCGCGCGAAGGAGGCAGGTTTGTCTGGTGACGCGCCGACAACCGCTTCCCAGATCGGCTCGGCCTCCGATCCTCCTGGCACGACCACGCGGCCAGCCTTCACGTGCAGGCTTCGGCCAAACGCTGCGAACGATCCGGGGTGCTTCAGCAGAAACGCGAGGAGATCGCGATCGGGACCGAGCCACGCCAGTGTTTCATCGTCGAGCGCCGCGAGGCCGTGATACACGAGCGCCGTCCTGAAATCCGAGAGGATCGCGCCGATGAGGCGTGCATCGGGGACATCGCGCTGCAAGAGCGTATCGCGCCAGATGGACGGGTTGAGCGGAAGCGGAACAGTCTCGCCTGGCGTTGCGGACGCAATCAACGACAGCAGGTTGCTCTGCAGACGCATGTCGTCGGGATCGCGCGAACCGGGCGCGTCGTACGTCAGGCGGATGATGTCGAGGACGATCCGGCTACGGTCAGCCGAGGACAGTTTGAGCTGTCGTGTCAACGTCTCCGCGGTCGCGGGGAGAGGCGCCGCTGAACGGACGGCTGGCTGCCGGGCGCCGACCGCGCCGTAAGACAGCAGTAGTACGACGACTGCAAGGCTCCTCGCGCGAGGCATGAAGGTCACCGCGGCTGGCGTCAACGCGGCCTGCGACCGGCGGAGAATCCGCATATTCTACTGCTTCCACTCCGCGAGCCACAGCCGAAGGGACTGGGCCGTTGTGACGAGCGGCAAGCCGGGTTCGGCGTGTGACGAACTCCGTCATCGTAATAGCTCAGCCGCGCGGCGGACCGCTTTTTCGAGCAAATTTGCCTGCCGTCCAGCCCGTTCCCGGTCGTCCGCGTCCATCGCTTCGGCTATGCCTGGAAGGAGTTCCGGGGCGTAGGTGAAGCGAGGCGCGTAAACGAGATGCCGATACCAGGGACGCCCGGGGATTCCCTCGGGGCTGAGCAGCGCCCGTTCCACGGCCATCAGCCGGCTGTTCAGCAGCTCCAGCGCCGCGCGATCCGTTTTTGCCAGCGCCTCCGATCGTCGCTGGTTAAATGACTGAGCGGCGCTCTTCATTTCAGCCGCGGCGGCGGACACTTCCGGAAGCCCCGGAACCCCGGCGGGCCATCGCCGCTCCAGATCCTTCACGAATTCCCCAATGCGCTCGGCGTAGGGTTCGTAATCGAGCGGAACCGCATCCGCCTCTGTCAACCTTAACGTCACGACGCCCCACAATCGGACAAGCGCCCCGTGATAGCGAAAGCCCGGATCGCCGATCCGCGCGACCCAATTGTGGTTGTCGTAGATCGAGTGATACACGCCGTACGGGCCGTCAAAGGAGAGGTCGGCGACCGGAACACCAAGGAAGTTGAGAAAAACGGTGTAGTCGGATCCGCTGCCCAGACGGTTGTCGACCAGCTCGCTCGTCGAGCCGGTCGGCAGCACGCCACGCTCGCGCGACAGCCGATCGCGCGACGCCGCGGCGATCGTGATTCGTCGAACCGGATCGCGTACCGTGCGGGCCGCTTCCCCGAGCACGCGGTTGAGAGCCGGAACGGCGGTCGCGGTGAAGTTCGGACCTGACGCTGCGCTGTCGACGTTCAAGTACGCGACCGCGTGGCCGCGCAGATTCTCTTCGTGCTGCTCGCCCCATTCGGTCGATGACGTCAGCGTGAACTCCTCGGCGTCCCAGCTCGCGAACACGATGGTCCTGCGCGGCTGCCATCCGCTTCGTTTCAGCTCGCCGAGCGTTCGCGCCAACTCCATCAGCGCAGCGGAACCACTCGAGGGATCGACACCGCCATAGATCCAGGCGTCGCGGTGGTTGCCGACGATCACGAGGTCGTCGGGATGCTCGCGGCCTCGAATCGCGCCGGTGACCGTCCATATCGGACGCACCGAGTCATCCGACCTCACGCGCATCCTCACGATCGGCTGCTCGCCGCCAACGCGATAGGTGATCGGCAACGCGCCACGCCACTCCTTGGGCGCATCGGGTCCGGTCATCGCCTCGAGAATGACGCGCGCGTCCTGATAGGACAGCGGCGCGCTCACGATCTTCGGGAGCGAGACAGCCTCTCCGCGCGCGATCCGCCGCGCCCCGGGCACTGACGCCCAGCCGGGCGTCAATGGATCGCCAGGCACCATGAAGTCGTAGACGATGCCGCCGCGCTGGATGTGGGTGGGCGGTCCCCACGGTCCGTCCGGGTAGACCTTGCCTTTCGCAAAGCCGTCATCCGCGGGATCGGAATAGATCAGGATCGCTGCGGCGCCGCGCTGCTGCGCGGTGAGTGCCTTGAACCCGCGATAGCTGTATGGAACGGAGTACCGGACGAGCGCGATCTTTCCCTTGATATCGATGCCGAGGCTGGCCAGCCGATCGTAGTCGGCAGGGTTTCCACTCCCTGCGTAGACGACGGGCGCGGTGATCTCGCCCGAAGCCGAGTAGGCGTGATAGGGAAGTCCGGCCTCCTCGGCGGAGATCTGCGTGTAGGGATCGCCGGCGATCGGTTCCTCGCGCATCGATGCGCGCCATGCCTGCGGCTGCAGCATCTCGACGGACGTCTCCTCGGGAAGCGGCAGCATGACCTCATGCGTCGTGATCTGGACGTCGTCGAGGCCGTACTCGCGGAACCGATCGCGAGTCCATTCAGCCAGCTCGCGGTCTCGTTCCGAGCCCGCGACGTGCGGCTTGGCCGAGAGATGCAGGTGCGCGTCGCGGATTCGATCCGGCGACGGCAGCTCGAGGAACCGCCGCTCGAGGGCGTCGTAGGTTCTCGCCGACGCAGATGTGAACCCGAACGGCGTCGTCGAAGGCTGCCGCCATGCCGCCGCCACGAGCACGGCCGCGAGGACGGAGAGTGTGGCGAGCGCATGCTTGAACATGAGTGCCTACTTGAATGGGCGATGGGCGATGGGCAATGGGCAATGGGGCAGCAATCTAATCATTGACGCATCGCCATCTGTCAGTCATCTTGCCCATCGCCCATCGCCCATCGCCCATCGCCCATCGCCCATCGCCCATCGCCCATCGCCCATCGCCCATCGCCCATCGCCCATCGCCCATCGCATCGCATCGCCCATATAGTCCTAGGAACGGCGCTTGAGGTCCCTGATGATCTCCTGAGACGCGTTGTGCCCTGAACCGGCGGTCACGCCGCCACCGGGGTGCGTGCCCGCGCCGCAGAGGTACAGCCGATCGATCGGCGTCCGGTACTGCGCCCAACCGAGAATCGGCCGCATGGTGAACAACTGATCGATTGACGGTTCACCATGCAGGATGTGTCCGCCGGTCAGGCCGTAGGTGTCCTGGAGGTCAGCCGGCGTTACGACCTGCGTGTGCACGACGAGCTGCTCGATGCCTGGCGCGTGGTGCGCCAGGGTGCCCATGACCACACGGTTGAGATCGCGTGTCGCTTCCTGCCACGAACGGCGTCTCGCGAGCTGGAACGGCGCGAACTGCATGTAGATCGACATCACGTGCGCGCCCGCGGGCGCCATCGAGGGATCGTGCAGCGACGGGATGGTGATGTCGAGGTAGGGAGAAGGAGAGATCTCGCCGTACTTCGACGCATCGTACGCCCGTTCCAGGTAATCGATCGTTGGCCCGATTTGAATGCGTCCGCCGAGTGCGTCCGTGCCATCGACGCCGCGAAATGACGGCAGTGCGCTCAGCGCGAGGTTGATCTTGGCCGCGGTTCCGCGCACGCGGTAATTCCGCACCTTGGTGAGAAACCCGGGATCCAGCTCCGCCGGGTCCAGCAGATCGAGCAGGGTACGTTTCGGGTCAGCGTTCGATACGACCGCTTCTGCCTGAATCTCCGACCCATCTTCGAGAACGACGCCAGCCGCCCGGCCGTCGCGGACGATCACACGGGCGACGGATGCACCTGTTCGGATTTCGGCTCCTGCTTCGCGCGCGGCGTCCGCCATCGCAGCGGTCAGCACGCCGGGCCCGCCCTTGATCATCACGCTGCTGCCGCCCGGGGCGGGGTCGGTTGCCGCATTCATCAGCATGACGGCGCCAGTGCCGGCGGACCAGGGTCCCTGAGACGCACCAAAAATCCCGCGAGCTGCAACGGCGGCCTGCAGCACGTCAGTCGAAAACCACTCCGCCACCAGATCCGCTACAGCCATCGGCATCCAGCGCAGGATGCGGAAGCCATCCGTGCGGCCGAGCGCCCGGAAGCGTCGTCCGGTCTTCAGCAGGTCCCAGAGCTCTCCGGCGGCGGGGCCGTTCAACGACGGTGGCGTCTTGTCGAGGAGGCCACCGATGAAACCGCCGATTCGCGAGAGCGTTGCGCAGAAGTCCGGATACTGCGCAGCGTCTGCCGGCGAGAACGCGCGGATGGCTTCGGCCGTCTTCGATTCGTCGGCCGAGAATGCCAACGCGCGTCCGTCGCTTGCGAAGGTGAGCAGACGCGTTTGCGGCCGGATGAACTCGACGCCACGAGTTGGCAGCCGCATGTCCAGCACGACCGATTCGCGAAGCGGGCCGATGGCGTGCGCGAGTGTCGGGCAGCGGAATCCCGGCGCCAGGGCCTCGGTGACCGCCGCGCCACCGACAATCGATCGCCGCTCCACGACGACCGGTTTCAGGCCTGCTCGCGCGAGATAGAAGGCCGCCGTCAGACCGTTGTGGCCGGCGCCGATGATGATGATGGACATTGATAGAAAACTAGGAGCTAGGAGCTAGGAGTTAGGAGCTAGGAGGTAGACGCACCGTTCTCGCATACGCCCCGAGCATTCGGGCTCTCGGCCGCGCTTCGAAACCCTTCTGCAATGTTGGCTGGGACCGAGACCGCCGCGCGCCGCATCTGTGCAGACAAGCCAAACAGTTCTTCCTTGGGGAAGGTCATCCTTCCAGCTCCTAGCTCCTAGCTCCGTGCCCCCGCCCCCCTCCGTGTCTCCTTGAGTATTCGTTTCGCGGCATTTCTACCTGGGGCGCCCATGATCCCGCCACCGGGATGTGTCGCCGAGCCGCACATGTAGAGATTCCGCACCGGCGTCCTGTACCGTGCCCATCCGGGCGCCGGACGCAGGAAGAACAGCTGCTCCAGCGTCAGCTCCCCCTGAAAGATGTTGCCTTCGGTGAGGCCCCATTCGCGTTCGATGTCGAGCGGCGTCAGGACCTGACGGTGAAGAATGATGTTCTTGATGTTCGGCGCGTACTCCGCAATCGTGTCGATGACGGTATCGCCGAACGCCTCCTTCTCATCATCCCAGTTGCCATCTTTCAGGTGATACGGCGCGTACTGCACGAAGCACGACATCACGTGCTTTCCCGGTGGCGCGACCGACGGATCGGTAAGGCTCGGGATCACCATGTCGATGTACGGACGACGGGAGTAGCGCCCGTACTTGGCCTCATCATAGGCGCGCTCCATGTAGTCGACGCTGGGAGAGATCGACATGGCTCCCCGCAGATGAGGGCCAGCACCGGGCAGCGCCTTGAAGTGCGGCAGCGCGTCGAGCGCGAGGTTGACCTTTCCTGACGAGCCGCGGAACTTGTAGCGCTTGATCTCGGTGACGAAATCTTCCGGCAGGTGCTCCGTTCCCACCATCTTGAGGAACGTCAGATTCGGATCGACGCTCGAGGAGACCACGTCGCCAGTCAGGTAGTCACCGTTTTCGAGCACGACGCCGACCGCCGTGCCATCCTTGACGATGATCTTCGAAACCGACGTTTCCGTTCTGATCTCCGCGCCAGCCTCTCGCGCCGCATCGGCGATGGCGTTCGAGATCGCGCCGGTTCCGCCGCGCGACAGGCCCCACGAGCGAAACGCGCCGTCGATCTCGCCCATGTAGTGGTGCAGCAGGACGTACGCCGTTCCCGGCGATCGCACACCCAGGAACGTGCCGATGATGCCGGACGCCGACATCGTCGCCTTCAGCACGTCGGTCTCGAACCACTGGTCGAGGAAGTCCACCGCGCTCATCGTCATGAGCTGGACCTGGGTGTACTTGTCCTCGTCCGACAACGCCTGAAAGCGGCGGCCGAGCGACAGCAGGTCCATGAGCCCGCGCGGATCGAGCGACGTCGGATCCGGAGGCGTCAGGTTCAGGATCGGTTTGACGAACCGGCCCATCTCGATCATCGCCTTGCCGTACTCGTCGTACGCCTCGGCGTCCACGCGCGAATGACGGGCAATCTCGCGCCGCGTCTTCGCATGGTCGTTGACGCGCCAGAGATAGTCGCCGTTCGGCATCGGCGTGAACGTGCCGTCGAGCGGAAGGATCTCGAGACCGTGCTTGGGCAGATCGAGCTCGCGGATGATCTCGGGGCGCAACAGGGAGACGACGTACGAGCACACGGAGAACTTGAACCCCGGGAAAACCTCCTCGGTGACCGCCGCTCCCCCGAGGACGTGCCGGCGCTCGAGCACGAGCACACGGCGCCCCGCGCGTGCCAGATAGGCCGCGTTCACCAGCCCGTTGTGCCCGCCTCCGATGATGATGGCGTCGTAGTGACTCATATCAGCTTCCGGTGTGAGAGCGACGGCAACAGCCTGGGTTGACCGTGTCTCCTGTGTGTTCTGGCGCCGGGGTTGGGCGCCGCCTCCGTCAAGGCGTGAGTTAACTCAGCCCTGCCGACCGGATCGCGGCGCCGACGAGGACGGCCTGGACGTAGAGATGAATCGCCGGACGCATGGAAGAGTGACCATTGTCCCGGTGGGTGAGAGCAGATGTCAACCCGGAGACGGAGGTCGAGACGGAGACGGAGGAGACGGAGGGAACGGAACGAGCTTCAACTCGGAGACGCGGAGGAACGGAGGCCGCACAGGTAGTGCCGGTGGTGCGCCGATGCCGCCGCGCTTGCGCGGCGGGCGATCAACCGACGCCCCGCGGGCGCAAGCTGCCCACACGTCATACGCAGCTTGTGCCCACGGGGCGTCGGTTGATCGCTCGGCCCGGCCGATGGCCGGGCCGGCATCGGCTCGGAACGCCGAGTTGAGCGTGAATTCTGTTGCCTCCGTTGCTCCGTGTCTCCGTTTTTGAAGCTCGTTCCGTTCCCTCCGTATCCTCCGTCTCCGTAACCTCCGTCACCTCCGTCAGATCCGAATTGACATCTCCCCACCTCAAAAGCTGAAATGACGATCGTATGCCCATTGGAACCGCCGTCCACGAGCGCACTGCCGCCCTGTGCGAGAGCCTCAACTACCGTGAGTGGTCCGGCTACTACGCGGTCAGTGCCTATGAAGGTCATCACGAGCATGAATACAACGCGATCCGCAACGCCGCTGCGCTGATCGATGTGTCTCCGCTGTTCAAGTACCTCGTGACCGGCAAGGATTCGGCTCGACTGGTCGATCGCTTGATCACGCGTGATGTGTCGAAGATGGTCGTCGGCCAGGTGTTCTATACGCCCTGGTGTGACGAGTACGGCCTGGTGATAGACGACGGGACCGTGTCGCGGCTCGGCGAGCACACGTTCAGATGGACGGCGGCCGATCCCAGTCTGCGGTGGTTCCGGCAGAACGCCGCCGGCCTCGACGTGACGATCGACGATGTCTCGGAGGAGATTGCCGCGCTGGCGTTGCAGGGTCCGACCTCGGCGCGCGTGCTTCGCGCGGCTGCCCGCGTCGATATCGAGAAGCTGAAGTATTTCCGCGTGACGAGCGGCACGATCAACGGCGTGAAGGTGGACGTCTCGCGCACCGGCTACACCGGGGACCTCGGCTATGAAATCTGGATGCCGGCACGCGACGCGGTCCGGGTCTGGGATGCGCTGATGGAGGCCGGAAGGCCGTACGACATCAAGCCCGCGGGCATGCTGGCGCTGGACGTGGCGCGTGTCGAAGCAGGCCTGCTGCTGATCGACGTGGACTTCCACAGCAGCAAAAAGGCTTTGATCGCGACGCAGAAATACACACCGTACGAGATGGGGCTCGGCCGTCTCGTCAGCCTCGACAAGGGACGGTTCGTCGGCCAGCGGGCACTTCGTGAGGAGCATCGGCGGGGCCACGCCCGGCAGGTCGTCGGCCTCGAGGTGGAATGGTCAGAGGTGGAGTCGATCTACGACCGCTTCGGCCTGCCGCCGACGGTGGGCGCGACCGCCTCGCGCGTCGCCGTGCCGATCTATCGGGGCGGCCGTCAGATTGGCAAGGCGACGACGACTACGTGGTCGCCTGTACTCAAGAAGATGATCGGTCTCGGGACTGTCGATCGCCATCACTACGCTGACGGCACGAAGGTGCAGATCGAAATGACGGTCGAAGCGGTGCGCTACAAGGTGACCGCGACGGTAGTGAAGACCCCCTTCTTCAATCCGCCACGGAAGATGGCCACGCCTCCCCTGTAGGCCCGACCTTGGGTCGGGCGTTTGCGGATCCCGCCAGACCCCGACCCGCCCTTATCCGTTTTCGTGCAGACGGACGATCATTCGATCGAACGCGTACAGCAAATCCTCACGATTCGAATACGGGCCTGGGGTGTACGCACGGCTCGAGATGCCGGCCTGCGACAGCTCGCACACGTGCCAGTCCTGCCGGTTCGTCATATCCCAGAAATCGATCGCGTCCGACGCATCGAACGACGGGTTCGCCAGTTCCGCCGGCTGGAAGTGCCACTCGCAGACATTGATCGTCCGGTCCGGGGCGATGGGCCAGAGCGTGTGCACCATCATGTAATCGGGGTGCAGGCTGAGCAGCATGTTCGGGAAGATCGCGTAGTAGTAGACGCGGCGCTGATCGTCAGGCGACAGACCTGGAAGCAGCGCGCGCGGACACGATCCATCCATCGAGAGCGTCTCGACGCCGGGCCGCAGATCCATCCGACCACCCATGAAGGTGCTTCGCAGCGGCTCGTTCTCGCCGCTGAGATAGTGCGACAGCTTGTTCAACGCAGGATGCAGGTTCGGGCAATGCAGGCATTCGTTGTAATTCTGGATGACGAGCTTCCAGTTCGCCTTGACGTCGTAGACGATACGCTTGCCGAGACTCAGATCCTGCATTCGCCAGGACGCGAACTTCGACGGCAGCCCCTCCAGTTGATCGCGAAGCGCTGACGGCGACGGCGACAGGTTCAGGAAGATGTGCCCGTCCCACACGTCGGCGTGCACGGCGTGCAGCGGGTAGTCCTCTTTCCTGAAGTGAGGGACCTCGTCCATGTGTGGGGCGCCAATCAGCCTTCCGTCGAGAGCGTAGGTCCAGGAGTGGTAGGGGCACTGAATGCTGCCGGGGAATGCTCCGGTCGATTCCGTGCACAGCCGCGTGCCGCGGTGACGGCAGACGTTGTGGAACGCGCGGACCTGTCCGGTGGAGTCCCGCGTGACGACGATGTTCTCGCCAGGAAGTTCGCGGAGGACGAACTGACCCGGGCGTTCGATCTCTTCTTCGCGTCCCGCGCAGAACCACATTCTTCTGAAGAGCAGATCGAGCTCGCGTTCGAAGTGCTGCTGGCCGGTGTAGTAGGCGGCGGGAAGCGTCTGCGCCCCCACCGGCATGACGTCGCGCGGTTTTGCCGAGATGTCCGTGTCCTGCATCGCTATTGTTCATGATACAACCTCATGGTGCCGCCCCACACGCCGCAGGTGTCCCCCACTCCATCACTTCGCCGCGAACTTGGCCGATGGGATCTCACGGCCATCGGTGTCAATCAGGTCATCGGCGCCGCGGTGTTCGCGCTCCCCGCAGCGCTCGCTGCCAGTGCTGGAGCCTGGAGCCCGTGGATGGTCGCAGCCGTCGGCCTGGCGTCGATGATGATCGCGATGTCGTTCGCCGAAGTCGGCAGCCGGTTCGAGGGCACCGGCGGCCCGTATCTGTATACGCGCGCGGCGTTCGGACGATTCGCGGCCTTTGAAGTGGGATGGTTGTTGTGGTTCACCAGGGCCGCCAGCTGGGCCTCGGTGATCAACGTGCTTGCGACGTCGCTGGGGTTCTACTGGCCCACGCTCACGGCAGGCGCACCGCGCGCCATTCTGATCACGCTGGTGATCGCAACGATCACGTTGATCAACGTCCGCGGCATCCGTCAGAGCAGCCTCGTGATCAATGTGCTGACCGTCGGAAAGCTGGCGCCGCTGATCGTCTTCATCGCGGTGGGCCTGTTCTACATTCAGCCGGGTCTTTTCAGTTACGCGTCGCCGCCGAGCACGAGCCAGTTGTCGACTGCGGCACTGCTGCTGATCTTCGCCTATGGCGGCTATGAGACCGTTCCGGTTCCCGCGGGTGAAGCCCGTGACCCGCGCCGGGCGGTCCCGTTCGCGCTGATCATGACGATCGTCGTCGTCGCCGCCCTGATGACGCTCGTTCAGGTGGTCGCGATCGGCACGCTTCCGGGCCTTGGCGACATCGCGGACGCCGCTGGCGGACGCCGCGGGGCTGTTCATCGGCCCCGGTGGCGCCGCCCTGATGACGCTCGGAGCGGTGCTGTCCACGACCGGCAACAACATGGGTCAGGCGCTATCCGGCCCCCGCAATCTCTTCGCGCTCGCCGAGCAGGGCGACCTGCCGCCGTTCTTCGGCCGGATTCATCCGACGTTTCGAACACCGGTCAACTCGATTCTGTTTACCGCCGGCGTGTCGCTCGTCCTGGCCCTTTCCGGTACTTTTGTGGCGATGGCCGCCGCCAGCGCAATCAGCCGCCTGCTGGTCTACGTGGCGACCTGCGCCTCAGCGATCCGGCTTCGCGATCCGCAGTTCGCGAACCGCGTGAATCCGGCGACGTTCGTCGTGCCGTTCGGTCCGATCATTCCGATGCTGGCCATCGCCATCTCGCTCGCGATTCTGTTCGGTGCCACGACGCTCCAGCTGACCGCCGGTCTTGGGGCAATACTCGCGGGCGCCGTGCTATACGTGATTGCCGTACGTGGTGAGAGCCGCGTGTGAACGATCGTCACGCATGAAGGAATCCTGCATGTTGCGAAAAACGCTGACCTCATCGCTGCTCGTCCTTCTGTTCACGGCCACCGCGTTCGCGCAGGGCAACGTCTTCCTTGTCCGGCATGCCGAGCGTGCAGACACAGGCGGCGGGGCGCCGGCAACGATGGCTGCCGATCCCAGCCTGTCCGACACCGGCCGTCAGCGGGCGGAATCGCTGGCGGCGATCCTGAAGGACGCCGGAATCACGGCCATCTATGCGACCGAGTTCAAGCGCACGCAGGAGACGGCCGCGCCGCTGGCCAAGGCGCTCGGGATCGCCGTGACGACGGTGCCTGCAAAGGACATGGCGGGTCTCGTTCAGAAGCTGAAGGGTGCCACGGCCAACGTGCTGGTGGTCGGCCACTCCAACACCGTGCCGGAGATCGTGAAAGCGCTCGGAGTGACGGCACCGTTGAAGATCGATGACACCGAATACGACAACCTGCTGGTAGTGACCTCCGCAACGCAGCCGCAACTCCTTCGACTGCGCTATCGGTGACGAATGCATAGACGACGACAGCTGTTTCTACGATGTGCCGTTGCCGCAATCCTGGCAGCGGTGCCTGCTGCGGCCCCCAACGCGCGGCAGCGCGGCGCCGGTCCCGCTGACCTCACACCTCAGGATCTGGCGCGCATCTGGGACGCGGAACACGTGTCGCCGCCGCTTCCACCTCTCCTCGATCATGCCGAGGTCGTTCGCAGGCTGGAAGCGGTCGCGAGCGGGACGCCAGACCTGTTCACGCTCGAGAAGATCGGCGAGTCGGTCGAAGGCCGGTCCATCCATCACATTCGTACAGGCACCGGGCCGTTTGGCGTGCTGCTCTGGTCGCAGATGCACGGCGACGAGCCGACGGCCACATCCGCGCTGTTCGACTTGCTCGAGTACCTCCGGCGCCACCGCGAGGAGCCTGCCGTTCGCCGAATCCTTTCCGAACTGACCCTTCACATCGTGCCGATGCTGAACCCGGATGGGGCGGAGCGCTTCCAGCGCCGGAACGCGCAGAGCATCGACATCAACCGTGACGCTCTCCGCCTGCAGACACCCGAGGGCAAGACGCTCAAGGCATTGAGAGATCGGCTGAATCCGCGCGTCGGGTTCAACCTGCACAACCAGAGCTGGCGCACGTCGGTTGGCGATCCGCCGAAGCCAGCGTCCATCTCGTTGCTCTCGGTGGCCTATGACGAGGCGAGAACCGAGAATGAGGGCCGCCGCCTGACCAAGAAGCTCTGCGCCGTGATTCGTGATGCGCTCGAGCCCTTCGCCTCCGGACAGATCGGCCGCTACGACGATGAATACGAGGTGCGGGCGTTCGGGGACAACATCACGCTCTGGGGCACGCCGGTGGTGCTCATCGAAACCGGCCCGTGGCCGTCGGAACAGCCCGACCCACCGCTCGTACGGCTCAACTTCGTCGCGTTGGTGTCGGCGCTCGATTCCCTTGCGACCAGGCGCGTGGAGCGCGCGGATCCGCGGCGCTACGAACAGCTGCCGATCAACGAGTCTCGCGCGTACTACGTCCTCGTCAAGAACGCGACGGTGATCAACGGGGCGGGCATCCCGCCCTTCGTGTCGGACATCGGCGTGGTAGCCAACCGACGCGTCCGCGTCGTCGACGGGAAGCGGGAGATTCAGATGTCGCTCTCGATCGACGACATGGGCGATCTGCGGACGCAGGGTGCGCTCCGGTACATCGATGCGACGGGGATGACCGTTGTTCCTGTGGCGGATGACACGCTGGCTGAAGGGAAGGTCGTGGATCTTCCGGAGTGGAAGACGAAGATGACACACACGATTGGTGTCGGTCAGCCGGCGCGGCTTGCCCTGCTCAAGCCGGCTCGTGAAGCTGGAAAATTCGTCGTCGACGCGATTCTGCGCTGACCCCGTGAAACCGCCTGACCGTGACGACCGTGACGGCTGAGTCCGAACGAGAGGGACTGCTTCGTGTGCTGGGCCGCTGGGACCTGACGGCCATTGGCGTCAATCAGGTCATCGGCGGAGCGATCTTTGCCGTTCCTGCCGTGCTCGCCGCGCAAGCCGGCGCGTGGAGTCCCTGGCTCGTTCTCGCGGTTGGCCTGGCCTCGATCCTCATCGGGATCACGTTTGCCGAAGTCGCCAGCCGGTTCGAAGCAACCGGCGGTCCCTACCTGTTCGCGCGTACCGCCTTCGGCCGGTTCGTGGGGTTCGAGGTCGGATGGATGGCGTGGATCACGCGTGTCGCCAGCCTCGCCTCGGTGGTCAACGTGCTCGCGTTGTCGCTTGGCTTCTATTGGCCGGCGCTGACTTCCGGAAACGGACGGACCGCGCTGGTCCTGGTCACGGTCGGGCTGGTGACCGCGATCAATCTCCGTGGCATCCGCCAGAGCAGCATCGCGATGAACCTGTTTACCATCGGCAAGCTCGCGCCGCTGGTCCTCTTCGTCCTGGTTGGCTTGTGGTACGTCGAGCCTTCGCGTCTCGTGCCCTCGGGCGTCATCCCGTTCGATCGGTTGTCATCCGCAGCGCTGCTGCTGATTTTTGCGTTCGGTGGCTACGAGAACGTCCCGATTCCAGCAGGAGAATCGCGGGATCCTCGACGCTCGATGCCATTCGCGCTGGTGGGAACGCTTGCAATAGTGACGGCGGTCTTCGCGGCTGTGCAGGCGGTGGCTCTCGGCACGCTTCCGGGTCTTGCATCCTCCACCGCACCGCTCGCGGATGCAGCGAGCACCTTCCTGGGACCGTCCGGTGCGGCAATGCTGACGGCCGGCGCCGTCGTCTCGATCGCCGGCAATAACCTGGGAGGGGCGGTTGCCGGCTCGAGAATTCTCTATGCGCTCGCGGAGCAGGGCGACGTGCCAGCGCCATTCGGTCGCATTCATCGCCGCTACCGAACGCCGGTCACGTCCATCCTGACGACGGCAGTGGTGACCCTGATTCTCGCGCTGTCTGGAACGTTTATTTTTCTCGCCGAGGTCAGCGCCGTCAGCCGGCTCGTCGGCTACGTTACGACATGTGCCGCGGCGCTTCGTCTGCGTGACGCCCGGTTCGATGGCGTGGTGCAACCAGCAACGTTCGTGGCGCCGTTCGGTTCGCTGATTCCATGGGCGGCGATGGCCATCGGGATGGCCATTCTGGCTGGTGCGACGCGCGCGAACCTCATGGCCGGTGCGCTTGCGTTGCTGGTCGGGGCGCTTCTCTACTGGACTGCGACACGCGGGCTAGTGAGGATTCTAGTAGCGCGAAGAGTGCACCCTGCACTCTTCTAGGACTTGGCCGTAGTTCGTTCCGCGATCCGAGCGCTTGTAGACGACGCGGCCATCGAAGATCGTGGCGGCGACGGAGGTGGTGGCGAGTCTGGACGGTGGCGCTGTAAAGATGTCGGACGTGAGCACGACGAGATCGGCGAGCATGCCCGGCGCGATCGTCCCCTTGCGCTGTTCGTCGAACGAAGCCCACGCCGCACCCGACGTGTAGGCGTCAACAGCCGCCGTCAGCGCAAGTCGCTGCGCCGGAAACCATCCGCCTTCAGGTTCTCCTTCGGGCGTCGTGCGCGTCACCGCCGAGTGCAACCCGAGCATCGGATTCAGAGAGTCGACCGGCCAGTCGCTGCCGAAGGCGAGGCGTCCGTCGGATTCCAGAATCTGACGGTACGGCCAGCCTCCAGAGGCGCGCTCCGGGCCGACACTGCGTGACCACAAATCGAGATGCGAGTCTGGGCTTCCGTGCGATGGCTGCATCGAGGCGATGATGCCGAGCCGACCAAATCGCGGGAAATCGACGGTGTCGACGATCTCTGCGTGTTCGATGCGATGACGCCGTTCGCGCTTCGGTTTAGGGTTCGAGCGGACCGCGTGCGTGTACGCATCGAGCGCCATGCGGACGGCGCGGTCGCCGACGGCGTGGGTCATCACCTGCCATCCGCGCGAGTCCAGCAGCCTGACACTGCGATTCAGATCGTCGGCGCCGATCCGTGGCTCGCCCACGACCTGTTCGCCGGTATACGGTTCGAGCATCGCGGCCGTGTGAGATTCGATCACGCCGTCGAGGTTGATCTTCACCGCGCCCGTCTTGAACAGCGGATCGTCCGGGTACTCCTTGCCAACGGCGTCGAGCCGCGCGAGTTCCGGTTCCGAGATCGGCCCGTCCACCGACAGCGCTGAGTACACCCGGATGTCGAGGTCTCCGGCCCGGCGAGCGTCCGCGTATAGCGCGAACTCGTCCGTGGTCCCGCCGGCGTTCTGCACGCTCGTGATGCCGTTGCGGTGAGCTTCCGCGATCGCCGAGCGCAGGCCTCGAGCCTGCTGTTCCCGAGTCGGCGGCGGAACCACTCGCGCGACGAGCTCGACGGCTGCCTCTTTGAGCACTCCGGTCGGCTCGCCGGTGCGCGGATCTCTCACGATCGACCCATCCTCTGGGTTCGGCGTCTGACGTGTAATACCCGCGCGCTTGAGCGCTGCCGAATTCACCCACGAGGTATGGCCGTCAGCGGAGAGCAGCTGGACCGGCCGATCGCGCACGATCGCGTCGAGCTGCTGACGCGTCGGCAGCTTGTCAGCAAACGCCTGAAAGTACCAACCGCGTCCGATGACCCATGGCTCGTCCGGATTCTCTTCGGCCCAGGAGCGGACGCGCTGCTGAACCTCGGCAAGCGTCACGGCCTCCGACAGATCAATCCGCTCGAGATCGAGGCCGCCTTTGATGAAGTGGACGTGAGAATCGTTGAATCCCGGCAGCACGCTTCCGCCGTCCGCATCGATCATGGTCGTCTGCGGCCGGCGCAGCCGCATCACGTCACGTTCGCTGCCCACGCGCAGAATCTGATTGCCGCGGATCGCCACGGCCTCAGCGGTCGAGTGGTCGTCGTCAGCCGTATAGACGACGGCGTTGTGGATGATGACATCCACCGGGCCTTCGTTGTCGTCCCGTTGCGCGCCCACGATGAGGCCGGCAATCAGGGTCGCAGCAACGATGGCGACGACGACGAACGTAGTAAGGCGGGCCGCCATGAAACCTCCGCGCGAGGGCGGGCCGTTCCGCCGACGCACAAGGATGAAGCGGTGATTCTAGCATGTTGGACCGTGTTACATTTCGACTCCGCTCCGGCCGCTGAAGGCCTGCGGCCCGAGCGCGAGCGGGGTGGAGCGCGCGAGCCCACCAGGCCTGCGGCCCGAGCAGCGAGCGACGGAGTGCAGCCGCCTGGATTACTGTGGCGCGCGGAGGCGGAGGGCCCCGCGAGCACTAAGAAAGGACATACGTGAACGCACCCGGCGTAGCCGTCGCAGACAACGGGCAAGACGCGAAGCTGGTAAGAGCCATCGGGCTCGGCTCCGCCATCCTCTTCGTCGTGGGCAGCGTCATCGGTTCCGGGATCTTCCTGACAACCGGCGGCATGGCGGCGGTCATCCCGTCAGCGTCGTTGCTGCTGCTGGCCTGGACGCTTGGAGGGGTGCTGGCGATCACGGGCGGTCTGACTTATGCCGAGATGGGCGCGATGTTTCCGCGGTCCGGCGGTGTGTACGTCTTTCTTCGCGAGGCGTACGGACCCCTTCCAGCGTTTCTCTACGGCTGGGTGGCGATGCTCGTTGTGCTCAGCGGGGGCATTGCGGCCGTCGCCGTCGGGTTCGCCGAGTACCTGAGCTATTTCGTTCCTGCGATCTCGCAAGCTGGCGTGCTGTTGAGCGTGCCTACACCCTTCGGCCCGTTCGTGCTCACCGCGAGCAAGCTGGCGGCGGTTGGGGCGATCGTTGCGCTCGGAGCGATCAACTACGTCGGTGTTCGAAGCGGCAATCTCGTCAACGTGGTCATGACGGCGGCGAAGGTCGCCGGGCTGGCAGCGCTGCCGGTGATGGCGATCATCGCGGCGCGAGTGGTTCCTGAATTCACCCCGGTCGTGCCGCCGGATCTGCCGCGGCCCGTGGCATCGTTCGGCATCGCGATGATCGCGGTGTTGTGGACCTACGAGGCGTGGTACTTCGTGACGTATGCCGCTGGCGAGATCAAGGATCCGCAACGCAACGTTCCGCGAGCCCTGGTCGGCGGCATCGCCGCGCTCACGACGATCTATCTCGTTGTCAACGTCGCGTATCTGTTCGCGTTGTCGATCGACGAGATGAAGGGCGTCACGCGGATTGCCGAGCGTGCCGCGACGACGCTCGCAGGTCCAGGCGGCGCACAGTTCGTCGCGCTGACGGTGGTGCTCTCGACCTTCGGCTGCAACGCCGCGGCTATTCTCGCCGGATCGCGGCTCCTCTTCGCCATGGCGTCGGATGGCGTCTTTCTTCCGGCCGCCCGCAGTGTGCATCCGCGCTACCGGACGCCGCACGTGGCGATCGTCGGCTTGACGACGTGGTCGGCGCTGCTGGCGCTGTCGGGGACCTACGAGCAGCTGTTTACCTACGTCATGTTCATCTCGATTCTCTTCAGCGTCGCCTGCGGCCTCGCGCTGTTCCGGCTCCGCTCGAAGATGCCCAATCATCCCAGGCCTTACCGAACGTGGGGCTATCCGGTCGTGCCTATCGTGTTCGTGATGGGCTCCGGCGCGTTCGTGCTCAACACGCTCGTCGAGCGGCCGTTCGAATCACTTGCCGGGCTCGGGTTTCTCGTGCTCGGTCTTCCCGCGTACTGGTATTGGCGGCGGCAGTCGGTTTCTGTGTCATGAAAATCGCAGTTCTTGGTTCGGGTGCCGTGGGGGGCTATTACGGCGCGAAGCTCGCGCGAGCCGGGCACGACGTGACGTTCATCGCGCGCGGCGCGCACCTCGCCGCCATCCGCGCACGCGGACTCGAGATTCGCAGCCCGGTGCTTGGCGATTTCACGGTTCGGGCGCCGGCCGAAGAAGACACCACCAGGGTCGGACCGGTCGATGTCGTGTTATACGCGGTCAAGACCTACGACAACGCCTCCGCGCTGCCGATGCTGACGCCGATGATTGGCGAGCAGACGTCGGTCCTGACGGTGCAGAACGGTGTCGACAGCGTCACCGAGGTCGCTGCCGTGGCCGGCGAACGGCCCGTCATCGGCGGCACCACCTACATCGCGACCGCTCTGAGCGGCCCCGGTCTGATCGAGCAGACCGGCGCGCACCGCCGCATCGTCTTCGGAGAAGTCTTCGGTCAGCTGCCACGTATGAGCGAGCGCGTTCGCCAGATACATGATGCGCTGGCTGGTGCAGACATTCAGGCCGAAGCGGTCGAGGACGGCCGCGTGCCCATCTGGGAGAAGTTCATCTTCCTGGTGTCGCTTGCCGGCTTCACGGGAGGGACGCGCCTGCCGATCGGTCCGGTGTGGGCCGATCCGTTCATCCGCACGCAGTTTCTCGAAGCATGTCGCGAAGTCGAGCGTGTGGCGCGCGCCGAGGGCGTGCCTGTCGCGCCCGATGTGATCGAGCGCATCAAGGCGTATGTAGATGCGATTCCTGGAACGATGCGCTCATCGCTGCTGATCGATCTGTCGCAGGGCAAGCGCATCGAGGTGGAAGCCTTGCACGGCGCCGTCGTGCGCCGGGCGGCGAAGGCAGGCGTTCAGGCGCCGATCATGTCTGCACTGTATGCGGTGCTGAAACCGTGGGCGTCCCCACCCGCTCCATCAGCCGCTTGAATCGCGGGTGGTCGCTGAACCGTTTGACATACGGATCCACCGCGATGAACACAGCGCCGCCAGCCTTCATATCGACCATGCGCTCGAGGTGATCGATGGCTTTGTCAGCCTCGCCCAGCCGCGCGTAGATCACGGCATATCCAAAGTCGCGGAGTCCCGATCGATCGGGCGCGGAGTCGAGCACCTCGAGCCGCTTCCTCCAGTAGGCTTCGGGACCGCCGGTGCGATAGGCCTCGATCAGCTGGTTCGCATCGGCCTTGACGCCGAAACACACCGGGTCGCTGCACACACGCGCGGCATCCTCGAAACGCCCGAGATCCTCATACGCATTCATCAGGATGATGGACGCATCCTGATATGTGGGCGCCAATTCGCGCGCGCGTCGCACTTCGCGCATCACTTCTTCCGTCCGCCTGGCGAAATGCAGCGCCCAGCAGACGGTCATGTTGGTCAGGAGCGACAGCGGATCCAGCCGCTGCGCCTGGCGGCCTTCGTCGATCGCTTCATCGAAGCGGCCGACGGCCATCAGGTAGATTGAGTAGAGCGCGTGCGGGATCGCCAGCTGCGGGTTGAGCGAGATCGCGGCCTTGAACTCGCGTTCTGCCCCTGCCCAGTCGTGGTCCCAGAACAGCAGGCTGAGCGCCAGCGACGAATGCGCATCAGGGACGTCAGGATCGAGCTCGATGGCCCGCGTCGCGGCCGCCTTGGCGCGCGGAAACCCGTCCTCGGGAGCGATGAAGCCATAGTAGGCCATCGATCCGAGCGTGTCGGCGAGGCCCGCATATGCCAGCGCGTACAGGGGATCGCGACCGATCGCGCGCTCGAAGCACTCCAGCGCGCGCTTGAAGCCGTCGGGGCTCCAGTTGTTCCAGTGATACCGGCCGCGAAGGTAGTCCTGGTACGCGTCGGGATCGACCGTCGGTTTCTTGCGGAGCTTCGTTTTCTGGTGGCCCGTCAGTTTGAGCCTGAGCGCTTCGGAGATCTGCCAGGCAATCTCCTGTTGAACGACCATCAACTCGGAGATCCGCTGGCGGAACTGTTCACCCCACAGCTGCGATTCGGTTGACGTGTCGACGAGCTCGGCCTGGATGTTGAGGAACTCTCCCTGCTGGAGCACCCGGCCCGTCAGGATCGTCCGCGCATTGAGTGCAAGGCCAACTGTCGACGGATCGGCTTGCAGACCCTTGTATCGAAAGACGAGGCTTCTGGGCACGACACGCAGGCCACCGAGCTGCGACAGGCTGTTGATGATGCTTTCGGTGATGCCGTCGATCAAATACTCGGTGGCCGGATCGGTGCCGGCATTGACGAACGGCAACACGGCCAGCGATTTGCCACGGGCCGCGCGTCGTTTCGAACCGGCTGTGCCGACGGCCGCGGATCCCGTCAGCAACGCGCGCAGCGCCATCGCCACGTCCTGGGCCGATTCGAAACGGCGCGTCGGACCGCGGTCGACGCAGCGCGAGAGGATCGGACGCAGCTCCGCCGGCGCGAGCGGGTCGAAGGCCACCAGTTCCGGAACGCTGTCGTGCAGCAGGCGTGCGATGATTTCCTGAGGCGTGCTGCCAGTGAACAACGCGCGTCCCGACATCATCTCGTACAGCACGCAGCCGAGCGCGAAGATGTCCGAACGGGCGTCGACGCGCTCGCCGGTCACCTGTTCCGGCGACATGTAGCCGAAGGTTCCGAGCACGACCCCCTGCGCCGTGGCGGCGACCGTCGGCCCTTCCGACGACGGCTGATCGAGGCGTTGCAGCGCGAGACCGAAGTCGAGGATCTTCACGCCGCCGTCGGTCGTCAGGAAGACGTTCTCCGGCTTGAGGTCGCGGTGAACGATTCCCCGCGTGTGCGCGGCACTCAGGCCGTCGGCGATTGCCGCCGCAGTCTCTACCGATTCCCGCCACGTCAGCGCCCCGCGCTTCAGGCGCATGCGCAGTGTCTCGCCTTCGAGCAGCTCCATCACCGCAACGGGCACACCATCGATGACTGCCAGCTCGTGAATCGAACGGATATTTGGATGCGAGAGCGCAGCAACCGCGCGCGCCTCGGTCTCGAAACGGCGGCGCATCTCGGGGTCCGCGGCAATGTGCGCGGCCATGACCTTCAGCGCCACGTCACGGCCGAGCCGGGAATCACGGCCGCGATACACGACGCCCATGCCGCCGGAACCGATCGGTTCGACGATTTCGTACTGGGCGAGCCGGCTACCGGCGGACAGGGACATGGTCAAACGGGGACGGCAGGTTGAGAGCCTGATCTCATTCTACCCTGCAAGGGTTTGGCGCAATTCAGCCGAGGCCTGGCTGAAGCGGAATCAGATGAGGCGCGGCGCGCGCTTACTCAGTGTAGGAGAGCGCCCGCGTAACTCGCCGGTACAGCCCGTCTCCGCTGGGCTCGAACACGTGACAGTGGTCCATATCACCGCCGTACACGTGCATGGTGATGGAGCTTCGGTCGGGCCGCGCGTTGGCGAGCGTGTGATACTCGAAAGGCGGGATCAGGCATCCCGCAGCGCCGCGACTCGCCGCGACGCAATTCTGCCTGGTGAACCGGTAATTCCCGCCATCGTCGGAGATCAGATCGTACTGCGTGATCTCCATCTCGCCGTCGACGACACATTCGACGCACCAGATCCCCGCGTGATCGTGGAGAGCGGTTTTCTGTCCCGGGCCCCACGTCATGACGACGACCGTGTAGCGGCCGTCGGGGTCTCGATGGAGCAGACGGCGGGCGTATGTATCGGGCAGTGACGTGTGAAAGCGCTCGGGCAGCGAAAGGCCTTGACGCCGGAGCACGTCCTGCAACGCCGCCTTGATCTGATGCGCGATCGTCGTCACGTCCGGCGCCCCGACCGCTGCGTCCAGTTTCCCTTTCAGCGATTCGAACTCGGAAGAAACTGCCTGCGTCATCGTGTGAGCTCCAGCGCGCGCAATGCGGCCATTCCGCCAGTTACGTTGAGAATCTCGCTCACGCCGGCCCGCTCCAGGAGGCTCGAAGCGAGACTGGAGCGGAAACCGCCTTCGCAGATGACCGCGATCGGCGCGTTGCGGGGCAGGTCAGCGGCGCGCTGCACGACCTCGCCGACCGGCACACTGAGGGCGCCATCGATGTGTCCGCTCTGCCACTCTCGCTTCGTCCTCACATCGACGACCTGCGGCCGATCGGAGGCGTCCAGCCGGGCGTTCAACTCCGCAGCGGTCATCTGCGTGATCTGCGAGACCGGAAGGCCGATCGAATGCCAGGCATCGAACCCGCCATCGACGACGCCGGTGACGGCGTCGAAACCGACTCGTAACAGCTGGCGCCGAACTTCAGCCGTCTGCTGCTGACGTGCCGGCTCCGCCGTCCGGTCAGTCAAGAGGACGATCTGCACATCAGGCGGGACCACCCATCCGGCCCAGTAGCCGACTTTGGATCCGTAAGCGATGTTCAGGGCGCCGGTAGGATGGCCTTTGCCGAAATGTTCGGCGGCCCGCATATCCACCACGACGCCGCCGTTCTTCGATACCGCGAACGCTTCGAGCGGGGAGATCACACCCGGCGCCTCGACAGGAGCGGCTGAGGTTGAGCACCGCGGGTCCGCGCTGGTTGAGGCGTTTCATCCGCGCGAAATACGGAGGCGTATCCGGGAGGTCTCCAAGGACAGCTTTCACGAATTCGTCCTTCGAGGCGTACTGCAGCATCGGATTGACACGCCGTTCCTGACCGATCGTCGAGGATGGTTCCTTGCCAATTCCCGTGCCGCAGAGTGAGCCTGCACCATGCCCGGGGTGCACCTCGGTCGCATCGTCGAGCGAGAGGGTCCTCTCATAGAGCGAATCGAAGAGCTGTTCCGCGAGTTGTCGCGCCTGATCGTCGCCGAGCAGATCCGGCCGGCCCACACCGCCGACGAACAGCATGTCTCCAGAGAGCAGACGGGCTGGCTCATTCGGCTCTCGCACGAGAACCGAAATGTGCTCCGGCGTGTGTCCCGGTGTGTGGAGGAACTCGAGACTGACATCGCCGAGCGCGATGCGCTCGCCGTCCTGCGCCTCGTGATGCGCATACGCCAGCCGGGCGCCAGGACCGGCGATCACTCGCGCGCCGATTTGCGCGAGTTCGCGGGCGCCCGACACGAAATCGGCGTGCACGTGCGTCTCGATGGCGTAGGCGACGGTCAGGCCCTGCTGACGGGCGGCGGCGACGTAAATGTCGATGTCGCGCCGCGGATCGACGACAGCCGCTTCGCGCGTCCGAGGACAGGCGATGAGGTACGATGCCTGCGCGAGGCCCTCGTCGAAGAATCGCTGAAACATGGGATAGAATCCGGCCCAATCCCGGATCGCTCGAATCATAACACCGCCCCGTTTTGCTGATCACCTCCACCACCATCGCCATGGTCGTACTCGCCGGGGCCGTCGCCGGGTGTCTCGGTGCACTGCTCGGAATTGGCGGCGGCGTGTTTCTCGTGCCGTTCCTGCAGTTTGTGGTTGGTGTCCCGTTGAATGTCGCCTCCGGAGTCAGCCTGATGACGGTGATCGCGACGTCCAGCATCGTCTCAGCCGGGTCTGCCGGACGACGGCTCGTCAACCTGCGGCTCGGGATGCTTCTGCAGGTAGCCGCATCGGGCGGAGGGTTGCTGGGCGCCATCTTCGTCGTGAAGATGCCAGACCGCGCGCTGTTCATGATGTTTTCATTCGTGACCGCTGTGATCGCGATCCTGATGTTGTCCAGGCTCGACAAGCGGAATGTCATCCTCGATTCATCGATCGATCCCGGTCCGTTCGGCGGACGGTTTTACGAAGACGAGAGCGGTCGCGAGGTCGTCTATCGAACTCGGCGCATTCCCACCGCGATGAGCGTTTCGGCTGTTGCGGGATTCGTGTCGGGATCGCTCGGCATCGGCGGCGGCATTCTGCAGGTTCCCGCGCTCAACACCTGGTGCGGCGTGCCGCTCCGCGCGGCAGCGGCGACGAGCGCGGTGATGATCGGCGTCACGGCGGTCGCATCCGCGCCCCTCTACTATGCCCGCGGCAACGTCTCGGCGCCGATGGCGGCCGCAGCGGTGCTCGGCGTCCTCGCCGGATCGCGCGCCGGATTCTGGTTCGGCGAGCGGGCGCGAGCCAAGTGGCTGAAGCTGCTGATGGCGGCGGTGCTGGGGTTCGTGTCGATCACGTATCTGATGAAGGCACTGTGAAGAACGACCAGGCCGGGATATCAACGCTCGAGAGCATTCTGGCGCGTTTGATGCTCGCAGGCGTCACGCTCAGCGCGATCTCGCTGGCCGCGGGCCTCGCGCTCTGGCTGGCTGGACGTCACACCACGCGGCTGCTCGACGTCGGGTTGATCGCACTGCTCGCCACGCCGATGCTGCGCGTGGCGGTGTCGTTCCTCGAGGCGATCCGGATGCGTGACTGGTTCTTCGTGGGGGCGACGCTGACGGTCGTGTTGCTGCTCAGCGCGTCGCTGGTCCTGTCGTTTCGCGCAGCGGGTCTGTGACGGCGCTAGCGACAGGCCACTAGGTGATGTCCTCGGTTCCCGGCGCCAGGCTGCCGTGCCTGGCCCGATCCCGGCTCTCGCGGACCTGCTTCCGCATCTTCTCCAGGGCATCGCCGATTCGCTGTGCCTGCCGGGAAATCGTCGAGACGTCCCGCTTGATGCCGGCGTCTTCGCTCGTGTGCAGCATGATGTCGCAGTGACCGACGATCGTTTGCAGGGCACTGTTGATTTCGGCCGCGATCGCCAGCGTCGCTTCGGACATCACCTCCGCCATCCGGTACTTGCCGACGGTCTGCTGAAGCTGCTGCGCTACCCATGTCACCGCGAGGATCTCGGCGATGGCCTGCAGCGGCTCGACGTGCCGGCGCTCGAAGAGTCCCGGCTTTCTTCCAACGAGGTTGAGCGTTCCGACGGCGCGTTCGTTCGAAACCAGCGGAATGATCAGAGCCGAGCGAAAGCCGGCGGTGACGACTACGTTCGCGTCGAGGTAGTCCGGCGCCGCGGTATTCATGTCCTCGACGATGAGTGGCTCTCGGGAACGCACGACCCCCCCGATCATCGTTCGCTCGACCTTGAACACGACCTCCGGCCGGGCGCGCCGTGGACCGTCGTCGTTCTGAACGCGCGCGGTGTAGGTCTGAAATTCCTTGCCGTCTTCGGCGAGCAGCGCCAGGCCCACACGGTCGCACGGCACCAGCCTCGCGATTCGTGACGCCAGCTCCTGGAACGCCAGCGGGACGTCCACCGATCGCGTCACGATCTCGAGCATGGCGTTCTGGGTCTGGAGCTGTTCGACCTCGCTGAGCGTGGCGCGATGCGCCTGTTCTTCAGAGGTGAGGCTGCGCACGAGCCAGTCGATGCGGCGCGTGGCAAGCGCGGCCAGCACGAGCAGCGTAATCCAGACAATGAGGATCGGGATGAAAACGGCGCGCCGCTGGACGGCGGTGCTGACGTGCGTCCAAATGAGTGGCTGGACTGCTCCGAATGCGATGAGCAGCCAGATCGCCCAAACCGGTGCGCGATCCTCGCGTAAGCCCATAAGGCGCTATTCGGGTGACACCTTGTAGGCTGATGCGACAGGCCTGAGCGGCCGGTCGAACCACATTGGACGGCGCAAGCCTCCCGGGCCTGGTGCGGGCCGCGTCTTGTCCATCCAATCCTTGTACGCCTGATGCGCGGCGTCAGTATCGACCATGATGTCGCCGTAGGCGTCGTCCGCGCCAGCCTTCTCGAGGTGCACGCGCTGGTGCCAGCAGTGCATGCCGCTGACAGGATCGGGCTGAACCGGGAAGGTCACGTTCTGATGCACGCCGACCTCGCTCCACCAGATGCGTCCCGTGTCGGGATCCGGGCTCTGGAAGGCCTTCGCGCCATGTACCTGTTTCATCACGTAGCGGCCGCCCTCGCGCGTGATGCTCACGAGCGACGAGGCGACCCGCGAGCCGCCTTGATCTTCATGGAGCCGCCACCGGCCGAGATGGTGAGACATGGCCAGGACCCCGGGACGGATTCCTTCCGTGACCCACGCCCGCGTGACGAAGTATCCGATGCGCGTTCGCACCTTCACGAGATCGCCGGTCTCGATCTTGAATCGTCGGGCGTCAGCCGTCGAGATCCACAGCGGGTTGCTATGCGAGATTTCGTAGAGCCATTTGACCGGCGATCGCGTGTGGATGAGCGTCGGCAGCCGGAAGTTCGGCAGCAGATCGAACTCGCCCTCGTCGTGCTTGAGGTCGCGCCAGTAGACGTGCCCGGGCACGTACTTGGGAAGCGCATGTTCCGCCCATCCCCACTCGGCCATCGTCGGCGAAAAGAACTCCAGCCGGCGTGACGGTGTGTTGAAGCCGGTGCAGGCAACACCGTCGACATTGATGCCGGCCGGGACGCCATTGCGCAGGATCGTTTCGCCGTCCTCCGAGCGAGTCGTGCCCTCGAGCTCCGCGGGATCGAGCGCGCGCTCGAACGCGCGGCTGTAAGACTTGTCGGAGACCTTGAACACGCCGTATTTCCGCATATAGGCGAGCGGCGTGAGCTGCTCCTTCGCGGCGGCTTCGGGGAGCCCGGGGACCGAGTTCTCGAAGATCCAGCCGTAGTATTCGTCCATCGTGATTGGCTGGCCGGGTCTCTTCGGCGACTCGAAGAACTTGCGGATGCCAAGCGATCCGTCGGGGTCGATCTTCCAGCTCAGGGCAACCCAGAACTCGCTCTCCTCCCACACCTCGCCGGGGTTCGCCTCGTGCGTGGCAGTGATCTGTTCGCCGCGCTTCTCTCGCGCAACACGAAGAACAGGCTGCCGGAATCCCAGCCACTGACCGGCATGGGTCTCCTGGCTCATCGTGTCGTGGCGTTCCGTGCCAAGGCCCATCGGAAGGATGTAGTCGGCGAACCATGCCGTCTCGCTCCAGGTCGGGGTGAGCGCGACGTGCAAGCCGATCTTCTCTTTGTCCTGCAGCACCTCCATCCACGAGAAGCCGTCGGGATTCGTCCACAGCGGGTTGTAGACGCGTGTGAAGTACACGTCCAGCCGGCCTCGATGCTCTTTCAGCAGGTGCGGCAGCAGAAAGCTCATCTCGAAGAAAGCGAGCGGGAACTCCTTGGGAAAGAGCAGCTCGTTCCAGTACTCGGGCGGAGGCGGAGGATTCGGATGCTTCGGCACGAACTTGTTCGTGACGTGCATGTTCACGCCGCCGACCGCGCCGAGCGATCCGGTCAGGACCACCAGGAGGTAGAGGCAGCGGGTGATCTGCCAACCCCAGAGATTGCCGGAAGCAGCGGCGCGCCAGTTGTGCGTCGCAAACCGCGTCCCGGCGCGAGCGATCGCTCGCGCGGTCTCGACCACCTTCGCCGCCGATACGCCCGCTTCTGCTTCGGCGAACTCGGGCGTGAACTGCGCATACAGGTCCTTCAGCGCGGAGATGAACGAGTCGAACGTTTCCGGAAGGTCAGGTCGTTCCGCGCGGAGGTACGCGCGCCAGTTGACCCACTTTCTGACGAAGTCGCGGTTGTAAAGCTCTTCATCGAGAAGGATGCGCGCGATCGCGAGGAGCACGGCGGCTTCGGTTCCCGAATAGGCCGGCAGCCAGATGTCAGCCTTCGCCGACGTGTTCGAGAGCCGCGGGTCCATGACGATCAGCGTGCCGCCCTGCGACTTCGATTCGACGATCCGCTGAGCGTGCGGATTGAAGTAGTGGCCCGATTCGAGGTGCGACGACAGCAACAGGATCGTCTGCGCGTTTGCATAGTCCGGAGAGGGCCGGTCGGCGCCGCACCAGAGAAAATGGCCCAGTCGAGCAGACGACGAGCAGACGTTCGTGTGGCTGTTGTGCCCGTCGATCCCCCACGCCTGGAGCACGCGGTTGGCGTAGCCATCCTCGCCCGGTCGGCCGACGTGATACATGACCTCGTGCCGCCGCCCCTCGACGATCGCGCGGCGGATGCGTCCGCCGATATCGTCGAGCGCCTCGTTCCACGACACCTGCTCCCAACGGCCTTCGCCGCGTTCGCCTGTGCGCCGAAGCGGATACATGATCCGGTCAGGATCTTCCAACTGATTGGGTGTCACGACGCCCTTGGCGCAGGTGCGGCCGCGACTTCCCGGATGAACCGGATTGCCTTCGATCTTGCGGACCTCGAGCGTTTCCTTATCGACGTACGCAAGGATTCCGCAGGCCGACTCGCAGTTGAAACAGATGCTCGGGATGATCCAATACCGCCGGCGCTCTTTCTTGGGCCAGCTGGTGGACTCATAGTCGACGTAGTTGTCCCACTCGGATGGATCGGGGTGGGAACGGAATTCAGTCATTGAGTTACCTTGGCACTCCGACTCGGCGATCGAGCCTACGAGAGGGGCACGCTCTGGCCCGCCTCGACCCAAATGTATTCCCACGCCGCGCCGCCGGCCAGCGCCAGCAGGGCGACGACGGATGTGAGCAGGGCGCTCGCAGACGCGCCGACAGTCAACAAGACGATCACCGGTAAAAGCCCCCCGCCTGCCACCGCACCGCCCCAGAACAATCGCGCGTATGGGCCGCGCCGGATTGTCTCGGCGGCCAGCTCGTGATGGCGTGTCGGGCTGGGCGCAAGCAAATGCTCGAAGGCCAGGATCACCAGATGCGTGATCAACGACGCGGCGAGCACCGTTCCAAGAATGGGAACCGCGTCAGCCGCGCGACCACCCATCAATACGGCGATCAGCAGAAGGATGGCGCTGCCGGCGCTCAATGACTGCGCGATCAGATCGAATGCCGCCGATGGCCCCTGCCAGAGATCGCGCGCGAGCCCCTGCGCGAAAAGGAACCCGGTGTAGGAGGTCGCGAGAACTGCCACGATGGCGACCGGAACAATCAGCGCATCGAGGACAGCGTCCCAGCCGAACCACGCGGCGCCGAGCCAGACGAAGCTCAGAATGCCGTGCGCGGTCAGGAACCACGAGCCCCACACGAGCCACGATCGCCAGTTCGATCGCGTCAGGATGTAGTAGAAGCGCTCGGGCCTTTCGAGATCGACGATGAGCACCACGGCGGTCAGCGAGATGAAGATCAGCGAGATCGCGGCAGCGGCGATGGTCGGTAGCGGGCCGTCGAAGCCCATCCACCACAAGAGCGCCGCCACGAGCATGGCGCCAGTCGACAGCGCCTTGAACAAGAGATAGAGCACCATGTCCGTGCCCCACGGTTTTCCATGCGGCACGTCATAGTCGACTCGCGGTGCACCGGGGTCGCCGGGGTCCGGCATCGGCGTCCCGATCGGCCGGAGGTGCACGGCCCCTTCCTTATAAATGAGCGGCCGGACGGCCACCTCGGGCCGGATCGCGCTTTCCTCCGCGGCAATGTAGAAGACCTTCGGTCCGGTCCCTTTCTCCGGCTTGCGGACGGTGAACGCCTCCGTCCGTACGATCCTCGAGACCTCGCTCGTGGGGTCGTCGAGATCGCCAAAGATGCGGCACTCGGTCGGGCACACGCTCACGCACGCCGGCTCGAGCCGGTTCTCGACACGATTCGCGCAGAAGTTGCACTTTTCCGCCGTCCTGGTGTTCGGATCGATGAACAGCTGATCGTACGGACAGGCTTCCATGCATGCCCGGCAGCCGATGCACGACTGCGAGTCGAGGTCAACGATACCGTCGCGGCGTTTGAAAAGGGCGTTGGTCGGACAGATACGCACACACGGTGCTTCGACGCACTGGTTGCACAGGACGGGAAAGAAGAACCGCCGGGTATCCGGAAACGTTCCCTTCTCGACTGTCTTTACCCAGCAGCGATTCACGCCGACCGGGATCTGATGTTCTGCTTTGCAGGCAATGGTGCACGCGTGACAGCCGATGCACTTTCGCAGATCTATGGCGAACCCGTAATTGGGCATCGATAAGTGTCCGACGCGGCCGGATTTGATGGGGCTAGCGTCATCCAGGCCGAGGCCGAAGGTCGAATATATCGCAAAAGGCTGTCAGGGAGGCTTCGCGATCCGCGCGATCGACCAGCGGGAATGTCTCGAGCACGTGGGCGAACTGGTCGGGGGTAAGGCCGTAGAGCGATGCGGCGTTCGCCTGGAGCCGGCTGAATGACGCCGGCTCGTGTCCCAACGACAGTCTGGCGGCGAGACGAGCGATATTCCTGGCACGGGGATCGCCCGCACGCGGCCGGGGAACCGGAAGCCGGTCGATGACCGCCGCACTGACATGTGTATTGATGCGCAGGCGAACGAGGTAATTCGCGACGAAGCTGTTGAACACTCCGCACAGATAGTGTTGCTGCGGCAGAGGCAAGTCCTCCTTCAGGCAGAACACCGTGTGCGTCGTCAGGGTATTGGCCGGAATGATTGCCGCAATCAGCGACACACGGTTCGTCGCGGAAGCCACGTCGCGATATGCCAGCCTGTGGCGGCCAAACGTCCGATCGCGCGGGACGATGCGAACCGCTGTGGCCGCGGGGATGTGGAACTCAACCGCCTCGAGGCGGGCTACGAATGGCGAGAGCTGCTTGCCTTCGAGCACGGGAAGTCCCTCAGCTCTGGCGCCCTTGCGAGCGAAATGCTGACGGTCTTCGGTCGCATTGAGCTCGCGTCCGAAATGGACGTTCCACCCATCCTGGTCGCCGAGCGCGGGGATGTCGAAGGCGATCTGGGTCAGGATCTGGAGATCGATCGCCGTCCGCACCTCTGGGATCGCGAGCGAGACGCCATCGAGTCGCTCGACGACGGTCCGCGGCAGCATGACGGATTGGTGATCCATGCCGGAGTCCGGAAGCTCGTCGAGCGCGGCAGGCGATCGGATGCCGAATCTGCACGGAAGGCGATGAGTAGGACCGGCTCTTGATGCCGACAACAACATGAACTTGAGCCCACGGTGGATGGGGAACACACCGTCGCGATTCTCGACCGAGACCAGCGCGTCGACGGTCAACGCGTCGAACATTGCCCTCCGGAGCGGCGCGCTGCCAAGATCGATCGCAAAGCCCCACGGAAGGACGAAGCCGAGCCGGCCGTCTGGACGGAGAAGCGTCATCGCGCGTTCCAGGAACAACTGATAGAGGTTGGCGTGTCCGTCGCCCTGCAGCCGATAGGTGCCGGATCCCCGCGCGAAAGCGGTCAGCTGCGTGCCGGCACAACGCGCGGACGCGCGCGCGCCGGCATCGCCACTATCACCTCGAAGCATTTCCCATGGCGGGTTGCCGATGATGGCGTCGAAGCCGCGCTTGCTGAGTGGCCTGCCCGTATTGTCGAAGAAGACCTCGGGGAACTCGAGCGTCCAGTGAAAGAACCGCGAGGCGGACGCAATGGCCCGCGCCTGTTCGCGGAGTTCGCGCGCCCGATGCTGCGGCAGCGTGTCCTTGCCATGAAGAATGCCGTCCGCGAGTGCCCCGAACGCGGTCCCGAGAACCTCACCGGTTTCATCCGGTGCGAACCACGTGCTGCACCACAGGTCGGCAAGCTCCATCAGACGGGGGAGCGCTGATGTCGAAGTCAGCGCGTTCAGGGACTGCTCCTTCATCCTGACCTGTTCGAGGGTGTCGCCCGGACCATTCGCAATCTGCCAGCGAACGTCGACGGCCTCGCACAGCACGCTATCGAAGTGATCGTCTGTGAAGAGAGGAAGCGACAGACGCGGCCGCTGGAGCCTGCGTTTCGACGGCGGCTGACGCGCGAGGTCCTCGAGAGACGCGCCAATCAGGCTGTTACCGGTACGAAGCCGATGGTCGAGGAATGTCAGTGGACGGTCGGCTGCGAGCGTCGTGAGCCAGAGCGACAGCCGGCCCACTTGAACGGCCGTGGGATTGATGTCGACGCCGAACAGGCAGCGCTGGGCGACCGCGCGTCGAAATCCAGCCCGATCGGCCTCCTCGATGTCTTCGGACGTCAATCCGCCTTCACGCAACAGCGCGGATTCGTAGGCAGCGGCCAGATACCTGCAAGCCGACACGAGAAAGGCCCCGCTGCCCATCGCGGGGTCGAGGACGCGAAGTCCGAGGATCTGTTCGGGTGTCGCTTCACGCACCAGCGGCGCCAGCGTTCGGCGAACCAGGTAGTCGGTGACCGAGCGCGGGGTGTAGAAGGACCCGGTCGCTTTCCGCTTTCCGGATCGCACCAGTCTGGGCTGGCGTGCCTTCGTCGTCGCCGGCGACTCGAAATCGAGCAGGCGCTCGTAGATCCCTCCCAATTGTTCGACCCCGAGATCTCCGTAAGCGATTGCGGTTCGCCCCTGGCGCAGCGGACGCGTCGTCAGCGCCAGCAAAGCCTCCCGCACCTCGCGATCGTCGAGCGGTGTGTTATCGGCCAGTGGGGAATGAGCTGGCGAGAACAGGCGACCGTTGAACGGCGTTACGCGAAGCGAGCCGATGCGGCACCCTCGGTGGGCCAGACGCGCGATCGCTTGCAGTGTTTCCCATAGTCCAACAGGCCGCGGCAGAAGCTCGACTGGTTCACGAAGAGCTTCGATGGTGTACGCATCCTTGAAGATCGGGTGCCACTGCGGAACCATCCCCCGCGCTTCAGCGAACAGCAGGAACAGAACGCGGTAGACGACGATGAGCGACGCGTCGAATGCCTCGGTCGGCGTGATTTGCCGCCTGCGCGTCTTGACGAATGCGCCAACGAGGCGCTCCAGAGCCGCGTGCACGCCTTGTTGCAGAGAGGCTCGCAGCATCGAGCGATGCGCTTCCGAGAGTTCGATCGCCTGGTCCAGCAACGATTGAGACTGCGCCGGACGCGTCTGCATCGCGTCCGATCGCAAGAGGCCCCAGAACACGCCGAACGCGCCATCGTCGTCGATCGTTCGCTCGAGCGAGAACTCCACGAAGCGCCGCGAATACGTTCGTCGCGTGTCGACGACGCGAATCGCCGGCCCCGTGAGGCAGAAGCACCAGGAAACGTCGGCGCCGATGCCGAGCCGGACGGCATCACGCCAGGCGCGTCCGGCGTCCTGACCCCATGCAGTGACGACGAGCGTTGCGACCGGATCACCGTGCGCCAGAAGCAAGGCGCGGTAGGTCCCGTCCGAGGGCGCCGCCGGAAGCACTCGATAGCCGAGTTGCGCGAAGAGTGGCGCACCCAGGCGATCGAAACAGGCGCGGGCCGACGTCGCGGGGCCGAGCTGAGCCCGCAGAGGTACGTGCCAGGCGCGAATCCTCGTCCGGGCGCCGCGCCGTTCGGATTCGCCCAGGCACCCGCCGAGTACTTCCGGCACTCGCCGTTCGAGGGCTTCGTGCGACAGGAGCGATCCTGAGAGCCCGGGGATCATTGCGGTGCGGGAGCGACGTGAAGGACGGCGGCGAGCCTGACGTCGACGCTGACGATCGGTGCACCGGCGAGCGTGTCGAGACGAATTTCAGACTCTTCTGCGAAGGCTCGATGCAGGTCTGTCTGCCGCGCAGCCTCGCGTGTTGCGCGACCATCGAACAGGCCTGCTTGCACGAGCTGCCTCGATGCGCCGGTCCGCGAGTGCCTGAGCAACCGTTCCCGGCGCGCGAGACCCCTCGTCACAACAGCCAGATGATTCGCTGATGCATCGGCGGCCGCTGCCGAGGCGGCCGATAACACTTCGACTGTCCGCGCATCCGTAAATCTGAACAGACGCGTTGCTATCGCGCGCAGGGCTGACGGTTTGATTCGCGCTAGTGCGGTCTGCAATGGATGACGCACCACGCAGGACTGGACGCTGACTGTCCGGCCGTCTCTCGCTGTCACGACGATGAGGAACGCGGCGTACAGCCCGGGGCTGAGACTCGCGCGACCGTTGGTGATGCTCGTTGCAACCGTCTGGCCGTGATGTGACTGTGTGTGGTTGCCAATGCACTTCATGAGTTCGCGCAAGGCGAGAAGTCTGTGAGCTTCTTCGGCCGCTTCGTCTGCGAGGCTGTGACGCGGGGGTGATTCGGGCAGGGGTCTGGACCGATTGAACGGACCTGTGTCGAGCGGCCGAGGGGGCGTCCAGCTGTCTCGACGCTCCGTCATGATGAGCGCTGCCACGCGTGACTCGGTAAAGACGGTCGCGAGGCCTTCGGCAAACGCTCCGGTGTCTTGCGCCCGCGCCGCCCGCGCGGCCAGCGGCGCCAGGACGAGCCGTTCGGATGTGTCGTCGGCAACCAGGCCGATCTCGTGCACGCGCCGTGTCTGACCCAGCCGGTCAACCCTGCCCGTGCGCTGTTCCAGTCGCGCGAGGCTCCAGGGCAGCTCGTAGTGAACGATGAACCGGCAGCGCGCGTGGAGGTTCAACCCTTCAGCCGCGGCATCGGTAGCCAGCAGCGTGCAGTTCGTGTCGTTGAACAAGCGACGGATGCGGCTGCGTTCAGCGAGGCTCAGGCCGCCGTGAAGGCTGACGGTTCGAATTCTCTGCGCCGCACAAGCCCGCTCCAGGGTTTGCAGCGTGTCGCGATATTCCGTGAATACGATCGCCGGCTCTTTCACACGGCCAAGCAGCCGAACCAGATAACGGAACTTTGTTTCCGCCCGGGCGGCCTGCCGGGCGGCCTCTGCGAGGGCCCCAAGCCATCGCTGCTCGCGACGCGAGTCCGACATTCCCGGCGTTCCAAGTACCGCGCCATCATCCGCATCGTTCAGCGGGTCCTCATCGATAAGCGGGGTCAGCGGCAAGCGACGTTGCGCCTCGTCTGGCCGGCCGCGATCGAGCAGCATCTCCGCTCTCCTGCGAATCGAAGCGCAGGAGCGATCCGGCACTCGAAAGCGCGCGCTTCCGCAGGACAATCGTGACCAGCTTTGCAACCTCGTCGCCGCGGCTCGCAGATTCGCGCCAGATCTGACGCGTGTAACGATCGAGCAGGTCGTGCAGCCGCCGTTCGGCTGCGGACGGCTGAACCAGGTGAAGCCGGCTGCGGCGCCGCAGCCCGGCGCCCAGACTCTGGCGAGTCCTTCGAAAGACCAGCATCGACGCTTCGTCGTCTCCCAGTGCGCCGATCCGGCACAGGGCATCGAACTGTGCGGGGTCGTCCGCGTGTGGGGTTGCCGTCAGGAGAACGACGCGACGCGATCGGCGGGCCAGGGCATCGGCTGCGGCCCGTCGATCCGTGTGCAGCGCAGCGGCGTGCGCCTCGTCCACGACGACGAGGTCCCAGGCAACTTCTTCGAGGGGCCGCAACACTTCCGGGCGTTTCACGAAGTCGTGCGAGGCCACGTATATGCCCGGTGCCGACCACGGGTTGAAGCTGGCGGGCCGTTCCTGCACGACGCGAGTGAGCCATCCGGCATCGGCCCCGAGTGCCTCCAGCCGGAAGTGGCGCATCAATTCTTCAATCCATTGTTCGCGCAGACCGGCAGGTGCGAGCACCAGGATGCGGGCCATGACCGAATGCGCGCAGATCTCCGAGATCACCAGGCCCGCCTGCACGGTTTTTCCAAGGCCGACGGCGTCAGCAATGAGGACGCGGGTCGCACCGTGTCGCCAAATGGCAAGGACGGGCTCGAGCTGCCACGGAAGCAATCGAACCCCGGAGGAGCCCGCCGTCGTCAGGCCGCCCGGCGGGCGCAGTGCGGCGAGGTGATGTCGAGCGGCCTTCAGCCAGGTTGACGGCGAGACCACACGGGCCGTGGCGCGTGTCAGCGGCTGAAAGCGGTCGAATGGAGCGAGCAGCGTTCTGAATCTGAAAGGGCCCGGTTCGTCGGCCAGCAGGCTGACAGCCCGGCAGTCGGCGCCGCGCTCGACGGCGAAAATCGTCCAGCGCCGGCCGCGCACGATGACCGGCTGACCGTTTTCGACTGGCGGGGAGAAGCGCTCGTCGACAACCACGATGGATGCTCCGGTCGAGCGTCAGAGCAACCCGAGTGCCTCTTGCGGATGCTGGTTTCTGGGCGTGAAACAGATGACGGCGGGTCGAGACTTGCGTAATCCGCGCGCCCGACCGGGCGTCACGTTCGCAGAAACTGAGACGGCCGCCGGACGTGTTCAGCGTTCGGCGGGGCGTCTGGTCGAACGTGAGCTCTTGAGGGCGCGTCGCGACACGATGACGGGCTTCCGCTTGCCTCCCTCGGCCGGCGGTTGATCGATGGCACGGACACGAACGCGGCGAATCCTGCAGCCTCGCGGATAGCTGATGTTGGCGACCGGCGCGGGAATCGTCAGGCGCGACATCATCTGCTGCAGCTCGTCGTGACCGTTCCCGTTCTCCTCCGGGGTCTTTTCGAAACGGCCGAAATTCTCCACCGGCATCAAGCGAAGGAGGCCGTTCGTGTCGCTGTGGTCGGACCTGAATTCGGCGAATGGATCACCGGACGCAGCGGCGATCTCGCGCTGACGGTCCTCGGCTTCGCGGCGGATGCGTTCCTGCTCCTCGCGCCGACGCTCTTCTTCCCGTCGGCGCTCGGCCAGCTCGGCGGCGACCTTTTCGCGCTCGCGGCGCTTCTGCTCGCCCTTCTTTTCCTGCTCGAGTCGCCTGCGCTCTTCTTCCTCGCGCTTGCGGGCCTCTTCGGCCTCGATTCGGCGCCGCTCTTCTTCTTCGGCGGCGATCCGCTTGCGCTCGGCTTCTTCTGCGGCCAGGCGTTTGCGCTCCGCCTCTTCGGCCAGCCGAAGACGCTCCTCTTCCTCGCGGCGTTTGCGCTCGTCCTCTTCACGCTTCCGGAGTTCCTCTTCCTCGCGCCGCCGCCGATCTTCTTCTTCGCGCTTGCGCCGCGCTTCCGCCTCGGCCGCCAGCCGCTTTTTCTCCGCTTCCTCGCGCGCCAGACGCTCTTCCTCGCGGCGGCGGCGTTCTTCTTCGATGCGCTTCTGGCGTTCTTCCTCTTCGCGTTTGCGACGCACTGCAGCTTCGGCTTCCAGGCGTTTCCGCTCTTCGTCGGCCCGGCGCCGGCGTTCCTCTTCCTCGCGGCGGCGGCGCTCCTCTTCCTCGCGCTTGCGGCGCGCGGCCGCTTCGGCTTCGATCCGGCGGCGTTCTTCTTCTTCGCGCCGTCGCTTCTCTTCTTCTTCGCGCTTGCGCCGCCGTTCTTCCTCTTCGCGTTTGCGGCGCGCAGCCGCCTCAGCTTCGATTCGCCGGCGTTCTTCCTCTTCGCGGCGCCGACGCTCTTCCTCTTCACGCTTGCGGCGGGCGGCAGCTTCGGCCTCGATCCGGCGACGCTCTTCTTCCTGGCGGCGCTTGCGTTCTTCCTCTTCGCGCTTGCGTCGCGCGGCGGCCTCCGCTTCGGCCTTCTGCCGCGCGGCCGCCTCGATACGTCGCCGCTCGTCTTCATCGCGCCGGCGCCGCAGTTCGTCCTGCTCCGCGGCGCGTCGCGCTTCTTCAGCGGTACGGGCCGCGCGCTCTTCCTCTGCCTGTATTTGCCGGCGTTCGGCTTCTTGCTCCTCGAGGATTCGCTGGCGTTCTTCTTCGGCGCGTCGCGCCTGTTCCTCTTGGTGCTGCCTGACGCGCTCCTCCGCCGCCCGGCGCGCCAACTCCTCCTCGGCGCGGAGACGCTCCTCGCGAATCCTCTCCCGCTCTTCTTCCTTCTCGCGTCGGAGGGCCTCCTCTTCGAGGCGCTGACGCTCGGCTTCGGCGCGCTGACGTTCGGCTGCCTCCGCCGCGAGCCGTTGAAGCTCTGCTTCTTTCGCCGCGTGCTCCTCGTGCTGCTCCGCCTGCACGGCGAGTGGCACGTTCATGACGATAGGCACGGGCTGTGGGGCCGGGGTCTCGGGCGCAGAGGTACGGGACGGGCGATCACTTTTCCGCCACTCGAACGGTGAGGACCACGCGGAGTCGGGAGCGGGAGGGGAGGAATCGGCCGGTTCGGCTGCTCCGGCGCCGGCCGTGTGCGTCGCAGCGTTGGCGCCCCGATCAGGCGCGAGTATCCGCAGCCGGCGGTCGGGCGTCGACGCGTATTCCGCCTTGTGCTCGCTGGCGCGCGCAACGAAGTCGCGGATCTCACTCGCGAACAGATCGGGGTCGCACCCCGATACGACAGGTGGCGGCGGCTCTTTCTTCCGCAGGAATCCGAATAACCCGCCGGATCCGTTCGTTTCTTCGAGGTCCTCTGCGCTTGCGGCCAGCTGCGGAATCGTATGCGTCTGCACGTGCTCGCCGCCCGCGAGCGATCGCAGGAATGTGATCAGTTCTTCTTCGTCGCGCGGGGACATCAGCGCGGTGACCAGGATGACGTCAGGAATCCGTGCGCGGATAGCGGCCATTGCCGCGTCGCGGGTGTCGACCTGGACGAATTCCGCGCGGACCTTGTCCCGGATGACGCGCTTGAGGATTGCGGCCTGACGGCTGTCAGGTTCAATCGCCAGGACGAGCGACAACTACGACCTCACCATGAACAGGAACAACACCACGCCCACGGTCGTGAAGACCAGCACCGGCGCGTTCTCGACGCTCTGATGACGCACTGCGGTGACCAGCGCCGAGCCGAGGTCAGCGGCGCGATCACCCCAGGGGGACAGCTGATCGCCGCCCGAGAGGAGGTTGCTGAACCGATCGCGTACTCGCACGTCGACCAACACGAGGCCCGCGAGCACGATCACGAAAACGATCAGGGACAGCATCGACTGGCGAATGCCTGATTTCACCTTCATAACGTCACCGATAAATCGCCTTCTAGCCGGGGGTTTCCGGGGATTACGGCGGCGTGAACGCGGAGAACGACCGGCCGCGCGGATGCCGTCGCGCAAGGCTTCGCAATGGTTGTGCCGAACACGGATTTGTCGAAGGCGCATGTCGCTAATTCTCACCAGACAAAGCGGTAATCGGGGTGTCCGTCCAGCCGGTGGAGGGGTGGTCACTCGATGATGCGCGGAAGCGCTCACCAAATTCGCGATGGACGTTACGAAAGTGATAAGCGCTCGCGCCTGTATCCGGCGAGATATACCCCGTCAGAACCCCCTCATCGCCCGCCCGCAAGCACAGGCCGTTGAGCAACTTCCGGTGAGCGTAGCGCAGGGCAAGCTGGGCCGTGGCACAGCCGTTGCGATGGGCTCGGGCCGTGACGCGGCAAGCGCCGCGCATGTTAAGTCAACCGCGGCGCTGCCGCAAATTCGCACCGCATTCGGGCGGTGCACAACAACCTCGGGGGAGGATCACAATGTCGATGCTTCTTACCTACGTGAAGTCGTTCGCGCGCAATGAAGAGGGCCAGGACTTGCTCGAGTACGCCCTGCTCGTGGCGCTGATCGCGTTGATCGCGATTGGTGCAGTCGGCTTCGCCGGCCAGAGCGTGAACAGCATCTTCAACGACATCGCCACGCAGCTCGCGGCGGCGGCGTAGTCGCGTAACACGGACATCACAGGGTCGGCCTTCGTGCCGGCCCTGTGTGTCTCAACGAGAACGGGAAGTGCGGCGATGGAACCCAGGGAGAAGAGGACGAGGAGCAGACTCATGCAGTCGACCATTGCTGTTGCAGCGATGAAACTGTTTGCGAATACGCGCTTACGCCAGTCCGAGGATGGTCAGGACTTGCTGGAGTACGGCCTCTTGTGTGCCCTGATCGCGCTCGTCGCGCTGGGCGCCGTGGGGACCGTCGGACAAACCGTCCACAACGTGTTCTGGCAGGCCATTGCCACCAATTTCTAGCGCGGCGTTCGCGACGTTGTCTGTCGGCGTACTGGTCGCGACGATCATCGACATGCGGACCCGCCGCATCCCGAACGCGTTGACTGCCTCGATGGCAGGCGCCGGATTCGGATTTGCGGCCACGGGACTGAGCGGTGTGTCGCTCACGGCTGCGGCGGTCGCCTTCGTGCTCGGCTTGCTGCTGATGCTGCCAGGCCACCTGCTCGGAGCTACCGGCGCCGGCGACGTCAAGTTGATGGCCGCGGTCGGAGCAATCGTGGGTCCGGCAGTGGTGGTCAAAGCGTTTCTGTTCACGGCGATCGCGGGCGGCGTGCTCGCACTCATCGTCGCCGCGCACCGGAAGCGGCTCGGGACCACACTCGGCGGCACGGCGCGAATGATTGCGACACCAGTCGGCGCGCGTCAGGAGATTCAATCGGCGACCTCCGCGAGTCGGTTCGCCTACGGGCCGGCGATTGCCGTCGGCAGCGTCCTCGCGGCATTCGCCGGATGAGCGGCAGGACGGCCGGAACAACCTGGGTCACTCAAAAAGGTGCGAGATGCGCAAACGGATGACAAACGAACGCGGCGCGGCACTGCTCGAGACGGCGATCACGCTGCCGTTGATCCTGTTTATCTGCGTAGGCGTTTTCGAGTTCGGCCGGGCCTTTCAGACGTGGCAGGTCATCACCAACGCCAGCCGTGAAGGTGCGCGGAAGGCCGTCATCAACGGAAACAATGCGGACCAGGTCAAAGCTGCGGTCATTGCCTACGCCAAGATCGGCGGCATCCCGGAGTGTCCGTCGGCCGCAGGTGTGACCTGTATCGCCGCCTCCCACATCACCGTCGACCAGAACGTCGACGTGAGCGGTCGTCCGTACTCGCGAATTGAAATTCAGCTGCCGTTCAACTTCATCGTGCTGAACGGCATCGCCAAGATGGTGGTGCGCGGGGCCACTACTGGTAGCCCGCTCACCATGACCGCCCGTTCGCTGATGCGAAACGAAGGAGCCTAGATAGGGGACGCCATGCGCAACCGACTGTTTGCAGTACTCGCCATCGCCGTGCTCGCCGGGGGCGGCCTGGCGTACGGAACCTACAACATGATGCAGAACCAACCGGTGAAGACGGTGGCGATGGCCACACAGCCGGTCGTGGTTGCGTCTGCAGATCTGGCCCTCGGATCCGAGCTGAAGGCCGAAGATCTGCAGGTGGTGTCGTTCCCATCGGGCCAGGTGCCTGAGGGTACGTTTGCGAAGCCGCAGGATGTGGTTGGCCGGGGCCTGATTGTCCCGGTCGTCAAGAGCGAGCCAATCCTGAACGCGAAGCTGGCTTCTAAGGAAGCCGGCGCCGGCCTGCCACCGGTCATTCCGGAAGGCATGCGCGCGGTCTCGGTCCGGGTCAACGAGGTGGTCGGCGTGGCCGGCTACGTGCTGCCCGGCACGCGCGTGGACGTCGTCTGCACGCAGAGCCCGTCGTCGAAGCCGGGGGACATGATGTCGAAAGTCGTCCTCGCGAACGTGCAGGTGCTGACGGCCGGCACCCGGCTCGAGCAGGACAAAGAGGGCGGCAAGCCGATGCAGGTGACGGTCGTGACGCTGCTGGTGACGCCGGAGCAGTCCGAGCGTCTTGCGCTGGCGAGCACCGAAGGAAAAATCCAGCTCGCGCTGCGCAACCCGCTCGACCAGGGTTCTCCGCTGACGCCCGGGATCAAGCCGCCCGTCCTCATGGGTGCTATGAAGGCCCCCTCAGTCGCGACCACGCGCTCGGCGTCGTCGGGAAAAGCGAAGCCCGGACAGCCGGTGACGATGGAATCCGTGGCGCCTCCGGCGCCGGCCGTCGAGATGATTCGCGGCGACAAGCGGGCAACGGAAATCATCAAGTAGGGTGCCGCGCACGGGAGCGGCAGTATCGCGGCAACCAGGATCGTCTTCAACGGAAAGCGCTATGAGACAAGCATTCGGAGGAACCCACATGATCGCGGCATGCACGACTCAGTTCTGGCGATCGCGGCATCGAAGCCGCCGGCCGGCGGCCTTCTTTGCGGCGCTGGTCGTGTACATCATCGTGATCCTCGTTGCTGCGCCCTCTGCGCAGCAGCAACCGGCCTACGCGCCGGGCGGCGTCTCTTCGCCGCCACCGATCCGCGAGGCTGCGGATGGTTCAGAGATCGACCTGCTGGTCGGTCGCTCCACGCTGCTGAACGTGGGGGCCCCGATTGCGCGCGTGTCGCTGACTGTGCCTGACATCGCAGACGCGCTGGTGACCTCGCCATCGCAGTTGCTGATTCACGGCAAGCAGCCGGGAACGATTTCCTTGTTCATCTGGGACAAGGCAGGTGCGATCAAGACCTTCGAAGTGAAGGTTCGCCGCGACCTGAACACGCTGAAAGAGCAGTACCGACAGCTGTTCCCGGCCGAAGAGATCACCGTCATCGGCAGCGGCAAGGACGTCGTTATCTCCGGCACGGTCGCCAGCAAGTACGTCGTCGAGAAGGCGGCCGAGGTGGCGGGTGGCTACGTCGACAAGAAAGAGAACGTCGTCAACATGCTGAAGCAGCAGGAAGGCGTGGCCTCGAACCAGGTCATGCTGAAGGTGCGCTTCGCAGAGGTCAGCCGCAGCGCGATGCAGGAGTTGGGCGCGAGCTTCTTCTCCAACGGCTACAAGAGCGAGTGGTTCGGCCGCGTCGCGCCGCCAGGAGTGCCGTCGCCGACCTTCGACGAAGGCAAGCTCATTTTTAGCGACTTCCTGAACCTCTTCGTCTTCAACTCCAAGGAAGGCCTCGGCGGCGTCGTGCGCGCCCTCGAGAACAAGGGCCTCTTTCAGAGCCTGGCCGAGCCGAACCTGATTGCGACCAACGGCAAGGAAGCCAGCTTCCTCGCCGGCGGCGAGTATCCCTACCCAGTGGTTCAGCCGGGAAGCAGCGGCGCCGCCTCGGTCACGATCATGTTCAAGGAGTTCGGCGTCCGCCTGAATTTCACGCCCACCGTGCTCGGTGGCGACCTGATCCATCTGAAGGTCAAGCCGGAGGTGAGCGCGCTGGACTTCGCCAACGCGATCGAGCTCGAGGGCTTCCGCATCCCGGCGCTGTCGACGCGCCGCACCGAGACCGAGATCGAGCTGCGCGACGGCCAGACGTTCGCCATCGCCGGTCTGATGAACAACACGCTGACCCAGTCGATGGGGAAGATTCCTGGGCTCGGCGACATTCCGATTCTCGGCTACCTGTTCAAGAGCCGTCAGTATCAGAAGAACCAGACTGAGCTGGTCGTCATGATCACGCCGAGCATCATTCGCCGCGGCGGAACGGGAGTGTCGGAGGGTCTGCCCTCGCTGGTTGAGCCGTACCTTGGGCCGCCGTCGAAGACGCACGCGAATCCCGACGTGTGGAAGGGCTCGCCGCGCTATCCGGTGAACCAGGGCACGCCGCGCGGGAACGACAATCCGGCGCCGGCGCCCGCGCCGACTACGAATGCTCCGTCATCTACAGCGGTTCCGTCGCGTCCGATCACGCAGCAGCCGGTAGCCCCGGCGCCGGCGAGAACGCAGCCGATGCCGTCGAACACGCAGCCGGCGCCGATGAACATGGTGCCTTCGACCACGCCGACCACTCCGGGCAGTTCCACCGCGCCATCGAAGCCCGCAACCTCGGCGGTGGCACCGGCCCTTACCCGGAGCAGGAGAAGGCCTTGGCGAAAGCGCGGGAGCAGGAGCGACTGGCGGCGGAAGCGCGACAGGCCGACACGCAGAAGAAGTCTGAAGCCGACAAGCGGCAGGCCGACAAGCTCGCCAAAGAACGCGCAAAACGGGAAGCCGAGATTGCCAAGAAGAATGCCGAGGCGGCGCGTAAACAGGCGGAGGAAAACCAGAAGCGTGAGAAGTCGCTGAACGATGCGGCCACCCGCTTGAAAGACGCGCAGTCGGCCTACCAATCGGAGCTGCAGAAGGCGAAAGGTGGCAGCGGTGACAACAAGTCCGCAAAGAGCAGTTCACCCTCAGGCGCCAAGCAGTAAGGCCACTTGGGGAGGGTAGTCACGCAACAGGCGGAGGGGATGCCATGGTGAGAGAGATGACTTTCTCCAGATTCCGGCAGCGGCTCGACGACGAATCCGGCATGAGCTACGTGTTCATGGGGATGGGGCTGATGGCCTTCCTGAGCGCGAGCATGCTGGCTATCGACGTGGGCATGCTGATGACGTCACGGAACCAGGCGCAGAATTCGGCGGATGCGGGTGCGCTCGCTGGGGCCGTCGCCCTGGGCTTCGACAATTTCACCGATCGATCGCCGAGCGGCCCTGCGGTCACCCACGCGATCAACGCCGCCAAGTCGAATGACGTCATGGCCGCCGACGTGGACGTGGATCCCGAGGACGTCGAGTTCCTGAACGACGACAACGGTCAGCCGACGCGTGTGAAGGTGACCGTGTACCGCACCTCGGGACGCGACAACCCGCTGTCGACGCTCATCGCGGCGATCTTCGGCATGCCCACCGCCGGCGTCGGTGCCACGGCGACCGCGGAAGTGTCGCCAGCCGACGCGATGACCTGCGTCAAGCCGTTCACGATTCCCGATAAGTGGAAAGAGGTCGGCCCGGACGCGCCCTTCGATCCGCTCACGTCGGAGTACGAGGCGTACGGCAAGGGTGGCCATCCTGAACCCCTGCCTGTCGGTGAGGCCGATGTGTACATCCCATTCAAGACCAATGGGGTCAAGAACGCGGGTTACACCGGCTACAACATGGAGAACGATCGCGGAACCAGGTTGCTGATCCGCGCGGGCAACGGCAACGAAATCACGCCGAGCTTCTATTTCTCACTGGCGCTGGAGGGGGCCACAGGTGGCAGCACGTACGAATGGAATATCGCCAACTGCAACCAGAGCATCATGGAGTGGGACGACCCCCTCGTCCAGGAGCCTGGCGCCATGATGGGTCCAACGGTTCAGGGCATCGAGGCGCTGATTGCCAAAGATCCGTTCGCCAGATGGGACGACGCGCCAAAAGCGCGTCACGGGCAGCCGTTACACGGGTCAGAGCCCGCGCGTGTTCCCGATCCCGCTGTACGACCCGGAGTATTACAGCGCGGGAAAGCGAAACGGACGCAACGCGGATCTGAAAGTGGCCAACTGGATCGGTTTCTTCGCGGAAGAAGTAGACGGCAACAACATCTGGGGACGCATTACGCCGATCTCTGGTATCCGCACAGGCGCAGATGTTCCCGAAGGATTGTTCCCGATAACGATCAGGCTCGTGAAGTGAAGTGAGGCGGTCGACCCTACATGGCACAACTGGCAGCATCCATCGTCAGCTACGATGAAGAGTTCAAGCGGCAGATGTCCCAACTGCTGCGCGCGGGCGGTGTCCCCATCAGCATCGTGGACACGCGAATGTCCGATTCGTCAGGCGCCGGTCCCGACATTGTTGTCGTGGATATTCGTGCCGATGCGTCGTCGGGAATGGCGGCGATCGAGCGTCTGCGTGCCGGACATCCGAGCATCGCGATCTTCGCAGTCGCCAACAGCCCGGAACCCGACCTGATCCTGCAGGCGATGCGGGCCGGAGCCAACGAGTTCTTTCCCTGGACGCCCGGCGGCGGCACACCCGCCGCGCGGACCATGGAGGAGTCGTTCCATAGCGCGGTACGGCGGACGGCGACGCGACGCGACGCGGCGCATGCTGGCGCACGACAGCCCTGTGTGACCTACATGTTCCTCGGCGCCAAGGGCGGCGCCGGCGCGACCACTGTGTCGGTCAACTGCGCAGTCGAGATCGCGCGCCTCACCAAGCGGCCGACCGTCGTGGTCGACATGAAGGCATGTCTCGGCGAGGTGGCGCTGTTTCTTGGCGTCCGTCCGCGCTTCACGCTGCTCGATGCGATCGAGAACCTGCACCGTCTCGACAAGGACTTCCTGAAGGAACTGACGGCGAAACACAAATCCGGCCTCGACATCCTTGCCGGATCCGAGCAGTTCGACCGCCCGAACGCGCAAGATGCCGCTGCCATCGAAGAGCTGCTGCGCGTTCTCACGAAGATGTACGACTTCATCGTGATCGACGCCGGCAATACCATCAACGCCCTCGCCGTTTCGGCCCTCTACGCGGCGGACACGGTATTCCTGATCGCCAATCCCGACGTCCCGTCGATCAGGAATGCTCAGCGACTCGTCGATCGGGTCAGACAGCTGGGCGCCGGCGCCGAGCGCGTCAAGATTCTGTTGAACCGGACCTCGGACAACCTGTTAATCGCGCCGAAGCAGATCGAAACCGCCCTCGGTTACGGGATTCACCATTCATTCGCGAGCGACTACCGCACGGTCTCGACGGCCTTGAACTCCGGCGTGCCCGTCGCGCAGGCGAACAACTCGGAGCTCTCAACGCAGTTTGGCAACTTCACGCGCCAGCTTCTCGGCCAGCAGGACGAGGTCAAAGAGGCGGAGCCTCCAAAGCGTCGCGCGTTCCTCGGTCTTGTGTAAATAAGCAGGCGGTCCATCCATGAGCTTCTCGCTGAATCCGTCACCGTCGGAGAAGGCGCCGCGTCCGGCCGCCCGACCGGAGCCACCACGGCCGCAGTACATCGAGCTGAAGGGGAACGTCCACCGCAAGCTCCTCAACAGGCTGAACCTGGAGGCGCTGGCCTCGGTCGAGCGCTCGCGCGCGGAAGCGGAAATCCGCACGCTCCTCTTCGATCTGATCGCCGAAGAAGGCATGCCGCTGAGCATGACCGAGCGGGACGCGATTCTCGGCGACGTCATCGACGAGGTCTTCGGGCTCGGACCGCTCGAGCCGCTGCTGCGCGACCTGACGGTGAGCGACATCCTTGTCAACACCTACAAGCAGGTGTACGTGGAGCGCTCCGGCAAGCTGGAGCGGCTGCCGACGACGTTTCAGGACGACCGACACCTGATGCGCGTCATCGACCGCATCGTCAGCGCCGTCGGGCGCCGCGTCGACGACAGCTCACCAATGGTTGACGCGCGCCTGCCGGACGGATCGCGTGTCAACGCCATCATTCCGCCGCTGGCCGTCGACGGTCCGCTGTTGTCGATCCGCCGCTTTCCGGCCGAGCGCCTGAAGGCCGAGGATCTGGTTGCGGTGCGCTCGCTCACGCGGCCCATGCTGGAGTTCCTGGAACACTGCGTGCGCTCGCGTCTGAACATGATCATCAGCGGTGGTACCGGCGCCGGCAAGACCACGCTGCTCAACGTGCTCTCCGGATTCATCTCCGAACGGGAGCGCATCGTGACCATCGAGGACGCGGCGGAGCTGCAGCTGCACCAGGAGCACGTGGCGCGACTGGAGACCAGGCCGGCCAACGTCGAAGGCAAGGGCGCCATCCGCCAGCGTCAGCTGGTCGTGAACTCCCTGCGTATGCGTCCGGATCGCATTGTGGTCGGCGAGGTGCGTGGCGAGGAAGCGCTCGACATGCTCCAGGCGATGAACACCGGCCACGACGGGTCGCTCACAACCGTCCACGCCAACACACCCCGCGATGCGCTGACCCGTATCGAGACGATGATCTCGATGGGCGCCGCCAATCTGCCCGAGCGTGCGATGCGCCATCAGATCGCCTCGGCGGTTCAGCTCGTCATCCAGCAGTCGCGCATGAGCGACGGCACGAGAAAGGTCACCAGTGTCTCGGAGATCACCGGCATGGAAGGTGATGTGATCACCATGCAGGAGATCTTCTGCTTCGAGAAGCTCGGCGTCACGCAGGAAGGCAAGGTCATTGGACGGTTCCGCGCGACGGGCGTCCGGCCCAAGGTCTGCGAACGCCTGAAGACTGCGGGTATTCACTTGCCCTCCGACATGTTCGAGGGCGTGACGGAGGTCAGGTAATGCTCCTCGTGCTCGTGGTTCTCGCATTCCTGTTCGGGGTGGCGATGGTCGTCGGGGTGTACTTCGGCGGAACGCAGCTGCCGACCATGATGCTGCAGCGGAAGCTGGAGGCCCGACTCGAAGAAGTGTCGCACACGATCGCCGAGGACACGCCTGAATCGAAGGTCAAGGCGCTGCTGAAGACCGGCAGGGTCGGTCCGTTGCCAGCCCTCGACCGCATGATGGGCGAGAGCACCCGCGGCTCGGCTCTGCGGCGATGGATTGACCAGTCTGGAACATCGGCGACGATCAGCTCGGTGCTGCTGATGTCCCTCGTCTGTGCGGCCATCGTCGGCTTCATCGTCGGCCTCGCCGTCCGCGCGTCGTGGGGCATGCCTCTCGGCGCGATTGTTGGCTTCATGATTCCATTCGGCATCCTGAACGTCAAACGGTCACGGCGTATGAAAGCGTTCGAGGAGCAGTTTCCCGAGGCTCTCGATTTGATTGCGCGCGCACTCAAGGCCGGGCATGCGTTCGTCACCGGACTGAAGATGGTGGCTGACGAGATGCCGGAACCAGTCGGGCCGGAATTCCGCAAGACCTTCGACGAGCAGAACTTCGGCCTGCCCCTCAAGGACGCCCTGACCAACCTGACTGACCGCGTGCCGCACCTCGACGTCCGGTTCTTCGCCACCGCCGTGTTGATCCAGCGTGAAACCGGCGGCAACCTCTCGGAGATCCTGGAGAACCTCGCGCATGTCGTCCGCGAGCGGTTCAAGATCCTGCGCCAGGTCAGAGTCTGCACCGCGCACGGCCGCATGACGGGATACGTGCTGCTGGCGCTGCCTGCGTTCCTGTGCGTGGCCCTGGCATTCATCAATCCTGATCACATGAATCTGCTGTTCCGTGAGCGCATGGGTCACATCATGCTGATGACCGCAGTCGTGATGCAGACCATCGGCTACTTCTGGATCCGTCAGGTCGTCAAAATCGAGGTGTAATCGTGCTGCTGCCCCTACTCGCATTCGTCTTCGGCTCGCTGATCGTGGCGGCAGCGGCATTTGCGCTGATGCCCGGCAAAGCGGTCGCCATCGATCGCCGGCTGGAAGAGTTGCGGCCCGACCGCATCGATAGCGACGAACAGCCGACGATGAAGGCGTTCGTCTCGTTCGTCAAGCGCGTGGGCGAACGCGCGCCCCGGTCGACCAAGGAGCTCGGTACCCTTCGTCTCCGCCTGGTGCAGGCAGGCTTCCGGCGGGATGAAGCGATGGCAATCTTCTTCGGGATCCGTGTCGTCGCCGCACTCGCGCTGTTCGCGCTGTTCTCGACGAATATTGTGATGAAAGCGAACCTGACGTTCGCGCTGGCCGGCGTCGGCGCCGGTTACCTTCTGCCGGGTATCGTGCTGGCGCGTCTGGCAAAGCGCCGCGCGCACCGGATTCGGCTGTCGCTCGCCGACGCACTCGATCTGCTGGTGGTCAGCGTCGAAGCTGGCCTCGGCCTCGATCAGGCGCTGACCAGGGTCGGAAGCGAGCTCGAGTTCGCGTATCCGGATCTCTCGTCCGAGTTGCGGCTGGTCAACCTCGAGTTGCGCGCGGGCAAACCTCGGCCGGAAGCGCTCCGCAATCTCGCGGACCGAACCGGCGTCGAGGATCTGAACTCGCTCGTCACGATGCTCATCCAGACCGACAAGTTCGGCACGAGCGTATCGCAGTCGCTGCGCGTGTACTCGGAGACGTTGAGGACGAAACGGCGCCAGCGCGCGGAGGAGGCGGCCGCCAAGACCGGCGTCAAGATGGTGTTTCCGCTGGTGCTCTGCATTTTTCCGGCGGTCTGGATCGTTACGATTGGCCCGGCCGCGATCAAGTTCGTCAACGTGCTGTTCCCGATGCTCGAGAGATAGGACGCGTTAACGGCGAGGGTTCAGCACGAAAGTTCAGGACGAGCGTAAATACGAGGTTTAGTGATGACACCAGCAACTGCCGCCACCGTGCCGGTCGCCGCGCAGCCCACACCGCTGCCGCCGCCGGCGACGATTGAGGACACCGGGCTCCATCCCGATACGCTGGCCCAGCTGCTGTTGAAGACGCTGGTGGCAGGCGAATCGAGCGGCACCAATCTGTCCGAGAAGATACGCCTGCCGTACTCGGTCCTGGACGCGCTCATTCAGCATGCGCGCGTGGAGAAGCTGCTGGAGGTCCGCGGCGCGAGCGGCGCCGGCGCCGCCGGTTACCGGTTCGCGTTGACCGACCTCGGTCGCGATCGGGCGGGACAGTTTCTCGAGTTGTCCCGCTATGTTGGTCCGGCACCCGTGCCGCTCGGGCAGTACAACGCCTACGTCCGCGCCTGCATGGCCGCCCGGCCCTATGTCGACAAGGACAAGCTGTCGACCGGGTTCGAGCAGCTGATCGTCAACAAGCCGATGCTCGATCAGCTCGGGCCAGCGGTCAATTCCGGAAAGTCGCTGTTCCTCTACGGGGCGCCTGGCAACGGTAAGACGGTCGTGGCCGAGGGTATCGGACGCGCGCTCGGTGACGAGATGTTCGTGCCGCACGCGGTGGACGTCGATGGACAGACGATCACGATGTTCGACCCGGTCAACCATCATCACCTCGGTGGCGTGGCCGGCGGGATGGACAGCGTCATCGCTGCCGCGCAGTACGATCGGCGATGGGAACGGATCAAGCGTCCAGTGGTGGTGGTCGGCGGCGAGCTCACGCTCGAGATGCTCGATCTGACCTTCAACCCGATCTCGAAGTTCTACGAAGCGCCGATTCAGCTGAAGGCCAACGGCGGTGTGTTCGTCGTCGACGACTTCGGCCGTCAGCGTATTCCGCCGCGGGACCTGCTCAACCGCTGGATCGTCCCGCTGGAGAGCCGAGTCGACTTCCTCACGCTGCACACCGGCCGCAAGTTCGAAACGCCGTTCAACGTGCTGATCGTGTTCGCGACCAACCTCAAGCCGGAGTCGCTCGCCGACGAAGCGTTCCTTCGCCGTATTCCATACAAGATCCTGGCGAAGAACCCGACGCTCGACGAGTACTGCCGGATTTTCGAGATGAACTGCAAGAAGCGCGGTCTGTCGTTCGACCCGGTCATGGTCGAGTACCTGCAGCGCAAGTACTACCAGCCGCGCAAGCTGCAGATGCGCGCCTGCCATCCACGCGACCTGATCGAGCAGGTCGTCGATATGTGCCGCTATAACGGGCGGCAGCCATCGATTACCCGCGAGCTGCTCGACGCGGCGTGCGGTAGCTACTTCCTCGAGGAAACCGATTCGCAGGGGAGCGAGCGGCGATGAAGCCTCCCGTGCCTGCGCTCGCTGGCTCGCCCGGGGTCACCAGCCAGCCGGAGGCAGCCATCGCGCGCCGCGATGTCGCCGACAGGGCCGCCAAGATCTTCGTCGTGGCGTTGTTCACGATGATGGCGGTGAACCTCGGCGTCGACTTTGCGCAGACGGGCCGTTCGACAGGACTGCTGTTGCTGGCCAGCGAAGCGCTGGTCGTCGTGCTGACCATATGCCGGCGGGCACCACTGGCCGTCGATCGCAGCGTCCGCGCCCGCGTGCTGACGACCATGTCTCTCGTGGGACCGCCTCTTGTGCAGCCCGCGACAACCCTTCCCCTGGCGAGCGAAATCTTCACCGCGGTGTTCGCGGCTATCGGACTCCTGATCGTCATCGGCGGCAAAATGTCGCTGGGGCGCAGCTTTGGCCTGATGCCGGCGAATCGCGGGATCGTCTCGACCGGACTGTACAACGTCGTTCGGCACCCAATCTACCTGGGTTACCTCATCACTCACGTCGGATTCGTGCTCGCGCATCCCACGCTCTGGAATCTCGCCGTCCTCGCAACGTCAGACCTCGCGCTGCTGACTCGCGCGGTCTGCGAAGAGCGCACGCTGGAGCACGCCGAGGAGTATCGCGCCTATCAACAGCGCGTGCGCTGGCGCGTCGTGCCTGGACTTTTCTGATTTGTTGGCTCGCGGCTCGGTGGAGCGATGGCACCGCGATCGACCAGGAAATCCGCCTCTTGACCTCACAACCGTGGATGGGCACCCATGTTCCCTAATCGGAGGGACAGCGTGAAAAGTGCGGATGGCTGCGTTCACGTTCGCGCGCCTGTGCACATTGTTGCTTTTCACCGCGATCGGCACCGTGACCTGCCTGATGCCGGCGCAGAACGATACCTGGTGGCAGTTGCGCGCCGGTATGGAAATCTGGCGGACGGGCAGCGTCGACCTGCACGATTACTTCTCGCATACCGTATTCGGCAGCTACTGGCCGAACCACGAATGGCTTTCGCAGTTCATTTTCTACGCAGTCCATCGAGTCGGCGGGATGCCGCTCCTGACCGCGACGTGCGCCGCGACGATTGTTGCTGCCTGGGCCATCGTCTGGCGTTTGTCGACGGGCGCTGTGATGCAGCGTGTGATCGTTGGTGGGCTTGCGGTTCTCGGTTCAAGTCACGGCTGGACTCTTCGCCCGCAGGTGTTCACGCTCCTGCTGTGCGCCGCGACCGCCTATCTGCTCGTTCGGCGACGCGAGGTGTTGCTGCCGCCACTCTTTCTACTGTGGGCGAACTTGCATGGCGGCGTAGTCCTCGGGTTCGTGATTCTCGCCGGTGCGTTCGCCGATCGGACAGTGAACGACCGGGGAAAGGCCTGGCGGCTTGTTGCGGTCACGGCCGCTTGCATCGCCGCGACGATACTCACTCCGCTCGGCCTGTCGTTCTGGTCAGAGATTCCAGCCTCCCTTGTGAGGCTACGGGAGTATCAGGTAGTGGAATGGCGGCCGCCTCAAGTCGTTGACCCGCTGTTCCTGCCATTCTGGCTGATGTCGACAGCGATCGTTCCACTGGCTTTTCGCCGGCGATTGTGGCGCCGTCAGGCTGGTCGGTCCCATACCCTGGAGTGGAGTGCGCTGGCACTGTTGCCGCTTGCGCTGTCTTCCGCACGAAATATTCCGCCGTTTCTTCTCCTGGCGTTTCCAGCAGTGACGGCGATGTGGCTCGCCGAATTCCCGGCTCAGACGACGAAACCCGCCACGGCGCGTGAGAAGCCTGCGGTGAACGCAGCAGTGTTCGCGGTGACGGCTGCGCTGGCGCTCATTGACCATTGCTTACGCGTGGACGGCTCAGATACCGAGACTCGGATGGCATCCGCTCGAGAAACAGGTGATGGCGGCGATTGATTCCTGTCCCGAGAGGCTCTACAACCGATACGACGACGGCGGGTACCTCATCTGGTTCATGCCGCAGCGAAAAGTCTTCATGGATAGCCGTCAGGACCCCTTTCCAAAAGAACTGGTACGCGCCCATATAGAAGCCGAAACCTCTGGTGAATACGACGCCCTGTTCAATCACTTCGAGATTCGATGTGCATTCGTGCCCGGCGATTCTCTGGTGGCGCAGCGGCTGAGGACGGCTGGGTGGGTTGACCGATACCAAGGGCCAAAGTGGTCGGTCCTGGCACGCTGATCCTGGATGTAGCTAAGCGAGCGACCCTTTTAGACCTGTCGGCTCTGCAGCTCCTGCATAAAGCCTACGGCCAAGGAAAGTGCATGCCGTCGCGGACGTCGAGAACCCTTGGATTGGGGCCCTCCCTGCGAGCGAGGATCACCGACTGACCGTTGTCGAAGATGGTCTGCCAGCCCGCGCTCTTGAGGGACGCGATGATTGGAAATCGCGATGGCAGCCAGATGTGATCCGCGCCAATGTGTTCGGGGTAACTGACCATCCCCGGGTCGCCGCGATAGAAGCGGATGTGGTCCTGTATGACCCGATCGCTATAGACCGTCTCGCGGCGTCCGTCCATGGACACGCGGATACCAGATGGCGAAAGGTGCCAGATCGCATACTCTCCCCAATCGAACCAGGTGAGCACCCGCGCGTCCGGCCGCTCGTCGCGAAGGTATCGCGCGGCCGCACGATCGGGAAGCCACGCGCCGTTCACCTGGACGACCGTGAGGTTTGGCAGCACGACACATCCTGCGTAAACCGCCAGACCCGCGGCTGCGACGCTGACCGCTGGTGACCGCCGCAGGAAACTCGGGCGCGCGGATGTTTCGAAGCGTCGGAACAGGGCGACCAGGTGCGGCGCGAACGTGATCGCAATGGCGGTCTGCAGGAACGCATCGACACGGCCGACTCGGAAGGTTCCTACCAGCAGCAGGGCAATGACGGCAAGATCGCGCGCTTTGATTGGCGTTGGGCTGCTGCGGAACGCGGCGAGCGCAAAGAGCGGGAGGATGCACTCAATCAGGATGACGGCGACCGGCAGCTTGAGCAATGGCGCCCAGTCCGTGATATCAGGGCGCTCTCCGCGGACGGTCTCGCCGAGGAACCGCCACAAATCGACGGTGTATGGATTGACGGCTGTCGCGACACCGACAAAGCAAGAACGCTACGAGAAGTGTCAGGGTGCGTTCCTCGATGCACTCTGGATTGCGTCAGCCAGAACCCAGACAGACAGCGCGGCTAACCCGACAAACCACCCGCCGTGCAACGTTCGCCCACAAGCCGAAACAGAATGGGCACGAACCAGATTGCGGCAGGCCGATCGCGTTCGGAACGTCTGAGCAGATAAAGAATGACGCAGAAGATCAACACCGAGAACATCTGCGGCCGGACGACCTGGGTGCGGCTGTAGGTCGCGAACACGGCGAGCGCCACGTACATGTCGCGCGCGAAGGGCGACGCATGCTCCTCGCGGGCGATGGTGAGAAGGATGAAGACGATCCCGGCAATGACGGCCAGTTTCAAGAGCGCCAAGCCAGTCGGCCCAGCGGCGCTGTAGGCGAAGGCCATCAGCAGCTCGGCCAGCCACTCGTGGTTGATCCAGGTCGCGATCGGAGGAAAACGAGTAGGGATCGGTCGCGTGCAGCGAGCCGTCGGCCAGCATGTCCAGTCCGAAACGAAGGTGTCCCCACAGGTCGGGATCAGCCTTGGTGGACGTGACCACGACAGCCACGAAGGCGAGCAGCGTGACCCTGACGAAGACCAGCGGCGAGGCCGTTGGAACGCGGAGAAATCTCGAGATATTCACAACAGAAATGCCGTGTTTCGGTTCACAGAACGGCTGCAAACCGGGTTCCAGCCGGACTTGAACGGGAGGGCGCGAGAGGCGGTCGTAGCGAGAGACCTGACGAGTAAATGGCTGACAAAGTCGAACTTTTGATTACGGATTCGTCGTCAGCCAGAGGCGACCGACCGAGCGAGGCGACGAGTGACGAACTACGAGCGACGACCGAGGATCGCAACCGTAGCCCCAAGGTGTGATTCCGGCGCATCGTAGAACTCCACGACCAGCGGATGCTTTTCAAGCGCAGCTTGCACGATGCCGCGCTGGATGCCCTTGCCGCGTCCATGAATGATGCGCACCTCGCGAAACCCTGCCTCGTGCGCGGCGTTCACATACTCTTCGACAACGGACGCGATGTCGCGCGGTTGAAAGGGATGCAGGTCGAGCGTTCCCTCAATCGGGATGAGATGTTCGTCGTCGGGCATCGTGGGCCGTGGTTCGTGGGTCGTCGCTCGTGGCTCGAAGAGCTCGTGTGCGGCGTCCGGGTTCTGCGAGCGACGAGCTACGAGCGACGACGACGACCACGGACTACGTCTTGTCGTACGTCGCCGTCACGACCGTGCTGATCCCGCCTCGTACAGAGAAATCGCCGATGACGGTCATGTGCCGGGGCTGGCAGGAGCTGACGAGATCGTCGAGGATCTGGTTGGTGACTGCCTCGTAGAAGATGCCGCGGTTGCGAAACTCTATCATGTAGTACTTCAGCGCCTTGAGCTCGAGGCACATCTGATCGGGCACGTAGGTGATGCGGATCTCGCCGAAGTCCGGCAGGCCGGTCTTGGGGCACACCGACGTAAACTCCGGACAACGGATGTCGATCCGATAGTCACGTCCCGGGCTGGGATTGGGGAACGTCTCGACGGCCGGGCTCGACATGTGAAAATTGTAGCATTTAGGCCGATTTTGTGAGGTTGGCTCGCCGGTCCTGATTGACAGCGGAAAACACCGCGCGCTAGGATACCCGCTGTTTTCACGCATTTATCCGCCGCTGCCGCACGCGCGCGCGGCTGTCGCGGGCATCAGAGAGCGCGCCCAAGCAAGGGGATAGCCGATGGCAGAGGCCCGCAGGATGGGCAAATCAGAACTGTTCTCGCATTTCGCGGACCGCTTCGAGGTCAAGCGGACGCAGGCGCGGGAATTCTTCGACGAGCTGAACACACTGGCTGAGAAGGAGCTGAAGCGTTCCGGTGAGTTCGTGCTCCCGGGGATGGTGAAACTCGTCGTCCAGAAACGCAAGGCGCGTATGGGACGTAACCCGGCGACCGGCGAGCCCATCAAGATTCCGGCGAAGACCGTGGTCAAGGCGCGCATCGCCAAGCAGCTGAAGGACACGGTCCTTCCGCGGAAGTAGCGCGCATCTCGATGCATCGGCCCCTGGCGCCCCCAAGTGCACGACAACGGGTGGGGCCCGCCAGTGGGCCGAGTTGTTTTCGTTCCCTGTTCCTCGGGATCACCCTGCGACCAGTGCAATCCTCGGCGCCTGCGTTCGCGGGAAGTCGAGCGTGACGGTCGTGCCTTTGCCCACCTCGCTCGTCACCCCGATCTGACCCCCAAGCTGTTCCACGATCTTTTTCGAGATCGCCAGGCCGAGCCCCAGCCCGCGGCGCTTGGTCGTGACGAAGTCGTCGAAGATGGTTGCCAGCTTGTCTGGTGGTATGCCGCAGCCGGTGTCGGCCACGCTGATCCGTACGCGCTCGCCCTCGACGGCCGTCGCAATCACGATGTCCCCGCCGGGCGCCGTCGCCTGAATGGCGTTGATGATCAAATTGCGGTACACGCGGCCGAGCGCGAAGAGGTCTGCTTCGACATACGCGGCCCTCGCGCCGGCCTCGACCCGCAGCGTGAGGCCTGCCGTTTCGGCAAGCTGTTGCATCGATTCGGCCACTTCGCCGATCGATCGATCGATCTCGATCGGGAAGCGCTCCAGCGGAATGGGCCTGGCGATGTTGCGAAGATCCTCGAGCACGCGTTTGACGATGACCATCTCGCGATCGACGGTGCGCTTGAACGTGTCGCGGTACTCCAGGTCGTCGAACATCTTCTGAATCAGCTTGCAGCTGTTGTAGATGTTCTGAATCGGGTGCGAGAGATCGTGGACCAGGCCGGCCGCGATCTTGCCGAACATCGCCTGCCGTTCCTGTTTGCGGACGTCATCCTGCAGCTCGACGAGGCGATCGGCCATCGAGTTGAAGGCGTCGCCGAGCTCGTGAATCTCGTCGCGGCCTCCGATCGCGACGCGCTCGTCGAGGCGCCCCTCGGCAATCGCGCGCGTCGCCCGTTTCAACGCGAAGATGCGAGAGATGAACGAGCGGCCCCACAGCGACCCGAGCACGACCGTGCCGAGCAGCGCCAGCGTGATTGCCACCAGCAGCTGGCGCCGGAGCGTGGCCGCGACCGCAAACGCTTCCTCGGTCGGCTGCTCGACGACGACGACCCAGGGGAGCTCCGCGAACCCGGCCGCGACCGCCAGCGTGTCGCGACCGTCGTCGTCGACGTAGTGCGTCGGTGTTGCGGCTTTTGTCGGCGAGCAGCGCTCGCCGCGAATTCCTGCTCGGGTGTCCGTGGTGCGCCAGGCGTGCCGCTCAGACGCGATGTAGTGCTTCTCGTCCGGATCGCCGTGCGCGACCAGCCGCTGGTTTTCTGCGAGCAGCAGCGCGTAGCCTTCGCGGCCGATCTTGACGCGGTCCACCATGCGCCAGAGCTCTTCGAGCGCGAGCTCGCCCACCACCCAGCCGGATGACTGATCGCCAGTCCGGAATACGGACCGCCAGCGTAGTGGTTGGCAGGCCGTCGCTATCCAGGCTCAGCGGTGCGACGTACGTGCCGTCGCTGCCGACGTTCGCCGCATCGGGCACGGTCAATCGCGTCCCGGTCACGCGGCTCGTCGCGACAGCAGATGCCCCCCGGCGCCGAACGCAGAGATCTCGCGCAGCTCAGGGAAGTCGATGCCGTAATCCTTCAGGATCCGGGACTGCTGCCAGGGCTCCAGATCGGCTGCTCGCAGCTCCACCCCGATCGATCGCAGGACGCGCTGGTTGTGAACGATGTACTGCTTGATCTGTTCCGCGACCTGCTCGGCCACGCGCAGGTTCCCTTCGCGGACGGATTGCTCGGTGCCCATGCGCAAGTGACGGAACGAGACCGCACCGAACACAATCAGCGGCGCGATTGCCGCGCTCGCGATCAGCAACACGAATCGTGAGGTGATGCGGGTCATGGGGTCGGCGGCGCCGGCCGCCATTGCCACAGAGTGCCCATGATGTCGTGGCCGGGTCTCGCCGGGCACCTGAAACCTCGTGCTCACGGCGCGGACCACGGTCGGCCACATCAGGAAGACCGCCGGTGGGTCGTCGCGGAAGATCGTTCTGCAGGTCATTGACTGCCGCGCGGGTTTCCTGATCGTTGGTCGACCGCCGCAGCCGATCGAGCGCGGCGTCTGCTGCCGTGTAACCGAACGGCGCCATCGACGAGTGATACGCCAGATAGGTCCAGGCCAGCGAGCGTGCGCTGGCGCGCTCCAGCAGGATGGCATCGAACTGGCCTCTCCCGATGCGCTCCCTCAGTGTCCGGTAAGGTAGCGCCTCCACCTGCATGTCGACATTGATATCTTCGAACTGTTTCTGCAGGAGGCTCGCGAGGCGCTCGTAGCGCGCGTCGTTAGCCATCGTCAGGCAGGTGAAGCGAAACCGGCTTGGCATCGCCCGGGTGCGCTGGACGATCTTGAATCCCGCTGCGTCGAGGCGGAGCGTGGCGGCCTCCGGATTCAACGCGAATGTCTTCGGGCGGATGCTGTATGCCCAATGCATCGGCCAGATTGGACCATCCGCCGGCACGCCGCGCCCCTTGAGAACGACCGTCCACCAAAGCCTGACGATCGACCGCCTGGCTCAGCGCCAGGCGGACGCTCGAGTGCCGCAGCGCCGGGTGGCGAAGATTGAAGAGCAGCTGCTGAAAGTACGGGCGCGTGAAGGGAAATGTCTTGACAGTCGTTTGCGCCTCGACGAAATCCAAAACCGTCGGCGTCACTTCGTGGACGGCGTCGATGCCACCGCGCAGTAGTTCCGCGTATGCTGTGCGATGCTCCTCGTAGCGGCGCAGCTCGACCTCATCGATGATTGGCTTGCCGCGATAGTAGTCCGTGAACGCCTTCAGTCGGACGTGATCGGGTGAGCCACCCTCGCTTTCCGTGTCATCGCCAGCCGGTTCGTAAGGTCCGGTTCCCACGGCGGGATTCGAGGGATGAGAAAAGGCCAGACCGGCCAGATCGAGCGGGAGAAACGCTTCGGGTTGGCGCAGCCGCACGATCAGCGTGCGCGGATCAACGACCTCGATATCGGTGATGCTTCCGAGGCTGACATGTGTGCCTGGAGCTTTCAGCGTCCGGGAGATGCCATCGCGCAGCGCGTCACGAGCTAGCGCCGCATCGACCGGCGTCCCGTCATGGAACTTTATCGACGCGTGCAGCTTGAGCTTCAAGGCCAACCCGCGCTGGAGCCATTCCCACTCCTCGGCCATGCGCGGAGCTGCCCTGCCGTCCCCTCCGATGCTGAGCAGGGCTTCGAAGACGAGGTTGGTGGTGGTGTTCGAGAGTCCCGAGGCGCTGTCCGATTTCGGTGCCGGGACACCAATCCTCAGGGTTACGCGTTCGTGAACTTCACGCGGCGGCTTTGTACATGAGGCGAACGCGCCGGCGGCAAGTACTCCGCACGCGAAGACCGAGGCGAGCCGACGCACGCGCCCAGAGAGGCGCTCGTTCAGGAGTAGCAATCGAGTCTGGTGCAGCTGCCGGCCGACAAGACCGTACGGCTATCTTACTGCCTTATCGGCCGGCTCTGACCACCAGATCAGGCGGTGCGCTTCCCGTCGGGCGATGGTGAGTCAAGAATCCATGGGCAGATCATGTCGAGCAACCTTTTGGACGGCCTCTTCACGACTTCGATTTTCATGATGTTTTTCTCCGCTCGAAATTTAGGTGCGTTCGAACCGGACGTGACGAACTACCGCAGTTTCTCAACCACCACGTCCACCAGCCACGGTCGAACTATCTCTTTCTTCTTCCGTTGTCTTCTTGCTGCTGGCCATCTGTCGTCTCCTTTTGTCGTCGCGTTCCAGCTGCGTCTTGAAGCCGCCTCGCGAGCGAGCGAGACGACGCCCGCTTCGAAGCTGACCTTGTGGCAATTCGGCCGGTTCATGTCGCCGAGTTGCACGTCCGATGCGACCGAACATCCCCCGGCGCACACAGGAATGAACGCGCAGTCCTCGCACTCCTTCCACGCCGCCAGCCGCGTAGAACCTTCAGCGGCCCGGCTGCGCGCCGCATCCTGCCGCCCGTCGATGTGGCCCGTCGACTCCCGAGCGTTGGTCGCAAACCCCGGGCAGGCGTAGAGCGACCCGTCAGGTGCGATCGTGTGCGCGTTGTTCTTGTGGATCTCGCAAGGGCCCATGTGCACACCGTCCATGGTCGCGAAGCCAAATCGCTTCGTTTCCTCACGCAGCTCGGCCATGTGGCTGTCGAGCACCCAGGAGCTGTCGCAGGCGGCGCCTGCTGACGTCATGCACGCACCGTTGAGCGACGCACCGCTGCCAGACACAGGCGTCAGCGGGATGAACCCTTTGGGCTGCGTGGCATTGCCGCGAATGATTGGTTTGAATGCGACCCTCGCCAGCTTGTCTGCGAAGTCCTGTTCGCGCAGAAAGGCGAGCAGGTCCGGGTAGCTGCCGACGCTGGATTCATCGAAGTTGCCGCCGATCGAAATCTGGCAGCGATCGGCCACGGCGCGAATGTTGTCGACGATGCGATCGAAGGTTGGTTGGCCGCCGCGCAGCGGCCGCATGCGGTTGTGCGTGTCGCGGTCGCCGTCGAGGGTCACCTTGACGCTCACCAACCCAAACGGCAGTAGACGATCGACGACGTCCGTCGTCAGGTGGAGACCGTTGGTGATGATGCCGATGCGCGATTCCACGCCTCGGGCGCGGCAGACCGCCCACAGCCGCTCGGCCAGGTAGTACATGACCGGCAGGTTCAGGAGCGGCTCACCGCCGAAGAACGTGAGGCCGAACTTGCGCGGCCGCACGAGATCCATTCGCTCTTCGATCCACGCGACGACCCGGGCGGCAGTCTCGAGCGACATCTTCGCCGCGTGCTTGTTGAAGTCATCGTGATCGCCCTGGATGCAGTAGTCGCACGCGAAGTTGCACTGCAGGGTCGTGAGCACGGTGACGCGCAGATCGCTGGACTCTGCGCGGACGTCGGCAAAGAACTGTTCGACGTTTCGCCGATCCGCTTCGCCGCTCTCGACGATGAAGCCCATTTCGGCGAGCGTTCCAACGGCCTCGCGCTCCTCCTCGCTGAGCCGCGGCGCCACATCGTTCGTGAGGCGATCGAGGAGTCTGGCGACGTCACTTCCGACGATGACCTGTGCGTCCGTAAACGTGTTCATCAGGAACACGTCATTGCCATCGGTATGGGGGCCATCGTCAAGGGGGACACGCACGTTGAAAATCGACGGCTGCATAAGCTCTCCTTGCTGCAATTACTCGACTGAAATCCGCGGAAAATGATGTTGTCGGAGTCCAGGTTGTGCTGACCGTCAGACGGTGCAGCATGGTCAATCGTGCAACCGATATTCCGGTAGGACACCGGTAGGACTATAGAGTCTTATACGTTCGGCGCTTCAGCCGGCGCCGTCTCGAAATGCCTTTTTTGGAACGGACTCTTTGCGTACGCGGCTCACCGAGTGCGAGTGAGTCGAAAGCGCGCACACGTACCGCACACGGCTCTCGACCGGCTAAGCGGTTGGCTGGTACGGCCAAGAATCAGACCGCCCGAAAGCACGAGAATCGGCTCAGGCGCCCCGTATCTTACGCGCGAGGTCCCGCAGGTCGAGCCGCGCCATCTTGTGCTTGAGGGTGCTGAGAGGAATGCCGAGGTATCGCGCGGTGGCGGTGACGTTCCAGTCCGCGCGCTCGAGCGCGCGCAGGATGAAGTTCCGTTCGAACGTGTCGCACGCTTCCTGGAACAGGGCTTCGCTGGTGGTCGGGCCCGAGTCGAGCTTCGCGAAGTGATACTCGAGCGGCAGATCCTCGTCGGTAATCCACTCGTTGTCGTTGACCGCCACGAGCCGTTCCATCAGGTTCTCGAGCTCGCGAATATTCCCCGGCCAGCGATAGGAAGACAGGATGCGTAGCGCCGAATCGGCGATCCCGCGAACCGGCTTGCGGAACTTCGTGCGGTAGCGCGCGATGAAGAACCGGGTCAGCTCGGGCAGATCCTCGAGCCGTTCGCGCAGAGGCGGCATGCGAAGCGGGATGACGTTGATGCGGTAATAGAGATCCTCGCGGAACCGTCCATCCCTGACCGCCTTGTCGAGGTCGACGTTCGTGGCGACGACGAGACGGAAACTCGTGCGAATCGGTTTGTCCCCGCCGACACGTTCGATCTCGCTTTCCTGGATCGCTCGCAGCAATTTGGCCTGCAGGTCCAGGCGGAGGTCGCCGATTTCATCCAGAAACAACGTGCCGCCGGCCGCGAGCTCGAACTTGCCGAGCTGTTGCTTGTGTGCGCCGGTGAACGCGCCTTTCTCGTGACCGAACAGCGTGCTCTCCACCAGCTCGTGAGGAATGGCGGAGAGGTTCACGGCGATGAATGGAGCCTCGCCCTTTCCTGACTCGCGGTGGATGAGCCGCGCGAGCAGCTCCTTGCCAGTCCCGCTCTCGCCCAGAATCAACACGGTCGCGGACAGGCGGGCGACTTTGTTCACCAGTTCGACGATGTCGCGGATCTGACGGCTGGGACCGATCAGGAACTCACGCTCGCTCTGTTCGGCCACCTGCGCGCTCAGCGTGATGACGCGGCGGTTCAGGTCCTTGCGCTCGCAGGCATTCTTGACGAGCGATCGCAGCTCGTCGTAATCGAAGTCCTTGGTGATGTAGTGATACGCACCGTACTTCATCGCCTGCACGGCCGTCTCAACTTCGTTGATCGCCGAGATCATGATGCATTCGACGAGGGCGTAGTTCTCCTTGACGATCCGGAGCACGTCGAAGCCGTTGATACCGGGGAGGCGCAGGTCGAGGAGGATGACGTCCACTTCCTCGTGGCGCAAGAGGGCGAGCGCCGCCTCGCCACTGTCGACCGTCAGCACACGGTAATCGCGCCCGAGGATTGCAGCGAGCGTGTCGCGCATTCCCAGGTCGTCGTCGCAGATGAGGACGGTCTTGGCGGCAGCGGCCATCGGGGTAAGCGGCGATTGTATCAAGCCCCGGCCCGGATTGGACGGAGAGGACGGAGGACGGGACGGAGGACCGGGGACGGAGGGACGGAGGCAACGGAACGAGCTTCAACTCGGAGACGCGGAGGAACGGAGGCAGACTGAAGGCGGTTGTGATGAGGGGTATGCCGATGCCGCCGCCGTGCGCGGCGGGCGATCGACCGACGCCCCGCGGGCGCAAGCTGCTCATTCGCCCGCGGCTTGTGTCCGCGGGGTGTCAGCTTGTGCCCAGCGGGGCGGCATCGGGTTGGCGCGTGTGTCTCCTGGCCTCAGGCCTCTGGCCGGGCCGGCATCGGCCGGTGAGCCGTCACCGTATTGGTGTGTGCGCCAGCCGGTCTACGTTCCCCGGTCCCTGTCGGGCCGCGTTGCCCTGCGTGGCTCCGTGTCTCCGCGTCTCCGTTTTTGAAGCTTGTTCCGTTTCCCCCGTCCCCTCCGTCCCTATCGTTCCCAGATTGACACCCTCCGAACCGAACCGGTAAGTTAAGTCGGTTGTGGTCCTCTGGGCACTCGCCGTCCTTGCTCTGCTCGTCGCGCTGCTTGCGGTAGCCCACGCCAGGCGCCTGGCACGCAAGCTCGACGCGCTGACGCAATCGGTACTGGGAACTGCGCTACGACTATACGCGGCTGCGATCGCAGGTCGCCCGCCTGGACCCGGAGCAGGCCGCCGAGGCCGCTGAAACCGCGGCCGCTTCCGTCGGGACCGCGCAGGCGCCTCCCTCGGTGTCGTTCGTCCCGCTTTCGTCAATCAAGAGGAAAGAGCAGTAGCTGTCGAGACTATGGCCAACGAATTCGATGTCATCGTGATTGGATCGGGAACCGGCGGGTACGTCGCCGCCATCCGTGCCGCTCAACTCGGCCTCAAGACCGCCGTCGTTGAACGAGCGCCGGTTCTCGGCGGCACCTGCCTGAACTGGGGTTGCATTCCGACGAAAGCGCTGCTCGAGCACGCCCATGCCCTCAAGGTCGCGCAGGACTGGAAGGAGTGGGGACTGACGCTGGGACAGGCGGCAATTGGTCTCGACATGAATCAGGTGCACGCCCGAAAGGACAAGATCGTCAAGGGGCTCACCGGCGGGATCGAGCTGCTCTTCCGCAAGAACAAGATCGAGTGGATCAAGGGCAGCGGCCGGCTGACGGGCAAGGGTGGCGTCGAAGTCACCGAGGGACAGAAACAGACGATGACGGCGAAGAAGGAAATCATCGTCGCCACCGGTTCTGCGCCCCGGAGCGTTCCCGGGATCGAGATCGATCGCAAGCGGATCATCACGAGCGACGAGGCGATTCACCTCAAGGAAGTTCCGCGCTCGATCGTGATCATGGGGAGCGGGGCCGTCGGCGTGGAGTTCGGGTCGATATTCCGGCGCTTCGGGAGCGAGGTCACGATCATCGAGCTGCTGCCACGCCTCGTGCCTGTCGAAGACGAAGCGGTGTCGGCAGAGCTCGAGCGGTCGTTCAAGAAGCAGGGCATCAAGGTGATGACCGGCACGAAGGTCACCAGCGCCAAGTCGGGCGCCAGCGGGGTCACGCTGGAAGCGCAGGGTGCCGACGGCAAGTCGACCAGGATTGAGGCGGAAATCCTGCTGGTCGCGACTGGACGCGGACCGGTCACGAGCGGCCTCGGCGCGGAAGACGTCGGGCTCCAGATGGATCGCGGCTACATCAGGGTGGACGCTTCGTACCGGACCAATGTGCCGGGAATCTCCGCCGTCGGCGACGTCATCACCTTCGAGAAGCCCGGACATCAGCAACTGGCGCACCTGTCGTCCGCCGAAGGCATCGCGCTCGCGGAACGTATCGCCGGCAAGGAGTTCCGGCCGCTCAACTACGAACAGGTGCCGGGCTGCACGTACTGTGATCCCGAGATCGGAAGCGTCGGGCTGACCGAGAAGACCGCGAAAGAACGCGGCTTCGACGTCACGGTCGGGACCTTCAAGTTCGGCGTGCTCGCGCGCGCGCGGATCGCCAACGAGGTCGAGGGATTCGTCAAGATCGTTGCCGACAAGAAGTACGATGAAGTGCTGGGCGTGCACATGATAGGGCCGCGCGCCACCGAACTGGTCGCGGAGGCGACGCTGGCGCTGCGCCTGGAATGTACGGTCGAAGAGCTGATCCGGACCATTCATGCGCATCCGACGATGTCGGAGGCTGTCGGCGAAGCGGCGCACGCCGCGCACGGCGCCGCAATCCACGCGTAGGAGCGGCGGGTGCACGACAAGGGAACGATCATGACTCCGACTTCGGCGACCACCGCAACCGCTCGGCCGTCGGACGCGCTCACGCGCGATCAACGGCTGGAGATGTACTACTTTGCCCGCCTCGCAAGGGACATCGAGGAGCGCCTGGTCATCCTCTTCAGGCAGAGCAAGGTGATCGGCGGCTTGTATCGAAGCGTGGGCCAGGAAGGCGAGTCCGTCGGTACCGCATACGCGCTCCAGCGAACGGACGCGATTCTGCCGCTCATTCGCAACATGGGCGCGCTCATGACGATGGGCGTGCGGCCGAAGGAAATCTTCCTGCAGTACATGGCCAAGGCGGAATCGAACTCCCGCGGCCGCGATCTCAACATCCACATCGTCAATCTTCCTGCGTTCGACGCGGACGAACCGGTCATCGTCGGTCCAATCAGCATGCTCGGCGATTCGATCCCGGTCGCGGCGGGCATCGCCATGGGCGCGCGGATGCGCGGCCGCAATCTCGTCGCCATGGCGTGGATTGGCGACGGCGCTACCAGCACGGGTGCGTTCCACGAGGGCCTGAACTTTGCGGCCGTTCAGAAGATTCCGCTGGTGGTGGTGGCCGAAGACAACAAGTACGCGTACTCGACGCCGATTTCAAAGCAGATGGCCATCACCCGCATCGATGAGCGCGCGGCGGCGTATGGGATTCCCCACGAGCTCGTCGATGGAAACGACATCCTCGCCGTCTACGACGTAGCGCGGCGCATGGTCGACCGCGCCCGCGCCGGGGAAGGTGCGTCGCTCATCGGCATCGATACGATGCGCATGCAGGGACACGCGCAGCACGACGATGCCCGGTACGTGCCGAAAGATCTCGTGGCCGCGTGGGCTGACAAAGATCCGATTTCCAGATTCCGCCGTCATCTCGTCGAGACGAGCACAGCGACCGAGAAGGAGCTCGACGACATCGATGCGATGGCGAAGAGCTTTGCCGCCGATGAAGCGCGCCTCGCCGAGGAATCACCGATGCCGGATCCTGCGACGGTGGCGCGCGGCGTCTATGCCGGAGATGACTTTGCGGTGCCGACGGTCGAGCTCGTGAAATCACCTTTCAGGACGTAGGTTCTGGACGAGGGTTCAGACAGAGGTTCACGCAGGGGTTCACGACGAGGGTTCATGGCTGTCATTACGTACCTGGAGGCGATTCGCCAGGCGCTCGTCGACGAGATGGCGCGCGATGAGCGGGTGTTCCTGCTCGGCGAAGACATCGGCGCGTACGGCGGGGCGTTCAAGGTCACCGACGGCCTGCAGGAGCGTTTCGGAGAGGCGCGCGTCGTGGATACGCCGATTTCGGAAGCAGCGATCGTCGGTTCCGCGATCGGTGCGTCCTATATGGGCATGCGTCCGGTGGCCGAGATACAGTTCATCGACTTCATCGCATGTTGTTTCGACATGCTCACCAACTTCGCCGCGACGAGCCGCTACCGCAATGGCGCCGGTGTGCCGATCGTCGTACGCGGACCATGCGGGGGTGGTGTCAGCGGGGGGCCGTTTCACTCCTTGAACCCGGAGTCGTTCTTCCTGAACACGCCCGGGTTGAAGATGGTGGAACCCTCGACTGCGTACGACGCGAAGGGCTTGCTCAAGGCCGCGATTCGCGACGACGACCCGGTGCTCTACTTCGAGCACAAATACCTCTACCGCCGCATCAAGGACGAGGTGCCGGACGAAGACTACGTCGTGCCGATTGGCAAGGCGGCGATTCGACGGGAGGGTGGCGATCTGTCGATCATCACGTTCGGGGCGATGGTCTATACGGCGCTCGACGCGGCGAAACAGCTGGCCGAGCAGGGCGTGGAGGCCGAGGTGCTCGACCTGAGGAGTCTCGCGCCGCTCGATCGCGAGGCGGTGCTGACATCCGTGTCGAAGACCAGCCGCGCGCTGCTGCTGCACGAGGCCACGCTGACCGGCGGCATCGGTGGAGAGCTCGCGGCGATCATCGCGGAAGAGGCGTTCGAGTATCTCGACGCGCCGGTCATGCGCGTCGCCTCCCTGGATTCGCCGGTGCCGTACTCGCCGCCGCTCGAAGCGGCGTTCCTGCCGAACGTCGAGAAGGTGGTCGCGGCGGCCAAACGTTTGGTCGCTTATTGAGGTGAAGGAGGGCGTGGCTTCAGCCGCGCCGTTGAACGATGGCAACCAATGTCGTGATGCCCCAGATGGGTGAGTCGATCGCCGAGGGGACGATAGTCCGCTGGATCAAGAAGGTTGGCGACGCGGTTGACCGCGATGAACCGCTCTTCGAGATTTCGACCGACAAGGTCGATGCCGAGATTCCGTCGCCGGCCGCCGGCGTCCTCACCGACATCAAGGTCAAGGAAGGCGAAACGGTTCCGGTCAACAGCGTCGTCGCAGTGATCGGCGCTGACGGCGAGAAACCGAGCGCTCAGCCCGCGCAGGCACAGCCGGCGGCCGCTGCGCCGCCGGCAGCCACGTCCGTGGACACGTCGACGCCGATGCCGGCCGCTGCTGTCGGACAGCCGGAAACTGCGACAGCCGCTGCCGCGCCGGCTGCGGCAGGCGGCGTGTTGTCGAAGGAAGAGCTCAGGCGCCAGAAGTCCTCGCCGCTCGTGCGGCGGATCGCGCGCGATCACGACGTCGACATCCGCCAGATTCAGGGCACCGGCATCAGCGGACGCGTCACCAAGCGCGACATCCTCGGTTACCTCGAGTCTGGCGCTCCGAAGCAGGCGCCGGCGCCGTCGTTGGCACGGTCGCTGCCGACGCCAGGCCCTGCGTACCGGCCCGGTGAGCGCGTCCAGATCGTGCCGATGAGTGTCATGCGCAAGAAGATCGCCGAGCACATGGTGCTCAGCGCGCATACCTCTCCGCACGTCTACTCGGTGTACGAGGTGAATTTCGGGCGCGTGGCCGCGCTGCGCGACAAGCGCAAGGGTGAGTACGAAGCCGCTGGTGCGAAGCTCACGTTCACGGGGTTCATCGCGAAGGCGATCATCGATGCGCTTCGTCAGTTCCCGATCGTCAACGCGTCGGTGGACGGCGACAACATCGTTTACAAGAAGGACATCAACCTCGGCATTGCCGTCGCCCTCGACAACGGGTTGATCGTTCCGGTCATTCGAAGCGCTGATGAGAAGAACCTTCTGGGGTTGAGCCGGGCCATCAACGATCTCGCGGCGCGTGCACGATCGAAGAAGCTCAATCCCGAGGAAGTCCAGGGTGGGACCTTCACCATCACCAATCCTGGAATCTTCGGTGCGCTGTATGGTCTTCCCCTGATCAACCAGCCGCAGGTCGCAATCCTTGGCGTGGGCGGCATCGAGAAGCGCGCGGTCGTGATTGACGATGCGATCGCGATTCGCCCGGTGTGTCACATCACGCTCGGCTACGACCACCGCCTGGTTGACGGCGCCGACGCCGGACGCTTCCTTTCGTTCGTGAAGGAGCGTCTCGAAAACTTCGAGGAAGGATGGATGTAGCCCGCGAGCTGCAGGTCCGCCGGCTCGGACTCCTGCCCTACGGGGAGGCGCTGGAGCTTCAGGCGCAGCTCGTCGAAGATCGCAAGGCGGGGCGTATTCCCGATCAGCTCCTCCTCCTCGAGCATCCGCCGGTCATCACGCTTGGCGTGAAGGCCCGGAAGGATCGCTCCAACGTCCTGGCCACTCCCGAAGCGCTCTCCGCAGCCGGCGTCGAATTATTCGAAACCGGCCGCGGCGGGGACGTCACATATCACGGTCCAGGACAGCTCGTCGGCTATCCGATTCTTGATCTGCGTCCCGATCGCTGCGACGTCCATCGCTACGTGCGAGACCTCGAGGAGGCGTTGATCCTTGCCGCCGCAACCTTTGGCGTGACCTCGGGACGCCTGGAGGGCCTGACGGGCACGTGGGTCGGTACCGAAAAGCTTGCCGCGATTGGCGTCAGGATCTCGCGCTGGGTGACGAGTCATGGGTTCGCGCTGAACGTGACCACTAACCTCAGCCATTTCGATTTGATTGTCCCTTGCGGCATCGTCGACAAGGGCGTGACCTCGCTGGAGCGCCTGACCGGTTCGCACTTGGCTATGGATCGAGTCGAGGACTCCATAATCGAGGCCATGAGCCGCGTTTTCGAGCGCGTTCCCGTCCCCGCGGCCGGTCGTGTGACCTCGGAAATTTCAGTTAAACACCTCTAAATCAACTATTTACGGCTCGACTTTGAAGCCGCGCTGACTGGGAATAAGCGAGTCGGTTTTGGTGTTGTGTCCCATACGGAGGCCAAAGAGATGCGTCAGCCAAGTCTGGAACGCCAGCTCATCGGCCGCATGCAGGCAGGGGACACCTCGGCGGTTGCCGAGTTGGCGTCCACATACGGACCGAGAATTCAGCAGCTGGCGTTTCGCTACGTGAAGAACTGGGAAGATGCCGAAGAGGTGACCCAGGATGTTTTGATGAAGGTCTACCGGAAGATCGACGCGTTCCGCGGCGACGCGGCACTGTCATCCTGGATCTACCGGATTACGTTCAATACGGCGATGTCTCGCCTGCGCAGCTCGCGAGTGAGCCGGCAGGTCGAGGTTCAGACCCCGGAGTCTGTAAACAGCGAGAACGTCGAGCGGTCGATGCCGGAGCCGGCCGACTGGTCGGCGCTCGCCGACGATCACGTGCACCGGACCCAGATGCGAACGCGGTTGATTGAAGCGCTGACGCACCTGCCGACGGTGTATCGCATTCCGGTGATTCTGCGGGACATTCAGGGGCTCTCGACGGAAGAAGCGAGCGCGGTCCTTCGCGTCAAGCCGCAGACCTTGAAGTCGCGGCTGCATCGTGGCCGTCTGATTCTCCGGGAACACCTGGCGGACTTCGCGGGCGGGGTGATGCTCCACGTCCGCGACTCGGTCAATTAACCGGGGGGCTTCGCCCCGCCGGTCCCCCATCGCCATCGCTCGCGGGGCCCTTCGCCCCGCTCTGCTCCGCCGGGCGCGCACGCGCGCACGCGCGCACTTGCGCACCCGCGCACCTGCGCACTCGCGCACGTGCTACGCCTTCTCCAACGCGTTTTCGAGCATGGTCCGCTCCTGCCGCGTCAGGGCGGGCTCGAGAACGCGGGCCACTCCACCCTCGCGCAACTCGACCGGCATCGCCGTCACCGCAGCGCGAACGGGTCCCGATTGCATCGCCACGAAACAGGTGAAGCGGCGGCGCGAGCCGAACGTCATCGCTTCGACGACGCGCGCTGCCGCCGTTCCGAGCGCATACGGGCCTGGCGGCCACAGCCCGGCTATCTTCGAGCTCAGTTGGGCGATCGTGTGGGCGGGCAACTGCGAAGTGAGCGGTTGACCGCCTGCCGTCGCTTCCTCCCAGGCGACGACGGCGGAACGCGGGGGCACGCCGACGACGGAGAGAGTCACCTCGGTACCCGATCTATCGAGCGCCACGCCGGTCAGGGCGCGAAGCGCTGACTCGAGCGCCAGCGGCGCCGATCCCACGATGCGCGATCCCGTCACGCGCAGCTCCGTCACGGCGCGAGCGATCAGCTCGCGATGGCCTGCGCCCGCACACACCAGTGGTGCCTCCGCTCCCGATGCGATCAGCGTTCGAAGCAGTGCAAGTCCCGCCTCACCGCCGTGTTCGGCGCTATCCGTTGCGCGATCGGCGATCACGATGACGCGTGCGCCAACAGCCGCCGCGATCGAATCGGCCGCGGTGACGCGCGTGCTAAAGTGCTCGATCGGTGACGACTGGAGCATGTCGAGCGCTTTGCCAGCCGCAACGGATCCGGACGAATCGATCAGACGTACCTCTGGCACCCGATCGCGTCTGGCGATCGCGTGTGCCACCGCACCGCCAAGTGCACCGGCGCCGATGATTGCAATGAAGGCCATCAGAAGGCGTGGAGTATTCTAATCCCTGACCTCGTTCTTGTTGGATACCCGAACAGATGGCCGACGCCCTGACACTTGCTGGCCGCATCGCCGTGATTACCGGCGGCTCACGCGGCATTGGAAACGCTATTGCTCGTGCGTTCGTTGCCGGCGGCGCGCGGGTACTGATCACCGGCCGCTCGAGCTCCGATCTCGACGCCGCAGCGAAGGGGCTGCGCAGCGTGCCAGGCGCCGCGAGCGAGGCCGTGCAGGTATTTCGCGCTGATGTCCGACGCTCGGCTGAGGCGACGTCAGCGATTGACGCAGCGGTAAGCCGGTTCGGCGGTCTCGACGTCCTCGTGAACAATGCCGGTGTCGGGCTGTTCGCGCCGGTCGCAGACATGTCAGTGGACGACTGGCAGCAGATTCTCGAGACGAACCTCAACGGCGCGTTTTACTGCTCGCACGCGGCGATTCCTCACCTGAAAGAGCGCGGGGGCGGGTGGATCATCAACATCAGCAGCCTGGCGGGGAAGAATCCGTTTGCGGGCGGTGCCGCCTACTGCGCCTCGAAGGCCGGCCTCAACGCGTTCAGCGAGGCCCTGATGCAGGAAGTGCGCTACGACAACATCCGGGTCAGCTACATCATGCCGGGATCGGTCTCGACCGGTTTCGGTGGCCGCGGAGCCGATGGCGAGGCCGACTGGAAGATCGCGGCCGAGGACGTTGCCGAGCTCGTGACGGAGCTGGTGACGTTTCCGTCTCGCAGCCTGCCGAGCCGGATCGAGCTCAGGCCTTCCAGGCCCAGGAAATGAATCGGACATCGGAAATCGGCGATCGGACATCGTGAACGTGATGCCCAGGAAATGACGTCCAGGACATGAGCCTGCCTCCCGAAACTCCCACGTCCATCGCGCACTACAACCTGCTCGAACAAATCGGCCACGGTGGGTTGGGCGAGGTCTATCGCGCGCGGGACACGAAGGTCGGGCGGACCGTTGCGCTGAGGCTGGTCCCATCAAGTGTCTTCGGTGACGAAGCCGGGAAGACGGCGTTTCGCCAGTCGCTGAAAGAGGCGGCGGCGCTTTCGCATCCGAACATCGCCACGCTCTTCGATTTCGGCGAAACCGGCGATCGGTTGTACGTGGCGCACGAGTTCGTGGCCGGCATCACGCTCCGGCAGGAGATGGCCGGACGGCCGGTCAACCCGCGCCGGGCTCTCGAGCTCGCGGTTCAACTGGCTGACGCGCTGGCGGAAGCGCATTCACGGGACATCGTGCACGGCGATTTGCGTCCGGACACGCTCATGGTGACCGGCAAGGGAAGCGCGAAGATCCTGGAGTTTGGTCTTTCGCGCTGGACGGCCGGCGGGCGCGCGCGCACCGCGGTTGCCAAATCGCCGGAGGCCATTGGCGCCGATCCCGCCGGCGTCGCGGCGTATCTCTCGCCGGAGCAGGCGCTCGGCAACGTCATCGATCCGCGAAGCGACCTGTTTTCGGTTGGCTCGATCGTCTACGAAATGCTGATCGGCCGCGCGCCGTTTGCGGGCGCGATGCCATCGGCCGCGGTGATGAACGTGATCCGGATGTCGCCGATGCGCGCGTCGAGCCTCAACCCGAATCTGCCGGTGGAGCTCGACGCCATCATCTCCCGCGCGCTGGCCAAGGGATTGGACGACCGCTATCAGAGCGCCGCCTCACTCGCCGCGGAGCTGCGAAGCGTTGAGGCTGTGCTCGATGTGCGGTCGGGTGAGACGGCCCTGTCGGACTTGATTCCGCTCGACGAGGAACGGTCGAACGGCAAGTGGATCGGTCTCCTCGTGGCGATTGTGATTGCGGCCGTCGTGTGGTGGTACCTGATGTCGGGCTGAGTCCTGTCCGTCTAGAGGAGCGATCGCAACACTGACGGGTCCACATTCGCTCCCGATACCACCACAGCGACAGGAGCACCGCTCGACGCGATCTTGCGCGAGAGTAGAGCGGCGACGCCCACGGCACCTGCTCCCTCGACGACCAGTTTCTCCTTCAAAACCAGACCGGCCATCGCAGTCTTCAATTCATCTTCCGTGACCACGGCAATCTGTGGCACCAGCTTCTGAACGATGTCGAAGGTGACGGTGTCGGGATCGAGGTTGCCAGCGAGTCCATCGGCGAGCGTAAGACCGACGTCGATCGTGACGATTCTTCCGGCGGCACGCCCGTGCGTGAATGGCGACGACGCTTCGACTTCGACGCCGCAGACGTTCGACGTCCCACCGCGGCGTGCCGCGGCGGCGATCGCGATGCCGCTGATCAATCCGCCCCCTCCGATCGGCACGACGATCGTGGCGTCCGGCTGTTCATCCAGGATCTCGAGCGCGACGGTGCCGGCACCCGCGATGACGTCGGGATGCGAATACGGTGAAACGTAGATTGCGTCCCGGCTCTTCGCATCCTCCTTCGCGCGCCGTTCGGCATCGTCGTAGTCGACACACGGGCGAAGGTCTGCCCCGGTGGCGCGAATGGCATCCAGCTTGGTCCGTGGGGCCTGTTCGGGCGCGTAGACCGTGAGCTTCATGCCCGCCCGCATGGCGGCCTCGGCGAGGGCGCGTCCGTGATTGCCGGCAGATGCTGTCACCAGCTCCGGTACGAGTGCTCCGTGTCGTTCCGACAACCGGATGACCGCGTTGGTTGCGCCCCGGATCTTGTAGGAGAACGTCGGCTGCAGGGATTCGAGCTTGAGATGGACGTCAGCGCCGCAGACGCGAGACAGCCATTCGGAGCGGCGGAGCGGGGTCCGCAGGACGCGGCCGCTGATGCGCTGAGCCGCCTGACCGATGTCGTCGATGGTGGTCAGGATCGCTTCGCCTCGTCACCCTGAAGGATCTCGGCAAGGTTGCCGGCGAAAGCGGATCGCGCCATCACGTCGTCGGCACCTGCCTGCCGGGCGGCCGCGATGAGCTCGGTGTGCACGTGCGAAACGAACCCGATCGTTCGGATGGATGACGTCGCAGGGTCGCGCTTCAGCGCCGCGATCGTTTCAATCGGTTCGGCTTTCGCGCTGTTGAGATCGATGATGAGCATCGACGGCTTGCCAGTCCGTGCCTGCTCGAGGATCTCCGGTGGTGTTCGGGCGAACGTCAATTCGGCGCCCACCTGTTTGCCCGTTGCGCGTATCTTCGAGCTGAAGAGCAAGTCGTCGACTGCAACCAGAATCATCGGACGATTCTAGTTCAGGTGCCGTGGTTCGTGGTTCGTAGTTCGTGTCTCGCCGGGAGTTCGTTGTTGTTTGTTCTTTCCTTACGGCGCGGGAAGGATCGCAACCTGACGATTCGTGTTGTTGGCCTTGCGCCGGGCGGAAGCGGGGAGCGGTTCCGCGCGATAGAGCGTTCGTGTGTTGCCGATTGCCGATACGATCGCGGTCATCAACAGCCCCGCAATGGCGATCGCGCCACCGACGTCGAACAGGAGGAAGCGGGATCCAAACAGCGTGACCTCCGGCGACCGCAGCAGCTGCAGCGTTCCGGCGGCGAGCAGGATTCTCAGCTCTGTCGGGCCGAACTTCCAATACGAAATCCGGAACGTGCCGACCGTGTGCGTGGCCAGCGCGATCTCGATGGTCAGCAGGTAATAGGCGATGAGGAAGCCGGCGCCGATGGCCAGGCTCATGAAACCGCCGAGCACGAGCCCCCCGATCACGAAGAGGATACCAACCGCATCCAGAACATGATCGACGTAAAAACCGTAGCGTGGGCGTTCGTGGCCGCGTACGCGTGCCAGGGTGCCGTCGAGGCTGTCACCGAACCAGTTGACCGCGAGCAACAGCACGCCGAACACAAGGGTCCACGCGTGCTGCGGGGCGGCCCAGTAACACAGACACAGGAGCGGCATGGCGAGCGCACCAAGCGCGGTCAGGTGATCCGAGTTGACGGCCGGTGGAATTCGACGGGCCATCCAAATCAGGCAGCGCTTCTCGATTGCCGCCAGCAGGCTGGTATGGACGCGTTTTTCGCGCTGGTTCTCCATGCAGTATCTCCTGCTGGGTAATGCGAAAATGGGGGGATGAAGGGCTCAAAACACTGATGATTCTCGAAATCAGGGCAGTTCCCCCGTTCATGAAGAACGGCTTCGTCGTCGGGTGCGAGGAAACCCGGGAGGGTATCGTCATCGATCCGGGCGACGACGTTGATCTCCTGCTCGAGGCTGTCGACGAACATTCGCTGTCAATCAAGTACATCCTGCTGACCCACGCACACCTCGATCACATCACCGGGGTGGGTACGGCGAAGAAGGCCCTGAAAGTGCCGGTTGGGCTGCACAAGGACGACGATTTCCTCTACAGCAGCGTGGTGCAGCAGGGTCGAATGTTCGGATTCGACGTCGAGCCGCAGCCACCAGTCGATTTTTTCTATGACGGTGAGGGTCCCTGGAGATTCGGGCGTTACGGGGCGTGGGTCCACCACACACCAGGACATTGTCCTGGTGGCGTCTGCCTCGCTGTCGGCCGCGACGGCGAAGCCAGTCGCACGCTCTTCGTAGGCGACACGCTGTTTGCGGGATCGATCGGGCGGACGGATCTGCCAGGCGGAGACTTACCCACGTTGCTGCAATCGATCCGTCAAGTGCTGTTCAGTTTTCCGGACGAGACCGTCGTGCACTCCGGCCATGGCGAACCGACGACGATCGGCCGCGAGCGCAGGACGAATCCGTTTCTGACGTGAAAAGAGCCCGGCCGGTCGTCGCGAAAGAACGAACCGGCGCGGGCCCCTGAAGCGTGGCAGTCGTGACCGCTGCTACTTGACCTCGAGGTTGTTCACGACATCCTTGACGCCGGGAACCTGCTTCACGCGCTCGGTGACGCGGTTCTTGACGGCTTCCGATGGTGCGTCACCCGTGATCGTTACGACACCAGCCTTGGAGTCGAACGTGAGGTCCAGCTTGTCGCGGTCCCACTGATCGTCTTCCTTGAAGGCTCGATCGAGCAGTTCTTCGATTCGATCGTCGGTGGCCTCGGCGTTGGTGCCTTCGACCTTCACTTCGTTGACCACGCGGCCGCTGGTTCCGACGACCTGTTTCGCCAACTCTTCTGCTCGCGCCTTGTCGGCTGCGGACTCGGCGTCACCGGTCAGGTGCAGCGCCTGCTCGTCCTTTTTCCAGTCAGCCTTGATGTTCTCGATCTGCGCATTCTTCAGGCTGTCGTTGACTTTCGCCTGGTAATCGGGCGTTGCTGTGCGGTTCTCGCACGCAGTCACCATCGATCCCGCGGCAATGAGCCCAACGATTGCCCACGAACTGAACACCTTCTTCACACTCGCCTCCTTTTGAAGCTCCCCGGTGGTTGCTTCGCAAGGAGCTCGCCAACTTAAGGCTGAGCGGAAGCTGAACTGCGGCTGACGAGGAAAAGCACCTTGCCTACGCCGAGCTTATCGCCGGCCTTGAGCGCGGCTCGCTCCACGCGCTGTCCGTTGACGTACGTGCCGTTGGTGCTGTCGAGGTCGACAACTTCCAGCTCAGTCGCGCCCGCGCTGAGACGGCAATGCAGCCGCGAGACGAGGGTCGCCTCGACGATGAAATCGGCTTGCGTTGCACGCCCGACGGTCTTGATGCTGCCAGGTAGGATTCGAAAGGTGAACGGTGAGGCGTCGCCTTCTTCAGGTACCTGATGACCCACATCGGCTCTTATTATCAGCGATCAGATGGACACGTGATTCAGCCGAGCAGCTCCCGGACGCGCGGATGCACGACCGCACCGTCGTGCGTGAGCAGCGTCTCCTTCGTGATTTCGTCGGCCGGATCGATCGGCAGCTTTGGTTGTTTCGCGCCTTCCTTGCCGAGCAGGTGCAGCAGGAAGGTGATGATGTTCTTCGAGTACATCTGGCTCGCGTGATAGGGGACGAGCGCGGCCGGGTTCGTCGGGCCGAGGATGATTACGCCGCGGTGGACCACGCGTTCGTCGGGCCGGGTGACCTCGCAATTGCCCCCACGCTCCGCGGCCAGATCGACGATCACCGAGCCTGGCTGCATTGCTTCCACCATCTCGGTCGTAATCAGGATCGGCGCGCGCTTGCCAGGAATCAGCGCCGTGGTGATGACGACGTCGCAGCCGGCGACGACCTTGAGCATCATCTCCCGCTGACGGCGGTAGAACGACTCGTCCTGAGCCTTGGCGTATCCTCCCTTGTCTTCGGCGTCAGCTGACTCGAGCGGAAGCTCGACGAACTTCGCTCCAAGGCTCTGAACCTGTTCCTTCACGGCCGGCCTGACGTCGTAGGCTTCCACCTTTGCGCCCAGACGGCGGGCGGAGGAGATGGCTTGCAGTCCGGCAACGCCGGCGCCGACGACGAACACGCGCGCCGGCGAAATCGTTCCTGCGGCGGTCATGAGCATGGGGAACATGCGCGGCAGCGCGTCCGCAGCAAGCAGCACGCCCTTGTAACCGGCGACCGTCGCCATGGACGACAGCGCGTCCATGCTCTGGGCGCGCGTGATTCTCGGCATCAGCTCCATCGACAGCATCGTCAGACCACGTGACGCGACGTCACGGAGCGGCTGCGGATCGCCGAGCGGATCGGCGAAGCCTATGACGGTCTGGCCTGGGCGAACGCCATTGCTCGTCGGCATTGCGCGGACCTTGAGCAGGATGTCAGATTGGCCGTACAGCTCGCTTGCAGAGACGATCTGCGCGCCTTGGGCCGAGTACGTCGAGTCAGGGAACCCGGCGGCATCGCCCGCTCCTGCCTCGACCGAGACGTCCAGTCCGGCCTTGCGCAGCGTCGCCACACCCGCAGGTATCACCGATACCCGCGTTTCACCCGCAAACGTCTCACGCGGAATCCCGACTCTCATGGGACTGAGAGTCTAGTCGATCGGCCAAACCCGGAAAAGGTGGCCGGACGGTGCGTCAGCGTTTCAGCCAGTCCGCGATCGTCGTCGGCAGGTCGGCGACGACGCGCTTGTCGGGGAGATCGGGATACTCGTTCACCTCGCCCGTCTTCGCTTTCACGAAGAGGTGATTGACGCTCGGGATGTGAACGACCTCGACGGCGCCGGCTTTCTTCCGTTGACGGGCCAGCTCCCCGAGCTTGTCCGCGTGGTGGGGCGGGACCTGGACGTCCAGGTCCCCCTGAATCACCAGGACAGGCTGTTTGAACTTTGCCATCTGGACAGCCGGATCGAACATCAGCAGACTTCGAAACGAGGGAATGTCGGCCTGCTTCCGCAACTCGGCCGGTATTTCGTCCCAGCCCTTGCCGGTGACGACCGCCTGCTGAATCTTCTCTTGTAGCGCAACCTTGTCCTGCTTTTCAGCATCCGTGACGCCTGCCAGCGATAACTGATGTTGCTGCTGCTCGAGAATCAGCTGTGCACCCGATGTCCCCGGCGACGCCGCCAGCACCACCGATCCGATCTTTTTCTCGCGCGCAGCCGCGAGCATGGCAACAAGGCCGCCCTCGCTGTGTCCCACCACCGCAATCCGGCGAGTATCCACATCGTCGCGTTTTGCGAGCCACTTGACGATTGAGACCAGGTCGTCGCCGTAGTCCTGCAAGGTCGCGGTTTCGGTACGGCCGCCGCTCTGGCCGATGCCCCGTTTGTCATACCGGAGAACGAGGAACCCACGCTCGGCGAGGGCGCCCGCGAGCTGGCTGAAGACGGGAATGCCCGCGACCGTTTCATCGCGATCGACGGGACCGGAGCCGGCGACGAGGACGATCGTCGGGTGACGCAGCCGGCCCATGGCTGCCGGTGAGGTCAACGTCCCTGCGATATTGAAGCCATTGGCCGGGATCGTGACGTCCGAGTCCGTCGGGTTGCGCGCGGTCTGCGTGCGCACAGCCACGCTGGCGAGATCGCTGCGCACGACCGCCAGCGCTGCGGCCGGGATATCGAGCCGCGCAAACCTCGCTTTGTCGTCGACCGAGACAATCGCTTCCATGACGCCGCTAGGGTTGTGGACCCTCACGGAGTAGCGGCGCGTGACGACTGTTCCCGAAGGCGTCTGCACCTGTTCGGCTTCAGCGCCTGTGACGATCAGCTTGACCTCGGTCTGCGGTGCGACGTAGACGGGAAACTCCGCGCCAAGCTGAGCCCCCGCCAGCCTGGCCGCGAGGCCCTCGTAAGCCGCGTAGAAGTTGTTCGGCAAGACGATCGTCCGCGCAGACACCTGATCGGTCTTCGCGTTGGTGACACCATTGTTGGTGATCTCGTTGATCGCGGTGGTCACCCCGAACGACGTGGCGAGCTGCATCTTGCGATCGCCCTGGGTCGCCTCTATGCGCAGGTCGACTGGCTGCCAGTCGACGGTGTATTTCAATTCGAAACGGTTGACGATGAGATCCCCGACCCTGCCTGTGGACGTGATGATCCAGTTGGAGCCGGATCGCTGAACGCTGACCTGCTCGCGGCCCACATCTCGGCCACGGATGAAGATATTGAACGTTGCCTCTCCGGGCGCTGGGCGCGGGCGCCGGTGCGGGTGGCGTCTGCGCCAGCGCCGCGCTGCGCATTGAGAGCGCCAGGAATGCGGCAGTACAATAGCCAAAGGGCCGCATTGGTCGAGCTATCTGCATCTTCTGAGAATATCAGCAGGACCCACGTGTTTTCACGGGAACAGTACGACGCGCTGAGGAATGGGGCCGGAACCTTCGATCGTGAGGACCGCCGGGTCATCGGTCTTTCCGGCAGCGATCGGTTGACCTATCTCCAGGGGTTGCTGACCAACGACATCGCCGCTCTCACGCCAGGCACCGGCTGCTACGCGGCACTTCTGACCGCGCAGGGCCGCATGATCGCGGACATGAGGGTTCTCGAAACCGGCGACCGCGTCCTGATCGATTTGCACAAGGACGCCGCCCCTCCCGTCAAGGACAAGCTCGAACAGTTCATCTTCAGCGAGGACGTGCAGGTCGAGGATTTGACCGGCCGACTGGCCGTCATCGGGGTATACGGTCCGCAAGCCGCGACGATTGCCGCGCGCGCCCTCGATAGTCATGAGTCGCTCGACTCCCTGGTACTCTTCGAGAACCGCGGGCTGGCGACCAGTGCCGGCCCCATCACCATCGTTCGCAGCGATGATCTTGGCGTCGACGGCTTCGACATCCTCGTAGACAAGGGCACGGCCGCCGCGGTGATGGGAGCCTTGGAGCGGGCAGGCGCAATTCCCGTCGATCACGATACCGCCGAGATCACGCGCGTCGAAGCGGGCCGTCCGGCATGGCACCAGGACATGGATGAAAGCACCATTCCGCTCGAAGCGGGGATCGAGGACCGTGCGATCAGTCTGACCAAAGGGTGCTACGTCGGTCAGGAAATCATCATCCGCGTGCTGCATCGGGGCCACGGGCGTGTCGCGAAGCGCCTCGTGGGGCTGCGCATGACGGCTAAGGATGTGATTCCAAGACCGGGCGACGCCATTCGCGCAGGGGACCGCGAAGTCGGTGCGGTCACGAGCGCTGTGTTCTCACCAGCCGCGCAAGCGTCCGCTCGCGCTTGGTTACGTGCATCGCGATTTCGTCGAGCCGTCGACGGCCCTCGCCATCCTTCATGACGGCCAGATGCTCGACGCCACCGTCATCGACACCCCACTAGTCGAGATTCTGCAGCAGCCTGATTAGTTCCGCGTCCGCCGGCGGCAGATCGAGTGACGCCAGTTCCGCGCGGTCGACCCAGCGAATCTCCTGATTCAGCACCGGCCGTGGGTCATCGTCGAGGACGCAGGTAAAGAAATGGAGTTCAACGGTCCGCTCGGGATACTCGTGAGTCACCGAGAGCAGTTCCCGGTCGACACGAACCGCCGTGCCCAGCTCCTCGAGAATCTCGCGTTGCAGACAATCCGCGAGCGTTTCGTCCGCTTCGCACTTGCCGCCCGGAAACTCCCAGCATCCCTCGAGGTGGACGCCGCGAGGCCGCCGCGTGACGAGAAACCGATCGCCACGGCGTACGACAGCCGCGGTGACGACGATGTGAGGCGGGACGGCTGGCCGGGTCACGCGTCAGCCCGCTCGTTGTCGGGATTGAAGGGATACGCCGAGCAGCCCCGCTGCATCGGACACACGAGGCACTTGGGCTTGCGTGCCGTGCACATCGTGGCGCCGAAATCCATCAAGGCCTGATTGAAATCGAACACGTGCCGTTGTGGCAGCACGGTCCGTGACACTTCCCAGAGATGACGCCGCATCGCGTGCGCTCGTGGGTTGCCACGCCCGATGAAGATGCGGAAGAGCACGCGCGCGACGTTGGTGTCGAGGATCGCGGCGCGCTGTCCGAATGCGAAGCTGCGGACGGCTCCTGCGGTATACGCGCCGATCCCCTTGAAAGAGCGCAGCGTTGCCTCGTCGGACGGGTAGCGTGCCGCCGAATCGGGCGACCGACTCGCGCGCGATCGCATGCAGCCGCCGCGGCCGGATGTTGTAGCCGAGTGGCCGCCACGTGTGCGTGACGTCCGATTCCGGCGCCTGCGCAAGCGACTCCAGAGTCGGATACTTCTCGAGCCACTCGTGATACTTCGGCAGCACCCGATCGACCTGCGTCTGTTGCAGCATCACCTCGGACACGAGGATGTGATACGGATCGGTGGTGTTCCGCCAGGGCAGGTCGCGGCCGTTCCGCCGGTACCAGTCGAGCAGCCTCCGGCGGAATCGTTGTCTGTCTGAGGGTTCGGGGAGTGTACCCGTTTGTCGCGCGCGACTCATCGGCGACGGCCGGGCGAACACAGCGGACCTATAATCATTCAGTGAAAATTTATACCAAGACGGGCGACGCTGGTGAGACGAGCTTGTTCGGCGGCCGACGGGTGTCGAAAGCGGACGCCCGTGTGGCGGCGTACGGCGACGTCGACGAGCTGAACGCCTGGCTCGGGTTCGTGCGCTCGAATCTGTCGGACGGACAGCTTGGCGAGATGCTCGAGCATCTGCAACGGGATCTCTTCGCCCTCGGAGCCCGGCTTGCCGATCCCGGTCACAAGATCGCGGAACGCGTCGTCAAGGCGGCGGTGACCGATGCCGACATCACGCGGCTCGAAGGCTGGATCGATCAGCTCGAGTCTGAACTCCAGCCCCTGCGCCGCTTCATACTGGCCGGCGGCTGTACAGCGGGCGCTGCGCTGCATGTGGCGCGAACGGTCTGCCGGCGCGCGGAGCGCAGCGTCGTATCCCTTGGTCCCGACGCGGTCGAGACCGAACTGCTCGTCTACATCAATCGACTGTCCGACCTGCTGTTCGTCATGGCGCGCGTCACGAACCATCGCGCGAATCAACCCGAGACCGAGTGGTGACGGAAGGCCTGGCGCTCGAGCGGGCCTACGCGCATTGCGAGCGCGTCGCCCGGGACCACTACGAGAACTTCCCGGTGGCCTCCCGGCTTCTGCCTCGGTCTGCGCGGCCGCACATTGCGGCGATCTACGCCTTCGCGCGCCGTGCTGACGACTACGCCGACGAGCCGGGCTTCGAGGCCGCCGAGCGACTGCGATTGCTGGATGAGTGGGAGTCGCGCCTTCAGCGGACCGTGGAAAGTCGCGGCTCGACCCTGATGGAGGTCACGGGCGACCCGCAGCCGGACGAGATGGTGTTCATGGCGCTCGGCGAGACCATTCGACGCCATGCGCTGCCGCCGTCGCTGTTTACGGATCTCTTGAGCGCCTTTCGGCAGGATGTGACGACGACTCGATACGCAACCTGGGCGGAGGTGCTGGACTATTGCCGCCGGTCTGCCAATCCCGTCGGCAGGCTCGTGTTGCGTGTCGCGGGCTACAACGATTCCGCGCTGGATCGATCCTCGGACGCCGTCTGCACGGCGCTCCAGCTCACGAATTTCTGGCAGGACCTCGGCAGGGATTGGGAACAGGGACGCCTCTACGTTCCCACGGACGATCTCGCGCGAGCGGCTGCCAGGGAATCAGACCTGACATCCGGCACTATCACCCTGGAGTGGAAGAGCGTCATGGTGACGGTGATTCAGCGCACGCGGCAACTGTTCGAGCGGGGACGCGAGGTCTGCGACGGCGTGAACGGCCGTCTCAAGTGGGAACTCCGGCTGACGTGGCTCGGAGGATCGCGGGTGCTCGCGAAGGTTGCGCACGCACGTCAGCACAGTCTTCTCGATCGCCCGACGCTCGGCCCCGCCGACGTTCCGGCACTACTTCGCGACGCTCTGTTGTGGAAAGTGGGCCGCCGCGGCACCACGACCGCGCCTATCGCCGGATGAGCCGAGACACCAACTTTTACTATTCGTTCCTCGTGCTGCCGCGCGAGAAGCGTGATGCCATCGTGGCGGTCTGGGACTTCTGCCGGGCTGTCGACGACGCCGCAGACGACGCCGCATCGTCCGATCCTGCCCGCGCGGCCGAAGAAGTGAGGAGCTGGAGACGTGAGCTGGCGGCCTGCTTCGAGGGCGGCCAGCCAACCACCCGTCAGGCGCTTGCGCTCGTGCCGCTGACCAAACGGTTCAACCTGCCACGTGACGCTTTCGAGGCGCTGATCGACGGCGTCGAGATGGACGTGCAGCCGCGACTCTACGAGACGTTCGACGACCTGTACGAGTACTGCATCAGGGTTGCTTCTGCCGTCGGCCTGATCTGCCTCGAGATCTTCGGGTATCGCGAGCCGATGGCGAAGCAGTACGCCACCGATCTCGGTGTGGCCCTCCAGCTCACCAACATCCTCCGCGACGTTCCTGAAGATCTCGCGCGCGGGCGTATCTACATCCCGCAGGAAGACCTGCGCGCGTTCGGTTGCAGTGAGCAGGATCTTCGGCGCGAAACTGAATCGTCGGGTGGCATCCACTCGGCCGCCGTGAAAGCGCTGCTGAGGCATCAGGCTCAGCGCGCGCGCGACTACTACGGACGCGCGGCACGGGCCCTGCCAGCCGAGGATGCGCGCAGCCTCGTCGCCGCCGAGATCATGGGCGCGATCTATCAGGCAATTCTCGACAGGATCGAGATGCTCGACTACGACGTCTTCTCCGCCGTCGTGCGCATCCCCAGGCCCCGCCGTGCGCTGATCGCAGCGTCGACGTGGGCACGAACGTTCTTCTTACGATGAGCCAGCCGAGTTCCACCGACGTCGTGGTCGTGGGCGCGGGGTTCGCCGGGCTCAGCGCGGCGAGCGCGCTCGCCGCTGCGGGCCTGCGGGTGACGGTCCTCGAGGCGCGCCCCCAGCTCGGCGGCCGGGCCACCGCATTCAACGATCGCGAGAGCGGCGAGCTGGTCGACAACGGCCAGCATGTGTTGTTCGGCTGTTATCGGGAGACGTTTGCGTTCCTCCGGCGGATCGGTGCCGACGCGAACGTCCTTCTTCAGTCGTCGCTGACCGTTCCCTTCGTCGATGCGGTCGGCCGTCGGTCCGAACTGCGCTGTCCGCCGCTGCCGTCGCCTCTTCACCTGCTTGCGGCCGTGCTCGACTGGGATGCGATGCCCTGGTCGGAACGCCTCTCCGCGCTGCGCCTCGCGCGCCCCTTGCTGGCGGCCCGTCGCGAGCTAGCCGCAACAGGACGAGTGACGACGTCACCTGGGACGCTGACAGTCTCCGAGTGGCTGCGGCTGCATCGACAGGGTTCGCGGCTGCGAAGCTGGCTGTGGGAGCCCCTGGCTGTCGCGGCATTGAATCAGCAACCCGAGGATGCCTCGGCGGCACCGTTCCTGCGCGTGCTGGCGGAGATGTTCGGAACCGACCCGAGTGCGGCCTCGATTGGACTACCGCTGAAACCGCTGCATCAGATGTACGCCGAGCCGGCGCGCGCGTTCATCGAGGCACATGGAGGAACCGTCCGCACGAACGCACTCGCACGGCTCGTGGTCAGCGGCGACTCGGTAACCGGCGTGGACGTTCGCGGAGAATCGATCGCCATGCGAGCGCGTCGTTGCGGCGGTGCCCTGGTTCGCACTGCGCACTCTCTTTGGCGCGGAGCCGCCGCGAGCGATGCACGAGATCATCAGCCTGGCCAGCAGCCTCGATTCGATGCCGATCGTCACCGTCAATCTCTGGTACGACCGGCCCGTGATGGAGGAGCCATTCGTGGGCCTGCCCGGCCGTGCCATGCACTGGGTCTTCGACAAGCGGTTCGCTTTCGGCGAGAGCGCGTCGCATCTGTCGCTCGTCGCGAGCGGCGCCGAAACGCTGGTCCGCGAGGAGACGACTGCGCTGGTGTCGAGAGCATCCGAGGAAGTGGCGCAGGCCCTGGCACCCGCGCGAAGCGCGCGGCTCTTGCGCGGGACTGTGATTCGGGAGAAGCACGCAACCTTCTCGCTCGCACCGGGCCAACCCTCGAGGCCAGGCTCCTGGACGCCCATCAAGGGGCTGGTCCTGGCGGGCGACTGGATCGACACCGGCCTTCCGGGAACAATCGAGAGTGCCGTGGTGAGCGGACACCGGGCGGCGCTAGAGGTCTTGACCTTCAGAACTTGAACGAATGAGCCAAGTTTCTGGTCCAGACCGTCCGCGCGTCAGCGCGGCGTTATAAGACAATGCGGGCTAGCGAGGCGCAGCCTCGCTAGAACTTCGGTCATGAAATCAGCCATCGTTCACTATCAGGAGATCGCACTCAAAGGGAAGAACCGACCCTGGTTCGTCTCGAAGCTCGTCCACAACATACGCGAGGCGGTATCCGATCTCGGCGTTCGTGAGGTCAGGGCCCTGATGGGCAGAATCGAGGTCGTGCTCGGCCCCGCCGCGGACTGGCCGGCCGTTCGGGACAGGTTGTCCCGTGTGTTCGGAGCCGCCAACTTTGCCCGCGCGGGACGAGTGCGCCTGGACGTCGACGAGATCGCGCAGCAGATTCTCGGCGATCTGGATCCGTCGGATCCGCCGTCGTTCCGTGTGTCCGTGCGTCGAGCCGACAAACGGTTTCCGATGACCTCTCCGCAGCTCGAGCGCGAAATCGGCGGACGCATCAAAGAGGCGCGCGGCTGGCACGTCGATCTGGGGAATCCCGCTCTGACGATCCACGTCGAGATGCTGACCGACGAGGCGTTCTACTCGTTCGGCAAGGAGCGAGGTGCAGGCGGACTGCCGGTCGGGTCGAGCGGCCGCGTCGCCTGTCTGCTCTCGGGCGGGATTGATTCCCCCGTCGCCGCATGGCGGATGATGCGGAGAGGCTGTCGAGTCATCTTCGTTCACTTTCACAGCTATCCGATCCTGTCGAGAGCATCGCAGGAGAAGGCTCGCGAGCTCGTGCAGATCCTGACCCAGTATCAGTACCGATCGCGGTTGTTCCTCGTCCCGTTCGGGGAGATCCAACAGCGTGTCGTGCTCGCCGTGGCGCCGCCGCTGCGCGTCGTCATCTACCGGCGCCTCATGATGCGGATCGCCGAGGCGATCGGGAGGCGTGCCGGGGCACGGATGCTGATTACTGGAGAGGTCGTCGGCCAGGTCGCGTCGCAGACGCTCGAAAACATGACGTCGATCAACGAGGTGGCGACCCAGCCCGTTCTGCGCCCGCTGATCGGCATGGACAAGGAAGAGATCACCGCGCAGGCGCAGGTTCTCGGGACGTATCCCGTCTCGATCATCCCCGACCAGGACTGCTGCACGCTGTTCACGCCACGCCACCCGGCCACGAAGGCGCGCCGCGGCGATGTCCTGCACGCCGAGGAAGCCCTGCCGATTGGCGAGATCGTCGACCAGGCCGTCGCCGCGGCGGTCGTGGAGCACTTCCAGTTCCCTGTAATAAAATGACCCGCGGTTGGAGGGATTTGTGAAAATCACACCAGGCAAGCTCGCCGGCATGAAGGCTGTTTCCAACGATCGCGGCGTGATCGCTGCGGCGGCGATGGACCAGCGCGGATCACTGAAGAAGGCGCTCGCCAAAGAAAGGGGCGGCGAGGTCGGCGATCGGGAGATGGAGGAGTTCAAGACTCTCGTCACGGAAGTGCTGACGCCGCACGCCAGCGCGATCCTCCTCGATCCCGAATGGGGCTTGCCTGCGAGCAAGCGCCGCGCGAAGAACGCCGGCCTGCTGCTGGCGTACGAGAAGACCGGCTACGACAAGACAGGCCCCGGACGTCTTCCGGATCTGCTGGACGAGTGGTCGGTTCGACGGCTGAAGGAAGCCGGAGCGGACTGCATCAAGATCCTGCTTTACTACACGCCGTTCGATCCGAAGGACGTCAACGACAAGAAGCACGCGTGGGTCGAGCGCATCGGTGACGAGTGCCGCGCGAACGATATTCCCTTCTTCCTCGAGTTCGTGGGATACGAAGAGGATATCGACGAAAAGGGCTTCGAGTTCGCCAGGAAGAAGCCGGACATCGTCACCGGCAGCATGGCGGAGTTCACGAAGGATCGTTACGGCGTCGACGTCATGAAGGTCGAGGTCCCAGTCAACATGAAGTTCGTGGAAGGGGCCAAAGCGTATGGCGGGCAGAAAGCCTACTCGAAGCAGGAAGCGATGGATCACTTCCGGCGGGCGGCTGACGTGGCGACCAGGCCGTTCATCTATCTCTCGGCCGGCGTGAGCAACGCCGAGTTCACCGAGTCGCTGGAGCTCGCAGCCGAGGCGGCCACGCGGTTCTCCGGCGTTCTGTGCGGACGCGCGACCTGGAAAGAAGGAATTCCGGTATTCGGAAAGAGCGGCGGCGCGACGTTCCGGAGCTGGCTCGACGGCGAAGGCGTCAAGAACATCAAGAACGTCAACGACCATCTGAAGCCGGCGCGTCCCTGGTTCGAGTTCTACGGTGCGAAGTCAGCCGACGAGTTGAAATAATGAGCAGCGCGCGGCTTTAGCCGCGCGTCACGAGCGCGGACTAGCGCCGGCGCAGCGTCTCGACGCCGCTGACCGGTCCGAGGCAGGTGTTCCCCGAGTAGGGGATTCTGACCGAGTCCGACTGCAGTTCGGCCGTGCCGCTGAGCGTGATCGAGCAGTTCGCCAACCCGGCCACGTTCGCCGTTGCCTGCGCACTCCACGTCACCAGCGATCCAGCGAGCGTGGCTTCAGCAGATCCGTTCAGCCGCAGGTCTCCAGCACAGGTCGCACTGAACGTTCCCCGCGCGGAGTTGCCGGTCTGTTCGGTGACGTCCCATTTGAAGTCGGTGCACTGACCAGGCTGTGGCACCAGGTTTCCGGACGTCCAGCTGCCCAGCAGCGCGGCGACACCGGTCGATGTCGGGCCAAGCGTGCTTTCCCGCTCGTACCCGATACAGCCCGTCGTCATCAGCGCAGCAATGCCAACAGCGGTCAATGTGTATGTGATCTTCATAGGTGTCTGTACGGTTCTCGGCCGGACGTGACCGAATGTGAAGGAGGCGAGGAGTATACCATTGAGAAGGCCCTGTTTTTGGCCGTTTTTGGAAAGATTCCAGATGAGGTCGGTTGCAGTTCTGAGCGCCTCCAGGCAAAGTCGTAACTCTCCGGGGTCGAGCACTCGACGATGATCAGCCGGCACCCGAGCCCCGCCTTCGCCAAGGCCACGGCGGGCAAGCCGAGTCCCGAGTGATAATCTCCCCATGGCCATCCTCAAGGTCGCGCGCATGGGACACCCCGTGTTGCGGGCGCGTGCGCGAGCCATCAATCCGTCCGATATCCGATCTCCCGGCATTCAACGGCTCATCGACGACATGTTCGACACCATGCGCGAGTACCAGGGGATCGGGCTGGCAGCGCCGCAGGTCCACGAGAGCATTCGCCTGTTCGTTGCCGGCCTCGCCGCAACACCCGAGGATGATGACGAGCCCGAGGATCGGGTGCCGCTGATGGCGCTCATCAACCCCGAGATCACGCCTATCGGCGACAACACGGCCGAAGACTGGGAAGGCTGTCTCAGCATCCCGGATATCCGCGGCCGGGTTCCCCGCGCGACCGCGATTCAGGTGCGTGCCTACGATCGACAGGGGAAGCGGGTCGAGTTGCGCGCGTCAGGGTTCACCGCGCGTGTGATTCAGCACGAAACCGATCACCTCGACGGCGTGCTGTTCTTCGACCGGATGCGTTCGTTCCAGACGCTGACGTTCCTGGACGAGTTCGGGCGCTATTGGAGCAGGGAAGAGGTCAAGGCCGAGTAAGCCGCTTCGCTTCGAGGGCCCGCTCGGACTTCAATCGCTCCAGTTCGACTTCTGAATGATCGACGAACTGCATCGCCGCGGCGACCGCGCGATGCCCGGCCTGTTGTTCGATCAGTTCGTGCATACGCTGGCACACGCGGCGGTAAGCCGGGTGTCCCTGAGGTGCCGACCGCAATTCGATGACGTGCATGGCCTCGCGCGCGTTCATCTCCATGTAGAACCGCACGCGGTAGGCCATCGAGATTGCATAAGGCGCGACTTCGGTCAGCCCGGCACCGGCGAGAGCATCGTAAAGTGCCGCGGAATCCTCGAGGACACGATGCCAGTCCCCCTCGGCTCCCGCCTCGACGATCGCTTCGGGCTGTGTGAAGCCGTGCCGGGGCGACAGGGCCTGCCACTCCAGCGTCAGCAGGCGGTGGCGCTGAAGATCGCGAAATGCGCCGTAGTCTGTCAGCACGTCGAACCGGTATGCGGTGCGCTCGAACGCGCGCCCGGGACGATGCCGCCGGTTCGAGCGCGTTCCCACGTAGGCGCGCAGCACCTGTGCGCGCTCGTCAGCTGACATCCGCCGGGCGATCGCGATCAGCTGATCGTCAGGCAGATCGGACACTCCATACAACGCCGCGGCGACGATCTTCACTTCCCCGTCGGGATCGAAATCCGTCAGCGTGACCTCGGGACGTGACTCGAAACGGTCGCCGGCGAGAAGGCCTCCGGCAACCTGGGCGGTATGTGCGCGCGAGTCTTTCAAGTATTCGGACCATCGGCCGCCGCGATCCGGTTGATCGACGCGGACGAGAAACGCAGGAATGACCTTGCGGAGCTCGGCGAGCATCTGCTCCGCACACGCCTGCACTTCGACGAGCGGATTGGCTCGCATCCGGAGCAGAAGCGCTTCGAACGCCTGGCCGCTCCCGTAGAGGCCCACGTTGGACTGTGTTGCCGCCGGCAGCATGCCGCGCAGGGTGTCTAGTGCCTTTGCGCGAATCGCCGCGCGATGCACGGCGTCGGAATCGGACGCGCTCTTCGGATAACGCCGGGCAAAGTATTCCTGCATCGGCGGGATCCAGCGTGCGTAGGTCTCGAAGGCACTGTCCATCGCGCGCACGTATCGCTCGCGCAGCGCGCCGGGGCCCACTTCGTCGGGGACGTGATACCGCCACTTCCCGTTCAGTTTGTCGGTGTAAGGCACGTACCTGGTGGATTGTTCCAGGTAAGCCATCAGGCGTCCCCACTCGAGGACCTTGGTCAGGATGTTCGAGACGTACTCGCAGGCGATATGCGCGCCGCCGAGTTGTGCGACCGAATCATCGCCGTACTCGTTGAAGACCTTCGCGTAGAGTTTCTCGGCTCTGTCGACGCCGACGCCGTCGGCTGTTTTCGGCGCGTCCGGCATCCCACTCGCGAACTCGTCCAGGAACAGACGCCGCAGCGACTTCGCCGAACGCGAGTAACGCGCGAACAGCGCGCCCTTGACCGTCTCTGGCAGATTCGTCAGCGCGAAGATGTGCCCGTCGCTGTTCGTAAAGTACGGTGCGAGCCTTTCGCGCTCTTCCTGGGTAAAGGATTCCGAGGTAACAGGGGCCGTGATCACCCGGCGATTGTAATCCGGGCCGCCAATCGCGTCGTCGTATTTTCTCGATGCGCGCCAACATATTTCCCCGATACGCTTGAACCCTTGTATGAACCTTCGTATGAACCTCGTTGAACCTCCGTTAACCATGAATACCGTTTTTTCTCACCGCATCGAAGTTCGCTTCCGCGATTGTGACCCGATGGGTCACGTCAACAACGCGGTCTATCTCACGTATCTGGAACAAGCCCGTTTCGCGCACTGGCGTGCGCTGTGGGGTTTCACGCTCGAGGCGCTGCCGGAGGGTGCGCCTGGCGTCATCCTGGCGCGGGCAGAGGTGGACTACAGAAAACCGGCGCGTTACGGCGACATGCTCGAGGTCCGCATCGGGATTGTGGGGATTGGCAACACGAGCTTTACGTATGAGTACGAGGTCGTCGATGCGTCCGGCGGACTCGTCGCGTCAGCGAGAACGGTTCTGGTGATGTATGACTATCGCGAGTCACGGCCCGTGCCCGTGCCGGATGAGATCCGCGCTCGCCTGGGGTTTCCGTCGGCCTGATCGCCCATCCAGAATGTGTAGGCCTTCGCTCCGCGAAGGCTTCTCAAACGCCTCACGTTCCGCCGAAGCCGATGGTGACCTTGCCAGCGTCGACGATGACCGGTACCAGCCGGCGGCCCTCTGAGTACTCGAGCATCCGCTTCAGTTCTGCCGCGTTCTTCTTCACGTTGAAGTACTGAACCTCGAGGTGGCGGCGCGCGTAGTCATCGCGCGCGGCCTGGGTGTACGGGCACGAGTCCTTGCCAAAGATGAGGACGGGTGTAGCAGCCATTCCTCACGATGGCTCGGTTTTCTGCCGTTTTCAAGCGGTTTGACAGCTTGTGAAGACTTTCACATAATCGAAACACCGGGGTTCACACGAAGGTTCAGACGCTGGTTCACGCGGGGGTTCAGACGCGGGTTCACACGTTGGTTCACACCACGGTTCACTTCTAGGTTCATGCGCGCACGCCCTTCCTGGCTGCGTTCAGCCGGCTATCCTGTCTTTACGCTGCTCATCGTCGCCGCTGCCTTCCGCACGCTGATCCTGTCGGCTCAACCGGCGCCGACGGCCGAAACAGTGGCTCGGGGCGTTCAGGATCGAGACACCGGTCGCGATTCGCGGGCGGCGATGCGCATGAAGTTGTTCGATCGGCAAGGCCGCATGCGCGAGCGCGCCCTCAGTTTGATCACCCTCCGCGGACGCGGTGCGCCCGGGGTCCCGGCGACGGCGCCGGACGGTGACCGGCTGCTGATTCGCTTCAATTATCCGAACGACATCCGAGGCACGGGATTCCTCGTCTGGGAGCATCCCGAGTCTGAAGACGAGCGCTTCCTGTACCTGCCGGCGCTCGGGCGCGTGCGCCGTATCGCCGGTGCGGAAACACAGGAGAGCTTTGTCGGCAGCGACTTCACCTACGAAGACATCGGCGGTCGCGAGTTCGACGAGTATGTCTACGCATTCGCGGGGCCGGACGGCACGAGCGCGTCGTGGACGCCGCCAGCCGGCGGCGCAGCCCGCCCGGCATGGCGCCTCGAATCGCGAAGAAAGGACACAAGCGCGGAGTTCCCGCGTGTCGTGTCGCTCGTGCTCAAGGACAGCTACGTTGTCGTTCAGGCCGACGTCTTCAACCGCCGCAACGAGAAGCAGAAGGTTTACACCGTCAGGCGCGTCGAACAGATCGAAGGGATCTGGACGGTGATGGACTCGGAGATGAGCAACGCGCTCGAGAAGACCCGCACCGAGCTGACGGTCGAGACCACCGACTACAATGTCGGGTTGAAAGAAGCGGACTTTTCCCGCCGTGAGCTGGAGCGCGGGGCCGGCCGATGAGCCGGCAGCTCGCGGAGTTCATCTACCGCTGGCGAATTCCGCTCTCGATTGCGATCATCGCCGGGGCCATCGCTCTCGCGCCGCGCGCCAACATCACCAACATCGATAACGACATTACGGCGTGGTTCTCGAAAGAGGATCCGGTCTACAAGGACTACGAGCGCTACCGTGCCGAGTTTGGCGGTACACGGGCGCTCATCGTCGCTCTCGAAGCGGACTCCGCGGACCGCCTGTTTTCACAGGAGACGCTCGACTTCATCGAGCGGGTGACGGGGGACATCGAACGCGTCGACACAGTCCACCGCGTCGCGAGCCTGGCCACGGCCACGATCGTCGAAGCGCTGCCCGTCAGCAATCCGGGCGACCCTGATTCGGACGACGGCGGCCTGGAAGTGAAGCCGCTGCTCGAGAACCTCTCCGACAGCGATCCGGCGGCGATCCGGCGCAAGGCAATGAAGGACGACCTCATTCGCGGCGATCTGATCTCCGAAAATGGACGGGTCGCCGCGCTGGTCGTGACTTTCGACGAAGACCGGATCGACGAGGTGCGTGGCGGCGTCATCCAGGCGATCCACCAGATCGTCGACCCTGCTCTTCCGCCTGGCATCCGCGCCCACTATAACGGCAGCCTGGAGATCAGCGAGACCTACAACCGCATCACGCTCGACAACCAGAAGAAGTTCACGCCGCCGATTCTCCTGATCACTGTATTTGCGATCTACTTGAGTTTTCGCTCGGTCCGCAAGACGCTGCTGTCGCTGCTGGCCATCGGCGTCAGCGTCCTGTGGACGCTCGGCCTGTACTCGCTCATCGGCTATTCGTTCAACGTCCTGACCAGCATGCTGGTGCCGCTCATTGTTGTGCTCGCCATCGCAGACGACGTGCACATCATGCAGCACTGGGACGACGAGGTTCGGGAAGCCGAAAGAGGGGGACGTGACGGCGCCGGCCGTGACCACACCGAGCACGTGTTCAAGGCGACGGTAGCGCACCTTGCCGCGCCACTCTTCGGGGCAAGCGCGACGACGGCGCTCGGCATGCTGTCGCTCGCCACCAGCAGCGTCGTGGCGGTCAGATCGTTCGGGGTGGGCTCGGCAATCGGCATCATGGTCGATTTCGTCATCTCGCTGGTGCTGATGCCGACGCTGCTCTCGTTGGTGAAGCCTGACCGCGGCGAGGCCCCGCACGAACGCTATTTGCTCGGACCGCTTCAGCGTGTCGCCCGCTTCTCCTGCGCGCATCCAGGCAGGGTGCTGGCGGTCACGCTCGCCGTGGGCGTGGTTGCCGTTCTTGGAATCTTCCGGCTTCGTGTCGACACCAACCACATCAACTTCTTTGGGAGAAGTCACCCCATCAGCACGTCGGCCGCGGTGATCGATCAGGAGCTGGCCGGCGTTTACAGCTTTCAGATCATGCTGGAGGGTCCACCTGATTCCATGAAGAGGCCTGACGTCCTTCACCGGATCGATCGGCTCGAGCAGGAGCTGGTGCAGTTTCCGAATGTGCGCAAGGTGACTTCCGTCGCCGATTATGTGCGCCGTATCAACAAGGAGCTCCACGACGGTAAGCCGGAGGCGGATGTCGTGCCATCCGACGCCGATACGATTGCGCAGGAGCTGTTCGTGTTTACGCTGGGCGGAGAGGGTCGCCACGAGCTCGAGCGGGTCGTTGCCAGCGATTACTCCCGCACGCATATTTCGATCAAGCTCCGATCGATGAGCTCCGACGTGGTGCTGGAGCTGGTCGAGGACGCCGACCGGCGCGCCAGACAGGCGTTTGCAGGTACCGGCATAGAAGTCATGACAACCGGATCGGGCCGGTTGTTCAGCCAGCTCGATCACTATCTCGTGACGTCGCAGCTGAGCAGCTTTGGCACGGCCTTCGTGACGGTGTTCGCCGTGATCTTCATCGTCTTTCGATCCATCCGGTTCGGCCTGCTGACGATTGCGCCTAATGTCTTGCCAGTGCTGGCTGTCCTCGGCATCATGGGCTACCTCGATATCTCGATGAATGTGGCCACCGTCATGGTGGCGAGCGTCGCGCTTGGCGTCGTGGACGACGACACGATCCATTTCATCAACCGGTACCGGCGCGAGGCAGCGGCCGGCGCCAGCACCGACGAAGCCATCGCGATTGCCACCGCTCACGAGGGCCGTGCTTCGCTGACGACCGCAATCATCAACAGTTGTGGCTACGCGGTGCTGCTGCTCTCGGAGTACAAACCGACGGCCTGGTTCGGCGGACTGCTGGCGCTGACAATGGCAACGGCATTTCTCGCCGAGGTCTTCATCCTTCCCGCAACGATCAAGCTGCTGCCTCGAATCTTTGGGGCTGAAGCGCTCCGCCGCGGGCGCATTCCTGCTGCGGCCTGATCGCCGATTTCGAATGACCAGGCAGAGTCGACGCGCGAGATGGCTGATGGCTGTTGGCCTCCTCGTGGCGTCCGCCGGCCCTGCAGCCGCGCAGTCGCGCCCTACCGGGCATGTCTCGCTGTTTCTCGACTACCTTCCGAACCGGCAGGATACGGTCGAGTGGAGGTCCAGGCTCTTCGTCGAGGAAAAGATCGAACCGTCTCCCTCGCTGCGGATTACGCTCTCAGGTTTCGCCGAGGGTCTCCTGTCGCGACGGCCCGTGCCGGACGCCAGCGGCCGCGAGCTCGGCACGACGCGCGTCACCGACGGCCTCTTCCGCGTTCAGGACGCCAACGTCGAACTGACGAAAGGCAAACTGGACGTGCTCGCCGGTTTCGCTCGGGTCGTGTGGGGAAAGCTCGACGAGCTTCAACCGAGCGACGTCATCAACCCGCTCGACGTATCGAAGTTCTTCTTCGAGGGCCGTAACGAAGCGCGGCTCCCTGTAGCGCTGGTGCGCGCACGAGTCTTCATTCGAGACGATGTGACGTTCGAGGGGATCTATGTGCCGGCCTTCCGCCGGGGCCGCTTCGATCAGCTCGACGAGCCCTCGTCGCCCTTCAACCTCGCCGCGGGCGTTGCCGTCATCCGTGACGAGCCGGCGTTTACCTTCGAGAATGCTCAGGGCGGAATTCGAATCTCGAGTACTGCCGCGCGCGTGGACTGGAGCGTGTCTGCGTACCGGGGCTTCGAGCCGTTCGGCTTTTTCACGGCTGTTCCGGTCGCGCCAGGGATCCAGGAGAACCACCCGCGGTTCACCATGATTGCCGGCGACTTCGAGGCCGTTCGAGGAGAATGGGGCATTCGTGGCGAGGCCGCCGCCTTCGTCGACGACAACTTTCAATCAGCCGATGGCCGCGTCGTCGAGGGCCAGTCCGTCGAGGCCGGCGCAGGAATCGACCGGCGCGCTGGACTATACACCCTCAGCTTCACCGTGCTCTATCACCATGAGTCGTACGATGAGACCCTGATCGGCGCGGACGGACCCGAGCGCAGACGCAATGACGTGAGCTTGATTACGTCAGCGGATCGCACGTTCGCGCGCGAGAAATACCGCACACGCATGTTTGCGGTGTACAACCCTTCCGAGACGTCCGCATTCATCCGCGGGATTCTGACCGCAAGCCTTCGCGACAACCTGTCGCTCGAGGGATCGCTGGGCTGGTTCATCAGCAGCGGCCGCGATCTGGTTGGAAGATTCTCGGACGACGACTTTGCCTACGCCAGGCTGAAATACTATTTCTGAGAATCATGCCGCTGCTCATTCCGGCGGGAAACCCGTCTGCCTGGACGGGGCCAACCGGCAACAATACCTACCTGCTCCAGGGCCGAGCTCCCACGCTGATCGATGCGGGTGTCGGCCAACCCGATCACGTCGAGGCGATCGCGCGAGCTCTGGCGGGCCAGCCGCTCGATGCCGTGCTGATCACGCACGGACATGTCGATCACAGCTCGGGTGCACCGGCGCTCGCGGATCGGTGGCCCGGCGTTCGTATCCGGGGTCTGGATGAAACCGAGAACGGCTTCCGCGACGGGGAGCTCATTCTGGCGGGGGATGTGCGGTTGCGTGCCGTGGCGACGCCCGGCCATGCGCCAGATCACGTCTGCTTCCTGGTTGAAGAGACGCGCGATTTGTTTTGCGGGGATCTCGCGAGGATTGGAGGGACCGTCGTCATTCCGGCGACACGCGGCGGCAACCTGAAAGAGTACCTCGATTCGCTTCGCCGCGTGCGCGACATGCAGCCGGCCCGCTTGCTGCCAGGCCACGGCCCGATCGTCACCAACCCGTCACAGCTGATCGACCAATACTTGATTCACCGTGCGCAGAGGGACGAACAGATCGTCTCGGCGCTCCAGCAAGGCGGGCTCTCGCCGAAAGAAATCGCTGCGCGCGTGTACCCGCTTCTCCCGGAAGCGTTGATTCAAGCTGCCGAGGAGACAGTGCTCGCCCACCTCATCAAACTCGGCGGGGAAGGCCGGGTCGTCAGGCAGGGCGAACTCTGGTTTCAGGCGGGCTGAAAGCCGGGTGGCAGATCGGGGATGCGCTCCCGCTTCCCAGCTCTTGGCATCGCGTCCCGAATCACCTGCTCGAGCTCTTCGAGGTACGCGACGAAGCGCTGGCGGCCCTCCGGCGTCAGACGACAGAGCGTCTGCGGACGACGGTGTTCAAAACCTTTCCAGATCTCGACAAGGCCAGCCTCACGCAGCACGTCGAGGTGCCGGCTGAGATTTCCATCGGTCAGCGCGCACAGCCGCTTGAGGTCCGCGAAGATCAGCCCTTCGGGCCGTCCTACGAGGGAGGTCATGATGCCGAGCCTCGCCTTTTCATGGAGGACACGGTCGAGGCCCTCGTACGCGAATCGCCCAGGTTGTTCAGCTCTCTCAGTCTTCTTCTTTTTCATCATCGTATCGTCTCGAGGTCGTGCGCTCGATCTGCCAGTAGAGAACAGCTGCCGCGAGCATCTGTCCGATCCCGAACGTCCATCCAACGTGCCATCCGCTCATCGCGTCAGGCGCCTCGGCCGTCCAGATCAAGGCGATGCCGGCGAGGTAGTAATAAGACGCCACCAGCGTCGACGCTTTAGGAAGAAAGGGACGCGACGCGAACGTGCCCAGGCCGAAACAGATCGCCCACAGGCCGGGCAACAGCGGCACGAGCGACGTGCTCAGGTGCAGCAGGCTGATGGTCACGATCACGCCCGCCAGCAGGCTCGGCAGAAACTGTCCAGTGACTTGCCTGGTGCGGCGGCGGCCGATCTCGTCGTCATTGACGACGTAATTGACGAGGATTTCGCTCGCCCCGACAGCGCCCGCAACGAACGCGACAATCGCCCAGTAGACGACGAACCCGACCGGATCGCTCGTCGACAGCGCTTTCGGCTGGAGCCATGCCGCGCCGAACCCGACCAGCCCTGAGGCGGCAACCGGGACCGATCGGTATCCGCGATAGACGTCCGCTTTCGCGAGCGTGCTGTGGATCTCGGCGATCTGTGCGAGTGCGCGGGGGACGTCCATCTGAATTCGTGCCTGATACTACTTTGCCAGACAAAGTGTTGGAGGTCAATGGGGTCGTGTCGACGGAGGGGAACGGAGGAAACGGAACAAGCTTCAACTCGGAGACGCGGAGTAACGGAGGCGGTGATCTGATGGTTCGCGGTTGAGCCGATGTCGCCGCGCAAGCGCGGCGAGCGATCGAGCGACACCCGGAGGACGCAAGCCGTCCGGGTTCTTCACTTGACGGCTTGTGTCCTCCGGGTGTCGCTCGATCGCCCGGCCCGGCCATCGGGCCGGGCCGACATCGGCTGGAGAACCGCTTGGAACGATCTTCAAACTCCGTTACTCCGTGTCTCCGTTTTTGAAGCTCGTTCCGTTCCCTCCGTCCCCTCCGTTCCCGTCCCCTCCGTCCCCTCCGTCCCCTCCGCACCCGGGATCGGTATACCATTCGTTGGATATGAAGGGTTACGCGAACCCGCACCTGCTGGTTTCGGCGCGCGAACTCGCCGGGATCGTCTCTGGTCCGGAGTCTGCGCGGCCGCTGATCCTCGACCTGCGGCCGCCTGACGCGTACACGCAGGGGCACGTGCCCGGAGCCGTGCACCTGGACCTCTGGGGTGTGAGCCTGATCGATACCGATCCGGCCCCGCTCAACGCCTTCATGTGGATGATCGAACACGTGCTCGCCGGCCATGGCGTCGATCGCGGGCGGGGTGTCGTCGTGTACGACGAGCATTCAGGGATGAGAGCGGCGCGAGCGTTCTGGTTTCTCGAATACTTCGGCCATCCGAACGTGCGGGTGCTGGATGGCGGGTTCGGTTCGTGGACGCGAGAGGGCTTGCCCGTCACTCGTGATGCGGATCCCGCCCCGAAGAGCGAATGGACGGGTCAGCGCGTCGCGCACACGATCGCGACCTGGAAGGATGTCAAGGCCGCGCTTGGCAGTGAGACGGTCATCCTCGACACGCGCAGCGACGACGAGTACCGTGGCACGGCCGTGCGGGCGAAGCGTGGCGGCGCCGTCCCCGGGGCGGTGCACATCGAGTGGACGCAAAACCTGACGCCCGAAGGCGAGTTCAAGCCAGCGGCGGCGCTTCGCGCGATGTACGAGGACGCGGGCGTCACGCCGGACCGGGAGGTCATCACGTACTGCCAGGGCGGGTATCGTGCTGCGCACGCCTACCTCGCCCTGCGCCTGCTTGGCTATCCGCGCGTGCGTACCTACGTGGGCTCGTGGAAGGAATGGGGCGACCGCGAAGATCTGCCAGTCGAGATTCCGAACGCTGACGCACGAACAAGGTCCTTATGAACAACACCATCGACTTCATCAATACGAACCGAGACCGATACGTCGACGAACTGAAGCAGTATCTCGCCATTCCGAGCATCAGCGCGCTCCCGCAGCACGCCGGCGACGTCCGGCGATGTGCCGAATGGACCGCCGAGGAAATGAAGCGCATCGGGATGCAGAACGTGCGGCTGGCTGAAACGCCTGGGAATCCAGTGGTGTACGGCGACTGGCTGGGCGCGGATGGCGCGCCGACGATTCTCTTCTACGGCCACTACGACGTGCAGCCGGTGGATCCCGTTGACTTGTGGGAGTCTCCGCCGTTCGAGGCCACGATTCGTGACGGCGAGATCTACGCGCGTGGCGCCGCCGACGACAAAGGGCAGGTCTTCATGCACTTCAAGGCGATTGAAGCGCATTTGAAGCAGAACGGCAGCCTGCCCGTGAACATGAAGATCATCCTCGAGGGAGAGGAAGAGGTCGGATCGGCCAACCTCGACGACTTCGTCAAGTCGAATCGCGATCAGTTGTCGGCCGACGTGGTCGTCATCTCGGACTCGCCGATGTTCGATCGCGGAATCCCGTCCATCTGCTACGGGCTTCGCGGCCTCGTGTACTGCCAGATCGACCTGCGCGGCACCAAGAGCGATCTCCACTCCGGATCGTTCGGCGGCGCGGTGGCGAATCCGGCCATGGTCCTTGCGCAGATCCTCGCGCAGATGAAAGATCGCGGCGGCCGTATCAAGGTCCCCGGTTTCTACGATGATGTTCGTGAGCTGCGGGACGAGGAGCGCGCGGAGTTCAAGAAGCTCCCGTTCAACGAGACCCGGTATCGCAAGGACCTCGGCGCGCCGAAGTTGTTCGGTGAAAGCGGCTACACCACGCTGGAACGCGTCTGGGGACGTCCGACATTCGAAGTCAACGGACTCCTCTCGGGGTTCACCGGCGAGGGCGCCAAGACGGTCATTCCGGCCGTGGCCATGGCCAAGGTCAGCATGCGGCTGGTTCCGGATCAGGATCCAGACAAGATCGCGAAGCTGTTCGAAGAGCACCTCAAGAAGGTGGCCCCCAAGACCGTGGAGTTGAAGGTCACGCGCATGCACGGCGGCAAACCGTGGATGACCGATTTCGACAACCCGTATGTGCAGGCCGCAGGCCGGGCCATTGAGAAGGGCTTCGGCAAGACGCCGGTCTTCAACCGGGAAGGCGGCTCCATTCCGGTCGTGGCCACGTTCCAGGAGATTCTCGGACTGCCGTCTGTGCTCTTTGGCGTCGGACTTCCCGACGAGAACGCGCATGCGCCGAACGAGAGACTGGATCTTGGGAATTTCCACGGCGGGATCATCGCGTCGGCTTACCTGTACGACGAGGTTGCCAAGACGCGCTAGCGCCGGATACAGGGCGGTTTACTGGCTACGGGTCGATCATGTCCCTGAGGATTGGCTTCGACATGGATGGCGTCGTCGCGGACTTCGCGACGGCGTTTCAGGACGTCGAGATACGCCTGTTCGGCCAGAGGAACGGGCAGGCGCCTGATCAGCCCGAGGAGGAAGAGGAGCGGCACGAACGTCAGCTCGCGGAGACCCGCCGCCGCCGCGATCAGATCTGGGACGAGATTCGCAAGACGCCGGATTTCTGGACGACCTTGAAGCCGCTCGGCAATGGTTCGGTCAGCCGCATTCACGCGCTGATGCTCGCGCACCGCTGGGAGGTCTTCTTCATCACCCAGCGGCCCTCGACCGTCGGCGAGACCGTTCAACGGCAAACCCAGCGCTGGCTCGTCGAGCAGGGCTTCGATCTGCCCAGCGTGCTCCCGATCGGCGGCTCGCGCGGGACCGCCGCCGCGTCATTCCGTCTGGACTATCACGTCGACGACACCATTCAGCACTGCCTCGACGTCATTGCCGACTCGAACGCGAAAGCGATTCTCGTGTCGTCGAACGCCCGCCAGAACGCAATCGTCGCCGCCCGCAAGATGGGGATCGCGATCGCCAGCAGCGTCGAACAGGCGCTCGATATCCTGGAACGCGCCACGCTCGCGCAGTCGAATCCTACGCTCCTCCGCCGGCTGGCCGCGCTCGTCGGGTGGAAATGAGTGGGGAGGTGACGGAGGGGACGGAGGGAACGGAACAAGCTTCAACTCGGAGAAACGGAGGCACGGAGGTCTTGATCTGGATTGATCGCGACTGAGCCGATGTCGCCGCGCGGAGCGCGGCGAGCGATGGATCGACACGCCGAGAACACAAGCCTTCTGCCGTTAATGTCCGGCTTGTGTTCTCGGCGTGTCGATCCATCGCCCGGCCCGGCCATCGGCCGGGCCGACATCGGCTGAAGAACCGCTTGGAACGATCTTCTAACTCCGTGACTCCGTGTCTCCGTTTTTGAAGCTTGTTCCGTGTCCTCCGTCCCCTCCGTCTCGCAAACCAGCCTCCTCAATTGAAGCCCGCCACCCGGCGCCTGAGCGTCTTGACGTGCTCCCAGATCTGAGCGTTCTCGCTCTCCGCGCCTGAACCGCCCTGTTTCCTCTTCTTCGAGTTCCGGGGCCTTCGGCGAATGCTGCGGGAGCAGGCGAAGGTACGCCTCGAGATCGCGCAGCGCGGCGGCGAAGTCCTGCAGGTGATACGCGAGCAGCCCGCGATCGCGGAGCTCCGTGATCGCCGTGGGGTCGACCGACAGCAGCAGATCCGATGTGAACCGGGCTTGCGGAAACGATCGCATGCGCACGTAGAGGCGCTTGAGATTGACCAGCATCCGCACGACCATGTCGTGCCGCGTGGCGGGCTCGAGGAGCGTTTCGTCGAACGCCGCGGCATCCCCCACGTGCTGCCTGAGCAGCTCGCGGCAATCCGTTTCCGAAAGCAGCGCGCCTCCGTGAAATGGATCGAGGATGTGGAAGTCCTGGGAGACAGCCTGCCGGGTTCCGTCCGCGTGTGCCCGGCCCGCGGCCGCACGAATCAGGAAGTGACCCGGGAAGTTGATCCCCGCGATCTTCATGCCCGCCCGTCGCGCGACCTCCATGTAGACGACCGCCAGACTGATGGGGATGCCTGTACGACGGTCGAGCACCTCGTTCAGAAAACTGTTGCGCGGATCGTCGTACTGTTCGCGGTTACCCGTGAAGCCGAGCTCGTCGTAGAAATACTCGTTGAACGCCTGCAGCGCGTCGTCCTGACTGGCCACAGCTCGCAGGCGCGCGCTGGCTTCCTCACCCATCCGATCCAGCGCCGTGAGGTATTGGCCGGCATCGAGCGAGGGATACTCGACTCGGGCGATGACCAGGGCAGCCGGCGCCAGATCCTGCCCGGGTGCATTCATGGCGCGTTCGAGCTCGCGCACCACCTGTGCGGTTCGCGGCTGCAGATGTAATGAGAAGTTCACGCGGAAGATTGTACGACGGTCCGCCGTCAGTCCGACGAGCGCGCAGCGATCACAGTTTTGATCTGAACAGCGCCCGCCTTCGCCAAGGCTACGGCGGGGCAAGCCGAGTCTTCAGTCACGGTTCGATTCACGTTCATCCCAGCGAACGAATCAGCTCAGGTGTCAACTCGTCGAGAGAGGAGACAATCGTGTCGGCCCTCAAAAGCTCCGAGACCGGATAGGTATGGCTGATCGCGATGCACCAGAGGCCGGCAGCCTTGGCCGACTCGATGCCCCAGCGGGAATCCTCGATCGCGACGCACGAGCCCGGCTGGAAGCCATGCAGCTTTGCCGCGAGTGCGTAGGGGTCCGGGGCCGGCTTGCTCGCGGGTGTGTCGCCGGCGGCCACGATGAAGCGGAGGTACCCGTCGAGCGATCGCTGTTTGAGAATCGCTTCGATCTCGTGCTTGAGCGCACCTGACGCAATGCCGAGCGGCCAGACACTCGCGAGGCGCGAGAGGCACTCCGCTGCACCCGGATAGAGCACATCAGTTCCCGCCACGATTTCGGCCAGCGCCCGTGTCTTCTCGTCAATCAGTTCCGTGATGCGGGCGTCGGTGAGCCCCCACCCTCGATCGTCGGAGAGCGTGCGAAACACGCCCACGTCGTCGTAGCCCAGGTATCGGGCGTAGTACTCCTCTCGGGGCAGCGCGCTGCCCATCGCCTCGATAACTTCCTGATAAGCGCGAAGGTGCAGCGGCTCGGAATCCGCCAGCACACCGTCGAAGTCGAAAACGATGGCAGAGATCACGACGAGGCGAGCTTCTCGCCGGCGCGAATGGGCACCTGCAAACGGTTCTCGCGCGGCGGCACGGGACACTCGTACTGCGGGTTGAAGACGCAGAATGGATGATAGGCGCGGTTGAAGTCGAGATCGTAGATGCTCGTCGCGGTTCGATCGAGATCCAGATATCGGCCGCCTGGATAGGTTTCGGTCCCGTTCGTCATATCGTGGAACGGAACGAACAGGCGCCTGACGTCGTTGTCTTTGGCGTCAACGAACGCCGTCAGCTGAAGGGCCTGACCCTTGAGCGTGAACTTCAGCGTGCCAATGCGTCGCATCCGGCGGCGCTGATTCGTGGAGGTCGACATCTCGATGATGTCCTGCGTTTCGACCATCTCCAGAGCGGCCGGCACACGATAGGTTTCAGACACAGGGAAGTAGGGCAACGGCGCGAACGTGGCTCGATTGGCCGCGACGACGGGAGATTCGCTCGATTCGCGCATGAAGCGGTCTTTCTCGATCCGCCACGCCGTGATTTCTTCGTCGTAGGTCAGCGCGCGCCCGCTGCAGCCGGCCGCGATACTGGCTGCGAGCACGCACGCAATCAGCCGACGGGATCCAGCGACCTGCACCTAGAAAGGATAGCCTTTCCGCTCGATCGCTGCATCGGCCACGACGTGCCTCAGCGCGACCGTGTTCACCGGGGCCGGCTTCAGGAAGCGCCTGAGCGCGGCAAGCAGAGTCCGTAGCGTATCCCCCTCGGTCATGGCTGCGAGTGCCGATCGAGCGGCAATCTCCACGCGTCCGGCCGCGTCGTTTACGAACACGCGTGCCGCGGCGACGTGCACGTCGGCCGGGGCCCGGTCGGCTGAGCCGCGGCCAGCTTGCCCGGCTCTCGCGAGCGCGCTTTCTGCCAGGAAGACGTCCATGATGATGTCGGACGCCAGCGACAGCACCTCCTGCTGGTCGGGCAGCTTCTCGCCGTAGGTCTGCATCGCGGTGCCCAGCACCATCAGAGCCGTCTTCTTCAGGGCGGCGATCGTGCGGCGTTCGGCGTCGAGTGGCGCATCGCCGCCGGCTTCGGGCGCCGACGGTGTCAGCAGCTCGTCCTGCAGCCTCTTTGCCGCAGGGATGAGCGGCAGGGAGCCTTTGACCGCGCGCCGCGCCAGCATGCCCGGGATCAGCAATCGATTGATCTCGTTGGTTCCCTCGAAGATGCGATTCACCCGGGCGTCACGAAAGTGACGTTCCGCCGGATAGTCACGCACGAACCCGTTGCCGCCGTGAATCTGGACGTTCTCGTCGAGGACGAAATCGAGCATCTCGCTGCTCGCGACCTTCAGCATCGACGCTTCGATCGCGAACTCTTCGAGCGATGCGAGCACGGCTTCGTTCGCGTGACTGCCCTGCAGCTTGTCGTCGATCAGACCGGCTGTCCGATAGAGTGCGGCCTCCGTGGCGTACGCACGGATGACCATCTCCGCGAGCTTGTGCCGGATCGCCCCGAACGTCGCGATTGACTTCCCGAACTGCTTCCGGCTCACCGCGTACTTCGTTGCCTCGCCGATCGCTTCCTTGGCGCCTCCGCTGCACATCGCGGCGAGCTTGAACCGGCCGTAGTTCAGCACGTTGAACGCGACCTTGTGCCCCTTGCCGATCTCGCCGAGCACGTTTGCCGCCGGCACCTTCGCATCCTGCAGAATCAGCGGCGTCGTCGACGAGCCGTGGAGCCCGAGCTTGTGTTCTTCCTTGCCGGTGCTCACGCCGGGAAAACTGCGCTCGACGATGAATGCGGTGAACGCCTCGCCGTCGACCTTCGCGAACACGATGAAGACGTCGGCGAAGCCGCCGTTGGTGATCCACATCTTCTCGCCGTTGAGCACGAACGACCCATCCGGCTGACGCGTCGCGCGTGCGCGCGCGCCAAGTGCATCGGATCCGGAACCCGACTCGCTGAGCGCGTACGCGCCGATCAGCTCACCGCTGACGAGCTTCGGCAGATATCGCTGCTTCTGATCTTCGGTGCCGAAACAGAGTAGCGGCGTGATCGCGAGGCCGGTCTGCGCACCGAACGTCGTCGCGAACGACGCGCAGCGCCCGACGACGTCGCCGACGATGATCGAGGACACTTTGTCGAGCTCGACGCCGCCGAACGATTCGGGAACGTCGGTGCCGAGGAGTCCGAGCGCGCGCACAGCGCTGGATGAGCGTTCTGGCGAGCGCCCAGTCTTTCTGCTCGAGTTGCTCTAGCACCGGCATTACTTCTGTCGACACGAACTCGTCAGCGGTTTGGGCGATCAGGCGGTGTTCGTCGGTCAGTTTTTCGGGCGTGAACACCCGTTCGGGCGTGACGTCCTCAATCAGGAAGGCGCCGCCTTTGGCCGTCGTTTCAAGCACGCTCATTGGTTTCTCCTGGTTCTCGGGGTTCGGCTTGCCGCGCCGTAGCCTTGGCGAAGGCGGGCATCTAAGTGGCCTCGAAAATTCCCGCTGCGCCCATGCCGCCGCCGACGCACATCGTGACCATGCCGTAGCGCGCGCGGCGCCGGCGCATCTCGTGCAGCAGCGTCGCCGTCAGCTTGGCGCCGGTGCAGCCGAGCGGGTGCCCGAGCGCGATGGCGCCGCCGTTGACGTTCAGCCGATCCGGATCGATCGGCAGCTCGCGCAGGCAGGCGATGGCTTGCGCGGCGAACGCCTCGTTGAGCTCGATCACATCGATCTGATCGAGCGTCAGGCCCGCGCGCGACAATGCCTTCCGGATAGCGGGCACAGGACCGATGCCGAAGCGCTCCGGTTCGACTCCAGCCGTGGCAAAGCCGACGAATCGCGCCAGCGGCTGCAGCCCGAGCGCCTTCGCGCGATCGGCAGACATCACGACCACCGCCGCAGCGCCGTCGCTCGTCTGCGACGAGTTCCCTGCGGTGACGCTGCCTTTGACGTGAAACGCCGGCTTCAGCTTCGCGAGCGCTTCAGCGGACGTGTCCCGTCGCGGTCCCTCGTCGGTCTCGAACGTGACGGGTGAATTGCCGTTGCCGGCGGCCGTGACGCTCAAAGGCACGATCTCGTCCTTGAAGCGTCCCGAGTCGATGGCCGCGATCGCCCGCTGATGGCTGCGCAGTGCGAAGGCATCCTGCTCATCGCGAGACACGCCCGCCTCGCGCGCATGATTTTCCGCGACCAGACCGGTGCTCAGATAGACATCCGGATAGTTGTCGACGAGCGTTGGGTTCGGCGCCACCTTGTGGCCGCCCATCGGCACCAGGCTCATCGACTCGGTACCGCCTGCGACGATGGTGTCGGCGAAGCCGGCCATGATGCGCTCCGCGGCGTAGGCGATCGACTGGAGCCCCGAGGAGCAGAAACGGTTGACGGTGACCGCCGACGCCGACACCGGCACGCCTGCGCGCAGGCTCGCGATGCGCGCAACGTTGAGGCCCTGTTCCGCCTCTGGCATCGCGCATCCCATGATCACGTCGTCGACTTCCGAGGGCTGGACGCCTGCGGCCCGTCTCAGCGCCTCGGCGATGACGACCGCACCCATTTCGTCCGGACGCGTGAATCTGAGGGTGCCCGACGGCGCTTTGCCGACGGCTGTTCGAACGGCTGAAACGATGACTGCATCCCGCATGGTTGACTCGCTTCCTGGCTCAGGCCGTGAAGTCGCCCAGGAGATCCTCGAGCGCTTCTCCGACCTCAGCCGTCTTTCCCTCGAACAAGTGATCCGCTGCGTCGATCACGACAAGCTCCTTCGGTTCGGGAAGCTGACCGTAGAATCGCCACATGCCTTCGAGCGGACAGACCTCGTCTGCCTCGCCCTGGATGAAGAATTTCGGTTTGCTGCTCGCGAGCGTGTTGGGGAACGTGTAGTTCATTCCAGACACCGAGGTCACGACCGGCGGCGCAATGCCGATGAGGACCGAGACGCGGTCGTCGGCGGCTCCCGTTTCGAGCGCCACCCACGCTCCGAATGAAAAACCTGCCGCCCAGAGCGAAACGCCGGGATATCGCGCGGACATGTAGTCCAGCGCCGCCCTGAAATCGTCCATCTCGCCTTCGCCGCGATCGAACTGACCCTCGCTGGCGCCCACGCCTCGGAAATTGAAACGCAGCACGGTGCAGCCGACCCGCGTCAGGGCTTTCGCGCCCTGATACACCGTCTTCGTGTGCATCGTGCCGCCGTATTGCGGGTGCGGATGCGCGAAGACGACAGCCGCGCGAACCGGGGTCTCGGACGATGGCTCGTCGAGCAGCGCTTCGAGGCGGCCCGCAGGGCCCACGAGGTCAGTGATGATTGGCATGGACGAAGCTGCACACGATGTTTGCGAACCGTTCGGGCTGCGTCAGCATCCCGATGTGGCCCGTCTGGTTCATCTTCTCGTAACGCGATCCAGGAATGAGGTCGCGGTACTGCTGCGTCACCTCCACCGGCACCACAGAGTCGAGACCCTCGTCGCCGGTGACAATGAGCGTCGGCGCGCTGACCCGATCGCAGTCCGCGCGAAAGTCCAGCTGCTGCTGGAGACGCACGCGTGACGCCACCGCGGAGGGGATCATGGGCGCCAATGCGACCCGCACGCCGTGCGTCAGCAGGAAGCGCAAACGCGAGCCCCAAGGCCGGACCGCAGCGCTGATCTCCGGCCAAACCCGCATCGGTGAGGTCACCACGAAGGCCGGCGCGGAGAGCCATGGCCTCGCGAGGTACTGCGCTTGCTCATCCGAGGGATGCCAGCCCGGAGCCGGCGCCGAGACGAGGATCAGTGCCGAGACGCGCTCTGGTCGCGTCGCGGCGTACCTGAGCGCGACGAAGCCTCCGTACGACACGCCGCAGATTGCACTCTGCTGGAGGCCGGATCGGTCGAACACCGCGTCGAGCTGTCGAAGGTACGAATCGAAGCTCTGTTCGGCGTCGGCCGCGTACTTCGCACCGATGTCACCCGTCAGCGAGTACCGAGATGACCCGACACTGGCGGGCCAGCCTCAGCAGTGCCGGCTGCATCCACTCCCAGCGTCCCTGCACGCCGGGGATCACGATCAACGGTGGACCCGAACCCTTATCGAACATGCTTACCTGACGCGGAGCTGAAGCTCCGCGCTGCTGGGGCAGCGCCTCGACGAGTCACGAACCACGAACCACGGACCACGGACCACGGCACGGATCAATTCCTCAACGTTTTCCCTGTCTTGAGCGTATGCGCGATGCGCTCCTGCGTCTTTCGCTCGCCGCACAGACTGAGAAACGCTTCACGCTCGAGATCGAGCAGCTGCTGCTCGGTCATCGTCGTCGGATGCGGACTGTTTCCGCCAGCGAGAATCCACGCCAGCTTCCGGCCGATGACGGCGTCGTGATCGCTGATCCGGCCGGCACGCCAGGCCAGGTGGACTCCGAGCTTCAGCGCGGCCAGCAAGCCTTCCCCGCCGACCCGTATTGTCTGCCGCGGAACCGGCGTCACGTATTCGCCGGCTCGCTCGATCGCGCGCGCTTTCGCATCCGACAAGAGCCGTTCCGTGTTCATGGTGATGCCGTCGACGTCCCGCAGGTATCCGAGGCGCCTGGCATCCACAGCACTCGTTCCGACCTTCGCAAATCCGATCGTTTCGAAAACGGATTGGACGTATGGAAGCGGATCGACTGAAGCCGGCACGCCTTCCATCGCCCGCGCCAGCATTTCCTTGGTTCCACCGCCCGCAGGAATCAGGCCGACGCCTACCTCGACCAGGCCGATGTACGACTCTGCCGCGGCCTGGACGCGATCGGCGTGCAGGACGATCTCGCAGCCGCCGCCAATCGCGAGCCCGGCCGGCGCGACGACGACCGGAATGGGCGCGTACCTGAGCGACATCGTCGACTTCTGAAACGCCCGAACCATCAGATCGACTTCGTCCCAGTTGCCTTCCTGCGCCTCGAGCAGCAGGAGCATCAGATTTGCGCCGGCGGAGAAGTGCGTGGCTTCGTTGCCGACGACAAGCGCGCGGAAGTTCTCCGCCGCTTCCTTGACGCCCGTCTGGAGCATCTGAATCGTGTCGCCGCCAATCGCGTTCATCTTCGAGTGGAACTCGACACCGAGGACGCCATCGCCGAGATCGACGAGGCTCGCGCCAGCGTTGGCGCGGACGACCTTGCTGCGTTCGCGGGCGGCGCGGAGGACTTGCAGGTCGGATGCAGCCGGCGCTACGCGAGTGCTCCTCGTCGAGGTTGACGGCCTGAAAGCGCCTTTCGTTCGCGCCTCCTCGAGGAGTGGCGGAATCCGCGCGGGAGCGCACGCCTCGATGACGCGGTCGATGCCGATGGCGTCGAACGTTTCGAATGGACCGAGCTCCCAGGCGAATCCCCAGCGCATCGCCCGATCGACGTCGTCTATGGAGTTTGCGATGGACGGCGTGACCTCGGCCGCGTAGAGCAGGTTTGGCGCGAGCGTGGCGCGCAGGAAGCGCCCGACTTTGTCGTTGCCGCTGAACAGCGTTCGAATCCGTTCACCGACGTCGTCGATCGATCGGGCCGCGTCGATGGACGGAAACTTCGCCGGCTGGGGGTCTCGGAACGTCAGCGTTACCGGATCGAGCGCGAGAATCCCGCCGGACGCATCTTTCTTGTAGAAACCCTGGCCGGCCTTCACTCCGGTCATGCCCCGTTCGACCAGCGTTTCAACGAACGGCGGCAACGCGAATTTCTGTCTCGCCTCGTCTGAGTCGAGTCGCTCGGCCAGGTTTCTTGCCACATGCGCCAGCACGTCTATGCCGGCGATGTCCACCGTGCGAAACGTCGCGCTCCTGGCGCGGCCGATCGCGGGTCCCGTGATGGCGTCGATCTCTTCGACCGTGTACTCGCCGCTGGCCAGCGCGCGAAACGCCAGGACCACACCATGGAGCCCGAGGTGATTGGCGATGAAGTTCGGCGTGTCTTTCGCAATGACGACGCCTTTGCCCAGCCGGTGATCCGCGAACTGCCTGACGGTCTCGACGATCGCAGGATCCGTGTCAGGAGTCGGAATCAGCTCGAGCAGATGCAGATAGCGGGGCGGGTTGAAGAAGTGCGTGCCGAGCCAACGCGGCGCGAAACTGGGGCGACCGGCCTTCCGAAAGGGAGGCAATCGGGATTCCCGATGTGTTGGAGCTGACGATCGCGTGCGGAGCCCGGTGTTGCTCGACGCGAGCGAGGAGCGCGCGCTTGATGTCGAGACGCTCCACGATCGCTTCGATCACCCAGTCCGAGCCGGCGATCGCGGGGAGATCCTCGTCGAAGCCCCCGGTGCGCACCAGCGTGTGCGTGCTCCCGGTGAACAGTGGATCGGGTTTCAGCGCCCGGCTCTTCTCGAACCCAGCGCGCGCCTGATCGCGCGTGACGTCGAGCAACAGCACCGGTACGCCTGCATTCGCGAAGTGCGCGGCGATCTGCGCCCCCATGGTGCCGGCGCCGAGCACTGAAACGGATCGAATCTGCATGAATGTGTCCACCCCTCGCTCACGCAGAGGCTGACCGCACGCCGCGGACGAACAGATCGACAATCGCGTCCGCTTCCGCAACCAGCGAGTACTTGCGGCGGCTCAGAATCCAGTTGGTGGCCATCTCGTCGAGCATCCCGAAGAACAACTTCGCGCCGAGCGTGGGATTGATGTCGGTTCTGAATGCTCCTGCCGCCTGCCCGTCGGCGATGACGTCACGGATGATGCCGAGGTACTCGCGAAGCTGCGTCGCCGAGAATCGCTCCATGAACTTCGTCGACTGGCGGAGCTCGATTTGGAACACGATGGCCAGCGACCGGTCGCGTCCCAGGCGGCCCAGGTGCAGCTTCGCAATCTCCCGCAGGCGATCGGCGGGGTCGGCAAGTCCGGCGACCGTGCCGCGTCCTTCGGCAATCGCCTCCTTCATCGTGCGCTCGAAGATCGAGACCAGCAGATCGTCTTTTCCGCGGAAATACAGGTAGACGGTCCCGGCGGCGACACCGGCGGCGCGCGCGACATCTGCCACCTGCGCCGTGAAGAAGCCGCGTGCCGCGAACGTGTCGATCGCGGCGCGCAGGATCGCGTCGCGCTTGTCCGGGCGTTCGGCTCGCGAGGGGGAAGAGGATCGGCGCGGAGCGGAGACGGCCATGAATGAATGTTCATTCATTTTTTGACCGGGAGTCAATCGACAATCGGAGGGAATGTCACGTTTTCGGCTTTTTGGATTCGGCGGGAGCCTTGGATCCGGCGGGCCGGATCTCGATCACGTTTACGAGGCGCTCCGATCGCATTTCAGCGCATTTCGTGGCATTTCCGTGCAAATTCGTCCTCAGCGGTAAGGCGTGCCGATTGCAATATCTGCACTTCCGAACGGTCAGGCTTGTGGGACCGTAGCCTTGCCGCCGCGCAGCAGGCTGGGCGAGCGATACCCTTCAGGAGCTGACCAGGGGCGATTTCGAGGTTTTTTTGCGCGCCCCCGAAACGCGGGAACCTCTGCGGCGTATTCGAAAACGCTGACATGGTTCGTTCGTTCGGGGGAACTTCATGCTAGATGAGTTACAACAGCAAAGCCTCGTCACACGCCTCAACAGGATCGAAGGTCAGGTCCGTGGAATCCGCCGGATGGTGCAGGAGCCTCGGCTCTGCGTAGACATCCTTCAGCAACTGGCGGCCGCCGAAGCGGCACTGAACCGAATCAGTCTGGCGGTTCTGCGGTTTCACGTCGAGAAATGCGTCCCGGACGGGGTAGCCAAAGGGGAACCGGAGAAGTCCAAGCGGCTCTCCGAGCTGGTCGATATTTTCGACCGCTTCGCCAAGTAGTCCCTTCGCATCTGCTCTTCCTTCGGAAGCATTCCGCCGCGCCTTCGACCTGCCGGACGCCCGCGCGTCCGGGGTTCCTGCATTCTGATTTTTTTGCAAGTCCTGGTACTCGAGTCCTAGCGTTTTCGTCTCGCCGGAATCTGTGCGTGCTTTCGGCAAGCGGGTGTACACCCGCACGCGCCGGTCGCTTTGGAGGAGGCGGCCGGCGTGTTTTTTCAGGCGCCAAACTGACGCAATCGCGTCGCGCTCCGCACTGTGAACGAGCGTCAGACAACCTCCCTTCCCCCTGCAAATCCGGCCCTAATGTCCCGCTTGTAGCCGGACCGTTCCGATCGTTGTCAGCGCAAATCCGCTAAACTTATGGTTTCGTTCTGGCGTGCCTGCCGCGCGCCCTGTGTTACTTCTGAGAACCAAGACGCCATGAGAAAACTGACATCCATCGCAATCATCGTCGCGAGCCTTTGTGTTGCCTCGATTGCGGCAGCCCAGATTCGCGGGGAAGGCCGCATTTCTGGGAAAGTCGTCGACGAGCAGGGGCAGCCGCTTGCTGACGTGCAAGTCAAAGGAAACAAGGTCGGCGAGCTCCAGCCGATGACGGCCAAGACCAACAACAAGGGCGAGTGGGCCTTGAACGGCATCGCGCCCGGCCAGTGGAACCTTGAGTTCAGCAAGGAAGGATTCGAGGGGGCCAAGACGACGATCGAGCTGGACGACTCCGGCCGCGCGCCGTCGATTGACCTCAAGATGGCGAAGGCCGTCGCCAAGGTGGATCCGAACGCCGAGATTCAGGCGGAAGTGAAGCGCGCGGCGGCGCTGATGGAAGGGCAGAAGTTCGCGGAGGCGCGGAAGGTCTATGAGGATCTGCTGACGAAGTTCCCGGATGTGCATCAGCTGAACCGCTTCATCGCGAGCTCGTACATCGGCGAGAAGAACAACGCCAAAGCGATCGAACACCTGAAGAAGGTGCTCGAGAAGGAACCGACCAACGTCGAAATGAAGTTGATCACCGGCGATCTGATGCTCGAGAGCGGCGACAAGGCCGAGGGGCTGGCGATGCTCCAGTCCGTCGACATGACGCAGGTCAAGGACCCGTCATCGATCATCAACGGTGCGATTACGATGATCAACGACGGAAAAGTCGACGAGGCGCTCGGATTGCTCGACAGCGTCGGCAAGCAGTTTCCCGATCGCGCAGACATTCACTACTATCGCGGCCGCGCGTACGTGGCGGCGAAGAAGCTGCCCGAGGCCAAGGCCGCACTCGAGAAGTTCGTGAGCGTGGCGCCGCCTGACGCACGCGAGCTCGCCTGACGCGAAGAAGATCCTGGAGCAGTTGAAAGACGTCAAGTAGGAGAAGTCGCATGGAGCCGAGGGTTCGTGCGCTCCTCCCGGCTGTGGTCGCCGCCTGCGTGCTGGCCGCCTGTGGCGGTTCGAATGGCAACGGCGGCGACAACCCGTCTCCGAACCCGGGAGGCGGAAACTCGCAGAACCCTTGCGCGTCCGCTTCCGCCGAGCCGGGCGCGGACCTTCAGGCTCCAGGACCTTCGGAAGCAGCACTCCGCAAGAAGGGCAATGTCCTCGACCGCAACCCGAGATGGCGAGTCTTTGACGCCCTCTGGACCCATCGGCAGAAAGTACTGCTGCGGGGCGAGCGGGCCGCCGAGACCATCGGCAGGGACACCGTCGATATCGGCGACATCGCCGTCGTGCAGGACGAGGGCGATCTGATTGCACCGCCCAACGAGTTCGATCTGCGTAACACGGGGCTGCGCTTCGCACGCAACGCGTCCGGCGGTTACAACGTCACGCGGATCGATGGCACGTTTCGCAGTGCGCTCGGCTCGAGGCTCACGCTGACCGACGATGACAGCCGGCAGGTGAACGTGCCGTTCAGCTTCCCGATGTACGGCCGGGGCCAGACGACAGCGTTCGTCAATTCAGACGGCAACATCACGTTCGAGCAGGAGGACCGCGCGAGCACCGATCGCAACGTCGCGCGGCTGCTTACCGGTCCGCCACGCGTCGCACCGTTCCTGGCTGACCTCGATCCCAGCACCGGCGGGCGCGTCTTCGCCAATGCCGCTCAGGATCAGTACACCGTGACCTGGTGCGGCGTCCGCGGCTTCGATTCCACCCGGACCGTGACATTTCAGGCAACACTGCTGCCCGATGGCGCCATCGAAATGAAGTTCGGCGATCTTGCGCTTACCGACGCCATCGTCGGCGTTTCGCCGGGACGGACCGGTGATTTCATGCCGGTCAACCTGAGCGAAAACGGGCCAACCGCTGGCGGCGCCGCGGCGGTGGGTGAGCGATTCGCCGACAGTGCGCAACTCGACACCGTCGAAGTCGCCCGCAAGTTCTATCGGACGCACCCGGACAATTACGATCAGCTCGTGATCTGGACCGACGCGCCCCTCATCGATGACGCGTTCGCGTTCGAATCAACCGTGGCCAACGAGATCAGCGGTCTCGGTATCGGGCTCTTCGATGCGTCGCGCGACTTCGGGAGCGCCGGCCAGCTGCGCAGCTTCGTCGTGATGGACGACATCAACAAGTACCCGGACAATCCGCTGGAGAAGGTCCTCGGCGAGAACACGACCGTGAGCGTGCTCGGCCAGGAGGCCGGGCATCGCTGGCTGGCGTTCTTCGAGTTCAGGGATCGCAACGGCAATCGATCGACGGATCTGCTGGGACGAGACGAGGCGCACTGGAGCTTCTTCTTCGATTCCGACGCGTCGGTCATGGAAGGCAACGACATCGAGGATCTCGGAGGCGGGTCGTTTCAGACGGTCGCCGCCGTCGAACGCTACAGCCTGCTGGACCAGTACGCGATGGGTCTCGTGCCGGCATCTGGCGTACCGACGTTTTTCTACGTGGAGAATCCGACCAATGTCTCGCCCAACCGCGATCAGGACGATGCGCCGCGAGTCGGCGTCCGTTTCAACGGCACGCGGCGAGACGTGTTGATCGAGGACATCATTGCCATTCACGGTCAGCGGACCCCGTCATCGGCGCAATCATCGCGAGTCCACAGGCAGGCCTTCTTGTTCGTCGTAGGTGCGGGCCGCACACCTGGAAATGCGCAGGTGCAGAAGATCGATCGCATTCGACGCGAGTGGGAAATCTTCTTCCTCCGCGCCACCGATGGCCGCATGCGCGCGCAGACAAATCTCCAGTAGAGTCCGGCTTTAGCCGGACCAAAAATATCCACCAGAGAGTCCGGCTTTAGCCGGACCTTGCTGACTTCCGGTCGCAGCCAATCCCGTCGAGACGCAAAGGTATAATCCAGGTCCATGAACAAATTGCTGGCGCTGGTCCTGCTGGTTGGCTTGGCCGGGCAGTCGACCACCCGGCTGAGCACGTCTGGCGCGCCAGTGCCCCCGGCTGGCGCCGTGGCCGCCGAACAGTCGACGGTCGAAGCGCGCCGCCTCGAACTCATCGAGCCCCTCGTGCGCGAGGCGATTCAGGACAAGAAACTGCCGGGAGCGGTCGTGCTCATCGGCCGGGGCGACCGCATCGTCTACCAGAAGGCCTTCGGGAATCGCTCGCTCGTTCCGTCGGTCGAGCCCATGACGCTCGATACGGTTTTCGATCTCGCGTCGCTGACGAAAGTTGTGGCGACGACGACGAGCGTGATGATGCTGGTCGAGCAGGGACGAATCCGCCTGAGCGACAGGGTCGCGAGCTACATCCCGGGGTTCGAACGTTACGGGAAGGCAGACATCACCGTCCGGCACCTGCTGACTCACGTGTCCGGGCTGCGTCCGGACGTCGATCTGGCCGACACGTGGCAGGGCTCCGAGACCGCCATTGCCCTGGCTATCGAAGAAGTGCCCGCCTCTGCACCCGGTGAACGGTTCGTCTACAGCGACATCAATTTCTTCCTGCTCGGCGACATCGTCCGCCGTGTGAGCGGCCAGACGCTCGATCAGTTCGCGCGTCAGCGGATCTTCGAGCCGCTGGGCATGAAAGACACGACGTTCATTCCTCCCCCGTCGATGACGTCGAGGATTGCGCCCGACGGAAAACTGCACGCCGCTCGGATGGCCGTGCCAGGGCCCGGACATGCGGATGTTGAGAGGCAGTCGTGCACGATCCCACGGCACGGCGAATGGGCGGGGTTGCCGGCCACGCGGGGCTATTCAGCACTGCAGCGGATCTGTCGATCTTCGCCCGCATGTTGCTTGGTGGTGGAGCGTACCAGGGCACCCGCATTCTTGCTCCCCTGACGGTTCAGAAGATGACGACGGCTGCGACCCCGGATCCCGAGCGCAACGTGCGTGGCATGGGGTGGGACATCGACTCGTCGTTTTCGGTGAACCGCGGCGAGCTGCTGCCGGTCGGATCCTTCGGTCACACCGGGTTTACGGGAACGTCGATCTGGATCGATCCTGCCACTGGCCTCTACGTGATCTTCCTGTCGAACCGCGTGCACCCTGACGGCAAGGGTGATGTCACGCCGCTTCGCGCGCGGGTTGCGACGGTTGCCGCCGCTTCCCTCACCACGCTGCCCGACGGACTCGAAGGTGCGGCGCTGACTGGACGTGACTTCGGGCCTTCGGGCTCAGTGCCCACGCCGGCGCGAGCACCTGTCCTCAGCGGCATCGACGTCATGCGTGCCGACGGATTCGCGGCGCTGCGGAACAAACGCGTCGGGCTCGTGACCAACCACACGGGCCGCGCCCGCGATGGCGCGACCACGATCGATCTGATTTTCAAGGCGAAGGACGTCAAGCTCGTCGCCCTGTTCAGCCCCGAGCACGGCATCAGGGGTCTGCTCGACGCCAACGTCCCGTCGGCCACAGACGAGAAGACAGGCCTGCCGATCCACTCGCTCTATGGCGAGACTCGGCGGCCGACTGCCGCAACGCTCGAGGGGCTCGACATCCTCGTCGTCGACATCCAGGACGTTGGCGCCAGGTTTTACACGTACACGACAACGATGGCGTATGTGCTGGAAGAGGCGGCCAAGCGGCAGCTGCCGGTGATCGTGCTCGACCGCCCAAACCCGATCGACGGAGTCCAGGTCGAGGGCCCGATGCTCGACAAGGCGCAATTCGGGTTCACCGGCTACATGTCGATGCCGATTCGCCATGGCATGACGATGGGCGAGCTCGCGAAGCTGTTCAACGCCGAGAACAAGATTGGCGCGAATCTGACCGTGGTCGAAATCAAGAACTGGCGTCGTGACGCCTGGTTCGACGAGACTGGTCTCCCCTGGATCAATCCGTCGCCGAACATGCGCAACCTGATTCAGGCGACGCTGTATCCCGGTATCGGTGCCTTCGAGAGCACGAATATTTCGGTTGGCCGCGGTACCGACACGCCCTTCGAGCACATTGGCGCGCCATGGATCGACGGCGTAGCCCTCTCCGACGCTCTGAATGCCCGTGGGCTTCCCGGCATTCGTTTCTATCCTGTTCGTTTCACGCCAACCGCAAACAAGTACAGCGGCCAGGAATGTCAGGGCGTTTTCATGGTGGTTACCAATCGCGCCATCATGCGCCCGGTCCGAGTGGGCGTCGAGATTGCCGCGTTGCTGCAGAAGCTGTACGGCTCGAAGTTCGAGCTCGACGCGGCTGAACGCCTGTTCGGATCGAAAGAAGGGCTCGCGCGAATTCGTGCCGGCGACGACCCGGCGAACATCGCGCAGTCGTGGAACGCGGGCGAGAGCCGCTGGCGCCTATTACGGAATCAGTACCTGATCTATCGCTGACCAGAATCCTCAGCGCAAAAACCACCAATTTCGAAACGCAGATCGACACCATCACGGGCTGCCTCGCCGAACCTTGGCGATGGCGCTGGTCGAACGTCTACCAGCGTTCACCAGTGTGCTAAGATTCTTTTCAGCTCCCCCCAAAAAACAAGTGCATGGATCGAGTGCCGGGTCATGCCTGGCTTATGGTCCTTGCCGCCGTGGTAGTCGTCACGGTGGCTTCGGCCGTGCCGTTCGCCTCGGCGCCGGCCGTGGCGGCGCAGGTGATTGCGACGGAGCATTTCGGGATCACGCCCTCTCCGACTGAAATCAACCCGCGCAGCCTCGTCGGTGCCGGCGCGTTCGTAGTTTCCGGGCTTCTGCTTCTCCTGTTCTTCTATCGACGCCGCCTGTACATCCTTTTCTGGGTGAACGGCTGGGTGTTGCTGGGCGTGTCGATGATCATCGCCGCCCGAACCTACACGAACCAGCACACCGAATGGCTCGCCTACGGGGTCGCGCAGTTCCTGGGATTGGTGAGCGCCCTGATGTTCGTCGTGAGCGCCGACGCCTACCCGACAAAACTGCGGATTCCGCGCAGCTACGCCTACGTCATCGTTCCCGTGTTCATGTGGTTCGCGCTGTCGCCGCTGGCGCTGGGCCCCAACGCGGTGTTTGCGCCGGGCCACCTCCTCATCGCCGGCGGGTTGGCGGCGGCAGGGCTCGCCTACCTGATGATGGTGCGTCAGGTGCGCATGCTCGGTGCCGCGGTGGTCGGCGTGTCGCTGTTGACGATCGCAGGGTCGCACGTCTGGATCGTGATCGAGGTGCCGACCCCGAGCTCGCCGGGTGCGTCGACCGCTCTTTTCTTCAGCCTGATTCCCTATCTGATCGCCGCGTTGGGTATGCAGCTGATGACGTTCGAAGAGATGACGCTGGAGCTGCGCCGCACCAACCGGCGCCTCGAGTCGGCGCAGGGCAAGCTGCGGCGGATGGTCATTACCGATCCGCTCACCGGCTGCCACAACCGCCGGTTCTTCGACGAGATCATCGGCCGCGAGCTGCAGCGTCACGACCGTCACGGCATCCCGATGTCGATCCTGTTCATCGACATCGACAGGTTCAAGGCGGTCAACGACGTGCTCGGTCATGACGCCGGTGACGAGGTGCTGCGCAGGGTCGCCGCGTTCCTGCTGAGCAACATCCGCGAGGCCGACTACGTGTTTCGCTGGGGCGGCGACGAGTTCCTGATCCTGCTGTCGTGCGGCGAAGACGAAGCACGCGCGCGAGGCGTCGCCCTGCAGAGAAACTTTGCCAGGTCCTTCGACATGACATCACTGCCGTCACGTGTCGGCCTCAGCATCGGCTGCGCCGAGCTCACGCCGGACATGGACACCGTTCTCGCCCTCATCAGGCTCGCCGACGAACGCATGTACGAGGACAAGCGATCGCTGCGCCGTGTAGCGAACTAGTGTTCGCAGACTCTCAACCGTGGTTCGTCGCTCGTGGCTCGTCGCTCGAAGTGCTTGTGTGCTGGCGATCGACCCACGTCGAGCTACGAAAGCGCACGTAAGCCATTGATATTGTTGCCATTGTGAGCGTTCACGGCGCCGCGAAGTCTGCTTGGACATTCACCACAATCAACGAACTCGGAGGCGGCGGTTGGCTGGTGCAGCGGCCAGAAAAGCCTGGTGCTCAGCAGTGATTTATTCTGGCCTGCCGGGGACTTTGCGGTCTGCCGACGCGGCAGAATTGCGACCCATGATGCTGACATCAGCATTTCCAATGCTTTGCCGTCCCGTCCGATCGGGTCGTCACCTTGCTATCTGCTCAGCTAGGGCCCATACTGTGCCCATGCCTCCTGGAACCGAGGAGTCTGTGCAGAAACCGACGTCGATCGACTACTACGAAGTGCTGCAGATCAGTCCGAACGCGGAGGCGGACACCGTCCAGCGCGTGTATCGACTGCTCGCGCAGCGGTATCACCCGGACAACCAGGAGACGGGCAATGCGGCGAAGTTCCGGCTGATTCATGAAGCGTATTTGGTTCTGAGCGATCCGGACGCCCGGGTCAAGTACGACGTGGCGCACCGCGACATGCAGCAGGATCGCTGGCGGCTGATCAGCCTCGCCTCCTCGGCGTCAGGATCGTCGCGTGACGACAAGATGGTTCGCCTGACCGTCCTCGATATTCTCTGCGCACAACGGCGGGTGAACCCGAGGCACCCCGGCCTCTTCCCGGGCGAGATCGGGAAGCTCACGGGCATTCCGATCGAGCACCTGGAGTTCTGCACGTGGTACCTGATTCAGAAGCGGCTGATCCAGCGCTCCGACAGCTCGGAGTTCGTCATCACCGCCGAGGGAGTGGACTACCTCGATGAGAACCCGCACGTGGTCCACTCGGCTCCCCAACTAGCGGCGTCGTTCGAACGGGCGTCATAGAGCAGCGCGTGATCCCGTCGCAACGGCGCATCCCCGTCCGTTTCCCATTTATCCCTTTCTTGCTTCAAAGCATTAGAGCGATACGCTAAACAGCGTATTTTCAGATGCTTACGAGCTACCAGCGAATCTGATACAGCATCAAATACACGATGACGCCCGTGACCGAGACGTACAGCCAGATGGGCAGCGTCCATCGAGCGATGGGGACGTGGCGGGCGAATCGCTGATGCAGGGCGTGGTTTAGCGTGATCAACGCCATCGGCAGGATCGCTGCGGCCAGGACGATGTGGGTGAGCAGGATCGTCAGGTAAATGATCCGTATCGAACCCTGGCCAGGGAACGGGCGCGAGCCGACGTTGGCGTGATAAATCAGGTAGGACGTCAGAAACAGCGCGGACGTGGCAAATGCCGTCAGCATGACGCGACGATGCTGTTCGATCTTTCCTTTGCGGATCAGGATGTAGCCGGCCACGAGCAGCGTCGCAGCGATCGCGTTGAGCGTAGCGTTGAGCGCGGGCAGATCCTCAATAGCCATGCACGAGGAGTAGACGGCGGGATTGGAGTCGCGGATCAGATGACGATCCGCGAGCATGAAAATCCAGACGAGCGGCAAATAGACTATCGAGGCGAAAAAGAGCCGCCGCGCGTCTTTGACGTCTCGCGTCATCCCGAAACGGATCGTGACCGCAAGGAACACCAGCGTCAGTACCAGCGCGATCGTGAAGTAGATCGGTCCCGCCATGCCGGTGAGAGTGGGCGCGAGGCTCATCGGAAGGAGCGCGGCGCTGTAGACCACTGCCTGGCGCGCGGTGCTTCGCCCGTCGGGCTCGATCACGGGCAGCATGGGGAAGCCCGCCGATGCGTAATCCTCCCGGTACATCCAGGCGATCGCCAGGAAGTGGGGAAGCTGCCACAGAAACACGATACCGAAGAGAACCCACGCGCCTTGCGACAGCGAATCGCGCGCAGCGGCCCACCCGATGACGGGTGGCAGGGCGCCCGGTATGGCGCCGATGACGGTGGAAAAGGACGTGAGACGCTTGAGAGGCGTGTAAACGGCGGCGTACGTAACCAGCGTTGCGAACGCGACCACGGCGCTGAGCACATTCGCGCCGGCGGCGAGAATCGCGAGCCCCAACGCCGACAGGACCACTGCGAACACCAGCGCCTCGCGCGGCATCAGCCGCCTGTCCGGAAGGGGCCGCGTTCGGGTACGCCGCATCAGGGAATCAGGCTGGCGCTCGATGATCTGGTTAAGCGCCGAGGCGCCGCCAGCGACCAGGCCGGTACCCGCGAGGGTCGCCAGAAGCCGAAGGACCTGGCTGGTCTCGCCGCCGCCCATTATGTAACCCGCGAGAGCGGAGATGACGACCAGGAAGTTGAGACGCGGCTTGGCCAGCGCGACGTAATCCGTCGTCCGGGTGCGGTCGACGGGGACCGCCAGCACATCGGCGTTCGATTTCATACAGGTCGTAAAGTCAGCGTGCTCAGTTCGTTGTGGCCTTGAACGTGAACGTGATGTTGCGGTCTTCCTTCTCACCGAGGGTGACGCTCTGGCTCGCCGTCCCCAACGTCTCGTGCCAGGCTTCCACCGTGTACGTGCCGGCAGGCAAGCCCTTCAGCTGGAATTGTCCTCCATTCGCCGTCACGGCGAAATAGGGATGATCCAGCACGCCTGCGTAGGCGCTCATCCAGGTGTGGACGTCGCACTTGAACCGGACCATGACCTCGCGCGCGGTGAACGTCTTCTGTTGCTTCATGCCGGTCAAGTGTTGGCTGAAGTTGAACTCGCTATTCACGTTCGGCACCGCGTGCACGTTGTGCATCGTGGCGTCGCTGTTGACGATCTCGAGCGCCTGACCGACGCGAAGGCCCAAAACGTGAGGCGTATACCGGCAGCCTTTCTGATCGAGCGTCACGGCTTCTGTGGGTACGTCGAAGTAATAATCGCCGAGACCGTCCTTGACGTAGACGAACACGTTTTCGAGGCCGCCATTGTCGACCACAACCGTATCGAAGCTGACGCCGCCTTTGTTCTCGCGAGCGCACACGGGGTCCGATCCCATCGGAATCTTTTCGTTGGCGGGTGGCGTTCCCTCGAACGTCACGCGCCCGGCGACGTTCCCGGCCTTCGCTGCATCGACCCGCTTTGCGTTTGGTGGCGGAGCAGTTGCTGCCGGCGCCTGTTCGGTGCCGCCGCAACTACTTGCGACGACCAGCGACGCAGCTGCCAGGAAAGCGACGACGTTGATATGAAGAGATGTCGAGGGCATATCCGTACCTGAATATCACGTGGAGAACGGGGGTTCAAGACGAGGGTTCACGACGAGGGTTCACGACGAGGGTTCATCACGAAGCGTTCACGACGGGGGTTCATCACGAGGGTTCGCACGCGGATGCGGAGGTCGCGAGTGGTCGCGAGACTGATTATCCCGACGCCGCGGTGTTCGTCTTGAACCTCATCGTCGATGAACCCTCGTCATGAACGCTCGGCTTGAACCCCCGTGTGAACCCCCGTCCAATGAACTATCATCATCACCCATGCGTCGTTTCCTGATCATCCTCATCGTCCTCGCCGTCGCCGTTGCTGGTGGCGCGTGGATCGTTGCCGGGCGAATGCCCGGGCCTGACATCCAGATCGGCAAACCGGAAAAGTTCATTGGCACCTCCTCGCCCGTCGAGGTCTCGGTCTCGGCGCCGAACACGGTGCTCGCCGATCTCCGCGTCGTCCTGGAGCAGGACGGGAAACAGGTTCAGCTGTTCAACCTGAGCGAGCCGGGCAAGGCGCAGACGAAGCAGGAGGGCGACAAGATCGTCATCACGCACGTCATCGATCGCCAGTCGGTGCCGGATCTGAAGTCGGGCGCCGCGCGTCTTCTCGTGACGGCCACGCGTCCGGTCGTGTATGGGATCAGGAAAGCGCAGTCGAGCGCGACACGCGACCTTCAGGTCAGGCTCGAACGTCCGCGGGTGGCTGTGGTGTCGACGCACCATTACGTCAACCACGGTGGCACCGAGATGGTGATCTACCGGGTGTCGCCCGAGGACGTGCAATCGGGCGTGGTGGTCGGCGACGTGGAGTATCCCGGATTCCCGGCCTCGGGAGCGACCGTCGAAGGGGTCCGTATCAACGACCCCGCCGTGCGGATCGCGTTCTTCGCGTTGTTGTACGACCAGGATGTGAACGTACCGATGCGCGTGTTCGCACGGGATCCCGCCGGGAATACCGCCCGCGCGGACTTCGACCATCGCACGTTCCCGAAGCCGTTCAAGAAGAGCCGGATCGAGCTCGACGATCGCTTCCTCGACCGCGTGGTCCCGGCGATTCTCGAAGGGACGACGGAAGTGAAGCCGGAAGGGGATACCGTCACGAAATTCCTGGCGATCAACGGCGAGCTGCGCCGCAAGAACGCGGAGAAGATCGCGTCCTTCGCGCAGCAGACCGCGCCCGAGATGCTGTGGAAGGGTGTCGTGTTCCACCCGTTCACCAACAGCGCGGTGGAATCGGCGTTCGCCGATCAACGAACCTACGTCTACAAGGGCAAAGAGGTCGATCGCCAGGTGCATCTGGGGTTCGACCTGGCCTCGCTCGCCGGCGCGCCGATCGTCTCCGCGAATCGCGGCAAGGTCCTGTTTGCGGACGAGCTCGGCATCTACGGCAATTGCGTGATCCTGGATCACGGCATGGGCGTGCAGTCACTCTATGCGCACCTATCGTCGATCGAGGTGCAGGCAGGCCAGACCGTCGAGAAAGAACAGACGCTGGGACGCAGCGGCATGACCGGCCTCGCCGGCGGCGACCACCTGCACTTCACGATGCTCCTGAACGGACGCATGGTGAACCCCGTCGAGTGGTGGGACTCGCACTGGATCCAGGACCGGATCCTGCGCAAGCTGCGCGCGGTTGGTAGCGGAACCTAGCTGGCTGCTGAACGTCGCGGACCAGTCGACTCCTAACTCCCAAATCTCAACTCCACTGCGACGCGCCGACGGCGCCCGCCATGAGCACGGCGGTCGCAACGTTCACGACGTTTGCTGATCTCATGCATCGTGGTCGTCGTGGCCTTCGCGATCGTTCGTGGAGTCCGTTTGGCGTCCTCGGGTGTCAACACAACCCTCGCAGGCCTCGCTGATGTGGGAGCCGCGGCTTTGCCAGGCCGAATCCAGGATCTTGACTGTCCCGTCGGATCTAATCCTGATATTCGCCGGCTTCAGATCGCGGTGCACGATGCCTTGGTCGTGCGCGGCGTCGAGACCGTCGGCGATCTGCCTAGCGATTGGAATCGCGTCCTCGCACGGGGGGCCGCGCGCAATGCGTGCGGCCAGATCTTCACCGTCGACCAGCTCCGCCTGCCCGGCTCCAGAGCCCGCCGCCGGCCTCGCGCGGCCCGCTCCTTCTCGATCTCGACGCATGCCTCGCTGGTGGACGGCGTTCGCTGGCGGGAAGGCCGTCAGCGCCACCTCGGCGACGCGCTGACGAGGTTCGAGGCTCGAAAATTGACAGGAAATTCCAAAGAAGGCGACCAGGCATTGAGCCGGTTGTTCGGGTCCGCGCGAATTTGTTAAGATATCCTCTTCTCGTCGACGAGTGCCGGTATCGTCTAGGGGTCAGGACACGTGGTTCTCAGCCACGGGACCGGGGTTCGAATCCCCGTACCGGTAAACCAATCGTCAGTCTTCAGTCGGCAGTCTTCAGTCACAGTCGGCAGTCCTCACTCCGCGTCGAGAGCGCGGTTGTAGTGTCCGGCTTCAGCCGGACCGCCAGTGGACGCCGCATCCGACCATGAAGTGTGATCCGTTCGCCTCGCCGCTGAGCCGCGCGCGGAACGTGACTTTCCACTCGAAGTAACAGGCTCGCTCCCGTGTCAAGCCGGAGCGGCCCGGCGAGCATCTCTCGCGATCATCTTTGATCGCGGGCGGCGGAACCGGCGCGATTACCATGCCGTATATCATGCTATGCGGTACAAGGTATAAGCGATGCTGGAGAACTGGCTCGAACAGCTCCGCCGCGGCACCTTGGAGCTCGCGGTCCTCCTGTCAGTCGCCGGCGGACCGCGATATGGGCTCGAGATCATCCGCCATCTGGAGGAGTTCACGGATCTGGTGCTGACCGAAGGCACCATCTATCCGTTGCTTTCACGGCTGGCGCGCGATGGGTTCCTGACCTCCGAATGGGTGGCCGGCGAAGCGCCGCATCCCCGGAAGTACTACCGGCTGACGCCCGCCGGACGCGGCCGTTTGAACAACATGTGCCGTGAGTTCCAGGTGTTCACCACCAAAATCGAGCGCCTGATGAAGGCGGCCGGGAGAGACGCATGAAGCTCACCGACAGCGGAGAATCGCGAGTCCGCGGCTATCTGTACCTGTTCGAGCGATCGCTCCGTTCGTTCCTGTCGCCGGAGGTCGCCGCCGACGCGGTGCGCGAGGTTGAATCACACATTCGGGACGCGGTAGTGGAGGCGGGCGACGTCCCCGATGAACGGGCCGCGCTGGAGGGGATTCTCCGGCGCCTCGGTTCGCCGATGCGCGTCGCACAGGCGTACTCGCTCGAGTTGGTCATGGATGAAGCGGCGGCGACCGGGCGGCTGATGGCGGTCCTTCGGTCGCTATTCCACGGCGCCACGACGGGTGTGATGGCGTTCCTCGCGGCGTTCGGGTTGTTCGTCGGTTACGCCATGGGCATCGCGTTCATCATCATCGCGATCATGAAGCCGATTTTTCCGAACAACGTCGGCTTCTGGATGACGCCAGACGGCATCTTGGTATCCAGCGGCGTCAATTTCCCAGGGGTTCGCGAGGGTCTCGTGTTTTACACGAGTTACTGGATCATCCCGGGTGCCCTGCTGATAGGCCTCGTCCTGGTGCTGGTCACGCACGTCCTCGCGCGCCGCTGGATCGCATGGTTCCGGAGTCGCCGGCACTGGCGCCATGCACCTGAGTAGCCGGAGCTGTATGCTGGATGCGTGGAAGGGAGATGACTGTCGAGCTGCGGCGATAGCATTCGCTACCGCCGAGCCCCTCGCTGCCACGTCAGGCCGCAATCCCGCAGAATCTCACGTTCCAACCTTTCGCAAATCCCCGTACCGGTATACCCACCCTACGAGTGGCTCGCAATTCATTGACTGACGGTGATTTGCGTCAAGTTGAGCCGCCCCGGGCATGAGCGAGTGACGCGCATGCCTCTCTTGTTGGAATGGTTGTTTTCGCTCGGCGAATCGGGGTTCGAATCGCTCTGCCCACCCTCCCTTTTCTCGGAGAATCGGAGAACTCGCCGTCCAACCCTCCGAAGATAAGATGGTGTTCTCCCAGTCGAATGCGGCGCTCTTGCCCAAGTCGCTACGGACATCATCGATCGCCCAACCGGGCCGGAGCCAGGAACGGTTACCGTGGACGTCGGAGTGATACAGGGCCTCCGGCACCTCGTCTGGTGACGTGTCACCTCCCCGCGCGGCGGAAGCCATTGCCGACCCCGCCGATCTCAATCTCCGCTGGCTCATCCATTGCGCGGCGTGAGGTTCGAAATCCGGTCGATGGAATCGCGAGCTTTCTTCCGGACATCAACACGCCGCAGCAGATCGCTTCGGAAAATGATGCGAGGAGCGCGATCCTTGTTGATCACCAGCCAGATCGCGGCCGCAGTCGACGGGCCCGGGTGCCACCAAATCCGTGCATTTGCCCCCTCCGTCGAATCGTGCGTACAATCAGCTCGCGTGACAGGACGCATCCCGTCCGCGGGAAGGGCTGAGCCCACCTGACGCAGGCTCCGTCACAATTTGCGATCTTCTTTCAGCCCGTCGAGCGGACGCGGGCGATATCCGAAAGGAGATCGTCATGTCCGTTCCCCCTCGCCGACATCTGCCGGAACGTCCGTCGCTCGAGCAGCTCCGCAAGCAAGCCAGGGAACATCTCGACACGCTGCGCGCCGCCGATCCATCGGTGAACCTGGCGGCGGCGCAGCACGCGCTCGCGCGCGAGTACGGTTTCGAGAGTTGGCCGAAGCTGGTACACCACGTTGAATCCATGCAGCCGGCCAACCGCATGCTGCAACCAGCCGAGCTGAAATCCGATCAAAAACTTCTGTGGTCGCAAGGACGCGGCACCGATGTGTGGGCGCTCATTCAGGCCTGTGCGTCAGGCGATCTCACAGCCGTACGAGCGCTCATCGCAAAAGATCCGTCGCTGGCCCGGTCGCACTACGACTATCGCAAGCCGCTTTACTTCGCCGTGCGCGAGAATCGCATCGATGTCGTTCGCTTCCTGCTCGAGCACGATTGCAACCCGCTGGATCTCTGGATGGACGATGATCCGATCGAGATTGCACGCGATCGCGGCTACACGGAGATGGAGCAGCTGCTGACGCACACGCTCGACACAAAGTTCAACGCATCGCCGCAGGGGGAACCGGTCGCGTTGGCGCTGCGGGAGCACGATCTGAAACAGATGCGCGAGCTGCTCGACGCGCAGCCGGCGCTCGTCGGCAAGGGCGACAAGCGGTCCAGCCAGCCGATCCACTGGGCCACCATGACGCGACAGCTCGACGCGATCGACGAGCTGCTGCGGCGCGGCGCGGACATCAACGCCCAGAGGATGGACGGCGCTCGGCCCATTCACGTGACCAATGGCGACTACTTCTACCGCGGCTGGCGCGACGTGCCGCGCCACTGGCCGGTGACTGCCGCACACGTCATGGCCCACCTGAAGGCGCGCGGCGCGTTCATCGATCTGCCGACTGCGTGTCACATCGGCGACATCGACCGCGTGCGCGAATTGCTCCGTCAGGATCCGTCTCTGGCCAACAGGATTGGCGAGCACGAGGGCTACTACCTCGCCGTCGGGTCGCCCCTGTCGAATGCCGCCGCCGTCGGGCGCATCGACATCGTGCAGGTGCTCCTCGATCACGGCGCCGACCCCAATCTGCCGGAAGAGCAGTATGCGCCCAAGGGAAAGGCGCTCTATTCGGCCGTCTTCCATGGGCACTACGACATCGCGAAGCTCCTGCTCGAGCGCGGCGCCTTTCCGAATCCGCCGGTCGAAAGCTCGGGCGACGCGCTGTGGGTGTCGCAGGAACTGCGCCCCGACAAGCGCATGGAGCAGTTGCTCCTTTCGTACGGCGCCAAGCCGACGCAGGGACACACGGGTGAAGACTGGCCAACGCGCGCGCTCAACTGGCTGCGCATCTCGCCCCTCCACGAGGCGGCGCGCAAGGGCGATCTGCTGGAAGCGAAGAAACTGCTCGAGGCTGGCGCCGACCTGACGGCGCGTGATGAGCACCTCCGTTCGACGCCGCTCGCCTGGGCGGCCAAGTTCGGTCAGCTCGAGATGGTCAAGTTCCTGCTCCGACACGGCGCGCCGAAGAGCCTGCCCGACGACCCGGAATGGGCCACGCCACTCGCGTGGGCAACCAAGCGCGGGCACGACGAGATTGCGAGACTTCTCTCCTAGGGGCGGCGTGGCTGGAGCCGCCGGCGCTGGTCCGGATGATCCACGCCCCCTAGAACTCGCAAGCGCTTCGCTCTACGGGAATTTCGTCGAGATCTTGGAAGCGGCTCGCCGCACTGGACGATTTCCGCAACTGGTTGATCCGAGAAGCAGCGTAAATGGCCTGTTATTGACAGGTTCGCCAAGGTTCGCGGGGTGAGTCCCGAAGAGCGACGTCTGGAGGGCGCGATCCGCGAGCTGAAGGCCGAGCGCGACGGCGAGATCGAAGTTGCTGGCCCGAACTTGGCGCAAAGCCTCACCGAGCTTGGCCTGATCGATGAGTATCGAATCTACCTGCACCCCGTCGCGCTTGGTCACGGCAAGCCATATTTCGCCGGGCCCCGGCCGCCGCTCCGCCTTCTGGCTAATGATCGGATTGGCGAGGATGTGATCAGGTTGGTCTACATTCCTGCCTAATGTCGCGACTGCCTAGGAGATCGCTCGGCGCAGAGGAACGCCGGTGTCCTATGCTCTCAGCACCGCACTCGGATCGAGTCGCGATGCCCGCCAGGCCGGCAGCAAACAGGCCACCGCGGCTACGAGGATCATCGTGGCCGCCACGCCGGCCACCGTGGACACATCTGTCGGCCGCACACCGAACAACAGCGACGCGATCAGCCGGTTGAGACCGAAGGCCCCCGCGAGCCCGACACCAACACCGACACCGGTGAGGACAAGTCCCTCCCTCATGACGTGGGCGAGCACGCTCGATCGATTCGCGCCGAGCGCCATCCGGATAGCGATCTCGCTCCGCCGTTCCGCGACGATGGACGAGACCACCCCATAGGTGCCGACGGCGGCGAGCAGCAGCGCCAGGCCGGCAAAGACCCCAAGGAGTTGCGCCAGGAAGCGAGGCCGCTGGATGGATTCAGCCAGCACCGTCTCCATGTCCCGGAGGCGGACGACCGGTACCGACGGGTCGAGCTGTTCACGGACCGTGCGCTCGATGGTCTGCGCCAGTGCCGCTGGTGTGAGGGTGGTGCGCAGCACCACGTGGTTGAGTGGCGCGATCCCCAGGCCCGGAGCGGGCCTCGCAACCTGCTGAACTGACATGTAGAGCTCGGTACCTGTTTCCTGAGCGACGCCCCCCTGCTTGACGTCCTTCGCGACACCCACGACGGTAAACCACGGGGTCTGATCGTTGCAGCACGGCTTGACGCGCTTCCCGATCGGGTCTTGTCCTTTCCAGAACGTGTCTGCGAACTTTTCGTTGACGACCGCGACCAGACCCGCAGACGAGGCATCGGCCGGCTGAAAGCCGCGCCCGCGCACGATCGGAACGCCCATCGTCTCGAAGTAGTCGGGAAACACGTACTGATAGAAATCGACGACGTGGAACGGTCCGGCTGACGGGACCGTGGCGTCAGCGACACGTGTATTGGACTTGCCGGAAGACCGGTCTGGCGGCAGCCCCCACATGGCCGTCGCGGCCTCCACGCCAGGCACGGCGCGCAGGGCATCGAGCACGCGCTGATACGCCTGCATCCGAATCACCGGGCCCCGGATAGGTGCGGTCCGGCAGCGAGACCGAGAACGTCACCAGGCGCGACGTCTCGAATCCCACGTCGACGTTCGCGAGGTTGTACACCGTGCGGATGAGCAGACCCGCGCCGATGACGAGGATCACGGCCAAGGCGACTTCGCCGACGACCAGAGCGCGGCGCACGTGACGGCGTGTCCCACCGCCGGCACCTTTGGCGCCGGCCTCCGTGAGCGTGACGGCGAGACCTTTCGCGCCGATGTGCCGAAGCTGCGCCAGTCCGAAGAACAGGCTGGTCACCATCGCGATGCCACAGGTGAACAGCAGCACGGGTAAATCGACGCTGACCTCGGTCGATCGCGGCAGAGCGCGGGGATACGCCTGCGTCAGTGCGTGCAGACCGAAACGGCCGATCCACAACGCCAGTGCGCTCCCGGCGATCGACAGCAGTGCGCCTTCGGTGATGAACTGCCGCAGGAGACGTCGCCGGCTGGCACCAAGGGCCGTGCGCACCGCCAGCTCACGACGGCGTACGGCCGCACGCGAGAGCAGGAGGTTGCCCAGATTGGCGAAGGCGATCAACAGCACCAATCCGGCGGCAATCTGGAGCGTCCAGATCGCCCGGCTGGCAGAGCCTACGATCTGATCGTGGAGGGGCCTCAGTTGCAGAATATGGCCGGCGTCGGGATTCGACGCCCGCGCCGCGGCATCGGCCGGCATCGGCACGAACATGTGATCGGTGACGCCGACACGTTCACCCCACTGGTCGTTGAGCACCCGCAGTTCCGTTTCGGCTGCCTCCGCCGTGACGTGGTCTTTCAGCCGGCCGATCACATACAGGCGGTGAGCGCGGCGGTCCCCGGGATTGAGCGGGCTCAACCCGAGTGGCAGCCAGATTTCCGGCCGCATGTCCATGACATCGGCGCCAGGCGGCATGATGCCGATCACTTCGCGCCGCAGGCTGTTCACCTCCACCGTCGTGCCGACGATCGGCTGCCCTCCAAAGGCGCCTTGCCACAACTCGTGCGAAAGAATGGCCAGCGGTGGCAGCGGCGCCGCGGGGTCGCTCCGGTCCGTTTCTCCACGAGCGAAGAACCGTCCCTGGGCAGGCTGCAGGCCGAGCGCATGCAGCAGATGCTCGTCCACGTTCACCGAACGCACGCGCCGGGCTCCGTCGTTCGCGGTGAGATTCACTTCGCCCGCGCCAGGCGCCCACGCGCCGATCGCCGCAAATGACCGGGTGACCTCGCGGAATTCCAGGTATTCCGGCGCCGACAACGGGACCTGCGGCTGGCCCCAGCTGGGGAATTGTGTGGTCACATACATCAACTGGCGGGACTTCGGATACGGGAGGGGCCGCAGGATGACGCCGTTGAGCACCGAAAAGATTGCCGCATTGGCGCCGATGCCGAGTGCGAGCGTGATCACGGCGGTCGCCGCGAACAGCGGCGCACGACGGAGCTGGCGCAGCCCGTAGCGGACGTCACCGCCCACGTCGTAGATCCACAGTAGACCCCGCGCCTCGCGTCCGCTTTCCTTCCAGCGCAGCGGATCACCGAACTCGCTGCGCGCCTGTCTCACCGCCTGATCCCGGGGAATCCCCTCGGCCATCAGGGCGTCGGCGCGCGCCTCGACGTGGAAGCGCCACTCGTCCTCCATGTCGCGTTCGATCCTGCGGCCCCTGACGAGCGCGGCCATGAACGACCGCAGTCTGGCGAGCAGCGTCATAACAATCCTCCGTGCCGATCTCAGACATCTCCGGTCGCGGCCGACAGCACCAGCCCAATCCCCTCGGACAGGCGCTGCCAGTACGCGAGTTCATCGCGCAGCCGGCGCCTCCCTGCCGTGGTCAGGCGGTAATACTTCGCTCGGCGCTTGTTTTCCGATACGCCCCATTCCGACGTAATCAGGCCCTGGTGCTCCAGCCGGTAGAGGGCGGGATACAAGGAGCCCTGCTGAATCTTCAGCTTGTCGTGGGACACCTGCTGGATCCGGAGCAGCACGCCGTACCCGTGCAGAGGGCCGAGTGAGATGGCCTTCAGGATCAGGACGTCGAGCGTTCCTTGCAGCAGCTCGATAGTTGGCGGCATGACTCTCCTTGAATGACATAGAGAATCTAGCGCCGGCACTCCTAGGATGTCAAGGAGAAGCGCTGCCAGAGGGCGCTACGCACGCCGATCTCTCGTTGCCTCTGACGCGGTTTCGCGTCACCCTACGCGGACATGACGGTTGTCCTTTGGGTGATCGCGGCTGTTCTGGTTGCGGTTGGCCTGGCGGGCATCCTGCTGCCGGCGCTGCCGGGCACGATTCTCATCTTCGCCGGGCTGCTGCTCGCCGCGTGGGCCGACGGGTTCACGCGTGTAGGCGGCTGGGTGCTTGCCATCATCGGCCTGCTGGCCGCGGCGAGCTATGCGGTGGACTTCGTGGCCGGCATGCTAGGCGTCAAACGCATGGGAGCGAGCCCGCGCGCGATGGTCGGCGCCGCCGTCGGGACGCTGCTCGGGCTGGCGTTCGGACTGCCGGGTCTCATCGTTGGACCATTCATGGGCGCCGTCCTTGGGGAGCTGAGCGCGCACCGCGATCTCCGACGCGCTGGACGCGCCGGCGTCGCCGCCTGGATCGGCTTCCTGGTTGGCGCGGTCGTGAAGGTCGCGATCGCATTCACGATGCTGGCGATCTTTCTCGCTGCGTTCTTTCTCTTCTGACTTGGGTGTACTTCAGCGCCGTCGACGCAGCATCGGGACCACAGTCGACGATGTTCCCGCCTGGATGGCTCCGATAATCTCGAACCCGTGCCGCTGGTAGAGCGGGATGTTTCGCGGATTCGATGACTCGAGATACGCGGGCATGCCATCGCGA
>CAWARA010000017.1:0-96124 GCA_963784195.1 uncultured Acidobacteriota bacterium | reverse complement strand
TGGCTGAGCCCGGCCGCCTGCCCGCAACCTCAACGTTCCAGCTTCCCTTGCACTTCGACAGGAAGAGGAGTAGTCTTCCTGTCGAAGCCTCAGGGGAGGCAGCTAAATGGCCAACAAGCGGATTGACCTGCCGCAGGGCACACTCGACCTGCTCATTCTGAAAGTCCTCTCGCTCGAGCCGCAGCACGGATGGGCGATCTCGGAGCGTCTTCAACAAATCTCAACCGGAGTAGTTCAGGTTCAGCAGGGATCGTTGTATCCCGCACTGCACCGGCTCGAGCGTCGCGGCTGGATCAAAGCCGAGTGGGCGCCGTCCGACAACAACCGCAACGCGAAGTACTACGAGCTGACGGCCGCGGGCCGCAAGCAGCTCAATTCGGACACGGTGGCGTGGCGAACGCTCTCGCGGACGATCGGCCAGATCCTCGACATGGCATGAGGAGGCGTCATGAGCCTGTTCAGCGACCTCAAGTACCGGTTCCGCGCCATCTTCCAGCGTGAGACTGTAGAGCGTGAGCTCGATCAGGAGCTTCAGTTTCACTTCGAACGTCAAGTCGCGAAGTACATGAAGGCCGGGATGCCGCGGGACGAGGCGATCCGCCAGGCGCGCCTCGCGATGGGCGGTGTCGAGCAGCTCAAGGAGGAATGCCGGGACGCGCGCGGACTCTCGCTGCTGGAAACGTCGCTGCAGGACCTCCGGTTCGGTCTCCGGCAGCTCCGCAAGAACGCGGGCTTTGCAACGGTGGTGGTGATCTCGCTGGCGCTCGGGATCGGCGCCAACACCGCGATCTTCACGCTGCTCGACGCAGTCCTGTTCCGGATGCTGCCGGTCGCCGAGCCGACGTCGCTCTACTTCGTGCAACGACACCAGCCGGAGGGCAGCGCCACCGGGTTTGCCTACAACGAGTTTCGCCGCTTTCGCCATCAGAATCCGGCGTTTTCCGACGTAGCCGCGTACTCCAGCGCCCGATTCAACGTCAGCATCGACGGGAGCAGCGAGCCGACGGCTGAGGGACAACTCGTCTCGGGGACGTTCTTCCGGCTGCTTGGCATCAACGCCATTGCCGGCCGGACCATCGGGCCGGAAGACGATGTGAACCCGAACGCGCATCCTGTGGTGGTCCTCGGCCACAACTACTGGAAGCGCCGTTTCGGGATGGAGCCGTCAGCGATCGGCCGGTCGATATCCATCGCCGGAACATCGTTCACCGTTATCGGGGTCGCCCCGCCGGACTTCTTCGGGTTGGAGGTCGGACGAGCGGCCGACCTGTTCGTTCCAGTGATGATGCAGCCGACGGTGATGCCCGCCGCCGAAAACTGGCTCGGTGAGTCCATCCTGATCAGCTGGTGGCTCACGATGGTCGGCCGACTTCCATCCGACCGCAGCCCGCAACAGGCCGCGGCTGCGTTCGCGAGCCTGGACGTTCTGGATCCGCTGATGACCAAGCCTTCGGCCCCTGGTGATCTGCCGCGGCGGATTCCGGAGAGACTCGGGTTGACTCCGGCCGCCACTGGACTTTCCAGTTTGCGGCAACAGTTCTCGCAGCCGCTCTTCGTACTCATGGCGGTAGTCGGCCTCGTCTTGCTCATTGCCTGCGCCAACGTTGCCAACCTCGTCCTGGCCCGCGCGGCCTCGCGTCTGCCCGAGTTCTCGATGCGCCTGGCCCTCGGCTCGGGACGCTGGCGCCTGGTTCGGCAGCTCTTGATAGAAAACGTGCTGCTGGCGATAGGCGGTGGATTGCTTGGTCTCGCATTCGCGCGCTGGGCGACCGGGTTTCTGGTGCAGTTCATGTCCTCGGGCCGCACGCCGATCGTGCTCGACCTCCAACCCGATCTACGCATCCTGACATTCACGGCGGCGGTGTCAGTTCTCACCGGGGTCCTTTGCGGGATGATGCCCGCGCTGCGCGCCTCCCGCATCGACGTCATTTCGGGATTGCGGGGCCACGCCCGCGGGACCGTCGGCAGTGGGCATCGCTTCGGGCCGGGAAAGATCCTCGTCGTGTCGCAGGTGGCTCTCTGCCTGCTTCTGCTGTTTGGCGCCGGGCTCTTCGTCCGCAGCCTGCAAAGGCTCGACAGTCAGGACAAGGGATTCGATCGCGAGACCCTGCTGGTCGTGCGGGTGGAGCCGAGAGGCAGCGATCAACGGAACATCGAGGGCGCATCGGCCCGGCTCGACAACATTTACCGTGATCTGCTCCAGCGGGTCGAGTCCATTCCAGGAGTGCGCGCGGCCAGCCTCGCGCACTTCAGCCCCACGACACACGTGGCGTTTGCGTCGCCGCTTCAGCATCCCACGGGCGAGAGGAAGACCGTGGCGAGGTTGATGGTCTATCCGAACTACTTCGCCACGATGGGCATTCCGATCCTTGCAGGGCGCGATCTCGAGGCTCGCGACCTCGCGGCCAACTCCCCGTTCGTTGGCGTCGTCAACGAAGCGTTCGTGCGGCAGTTCATGCACGGCGAGAACCCGGTTGGGAAGTCGTTCGTCGATAGCAGGAATCGGCTGCGCGAGATCATCGGCGTCGTGAAGGATTCGAAGTACTCGAGCCTGAAGGGCGAGACGCCGCCGCTTATGTATCAGCCCTTCCTTCAGACCAGTACCGGGCGCGGGCAAATGACGCTGCACGTCCGCGTGTTGCCGGACGCGGCCGGTGTCACGTCGCGAGTTCGCGAGGAAGTGCAGCGGATCGACAAGGACATGCCGCTCTTTCCCATCTACACGCTGGCCGCTCAAATGGAAGGCGTGCTGATGCGCGAACGATTGGTCGCGACCTTGTCGAGCCTCTTTGGTCTTGCTCGCGCTGCTGCTCGCGTCCGTCGGTCTTTACGGTCTCATGGCCTTCGCGGTCGTGCGTCGGACCGCCGAGATGGGCATTCGCATGGCGCTAGGCGCCGCGCGAGGAAGTCGTGGTTCGCATGGTGATGCGCGAGGCGCTGCTTCTGGTGCTGATTGGGCTGGCGATCGGCGTCCCCGGCGCTTACATCGTGGGCCGGCTGGCGTCCAGCCAGGTGTCGGGCCTGCTCTTCGGCCTGAGCGCCACCGATCCGGCGACGCTGACCGCCTCCGCCCTGGCGCTCACGATCGTCGCAGCCGTTGCTGCGTATCTGCCAGCGATGCGTGCCGCGCGCGTCGATCCGATTGTGGCCCTGCGAACCGAGTAGGAGTCACTGCCCCCTGACGCGGCGGAGAAGGCGTCGCATGTCGGCGACGACCTTCTCGCGTTTCGGATCCTCCGCAAGATTGTGGGTCTCGCTGGAATCGTCGACCTCGCTGTAGAGCTCCACGCCACGCTTGCCGTTGTCCCATTCCGTGTAGCGCCACTTTTCGGTGCGGATGCTGTAGCCCATGTACAGAGATCCCGCCGAGTTTCTGCGGACTTGCGTCAGAGCCGGGTAGTCCCATTTCGCGTTCGGGTTCCTCAGGAGCGGCGCTAGCGAGCGGCCGTGCAGCCCCTCGGGCGCTCGCACTCCGGCCAGTTGTGCAAGCGTTGGATACAGATCGAGGAATTCGACGACCCTCGACGTCGAGCGCCCCTTCGGAATGCCAGGGCCGGCGGCGATAAACGGCGCGCGTGCGGCGCGCTCGAACAACGTCTGTTTCATCCACTGGCCCTGCTCGCCTAGCTGATAGCCGTGATCGCTCAGAAAAACGACGATGGTCTTGTCTGTGAGACCAAGACGATCGAGGGCGTCGAGGATCCGTCCCACATTTGCATCCAGGAAGCTGATCGACGCGTAGTAGGCGCGGATGCTCTCCCGCTGCGCCTGTTCGCTGATGCCCCAATGTGGTGGCGTGGTAAACCAGGCTGCGGCGGGCGCTCCGGGCGCCTGAGGCGCCGACGGCGCAGGGATCCGATCCAAGGGATACTGATCGAAGTACTTCGAAGGCGCGATGAAAGGGCAGTGCGGTCGGTAGAAGCCCGCGCCGATGAAGAACGGTTGGTCTTTGTTCTTCTCGAGGAGGGCGATCGTCTCTGTCGCCACTTTGCCGTCCGTATGTTCCTCGTCACCGGCAGGCGACGCGTAGTAGGCCAGCGCACTGCCAATGTTCCGCGTCGGCGTGAAATTCGTGAGTTGTCCCTCTTCGTCCTTGTCGATCCCTCGAGGGTTGACGAACACGTCCCACGACGCGGGATCGTCCAGGCCGCTCGTACCTATCTGGCCAGGATTCCCATAGTGATAGATCTTGCCGACACGTGCGACGAAGTACCCGTTGCGCCTGAACATCTGCGGAAGGGTCACGACATCCGGCAGGACCTGTCGGAAGTCTGTCTGCAGGTCGAGCACTCGGGTGGTATCCGGGCGCAGTCCCGTCAGCAGCGACACACGGCTCGGGCTGCACAGCGGAAACTGGGTATACGCCCGGTCGAACCGCAGGCCGCGTGCGGCGAGACGATCGATGTTTGGCGTCTTGACCAACGGGTGACCGTACGTACCCAGGTCGTTGTTGAGGTCGTCGGCCATGATAAGGAGCACGTTCGGCCTGGTTGGCGCCGAGCGGGTTTGACCGGAATCCGCATGCGCCTGACGCGCAACGCCCACATGCAGGGCACAGAGGAGCGCGATGCACAACACCGCCCGGGCAGGTGACACGATGTATCGGTGCATGCGCGCATCCTCGCACGGACGCCCCGGCCGGACAAGAAAAAGGGATGATGTCGGCATACAATCGGCTTCTGATTCTCGTTCCCTGTTCCTGGATAACTTTCATGTGCTCACGACAGATTGCCGTAAGGGCGTTGCTCGCCGGCCTGCTCGCCGTCCACGGCGTTGATATGAATGCGCAGAGTGTGAAACAGGATTCGCCAGCGCTCGCGTTATTCCGCAACCTGTTTCCGTCGTTCCCGGAAAAGGGACGTTCACGCTGACGAGGCGCACGGTCATTTCGACCGACCAGGCGAGCGCAGCGGTTGGACGCCAGCTGGCTCAGTACCTCGAACCGGCGACCGGCTTTGATTTGCGGATTCAAGCGGCGGGAGGCGCCGCGCCGGCCGGCTCGATTGCACTCAGGCGCGATTCAGGCCTGAAGCGGCTCGGAGCCGAGGGGTATCTGCTCGACGTCCGAGCCAGTCGCGTGTTGATCAGGGCACCGGAGCTTGCCGGCCTCTTCTACGGTGTTCAAACCTTGCGGCAGCTCCTTCCGAGCGACATTTTCCGGGACGCGCCTGCCGGCAACACCGTGTGGCATGTGCCGGCGGTCACGATTGAAGACATGCCGCGGTTCCCCTGGCGTGGCGGGCACCTCGACGTCGGCCGGCACTTCATGCCGAAAGAGTTCGTCAAGAAGTACATCGACCTTCTCGCGCTTCACAAGCTGAACACGTTCCACTGGCATCTGACGGAGGATCAGGGCTGGCGCCTGGAGATCAAGCAGTATCCGAAGCTCACCGAAATTGGCGCGTGGCGGAAAGAGACGCTCACCGGACGCATGCGCCGCACCAACGACCTGACGTTCGACGGCATTCGCCACGGCGGGTTCTACACGCAGCAGGATGCCCGCGAGATCGTCGCGTATGCCAAGGCGCGCTTCGTCAACGTCGTGCCGGAAATCGAGATGCCCGGGCACGCGATGGCCGCAATCGCCGCGTATCCCGAGCTCGGCGTGACCGGTGAGCCCGTCGAAGTGGCGAAGACATGGGGCATCTTCTCAGACATCCTGAACGCCGAGCCTTCGACCGTGCAGTTCATGCAGAACGTACTGTCGGAGGTGCTCGAGATCTTCCCGAGCCGCTACATCCACATCGGTGGCGACGAGGCGGACAAGGCCAAGTGGAAGGTCAATCCGCGGATTCAGGCGCGCATCAAGGAGCTCGGCCTCGCCGACGAACACGAGCTGCAAAGCTGGTTCATCCGTCAGATGGATACGTTCCTGACGAAGCGCAACCGGCGGCTGATTGGATGGGACGAGATTCTCGAGGGTGGTCTCGCAGAGAACGCGGTCGTGATGTCGTGGCGGGGCACCAAGGGAGGAATCGAGGCGGCGCGAGCGCAGCACGATGTCGTGATGACACCCACGACCCACGTCTACCTCGATTACTACCAGTCGAAGGATCAGAACGCCGAGCCGCTCGCGATAGGCGGATTCGTGCCGCTCGAAACCGTCTACTCGTTCGAGCCGGTCCCCTCGGAGCTCGAACCGCAGTACGTGAAACACGTCCTCGGCGGCCAGGCTAACGTGTGGACGGAGTACATGCCGAATCCGAAGAAGGTCGAGTACATGGCCTTCCCCAGGCTGACCGCGCTGGCGGAGGTGGTGTGGACGCCGAAGGAAAAGAAGGATTACGCGAACTTCCTCGTTCGGTTGCGGGAGCACGTCACGCGCTTGCGGGCGCTGGACGTCAATTTCCGCCCGCTCGATCCGTAGCGTCCGGCTTTAGCCGGACGCCAAACAGTGGAGATTCGGCTCTAAAGCCGAACCCCACAGACCGCCGGGACGACTTCCGCGATGATTGCCACGATCCGGTCGATCTGCTCTTCGGTGACGACGAGTGGCGGCGCGAGGCAGATGCAGTCGAGCGCGACGCGCGTATAGAGTCCGTGGTCCAGCAGCGCGTCGGTCAGCCGCTGCGCGATCTGAGCTTCCGGCGGGTGCAGGGCCTTCGTCGACTTGTCTGCGACGATTTCGACCGCACCGATCAGGCCCTGCGAGCGCACGTGGCCGACGCCTTCCTGCGACAGGAGGCCGTCGAGCCTCTTCCGGAAATGCGTTCCGAGCGCTGCCGCGCGCTCCACCAGCCGTTCCTCCTCGAGGATTCTGATGTTCCTCAGCGCGACCGCACAGCATGTCGGATGGCCCGAATACGTGTAGGCGTGCATCCAGCGCTTCTGTAGCGGCACGTTCTCCACGACTTCACGCACGCGGTCCGAGAGGCCGACGCCGCCGAGCGGCACGTACCCGCTCGTGATCCCCTTCGCGAACTGCATGATGTCCGGCTCGACACCGTAGTGTTCCAGGCCGAACCACCGGCCCGTACGCCCGAAACCGGTGATGACCTCGTCAGAGATGAAGAGCACCTCGTACTTGTCACAGATTTCGCGGATACGGGGAAAGTAGTCGGGCGGCGGAACGATCACACCACCAGCGCCCTGCACCGGCTCGGCGATGAAGGCGGCGACCGTGTCCGCGCCTTCGCGCAGGATCGCGGCTTCGAGTTGATTCGCCGCCGCCACGCCGAGACTGACTGCCGGATCGGGGTTCACGAAGCGATACGGATCGGGCGCGTCGATATGGACGAACCCCGGCACCCGTGGCTCGAACATCGGCCAGAACGCTGGCAGCCCCGTCGCGCTCATCGCGGCCAACGTCAGGCCGTGGTAGCCGCGCAGGCGCGAGATGACCTTGACCTTGTCCGGCTTTCCCAGCGCCTTCCAGTAGAACCGCGAGGTCTTGATCGACGTGTCGGTGGCTTCGGCACCGCCGCTCGTGAAGTAGAACGCGTTGATCTGCGGGTAGGCGAGCCCGCTCATCCGCTCGGCGAGCTCGATCGCCCGGAGGTTTGTGGAGCCGGCGTATGACGACGCGTAGGCCAGCGTCGACATCTGTGCCGAGGCGGCGTCGGCAAGCTCGCGACGGCCGTGGCCTACATTGACGTTCCAAAGTCCGGCCAGACCGTCGAGGTACTCACGCCCGTCGGCGTCCTTGATAGTCGCGCCGCGGCCTTCGACCCAGATCCGCGAATTCTTGTACGCAACTGGATGATGCAGCGGATGAAGCAGGTGCTTGCGGTCGGCGTCTAGAGGAGTGAGTTTCATGATGGCACTGTTAGCGGGACGTGTAGTGTTCGGCTTCGGCCGGTCCCCGAACCCAGCCTTCCGGGACATCGACATAGGTCGCATCGAGCTCCGTCACGGACGGACACCCGAGCAGCTTGAGCGTGCGGACGACGTCGGTTCGCAGGATCTCGATCGCGCGCGCGACACCGGCTTCACCGGCGGCTCCCAGGCCATAAGCATACGCGCGTCCGATCAGGACCGCGCGAGCTCCCAGGCACAACGCTTTCACGACGTCGCTTCCTCTCCGGATCCCGCCATCGAGCAGGACCTCGACCTGCCCGCGAACAGCCGACACGACTTCCGGCAGCACGCGAATCGTCGCCTTGACCCCGTCGAGCTGGCGGCCTCCATGGTTCGAGACGACGATGGCGTCGGCCCCATTGTCGACCGCCTTCCTCGCATCGTCTTCCGTGTGGACGCCCTTGACGACGATCGGTCCCTTCCACGCGTCCCGGATCCATCCCAGGTCGCGCCAGGTCACGGTGGACTGTTCGAGTGCGGTCGCCACATCGGCATAGAGCATCGGTCCATCGGGCAGGATGATGTTCGGGAACTTCATGAGGCCGCCGTCGCCGAGGAAGCCGGCCAGCCATCGCGGCCGCGCGAGCATCTGCGGCAGGTAGGGAAGCGACGGCCAGATCTTTCGCGTCAGCAGTTCTTTCGATCCGTTTCGGACGTCACGCTCGCGCAAGCCGGCGACCGGCGTATCGATCGTGACGACGAGCGCGCTGAAACCGACGGATCGCGCACGGCCCATCGTCGCCAGCGCGCAATCGCGTCCGCCGACCAGGTACAGCTGATACCACGCGGGTCCGCTCGTCGCGCGCTTGACGTCCTCGAGGCGGCAGCCCGAAAGCGTCGAGAGCGTATACGCCGTTCCAGCCGCACCAGCGGCCCGCGCCGCCCGTTCCTCGCCGCGGGGATAGAACATCCGGCTGCTGCCGACGGGCGCGAGGATGAACGGCAGCGCCAGGGTGGTGCCGAGAACCGTCGTGCGCAGGTCCGAAGGCGGCGTCGCGACCGCGCTGCGCGGACGGAACGTCATCCGGTCGAAGGCGCGGCAGTTCTCGCGCAGCGTGATTTCGCTCTCGGCGCCACCATCGATGTAGTCGAAGACGACGCGCGGAAGCCGCCGCCGCGCGGCCAGCCGCAAGTCTTCGATGTTGACGATGTGAGGGGGGCCGACGGAGGGCATGCGAAGAGTATATAGTCCCGTGGGCCGTGGCTCGTGGCCCGTGGGCTCGTGGTTCGTGTCTCGTCGAACCACCGGACTGCCCGGCGAAACACGGACCACGAACCACGGACCACGGCAAACGACAGGCTCTATTAGTGACAACCTGGATTCAAATCTACGATCCCCTCAATAGCCCCTGGCTCAGCACGGTTGCCGCTGCGCTGCCGATCGTGTTGCTGCTGGTGGCGCTGGGCGTGCTTCAGTGGCGGGCGCACATCGCAGCGCTCGCGGGGCTGGCGGCTGCGGTTGTTGTTTCGGTGGTCATCTTCGGCATGCCGGTCGGCACGGTGACGGCGACGGCGATCTACGGCGCTGCCTACGGGTTTCTCCCGATCGGCTGGATCGTGCTGAATGCCGTCTTTCTCTATAACCTGACGGTCGCCACAGGGCAGTTCGAAGTCGTCAAGGCGTCGGTCGGCCGCCTGTCGAGCGATCGGCGCATCCAGGCACTCCTCGTCGCGTTTTCGTTCGGCGCGTTCATCGAAGGCGCGTCAGGCTTCGGCACGCCGGTCGCGATATGTGCGGCGCTGATGATCGGCCTTGGCTTCACGCCGCTGCACGCGGCGGGACTGGCGCTCATCGCCAACACGGCGCCCGTCGCGTTCGGGGCCATCGGGACACCAATCCTGACCTTGGCGGCCGTGACCGAATTGCCGGCGTTCACACTGAGCCAGATGGCCGGCCGGCAACTGCCGTTCGTCTCGCTGATCGTACCGGCGTGGCTGATCGTGACGATGAGCGGATGGCGGGGCCTGCGAAGCGTATGGCCGGCGGTGCTGGTTTGCGGTGGATCGTTTGCGATCGTGCAGTTTCTGTGGAGCAACTTCGTCGGCCCCGAGCTCGTCGACATCGTTGCAGGGCTCATCTCGATCGCGGCTCTCGCACTCTTCTGCCGCGCCTGGCATCCGAAGGATGTCGACGACTACGACGAGAGGCACGGTGTCGCAGTCGAGAGCGGCGCGGCGCAGGCGCCAGCGCCCGGTCGAGGGGCGGTGATGCGTGCCTGGATGCCGTGGCTCTTCCTGAGCGTAGCGGTGATTCTCTGGGGTCTGGCGCCGGTCAAGGCGCTCCTGAACGGCGGAAGGACGATGACTGGCGTCTTTTCACCGCGCGTCGAGGTGCCACTGCTGCATCGTGCAGTGTTCCGTGACTATCCCGTCGTGCCGGTCCGCATCGATCCCGCGCGCATCAACGAACCAGCTTATCGAAACAGCCATGCGGAAGCCGCGCTCTTTACGGTGAACTGGCTGTCGGCGACCGGCACTGCAATCCTTCTCGCCGCCCTGGCAACGGCGCTATATCTGCGCGTGCCGCTGCGCCAGCTCGGTTCCGTGGCGGCGCTGACGGTGCGCCGCATGCGCGCGCCTCTCGCCACGATCATGCTGATGCTGTCGCTGGGGTTCGTCACCCGCTACGGCGGCACCGACGCCACGCTCGGGCTCGCGTTCACCAAGACAGGCGCACTCTATCCATTCTTCGCTGCATTGCTCGGCTGGCTCGGCGTCGCGCTCACCGGATCCGATACGAGCTCGAACGTGCTCTTCGGCAGCCTCCAGAAGATCACCGCGCAGCAACTCGGCTTCGATCCCATCCTCATCGTCACGGCAAACAGCACCGGTGGTGTCATGGGCAAGATGATCGACGCGCAAAGCATCGTCGTCTCGACGGCTGCGACGGGGCAGGCGGGCGAGGAAGGGCGCATCCTGCGGTTCGTGTTCTGGCACAGCATTGCGCTCGTGGCGATCATGGGGGCGATCGTGATGCTGCAGGCTTATGTGTTCACGTTCATGATTCCGACTCCGTAGTCCGTAGTCCGTAGTCCGTCGCTCGTCGCTCGAAGAACCCGGTCGCCTCGACTAGCTCTACGAGCTACGAGCCACGAACCACGAACTACGGCAGCGGCAACCATCGAGCCGCGTCCCGCGTCTAACATCCTCAAAATGAAGACTCTCAACCGCCGGGAATTCGTCGCAACGGTCTCGGTCGTCACGGCGTGGCCTGGTCTTCGAGCGCATGTTCGCGCTCAGGGTTCGGGTGCCGGAATCCGTCCGCCATCGGATGCATTCCTGAAAACCTTGCCGAAGTTGATGGAGGTGACGGCGGTTCCCGGCCTCAGCATGGGCGTTTTGCAGGACGGCAGACTCGTCTGGCAGCGCTATGAAGGAATCGCCGATGTCGAAACGCGCAGGCCGGTGACGGCGGATTCGCTCTTTCCTGCGGCGTCGCTGGGCAAGCCGGTGTTCGCCTACGCGGCGCTGCGCCTGGTCGACGATGGCAAGCTCGATCTCGATCGGCCGCTCAAAGCGTATGTGCCTGATCACGCGCCAGCCGACGTCCGCGGCGACAAAGTCACGCCGCGGCAGGTTCTGAGCCACTCGACCGGCTTTCGAAACTGGCGGAACTCGGTCGAGCAGCCGCTCACACCAGACTTCGACCCGGGCAGCCGCTTTCAGTACTCCGGCGAAGGTTTCTACTACCTGCAGCGTGCCGTTGAGAAGATTACCGGCGGGGCATTCGAGCAGTTCATGCAGACGCGCCTGTTCGAGCCGTTCGGGATGCGCTCGTCGACGTACGGCTGGCGCGAGGACACCGACGCGAGGCTGGTGATCGGTCACAATCGCGGCAACCCCGTGCGCGGGCAGAGCCGGGACTTCGCCAACCGCCTGCTCCAGCACGCGCAGTCGCAGGGCAAGCCGCTGGCGGCGTTCACGCACGATGATGTCGTTGCGGCGATGTCCGCCCTCAAGCCGTCCCCGCCTGCGTTGCCCAACTTCATCATCCCCAACTCCGCGGGAAGCATGCTGACGACTGTGGCCGACTACACCACCTACCTGTCGCACGTGCTCGCGCCTTCAGGCGGCGCAGCGGAGATCTCGACGAAGTCTCGCGACCAGATGTTCACGGCCACGACGCGCATCAACAGCGTGCTTTCGTGGGGACTCGGATGGGGTCTGGAGAGCGACCAGGGGCGCGACTACATCTGGCACTGGGGCGACAACGGAAACTACAAGAATTTCGTGCTCGCACACCTGCCATCGCGTTCAGCAGTCGTCGTCTTCACGAACGGCAACAACGGGATGCGAATCAACGAAGCTGTCGTCGCTGCGGCCTCCGGACACGAGCACTTCGCGTTCGACTGGCTCTAGGTACAAACGCTAGTCAACTCCCAACGCCTCCGACGAAGAGGCAATCGACGGCCTTCGCGAACGATCACGACGGCCACGACGGCCACGACGTCAAACGTTTCTGGCGTCGTGTTCGTCGTGGTCGTCGCACCGTTCCGGGACTCGTCAGGCCGTCCTGAGTCGTCCCTGGCGAACCACGCAACCAGTCTATTGTCTGAGCAGTTGGAAGTTGCGAGTTGGAATACTTGTTCAGCGACACTTGACTACAAATCTGACTGTGGCCGATCGCTGCTCGGAGACGGTCACCTTCCGTTCGGCGCCGCCATCCACCGCGCACCGGTCCGGCACGTCGGTCAGCCGGACGACGTGCTCGCCGGCCGGGGTATTGCGGGCGGTGAAAACACCGGCATCAGCCTTGATCGGTCCGCCGGTGCCTCCGGGCGAGATGTCGACTGTGAATCGCAGCGATTGAATCGCGCTGCCCTGCGTGGTAACACCGACTGTGACCGTGCCGGTTTCGGGGCCCGTGTTGGCTGAGCGGTTCGCACAGCCGGCGCAGACCAGGAGCGCCCCAGCCATCACGAGAACGCCTGGGCGGAACGTTTCGTCCATCGCTATCAGTCTAGCGAACTATCGAAACGCGAGCGGACGCCGCCGCGTCAGCGCTTGCGATACATCGGCAGCGATGGACGGGTCGATTGTCGTGAGCTCCCGAACGTCGTCGCCTTCGAGCACGGCCAGCGCCACGCCGTCGCGGTAGACGAGCCTGTTTCGCGTCGCCGCACGGATTCGCTCTCCGGACGTGACGATCCCGACGAGGTTCAACGGGTCGGCGGTGCTGATCGTCAGCAGGCGTCCATCCCGCGGCGTCCGGCGCACCTCGCGCAGGCGTTCGACCGCGCGCGGAAGCGCGAACTGCTCGCCGGACATGCCGGACACGAACCGTCCGCTTCGAATCTCCCCTCGGGCTTCGAGCCGGCGGTAGACTCGCGCGAGCTCCCGCCAGGGCGCAGCGGTCGCCTCGCGAGTCAGGAGCCGTCTGAAGATGACCCCGTAGCGTCTGATCAGCGACCAGGCCTGAGCTTCGATGGCCTCGCTGCGCGACTCGTTCGAGGCCGCCTCCACGAGCGCCGTCCATCGCCCCGCGTAACTCGCGCGTCGATCGCGCGAGGCCGGCAGCCCCGGTCTCGACCAGATGAGCGCGCGCAGACCCGAGAATCCGTCGGACGCCGCCAGTCCGGTTGCGACGAGGACCCCGACCGCGTGGCGGACGGCATCGGCGTCGAGCCCGCAGTGTTTGCGCAGGTCGCTGATGAACGACGCACCGCGCGAGCGCAGGAATTCGAGCACACGCGCCGCGTCAGCTGTGAGTCGTGACTCGGCATGCGCCGCCGGCGTCGACGCCAGCAGGTGCCACCAGTCAGCGTGCTCGCGGAGAAACAAGGCCACCGGCGTCGCCGGCACGAGCCTCGGGGGATCGATCGTGTCCGCAGGCGGCGAGGAGAGGCGCGCCCACCCCACCTCGCCCGACAGGCAGACGAGGTCGAGCATGGAGGACTCGTACCCTTCAACACGGGATGGCAGAACCGCCCGCTCCCACGCGGCGGAGGCCAGCTCGCAACCGTCGAGGATCCCAAGCGCCTCGCGAAGGCCATCGAGGCCACGCAGGCGGTCGGTCGGATCGACGTGTTGCCACTTGAAGAGAAAACGCGTGAACTCGGCGGCGCTGACCGGCTCGATCTCCGCGCGCAGGCGATTGAGCGTATAGCGATGGATACGTGCGAGCAATGAGCGATCGCACCATTCGATCGGCGCATCGATCGCCGTGCCCGGCGTAAACCGGCCGCGAAGCACGACCCCCTCGGACTCGAGCTCGAGGAGCGCGGCTTCAGTGTCACCGACGTTGACGCCGAACGAGCGCGCAAGTTCGAAGGCGGTCGTCGGGCCTGTCAGTGTCAGGCGGCCACGGACCAACGCGGTGACGGCATCGGATCGTTGCCAGGACCGCGCGCGCGACGGCGGGGTCTGCACAACCGGATCGAGATCCGCAGCCGGATGCAGTGTCAGGATCTCTGGCAGACGCTCGGCCGCAACCCAGATCGGTCCTTCTTCAGACGCTGACAGCGTGATTCGCGTCGCTCGCCGTGCGAGCGCAAGCGTTCGTGCGAGCGCCGCATCCGTTTCGTCGTCTCGCAGAAACCCGGCCGTCATCAGCTCGTCGTGCAGCTCGTCGGCGTCGCGCGGGTCTGGACGCGCCTCGTCGCGCACCCTGTCGATGGCGGACCGATCGAGCGCACCCATTTCGCTCTGCGAGTTGTCGCCGGCCCGCCGCGTCTGGACCGCGTGGCTCCGCCGCTCTTCCAGCGGGGCGTCGTCCATGAATGCATAAGGCCGCGCGTTCAGAATCTCGTGAGCGAAGACCGACGGCTCAGGCGTATCGCGGGCGACCAGTTGCAGCCCGCCACCATGGATACGGGCGAGGACGTCGCGAAGCCCGTTGAAGTCCATCGCTTCTTCGAGGCAATCCTTCACCGTCTGGTTGACGAGCGGATGGTCAGGAATCTGACGGTCGCCGGGGATGTTCTCGAGACACGCCGCGGCATCAGGGAAGACCGACGAGAGCAGATCCTCGGCGAGCATCCGCTGCACCTGCGGCGCAAGCTTGCGGGCGCCGCGCGTGCGTGGGACGGCGAGCGAGACCGTCGCGTTCCAGCGCCACCGGGTCTCGAAAACCGGCGCGTCGAGAAACGCCTGGACGAGCACGTCGCGCGTCGTTTCCGGATGCAGATACCGGAACACGTCCGACAGCGGGAACGAGTGCTGCGGGCCGAGCGACAGCATCAGCGCGTCCTCTGTCGCGGCTGCCTGCAGTTCGAAGTTGAACTGACGGCAGAACCGTTTCCGCAGCGCCAACGCCCACGCCTTGTTGATCCGTGACCCGAACGGCGCGTGCACGACGAGCTGCATCCCGCCGGACTCGTCGAAGAACCGTTCGAGGACGAGCGTGTCCAGGCTTGGAATCACACCGAGCGAGCGGCGGCCGTCCGCCAGGTACGCGAGCGCCTGTTCCGCGCCGCCGCGCGGCACACCCGTTTCGTCTGCGAACCAGTCGATCAGACTGCTGGTCTCGATTTCGGTGCCGAGCTTCTCGTCGACGTCCGACCGCAGATCGCTGACCGCCTTCGACAGCTCGTCGCTTCGAGCAGGGGCTTCGCCGAGCCAGAAAGGAATCGTTGGCGGTGCACCCCTGGCGTCGGCAACACGAACGACACCGCTGGACACCTGAACGATCTGCCACGACGCGTTGCCAAGCTGAAAGATATCGCCGGCGTTCGACTCGATGGCGAAGTCTTCGTTCAGCGTGCCGATGAACGTGTCCTCGGGCTCGAGGATGACGCGATAGTCGGCGATCTCCGGGATGGCGCCACCCGAGGTCTGCGCCAGGAGCCGCGCGCCACGGCGTCCGCGGACGGTGCCGTTGACCTCGTCGAGATGGACGAGCGCAGACCGGCGTCCTCGCCTGGTGGAGAATCCTTCCGCGGTCATGGTGAGCACGGCATCGAAATCCCGCCGAGCGAGATCGCGATAGGGCCACGCGCGCCTGACGACCTCCAGCAGCTCCACATCCTCGTACGGACGGCAGGCGGTCTCGGCGACGATCTGCTGAGCGAGGACGTCAAGTGGTGCTTCGTGCGACACGATGGCATCCAGCTCGCCCGCGTCGAACAGCGCGCACGAGCGCGGCGCATTCGATCAAGTCGTCGCGGGATGTCGGAAACACCCGCCCCTTGGGAGTGCCAACCAGCGTGTGGCCTGATCGACCGACGCGCTGGAGCAGCGTCGCGATACGGTGCGGCGAACCGAGCTGGCACACGAGGTCCACGTGCCCGATGTCGATGCCGAGCTCGAGCGACGCCGTCGCCACGAGCGCCCGCAGACTCCCCGCCTTCAACCTGGATTCGGCATTCAGGCGCGTGTCCTTCGAGAGGCTGCCATGGTGGGCGGTCACCGCATCCTCGCCGAGGCGTTCGCTCAGGTGCCGGGCGATGCGTTCGGCCATGTTCCGCGTGTTGACGAACACGAGCGTGGTCTTATGCTCGCGAATCAGCTCGGCCAGCCGGTCGTAGTACTCCGACCAGACCTCGTGCGACATCACCGCATCGAGCGGCGACCTCGGGATCTCCACGCCGATGTCCATCTCACGCCGGTGACCTTCATCGACGATCGCGCAGTCGCTGGTTTCGGTGCCGACGAGGAACCTGGCGACTTTCTCAATGGGCTTCTGCGTCGCTGAAAGGCCGATCCGCAGCAGGGGCCGCTCGGCAACCTGCTGCAGCCGTTCGAGCGACAGCGCCAGATGCGCGCCACGCCTGGTCCCGATTACTGCATGGATCTCGTCGACGATCACCGTCGTAGCCGTGCGCAACATCGCGCGGCTGCGATCGGAGGTAAGGAGCAGGTAGAGCGACTCGGGCGTGGTTACGAGGATGTGCGGGGGCGTCCGCAGCATTGCCGCACGCTCGGCCGGTGTCGTGTCGCCCGTGCGCACCGCCGATGTGATCTGCGGCGCCTCGAGTCCCGCTTCCGCGGCAAGGCGGCGGATCCCGCTGCGCGGTTCGGCGAGGTTCTTCTGGATATCCGCGCTCAGCGCCTTGAGCGGCGAGACGTAGACGATGCGCACCTCGTCAGGAAGCGGACCGGCCAGGCCTTCATTGAGCAGGCCGTCGAACGCGCTCAGAAACGCGGCGAGCGTCTTGCCCGAGCCGGTCGGCGCAGCGATGAGCGTGTGCCGGCGGTCGTGTATCGCTTCCCATCCACGCAGCTGAGCCGGCGCGGGCGGGCCAAGCGTCGAGGTGAACCACTGCTGAACGATCGGGTGAAAGCGAGAGAACGACATCGGATCAAGGAAACGGGGACAGAGGGGAAGTTTCAGCATACAGCATTCGGGCGCTCTGCGCGCAGCAGAAGTCTGTTGTAGAGTCTGTGGTTCCGTGGCACGGAGGTGACGGAGAGTCACGGAACAGGCTTCAACTCGGAGACTCGGAGACACGGAGTCAGATTCTTTATTCTGAGGTAGTTCTTCGACCGGCTAAGAGGCCGATGTCGCCGCGGAACGCGGCGAGCGATCGACAGAGACACCGCGGACACAAGCCGTTCCTGTCTGTTTGTTCAACGGCTTGTGTCCGCAGTGTCTCTGTCGATCGCCCGGCCCGGCCATGGCCGGGCCGGCATCGGCCGGTTAGCGGTGACGCGACCACGGATCTCCGTGCCTCCGAGTCTCCGAGTTGAAGCTTTTTCCGTGTCCTCCGTAACCTCCGTGAAATCAAGACCCATGAAACGACTCATCTTCCTGATCGTCTTCTCGCTCGTCGCGGCGTGCTCGCCGCGGCAGGTTCAGCCGGCGGCTCCGTCCGCCGCGGTCGAGAGTCGTGCGGTTTATCCGGCGCTCGAATGGGAACGTCTCGAGAAACCGGAGTCGGCCGGGTGGACCGCTGCGGATCTCGATGCCGTCCGCGCCAAGCTGCAGACGTTGCCCACGAGTGGATTCGTCGCGGTCGCCGGCGGACGAGTGCTGATGGATTACGGCGATGTGGCGGTCGTGAGCTATCTTGCGTCGGTTCGCAAGAGCATTCTGGCGATGCTCTACGGGAATTACGTCGCGAGTGGCAAGGTGCGGCTCGATCGCACGCTTGCCGACATTGGCATCGATGATATCGGTGGCCTGACGGCGGAGGAAAAGGAGGCGACCGTTCGAGACCTGCTGACGGCGCGCTCAGGCGTCTATCACGCCGCATCCAATGCTGGCGACGACCTCGCCAGCGCGCCGCCCCGCGGGTCGCAGAAGCACGGCACGTATTACCTCTACAGCAACTGGGATTTCAACGCGCTCGGCACCATCTTCGAGAAGGAGACCGGCCGCGACATCTACGATGCGCTCGAATCCGATCTGGCGAAGCCATTAGGCATGCAGGATTTCAATCGCGCATCGCATCGGAGGACGGGCGACGCCAGCCAGTCGATACACCTCGCGTACCACATGAACTTGTCGACGCGAGACATGGCTCGCATCGGCTACCTCATGCTTCGACAAGGGAACTGGTCGGGCCGCCAACTCGTCCCTCGTGACTGGGTGCGCGAGATCACGACCGCCGTCACGCCGGTATCCGAAATGAACCCGCCGGGCCATCGAAAAGGTCCGTTCGGCTACGGCTATCTCTGGTGGATCTGGGACGGGCCGTTTGCCACCGGCGGGTATCGCGGCGCGTACACTGGCCTGGGCGCGATCGGTCAGCAGATCACCGTGATCCCCGCGCTCGACCTCGTCGTGGCTCACAAGACGGTTCCGGCTGGAGGAAAGTCGGTTTCGCACACGCAGTACCTCGAGGTCCTCGACCTGCTGGTTCAGGCCGGCTGCCGGCAAACCCGGAAATGTTCGTGATCACCAGAAGGAAATTCCACTCGCCATTCTTCAGACGGAGGAGATATGAACGCAGAACAAGCACGTGCGCTGGTTGATGTACTCACGCGGACGATGGAGCAGGAGAGCGCGGCGACGTGCAAGGTCATCGCGGCGGTTCCTGACCAGAACCGGAACTACAAACCGGACTCGAAGTCCCGCACAGCCTGGGAGCTGGCGACACACCTTGCGACAGGAGACATGTGGTTCGCCGACGGCATTCTCAGCGGCAAGTTCGAGTGGACCGGCGAGCCGGAGACGCCCGCGGAGATGACCGATCCGAAGGCGGTGTCCGCCTGGTACGCGAAGCAGCTCGCCGATCGCCTGTCCAAACTTCGCGGCATGACGCCAGAGCAGATGCTCAGGCCGGTGGACTTCTTCGGCACGACAGCGCCGGCAGTCGTGTGGCTGACCTTGATGAACAACCACACCATTCACCATCGTGGTCAGCTAGCCGCCTACCTGCGTGCGGCCGGCTCCAAGGTCCCCGCGATCTACGGGATGAGCGCGGACGAGAACCCGATGGAGGCAGCGAAGGCCTAGCGTTTCTTCGCGGGCTCCGGGGACTCGGTCGCTTCTTTGTCTCCCGGCACCTCGGAAGTCTCCGTCGATTCGGCCAGATGCGGGAGTGCGGTGCCGCTCCACGGCGCCAGCACTCCCGTTTTCACGTAGGTCATCAGCTTGTCGCGTGTGTCGCTGATGTCCAGGTTCCTCATCGTCAGCTGACCGATCCGGTCGAGCGGCGTGAAGACCGACTCACCTTTCTCCATGGTCAGCCGTTCAGGCTTGTAAGTCAGGTTCGGGCTGACCGTATCCAGGATCGAATAGTCGTTGCCGCGGCGCAGCTCGAGCGTGACCTCACCCGTAATGGCCCGCGCGACCCAGCGCTGCGCGGTTTCCCGCAACATCATCGCCTGCGGATCGAACCAGCGTCCCTGATAGAGGAGCCGTCCAAGGCGACGGCCGTTGTCGCGGTACTGCTCGATGGTGTCCTCGTTGTGGATGCCGGTCACCAGGCGTTCGTAGGCGATGAAGAGCAGTGCCATGCCCGGCGCTTCGTAGATGCCGCGGCTCTTGGCCTCGATGATGCGATTCTCGATCTGATCGCTCATCCCCAGGCCGTGGCGGCCGCCGATGCTGTTGGCATCGAGCAGCATCTTCACGTGATCGCGATAGGTGACCCCGTTCAGCGCGACCGGCTGGCCCTCTTCGAACCTGACGCTCACTTCCTCCCGCTTCACCGCCACGTCGTCGCGCCAAAAAGCGACGCCCATGATCGGTTCGACGATCCGGATTCCCGTGTCGAGCCGCTCGAGGTCCTTCGCTTCGTGGGTCGCGCCGAGGATGTTGGAGTCTGTCGAATACGCCTTCTCGGTGCTCATGCGGTAGGCGAAGCCGGCGCGCTGCATGTACTCGGACATTTCCCGCCGTCCGCCGAGCTCGTCGATGAACGTCTGATCGAGCCACGGCTTGTAAATGCGCAGGCTGGGATTCGCGAGCAGACCGTAACGGTAGAACCGCTCGATGTCGTTTCCCTTGAACGTGCTCCCGTCGCCCCAGATGTTGACGTCGTCTTCCTTCATCGCGCCGACGAGCATCGTGCCGGTGACGGCGCGACCGATCGGTGTCGTGTTGAAGTACTGAACGCCGGCGGTCGAGATATGGAACGCCCCGCACTGCAGGACCGCCAGACCTTCCGAGACGAGCTGCTGACGGCAGTCGATCAGTCGCGCCTTTTCAGCCCCGTACTGCAGGGCGCGCCGCGGGATCTCGTCATAGTCCGGTTCGTCGGGCTGTCCGAGGTTGGCCGTGTATGCGTAGGGGATAGCGCCTTTGGCGCGCATCCAATGGATGGCCGCACTCGTATCGAGGCCGCCTGAGAACGCAATGCCGACCCGCTGGCCGACAGGGAGATGCTGAAGGATGTTAGCCATGAGTGTATCCCGGACCCTACATCATAATCCGGGCTGGGTTTGAGACGGAGGGGACGGAGGACACGGAACGAGCTTTAAAAACGGAGACACGGAGAAACGGAGGGCTGCTGTGGTGGTCGCGCGACTCCGAGGTGAGCCGATGCCGGCCCGGCCGTCGGCCGGGCCGTGCGATCGATCGACGCCCCGACGACACAAGCCGTTTAAGCCTCACCACGGCTTGTGTCCTCGGGGCGTCGATCGATCGCACGCCGCCTTGCGGCGGCATCGGCGCTGTGTGGTATCCAGTATTTGCCAGCCCCACCCTAAGCCTCCGTTTCTCCGCGTCTCCGAGTTGAAGCTTTTTCCGTGACCTCCGTCCCCTCCGGAAGGCTATGATCCACCCTATGCGCCTATGTACCTTCGTTTGCCTCGTCTCGCTCGCAATCCCGCAGACGACTGCGGCCCCGACCTTCACGCAGAAGGACCGGGATGCCGGCGTGAAATACCTTGAGGAAACCCGCAAGAACTTCCTCGATTCGATCAACGGTCTGTCCGAAGCACAGTGGACCTTCAAGGCCGGACCCGATCGCTGGTCGATCGCTGAAACGGCGGAGCACATCACGGTGAGCGAGGGGTTCATCGTGCAGTTGATCAGCGAGAAAATCCTGAAAGGGCCCAAAGCAGCCGATGGGGTCGCACGGATTCCAGACGAGAAGATCATTGCTGTGATTACCGATCGTTCCGGCAAGGCGCAGGCTCCGGAAGTCCTGAAGCCAACCAACCGGTTCGCCACGCGTGAGGCGCTGATCAAGGAGTTCGAAAAGGCGCGGCAGGGAACGATCGATTTCGTCAAGACGACCCCAGAGGATTTGCGGGCGTGGGTCGCGCCTCATCCGGCGATGAAAGAGATCGACGCCTACCAGTGGGTGCTGCTGACGTCCGCCCACAGCGCGCGGCACACGGCGCAGATCGCGGAGGTCAAGACCGCGCCGGACTATCCGAAGCGCTAAAAATGCGCAGTGCGCAAGTGCGCAAGTGCGCGGGTGCTTAAAGAACAAAGTGCGCAGGTGCGCACGTGCAGATGCGAGGCATCTCGCAAGTCGGTGCAGTTGTGCACTCGCGCACATGGTTTTCTAGCACTTACGCACTTGCGCACTGCACGCACTCGCGCACTCGCGCACTTGACTACCGGGCCGGCACCCTGAGATCGAAGGCCGCCATCTCGGCACCGTTGCGGACCAGGAGGATGCCGCCGGCCATTGCCGGGTGATTCCAGGTTTTTCCCTCGATCGCTGGAAACTTCGCAATCTCCTCGTGACGTTCAGGCGTGGCCCGTACCAGGACGAGGTCTCCCTGCTCGGTGATGACGATGAGGTGGCCGCTCGCGAGCAGGGTCTGGCCGTAGCCATAACGGCCGCCCTTCCATTTGAGTTGACCGGTCTCGGCGTCGACGCACGCGAGGATTGATTCGTCCAGCCCGTAGATGTACCCGTCGAGCAGGATCGAGCTGGTGAACTGGTTCTTCATCCGGATGTTCCGCCAGACCTCGCGAACGCTGAACTTTCCCCCATCCTGCGTCAGCTCGATCACCGCGGCGCCGCTGCCATAACCGGTCGACAGAAAGACGCGGTTGTCGCCGATCACCAGAGGCTGCGACGCATTGACGTCATACTGCGTCTTCCACGGATACTCCCACAGCAGCTCGCCGCGATCCGGGGTAATGCCCATCAGGCGGCTGGCGCTGAATACCAGGATCTGCTCGACGCCGCCGATTGTCGCGAGCTGTGGTGACGAATACCCCTGACGATCGTCGAGCGCGGACCACAACCGCTTGCCGGTCAAACGGTCGTAGGCGGCGACCGAGCGGCCGCTGTTGCCTCCTGGCAGGACGATGACGGAGTCGCGATACACGAGCGGCGACGCAGACATGCCCCACATGAGATTCTCGGCACCCGCGTCGTCCAGGATGTTCGTCCGCCAGATTTGCTTCCCGGTCGCGTCGTCCAGCGCGCGGAGCTCGCCTTGGCCGCCGAGCGCGTACACGCGGCCGTCTCGCCAGGTGGGCGTCGCGCGCGGACCGTCACCGCCCATCGACTCGCTGAAAAGTGCTTTCCAGCGGTTGGTCCACAGCTCACGGCCTGTTGCGACGTCGTACGCCGCAACGACCTCCTCGGCGCCACGCTGTTCGATGGTGAACGCGCGTCCGTTTGCCACGACGAACGAGGCATAGCCGCCGCCTGAGGGTTGCTTCCATTTGGGTTGGAGGCCACCAGACGGCCACGACGTGCGAATCGGCTGTTCCCGGTAATGCCCGTCACGTGACGGACCTCGGAAATCCGACCAGTATGTCGAGTGGAGCACCGGATCGGGATCGGCCGCGGCCGGTGCGGCCCTTGCCACCGGAACCGGTCCGGGGCTCTCTGCGGACGGCGCCGCGGCCGGGCCCGGCGTCGGCGCCGCCGCAGGCGCTGCACGCTGCGCTTCGCGATGACGTTCGATTTTCTCCGCTTGAGCGTTTGCCGACTCGACAAACTGCAGATGCGGAATGCCTCCGCCGTCGAGCACCACGCGCAACCCAAAGCTGTAGAGCAACGCACCCGCGACGATGAAGAGCACGAGCACGATGGCCGCTTTTCGCAGAAGTCGTCGAAGCATCGTGTCTGATTGTCCCATTCCGAGGGACGTGCTGTCGCGGGAGGGTGTTAACGCGCGACCGCGTGCCGCTCGCCGGTGAAGGCCACCCGCGCCACGCTTCTCACGATCCGCGCGACCTCGTCGGCCGTCGCGCGCGCGAGGCGGTCCTTCTTCAGCCGGAGTCGGGGCACGAAGTCGGTGCCCGCGATCCAGAACGACACGTCTACCGAGTCGTTCACCGGTGTGATCCGTGTGCGATCGCAGACCAGGGTCTGGGTGCCGGCCACCACTGACAGTCCGTTGGTGAGAGGCACCACTTCATCGATAGTCATCGGTTGCCTCCGGGAGGTAGAGGGGTCAGATCTTGTTTCTTGCGCGACTGTCCTGTTTTTGTGAGTCACCAGAGATGGACAGTCATGCAAGAAACAAGATCTGACCCCCACCCAATAATGGTAGCGCAAGCGGACGTGCTAACGTGACCTGGATGACGCGTTCCGTGAAGGCAATTGTCATCGGCGCAGGCATTGGCGGCCTGGCGACCGGTATCGCGCTGCGCCGGGCCGGCCTCGACGTGACCGTCTTCGAACGGGCCGGCGAGCTGCGCGAAATAGGTGCGGGGATTTCGCTGTGGGCGAACGCGCTGCACGCACTGGACAAAATTGGCGTCCGGGAAGCCATCGAGGCCGCGAGCGATGCCTACGAGGCGGCAGGCCTGCGATCGTGGGATGGGCGCACGCTCGTCAAGATCTCCACCGAGGACCTGCGGCAGCGAGTCGGCGTCGTGTGCGTGATCATGCATCGCGCCGAGTTGCAGGCCATCCTCCTGACGGCGCTGGGCCGCGACGCCGTCAGTCTGGGCGCGCACTGTGTGGGCGTGCAACAGGACTCAGACGGCGTGGAAGCGCAGTTCGCTGACGGGCGGCGTGTTCGTGGTGACCTGCTGATAGGTGCCGATGGACTTCATTCCGTGGTGCGTGCCGCGCTTCACGGATCAAAGCCGCCGCGGTACTCGGGGTACACCGCCTGGCGTGCCGTCGTGCCATTCGATACGAGCCGACTGCGGGCCAGCGAGTCGTGGGGTTACGGTGCACGGTTCGGCATGGTGCCGATGAGCATGAATCGCGTCTACTGGTTCGCCACGCAGAACACGGCCGAGGGCGGACGAAATGCGAACGAGAAAATCGCGGCTACCGATCTGTTCGGCCGATGGCACAGCCCGATTCCGTCGCTCATCGAAGCCACGCCCAAGCCCGACATTCTCCGCAACGACATCTACGATCGGCCCGTGCTCAAGTCGTGGGGAGCGGGACGCATCACGTTACTCGGTGACGCTGCGCATCCGATGACTCCCAACCTCGGTCAGGGCGCCTGCCAGGCCCTCGAAGACGCCGTCGTGTTATCGCAGTCTTTGGCCGGACGGACCGATATTGCTGCGGCTCTTCGTAGCTACGAGCAGCAGCGGATTCCGCGCGCGAATGCGTTCGTGACCCGATCGCGTCAGGTCGGCGCGATCGGACAATTCGAGTCGCGAGTCGCGGTCCGCCTGCGCGATGCTTTCTTCAGCCGTCTCAGTCCACGTCTTCAGGTCAATCAGCTGGCACGCCTCATAGGATTTCGGGTATGAACGTTTGCGGAGGAGCCATGAGGGATCCTGCATCCTGGTCAGCCGTACTCGTGCTCGGCCTGGCGTTGACGTCGTGCGTTGGAAAACAGCCGTCGTTTCGCGAACCTCCGCCGACCAGCTATTCCGCGACGCGACTGCAGCTCGAGATGGACGGAGCCAGCCCGACGCAGGTTGCCGGTGCGGTAGTGACCGCAGACTTCTTCCGCAGCGCCGACGTTCGAGCGCTGATCGGCCGCCTCATGATCGGCCCGGAGTACGAGTGTACCGAAGTGCCCGTCACCGTTCTCAGCCATCATTGCTGGCAGGAGCAGTTCCTTTCCTCGCCTGCAGTCATCGGCCGGCGCGTGACGCTCGACGGTCGTCCTACGACGATCGTCGGCGTCGCACCGCCCGGTTTCGACGTTCCGAAAGGGACGTGCTTCTGGCTGCCGCGAGTTCCCCGATAGCGTCATCAGTTCCCAACGCCTCACCTCAACCGGTTGCTGAAGGATCGCGCCTTGCACAAGGCAGCCCGGATCGAGGTTAGTTCGTTCAAACGGGCACGAGGGGAGATGACTACATGTCAAAGAAGAAAGATTGGAATCCTGGCCGCGCAGGATGACTCAGCAGAGAGTCGCAAGCGGTTGCTGATGGCGATTGGCGCGGTCGCCGGTGCGGCTGCCGCTGGCATCTGGGCAACGCAACGGTTCAGCCGATCGGAACAGGCAGGCCGGCTGCGTGCGCGCGTGTCGCGCGACATTCACGTCAGGAAGACCTACACGATCAACCGGCAACCCGACGCCGTGTATGGGTTCTGGCGCAAGCTCGAAAACCTTCCACAGTTCATGAAACACCTTGAATCGGTCGAGCTGATCGGCGAGCGCCGATCGCGGTGGCGGGCCAAGGGCCCCGCCGGTTTCAAGGTCGAGTGGGAGGCAGAACTGATCGACGATCGCCCCAACGAGCGGATTGCCTGGCGATCGCTTGAAGGCTCGACTGTTCCGAACCGCGGATCTGTCCGGTTCGATCCGGCACCAGGCTCGCGCGGTACCGAGTTGCGTGTCGAGCTGTTCTATGAGGTGCCCGGCGGTCGCGCGGCGCAGCTCGTGGGCAAGCTGTTCGGCGAGGAGCCTGAGCAGCAGATCGACGAGGATCTCCGGCGCCTCAAGCAGATTCTGGAGACCGGCGAGATCTCGGTCGCCGCGGCGGATCGTCGTCGCGAAGCGGCGCAGCCCGCCGAGTCCCTGCAGTACGACTTTGCAAGAACGGGAGGGGAAGCATGAGGGCGAACTGCTGGATGGGCACAAAGAAGCTCGAAGTTCACACCGTTCCCGATCCTCAGATCCTGAACCCGCGTGACGCCATCGTCCGCATCACCTGCACGGCGATCTGCGGCTCCGACCTGCACCTCTACAACGGGTGGATTCCGACGATGCGGCGCGGAGATGTGTTGGGGCACGAGTTCATGGGCGAGGTCGTCGAGGTGGGGTCGGCCGTCAAGAATCTGCGGCGTGGCGATCGAGTCGTCGTCCCGTTTCCGATCGCATGCGGACACTGCAACCTCTGTGAAAAGGAGCTCTATTCGCTTTGCGAGAACTCGAACCCGAACGCGTGGATGGCGGAGAAGCTCTGGGGCTACTCACCGAGCGGCCTCTTCGGGTATTCGCACATGCTCGGCGGCTATCCCGGAGGTCAGGCGGAATACGCACGAGTACCCTTCGCCGATGTCGGCCCGATCAAGGTGCCCGACAACCTGAAAGACGAACAGGTCCTGTTCCTGTCCGACATTTTCCCGACCGGCTACATGGCGGCCGAGAATTGCAACATACAGCCCGGCGATGTCATCGCCGTGTGGGGCGCCGGCCCGGTGGGGCAGTTCGCGATCAAGTCCGCGTTTCTCCTCGGCGCCGAGCGGGTAATCGCGATCGATCGGTTCCCGTACCGGCTCGATTTTGCGCGACGTTCCGGCGCAGAGGTCCTCAACTACGAAGAGGTCGACATCTACGAAGAGCTGAGGGAGCTGACCGGCGGCCGGGGTCCGGACTCGTGCATCGACGCGGTAGGGATGGAGGCACACGGGCCAGCTACTTCAGTACGCGTACGACAAGGTGAAGACCAACCTGATGCTCGAAACCGATCGGCCGATCGCGGTTCGTCAGGCCATTCTGTCGTGCCGCAACGGAGGAACAGTGTCGCTCGCCGGGGTCTACGGTGGCTTCGTCGACAAGTTCCCGCTTGGCGCCGTGGTCAATCGTGCGCTGACGATCAAGTCAGGCCAGACCCACGTGCACCGCTACCTGCGCCCGCTCATGCAGCGGATAGAGAAGGGCGACATCGATCCGAGCTTCGTCATCACACACCGTCTGAAGCTCTCGGATGCGCCGGAAGGCTATGAGATGTTCCTTCACAAGACCGACGATTGCATGAAGGTGGTCATGACGCCGTAGTAATGCGTGCCGTGGTCCGTGTTTGCGTTGTCCGTGTCTCGCCGAACGACTCTGAGCCCACGACGAGACACGAACCACGAACCACGGACCACGGACATCCCCGCCTCGGATACACTGTCCGAGGCAGCACCCGTGTCCGACCTCCACGCAAACGCGGCGGCGCGTCCCACCGAATCGTCAGGCCAGCCACCGGTTTTCCTCGCCCGTGACATCACCAAGGTCTACAACATGGGCGAAGTGGCGGTTCATGCGCTGCGTGGCATCAGCCTCGACCTCTTCGAGGCGGAGTTCCTCGTTCTTCTCGGACCTTCCGGCAGTGGCAAGTCGACGCTTCTCAACATTCTCGGCGGACTCGACGTGCCGACCTCGGGCACCGTCACCTATCGCGGCCAGAACCTGACCTCGGCCGACGAGCGGGCATTGACGATGTATCGGCGTAAGCATGTCGGCTTCGTGTTCCAGTTCTATAACCTCATCCCGAGCCTGACCGCGCGTGAGAACGTCGCGCTCGTCACGGACATCGTGGATCGTCCGATGGCGCCAGCCGAGGCTCTGAAGCTCGTGAAGCTCGGCGACCGGCTCGATCACTTCCCGTCCCAACTATCGGGTGGCGAGCAGCAGCGGGTGGCCATCGCGCGGGCGGTGGCAAAGCGGCCGGACGTGCTGCTCTGTGACGAACCAACCGGCGCACTCGACATCGCCACCGGCATCCTGGTGCTCGAAGCCATTCAGCGCGTGAACCGCGAGCTGGGGACGACGACCGCAGTCATCACGCACAACGCGGCCGTGGCAGGGATGGCCGACCGCGTCATCTCGCTCTCGGATGGCCGCATCCTGAGCGAGCGTCGAAACGAGAAGAAACTGGCGCCCTCCGAGCTCACCTGGTAATGCGCCCGCTCGATCGGAAACTCCTTCGCGATCTCTGGAACCTGAAGGGACAGGCGCTGGCCATCAGCCTCGTCATCGGCGCCGGCGTGGCGATGTTCATCATGTATCTGAGCACGTTCGCCTCTCTCAGGCTGACGCAGCAGACCTACTACGACCGCTACCGCTTTGCCCAGGTGTTCGCTCCGCTGGTTCGGGCGCCGCTCACCCTGGTGCCACGCATCGAAGAGATTGCGGGCGTCGCACGCGTGCAGGCGCGCGTGGTCGTGGATGTCACGCTCGATGTGCCCGGTCTCACCGAGCCGGCGACCGGCCGCCTGATCGGCATCCCGATTCCGCACGAGCCGATGCTCAACGACGTGTTCCTCCGGCGTGGCCGGTTTCCCACGTTGGGCCAATCCGACGAAGTGCTCGTGAGCGAGGCATTCGCGCTCTCGCGCTCGCTCGGCCCCGGCGATCGCATCGGGGCGATCATCAACGGCCGGCGCCGCGAGCTGCTCATCGTCGGCGTCGCGTTGTCGCCCGAGTATGTCTACAGCATCCGGCCCGGGGAGCTCATCCCCGATGACTCGCGATTCGGCGTCTTCTGGATGCACGGACGCGGGCTCGCGGCCGCCTTCGACATGGAAGGCGGCTTCAACAGCTTGTCGCTGACACTGCTGCCTGGTGCCCGCGAGGCAGATGTCATCGCCACCGTCGATCGGCTGCTCGCCTCCTACGGCGGGCTCGGCGCCATCGCCCGCGCTCATCAAACGAGTCACTGGTACCTCGATAACGAGCTGTCGCAGCTGCAGGGTGTCGGCTTGATCCTGCCCATCGTGTTTCTGACTGTCGCGGCATTTCTCCTCAACGTCGTGCTGACCAGGATCGTGGGTGTGCAGCGGGAACAGATCGCCGCGCTGAAGGCGCTGGGTACACCAACGGCGAGCTGGCGTGGCACTACATCAAGCTCAGTCTGGTCGTCGGAGCGGCGGGTGCGGTCTTCGGCATGATCTTCGGCGCCTGGCTCGGGTCCGGAATGACCTCGATGTACAACGCGTTCTTCCGTTTTCCGACCCTCAGCTACCGGCTGCCGCCCGGCGTGGTTGCCGGGGGCGTGGCGGTCAGCTTCGTCGCCGCGGCTCTCGGCGCGTTGAACGCCGTCCGCCGCGTGGCGGCGCTGCCGCCGGCGGAAGCCATGCGGCCGGAGCCGCCAGCACGATACCGCCGGAGCTGGCTGGAGCGCGCAGGGCTCGAGCACCTGCTCTCCGCACCTGTCCGCATGATCCTCAGGAACGTCGGCAGGCATCCGGTCCGCGCAGCGACCTCCGTGATGGGCATCGCGGCCGCGGTGTCGATGCTCGTGCTCGGCACGTTTTTTCTGGATTCAATCGACGTGCTGATGGATCTGCAGTTCAACGTCCTGCAGCGGCAGGACGCGACGGTGATGTTCGTCGAGCCCGTCTCGCCGCGCGCCCTGCACGAAGTGCGGCGCCTGCCAGGCGTGCTCTACGCCGAGCCGATGCGCGCCGTTCCGGCGCGCCTGCGCAGCGCGCAACGATCGCGCATCGTGTCGATCACTGGCCTGGTCGCGGCGGCAGAGCTCAATCGGGTGGTCGATGTGAAGTCCGGCCCTGTCCGCCTTCCCGACGATGGGCTGGTGCTGTCGCTGAAGCTGGCCGAGGTGCTCGGTGCCCGCGTGGGTGACGTGATCACGATCGAAGTGCTCGATGGCCGCCGGCCCGTTCGCTACGTTCCCGTGACGGGTATCGTCGAGGAGTACATGGGCACATCCGCCTACATGGAGATCGACGCGGTGCGGCGGATGGTTCGTGAAGGCGAGACGCTCACCGGAGCATTCCTGAAGATCGATGAAAGTGCGTCCGGTTCGTTGTACCGCAGGCTCAAGGACACCCCGGCGGTGGCCGGTGTCAGCCTGAAGGGCACCGCGATCGAGAGCTTCGAGAAGACGCTGAAGGACACGTTCTACGTGATGATCTTCTTCAACCTCATGTTCTCCGGCGTGATTGCGGGAGGTGTCGTCTACAATGCCGCGCGGGTGTCTCTTTCGGAACGCAGCCGCGAGCTGGCGAGCCTGCGCGTGCTCGGGTTCACGCGCGGCGAGATCTCGGCAATCCTGCTGGGCGAGCTGGCGGTGGTGACGCTCATGGCCATTCCGATCGGCTTGACGATGGGTTACCTCTTCGCCGGGCTGCTCGTGGCCGCGTTCAACACGGAGCTGTATCGCTTTCCGCTCGTCGTCAGCACCCGGACGTTCGCGTATGCCGCGACGGCGGTGATGGTCGCGGCGACCCTGTCAGGGCTGGCGGTTCGGAGGCAGCTGGATCATCTGGATCTGGTGGCTGTTTTGAAAACGCGGGAGTAGTCGCATGCCGTGGTTCGTGGTTCGTAGTTCGTAGTTCGTGGAACGGAGCCGTCGGTGGACGCCCGGCTCTCCTCAATCGGATGACCAAACGTCTCGTGCGCATCGGTCTCGTCGTGCTCGTCCTGGGCGCGATCCTCGTGTGGGCATTCCGGCCGGCGCCGGTGCCCGCGGACTTTGCCACCGTCGCGCGAGGACCGCTCGAGGTGACCGTTGACGAAGAGGGGCAGACGCGCATTCGCGATCGGTACGTGGTGTCGGCGCCCGTACCTGGACGGATGGAACGGATCGAGCTCGAACCGGGCGATCCGGTCATCGCGCGCAAGACCATCCTCGCGCAATTCCGGCCGGTCGATCCGCAGCTGCTCGACGTCAGGACGCGCGCGGAGCTCGAAGGACGCGTCAAGGCGGCGGAGGCGGCCATCGGCAGTGCCCGTGCGGAGCGTGACCGCATCGCGACGGAACTCGCATTCGCGCAGTCAGAGCTGAAGCGGACCCAGGGGCTCGTCGCCGGCGGCGCGCTGGCGGCGCGCGATCTCGAAGCTGCCGAACGTGAGGTCAAGGCGCAGGAACGCGCCCACCAGTCGGCGGAGTTCAGCGTCCGCGCAGCGCAGTATCAGCTGGAGGTTGCACGCGCGAGCCTGCTGCAGACCCGCGCCGGTCAGGTCGCAACGATTCCGCTGTTTTCGCCCGTCAACGGTGTCGTCCTTCGGCGCCTCCAGCAGAGCGAGGCAGTCGTGCCTCTCGGCCAGCCCCTGCTCGAGGTCGGCGATCTCGCCGACCTGGAAATCGTGTCGGATCTGTTGTCGAGTGCGGCCGTGCGCGTGCAGCCGGGACAGCCGGTGCGAATCGAGCAGTGGGGCGGCGATCGCGCGCTCAACGGCCGCGTGCGTCGTGTCGAGCCGTCAGGCTTCACGAAAGTGTCGGCCCTGGGGGTCGAGGAGCAGCGCGTGAACGTGCTGATCGATTTCGAGGATCCGCGCGAGCAGTGGAAAGCCATCGGCGACGGCTATCGGGTCGAGGTGCGCATCATCGTGTGGTCGAAACCGGATGTGCTCAAGATTCCCGCGAGCAGCCTCTTCAGGGACGAGACTCAGTGGGCCGTCTACAAGGTGGTCAACGGCGCTGCTGTGCGAACGCCGGTGGAAATCGGTCAGCGGAGCGGTCTCGAGGCCGAGGTGCTGAGCGGTATTCAACAGGGCGATCAGATTGTCGTGTACCCGAGCGACGCCATCCAGAATGGCGTAAAAGTGTCACCCCGCTAGTCAAGAGAACCAGGAGGGCGCAGCTTCAGCTGCGCCACAACGAGGAGGTCTGGATGCGTTTACGAGTGTTTCGATGGGGTCTCTCCGTCGCGGTCGTCGTCGCCGCGGCGATCGCCGGCGAACGTGCTGCAAGCGTCCAGGCCGTGCCGCAGTCGACAGGAACGGCGGCGCAGGCACCGAAGCCGGCGAATGCCTACGATTCGACCTATCAGCCGCTGCCATCCCGCCCCACGGTCATCCGCAATGCCACGATCCTCACCGCGGCCGGCCCGGCGATCGAACGCGGTGCGATCCTGCTGCAGGACGGCCGCGTGACGGCGGTCGGCCAGACCGTCAACGCGCCGGCAGATGCGGTTTCGATTGATGCCGGCGGAAAGTGGGTCACGCCCGGGATCATCGACACGCATTCCCACCTCGGCGTCTATCCCTCGCCGGGTGTCGAAGCCCACCAGGACGGCAACGAGATGTCGAGCCCGAACACGGCGGAGGTTTCCGCCGAACATTCCATCTGGCCGCAGGATCCGCAATTCGATCTCGCGCTGGCGGGTGGGGTCACCGCGATGCAGTTGCTGCCGGGATCGGCGAACTTGTTCGGCGGCCGCGGCGTCACGGTGAAGAACGTGCCGACGCGCACGCCGGAGGGGATGAAGTTCCCGGGCGCGCCGTACGGCCTGAAGATGGCCTGTGGCGAGAATCCCAAGCGCGTGTATGGCCAGCGCAACACGGCGCCGAGCACACGCATGGGCAACGTGGCCGGCTACCGCCGGGCGTGGCAATCGGCGAAGGAGTACCGGGACCGCTGGCGCCGCTGGCGTGACGCCGGCATGGACGAAGAGAAGCGGCCGGATCGCAACCTGCAGCTCGAAACGCTGGCCGGTGTGCTGGACGGCGAGATTCGCGTCCATAACCACTGCTACCGTGCTGACGAGATGGCCATCATGATCAACGTCGCTAAGGAATTCGGCTACAAGATCGCGTCGTTTCACCATGCGGTCGAGGCCTACAAGGTCCGCGACCTGCTCGCCGAGAACAACATCTGCGCCAGCATGTGGTCGGACTGGTGGGGCTTCAAGCTCGAGGCGTTCGACGGCATCCAGGCGAACATTCCCCTGGTGCACGAGGCTGGCGCATGTGCGATCGTGCACTCCGACAGCGCCGACGGCATTCAGCGTCTGAATCAGGAGGCGGCGAAATCGATGCGCGCCGGTTGGGAGGCGGGCATCAAGATCGATCGCGTCGATGCGATCCGATGGCTGACGATCAACCCGGCCCGGGCCCTCGGGATCGATAAATGGACCGGTTCGCTGGAGCAGGGCAAGAACGCCGACGTCGTCATCTGGTCCGGCGATCCGTTCAGCGTCTACTCGCGTGCCGAGCAGGTCTTCATCGATGGCGCGCTCGTCTACGATCGGAACGACGCGTCCCGTCAGCCGCGCCGCGACTTCACACTTGGCATCCTGCCGACGGGGGTGGGCCGATGAGACTCACTCTTGCATCGTCACTTGTGGCGTCCACGCTGATCGCCTCCGCAGCCCTTCACGCGGGAGCGCAGCAACCGCCGTCGAAGCCAGCACAACCGGTCGCGACGAAACCTGCACCACCGCGTCCTCCTCAGCCGGCTGCATCTGGCGAAACCATCGCTATTACCGGCGCGCGCATCCACCCGGTGTCCGGACCGGTCATCGACAAGGGCACGGTCGTCGTCAGCGGAGGCCGCATCCTCGCGGTCGGGTCGAACGTGCAAGTGCCTGCCGGCGCTCGGACGATCGACGCGGCAGGGAAAGTCGTGACGCCAGGCTTCCTCGATTCGTCGACGCAAGTCGGGATCGTGGAGGTGTCGTTGTCCGCCGACGGCACCGCCGACGGGGCTAGCACCGAGAAGGGTCTGAGCGCGGCGTTCAACGTCGTCGACGCGTTCAATCCGAATTCCACGGTTCTGCCGGTGACGCGAGTCGAGGGCGTGACGCGCACGGTCGTCATGCCGGCTGGAACGGGTCACGTTCTGATCGGCCAGGCGGCGGTCATCGATCTGAGTGGAGCTCACGCTCCCGCGAGCGTGCATCGAACACCCGCAGCAATGGTGGCGCTGCTGGGCGAAGCGGGAGCAGCGGTCACGGGTGGCTCGCGCGCGTCGGCAATGCTCAGGCTGAGGGAATCGCTGCAGGACACGCGCGACTACCTCGCAAATCGCGCCGCCTACAACACGGCGCAGCGCCGCGACTACGCGCTCAGCCGCCTCGATCTGGAAGCGCTGGCGCCTGTCGTCCGCGGCGAGGTGCCGCTGGCGATTCAAGCCAACCGCGCGAGCGATCTGCTCGCCGCGATGCGCCTCGCGGAGGAGTACAAGCTGCGGCTGATCCTCGTCGGCGCGTCAGAGGGCTGGATGGTCGCCGACGAGATCGCGCGGCACAAGGTCCCCGTGATCGTCAAGCCGCTCACCAACCTCCCGAACTTCGATTCGCTGGGGGCGACGCTCGAGAACCCCGGACGGTTGGTCAAGGCGGGTGTTGACATCGCGCTCGCGTCGTTCGAAACGCATAGATCCGGGACCCTGCGGCAGGAAGTCGGGAACGCGGTTGCCTACGGCCTCGACCGTGGCGCCGCGCTGAGCGCGGTCACGCTGGGTGCCGCGCGCATCTGGGGTGTCGCCGATCGCTTCGGTTCGATCGAACCTGGGAAGGATGCGGATCTCGTCGTCTGGTCCGGCGACCCGTTCGAGCTGACGACGACGGCCGAGCGCGTTTTCATTCAGGGACGCGAGATGCCGAAGGACACTCGTCAGCGTCAGCTTCTCGAACGGTATCGAGACGTCAAGACGATGCCCCGGCGGTAGGCAGTCTGGAGCGGCTCTCCTTGGGAGTTGGGAGTTGGAAATTGGGAGTTGATCGCGCGCGGTTGAGAGTGACATGCGCGCTGTGCGTGCTGATGGCGGCGTCCGCCTGCGCCGCACGGCACCAGGCGCGCGGGCTCGTGCTCAAGGTCGATCCTGACCGGGCAGCGGTCACTGTCTCGCACGAGCCGATTCCCGGGTTCATGGATGCGATGGTCATGCCGTTCGTCGTGAAGGACGCGGAGGACCTGACCGATATGCGTCCGGGGGATCGCATCGCCTTTCGGATCACCGTGCGGAAGGGGACGACCGAGGTCGATCGAGTCCGTCTGCTGTCGGCGGCGTCGGTCGATTCAGGGATGACGCTCAGCCCGCCGTCGCCGACACTCGCCCGCATTGGCACGGACGTCCCGGCGTTTTCCCTCACCAATCAGCATGGCGCGACCATTTCTCTCGAGTCCCTGCGCGGTACGGTCGTGGCCGTGACGTTCATCTACTCACGCTGCCCCTTGCCGGACTACTGCCCGCGGATGATGACCAACTTCGATGCGGTTCGAAAGCGCTTCGCGGATCGGATGGGGAAGGATCTGACGTTGCTCACCGTCACGTTCGATCCAAAGTACGACACGCCGGAAACGCTGAAGCTGTACGCCGAGCAGTTCAAGGCCAACGTGCCGGGCTGGCACTTCCTGACCGGATCGGCCGAGAACATCGCTCGGGTCTGCAGTCTCTTCGGGGTGGAGTACTTTCCAGACGAGGGGCTGATCACCCACACACTACAGACAGCCGTCATCGATCGCGACGGTCGGCTGGCGGCAACGGTCGAGGGGAAGGACTATTCGGGTCAGCAGCTCGGGGATCTCATCGAGCAGTTGCTGCCGCGGTCTAGGCAATGGGCGATCGGCAATCGGCAATCGGCAATCGGAAAGGCCGATGTGCTGACGCCGTCTTGCCACTGCCCTTCGTCTCCGCATTGCCCTTCGCCGATTGCCCATTGCCCATTTGCTATCTTCTGCCCGCCGCCTGCGGTCGGCACCGCCGCACGCAGCTGCGGCAGATCGCCGTCAGCTTTGTTCCACGCCTGCAGTGCGCGCGCAACCATCGCGTTGGCGGCTGACGCGTTGTTCAGTCCGCGCAGCGAGGCCGCGAGTCCGAAATAGGCACGTCCACTGCCTGGCTCGCGCGTGAGCGCTTCTCGGAACGCCTTTTCCGCCACCTTGAAGTCACCCAGCGCGAGCGCCGTTTCTCCCAGCCCTTCGACGACCGGACGTGGATAGGAGGGCGGCTCCGTGTAAATCAGCTCGGCCTCCATTTCAGCAGCCTTGCGGTAGAGCGCATAGCCCTTCTTGCGCTCACCGGCGCGCGCCTGAATCGCACCATCCAGTTCGATCTCGGCGACGGTCAACGCGCGCTTGCTGGCCGTGATGTTCTTCAGGTGCCCACGCATCTCGGCCTGCGCGGCACGCGCCTGCTCGATATTGCCGCGTGCGGTGTTCGCGATCCCGATGGCCCACGTGCGCCAGGCCTGCTGCTCCGGTTTGTCGTAGACCGGGATGGTCTGGCCGTCGAGAACCAGATCCCAACGCTCGAAGCGCACCAGCGTCTTGACCAGAGTGAAGTAACCCTGCCGGTACACGGTTCGCTGACTGTTCCCGCTGCGCTCGCGCGGCGTCTCGCGGAACTCCATCAGCTTGCGCACCTGCACCATCGAGTCCTGATAGCGGCCGTCGAGATTCAGCGAATGCACCAGGAAGTGCACGTTGTGCCCGTGATGCCCGTTCGGATACAACACATCGGTGCCGAGCCAGCCGAGCTCGTTGACCGACGCATCGCTGAACGCGCCGATCGCCTCATCGATCTTGTCGCTCTGCGCGTAGATGTGGCCAGGCATGTGGAGCGCGTGCGGGATGTTCGTGACCAGCTCCGGGTAGCGCTTGCAGGCGTGCCACGCGCGCTCCGGCGTCTTGCTGCCTTCCCACCCGTGGATCAGATAGTGGTGTGCCCCGAAATGATTGTCGTCCTTGGCGACCACCGCCTCGAGAAGTCTCAGACCCTCTTCAGTGTTCTTTCTCGGCCGCTTCGAAACCGAATCGTATCCATCGAGCAGTGCCAGGCCGATGATGGACTTCGCTTCGAGATCGTCCGGGTACGCCTTGACCAGCTTGCGCAGCGCCTTGATGTGATCGGCGTCAGGATTCTTGGACGTCTGGCTCCGGCGAGCCGCTTCTGCCTCGATGTAGAGTCGTTCACGCTCGGTCACTTTTGAGCGCAGCGACATCGCCTTTGGCGATCGCTTCGCGCGCGCGCACGCGGCCGTCGACCGCCGCACCGTTGGACGTCCGCTGGACGGCGTCGGGCCCCGCAGTCCGCATCGGTGTGCCCGCGCGGCCGCCGTCGTACGGATCCCGCAGCAGCTGAAACGCCGGCCGGTAGTCTCCAGCGGCGCTCTTCGAAATGCCCCAATAGGCCATTGCCATATCGGGATCGAGCGCCGCGGCCTGCAGGAACGATCGCTCGGATTCGATCATCCAGAACGAGTGCATCTGCGAGACGCCCTGGTTGAAGAACTTTCGCGCTTCGTCGGACGACGTGGTGACCGGCATGTTCGTGTCGCCCATGCCTGGCAGCAATTTGGCCGGCAGGAGGGGCTGGGCTCCGGGCGGCACCGCGCACAGGTCCGCTTCAGGCCGTTGTTGGGCCGCCAGCGGGGCGGCCAGCAGGGTCGAGACGAGAAGAGTGGCGAGACACGCAGGTTTCATGGGGAAAGTATAACCTTGCTCCTCCCCACCTGCAGCCGGCGGACGTCAGCGGGGGATCGCGTACCGCTGGTACCGGGGGTCCGCTTCCAGCCGGGCTTTCTGGAGGAACTCCCACACGCTCTTGTTGATCTGTCCGGCGCGGCTGTAATAGTCGTGCGTGTGGTTGCGGATCTCGGTGAGCTGCGTATTGAAGCCGCGACCGTTCAACGTGTCGCGGGTCGCGCGCACCGCGGCAAGCGGAAAGAACGAGTCGTTCGTCCCGACCCAGATGGCCATCGGGATCTTCCGCGCCGCGCCGTCCATTGCCTGCTCGAGACCAGGAGCGAGCGCCCCCGCGTGCACACCCACCGCGGCGAAGTATTCAGATTCGAGGAGCCCCATGGTCAGGCCGTGAATCGCGCCCGCGGAATGGCCGAACAGATATATGCGCCGGCGATCGATCTCCTCGTGCTGGGCCGTCAGCAACTCGACGAGGTCATACAGGAAATCGGGACCGTCCTCCGGTATCCGCCACGCCTCGGGTGTGAGCGAGTCCGGCGCGGCGATGATGAAGCCCTCTTTCCTGGCCAGCGGTTCCCACCGATCGGTCTGCGTCTTGCCGTTCCGTCCCGATCCGTGGAGCAGCACGATGAGCGGGACCGGCGCCTTCTCTGTGACCGCGTCGGGGATGAACACGTAGTACGTCCGCGTCTGTCCGCCGGACCCGAACGTTTCCTTGACGACCTCCGCGGCGTGCGCCGAAGTTCCGGTCACCCCGACAGCGATCCCGATCGTCACCGCCAGCCACCCCAGCCGCATGTCCCTCAGCGCCACGCCTGCCTCCGCTGCACTCCGATCCGCATCAAATCCCGCCGCCGATTGTAGACCTGAACCCGCGCCGTGAACCTCCGGTGCATTCGTCGTGAACCCCCGTCGTGAACTCCTCCGTCGTGAACTCCCGTCGTGAACCCCCGGATCGTCGTCTGTGTCATGATGAAGAGCCTGCCCGCGAGGTCGTTTCATGCTGGACCATCACCGCTCGTCGCCGCCGCGTTGGCAGATGCCCGCGCTCTGCAGCCTCGCGCTGGTACTCTCCATTCCACTCCTTGCCCAGGAACCGCAGTTTCGCAGCGGTGCGCGGACGGTGGCTGTCTACGCCACGGTGACCGACGATCGCGGCCGGCTGGTTCCCGATCTCGCGCGCGACGACTTCGAGATCTACGACAACGGCAAGCTGCAGACGATCACGCAGTTCGCGAGCGACACGCAGCCGATCACGCTCGTGATGATGCTCGATCGCAGCGGCAGCATGAAGACGCAGTTCCGCATCGTCGAAGAGGCGGCCGCCGAGTTCGTGACGCGTTTGCTGCCGGCGGACAAGGTGCGCATCGGGAGTTTTGCCGCGCGCATTCAGGTCGACCCGCAGGACTTCACCAGCGACAAGCGGGAAATGCTCATGATCCTGAGCACCGAGCTGCAACCCGACGGCCCGACGCCCCTGTGGAACGCGGTCCAGGTCTCGATAAACGCGTTACGACGGCAGGACGGGCGGCGGGTGACGCTGGTGTTCACCGACGGCGTCGATGCGCCGATGAACTTCAGCAGCAACAACGTCAGCCTGAAGGATGCGATCAAGCGGGCGCAGGAAGATGACGTCATGGTCTACGCCATCGGCCTCGAAGGGCGCGTGCCGTATGGCAATCGCCGCGCGCCGGTGGGCGGCCTGGGCGGTGGATATTTCGGGCAGCGCAACATGATTTCGCAGAAACCCGATGAGGGCCTGGCGAAGATTGCCGGCGAAACCGGTGGTGGATACATCGAATTGTCGAATGCGAACGATCTCAAGTCGAGCTTTGCGCGCGTGGCCGACGAGCTCCACCGGCAATACCTGCTCGGATTTGCGCCGGCAAAACTGGATGGGAAGACCCACAAACTCGAAGTAAAGTTGAAGCAACCCGGCATGACCGCGCGCGCGCGCAAGAGCTACGTCGCGAAAGCGGAGTCCTGATTCCGGTCGCCGATAACGATGCCCGTTTCCACAGCAGCATCCGACGTCATCTACGGCGCGTTGAAAGATTGCGGAATCCGGCTGGTGTCCGCGCTGCCGGAAACCTGGCTCGTGCACCTGATCCGCATGGCCGAGGACGACCCGGACATGACGCTCGTGCGCCTGGCCAAGGAAGAGGAAGGCGTCGGCATCTCAGCGGGGGCGCACCTCGCGGGCGTGAAATCCGCGATGCTGATGCAGAATCATGGCTTCCTCGCGTCGATCAACGGCATCGTGTCGTGCGCCCAGCTCTATCGCCTGCCGCTGCTGATGCTCGTCAGCTACCGGGGTGAGTTCGGGGAGCGCGATCCGTGGCAAACCGAGGGGGGCGGTGTCACCGAAGATTTGATGCGCGCCCTGCGAATCCCGTTCGCCTATCTGGATCATCCGGATCACGTCGGACGACGGGTTCGCAAGGCGCAGACGCTGGCATATTCGGCGAACAAGCCCGTCGCCTTGCTGTTGTGCCGCGATCTGATGTGGGACGAGGCATCGTGAGCGACGCGCAGACGCCGATGCGCCGCCTCGACGCGCTTCGCGCGGTCTACGACCGGCTCGAAGGCAAGGCCGTCGTGACGATCATGGGCGCGGTGGCGGCCGAACTGCAGTCGATCGGCCATCGCCCGAACTTCTTCTACCTCCAGCACGCGATGGGCCTGGCGTCGTCGATGGGATTGGGCATCGCGCTGACGCGGCCCGAACTGCCAGTGGTCGTGTTCGACGGCGACGGTTCGGTGCTGATGAATCTCGGCGGCCTGACCACGCTGGCGCGGTATCGGCCGCGCAACCTGGTGCACGTCGTGTTCGACAACGAGAGTCTCCTGTCGGTCGGCGGGTTCCCGACTGCGACCTCGACGGGCAGCGACCTCGCGGCGATCGCCGCGGCCGCCGGTGTGCCGCGGACAGCCACGGTGCGTACACTGGACGACTTCACGCGCGCGTTCGACGAGGCGCTCGCGTGCGGGGACCTGACGACCCTCGTCGCCAAAGTGGCGGCGATTGGGCCGTCGGGCTACGTCACGGAACTGGCGTTACTCGAGAATCGATTCGAATTTCAACGATGGCTACGACAATCCTCACCCAGCTCGTCGACGAGCTGAACGCCGGCCGCCTGACGATCATCGACCTGACGCAGCCGCTCGGGCCGGAGACCCCGGTCATCGGTCTGCCGCCGATGTTTGCGCCCTCGCCGGGGGTCACGCTCGAAACCATCTCCCGGTACGACGACAAGGGCCCGGCGTGGTACTGGAACACGCTGCGGCTTGGCGAGCACACCGGGACGCACTTCGATGCGCCGATTCACTGGATCACGGGCAAGGACCTTCCGGACAACGCCTGCGACACGATCCCGGCGCGCCGCTTCATCGGCCCCGCGTGTGTGATCGATGTCGAGCAGGATGTCGCAAGGAATGCGGACTTTCTCGTGACGCCCGATCGTATCGCGCAGTGGGAACGTACGCATGGGCGGATTCCCCAGGGCGCCTGGGTACTGCTGCGGACCGGCTGGAGCAAACGACAGGATCCGTCGGAGTTTCTGAACGTCAGTCCTGACGGCCCTCACAGCCCGGGGTTCGACGCAGCCGCCTCACGATTCCTCGCACAGGAGCGGGACGTGCTCGGCGTCGGTGTGGAGACCATCGGAACCGATGCCGGTCAAGCGGGGACGTTCGATCCGCCGTTCCCCAATCACAACATCATGCACGGCGCCGGCAAATTCGGCCTCGCGAGTCTCTGCAATCTCGACCGGCTGCCGCCCACAGGCGCCGTCGTGATTGCTGCGCCGCTGAAGATCGTCAACGGCAGCGGCAGCCCGCTCAGGGTTTTGGCGATTGCGCCGGCTTAGCGGCGCGCCTGATCGTTCCTGAATCGACCGTGCGGCCCTCGTCGGTCAACGTCTGGAAGTACAGCTCGTCGCCGACGATTTCCATCAGCATGAACGTGTAGCCCTGGTCGAACCCCTTGGCTGTGAGGGGGGACTGGCTGATGTTGCCGCGCCGCAGCTTGGCCGCGCTCCCGGAGATGATGTAGCTGATGCCCTTTTGCGGCTTGATCCGTTCGTAGAAATGCTCGTGACCGGTCAGGACGAGATTGATGCCGTGCTTGACGAAGAGCGGCTCGAGCGTCTCGCGCAGCGTCTCGTCCGAGCCATGCGTCTCGCCTGACGAATACATGGGGTGATGGAAGAACGCGATCTTCCAGTCCGAATCGCTCGCCGACAGTTCCTTCTCGAACCAGTCGAGTTGTTCCTTCGACGGGTAGTTCGAATCCAGGGCGAAGAATCGCGCGCTGCCGTGAGGGGCCTTGAAGCTGTAGTACCGCTCGCCCCCCATGTTGAACCCTTTGTAGAAACGCTGCGCAGGGTCATCGTGATTCCCGAGCGCAGCGTAGAACTTGACGCCGGCGTCGAGCAGCGCCTTGTATGGGCGTTCGAACTTGTCCACGTAGTCGTCCGGCTTCTCGCTCCCATAGAGGTTGTCGCCGAGCATCAGCACGAATTCGAACTTGAACCCTGCGTGCTCGGCCGTGAGCCGCTTCGCTACCCGTTCCTGTGCGCTTCCGCCCGTACCGCTGTCGCCGATCACGGCGAACTTGATCGATCCGTCCTTCTTTGGCAGCACACTCTGTTGCTGTCCCCAAAGAGTCGACGACAACGCGAGAACGACGGCGGCGAGCAGCGTGCGGCGCATGGCGTGACAGTCCTCCCTAGGCGGTGACCCTGGGCATGAAGTCCACGATGATATTGGCGTGCACATCACGCAGGATCAGGTGATTGCCGATGATGCGGTACTCGAGATCCTCCGGAAGCTGCGGCAGGCTGAGAAGAATCTGCGGGGGTACCGTCGGCAACGGCTGATCGGTCGGATAGATCCCGTTGACCTTCAGCGCGATCTTTGCAGGCTGGTCATCTTTGATCGCCTTCTTCGTGTCAGCTGCGTCCGGTCCGGTCATTTCGGGTCGAAGCAGTTTGCGGAATTCCGTCTGCACCGCCGGCGTGAAGATTTCCCCTGGCTTCGCTTGTGCGCGTGCAGCGCGCAGCTTTGCCGCGAGCGCGTCCTGTGACGCCTTGATCTTCGCGGGATCGTCCGTCTTCTTGAGCGGTGGCGAGTCTTTTTCGAGGTCGTTGTGCAGCTTCATGTACTGATCGACCCGCTCCTTGAACTCCTGGAGAACGGCCGCGCGCGGATTGACCTTGTCCTGCGCCGGCAGGCTGGCAGGTCCCAAACTCAGCAGCACGAGAGCGATAGTCCCGGCGATTGTCGTCGTCGGCATACGACCTCCGCCGGTGATACTTCACAACTTGTGCCTGGCGTGCCAGCTCGGCGCTAGCCTCTCCGATGTAGTGTCCGGCTTCAGCCGGACTCTTATGGTCCGCCTAGGCGGACAGAGTTTGTGAGATGGGTTCCCGCGGACAAACAGTAGGAATCCAAAGGGACATGTTGAACGCCGAGGGCTCGTCGCCAGGACGACCTCCTCGGTGAAGTTCAGCTGCGCGTGATCTCGCGGAGCACTTCCCCGAATCGGTCGATTTCTTCGAGACGTGTTGTAGTGCACGAGGGAGAGGCGATTGGCAGTCGGCACGCCGAGACGTTCCATCAGCCGTGGCGCGTACATGTTGCCGTCTCGAAGCCCCACCCCGGCTGCAGCCATGCGCTCAGACACCATCGCGGGATCGCGTTGTCCGACGTTGAAGCAGAACGTCGGCACGCGTCGGGGAAGGCGTGCCCGGTCGCGGACCCCATGAATCGTGACACCCTCCGATTCGGCGACGTCGAGGAGCTTGTGCGCCAGCGTCTGTTCGTAGATCCGGATGGCCTCCATGGCCCGCTCGAGGCGCTGCCGGCGTGTTAGGGCGGCGGCGTCCGGATCGACCCGCGTGCCGAGCTGTTCGAGGTAGTCGATGGCTGCATCGAGGCCATCGATGTTCTCGTAGGCGAATGTTCCCGCTTCGATCTTGTGTGGCGGCTCGTCCGGAATGAACTCTTCGCGAAACGTTGGAAGCCGCTTGAGCGCGTCGAGCCGCCCCCACAGGAATCCACAGTGGGGGGCAAACATCTTGTAGGCGGATACGACCAGGTAGTCCATCTGCAGGGTCTGCACGTCGACCGGTCCGTGCGGCAGGTAGTGGACGGCATCGACGAACAGTTCCGCGCCGGCGGCATGAACCCGTTCGGCCGCGGCCGCGACGTCGACGCGGGTACCGAGTGCGTGCGACGCCAGGGGGCAGGCCACAAGGCGGGTACGTTTGGACAGAAGCGGCTCGAGATCTTCCGCGTGCAGAGTTGGACCGAGGCCAGGATCGTCGGTGCGCACGTGCCACCACTTGATTTCGGCGCCTGCCGCCTCGAGTGCAAGCCAGGTGGCGATGTTGGCGTGGTGATCCAGGTCGGAGACGATGATCTCGCGACGGTCGGCGAGCGTCTGTCCCACGGCCAGACTGACCAGCCGGATGAGCGATGTGGCGTTCAGCCCGAACGCGATCTCGGATGGTTCCGAGGCATTGATGAAGGTGGCGACGCTGGCACGCGCCCTGGCCACGCCTGCGTCCACGTCGCGCGAGCGCTTGTATGGGGCGCCGCGCTGGACCTGCCGGTGCAGCATGTGGTCGGTGACGGCATCGATCACCGTACGCGGCAGCTGCGCGCCGGCCGCGTTGTCGAAGAACAGAAAGCCATCCTCGATCGCGAGCGCCGGGAATTCCGCGCGCACCGCGGCGATTGGGAACGTCGTCTGCGTCGGTGTCGTCATGGTCTCTGCTCTCAGGGGACTCGCTGCAACATCAGTATCACGCTTTCCTGGTCGACGTCAGTACTTCTGCTGGCGAGGATGCGCTCGTGATTCACGTGGACAGAGCATGGTTCGTGGTTCGTGATGGATCGATTCTCGATCTTGACACTGTTGTGCGAGCGATCTATCGTCGCCTGTCGTTCACATTTAGACAATTCAGACTTGTACGGCTGCGCGCTCGTTGATAATTGGTTCTCGGCCTCGCCCGGAGGGAATCTCATGGTCATGCGTTGCAAACGGCATGTCTTCATCCTGTCGCTGGGATGGCTGCTAATCTCGTCGTCTGCCGCGGCCCAGGTCAGCACCTTCGACCTGTCCGGCGCAGTAGCTGATGCTTCCGGAGCGCTTCTGCCGGGTGCGACGGTCACTCTGCAGAATACGCGGACGGGCCAGTCGCGCCAGTCCACAACGGACGCGAGGGCCGGTACAGTTTCTTTGCTCTTCCCGTCGTCGGCCAGTGGACGGTCAGGGTCGAAATGCAGGGCTTCACGCACCGAGGAACGGACCGGCCTCATCTTCCAGGCCAACAGCAAGCCGACGATCTCGTTCGCCCTCAACGCTCGCCTCCCTGCGGGAAAACCTCACCGTCGAGGCGCACGCGCCGATCGTCGAGACACAGAAGGCGGAGCTCAGTTTGACGATCGACCAGCAGAAGATCGAGCTGATGCCGCTCAACGGCCGGAACTACCTCGACCTCGCGTTGTTCTCGCCGGGCGTCAATCCGGCGGCGCAGCGCGGCGACCTGTCGGTGAACGGACAGCTCGGGCGGAACATCGAGTATGTCGTGGACGGCGTCTCGAACAAGGTCATCGAATGGGGCGACGCGTCGAAGACCGGGCTCTCCATCGACGTCATCCAGGAGTTCCAGGTGATCTCGAGCCAGTTCTCGGCCGAGTTCGGCCATGCGCTCGGCGGCGTGGTGAGCGCCGTCACCAAGAGCGGCACGAACGACTTCCACGGCACGGGCTACTACTATCTGAGGCCCGGTGATCTCGACGCCAAGAATCATCTGACCGGCACGCGGGCGCCGTTCGAGCAGAACCAGTACGGCGGCCTTCTGTCGGGGCCGGTGTTCATGAACCGGATGCACTTCATCGGCAGCTACGAGCGCACCGACCAGGAATCGCAGCTCGTGGTCACTTCGGCGCTAATGCCGGGCGCGTTCCCCGCGACCTTCGACCGTCACCAGGGGTTTGTCAAGGTCACGAATCAGCTGTCTAACAACCACTCCTCGCAGGTCCGCTTCAACTACGACGGGCGGAAGACCATCGGCGGGTTCGGCGGATTGACGCTCCCGGACGGCGGGTCGCAGCAGAAACGGGACACCTGGGAGGTGCAGGGCACGCTCACGAGCGTGCTCTCGCCGCGGAGGGTGAACGAGTTGCGCTTCCAAGTGTCGAACTTCGTCAACGAGTCGACGAATCTCACCGATCAGCCGCGCAGCGTGTACACCGGCTTCGCCACGTTCGGCGCCAACCCGAGCAATCCGCAGGACATCGTCGAAGACCGCCTGCAGTTTGTGGACAAGCTGTCGATGGACTTCGGCGCACATCGCCCGTCGGTGGGCAGCCGACATCTCGCGCATCTCGAAGACGGGCGTGTTCAACGCCAACGCCGTCGGCGTCTACACCTTCAACGCCGGCGCCGCCTATCCGTTCAACCCGAACAACCCCGCCAGCTTTCCGGCGCGATTCGAACAGGGCTTCAGCGATCCACGCCGGCCGATCTCGCTCCATCGTGACTTTCCTCCGTTCGATTTCGCCGGCATCGACCGGCAGTACCTGGAATCTGTCGTTCTTCGCGCAGGACGACTGGCTGGTCGCGCGCAGGCTGACCCTCAATCTCGGGCTGCGTTACGAGAAGCAAACGTCCAGCCCCGACGACAACAACATCATGCCGCGCACCGGCTTCGCCTGGGACGTGGTCGGGGACGGTCGTACCGTGGTTCGCGGCGGCTATGGACGGTTCTACGATCAGCTCTTCGACAACATCCCGAACGTCGAGGACCTCTTCGGCATCGTCGGGAACTACTCGATCACGCTCACGCCGACAGGCAATCCCGACATCTTTCCGACTCTATCCGAACATCCTCGCCGCGCCACCTGCGAGCCTCGGCATCCCGCCGGGACGGACCGCGACGCTCGATCTCAACGAGGAGGACCCAGCCGCGCGGACAACACCCTACAGCGACCAGGTCACAATCGGCGTCGCGCGCGAGGTGACGAGGGACATCGCGTTGACCCTCGACTACATTTACCTCCGAGGCCACGACCTCTTCCGCACGGTCGATCTGAACGGCCCGGCGCCGTTCGATACCACGACCGGCGCCACGCGCAGCGTGGCGGCCGCAGACGCGACGCGCCCTTACGGCTCGCCCTCGCGCGTGCCAGGACCCTACGATATTCAGGAAGGCGGTTTCAAGCAGATTCGCGCCATCTACTCCGCGGGCAACGGCTGGTATCACGCGGTGAAGGCCACGGTGACGAAGCGCTTCTCGAATCGTCACTTCTACCAGCTGTCCTACACGTGGTCGCGTGCCGAGAACGAGCAGGACGACTTCGGCTCCGCGGCGCAGGGCGCAGGATCCGTTCGATTTCCGCCGCGCTCTGGCCGCCAATGACATCCCGCACGCATTTGTCGGCAACGGCACGTACATCCTGCCGTGGGACATCTCGCTGTCGGGCATCGTGATCGTCCGCTCGGGCCCGACGGTCGATCCCGTCGCGGGCTCGGACCTCAACGGCGACGGCTTCAACACGGATCGGCCCGGCACCTTCGAGCGGAACAGCTTCCGCATCGAGAGTTTCAACAATGTGGACATCGCGGTGGCAAAGTCGTTCAAGCTCGGCGCCAGCACCCAGAGCGTCGAGGTTCGCGCCGACGTCTTCAATCTCTTCAACAGCGAGAACATCCTGGCGGTCAACAACGTCTTTGGCACGAACCCGAATCAGCCGGTGGCGACGTTCTTCCAGCCGTTGCGCGTCGGCAATCCGCGTCAGTTCCAGTTCGCGGCTCGTTATCGCTTCTGAACGACGGCGTTCATGCGCGAAGTAATCGGTCCCAGGGCGTCGTGGCGTGTAATCGCCACGACGCTGGTCGGCGTGCTGTTGTTCATGGGCGCCAGCACGACGCAGACGCCGCCCGCGACCCCGCCTCCCCCCAAACCGTCGCCCTACGCGGAATTGACGCGCCAGTATCTGTGGCCGGCGTCGAGCGCCGAGCGCGAGGCGGCCGAGGCGCGGCTGGCCAGCGACCAGTCGCTCGTCGGGCTCAACCGGGGAGCGTTCTTCGATCTCGAGGAGGACATTCGGCGCGGACCCAGGCGCTCAGTGCTGCCGTCGACCACCGCCGAGAGCCAGGCGGACATCCAGGAGCTGATCGTCGACGTTCCTGCTGGTCCCAGTGTGCCAGTGCTGGTGCAGCTCCCTCCGCGCTACTCGCCCGACACTGAATGGCCCTTGATGTTCGCGATGCACGGTGGGCCCCCTGGTCAGCCGGCTCAGGCTCGCTCCGGCGCCGAGCGAATGATTCGGGTCTGGAAGGAAGCCGCCGCGCGGGCCGGCTGGATCGTCGCCGCGCCGGCGATGACGCCATCCGTGACCGCGGGCCCCCGCTCAGACGAGCGTCTCCCTTACGAGATCTTCCATCCCGAGCAGGTTCGCGCCGTCGTGACGGCCCTTCGAGCGCGCTACTCCATTAACCCCGATCGAATCGTGTCGACCGGGATCTCGCTCGGATCGAACTACTCGATTGCGTTTGCGGCAGGAATCCCGGGGTGGCTGTCAGCCATCGTCCCGGTCTCGACCGAGGGCGATTCCCGCGAGCTGTTGCTGCGCAATCTCCAGTCGACGCCGGTCTACGTGCTCGAGGGAGCGGGCGACCGGAACATCCGCATGATCGACGGTCCCCGACAGTTGGCCGACATTCTGGTGGGCTTCGGCTATGACATCACTTACCGTGAGTTCGTCGATCGCGCGCACGAAGGGTTCCAGGAGCATTACGACGATGTGCTGCGCTGGCTGGACGCCAGGCCGCGGCGGTCGTATCCGCGCGAGGTCACGCGCGTTCCCCACGCTGGCATCGTCCCGGTGTCTCGTCGTGTCTTTTGGCTCGAGTCCGACACCAGGCAAGGGCTCCTGCGAGCTGTGGTCCGCCCTCCCGACCGCATCGACGTGACGGCAAAATGGGCTCGCACAATCACCTTGTTTCTGCACGACCAGCTGGTCGATCTCGACCGGCCGGTGACCGTCACCGTTAACGGCGCGCAGGCCTTCCAGGGCTCGGTGAAGCGGTCGGCGGTGACGGCGCTCGAGGAGGCCCGTCACTGGGGTGACGAGCGCAGGATCGCGGCGGCACAGCTGACACTGGACGTTCCCAATTCAGCTCCGGCCAACCGCGTCGCCGAGGACCTGACGCGCGAGCTCGCGCAAAAGCGGCCCGAGGGCACGCTGTCGTTCTGGGAGATGTACGCCACGCGCGCCCTCGAGGAGCGCATGCCCAGCGTCGGATTCGCTGCGACGGAGGTGCCGCTTCCGTCACTGGTGAAGGGCACGACGGACCAGGTGGCGCTCCGCGTCGACACGGTCGACGCTGGCAGTGGCGTCGCCGACGCCGGGCTTCGGCCGGGTGACGTGCTGGTCGAGTTCGCAGGCGAACCCTTCTTCCGTGGGCGCGGCGTGGCACACCTGCATCGTTGGCTGATTCGAGAGCTGCGCAGCGTTCCGTTGCCCTTCCCTTTGACAGTCGTCCGCGGCGGCAAGCTGGTGACGCTCGATGCGCAGCTCCAGCTCGGACCTTACAGAGCCCCCTCAGGCGCGCCTGAGAACCGCCGATGATCAGATTCGCACGAGGCCTGCCCAGCCGCGCCGTGCTGCTGCTTGCGATCGCAGGAGCGAGCTTCTCCGGGGCCGTCACGTTCCGAGCCGAGCAGCGTAACGCCACGACCGAGTCCCGCTTCCAGGCGCTGCGGTGGCGCAGCATCGGCCCCTACAGGGGTGGGCGTGTCACGGCCGTCGCTGGAGTACCTGGACAGCCCAACGTCTACTACTTTGGCGCGACGGGCGGCGGTGTCTGGAAGACCGACGACGCTGGCGTCAGCTGGCTGCCCGTCTCGGATGGCTATTTCAAAACGGGGTCCGTCGGGGGCATCGCGGTGGCCCCCTCGGCGCCGGACATCGTTTACGCCGGTATGGGTGAGGCCTGCGTCAGGAGCAATTTCTCGGAAGGCGACGGCGTCTACAAGTCGACGGACGCCGGCCGGTCGTGGACCTCGATCGGCCTGACGGAGACGAAACAAATCGGACGCATCGCCGTTCACCCGGCGAACTCAGACGTCGTGTTCGTCGCGGCCCTCGGCAACGTGTTCGGCCCCAGCCGCGAGCGGGGCGTCTTCCGATCGAAGGACGGCGGAAAGACATGGCGCAACGTGCTCTTCGTGAACGATGAGGCTGGGGCGGCCGACGTGACCATCGATCCGCACGCTCCCGACACGATCTACGCGACGTTCTGGCACGTCAGGCGCAAACCATGGGGGCTCTTCAGCGGCGGACCCGGCAGCGGTCTCCATCGTTCCACCGACGGAGGCGAGACCTGGACGGAACTGACGGCCGGGCTGCCAGCAGGAATCAAGGGACGGATCGGTGTTGCGGTCTCGCCCGTGGACGGCAAGCGGGTCTGGGCGATCGTCGAAGCTCACGACGGAGGCGTCTTCCGGTCGGACGATGCCGGGTCGAGCTGGATCCGGACGAGTGACGAGGCGCGTCTGCGGGAGCGCGCCTGGTACTACAGCCACATCTTTGCCGACACGAAGGAGCGTGACACGGTCTACGTGTTGGCTCTTCAAGTCTACAAGTCGTCTGACGGTGGGAAGACGTTCGAAACGATCCGACCACGGCACGCCGACAACCACGATCTGTGGATCGCGCCTGACGACAACCGGCGAATGATCAACGGGAACGACGGTGGCGCGAACATCAGCGTCAACGGCGGGCGGACGTGGTCGTCCCAAGACAACCAGGCAACCGCACAGTTCTACCGGGTCACAACCGACACGCAGTTCCCGTACTTGATCTACGGTGCACAGCAGGACAACTCGACGGTTGCGATCCCGAGCCGCACAAGCGGCGCCGGCATCGATCGTACCGATTGGCACGCCGTCGGAGGCGGCGAGAGCGGGTGGATCGCACCGGATCTGCGCGATCCGAACATCGTCTACGCGGGCAGCTACTACGGCCTGTTGACGCGCTACGATCATCGCACGGGACACACTCGAAACATTTCGATCTGGCCCGAGTCGCCGGGAGGGCGGCCGGCGAAGGACGTCAAGTACCGGTTCCAGTGGTCGTTCCCGATCCTGACGTCGCCGCATGATCAGGGCACGCTGTACGCGGCGGCAAACGTGTTGTTCAAGTCCACGAGCGAGGGCCAAGCCTGGACGCCGATCAGCCCCGATCTGACGCGAAATGACAAGGCCACTCAGGGCCCCGTGGGTGGGGAGATCACGGGCGACAACAGCAGCGCCGACTACTATGGGACGATCTTCACGGTCGCCGAATCTCCACGCGCCAAGGGCACTCTGTGGACGGGGTCCGACGACGGTCTCATCTACGTGACGGTGGACGGCGGGGTGAACTGGACCAACGTCACACCGCCGGACCTGCCGGAATTCAGCCGGATCAACAGCATCGAAGCTTCGCCTCACGACGCCACGACGGCTTATGCGGCAGTCACGCGCTACCAGTCGAACGATCGTCGTCCGTACGTCTATCGCACCAGCGATCTCGGCAAGAGCTGGACGCGCCTGGGTGCGGGTATCGCCGTCGACCACTTCGTCCGGGTCGTCCGCGAAGATGCGGTGCGACGCGGTCTGCTGTTTGCCGGGACCGAGCGCGGCGTCTATGTGTCGTTCGATGCAGCAGCATCGTGGCAATCGCTGCAGCTCAACCTTCCGGCGGTGCCGATCACCGATCTCGCTGTGAGGAACGTGGATCTCGTCGCATCGACGCAAGGCCGGTCGTTCTGGATTCTCGATGACATCTCTCCGCTGAGGCAGTGGAACCCTGCAGCCGAGAACACACCCACGGTGCTTTTCGAGCCATCGCCCGTGTACCGTCAGCGACAACAGGGATTCGGCGGCGGCGAAGCGGCGTCCGGCCAGGCAGCCCAGGGATTGAACCCTGCACCCGGCGCGCACATCTACTTCCATTTGCGTGAGCGGCCGTCAGCCCCGATCGCACTGACGTTGCTCGATTCGGCAGGGAAGTCAATCAAGCGATTCATGCTGGAGCCGGACGGCTCCTCGGTTGGCGCGGAAACGATGGCGCGCCCTGGGCCGCGGCCTGTCGCACGCGAAGGCCTGAATCGGTTCGTGTGGGATCTGCGCTATCCGGATGCCGGGGCGCAGCCTGAGAAGACGCTTCTCTTCGGCGCGTCTCTACGCGGACCCATGGCCCCCCCAGGACGCTACACCGTATCACTGGAGGTGGACGGACGAACCGTGAGCCAGGCGCTCGAGATTCGGATCGATCCACGAGGGTCGACGACCGAAGCAGACCTGAAACAACAGTTCGACTTCCTGATTCGTGTCCGCGATCGCGTGACGGCCGCGCATGAAACGGCAAACCGGATTCTCGCCATCCAACCACAGCTGCGAGAGGTGGCCGACGCCTTGCCAACCGGGGCCGGTGACATGGCCAGCCGAGGCGCGCGCGATCGATCGGGAGCTGGGCTCGATACTCGCGGCGCTCGTTCAGATGAAGATTCAGAGCGGCAACGACGTGCTGAGCTATCCGATTGGACTGGCCAACCGAATTGCGACCGTGGGCACGGCCGTCTCCGGCGCAGATGCGCGGCCGACCGATCAGGCTCAGACGGCGTTCGACGACCTGTCGGCGGCTATTGACACCCAGCTCTCCAGGCTGACGGCGGTGCTGGGATCGCGCCTGACCACTCTGAACAAGCAGCTCACTGCCGCCGGTCGCCGGCCGGTCGAGACGGGTGGCCGCCAGCCGTAGCGCCCGACAGGGCAGTCGGGACTTTGTGGACCGTTCCCTGTTTCATCACGAACTCAACGCGCTCCAGTACAGTGATGTCTGCAAGCGGGTCGCCCTTCACGGCCACGAGGTCGGCCGACTTCCCGGCCTCGATGGTGCCAACCTCGCCGTCGAGACCGAGCAGCTTCGCCGCGTTGAAGGTGCCGGCGATGATCGCGTCCATTGGCGCCATGCCGTGTTTGACGAGCGCCGGAAATTCCTTGCCGGCAAGCTCGTGCTCGCCTACTCCCGCGTCAGTGCCGACCGCGATTTTCACTCCGAGACGGATGGCCATCTCGACGCTCTTCAGCGCGGTCGGAATGAACCGCGAGATCTTCTCGTGGGCGTAGTCGGGGATCTGCCACGCCTTGTATCTCTCGAAGTAAGAATCGGCGATCCATAACGTCGGCACGAAGTACGTGCCTCGCTCGATCATCAGGCGGCACGCCTCCTCGTCGAGGTAAATGCCGTGCTCAATCGAGTCCACGCCGGCACGGACGGCCGCCTTGATCCCCTCGTTCCCATGCGCGTGGGCGGCGACCTTCACGCCCAACCGGTGGGCTTCTTCTACGATGACGTGCATTTCTTCGTCCGTGAAGTGTTGGGCCGTGGGCTTGGTTCCGCGTGAGAGCCCGCCGCCGGTGGCGGCGAACTTGATGACGTCCGCTCCTGCCTTGATAAGCTCCCGCACTTTGGCGCGAAGAGCGTCCGCGCCGTTGGCGACCCCGTTCGGCGTCTCCAGATGGACGCGTGGACCGAGCCCGTTGGTCGGGTCGCCGTGGCCGCCAGTGATCGAGATCATGCTGAGCGCTACGAGCATCCGCGGGCCCACGATCGCGCCTCGATCCACCGCGTGCTTCACGGCCAGATCGGCGAAGTCGAAGCCTCCCAGGTCGCGCACCGTCGTGAACCCCGCGAGCAGCATGCGTCTCGCGTTGTCCATGCCAACCAATGAGTAGTCGGCCCCGGTGGCGCTCTGACGATTCAGCGCCCGAGCACCGGGTCTCTCCGACGTCATGTGCGTGTGCGCGTCGATAAGACCGGGAAGGACTGTAAATGCACTGAGGTCGATCACCTGCGCGCCTGCAGGCACCGCCAGAGCCGGCCCAACAGTCTTGATGCGGCCATCCTGGATCAGGATCACGACCGCGCCGGTGGCCGGCCGTCCCGTGCCGTCGATGATCCGACCGGCCTTGACGGCCACGGTCTTCTCCTGGGCGGACGTGGATGCGGTCAACGCGGCAATGAGCAACGCGCTCCAGAAATGTTGGATCTTCATGGTGCCCCTTCGCTACTGGTAAGGCCGCCACACCGATGGCTCACGACGGGGCTCCCGAAGGATTGCGCGAACGCGCGTAGACGAACGACATGACGAGCAGAAACGGCAGGAAGGACACCACCGTGTAGCGCAGGCCGTCCACGAAGAACGTCGTGGCGGCTATCGACATGAGGGAGACAATGCCGAAGACGGCAGCCACGCGGTGCATCGGCATCCTGATTGGCAGCCGGGCGACCTCGTCCGGACCCAGGGCGCGCCTGAATCGAAGGTATGTGAAGAGGATCACGATCCAGACGAAGAGCATCCCCGCCACGGCGGTCCCGTAGAGCGCGAGGAAGGCGCGTCCCGGCGCGTAGATAGCCAGAAGCGTGGCCGCGAGCATGCCCAGGCTCGCGACGGCGACCGCGCGCGTCGGTACACCCGTTGAGCCCACGAGCGCGAGCCACGACGGGGCGTACCCGGATCGGGCCAGCGAGAACAGCATCCTCGTGGTTGTGTAAAGATTCGTGTTGGCGCTCGAGAGCGCCGCCGAGATGATCACCAGGTTCATGACACTCGCGGCATACGGAATGCCCACCGCCGCGAAGGCGCGCACGAAGGGACTACCAGTAATGCCGCCGCCTCCCTCGCCGATGCGATCCCACCGCGTCATCATCAGGATGACCGTGATCGCCAGCAGGTAGAAAACGATCAGCCGCACGACCAGCGTTCGCATGGCCCGCGGAATCGACTCTTGCGGACGCTCGGCCTCACCGGCGGTCACGGCGATGATCTCAATGCCCATGTAGCTCGTGATGACGAGCGTCAACGCGAGCCACACTCCCGTCCAGCCGTGCGGGAGGAATCCGCCAGGGCCGCTCGTGAGATTGCCAATCCCCAGCGGCTCGCCGGGACCGACTCCGGCGACGAGTGCCAGGCCTACGACGATGAAGACGAGGATGGCGGAAACCTTGACGAGGCTGAACCAGTACTCGAACTCACCGAACCGGCTCACCTTCGCCGTGTTCACCACGACCAGCACCGCGGAGACCGTTGTCACCCACACCCACTGCGGAACAGTCGGGAACCAGAACGCGGCGTAGATGGCGATGGCCGTGACCTCGGCGCCAATCGCCAGGATCTGGATGAACCCGTAGGTCGCGCGGACGATGAAACCGTACCAAGGGGAAAGATACCGCTCTGCGTAGACGCCGAACGATCCGGCCATGGGGTGCACGACGGCCATCTCGGCGAGCGCGTAGGCCATGATCAGCGCGATGACAGCGCCGATGACGTAGGTGACGATGACGCCGGGGCCCGCGAGGCCGATGGTGACGGTGCTGCCGAGGAAGAGACCGACTCCGATCGCCCCGCCAATCGCGATCATGGTCAGTTGTCGCGGCGACAGGCGTCGCTGCAGTCCTTCGTCAGTCGACAGCGGCACGCGCGCGGCCGGCATCAGTCGTCAGTCCTGCCGGTCGAATGTCGCACTGGCCGAAGCCTTCAGGTAGCGATCGAACCATTCCAGGATGCGCCGATTGACATCGAGGGCGTCCGCGCGCGAGTGCCGTGAGAGGCTGTGATCCCCGTTGGCATAGGAGACGAACTCTGCGGTCTTCCCCAGTTGTCTGAGCGCGTAGAACATCATTTCGCCTTCGCCAAAAAGGATCGTGTAGTCCTTCTCTCCGTGGAGTATCAGGACTGGTGTCGTGACCTTGTCGAGGTGGAAAAAGGCGGACTGCGAGAGGTAGCGCTCGGGGTAATCGAACGGCGAGCCGCCCATGCGCGCCTGCCCGGTCTCGATGTTGCGAGAATCGCGGTCACGGCCGCTGGCCCAGTTCCGGAAGAGCTCGGGCGGCGTTGCGCCCGATACTGCCGCAGCAAAAATGTTGGTGCGCGTGATCAGATTCGACGTGGCATAGGCACCGAAGCTGTGTCCCCAGAGGCCGAAGCGCCCGTTCGTGAAGCCCATCGCACGGACCGCGTTCACCGCCGGCACGACACACTTCTCGAACGAGTCGGCGGTCTCCCCAACCCTGACCCTCACGTTCGGCATGAGCAACGCGTAACCTCGGCTGATGAGCATCTGATCGCGGGCGCTGAAGCGATGGATGGCTGGCGTCATCTTCTCGTAGATCCAGGTGATGACCGGCACCTTCTCGCCTGCCCTCGCGGCCTCCGGTTTGTAGAGCAACGCACCGAGCCGCTCGCCGTCGGCGTTGTGGAAATGGAACAGTTCGGGCTTGCTGAAGGTGAAGCGACCGAGCTGCGGGTTGAGATCGGTGAGACGGTGACGCCCCTTGTCGTCGAACAGCCACAGATCGTCGGGATGGGTCGCGTCTTCGACGGGCGCGACCACGGCCGCAGTCGTCGGCATCAGACGTCCGTAGGTCTCCTGCCCCTGCGCGACGACATCCAGGCGCCGAGCCGCAACGGTGTAGCGGTAAATCGTCTCGTCGTAACTTTGGTTGTCGACGGCGCGGAAGTAAAGGGCCGACCCATCCGGCGACCACGCCGGATCGCTCACCTGATGCGTGAAGCCGCCCGACAGGTTGTCCGCCACGCCGTTGGCCGAGACGAGGAACACGTCCATGAAGGGCTGCGCGGTGGTGTACATTCCCGGCTTCACAGGCTCGAGCTCCGGATCGGACACGGACGAGTCGGGAGCGAGTGCCGCGAACGATTTCCCATCGGGCGACCAGATCGGTTCGCTCACCGCCAGCGTGAGCTCCTCACGCCAGGGCCTCGCGTCGCCGCCATCGACTGGAAGCGACATGAGTCTGCCGCCTCTGGTGAAGAGGATCGCGAGACCGTCGGGGGCCCAGGAGAATCGGCCGCGCTCCGGGAGCTTGCGAGCCGGCGAGGCTCGCCCCGACTCGAGGGCGAGGACGAAGGTATCGTTCTGCTCCTTGCCGATCACGCCAAGCGTGTCAGGGTTCGGCGCCACGTAGAACACGTGGCGACCTGTCGGCGACAGACGAAACGACCGGAGAACGACCGGGTCGGCCAGCAGGGCGGTGGCCTTCCCCGTCTCAACATCGATGGACGCCAGCACGGCCTTGCGCGCGTCGGTGAAAACTTGATCGCCTGGGATGCGTGCATCCGTGCTTTTGACCACGGTGATCCGCTCGCGCTTCGGCGGCTCGGCGAGGAGAGGCGCGGCGAGGATCACGTGCCGGCTATCAGGATGCCATTGCGGCGCGAGGTACGCGCGTGCGTTGAACCTCTCACCGACCGTCAGCGTGCGGCCCGTTTCGGCGTCCCAGATCGCCAGCTGGCCGCCGGCCTGATCCTCCTGCACGAAGGCGAGGCGCCGCCCGTCGGCCGACCACACGGGGAACGCGCTGTGGGTTGACCCACTGGTCAGCGCGCGCAGCGGTCGCCGATCGCCGCCGAGCGGCTGCACGGTGACGTGGCTCGTCGGCCTCGGCTCCTGAACATTCCACTCGTCATCCAGATCGGTCAGCGCGTACGCAATCCACCGGCCGTCCGGTGACACTGCCACCGCTTGACCGCCGGCAAAGGTGCGCACGGCGAGCACGTCCTCGGCAGTGAAGACCGGGGAGGATTGTGCAAGCACGGCGACGCTGGCCAGCAACGACGCGGCCGCGGCCGTCGAAATCACTCGCAGCGACATGCCGACCTCAATCCGCATAACGGAAATCGGAAATCGGAAATCGGACATCGGACATCGGACATCGGAAACGGAATGAGCTTCCACAGCGAAGAAGCTACTGTTGCTGAGTCGCTCCCGGTCTGTTCACCGGAAGGTCCAGCTTGCTTCGATCCACGATTTGGCCGTTCTTGACGACCGTGTCGACGAGCTTGGCGTTGTTGATGTCCTTGGTCGGATCGGCTTTGAGCAGCACAAAGTCGGCAAGCTTGCCACCTTCGATCGTCCCCAGCTCGTCCAGTTTGCCGAGCGCTCGCGCTGCATTCCGCGTCGCCATCACGATCGCATCGGCCGGGCTGATGCCGCCTCCGACCAGCAGCTCGAGCTCGCGGTGAAAAGCCGGCCCTGACGACTGGTCGGTCCCGGTCGCAACGATGTCCTTCCCGGCCTCGTTGAGGCGCTTCATGTTGTCTTGCGCGACGGGGGTCATGACCTTCATCCACGCGGCCCACCGGTTGTCCTTCTGCTTGGCCGACTCCTCGGTCTTGAGACGTTTACGCTCGGCAGCTTCGATCGTGTCGCGATAGAGCGGCTGGTCGAGGAACTCGGGATGCTCCGCCAGCCGGCTGTAGTTCTCGCCAATGGTGAGCGTGGAAACGGTGGGCACGTGCTTGACGCGCATCATGTTGACGTAGCGATCGCTCATCGGCGCCTGGATGATCGGGTGCGCCAGCGTGTCGGCACCCGCATAGATGGCCTCTACCGCGGTGTGCTCGTTCGAGACGTGAATAATGATGCGCACACCGTGCTGGTGGTAGTAGCGGATGATCTTCTCGAGCAGGTCGTCGGGAAGCTGGTCGATCATCGGACGCGTGCCCCAGCCGTGCTCGTCCTGGCCGATCTTCGCGAGATCGGGCTTGGTCGCCAGATGGTCGTCGAGGAGCTTTCTGTCCCCCGGCCACGCCTCGATGGTGTACGGGCCGCCGTGGCCGTTGGGGCTGGCCACGGTGCCGCCTGTCGCGAGAATGCGCGGCGAGGCGATCGCCCCTGCGCGCTCCTTCGCGCGAAGCCCCATGATGAACTCCGAACGGTTCCCCGCATCGAAGACCGTCGTGACGCCACAGTACAGGTAGCCGTGCAGCGCGCGGAGACCCTCACGCTCCTGCTCAGGTGTCACACCGGGGCTGCTGTTTCGGCCGCCTCCGCCGCGCAGGTGGATGTGTGCGTCGATCATGCCGGGAATCATGAACTTCCCGGTGCCGTCGATAATGCGCGCCCCGGCTGGTGCCTGCACGTTTGCACCCGCGTCCTTGATCTGCGTGCCTTCGATCACGACGGTGGCGTTGGGGACGGGCGCGCGACCGGTCCCGTCGATCAACGTGACGCCACGAATGGCAATGGTGGTGGGCGCCTGTGCCTGTGGTGACACGTACAGCGCAGCCGCCATCAGACAGAACGCGAGTGTGAAGCTCGACCTCCGCATGCGATCCTCCTCGGCCTCCTCAGGCATTTGCCGCTGCCGGCCGTTCCGGGGCAATCTTACGTTCGTGTTCCGAGTTCAGACGTGTGCTGGCACATTCGCGCTGTGCATGCTCCTCGTGGCCTGCGGGCCTGCGCGAGACCCGTCGCGACCGTCGCCGCTTCGTCACGAAGGCCCCGTGGTGCTCGTCACCATCGATACGCTGCGCGCGGACCGCGTGGGCCTCCTCGGTTCGACGCGCGGGCTCACGCCACGCATCGATGGCCTGGCGCGAGCCACCGGACGCACGTTCGTCTTCCAAAACGCCATTGCGCAGGTGCCGCTGACGCTGGCCTCTCACGCGACGATTCTCACCGGGCTCCACCCGGCGCGCCATGGCATTCGCACCAACGACGGCTTTCGGCTGCCACCTGAGGCCGCCACACTCGCCCAGGCGTTTGCGGCCGCCAGCTACGCGACGGGAGCGTTCGTCGGCGGATACCCGCTCAACGCCAGCACCGGCATCGGCCGCGGGTTCGATCGGTTCGATGACGACTTCATGAAGAGCGGCGCGAACGAGCGGCGGGCGCAGGAAGTCGTGGCGAGCGCGGTGCGCTGGATTCGCGAGCGCGCCGGGAAGGCTCCTGCCCAGGCGCGATTCTTCGCGTGGCTGCATCTCTTCGATCCCCACACCCCGTACGAGGCACCGGCGGAGTACACGGCGGCGCGGCGCAACGAGCCGTACGACGCCGAGGTCGCCTACACGGATGCCGCCCTCGGAGAACTCTTTCGACGCGCTCGAATCGGCAGACCTTTTCGATCGCACGCTGTTCGTGATCGTGGCCGACCACGGCGAATCGCTCGGCGAGCACGGCGAGCGGACCCACGGTACATTCGTCTACGACGCGACCATTCGCGTCCCGATGATCGTACGGATTCCAGGTGCAGAGGCCCATCCTGCAGGACCGGCGTCGATCATCGCGCCGGTGGAGACCGCAGACATCACCCCAACGCTTGTCGCGCTCGCCGCCCTTCCGCCGGACAGGGTGCGACTGCAACCGGATGGCATCGACCTCCGTCCGCTGATGCAGGTAACGACCCTGCCGGGCGAGGCACCCGACAAGCGGCGGCAAACCGTCTATGCCGAGAGCTACTACCAGAATGTGCTGCTCGGTTGGAGCCCGCTTCGAGCCGTGCGCGGCCTCGACTGGAAGCTGATCGATGCGCCGGCGCCGGAACTGTACGATCTTCAGAAGGACCCCGGCGAGACCGTGAACGTCATTCGCGATCGTCAAAACGTCGCCCAGGCATTGGCCTCGCGCCTGCCGCCGCCGACGGAAGCGCAGGCGTCGGGGGCAACGGCCGAGAGCGCGGAACGCCTCGGGAGCCTCGGGTATGTCGGCGGGAAAACAATTCGCAGTTCGGCGCATGGGGCCGATCCGAAGGACAAGATCGCCGTCTGGAACGCGATCGAGCAGGGAGTCGATCAGCTCACTCACAATCCTCAGGCTGCGCGCTCTTTTCTGACGGAGGCCCTGCGGCTCGACCCCGCGAACGGTCTGGCCCTGAAGTACCTGGCAGACCTGAGCTTTCGAGCGAAGCGCTTCGACCAGGCCACCGCGGATTATCGGCGGGCTCTCGCGGCCGGATTCCGCCACGTCGACGTGTACGTCAATCTCGCCTCGATCGCCGAGCAACGCGGGCGGCCTGCTGAAGCGCAGGCGGCGCTCGCGGAGGCGGTCAAGGTGGCGCCACACGACGCCGATGCCTGGAACCGGCTCGGACTCCTCGACGCCGCGCGCGGACAACTTGACGCCGCGCGCCGTGACTTCAGCACGGCAATAGCGGCTGCGCCAGATCGCGCCGAGCCGCACTACAACCTCGGCCTCGTCGAACGGCAGGCTGGCAATCACACCGCCGCCCAGTCCAGCTTCGAACAGGCCCTCATTAAGAATCCTCGACATGTCGAAGCTCGGTACGAGCTGGCGACCGGCTGGCTGGCAATGGGCCAACCCGCACGCGCGCTCGACGAATACCGGTCTGCGCTCGCGATTCGCCCCGACTACGCCGAGGCGCTTTTTGGCGCCGCGCGCGCGGCGCTCGAGCTGGGGCGGCTTGATGAGGCACGGCGCGATTACGAACACTTCGTCCGAATCGCGCCGCCCGAGTATCGCCAGCAGGTTGCCGCCGCTAGGGAAGCGCTTCGACGCCTCGAGCAACGCGCGCAGATAACCCACCTCGATCCCCCACGCCCCGCGCCCTCCCTCGCAGGCGCGCCGTGCGCGCCTAGCCGTCAGAAGCGGTAGCGAAGCGCGATCTGCGCCTGCCGCTGAGACCCAACCTGCGTCACGGTGCCAAAGCTCGCGGGCGGGTTCGCGGGATCGAGACCGACGATGTTGTTCACGTTCGTGATGTTACGTCTGTTCGTGACGTTGAACACGTCGAAGCGGATCTCGATGCTCTGCGAATCCATGATCCGCTGCTCGTACGCGAGGCTCAAGTCGAGCGTGGTGAACCGCGGGAAGCGGAACGAGTTGCGCTCGAGGCTCGCCGGCCGATCGCCGAAGGCTGCCGTTGTTGGAGAACCCATCGCCGTTGTGATCGAAGCCGCTGGCCCCTGTGTAGGGAAAGCCGGACCTCGAGAACAGGATGCCACTCAGCCGCAGCGCGAAGGGGAGCTCGTACGTGCCGTTGAGCACGAACACGTGCGGCGTGTCGGTGGCCGATGGCCCCCACTGGTAACTGCGGTCAGCGCCGATCTCCGTCAACCCGGGCACGAACGAGTTGGCGAGCCGGAAGTTGTCCACGTCGCCGTACGCGCGTCCATATGTGTAGTTGACCCGCATCGCGTAGCGCTGCGACAGACGTTTGGTGAGGGCGAGCTTGATCGCGTTGTACTCGGTGTTGCCGCCGTTGAATTGCAGATACAGGCTCGTAAAACCGGTGAAGTCGATGCCGTATGGACCGCCGGTGGTATTGGGCGAACCCAGTGGCCGAAGGGCGTTCGCTTGTGCAGCGGTCCTGGTCTGACCGGGGCCGATGGGGAAGTATGGCGGCGCGTTGATGTCCCATGTCACCAGCAGGTCGTACCCATACACGCGCGTGTAGTCGGCCGACACCGCCCAGTCGGAAAACAACTGATGCTGAATCCCGATGTTGGTGTTGAAGAAATACGGGGTGTCCCGCTGGAACTCGTCGCCGATGCTGAATGGAAAATCGTCGCCCTCGAAGACTGGCACATAGACGGTTGCTCGGGGAACCGTGGCCGCGCCCGTCGGGAACGAATCGAACCGGCTCGGGAACGCGGGGAAGAGCGCATCGCCGCGGCGGAGATCGATCGTCGACTGGCCCACAGGGCCGGTGTTCGACTCGCGGTTGATGGCCGACGACTCCAGCGTGTCGTAGAAGATGCCGGTATTGCCGCGAATGACGGTGCGCCCTTCGTTCCCGAGGTTCCAGGCGAAGCCTGCTCGTGGCGAGAAATTGTTGTTGTCGCCTTGAAAGAGCGAGTCCTTGTCCCAGCGAATGCCGAGGTTCAGGGTGAGGCCCGTCCGCACCTGCCAGTCGTCCTGCGCGAAGATGCCGGTGATCGCGTCCTTGAACCTCAGCCCTGAGGTGCCAAACGTCTGCGTGAACTGGGCCGGGAACGTCGTCGGGTCGCCGGCGTTGTACGGATTCTGGTGCCCTGCGGGAACGTGTAGGTGCCGGCGAAGTTGTTGAAGAAGGTCACGAACCGCCATGAGGCGATGACGCTGCCACCGAACTTGAACTGATGATCGCCGTGCAGGATCGAAAAATGATCGACCCACTCCGCACGCTTCTCCACGAGGTTCTGCGGGAAGCCCGGGTTCGTGCCCAGATTGCCGACGCCCGTGTACGTGACCGTGACGGGAGCGTTGCTGAAATCCGGCGTGCGCGAGGCTGGACCGTTGTCCGCCGTCAAGGGCGAATAGAAGTCGACGACGTCGTACGTGTAGCGGAAACGCGCCTCGTTGACCTTGTTCGAGCCGAAGTTGCTGACGAGCGACGCCACGAAGGCGTCCGTTTGTGCCTCGGTATTGGAGCGGCGGTCGAAGGTGTTGAGCCCACCCACGCTCTGCGTTTCCTGCTTGTTACGGTTGAAACTGTACCTGGCGTCGAACAGGTTGCGGTCGTTGAAGCGGTGGTCGACCTTGAAGAAGCCCTGCCGCTGCCGCTGCGGGGCTGGGAAGGTGCCCGGCGCCAGAACCGACGTGACGACGACCTCGTCGTCTATGTCGGTGTACTCGTAGTTGGCGAAGAAGTGCGCGCGATCTCTCCTGATGGGCCCTCCAACGGTGCCGCCGTACTGATAGCGCTTCTGGGTCGTTTCCGCGCCGGTCAGCAGGTTTCGGGCCACCCAGTCGCTCGGCAGCCAGAAGCCGTAGACGCTGCCGTCGAGGGCGTTGGTTCCGCTCTTCGTGATCACGCTGATAGTGCCCGCACCGGTCTGCCCAGTCTCCGCCTTGAACCCGTTCGAGATGACCTGCAGCTCCTTGATCACGTCGAGCGACAAGCCGTTGCCGCCACCGAACTCACCGTTGAGTGTCCGGATCTCGCGGCCGGTCATCGACACGCCGTCGGCGACGAAGTTGGCCATACGGATACCCTGGCCGTTGACGGAGATGGCGCCGCTCCCCCCGCCGGTGGGGACGACGCTCCCTGACGTCTGCAGCAGGGACAGGAAGTTTCGGCCGTTCGTCGGCAGCTTCTCGACCTGTTGGGCATCCAGGATCGCCGACAGCTCGCTCTCGCGCGTGCGGATGAGCGGCGAAGATCCCGAGACATCAACGGCCTCCTGCACGCCACCGACACCAAGGCGAAGGTCGAGCACCGGCCGGGTGTTTGCTTGAAAGACGAGACCTTCGCGTACCAGGGTTTGAAACCCCTGAAGCTCTGCCGTGATACTCCAGCGCCCTGTAGGAGGCAGGGCGGTAAACGCGTATCGTCCCTCAGCGTCGGTGACGACCGATCGGGTGAAGCCCGTGTCGAGGTTCTTGACGGTCACCGTTACACCCGGCAGGACCGAGCCTGTGGCGTCCGTCACTACCCCCGCCAGATCGAAGCGCGTGACGTCGGCGCGCGCGGAAGACGCTCCTAACAGGACGACGCAGATGTAAAAGATCAGGGCCGCAGACCTGGAGAATTTGACATGCATCGCGAAACCTCGATGCACGCACGGGCCTGGCAACTGAGGGTCTGACGACGGGTTGGGTTAGGTCAAACGATGCCGCGACTATAAGGATCGGTGCCGGCAGAGTCAAGAATCAGGGACCCGCGACGGGAAGCCCGTGACTGAGCTGACGTGAAGCCGCGATCAGGATATTCTGCGTACCGAGCAGTCAGTGACTGTAACTACTCGTCTCGGTGCCATAAAGGACATGTTGAACGTCGATGTGCTCGTCGTTGGAGCCGGGCCTGCCGGATCGGCAGCCGCGCGGGTCCTTGCCGGCGCAGGCCTTCGCGTGTTGTTGACGGACCGGCTACGCCTTCCCACGCGACAAGGTGTGTGGCGACGCGTTGATTCCGGACTCGCTTGCCGCCCTTGCGACCCTGGGACTGCGCGATCGCGTGAACGGCGCGGCCTACGTGTCCCGCGTCATCCGGATCTATGCCCCGGATGGCGAGTACGCCGAAGTGCGTGGCGAGTGCGCCGCGCTGCCTCGGTCGGCGTTCGACGAGCTGCTGGTATCCGGCGCCATCGAAGCCGGCGCGCAATTCATGCCCCAGCTGAAGGCGCTCGGCGCGCTCGAGTCCGATGGTGTGGTCCAGGGCGCGCGATTCGAGAACGTCCGCACGCGCGAGCGCGTCTCCGTACACGCGCGCAGCACGATACTGGCGACCGGTGCGGCCGGGGACGCGCTCAAACAGTTTGGCGTCTGCGAGGAACCGAGCCCCTCCGCCATGGCGGCGCGGCTGTACGTGCGAGTGCCGCAATCGGTTGCCGACGATCACGACTACCTGGCGATCTCGTACCCGGCAGCGATCTGTCCAGGATACGGGTGGGTCTTCCCGGGCCCCGGGTGTGTGTTCAACGTGGGAATCGGATACCTGCGCGACGCGCGCCTGCAGCCGGCGCAGCGCAACCTGCGCCTGCTCTTTCAGCAATTCGTTCGCGCGTTTCCACCTGCGCGCGAGATCATGGCGGCTGGCGAGGTGTTGACGACGCTCAAGGGTGCTCCGCTGCGGACGGGACTTCGCGGCTCGCGTCTCTCGCGGCCAGGCCTGCTCGTCGTCGGCGAAGCCGCGGGCCTGACGTATTCATTCACGGGAGAGGGGATCGGCAAGGCACTCCAAAGCGGGATCGCCGCCGCCAGCGCAATCCTCGACGTGCGCGGCTCAGCGGAAGATGAATGCCGTCGTACGGCCCAGGCCTACGCGAAGCGCATCCGCCGCGATTTCGGCGAGCGCTTTGCCGCCTACCGCCGGCTCGAACGTCTGCTCTCGTATCCGCGGATCGTCAATCTGCTGATTCGCCGCGCGAATGCCGGCCACTACGTGCGCGCGCAGCTCGAAGCGCTGATCAACGAAACCGGACGTCCGGACGGCCTGCTGTCGATTACCGGTGCTATGCGGGCGTTACTGTCGTAACGCCCGAGACGTGCGGACGTGCGACGTGCTGACGGGCACGGGGGCGGGTGCTAGAGTCATCGGATGTTGATAATCGCTCCGGGCCTGAGCATCGATGAGTCGGAGATCGACGAGAAGTTTGTCAGGGCATCCGGGCCAGGCGGGCAGAACGTTAACAAGGTGGCCACCGCGGTTGAATTGCGATTCGACCCTGCGGGCTCGGCGGCCGTCTCACCCGACATGCTCGCGCGGCTGCGGACGATTGCCGGGACCCGTATGACGGCTGACGGCGTGCTCGTGATCCAGGCGCGTCGGCACCGGACACAGGCGCAGAACCGGGCTGACGCGCGAGAGCGATTACTGTCGCTCCTGCGCCAGGCGATGGTAGTGCCCCGCCGTCGAAGAAAAACGAAACCGACGTCAGCAGCCCGTGAGCGACGCGTGCAAGCCAAGCGACAGCGATCGATGACAAAAGAGCGACGCGGTCGGGTGTCCGGAGACGAGTGAGTCTCGCGTCCGCTTCCTTACGCTTCGAACCGAAGCGCATCAGCCGGATCGACCCGCGATGCGCGGCGGGCGGGGAGGTAGCTCGCGAGCAGCGCAGTTCCAGCGAGCCCCGCGGCGACGGCACCGTAGGTTGCTGGATCCAGGGAGCTCACACCGAACAGCAACGCGGACATGAGCCGCGTCAAGCCCGCTGCCGCGGCCAGGCCGGTGGCGATCCCCACGGCTGACAGCAACACGCCGTGACGCAGGAACAGCTGACGGACGTCGCGTTCCGCGGCGCCGAGCGCCATGCGGATGCCGATCTCGCGCGTCCGCTGTGTCGCGACATACGAGATGACGCCGTAGATGCCGACTACACCCAGGAGGAGCGCGACGGCCGCAGCGATGCCCAGCATCACCAGCGCGAAGGATGTCTGCGCCATCGAGTCAGCCTCGATGCTCGCCAGCGTCCGTACTCGCGCGACCGGCAGGTTCGGGTTGACTCCCCAGACCGCCTGCTGGATTTCTTTCAGCAGCGTGGGCGATCCCGCACGGTCCGTTCGAATGGCATAGGCCATCGAGCGCTGAACGAGCACCTTGAGCATGAAGTAATCCTTCACCAGCAGCGGCCAGTAGACGACCGGCGGTGCCGGACGCGCCACGCCATCGTCGCGTTCGTTGCCGACGACGCCGACGATGGTGCGCCATGGGTTGTCGGGACTCTGCCGGATCCTGCGGCCGACCGCCGCGGCCGGCTCCGGCCAGTACTCGCGTGCGAAGTTCTCGGTGACTACCACGACCGGCGCGGCGGTATAGATGTCCACCCAGGTGATCGCGCGGCCGGCGACCAGCGGTGTGCCCATCGTCTCGAAATAGTTCTCGCTGATCCACTTGAACCGGCGAAGCGGCGGTATCCGTCCGCCTGGACCGGGGAAGTCCTCCACGAAGATGGGGTCATTACTGTTCGAGCCATCCATCGTGATCGACGTCGTCAGGCCAACCGAGGTGATCCCTGGCAGCGATCGGATGCGCTCAGAGATCTGCTGATGGGTCCTCGCCACCTGTTCGTCATCGGCCACGAGTGATTCCGGGATCGACACGCGAATCGTGAGGACGTCATGCGGGTTCCTGAAGCCAGGATCCACATGGCGCATCGCCTGGAACGTGCGAATCATCAGTCCGGAGGCGATGAGCAACACGACCGCCAGCGCAATCTCCGCGACGACGAGCACGTTGCGGGCGCGGTGACGCTGTCGCCCGTCGCTCGAGAGCCGTCCCCCTTCCTTCAACGCCGATGCGAGCCGCGGCCTCGCATACTTCAGCACCGGGAGCAGGCCGAACAGCAGACCGGAGCCGAGAGAGATTCCGAGGGCGAAAAGCAGGACGATCGGATCGATCCCGATGTCCTCGACGCGAGGCAGACCTTCCGGAGCGCTCGCGACGAGTAGCCGCACGCCACTCCACGCGAGCAGCACGCCAACGATTCCTCCGAGGAGTCCGAGCGCGAGACTTTCGGACAGGAGTTCCCAGGCAATGCGGCGCGAGCCGGCGCCGAGCGCTGCGTGAATCGCGAGTTCCTGCTGGCGGCCTTCCGCGCGCACCAGAAACAGGTTGGCGACGTTCGCGCAGGCGATGAGCAGAACCAGGCCGACCGTTCCCAGCAGCACCCACAACACCCGTCCGACGTCACCGATGACGTCCTGCTCGAGCGGCCGGACGTTGGGTCCGAGCTTCACCTCGTCGAACATCTGGCGTGTAAAGCCCTTGGGCAGTGGAAACCGCTCAATGATGAACGGAATCATGCGCGCGATGTCGGCGTTGGCCTGGTCGATCGTCACGCCGGGCTTGAGCCTGGCCACGCTTTGAAAGCTGAAATTGCCGATGAACACTTCCGCGCGGTTCAGCCGGAGCGGCAGCAGCAGCTGCGGCTGCTGTCCGACAAAAGTGAAGCCCGCTGGCAGCACGCCGATGATTTCGCGCGGCCTTCCGTCCACCACGACGCCACGCCCAACAACGGCCGGATCGCTGCCGAACTTTCGTTGCCAGTAGGCATGCGAGAGGATCACGCGCTCCGGCGTGCGCGGCGAGTCATCGTCTGCGCTGAAGTTGCGGCCCAGAACCGGATGCACGTTGAGCGCGGGGAGCACGCCGTCGGTCACGCTGAGCGCCGGGACGCGTTCGGGCTCGCCCGTTCCGGTTATCGAAACCGCCGTGCCTTGCCACAACCCAATGTTCTCGAACACCCGATTCTCGTCACGATAGGTGAGGTAGGTGGCGGGGGACTGATTGATGACGGGCATGTTCATCCCGGGCGCGGAGTGCCAGACGCCAACCAGCCGCTCAGGTTCGTGATACGGCAGCGGCTTCAGCAATACGCCGTAAACGACGCTGAAAATCGCCGTGTTCGCCCCGATGCCGACCGCCAGGGTGAGTACCGCAATGGCGGTGAAGGCCGGGGCACGCAAGAGCCGGCGAAGGACGCGATGGAGCCTGGTAAGTCGCATGGGGGCTTTAGACGGCGGGGCGAAATACCCGGTTCGAATTAGGTGCGTTCAGTGACGAAGGCCGCCTCCGCGCAAGATGCACGCGGAGGCGGCAAGGACCGACGGCCGTCGCGCAACAGCTCTAAGAAAAGATGCGGAGTCGCTTCAAACCATAATTAGCTATGGACCGAGGTGTCGCGGTTCCCCCTTCCGCCGAGCTGCAGCGAACAATTCGGCGCGATTGACATCTACCTGTTCGACCAACTGCTGAAAGGAACCTTCGACGAGCGGCCTCGTATTCTCGACGTGGGTTGCGGCGGCGGACGCAATCTTCCTTACTTCCTCAAGCATGGTTTCGAAGTCTTTGCCATCGACTCAGACCCGGCGGCCGTGTCGGCGACGCGGTCAGTCTTGGCCCGGCTGGCGCCTGCGCTTTCGCCGGACCACGTCCAACTGGGCGATATCGATGCGCTCCCCTGGCCCGATGGCCGGATGGACGCGGTCCTGTGCAGCGCGGTCCTTCACTTCGCCCGCGATGAGGGTCACTTCGATCGAATGATCGCCGACATGTGGCGGGTGCTCGCGCCCGGCGGGTCTTTCTTCGCGCGGCTTGCGACGAGCATCGGGTTGGAACACGTACTGCCCTCGCGGTCCGGATGGATGCGGCTACCTGACCGGTCCGAACGGTTTGTCGCGTCAGAAGAAATGATCTTGAACTGGACGGCCCGGCTCAACGCGATCCAGGCCGAACCGCTCAAGACCACGATCGTGCAGGGGCAAAGGGCGATGACTACTTGGTGCCTTCTGAAACGTTAAAGTGTGCAGGTGCGCGAGTGCGCACGTGCGCAAGTGCGCAGGTGCTCAAAGCAGGGTGCGCAGGTGCGCAGTTGCTGGGGGCGGTAGAATCGTCAGAGTCGATCGGCGGCAACTCTCAACATACGGTTTGCAATCTATGAAGAACAAATACTTCGGCGTCGGACATTGTTTCTGGCTTCCTTCGCCCTGACGCCCGCGGTGGCGCAGGCGCAGGTGGATGCGCGGATGTTCCGGCAGCCGGCGGTCTCGAAGGATCAGATCGCCTTTGTTTACGCGGGCGACATCTGGGTCGTGCCCAAGAAGGGCGGCACGGCCGTGCGTCTGAGCTCGCCGGCTGGAGAAGAGTCGTTTCCCCGGTTCTCGCCGGACGGCTCGAAGATCGCCTACAGCGCGGCGTACGACGGCAACCTGGACGTCTACGTTGTGTCCGCGGCGGGCGGGGAGCCGACGCGGCTCACGTACCACCCCATGCAGGATCGCGTGATCGACTGGCATCCGGACGGCAAGCGTGTGCTGTTCGCGTCGGGACGCGAGAGCGGCCGTCAACGGTTCAACCAGTTCTACCTCGTGGGTCTCGAGGGCGGGTTGCCGGAGAAACTGCCGGTCCCCTACGGGGAGTTCGCCGCGTTCTCGCCTGACGGCAGCCAGGTCGTCTACATGCCGATGTCGCAGGACTTCCGAACCTGGAAGCGCTATCGCGGCGGCTGGTCGCCCGATCTCTGGACGTTCGATCTCAAGTCGTACGCGGCGAAGAACATCACCAACAACCCGGCCAACGACGCGCAGCCGATGTGGCACGGCGGGAACATCTATTTCCTGTCGGACCGCGGCGCGAGCCAGCGCAACAACCTGTGGGCCTACGAGCCGGCGTCGGGCCGCGTCCGCCAGGTCACGAACTTCGACGACTTCGACATCACGTTCCCGTCGATCGGTCCGGATGCGATCGTGTTCCAGGCCGGTGGGCGCTTGTACCTCTTCGATCTCGCAAGCGAGAAGACGGCCGAGGTTCCCGTCCGTGTCGTCACCGATGAGACGACGCTCCGTCAGCGGACCGTGAAGGCGGAGGCGTTGATCGGTGGGGCAACCGTGTCGCCAACCGGCAAGCGCGCGGTGTTCGAATCTCGAGGGGACGCGGTGACGGTACCGGCTGAAAACGGCGCGGTCATCAACGTGACCCGGTCGTCAGGCGTGGCGGAGCGCTACCCGCGATGGTCGCCGGATGGCAAGACGATCGCCTACTGGAGCGATCGCGGCGGCGAGTATGAGCTGACCCTTCGACCCGCCGACGGATCGGGGGTCGAGAAGAAAGTCACGACGCTCGGAGCCGGATTCCGGTACGCGCCGTTCTGGTCTCCCGACAGCAAGCGGGTGGCGTTCATCGATCAGGCGATGCAGATCAGAATCGTGGACGTGGCGACCGATCGCGTGATTGCCGTCGATAAGAGTCCGGTCTGGATCAATCACGGCGGCCTCGAGACGTTTCGTTTCCAGTGGTCGCCCGATTCGCGCTGGCTCGCCTACGCGCGGCCTGTGGAGACCGTCAACAGCGCCATCTTTCTCTACGACACCAAAGACGGCAAGCTGCACCAGGCGACGTCCGGCTATCTGAACGACGGACTGCCGGTCTTCGATCCAGAGGGGAAGTACCTCTTCTACACCTCCGACCGTGCCTTCGATCCGGTCTATGGCGCGTTCGATAACTCCTGGACGTATGCGAACCCGACGCAGCTCGTGGCAGTGCCCCTCCGCAGGGACGTCGCGTCGCCGCTGGCGGCGCGCAACGATGCCGAGAATCCTCGAGTGGACACCGGTGAAGAAAAGAAGCCGGAACCGAAGCCCGGTGAGCCGCCCGCAACCGCGCGCCCGCCGGCGCCCCCGGACGTCAACATCGACCTCGACAATTTCGAGGTCCGTGCGGTCGTGCTCCCACCGAAATCCGGCAACTATGCGAATCTCCAGTCCGTCAAAGGCAAGCTCCTGTATCGCCGTCAGCCACGCACCGGATCAGGTGACGACAAGAATCCCATCGTCTTCTTCGACTTCGCGGAACGTGAGGAGAAGACCATCCTCGATGATGCTGACGCGTTCGAGGTGACGTTCGACGGGACCAAGCTGTTCGTCACCAGCAAGAAGAAGTACGCATTGGTCGAGATCAAGCCTGCGCAGAAGTTCGAGAAGCCTTTGAACACCGCGGATATCGAGGTGCCGGTCGATCCGCGTGCGGAATGGCGGCAGATGTTCATGGACGCGTACCGGTTCGAGCGCGACTTCTTCTACGACCCGAACATGCACGGCGTGGACTGGGCCGGCCTTCGCGATCGCTACGGCAAGCTGCTTGCGGACGCGGTGACGCGCTGGGACGTGAACTTCGTCCTCGGCGAATTCATCGGCGAGCTCAACGCCTCCCACACCTATCGCGGCGGCGGCGACGAGGAACAGGCCCCGGCCCGGAACGTTGGCATGCTCGGCATCGACTGGGAGAAATCCGGAGACGCCTGGAAGGTACGCCGAATCGTGCGTGGCGGTCCGTGGGACATGTCGGTGCGGTCGCCGCTCGACGAGCCCGGAGTAAATATCAAAGAAGGCGACTTCATCCTCGCCGTGAATGGTCTGCCGTTGAGCACGAAGGCCGATCCATGGGCCGCATTCCAGGGGCTCGGCGGCAAGACGGTCGTGCTCTCAGTGAACAGCACCGCATCATCCACCGGCGCTCGCCAGGTCGTCGTCAAGTGTCTGACCGATGAAACCGAGCTGCGCTTCCGCGCGTGGATCGAGGAGCGCCGGCAGATCGTCGACAAGGCGACCGGCGGCAAGATTGGTTACATCTACGTGCAGAGCACGGGCGTGGACGCGCAGAACGAGCTGATGCGGCAGTTCATGGGCCAGTGGAAGAAGTCAGGGTTGATCATCGACGAGCGCTGGAACAGCGGCGGACAGATTCCTGACCGGTTCATCGAGCTGCTCAATCGTCCGATGGTCGCCTACTGGGCCGTTCGTGATGGCGCCAGCCAGCAGTGGCCGCCCGTCGCGCACCGCGGCCCGCAGGTGATGCTGATCAACGGCTGGAGCGGATCGGGTGGCGATGCGTTCCCGTTCTACTTCCGCCAGGCTGGCCTGGGCCCGCTCATCGGATCGCGAACGTGGGGCGGCCTGATCGGCATCAGCGGCGCGCCCCTGCTCGCCGATGGCGGCAACGTCACCGTGCCGACCTTCCGGATGTACGACCCCAAGGGAGAGTGGTTTGCCGAGGGTCACGGCGTCGAACCGGACATCAAGGTCGACGAAGATCCATCGAGGCTGGCCAAGGGCACCGACCCGCAGCTCGAGCGGGCGATCAAGGAAGTGATGGATCGAGTCTCCAAGTACCCGGCACCGCCCGCGCGTCCGGCGTACGAAATACGCGTTCCGCCGAGGATTGGAAGCGGGGGCAGGAACTAGGACCTACCGTGTTTCGGAGGCTTGTCAACGCTTCGTCGTGAGGACTTCGGCTTCGGCCGGAAGCCGGCCTTCTCCATGCGTTCAGCATGGGACATATTGCGGGCCATGTTCTCAATGATGTCCTGAAGGTACCTCGCACGCGTCTCGGGCCGCTTGGCGCCGGCCAGGCGGTAGAGAACGCCTTTCCGCCGGCTCGCGCTGTAAGACACCCAGTAGCGGCTGGCCTCCGGGTTGCCCTTGATCGCCTTCTCCAAGTCCGGCGGGACGATCAGATCCTCGACGTGTTTCCTCGCGTCCCAGGTGCCCGAGTTCTTCGCCGCCTTGACCACTGCAAGGCCAGCAGGCGTCATCAGCCCGGCAGCCAGTAGTCGTTCGACGCGCGTCTTGTTCAACGCGGACCAGCCGCTTTTCGGCTTCCGTGGTGTGAAGATCTGCATGTAGAAGTCATCGTCAATAGGATTGATCTTGCTGTCGATCCATCCGAAGCAGAGCGCCTCTTCAACGGCGTCGTTGTAGGTCAGTGACGGGAGCCGGGAGTGCTTCTTTGCATAGACGAGCCACACACCCGTGGACGCTGCATGATTCTTCACGAGCCAGTCCCGCCATGCCTTGCGAGATTTCGGCCGAACTCGAGGAAGCTCGCCCATGTGTGTACTGCCAGAGATTACTCCGTCCCGAGCCCCCGCCTTCGCCAAGGCTACGGCGGGCAAGCCGAGGCCCGATTACGGCTTCTTGATCTCGACGATCGCACTGCCGACGACGTCGCCATTGGGATCGTAGACGACGGCCTTGACGTACTTCGGCGGAGCGCTGATCGTGACGGTTGCGGTGTGCACGTAGCCGTCCTTCAGCGAACGCTGGTAGGTTTCGTCACGCAGCTTCAAGTCGGTCTTCTGCCACAGTTCCCCGACGACGGTCTGCCGCGGGTCTCCACAAAAGAAAGCGAGCTCGAGTGACGCGGTATGCCGATCCTCGACGCGGGTGAAGGTAATCTGCGACACGTCGATGGTCAGGTCGAGTTGCAGTTGCCCTTCGCCGGTGTCCGTCGGAGCCAGCGGCGTAACCTTCAGCGTCAGCGGAATGTCGCGTATCGGGCCCTCGTGATTGCCAGCCGAGACGATTCGGTTATAGGTCATGAATTGCCGGCGGTCGAAGGGCACGAGCTGACTGCGTCCGAAGTAGCCGTGACGGTAGAGCACGGTGAGGCCGGGCCGATTGACGCGCACGACGATGCGGCGGAAGCGGCCGTTCCAGTTCGTGTTCGCCGGCATGTACGCCAGCAGGTACTGAAACCGCGTGGCATCGTCGATCCGCCGCATGGCCGTATCGGCGTACGTATAGCGCGACGAGATGCCGCCGGTCAGCCGCGATACGTTGGCCATGGACTGCGCTGCGTTGTTATCGATGAACCGTGTTGTCGGCGGCGGCACCGGCGCCGGCGTCCGCATACCTTGAAACGGGCGAGTCGGGCTGACCGAGTACGGTGAGGGGGGATTGGCCGTCCCGCCCGTGTGGATCGTATCGATCACGACGCGCGCATCGCTGGCCACAGCTGCGATGCTGTTGTCGGTACTCGGTACGCGGAAGGTACAGGCCCCGCTCCGAAAGAAGGACGAGGTGTTTCTCGCCCTGCAGGTAGCGCATGTACTCGATGCCGGAGTAGATGCTCGTCAGGTCCATGTCGGTCTGCGCGCGCTGGAAGACGTATTCGTCGAAGGTCACCTCCGTGAATTCCGAGATGAGGCCGACCTCGTTGATCACATTCTCGCGATCCCTGACCGTTTCCGCCCGCAGCAGATCGTCCGCCGTCCGGCGCGTATCCACCGCAATCTTCTGGCCTTCGAGGTTCGTGCCGGTCGGCAGCTCCCGATTCGCGGGCCCTTCGGCATCATTGAAAACGCCTTCGATGTCTTTCTGAATGCTGTCTGGGATTTTGCGGCTTCCGTAGTTGGCCTGAAGGCCGCTGAAGTGTGAGGCCAGCTTCGACTCCAGCGAATTGTTCGCGCGCTTGAATCGTTCGAGGACTCTCAAGATCTTCGCGCGATCGGTCGTGAAGTCGGTCGCCCGATTGTACGCGAGCACTGCTACCTGGTCCTGCGGCAGCAGGCGTTCGCGGACCAGCCCGATCAGCGCATCCATGCCTTTCGTTGGGGCCTGGAGACGGCCCCGGCCGAGCACCAGCAGGAAGATGCGCTGGTTGCGCGGCGCCGTTTCGGGGTCGTTCGGGCGCCGGAACTGCGGTCGAGCGCCCGGCGTTGGCGTTTCGGGCGTGAGACCCGTGGCCGAGAAGTGTTCGATCTTCTGGCGCACGTTGTCTTCAAGCACGATGAAGTCTTCCTGCTTCAGGTCGGTGACCGGCTTGCCCTCGCGATCGAGCACGCGCACGTCGATCGGAACCATCGTGATGCCTGTCCTGATCGCAGGCACCTGCGGTTTCTCGGGGACCGGCGTCTGCCCGGCCGGACCGGCAGCTGCCGTGATCACCACAATGCAGGCAATGAAGGCGGGGCGGGCGAGCGACTGATGGCGCATGTCGTTCGGCTCTCTTTACTGCCGCAGTTTCTGATCGGCGGCTGACGAGCAGATCGCTATTCGGTCGTACGCGACTGCCTTGACGTAGTCCGCGCGGACATCGACGGGCACCATGGTGATCCCCGGACGAATGGCGGGGATCTGGGGCCGCTGCGCGGCGACTCGCGAGGCTGGATGCTCACGGCCGACGGCAATCGTCAGAAGAGCGGCGGTCGGCGTGGAAAGTCCGTGCGGACCCTTCATGCTGCCTTCGCAGTCTCAGGGCTGGCGGGCCAAGGATAGCGCAGCTTCTTGTTGGCGCCAAGTGCGCGTGTGCGCACGTGCCAAAGTGCTAGGCGCTGTTCGCAAGCTTTGTTGTCGTCGTGATCGCCGTGTCGTCGTGCTCGTCCCAGGAAGCGTTCGACGTGCAGGTGAACGACGCTGCAACGGGGCACGAGTCTGGAACGGCCACGACGGCCACGATGAACACGACGACATTAGGTCGGGCTTTCGAGTAGGTCTTGATAGTCCCGTGACACCTGCGCAGCGATCCGCCGTCAGTGGAGCGATACCGCAGGCTGATCCGGGGCGAGGACGGTAGCGTGCAGGAATTTCCTCACCGCGCCGAAGAACACGCGCCCGTCGAGCTCCGCCGAGTTGACGTGGCCGCCGCGGATCTCGATGAAGGTCTTGGTGGCGCGGGCGGCTTCGAAGAGTTGACGGCCTTGATTGAACGGCACGATCGTGTCTTCCGGACTGTGCAGGAACAACAGCGGGGACGTGATCTGGCCGACGCGCAGGATGGCATCGAAGGGATTGCGCATCAAGAGGCGGATTGGAAAGAGCGGATACTGCGCTTGCCCGATGCCGACGAGGGACGCGGGTGCGCCTTCGAGGATCACGCCCGCCTGGCGGACTTCGGAGGCCAGGTGCACGGCGACGGCGCCGCCCAGAGACCAGCCGTATACGACGATGCGATCGGAGGGAATCTGCTTCGTCGTGCGCAGATAGTCGTAAGCCACGCGCGCATCGGCGTAGAGCCCCTGCTCCGTCGGCGTGCCGTCGAGACCGCCATAGCCGCGATACTCCGGTGCGAGGAGGTTGACGCCCAACGCGCGAAGCTGCTCGTAGCGAACGATGTTGCGTGCGGTGCGAGATCGTGGCGGCGTTTCCATGCAGGTAGAGCACCCACGGGCGATCGATCGCAGCGTCGCCGTTCGGCATCACCCACGCGAATTGCCGCAACCCGTCGGCCCTGGGCAGGTCGACCTGTTCGAAGGGCGCCTTCGGCCTTGCTGGCCCGAGTTGGCGTCCTGCCTTGAACACGAGGCTCGTTTCCTGGCTCATCAGCCAGACCGCAGCCGCTCCGTAGCCGACGGCAACGAGCGCCGCCAGAACGAGCAGTAGTCGCCGGACGGACCGGGGGAACGCGACCTTCACGATATCCGCTTATAGCCCGAGTACGTCGTCACGACGTTCAGCTGGAACTTTCGCAGCAGCAGCGTGCGGCCGCTCGCGTCGAAGGTAATCTGCGCCGGCAGCCAGACGTTCTCGACTTTCCGTCGCTGGAAGATGAAGCGGCTTCCTTCATGGATGCGTCCGAGCAATCCCCATCCAATCGTCACGTCATCCTTCGCATGCATGTCGAGCTTGACGATCTCGTGGTCGATTTCAGAGACCCACGCCGAGCCCTCGAACTGCTTCATCCATCTGCCTTCGCGCGTGGCGACGCGCGCGTCGGGACGGGCATTGAGCGCGATGACGATCACGGGATGTCCATCGAGCAGCTCGCGGCGCACGAGCGTCGGCGCAAACACGGCCAGACCGTCCTCGATGATCGCGCGGCGTTCCCGATCCGCCTCAGCCACCTCTTCGAGTCGCGCCGCTCGCTGCGCCGGTGTTTCGTGCTTCTCGCGCTCGGCGGCTTTGCGCAGGTTCTCCTGGTGCTCCCGATCGCGCCTTGCGAGTTCGGCGGCGTCGAGTGGTTGCCCTTCTACGGCAATCAGCCGCTTGTAGGTGCGGCCGGGCGTGGCAGACGGATACACCTCGAACGTGCGCCGGGGACCCACTTCGAGTTTTCCAAGCCTCGAGATTTTGACGTCGCGCCGCTCCTCCAGGTACATGAACTCCTGCTGAATTTCGTCGTCCAGCCGGATGCTGTCCCGTACCTGACGAAGGAAGGAGGTCGCCTCCGGCAAATCGCCAGCGGCTCTGGGCGCCGGACTCTGAGCCGACAAGGGCAGGCAGACGGCTACCGTCAGGATGGCCATGACCGAAGCGAGCCTTCGGCGGTTGAGGTTCATGAGGGGTGCTGAAGAACAGAATAGCACCTCAAGGCTCGGGGCTCGGGGCTCGGGCTCGGGACTCGGGACTCGGGCCTCGGGGCTCGGGGACTTGGTCGGGGGTAGTCCCGCCGAGGCATCGGGTGGCAGACGGCCGTGGTTCGTTGTCCGTCGCTCGTAGCTCGAAACCCGCAATTTTGGCGCGCTGAGGCTCTCCGAGCCACGGACCACGAGCCACGGACCACGACCCAGGGCGCGTCGTTAGACGAAGGCGGCCTGTCCCGCCGAAGCCTTGGCGAAGGCGGAATTACTCGTATCTCAGCGCTGTCATCGGATCGACGCGGGACGCGCGATGGGCCGGGACAGTGCGAGCGACACGATGGCGATGCCGGTGACGAAAGGTGCCCCCAGCAGGCGGCGAACGGCGAGCTTCAGGTTGTTCATGAGAAGAAGCGTGAATGGACGGCGAAGGTCTCCGCCGTTCAGCCCTTGGACGGCAAGGAATCGTGAAAAGGTTTATGGGCGTGCCAGGAGAGCGTCCGCTTCGGCGGCGGTCGGCACACTGCTGATTGCGCCTGGCCGGCTGCAACTGATCGCTGCCGCCGCATTTGCGAAACGCAGCATGCCAGGCGGGTCGTCGCCGCGCAGAAGAGCGTAGATGAGGGCGCCGCGAAACACGTCGCCCGCGCCAGTGGTATCGACAGCGCGGACGGGAAACCCCGGCGCCCGATGCAGGCGATCGCCTTCGAGCATGATCGCGCCGCGCGCGCCGAGCGTGACGCACAGCAGGCCACTGTGCCTCCGGCGAATCGCGCGCAACGCGCTCTCGATGTCGGCCTCGCCGGTCAGCGCGAGCGGTGCGTCCTCGGCAAAGATCGGCAGCGTCACCGATTCGACGAGGTCCCACGTCCGGCTGGTCGCCCGTTCGATGTCGCTCGTCACGTGCGCGCCGCCCTCGCGCGCCTTGCGCGCCGCGGCAATCGATGCCTCCTCGTCCACGTCGTCGACGTGCAGGACCCTGGTGTTTCCCAGCACGTCGCCGGGGATCTCATCCCACCTCAGCCCGGCGCCCGCCGGGCGTTCCCAGAGGACGATCCGCTCGCCTGTGGGTTGGACCACGAGGATGACGGCGAACGGATTGGGTCCGGGGCGGACGACGACATGACCCAGATCGAGGCCGCGGCCCTCCAACTCAGCCTTCATGAGAAAGCCGTTGTTATCGGACCCGAGAGTGCCGATATACTTCGCCCGAAGTCCCATGGCGGCGGCCGTGCACAACGCGGTCGTCACCTGTCCGCCACACGAGACGGTATGGCTCTCTATCCGGAGTTTGGCGTGCTGCCCCTCGGTCGCTGGGGCAGCCGGCAACCGGTACACGTAATCGACCGAATTGGCGCCGACGCCAACGACATCCCACTGCGCGCCGGCGGATTCGTGAATCATCCTGGTGACCCGTCAGTATAGGGAAGAACTGCCATGCGCCGGAACATCGCCGCAGCATCGATCCTCGTCACGCTGGTGGGTGTTCGTTCGATTGCCACGCCTCCCGACGTGACGCCCGAGCGTCTCGCTGCCCTGGGACGCGTCTGGGTGACCGCGAAGTTCGCACATCCCCGCGTGGCGTTGACCGATCGCGACTGGGACCGCGCGCTCTCCGACGCGTGGCCGGCGGTGAAGGCGGCCACGAGCGACGAGAGCTTTGCAAACGCGGTCAACGCCATGCTCGCAACCCTTGACGATCCGGTGACGCGGGTCGATAAGCCGCACTCGCGCGTACCCACTCCGGGAATCGCCTCGGTCAAAAAGATCGGTACTGGCACCGATGAAGCCTTGGTCCTCGATCTCCGTGCGGGCGGGGCGCTGACGAACTCCGGGACGCTGAACATCACCGTGCAGGCCAATCTCCAGGGATTGAAGCACGCGTCGAAAGTCGTCGTCGACCTGCGCGGGGTCCTGGTGCCGGCGCACGCGGTTGCCCCGGCGTTCGCCGGGTTCAACGATCTGCTGGTGTCCGACCCCGTCGCGATGCCGTCGAGCCGCGCCGTGCTTCACTCCGGCTACCGGGCCCAGGCCGGTGGAGCCGGGTTCTATTCTTCGAAGCAGATGGTCGAGGCCGCCGCGATTATCCGGCCGCGTGAAGGGGCCGCGAAGAAGAACGTCGTCTTCCTCGTCGATCACGAGTCGCCCATTCCGCCCATCGCGCTGGCTCTGCAGCAGAACGGATCGGGTGCGATCGTGACGGTCGACTCCGCCCCTCGGACGCCGGTCAAGACGCAGGCGATCATGCTCGGCGACGGATATGCGGCGGTGATCCGGGTTGAAGACCTCGTCGTCGCGGGCAAGCGATGGGAAGCCAACCCCAACTCGACGATTGCAGCGAGCGGGTCGGCGGAAGACACGTGGCGCCGCGCACTCGAGGTCTTCCCGGTCGCGCGCGATGGAGGGATTGATGACCCGCCACCGGTTTCCGCTCCCGACCTCTACTACGCCGACGAGCCGTATCCCTCGGAAGCCCACCGCCTGATTGCGGCATACCGGTTGTGGGGCGTGATGGATCTGTTCTTTCCATACAAGCACCTGCTCGACCAGCCGTGGGATGAGGTCTTGCCCGAGTTCGCACCGCGACTGCTGGCAGCTCGAGACGAGCTGGAGTACGCGCAGGTACTCGCGCGAATGGCCGCTCGTACCCAGGACAGCCATGTCGGCGTGACCGGCAGCGCCGCCCTGACGAAATGGGTCGGCGAGTTTTCCCCGGCGGTGTCTGTCCGATTCATCGAGAACAAGCCGATTGTGACGCGCATCCACGACCGCTCCTCGACCTCGACGCTCGAGGTCGGCGACGAGATCGTCAGCGTGGACGACGAACCAGTTGGCGCGCGCATCAAACGCCTGCAGGATCACCTGGCGTATTCGACGAATGCAGGCAGGGACCGATCGATCGAGACCCGGCTGCTCAACGGTGATGCGGGGTCGAAGGCAAAGCTAGGCGTGCGCGGCGCGGAGGGCGTGCTCCGCGAGGTCATGGTCTCACGAGAGACGAAATCGGTGTCACGGACCGATCGCAACGGCGACGTGACCCGCCTGCTCGACGGCAATGTCGGATATGCCGACCTCGAGCGACTCGAGGTTCCAGGTGTGCCGGCCATGTTCGAAGCGTTCCGCAGCACGATCGGCATCGTATTCGACATGCGCGGGTACCCGCGGGGCACGGCATGGGCCATCGGGCCCCGAATCAACACGCGAAAGCCGCCGGCAGTAGCGCTCTTCTTCAGGCCGCAGGTCATGGCCGGCAGCACGTTTGAACGATTGAGCTTCCTCCAGCAGCTACCGCCGACGACGAGCGCCGTCTACGCGCGGCCGACGGTCCTGTTGATCGACGAACGCGCCATCAGTCAATCCGAGCACAGCGGGCTCTTCTTCAAGGCTGCGAACGGGACCACCTTCGTCGGTTCCCCGACGACCGGGGCCAACGGTGACGTCACATCGCTGATCCTGCCGGGAGGGTTGCAGGTCCGGTTTACCGGCCACGACGTGCGATGGCCGGATGGCCGTCAGCTGCAGCGGATCGGCCTTGTCCCCGATATCGAGGTCAAACCGACGATTGCGGGCATCCGGGCCGGCCGGGACGAGGTGCTCGAGCGAGCCGTCGCCCATTTGAGGGCGCTTGGGGGCTCCTGGTCGAACGCGAATCCGGCGCCAAATCCTTTCGTCCCCTGACACACCAAGCTCAGCCGTTCTCTCCGACCTCTGGCTGGTATGATCGCTAGTGCGCCCCTGCGGCTCGTGCCAGCCACATTTCCCATAAAGAGTGTCTCGTGAGAAAGCGCCATCTTTTTCTTGCCTCGCCGGCATTGGTTGCGGGCTTGCTGAATCCACCTGGCACGCTCGCCCAGGGCGCGTCGCGTCCGCCCCTTGCCGAGCGAAAGCCCCACGCGACCAAGATCCACGGCTACACGCTCGAGGACGATTACTTCTGGTTGCGGGACAAGCAGAGCCCCGAGGTCATCAAATACCTCGAAGCGGAGAACGCCTACACCGAAGAGCAGATGAAGGCGACCAAGGACCTTCAGGAAAAGCTCTACAACGAGATGCTCGGCCGCATCAAACAGACCGATCTCAGCGTGCCCTCCCGGCTCGGCGAATACTTCTATTACTCGCGGACGGAAGAAGGAAAGCAGTACCCGTACATGTGCCGGCGCAAGGGGAACATGGACGCGCCGGAAGAGATCCTGCTGGACCTGAACAAGCTGGCCGAGGGGCAGAAGTTCCTCGGGCTTGGCGCCTACTCGGTGAGCGACGACGGGAATCTGCTGGCGTTTTCGACCGACACCACGGGCTACCGGCAGTACACGTTGCAGGTGAAGGATCTGCGAACGGGTGAGTTGCTGAAGGAAAAGATTGAGCGCGCGGGCTCGGTGGTGTGGGCCACCGACAACAAGACAGTGTTCTATTCGACCGAGGACCCGGTCTCGAAGCGCTCCGACAAGATCTGGCGGCATGCGGTGGGCGCGGACTCGAGCGACGTCGTCTACGAAGAGAAGGACGAGCAATTCGACGTCAGCGCCGGACGATCGCTCGATCGATCCGTGATCTTCATCGCGTCGTATGCGAAGACATCGCGCGAGTTCCGCTACCTGCCTGCGAACGAGCCCCTCGGAACGTTTCGCGTCGTGCTGCCGCGCGAGGCGGAGCACGAGTACGACGTCGATCACTACAAGGGGCTTTTCTACATTACGACCAATCGTGGCGCGAAGAATTTCCGGGTGGTCACCGCGCCGATGTCCGATCCTTCCGAGAAGCACTGGAAGCCTTTCATCGATCACAACCTCGCGGTCAAGATCGACAGCCTGTCGTTCTTCGCCGGTCACCTCGTCGTGTCGGAGCGTGAAGGCGGCCTGACATATCTCCGTGTGATCGACATGGCGTCCAAGCAGTCGCACCGGATTGCCACCGACGAGGCGGACTACGCGCTGTTCCTCAGCACGAACCCAGAGTTCAACACCTCGACGATCCGCTACTCGTATCAATCGATGGTCACGCCGTCGTCGATCTACGAGTACGACCTGACGTCGCGCAAGCGCACGCTGCTGAAGCAGCAGGATGTGCTCGGCGGCTACGACCCGAAGGCGTACGAGAGCCAGCGCGTGTGGGTGACCGCCCGTGACGGCACGAAGGTGCCGGTGTCGCTCGTCTATCGCAAGGGCGTGAAACTGGACGGCAGCGCCCCGCTCCTGCTGTACGGATACGGATCGTACGGGGCGTCGATGACGCCGTCGTTCTCGTCAGCCCGCCTGAGCCTGCTGGATCGCGGCGTCATCTACGCGCTCGCGTACCCCCGGGGCGGCGGCGAGCTCGGCGAAGAGTGGCGGCAGCAGGGCCGCATGATGCAGAAGATGAACACGTTCAACGATTTCATCGACTGCGCCGACTTCCTGATCAAGAACACGTACACGTCATCGAAACATCTCGTGATCCAAGGTGGCAGCGCCGGCGGGTTGCTGGTCGGCGCCGCGGTGAACATGCGCCCCGACCTCTTCAGGGCAGTGGTGGCCCAGGTACCGTTCGTCGACGTCATGAACACCATGCTCGACGCCTCGCTGCCCTTGACGACGAGCGAATACAGCGAGTGGGGGAACCCGAACGAGAAGCCTGCGTTCGAGTCCATGCTCAAGTACTCGCCCTACGACAACATCAAAGCCCAGAACTATCCGGCCATCCTGGTGCAGGTGTCGCTCAACGACAGCCAGGTGCCGTACTGGGAGGGAGCCAAGTTCGCAGCGAAGCTCAGGGTGACGAAGACCGATTCAAACCCGCTGCTGCTGAAAACGAACATGGGCGCCGGCCACGGCGGCGCCTCCGGCCGCTACGACGCCCTGCGCGAAACCGCATTCAGCTACGCCTTCATGCTCTGGCAGATGGGGTTGGTACCCGCGGCGGCGGCGACCGGGGGGTAAGTGCGCAAGTGCGCGAGTGCGCGAGGTGCGCGAAGTGCGCAAGTGCGCAAGTGCGCAGGTGCGAGCGCACGGCGCCCTAGCACCGTCGTTGCACCCTGGCACCTCCTGGGACCCGCCACTCCGTCACCTAGCACTTGTGCACCTGGCACTCGCGCACCCGCGCACTTGCGCACTCGCGCACTTGCGCACCCGCGCACGTGCCCTGTGCGTTTGACAGACTCTGAAACCGGGCCTAAGATGCCTCGGGCACCCGTCTCCGGCTAAGCTCTGGCGGGCAAAGCCCGGCACTTGCGCACCTGCGCACCTGCGCACTTGCGCACTGCCCGCTGCGAACAGTTCAGTAGTCAGCAAAGAGAGGCACCATGTCGGTCTCGCGACGCGCATTCGTTCGCAACCTGACGGTACGAGCTGCGGCCCCTTCCGCGACGTTCATTGCGGCCCGTGGCCGGGAGGCCTGGGTCGGGGAACACGGGAGTGACGATCAGGCAGCCCAGGCTTCGGACGCGAACGCGCGGCGGCGGTTCGTCTGAGCAGCAACGAGAATCCGCTCGGGCCAAGCGCGGTGGCGATCGAAGCCATCGAGCGCGCGTTTGCCTACTCCGGACGCTACCCGATGAACGCGAAGCCGGCGATGGTCGACTTCCGGACGCTGATTGCCACCCGGAACGGTCTGAAGGTCGAGAACGTGCTGCTGGGCGCTGGCTCCGGCGAGATCCTCGACACCGCGGTGCGCGCATTCACGGGACCATCGAAGGGCCTCGTCTCGGCGCTGCCCACCTTCGAGTCACCTGCCCGGGTTGCGAAGTCGTTGAAGGTGCGGCTCGACGAAGTGCCGGTCGACGACGCGGGCCGGCTCGATCTGGAGAAGATGGCGGCCGCGGCAACGGGTGCGGGCCTCGTATTCGTCTGCAACCCGAACAACCCGACGGGCGCCGTGCGGAGCGCCGACGAGATCACCGCTATGGTGACGCGCATCAGCCAGGCGTCACCGCAGACAGTCATCCTGCTCGACGAGGCGTATCACGAATACGTGACCGATTCGTCGTATGCCACGGCGGTACCGCTCGTCTCCAAGTTCCCCAACGTCATCGTGTCGCGCACCTTGTCGAAGGCGCATGGCATGGCGGGATTGCGTCTCGGTTACGCGATCGGCAACGCCGAAGTCATCAGCAAGCTTGGCCGCTGGACGATGCCCTACAACGCGAACGCGCCGGTCGTAGCGGCCGGTGTGGTCTCAGTCCAGGACGAGGCGCAGATCGCCCGCGAGCAGCGCCGCAACACGGAAGCGCTGAAGTTCGCGACCGACTTCTTCCGCACTGCCGGGTTCAAGACCTCCGATTCGCAGGCGAACTTCATCTGGGTCAACATCGGCCGCCCGGCGCGGGAGTTCGGCGACGCGTGCGAGAAACAGGGCATTCAGGTAGGACGGCCGTTCCCGCCGTTCGAGAAGACACACTGCCGGATTTCCATCGGGACGATGGAAGAAATGCAGCGTGCGGTCGGTGTCTTTCGTTCGGTGCTCGGTCTGACGACGCCGACGGCGGGCGGGCGGTAGGAGTCGGGGAATCGGACATCGGACATCGGGAAAGCAGGACGGCAGCAAATCGGGAGCACGTTCGGACGTCAGCACGTGACTAAGGAGCAGGCACATGTCTCTGTCGCGACGCGGTTTCGTGAGGACACTCGGCACGGGCGCCGTGGCCGCCGTGGGTGGCCATATTCTTGGCGGCGGCCGGGTCATCGGCCCGTGGACGCGTGACTTCGGCGAGGTGCTCGCCGCGCAAAGCGCCCAGCCGCTCCTCCTGCTGCACAACAACGAGAATCCGCTCGGCCCTGGCGAGAAAGCCATCGCCGCGATGCGCGGCAAGCTGACCGAGCGCGGCTACCCGGCGGCCCGATACTCATCGCAGGCCGGGGAGCTGGCTGCCGCGATTGCCGCCAAGTACGGCTGCAAGACCGAGAACGTGATCGTCGGGTGCGGCTCGACGCAGATCCTCAGGACTGCGACGTTTGCCTTCGCCTCGGCGTCGAAGCCGCTCGTCGGCGGCACGCCGTCGTACGAGGAGTGCAGCGACGTTGCAAAGCTTGTCGGGTCGCCCGTGAGGGCGGTGCCGGGCACCAGCACGCTCCATCACGATCTCGACGCGATGGCTGATGCGGCGCGTGGCGCGGGGCTGGTCTTCTTCGACAATCCAAGCAATCCCGCGGCGACGTTTCACCCGGCGACGGCGGTTACCGCTTTCGTCGAGCGCATCCGGCGCGATTCGCCCGACACCGGCGTCCTGATCGACGAGGCCTATCACGACTATGTGACCGATCCGCGCCATAAGACCCAGATTCCTATGGCGCTCGAGACTCCGAACGTGATCGTTGCGCGCACGTTCTCCAAGGCCTACGGCATGGCCGGTCTCCGGGTTGGCTACGGCATCGGACGGCCCGACACGATCAAGAAAATGCGGGACCTGCTTTACGGCGGGAGCACGAACGTGCTCGGCATTGCGGCAGCGCTGGCCTCGATCACCGATGAGGCCCGTCTTCAGCAGGAAGCGCAGCGGAACACCGCCGCCCGGCAGTTCACGATCGACTGGTTCACGAAGAACGGCTACAAATCCACCGACTCGCAGTGCAACTTCATCTTCGTCGACGTCAAGCGTCCGGCGAAGGAGTTCCGCGACGCCTGCCGCAAACAGGATGTCGTCGTCGGCCGCGACTTCCCGCCGTTCGAGAAGTCGCATGTGCGCATCTCGATCGGCACGATGGACGAGATGAAGCGCGCCGTCGGCATCTTCGGCCAGGTGCTCGGCGTCAAGGCTGTCGCGGCGTAGAGATCGCAGAGTTTCAGGACGGTCCGGCTAAAGCCGGACGCTACAACTACGACGGTCCGGCTGAAGCCGGACACTACGACCGGGTTTCCGTAGTGTCCGGCTTTAGCCGGACCTTGTTACGTACTCGCCACGGACGCCAGACGCCGGCGATCAACCACCACACTCCCGCCACGAATACGATCAACATCAGCCAGCGAAGGCTGCTTGCGACGATGGCTGCGTCGAACGCCGGCCACTCGTACTCGCTCAACCGACTGCCCCTGTCGACCATCCAGTGCCAGCCGGTGTGCGCGACGATCGCAGACACGATGATGGTTCCCATCCGCTCGGCGACGACGTAGCGGAAGAGCAGGTCGAGGGCCGGCACCAGCAGCGCGACGACCAGGATCTGACCGAGCTCCACGCCGAGATTGAAGAAGAGGAGAGAGGTCAGCAGGTGCGAGCCGGCAAACTGCATGGTCTCTCGCAGCGCGAACGAGAAGCCGAACCCGTGCACCAGGCCGAAGGCGAACGCGATCATCCAGCGCCGCTGCAGCCCTCCGCCCGAGACGATGTTCTCGAGGGCCATGTAGACGATGGATGCGGCGATGAGGGTCTCGATCAGCGCAGGGAACCACAGCGCGTCGGGCGCGATGCCGTATGCAGAGGCGATCAGCGTGACCGAGTGGGCGAGGGTGAACGCCGTGACGATCAGGACGAGAGGGCGGAGGCGGCGGAAAGGGATCACGAGGCACAACAGGAAGAGCAGATGGTCGGTGCCGTCGAGAATGTGACGGAACCCCATTGCTGTGAAGTTCAGAGCGGCCTGACTCCAGCTCGGATCCAGCCTGATCAATCCGGGATCGCCGCTGTAGTCGAACGCACGCACCGAACCGTCGGGTTGCACGAAACGCAGGACGGTGGTGACACGCAGACCGAGCCGCGCGAATTCCGGGCGGATTGAGAATCGCGAGCGATCCGACGCGATGCGGTATTCGAACAACGTGTCGAGCATCGCCTGGTCCCAGGGGATCTCGGTGTTCGCAGGGAGCGTGCCGGCCGTCACGTGCGCGAGCGCGTCTGAGTATGAGCCGAAGGATCGGTCCGAGGGCAGCGACACCCGGGCAGCGATGAGACGCCGGTCATCGATCGGCGTGTCGCCTTCGTACACTCTCAGGCCGTTGCCAATCCAGACCACGGCCGCTTCGCGAACCGTGTCGTCAGCGCGAGGGATGTCCAGGAAGCCCGGGCCGCGTGTTGGAAAGGTCACGTCGCGCATCGCCTTGAGGGGCGCCCGGACGAGCAGCCGCAGCGTCTGTCCCTCGGGCCGGATGAAGGCATGGACGGTGACGTCCGCAGGGATCTCGTGCGCGGACGGCAGGGCCACTATCGCCACGGCTGTCGTCACCGCCAGAGTCAGCAGCGCGAGCGGTCGGGTCTTCCAATCCGGCATTGCCGGCAGTGTATACTGCCGCCCGTAACGGCGCCCAGCTGCCAGCTGGACCTCACTCGCATCGGAGCGGCCGAATGACCCAGAAGCGGACCCTCGTCATCAGCGCGATGTTCGTCACGATTCTTGCGGCACTCAGCATCGCCGCTCGCAGCCTCGACAACAGCGTGGCCCAAAGCGGCGGCACGGTCCAGGCGCCGCGGTTCGAGGTGGACCCGTTCTGGCCGAAGCCGATGCCGAACAACTGGCTGCTTGGATCGGCGATCGGCGTGTCGGTGGATTCACGCGATCACGTGTGGATCATTCATCGTGGTGCCGCGACCTTGAATGCCCGCACCGAGATGGGTGCGGCCACGAATCCGAAGACCGCGGACGAATGCTGCGTGCCTGCGCCTCCGGTCCTCGAGTTCGATCCGGCCGGCAATCTGGTCGGGCATTGGGGCGGCCCCGCCGAGGGCTACGTGTGGCCGAATTCCAACCACGGCATCACCGTCGATCACAAGAACAACGTGTGGATCGGCAGCAACGGCCGGGGGGATGACCCGAAGGGTTACGCCGACACGCACATCCTCAAGTTCACTACCGCCGGCAAGTTCCTGATGCAGATCGGCCGCCCCGGAGCAAGCACGGGCAGCAACGACAACGAGAGCTTCAAGGGTCCCGCAAAGATCTTCGTCGATCCCAAGGCGAACGAGGTCTACGTGGCAGACGGCTACGGCAACAAGCGCGTGGCGGTCATCGACGCGGACACCGGCAAGTTCAAGCGATTCTGGGGCGCATACGGCAACAAGCCGGATGATACGAATCTCGGACCCTACGATCCGAAGGCCCCGCCCGCGCAGCAGTTCCGATCACCGGTGCACTGCGCCGAGCTGTCGCACGACGGCCTGCTCTACGTGTGCGATCGTCCGAACGACCGCATCCAGGTCTTCAAGCCGGACGGCACGTTCGTGAAGGAAGTCTTCATCGCGAAGAACACGCTCGGCGACGGTTCGGTGTGGGACATTGCCTTCTCGAAGGATCCCGCCCAGCGATTCATGTACTTGGCGGACGGCAAGAACGAGAAGGTCTACATCATTCAGCGCGACACGATGGAGATCCTGACCAGCTTCGGCGGCGGCGGCCGCCAGCCTGGCCAGTTCTTCGCGGTCCACAGCATCGCGACCGACTCGAAGGGCAACATCTATACGACCGAGACCTACGAAGGAAAGCGCCTGCAGAAGTTCGTGTTCAAGGGGATCGGCGCGGTGCCGCGGAATCAGGGGCCGGGCTGGCCAGGGCGCTAACCCCGAAGCTCGGTTGTGGTGCCAGCGAGCGAAGGAAGGAGGGCGCGGCTTTAGCCGCGCCGCTCGGCCGGCCTGCGGAACAATCGAATCATCGTCGACTCCTGTGTCGCGCCCACGCGCCGGCGACGACCGCGTCGGTCGCGACCATCGTCTGTAACCCGGTGCAGTCCTGCTCGGCGGCAAATTCCAGTGTCTGCCGGCTGCTCGCATTCACGAGCGTGACGGTCGTGCCGGCGAACCCGCCGGCCCACTCCGATGCGTCGCGATTGAAGTTCATGAACCGCCCGGGAAGCCAGCCAACAGGAATCACCTGACCGCTGTCGCCGTCGATGAGCGCGAATCGCGTGCGCCTTCCGTCGAACGCCCCGCAGAGCAGATGATTGTCGGGCGCTCCTGCGCTCGAGCACGTCGTTCCCAGTCGCGAGCTTCCCAGATTGGCCGGCTCGCTAGCGCCCGTTCGCCACCAGCGCACGCCGGGACTACCAGCCTGCAGCAGACGAACCCACAGCATTGGCGAGAACACCTCGCCCTCGGCAAGTCCAAGGTCGTAGTCGTTTTCGACAACCAGAACATCACGTCCCGATCCGATGACCGCGGTGGGGTAGATACCAGGGCGCGACACACGCCACCGCTGTTCGCGGACCTGCTCGTTGCCGATCTCACCCTCGATCCTGACGACCTGCTGGGTGTCATCGGTCCCGACAATCGCCCAACGTCGCGTACCGGAGCGCGCGATCAGGTGCGTCGCATAGATGCCGCGGACCTCTCGGCTCCAGATCGGCGAGGCGGGCGCATTGACGGCGAACGCCGCGAGCTCGACGCTTCCCATCCTGGATCGCATGACGAGCACGTGCTCATCGTCGACGAACACGAGATCGTCGCCCGCGACTTCAGTCAGCGACCCTCCGGGCCGGCCGACGTGATACGCCATGCCTGCACGGCCTGGCTCGTAGCTGTACGTCGCCAGCGCGAGGTGACCACCTCGAGGCGAAACCCGCAGCTCATGCACCTGGAAGGGGACCGTGAACTCGGCAGCCGGCTGTCCACTCACGAATTGACGGTCGAACGGAGCGGATTGCAGCAAGAACGGATCGCGGCCGAAGCGGTCGAGGAACTCCGCGGTACCAACGGTCATAGCTGCCAACGCAACGATGGCGGCGAGACCTGCGAGCGGGCGGTTCCAGCGGCCTGGAGTCAATGCGAGCGCTCCGCTGAACGCCGCAATCACGGCGGCACCGCCGGGCATGGCGACCGCGTTCTGATGCATGCCCAACGCATCCGAGCTGCTGAAAAGGATCGCGACACCTGAGCTGACCGCAAGGACGCCAAGTCCTGCGAATGCCAACGTGTCGCGGCGATCCGGAGGGAGATCGCTCGTCGTCGACGCCATGTAGATCCATCCGGCGCCAAGACCTGCGAGCAGGAGGCAGACGACGATCAGGAGTTCGCCCTCGAACGGCCGATCGCGCAGCGTAAGCACGGCACCGGCGACCGCCCCACACCCGGCGGCCGCGATAAAACGCGCTGATGGCCGGACTGCTGCCAGGATCGTCACCAGGGCGAGACCGATCATTCCCGAGGGCGAGCGAAATGGCTGCGCCGACGGTCGCCAGCAGGCGGGAGAGCCCCATCCACCGATCGGGCGCCACCGGTTCCGCGAACTGACCATCGATGGCGTCCAGCGTGTCCTGTACCCTGGCCACGTCTGCCGCGTTCACGACGAACTGCCATTTCTTCCCGGATTTCTGGACGACCACCAGTTGCGGTCCGCGGCGGTTCGCGACGTCGAATCGCAACTCGACAACCTGCTCGTACGGCACGGAGTGCGTCGTGCCGTCAGGCTCCGTCCAGCTTGCGCGCGCGTCGTCGAGCATCAACACCGAACCGTCGACGCAGGTGACGCTCAGCGATTCGATGAACGGTGCGGAAGGCTGGCTCGCGGCAGCGCGAATATCACGGACTCGTCGCGCCAGGCTCGGATGGGTGGCATGCCGCTCGAATTCAGCGTCGAGCCGTCTGGGATAGCGGTTGAACGCGTACGCCTTCGTCAGCGCGCGAACGAGCGCTTCCGGATCGCCGGTCAGGCTGACTGCGCGCTGATCGCTCTCCGTCTCGTTCTTCTGACGGTTCCGCGCCAGCGACAGCAGGAACCCGAGCCAGCACATCACCCAGATCGCCAGCACGAGAAGAGACGACCAGCCGGTCAGCCGCGCGAACGGCGCGACGAGGACGCCGAACGCGATCATGGCCGCCGTGCTGAGGCTCAAGCGCCGGAGACGTGCCGGGGTGTAGTACTCGAGATGGGCGAGCTCGTGCGCGCAGATGCCGACGACCTCGTCGAAGTCCAGTCGCCGGAGCATCGTGTCCGTGAAGACCACCGCCGGTTGGCGCAGCGACGGCAGCGCGACGGCGTTCAGGACGGCGCCCCCGCGGAGGTCCAGGACCTCGAACTGCGTCTTGCCCAGCCCACAGGTGTCCGCCATCCTCGTGAACTGCGCCATCAGTGCCTCGTCCCGTATGGGCTGCGCGCTGAACAGCCATCGCAGGAGTTCGTGATACCGCATGTTCCAGGCGAGCAACACGACACCGATAGCGGCCCCGGCAAGCCAATCGAGACGGCCAGCGAGCCCGGCCACAAACGGGAGCGCAGCCAGAGACACCCAGAACCCAGGCAGGGCGACGATCGAGCGGACCGTAAACGAGAGATAGGTCGGCAGGCTCCACGTTTCGTCGTACAACGCGCGGCGCAGCGGGTAGGCTGCGGCATAGCGCGTGACGGCCAGCAGCGGGAGTGCCCAGAACAGATTCACCGACGCGCCGGAATCAGGGCCGGTCACTCTGGAGAAGACAAAGAGCACGACGATCGCGAGGATGAAGAGCGCACTGCTTCGTCGCTGAAGGTTGAGCAGGCGCTCCGGAAGTACGGGATCGTCTATCGCGCGTTCGAGGGCGCGCGCCGACCACCAGTAGAAGAACGCTGGCACGAGCGCCACGAGCGCGGCCAGCCAGGGCGATCCGAGCACTTCGAATGACATGGAGCGAACAGGAGGGAACGACACCCGGTTCGCAAAGGCTGTGCCCGTGGCGGACGGGGAGAAACCGGAGAAACCATGTGTGCGGGACTGTCGCACACACAGTTTCGCTGTGCGGGGTTACAGAATCCGGATCGGTGTCGAGAGGAACCGGGTAGCTAGCGGCACGCCCGACTTAACCGCCTCCGCCAAGGCTACGGCGAGTCCGCCGAAGCGCTCCGCGCGAAGGCGGAAGGTCGGGCCTACGGGCGTTTCACATATTTTCGCAGCGTCTTTGGGACCGACTTCTGCGCCGTAGATTGCGCCGGTCGGATCGGCGGCCACGCCTTCCGCGCCGCTCGTGGCTGACTTATCCGGATCGGGCTCCGGATCCGGGATGAAGGCGGTCACCTTGCCGTCTTTCGCATTGCCGATATAGATCCCGCGCTTCCAGCCCGGATTGCGTTTCGTGTTCGATTCGGAGTCGGCGACGTAGATCACGTCGTTCTTGTCGATGAAGATGCCGCTCGGCCGGCTGAACTGCTTCCATTCCTCGAGGAACTTGCCGTCCTGATCGAAAATCTGGATCCGGTTGTTGGCGCGATCGCCGACGAACACCCGCCCGCGCGAATCGAGCGCGATCGCGTGCGGCGTATCGAATTGCCCTGGTTCCTTGCCGCGCGAGCCCCACGTCTTGATGAACTTGCCGTCCTTCGAGAACTTGACGATGCGCGCGTTGGACTTCGCGTCGTGGCCGTCGGCCACGAAGATGTCGCCGTTCGGCGCGGACGCGACGTCGGAGGGTTCGTTGAAAGTGTCGGGGCCGTCGCCGGGCACGCCGGCCTTGCCGAGCGCCAGCAGCACCTTGCCGTCAGGGCTGAACTTGAAGACCTGATGGCCCTTGCCGTCCTGCCCTCGCGCGTCGGTCACCCAGACGTTGCCCTCGCGGTCCACGTCGAACCCGTGGGGAAAGATGAACATGTTTTCACCGAAACTCTTGAGCACTTTTCCCGACGGATCGAATTGCAGAATCGGTGCTTCGGATCGGCCCGCGCAACTGTTCTGGCCGCAGCGCTCCGCCGCCCAGATGTTGCCCTTGGGATCGATCCCGACAGCGCTCAGCGAACCCATCGTCCGCCCGGCGGGCAATTGTGCCCACGTGTCGACCGGCGTGTACGGATTGGGCTGAGCAGTCAACGTGAGGGCACAAGTGATGAACGTGGCGGCTGCGGCCGCGAGGGTCACTCTGGATCGATCCGGCATTGCCTCGCCTCCTCTTCTTTAGGACCGGGGGGCTTCGCCCCGTCCGCCTACGCGCGAAGCGCTTCGGCGAGACCTCGCCGTAGCCTCGGCGAAGGCGGGCCGGACCCCCCATCGCCGTCGCTCGCGGGGACCCCTTCGCCCCGCTCCGCTCCGGCGGGCGCGCCGTTGGCGCGCCTAACCCGCCATTTGGCTCGATCGTACGAATCCAAAGTTCTCGTTTTGAGCTGCACAACCCGCGTTGTTAATGATGCGGGACTGCGGCCGGACTGTACCATCGGCAGGGCCGCCGGAACAACCGAGCCGTTTGGAGCGGAGCTCAGTTGTGTTGACGCCCAGCGAAGCCAGCAGCGCGCGGCTTTAGCCGCGCTCTGCCCGGCGCGATCGCCAACTCATCAGAGCGCCGGGATTAGTGGACAATAGAGAACCGTGTATGTCGGGAAAGTTCTGCAGGCCAGACGGGATCTGAAAAACGCCCGCGTAGCGTTTGCGATAGGTGTGGCGCTGGTCACACTCTACGCGGCCCTTCTTCGATACGAGGCGCTCGTTGCCAACTACGCGTGGACGGGCCAGCCGGCGTGGTCGGCCACGCTTCAGCGATACGCGATTCCCGTCGCGCGCGTCCTGCGGCCACCATCCATCGTCTGGGGGCCCAATCCCAGGCCGTACATCGGCGGCGATCCGATCAACTACCTGCGCTACGCGCGCGAGATGCGCCATTTCTATCAGGCGCACGTACGCGAACCGGTATTCCTCGCGCTCACGCGCGTGTCGTTGTGGCTGACCGGCGGCCGCGATATCGGCCTGAGTTTCGCGTCGGCGATCGGAGGGACGCTGGCCGTGCTCGCCACGTGCCTGCTCGGAGGCGTTGCCGCATCGCGCCTCGTGGGGCTGGCGGCCGGTCTCGCCCTGGCGATCGAGATGACGGCGGTCGTGTGGAGCATCGACGGGTGGCGCGACGACACCTTCATGTTCTTCGTCACGATGACCGCGTGGGCGCTGATCCGCGTGTACCACAAGCCGACGACCGGTCGCGGTGTTGCTGCCGGCGTCATCGCTGCGGGTGCCTGCCTGACCAGGCTGACCGCCTTGTCGTTCATCCTTCCCGCGTTTCTGTGGATGATCCTGACCGCCCCTCGAGAGATCCGGCGACAGATGGCGCGCTCGGCCGCCACTGCCGGCGTCGTCGGAGCACTGTTGATCGCGCCGTACCTCATCAACTGCTGGCGCGCGACCGGCGATCCCTTCTACGCGGTCAACTACCACACCGTGTATTACCGCGCGGCGGATGGGCTGCCGAAAGATTCATCCGTTGGCGCCTTCGAATATCTGGCGGACAAGCTGGCGCGCCATCCCATTGCGACGCTCGATGTCGCCGTCCGGGGTCTATTCACGTTCCCGGTCGAGAACAAGTTCCACGGGTACGTCGAGTGGAGTCCGTATCTAGGGCCAGTCCTGCGCTGGAGCGCAATTGCAGGAATGATCGCCGCGCTTTGGTCGTCGACCGGCCGGCTGTTGCTCGTCATCCTGTTCACCTCGCTGTTGCCTTACGCAATTACCTGGTCAGTCGGCGGCGGGGCCGAGTGGCGGTTCACGCAGCATGTATATCCGCTGTACCTGGTGCTCGGCTGTTCGGCGATTCGCCTCGCCGTCCGCACCATTCACGGATTCGTGCGGGATCGCCGGATTGCGCGTCCGTCACGGCTGCAGGTGCGTCTCGGAGCCGCTGTCGTCGTAGTGGGACTGCTGTCGGTGCTTGTGTACGTCTGCCTCCCGATGCTCGTCATGCGCGAGGCGCTGGCGGCGGGGGAGGCGTTCAACGTGCAGGCGGGTGAGCGCGACCGGTGCTTCTTCGTCGGCGACTGGTCGGATCCGATCGGCGGCGGCAACGTCTTCGTCCGGATCGCCGAAGAGCCGTTGGTCAGCCTGCGGCTGCCGCTTGCCGCCGCGAGCTATTGGTTGACGCTGCGGATCGATCCGGCAGAAACCGAAGACGAGATGCGCGAGCCTCGCCTGACGGTGTTCCTCAATCGGCGTCCGCTCGCCGAGCTCGATCTGACGCGCGATCCGCAGCGTGTCGGCAGTTATCGGGTGCGGGTGCCGGCGTCGGCCGTCAAGCCCCTGTCGCGGCTCGACCTGATGGCGACGCATACCGTTCCCGCAGGCGACGCCGGCAAGCATTTCTCGGCGCTTCCACCTGAGACGCCGGTCGCGTTTCGCTTGTGGTATGTGCGGTTGGATCCGATACCCGCTTCGCCAAATTAGTGGCAGCCTCGTGGTTCGTCGCTCGTCGCTCGAAGTCGGCCGTCTCTGTTGGTTCGCCGAGTTACGAGCGACGCTCGACGGATCACGAACCACGGACCACGGTTCTATTCACCGCTCAGGAACGGTGGCCTCGATGCGCTTGGGATCGAGGCTAGTATCAAGTGTTAGTAGCCTCGAGCATTAGCACTTCTCATCTGCAATTTCTCGTCGTCAAGCGTACGGTCCATCTCATTGACTTGGCGAAGTATATTGGCTACGATCGTGCTGTGAAGCGCGTCAAGATTGGCGAGTTCCGTGACCGCGCCAGTGAACTGATACGTCGGGCGGCGGAGGGGGAGACGATTGTCATCCTTCACCGCGATCGAGAGGTCGCGAAGGTTGTGCCGATCCGGGCGGATGATGGTGCTGCGGGCCTGATCGGCTCCCTGGCGGGGACGGCAGAAGTCCGCGGCGACATCGAGGCGCCGATCGCGCAGCCCGGGGCATGGTTCCGCCGTTTCAAGTGAAGTACTTGCTCGATACACAGGCGTGGCTGTGGTCGGTGCTCGACCATCCCCGCCTGAGCCGCCGTGCCCGTGCCGCGTTGGACGCAATCTCCGCAGAAGAGCGAGTGGGCCTGGCTGCGATTTCGCTGAAGGAAGCCGCCTGGCACCTGGCCCGCGGGCGCATTGCGGTGAACGAGGACTTCGGGCCGTGGGCCCTATGGTTACGCAGGGCTGCGTCGTCACCGCACCTTGACGTGCTCCCTCTCACCGTCGACGTGGCAATCGAGTCAGAGCAACTGGGTTCCTCGTTTCCTCCCGACCCAGCTGATTGCCTTATCGCCGCGACAGCCCGCGTGCACGACTTGACGCTGATTACCTCCGACGCGGCCATCCGCAAGAGTCGCGCCGTCCGCACGCTCTGGTAGTGCGGTACCCGAACCTACGTGCTGGTCAACTACGACGACTGGTTCCTGCGCGAAGTCGAGAAAGGCTTGGCACAGGTCGAGGGCGGCCAGACGGGATTCGAGCAGCCGGACCGCTCCGT
>CAWARA010000016.1:0-604385 GCA_963784195.1 uncultured Acidobacteriota bacterium | reverse complement strand
CGGCCAATCCGTTCCGGGCAACTTTTTTCCAGACCGCTCCGTCTATTCCTATTGCAATCCCATAGGACGAACCGTATCATTCGTATGGGAAGGCCATAGGTATGACTCAACTCGAAAAGAACTCCGTGTGGCAGGGCACGCTGTCTTTGATGGTGCTGCGCACCCTGCTGACCATGGGCGAACAGCACGGCTACGGCATTGCCCGCCGCATCGAGCAGACGAGCGAAGGGAAGTTGTCGATCAACTACGGCACGCTCTATCCGGCACTGCTCAAGCTGGAGCAGGAAGGGCTGATCAGCTCCGCGTGGGGCCTGTCCGACAACAACCGCAAGGCCAAGTTCTACAAGCTCACCAAGGCCGGCCGGAAGCAGATCGAGCGCGATACGCGGCAGTGGGCCGAGACGTCCGCGATCATGACGCGCTTCCTGGCGGCGAGCGAAGACTAGGGAAGGGAATGCTGCCATGAGAACGCTGCGCGCGTGGTGGTCGAGAATCGCCGGCTTCGTTCGGCCCGGCGCCGGCGAGCGGGACTTCGCCGACGAGCTGCAAAGCCACATCGATCTGCACACGGACGACAACATCCGCGCCGGCATGACGCCGGACGAAGCGCGCCGCCAGGCGCTCGTCCGGATCGGCAGTGTTGCCGGCGCCAGGGAAGCCCATCGCGATCGCCGCGGCCTGCCCGGCCTCGAGGCCCTCGTGTTCGACCTGAAGATCGGCGGACGCATGCTCGTGAAGTATCCGGGCCTCACGATTGTGGGCGGCCTGGCGATGGCCTTCGCGATCTGGGTTGGCATCGTCATCTTCCAGGTCGTCGGCCTGTTCGTCCATCCCACCCTGCCGCTTCCGGAGGGCGCGCGCCTGGTCGAAATTCGCAGCATGGACGTGGCGGAGAACGTTGAAGAGGAAAAGGTCCTCCACGACTTCCTCGAGTGGCGGCAGTCGCTGCGATCGCTCACCGACGTCGGCGCATGGCGTGACTCGAGCCGAAACCTGATCGTCTCCGCCGGCGATCCGCGGCCCGTCAATGTTGCGGAGATGAGCGTCTCGGGATTCCGCGTCGCCGACGGCGAGCCGCTTATGGGGCGGGTACTGGTCGAAGCCGACGAACAACCCGCAGCGCCCGCCGTGGCGGTGATTGGCTACGACGTGTGGCGCACGCGGTTTGGCAGCGATCCAAACGTGCTCGGACGCGACGTGCAGCTCGGAAACGAGCACGCCACGGTGGTTGGGGTCATGCGCGAGGGCTTCGAGTTTCCGGTCTCTCACGACGTGTGGCTGCCGCTCAAGACCTCTGTCCTCGATCAAAAGCCGCGTTCCGGCCCCGCAATTACCGTCTTTGCCCTGCTCGCCCCCGGCGAAACCATCCAAACAGCGCAAGCGGAGTTGACGACGGCCGGCCGGCGCGCCGCCACGGAGTTACCGGCCACGCATCAGCATCTCGAGCCTCGCGTGAGGCCCTACGCGATGATGGCCGCGCCTGGTGAACCAGGCGACCAGCCGATCATGTACTCGATCTACTTCTTCATGGCCGTGCTGCTGATCCTGATCTGCGGCAACGTCGGCCTGCTGCTATTTGCGCGCGCGGCATCGCGTGAAGCCGATCTGGTGGTCCGGACGGCGCTCGGTGCGAGCCGCGGGCGCATCGTGGCGCAGATGTTCGCTGAAGCGCTGGTCCTTGGCGGTGTCGCGGCGATCGTCGGCGTCACCGCTGCCGGCTTTGCGCTTCGCACCTGGGGCACGGTGTTTCTCGAGACCAACATGGGCCGCCTTCCCTTCTGGTTCGATCTCAGCCTTTCGCCGCGCACGTTCGCCGTCGCGATCGTGCTGACGGTGGCGGGCGCCGCCGTCGCCGGCATCATGCCGGCGATGAAAATCACGCGCGGCATGGGCCATCGGCTCAAGCAGACCACGGCCGGCAGCGGCGGCCTGCAGTTCGGCGGTGTCTGGACGGTGGTGATCGTGGCGCAGGTCGCGGCCACGGTGATGTTCCCTGCGGTCGTTTACATGGAACAGTCTCTATTGCGTGGCGTCCAGGACTTCGATCCCGGATTCGCAAACGAGCAATACCTCGCCGTGCAAATCGAACGGGATTACCCCGTCGATGGAGGCTCGAACGTCGACGCCGCCACGCGCGAGCGCAACGCGCGGCTGGCCGCCACGCTCGAAGAGCTTCGCCGGAGGGTGGCCGCGCAGCCCGGCGTTAGGTGGCGTGACGTTCACAGAGGACCTACCGACGACGAATCACCCGGGGAAAATCATCGACATGGGCTACGACCTCGACCTGTCCGACGTAGCTTCAGCGAAGTCGGATGGCGGCGCATCGGCGTTAGCGGGCGGCTCGAACGCGGAGCCTCCCTTGCGCGAGGCCACCATCGCGGCCGTCGACCCGTCGTACTTCGAAGTACTGGACGCGCCGGTTCTTGCCGGCCGCGGGTTCACCACCGCAGACGCCGTCCCCGGTACGCGCGTGGCGATCGTCGATCAAGGCTTCGTCGATCAGATCCTGCAGGGCCGCAATGCGGTTGGTCAGCAGGTGCGCTTCCGCTACCCTGGGCCGTCCTCGCAGCGCTGGGCGCCGGGAAACCCGGACGATCCCGCGGGACCGGGTGACTGGTACGAAGTGATCGGCGTCGTGCGCGAGCTCGGCGTCGGAGCGCCGACCCAGGCCGGGCGCGCCGCAGGGTTCTACATTCCAGCCACGCCGGATCTGTTCGATCAGATTCACATGATGGTGCACGTGCGCGGCGGCGATCCGATGACGCTCGCGCCGCAGGTGCGCGACGCTGCCACGGCCGTCGATCCATCCTTGCGGCTCGTCAACGTGCAGCGCGCCAACGAGGCCAACAACGACGTCCTGTGGGTGATGGGGTTGTGGCTGCGCATCACGGTCGTGTTGTCCGGCGTCGCCCTCGTCTTGTCGCTGGCCGGGATCTTCGCCGTGTTGTCGTTTACCGTCGCCCGGCGAACGCGTGAGATTGGCGTGCGCGTGGCCCTCGGCGCCAGCCGCCAGCGCGTCGTCGTCGCCACCTTCCGCCGTCCCCTGTTGCAAGTAACGCTTGGCATCGTCGTCGGCACCGCGATCATTTTCACCGCTGCCTCGTTGATCAAATACACCGAGTTGCCGGGTTCGGAGAGCGACCTCACCCTCCAGGGAATGGCCATGATCATTGGCTACGGGATTGTCATGCTGGGCGTCTGCATGCTGGGTTGCGTGGTGCCGACACGCCGCGCGCTCAACATTGAACCGACGATCGCGTTACGAACGGAGTAACTTGTGGCTTGTCATGCGCGAATCTGGCGGTTCGTCCGCGAGCCGGCAGGTGAGTCGAATGGAGCGGGAGCGAGTCGAGGATTAGTCCCGCGTCGTCGCCTTGTGGCGAGCGATCCACTGGTCGTCAGATTGGCGTTTACCACGGCTAGGCCGAAGGTGCCTGTGAGACGTCACATGAGGCCACGTCTTCGTTTGAGTTCCTCCGTTACGATCCAAAGGTGAAGCTTGTACTCCTCGCCTGCGGGGTTGTCCACCGACACTGTCTTGTCGGGCTTCCAGTCACCCATTGTGAAGCGGTGTGACACCACGCGCGTGCCCACCTTGAGGGCCTTCCACAGAATCGGCCGGATAAGCATGTTGAAGTGATCGCCCATATAGAGAAAGACCACTGTTGCCTCTGACAAATCCTGAATGTCCAGTGCATCGCCGAGCCGGATTTCGATCTTGCCTTCGAGACCTGCCTCTTTGACTCTGGTGCGCGACTCAGCAACCCGGTCCGCGTCGATATCGATACCAACGCCTTTTCTGGCGCCGCTCTTGACCGCGGCGATCGTGATGCGCGCGTCACCACAGCCTGGTTCGTACACGACATCTGCCGCGCTCACGCCGGCTAATTTGATCATGGCGTCGACGACATACTCTGGCGTAGGGACGTACTGGACTTGCACACGATCGTTCGGATCGTCCTTCCTGAGATCAACGGCGAGTCGCTCGCCGGCGCGGAATGACACGGTCTTGCTGCGCGTCATCGTTGTGTAGGTATTCGGCTGCCATGTTGCGGTAAACGTGTAGCGGTACGTAACCCCCTTCTGGAGTGGCGAAGTCTCGAACGTTCGCGAAGTGCCAGTGCCGGCGATCACCTTGCCCTGGACGGAGAGCTCAGTTTCGTCGTGCGGAACTGTCACGGTTATTCGTGATGTGACCTGGGTCGCAGCGGGCTTTGTCGCTTGAAGAGAACGAGGTGCAGGTGCGCGACCGAGGTCCGCGGTGCCATGCATATCGAATACGAGCACGGCGCTGACGAGAAGCAAAATGAGTTTCATTGTCACGACATCCTCAGCGTTCGGGAACAGTGGCCTCGATACGCTTCGGATCGAGGCGCCAGACATTGCTCTGACGCAGGTTCGATAGCCACACCGATCCATGTCCGACGCGAATAGCGTCGCCGCCCGGTCCGTAGAACTGTTGGGCGACCTTGTTGGTACTCGGATCGATCCGCGTGATCGGGTACTCGAACGAAGTCACCCACACTGATCCCTCGCCGACGGCGATCTCGCCTCCGCCTCCGGGAATGCCCGCCTCGATCGTGGCCACGACCTTGTTGGTTTTCACGTCGACACGCGAGATCGTCCCGTCGCCCTGATTGATCGTCCACACCGAGCCTTCGCCAATCGCGAGAAACCGCGGCTTCGGACCGACCGGGATCGTCTGCTCGACGACGTTGGTGTAGGCGTTGACGCGGGTGAGGAGGTTCTTCTCGGTGCTCGTCACCCAGACCGTGTTGTCCGCGTGCGCCACGGCATACGAACCGGGAGCGGTCACGATCTCGGCGACGGCCTTGTTTGTGGCCGGGTCGAGCCGCGCCAGCGTGCCTTTGCCGTCGATCATCAGCCACACGCTGCCGGTGCCAGTGGACAGCCCGCCCTCGTTGTCGCCGATGGTCAGCGATAGTGTCGCCGTCACCTTGCCGGACTTCAGATCGATCCGTGACAGGCTCGGGTCACCGCAGTTCGGGACCCAGAGCGATCCGAAACCGACGGCCAGGCCCGAACAGGGATTCTTGCCCACGGGAATAGTTTCGACGATCGTGTTCGCCTTCGGATCGATGCGTGTGACGGTGTGTTTCGGCGAGTTCGACACCCACACGTGCTCGTCAATCGCCAGCCAGTCGGGAACACCGGGAATCTCGAAGACGTGATCGGGCTGAAGCCTGGCGATGGGAATCCGCAGGGACTCGTCCTTGACGCCAGGCCTCTTCGTCTGCATTCGAACCTCCGGCTCCGGTGCCAGCGACAATAAACCGATGGCCGTCAAAGAGATGCAGGTAACGATGGTGTTGGGCATATAGCTCGTCCCGGGCGGGTGCGATAATACCCTACCGGATGAGTCCTCCGTCGCCGCGTGCTGCGCTCGTTCTTGCGACTGCCGTGCTGGTGACGGCCATGGTGTGGGCCAGTCAGGCGTCCCAGCCTTCGGCGCAGCCACCTCCGCTGACGCCGGCGGCTGTCGAATTCTTCGAATCCCAGATTCGGCCGATCCTCGCCGAGTCCTGTTATCACTGCCATACCGATGACGAGAAGGGCGGCCTGAGGGTCGACTCACGCGAGCGCCTGCTGAAAGGCGGCGAGTCGGGCCCGGCGATCGTTCCTGGCGACCCTGACGCCAGTCTGCTGATTCGGGCGGTGCGTCACGCGGCCGGTGCGCCGAAGATGCCCAGGAGCGAGCCGAAGCTCTCCGACGCGCAGGTCAATGCGCTGGCGGCCTGGATCAAGTCCGGCGCGGCGTGGCCCGTTGCGACGACGAGTTCGAAGCCCGACGCTGCGGCGCCGAAGCCCGCGGACAAGGTGATCACCGCTGAGCAGCGCGCCTTCTGGTCGTTCGCTCCGCTTGCGCAGCCGTCCATTCCTTCCGTCACTCGAACCGACTGGCCGAAGACCGACATCGATCGCTTCATCCTTTCGAGACTGGAGCGCGAAGGGCTCGGACCGGCGAAAGCCGCCGACAAGCTGACGCTCATCCGCCGCGCCACGATGGATCTGACGGGTCTGCCGCCCACGCCGGACGAGGTCGACGCGTTCGAGAAGGACTCGTCTCCGGATGCCTTCGACAAGGTCGTCGATCGGCTGCTTGCGTCGCCGCGGTATGGCGAGGCGTGGGGGCGCATGTGGCTGGACGTCGCGCGGTACGGCGAGGACGATCCGCGCAGTCTGGATCCCATGGGGCGCGGCTACGCGCCGTACCCGAATGCGTGGCTCTACCGCGACTGGGTCATCAAGGCGCACAACGACGATCTGCCCTACGACCAGTTCGTCAAAGCCCAGATTGCGGCCGATCTGTTCGACGAGCCGGCGCGCGTGCGATCGCTTCCGGCGCTCGGCTTCCTGGGCCTCGGCCCGTGGTACTACGACAATGGCGCGGTCGAGATCACGCGCGCCGACGAACGTCACGATCGCGTCGACGCCGTCTCGCGGGGTTTCCTGGGCCTCACGGTCGCGTGCGCTCGCTGTCACGATCACAAGTACGACCCGATCCTCGCGAAGGACTACTACGCGCTCGCCGGTGTGTTTGCCAACGCGACGTACCACGAATACCCGCTCGCGCCCAAGTCGGTGGTCGATGACTTCAAGGCCGCCGAGAAGAAGATCGAGCAGAAGCAGAAGCTGCTCACCGATTTTCTTCAGACCGAGAGCCGTCAGCTCGCGGAAACGCTCGCCTTGAGCGCGTCGAAGTACATGCTGGCCGCCTGGACGGTCACCGGCGAGCCCAAGAAACCCCTGCCGCGGGTCGTCGACGAACAGAAGCTCGATTACGAGCTGCTCGATCGCTGGGTCCGCTTTCTTGCCAAGCCGCCGACGTTCTATCCCTTCCTGAAAGACTGGCAGGAGATGATCAAGGGTGGTGGCACGGAAGCCGAAGCGAAGAAGCTCGGCGATGCCTTTCAGGTTTTGCTGCTCGAGGTGATGTTCGAGAAGAAGGAGATCGACGAGGAGAACGACATCATCCGGGCCAAGGCGCTGCCCGGCACCAGGAAGAAGAAGCCTGCAAACCTGCCGAACGAGTTCGTCACCAACGACGATTTCTGTCCGGGGTGTGGCCTCGAGCTCAAAGGCCTGCCGGCAGAGAAGACGCATCTCTGGACCGACGTCTTCCAGCGCGACCTCGAAGGCGGTTACGAGCCGATGACCGCGGAGTACCTCAAGCCCGGGCTGCTGGTGTTCCGGGGCTGGGGCCTGGAGCGTCAATTGTCGGGCGACCGCCGCAAGCATGTCGAGGATCTCAGGGCGGACATCAAGGCGATGGAGAAGGCCCTGCCACCCAAGTTCACCTACGCGCACGGCGTTCGCGACGTCGACGAACCGGCAAACCTGAAGCTCGCGCTGCGAGGCAACCCGATGCGGCTTGGCGACGAGGTCCCCCGGCGCTTCCTGTCGGTCCTGAGCGATGGGGAGCCGGCGCCATACGCGAAGGGAAGTGGACGGCTGGAGCTGGCAGAGACCATCGCGCAGCATCCGCTCACCGCGCGGGTGGTCGTCAATCGCGTGTGGAAGGGACACTTCGGCACCGGCATCGTGAATACGCCGAGCAACTTCGGGCTGAACGGCGAGCGGCCGACGCACCCGGAGCTGCTCGAATATCTGGCCCGGTGGTTTACCGACAACGGCATGTCGATCAAGAAGCTGCACCGCGCGATCATGACGAGCGCCGTGTACCAGTTATCGTCCGAGCAGGTCGCCGCCAACGCCGAGAAAGATTCAGGGAACCGCCTTTACTGGCGCGCGAACCGGCAGCGCCTGACCGCGGAACAGATCCGCGATTCGATGCTGTTCGTGTCCGGTGCCCTTGACGAGAATGCCGAGAAAATCGAGAAAGCGGGCGGACCATCCGAAGAGCTCACGCCGTTGGTCAACCGGCGGACGATCTACGGCAAGGTCAGCCGGTACCGGCTGGATCAGTTCCTTGCGCTGTTCGACTACCCGGCGCCGACGATTTCCGCCGAGCAGCGCTTCACCACGAACGTTCCGCTGCAGCGGCTGTTCTTCATGAACAGCGATTTCATGCAGCAGCAGGGCGAGCTGCTGGCCCAGCGTGTCGCGGGGGAACCCGACGTGCCGTCACGTATCCGCAAGGCGTATCGATTCGTCTTCGGCCGCGATCCCGTGGAAGCGGAGCTTGCCGCCGGCATCGCCTACGTGACGCAGGAGCCGATGCGTGCCTACGAAGAGCGCCGCGCCGACAGCCTGAAGAAACCGGCGGAGGATGCGAAGGCGAAGATGACGCCATCCGCGCCTGGCGCAGACGCTCAGAAGGACGCCATGACCGGCGACAAGATGATGGCGGGTGTCGTGGCGGACCCGTCCAAGCCCTCGGCCGAGAAGAAGCTCTTGCCCGTGACTGCGCTGGGCCGCTACATGAAAGTGCTTCTGAGCTCGAACGAGTTCCTGTTCATGAACTGAGACCCTCATGCGCCACAAATCCCGGAACCCCGTCACCCGCCGCGAGGCGCTGTGCCGCATAGGCAATGGCTTCGGCATGCTCGCCTTTGCCGGGCTGGTCGGGGAGTCGCTGGCGACGGCCGCGACGCTCGGCGGGGCGAACCAGGACGCGAAGATCCGGGCGACCGGCGGGCTCCATCATCCGGCCAGGGCGAAACACGTCATCTTCCTGTTCATGAACGGCGGCCTGTCGCAGGTCGACAGCTTCGATCCGAAGCCGATGCTCGACAAGTACCACGGGCAGCCGCTGCCGGGCGGCAGCATTGCGACGGAACGGAAGACCGGTGCGCTCCTCCGCTCGCCGTTCACGTTCAAGAAGTACGGCCAGTGCGGCATGGACGTGAGCGAACTGTTCCCGAACGTCGGCGCGTGTGCCGACGACATCTGCTTCATTCGCTCGGTCCACACCGACATCCCGAATCACGAGCCGTCGATGCTCATGATGAACACCGGCCACACCCAGGTCGGCCGGCCGTCGCTGGGATCCTGGTTGACGTACGGGTTGGGGTCCGACAACAGGAACCTGCCGGGCTACGTCGTGCTCTGTCCCGATGTCCCGACGACCGTCGGGCCGCCGCTCTGGAACAGCGCGTTCCTGCCTGCAGTGCATCAGGGCACATTCATCGCGGACAAGGTCGAGAAGCCCGATCAGATCGTCGGCAAGGACTTCGATCCGAAGAAGCTGGTCAGCTTCATCCACAACGATAAGTTCACGCTGAGCGAGCAGCGCCGGGAGCTCGATCTGCTCGCCGAGCTGGATCGGATCCGCAGCGGGCGCGAGACGATGCGGGATCCTCAGCTCGAAGCAGCGATCTCGTCGATGGAGATCGCTTACCGGATGCAGACGGAAGCGCCGGAGGTGTTCGACATCCGCAAGGAAACCGAGGCGACGCTGAAGCTGTACGGCCCGGGGAGCACGGCGCGCGGCTGTCTCATGGCCGTTCGCCTCGTCGAACGCGGCGTGCGAATGGTGCAGGTGTACTACGCGAAGGGCGACCCCTGGGATGCGCACGGTGACATCCAGGCGCACCGCAAGAACGCGAAGGACTCCGATCAGCCGTTCGCGGCGGTCATCAAGGACCTGAAGTCACGCGGACTGTTCGATGAAACGCTGGTCGTCTGCGGATCGGAGTTCGGCCGCACGCCGGTCTGCGAGGTGGGAGGCGGCGCCGGCAACGTCCAGAACGGCCGCGACCACAACCCGTTCGGCTTCACGATGTGGCTGGCCGGTGGAGGGGTCAAAGGCGGCACCATCCACGGCGCCACCGACGACTTCGGGTTCAAGGCGATCGAGAAGCCGGTCCACGTCCACGACCTGCACGCGACCATCCTGCACCTGATGGGGATCGATCACACGAAGCTGACGTATCGCTTCAGCGCCCGCGACTTCAGGCTGACTGACGTGTCGGGCAATGTGATTAAAGAGATCATTGCCTGACGCTTGCCGTGGTCCGTAGTCCGTAGTCCGTGTCTCGCCGCAGGATTCTGAATGCTCGACGAGACACGAGCCACGGACCACGGACCACGGAGTTTATTCAGTTCTTATCGCTTTAACCGGATCGACCCGTGTCGCTCTGCGGGCAGGAACATAACTCGCCACGAGGGCGGTCCAGAGCAGGAGCAACGGGCCGAGCACATAGGCGACGCGGTCGCCTGACGTGGCGCCGAAGAGCAGTCCCTCGATCATGCGTGACATGGGCAGCGACACAAGCAGGCCCAGCGCCGCCCCCATCACCGCCGCCTTCATTCCACGCAGCACGACGAGCCGGCGCAACGCGGTCGGACTTGCGCCCAGCGCCAGTCGTATCCCGATCTCCTGTGTCCGCTGCGCCACGAAGAAGGCCATCACCCCGTAGACGCCGACGATCGCCAGGCCCAGCGCGACGAGCGCGAACGCCGTCAGCAGTTGCGTGCGAAACGTTTGCATCGCCGTCGAGCGCTGCACGAGCTGGCCTGTGGTGAACACTTCCGAGATCGGAAGCGATGCGTCCAGCGTTCCGACGATGCCGCGGATCTCGCCCGCCAGCGTTTGCGGCTCACGTTCCGTCCGCACCGCGATGGTCATCACCGTCGGGCCCGATTGCTCGAGTGGGACGTACACCTCGCCCTCGACGTCGACGTCCAGGGCGAAATGCTTGACGTCGCGGACGATGCCGACGATGGTGCGCCACGGATCGTCGCTCGTGACGCTGCCCCACTTGAAACGCTGTCCGACCCCGCTGCCGTCCGGCCAGTACTTTCGCGCCATCGTCTCGTTGACGATGATGACGGGTGCCGCTGACGCCGTGTCCGCAGGCTCGAACAGTCGTCCCTTCACGAGCGGGATGCCCATCGCGCTGAAGTAATCGCGGGTCGCCACGCGCGCCTCGGCGCACGGCTCCTGGCCGTCGGGCGGCGCCGGGCGGTCGGCGAGACCGAACGAGTCGCACGAATACCGATCGGTCAACGGGGACATGTTCACCCCGCCAGCTGCCGTGACGCCAGGCAGCTGGCGCAAGCGATCGGTGAGGTCGTTGAAAAAGGCATTGCGCCGGGCCGTTTCCGGATAGCGTGCGCGGGGCAGGCTGACCCGGAAGGTCAGCACGTGCTCCGTGTCGAACCCCGGGTCGACGAATTGCAGTCGCATCAGGCTCTGAACGAGAAGCGTCGCGGCGATGAGGAGGACGAGCGCCAGCGCTGTTTCGACGACCAGCAGAAGCGACTGAATGCGTCCCGATCCCGTGGCACGCGTGTCGCCACTCGAGGTCAGCACGCTGCGGATGTCGGATCGCGAGGCCTGCAGGGCCGGCACCAGTCCGAAGAGCACGGCGGTCGCTATCGACAACGCCAGTGTGAAGGCGAGCACGCGACCGTCGATCGCCGCCGAGACCGCGAGCGGTACCTGGCTGGTGAGCCAGACTGGCAGCAATGACATGGCCGCGATACCCAGTCCGATGCCCAAGAGTCCGCCGATTGTGCCAAGGAGGAGGCTTTCGGTCATCAACTGACGAACCAGCCTGCCGCGGCCCGCGCCGAGCGCGCTGCGGACGGCGATCTCTCGTTGTCTGACCGTCGCGCGTGCCAGCAGGAGATTGGCCACGTTGGCACAGCCGATCAGCAGCACGACACCGACGGCCGCCATCAACATGAGCAGAGGTGTTCGCGCGTCGCCTGCGATCGCCTCCTGCAGCGGCTCGATGTACGTCCACTGGCCGAGGTTCGTCGACGGAAACTCTTTGGCGAGCCGTGTCATGATGGCGTCGACCTGGGCCTGCGCCGTTGCGACGGGGACGCCGGGTGCCAGGCGGGCGATCGATCTCGCGAAGTGGCCGCCGCGCGACGAGTCCGGCGCGATCATCATGGGCCGCCACACTTGCGGCTCCATCGCGGCGCTGATGCCCGGCGAAACGAAGTCAGCCGGCAGAACGCCGATGATCGTGCAGGCGATATCCGAGAGTTTGATCGTGCGGCCGACAACGGCTGGATCCCCGCCGAGCGTTCCGGCCCAGAATGCCCGGCTGACGACGATCTCCGTTTCACGTCCCGGCTTTCCATGGTGCGAGCCGAAGAGCGTACCCATCGCCGGTCGTGCGCCGAGCGTCTCGAAGAACGACTGGGTCGCAAACGCCACCGGAATCGTCACCGGATCGCCCGCCCCCGTAAGCGGTTGCGTCGTCGTCGTGAAGACCGCCAGCGACTCGAATGCCTTCGCTTCGCGCGCCCAGTCCATCGCGTCGAGCGGGTTGATGTTGGCGCGTTGGGACGGGTTCTCGCGGCTCGAGCCCCAGATGCGGACGAGCCGATCGGCATGCGGATAGGGAAGCGGGCGGAGCAGCGCGGCGTTCACCACCGTGAAGATTGCGGTGTTCGCGCCGATGCCGACGGCGAGGGTCAGCAGTGCGACCAGCGTGAACGCAGGCTGCTTCCGCAGCGTGCGGAAAGCGTAACGCAGATCCTGCCAGAGCGCGTTCATCAGGCTTCCTCTCGTTCGTTGAGCGTCATCATGCGGTCGGGTCGTGGCGTGCATGGACGGCAGGCGCGCGTGCCAGGCGGTAATCAGCACGTCGGCCAGGCCCTGCCCGGTGGCAGCGCTGAGCCCGGCGACGCCACCCTGGCGATAGCGCTCCATCGCCTCGTCTTCGAACGCGTCACGAATATCAGGGCCGAAGGCGTGCCGGAACCGTGACGGCAGGATCGACGTCAGCACATCGAAGATCGCAACCGCCGCGCGCACCGGTCGAGGTGATCCGGAACTCATGCTTTCCCGCGTTGCAGAATGACGGCGCGAGCCGACGCAGCCAGTTGCTCGAGCCGAGAGATCTCGGCGTCCAGCAGCCGGCGTCCGCGATCGGTCAGCCGGTAATACCGCCGCCGCTCGTCGTCCAGTTCCGGCGCCGGGCGGCGTCCCGACTCCTCGATCGTGCCCTCCTCGAGCATCTGGGCGAGGGTGCGATAGAGCGTCGCCGGTCCGAGCCGCACGTCCCCGCCGCTGCGTGCGGCGACGTCCTTACGCAGGGCATATCCGTGTTTTTCCCCCGCGGCGAGGCTCACGAGAAGCAGCAAAACAGCCGGCTTGAGCGGAAGCGATCCGTCGGTGCGAGACTTGACGGGCATAATCGATTCGTTCTGGACAGACTATATCCAATTTGGACCTAATTGGCAAAATCTGATGTATCCGTGGCCGTAGTCCGTAGTCCGTAGTTCGTCGCTCGAAGAACTACTAGCCAGCGAGGGGCGGGCCGTGGCACTTCGAGCGACGAGCGACGAGCCACAGGACTACGAACCACGGACTACGAACCACGACCTGTTCGCTATAATTGCGCGCGACATACTCAGGAGGGCGGTTTTGATGACAGCACGGCGGGTTTCATTCGTTACGACGGCCATCATCCTCGCGATGACCTTCACGGGCCGCGCCACGCTCCAGGAGGCGGCCGCGCCGGAGTACGGCCCCGCCAAGGGCACGTTGGTAATCGTCGGCGGCGGCGGGACGGACGGCACCGGCATCTTGGAGAAGTTCATCGAGCTGGCCGGCGGAAACGACGCGAAGATCATCGTCGTGCCGACCGCAGGCGGCAACAAGGCCCAGGACGGCAGCCTCCGCGCCTACAAGGAAGAGGAGGTCGTCGCGTCCTGGCTCAAGCGCGGCATCAAGAACGTCAAGATGCTCCACACGCACGATCCGAAGATTGCCGACTCCGAGGAATTCGTAAAGGACCTCCGGCAGGCGAACGCCGTCTGGTTCAACGGCGGACGTCAGTGGAACATCGTCGACTCCTACGCCAACACGCTGACCTACAAGGAATTTCACAAGGTGCTGGAACGAGGCGGCGTGATCGGCGGCAGCTCTGCGGGCGCAACGATTCAGGGCGAGTACCTGGTTCGCGGCGATACCTCGGGCGCGAACGTGATGATGACGGAGGAGCCGACCCACCAGAAGGCGTTTGAATTCCTCCGGAAGGCAGCGATCGATCAGCACATCAACGCGCGCAATCGCTGGGACGATTTGATCCAGGTCATCGCCAAGTATCCGAACCTCCTCGGCATCGGCCTGTCGGAAGGCACCGCGATCATCGTGAAGGGCGACACCTTCGAGGTGATGGGCAAGTGGAAGGTCGCCGTTCACGACAATACCCGCCTCTATCAGCCCTGGGAGAAGCCTTACTTCGTGCTGTCGCCTGGCGATTCGTACAACATGAAGGCTCGCCGGATCGAGAAGTTCGGCACCGGTCAGACCCCAGGACGACGTGGTGGGACGGACGGCCGAGAGGGCCGAGGCGGCGGCGGCGGGCAGGGGCGGGTTGCGCTAGCGGAGGACGTCGTGTCAACTCTCCGAACGCCCAATTCCCAACTCCCAAGACAAGAAGTCGAAGAGGTGCCGATCCCTTCTCGGGAGTCTGGAGGTTCGGGCCGTTGATCCCGTTTGCTAGCCAGTTCCCGCTGGGAGGAAACATGCGACGTTCGTTTCTGATAGTGGCCATTGTCCTGACGGCACTGACCGCCCAACTGCCAACGGCGGCGCGTCAGGCGCAAACCCAGACGCCCGAGCAGTTCTTCGGCTTCCGGATGGGGACCGACGGCGAACTGGCGCGGTATCCCAAAATCCTCGAGTACTTCCAGCTTCTGTCGAAGACGACCGATCGCATGAAGTACCAGGAGGTCGGCAAGACGACGATGGGGAATCCGTATGTGCTGGCGACGATCAGCGCACCGGAGAACCTCGCGAAGCTCGATCGCCTGATCGAGATCAACCGGCGGCTCGCCAACCCTCGCGGCCTGACCGCCGCGGAAGCGAGCAAGCTGGCTGAGGAAGGACGGGCGTTCTTCTTTCTCTACGCAACGATTCACTCGACCGAGGTCGGCAATACGCAGGCGTTGAATGACATCGTGCATCGCCTGGTGACCGAGAACAGCCCGTACATCAAACAGATCCTCGACAACGTCGTCCTGCTGGTCGTGCCATCGCAGAACCCTGACGGGCAGTACCTCGTCGTCGATCACTGGTACAAGACGAAGGGCACGCCGTTCGCGCGCGTGTACCCGGACCTGTACCACAAGTACGTCGGCCACGACGACAATCGCGACTGGTTCATGTTCACGCAGGTCGAAACACGGATGGCGATCGACATTCAGAATCGCTTCAAGCCGATCATCACGCACGACATGCACCAGATGGGATCGGGCGGCGCGCGCATCTTCGTGCCGCCGTTCGACGATCCGTACGATCCCAACATCCATCCGATCCTCGCGCAAGGACAGGCGTCGATTGGCGGAGCGATGGCGGCGGCGCTCGTCGCGGAAGGCAAGGGCGGCGTCGAGCAGCAGGCGCGATACGACTTGTGGGCACCGGCGCGGCAGTACATGGTCTATCACGGGCAGCCGCGCATCCTGACCGAGATTGCCAGCGTCGATCTGGCCGATCCGATCGTGAACCCCGCCGGCAAGGACGTGCCGTTCGGACCGCAGGAGACTCGCGCCATGTTCCCGCTGCCCTACAAGCGCAGCGACTGGCGGCTTCGCGACATCGTCGAATACGGAACCACGGCCGCCTTCGCCGGGATCTCTCACGTCGCCCGTCATCGTACGTTGTGGCTGGAGAACTTCTACAAGGTCCATGCGGACTGGGTGAACTGGAAGGCCAAGCCGTACGCGTTCGTCATCCCGTCCGATCAGCGTGACCTGTTCGAAGCATACGAGTTGCTCGACATCATGCGCATGGGCGCTGTCGAGATTCACAAAGCGCAGGCGCCGTTCCGTGCAGGCGGGAAAGACTATTCCGCCGGTTCGTGGGTGATCAAGCTCGCGCAGCCGTACGGTGCGTTTGCGAAGACGATGCTCGAGCGTCAGCGTTATCCGGATCTGCGGCTGTTTCCGGGTGGACCGCCAAAGGCGCCCTACGACGTCACCGGCCACACGCTGGGCATGCTGATGGGCGTGCAGGTCGATCAGATAGATGAGCCGTTTGAGGCGAATCTCATGGAGGTGGCATTCGAGGCGAACCTGACCGACGTCAGGAAAGCTGAAGGCCGCGTCAGCAGTGTTCCCGCTCAGGCAAAGTGGGCCTATGTTATCGATGCGGGCTCGAACGCCGCGTTCAAGGCGGTAGCGAAGCTGCAAGCAGCCAAAGTTCCCGTTCACCGGTCTGCCGTGAAATTCGAACTTGCGGGAAAGTCGTACGATCCCGGCGCCTGGATCGTGCCTTCCTCGGCAGAGTCCACGCGCATCATCAAGGAAGTCTCAGCCGAGACCGGCCTGGTTGTGGTGGCAGCCGATCGCCCGATCGAGGTCGACGCATTCAGGCTCAAGCCGGAGACGCGCATCGGCCTCTGGCGTGGTGCGAACAACATGCCCGGTGGTTGGATGAAGTGGCTCTTCGAGCAATACGGCTTCAACCACCGCGTCGTCGAGTCCGGTGACTTCACCGGCGAACTCTCGACGTTGTATGACGCGATCGTGCTGCCGTCGGGCATCAGCCGCGACACGATCGTGCGCGGGCTCGATCCCAAGCGCCATGACAAAGAGTGGGCGTGGGCTTACGGTGTTGGCGATGCGGGATGGAAGAAACTCGGTGACTGGGTTCGAAATGGCGGAACGCTCGTCGCGATCGGTTCCGCGGTCGACACAGCGACCCAGCTGCTGGACCTGCCGATCGAGAAGTCACTTCCCGAGGTTTCGCGCAGGCGAGGCGGTGGCGGCGGCGGTGAAGCGGCCGCCCAGCGTGCGACGGACGCGGATCGCGTCCTGCGGGATGCGTTCTCGAGCCCCGCGCGGCTCGACGCCGTTCTCCGCGAGCGCGTGATCGATCCGACGTCGGTGTTCTACTGCCCGGGGTCACTCCTGCAGAACGAGTTCAATACTGCGCATCCCGTGGCGTTCGGCATGCCGGCGGCCTGGCCGATCTTCTTCGAAACGGATCAGGCGTATCGTCTGAAGCCGGGATTCGAGATCCAGAGCGAGGTCGTCTCGCGATACCCGTCGACAGGACCGATTCTTCAGAGCGGCTGGTTGCTGGGCGAGGATCTCCTGCGCGATCAAGCAAACGTCGTCGCGTTCCGCGTCGGCCGCGGCTATGTCGTGACGATGGGCAGCCAGGTAGATTTCCGGGCGCAGCCGCGCGGAACGTTCAAGCTGCTGTTCAACGCGCTGTTTCACGGTCCCTCGACGCGCGTGTCAGCCGCCGAGCTCGCGAGGCTGGGTCGGTCCTGACCCGCCGCGCTCCCAGGAGAGCCCGTCGAAGGTCCCGGGAGTTGCGGTGGTTACGAATCGATCGGCTTTACTTCTCCGCTCTGACCTTGTTGCGCAGGATGCCGATACCTTCGATTTCGATTTCGACCGTATCGCCGGGATTCATCCGGCGCGTGGCGCCCGGCGTCCCGGTGTAGATCACGTCGCCAGGCTCCAGCGTGACGAAGCGGCTCACGTAGCTGACGATCGTCGGCACGTCGAAGATCAGGTCCTTCGTCCGCTGCGACTGCACGACCTCGCCATTCAGGCGCGTCTGCAGCAGCAGATCGCCGTAGTTCAGACCTTTGACGATGACCGGTCCGAGCGGACCGAAGGTGTCGCTGGCCTTGGCGCGGAACCATTGGAGGTCCGCCTTCTGCCACTCGCGCTCGCTGACATCGTTTCCAGCGGTGACGCCAAATACATAGTTCGGCGCGTCCGCCGCGGTGACGTTCTTGGCGCGGCGGCCAATCACGACGACAAGCTCACCTTCGTAGTGCGCGTTTTTCGCATCCTCCGGCAGCACGATGTCGTCGCCGGGACCCACGATGGAGGTTGGCATCTTGGCGAACAGGCCCGGATAGGTTGCGGCTGGCCGCTCGCCGAGATGGGACTTGTAGTTCAACCCGACGGCGATCACCTTCTTGGGATCGCAGGGTGCGAGCACTTTGACTTCCGCAAGCTTGAACGTCTTGCCGGTTGGTTTGGGCGCATCGAAGAGATCGCCGGCAAGCTGACGGACGACCTCTCCATCGAGGATTCCATACGACGTCGCGCCGTTGGCTGAAAAACGAACGAACCTGGTGACCTGGGCGAACGCCATGTCGGTGCCGGCGAGCAACAACAGTCCGCCGACGAGGACGCGCATGAGAATCTTGCGGAACATGCTTTACAGCCATCCCTTCTGCCTGGCGAGCCGCGCGGCTTCGACACGATTCCGCGCGCCGAGCTTGCCGATGGTTTCCGATAGATAGTTGCGAACGGTGCCTTCCGACAGCTTCAACTCGCGTGCGATCTCGGCACCCGTTCGACCTTCATCAGCCAGCCGCAACACCTGACGCTCGCGATCGGTCAAGGGGTCCGGCTCGGTCCACGCTTCGGTCGCGAGCGTCGGATCGATCGCGCGCCCGCCTGCAGCGACCCTGCGCACCGCATCGGCGAGCTGTGCGGACGGCGCATCCTTCAGCAGGTAGCCTGAAGCGCCAACCTCGAGCGCGCGGCGCAGGTAGCCCGACCGGGCGAACGTCGTGAGGATGATAATACGCGCGGTCGAGCCTTTCTCATGCAGGGCGGCGGCCAGATCCAGGCCTGTCATGCCTGGCATTTCGATGTCGGTCAGGACGACGTCGGGCTTGTGTTGAAGGGCGGCTGCGAGTGCCTCGGGTCCCGTGCGTGCTTCAGCCACGACCTCGAGGTCGCTCTCGATGCTCAGTAACGCCGTCAGGGCGCCGCGGACCATGCCCTGATCCTCGGCGATGAGGATGCGGATCACGACAGCACCACGGGCTCAGGCGCTGCTGCTGGCCGCTCTGGGACGCGTAGAATCAGCCGGGTTCCGCGCTGCCCATCGCGTTCGACGACGCCATCGACCTCGGCAAGCCTGACGCGCATACCAGCCAGACCTGCACCCTCGACGAGCTCGCCTCCGACGCCATCGTCTTCGACGGTCAGCCGAACTGCGCCGTGTTCTGCCTTCAAGCTGATGCGGCACTGCGACGCCTGCGAGTGACGCACGACATTGGTGACCGCCTCGCGCAGCCCGAGGGCGAGTGCCCGTTCCTCGTCGGCGCCAAGGGCACACGGCGCGATGTCTTCGGTGAGGTCGACGCTCGCAGCCGCGAGAGTCTTGCGCGCGGATATCAGTTCGTCCAGCAAGCGCTCGCCGCGGTAGCCGTGGATCGCCCGCCGGACTTCTGCCAGCGCATTGCGCGAGATGTTCTCGACGTCTCGAATCTCGGCGGCCGCCCGTTTTGGATCGCGATCGGCCAGCTTCGAGGCCAGCTCGGACTTGAGAACGATGACCGACAGTGTATGTCCGAGCAGATCGTGCATGTCGCGGGCAATCCGCTCACGCTCGGCAATTTTCGCGAACTGTTCCGCGCGTTCGTGCTCTTTGATCAACGCCTGATCTTTGCGGCGCACTTCACAGAAGTGAATGTTCGAGCCGCCCACGAGCACGGAGATGACCGCTGCCGGAACCCAGAACGTCGGCGGCAGATTGAACGCCCACGTGTGCACGCCGATGATGGCGAGGATGACGAGCATCCATCGCGCACCGACGGCCGGCCGTCCTACCTCCCCCAGGAACGCGGCGGCGTAGATGAAGAAGCAGCTCGCGCCTGGATTTCTCGTGCTCGTGATCAGGCCGATTGCGACAATTCCGAACACGTACGGTAACAGCCGCGCTCCGCACACCCAGAAGCACCTGAAATACAGCACCAGGAACGCAGCGACCGCAAGGCCGTCAAGGATCCATTCCGACGGCCCGTTGGTGGCGTAGGCATAGACGAGGAAGAACGAGAGGTACACCAGCCACGCGTAAGGCGTCCAGCCGAGCGGCGACGACTCCGGCAGCAGCCTGAAGCGCATGGTGTCCGCCATTATTACCGGAACCGGACTTCGTCGATCGCCAGCCTGAACGGGCCAGGCTTTGCGCCTGCCGAGAACAGAACGCCCTTGATGTCCGAGCCATCGAGCCCCGACAGCGACGCCAGGGGAACGACGTACTCGCTGCCACTCGGGTCCCGCGGTAAAGGCGTAGGTCGCAGGAATGTTGCCCAGCTTCGTGGCAAACACCATCAGTTGATGTTCACCGCCATCGCCACGCGCCCAGAAGACGATCTCCTTGAAGCGTGAGAGGTTGGCTGGCGCCATCGGCGTGGTTGCCGGGAAGAACATGGCGCCGGACCAGGGATAGGGAGATCCAGCGGCGATGGTGCCGGTAATCTCGAGCGACCGTTTCGTGCCGTTTGCGCCACCGTCGGCGATTCGCATGCTCGCTTCCGACTTCCCACCCATCAGGGAATCGGTGGAGACCTGCCAGCCACCACCGAACTCGGCGGTGACCTCTGCGCCTTCGAAGCCGCTGACGATGCCAGTCGTCGTGGGCGCGGTCGTACTCGTGGTCTCATCGGCCGGACGTCCCCGGACGACTGCGACACCGCCTTTCCAGATGGAAACGATGTCGCGAAGGGTCGTGATGTCGCGGAGAGGGTCGCCCTTCACCAGCATCAGATCGGCGCGAAGACCGGGCGCGATGCGCCCGCGGTCGGGGAGGCCGAAGACGCGCGCGGGAACTGACGTCGCGGCCGTCAGCGAGGCCTGTGGACTGAGCCCTGCCCTGACAAGCAGTTCGAGCTCACGGTGCATGCTCACGCCGTGCGCCGTGCCTGGATTGGGCGCATCGGTGCCGGCAAGGATTGGCACGCCGCTGTCATGCAGAAGCTTCGCGGTCGTAAGCGCGTGGTCCAGACTCGACGTGGAGCCGGGACGCCTCGGAAAGCTCGATCCCAGTGCTGCCCGTTCCGCTGCGCCGACGTATGCCTTCAGCCGCGGGTCATCTGCCAGGGCCTTCCCACTCGGAATTCCGCTGACGCTCTCGACGACAGACAGGGTCGGGATCACGAAGGCGCCGGCCGCTTTCACGCGCGGCGCGAACTCTGCTCCCGGCGGCGCGTCTGCGAAGAGATGAACCAGGCCGCTTGCGCCGGATTCGATCGCCTGTTCGGCTGCCTTTCGCGATCCGATGTGCACCACGGCGAGCTTGTTGCGGCGTTTCGTTGCCTCGATTGTGGCCTTCAGCACGTCCGCGCCAATGGTCGGGATACTTCGGCCGTAACTCGAACCGTCGTCGAACACGATCTTGATGTAGTCCGACCCCTCGGCCAGGCGCGCGTCCACGAACGCCTGCGCTTCGCCGGCGGAAGAAATCGTCGGAATCTGCAGCCCGTATTCCGTGCCGTGCCCGCCTGGCGACGTGACGAGCGTGCCGGCGGAAAAGAGGTCCGCGCGGCGCGGCGCGCCTTGTGGCTGCCGCTGCTCGGCGCGCATCTGCGCCGCGAACCGGTGCTCGGTGAACATGTCCAGCTCGGTCGTCACACCGAATTGCAATGCTCGCTCGAGCGCGTTTCCGAACGCGTGCGTGTGCGCATCGATCAGACCAGGGAGAAGCGTCTGACCAGTGCCGTCGATCGTGTCGAGTCCCGCCGGCACTTCGCTGCCAACGCTGGCAATTACTCCGTCGCGGACGACTACGTTCGTCGGCCCCGTTGCGCGCTCGCCGTCGAACACCGTGACGTTGCGCACGACAAAGCTCCCTGTCGCCTTTTGCACGGCCGCGGGTGCTGCTTTCGGCCGTGACCCAATCGCGCCCGCCGCGACGAGCGCGCCGCCGGCGAGGATGGCGAGGATGAGACGTGTGTTCATGGTCATCAATCAATCTCCGGCGGTGATTATTCGAACACGCCCGACCTGAAGGTCGGGCCTACAGGTGTCGGTATTGGAACCGGTATCCATTTGCCCATCGCCCATCGCCCATCGCCCATCGCCCATCGCCCATCGCCCATCGCCCATCGCCCATCGCCCATCGCCCAAGGCGTTTACCCGAACATGCGATCCTCATCGCGGCGGTATCCCGAAAGCGCGAGCGCGACACCGACGATGGTGAAGCCGGCGAGGGCGCTGACGTGGGTCCAGGCTGGTGCTCCAAGGCCGGCGCCGACGGCGCCGAGCGCCAACTGCGCGAAGTGATAGGCCGGCAGGAACGGCGCGGCGTTCTTGATGGCCGGTGGCAGCATCTCGATCGGAATCCACAACCCCGACAGAAACGCCATCGGCAGATAGATCAGGTTGACGAGTGCAGGTGCGGAGTTCGGTCCTGCGAAGTACCCAAGTGCCAGTCCGATCGCGCAGAAGGGAATGGCACCTGCGATCAGCGTTCCAGCGAGCTGTACCCACGCACCGGCTGAAAGACTGACGTTCCCGAACATGACACCGAGCACGGACAGCGAGAGCACGATGACGCAGGCGAACACGACCGCGTTGAACAGCTTCGCGGTGAACAACGCGAGCGGTGGCATCGGCGTCGCACGCTTGAGTACGAGCCAGCCCTGCCCGCGTTCTACCGCGAGGCCGACGCCGAAGCCGAAAAGGGCAGCCCCGATCACGCCAAATGCTCCGTAGGTCGCGAGCAGATACGTCGGCATCGACACGCCGCCAGGCGCGCGGCCGCCGAACATCAGCCCGAACAGGCTGTAGAACATGACGGGGAACGCTACAGCCGGAACCGCGTACGCGGGCATCCGCAGGAGCTTGAATAACTCGTACTTGGCTTCGAGCGCATAGGCCCGTGCCGGCGTCCAGGCTGTTCCCACCGTCGAAGTCGTCATCGCACACCTCCCGCCGCTGCTGCCGATTCAGCCTGTGTCGTGGCCGCGCCGGCGGATTTGCCAGACGTCAGCGCCAGGAACGCGTCTTCGAGTCCAGCGCCGGAGATTTCGAGCCCGCTCAATCCGTCGTCGCGCATCAAGAGCTCGCGTGCGACGTGTTCGGCATCGCTCGCCAGGATTTCGAGAGACGCCCCATCTCTCCTCACACCGTGCACGTGCGGCATGTGCTGAACGGTTTCGGGCGACAGCGTGGTGACGCATCGAATCCGGCGGGAGGCAGCGCGCGCCTTGATCTGGGCGGGGCTGCCGTCGGCGACGATGGTGCCGGCGTTGATGACGACGATCCGGTCCGCCAGCGCATCCGCCTCTTCCAGATAGTGCGTCGTCAACACGATCGAGCGGCCGCGTGCCGCCAGCGCGCGAACCTGCTGCCAGAAGGCGCGGCGTGACTCGACGTCCATGCCGACCGTCGGTTCGTCGAGAAACAGCAGTTCAGGATTGCCACAGATTGCGAGCGCGAACTGCACGCGTTGTTTCTGGCCGCCCGAGAGTGTTCCGTAGCGCCTGTCCGCGACGTCGCGCAGGTCCGCAGCGATCAGCGCCTGCTCGACCGTCAGCGGCGCGGGATAGTAGCTGCAGAACAGATGCACGTGCTCCCTGACGGTCAGCGTCTCCGGAACCTTCGCGATCTGGAGCATGACGCCCGTGCGCCGCCGCGCCGGTAGAGAGCGGGGATCGGCGCCGAAGAGGGCAACCGTACCGCTCGTCGGTCGAATCAATCCGAGGAGCAGTTTCACAGCGGTGGTTTTGCCTGCGCCATTTGGCCCGAGCAGTGCCGTTACCTGCCCTGGCGCGAGCTGGAGCGTCACGCCGTTCAACGCCGTCACCGATCCGTAGCGCTTGGTGACGCGTTGCAGTTCAGCAATCATGTCGTCCTCCTGACAGCGTCAAATATGAGGCTGACTGGAGGTTGACGGTAGTGTGGCGCGTCAGGGGGAAGGGGTGACTTTTGTCACGTCCTTCCGGAGGGTCAGACGGGGGTTCACGGCTGCCGTGGTTCGTGGCTCGTGGTTCGTGTCTCGCCGGGCCGCTGGGCAAGCTGCACGAGCGACGAGCAACGGTCCACGAGCGACGGCGCGCTATACTCCCGGCCGTGCGTATCCATCACATCATCCTCGCCATTGCATGGCTGCTGACGATCTGCTCTGCGAGCGACGAGCGACGACCCGCGAACCACGGCCTCGCCGGTCCGGCTGAAGCCGGACACTACGAAGCCGCCTTGAACCCCTCGATCCCGGCACAGGAGAACGCGCGTGTGAGCCCGTCGCTCTTCGGCGAGATGCGCTGGCGATCGATCGGGCCGCACCGCGCAAGCCGCACTCGCGCGGCTGCGGGGCATCCGAGCCATCCCTACACGTTCTATATGGGCGTGTGTAATGGCGGTGTCTGGAAAACCACTGATGCCGGACGCACGTGGACACCGATCTTCGACGATCAGCCTACCGGCTCGATCGGGACGATCGCCGTTGCGCCATCCGATCCGAAGATCGTCTACGTGGGCAGTGGAGAAGCGCTGCACCGGCCCGACCTTGCTACTGGTGACGGCGTTTACAAATCGACCGACGCGGGACGCACCTGGACCCGGCTCGGACTGAACGATTCACATCAGATTCCCGCCCTTGCCGTGGATCCGAAGAACGCAGACCGAATCTTCGTCGCGGCGCTCGGCCATCCGTACGGTCCGAACGAAGAACGCGGCATTTTCAGATCGACGGACGGCGGGAAGAGTTTTCAGAAAGTGCTCTACAAGGACGAGAACACGGGTGGCAACGACGTCGACATCGATCCGTCGAACCCGCAGGTCGTTTACGCAACGATGTGGGAAGAGCGGCAGGGCCCCTGGGAGAACTCCGTGTGGGCCGGCACCGACGGTGGGATCTTCAAGTCCGTGGACGGCGGCACGACGTGGAAGCCGCTGACAAACGGTCTGCCGCCGGTCATTCAGGCGAACCTCGCGATCTCACCTGCCAACCCAAAGCGCATTTACGGGCTCATTGCAGCCGGGACCGCGCCTGGCAGCACTGAAACTCGCGGCGCGAGCGGCATCTATCGAAGTGATGATGCGGGGGAGAGCTGGATCCGCGTGTCGAACGACGCCAGGCCTGCAGGGAGGATCGGCGGAGGCGATCTGCCGATTCCACTGCCGCATCCGAAGGATCCCGACACCGTGATCATCGCGAGCACCGTCTCGTGGAAATCCACCGACGGCGGCAAGACGTGGACGCCTTACAAGGGTGCGCCTGGCGGCGAGGACTATCAGAACGGCTGGATCAATCCTGACAACCCCGACATTGTTCTGCTCGCTGCGGATCAGGGCGCGGTCGTGACGCTCAACGGCGGCGAGACGTGGAGCTCCTGGTACAACCAGCCAACGGCGCAGATGTATCACGTGTCGGCCGACAACGCCTTCCCCTACCGTCTCTGCAGCGGTCAGCAGGAGAGTGGATCCGCGTGTGTTGCAAGCCGCGGCAACTACGGTGCGATTTCGGTCAGGGACTGGCTCCCAGTCGGCGTAGACGAGTACGGCTACGTCGCGCCGGATCCGCTGAACCCGGACATCGTGTACGGCGGCCGCAACGTGACGCGCTTCGACCGTCGGACCGGACAGGTATCGAGCGTTGGCCCGATCGGTGGACGGGGAGGTGCGGGCGGTGCCCAGGGCAACTTCCGAACGGTACGGACAATGCCGGTGGTGTTCTCCGAGGTCGACAAGCGCTCGCTCTTCTTTGCCAACAACCATCTGTGGAAGACCATCGATGGCGGGCAGAACTGGAAACAGATCAGTCCGGACCTGACCCGCAAGACCTGGGTGACGCCGAAGAGCGTCGGCAAGTACCGGGACCTTCCGTCTGCGCAATCGAGCCCGCGTGGCGTCATCTACACGGTTGCGCCCTCGTACCAGGACATCAACCGAATCTGGGTCGGAACCGACGACGGCTTGATTCACGTGACGTCAGATGGCGGCGTGACATGGAAGGACATCACGCCGCCGTCGCTGGAGGCGTGGGCAAAGGTCTCGATCGTCGACGCCGGCCGGTTCGATCCGCTGACGGCTTACGCAGCCATCAACACGCTGCGGCTCGACGATCTGCGGCCGCACATCCTGCGCACGCATGACGGCGGCAAGACCTGGACGGAGATCGTCAACGGGATTCCGGCTGGCGAGACGGTCAACGCCGTCCGGGAAGATCCGAAGCGGAAGGGATTGCTGTTTGCCGCAACCGAACGAACGGTCTATGTGTCGTTCGACGACGGCGCGAACTGGCAATCGCTGCGTCTGAACCTGCCGATCTCGTCGGTGCGCGACGTCATCGTCAAAGACGACGATCTGGCGATTGGCATGCACGGGCGCGGGTTCTGGATTCTCGACGACATCACGCCGCTCAGGCAGATCGGCGCTGATACGGCGGGCCAGGACGCGGTGCTCTTCAAGCCGACGACCGCGTGGAGAGTGCGTTGGAACACCAGCACGGACATGCCGTGGCCCGTCGAGGAACCGACGTCATCCAATCCGCCCGATGGCGCCATCATCAACTACTACCTGAAGTCACGTGCGGCTGGACCAGTCACGCTCGAGATCCTGCAGAAGGACGGCCGGCTCGTTCGGCGGTACTCCAGCGCCGACCCAGTGACGCCCATTCCACCGGCGGTCGAAGCGCCTGTTCCGCTCTACTGGTACCGTTCGCCTCAGAGGCTGTCCGTCGAGCCCGGGATGCATCGCTTCGTGTGGGACATGCACTATCAGCCACTCGCAGACGGCGGCGGTGGCGGACGCGGCGGTTTGCCTATCCAGGCGATTCCTTACAACAGCGCGCCGGCGCCGACGACACCGTGGGTCAGTCCTGGCACCTACACGGTGAAGCTGACCGTCGATGGAAAGAGCTTCACGCAGCCTATTCAGGTGAAGCAGGACCCGCGCGTGAAGACGCCAGCCCTGACGATGAATCGCGTCTACAGTTTGACCAGTACGACCTACTACGGCGCGGCGGATGCCTTTGAGGCCGCAGCCACGGCGGCGTCCCTTCGTGCTCAGGCCGCGAAAATCCAGGCGAATGCGAATGGGCCGCTCAAGGAGGCTCTCGCCGCGTTCGATAAGAAGCTCGCCGGATTGGAGGGCACACGAAGCGTGCCCGCTGGTGGACGTGGTGGCGGACGCGGTGGCGGTCCGCCCGCGGCAGCGCAGCCGACCGACACGCTCTGGCGCGTTGGCGAGCAGTTGAGCGGGATGATGAACGCGATGCAGGCCGCCGACGTTGCGCCCACGACGAACACGTTGAATGCTCTGACCGCCGCGAACGCAACCGCTACACGGGTGATGGCGCGATGGACGGCGATCAGGACCGTTGACGTACCGGCCCTGAACGCGAAACTGAAGGCAGCGGGTCTGCCGCTGCTGGAGGTTCAGTAAGCAGCGCGCGGCTTCAGCCGCGCGTCTTTGACGGCTGACGCGGAGCTGAAGCTCCGCGCTGCTGGGCCACGCGCACTGGCTTCTTGGACTCGGGCGCCGGCTTCGGGTCCGAGCCGGCCATCACGCCGTCGAGGAACCGTTCAACGGCATAGGTCGCGACCTGACCGCATGGACCACCGAAGCTCTTGTCGCAGCCGTGCGTAGCCCAGGGCATACGCACGAACAGGTGTTTCACGCCGGCCTCCTTGAGCTTCGATTCCAGCCGCTCGCTCTCGTGCGGCTTGACGACACCGTCCATGAGGCCGTGGATCAGCAGGGTCGGCGGTGACGTCGGGGTCACGAAATTGATCGGCGATGCGGCGTAGTACTCGTCCGACTTCTTCGCCGGCGGCCCACCAAGATAGGCTTCGAGTGCCCCACGGGTGTCGTAGAGACCCGCCGGTGCCGGATTCTCGTAGCCGAACTGCAGATCGGTCGGGGCGTACATCGAGATGACGCCGCGGATCGACGGCTCCTGTGCCGTGTACGCCGCGAGCAGCGCGAGCTGACCGCCGGCCGAACGTCCCAGCAGCGCGATGCGATCCGGGTCGAAGCCGAACTGCGGTCCGTAGACCTTCAGATAGGCAATCGCGGATAAGACGTCATCGCGCGCCGCCGGGAACGGCCACCGGGGCGCCAGCCTGTAGTTGATGGCGGCGACGACGTAGTCGCGTCCGGCGAGGTAGGCGTTGAGCGCAACGAACTCGTTGTTGCTGCCGGATTGCCACGTTCCTCCGTGCACGACGATCACGCCCGGCAGCAGCTTGTGCTCGTACGCCGGGGCGATAGATGTCCAGAGTCAGTTTCTCGTTCTCGAACGTGTTGAAGACCCGCTCCTCGAAGCGGATCGCCGGAAGCTGCACGGGCCTCAGGAGCTCGGGCAGCACCAGCGGTTCCGGCCTCGGACCCTCTGACATGTGCGCGCGAACCCGTCGTCCGGATCCGAAGCGCTCGTCAAAGGCGCCAGGCAACGTGCCGCTCAGCTCAGACGCGCGAACCACGGGCATGATGAACAGTCCGATCGCGCCCATGCTGAGCACCGCGCCCATCTTGCCGATCTTGCTCTGCCCGCCGGTGGGAATCATCGGCAGGACCGCTGCGATCGCCAGCCAGTAACCCCACTCCGTCGCCGCGACGCTTGCCTTCCACAGAATCTGATGCGAGGCCGGAAACGCAGTCAGCGCCGCCAGTCCCAGGAACAGGGCCCCGCCGAGAAGTCTCAACACATTCATGGTGAGCTCGCTTCCACGCGCAGGCACACGCCTGCATCCGAATGCCAGCTGTTGCGCAAAGCTCAGGCGCAAGGGGGGTGCCAGGCGTGTGCGGGTGTTTTTCTGAGAAATTCTGAGAGTTCTGGCTGGGAGGGGGGTCGGTATTGTGATCGGGGCACCCATTTCGTGGTCCGTGGTCCGTGGTTCGTGGCTCGTCGCTCGTTGCTCGAAGAACCCCAATTGACGATGAGGCCTTTCGAGCTACGAGCGACGAACCACGAACCACGGACCACGAACCACGATAGGCTACTGGCCTTTTTCCATTTTCTTCCACTGCTCTGCGTACTGATCGACGTTCTCGCGCGTGACGACGTCGACGCCGGAATCGATGACGGGCGTTGCGGGCATCTTGCCCTGTTTGATCTGGTAGCAGCAGCTTCACCGGTTCGGCGCCCCAGCCGAAGTATTTCTGTCCGAGCAGAACCTGGACCTTGCCTTCGCGGAGCAGATCCAGCGCCGGATCGATCGTGTCGAACGAGATGAACTTCGTCTTCGTCGGATCGATGGCCGCGGTGGCGTTGCGCGTAAAGACCGGCCAGCCGCCGACCGACAGCCAGGCGTCGAGCTCGGGATAGCGCCGTGATGCAGTGGCGATGATCTCCGGGACGCGCACCGGATCTTCCTTGATGTCGTACACCTCCAAGATGGTGATGCCCGTCTGCTTCGACAACGTGTCTTTGATGCCCTCGAGCCGCCGCTGCAGGTTGGTGGCACCGAGGCTCGTGATCACGGCCACTTCGCCCTTGCCCCCGAGGATAGTGATGGCCTGCTCGGCCATGATCTTGCCGGAGGCGTAGTCGTCCACACCGTAGAAGGCCAGGCGCTTCGACTTGGGGGCATCCGAATCCCAGGTGACCACCGGGATCCCGGCGTCAACGGCACGGTTGATCGTCTCGGTGAGGAAGTCGCCGTTGAGCGCGGAAATCGCAATGCCGTCCACACGCTGCGTGATGAACGACTCGAGGATCTCTTTCTGCTTCAACTGGTCCGCGTTCGCCGGCGCGTTCCAGATGATCTCGACGTTGCCGAGTTCCTTCGCCGCGCGCTCGGCACCGATCCGAGCGTAGTTGAAGACCGGCAGGTCGAGCGACTTCGGAATGACGGCAAACCGCAGCCGTTGACCGGCGCCGGAACCGGATGAGGTCGCCGGCGCCGACGAGCTACCGCCACTGCACGCCAACGAACCTGCAACAACGACCGCCAACACTCCAACTGCGATTCTTTTCATCTTCTTGCTCTCCGACGCGGAAGCTACCGAAGCTCCGCGCTGCTGGTGATCCCGACGCGGAGCTGAAGCTCCGCGCCACTGGTGATCATTTTCCACGCTTCAAGAGCAATTGATCCATTACTACGATCACGATGACGACGAGGCCGACGATCAACCGATCATAGAACGTGGCGCCGGGGATCTGCGGCAAGCGCGTTTCGCAACACGCCGAAGATCAACGTGCCCAGTACCGCGCCCATGACCGAACCGCGGCCGCCCGACAGGCTGGCGCCGCCGACCACCGCTGAAGCGATGATGTCGAGCTCGTAGCCGGTCGCGAGGTCGGCTTTCCCCTGTCCTTGCACGACGGCGAGCACCACGCCCGCGACCGCCGCGAGCAGGCCGCTGAGAACATACACCGAGGTCTTCACGCGGCCCACGGCGATACCGGAGAAGAGCGCCGCCGTTTCATTGCCACCGATGGCGAAGACGGAACGCCCCCACTGAAACCTGGTCATCAGGATCTGGAAGACGACCGCCAGCAGGATCATGACGATCGGCGCGACCCAGTCCGCCGGGATGCCCATCGGCCGCCAGCCGCCAACCAGGAGCGCGGACAGGTCGAAATAACGGCCCTCGGTGATGATGAACGCGGCGCCGCGGGCGATGCCCATCACGCCAAGGCTCGCAATGAACGGTGGAAGCTGAACAGCGACGATCAGGACGGACGTCAGCACGCCGGAGGCGACGCCCATCAAGAGCCCTGCGGCCATCGCAGCGGGCAGCGGCCAGCCAGCTTCGACGAAGAGTCCGCCGCACACCACGCCCGCCAGCGCGATGACGGCGCCCGGGGCGAGATCGATGCCGCCCGAGATGATGACGATCGCTGCGCCCACCGCCGCGATCCCGTAGATCGACGAGTACTTGAGAATCAGCAGCGCGTTCGGCAGGTTCAGAAACGGGTGCGGGCGATTGCCGTCCGGCCAGAGATACCAGCCGAAGAACAGGATCTCGATCAGCAGGATCGCCACGGTGCTCAGCTCGCGGAGGTGCCACAGTTTCCTCACGAGGCGTCCCTCAGTTCCGACGTCGCGAGATGCATCACCGCTTCTTCGGTCGCGGCGTCGCCCGCAAGCTCACCCTGGATCCGCCCTTCACGCATGACGACGATGCGATGCGCGAGGGAGAGCAGTTCGGGGAGATCGCTGGAGACGACGAGGCAGCCCATTCCCGAGGCGGCCTGCCGGCGGACGATCTCGTGAATCTCGAATTTGGCGCCGACGTCGACACCCTTCGTGGGCTCGTCGAGCAGCAGCACGCGTGGGGCCGTCGCCAGCCACCTGGCCAACACGACTTTCTGCTGATTGCCGCCGCTCAGGCTGTCGGGCGGAACGTCGACGCTCGCCGCCTTGATGCGCCACTCGCGGAGAAGATGCTCGGCATCCGTCCGTTCCTGGCCGGGGCGCACGAGCGTGCCGCCGGACGCCGCTTCGCGCGACAGCAGCAGATTGTGTCTGACGCTGAGGTTGAAGAAGAGCCCCTGACGCTGCCGTTCCTCGGGGACGAGCGCGATGCCGTGGCGTGCGGCGTCGCGGGCCGATCGCGGGCGCACGGGCCGATCGGCGACGCGGATCTCTCCCGAATGCGGAGTGTACAGGCCGAAGATCGTTTCGAGCAGTTCGGAACGGCCGGAGCCGACGAGTCCGAAGAGACCGACGATCTCGCCGGCGTGCACCTGCACCGACACATCCTGAAAACAAGGCCTGCGGGTGAGCTGTCGAACGTCGAGGACGATTGGTCCGCGCGTGACGGCCTCCGCAGCCTCCGCACGTGGCGGCAGGTCCCGGCCGACCATCGCGCGCACGATGTCCTCAGGCGCCGTGCTCGCGGCCTCGTAAGTGCCGACATAGCTGCCGTCCCGGAGCACGGTAATCCGCTCGCAGAGGCGGAACACTTCGGGCATGCGATGCGAGACGTAGAGCAGCGTCACGCCGCGTTCGCGCAGCTTCTGCAGGACGGCAAACAGGTGATCGACCTCGGCGTCGGTGAGCGAGGTGGTCGGCTCGTCGAGCACCAGAATCTGGCAGTCGAACGCCAATGCGCGCGCCACCTGCAGCAGCTGCCGGTGGGCCGCGGAGAGCGATTCGGCCTCGGCGTCCGGACTGATCGTCAGGTGCAGATCGTCGAGCAGCGTCCGCGTACGCCGTCGCATCTCGCCCTCGAGCAGGCGTCCGCCGCGTGTCAGTTCCCGTCCGGCGAAAATATTCCCGGTCACCGTCAGGTTCGGGAACGACAGCATCTCCTGGTAGACCATGCCGATGCCGCGCTCGAGGCCTTCCCGCGGGCTGTTGAGGTGAAGCGGCACATCCTGCCAGAGGATGGTTCCCTCGTCGGGGCGGAGAATGCCTGCGAGAATCTTGAGGAGCGTGGACTTGCCGGCGCCGTTCTCGCCAACCAGCGCATGCGCGTCGCCGGCCGCGACGGCAAACGTGACGCCACGCAGCGCTTTGACAGCGCCGAACGATTTGCGAAGATCGCGGAACTCGAGCGCGCTCATGTCTCTAATCGGCGAGGCAATGTTGAGACGAGCCCGACGCGTCCAACTCGCGCCAACATCCCAAGTCGAGCAGTTCGATTGTTGCGCGCCATCGAGCACCGTGGCGTATTTGGCGAGTTGGGAGTTGGAGGTTGGGAGTTCACCAGGGCGCGCCATCTTACTACGCCGCGCCGCGTGGCTGTGATGCAGTAATCGTTTACAATACCCGGAATTTGCAGGATTGGTCCTCAGTCAGGGAGTGTTGAATGGCGCGGTACAATTACCCGGTCGTTCTGCTGGCGGCGGTGTTCACGTTCATGGCGATGATCAGCGCACGCGAGGTCACGCAGACCGCCAAGGGTGGTGCCGTCACGCGCGCGCCGTTCGGAAAACTGAAGGATGGATCGGCGGTCGAGATCTTCACGCTGACCAACGCCAAAGGCGTCGAGGTCCGCGCCATCACGTACGGCGGCATCATCCAGTCGTGGAAGGTGCCCGACAAGGCGGGGAAGCTGGCCGACGTCGTGCTCGGCTTCGACACCATCGACGGCTATCAGACCGATCATCCGTTCTTCGGCGCGATCATCGGCCGCTACGGCAACCGCATCGGCAACGCGCAGTTCTCGCTCGACGGCCGGACTTACAAGCTCGCGGCGAACAACGGTCCGAACAACCTGCATGGCGGCGCCAAGGGCTTCGACAAGCAGTTGTGGACCGGCGAGATCGTCAAGAGCGATCGCGGCCAGGCAGTCGCGTTCTCGAGAACGAGCCCTGACGGCGAAGAAGGGCTTCCCCGGCACCCTGAAGGTCCGTGTCACCTACATCCTCACCGATCAGAACGGGCTGATCGTCGAATACGAGGCCTCGACCGACAAGGCCACGCCGGTCAACCTGACACAGCACAGCTACTTCAACCTGGCGGGCGAGGGCTCCGGCACGATTCTCGATCACCAGTTGATGATCAACGCGGATCGGTACACGCCGGTCAACGACACGCTGATTCCGACGGGGGAGCTGGCGCCGGTTGCCGGTACGGCGTTCGATTTTCGCAAGCCGACGCGAATCGGCGACCGGATCGATCAGCCGGACGTGCAGCTGAAGAACGGCAAGGGCTACGACCACAACTGGGTGCTGAACCACAAGCAGAGCGGGCTACAGCTCGCGGCGCGCGTGTTCGAGCCGAAATCAGGCCGCACGCTCGAGATCACCACGTCCGAGCCAGGGCTGCAGTTCTACGCCGGCAATTTCCTGGACGGCACGATCAAGGGGAAGCAGGGGCACGTCTACGGCCACCGGTCGGGCTTCTGCCTCGAGACGCAGCATTTCCCCGATTCACCCAACAAGCCGTCGTTCCCGTCGACCATCCTGAAGCCCGGCCAGCCCTATCGAACGACCACGGTGTTCACGTTCTCGACGAAATGAATCGGAAATCGGAGATCGGAAATCGGAGATCGGAGATCGGAATCGGATTACGATCGTCCGATCACCGATCTCCGATTTCCGATTTCCGATGTCCGATTCACTTAACCTTCCATTCCTGCAACCCCGCGGACATCTCGGGTTGCATCGTCAACTCGATGCGAAGGGCTGACGTCGTGACGGGCTTGAAGGTGACCGTATTCCAGGCGTCCCGCGCGACGCCGAACGTGGCGCCTTCGACCGGCTTCCAGGTGTCGCCGTCCTTGTAGAGCAGCTTCCACGATTGCGGTACGCGGACGCCGCCGCGGCCGGTATCGTCGAACCAATAGACCTCGGTCGTCGAGATCGTCGCCGGTTTGGCGAACGCCATCTCGACCCACTCGCTCTGACTACACGGCTGCTGTTGTCCTTCGCCTGCCGGCGCGGCGGGCTGCGCGCCTGCCTTGCAGCCACGGCGCGGCCACCAATCGAAATACGCGGAGGAATCGGCGGAGTTGGCCGGCTCCTCGCCGTCGATGATGTTGCGGACGATCTTGCGTGACGGCGAGGTGGTGATCGTGCTGGCCGTCGCGATCGTCGGGAACGGCGTCGGCCGCGCCACAGACTCGGTGCGCGCAAGCCAGACGGCCATTTGTCCGCGGCCGCGGTTGGCCCACATCGCATAGGGGATGGCCACGAACGGCTGTTCCTGCTTCAGCACCTTGCCTGACGCATCGTACGAGAGCCCAACCGATCGTCCTTCAATCACCTGGACACCGTTGAGCAGATCTGCGCGGAACCTGGACGTCAGCGCGGTGGAGTCCGGCATCACGATGTTGCGCACCTTGCCGTTCGGGTTGTCCACCCACTCGGCCGTGAACACGATCGGCCCGCGCTGAAGCGCGACGCGCCCGCGATCGGCCTCGACGGACTCGTGCGCGGCGACGCGACGCACCGGCATGGGCAGCGTCATCTCGATGACGTCACCAGCTTTCCAGGATCGATCGATCGTCACGTAGCCCTTATCGAGCGTCATGCTGACCGGCTGCCCGTTCACCTTCACCGTTGCCGCGTCAGCCGATTTGTCGACGAACGTGTAGAGGTTGCTTGGCACCGGCTCGTTGCGCGCCCAGCCCGGGATGCGGACCTTCACCGCAAACGCCGCAGCCTGGTCAGGCGTCACGGTGAGCTTCACGGCGCCATCCCACGGATAGCGTGTTTCCTGAACGACCTTTACCTTGCGGCCGTTGAGATCGATATCGGCGGTACCGGCGGCGTAGAGGTTCACGTAGAGCGCGTTGCCAGCCTTCGCGTAAAGATAGCCGGGCACCGACGCCATGAAACGCGTGATGTTCGACGGGCAGCACGCGACGCCGAACCACGGGCTGCGTTCGTGCTGGCCGTTCGACTCGAGCGGATTGGGATAGAAGAACGTCTTGCCGTCCAGCGACACGCCGGACATCAGGCCGTTGTAGAGCGTGCGCTCCATGATGTCGATGTACTTCGCATCGCCGTAGAGCAGGAACAGGCGGTGATTCCAGTAGTCCATGCCGACGGAGGCGCACGTCTCGTTGTAGGCCGACATGTTCGGCAGCTCGTAGGGCTTGCCGAAGGCTTCTCCCGTCGCCGACGAACCGATGCCGCCGGTGATGTAGAGCTTTCCGGTCGTCAGGTTGTCCCAGATCTTGTCGCCAGCCTTGCGGATCGCGTCGTCGCCGGTGAGCGCCGCGATGTCCGCCATTCCCGAATACATGTACATCGCGCGAACCGCGTGGCCGACCGGCTCCGTCTGGTCGACGATCTTCAGCTGCGCCTGGTTGTAGTCGAGCCCGCGCGGATTGGCCCGTTCGCCCGGCGGCAGCGGCGCCGGACCGCGCTCGTCGAGCAGGAACTTCGCCAGGCTCAGATACTCTTCCTTGCCGGTCACGCGATACATCCGCACCAGCCCCATCTCGGTGATCTGATGCCCCGGCCATGTCGTGCGCTTTCCCGGCCCGAACGTCTTCACGAGGAGGTCAGCCGCCTTCGTCGCCACGTCGAGCAGGTTCTTCTTGCCGGTGGCGAGGTTGTGGGCAACGGCGGCCTCGAATAGATGGCCGAGGTTGTAGAGCTCGTGGCTGTCGTCGCGCTCGAGCACCCACCGTTCGGGCCCGGCCCACCGGTGCGGGCTCTGCGGATTGATCGTCCGCGTGGTGTAGATGTAGCCGTCAGGTTCCTGCGCCGCCGCAATCTTCACGATCAGCGAATCCACATACGCATCGAGCTTGGGGTCCGGGACGACTGCAAGCGTGTACGACGCGCCTTCGATGACCTTGTAGACGTCCGTGTCGTCAAACGGGTATCCGGGTGGCTGCTTGTTCGTCAGCTCCTCGCCTTTCAGCGCCTTCGCCGCGCGCTCGAACAGGTCGACGCGGCCCGTCTTCTCGCATTGCTGAAAAGCAAACGGAATCGTCACCGTCCGATTGGTCTCGATACGTGGTGTCCAGAACACGTCGTTCAGGTGCACGCTGGTGAACGGCACCGGCTGAAACGGGTAGTCGGGCCGTCGGCTTTGCTGTGCGGCGGCTCCACCACTGCGGCTGCCGAACGCTGCACGCGAGAAACAGGCCGAGCAGAGCGATCGCAGCGAGCACTCGTCGTAGCGGCATACAGGAGAACCTCAGGAAGGAGTGTAACTGAACGGCGAAATGAGAGGCCAAGAAATCAGGGTCAACTCAGAGACGCAGAGTAACAGAGACTATGGTTTCCTTGAGAGTCTCCGTTCCTCCGCGCCTCCGAGTTGAAGCTCGTTCCGTTCCCCCCGTCCCCTCCGTCGCTAGGTTAGTTCAGCTCGACCTAGAACATCCACTTGAAGCCGAGCTGCACGACGCGCGGTCCGCCGACGGCGCCGTTGCCGCGCGAGCCCGTGACGCGCCCGAAGTTCGTGTTGTTCACGTTGCTGACCGGGTTGTTCAGGTTGACCCAGTTGAAGGCGTTGAACATCTCGAGCCGCACCTGGAAGCTCGAGTCGCGGCCCGTCGACAGTCCGGGCAGCCTGAAGTTTTTCACGAGCGAGATGTCCGCGTTCTTGAATCCGGGTCCGCGGAACGCATTACGCGGCTGATCGGCGACTTGCCCGGCTGCCGGGAACGTGAAGTCGGACGCCTGCATGACGCCGGCGATCCACTCTTCCTGACTCGGGTTGCCGAGGTCCGTGCCGTAGGACGGCAGGTTGACGCGGTCGTTGTTGACGCCGTCGGCGTTGAAGTCGCAGGCTGGGAATGCCTGCGTGCAGGTCACGGTAAACACCGCTCCACTCTGGAACATCGCCAGTCCGTTCAGCTGCCAACCGCCGAGAACGCCGTTCAGGATCGCGTTGGACGGGTGATATGGGATCTCCCAGATGAAGTTGAACTTGAACTGGTGCGGAATGTCGAACGAGGCATAGCCGTAATCGAGTTCTGGCTGCTCCACGATCATCGCGCTGCCGGCGTAGTCCTTGACTCTGCCGTAGTTGTAGACCGTCTGCAAGGAGAACCCGCTCGAGTAGCGGCGCAGCAGCTGCAGCGAGAGTCCGTGATACGTCGACTTGATGCGGCTCTCGTTGAGGCCGACGTCGGCGAAGCTGTTGTTCAGCCTGTTGCGCACGCCGTTGTCGCGCAGGTCGCCGGAGAAGCGGTTGTAGTCCTCGCCACCCGGGCCGTCACCGTTCAGGAGTTTCCGCCCCTTCGTGCCGCTGTAGTTCACTTCGGCGACGAAGCGCCACGGCAGCTGATACTGCACGCCGGTGAACCAGTTGTAGTACTCGGGGATTTCCAGCTCCGGATCGACCACGCGGAGGGAGACGCGGGCGCCGATGATGCCGCCGTTGGCGTCGACGCCGCGCCCGAGCGCCGCGTTGGGCGCGAAATCGGGGCCGAGCGAGTACGCGATCGGCGTTCCGTCCTGGAACGCGCCGAACGCGTGCGCGAACTGCGGCGGGTTCAGCCGTTCGTCGGATACACCGTGTTGTTGATGCGGTTGTACGAGATGCCGGTGCCGCCGCGAATGACGAACCGTCCCTCGGAAGTCGGATCCCAGGTGATGCCCACGCGCGGCGCGAAGTTGTTCCAGTCGGTGTCGTAGAGCTGGTCAACCGTACCGACGCGCGCGGTCCGCATCTGCTCCTGACGGGTGCTGCCCGATCCGAGGATGATGCCGTTGTAGGGGATGTCGGCCTTCTGCGGGTTGCCGAAGTTGTCGTAGCGCAAGCCGAGGTTCAACGTCAGGTTCGAGCGCATCTTCCAGTTGTCCTGGAAGAACAACGCCCATTCGTTGGTCAGGTACTTGCCGTAGGCCGTGGTTGCCAGGCCGGTGGCTGGATCGACCGCACGATCCTCGGTGAAGACCTCGTCGTCGACGAAGTCGAGCACGCTCTGGAAGCCGTAGGTCGGGCGCTCCCAGTGATGCAGCGTCGCCCCGTCACGCCCCATCCGCAGCTCGCCGCCCGTGCGGAACGAGTGCCGGCCGCGGTTCATCGTCAGCACGTCCCGGAACTGGAAGTTGTTCTGCGTGAAGTCGATGGGATGCCAGAACTCGACACCGAACCCCGGAATGCTGCCAGTGATGTTGATGTTCGGGGACTCCAGCGCGGGGTTGCCTGCCTCGCCGTGCTGACGGACGATGCCGAAGGTCGCCTCGTTCACCGTCTGGTTCGAGACCATCCACGTGTGCGCGAGGTTCAGCAGCTGGTTCCGGAATGGATAGGGATGGTCGAACGCCGGCCGGTTGTACAGGAACTGCGTCTCGATGTTCGAGAGGTAGTACGTGGCTCGTAGCCGATCGATCCCGCCGCGCAGCACCTGATCGTAGCGGAAGTTGATCTGATCGCCGTCGCGTGGACCGCTGGTCGTGATAGCCGCCGTGCCGACGTCGACGATCCCGTCCGGCGTATTGCTCCAGACGTTCGTGCCGGGCAGCGGGCCGCCGAGGTCCCGGAAGTTCGAGGTCGGATACGCGAGTGGCTGGAAGTTGCGGAGCAGATTCGCGGCGATCGAGTTCGGACGCGTTTGCGCCACCCAGTCACGGAACTGCTCGGTTTCCACCGTCACGTTCGCCGAATTGCCGGTGACCTCGCGCACGATCTCCGTCGAGAAGAAGAAGAACGAGTTGTCACGCCGGATGGGCCCGCCGAAGCTGCCGCCGAAGTCGTTGCGTCGGAAGTCGGGCTTCGGCACGTCCCGGTTCTCGAAGAAGGCGCGCGCGCGAAGATCCTGGTTCCGATGGAACTCGAAGATGCTGCCGCTGAAGTTGTTGGTGCCGCCGCGCGTGATGACGCTGACCGTCGCGCCGGCGTTGCGTCCGAATTCAGCCGACGGATTGTTGGCGATGACCTGGAACTCCTGCACCGCCTCGACGTTCGGCACGAGCAGCATGGTGCCGCCCCACGGTCCGTTGTTGATGCTGGCGCCGTCGATGCTCGCACTGTTACCCGTCTCGCGCACGCCGTTGGCGGTGACGCCCATGCCCTGTTCGGGGGCGAGGAAGTCCGCCGACGTGCCGATGCCGTTGATCCCCGGCTGCAGCGCCGCGAGCGACAGCACGTTGCGGCCGACCAGCGGCAGGTCGTTGATCTTCTTCTGTTCGACGACGGCCGAGATGTCGGCCTTCTCGGTCTGCACGTCAGGGGTGACGCCGCGGACCTCGATCGACTCGTTGATTGTGCCTGGGGTGAGGTTGAAGTTGACGCCCAATGTCGCGCCGACCGACAGCACCACCTCGTTCTGTGCAGCGGACCTGAAACCCTGCAATTCCGCCGTCACCTTGTAGCGGCCAGGGTCAAGGCTGGTCACGCGGTAGACGCCGGTCTCGTTGGAGATGGTCGTGCGCACCAATCCCGTGTCGAGATTGGTCACGGTAACGGTCACGCCTGGCATGACCGCCTTGCTCTGATCGACGATGGTGCCTTGAATGGCGCCGAGCTGCTGCTGGGCGAGGGTCGGGTGGGCGAGGCTGGCCGCTACGACGAACGCCAGACAGCCCATCGCGAAACGAGTGGTACTCGACATGTCCGTCCTCTCTTGGTTTGGCTGCTCCTCCGAAGCCGAACGGGAAGAGGGCTCAGCCTGTCGCGCGTCGGTCTCAGGCCGGCGCGCCCGCGGCTGAGCCGAGCTTCGGGTGCGGGGCGGCGGCCTTTCTTGACAGGCGGGTCGCGGGTATGAGAATTAAGCCCACTGGCCTGCGCTGTAATCGTTTACATCCGACGCGGAATGGTAACGCTTACATGTCCGCCGCGCAACTGGAGACTGATGAGCATCCTGAGGGGGTTCACCCTTGTCCTGGCCACCCTGGCCGCCGTGCCGCTGACCGCCCACCTTCAAAGCCAGACCCCTGCGCCCACGGCCCGGATCAAGATCGATGTCGACCGCACGATCGGCGAAGTCGACCCGCTGCTCTTCGGCAACTTCGCCGAGCACCTCGGCCGCATGATTTACGGCGGGATCTACGAGGAAGGCAGCCCGCTCTCGGACGCGAACGGGTTCCGCAAGGACGTGCTCGAAGCGGTCCGCGGCCTGAACGTCTCGATCCTGCGATGGCCGGGCGGCAACTTCTGCTCCGGCTACAACTGGACTGACGGCGTCGGTCCGAAGGACCAGCGTCCGGCGCGCCTCGAGCTCGCCTGGAACGACGTCGAATCCAACCGCTTCGGCACCGACGAGTTCCTCCGCTACGCCGCGATGATCAACGCGGAGCCTTACATCTGCGTCAACCTCGGCCTCGGGACCATCGACGACGCCCGGTATTGGGTCGAGTACACGAACGGAAAGCAGAAGACGCACTGGGCGGAGCAGCGCCGCAAGAACGGGCGCGATGAGCCCTGGAACGTCAAGTACTGGGCGCTCGGCAACGAGATCGATGGACCCTGGCAGCTCGGACACAAGAACGCGGAGGAGTACTCGAAGTTCGCGCTGGAAGCGGCAAAGGCGATGCGCGCCGTCGATCCGTCAATCAAGCTGATTGCCAGCGGATCGAGCAACTACGGGGCGGACTGGATGGCCTGGAACCGGACCGTTCTGCAGACGCTGCGCAACCAGATCGACTACATCGCGATTCACACCTACATCAACAATCGCGACAACGATCTCGAGCGCTACCTGGGCGGCTGGACGCAGACCATCGAGCGCTACATCCAGACGACGGCGGCGCAGATCCGCGAGGTGCAGACCGGCCCGAATCCGCGGCCGATCTACGTCGCCTACGACGAGTGGAACGTCTGGTACCGCACCGGCAACAAGCGAGAAGCTCGAGGAGATCTACAACTTCGAGGACGCGCTGGCGATGGGCATGTTCTTCAACGCCTTCTTCCGCCACGCCAACGTCGTCAAAATGGCGAACATCGCGCAGATGGTGAACGTGATTGCGCCGATCATGACGAACAAGGAGGGCCTGTTCCTGCAGCCGACGTATTTCCCGCTGGTGGAGTTCAGCCGGCAGCGCGGCAACACGGCGGTCGACTCGTGGGTGAGCGCGCCAACCTACAAGCTGCAGAACCGGGCCGGGGAGTTCGCGTATCTCGATGTGTCGGCGACCTACAAGCCGTCAACCCGCGAGCTGTTCGTCAACGTGCTGAACCGCAGCCGCGACAAGGATCTGCAGACGCGCATCGAGAGTCAGGCGGGCCGTCCGTCCGGCCGCGTCGCCGTCTGGGAGATGAATCACCCGGATCTGAAGGCGACGCACACGTTTGGCGACGATCGAAAGGTCAGACCAGCAACCAGGACAGTGGACGTGAGCGTGCAGGATGACGGATTTGTTTACACGTTTCCGGCGCATTCATTGACGATTCTCAAAATGACCCTCGCGCAATGATGGTACGATGCGCGCCTTGGAGGCGCGCGGCTCGAGCGATGATGCGCGCTGTTCCAGGCTGTTCCAGAAGCGCGCTGCTTCAAGCCGCGCGTCACGTTCAGGCGTTCGCCATCTGTGTCGCGGGCGCTTCGTGGAGGACCCGAACATGAACCGTTTCAGTGCCGACCAGCTCGCGTATGCCCAATCGCGGAAGGGCTATCTGGGCCGGCAGGAGTCCATCGAGTTCCTCAAGACGATGGACATCAAGATGAGTGTCGGCCACTGGTCGGCGGGTGATTTCTGCGATCGCTTTGCGCCACCCGGATATCACTCGAACGAGCCGGGGTTCCGCAGCGACTTCGAGGCGCAGTGCCGGCGGACGAAGGCGGCCGGCGTGGACGCCATCGAGATTCACCAGAGCGTCTTCGAGAAAACACTCAACGGCGACCTCGATTGTCAGGCGATCGAGCGCGCACAGAACGGGTTCCTGGCCGAGCTCGGCATGGCCGTGACCGCGTGCAACATCAACACGTGGACGCACCCGAAGTTCAGGCTCGGCGGACCGTGTAACCCGGACGCCGCGCTGCGCCGCGCGGCGCTCGACGAGGTGCTGAAGGGCGTTGAAATCAGCCGCGTCATGAAGATCCCGGTGCTCAGCGTGTGGCCCGGTTCGGACGGCGCCGACTATCACTTCCAGGTGGACTACAAGCAATCACTCGAGTGGTTCACCGACGCGCTGATCGCGGTGAACAAGAAGTGTCTCGAGCATGGCATCAAGCTGGCCATCGAGTCGAAGCCGTACGAGCCGCGCGAGCTCTTCATGATCGTGCCGACGGCAGCCTCGGCGATTCTCGTTGCGCAGCGCGTGAATCAGGCATGTGGCGGCAACAACTGCGGCCTGACGATCGACTACGGTCATATGAAGATGGAGGCGACCACCGCCTCGACGTCCTGCGACCTGGCGTATTACGCGGGCGTGCCCGTGCACAAGTACGACGTCAACGACGCGCGTCAGGGCCGGAACGATCAGGACTGCATGTTCGGCACGCTCTCGATCCCCGAGTCCGTCGAGTATCTCTACACGACGTTCGCGCGCGGGTATCAGGGCTACTACAGCCAGGATCAGTTCACGTATCGCGAGGATCCGACGCGCGCGATCGAGCGCAGCATGATCAACTTTGCGAACCTGTCCCTGAAGGCCGTCCGCATCGCCGCGCGTCAGCCCGAGCTCGACAAGGCACGCGCCGCCGGCACGGGGCCGGACGTCCTCGATGTGGTATCGCCGGTACTGATTGGGTGACGAAAGTGCGCACGTGCGCAAGTGCGCAAGTGCGCAAGTGGAAACGTGCGCATGTGCACACGTGCTCATGGGCTATTGGGAGGTGCTTGCGCGCACTGGCGCACTTGCGCACTTGCGCACCTGCGCACTTGCGCACCTGCGCACTCTGCGCACTTGCGCACCTGCGCACTCGCGCACCTGCGCACTTGATTTGATCTGAATGCCCTACACGATCGGTATCGACTACGGCACCAATTCAGTGCGCGCGGTTGTCGTCGAATGCGCAAACGGCCGGACGATCGGCACTGCAGTATTTGACTACCCCAGCGGCGATCGCGGCGTGCTCCTCAGCAAGGATCCCCACCTCGCGCGCCAGAATCCGGCGGACTACCTGGCCGGGCTCGAAGCGTCGGTGACGCGCGCGCTGGCGGCGGCCGGCAGCGATCCGGAGTTTTCGCGCGATCGCGTCATCGGGATCGGTGTGGACACGACCGGATCGACGCCGCTGCCGCTCGACGCGAAGGCGCGTCCGCTGGCTCTCGATCCGGCGTGGTCCGATAACCTTGCCGCGCACGCCTGGTTGTGGAAGGACCACACCTCCGCCGCGGAAGCCGCCGCCATTACCGAGACCGCTGCGCAGCACGCGCCGCAGTATCTGGCGCCGATCGGTGGAACGTATTCGTCCGAGTGGTGGTGGTCGAAGATCTGGCACTGCCTGAAGGTCGCGCCGGACGTCTTCGATGCGGCGAACAGCTGGGTCGAACTCGCCGACTATATTCCCGCCGTTCTCGCCGGCGTCGATGACCCGCGCCGGATTGTCCGTTGCGTCTGCGCCGCGGGGCACAAGGCGATGTACTCGGACTCGTGGGGCGGTCTGCCGTCCAAGACCTTTCTTGCGCGGCTCGATCCCAGGCTCGCGGACCTGCGCGATCGTCTCTACGACAAAGCCTGGGCCCCTGGCCGGCCGGCAGGGCAGCTGGCTGACGAGTGGGCCAGGCGTCTCGGGCTGACGCCCGGCATCGCCATCGCGATGGGCGGCTTCGACGCGCACTACGGCGCCGTCGGATCAGGAATCCAGACCGGAACGTTCGTCAAGATCATCGGCACGTCCACTTGCGACTGTGCCATCGCGCCGGTCGCCGATCGCATCGCCGACATCCCCGGCATCTGCGGCATCGTCAACGGTTCGATCATGCCGGACTACTTCGGTATCGAGGCCGGACAGTCGGCCGTCGGCGACATCCTCAACTGGTGGGTGGAAACGGTCTGCGGTGGGGGCGAGCCTCTCCACGCCGAGCTGTCGGCCGAAGCCGCGCGCTTGAAGCCGGGCGAATCGGGCCTCCTGGCGCTCGACTGGAACAACGGCAACCGCACGATCCTCGTCGATCCACGGCTGACCGGCTTGATCGTCGGTCAGACGCTGCACACCACGCGCGCCGAGATCTATCGCGCGCTGATCGAAGCCACGGCGTTCGGCGCGCGTGCGATCATCGAACGCATCCGCGAGCACGGCGTTCCCATCGAGCGCGTCGTCTGCTGCGGCGGGATCGCCGAGAAGAACGATCTGTTCATGCAGATCTACGCGGACGTCATCGGCCAGCCGATGCTGATCGCCGGATCGCCCCAGACGCCGGCACTGGGGGCCGCGGTCTCCGCCGCCGTCACGGCTGGCAGCAAGGCTGGGGGATACGACCGCTGGTCGGACGCGCAGCAGAAGATGACGACGATCAAGGATCGGCGGTTCACGCCGGACCCGGCGTCGCAAGCGGTGTACGACGAGCTCTACGCAATCTATCGCGAGCTTCACGACACGTTCGGCGGCGTGCCGGCCGCGCGCGCCGATCTCGCGTCGGTGATGAAGCGGCTGCTCGCGATTCGCGATCGATGACGAGGGGTCAGATCTGTTTTTTGCAAGAATGTCCTCTTTTCATTAGCACCAGCAGGATGTCCGCGTCCTGACGCTGACGTCACCAATCTGGTGACAATGATGCAAAAAACAAGATCTGACCCTCGGGACACCACAATGGATCGAGAACTGACGCGGCTGCGCGATGCGGTGTATCGCGCCAACATGGACCTTGCGGGCAGCGGGCTCGTTATGGGGACGTTCGGCAACGTGTCGGGCGCTGACCGTTCGGCGGGCGTTTTTGCCATCAAGCCCAGCGGCGTGCCTTATGAGCGGCTCACGCCCGAGCACATGGTCGTCGTGTCGATCGAGACCGGCGCTGTCGTCGCTGGCGACCTTCGTCCGTCGTCCGACACCCCGACGCACCGCGAGCTCTACCGCGCGTTCGAATGCGGAGGCATTGCGCACACGCACTCGGAGTTCGCCACGGCTCTCGCGCAGGCCAGGCTGCCGGTTCGCTGCCTCGGCACCACTCACGCGGACTATTTCTGCGGCGACGTTCCGGTAACGCGCGCGATGCTGAAGGAAGAAGTCGAGACCGACTACGAGGCCAACACAGGCCTCGTGATCGTCGAAACGTTCCTGCGGGACGGTATCGAGCCGATGTCGGTGCCCGGCGTGCTCGTCTCGAATCACGGGCCGTTCACCTGGGGAGTGGATGCGTTCGACGCCGTCGAGCACGCCAGGATCCTCGAGTACATCGCCCGTCTCGAATGGCGCGTGCGGAGCGCCTCACCCGACGCCGCTCGACCCGACGACTTTCTCGTCAACAAACATTACGCCCGCAAGCACGGCCCGCGCGCGTATTACGGGCAGCGGAACAAATAAGTGCGCAAGTGCGCAAGTGCGCGAGTGCGCAAGTGCGCAAAGTGCTCACGGGCCAAAGTGCCCACGTGCCCAGTTGCTAACACGAGCCAGCCGTCGCGCGCCCTGCACTTGTGCACTTGGCACTTTGCACTTGCGCACTTGCGCACTTGCGCACCTGCGCACTCGCGCACCTGCGCACTTGCGCACCCGCGCACTTGACAAGTGACAGTTAGATGCAAAAAGCCGTTCTCTGGGATCTCGATGGCACGTTAGTCGATTCGAGCGACCATCACTGGGTCGCGTGGCGCGACACCGTTGGCGCAGAAGGGTTCGAGCTGACCTACGCGCAGTTTCTGGAGAGCTTTGGACAGAAGAACGATCGCATCATTCGGGGCTGGCTCGGGCAGGAGACGACCGACGAGGTGATCAGACGCATCGGGGAGGCGAAGGAAGAGCAGTACCGGCGTCTGGCGCTCGAGCGGGGTGTGACGGCCCTGCCGGGTGCGATTGAATGGGTCGATCGGCTGCGACGTGATGGATGGCGGCAGGCGATTGCGTCCTCGGCGCCGCGACAGAACGTCGAGGTGATACTGCAGGCGCTCAGGCTCGAGACGTACATCGATGCTATTGCGTCGGCCGAAGACGTGACGGCAGGCAAGCCCGATCCGCAGGTCTTCCTCGCCGCGGCATCACGCCTGAACGCCCCCGCAACGCGTTGCGTCGTCGTCGAGGATGCCGCCGCCGGGATGGAGGCGGCGCGTCGCGCCGGTATGCGATGCATTGGTGTCAGCCGAAGCCGGGTCGCTGGATGGTGACGTCTCGGTCGGTTCGCTCGCCGATCTTCCTCCGGATGCGTTCGATCGGTTGCTCGCCGCGAGCCAGGAACGCTGAGCGGCCGACAACGCCTGGCGGTGGTCTCGTAACTACTTCCTCGGCACCAGGCGCTTCAACTCCTCGAACCAGTTCAGCACGACGCGAATCTCCTGGACCGACACCGATTCGGCCGGGACTGGGCAGATGAATCGCTTTCCGTCGCGCGCTATGTCGCGGTTCCTGAAAGAGAAATAGGGGGTTGATCCGTAGACTGCCGGTAGGGAAACTGGATTGCCGAATGTGAAGCTCGGCTCGGTCCGCACCGCGACGACATGGAACTGAAACTGCGCCTGTTCGTAAAATAGCTCCTTGCCATCAGATGACCAGATCGGGTGATGACCGCGTTTTGATATTTGATACTGGGAGCCGGTCGGTGGAAACGGCTGAACGTAGACCGTGTTGTTGATCGCATAGGCGATCCACCGACCGTCGGGCGAAAAGACCGCGCCGATGGGGGCGCCCGATTCCACCGCATCGACGCGCGTGGTCTTTTTTTCCTTCAACGAGAGCGTCCACAACGTCACGCTCGGTGGAGAACCCGTGGTCACGGTGTAGAGGAGCCGATCCCCGGCAGGCGCCCAGGCTTCGGGCACGTGCGCCGTGCCTTCGTCTGCTTTCGTCAGGCGCTCCGCCCTGCCGCCATCGACCGGCTGCCAGAAGATTCCGCGGTCGCCGTCGCGATCCGATTGAAAGGCGATCCGCTTGCCATCGGCAGTCCAGATGGGAAAGCGGCTGTTCCCCCCGAACGTCAGGCGCCGAATGGACGTGCCGCTGCCCGGCGCGTACACATGGACGTTCGCTTCTTGACCGTCATCAGTGCCGACCGTGAGGCGCTGCCCGTCAGGAGACACCCGGACATGCTGATATGAGCCCACCGGTAGCTTCAGTGGCGTGGCCGCGCCGGTGCGGTCGACCCATGCGAGGTCCCGCTGGTCTCCTGTCAAGGAAACCGGTCCGGGAATGTACATGAGCGACCCGCTGCGCGAGAAGCTCAGTTGCGCTGTTCCCGTGGGGGTGCCCGCCCTTCGCACTCCCTCGATAACCGGCACGGCACTGCCCGTGATCTTCAGTTGGCCGAGATCGAACGGTACGGCGTATGCGACTCCGCTGAGCGCATAGACGAGATGGCCCGTGGGCGAATAACGGGCATCGCTTCCGGCCTCGATCAGGATCTTCCGTTCACCGGACGTGAGAGACTGGACGACGATTCGTGCCTTCTCCCAGCGGTCGGGATTGTTGCCGGACGTGAGGGTCATCAGCAATGACTGCCCGTCGGGCAATATCTCAGGGCCGTGCGCGATCTCGTCGCCGTGAACGCTGATGAGTTGTTCGGGCGTGCCGCCGGTGGGGGAGACCCGCATGATGCCGCCAGCACCCTGGCCGAAGACAATGCCGGTGTCGCCCCAGCTCATGCCGAAGACGATCGTGGCAGGGCAGAGGGTCGCGGCTGTTCCCCCGCTGACTGAAATCGTCTTCAGCGTGTTGTCGGTTCCAGAAAAGAACACGACGAATTGACCGTCGGGCGAAAAGGCCGGACTCGATACGAAGGATGGCCTGCCACCAGATGGCGGGATGTCGGTGCCGTGGATTGGCCTCGCGTCGAGATCACCCATAGAGCGAAGGTACAGACGAAAATTCGCGACGTACACCATCTTTGTGCCGTCGGGTGAGATCGCGATATGGCTCCGTCCTGGGGTGGTGAAGTTCTGACCTTGAGGGAGTGCGAACGCAAAACGTACGACGGCGGGCGCAGCTGACGGCTTCAGCGTCCACACGGCTGCGCCACCCAGCGCGGTGGCGGCGAGCATCGCGATCGCGACAGGCAGGCCGCGCCGCCAGAGCGGCCGCGGCGGAGTGAGCGTGCCGGGGGCCGCCGCCTCTTCCATCGTACGCGCGGCGGGATCCTCCAGCACAATTCGCGCTTCGCCGATGTCGCGCAGCCGCCGCTTGACGTCCCGATCGAGACACCGTGCGAGCAGATGCCGTACGGGCGCCGGCGTCGGCGCGGGAAGCGTCGTCCAGTCGACGTCCTGGCGCAGGACCGATGCGAGCGTATCGGAAACATCGTCACCCTTGAACGCTCGCCGGCCCGACAGCATCTCGTAGAGCACGGCACCGAACGCCCACACGTCGCTCCGCTTGTCAGCCTGACGTCCCTTCACCTGCTCGGGACTCATGTAGGCAGCGGTGCCGAGAATGATGCCCATCTGAGTGATCGCCGGGCTCGTGATCGTTGGTGACGGCGTCACGTCCACGCTTGATCCCGCCGCTGGCTCCAGCGCCTTCGCGAGGCCGAAGTCCAGCACCTTCACCGCGCCGTCGGGTCGCACCTTGATGTTCGCGGGCTTCAGATCGCGGTGGATGATCCCTTGCTCGTGGGCCGCCTCGAGCGCCTCCGCGATCTGCCGCGCGATCGGCAGCGCCTCGTCGAGAGGAATGGCGCCGCGCCTCAACCGCTGCGCCAGATCCTCGCCCTCGACGAGTTCCATCACGATGGCCTTGACGCCGTCGGCGTCCTCGAGTCCGTAAATGGCGGCGATATGCGGATGATTCAGCGAGGCGAGGACTTTCGCTTCGCGTTGAAACCTCGCCAACCGGTCCGGGTCATCCGCGAACGCCTCGGGCAGGAGCTTGATGGCGACGTCGCGATCGAGCTGCGTGTCGCGCGCCCGATACACTTCGCCCATTCCGCCAGCCCCGAGAGCAGAGAGAATCTCGTACGATCCGAGGCGAGTGCCGTCGGACAAAGGCATGGCTCGAGGCTGATTCTAGCGAGACTGCGCCTCAGACCCAAGCGGCTCCGCCTCGCTAGGTGGCATTGCTTGAAACCCCGCTTCGCGGGGCCGCCGTCTGGTGAGGAAACTTGACTCGAATGGTGCAAGTTTCCACGTGTCAAGACGGCTAGTGGTGACGCCCGGGCCGGCAAAGGAGAAAGGGCCGCCGGCGGCGGATCCGTCTACCGACGAGCCGCTGGCTTCGTCGTTGATTCCCTGACGATCAACCGCGTCGGCACCTGATACACATCCCCTTCCAAACGTTCACCGCCAATCAGCTTGAACAGCGCGTCGAACGCCGTCGACCCGACGTCGGCGGCCGACATTCGCACGGTGGTGAGAGAAGGATTCGTGTAGCTGACGAGCGGGATGTCGTCGAACCCGACGAGTGAAATATCCGACGGCACGCGCAGCCCCGCGGCATGGATGGCGTGCAGGGCTCCGATGGCGGTCCAGTCGTTCGACGAGACGACCGCGGTGGGATGCCGCGAGAGACGGAGGATCGCGGCCATGGCCTTCTGTCCGCCCTCTGCGGTATGCGTCCCTTCGCGAATCAGCCGTTTGTCGGGCGAGAGCCCGTGTCCGCGCACGGCGTCCAGAAACGCCTGCCTGCGGGTTCGCGCGGAGTGCAGATCGAGCGGACCGCTGATGAAGCCGATCTGCTTGTGGCCGAGCGCGACGAGATGATCGACGGCCTGCTTGACGCCGTTGGCGTAGTCGATCGCGACGTGGCTCATCTTCGGACCGACCTGACCGACGTCCATGAACACCAGCGGCACGCCGCGCCGGCCGAGCTCTTTGATCAGGCTCATGTCCATTTCCGACGTCATCATCGCAACGCCGTCGACCTTGCGCTCGAGCATGCGCCGGAGACAGGTCGTCATCCTGCTCGTCAGATAGTCGGTGCTCGTGAAGAGCAGGTCGTACTGCTGTTGCGACGCCTGCGTCTCGAAGCTGCGAATCAGCTCGGGGAAGAACGGGTTGGTGATGTCCGAGACGATGAGCCCGATCATACGGCTGCGGCCGGAGACCAGCGCCCGGGCGTGGCTGTTCGGGTAGTAATTGAGCTCGGATATCGCGCGCCACACCTTCCGCGCGGTCGCCGCCTTGACCGGCCCGCTCTGGTTGATGGCGCGTGAGACGGTGGCAGTCGAGACGTTGGCGCGCCTGGCGATCTCGGCGATGTTCATCGTTTATCGCTGAATGCTGGAGTGTATCACTTGGCTGCCGCCGCTGCCGTGTAACAGTCGACATGGGCTCATCGCGCGCGTTGCCGTTTCAGATCGCTCAGCGCGCGCCGCGCCGCCTTATGCTTCGGGTCGAGCTTCAACGTTCTCTCGAGGTGCCGACTCGCCTGCTCGGTATCGCCCTTCGCGTAATAACAGCCCGCCAGATCGTAGTGCCATGCCGCCTGGTTGGGTTTGAGTCGCACAGCCTCCAACATTTCAGGAATTGCCTCGTCGAATCGCTCCTGCTCGGCCAGTGCCCGCCCGAAGTTGTAACGCGCCTCCGCGAATTACGGTTTCAAACGCGCCGCCTCCGTAAAATGCGTGGTGGCTTCGCTGGCCTTCCCTTGCGCTTTCAACGCGACTCCAAGACTGTTGTGTGCTTCTGCGAACTGAGGAGCGATGCGTACGATCTCGCTGTACTCGGCCACGGCCTCGTCCACTTTTCCTGCGCGATTCAGGGTATCCCCCAGCATGAAGCGCGCGTTCGCGGAACGCGGCCGGAGACGCACCGCTTCCTTCAAGTGCGCAATCGCCTCGTCGAACTTCTCCTGACTTGCGGCTACCTCGGCCAGGTTGCTATGCGCCATGAAATTGTTGGTGGTGACGTCTGCCGCGTGCTGCCAGAGCGTGAGTCGGTTTTCCCACGTGCGGACCTGCTCGCGTGCAGTGGTCACGCACGCGATCAAAACCATCCCAGCGGCGACTGACAACGCGATCTGCCTGCGGCGCCATCCCGCGAGGAGGTCCGGCACACCCCACGCAAGAATGAGGAACAACCCGATCAGCGGCATATAAGTGTAGCGATCTGCCATCCGTTGATTGCTGACCTGTACGAGGCCGATCACCGGAACGAGCGTACCAACGTACCAAAGCCATCCCACGAGTACATACGGGTGACGGCGGGCGGACCACAGGGCAACACAGAAGGCGGCGACCAGAACCAGAGCAGATCCCGTCACCTGCCAGGACGGCAACGACGTGTAAGGGTAAAAAGCCGCCAATCGCGCTGGCCACAGCATCTTGCCGACGTAGGTCACGTACGACACGAAGGCGTTTCCTGCGAGCAGCATCCGGGGCACGTGATTGAGGCCAACGGCGGCGCCGTCTCGCTGCTGGACGAGGACAGTCACGAGAATCGCCGTGACGGCGAGCGCGAACATCGGCGCCTTCTCTCGCAGCAACTGAACCCACACCCCTCGATCCTCTGGACTGCGCGTCGCTTCGTGCGGCGACGCCGCGGCGTCGGCGAATCTCACACGGCCAAGGGGCCAGTAGTCGAGCAGCAGCAACACGAACGGCAGCGTCGCCAGGATCGGTTTCGCCAGCAGCCCGAGCGCGAACCACACGAGCACCAGCACGTAGCGCGTTCGCCGCGGCCGCCGCACGTAGCTGACATAGCTCCCCAGCGTGAGCATCCATGAACAGCGCGCCGAGGACGTCCTTTCGTCCCGCGAGCCAGGCGACCGGTTCGACGTGCAACGGATGGACGGCAAACAACGCAGCGACGAAACCGCTGCTGCCCACCGCACCCGTCATGCGATAAAGCACCCTGAACAACAGCAGCGTGTTGACGATGTGCAGGAGGAGGTTGGTGAGATGATGGCGGTCCGCCTGCATGCCGTACAGCTGTACGTCGAGCATGTGTGACACCCAGGTCAACGGATGCCAGTTATACTGATGGCCCGTCGTGAACGCCCACACGACGCCTTGCCACGTTAGGCCGTCGGCGAGGCGAGGAGTGTCGGTACACGAACTGATCGCCGAAGTTGACGAAACTATAGCGGCGCACCGCCCAATAGACCAGGACGTTGGCGACGATCAAGCCAAGCGAGATCCAGAGCAGCCGGCCACGGCGGCCGGGTGCATCAGCGCGAAGAGGGTTGACGGCCTCGCGCTGACGTGCTCGCGACCATTCCCCAGCTTGCTGGCCTCGTCTTCGCGAGCGCGGGTTAGGCATATCCCATAGGCGACGTCATCACGTTCGCGCGCCTGGCGATCTCTGCGATGTTCATCGTTTATCGCTGAATCCGGAAGTCTATCACTTGGCTGCCGCCGTGGTTCGTAGCTCGTAGTCCGTGTCTCGCCGAACGGCGCGTCATCAGACCGGACTATGGACGACTGATCTCTGACAAGACACGGGACTGCCAGTCTTCAAATTCTCGCATTGCGCGCCGATAGATTTCGACATTCGCCGGAATCGGGGCTACTCGCGATCCGGCTACGGGATCGGTGAAGCCGGCGACGATGTCGCGCCAGGCGACTGGCGACGCGTCAGCCAGCGCATCGGCGTGCCACGCGCGCAGTGCGGCACCGAGCGCTGCTGAATTCGCCAGCTGCAAACGCTGAACGGGGACCCCGAACACGTCTGCGGCGACCTGCATGATCTCGCGGTTGGTGGCGGCGCCGCCCGTTGCGCGGATCTCGGAAGGCGTCACTCGCATCCACCGGCTGTGCAAGGCCATCGACATCATCTGTGCCTCGATGACGGCGCGAACGTGGGCCGGGCCGTGTGGCTCTGAAAGTCCCGCTGTCCGTACCCCAGGTGTCAGGACTGGTGGCGTGATTTCGGGGTCGAACCACGGCAGCATCATGGCGCCGCCGTTGCCTGGTGTGGTGCGCCGGAGCGCGTCCGAGAAGCCATTCCAATCAAGGCCGCACGCGTCGCGGATCCGTTCACGCGCGAGCGATCCGTTCTTGAAGACCGTCATGCCCATGAACTCACCCGTGGGCGACGCGAAGACGTGGCCGGTGCCATCGGGGCTGACCGATGGCTTCGACATCACGCCGAAGATCGTGTCGCTGGTGCCGAGCGAGATCGCGATCTGGCCTTCCTGAACGAGCCCCGTGCCCACCAGGCTGCACAGGTTGTCTCCCGACCAGGCAGCGACGCGCGCCGCGGGGAGATTGAAGCGTCGCATCCAGTAAGGCGACAGTGTTCCAACAATCGTTGAAGAGGGAACGAGTGGCGCGAGCTTCGAATCAAGGTCCGGAGCCGTGGCGTCGAGTGCCGCGCGCGACCACTGGCCGGCGGCGAGATCCATCAGGTTCATGCCGGAGCCGTCGCCCCTGTCGATCGGCGCGTGTGCGCCGGCCAGGAGCGACGCCATCCACGAGCTGACGAGATGAATTCTGTCTGTTCGTTGATAGCCCGACGGATCTTCCCGCGCGAACTTGCGAATCTGCGGGCCTGTGAAGCGCTCGAACGCACGAGAGCCGGTGAGCGCCGCAAGGGTCGACGCTCCGCCGACGGCCGCTTCGATCGCGCGGCAGTCCTCCGTGGTGCTCGAGTCCATCCAGATTGGCGACGTCGCGCGGGAGAGAACATCTGCGAGCTGTGACGCAATGCCGCCTGTGCCGTCGAGCCTTGCCAGTCGATCAGTTGCCAGGGCATTCAGGTAGACGCTGCCGTGCTGTTGAGCCGATCCGGAAATCGCGCGCAGCTGGCTCCAGTCGATGTCGTGCTCGCGCGTCAGCGCGTCGAACATGATCTCGAGCGCCTCCGCCCACATGAGCGGCGGCGCGTGGACGACGGCTCCACTGTGTGACGGCAACACGCCGTGGCGGGTGCCGTAGGCCGGCAACGCCTCGTCGAACTGGAACGTTCGGGTCGCGACGACCGAGCCGCGCGGGTCCTCGACCTCGATAACCGTTGCCGTCAGGCTTTGCGTGCTGGAATCCAGACCGAGATAAATCGACACGTCAATTCCTCCGCTTGAGCAGCCTGCGTGGCTATCACAAGCGCGCCAGTTTTGCGGTTCTTTCCAGAATTACACAGCTCATCAGACCACGAGATGTAACAGTTACTCTAACCCTGCCGTCGACCGGTAGGCTGCTTACTGAAAACACGTGTAATTCTGCGTGTTTTCGTCACGGTGTACTTCTTGCCAAGGAGAAACGACCCCCATCGCGGCAAATCAAGGTCAGGGCTCATGAGGAGCGGCATCATGACAAGTCATTTAAGTAACTGATGTCGTATGCAACCCATAAACTATTGATGACCTTGCCTTTAGCCTTGACGCAGCGGTCGGTGTTGCTTAACGTGTTTATGCCCTCGCGAGCTCGCGAGGGTTCCATCCAATTAATTCGTCGGTGTTCCGTGACGCCCCCAGGGCGTCGTTCGCCGGGTGTGGAGCGCGTGATCGTACAGATCAAGTACGCCACGCCGCTTGGACAGGTCTGACGGGGACCGGTTCGCAGCGCCACACCGGCTGTTCGAAGGAGGGAGAGGCATGCACAAATTGGTGACTTTAGCGGCGGTGGTGGTATTGGCTGCGAGCAGCGCGAATTGCTCGCGTGACAACTCCAGCGAAGGAGCGTCGGCCACGGTCACCGGCCCGTCGGCGACCGAAGCCAGGGGCGGTAAAGGGGGTAGCGGTACTGGTGGCGGTGGCAGTACTGGTGGCAGTGGCAGCCTCACACTCGTGATGGTCAACGATGTCAACCGGAAATGGGCTTCCGAATTGGGGTGACAGCATCAGGTTCGACGTTTCGACATCGGCCACCACTGAGCCGCACGTCAGTGTTACGTGCTCTCAGAACGGTGCGGTCGTCTATGGCGCCTCAGACTGGATACTACGCTAGCTATCCGTGGCCTTGGACCCAAATCATGAAGTTGTCGTCAACCGCATGGCAGAGTGGTTCGGCCAGTTGCGTCGCGAGGCTCTATTCCATCAATGTGCACGTCGACGATCACTATCACGACGATGCAGCTTCACCGCGTACAATGAAGGAGATCGGTCCGCCTTCCAGTTCCATCTCGACGCTCGTGAGCCAATCGAAGGCCCCGTCCCGTTCGGGGCCTTCCGTAAATCTCGGCCATTCGCTTATTCAACTGCCGACATGTTTGTATGCCCGAACGAATTGTTTCGGATCTGTAATCTCGCTCACTCAAGCCGAATCGTTCCCCGCCCTGAGGGATACTGCGGCTGTCGCAGCCATTATCGCTCCATTCATTGAAGCTTTTGCCCGATTAGCCTGCCAGCGTCGCCTGGCATTCCGCGTTGCCACAGTAGCTCCCGCTGCACCCCCAACAACGTTAGCTCCCGCGTCCACCTGAAGTCTTGGAGGAGGAGCGATTATGCGCAGGTTGGTGATCCTGGCATCGGTGGCGATATTCGTTGCAAGCATCGCGTGCAGCGGGGGAGCAAATCCCAACAGCCCTTCGGAAGCGCGTGGCGGCAACGGCGGTCCCAAAGGGAAGCCTAGCGGCGGGAGTGGCAGCCTCACGCTCGTGATGGTGAACGACGTTAACGGAAACGGACTCCCCAACTGGGGCGACAGCGTTAGGTTCAACGTCTCGACGACGGCAACGACGGAGCCGCACGTCAGCCTCACGTGCTCTCAGAACGGTGAAGTCGTCTATGGAGCCTCAACGGGCTACTACGCGAGCTATCCGTGGCCGTGGACGCAGGTCATGAAATTGTCTTCGAATTCATGGCAGGGGGGTGCCGCGAGCTGCGTTGCAAAACTCTATTACATCAACGTCACGTCGACGGTCGATCTCACGTCGATCACCCTCACCGTTTACGAGTAACGCTCGGCGGAGTGTTCGCCAAGGCCTTGGGTCAAGGCACCACTGTCACGACTAAAGACCCCGGATCGCCGGGGTCTTTTCATTCCAGATCTGTAATTGCAGCTTCAGAGATGCGGATGCGAGAGGGGCGCGTCAAGGGATGACGCCCGGAGTCTAGCAGTTTCACTGAGGTTTTTGAGGGATTCCGAATTCCACTCGGATGGCACATCAGTTGCGGTTCTGCCCAGGACTAGACAGTAGATGGTGGCCCCACCCCAGCCAGCCACGCCGTGCCGGTTTGAAGGAGGAGTTATGAAGCGATTGGTGATCCTGGCGGCGGTCGTGGTCCTGGCGTCCGGCGTTGCGCTCTCGGCAGTGGGACAGCAAGGCAAAGGCAAAGGCAAGGGCCAGAATAATACTGCGGAAGACTACACGCTCGAGTGGAGCATGGTGGCCGACTACAACGGCAACCAGGGACCCGACTGGGGTGAGAAGATCACGTTCAAAGTCTGGACGTCCGAGACCACGCAGCCCCACGTTCAGCTCGTGTGCTTCCAGGACGGTGACGTCGTTTACGGCGCATTGTGGCCGCTGACCTCGGTGCTTACTTTGTCCTCTCGCTCCTGGACATCGGGTCCCGCGGAGTGCACCGCACGGCTGTACTACATCGAGGGTGTCAAGTCCTACGACATTGGTTCGATTCAGTTCAACGTGGGTGGCGCATAGCGTTACCGGCGCCAGCATGCGCAGTTCGTTCGATCGCGCTGCAAACTCCCTCCTCCATGGACAAACGAAAGGCCCCGGATCGTCCGGGGCCTCTCGTCCTCAAAAGTTAGTTCTTCAGGCCGCCACGTTACGGGATCGTTCCGAGGTTGTTGATCGTGAGACTCGTCGCCTGACAATGCGACGAATCCGCAACCCCGGCATCAGTGCTGTCCCATTCCACCTTCCAGGAGACGATCGCCGTTGCGAGCACCTTAACCGCGGTAAGCGGATCGCTGCCGTTGCTTGTGCTTCTGGTCACGGGGGAATCCAGATTCGCGATCGTGATCGTTTCAGCAGGTCTCAGAACCGACCCGGTACAGTTGCCGCCGGCGTGCAGGGTGAACTTTAGCGACCCGTTGAGCTTGGTGGCCGAGCCCGCGGTGACAGTACCCGTGTCGTTCGGCAGCCAATCCTGCGCCGTAGTGGTAGTCGTCGAAATCACCGAGACCGTGAAGCACTCGGTAGTGGTGTTTGTGTGACTGAAAGGACCCGGGTAGGTGGTATCGCCAGGCCACTCAGCGCGGAAACAGTAAATGCCGGCGGCAAGAGGCCCTCGCGCGCCAGTCTGACTAATGTCGTTCACACTCAGCGACCGTGCGCACCGCAAACCATCCGTGTCGTTCGGGCTCACAGGGTTGCAGGCCCCGTTGCTTAGCGTCACTGCGGTTCCGATCTGAGTGCCTACGTTGCCGGTAGTCCCGTCGCAGTTCGGTGTTCCTCCGTTGGCGCCAGGGCCGCAGAGGAAGAACGTCACGCCACCTGTCGGATCAGGCGGGTTGTCGCCTCCAGTTACCAAGATCGTGGCGAGATCGGTTACAGGAGTACCCGGGGCCACAGCGCCCGTGGCTGACGCCTGAGTCGTCAAGCCCGGGATGCAGTTCGCAAACTGTCCGATGATGAAGTCCTTCAGCGTCGCCGTCGCTGAGGTCGAGGAGCGCGTCTCGGAAACCACGGTCGAGAAGCACTCGCCGGCGAGGCCGAGCAGCGACAGGTTGATGCCAGCCTCGTAGAACTCGCCATTTAGCGCAGTTCGTGTTGCCACTCTTGTCGAGGAAGCTCCACGGCGACGTCGTCAGTCCCGCGGGATTCACGAGTCCGCAGAAGGGGTCGCCTTCTGGAGAGGTGGCGCAGTTCGCCGCAGTGGATTCGCCGCAGCAGTCTCAGGTTGCCGGTGACCGTGGGATCCCACTTGTAGACGCTGATCGTCGAGTTGTCGCCGCCATTGCTGAAGTTACTGATGACCAGCAGGTCACCTTGGGTGTGCAGGCCGCTGAAGGCAAAGCCGCCGCCGCTCTTTTTCCGGTCGAGAGCCCCACCTGGTCCTGCAGGAACCAGAACCCCTGTCTGCGCGTCACCGCTGTTGTCGAAGCGATCCAAGCCGAAGAACAGCACGTCGCACGGAGATCGGTCGAATACCAGCTCACTCTCGTCCACGTTCGGTGTGTTCGGGTCATCTACTTCGGGATTGTTGCCGTCGCCATCCATATCGCCGTGCCGTTCGGACAGGTCCCTGGCCCGTTAGCCCAGGCGCCGTGGGGGCGAGCGAGTAGCGGACTGCGTAGGCGTGCAGGAGGTTGTCCTTGTCCGGCAAGCCGCCGTGGAGCTCGTCTCCGGCAAGTCGGGTCGTTCTTCCAGGCCCAGTCACTGATGTCCTGCGGATCCTTCGAGCCGCCGCCCGTGAAGATCGTGGCCGCCCGCGCGCTTTCCGCCGTCCACGCTACGGCTATCGCCGGGTCGCCACCAATCTCGGTGCCGCCAGTGGCGGTGCAGCGGTCTGTTGCATCTGTGGGGTCGAGGCCTTCCTTAATGGCCTCCTCGTAACAGACCCGGTCCCAGTCGTCCGGTCCAGTAAGGGAACACTCACTCGCGTTCCCGTCCAGCTCGAACGCGCCTGTGTTGTGCACCGCCAGCAGGGTACGAACGAAGATCAGCCCCACCGCCACGATGAACATGAGGGACACGCGGACCGCCCAGCGTTGCGCCCACGGTCCTGTTCTTGCCATGTCGATGACTTTCCTAGCCATTGCGAAACCTCCGTAGACGCGTGTTGCGATTGTGTCGCTCTGCTCCGGGTGTCAACGCTTGCTCGAACACCGCAAAACAAGTCGACCGTCGACCCGCTCACGCGAGGCAGGTCGACAAAGATCTTCCCTGAGGCGACGCGCAGGATTTCTCTGCGCCACCGTATCGCGCCGCGACTTGAGACTCAGGTAATGAACTGCGCCGTTGAGGCCGATTCCCGATCAGCCGACGCCGGTTGGATGCATGGTGAACCTCCCCACCTGGTCACCAATGACGATGTTTGAAGAGACGTTTCCACCTACTCATGACTAGCCGACAACGCTCGCAGCGCGATGTTCGGATCTGTGGGAAACACCGTCGTTCTCTCAACAACAGTGCCAGTCCAGCGTTGAGCTGTTCGTGCAGCCGACCCGGAATTGCCTTACAGCTCAGTTTCGCAAGGCGAGGAAGTGAGCAGTGGACTTGACGCTGACCGTTCAGCGTTCACCGCCGCGGTCGCGACTATGTGCGCTGCCCAAGGAACGTGCGGTCTGGTGTCAGAGTGACAACTCCAACGAACGCAATGCCTCAACAGCTGTGGAGCGTCCTCGCGCACGAGCACCATCCGATTCACCGGGAGCGCTGCCGGGGGACCTGCATCCTGCCGTTCGCTTCCGCTTGAGAGATCGCGCGAAAACACGAGGAAAGCTATTTTTGTTACTTACCCGCTCTGCGATTATCGTGGAATTGCAAGTCTGCCACGGAGATGACTTTCGGTTTCGTTATCCGGAATTCGAGCCCTAGTTACAGTTATTTTGCTACCACTCCGCAGCGATGCATCCCCAATCAAGGGAGAGTACTAAGTCATACACCTGGAATGATATATAAGCCCATCGGTTTTTTTAATTCCCTTCCGATCGGCTCTCACGGTCTCTAGCGTCCGGCACGATGAGAAAGAGCGCTCGCGCCTTGGTCGAGCGTGTTGCAAGAATGTAATTCATTTAAGCCTACCGGGTGAAGCAGAACGGGATCGCGCTCGACAGTGTTGCTGAACCCCACTTCCACGCCTCGCGGGCCGGTACACCCGCCAAGATCGTAATCAACACCTCCAATCTGAAGGCCGCCAACCCTAAGATAGCGGCCAACCCGTTCTAGTTCAGAAGCTTACGGCCTGGTGCCGTTCTTGCCTCCGTCTGTTTGCACAGCTCCCAAGAGAGACAAAAGAGTATGCGTTTCCGATGCTGGCGGGAACGCCTGCGCTCTCCACGCGATTCCCCATGGCCAGTTAGGAGAAGAGTGTATGTGGGGTTCGAGAGCGTGTCGCTTCGGAGAAAACATTGCGACGTTGCTCATGATGGTCGCCGCCATCGGCGCGACGCCGGCCGCACAGACGCCTTCATCAGTTCAGCAAGCACGCCAACCAGGGACACCGGTCACCATCACGGGCGAGTTCTCCGCAATCTATGCCGATGATTTTGCGAACAAGCGCTCTGAACTCGTTTATATGATCCGCGAAGAGCGGTCGAACAGAGTATTCCGCGTGTACCTCGAGAGGGAGCCCCCACGAGAGTGGAGGAAGGGGCTATCAGTTTCGGTTTCAGGCCGTATGAACGGGTCCGAGATCTACGTGCTCGCAGACCAGATGTCCAATGCGACGGTTCAATCCACGACCAGTTCGACGACGAGTACTCAAACAGCCGTGCAAGGGACACCGCCGGTCGCCGGAGATCAGACAACGGTCGTCATGGTGGCCAACTTTCAGGACAAGAACGTGAGCTGCTCGATAGCGGAAATCGAGGACATGCTCTTTACGAATCCATCAGGAAAGTCCGTCGACGGGCTCTACAGGCACATGTCAGGCGGCAATCTCTCGTTCACCGGTACCGTCGTGGGACCGTACTCGTTAAACGTGACCTCGAGCGATCCGTGCAACTACGTCGCGTGGTCGGATGCGATGAACGCCGCTGCAGCAAACACCGGCGTGGACGTCAACGCATATGCGCGCAGAGTCTATGTCATGCCCAGTAGACCTGCCCCGCAGCAGGCTACGCCGAACTCGATGAAACGCCCGGTCGCAGCTGGATGTTTGTCTGCAATGCTCCCGACGTTTTCTCTCACGAGCTGGGCCACAACCTGGGGCTGCAGCACGCATCATCGCCGACCCACGAGTACGGAGACGGCTCAGACTACATGGGGCTCGGGCGCGGCCTTTTTCGAGAGCTCAGCGCGCCGCATAAATTCCAAATGGGCTGGATTCCGCCTTCGCACGCACCTGTCATTTCACAGGACGGCGATTACAGCATCGCCCCGCTCGAGCTCAACGCGATTGCGGCGAGCGCCCCGCAAGCGCTGAAGATATTCAAGCCAGACACCAATGAGTACTACTACCTGTCTTATCGACGGGGAATCGGTTTCGATACGGAGCTGTGTTGCGCGTATCTGGATCGTCTCAGCGTTCATCGCTGGACGGCTGGAAGCGATTTGACGTGGCCGAAGGGCAATACCTACCTGCTCGCCATGCTCGCGGATGGTGAAACCTACACCGACCCTCTGACTGGATTCACCGTGACGCAGATAAGTCACGACGATGACTCGACGCGCGCGCGGGTGCAGCTCGGGCAGGGATGCGGTTCCGCGAGACCGTCTGTGACGCTGACACCGCAGGACCAGAGCGGTTCGCCCGGAACGACACTCAGATACGACCTCGAGATCATGAACAATGACTCCTTGACGTGTTCGCCCGCGGTCTTTTCTCTGGCCAATACAGCTCCGTTGGGATGGACCGGCTCGCTGTCGCACACGAGTTTGCAGATTGCGCCGGGCAACACAGGGCGCGCCACGTTGACGACGACATCAGCATCAACGGCTTCGCCGGGAACATATGTCCAGTCAGTCAGCGTGAACGACGTGCACGTTGCCGAGCACAACGTGGCAGTCAACGGTTCGTACACGGTCGCATCCTCGTGTCTGAACGCACCGGCGTTGACCATCTCGCCGGTGGCCCAGAGCGCGCCCGCCGGGACGACCCTGACTTACTCCGTCTCAGTAACCAACAGAGACGCAGCCGGGTGTCCGCAGACCTCATTCACGATCGCACCTTCGGCGCCCAATGGTGCGGCCGCCACGCTTTCCCCATCGTCAGTCACTCTCGCGCCGGGCGCCAGCACCGACGCAGTTTATTCGCTGACACCGCCCGCAGGAGCAGCGGTAGGTACATACGGCTTTTCTGCCACGATTTCTGACGGGGTCAACCCGGCTCACAGCACTTCTGCGAATGCGAGTTATAGCGTCGTGGCAGCGCAGGATACGGTGCCGCCGAGTAGTCCAACCGGCCTTGTCGCGATGGTCAAGGCCAAGCAGATTACGCTTTCGTGGAGAGCCGCGACGGACAACGTCGGTGTGACGGGATATCACGTGCTCAGCAACGGCGTGCCGCGTCGGCACCACCACCTCCAGGACCTGGGTCGTCACAGGCTTGGCTGCCGGGAGCTACGTCTATTCAGTGATTGCGGTCGACGCCGCGGGCAATCTGTCGGCGCCGAGCAACACGGTCACCGTGAAGATCGGCGGAAAGGGCAAGTAGACACGAAAGGGCCAGCGCTGGAAGCGCTGGCCCTTCGCTTCCGCAGGGAGGACTAACTACCGCCCGGAATGATCCCGTTACCAGAGATCGTGACCGCGATTGCTTCGTTGCAGGCAGCCGTCGCTGCCGGCGATGTCGAGTTATAGGCATTTCCGCTGTAGATTACCTTCCACGACCAGCTTGGGGTGAACGTCCCGGCACGAATTGAACGGGGACGTGAATCCAGTGACCGTGCCAACAGTAATCGACGTGTCGGTTGCATTCGGGAAATCGAGGGGTATGGTCTCGGTGGCAACTGGGTTCCCCGCGCAGACAAGGCCGTTGTAGAGCGCGAAGGTGACCGACGACGCTTCAGCCTGCGTAATGTCGTCGTTCGCGCCCCGCCGTATCCCCGTGATGTGCGCGCGGTCGTGCAGGATGATTAGCTGTCCCGTCACGAGCGACGGAGTGGCTTGGGTAGCCTTATTCTTGACGATGCACTCCACGGTCTGGTTTGCGACGATAGTCACATTCGTGCAATTCGTCACCGAGTCGAACACGAACCCGCTAGGCAGGCCGCCGTTCTCCACGATGGTGTGCTGCGTGCCGACGTTGAACGTGTAATCGTTGCTGCAGTCGGCTTCCCAAGTCTGATCATCCCCGCCATTGATCTTGAATTTGTAGTCTGGGCAGTTCGAGGTCAGGCCGAAGCCGTTCGTGATCTGCTTCGTGACTCGCAGCGTGCCGGTCTTCAGCGTGTTCGTGATCGTGCAGACGGTCTGCCCACCAGTCTGGACGGGGAAGCTTGCGCCGGTGTAGGTGTCCTCGCCCAACACGCACGAGATCGATTCGAGCGCGTAATCGCTGGGAAGGGTGGGCTCGGTCAGGGTATAGGTCCCATTGATGAGGCCCGCGATCTCGACCTCGGCGTCGTCGCCGACCAGCGTCCCCGCGCACTGAGTCTGGTCGTCCGCATCGTTGCAATCCTCGTCCACGTCGCCGGGGAAAATACTCGATGCGCCGGTAAGGAGAAAATTGAAGTTCCCAGTGCCGCCATCGGGATTCGTGTCCTTGATGATCTTCAGGCCGCCGCAGTTCGAGATCAGCGGGAACTTCTTCAGCACGATGTCCTTGTAGTCCGCCTGATCCGAGTTGCCGGTGATCGTTCCCGGAATGACGTTCGCGAATGATTCGCACTCCTGGCCAGTGGGCGGGACGACCTTTAGATAGGTCCACCGCCATCTCTCCGCGGAACCCGCCGTTGCCGTACTGGGCGAACGCAGTGCCGAGGTACGGGCTGTTTTCGTCCGTCAGGCTGATCTGCGGGCCCCAGACGCCGGCGTGGGTGGGATTCGGCTCCGGGTTCTCGACGAACACCCGGATGTAGACCTCGCGGGCGCCGCCCTGCTGGTCCCAGAGGAGGAGGATGTCACCGTCGCGGCGGTTCTTGAACGGGTTACACGTGTCCTTCAACTGCTGCTCCGTCTTGTTAGCGTAGTCGCACGCGGCGTCCACGGCCAGCTTGTGGAGCTCTACTCCGATCAGACCGCTGCCGCTGTCCGAGTCACGGCTCCAGCCGAAGTAGAGCCAGAGGTCGTTAGGGTCTTCCTCCTCGTCCGGCCCCGGTCCCGTCCCACCTTTCAACCACACGGTGTTCAGGTCCACTTGCGCGTTCGGGTTCGTATCGTCGAGACACGTCTTCGACGCAACGTTCGATGGCACGCAGGTGTTGATCACGTTGAGCTTCGTGAAATCGGCGTTTTTCGGTCCGAGCTCCTTGAGCCCGACCGACGGATCGTTGTTGATCGGCTTGAGGTCCGTGATGCGTGCTCCTGACGCATGCGTCACGGCGGTCGAATCGAGCTGGGCGCGCACGACGATCATTGACGTCCCGTTGGTCACGGACTTGACCAGGACCTTCTCCTGATCGACTAGCGCGTAGTCGCCAGCGATGAAGTTCGTCGTCGACCCGACGGCAAACGTGGTCGCGGTCTTGGTCACGTTAGCCGTCAGCGTGGTGGTCGTCGCGACGTCAGCGTCAGGGATGATTCCGTCGATGCAGTACGGGCCGCCCTGATCGCCGCTGACCACATATGTCGGCTGTGATTCGCGGTTCTATCACCGTCAACAAGGCGGTGATTGCTAAGAGTAGGATTACAGTTCTTCGGATCATTTTCTCTTCCTCCGCACAAAACGTCCGCGTCGACTCACTCGCCGCGGTATTAACGAAGTTCCCTTGAACCCGCGTCGCGCGTGGCCGCGACGTGGCGAGAATCAGACTGAGTAGCCGCCCGGCACACGTCTCCCCATGGCGGCGCGCACGAAGTTCGCGCGCGACGGATCGATACCGTTGCGCTGTCTTCAGCGGCCGCGTTCTCTAGATGAAAATTGCTGAGAAAGCCGACGACGATGTGATTTAGGTTGGTCTGGTTGGCTGCTGCATTGGTGAACCTCCCGCCTCGGTCACCGATGACGATGATTGAAGAGACGTTTCCTACTCACCCGTGAAGGGCGTAACGCTCGCAGCTCGTTGCGCTGGATGGGTAGGAAACGCCCGAGGTGTGTCCAACAACAATGCCAGACTGTTTCAGAGATGAAACAGTGCGTGTGTTTTCGAAATTAGCTTTCCGGCGTGTTCTTGCGAAGCGCGCGCCAAACCGTCGAGGCGCTGACCCCGAGATACTTCGCGGCATCGCGAAGACTCGTAGGTTGTCCGTCAGGCCCGATCAGATGCGCCTCGCGCAAGCGCGTCATCAGCGTGGCCGGATCGATCAACGGATGACGGCCGCGACCTGGCGCATCGTGCAGCAGCGCCACGGCGCCCGCGCTGGCGAATCGCCGAAGCCACAGTCGCACCGTAGGATGCGACACGCCGATCTGCGCGGCGATGTCCGCGGCGGAGTGGCCGTCCAGATCCGAGCAGGACGATGCGACTGCGCCAGACCACTCGCTGCGGTGTCGTCGCAGCTCGAACCCATTGTTCGAGCTGTGGCCGGTCGTCCGCATGATTCATCAACTGAACGCGATGAGATCTCATGGGTCCCCGCCCGAAAGATAATTGTGTGGACGACAATCGAACCTCGACTGTTCACGCCGATCCGAAGTCTCCGCCAAAGATGACTACGAGCGCGCTAGTAAACGAAATCGGTAACCTTTTTACGAAGAAATCCGGGGAACAGACTATACGCTAATCAAGGCCGCTAAGTCGTTATATCTACAGTGATATACGACCAAACGGATGAGTAGGCAGAAAATCAGGTAGGGACGAGGTGCGTGCTAGGATACCGGACGCTGTTCGGATCCGACCGCCTCAAACCCTGCATTGTGGAGGGCTCAGCAATGCCGTCTTCGCCCCGACTTTTCCGTTTCCTTCTTTGCTTTGCGCCGGCCGTGTTCGCGTTCGTCGTTTTCGGGTTCGTCATTGCTCGCGCCGCCGAACCCAATGGCGAATCCACGCGATTGTTGCGATCGCCGACGGTCAGCTCCACGCACATCGCGTTTGCGTACGCGAACAACATCTGGAGCGTGGAGCGCGCGGGCGGCCTGGCCAGGCGGCTCACAAGCTTTCAGGGGCAGACGACGAATCCGCACTTTTCGCCGGACGGCCGATTGATCGCCTTCAGCGGCGATTACGCAGGGAACGTCGACGTGTACGTCGTGGCTGCGGAAGGTGGCGAACCAAAGCGTCTGACGTGGCATCCGGGCGGCGACGTCGTGCAGGGATGGACGCCGGATGGCAAGGCGATCATGTTCGCGTCCGGCCGCGCGTCGTGGGCGCCGAACGCCGCGCCGCGGTTCTGGACCGTGCCCGTCGAAGGGGGCGTCGAGTCGCCGATGGCGATTCCTCGCGCCTACCAGGGCAAGATTTCGCCGAGCGGTTCGCACATCGCGTTTCGCATGAACAACTCGTGGGATGAGGAGCGGCGCAACTACAGAGGCGGTCAGAACAAGCCGATCTGGATCGTCGATCTCAAGAGCTACGATTTGGTCACCCCGCCGTGGACCGATTCGAAGGAAATGGATCCGGTCTGGGTCGGCGACACGGTGTACTTCCTGTCGGATCGTGACGGCGTGTCGAACGTGTGGGCCTTCGAACCCAAGGCGAAGAAGCTCACGCAGGTCACGAAGTTCCGCGACTACGACGTCAAGGCCATGGATTCTGGTGCAGGTGCGCTCGTGTTCGAACAGGGTGGCTTCGTGCACGAGCTCGACCCGAAGAGCGGCCGCAGCCGCGTCGTCAGCATCACCGCACGTGGCGACTTCCCGTGGATGATGCCGCGCTGGGAAGACGTCACCGCGCGGATGTCCAACATTTCTCTCTCTCCGACCGGACGCCGGGTTGTCGTGGAGTCGCGCGGAGAGATCTTCACGATCCCTGCAGAGAAGGGTGACGTCCGCAACCTGACGCATTCGAGCGCCTCGGCCGAGCGCAGCCCGGCGTGGTCGCCCGACGGCAAGTGGGTTTCCTACTTCAGCGACAAGTCTGGCGAATACAAGCTGGTGATTGAATCGCAGGACGGTATTCAGGCGCCGCGCGAGATCGCGCTCCAGAACAGCAAGCAGTACTACACGCCGTCGTGGTCGCCGGATTCCAAGAAGCTGCTGTACTCCGACACCGATCTCAAGGTGTGGGTGATGGACATTGCGACGGGGCAGTCGAAGGTGGTCGGCCGCGATCCCTGGATGGTCCCGCAGCGCACGCTGTTTCCCTACATGGAGCCCCGACTCGAAGTGGGTGGCGTATGCGAGCCGGCTCGACTCGCTCTATCGCGCGATCTTCATCAGCAACGTCGAGACGGGCGAAACCAAGCAGGTCACGGACGGTCTCGCGGACGCCATGTTCCCGGTCTGGGATGCGGGCGGCAAGTATCTCTGGTTCCTCGCCTCGACCGATTTCGGGCTCCGTTCGCAGTGGCTCGACATGACGTCGTACGACCGTGAAGAGACGTTTGGCTTGTATCTCGCCGTGCTCAAGAAGGGCGAGCCGAGCCCGCTGCTGCCGGAGAGCGACGAGGATCAGGGTGTCGGTAGCGCACCGCCGGGAGGTGGTGGCGGCCGCGGCGGTCGTGGTGGCGGACCAGGAGGCGCGCAGGCTGAAGGAGGAGCGACCGACGATCAGGCACCGCAGACGCCCCGTGCGCCGCGCGTTCCGGTGACCGTCCAGATCGACTTCGACGGGCTGCCGCAGCGCATCCTGTCGATCGAAAGCATTCCCGTTCGCCAGTACTCGCAGCTCAAGGCGGGTGCGCCCGGAACGGTGTTCTATCTGGAAGCCGGTGGTGCCGCCGGTGGTGGTGGCGGCCGCGGAGGCGCGGGTGGCGGAGGCAGCACTCTTCAGCGTTACCGCCTGAGCGATCGGCGTGCCGCGACGTTCGTGACCGGTGTGGCCGAGTACTCGGTCAGCGCCGACGGCCGCAAACTGCTCTATCGCACGGGTGGTGGCGGTGGCGGACGCGGCGGACGAGGCGGCGGAGCCGCGGGTGGCGCCGCCGTCAACCTCTTCCTCGTCGACGCGGACCGCAACGCGCCGCAGACGGGCCAGGGACGCCTCGACGTCAGCCTGCGGATGTATCTCGACCCGCGCGAGGAGTTCAAGCAGATCTTCAACGAGGGCTGGCGCAACCAGCGCGACTACCTCTACGTACCCGAACCAGCACGGCAGCGACTGGCCGAAGATGAAGGAGATGTACGGACAGCTCCTGCCATTCGTGAACCATCGCGCCGATCTGAACTACCTGCTCGACAACATGGGCGCCGAGATTGCGATCGGTCACTCGTACGTGCGCGGCGGCGACATGCCGGACGTTCCGCAGTCTCCGGGCGGGTTGCTCGGTGCTGACCTCGTCGTCGAGCAGGGCCGTTACAAGATCACGCGGATCTACGACACCGAAAGCTGGAACCCGGATCTTCGCGCGCCGCTCGCGGCGCCCGGCGTCGACGTCTCGGTCGGCGATTTCGTCGTCGCGATCAACGGTATCGAGCTTCGCGCACCCGACAACATCTACCGCCTGCTCGATGGCACCGCGAACCGTCAGACAGTGATTGCCGTGAACACCAAGCCGGTTCTCGAGGGAGCGCGTCAGGTGACTGTCGTTCCGGTTGGAAGCGAGCAGGGACTGCGCACGCGCGCGTGGGTCGAGCACAACCGCCGTCAGGTGGACAAGCTGTCGAACGGTCAGCTCGCCTACGTCTACGTGCCGAACACCGGCCAGGGCGGCTACGAGAGCTTCAACCGCTACTTCTTCGCGCAGCAGGGCAGGAAGGGCGCCATCATCGACGAGCGATTCAACGGCGGCGGATCGGCCGCCGACTACATCATCGACGTCCTGCAGCGCGACTTCGACGGCTACTTCAACAACGTCGCCGGCGATCGCATGCCCTTCACCAGCCCGTCAGCCGGCATCTGGGGGCCGAAGGTCATGATCGTGAACGAAATGGCCGGCTCGGGTGGCGACCTCATGCCGTACATGTTCCGGCGCCGGAAGATCGGCCCGCTGGTCGGCACGCGCACGTGGGGAGGTCTCGTCCACACCGCCGACACGCCGCCGTTCATCGACGGCGGCTCGATGATCGCCCCGCGCGGCGGATTTTTCACGCGTGAAGGGAAGTGGGCCGTCGAGAACGAAGGCGTGCCCGCCGATATCGAAGTCGAGAACTATCCGAAGGAAGTGATCGCCGGCAAGGACCCGCAGCTCGAACGTGCCGTGGAGGAGGCCATGAAACTCCTCAAGGCGAACCCGGTGAATCGCATGACCACCGAGCCGCCATCGCCGACGTTTGGAAAAAGAGTTGGGGGCGGATCGTAGACTCGGGTCTCGTGGTTCGTGATTCGTGTCTCGCCGAAGGGCCAAGATCGACGACGAGACACGGACCACGGACCGACGAGAGCCCGTCACGGCTTGTCGTGCTTCTGTCCCTGTCTTCACCGTCGCCCCCGCCTCTTCCAGCGTCTTCAGCACATCACGCCAGGCGAACTTCTGGCCCTTGCCGCGGACGTAGAAGTCCATCCACGCCATCTCGCTGACGGCTTTGACGAGCTGATTGCGGGGGTCGGGGATTCCGTGGCTCGAGCCGGGGTACATGAAGAGCTCCGTTGGCACACCGAGTTGCTTCAGGGCCATGTGCAGCTCGATAGACTGCGGGCTGGGCACGCGCGGGTCGCCTTCGACGACGTGGATCATCGTCGGCGTCTTGGCATTCTTGATGTACTTGAGCGGTGACTGGTTCCAGTAAGCGTCGAAGTCGTCGTACGGCAGTTTGTTGCCGAGATAGAACTGACGATTCCGCTGCACGTCGCTCTGCGCGTACATCGAAATCCAGTTGGACGTGCCGGCGCCGGAGCTGATCGCCTTGAAGCGGTTCGTCTGCACGAGAATCCAGTTCGACCAGTGGCCGCCGGCGCTCCAACCCAACGCACCCATGCGTTCGCCGTCCACGATGCCCTGCGCGATCAGGTGATCGACACCGGTGATGATGTCGTCGTAACCCGGCGCGAAGTAGTTGCCGACGATGTCGTTCTTGTGCTTCTGGCCGTAGTTGGTGGATCCGCGATAGTTGGGTCTGAGGACGACATATCCCGCACCTGCGTACACCTGCGATCCGTATCCGCCGTTGAACCCGAGCACGTCAGCGGACGCGGGTCCACCGTGAATCGCGACGATCAGCGGATAGCGTTGCCCGGCCCGGTAGCCGACCGGCTTGATGAGCACGCCGCCGACAGTCGTACCATCCTTGGATTTCCAGGTGATCTCTTCCTGCTCGCCGAGGGCGAAGCCGCGCACCTGCGGATTCGTGTCGGTCAGCTGCGTCCACGACGCCCGCTTGCCAACTTGATCCAGGGAGGCCACCGTGTACATCGTCGATGGCGTAGAGCCGTCGGAGTATTCGACGATGAGGACGTCTGAGTCGTCGAGCCGATTGACCTGGAGCGACGCCTTCTCGTTGGTCAGCTGCTTGACGGTGTTCTGCTTGATGTCGAGCGCCATCAGCTGATTGGTGGCGCGGATGCCCTCGTTGAAATAGATGGTGCTGCCGTCTCTGGACCAGAAACCGGTGGTGACGTCGCCGTCGAACGACGCGCCAAGCTTGCGGAACGGCTTCCCGCGCGCGTCGACTTCGCGGACGTACAGCCGCGCATTCGACATGCTGTACTTTTCCATGTCGTCCGGCGCCGAGAAGGCGATCAGCTTGCCGTCTGGCGAGAAGCTGACGCCGCTTTCACCGACTTCTTCGTTCTTCGTCAGCCGCTCGATCTGTCCGCTGGCCGTCTCGAGTAGATACAGGTCGGCATAGAGCCCCTGCTGCGTGATGTTTCGCTTGTAGCGATCGGCCGACGCCCCACGATAGGCCACCCACTTGCCATCGTCGGAGATCGAAAGGTCCGACACGGAATAAGTATTGTCGTTGGTCAGCTGTGTCGGCTTCACCGGATCGAGGTCGAGCGTCCACAAGCTCGCTCGCGGCGTTTCCATGTTGCGGATGTTGACGGTGAACTTCTTTTCCCGACGGGCCTTCTCGTCCTTGTCGAGCACGTCGTCGGCGAGGAAGTAAATCCGCCGGCTGTCGTTCGTCCACTGCCACGTGCCGATTCCGGCCGGCTGCCGGGTGATCTGTTCAGCCGAGGCGGACTCGATGCCGGCCACGGGCATGCGATACAACTGTTCTTCACCCGACTTGCCGCTGCGATACACCAGCCACTTGCCGTCCGGGCTCAGTGTGTAGTTGGACACGCCTTCCTTCGCGTCTGTCACGCGGCGGGCTTCGCCGCCGTCGGTGCGCATCAGATAGACCTGATTCCGCGCCGCGGCGTTCTCTGGCGCCTCACGGTTCGAGAGAAAGAAGAACGAGGTGCCGTCCTTGGCCCACTGCGGCGAGGTCTCGTTCTTCTCTTTCGTGAACGTCAGCTGCTTCGTCGAGCTGACACCCTGCTGCAACGAGACCAGGACGATGTCCGATTGCCGTTTGGCTTCCTTCCAGTCCGGCGTCGATACGGTGTAGAGCAGCCACTTGCCATCGGGGCTCGGCGCCGGCGATCCGGCGTTTCGCATCTGCTGCATGTCGAGGAACGTCATCGGACGCTTCTCGGCCTGGCTCTGGGCGAGTGTCGGTATCACGCCGCCGGCCGGGACGGCGATCAGCAGCGCGGTGACAAGAGATCGTGCAAGTACACGCATATCGATTCTCCTCGTGGGTCGTAACTCGTGCCGTGGTCCGTAGTCCGTAGTCCGTGGTCCGCCGAACCGTCGACGAGACACGAACCACGGGCCACGGACCACGGCATTGGTTTCATCGTTCAGTTAGCGGCTCAATCCCCACCCGTTTGGCTTCAGCATTGAACGCGGGAACATCGGTCGCCAGCACCTGTTGCAGCCTGTCGGTCTGCACCTTCAAATCGGCGCTCATCTCTTTGAGCAGCGGCTCCGCGTTGCCGATCGGCTTTCCGTCGCCGTTGTTGACGACGCGGAGAAGCGAGGCCAGACGATTATTGATCTTGATGGGAAAGTTGAGCGGATCCTGGCCGCTCTGGTTCCGCACCTGGTAGATGTCCTCTTCGACCGCGCTCAGGTTCCTGGCCAGCCGATCGCCTGCGGACTTGAGCTGCGCATCGGCCGACTTCGCGGTCCGCTCGCTGATCTGCTGCTTGAGGCTGCGGATTCGGATGACCGCGTTGTTCGCTTCGCTGACCTTGTCACGGATGCGGGTCGCAAGATCGAACTGCTCTTTCAAGTCGGCGTCGGTGACATCTCGGAACGGGTGGCGCCTCACCGAGAGCGGCTTCGTCTGTGCCGTCCCGTCCACCGTCAGGCGGACCTGATAGGAACCGGGAAGGGCCGCCGGGCCCGCGGTACTTGCTCCCCAGAGCACCATCCCCGGAAACGTCGTCGGGCCCGGATACTGCAAGTCCCAGGTGAAGTTGTTGAGGCCGGCCGCCATCGATGGTCCGGCTGCGCCGCCGCGCCCGCGGCCCCCGCCGCCACCCTCGCCTTCCGCTTGCGCCTCTTCATTTCGCGGCTCCGCGTCCGGTCCCGCCGGCAGTCTCGCCGCCACCAGTCGCGCCGGCTCGTCCGGCTCCGCGTCCACGGCCTTCGCCAGGCATCGTGCCGGCGTATGTGCGCACGACCTGGCTGCTGGCGTCGAGAATGTCGATCGTCAGGCTCTTTGCAGGGCGTTTGAGCCAGTAGCTGATGCGCGCGCCGCCCGCGCCACGGATAGCATCCCCGGTCGCGAAGAGCTGCGGTGCGTCCGAGGCGGCCTCGGTCACGGTGAACTGACGGATCGGCTGGATGTCGTCGAGGATGTAGAACCCGCGGCCGTGCGTGGCGATCGCGAGGTCGTTCGTTTCGACGATCAAGTCGGAGACCTGCGTGTCCGGCAGGTTCAGCGACAGCGATCCCCACGTCTCGCCATCGTCATACGACATGTAGACGCCGTGTTGAGTGCCGGCATAGAGCAGGCCCTTGCGCGTGTGATCTTCACGGACTGTGTGGACGTAGTCGTTGGCCTTGATGCCGGTGACGATCTTCGTCCACGTCTTTCCATAGTCGCGCGTGCGGAAGATGTACGGCGCGAAGTCGTCGAGGAGCGGACGCTTCACCGCCGCGTATGCCGTCCCGTCGTCGAAGGCCGACGCATCGATGATGCTGACGCGTCCGAACTCCGGCATCTCTTTCGGCGTCACGTTCACCCACGTCTTGCCGCCGTCCCGGGTCACGTGAATCACCCCATCGTCCGAGCCCGCCCAGATGGTGTTGATGTCGCGTTTCGACGGTGCGAGCGCAAAAACGGTCGCATAGACCTCCGGACCATTCATGTCGCCAGTAATGGGACCGCCGGAGTGGCCCATCGTTTTGGGATCGTGGCGCGTCAAGTCGCCGCTGATGGCCTCCCAGGTCTGACCGCCGTTGGTCGTCTTCCAGACGCGCTGGGACGAGGTGTAAAGCACTTTTGGATCGACCGTCGAGAAGACGATCGGATACGTCCACTGCCAGCGTTCAGGGATGGCGCCCGAAGGCTCGCCGGAATAGATGCGCGGATAAGGATTGACCTCGCGGACTTCACCGGTGCGTCGGTTCAAACGCGTCATGAACGTGCCGTTGTTGCCCCCCGCGAAGAAGATGTCGGGGTCCTTCGGATCGGGCGCGATGTAACCTGGCTCCGAGCCGCCGGCGCTATACATCGTGGGCGGGCCGCCCCGCCCGCCACCGCGACCGCCGCCCAAACCGGTGTCGCTCGGAAGGCACACCGTGCTGCCGTCCTGTTGGGCGCCGCACACGTGGTAGGGCACGTGCTTCGTCGTGGCGACGTGGTAATACTGCGGCGTCGGAATGTCCTGCGCCGTCCAGTCCTTACCGCCGGCCATCGACATGGCGCCGCCGCCATCGTTGCCGATGACGAGGTGCTGAGGATTGTCCGGATCGATCCACAGATCGTGATGGTCGCCGTGCGTGCCCTGGCCGACGTTGGTGAGCGTCTTGCCGCCATCCGTTGATTTGTAGGCGCTCACGTTCAGCATGTAGACCGTGTCGGCGTTCCTGGGATCGGCCACGACATGCGTGTAATAGAACGCGCGCTGACGGATGTTGCGGTTTGAATTCACGAGCGTCCAGGTCGCGCCGGCATCGCTCGACGAAAAGAGGCCGCCGTTCTCGTGCTCGACGAGGGCGTACACGCGCTTGGGGTCCGCACCGGATACTGACACGCCGATGCGGCCGATCGACGCCAGCGGGCAGACCGGGGTTACGCGTGATCTCCGTCCAGGTCTCCCCGCCATCGGTCGACTTGAACAAACCGCTGCCGGGCCCGCCGCTCGACATCTGGTATTCGACGCGATAGGCCTCCCACAGCGCCGCATAGATCACGTTCGGATTGCCCGGATCGATCGAGAGATCGACCGCGCCGGTCTTGTTGTTTCGAAAGAGGACTTTCTTCCAGGTCTTCCCACCGTCCGCGCTCTTGAATACGCCGCGCTCGTCGTTTGGCGCGCCGTGATGCCCGAACGCCGCTACGAACACCGTGTTTGGATTCGTCGGATGGATACGGATCTTGGAAATATTGTGAGCGTCAGCGAGCCCCACGTGCGTCCAGGTCTTGCCGGCGTCGGTGGACTTGTAGACGCCATCACCGGCCATGATGTTGCCGCGGATGCACGCCTCGCCCATGCCGATGAAGACGATGTCGGGGCTCGCTTCGGAGACGGCGACCGCGCCGACCGACGAGCTGCGCACCTGGCCATCGGTGACGGGGGTCCAGTTCTCGCCACCGTCCACGGTCTTCCAGAGGCCTCCGCCGACCGCTCCGAAGTAGGCTTCCTTCGGGCGGCCTTTCACGCCGCTGACTGCGATCGATCGTCCGCCTCGCGCCGGACCGATGCTCCGCCACTGGAACGCCTTGGCCAGGACGGGATCGAGCGCGGTGGCCGCACCGCTCGAGCTCTGGACTGCCTGGGCGACCAGATGCGGATGAATACTGGCCCCGAACCCGATCAGGACAACGGCAGCGCCAATCGCCACCAACGTCGGAATCCGAACCATCAACACACTCCTCATCACGCAGTGAAGTCTAGCTTCAACAGCGGCTTGGGGGAAGCCGGTCTGCTCCCCGTCGTAAGATGGCCCTGATGCGGACGCGTCATCTGGTGCTAGCAATCGCCGCGCTGCTCGCGGTCGTCGCGGTGTGGCTCATGCCCCCGATTGCTCAACCCGCCGACTATCACCGGATGGCCGACGAGCGCACCATCGCCGGGATACCGAACGCCCTGAACGTTCTCTCGAACCTTCCGTTTGCGATCGTTGGGCTCCTGGGGCTCTTGAGGCTGCGGGGGAGCGCCGTCTTTCGCGATCCGCGGGACCGCTGGGCCTACGTGGCTCTCTTTGGTGGCGTGCTGCTGACGGCGGTGTGCTCGAGCTACTACCACCTCGCGCCCGACAATGCGCGACTGGTCTGGGATCGGCTGCCGATGACTGTCGGCTTCATGGGCCTGTTTGCGGCGATGCTCACCGAGCGAGTCGATCCGCGACTTGGCCGCGCGTTGCTGGTGCCGCTGATCTTCGCCGGCGTGGGATCGGTGGTCTACTGGTTCTGGACCGAGCTGCGCGGCGTCGGTGATCTCAGGCCGTACCTTCTCGTGCAGTTCGGATCGCTGCTGCTGGTGGCGTTGATTCTGGTGCTCTACCCCTCGCCGCGCCGCGATGGACGGTACATCGTTGGCGGCTTGCTGATCTACGCGCTGGCGAAAGTGTTCGAGGTGGCGGACGCCCGGATCTTCGACGTTGGTCGCGTCGTCAGCGGTCACACGCTGAAGCACCTGGTTGCGGCTGTGGGCGTGTGGTTCCTGGTGCTGATGGTGCGCGAGCGGGCGCGCAGCGGTATCGCCAGGGTGAGCAGCTATTTGTAGTGTCGTCCCACACGTCCCTCATTCGTCGTCCCCTGAATCCACTTCGTGGAGCTCGATGCTCATCCTGACACCATGGAATGGGAGGCCCACGCGACATCGGATAGCGTGAGCGAATGAATCCATTGCTGCATTACGCGGCTGTGCCGCTGATGTGTGTCGCGATACTGATGGCCCCTGGCGAGCCGGCCGCTTCAGAGTCCTTCGGGTTTCCATCCGGTCTCACGCTGGATGCGCAGGGGAACGTGATCCTCGCGGATCGTCAAGTGCACCGAGTGTTCCGTATCGATGCAAAGACAGGTGCGACGACGACGATTGCCGGTACGGGTGCGCCTGGGTACGAGGGGGACGGTGGACCTGCCGCGAAGGCCGTGCTCAGGAATCCCGAGTGGGTGGAGTTCGATCGAGCCGGGAATCTGATTGTGGCCGATCGCGGCAATCACGTGCTGCGGCGAATTGACGCGCGTAGCGGGACGATCTCGACGATTGTCGGAACCGGGACGTACGAGGCGGCGGGCGATGGCGGTCCGGCCCAGAAAGCGAGCCTGACCAACCCGTTCGGTTTCACGCAGGATCAGTGACGGGAACATCTTCATCTTCGATACGGAGGCCCACTCGATCCGTCGCGTCGATGCAAAGACGATGACGATTGCCACGGTGATCGGATCGCTGAAGCAGGGTTTCTCGGGGGACGGGGGCCCGGCTACTCAGGCGACGCTCTATCGTCCGCACAACGGCGTATTCGATCCTGGCGGCCGTCTCGTCTTCGGCGACAGCTTCAATCAGCGCATCCGTCGATGGGATCCGAAAACGGGGTGATCGAGACTATCGCCGGCATCGGCGAGCGGGGCGCGGCGCCCGACGGGACGCCGGCAGCGAAGGCCCAGTTCACGTTCTTTGGCGGTATGGCCTACACGAAGGATGGGGACCTCGTGTTCACGAGCCTGGATCATCGGATCCTGAAGCTCGAGGCGAAGACGAACGTGATCCGCGTGATCGCAGGGACGGGGCAGGGAGGGTTCGCGGGGGACGGTGGGCCGGCCGCAGCCGCGCAGTTCAATACGCCTTACGGGATTGCGATTACGTCCGCGGGTGACTTGATCGTGGCTGATGCCAGCAATCGGCGCGTGCGGCGGATCGATGGGCGCACGGGGATTGTGACGACGATCGCCGGGTGGGCCGGGATAGGCCGGTTCGTCGACCGACAGCCACTGTCGCGGGCCATTTGAGGCGGGGGTTGGTCGATCGACATTCGCTTGTCACGAAGATCTCACGCAGAGTTCGCCGAGGGGCAGAGCTCGCCGAGGGACGCTATTCGAGCTGCGAGGATTCACATGGCTCGATCGGGCTCTGCGGGCGTGACAGGCGGTGCGGCCGGCAGCCTGGCGAAGCCAGGCTGGTGGAGTGCGAGCGACCGCAAATCAGAACGGCTCAGGGATCGAGCGCCGCTCTGATTCGCGGTCGCTCGCCACTCCACCCGCGCCTGCGGCGCGGCCGGCCGCACCGCGCACCTCTGCGCGCGCTGCGTTCTCTGCTTCTCTGCGTTTGAGATCTTGGCCAGCTGGTCGCCGCCGCGACATCGCAGAAACTGCCTTAACTCCCCGCCTACACCGACCAAATTCTGCGTACCTCGACCGGCATGCAACGTCTTTCAGCCGGATGAAACGCAGGCACTTGGTGTGCATGGAGATAGACGTGAGCGACCGACTGCTGACCGCTCGAGAGCTGAACGCGTGCACTGGCGCGATCGTCGATGCGGCCACCGAAATCCACAAGGCTGTTGGTCCAGGTCTCCTCGAAAAGGCTTATCTTGCCTGCCTGGTTCACGAACTTGAACGCCGCGGACTCGAGGTCGAGCGTCAGGTGCCATTGACGCTCGTCTACAAGGACCTGCAGGTCCCGGGTGCCTACTATCCCGACCTCATCGTAAGCAAGAGCGTCATCGTCGAAGTGAAAGCACTCGACGGGCTGGTTCCGATTCATCATCGCCAGGTGACTACTTACCTGCGGCTGGCCGATCTCCGTGTTGGCCTCCTGCTGAACTTCGGTGAGCGCACGATGAAGGCAGGCACCCACCGTATCGTGAACAGGTTTCCCGACGCCGTAGACATCGGCCGCAGTTCTCACCGCTACTCGTCCCACCTCAGCTTCGTGAGCGAATCCCGAGGACTATAATCGCTGTTCTAACGATGAGAACTCGAAAGGACAACCTGTGCGGACCCTGATCGCCCTGCTCGCTCTTGTCGCGCTGACATCCTCGCCGCCCCCACGCGCCAGTGCCGCAGCGGCTTCCCGCGCCGTAGCGCTGGACAAATCAACGCGCGAAGGCGGGGACACCATCAAGATTCCGTTCGAACACTACAAGCTGCCGAATGGCCTCACGGTGATCCTGTCCGTGGATCGCACGACCCCGACGGTCGCGGTCAACGTCTGGTATCACGTCGGATCGAAGAACGAAGTCCCGGGCCGTACGGGATTCGCGCATCTGTTCGAGCACGTCATGTTCACGGGCTCCGGCAACATCCCCTACGGTCTGCACGACAAGCTGACCGAAGGCGTCGGCGGCGGGAACAACGGCACGACATCGAACGATCGCACGACCTACTACGACACGATCCCCTCGAACTACCTGGAAACGGCTCTCTGGCTGGAGTCTGACCGCATGGGTTTCCTCCTCGACGCGCTCGATCTTGCCAAGCTCAACGCCCAGCGCGACATTGTCAAGAACGAGCGGCGGGAAGGTGTCGACAATCAGCCCTACGGCCGCGTGACCGAGATCATGATGCAGGCGATGTATCCGAAGGGCCATCCCTATTCCTGGGACGTGATCGGCAGCATGGACGACCTGTCCGCAGCGTCCGAGGAGGACGTGAAGAACTTCTTCCGCCTCTACTACGCACCGAACAACGCCTTTCTGGCGATCGTCGGCGACTTCGATCCCGCGCAGGCGAAAGCGCTCGTCACGAAGTACTTCGGCGCGATTCCTCAGGGCAAGCCGATTGTGCGACCGAAGATCGACGCTGCCGTGCTCGACGGCGAACGTCGGCTCGTCTACGAAGACAACGTGCAGGTGCCTCGGCTCTACGTTCAATGGCCGACCGTCGGCGTGAAGAGCGATGATTCCTACGCCCTCGACGTGCTTGGCGCTATCCTCGCCGGACCGAGGACGGCGCGACTTTCGAAAGAGCTCGTCTTCGACAAGCAGGTCGCGACGGCCGTCTCAGCGGGCCAGAACTCCAACGAGGACGTGGGTGCGTTCCGTCTCGCAATCACACCGAGACCCAACAATCACCTCACCGACCTCGAGGCAGCCGCCTACGCGATCATCGATCGTCTCAAGGCTGAGGGCCCGACCGCCGACGAGATCCAGCGTGCCACGGCCGGCGACGAACTGGCGTTCGTGAGAGGGCTGGAGTCCAATCTCGGAAAGTCCTTCCAGCTGACCGACGGCGCGGGGTTCCACGGCGACCCCGGCTACTTCAAGACGGAATACGAGAAGACCCTCGCGGTGACCGCGGACGACGTGAAGCGCGTCGCGAACAAGTATCTGACGGGAGGCCGCGTGGTATTGAGCGTCGTGCCGAAAGGCAAGCTGGATCAGGCGGCGAAGCCGGCCGAGAGCAAGAAGGTGACGAACGACGCCGCGGCGGCCGAGGTGGTCCGATGAGCGCCCGATCGATCGCACACCGCGCGGGCGTCGTTGCCCTGGTCTGTGTCCTGACGCTCGCGGTTTCCGCTCAGCAGGCGTTCGATCGGAAGAAGATTCCCGTCCCCGGCAAAGCGCCGGACCTCCGCGTTCCCACATCGACCACGTCGAAACTCGCGAACGGTGCCGACCTGATCGTGTCGGAGAAACACGACCTGCCGCTCGTCTCTTTCAACATCACCTTCATGGGCGGTTCCAATCAGTTCGAGCCGCCGTACAAGACCGGCCTCGCCTCGATGACCGCGGCGATGATGAGCGAAGGGACGGCGACTCGTGACGCGGAGTCGCTGTCGAAGGCCCTGCAGCTGCTCGGCACGACGGTCTCGACCAGCGTCGCGGGCGAGAGCGGATCGATCGGCTTCGTATCTGCATCCGGAAAGTTCACACAGACGCTCGATCTTCTGGCGGACATCCTGTTCAACCCCACGTTCCCGGAAGCCTCGCTCGAACGCATCCGTGCACAGCGGCTCGTCGCCCTTACGCAAGGGAAGTCACAGCCCGGCACGATTGCCGCTCGCGCCTTCCCTCGGATCCTCTACGGAACCGGCCATCCGTACGGCCGCGTGACGACTGAAGATTCGTTGAAATCGATCTCCCGCGACGACGTGGCGGCGTTTCACAAGATGTACTTCCAGCCAGGGAGAGCACTGGTCACGGTGGTGGGCGATGTCGATCCCGCGGTGCTGAAACCTCAGATCGAGAAGGCGCTGGCCGCATGGCCGGCTGGCGGCGAGCGTCCGAAATTCGACTACCCGCCCCCGCCTGCTTCGAAGAAGACCGCGATCTATCTGGTCGACAGACCCGGCGCGGCGCAATCGGTCGTGACAATCGGACAACCCGGGCCTGCTCGCAGCACGCCGGACTACTTCGCGCTGCAGGTCATGAACACGATCCTCGGCGGGATGTTCCAATCGCGCCTGAACGCGAACATCCGCGAAGAGAAAGGCTACAGCTACGGCGTCAGCTCCGGCTTCAGCTACGGCAAAGGGCCCGGCGCCTTCAGCGCCGGCGGCGACATCGTCAGCGAGAAGACCGACGCCGCGCTGGTCGAGTTCATGAAGGAGTTGCGAGGGATTCAGGGAGGCCGTCCCGTGACCGACGACGAACTGGCGACGGCGAAGGACTCGCTGATTCAGCGCTTGCCGTCGGCGTTCGGATCGGTTGCCGGCATCAATGGCGCGCTGACGGTTATCTGGAATCAGGGGCTGCCGGACGATTACTACCAGCAGTATGCGAAGAAGCGTCGCCGCCGTGAGCAAGGCCGATGTGCTGCGCGTCGCGAAGCAGTACATCGACCTCGACCACATCTCCATCGTGATTGTCGGCGACAGCGCCACGATCGAGGCCCCCTTGAAAGCGACAGGAATCGCCCCGATCGAGAAAGTCGACCCGATCTAACTCGTGGCGCCCGGCTTTAGCCGGACCCCGAGCTGCCGTGGCCGGCACCGGACCCGAACCACGAACTACGAACCACGACGAAGGCTCTTATCCCCCTCCAACTCTCAAGTTCTGCACTTTCTTCTCCCCCGGCCCGAGCGTGACGCGCATGGACTGCGTCTCGAGCTGCTGGAGGAACTGCGGGTCGTACCACGTCCCCGGTTCAGGATCGAGAACAGCCGACACGCGGTACTCGCCGCCCGGCAGGTTGCGGAACGTGAAGCTGCCATCGGTGCCCGGCCGTGCTGACTGGATGCGGCGCGACTGCGGCGTCCAGTTCTCGCGCTCCGACGGATAGATGATGATCGTGTAGTCCGGCGCCGGCTGGCCTTTCGCGTCGACCAGCGTGCCGGTGACCTCGGTCTGACGATCGGTGAAGGTCAGCACCGCGTTGATCACGCTCTGATTGGGTTTCACTTCGAACGGCACGTCGAGCGTGTCCTGGCCCGACACGACGGATGACCCGACAGTCCAGCCCTGGCCGGCGCCCGATCCGGTCAGCCTGTATTTTCCAGGCGAGACACCGTTGATGATGAACTTTCCTGACGCATCGACGCGGCCGTTGGCAGAGGACGCGAGCTGACGCATCGTGCCAGTTGGATCGGCCGGCGCGATCGAAACCCTGAGGCGTGACAGATCTGTTGGAGGCTGGGCCGTCGATCCCTCGAACGCCACGCGGCCCGAGACGGTCATGCCCGTTTGCAGCGTGAGGACCAGATTCGCTACGTCGCGGCCATCGACCGTCACGTCGGACATCGCCCAGAGGCGTGTCGGTTCAGGCGCCTGCGCAGGATTCGCGCCGCGGCCGGCAACCGCCGCGCGGCGCTCTTCGACCGCTTGCATTTCGACCGCGCGTGGATCGCGCCCGCCGAGCGTGCCTCGCGCGACCAGCATGTATTGACCCGGCGCCACGTTCGAGATCCGGAAACGCCCGTCACGATCCGGTCTGGCAGTCGAGTTGCCGATTCCCGGCACTTCGAACCCAAGGTTCACGAGCGTGACCTGCACGTTCTGCGCGGCTGGCCCCGACGCGGTGACAACGACGCCCTCGATGTGCGCAATCGGAACGAGTTGCAGCTGGAAGTCGATGCCGCCCTTTTCTTCAGCCACGCCGACGTTGACCGATGAGGCGCTTGCGGGAGCGGTCGTGCCCGGATAGTAGACAGGCGCGTAGCCGATCGTCGGCTCGTCCGTCGTTGAGGCGGCGGAGGCGGCGGTGACCTGCGCCTGGAGAGCCTGAACCCGTTCGAGCATCTGACGGGCTTCCGCGGCGCGCTCGTCGCCCATGTTCTGCGCGGCTCGTGCGCATGGCTTCGACTTCGGCGCGCATCCTGACCTCGTCGGTCATCGCCGTGTTGCGCGGCGTGGCCGCCACGACATACTCGCCCGGCTGAAGCCCGTAAACGCGATAGATGCCGCGATCGTCGGTCGATCCGGTTCCCGCCTGCTGCAATGTGCGTTGTCCGCTCTGGGTTGCGTACCGCAGGACGCGCACGCTGGTCCCCGGGATCGCTTCACCGCGTTCGTCGAGGACGGTGCCAGTGATGACGCCGCCACGCGGAATCTGCAGCTGAACTTCGAACTTCTGGTTGTCCGAGAGCTGGATGGCTGTCCCCGAACGGCCAGGGCCGGGCTTCCGCTGGCCGTAGCTCACCGAAACATAGCCCGGTTTGGAGGCCGAGAGCATGAACCGGCCGGCGGGCAGGCTGGTGAAGCTGAACCGGCCCTGGTCATCGGTCGTGACCGTCCGGCCCCGGATTTCTCCACCGCTGATCGAGACTCGTACCTTGCGGGCGGGCTGACCGCTGTCCGCAACGCTCACCGAGCCCACGATACTGGCCGTCCCTGTCGGAGCCGGCGTCCGTCCCTGGACATCGCGTGGCGCCTGCACCGCCGGCGGCGTGGCTGGGGGCACCGGTATCTGTCCTGGCGGAGCGGCTGACGGCCCCACCACCATGGCGACGACCGAAACGAGCAGCAGCGGTGAGAGCGTTTTGAAGTTCTGCATGGTTTTGCTGATGTTAGACGCCCGTGACGGGTCGTCCGTTTGCTACCGCCGATAAATCACGGGACGCGAATCTTTTTCACGGGACGCGATCTTCGCCGGTTTACGCGAATCAAAGCGGTCTTTTTCCTGGCAAGAAGCTGAGCTGACGGGGCGCCAGCAGCGGCTATTCTTTACCCGTATGGCTACGGGCCTTAACGGATTTACGGGCCGTGTCCCGTGCGGCTGTTTACCACGGCCGCCGTCGGCATCGTGGTGTTGGCATCGGCTGCGCAGCAGCAGACGCCTCCCGCGAAGTTCGTATCCGGTATCGAGCTGGTGCCTGTCGATTTCTATGCGGTCACGAGCGAGGGCCATCCGATTGCGGATCTGAAGCCTGAGGAAGTGACGGTCAGGATCGGCGGACGGCCGCGGACCCTCCGGTCGCTCCAGTGGATTCAGGTCGACGATTCGATCACCACCGGAGCCACACCAAGAGTGGCGTTGCCGCCCGCGCCGTTCGGCTCGAATGCGGCAAGCGATGCCGGACGCGGACTCCTCATCGTGCTCGACAACGAGTCGTTGAGAACCGGACGCGAGGCGCCCTTGCGCGCCGCGGTCCACAAGCTGCTGATGTCGCTGGCGCCGCGCGATCGCGTCGCGCTGGTCACGATGCCCTACGGTGGTCTCAAGGTCGATTTCACGCGCGAGCACGATCGCGTGAGCCAGGCGTTCTCACAGATCGTCGGCCAGTCGGATCGCAACGAAACGGGCAGTCAAGCGGCCTGCCGCACGCGTCGAACCCTCGAAGCGCTCGTCGGCCTGCTCGACGGCCTGTCGAGTCCCGATGCGCCCACGACGGTCGTATTCATTACGACGGGCCTCACCGGGCCGCGACGCGATGCGCCGATGAGCATGGCACCGGGACAATGCGAGCTGAGGATCGAGCTCTTTCAGCAGGTCGGGATTTCCGCTGCCAGCGCGCGCGCACACTTCTACGTCGTCCAGCCCGAAGACCCCAGCCCGCAGACTCAGCTCTGGCGGGAAAACATCGCGGGCGCTGGTTTCACGGGGTCGGAGAACGCGTTCGAGGGAATCGAGCATTTGAGCGGCGCAACCCGCGCCCGGCGGCTTCACCTGGCGTCGCAGGGCCCCGATACGCTGCTGCGCGTCATGCGTGAGACGGCTGGCTACTACCTCGCCGGCATCGAACCGGAGCGCAACGATCGGAACGGCGAGAAACACCAGGTCGACGTGGCGGTGTCGCGCCCCGGCGCCGTGCTGCGAACCCGGCCGGACATCTTCATATCCCGCGCGGACGCGAGAGCGCGCGACACCGCGCTCACGCCGCGCAGCATGTTGCGCGAAGCGCGCATGTATCGCGACCTGCCGCTTCGGGCCATCGGCTACACGTCCAGCAGCCGCCAGGGACGACTGAAGATTGTGGTCCTCGCCGAACCAATCGATCCGACGGTGACATTCCGTTCCGCCATGGTCGGGTTGTTCGACCTCGAAGGACGCCTCGTGGCGCAGGGGACGGTGGAGTCCAGCCCGCGTCCCGGAATGCCGGTGATGACCGCGCTCGAAATCGAGCCGGGCCGGTATCGCCTGCGCGTGGCAGCGACCGACGCGACAGGGCGCGGCGGTACGGTCGACTACCAGGTCAACGCGGAACTGGCGCCTGCCGGTCCGCTTGCGCTCAGCTCCATCATGCTCGGGCTCTCGAGGCCGGGCGGCTTCGTCCCGCGCATGGTGTTCGGCCCGGAGCCTGTGGCGCTGGCCTACCTGGAAGTGTATGGTGCGCCCACGGACTCGCCGGTATCGATCGTCATGGAGCTGGCGACGAGCGTCGACGGCCCGCCGATGCTGCGCATTCCTGGCGCCGTTGGAAACGTGCGCAGCGACTCACAACGAATTGCCACCGGGGCCATCCCGATCGCAACCTTGAAGCCCGGCGACTACGTCATTCGCGCCGTCGTGCAGGCGGAAGGGCAGCCGGCGGGAAGGGTCGTCGGGACGTTGAGAAAAGCTGGACACTGACGCTCGTCAACTCCCAACCTCCAACTACCAACTCCCAAAGGAGAGCCGTTCGTTCAATCGGCTTCCCTTGGGAGTTGGGAATTGGCAGTTGGGAGTTGTCGGTGTTCCTACCAGTTGAACCGGAACATGATCTGACCGAGGCGGCCGCCCGGGTCGAACGTGTTGTTGCTGTCCTGATACGCCGTCGTCACCTGGCCGAAGTTGGCTGATGTGTACGCGGTGTTCAGCGTGTTCGAGATGGTCGTGTAGTCGAACGGGTCGAAGTTGACGTTGTCGAACACGTTCAACACGTCGACCCGCAGTTCGAAGTTCATGCTTCCCTGGATCGGGAACCGCTTGGTCACGCCGATGTCGAAGCGCGTGAACCACGGGGCGCGCACGAGCAGCGCGCGTGGCGCGCAGTCGCCGGCCTTGAGCTGCAGGCAGTCGGCGCTGTTCGGCGGCGCGAAGTAGCGGCCTTCCGGCACGCCCAGCGCCGAGTAGCCGGTCGGGCTCGTCGTGCTGACGTTGAACGCCCGCCGGGTGTTGTCGATGATGTCCTGCGGCAGGTTGTAGACCGTCTGCAGGCCGTGTCCGGATTGACTCGGACGTCGTGCTTGTAGGCGCTCGTCAGCTCGTCGACCGTCATGCCGACCAGCCGGACGTTGCCGAAGTTGATCGTGCGCGCCTGGATGCGGCCGACGCCGTTGAACTGCCAGCCGCCGAGGATGCCGTTCAGGATCGGGTCCGAAGTCGATCCGAACCGCTGTCCGCGGCCGACCGGAATCTCCCAGTCCCACTGCGTCTTGATCGCGTGCCGCACGTTGGCCGCCGGGTTCATCTCGCGGCCGTAGCGGAAGCCGAGGAACTGCGATCCGCCCTCGACCGCGTACTGGTAGCTGACGTTGGCCTGCAGCCCTTTCGACAGCCGGCGCTTCAGCTCCAGCTGCAGCGCGTGGTAGTCGCTGAAGGCGCCGCTGTCGGTCACGTTGACGTCGTCGAGCGCCGGATTGACGACGAAGAAGTTCGCCGGTAGACCGGCGCGCGTGGCGTTGTTCCGGCGGCCGAGATCGTCGTCCAGGTCGGTCGCCGATGTGTTCGGCAGCGGATTCGTTGCCGACCAGCCGCTGGGCGAGGGTCGTGTTGGTCCAGGTCTGGCTGCCGCCCGTATACGCCGTCGGGTCATCGGCGCGAGACGAGGGCAGGCCGTTGAGGTACGCGAGATAGATCGGCAAGGGGTTGGTGCCGGTTCCCTGACCGAAATACGCGAACGACCCGGTGCGGTTGCCGCCAGCCGCGTTGTTCGCCTGCAGGTTGCGCCATCGCGAGCCGGAACTCATCGATGAAGCCGTTCTCTCGAGGTTCAGGTCGCTGTTGTAGTTGATCGTCGACCACTGATTGACGCCGCGCGTGCCGACGTAGCGGATGTCGACCGCCATGTCCTTCGTCAGCGATCGCTGGAAGCTCACCGTCCAGCTGCGCGCCGATGCGATCTCGACTATCCGGCGCGAACGCCGCGAGATCGTCGGCTCGATTCGCCCGCGCTGGTAATCGGATAGACAGGCGTGGCCGGGAACGAGGCGTTGTAGAGACGGCTCGGGTCGCGCAACAGGACCGGCCACGTTTCGCCGGGTCCGACGATGCCGGTCGAGGCGTCGCGGGTGAGGCTGACGCGTCCCGCCCGGATTGTCGTCGTAGACGCCGACGAACGCGGCCATGCCCTGACGCTCGTAAGCAACGGAGTAGCCGGCGCGCAGCGTCGCCTGTTCGGGATCGCCGAGCAGCGTGCGCAGCCAGCCGCCCTCCACGTTCGGCCGCCACGCGACGCCGACGTTGGGAGCGAAGTTGTTCCAGTCGGTGTTGTAGCCCTCGCGTGCCGCTGGTCAGCAGGTTGTACTCGGGCACCGCGACGCCTCCGTTGGCGCCCGGCGTGTTGAAGACGACACTTGCTGAAGGTGCCGCCATCGCCCAGACCGGACATCCCGCAGACGTCCGCCATGGTCGCAGACGACAGGACGTTGCTCGTCGGCGTGAACGGCAGCTGCAGGTCCCAGCGCACGCCCGCGTTCAGGGTCAGGGCAGGCGTGAGGCGCCATGAGTCCTGCGCGAAGAGCGAGTGCATGTCCATTTCCCCTGCCGCCGGATCGGGCCGAACGCGACGTAGTTGCCCGCGTCGTCGAGCGCGGCCTCGCCGGTGACGCCGCCGACGCGCCCGGTCAGGAGCGCGTAGAGATCGCGCGCATCAGCCAGCTGCGCGGCCGACGCGTTGGGGAAGTTCGCCTGACTGAACAGGTCACGCGCGGGGTCGTTGGTGGTGTCGAACCGCAGGTTGATGCCGGTCGTCGATCTGTTGCTCGTTCTCCCACGCGCGCGTGAACAGCATGGCGCCGCCGAAGCTGAAGCTGTGCTGGCCCTTCTGCCAGTTCAACGTGTCTTCGAGCTGTAAGTCCACGCGCTGCGCCAGCTCACGGCGTTGCTCGTGTGCCAGTTCGTGAGGCCGATGTTCGCGTCGAAGTCGATCGCATAGCCACCCTGGCCGTCGAAGGTGTCGATGCGCGGGATTGCCCGGGCCGCCGAAATACGACGCGCCGCCCGCGCGTCGTTCCGCCGCGAAGCTCGTTGACCATGTTGGAGCTGAGCGTCGAGCGCAGCGTTCCCGAATACAGCGGGCGCAGCGAGTCGTATCGCTCGAAGTTGGGCGCAGCCGGGGAACCTGACGTCGGGTTGTTCAGATAGTCCGGGTCGCGGTAGGTGTCGATCACCGCGCCCGAAAAGCTCAGTCGGTGTTTGTCGCTGATGTTGTAATCGAGGCGGACCGACGGCTGATGCTCGAACAGGCTGCCGGGGCTCTGCCAGCGATAATTCATCAGCAGCGGATCGCTCTGCGCCGACTGGACGCCCGACGTCGCCATCGCCGCGTTGATGTCATTGAGCGATGCCTTCTACGTCGGGTCCTTCGTGGCAATCTGACCGTTCCGCGCGGCGAGCTCGAGCACGTTGACCTCTCGCACCTGTCCGCCGACGCTGTATCGGAAGATGCCCTGTTGCGCGAGCGGGTGCAGGACGGTCCGGTTGCGCGTGAAGCTGTTCGGGAACCGCAGCTGCTCGTAGTTGACGAAGAAGAACGCCTTGTCGCGTCCGTCGAAGAGTCCCGGCAGCACGATCGGGCCGCCGACGCGGCCGCCATACTGATTCAGCTTGATCTCGTTGCGCGGCAGGCCGTCACGCTTGTTGAACCAGTAGTTCGAGTTGAGCTCCCAGTGTCGGAAGTACTCGTAGAGGCTGCCGCTGAAGCGGTTGGTGCCCGGAGCGCGTGACGAAGTTGATCGACACCGCGCCGCTCCCGCCTACTTCGGCGCCGCCGGCGGCGGTCGTGACCGTCACCGCCTCGACCGCATCCTGCCGTGGCGTCACCGACGCGAAGAAGCCGTCGGTGGACTTGTTGAAGTTGTCGGCGTTGCTCACGCCATCGAGCGTGATGTTGAGAAACGACTCCGGCAGGCCGTTGATCGTCGAGTTGCGGTTGATTCCCGACGTGTTCACCCCAGGCAGGAAGGTCACCGCATTCAATGCGTTTCTCGACGGCGTCGGCATCCGGTTGATCTGATCGGCGTTGAGCGTCGACGAGATCGTCGCGGTCTGCGTGTTCACCAGCTCGCTGCTGCTGGTGACGACGATCGTTTCCTCGAGGTTCCCGACCTCGAGCGTGGCCTTGATCGATGCCGGTGTCCCCGGCGCCAGCCGCACGTCGTTGACGACGGCGGTCTTGAAACCTGACAGCGACGCGGTCACCGTGTAGGCGCCGGCGTCGAGCGCTGGGACCGAGAACACGCCTTCGGTGTTGGTGACGGCGTCGAAGGTCGTTCCGGTCGCCACGTTCTTCACGACGACCGTCACGCCCGGAAGGACGCCGCCGTTCGAATCCACGACGACGCCCGACAAAGATGATGTTTGTGCGAGTGCGGGCGTGGCGCTCAGAAACACCACGGCACACGCCAGCACGAGCCCGGCTATCCGTTCCTTCATTGTCTCCTCCTGTCAGACGCCAGCGAGTGTCGCGGCAGGCGCGAGACACGACCGAGTCTGCATAAGAAAGAGTGTCAACGAAAGCGGTTGGGAAAAGGCCGGGCCCGCCGCGGGCCGTGATGATTTAACTGTGATGATGGGTGTGACGTGTGGCGAATGAACGGTCTGGAGGGATCACTGGCAGTCGTAACATTCAAAGAACGTAAAAGCCGTGGTTCGTAATCCGTGGCTCGTCGCTCGTAGAGCGATACGTCGGTCGATGTTTTTCGAGCTACGAGCGACGAGCAACGAACCACGGCTCGCGACGATCGTGACCGGGTTCGTGGCGGAAGCCCGGACGGGAAGGGAAAGCGGGGCCCAACCTCAGGTCGGGCCCACGCCGCGTTCTACCAATTGAGACGGAACATCAACTGACCGAGGCGGCCACCCGGATCGTAGGTGTTGCTTGCGTCCGTGTAGGCCGAGGTGGTCTGGAAGATGTCGTCGTCACCGTTGATCGTGTCCTCCAACGGGTCGAAGTTGATGTTGTCGAACACGTTCAGCACCTGGAACGCGAATTCGAAGTTCATCGACCCCTTGATCGGGAACCGCTTGGTGACGCCGATGTCGAATCGCGTGAACCACGGCGCGCGAACCATCGTCGTGCGCGGCGCGCAGTCGCCGTCGTGTACCTCGAGACAATCGAAGCTGTCGTCAGGCGCGAAGTAGCGGCCTTCCGGAGCACCGAGACTCGAGTATCCCGTGACGGACGTCGGGCTGGTGCTGAACGCCCGTCGAGTGTTGAGGATTACGTCGTCCGGCAGGTTGAAGACGGCGAGCTCGCCGGTATCAGGGTTGATGCGCGTCTCGAACTTGTACATGTCGGTCAGTTCGTCGATTGTCATCCCCACAAGGCGTACGTTGCCCAGATTTATCGCGCGCGACTGGATGCGGCCGACACCGTTGAAACTCCAGCCACCGAGGATGCCGTCGAGGATCGGGTTCATGTTGGTGCCGTAGCGCTGGCCGCGGCCAACAGGAATCGTCCAGTCCCACTGCGTCTTCATCGCGTGACGCACGTTTTCGCTCGGAATCATCACGCGACCGAACGAGAAGCCGTCGAACGCTGAACCACCTTCGAGCGCGTACTGATAGTTGAAGTTCGCCGACAGCCCCTTCGACAGACGGCGCCGCAACTCGACCTGGAACGCGTGGTAGTCGCTGTACGCACCGCTGTCGGTCACGGTGACGTCGTCGAGGTCCGGGTTGGGAATGAAGAAGTTCGCCGGTATTCCCACGGCAATCGCGTTGGCGCGCCGCCCAGAATCGCCATCAAGGTCGTTGGCCGAGTTGACCGGGCTCGGATTGGTCCGCACCAGGTCGTTCGTGAAGGCGGTATTGGTCCACGTGGCGCCAGAGTAGGCGCCCGGGTTGCTGGCGTCCCTGCTGCGATTCACGTACGCCAGATAGGTCGGGAGCGGGCTGGTGCCCGTATTGGGTCCGAAGTACGCGAACGAACCAGAGCGGTTCCCGCCGGCGATGTTGTTTGCTGTCAGGTTCGACATCGCGAGCCGGAACTCGTCCATGAACCCGTTGGCCACGAGGTTCTCGCCGCGGATGTCGTTGTAGTTGAGCTCTGACCACTGGTTCCAGCCGCGGGTGCCGACGTAGCGGAAGTCCACGGCCATGTCGCGACCGATAGACCGCTGGAAGCCGGCGGTCCAGGTGCCAGCGGAGGCGATCACGATGTCCGGCGAGAACGTGGACATGTCGTCGGCGCGACCCGAGCGAACGGCGATCGGGTAGGTTGGCGATGTCGGGAAACTGGCGGTCTGCAGGCGGCTGCGCTCGCTGAGCAGCACCGGCCAGGATTGTCCCGGCGGAACGAGCCCGGTGTTGGCGTCGCGGCTCAGGCTCAGCGTGCTGCCCGGGTTGACCCCGAATTCGCCCGTAAAGACGCCCATCCCCTGACGTTCGTACGCCACGGAATAGCCCGCACGGATGGTCGCCTGTTCCGGATCGCCGAGGATCTTCCGCATCCACCCGCTCTCGACGTTCGGCCGCCAGGCGACGCCGACGTTCGGCGAGAAGTTGTTGTAGTCGGTGTCGTAACCCTGCGTGCCTCTCGTCAACTGGATGAATTCGGGTGTGACGCCCGGTGTGAAACCAGGCTGCAGGAAATTGCAGTTGCCGTAGTTTCCACCTGGTCCCACGCCGGAAATGCCACAGACCGACTCCATTGTCACGTTCGACATGATGTCGTTGACCGGCGTGAACGGCAGCTGGAGGTCGTAACGGAGACCAGCGTTGATCGTCAGGGCGGGCGTCAAGCGCCACGAGTCCTGCACGAATCCTGAGAGCATGTCGATGCGTCCCTCTCGAGTACGCGGCCCGAGCGACACGTACTGGTTCGTGTCTTCATCCAGCGCCGCCTGACCAGTGACGGCGGTGACCCGTCCAGTCAGTGTGCCATAGAGGTCGCGTGCGTCCGTGAGCTGGCCGCCGGACGCCCCAGGGAAGTTCGTCGTGTTGAACAGCCCGATCGCCGGATCGCTGGTGTTGTTGAACCCGAGATTGATGCCCTCCACCTGATTCTGCGCTTTCTCCCATGCCGACGCACGGAGCCACGATCCGCCAAACATGAAGGCATGCGAGCCCTTTTGCCAGTTCAGCGTGTTCGCGATTTCAGCCGTCGGCGCGCTGCGCCAGCTCGGGTTGTTCTGCACGTGCCAATTCGTCAGCGCGGGGTCGGAAAAGTCCGGGAAATTGATCGCGTAGCCGTCCTGATCCTCGAACGTCGATGGGCCATTGCTCGAAAGGTCACCGAAATACGAGGCGCCGCCGTACGCGGTGAATCCAGCGCGGAGCTCGTTGACGGTGTTGGCGGACAGCGTCGAACGGAGGGTCAACGAGTGCAGTGGACGCGTCGAGTGAAAGAGGCTGGAGTTCGTTCCGCCAGGGAACCGGACGTCGCCGCCATTCAGGTAATCTCGATCGCGTTCGGCCCAGATCGTCGCGGTGGTTCCCGTCAGCCGGTGGTTCTCCGTGAGGTTGTAGTCAATCCTCAGCGTTGGCTGATGCTCGAAGAGCTTGCTTGGGCTGAGCCACACATAATTGTTCAGAAGCGGGTCGCTCGTGGTGTTGACGGCTCCGGTCGTCAGCGTCGCGGCCTGAATCCTTCCAAGAACATCCCGCACCAATGGGTCCATTGCCGAGATCTGCCCGTTCTGTGCCGCCAGGTTGAGGACGTTCACCTCGCGGATCTGACCGCTCACCGTATAGCGGAACCATCCGTCCAACGCCCGCGGATGCAGCGTCACGCGGGTTCGCGTAAAGCTGTTCGGGAAACGCAGCTGCTCGTAGTTGAAGAAGAAGAACGCCCTGTCGCGGCCATCGAAGAGGCCCGGGATCGTGATCGGGCCGCCGAGCCGGCCGCCGTACTGATTCAACTTGATGTCGTTCTTTTCAAGATCGTTCAGCTCGTTGAAGTAGTAGTTCGTGTTCATCGACGGGTGACGGAAGTACTCGTAGACGCTGCCACTGAAGCGGTTGCTTCCCGAGCGCGTGGCGAAGTTGATCGTCACCGCGCCGCTGCCGCCGACGTTCGCCGCGGCCGCCGCAGTCGTGACGGTGACCGCCTCGACGGCGTCCTGCCGCGGGGACACCGAAGCGAAGAACGAGTCCGTCGACCGGTTGAAGTTGTCGTTGTTGTTCACGCCGTCCATCGTGATGCTGACGAACGACTCCGGAAGGCCGTTGATGCGCGACTCGCGGTTAGTCGTCGCCGTATTGATGCCTGGCAGAAAGGTCACGGCGTTCAGTGCGTTCCGGCTCGGCGTCGGCATGCGATTCAGCTGATCGGCGTTGAGCGTCGAAGACACCGTTGGTGTCTGCGTGTTGATCAGCTCGGCGCTGCTGACTGACAGTAACCGTCTCTTCGAGCTGGCCGACTTCGAGCGTCGCCTTGATCGTTCACTGGTGTGCCTGGTGAGATCCGGACGTCGTTGATGATCGTTCGTCTTGAAGCCAGTCAGCGAGACGGTAATGGTGTAGGCGCCAGGATCGAGCGATGGCACCGAGAACAGTCCCTCGGTGTTGGTCGTCGCCTCGAACGAGGCGTCCGACGTCACGCTTTTCACCACGACGGTCGCCCCAGGCAGCACACCGCCGCCGGCGTCGGTGACGACGCCAGTCGAGCGATCCTCTGTTTTGGGCAAAACCAGGTGTTGCAGTGATTAAAGCAAGGATGGAGCACGCGGAAACGAGCCCGAGAACACGCTGCTTCATGTCTCCTCCTCCCAGAGACGTGAGTAACTGCGCTGGAGCCGTGGAATGCGCCTTTTTGACGGCGAACTGGCCGTCTTCAGGGACGGTATACCAGTGGCATACCGTAGCGCCACGGGCCGTTCACTGTCAACGGGTTTTCGATGGATCAGATGGATCAGAGGAAATGCTGCGAGGGGTAGACTTTCCCCGTTTCGTCTTCCATATAATCGCCGGTCATGAACAGACGAATCGCGTTGCTGAGCTTGATGACGGCCAGCATCCTGACGCTGTCAGGCGGTGTGCTGTCGGCACAGACCCGTCAGACGCCGTCGACGTCCGGTCCCTATTTTCCGGAGCGATTCGGGTGGCAGACCCGGACGCCGGCGCAGGCGGGCGTCGACGCCACCCGGCTCGAGGCGGCCATCAAGTTCGCGACGGAGAACGAGAATCCGGCTACGAAGGACCTCGCCGTGGACCTCGCGACGACGTTCGGGCGGGAGCCGTTCGACACACCGATCGGGCCAGTTCAGCCGCGCGGCGCGCTCAACGGGATCATCGTCAAGAACGGCTACATCATTGCGGAGTGGGGTGAGACCACACGGACGGACATGACGTTCAGCGTGACCAAGAGCTTCCTGTCGACGGTGGTCGGCATCGCGTGGCAGAAAGGGCTCATCCGTGACGTCAACGATCTGGTCCGCGACTACGTGCCGGACCCCACACTCTTTGCGAGCCCGCACAACGCGCAAGATCACCTGGGATCACCTGCTGCGTCAGACCAGCGATTGGCAGGGCACCCTGTGGGGGAAGCCCGACTGGGCGGACAGACCCGAAGGGCAGCGGCCGTCCGACTGGCCCAACCGGCCGTTGAGCGAACCTGGGACACGCTACAAATACAACGACGTCCGCGTGAACCTTCTGGCGCTGTGCGCACTGCACGTCCTTCGCCGGCCACTTCCGGAGGTGCTTCGTGAGGAAGTGATGGAGCCGATCGGCGCGTCCAGCACGTGGCGCTGGCATGGCTACGAGAACTCGTGGATCGATCTCGACGGCCGTCGCGTCCAGTCGACGACCGGCGGAGGCCATTGGGGTGGTGGCATGTTCATCTCGGCGCGCGACATGGCACGCTTCGGATACCTGTTCCTGCGAAATGGCAAATGGAAGGATCGGCAGATCGTCTCGCCCGACTGGATCAAGATGGCGCGGACGCCAGGCCCCGCGAACCAGACCTACGGCTACATGAACTGGTTCCTGAACACGGACCGGAAGCCGTTTCCGAACGCGCCGGCGACAGTCGTGACGTTCCAGGGCAACGGGAGCAACATCATCTACATCGACTGGGACAACGACCTCGTCATCGTCGTCCGCTGGATCCAGCAGCGGGCGTTCAACGAGTTCATCGGTCAGGTCCTTGCCGCGTTCTCGTCGTCCAAACCGTGATCGGGTCTGAGTGGTGACTGTGACTCCGGACCCGGTCGATCTGCTGTTTTTCGGCCCGCACCCCGACGACATCGAGATAGGCGCCGGCGGAACTGTCGCGCGCCACGCGGCACTCGGTCACCGTGTGGGGCTGTGCGATCTGACCGCGGGTGAAATGGGGAGCAACGGAACGGTCGACGAGCGCCTCGCTGAAGCGGAGGCGGCGCGGGCTGTCCTGGGCGCGCGATGGCGCGTGAATCTGCGCTGGCCCGATCGCGGGATCGGCGATGCCGAGCACGTCAGGCAGGCTGCCGGATTGATCCGCGCTGCGCGGCCGCGAGCCATTGCCGTTCCACACTGGTCCGATCGTCACCCCGATCACGTGGCTGCGAGCCAGGTGCTGACGGAGGCGGTGTTCAGCGCCGGATTGCGGCGCTATCAGGCAGCGGGCGAGGCGTGGAAAGCCGAGTGGATCTGTTACTACTTCATCAACGACTCGAGCCCGCCCGCCTTCGTCATCGACGTGTCGCAGTACTACGAGGTGAAGCGGCGCGCGCTGGCGTGTCACGTGTCGCAGTTCACGCCGCCCTCCGGGGACAGCGTCTCCACACGGCTCACCACGCCGCGTTTTCAGCAACTGATTGAAAGCCGCGACGCGCAGTTCGGCGCGCTCGCCGGTGTCACGTTCGCGGAAGGGTTCGTGGTGCGCGATCCGGTAATGTACGAGAGTCGTTGTTCAAGAGTGAACGCATGCCGTGGTTCGTGGTCGTCGCTCGCTCGTCGCTCGGTAGACCGCGTCGACGTCGGAAGCGCTATCGAGCTACGAGCGACGAACCACGAACCACGGACTCCGGCCCTGATTTCATGAATATAGGCATTTTGTGTTACGCGTCGGTAGGCGGGAGCGGCATCGTCGCGACCGAGTTGTCGAAGGCGCTCGCCGATCGCGGCCACAACGTGCACCTCGTCAGCACCGATCCACCGTTCCGGCTGAACGAGTTTCATCCGGGGCTCGCGTTCCATCAGGTCAACACGCCCAGCTATCCACTGTTTCGTGAGCCGCAGTATCTGTTGTCATTGGCGAACCGCCTGGTGCAAGTCGGGCGTGAGTTCAAGCTCGATCTGATCCACGCGCACTACGCGATACCCCATGCGACGGCGGCTCTGCTCGCCAGGCAGGTACTCGAGTCAGGCGGCCACACGCCCGTCGCGCGCGTGGTGACCACGCTGCACGGGACCGACATCACCTTGGTCGGCAGCGATCCGTCGTACTCGGAGATCGTGGCCTATTCGATCGAGCGCTCTGACGGCGTCACCGCGGTTTCGAAGAGTCTCGCAGCTTCGACCCATACGGAGTTGTGCGTCACGCGCGAGATTGCCGTGATCCCCAATTTCCTGGACTGCACGCTGTATCGACGGACCGAGGTGCCCGGCCTCCGCGCGCGTTTCGCGAAGGACGACCAGACGAAGCTGGTGATTCATGTCTCGAACTTCCGGCCGGTCAAGCGGATCGATGCGGTGATGCAGGTGTTTGCGCGGATCTGCCGCGAGGTCCCGGCGCGTCTGCTGCTCGTGGGTGATGGCCCGGAACAGGAAACGGCCTACCGCCTGGGCCGTGAGCTCGGGCTGACCAGCAAGGTCGACATGCTGGGCGCGCAAGAAGCCGTCATCCCGCTGCTGTCGATTGCCGACGTCTTTCTTCTGCCGTCAGCGCAGGAGAGCTTCGGGCTCGCGGCCCTGGAGGCGATGGCCTGTGAGGTGCCAGTGGTCGCATCTCGCGTCGGCGGGCTGCCCGAGGTGATCGAGCACGGCGTCACCGGGTTTCTGCACGAGCCAGCGGATGTCGACGGCATGTCGCAAAGCGCGATCGCGCTGCTGACGGACCGTCAACTGCATCAACGGATTGCCGAGGTGGCATGTCAGCGGGCGCGTGAACTGTATTGTGTGGATCGTGTCGTGCCTATGTACGAGCAGTATTACGATCGGGTATTGCACTCCTAGTTGTTCGATCTGACCATGGACGAGATTGCTTGCACACTTGACCCGGACGATCTCAATCGGCGGCGCGTCGATCTTCTGCCGGGCCTGATCGCCAGATCAGTGGGCCGCGAGGAGCTGCCGGACGGCCTGCGATGGCGCTTCACGCCGGATGATGGGCTGCTCGCACAGATTGCGACGGTGATCGATGCCGAGCGGCGATGCTGCCGCTTCCTGCGCTTCGAGCTCATCGTCGAGTCGAATGGCGGGGAGATCTCGCTCAGCGCGACGGGGCCGGCGGGCACGCGGGAGTTTCTGGCGTCGCTCGCTTAGCTCGCGGCGGCGGTCGAGAATTCGACACGACAACTACTTGTCACGAAGAGCTCACGCAGAGGACGCTGAGAGCGGAGAGCGCAGAGGTACGGCGAAACTGGCCGCGCCGCAGGCGCGGGTGGAGTAGCGAGTGATCGCAAATCAGAACGCCACAGGATCATCGGGCGCTCTGATTTGCGATCACTCGCTACTCCACCTGCCTGGCTCCGCCAGGCAGCCTGTTTCGCCCGCAGTCTTTCTGATTTCAAGAACTCTCTGCGATCCCTGCTCTCTGCTATCTCCGCGAGAGCTCTTGATCTTGGCAGGCGGCTTCGCGGCCGAGCGCGAGCAGCGAAGCCGCGATGACTCGATTGCCTACCATCCAAATCGCGCGAGGAGCTGCACCGTGCGCGGGAAGCCGCCCACCTGTGTGATCCGGCCGAAAGCCGACCGGCCGAAGCGGGTCTCCGGTCCAAGGAAGTTGGGATCGTCGAACACGTTGATCAACTCGATTCTCACCATGATCGTCTGCCCGCCGATGGGTTGTGTCTTCTGGAAGGCGATGTCCCAGTTCTTCTTGAACGGCGTGCGCGCTCTCGTATCGGTCCGTGGCGCGTCGCCGAACGTGAAGGGGGCAGCCTGCGACCACGCCGCCTGATTGAACCAGTTGTTGAGTCGATCCTCCGTGCTGCCGGATGTCGCCGGATCGGTCCCGGTCAGGTTCGGCCGCTGGAAGCTGCCGAGCAGGCCCGAGTTGTTGTTGTCTTGAGCAATCACATTGGGGAACCCGCTCTGGTAGCTTCCGATGGCGGTAATGGCCCATCCGCCGAGGAGCACATCGATCACTCCCGGCTTCGACAGCCACCGCCTGCCCTGTCCGAACGGCAATTCGTAGATGCCCGAGATATTCAGCCGATGTGGCGCATCCAGGAGGGACGTGCCGTACTCGGCGTCCAGGTCGTAGTTGTCGAGCGGGCGGGCTCAACGCGTTGTTGTTGTTCGAGAAGTAGTTGACCTCGCCGAACAGGTTGTCCTTGTTGGTGCTGTAGGTATAGTTCACGTTCGCACCCCAGCCGCGGGTGAAGCGCTTATTGAACTTCAGCACCATCGCGTTATAGCGCGCCTTGCCTGCACTGACCTGGTGCGCCAGGATGTCGCCGAACTGCGGATACGGGCGCAGCAGTTGGCCGCGGGCGATCGTTTGACTGCCGGCTGAACGCGCCGAACACGGGGTTGCCGAAGAACGGGTTCGGCACCGCATCGAGCAGCGCCGTGCCGAGGGACTGGTGCCTGACTTCGAGCTGGTTGATGTTGACGGTGTTCGAATTGGTGCCGCCAACCGCCAGATTTTCGGACCGGCTTCCCAGGTAGCCGATCGAGACGGAGATGTCGTTGCGGATCTCGCGCTGCAGATCGAGCGAGTACCGATGCACGTAGGCCGACTCGCGGAACTGATCGACGAAGTTGAGATTCCCGCCAGCGCCTGTCAGCAGGCCGAGGCTGCTCCCGACAGGCTGCTCGATGCCGTTTGGAAACGGATTTGTCAGCGTGCACGTGGCGCACGGCGTCAGCCCCCCGTCATTGCTGGCGAAGTACGTCGTGATGGCCGTGAAGCCGCGCGTGCCGAGCCGGTTCTCGTTAGGAAACGCATACTGGTTCGGGGCGAAGAACAGCCCGTAGCCGCCTCGCAGCACGGTCCGCTCATTCAGCGAATACGCGAACCCTCCCCGCGGAGCAAATTTCGTTGTCGAGGGATCGCTCTGGTGGGTCGGGTACCCGTCCTCGCCGGCATACATCAACCCGCCGCGCAGGTTCAGGCCGGGAACCTGCACCGGGAAGTCGCGGTCGCGATCGAACCCCACCGTGATTTGGTTGTCCTTCTCCTGCAGCCCCTGCTCGAATTCGTAGCGCAGGCCAAAGTTCAGCGTGAGGTTGGGTGTGACTCGATAGTCATCCTGGGCGTAGCCCGCGTAGTAATGGATGTAGAAATCGCTCGGCGCGGCGACGGTGATGTCGCCGGTCGCCGGATAGCCCAGCAGGAAACTGGCCAGCGCATGCGCGGTTGTGCCGCCGACGAGCGGATTCGGCCCGCGCGTGAACCCTGGCGTGAAGTCGAAGTTGCCGCTCGGCTGTCCTCGCGCGAACAGTTCCATTCCGATGAGCCTGTACTCGGCACCCGCCTTCAGCGTATGGCTCCCGACGAGCTTCGAGACGCTGGCGTTGAAATTGTGCGAATAGTACGTCGTGTCCTGAGGATCGCGATCGCCAAACGTGTCGAAGTTCACGCTCCCGTACCCCTGGATGTTGAGCGAGGGGAACTTGTCGTAGGTGATCGCGTTCGTGAAGTTCGGCGAGAAGCCCAGCGTTGCCGGATCGAAGGCGTTTGGCACGTCGTCATCCACGAACTGCGTGAAGCCGTATCGGAATCCGTACACAGTCGAGCTGCTCGGAATGAACACGTTGTTCAGCGTCAGGACGTGAACCGTGCGCAACAGAAGCCCCTCGGCAGGATCGGCCGGGTTGTCGCCGAGGTTTCTGCCATAGAAGCGCGATTCCGGCTCCTCGGAGTCGTACCAGGCATACATGCCCGTCAACGTGAACTTGTCGTTGAAGCGGTGGTCCATCTTGACGGTGAACTGGTTGGCCCGATCCTTCAGCTCGGCGACCGACGGCAGGTCGTTCCCGGAGCTCGGTCGTGGAAAGTACTGCGCAGCCGCTGCGGCCACCGGGTTGATCATTCCTGAAGGGATGACGTTGCCCTGAAACGGATCGCGGATGAACTGGCCGGGATTGCTCGGGTCGGGGCGTGTCGTGAGGGGGTTGAAAATGGTAACCCCGCTTTGCGAGAAATCTCCTCGGACCTCGCGCTCCGTGGGCAGGAAGAGGACTGTGCTGCGTGACGTCTTCGTCTTGTAGTTCTCGGTCGTTGTCCAGAAGAAGGTTTTGTTCCTGACAATCGGCCCGCCTGCCGACCCGCCGTAGAGCCAGAAGTAGTTGTCCGGTTTGGGCTGGTCTCTGGCGAAATAGAATTTTCCTTGTCCCCACGACGGGCGGTTCTGCAAGACGGCGCTTCCGTGGAAGACATTCGACCCCGATTTGCCGACGGTGTTGAAGACACCGCCGCCGGTGCGCCCCATCTCGGCGTCGTACGTGCTCACCTGCACCTTCACCTCTTCGGTGGCCTCGATCGAGGGTATGAACGTCGCCCGGTTCCGCAGGTCGGTGATGGACACGCCCTCGAGCGTGTAGTTGTTCGCGCGGCGTGGCCCGCCGCCAAGCGAGAGGAGCGACGAGTTCGTCTGGTCCTGCTGGCGGACGAACTGTGGATCGCCGGACGGCACGACGTTGGGCGTCGTGACCGCCAGGAAGAAGGGATTCCGCCCCGCGGTAGGGAGGGTCTCGAGGGTCTTGCTGTCGAGCGTCGACGCGACGGACGCATTCGATCGCTCGATCATCGGCGATTGGCCGCTGACGGTCACTGATTCCTCGATGGTCCCGACTTCGAGCGTCAGGTCCAGCGTGATGAACGTCTGGGTCCCGATCACGAGTCCGCGGCTTTCTATCTTCTTGTAGCCGCTGATGGACGCTGTAACGGTGTACGTGCCAGGGAGCACGTTCGGGAAGGCGTACTCGCCTTCGGCATTGCTGATCGTCGTGCGCTTCGCGTTGGTGGCTTCGTTCACGAGGGTCACTTCGGCCCCGGGAACGATCCCGCCGGCGTCGCGCACGGCCCCTCGAAGGCCGCCTTGATACGATTGGGCACGGCTTTCTGTCGAACTGATTGGCAGGAGGATCGCGCAAAGGAGGGTGCACGTAACGATCTTCATGTGTTCCTCACTTTTGAAAGGTCGTGCGTTTTCAGGTCTGAAAAGACACGCCGAAGCCAGGAACCGACCGAGTACGGGGGGATGCTAGGCCGATCTAACGCCGCATGCAACAGGAATCGTGCATGTACTGAGGAGGAGTTCGACGCCCCGGGTCAGACGTCTTGACGTCGGGCGAGGTGCCTCAACTATTCGGTCGGCAACTACTTGTCACGAAGAGCTCACGCAGAGCTCGCTGAGAGCAGAGCGCGCAGGGGTGCGCGAAACCGGCCGCGCCGCAGGCGCGGGTGGAGTCGCGAGTGATCGCAAATCAGAACGCCACATGATCACCGGGCGCTCTGATTTGCGATCACTCGCGACTCCACCTGCCTGGCTACGCCAGGCAGCCGGTTTCGCCCGCTGTCATCTGATTGATTTCAAGAACTCTCTGCGATCCCTGCCCTCTGCGCTCCCTGCGAGAGCTCTTGATCTTGGCAAGTGAAGAATGCTGATTTTGCCCTACCGGCCGACCTGAATGGTCAGCACCTCGAACCGGTCACCGGGGATCCGCACCCCAGTCCGGCGGACGGGCTTGCGGGCTTTGCCCGTCGGATAGATCACCTCTACATCCACTCGCGAGTGACCCGCGACCCCGAAGTGCACCGGCATCTCGTTCTGTGCGTCGTACCCCGAACCCGTGTCCACGAGACGAGCGCCCAGCAGCGTGCGGGTACCCGGTTGATAGATCCGTACCTCCGCACCGGCGAGGGTCGCGCGGCCACGGCCGTCCACGACCCTGACCTGCAGGGCCTGTCGCGCGCTCGCTGCCGGCAGCAGATTGCGGAGCAGAGAGTGCATGCCGTCCGGCCGCGACCCCGTCAGCGCCAGATCCTCGTCCCCGTCTCGATCGAAGTCAGCCCACTGCACACCGTGATCCGCCTGCAGCGCGCGAACGTTATCGGGGGTGACATCCTCGAAGCGCGTTCCGGTGTTGCGAAAGACGTGGTCGGGATAGCTGACGCCACCGGTGACCGTGCCGTTGACATAGACGTCGAGCCGGCCGTCGTGATCGATGTCGGAGAACGCGCACGCGTCGTAACGCGAGTCGATCGCGATCTGCCAGTCTGACGACACGTCGCGGAACACGCCCTTGCTGTTCAGAAAGAGTCCGAGCGGACCGTAGTTGGCCGTGAACAGGTCGAACGACCCGTCGCCGTTGACGTCAGCGGCGCACGGACGGACCGTCCCGTTTGCGGGATCCTTGGGCGCCCTGCCTCCCCACGCGACGCCTGCGAGATCGGCAACATCCGTGAATCGCCCCGAGTCGTTTCGAAACAGGCCGTTGGCGTCGCCGTCCATGTTGCCGGCATACAGGTCGAGATCGCCGTCCTCGTCGTAGTCGAACCAGACGGCCCCGACGGTGCGCCTCGTGTCTGCAAGACCGAGCTCACCGGCAATGTCGGTGAAGCGGCCGGCGTCGTTTCGATACATCGCGTTCGCCCGATCCCGAAACGCCACGAACAGATCCAGGTCGCCGTCGCCGTCGACATCGATCCAGGACGGCTGTCGCACCGCGCCTGCGGCGACTGCCACCATCGCGGATGACGTCACGTCCGCGAATCGGTCCCGGTCGTTGCGATACAGACGCAGGACCGACCCGGCACCGGGAGCGAAGCCGACCAGCAGGTCGGGATCGCCGTCGGCATCGAAATCGCCCCATGCTGCCGCCCTGGTCGCACGTGCGTCGGCAATCCCCAACGTACCGTGCAACATCGACGAGCGTCCCGCGGTCGTTTCGATAGAGCCGGTTCGGCTCGCCATTGAAGCCGACGAAGAGGTCCAGATCGCCATCGCGATCGACGTCAGCAAACGCATTGACGAACGAGCCGCCCGCCGCCAGGAGTTCCGGCTGCACCGCCTCGAACGACGGCTTGGCGGTCTGCGCGCCAACCATCACCGACAGCGCGAGCCCCGCCTTCGCCAGGGCTACGGCGGGCAAGCCGAGCCCCCGCCTTCACCAAGGCTACGGCGGGCAAGCCAGCCCGAGCACCGAGCCCCGACTTGATCACTTCTCCAGCCCCGATAGCGCCCACCATGGCGACCGGTTCGCCCTTGCTGATCGGCGGCGTGCCGATGACGTAAAGGATTTCACCGCCGAACGGCGCCCGAATCTCCTCGACGACCTTGCCGTGAAAGTCGGTGATGCGTCCGATCAGCGTACCCTGCGCGACGGTATGCCCTCGTTCCACCGCGGCTTGGAAGATACCGGTGTTCGAGGCGCGCAGCACCTCGCTGCGCTGAATCCAGATCGGCTGTGCCACCGGCGGCGGGCCGTCCGCGCGCATGCCGAGATGTCGCAGCACGCCCGCGATCCCCCGCTCGATGCGGGCAATCGACTCTTCGTCGGTGACCGCCATGCCGCCAGATTCGATCGTCAGCGCCGGCTTGCCGCGCGTGATGGCGGTGTTCGACACGTACACGGAAGCGTTCGCGTCTGCCGGCCGTTCGCGATCGACGACGATGTGATCCATGCCGAAGGCGAGGGCCATCTGCTTGCCGGTTTCGGCGACGGCCGGAGCGCCCGTCGTGATCCAGTAGGTGTACGGGCGCAGCGATTCGTTACCGTCCCCGCAGTGCAGGTCGATCAGGTGAGTCGCACGCTCGATCACCTCTCGTGTGATCGTCAGCGCAATCCGCTCCGACAGCGTGCCGTCGGCCTTGCCAGGAAACACGCGATTGAGGTTCTTGCCGTCGGCAGGGGAGTAGTAGATCGTGCGCGCGAGGAACGACGGCATGTTCGCAACGTGGACGAGCACGATCGTCCCGGTCAGTGTCTTCGGATCCGTGGACTTGAGGAGCCGCTGCAGCGCCAGGACCGGCGTGTATTCCTGACCGTGGACGCCCGCGGTGAGCGCCAGCACCGGACCGGGCTTTGTCCCGTGGATGATGCTGATCGGAATGGACGTGCCGTCATCGCTCCCCGCCTTCGGCGCAACCGTAAGCGTGCCGGAGGCGATCGTTCCAGGCGCAGCCGTGACCGGTCCGACCGAAAATGATTGTGCCAGCGCCGGCGACGCGAGGAGTACTGCGATCGCCAGCATTGGCCCCCCGGTGCGCACGCATTGTCTAATCGAGTACATTGCCCATCTCCTCGGCGGATTGTACCCCCGTCGTGATGACCACGAGAGGCAGGTGAACCGTGCCGTGTCGTATGGTGATCGGAGCCGTGGCAGCACTGGCCGCGGCAGGAGCGATGACGATGACAGCTCAAACCCTGCCCTACGACGTGATGGCCGAGCGCATCGCGGCATCGGGCCAAGTGTCCAAAGGCGAGCGCGTCCTGCTTCGCGTTCACAACGAGACCATGCCCGACCTCGCGCCCGTCGTCCAGAAACGTCTGGAGCGGGACGGCGCGGTCGTCGAGATCCTGCCGTACGGTCCTGCCCCGGATCTCGAGCAGCGGCTGCAGAAGACCGACGTCTACGTCTGGCTGCCCGCACCCGCGTCAGCCACGCCGCCCGATCAGTCGGCCGCCCTCGCACGTTGGATCGATCGGGGCGGCGGACGCGAGCTTCATTTCCATTGGACCGACGGCACCCGCCGCATCAATGGGCTTCCCGCACCGCATACCCCTGCCTACGACAAGTTGTACCTCGATGCGCTCGACATCGACTACGCCGCGCTCGGCAGGAACATGGATCGCGTGATTGCGCTGATGCAGAAGGGCGAGGTCCGGGTCACGTCGCCCGGCGGGACGAACCTGACCTTCCGGGTCGGCGACCGTCCGTTCAACAAACAGGATGGCGATGGCTCGAAGGCGCGCGCCAGCAGGGGCCGCATGCGGATCGATCGGCACATCGAGCTGCCAGCGGGCGTCATGCGCGTGGCGCCGCTGGAGGAGTCGGTCAACGGCACGATGGTCGTCCCGTCGTTGCCGTTTCCTGACGGCGAAGCGACCGGCATCCGCCTCGAGATCGAAAAGGGCCGCATCGTCCGCTCCACGGCGCGCACGAATCCTGAGGCCGTTGCTGCGCTGCTGAAGAACGTTCCCGCCGCGTCGCACTTCCGCGAGTTCTGCCTCGGCTTCAACCCGCGTCTCACCGTGAGCCCGAAAGACACCGTCATGCCGTACTACGGCTACGGCGCCGGCGTCGTCCGCTTGAGCCTCGGCGACAACACGGAGCTCGCCGGCAACGTGCGCGGCGGCTACGTCGCGTGGATGTTCTTTCCCGACACGACGGTCACCGCCGGCGGCGAAACGATTGTCAAGGACGGGCGGCTGGTGGCTCGACAATAGGTCAATCGGGAATCGGCAATCGGCAATCGGCAATCGGCAATCGGAAATCGGATCGGCCCGATCTCGATCCGATCTCAATCCGATCGTCCGATTGCCGATTGCCGATTGCCGATTTCCGATTCCCGATTTCAGGCCTCCTGCCGCGTGCCCAACCGCAAGTCGTACCACTGCACGCGTCTGGTCAGGAACATGACGGCCGCGAGCATCAGGAACAGCCCGATGGATCCGGCGAGCAGCGCGTAGTCTTCGAGGCGCAGCAGCAAGTACAGGAATCCGTAGAGTCCCACGAGCACGCCTCCCATCACCGTTCCCTGTTTGAGACCGTTGAGGACCCAGCTCCAGTACCACGCGAGCAGCGTCACCGTGGCAACTGCCGCGGCCCCATACGCGCCGTCGAACTGGATGTGCTCGGCGAGCGACAGGAGCAGCAGGTAGAAGACGCACATCGCAAAGCCGACGAACAGATATTGGACGGGGTGCACGAGCACGCCACCAGTCACCTCCCACAGGAACGCGATCACGAAGGTGAGCACGATGAAGAGGGCGGCGTATTTCACCGCGCGCTCGGTTTGCTGATAGATGTCGACCGGCCGCATGAGCGTGACGCCAATGGCCGAGCCGTAGACTTCGCCACGACGCTCGTCAGGAATCATCTCGTCACTCGTCCATCGCGGAGGATAACCACGCCCGAAATAGGGAATGTTCCACGACGCCGTGAAGCCCGACGGGCCGACCGAGCGCTCGCGCGGCAGCGGCGCTCCGGTGAAGCTCGGGTGCGGCCATGTCGACGCGAGCGTCACCTGGGTTTCGTCACCGGCAGGAAGAATGCGCAGATCAGGGGTGCCGTTGAGATCGATTTCGAACTCGAACGGGATGGCGTTGAGACTTTCGGGTAAGGCACCGACCGGCACGCGCAGACCGGTCGAGAACAACCCGTTTGGCGTCACGCCAGGCACGAAGCCCGCCTCGCGTCCAGCCCACCGCATCGTCAGGCGCCTGGCGATTCCGCGGGGATCGGTCACGCCCACATCGACGGTGGCGTTGTCCCAGTCGACGTGGCTCGGCTCCGGCCGGATGCCCGACAGATCCGGGCGCAGGAATCGGCCGTTGACCTTGAGCCTCGCGGTGTAGACGACGACCTCGAACAGGCCGCGCTTGCGGGTGGAATGCTCGATGTGGCCTGTCACCGACAATGCCTCGGGCAGGACGAAGAGCTTCTGCGTCCGTTCTCTGACGTTGCCGTTCGCGTCTTTCCACGCCAGACGATACGGGATCGTGAGCACCGGTCCGGCCAGCGTCTGCGGTCCTCCCCATTCGGCACTGATCGCCGATGCTGCCTCACTACGCCGGCCCGCGCGCTCGCTGACCACGGTGTGCATCATCGAAAGAGGTATCAGCAAGCCAACGAAGAGCACTCCCATGATCCCGAGCCGCGCCATCGCCGAGTTTCGCATTTTGAGTTCCTCCTCCTGTTGACGGAGGGGACGGAGGGAACGGAACGAGCTTCAACTCGGAGAAACGGAGAAACGGAGATCTTGTAGGGTCAGAGTATTGATCTAGACATCTCCGTTTCTCTGTTTCTCCGAGTTGAAGCTTGGTCCGTTCCCTCCGTCCCCTCCGATGTCCCGAGCCCAGTCCCACGATCCAGTAGACCGGCACTTCCGACAGCAGGCATGTCGGGACCGTGGAAAACGAGGGCAGATCGTGGCGGAAGTAAGGCAACGCGGAAACCCGCGAGCTGCGTTACAGTTCTGCCGTGACGTCAGCGGGCAAGGTGGTTGCGGTCGTGGAGGACGAGGAAACGATTCGTGAAGCGATTCGCTTCGCGCTGAAACAGGACGGGCACCGCAGCGAGGGCTACGACGACGGGCAGACCGCGTGGGACGCGTTTGCGCGGGCGCTGCCCGACCTCGTGATTCTTGATATTGGCCTGCCGCGACTCGACGGTCTCGAGCTCTGCCGCCGGTTGCGGACGCGTTCGGACGCGCTTCCGGTGATCTTCGTGACGTCGCGTGAGGACGAGTTCGACAGGGTCCTCGGTTTGGAAATCGGGGCAGACGACTACCTCTGCAAGCCGTTCTCCATGCGCGAGCTCATGGCGCGCGTCAAAGTACTGCTCCGCCGCGCAGCGCTCATCGATTCCACACAACGACCGGCCGATGATGAACTGATCGTCGTCGGCGATCTGACGCTCGACCCGCTCCGATTGACCGCGTCGTGGAAGGGAAAACCGGCGGCGCTGACGGTCACCGAGTTCCTTCTGCTCCAGGCGCTCGCGCGGCGCCCCGGCCTTGTCAAGAGCCGCGAGCAATTGATGGACGCCGCGTATCCCGATCGTGTGTCGGTGAGCGACCGCACGATCGACAGCCACGTGAAACGCATTCGAAGGAAGCTCGAAGCCTGCGATCCGTCGTTCGGCGCGATCGAAGGCGTCTACGGCGCAGGGTACCGCTACATCGTCGCGGGGCCATGAGTCACGTGCGCTCCGTGCTCAGGCCCATCTCACGAATTCGAACGTCCCGCATCGGCCTGCGCGTCCTGGCGTTCAACCTCCTCGTGCTGTTCCTGCCGGTCGCCGGCATCCTGTATCTCGACGCATATGAGGATCATCTGCTGGAGGTTCAGGAACGCGGAATGGTCGAACAGGCGAGGCTGGTGGCCGCGGCGCTGGCGGGCCGCGACATCATTGCGCCCGAGGATGCCACCGCCTTTCTCGCCGGGCTGGGCTTCGAAGGCGACGTGCGTATCCGAATCTACGGTCCCGGTGGTGCGATGCTCGCTGACTCGCGGCGCGTGCTGCGGCAGTCGGGGACCGAGAGCCAGCCGTACGAATCGTCGAACCAGGTGAGTGGCCGCACGCGTCTGCTGTATCGCCTCGGTGCGTGGCTCGTACGGGTAAGGGGGGCACTCGGCGATGCCGGGCGGCGAATGCTCGGTCGTGACCCCTCCGCGGACCGTGAGACGGCTCCGCCACGGATCCGCCGCCGGAAGTGCGTGCCGCACTCGACGGGAAGTATGGTGCGGCGGCGAGACCGACTCCCGGACAGCGATCGCTGACATTGAACAGTGCCGTTCCGGTCAAGGCAGGAAGCACGGTTACCGGGGCAGTGGTCGTGTCACAGTCGACGTTTCGCACACTCCAGGCGTTGTACAGCCTCCGCCTTCGCATCTTCGAGATCGTGGTGGCCTCGATCGTCCTCGCCGCGCTGCTCAGCGCGTTGATGTCGGCCACGATTGTCCGGCCTCTGGTCAAGCTGCGAAGCGCTGCCACGTCGCTCGCCGAGCGGCGCGAACCACTCGCGGGCACCTTCAACGTCGTCGAAAGAAGGGACGAGATCGGCGACCTGGCGCGCGCGTTGGACGAACTGGCATCGCGACTGGACGGTCACATCCGGCTGCTGGAGTCGTTTGCCGCGGACGTCTCGCACGAGTTCCGCAATCCGCTCGCGTCGATCCGAACGGCAGCCGAAATGCTCGTTGCGGCCGAGGATCCGGCCGATCGCAGGCGGTTCTTCGACATGCTGACCCGCGACGTCGATCGACTGGGAGGCCTTGTCACCGGCGTTCGCGAGTTGGCGCGGATCGACGCGCAGCTTGCGCACGAGCCCGCGACTCGTGTCGATGTCGCCGCCTTGGTGACCAGTCTGGTGAACGGCCGTCAGACAGTCAGCAACCGGACACCCGATGCCGTCGAATGTCACGGACATCCGGTGGTCCGCGCGTCGGCCGATCGTTTGATCCAGGTGTTCGACAACATCCTTTCGAACGCGCACAGTTTCGCGCCGGACAAACCTGTGCACATCGACGTGAGGCGTGAAGGCAACGAGTGCCGTGTCACCATCACGGATCGTGGTCCCGGCATCCCACCAGCGCACCTCGATCGCGTGTTCGACCGGTTCTTCTCCTACCGGCCGCAGGGCGGATCAGGGCGGCGCGACCACGCGGGGCTTGGTCTTGCCATCGCCCGCACGATTATCGAGGGATACGGCGGCACCATTACGGCGCAGAACCGTCCCGACGGCGGCGCGCGTTTCGATGTCCGCCTTCCCCTCGCAGATTCAATGCCGTGATGAAGATAGAATCGAGACGATGAAGAACACACACTTCACGCAGCGGCTCGTGCTGACTGCTGCATCAGTCCTCCTGGCGATCGGCGTTTCGCCTGCAGCGCAGCGTCCTCAGTTCAGCGACACCGTGCGGGGCTTCGTCACGGTTGACGCACCGGTCGTGGCGCTGACGAACGTCAGGGTGATTGACGGGACTGGCGGACCGGCGAAAGCGAACCAGACCCTCATCCTTCGCGAGGGCAGCATCGCGGAGATGGGGGACGCCGCCAGGATCAAAACGCCAGAGGGAGCAACCGTCGTCGATCTGACCGGGAAGAGCGTGATCCCCGGCCTGGTCATGGTCCACGAGCACCTCTACTACCCGACGGGTCCGGGCGTCTACGCGCAGCTTGGACAGAGTTTCATCCGGCTGTATCTCGCGGGCGGCGTGACGACCATGCGCACCGGCGGGAACGTGAACGGCTTCATGGACTTCACATTGAAGCGGTTGGTGGATGCGGGTCAACACGCCGGTCCTGCCATAGACGCGACCGCGCCGTACCTCAACGGCCCGAACCAGTTCCTGCAGATGCGCGCGCTCACGGATGCAGACGATGCCAGGCGGCAGGTGGCGTATTGGGCGGACATGGGCGCGACGTCGTTCAAGGCCTACATGAACATCACGCGCGCGGCGCTTGGGGCGTCAGTCGAGGAGGCGCACAAGCGAGGACTGAAGATCACCGGACACCTGTGCTCGGTCACCTATTCGGAGGCCGCGGATCTCGGCATCGACAATCTCGAACATGGCTTCCTGGCGTCGACCGACTTCGTATCGGACAAGGAGCCCGACAGCTGTCCCGGTCAGGGGAGGGGGCAGCAGGCGCTCGCAACAGTCGACCTGAATGGCGAACCGTTCAAGGCGCTCGTGAAGAAGCTCGTCGACAAGAAAGTGGCGCTGACGTCGACGCTGACGGTCTTCGAAACGTACACGCCGGGCCGGCCGATGCCGCCTGGTCTGGCAGTGCTCGTGCCGCAGCTCAGAGAGCAGTTCGAGCAAGGGTTATGCTCGCACGGCCAAGAACGAACGATCGAACTACATCAAGCTGTTTCCGCAGGCGATGTCCATGGAACTGGCGTTCGCCAAGGCGGGCGGCCTGCTCATCGCCGGCACCGATCCCACCGGCGGCGGCGGAGTGGTGCCGGGCTATTCGAATCAACGTCAGATCGAGCTTCTCGTGGAAGCCGGGTTCTCGCCACTCGAAGCGATCTCCATCGCGACGCTCAACGGCGCCAAATATCTCGGACGCGAGGCGCGCATTGGCTCGATAGCCGTGGGCAAGCAGGCCGATCTCGTCGTGATCAACGGCGACCCGTCGACGACGATCGCAGACGTCAGACGCGTCGAGACGGTGTTCAAGCAGGGCATCGGCTACAACAGCGCGAAGTTGATCGAGTCCGTCGCCGGCAAGGTAGGCTTGTGGTAGATCAAGGAGCAAGGGAGAACCGATGCCAACGACCTCAACCGTCTCAACCGTAACGCGTGAACAGGCGTGGCCGGCGCTCCCGCTGAACGCGTGGAGCGACACGGCGGCGACGTTGCACATGTGGCTGCAGATTGTCGGAAAGATCCGTCTCAGCTGCAGTCCGTGGACGAATCACTCGTGGCACACGACGTTCTACGTGACGTCACGGGGCCTGACGACGTCCCCTGTTCCCTACGGGTTGCTCGAGTTCGAAATCCTGCTCGACTTCATCGATCACGTGCTGACGATTCAGGTCAGTGACGGCCGCAATGCGCGGGTGCCGCTGGAAGCGCAGAGCGTGGCGGCCTTCTACAAGCGCCTGATGGGCGAGATGAAGGCGCTTGGCCTCGACGTCCACATTTACGCCGTGCCCAACGAAGTACCCGAGGCGATCCCGTTCGAGAAGAACGAATCGCTCCGATCGTACGACCGGGAGTATGTGAATCGTTTCTGGCGCGTGCTGGCGCAGTCGGACCGCGTGTTCAAGGTTTTTCGCGCCCGGTTCATCGGCAAGTGCAGCCCGGTGCATCTGTTCTGGGGTGCCATGGACCTCGCGGTGACGCGCTTCTCGGGTCGGCGCGCGCCGCAGCATCCTGGCGGCATTCCCAATCTTCCCGATCGCGTGACGCGCGAAGCGTACTCACACGAGGTGAGCAGCTGCGGGTTCTGGGCCGGCGGGGGAGCCGTCGACTACCCCGCGTACTACGCCTATGCGTACCCCGAGCCTCAGGGGTATGCAGACAGGAAAGCGGATCCGCCGCAGGCCTTCTACAGCAAGGACTTTCACGAGTTCATCCTGCCGTACGACGTCGTCCGAGAGGCGTCCGACCCTGATGCGACGCTGCTCGCGTTTCTCCAGTCCACGCACGCCGCGGCTGCGGACCTCGCCCGATGGGATCGCGCGGCGCTCGAAGTCGACAAGCTGCCGTAGAAAAGCCGTAGTCCGTGGGCCGTGGTTCGTGTCTCGCCGCGCGTTCGGCAGGGCCTCCCACGCTACAATTCAGATGAACCGTGCTCGACTCGACGCTGGTTGCCAGGCTGCACGCGCGTGCCGATGCGAATCGGTGGGGCGTGTCGGTGTCCCGGTTCGCGGCGGCGCTGACCGCGAGCAGGGACCATGGCGTTGGCGGTGACGCGTCCGCGTCGGACGCCGAGCGCTACCTGACGTCGCTCCACCTCGAGGATCTCGCGCTGGCTTGCGCGTGTGCCGATGGCCACGAGCCTGCCTGGGAACACTTCGTGCGCGTGCATCGCCCGGTCCTCTACCGCGCGGCTGATGCGCTGAGCCCGGCCGGTGGCACGCGCGAAATCGCGGACGCGCTCTACGGCGACCTGTTTGGCACCAAAGAAAAGGACGGCCAACGGCAGTCGCTGTTCCGGTATTTCCACGGACGCAGCAGCCTTGCGACGTGGCTTCGCGCCGTGCTGTCGCAGCGCTACATCGACTCGATCCGTTCGAATCGTCGCACTGAACCGATCGATGACGAGGTCCATCAGGACTACGTGGCCGCTCCGCCGCCGCCGGATCCGGACCGTCCGAAATACCTGAGCCTGATGCGCAAGGCGCTCGCCGTCGCGCTGATGCAATTGACCGACAGGGATCGTCTCCGGCTGTCTCTCTATTACCTTCAGCAGCTGACACTCGCCGAGGCAGGGCGCATACTGAAGGAGCACGAGGCCACCGTGTCGCGCAATCTCGCGCGCACGCGGACCCTGCTCCGCAAGGAGGCGGAGGCTCAGCTGCGTCTGGAGGGTCTCGGCGAGGACGAGGTGGAACGCTGTTTTGCCAGCGTGACGGCCGATGCGGGTCCGATGGACCTCAGCGTCATGCTCGGCGGTTCGGAATGCAAGTCTGCGGATCCCGATCGTTCTATATGAGAAGGCCGGAAATGGGCGGAGCCCCGCCGAGCAGGGCGTAGCGCCAGCGAGAGGGCTGGGGGCCCCGCGAGCAGGAAGATGATGCCCACTCAGGATCGTGACGCGTCCGTAGAGCGGCTGCTCCGACAGGCCATGCGTGAAGACGCGCGGCCGGTGGGGCAGTGTCTCGACGCGGACACCTTGGCCGCCTGGAGTGAGGGCGGCTTGGCCGGCAAGTCGCTCGCTGCCGCTGAGGCGCACGCGGCATCGTGCGTACGGTGTCAGGCGATCCTGGCCGCGATAGCGCGCACCGCGACTGTCGCAGACGGGCTGGACACGCGTGACGCCGGTGCGTCGTCGCCATCCGCAATCGTGAGGGGTGTGCGCTGGCTCGTGCCGCTCGCTGGCGCCGCAGCCGCAGCGGCGCTCGTTCTCGCAATCTGGCCTGGCACACCCGTGCAGGAGCTCGCACCGGTGCCGACGAGCGTAGCGCCAAGTACTGCGCCCACAGAGCGTGTCGAACCTGTGTCTCCACCTCCGCCCCCGCCAGCCGCTTTTGCCGACAGGCGGGACGCGCTGGCGAAAACCGCGCCAGCCGACAAACCATCAGCTGACGCCGAGACGCGCGAGCGTCAGAAGGCCGCAAACGAGAAGGCGAAGGAGGAACTGAAGTCCGACGCCGCTGCAAGAGCTGCCAGAGAAGATGAACTTCAACGCCGGCTCGAGGCCGATGGACTCGTTCCCATGCGTCCACGCAGGTCACAGGCACACCTGAACCTGTATCGAGCCCCAAGCAGGCGGCCGATCAAGTCCAGGGTCAGGGTGGCGCCAGGCAGAACCAGGCGCAAACCCAAGCGTCGAACGCGAACCAGACTCAAAGCGCCAATCAAAACGCGAATCAGGCTCAGAGTCCGGCGCAGACGCAGAACGCGCCTCAGAGTCAGACGCAAGTCACGCAAGCGCTCCCGCCACCGCCCGCCTCACCGCCTCGCCGCCTCCGGCGGCACGCCCAACGCCAGTGCCTGTAGGCGGCGTGGCGGGCCGGGCACAGAAGCCCGCCGCGCTGGAAGAATCGGCGCAGCTCAGGGCGGGCATCATCGAGGGAGCCTTTCCCGCTCTCATCGCCACACCCGATTCGTCGATCGTCTGGCGCATCCTGAAGGGGCGAGACATTCAGCGCTCGCAGGATTCTGGGACAACGTGGACGACGCAGACGACCGTGCCGGACGTGCAGCTGTCGTCCGGCGCGTGTCCGACGACGACGGTGTGCTGGGTCGTCGGCAGCGGGGGCAGCGTGCTGCGCACGACAGACAGCCAATCCTGGCAGCGCATCCCATTCATCGAAACAACGGATCTCGTGGTCGTCACCGCCTCCAACCCCGACACCGTCGTCGTCACCGCCAAGGATGGCCGGCGGTTCTCGACACGCGATGCCGGGAAGTCCTGGACTTTGGAGAAGTGATCGTGTGATGGAGGCTACGGAGGTCGGGGGGACGGAGGGGACGGAGGGAACGGAACGAGCTTCAAAAACGGAGAAACAGAGACACGGAGGCTCGCAGAGGGAACGACTTCCGGGGCATAACTCTAGACTTCAACGTTCAGAGCCGATGCCGGCCCGGCCATCGGCCGGGCCGGGCAATCGACCGATACCCCGAGGACACAAGCCGCGATTGAACCTCAAAGGCGGCTTGCGTCCTCGGGGTGTCGGTCGATCGCTCGCCGCGCACGCGCGGCGGCATCGGCTGCCGCACCTCGGCGTTGGCCAGTGCCCATTCTGTTTGACTCCGTTCCTCCGTTTCTCCGAGTTGAAGCTTGGTCCGTTCCCTCTGTCCCCTCCGTCCCTCCCAACCTCTGTCCCCTCCGTCGTCCTCCCCGCGCAAGAACCCCAAGCCTCGCTCGTTCAAGGGATAGAAGCAGAGGTCAGTTACCAGACCTCCTCCATCCATTTGAAGGAGCAAAACGCCATGGGTGTCAGACACTGGTTGGCCGCAGCGGTGATCGTGCCGGTCGCGGCGGGCCTGTTACGCGAATCGACGCCGAACGCCGCCACTCCCGCCGTCACCGGCCAGGAGTCGACGACGCTCGACGATCAGGTCGAGCTCTCGGTCACCGTTTACAATTCCAGCCTGGCGCTCGTGCGCGACGTGCGGAACCTTCAGCTCGCGTCGGGCAGTTTCGATCTCAAGTTCATGGATATCGCGGCGACGGTGAATCCGGCGACGGTGCATTTCCGATCGCTCACCGAGCCGTCGCGGGTGAGCGTCCTCGAGCAGAACTACGAGTACGACCTCCTCGAACCCGACAAGCTGCTTCGCAAGTACGTCGGCCGCGACGTGACGCTGGTTCGCACGCGACAGGACGGCGGAACCACACGGCAGGAAGAGGTAAAGGCGCATCTCCTCAGCTACAACAACGGCCCGGTCTGGCGGATCGACGGCGAGATCGTGACCGGATTGAACGCCGATCACATCCGCTTCCCTGAGCTGCCGAACAATCTCTACAGCCGTCCGACGTTGATCTGGACGCTTGAGAACGAAGGCGCGACCCGTCACCGCGTCGAGGCGTCGTATCTGGCGTCGAAGATGTCGTGGAACGCCGACTACGTGCTCACGGTCGGCAGAAACGATACGGCCGGCGATCTGGACGGATGGGTCACGCTCACCAACGGCAGCGGCACGTCGTTCCGGAACGCGAAGCTGCAGTTCGTGGCTGGCGATCTGAATCGTGTCCGCCAGCGACTAGAGGAGTTGAGAGCCGATGGCCTGATGGGCGCGCCCAGGGCCGCCGAGAAGGCGATGACGCAGGAAGCCTTCTCGGAGTACCACCTCTACACGCTCGGGCGGAAGACCACGGTCAACAACAACGAGACCAAGCAGGTCAGCATGCTCGGCGCGACGGCAGTCCCGGTGCAAAAGCGCTACGTGGTCGACGGCAAGGCCTTCTACTACCGCAACGCGCAGCATCCAGGTTCGCCGCTGAAGGATGACGTGCAGGTCTTCTATCAGTTCAAGAATGAACAGAAGGCCGGCCTCGGTGTGCCGATGCCCGCCGGCGTCGTGCGCGTCTACCAGTCAGACTCGAAGGGTGGCGTGCATTTCGTCGGCGAGGACCGGATCGATCACACCCCCAAGGACGAGACGTTGAACCTGAAGATCGGTCACGCGTTCGACGTCGTCTGCGAGCGCAAGCAGACGGGGTTCGAGAAGATTGCGCCGAACGTCTACGAGCTCGAGTTCGAAGTGCGGCTGCGCAATCACAAGGACACGCCTGTGAGTGTCGAGGTGAACGAGCCGATCGGCGGTACCTGGCGGATGCTGCAGTCGTCGCACCAGTGGGACAAGACCGATGCGTGGGCGGCGCAGTTCCGCGTGCCGGTGGCTTCCGGCGCCGAGTCGATCCTGAAGTATCGAGTGCGGGTGACTTATTGAGACGGAGGATCGGACAGGGTTCATGACGCGGGTTCACACGAAGGTTCTAGGTTCGCGATAGGATCGGACGACGTCCGGTTTCATGCGAATCGTGTTCACTACTTGGGGGTCGCTTGGCGATCTCCATCCCTACATGGCCCTTGCGCTCGAGTTGAAGCGCCGGGGCCATGACGCTGCTATCGCGACGCTTGGTGCATATCGGACTAACGTCGAGCGCGCTGGTCTTGGATTTCATCCGTTGCGGCCCGACGTGGCGGCTGACGACCCGAACGCGCGCGAGCTGGTGCGCCGTGTGCTGGATGCGCGGGACGGCCCGCGGCATCTCATGCTCGATGTCTTCGCGCCGGTCATCGACCAGACATACGAAGACACGCTGGCGGCGGTCAAGGCGGACGGCGGCGCCGACCTGTTCGTGAGCCACCAGGTGCCGCTGACGGGACCCGTCGTGGCACAGATCACCGGCGTGCGGTGGGTGTCTGCGGTGCTCCTGCCAATGGCCTTCCTCTCCGAGCACGATCCGCCGACGCCACCCCAGGCTCCGGGGCTGCAGAAGATTGCCGCGCTGCATCCGATCTTCGCGAAGGCGCTGAGCAGGATTGGACGACGCGTGTCGGCGCCGTGGGTCGCGCCGGTCTACGCGCTGAGGGAGCGCCTCGGATTGCCGCGTGGCGGCAATCCTGTCTTCGAAGGACAGCACTCACCTTCGCTGGTCCTTGGATTGTTCTCCAGGTTACTCTCGGAGAAACTGCCGGATTTCCCGCCGCAGACGCTGGTCACGGGCTTCCCGTTCTACGACGCCGGCGATCAGCAGCCGGTGCCGCGGGAGTTGCTGCAGTTTCTCGACGCCGGGGAACCGCCGATTCTCTTCACGCTCGGATCGTCAGCGGTGTGGATTGCCGAGGACTTCTACCAGACGGCCATCGCGGCAGCGAAGGCAATGGGCCGGCGCGCTCTACTCCTGGCCGGCGAACAGGCGGCGGCGCTCCGTGACGCCGGCTTGCCTGATTCGATTGCCGCGTTCGACTACGCGCCTCACAGTGTCGTGATGCCGCGGGCGAGCGTCATCGTGCACCAGGGCGGCGTCGGTACGACCGGGCAGGCGCTCCGGGCCGGCCGCCCCATGCTGATTGTGCCGTTTGGTCAGGACCAGCCGGACAACGCGCGCAGGTGCGTGCGGCTGGGCGTGGCGCGGACGATCGCGCGCAAAGCCTTTACCCAGGAACGTGTGATTGGCGAGTTGACCACGCTGCTGAGCGGTCTGTCGTACCCGACTCGCGCGGCGTCTGTTGGTGATCAAGTCCGCGCCGAGCGGGGGACCGTCGTCGCATGTGACGCGCTCGAGCGTCAGATGTCGGAAGGAAGGCAGGTGAAGCGAGCATGAAGCGTTGCGCATGGGCCGGCAGCGATCCGCTGTACGTCACGTACCACGATGAAGAATGGGGCGTCCCCGCGCACGACGACCGTCATCTCTTCGAGATGTTGATTCTCGAAGGCGCGCAGGCCGGCCTGAGCTGGATCACGATCCTGCGAAAGCGTGAGGCCTACCGGAAGGCCTTTGCCGGGTTCGACCCGGCAAAGGTCGCAAAGTTCGACGCGCGAAAAATCGAGCGCCTGATGCAGGACGAGGGCATCGTGCGGAACCGCCTGAAGATCGAGGGTGCCGTGCGTAACGCTCGTGCGTTTCTGGACGTCAGGCGGGAGTTCGGCTCGTTCGATCGCTACATCTGGCAGTTCACCGGCGGCGTGCCGAAACAGAACGCGCGCAAGTCGATGAAAGACGTGCCGCCGACGACGCCCGAGTCAGATGCGATGAGCAAGGATCTGAAAAAGCGTGGGTTCACCTTCGTCGGTTCGACGATCTGCTACGCGTTCATGCAGGCGACCGGCATGGTGAACGATCACACGGTGGATTGCTTCCGCTACCGTAGCGTCCGGCTTTAGCCGGACCTCGTCGTGTCCGCCTTCAGCCGGACCTGTCGACGATTCGTCAATTGGCAATCGACACCCCGTGCCTGATCAACGTCCCCCCAATCGCCCGATCGAGCAGCGCCAGCGCCTGATTCAGATCCGCGCGCGCGCGCGCCTCGGCAGCCTGTGCGACGACGAGCGTGGTCTGGCGTTCGAGCACGAGGAATACCGTGCTCAACCCCGAGTCGAAGCGCCGGCGCTCGCTGTCGTATTGCTCGAGCGCGCTGCGGCGGGCTGACGCCGCGGCATCCAGACGCTGTTGTGACGACTCCACTGCCTGAAGCGTATTGCGCACCTCCGCCTCGATCGCCTGCTCCAGTTGCTGACGCTGGCGCGCGATCCGCGTTCCTTCGATGCGGGTGCGCGCGACGTTTGCGCGGGCGGTGTTGTTGCCCAGCGGCACGTCCATCAGCAGTTGGACCGATGCCGTCGGGTACCGCCGGGTCGCCAGATTGGTCAGCGAGTCGGCGAGGCTGCCCACCAGGAAGGGAGGAACGGCATCGGACGGATCAGGGGCGATGGGGTTGTCGGCACTCCGCGCGTTGCCCGCGAGGCCCGACAGCGTGTACCCGCCGATCAAGTCCATCTGCGGCCGCGCCTGATTCTGGAAGTACTCGCGATCGATCTCGTTCTGCGCCCGTGTGGTGTCGAGCGACGCGAGCTCCGGCCGCCGGCTCAGCGCCAGCTTGACGGCCTCGTCGAGCGAGAGCGACGGCGTCGGCCTGTCGGTGGCTTCGATCGGGATGATCGGCTTGTTCCACTCGTCGGCCTGTCTGCCGGCGAGCACGAGACTCTTCAGGCGGTTCTCCGCCTCGGTCAGCGCCTGCTGCGCCGACGCGACGGTTAGCCGGAACCTGGCGACCTGCGTTTGCGCCTCGACCACGTCGATCGGTGCCAGCGTGCCTTCTTTCACCTGCCGCTCGTTGCTGGCGACCTGACTCTGTGCCTGCGACAGCGCGTCGACCTGCACCTCGAGGTTGCGAACGGCGAAGGCGAGGTCCCAGTACGCCTGCTCGACCAGCGTGAGCTGGTCCATGATCACCTGCGTAAGCTGGCTGCCGGTCAGATCCACGGTCTTGCGCGCGAGCTGAATCTGGCGCCGTTCGGCGTCGATCGTCCGGCCGCGTGCCAGCGGCTGAATGTACGTGGCGCTCAGCGCCGATGGGAACTGCGGGTTCAGCCGGGCGAACTGGTTGCTGGTTTCCAGGCGAGACGACGAGAAATCGACGGTGTACCGCCCGCCGGCCCAAGGCGTGCGTCCATCCAGTCCAACCGATCCGGCGAACTGATCCTGTTCGAGGCGGCCCTGCGTGGCCCCGCCGACCGCTGACGTATTGGCGGAGACGGTGCGCCCGAACGTCAGAAATGGAGCCAGCCGTGGGTCGAAGACGCCTTCGGCTGCGTACACGTCCTGCCTCGCGATGTCGGCATCGAGCCTCGCGATGCTGACGTCGTTGTTCTGCTCGAGCGTCATGCGCACGACGTCGTCGAGCGAGAGCGATAGAGGTGCGCTGCCGGCGACGCCGACCCGCGGCGCCAGCACAACCTTGGAGCCCTCCTGCTGCTGCTGCTGTTGCTGCGCGGCGACGACCATCGTCGTACCGCCTGTCGCTCCGGCGCACACACACGCAACCATCAATCCGGTCGTCAGCCGTCTCATCGATCGCTCCCTGGCCGGACGACTCCATGACGCGCGGTCTGCCATCGACCGGTCACGCGCCGCACGGCATGTCCGACTGCGCTCCACCGCCCTCCAATCCGTTCCCACGCCGGTGATGACGCCGCATCGTCGAACAGCGAGTAGAAGACCGGGACGGCCAGGAGGGTCAGCAGCAGGCAGAAGCTCTGACCGCCGGCGACCAGCAAGCCGATCGACCGGTTGGTCTCAGCACCGGGGCCGGAGCCGATGCAGAGCGGCATCATCCCCGCGACGAGCGCGAGCGTCGTCATCAGGATCGGCCGAAGCCGGTCGCGGTTCGCCTGGATGATCGCCTGATCGCGTTCAAAACCCTTGGCGCGCAGGCCCAGCGTGTGATCGATCTGGAGAATGGCGTTCTTCTTGACGATGCCGAACAACAGCAGCACGCCGAGCGCCGAGTAGATGTTCAACTGCTGCCGGAAGAGCAGGGCCGAGAACAATCCAAACGGTACGGCCAGCGGTAGAGTCAGCAGAATGGTGATCGGATGAATGAAACGACTCGAACTGGGCGGCAAGCACCATGTACATGAAGATGAACGACAGCGCGAAAGCGACGCCGAAGTAGTACGCGGCTCGGCCCAGTTCGCGTGACTGGCCGCTCGTGACCAGGTTGTAGCCAGGTTCCATGTCGAGCTGGGCGAACGCCGCTTCGAGTGCGGCCTGTCCTTCCGCCTGCGCGATTCCAGGCGCCGGGTTCGCCGAGATGGTGATCTGGCGCTGGCGGTTCAGACGATCGATTGAAGCCGGTCCCGATCCCTCGTCGAACGTGACAAGGTTGCGCAGCTGGACGAGCTGCTCCTTCGAGCCGGCGCGCACGGTGGCGGACGCGATGGAATCGGGTGTCCGCCTGAACGAGTCCTGTGCTTTCAGGACCACGTCGTATTGATCGCTGGCGGCGTTGAAGGTGGTCACTTCCTGGCCGGCGATCAGCGCGTTGACGGTCTGCGAAATGTCCTGCACCCGCACGTCCAGATCGGCGGCACGCTTCCGATCGATGTCGATCCGCAACTCGGGAAGTCCCGGCTCGTAGCTGCGGTCCACGTCGACGAGCGCCGGGCTCTTTTCCATCAGCTCGAGCGCACGGGCAGTGTAATCATCCAGCTTCTTGAGATCCGGCCCGACCAGCGCATACTGAATCGCCGAACCACGTCCGCCGGCGAACGACAAGCCGCCCGTGCCCTGCACCGAGATCACGGCCGACTGGCGATATGGCGCCATCAGCGTGCGCGTTCGATTGATCAACTCCTGCTGCGAGTGCTCGCGCTCGTCGATCGGCTTCAACCTGACCCAGAGATTACCGCTGTTGGAGCCGCCACCGCGGAAGCTGTTTCCACCGGCCGTTGCCTGCACATCGGTCACGCCGGGAATCTGCGCGCGAATGTCACGTGACAAGCGGTCGACGAGCGATTGCGTCGCCGCCAGACTCGACCCGATCGGCAGCCGAGCGGAGATCTGGAAGCGGGACTCGTCTTCATTGGGCGTGAAGTTGACGCCCGACATCCGGTAAAGCGGGTAGATCGACGCGATGACGATCGCGCACGTCGCCACGATGACCCAGCGGTGGTGCATGGACCACACGAGGAGACGCGTGTACGCGGTGTCGATGTGGCGGTAGAAACCCCGGCGCGACTCGTCGGCACGGTCACCCTCGGCCGGCGGCTTGATCCAGCGTGCGGCGAGCATCGGTGTCAGCGTGAACGAGACGAGCAAGCTGATGGCGATTGCCGCGGCCGCGGTCAGGCCGAACGACGACATGAATCGGCCGACGATGCCACCGAGGAAGCCGACCGGGAGGAAGACCGCCAGCAGCGACATCGTGGTCGCCATGACCGCCAGGCCAATTTCCCGCGTGCCGTCGATGGCCGCCTGGAAGGGCGACATGCCCTTCTCCTCCACGTGCCGGTAGATGTTCTCGAGCACGACGATGGCGTCGTCGATGACGATCCCAACCATCAGCGTGAGGGCGAGCATGGTCATCTGGTTCAGCGTGAATCCGAGAACTGCCATGACTGAAAACGCGCCGATGATCGACGTGGGTATCGCGACCGCGGCGATCAGCGTCGAGCGGAAGTTCTTGAGGAAGATCAAGACGATGACCGCGGCCAGAATGCCGCCGAGCACGAGGTGCTCCTCGATGGCTTCGAGCGAGGCTTTGATGAATTCGGAGTCGTCGCGAACGAGCCTGACATAGAAATTCGGCGGCAGCGTCTTGTTGATTTCCTCCATGCGCGCCTTGACGGCGTCTGCGAGCGCGACGGTGTTCACGCCGCTCTGTTTGCGTACGGCGACGCTGACCGCGGACCGTCCGTTCAACATGGACACGGAAACCGGGTCGGCACCGGTGTCCTGCACGACGCCGACGTCGCGAATGCGAATCGCGGAGTTTGCGCGCGTGGCGATGACCAGATCCTCGAAGTCCTGAGGCCTGCTGAGGCGTCCGACCGTGCGGACGGACAGCTCGCGCGCGCCCTGTTCGAGCCTGCCGCCGGGCAGTTCGAGGTTCTGCGAGCGCAGCGCATTGGCCACGTCGGTCGTCGACAGGCCGTACGCGTTCAGGCGGTCCGGATCGATGCGGACCTGAATCTCGCGGCGACGCGAGCCCCACAGGAACACCTCACCGACGCCGTTGACCGATTCGATCCGCTTCTGGATGTTCTGCTCGACGTACGTGGTGAGCTCGACCGCCGTCATCGGCGCCGAGACCGCGAACATGACCACCGGCATCGAGTCGGGATCCTGTTTCTGCACGACCGGCGGCTGCGCGGTCTCGGGAAGATCGCGGATGACCGGATCGACCTTGGCCCTGACCTCCTGCGCGGCGATATCCGGGTTCTTCGACAGGTCGAAGGTGATCGTCACGCTCGACCGACCCTCGCTCGACGTCGACCGCAACTCGTCGATGCCGGCGACGGTATTGACCGCCGCCTCGATGCGGTCCGTGATCTCCGCCTCGACGCTTTCCGGCGTTGCACCCGGATTCATCGTGGTGACCGACACCACGGGCGTCTCGACGCGCGGATAACGGTCAACGCCCAGCGTGAAGAACGACACGCCGCCGATGACGGTGATGGCCGCGATCAACATCGTGGCGAAGACCGGGCGTCTGACGCAGATTTCAGCCAGCTTCTGCATGATTAGTCCTTGGAATCGGCCGGAGCGCTCGTATCGATGGCAACTTCGACACCGTCGTACAAATCCGCCAGGTTCGTGGTCGCGACGCGATCGCCCTCTTCGATGCCCGACACGATCCGCATTGTGTCACCCTGCTGGCGCGCAGCGAGTTGCACGACCCGGAGTCGCGCCCGGTTGTCCTTGTCGATGACGTAGACCCGATAGGAATTCGTGTTGGTGTCTTCGATCACGGCGCGGCGGGGCACGAGCATGCTCCGCTGCGTTCGTCCCTGGTCCACCGTGGCCACGGCGAACATCCCGGGTTTCAGGACCGCTTCCGGATTCGGGACGCGCGCTTCGACGATGAAGGACCGGGACTCCGCCGAGATCGCCGGATTGATTGCCGTGATCAGACCTGAAAACGATCGGCCCTGGAATGCATCCACCCTGGCGATCACTTTCTGGCCTATTGCGATCTGTCCGGCCTGGACGCCGGGTATGGTCAGCCGCAGCCGTACCGGATTGATCTTCAGCAGGGTGACGACCGCAGTCGACGGCTGCACGTACTCACCGAGCGAAACCTTCCGGTCGCTGATGTAGCCGTCGAACGGAGCCGTGACCACCACGTCAGCCACCGCCTTTTCGGCGAGTGCGAGCTGCGCGCGGGCCTGAGCCAGCGAGGCGCGGGCGGTGTTGACGTTCTGTACTGACGTCTCGGCTTCGGTTCGCGCCTGGTCGGCCACGGTCCGCGAGACATCGCCACTGGCGAGCAGCGCCGCATACCGCTGCGCCGTTGTCTGCGCGAGCGAGTCTTGCGATTCTGCGAGTTTGACCGTCGCCTCTGCACGCGTGACCGCGGCCCGTGCTTCGTCGAGACGCAGGCCGGCATCCACGCCCTGCAGACGAACGAGCAATGCGCCCTGGCGCACGTACTGGCCGACGTCGACCGGCGTCGCGACGACGCGGCCCGATGCTTCGGGTGCAACGTCCGAGGACTCGTCGGCCTCGAAGCTTCCTGTGGCCTCGATGGTGACGGGCTCGTCGACACCCTGCACGGGCGCGAGGCGGACCGAGATGGTCGAACGCTCCTCGGCGGGGCGCTGTTCCATGGTTTCGCCGCGGCTGCACGCGCTCGCCAGCGAGCGCGACCGCGGCGAGCAGAGTCAGGTGCTTCACGAACGCCCCTCCTGTGCCACCGGAGCACCCTTGAGCCCCGCGAGCGTCCAGTGCACGCCGGTTTCGATCAGATCGTCGGGGGAGGCCGCCGGCCAGGGTGTCTGCAGGAGGCGTCTCTGGAAAACGTAGTAAATCGGCAGCGCGAGCACCGCGCGCACGAGCACCGCCGTCGGCGCCATTCGAAAGTGTCCGTTACGCTGCCGGTCGCGGATAAAACGATCGAGGAACTGGTAGAGGCGCGTGCTCTGGCCGTTCAGGCGCCGGGCGAGCGGATGCTCCTCGAGCGCCGAGTACACCATCAGGCGGAGAAAGTAACGGATCCTTCTCGTGCTGTCCGAGGATCCGCGTATACAGCGTGCGGATCACGCCCTCGTCGTCGTTCGCCGCCGAGCGCGCCTCGAGCTCGGTCAGCCACTGTTCGGCCTGCGGTTCGCCGGCCTTCTGTTCGAGGATGGCGGCGTAAAGGCTGTCTTTGTCGGGAAAATGCTGAAAGATGACCGCCTCGGTCACCCCGGCGGCGGCCGCTATCTGCCGCGTGGTGGCGCCGCGAAACCCGTGCTCCGCGAAGACGCGAAGCCCGGCATCGATGAGCTGCTGACGGCGCGCCGTCATCGTCAGACGCGGGGGGCGGACGGTGTGACCGCCGGCAGCCGGACGGCGAGCGCGCCGGTTGCGGGGACGGTCGAGTTGGCTGGCCGCCTGCGAGGGCGATTGCTGCATGATTTCAATGACGTCGGATGCGAAGTAAGTGTTTACTAAGTTTCATCCGAATACGACGCGAAACCAACAGACCTGGATCCGGACCGTCGTGCCCTTTTGAACTTGACTTCCCGGCGGGATCAAAGAATAAACACTCGGAAAGCTGTGAGCTTACAGCGAATTGGAGGAGTGTTCATGAAGAGGACTGGTTTCAGAGTGGCGGTGTTCGTCGTTGCCGTCCTGGCGCTGATGTATCGCGTCGGATCGCACGTGCCCACCAACGCCGGGCAGCAGCCGCAGGCGTCGACCCAGGGTTCGGGTCCGGCATTGCAGTCGATCGGACCGTTGACTTTTGCGCCTGATGGGACCCTGTTCGCCGCCGACACGCAGTCCGCGGCGATCTTTGCGATCGACCTGGGCGCCCGCGCCACCGGCGGCGCTCCGGGTGCGAAGAACATTCCGGCGATCGATCAGAAGATCGCGGCGATGCTCGGCACCGAGGCACGCGAAATCCAGGTCACCGACCTGGCGGTGCATCCAAAGACGCGCAACGCGTATCTTTCCGTCATGCGCGGCCAGGGCGCCGACGCCAAGCCGGCCCTCCTGCGGGTCGACGGCGCCGGAGCGATCGAAATCGTCAAGACGGACGATCTGAAGTACTCGCGGGCGGAACTGCCGAATGCGCCGGCTGCGAGCCCGGCCGCGCGACGGAATCCGCGCGCCGATTCGATCACGGACATGGCCTTCATCGACGGCAAGCTGCTCGTGGCCGGGCTGTCCAACGAGGAGTTCTCGTCGAAGCTCCGCGCGGTGTCGTACCCGTTCAGCGGCGTCGACAACGGCACGAGCGTCGAGATCTACCACGGCAATCACGGCGCGCTCGAGACCCGCTCGCCCGTGTACACGTTCGTGCCGTACAAGATCGACAACACGCAGCATCTGATCGCCGGGTATCTCTGCACGCCGCTCGTGAAGTTCCCGCTGGCCAGCCTGAAGCCAGGCGCGAAGGTGACCGGCACGACGATCGCGGAGTTGGGGAACCGCAACCGCCCGCTCGACATGATCGTCTACAAGAAGGGCGGACAGGATTACCTGCTGATGGCGAACAACTCGCGCGGCGTGATGAAGATCCCCACCGCTTCGTTTGCGGCGGCGCAGGGCATCACCGCGCGGGTGGAGGCGGAGACGAGCGGCGTCGGGTTCGAGCCGGTCACCAGCATGAAGGGGATCGAACAGCTCGACCTGCTCAACGACACCCATACGATCGTGCTGGCGCGCGGCGACGGCGGCGCGCTGAACCTGGAGACCGTGCCGCTTCCATAGGCTGAAGCCAAAGACGGTTTCGCATCGTTTTGCTTCGACAACTCAGGAACACCTGACGACTGTCTGGAACGATCGCGACGGCCACGACGACACGACGCCATAAATTACTGACGTCGCGCAAGTCGCGGCCGTCGTGATCGTCGTGGCTTGCCGTCGGCGACCTGCCAAGGCCATTGCTGAAGATCGCCGCTATTTTCGTTCTGACGTCGTTTGCCGCAGCGTGCTCGTCCGGCGCCGCCAGCGCGCCGCAGATCGTGCTCCGAACGGACACGACCGTCCCCGTCATCGATGTGACGGGCCTTTCAAGCACACAGCTCGACACGCTTGCGCAATCGACGCCGACCCCGGAGCAGTGGACGCGCTTGCTGCGCGTGACCGTCAAGGCTGCAGGCAACGGCGCCGCAGACATGCCGCCGGTCGCCGGCACCTATGCAGTTGCAGGCAAGGCGATCCGGTTCACCCCGATGTTCCCGCTCGACGCTGGAAGGGAATACGCCGTGGCCTTCGATCCGTCGCAATTGCCGGGGGCGGCAGCGAACGGGCCCGCGGCAGTCACGGCGGTCGTCAGCCTGCCGGCAGAGACCAAGGTGCCCTCGACGGTCGTTGACCGCGTGTATCCGAGCGTTGAAGTGATTCCCCAGAACCAGCTGCGGATGTACATCCAGTTCTCCGCCCCGATGGGCAACCGGAGCGGGCTCGACTACATTCGTCTGATCGACGAAAGCGGCAAGGAGGTTGTGGATCCGTTTCTGCCGCTCGACGCGGAATTCTTCAATGGCGACCACACACGCTACACGGTCTTCTTCGATCCCGGCCGGGTGAAGCGAGGCATCCTGCCAAACCAGCAGATGGGCCGCGCGCTCGAACCCGGACGACGCTACACCCTCGTCGTGTCTCAAGAGTGGCGCGACGGGCGGGGTGTGCCGTTGAAGTCAGAGTTCAGGCGGCAGTTCCTGGTAGGCCCTGCAGACGAACGTCCACTCGCCACAACGAACTGGCGCATCGAGCCGCCAGCGGCCGGCTCGGCGTCGCCGCTGACGGTGACGTTCCCCGAGCCGCTCGATCACGGGTTGCTGATGCGCGCGGTGGGCGTTTCGCGTGACGGGGTCAGCCTGGACGGTGATGTGCGCATCGAGAACGGCGAGACGCGCTGGACCTTTACACCGCGCGAGCCATGGCAGGCGGGTGAGCATCAGCTCGTCGTGCTGTCGTTTCTGGAGGACCTCGCCGGCAACCGCATCGGACGTGCCTTCGAAGTCGACGACTTCGAGCGCGTCGACAAGAACGCGGAGCCGGAGCGGCACCAGCTGCCGTTTCGTGTCGGTGCGCGCTGAGGGATGATCGGCTCGGGGCTCGGGGCTCGGGGCTCGGGGCGTCCGACCAGGATTGGTAACAGAGCTCACCAGATACATAGGTAACACATACACATAGCGATCAACCAGACTAACCAAAAACCCTATACATAGACCTACCCCATATATCAACTCTTAACTTACATCACTGACTAACAACGAGATGAATACACGATGACGTAGCTCGCAACTCTATAATAGAACAGACAGAAGACAACCTACAAGTAAATCTACCACTATGAAAAAAACCCATCTCATAATCTAACCTATCTATCACGAACACCACACTCACACAATCTATCGATAACCTAAACACTCCTCATCTCTTTTCTAACTCTTCATCTCTCCCATCCTCTTTTATATCTCAATAAACTCCTATCCGTGTTAACAGCTCGATAGCCAGCCACCTCGTATCCCTCGTCTATCATCATTTTCTATTGTGCAGCGCGAGGCACTTAGCCCATCTCTCCTTCGCGCACGCTATGTCTTGCCCTTCACGCAGCCTCTCTCTGCCTCTCTCTCGCCTATCTATTCGCTTTGCGCTTATTTTTTTTGTTGGTTTCTTACTTCTTATTCACTCTCTTCGCCGTTCTCGGTGACTTACTCCTGCGTCTATTTTTGCTTTGTTGTCTTTTTGTTCTCCTTCTTCGAGGCGTCCAGCCGTGGTTCGAGCAGTCTTTTCTGTCTTTGTATTTTCCGTCGCGCTGCGCACCGTCATATAGTCGTCGTTCGCTTCGACGAGCTCGAGTCATCTCTCTCATCTAACCATCTTATATCTTTAACTTTATATTCACCTATATCATATCTATTCATATCACTCATAGCATAACTATCACCTCTATCTATTTCACTTTACCTTTCATCAATAATCTACACTTCGGTCTCTATCACACTCACAGCGCATCAACAGCAGTTTGTTCGCGTCCGGCGCTAGTTTAATCTATATCAATCTCTCTAGCCCTAAAACATCTATCATCATATCACATCTATATCTCTTTCTCTCTTTCCTTTCGACTCAGCTCAAATATCCCTTTTATATCTCATCTCATCAATTTCTTCTCTTTTATTCTATCTTTCATATCTATTTTTATATATATCTTTTTTTTTTTATTTTATCTTTTCTTCTATATTTTTTTTTTCTCTCCTAAACCTATCTCTTCTATTATCCTTCCTCTTCATTCAATTGTAACTCTGGCAGATTGATCTCTTCTCTCTCCTTTTTACTCCATCTTGTCACAGCCTACGCCTCGGCTGTCTCTCGCTGTATAAATGCCTCATTCATATACATCTCAGAACGATGCGCACAGTTGCTTGTAAATCTCTCTTATTAGCGAGATTCTCACATTCTCACTAGCGGTCCTCCTCGATGGTGAGTATACATATATAAGACCGTAAATTTCCCCGAGCCCCTGATCACCGATCTCATCCGAGTCTCAAGCCTGAATCGCGAGTCCCGAGCGCCGAGTCCCCGAGCCCGATCATCCTCCCAGCATCAACGCCAGAGCCGCCCACGCCGTCGTCGAGATCCGTTGCGCGTAACTTTCCTGCCGCGCGGGCCTTGTCGTCTCGGGCCAGCTGCCATCGGGCAATTGATCGCGGATCAGAAACTCACGGCCGCGGGCGATCGATGCCTGGAGCTCCGACGACGAATAGGGTGCGCTGTCGGCGGTCGAGGTTCTCGCAACCTCGTGCAGCGCAAGCATCGCAATCGCGGTATCGAACGGCTCTGAAGCGGTGGTCGCATAGGCGCCCCAGCCGCCATCACGGCCCTGTGCGCGCCTGAGAAAATCGAGGGCTAGCCGTTGACGATCGCGATCGTCTCTAGCGGTCCCCAGCCCCAGAACGATTGCGACGGCATCGGGCACGTTGTTGGGCTCGACGGTCCGTAGCCACGCGCTGCCTCGGGCGATCGCCTCCATCCGTGATGCCGCGCGCGATTGCGAGAGGATCCGCAACGCGAACGCGGTGGCCAGCGGGGTTCCGTAAGTCGCTGGAGATCCCAGGCTGGTGGAGGAGTCGAGCCGCCACGACCCGTCGTCTCTCTGGTCTTTGGCGACGATAGCGGCTGCGGCGTCGAGAGCGGGCTGCGGGACGAGCGCGGCGGTGGAGGCCGCGACCGTGGCGCTGGCAAACTGAATACGCGCCAGCCGCTTGTCGTCGTTACCACCCTTGCCGCCAGCGTTGGAATCCCACCGGGCGGGATCGGCCAGCCACGCCAGCGTGTCGTCGATTGCCGGGCGCACGTCGTGCCGGCGCTGGAGTCCGGCGATCAGCGCGCGAGCCGCGTCGCCGTTGTTGTGGCACGAGTAGCAGGCGTTTTCCTGCCGCCACCGTGGCACCTCGCGTGCGAGGTAGGCGATCGCGCGCGCTTCCGCCTGATCGTCAAGCGCTCCGGGCCGAAGTAGCCGTGGCGGAGGCTGGTCGGCCGACTCACTCGGAGGACCGTGGGCCGCCGGCAAAGCCAGCCAAGCCACGACGACTGCGGGCAAGACGCTGATCGCGGGCGCCGAGAACCGTAAGAGTCGAACCACCTCCCTACTCTTTCACACTTGTAGTCCGCACGTCGTTCCGCCGCATGCTGGACGGCTGACCGTTCAACCGCGACGTGCACGACGACACGACGTCACCAGAAAATTGGCGTCGCGATCGTCGCGGCCGTCGGGCTCGTTGTGGTGGCCATCGGCGCGTGTGTTTCACTTGTACAGGGGTGCCGGATGGGCATGCTACGATCGTCGCGTGGTCGAGGATCTGGTCCGGGTCGCCGGCTGGGTTACGCTCAAGCTCGTCACGCTCGGCGCTTACAGGACCGACGACGATGCGATCTTTCTCGAGGGGGTCATCGGACTGTTCGTGTGGGCGGCCATGATCGCCCTTATCTACCGCTTCTCCGCGTAAGGTCGAGTTCAACCTATGAGCACTATCGCTGCGAAGAAAATCTGCAACAACATTCTCGACGCGATCGGCGACACGCCGATGGTGCGCATCAACCGCATCACCAAAGGACTCGTGAAGGCGACCGTCCTTGCGAAGATCGAGACCTTCAATCCCGGCAATTCCATCAAGGACCGCATGGCCGTGCGGATGATCGAAGATGCCGAGCGGAAGGGGTTGCTGAAACCGGGCGGTACGATCATCGAAGGCACGTCAGGCAACACCGGAATGGGCCTGGCCATCGCCGCCGTCGTCAAAGGCTACAAGTGCATCTTCACCACGACCGACAAACAGTCGAAGGAAAAGGTCGACGCGTTGAAGGCCTTCGGCGCGGAAGTGATCGTGTGCCCGACCAACGTCGACCCTGAAGATCCGCGGTCCTACTACTCGGTGTCGTCGCGGCTCGAAAAGGAAGTACCGAACTCGTGGAAGGCCAACCAGTACGACAACCTGTCGAACTTGGCGGCTCACTACGAACAGACCGGTCCTGAGATCTGGGATCAGACCGACGGGACCGTCACGCACCTGGTCGTCGGCGTCGGCACCGGCGGGACGATCAGCGGCGTCGGCCGGTACCTGAAGGAGCGAAACCCGAAGATCAAGGTCTGGGGCATCGATACGTACGGGTCGGTGTTCAAGAAGTACAAGGAGACCGGGGTTTTCGATAAGAACGAGATCTATCCGTACATCACCGAGGGCATCGGCGAGGATTTCCTGCCGAAGAACGTCGACTTCAGCGTGATCGACCATTTCGAGAAGGTCACGGACAAGGACGCCGCCCTGATGACGCGGCGCATCGCGCGGGAGGAAGGGATCTTCGCCGGCAATTCGGCGGGGTCCGCGATGGCCGGCCTGGTCCAGTTGAAGGACCAGTTCAAGGAGCACGACGTGGTCGTCGTGATCTTCCACGATCACGGCTCGCGCTATCTCGGGAAGATGTTCAACGACGACTGGATGCGCGAGAAGGGCTTCCTCGAAAAGACAGGCATGACGGCCCGGGATCTCGTGGCATCGGGTCTCTCCGGCGAGTTGCTGGCCATCGAGGGCAGCGAGCCGGTGGCGGCGGCCGTCAAGTTCATGAGCGAGCACGATTTCTCGCAGGTCTCCATCACCCGCGACAAGCGCCTGGTGGGCTCGCTGAACGAGTCGCACCTCTACTCGGAGCTGGTGCGCGACCCGGAGGTCAAGGGCGGCCCGGTCGAGGCCATCATGCAGCCGGCCTTCCCATTCGTGGACATCTCGACGCCGGTGGAGCTGCTGGCGACCATGATTACGCCGGCCAATCCTGCCGTATTGGTCCGCGACTTCAAGACCGAAAAGACGTTCATCATCACCCGTTCGGACGTCATCCGGGTCCTCTGCTGAGGTTCGGCGGGGGCGGGGAGCGGGGCGATTCTGGCTTTGCATTGCAAAGTCGACCCGTGCTATCCTGTTGAACGGCTTGTGACGACCAGCTGCCCTGGCGTCCTGGTCGTGGTCAGTTAATGTCCTTAGCGCCCGTCGAGTTCAGCCTCGAGTTAACCCCGCGCTCGCGCGTCGACGTCATCGACGTCCGCCGTCACGTGTCAGCTCTCCACGGCGAGACCCTGAACGACTACCCGCGGGCCCTGTGCTGTTCGTTTCACACAACGGCAGGCTATCTCGATCCCGGCGTCGCCACGCGGCTGCACCAGAGCCGCGCCGGGGTCATGCCGTACATCGACCTGTTCCGGACCATGTTCCCGGAAGGGGCCGGATACGAGCACGACAAGCTGGAACGCCGGACGGAGCTGAGCGAGGAGCAGAAGCCCGAGGAGCCGCAGAACGCCGATTCGCACCTGGCGTTCATGGCCGGCGCGCTGCGGACCTGCGTGTCATACAGAAACCGGCCCGCCGACCCGGTCTGCTTCATCGACCTCGACGGCGTCCATGCCGGGCGCCCGCGCCGCAGGCTCACCAGCGTCATCGGGTATTCACACGAGGAGGCGGTTGCCCACGCGCGCATCGTCGTGCCCGTGTCCGGCCACGCGGTGGACTCGATCAACCTCAAGAACCCGCATCTGGGCATCTACGATCAGTGCCGCGATCTGGTCACGCAGCATGGCGTCGCGAAGGGACGCATTCGTCTGGCCCTGGCATCCGGGGGAGCGACATGCGGGCCTGACCGTCAACGAATACGAAACGCTGCTGATGCGCCACGATTTGTCGGAAGTGCTGCGGGACCCGCTGCGATTCATGGCGGAGAAGGCCGGGCACATCCTCGGCAACCCGCGCGCGATCCCGGCGAAGACGCTGGACTACGCGAAGTACGACCTCGTCCGCGTGTTCAACCGATTCGTCGATGCGCTGGGGCTGCAGGAATCGATGGTGGAAAGCGTGCTGTCGCGCGCGATTGCGATGCCCGCCGCCCGCTTCCTGCGCATGAAGCGCGCTGTCAGCCTGCTGGTCTCGGACCGCGCCGCATCCGGCTGCGGCGAGATCGTCGAAGGCACCTACCAGAGCCCCATCCTGGTGCAGTGGCACCGCGGCCCGCGCCAGTCCCGCGTCCTCGACGTCACGCTCACGCGTTTCGTCTAGACCCTGCGCTTTAACCCAACTCCCACGACGAGACACGCCCGCCTACGCTCGTCGCCGGGCGTCATTGGCGACAGCTCCGGCGAGGCCTCGCCGAAGCGCGGAGATCGCGCGCGCGAAGGCGGGGACCACGACACGGACCACGAGAGCATTTGCTTTCGGCGATGACTATGTAGTAAATCTACATCTGTAAGAAGGAGATGTAGTGCCCGACCGTCCCCTCAGTTTCTCCGCCGCGTCCGTCCTCCGCGCGATCGCCGATGGCGTGCGCTACGGCTTCGACATCATGGACCGCACGGAGTTGCCGAGCGGCACGGTCTATCCCGCGCTCTCGCGCCTCGAGCGTGATGGATTCGTGAAGTCTCATTGGGAGAATCTCCAGAAAGCGCATGGCGACCGCCGCCCTCCCCGCCGCTACTACCGCATTACGGGAGAAGGGGAGCGGGCGCTGCAGCGCGCAATCGAGCGGTTTCAAGCCCTCACGCCGGTGCGCGCGACCGAATCGCCGCGGCCCGCGCGGTCGAGAGCCTGATCGTGATGCTCGCAATGTGCCGGGCGCTGATCGCCGTGGGCCGGGCCATCGTTCCGGCGGCCTTTCGTGACGACTGGTCGCGTGAATGGCACGCCGAGCTGTACTACGGCGCCGAGGCGCTCGGATCGGGGCGGAGCGTCGATCTGCTGAAGCGTTGCGCCGGCGCGCTGGTGCAGGCCGTCTGGCTTCGCAAGGAAGAATGGAGTTTGACCGTGCTGTTCCAGGACTTTCGGTACGCGCTGCGTGGTCTCCGGATGCGCAAGGGGTTTACCGCCGTCTGCGTCCTGATCCTGGCAATCGGGATTGGCGCAAATGCAGCCGTGTTCAGCGTGGTCAACGGCGTGCTCCTGCGATCGCTGCCGTATCGCGATCCCGATCGGCTCGTGCAAATCTGGGAAACCAATCCAGCCATGAACTGGACGACCGCCACCGTGGCCCCCGCGAACCTCCTGGACTGGCGTGACCGCAACCAGTCGTTCGAGGGCATCGCGTATTACCTCGGCGCAGATGGCAAGGGGCCGCACATCGGCGATGCCACGCTGAGCGGATTCGGGGACCCGGAACGCGTCCGTTCGATGACCGTCTCCGCCAACTTCTTCGAGCTGCTCGGCGTCGACGCCGCAGTCGGCCGCGCGCTGCGTCAATCGGACGCTCGTTCCGGTGAGACCCGTGTCGTCGTGATCAGCGACGGCTTCTGGCGCCGGCGCTTCGGCGCGGACGCGTCGATCGTTGGCAGACGCGCCGACCTCGATGGCGTTTCCACCGAGATTGCAGGCGTCATGGGCCGGCAGTTTCACGTGCCCGGCGCCGACGTCGATTACTGGGAGCCACACCGGATGGACGAGGCGCGGATGCAGCGGATGCGCCGGGCGCACTGGTTCCGCGCCGTGGCCCGGCTGAAGCCGGGCGTCACGCTGGATACGGCGCGGTCCGACATGTCCGCGATCGCGGCGGCGCTCGAACGCCAGTATCCCGATACCAACACGAAGATGGGCGTCGGTCTCGGCCCGTTGCACGACTGGTACGTCGGCGATGTTCGGCAGGCGCTGTTGATGCTGATGGCGGCTGTCGGCGTCGTCCTTCTGATCACCTGCACCAACGTGGCGAGCCTGCTTCTCGCACGCGCGACCAGCCGCCGCCGCGAGATCGCGATCCGCGTGGCGATTGGCGCCGGCCGCATTCGCCTGATTCGTCAACTGCTGACGGAGAGCCTCGTCCTGGCTGGTGGCGCCGGCCTGCTCGGCATCCTCGTCGCGAGGTTCGCGCTGGCGGTCCTGCAGCGAGCGGCGCCTGCCGGCCTGCCACGACTGGACCAGATCGCGATCGATGGCCGGGTGCTGTTGTTCGTCGCCGGATCGGTGATCGTGACGGCGCTGATCTTCGGTCTCGTGCCAGCATTCCAGAGCGCGCGCGCCTCCTCGACCGCCATTCTCAAGGACGGTGGCCGCACGGCGACGAGCGACGGCGTGCGCTTGCGCCGCGCCCTGATCGCCGCAGAGGTGGCACTCTCCGTCGTCCTTCTCGTCGGCGCCGGTTTGTTGATTCGAAGTTTTCTGCGGCTGCAGTCCGTTGATCCGGGCGTGAACGCCACGCAGGCGCTGTCGTTCAAGGTCACGGTTCCGGACCGCTACGACAACGACGACAAAGTCGCTCGATACTTCAGCGAGGCCGTGAACCGCTTGCGGAGCCTGCCAGGTGTCACCGCCGCCGGAGCGACTGGCAAGCTGCCGCTCGAAGGCTACAGCTGGACCGGCGATCTGTTTGTCGAAGGACGCCCGGACGTATGGGGCCGCGATCTCCGGCACAAGTCGATCACCCCCGGATACCTCGATGCCGCCGGTATGCGATTGATCGCCGGCCGAGACTTTGGAACCGAAGACACCGCAACAGGGCAGGTTGTGGTACTGGTGAACCAGACACTCGCACGCCGCTTCTTCGGAGACACACCGGCCGTCGGGCAACGCATCGCATTCAATCGGCCGTCTACCAGAACGGTGTGGACCACGATTGTCGGGATCGTCGCCGACGAAAAGCAGGATGCGCTGGCCGCTCCGGTGCAGCCGGAGGTGTACTCGCCCCACACACAGGACACGCGAAATGCGATGTCGATGATCGTGCGCACGGCCGTACCTCCGGCGTCGGTCTTGCCCCTCATCCGCCGCGAGATGTCGGCTGTCGACGCCGCCGTTGCAATGTACGACATCCGGACCCTCGAGCAGATCGTCGATCAGTCACTCGCTGAGGAGCGCCTCTCGACCGTACTGCTCGGCGCGTTCGCCGTGACGGCACTGCTGCTCGCCGTCATCGGGCTCTACGGCATCGTTGCCTTCTCGGTGACCGCGCGCACGCGTGAGATCGGCGTTCGTCTCGCGCTCGGCGCCAGCCGTCAGCATGTATTGCGCATGGTGGTCTGGGACGGCGTCCGCGTGGTGCTGGCCGGAATCGCCGCCGGTCTGGCCGTGGCGGTCGCGATCAGCCGGGGCATCGAGAGCTTCCTGTTCCAGACACCCCCTGCCGATCCGATCGTACTTATTGCGGTCGCAGTGGTCTTGACGACCGCCGGTCTGTGCGCCAGCTACATCCCCGCCTGGCGCGCCTCCCGGCTCGATCCGGTGGAATCTCTCAGGGTAGAGTAGGCCCGACCTGAAGGTCGGGCCTACTCGTATCTCCAAGTCTGCGTATCAGCACCAGCTGGTGCGTACTTCTCGATGTGGCGCACCATCTTCGTCATCAGATCCGCGCCGCGCGGTCCCCAGCAGTGCGGCGCGCGCCGCTGAAAGACGATCTCGCCACTGAACGGCGGGTTGGTGGCTTTCTGCAGGAAGTCGTTCAGCAACTCGGTGGCGTTGTTCAGATAGTACGAGTCCATGTCGCCCATGTAGATGTTCAGTTTGTGGGCGATCTTCGGTCCCAGGGTCGGCCAGGTCGTCTCGATGATGTGGCGGAGATCGTATTTGCGCCAGTGCTCGGCGACGGCGTGATCGAGGTCGCCGGTGAACTTGTCCCACAAACGTTTCGGATACCCATCAGATCCCACCGGCGAGTAGGTCGCTTCCCAGATGTCCCACTGGCCACCCGATCGTGAGCGATCGCCGACCACGAGCTCGTAGCGGTTCTCGTCTTTCATCATCGAGCGGATGTTGCCGTCCGGCTGACGTTGATTCGGCCGGTCGATCTTCATCCATCCCTGATCGACGAAATAGGCGTTCGGGTCCTTGTAGATGTTGACAATCTGGTGATACCGAAAATCGACGGCGTCCGGACAGCTTGCGAAGGCGGCGCCGTAGAAGTCGGGATAGAAGACCTGGTGCGCGGCGGCAATCCAGCCGCCGGTCGAGCCGCCGGTCAGCATCCGCGACCACGGTTGTCCGATGACCCGGAACTTCGATTCGATCGCCGGGATCAGTTCCTGGAGGATGGCATCGCCGTACGGCCCGTTGTTCTCGGAGTTCACCGCGTACGAATCGTCGTAATACGGCGACGGGTGCTGCAGCGTGACGTAGATGAATCGCGGCGTCCCGGCCGCGAGCCAGAACTTGTCGAATTCCCCGCCGCTCCCGAACCCGCCTGGCGCGCGCAGCGAGAAGTGTCCATGCTCGTAGTTGATCGGATACTTCACTGCCGGATGCGCCTCGTAGTCCTTCGGCAGCAGCACTGTGGCGCCCAGGAAAATCGGATGGCCCCACCACTTCGTCAGAATCTGACTCTGGATCCGAATCCGCTTGACGAGCTCGGTATCGGCCGGTGGCGTGATCGCTGGAATCACGCGATCGGCGACGAGCGTAATCGGCGTGCTTGTTGACGGATCGAACCTGACCTTGACGGGCTCACCGTAAAGGTTGCCGGGCGAGCGCTTCCAGTTCTGCCCTTCCCATTGATCCATGTGCAGCCAGACGGTCTTGCCGTCCGCGCGCGGGAATCGCGTGTAGACGTTGACGAACGGCTGCATCCAGTACTCACCGGCAGGTATATCGCGCAGACTCTGAATGGGGTGCCCGCGTCTGTCAGCGGCGATGGTGACCGTCGTGCCTGGTGCGAGGGCTTCTACATACGTCGAGAACAGCGGAGCACCGGTCGGAGAGGTCTGTTCGATCGGCGAGCGCTGATTGTCGCGGCTGACCGCCAGGTAGACCATGCCGGTCACTGCTTCCGTTCGCGCGGTCGCGGCGAAGCTGATCTCGACGCGAGGTCCTTCGGCTGCCGGCTGCGAACCCGTCACACGTATGACGACGCCGAGGCTTGCCGCGACCAGCGCGATGGCGAAGGCCCCTGCACGGTGTGAAACGATCATCTTGGCGCTATCCTATCCCCGGCCTGTGTCGATCCGCTATTTCCTTCTCGCGATCGCCGTCTCTGTCAGTCTGGTCCTCTCGGCGCCGTTCATCGGACAGATCCGCAACGAGATCCGTGCGCGGTTCCCGGGACAATTCGTCCTGATTCTCGGCAGTGTGATCGGTGTCAGCATCCTGAGCGCGCTGACCGTGGCGCTCGTGCGAATCCGCGATCGGCGCCTGATGCGGTACGGGGCGATTGCGTGCGCGCTGGCGCTCGGCGCCGGCTATGCCCTGTGGACGGCCAAGCCAGATCCGCAGGTCAATGCGGTCGAGCGCTTTCATTTCGTTCAGTACGGGCTCGTCACGTTGCTGTTCTACAAGGCCTGGCGGCCGCTCGGCGACGGTGGCGTCGTGCTCCTGCCGATCGTCGCGGCCCTGACCGTTGCGATGGTGGAGGAGTGGTTCCAGTGGTTCATTCCCGGCCGTGTCGGGGCGCTGGAAGATGTGCTGCTGAACTGGGCCGCCATCCTGTGCGGGCTGCTCTTCAGCCTCGGGCTCGACCCGCCGCCGCGGTTGACGCCGAGCGTGGGGAACGGCTCGCGACGGCAACTCGGCATCGCCGCGGCCATCGCGATCCTCGTGTTCGGGATGTTCTTCGATTCGGTGCACCTCGGGCACGAGATCCACGATCGGGAGGTTGGCACGTTCACATCGATTGACACCGCGTCAGAGCTGCGCGCACACGCGCAGGATCGAGCGATGCGCTGGCGGGCCGAGCCACCGATCGATCGCACGCGCATGGCGCGTGAGGATCAGTATCGGACCGAAGGCATTCAACACGTGCGGCGGCGGAACGAGGCCTGGACGGCAGGCGACATCAACGCCGCCTGGCGCGAGAACCGCATCCTCGAGATGTACTACGAGCCGGTGCTCGACACGGGACATCGATGGCCGGCCGAGCAGCTCGCCGACGCGGCACAGCGGTTCGCGTCTCATGGGTCGGCCGACCTGACCACGAGCGTGCCGTATGTCAGTGCGGCCTATCCGTACACAATCTTCACGTGGCCAGCGTGGGCGTTCTGGTCGGTGATCCTGGCGCTGGCGGCATTGTCGGTCGCGATCGCCTTCACATGAGTTCAGCGAGCTCCGCCAGCGTGATCACGCGAGCAGCGTATTGAGCAGCGCTGCGGCGTTGCCATGGAACTTCTGTACTCGCGCTGCATGTGCGGCGCTCCACGTCGCCAGCCAGACTTGCACACCCGTCTGACCAGCGGCGCGCCAGGTCGAGAGGCGCAGCAGGCCTTCGTCCAGATCGTCCACGACGACTGCCGCGTCCCAGTCGGGCTTGTGAAGCTGCGTGATCCCGGCAAACGACTCGCCGGTTGCCGCGCGAATCACGCAGTGCTTTCCTTCGACGAGCGCTCCCTCGGTCACGGCGAACCCCTGCGGGCTCAGGAGACGGCGCCAGACGTCCTTCTGGGCGAGGGGCGTGGTGAGGTGGACGAATGCCGCATGCCGATCGTGTCCGCGGTGCCGCTGGACGTAGTGCCGCAGACTGCGCAGCTCGTGCTGCCAACCGGCGCCCGTTGACTCGAGCTCGTCGTCCCAGTTCTCACCGGAGCCGAACCCCGAGTGCACGAGGCGGAGTCGCGTCTTGCCCGCCTGAGTTTCGAGCGTGAACTCCAGGGCCATTGCCTGGGGCTCGCCCGGCAGCAAACGGCCAGCGGCGTCGAAGGCCTGGCGAAGTTCGGTGAGGAGCAGGCGGCGGTGCGGCTCCCAGCCCTCGATGCGCATTTCGCCCGCCCAGTTCTCGCCCCACGACCAGAACATGGTGCCGCCCACGCCCGGCTTGACGCGTGCGTCGAGCGGAAACCACCTGACCAGCTCGCCTGCGTCGGTCAGCGCGTGCCAGACCTGTTCCGGCGTCGCGTCGATGTCGATGGCCATTTCGAACGTCCGGGTTTTCTTGTCGGTGGCTGCGATGGTGTCGGCCATGATGGCTCCTTCGTGGATGGCGCGCTTGCGTCTGGTACGGCTGCTGACGGATGCACGACCGTCAGCATGCGGAATCGTCGTCCTGCGGGCGCATGATCGTCGTGGTAGCGCGCGACCAGCGCGGCGATCGCCGCCGTGAGCTCTTCGGCAAACGCCGCGCGGGCGGCGGCGGTGGAAAACCGAATCTCGGATTCGAGCGTCAGCGTCGACAGCCGCTTGTTCTGCTCGCGCGCGCGCGCCTCGAGCGACGTCACGTCGCGCAGGGTCTGTGCCGTGCTGGCGACCAGGAAATTCGTGCTGAAGCGATCGCGCGCCGTCTCCGGCGTGGTCCCCAGCAGCCCGATCGCATCGGGGCTGATCACATAGGACCGTGCCGTCGCGCGCAGCAGGCGCTCCGTGCAGTTGCCCTTCCGCCGTTCCTCGACGCACTCGACGAGCCCCTCGCGCTCGAGCTCGCGAAGGTGATAGTTGAGCCGCTGCCGCGGGAGCCCGAGGCGGCGCGCGAGGCCGGCGGCGGAGTCCGGCTCGGCGAGCTGCGCGAGGAGCTCACGGCGCGTCCGCTGCAGCACCAGCGCCGCCTGTCCGGCGCCGCGGATCACCTCGATACGGTCGGTGGGGGAGGCGGCCATGCGGCTCAGGGTAGATCCGACAAATTAATTTGTCAAGACATCATAAACTGTCGGTAAACCAATAAGCAGGACGCTCGTGTCTCCGCTCACCCCGAGGATGGAAGGGCGGAGGCGCCATCGACTCAAGTGCGACGCTGCTGACGGCACGCAACGATCACGACGGCCGCGACGTTCGCGACGTCACTATTTTTTAGCGTCGTGTTCGTCGTGGTCGTCGCGATCGTTCCGGGACTCGTCAACCGTCGGTCGTTCTCCGCTTCCTTCCTTCCTGTTCAACAGACGTCAAGCCACCAAGCGCCAGGAAGTACACTCGACACATGTCGTACGAGCCCGTTCTCAACACCGCACACGCTCGCGCAACCGAGTTCCTGTCTCGCCTCAGCGATCGCCCCGTCAACGCCACGGCGCCCTTCTCGGAACTCGTGGCGACTCTCGGTGGACCGTTCCCTGAGCGCGGTGCGGATCCGTCGAGCGTGATCGACGCGCTCGCGCGCGATGCGGCGCCCGGGATCGTCTCAACCGCAGGTCCTCGGTACTTCGGGTTCGTCACCGGCGGCAGCTATCCCGTGGCGGTCGCCGCTGACTGGCTCGTCTCGACCTGGGATCAGAACGGCGGACTGTTCGTGATGTCGCCGGCCGTGTCGGCGCTCGAGCAGGTCACGATGCGCTGGGTGCTCGACGCGTTGTCGCTGCCGCAGTCTGCCAGCGTCGGGTTCGTGACCGGCGCGCACACCGCGAACATCACCGCGCTGGCGGCCGCTCGTCACGAGGTGTTGCGGCGGGCAGGATGGGACGTCGAGAAGGACGGTCTGCAGGGAGCGCCGCGCGTCACGGTGATTGCCGGCGCCGAAGCGCACTCGTCGATCCCCGCCGCGTGCCGGCTGGTCGGCTTCGGATCGGCGACGATCGTTCACGTTGCATCGGACGATCAGGGACGCATGCGCGTCGACGCGCTCGATGCGGCGCTCGCCTCCACCTCCGGGCCGCGCATCGTCTGCGCGCAATCAGGCAACGTGAACACGGGCGCCAGTGATCCTTTCACGGAGATTGCCGGGCGCACGCGCGCCCATGGCGCCTGGCTGCATGTGGATGGTGCGTTCGGATTGTGGGCAGCCGCCTCACGCAACCGCCGTCAGCAGGTCGCCGGCGTCGAGGCGGCCGATTCGTGGACGACGGACGCGCATAAGTGGTTGAACGTCCCGTACGACAGCGGCATCGTGATCGTCGCGCATCCGGCCGCACATCGGGCCGCGATGAGCCAGCGCGCCGCGTACCTCATTCCCGCAGTCGGCGAGCAGCGTGACGGGATGGATTGGACGCTCGAGGCGTCACGTCGCGCGCGTGTCGTGCCGATCTATGCGGTCCTTCGATCGCTCGGACGCGAGGGTCTCGAGGCGCTCGTCGAGCACTGCTGCCGTATTGCCGCGCGAATGGCGGACCAGCTTCGCCACGCGCCCGGCGTGACCATCCTCAACGACGTCGTCCTCAACCAGATTCTCGTGCGGTTTTCGAACGCACGCGGCGGGAACATCACCGACGCCGTCATCGCGGCCATCCAGGCGGGTGGAGAGTGCTGGTGCGGTGGAACCGCCTGGCAGGGGCAGCCGGCGATGCGCATCTCGGTCTCCTCCTGGAAGACCACCGGGGCTGACGCCGATCGAGCCGTCGCGGCGATTGTTCGGGCGCAGGAAGGGATGAGCCGCACCAGCGTGCGCCGCAGCAAATGATCAATGGGCGATGGGCGATGGGCAATGGGCAATGGGCAATGGGCAATGGGCAATGGGCAATGGGCAAACGCCCATCGCCAATCGCCCATCGCCCATCGCCCATCGCCCATCGCCCATCGCCCATCGCCCATGTTCTAGCCCTTTGGCGTGGCGAAGAGTGCATCCTCAACCGGCACGTTCGCTTCGATCTTCTCTGTGTAGGTGACGAGGGACTGCGCCGGCGCTGCACCTTTCGGGTCGACGCGGTCCTCGTTGATGTCGAACGCGAACTTCACGCCGTTCACGTCCTTCCAGTTCGAGAAGTCGATGACGATGTCGAGCTTGCGGCCGTTGGGAAGGGTCATGACTCCTGTGTGCCGGCGCTCGAGACCGGTTTTGGCATCGAGGTAGACCGTGCGCACGACGCCGCTCTTGGTGGTGACTTTCAGCTTGTGCGCCTCGCCACCGGGCAGCGCTTCCTGGCCGTCGAAGCTGACAGTGTGCCCCTTCTGTTTCCAGTCGACCAGCAGGCCGTCGAAATCCGCGTCGATCTCTCGCGTTTCTGTCTCCGCGGGCTCGGGCCTGGTCGTGATTTTCCCCTGCACGGTATCCCAGGCGTCGTCTGCGTTCACGCCGCGAGGGATCAGGGTCGCGCCCGGCTGTGCCGGACCTTGCTCGCCTCGATACAGCTGCGGGCCGTTTCTTGTAGATGATGACGCGCACGTTGTTCCCGATGCCGGTGGCGACCGTGCGCGTGATCTTCAGCGTGTCAATCGCTTTGATCTTGTCCATGCCGCCGCGCGCGGCGATGTTCTTCGCAACGAGCTCGTCGACCGTCTGCGCTGCCGAGGGCGGCGCAATGAACGTAAGAAGAGCGGCGGCAACGGCTATCGACAGGGGGAGCCTCATACGCATCCGTCAGAACCTCCGGAACGCGTATTATGCCCCGACTGGTGACCGCTGCCGATCACCGAGGTATGAGGTCCGTCCGCGGTGGGATGGATTGGTTCTATAGGGCGCCAGACGACGAATCAGGCTTGTTCATCGACTATGATTCGAGGGCGATGACCACGACGAATCGCGTGACCGTAGGTGGCCGATCGTTCCGCTACCTCGAGAGCGGCGCCGGCTGGCCTGTCGTTCTAATTCACGCCTTTCCGCTGAACGCGGAGATGTGGCGGCCTCAGCTGAGGCTCGTGCCCCACGGCTTCCGGTTCATTGCCCCTGACTTGCGGTCATTCGGCGAGTCGCATGTCGAAGCAGCCCCACTGCCCACGATGGACGACTATGCCGCGGACATCGTCGGCCTGCTCGATGCGCTGGAGATTGAACGGGCCGTCATCGGCGGTCTTTCCATGGGCGGATACGTAACGTTCGCACTGTTCCGCGCGGCGCCCGAGCGCTTCAGCGGCATGCTGCTCGCAGACACACGCTCGCAAGCCGATACGCCCGCCGGCCGGGAAAGCCGTCGAACGATGTCTCAGCTCGTGCTGACGGAAGGCACGAGCGCCGTGGCCGATCAGATGATCCCCAAGTTGCTGGGGGAGACGACCCGCCGCGAGTACCCGGACATCGCGACGCTCGTCCGCCAGGTGATCGAAGCGAATCACCCTGCCGCGATCGAGGGTGCCCTGAATGCTCTGATGACCCGGCCGGACTCCACCCCGGACCTCGGCCGCATCGGCTGTCCGACCCTTATCGTGGTCGGCAGCGAAGACACGTTGACGCCGCCTGCTGACAGCCAGGCGCTTCACGAGGCCATCAGCCGGTCGCATCTCGTCGTCGTCCCTGCCGCCGGCCATCTGTCATCCCTCGAGGATGCCGAAGGATTCTCGACGGCGCTTGAAGACTTCCTGCGGTCCAGCAACTGAGTGCTGCGTGCGCCGTTTCTGCCGCGCCGCGCCGGTGACGTACTATCAAAGCATGCCTCGTATCATTTCCATTGTCCCGGTTCTGGTCATCGCCCTTCTTTCGGTGACGCACGCGAAGCAGATCGCGCCTTCGCTTGCGGCCGGCACCATGCATCGTGCCCTCGACGAGATCCTCGATCTGAATGTCCGTGACGGTCTCGTCTACTACCGGGCTCTGCAAAGCGATCGTTCCAAGCTCGATCGTTACGTCGCGTCGTTGGACGTGCCGTCGGCCACCTACGAGTCCTGGTCGAAGGAAGCCAGGATGGCGTTCTGGGTGAACGCCTACAACGCGCTCGTACTTCAGACCGTGATCAATCGATACCCCATCCGCGGCAAGAGCGATCTGTATCCTCCGGCGAGCATCCGGCAGATTCCCGGTGCGTTCGAAACCCTCAAGCATCGCGCCGCCGGCCGCGGCGTGACGCTCGACGAAATCGAGAAAACCATCCTGCCCGAGTTCAACGAGCCGCGGCTGCATCTGGCGCTCGGGCGCGGGGCGATTGGCAGCGGCCGGCTGCGCAGCGAAGCCTACACCGCCGAACGGCTGGCCGCCCAGCTCGACGACGTGCAGAAGGAGTTCGCGTCGGAAACGAACATGGTCAAGATCGACCGCGATGCGGGGCGAGTGGCTGTGACGGCCATCGTCAGCTGGAACTCCGACCGCTTCATCAAGGCCTACGATCCCGGAGCGGCTGGTCCGCTCGCAGAACGCTCGCCGATCGAGCGCGCGATAGTGGCCTTCATCAAGCCGCACCTGCTGCCGCTCGAACAGGAGTTCGTCGATCAGAACAAATTTTCGGTGACCTACCTGCCTTTCGACTGGCGGCTCAACGACCTCACCGGCGGGGCCGCCCGATAATGGACCTCGGGCTGACCGACAAAGTGGCGATTGTGACCGGTTCGAGCCGCGGGCTCGGGCTGGCGAGCGCACGCGCGCTCGTGGCCGAGGGCTGCCGCGTGTGCGTCTGCGCCCGCGGAGCAGAGCGGCTTGCCGAGGCGGCGATCGAAGTCGAGGCCGCGGCCCGCCGTCCCAACATGGTGCTCGCCGTCCAGGCTGACGTGTCGACGACCGCCGGCGTCGAGCTCGTGATTGACCGGACGATCGAAACCTTCGGCGGCCTCGACATTCTCGTGAACAACGTCGGCCGCGCCGCCGGATCCGGGCTCCTGGAGACATCGGACGCCGACTGGCAGGCAGCGTTCGACGAGACGCTGTTTCCGGCGATCCGCGCGTCGCGGCTGGCCGTGCCGCACCTGAAGCAGCGCGGCAGCGGGGCGATCATCATGATCACGTCGATCTTCGGCCGTGAAACCGGCGGACGCATGACCTACAACGCGGTGAAAGCCGCCGAGATCAGCCTGTCGAAATCGCTCGCGCAGCAACTCGCGCCGCTCAACATCCGCGTCAACAACGTGGCCCCCGGCTCCATCATCTTCCCCGGTGGCTCCTGGCACGCCCGTCAACAAGCCGATCCCGCCGGCATCGCGGAGTTCATCCGCCGCGACCTCCCATTCGGACGATTCGGCCGTCCCGAAGAAGTCGGCCACGTCGTCGCATTCCTCGCCTCACCCCGAGCAAGCTGGGTCAGTGGCGCGTCGGTGGTGGTCGATGGGTGTCAGAGCCGGTCGAATATCTAACGAGTGAAACGTGCCGTAGTCCGTAGTTCGTGGTCCGTGGCTCGTGACTCGAAGAGCCCAGAGTGCCGACGAGTGTTTTGCGAGCGACGAGCGACGAACCACGGACCACGGACCACGGACCACGGTACTTCGAGTCGATGATATAACCCCCACATGCTCACCGAGGCGCTCGCGACAGCGATCCAGTCCGCCGCTGATTTTCTCTTTGTTCCTATCCTCGTCATCGTTCTGTTCGGCACAGGCATCTTCCTGACGCTGCGGTTCGGGTTCGTGCAGATTCGGCGGTTTCCGGACGCGCTGCGTTCGTTCTTCGGTCATCACGAGTCAGGCGCTGTTGGTGCGCTGAGTCCGTTTCAGGCGTTCATGACCGCCCTGGCGGCGACAATCGGCACCGGCAACATTGCCGGCGTGGCTGCGGCCATCGTGTCGGGAGGTCCTGGCGCGCTCTTCTGGATCTGGGCGTACGGCTTCGTCGCGACGGCGATCAAGTTCGGCGAGGCCGTGCTCGGCGTGACGTACCGGGACTCATCGGCCCACGGTATTCAGTCGGGCCCGATGTATTACCTGCGCGACGGGCTGCGATCGCCTGCGCTGGCCATGACCTACGCCGTCGTTGCCGGCATCGCCGCGCTGACGACGACGCCGTTCACGCAGACGAATTCGATCGCGCTGGTCATGAACACGCAGGTGGGCGTGCCGCTGTGGGTGTCTGGCGTGGTCGTCGCCGTGCTCACCTGGCTGGTGATCATCGGCGGTATCAAGTCGATCGGCCGCGCCGCGCAGGCGTTGACCCCGCTCAAAGTGGGGCTGTATCTCGTGGGTGGCCTCGTCGTCATTCTGACTTTTGCCTCGCGGATCCCCGACGTGCTGTCGCTCGTGTTTACCGAAGCATTCTCGATGCGCGCGACCGCCGGCGGGTCGATCGGCATCCTGGTGGCGATGCGCTATGGCCTGGCGCGCGGGCTGTACGCGAACGAAGCGGGCTACGGCACCGCCGCCGTTGCTTACGGCACCGCGCGGAGCCAGGAACCGTTGCATCAGGGACTCAACGCCGTGATGGAGACGTTCATCGTCTCGTTCGTCACATCGACGATTTCCGCGATGACGATTCTCCTGACCGGCGCTTACTTGTCAGGTCAGACGAGCACTGCCGCCGTCGCGCTCGCGTTCAACGAGGCCCTTCCCTCTTCCGGCGGCTACATCGTCGCCTTCTGTGTGTTCCTGTTCGGTTACACGACGCTGATCGGCTGGTCGTACTACGGCGAGAAATTTCTCGAGTACTGGCTGGGGCCGCGGGTGGTGATGCCGTACCGCTGGATCTATTGCCTGTTGATCCCGTTCGGGGCGACGACGAAGGTGGATCTCGTGTGGGCGTGGGGGGACCTGATGAACGCCCTGCAGGTATTCCCGAACCTCATCGGCGTTCTGGCGCTCAGCGGCCTCGCGGCCCAGACGGCCGCTCGGCAGTATCGGAAATCGGAAATCGGAAATCGGCAATCGTGACCGACGGGTTCCCTGAGGCGATTCGGGATCCCTGTGATCCGCGATTCTCGATCCCGCTGATCCGATTTCCGATCTCCGATTTCCGATTCGCAATTTCGCCACTTGATCGCCTGCCCGGCCACTGCTACCATCGTTCCGCAATTCTCGTCGCCTCAACGGTTTCCCGTAAATGCCGACCACGCACACACTGCCGGTCGTTTCCACGGACAAGGACCGCTCCCTCCAGGAGGTCCTCAGCCGGCTGACCTCGTCACGGGCGCCTCTTGGGCCAGAAGCGGACCCGATTGTCACCGCGGCCCACCGGATGCCGGCGATTGCCGCGGAGTTCGGGCCATACCCGGATGGCACGGATCCGCGCCTGATGGCGGCATTGCAGGCACGGGGGGTCGAGCGGCTTTACACCCACCAGGCTGAGGCGTTCGGTCACGTGCTCGCGCGTCGCAACGTCGTGACGATTACGCCGACGGCATCCGGGAAGACGCTGTGCTACAACGCCCCGGTTCTCAACGCGATCCTGGCGGATCCGTCGACACGCGCGCTCTATCTGTTCCCGACGAAGGCGCTGGCGCAGGACCAGCTGGCAGAGCTCCACAGTTTGTCGGAGCTGGTGGCGAGCGACAGCGATCTGAAGATCGGCGTGTTCACCTACGACGGCGACACGCCATCGGACGCGCGCCGGGCGATCAGGGGCAAGGCGCACGTGGTGCTCAGCAATCCCGACATGCTGCATTCGGGGATTCTGCCGCATCATCCGCGCTGGGCGAAGCTCTTCGAGAACCTGCGTTTCGTCGTGATCGACGAGTTGCACGCGTACCGGGGTGTGTTCGGCAGCCACCTGGCGAATATCGTGCGCCGGCTGCACCGGATCTGCCGCCACTACGGAAGCGATCCGACGTTCATCTGTTCGTCTGCGACCATCGCGAACCCGCGAGAGCTTGCGGAGGGGTTGACCGGGCGCCCCTTCGAGCTCGTGGAACGCAGCGGTGCGCCGCGCGGCGAAAAATTCTTTCTGTTCGTGAATCCGCCGGTCGTCAATGCGCAGCTGGGGATCCGGCGGTCGTATCTTGCCGAAGCCCGCCGGGTGTCGCTCGAGTTCCTCAAGCACAACCTGCAGTTGATCCTCTTCGCGCAGAGCAGGCTCGCGGTCGAGATCCTCACGACCTACCTGAAAGATGCATTTCAGGGTGCGCCGGGTGCTGCTGACGTGATTCGCGGCTATCGTGGAGGCTACCTGCCGAATCGCCGGCGCGAGATCGAGCGCGGCCTGCGCGACGGTCAGGTGCGCGCCGTCGTGTCGACGAATGCGCTCGAGCTGGGCATCGACATCGGCGCGCTCGACGTGTCGGTGATGGCCGGGTATCCGGGCACGATCGCCGCCACGTGGCAGCGTGCCGGCCGTGCCGGCCGCCGCACCACGCGATCGGCGGCCGTGCTCGTCGCCAGCAGCGCGCCTATCGACCAGTTCATCGTTCGAAATCCATCGTATTTCTTCGACTCGTCACCCGAGCACGCGCTCATCAATCCGGACAACCTCCACATCCTCGTCGATCACGTGAAGTGCGCCGCATTCGAGCTGCCGTTTGCGGATGACGAGGTGTTTGGTGGGGAAGACGTGCAGGCGATCCTGTCGGTGCTGGCGGAGGAGGGGTTCGTCCATCACGCTGACGGACAGTGGAACTGGACGAACGAGTCGTATCCCGCCGATGCCATCAGCTTGCGGTCGGTGTCGTCCGACAACTTCGTCGTCGTCGACGTGACGCGTGGAGAGCGGGTGATCGGCGAGACCGATTTCACGAGTGGGCCATCCACCCTGCACGAGAAAGCGATCTACATCGTCGAAGGTCAGTTGTATCAGGTCGAGCGCCTGGATTTCGACGGCCGGAAGGCGTATGTCCGCGAGGTGGATTGCGACTACTACACCGACGCGATCACGTACACGAAGGTGACGATTCTGGATACGTTCGGCGGGGACGCGGCTGAAGCCGGAGAGGACGCAGGTCCGGCTGAAGCCGGACCCTACGTAGGACCCTCCGAACCCGGCTCTACGAGCTACGAACTACGAACCACGCCCGCCTCCGCTCGTCGCGAAGAGCCCATAGGCGACGAGCTCTGGCGAGGCCGCGCCGAAGCGCGCGAAAATCAGGCGCGCGTAGGCGGGGACCACGGCTCCCGAAGGTCCCACGGCGAAGTCCACGTGATGTCGCGAGTGGTGGGGTTCAAGAAGATCAAGTTCTACACGAACGAGAACGTCGGGTCCGGCGAGCTGGATCTGCCGGAACAGCAGATGCACACCTCGTCGTACTGGCTGACGATCCCGTCGAGCGTGCTGGCGACGCTGCCATTTGCCGGCGACGACCGTCGCGACGGCGTCGTCGGGCTGGCGTTTGCGATGAAGAACATCGCGCAGTTGCTGCTGATGTGCGACGGGCACGACATCGGTCTGTCGGTGGACGGTGGCAGCCTCGATCGATCGACACGGACCGGCGGCCTTGGCGGCGTGCCGGAAGCGCTTGCCGTCGAGCCGAACGTGTTCATCTACGACAACTATCCGGGCGGCATTGGATTCAGCAGGCCGTTATACGAGATGCACGCACAGCTTCTGGCGCGGACGCGCGATCTGATCGACGGGTGTCCGTGCTCGTCCGGCTGTCCATCGTGCGTGGGACCGGAAGGAAACACGGGCCCGCACGCCAAGCAGGTGGCGTCGCGGATTCTCGGCCGTCTTCTGGGTATGGAGACCGTCTGACGTGGATCTGACCTCCAGGCTTCGTTCCATCGTTCGGCCCGGTGCTGGCTCGTCTGGTTCGGCTGGCAACGCAGGGCGCACCCGGGAGCTCACGTACGAGCCTGTCGGGGGCTTCGAAGCGACCGTCGACCTTGCGCGCATGGGCGAGATTCTGGGTGGACGGACGGTTGAGACGTCGTTCGGAGACTGTCTCGTGATCGATCGCCGTTACGAGTCGGATCGCTGGTATGGCTCCGTGGCGATTGGCGATTGCGACCTGGGCGACAACGACGCGCTTCGTCTGCTCGACCCATCGCTGTCCGCATCGGGACCATCGCGCACGATTTTCATCGACCTCGAGACCACGGGGCTGTCCGGCGGTGCCGGAACGGTTGCGTTCCTCGTGGGCTGCGGCTATTTCGACCTCGGCGCGTTTCAAGTGCGGCAGTTCCTGCTCACGAGCTTCGCAGGCGAGCGAGCGTTGCTCGCCGCCGTGGCCGATTTCTTCGACGCGACCGACCTCATCGTTTCGTACAACGGCAAGACATTCGACGTGCCGGTGATGGAGATGCGCTGGACGTTCCACCGGATGCCGGGGCCGCTCGAGGGGGTGCCGCATTTCGACATGCTGCATCCGGCCCGGCGGCTCTGGAGCGGGCGCGAGCCGGCGCGACGCGGGCCTGGCGGAAACGACGAGGGCGGTTGCCGGCTGTCGACGCTCGAGCGCGTGCTGTTCGACGTGACGCGCGTCGGCGACGTGGGCGGGTTCGAAATCCCATCCCGGTTCTTCAGATTCTTGAGAAGCGGCGATCCACGCCTGCTCGAACCGGTGCTCGAGCACAATCGCCAGGATCTCGTCTCGCTCGCGGCCGTGACGGCGCACGCGGCCCGCCTTGCGGCGCAGGGCGCTGACGCCTGCCGCGACAGCACCGAGGCGCTGTCATTGGGCCGGGTGTACGAACGGGCAGGAAAGTTCGATCGCGCTGAAGCGTGCTATGCGCGAGCCGCGCAAGCGGAGTCCGTCCTGGTTGCTGCCGAAGCCTCGGTACTGGCTCGGCCTGCGCTGCCGGCGTGAGCGACGGTTCGAGGATGCCGCGAGCTGCTGGCGACGGATTCTCGATCTGACCGGCACGCGCAAGGCGCGCGCCAGAGCGAGCTGTCGGCCTTGCGCGAATTCGCGGCCGAGGCGCTGGCCATCCATCACGAGCACAGGGTCCGCGATCTGGACACCGCTCGTGAGCTTGCGCTGTTTGCGCTGGAAGAGGTGGAAATCGAGGAGGGGCGGCAAAGACGCGCGGACGGGATACGTCACCGTCTCGCGCGACTCGACAGAAAAATCGCGAGAACCAGCGGGCAGTTGTTCGCCTGGTGGTAAGCCCTCAGGCTTTCGCGGTGGCCGGCTGCTTCTTGGACTTCGCCGCCTGCTTCCGGCTCTCGGACGTCTGCGCTCCGAACCGCTTCGTGAACCGCTCGACGCGGCCCTCGGTGTCGATCAACTTCTGACGCCCCGTGAAGAACGGGTGACAGTTGTTGCAGATTTCGAGGTGCAGCTCCGGCTTCGTCGAGCGAGTCTTCCAGGTCGCTCCGCACGCACACCGTGCCTCAACCTCGTGATACTTGGGATGAATGCCTTCCTTCACTGCTGGCTCCTTGGGTAACGGCAAACAACTAGTTTAACACTGTCAAGTGCGCACGTGCGCTAGTGCGCGGAGTGCGCAAGTGCTCAATAGCAAAGTGCGCACGTGCACAAGTGCAATGGATACAGCATTTAGCGGCAACTCTGCCAGCCCGTAGCACTTGTGCACCCGCGCACTTTGCCCCTTAAGCACTTGCGCACTTCGCGCACTTGCGCACCTGCGCACTTTCGCACCTGCTATTCGATATCGACCCTCCGCTCCCATCTGTGTAGCCCAAGCTCAGCCATGAGATCGTCCGGCAGAGCTCGGCCGTCGCTCACCGCAAGGTTTTGCTCGACGTGGGCGAGCTTGCGCATGCCGGGGATGACGGTGCTGACCGCCGGGTGCTGGAGGATGTGCCTCAGCGCCAGCTCCGGCATCGACATACCTGCCGGCACCACTGAACGCAGCCGGTCAACCCGGGGCAACGTTGCGGCCAGGTTTTCCGGGCTGAAGTAGATGTTCCGAAAATCGCCGTCGGGCCACCGTGACTGCGCGGTCAGCTTGCCGGTGAGGCTGCCCTCGTCAAAGGGAACGCGGGCGATGACCGCGACGTTGGCCGACTGGCAGGCGGGGAAGAGCGTGTCCTCCGGATTCTGATCGAAGACGTTGTAAACGACCTGCACGGCATCGATCAGCCCCGTCTGAATCGCCCGCACCGCGTTTTCGGGCTGCCAGCGGTTGATGCTGATGCCGATCGCGCGAACCAATCCCTCTTCTTTCAGAGCCGAGACCGCACGCTGCCAGCGTTCGTCACCGGCCCATTCATCGCTCCACACGTGGAACTGCTGGAGATCGATCGTCGACGTGCCTAGATTCTGGAGGCTGCGTTCCGTGTATTCGCGGATGTGATCCGCCGGATACACGTCCTCGAGCGTGTACACGGACTTGGCCGGCCACTTCATGTTCTTCGGCGGGATCTTCGTCGCGACGTAGAGTCTCGAGCCTTGATGCCGTCGCAGCGTTTCTCCGAGCAATTGCTCGCTGTGACCCTGACCGTAGATCCATGCCGTGTCGAAGAAGGTGCACCCAAGCCCGATAGCCCGATCGAGGGACGCCAGCGATTCCTGATCGTCGCTCCCGGTCCAGCCGCCCATTCCCCACATCCCGTATCCGACTTCGGAAACGTTCCACCCTGTCCGGCCGAACGTGCGATAGCGCATCTGCTCATTGTAATCGTGTCGTGGTTCGTCACTCGTACTCTCGCTCGTCGCTCGAAGAGCCCGGTCGAGAGCGCTGACGTGGTCTCCGAGCAACGAGCAACGAACTACGACCCACGGCAGTGGCGTTTTGCGTTGACAATTGTTTTTCTGTTTTGTAGAAATAGATCATGGGACGAGGGGAATACCTGGGGGAGTTGGAGCAGGTCGTCATGCTCGCGGTCGCCCGGCTGGAAGGCGGGGCCTACGGAATGAGCGTGCGTCGCGAAATCGAGGCGCGTGCTGGCAGGTCGGTGGCGATCGGCGCTGTGTATTCCACGCTCGAGCGTCTCGAAGACAAGGGCTACGTCCAGAGCGTCGAACGCGACGGCGGCACGTCTACGGATGGCCGCGCGCGCCGGTTCTTCGAGCTCACCGCGTCCGGCGTGGACGCGTTGCAGGCGGCCAACGAACTGCAGTCACGCATGTGGTCGGGTCTGCGGTTGCGGCGGGCCGGCCGTTCCTGAGATGCCACTCCCGCACGCCCCCCGGCTCGCGCGCGCCTGTCTGTCGGCACTCCTTCCTGCTGACGCACGGTCCTCTCTGCTCGCGGAGCTCGATCACGAGTATCTGACGCATGTCCGTCCGGCGGCGGGCCGCCTTCCGGCGCACCTGTGGTATTGGCGCCAGGCGCTCGCCTCCATTCCATCAGCCATTGCGATGCGCCAGCGGCGCCGCAGAAAGCAGACTGTGAACACCGCATCGCCCCGTCAAGTCGCCCCGCGCCAGTGGCTCGATCAGTCCGTGCAGGACGTGCGATACGGGCTCCGATCGCTGCGCAGGCGTCCGGGGTTCGCAGCCGCGGCGATCGCCACGTTCGCCCTCGGCATCGGTGCCAACACGGCGATCTTCAGCATCGTCGACGCTGTCGTGCTTCGGCCGCTTCCCTACGACCAGCCGGATCGGCTGATTCGTGTGTGGTCGGCAAACCCGCGGGGCATCGCGCGCAATCGAGTGTCCCCGGCGAATTTCTTCGACTTTCGCGATCAGGCCACCGGGCCGCACGCGCTGGAATCCCTCGCGGCGTTCACGGCCGGTGACGCGTCGACAATGCGCGGGCGAGGTGAGCCGGTGAGGATCACGACGTCGATGGTTTCGCCGACGATGTTCGCGCTTCTTGCTGCGAAGCCGTTTCATGGGCGCACATTGGGACAGTCAGACGCGTTGCCAAATGCGTCATCGGTGGTCGTAATCAGCCATCAGTTCTGGCAGTCGCGATTCGGAGGCGCGCCGACGGCTGTCGGCAGTGGCGTCACGCTGGATGGAGAGGCGGCGACGATTGTCGGCGTGATGCCGCCCGCATTCGATTTTCCGTCTCGTGACGTGGACATGTGGGTGCCGCTGCCTGAGCGGCTGAGGTCGGGGCAGCGCTCCGCAAACTATCTCGACGTGGTCGGCAGATTGTCGCCAGGCGTGTCGCCGGAGTCGGCCGCGAGCGTCCTGCGCGCGGTGGCCGCGCGGATCGAGGCTGAACACCCGCCGATGAAAGGGTGGGGCGTGACCGTTACGACGCTGCACGAAAGCCTGGTCGGCGCGGTGCGCCGGCCGCTGCTCGTGTTGCTGGCGGGCGTAGGTTGCGTGCTCCTGATTGCGTGCGCCAACGTCACCAGCCTGCTGCTGGCGCGCGGCATTTCCCGCGAGCGCGAGATGGCGGTGCGCGCGGCGCTCGGCGCCAGCCGCGGACGGATCGCGCGTCAGCAGTTCGTTGAGAGCGCCGTGATCGCCGGTTTCGGGGGGCTCGCGGGTCTCGGGCTGGCGTGGGCAGGGCTGCAGGTCTTTCGCGCCAGCGCGTCCGTCGAATTGCCGAGAGCGGCAGCCATCGGCATCGACGTGCGCGTCCTGCTGGCTACGCTGACGCTCACCGTGGCAGCGGCGATCGTCACCGGTTTCGCGCCGGCATGGCGCGCCACCCACAGCACGGCCAACGACTCGTTGAAGTCCGGCCGCGATCAATCCAGCGGACGCTCGACGCGGCGTTCGCGGTCGATCCTCGTGAGCGTCGAGATCGCGCTGACCCTCGCGCTCGTGATCTGCGCCGGTCTCCTCGGGCGAAGCTTCGTGCGCCTCACGCACGTGGACGCCGGCTTTCGCGCCGACAGCACGCTGCTCGCGCAGGTCAACCTGGCGATCTCGAAGGTACGAGCCGGAGGTCTGGTCGTCGTTCGCGTCACGCGCCCTCGAGGCTATCCGCGTGCTGCCCGGCGTGACCGTCGCCGGCGCTGGTGCGCCGCTGCCGCTTTCCGGTGAACAGGGGCTGATGCGTTTCGGTGTTCGCATCGAAGGCCGTCCCGACCCGCCGCCGGGCCAGAACGATCGCGCCTACCTGCGATGGGCAACACCCGGCTATTTTCGAGCGATGGGGATTCCGTTGCTCGAGGGCAGAGCGTTCGCAGACAGCGACCGCGCCGATTCGGCAAGAGTGGCTGTCGTCGACCGAGCCTTCGTTGAACGGTACTTTCCAGGCGCCGATCCCATCGGCCAGCGCATCAGGCCGACCAACGAACGCGAGTTCCGCCAGATTGTCGGCGTCGTCGGCGGCGTGCGGCCAACACGCCTCGAAGATCCGCCGGAGCCGCACCTCTACGTGCCACAGTCGCAGAATCCATCAGCGAGCCTGACGTTCGTCATTCGAAGCGATGGCGATCCTGTTCGACTGGCAGCCCCGGTCCGGGAAGCAATCAGGAGCATCGATCCCGAGCAGCCGGTCTTCAACGTGCGTACGCTCGAGGACATGGTGACCGGATCCGTCGCCGCTCAGCGCTTCAATGCACTGCTGATTGCGCTCTTCGCCTACGTCGCGGTTCTGCTGATGGTGGTCGGGATCTACGGGTTGATCGCCGGCTGGGTCAACGAATCGACGCGCGACCTCGGCCTCCGCCTCGCGCTCGGTGCGACCCCCGGCGAGATCTTCTCCTTCGTGATTGGACGAGGTCTGCGCCTTGCGGCGATCGGCACAGCCGCCGGTCTCGCGCTGGCATTCTTCGCCAGCCGTCTGCTGTCAGGCCTGCTGTTCGGGGTCGAGCCCTGGGATCCGCTCGTATTCGGGGGCTCCACACTGCTCGTAACGATCGCCGCCGTTGCGGCGAGCTACTTACCGGCGCGCAGAGCTGTGGCGATCGATCCGGCCGTGGCGCTCCGGGGGGAGTAAACGGGTGAGGAGCAGGTGACGGAGGGGACAGAGGGGACACGGAACAAGCCTCAAAAACGGAGACACGGAGACACGGAGGTTTCGGCGAGCGAAATCAAGGTCGAGGCGATCTGCGGCCGATGCCGGCCCGGCCATGCGGCCGGGCGAGCGAAGGAGGGAGAGCACGCGGGCGCAAGCCATCCTGCGTTCAAATTTGGCTTGCGCCCGCGTGCTCTCCCTCCTTCGCTCGCCGCGCAAGCGCGGCGGCATCGGCTGCGTGCACCTGATTCCTGCCCGAAGCCTCCGTGTCTCCGCGTCTCCGCGTTGAGGCTTGTTCCGTGCCCTCCGTCCCCTCCGTCCCCCGTCCCTATCGCCCCGAAGAGGAACACGGCTGCCCACTCAGGACCGACAGAAAAATGAGCGGTCTGCTGCCGCGGCGGGTGAAGGAATGGGCCGTGCCGCGTGGGACGACGGCAAAGACTCCTGCCTGGAGTGAGATGTCCTTGCCGTCAACCTTGTGCGTGCCTTCGCCGCCGAGCACGTAAACCAGTTCGTCGGCATCCGCGTGCGCGTGTTGGGCGAGTGGCTCGCGCAGCTGCATGAGGTTTGCGGTGGCACTTGGTGCGCAGCCGACTGACGAGGTCAGTGACGGGTTGTTGCCGACGAAGTTCCGTTCGATCAGATCGATCAGGTTGACCGACGTCGGCGGGCCGGCGGGCGGCAGCGCCGGGGCGGCGGGCCCCGGATCGCGAGCCGGCTGCTCCGGTGGTGGCGGTGCCGCGTTCAATGCGACGTTGACGGTCATGGGCTTGTTCGCCTGGACCGTGACCTCGCGTTCGAAGGTCACGAACCGTTCGTGCTCGAACCGCAGCCGGTAGGTTCCCGGCAGCATGTTCCGCAGCGTGACCATGCCCTCGGCGTCCGTCGGGCTCTCACGATCCACCGGGCCCGTGCCCTTGACCCAGACGTCTCCGAGACCTTTCCCTTCCAGATCGGTGACCTGGACGCTCACCGTCGTGCGCGTGATCGGCGGAGGCGCCGGCTGGCGTCGCGGTGTCTGAGCGGCCGGAGGCTTGGCAGGTGGCTGCGTGACGGGCGGTTGCGCGGGGGGCTGTGCGGGTGGCTGGCCGGCCGCCTGCGACAGCGCGATCCAGCCAGTCAACAATATGAGAGCTCTCTGCATGCCTATCAGAGTATCAGCTAACAGCTGTCAGCTCAGAGCCCTGGGCGACGCGCACCGCTCAGGTTTGACTGACAGCTGAACGCCGATACCTGATGGCCGATCTACCGCCGTGCTTGCGACGTACCGCGGGCCTGATCGCCTTTCAGATACTTGTTCCACCACTTCAGCTCGTTGAGCATCCGGTGGACGTTGTTCCAGTGCCCGCCGATTCCGTGCGGCTGATCCGCATACTGAATCATCTTCGCAGGGATGCCGCGGCGCTTCAGCGCGAAATAGAGTTGTTCGGCTTCTTCGTAGGGCACGCGCTGATCGACTTCACCGTGGACGAACAGCGTCGGCGTCTTCACCCGGCCCGCGTAGGTGAGTGGCGACTGTTTGATCATCCGGTCACGCGCTTCCGGTTCCCAGGGTGTGCCGAAGAATTCGGTTTCCTTGGTCCTGTAAATGTCGGCCGTGCCGTAGTCGCTGATCCAGTTCGAGATACCTGCGCCAGAGATGGCGGCCGCAAACCGATCGGGGTACTGGGTAATCAGCCAGTTGGTCATGAACCCGCCGTACGAATGGCCGGTGTGCCCGACGCGCTTGGCATCGATCGGGTATTTCTTGAGCACGTAGTCGATGCCCGATACGACGTCCTCGCCGTCTTTCTTCCCCCACTCGCCCCAGGTCGCCCACTTGAACTTGTCGCCGTAGCCGGTCGAGCTCCTGAAGTTGGTGTCGAAGACGAAGTAGCCGTTCGCGGCGAAGTACTGATCCTTGAAATCGAACGAATAACCCGTTGCCGAGTGCGGACCGCCGTGACTCGTGACGATGAGCGGGTACGGTCCCTTCGCGGGATCGTACCCATGCGGGAACATCAGCCAGCCTTCGATTTCGGTGCCGTCATAGCTCGGCCAGCGCAGGCGCTCGGCTTTGCTGAAGGCGATCTCGGAAACGACTTCCTTGTGGATGTCGGTCAGGCGGCGCTCGCCCGTGCCGTCGATGTTGGCGACGTAGACGTCGCCCGGCGCTTCGTGCACGCCGACGGTGTACGCGATTCGCGCCATCGCGCGATCGAACGAGATGCCGTTGAGCCGGCGTGGCCCCTTCGTCATCTGCTCGACCTTGCCTTCGGGCACGTGAATGCGGAACAGATGATTCTCGCCGCCGATGCCGGCGGTGAAATACAGGAACCGGCTGTCGGGTGACCACTGCGTGTCGCCCGGGTCGAGATCCCAACTCGCCGTCAGGTTGATCGGCTCGCCACCCGATACCGGGCGGATGTAGATGTCGCGCGGCCCGCCATGATTCAGCTTCTTCTGGATGATCATGTCGGTGCCGAACGAGCGCGAGTACCGACAGGTACTTCCCGTCAGGGGAGTAGCCCAGATCGCCGTGAACGTAGCCGTCGTCTGTGAGGCGCGTCAGCTGACCGTCGACGGTGACCGTCCAGATGTCGGGCCGGTTGTATTTCAGTTCGTCGCGCCAGACGCTGTCGGCGGTAAACGCCAGCATCTGACCGTTGGGGTGCCACACCAGACCGTTGGGCCGCAGATCCTTGTCGACGAGCACGCGCCGCTCGCCGCCGCCCGCCGGCTGCAGCTCGATGCGCTGGGCCGGCCCGGCCGTGGGATCGGGGGCAGGGAACGGCTGTCCGTCACGCTGGAAATCCTTCCAGTCGAACGTCACGCCCTTGAACCGCTCTTCGTGCCGGCGCTCGAAGTCGCTCGATGCCGGCGGCTCCGGCCGCGGCACGTCGGCATTCACCGTACGAGCGACGAACTTGCCATCGGGACTCGGCAGCCCCGGCGCTCCGGCACCACCCGCGCCGCCACCACCTCCACGTCCGCCACGGCCACCACGCCCGCTCGGCGTCGCCGCCATTGGCTGCGCGCTCTCGCGCGGAGGGGCCGACGGATTCGCCGGATCGATCGACCACTGACGCCGCTCGGCCACGTACTCGAGCCGCCCGTCCACCCAGCGCGCACCGGAGACGTCGCGCCCGTAGTGCACCACCCGCCACGGAGACCCGACTCCCGTCCGCGGGCACCACCCACGCCGACGTCTCGCTGCTGTTGTCTTCCTCGACGCGCGAGGACACCGTGAACGTGACCCACTTCGCGTCCGGAGAGATCGTCGGGTTGCCGACGGTCTGGACCCGGTAGTAGTCCTCGATCGCCAGCGGGCGGCCGGTTGCGGGTTGAGAGTGAAGCGGAATCTGGAGGGCGAGAGGAGCAAAGAGCAGGGAAGCGACAAGAGACAGCAAGCGCATGGGCACCTCTTGAATTCTCGAAGAGTATACCCACATTTGTAGGCCCGACCTTCAGGTCGGGCGTCTTGGGATGACCCGGGCTGTGCGACGACCGTAACTTTGGCGTCTCTTGCAAGAGCCTATAATCGTTCGCTGCCATGTCGTTCCAGCGAGGTTCGCGGCTCGGCGCCTACGAAGTCGAGGGCCTACTCGGCGCTGGTGGCATCGGGCGGGTCTACCGCGCGCACGATCCACGCCTGGCGCGGCCGGTTGCCATCAAGGTGCTGGGTGACGACATCGCGGGCGATTCCGACCGGCTGAAACGCTTCCGCGAGGAAGCCCGCGCCGCCGCCTCCCTCAATCACCCTCACATCTGCGCGGTCTATGAAGTCGAGCACGACCACGGGGTCGATTTCATCGTCATGGAGCTCGTAGAGGGCCGTCCGTTGTCGGACGCTATTCCCAGGGAGGGCCTGCCAGTATCTACCGCTGTGCGGCACGGCGTGCAGATTGCCGATGCGCTGGCGCACGCGCATGCGCGCGGGATCGTGCACGGTGACCTCAAGGCGCGCAACGTGATGATTGCCGACAGGGGCGAGGCGAAAATCGTGGACTTCGGCCTGGCGCGTCGGCTTCGTTCCGGTGACGCTGTGTCTGCCACCCAGACCGTGGCTCCGATCGACACCGGGGGCATTTCCGGCACGCCCGCATACATGGCACCGGAAACCCTTCGCGGCGCTGAGTCGGACACGCGAAGCGACATCTGGGCCCTCGGCGTGCTTCTCCATGAAATGCTGGCCGGCACGCTGCCCTTCCAGGGGCGGACGATCGCCGAGCTGACCTCCTCAGTTCTCCGCGACGCGCCGCAGGCGCTGGGGCCGGATGTTCCTGCAGGGCTCTCCGCGGTCGTGCGCCGGTGCCTCGCCAAGGAACCCACCGACCGATATCAAAGCGCCGGGGAGATCCGGAGCGCGCTCGAGACCATCGGAACCGGCGCCGCGCGCGACGCGCGGCCACCCGCCGCACGCGTCTCACGTCGCTGGCTTCCCAGCGCGCTCGGACTCCTGGCGCTGCTGACGATCGGATCGATCGCGACGTATCAGCTGTTTTCCAGACCGTCCGACGTTGCGACGCCGGCGACGACTCTCGCCGTGCTGCCCTGCCGCGCCCTCGCCGAGCGAGAGCGCATCAGCTTCCTCGAGGTCGGGATTGCCGATTCCATCATCATCGCGCTTTCCAATGCGGCGCAGCTGCGGGTGAGGTCGACGCCGGCGATTCTTCAGTACGAGGGGCGCGACGTCGACCCGCGAGCCGTCGGGCAATCACTGGGGGTTGAGCACCTGCTGACCTGCACGCTTCAACCAATGCCGGATCGCGTGGCTGCGACGGTTCAACTCGTGAGGACGAGCGACGGCTCGACGGTCTGGGGCGATCGATATGACGTCGCGCGATCAGATTTGCTCGGGCTTCGCGATCAAATCTCGGAGCGGGTGGTGTCGGCGCTACGCGTTAGGATGACCGAGTCCGAGCGGGAGCGGTTTTACCGCAGGTACACGAACAACGCGGAAGCCTACGAACGATATCTCAAGGGGCGTGCCGCCCTCGCCCGCTACACCCGCGAGGGTACGCAGGCGGCAATCAACGAGTTCCAGCGCGCGCTCGCCGTCGATTCCCAGTATGCGCTCGCGCATGCGGGATTGGCGTCGGCAGCCGCGCAGATGCGCATCCGTTTCGCGCCGGAGAAGGAGCTCAAGCAGTGGTTCGATCTCGCGATGCACGAGGCCGAGGAGGCGCTGCGGCTCGACCCCGAACTGGCCGAGGCGCACGAGGCGCGCGCGGCCGTGGCGCGCAACAACGAGTTCGACTGGGACCGGACCATTGAAGAAAGCGATCGGGCGCTGGCGCTGAATCCGAGCCTGGCGATGCCGCACTTCTATCGCGCCGCAGCCTTCTATCATTTCGGCCTGTTCGATGAGTCCGACCGCGCGATACGCCTCGGTATGGCCAACGATCCGGTGAACCGCGTGGAGCCGCTTCGGCTGCTTGGCACAGCGGCGCTGTTTGCCGGGCGCCCCGCGGATGCTCGCGCGCATCTGACCGAGGCCCAGCGTCTGACCGAGTCCGCGGTGACCGGCTCGTACCTGGCGCAGGCGTTGTACTACGAGGGCCAGACGTCAGATGCGGAGGCTCTCCTCAATTCGGTGCGTGGCAGCGCGCAGGCGGAACGCCGCGCCCAGGCGACACTCGCTGGTTTCCTGGCGGCGCGCGGCGACCGGCAGCGCGCAAATGCGCTGATCGAAACGGTGACGGGAGGCACGTACATGGATCACCATGTCGCGTACAGCCTCGGCGCAGCGCACGCGCAGCTCGGGGACGCCACCGAGGCGTTTCGTTGGTTGGAGCGAGCCGCGTCGGAAGGATTCCCGTGCGCGGCCTGGTTCGCCCGGGATCCCCTCCTGGCGAAAATCCGCTCCGACGCCCGTTACCAACCGTTCATCGCCGAAGTCGAGCGGAAGGTTCGCGAATTCCGCGCCAGACACAAGGTTCGCTAGGTGCGCAGAGTGCGCAAGTGCGCAAGTGCGCAAGTGCGCGAGTGCGCGAGTGCGCGAGTGCGCGAGTGCGCGAGTGCAGAGGTTGCTACTCGTCGTTCAATTCAGGATCGCGGAAACGTAAAACAGAACTTGATGCTCGGCGACAAACGTCAAGCAATTCGAGGGACAGTCAGTCGGCGCGAATTGTGCTCAGCGCTTGACATGACAACGGCACGACGACCGGAGGAGTTATACGCGTGGCAATTGTGCAGGCAACTCTCGGATGTTGTGTACGAGATTACCGAGGCCGGTCCGTGTTTGAAGGACTTCGAATTCCGCGACCAGATACGAGCGGCGGCTGAGGGGTCCGCGCCGCTCATTGCAGAGGGATTCCTTCGCTTCAAGCCGGGGGAATTCGTTCGTTACCTGCGGATGGCCTGCGGTGAAATCGCGGAGGTGCAGAGCAAGCTCGACTCGGGCAAACGCAAGGGCTATTTCAACGCCGATCAGCAGGCGCGCGCTGAAGCCATCGCACAACATGCGATGGCTGTCACGACCCTGTTGCTGAAATCGAAGCTACCTCTAGTTCAGAAAAAGAGGACAAGGAAAACGCGACGAAGCTCACCGTAGCCCCGGCACCGTGCGCACTCGCGCACCTGCGCACTAGCGCACGTGCGCACTTTCATTTGCCATTCGCCATCGCCCCCAGGAACTCCGCATTGTTCTTCGTCTTGCCCATCTTCGACAGCAGAAGCTCCATCGCTTCGCCCGGCGACAGCGGGGCAAGAACCTTGCGCAGGACCCACACGCGGTTGAGATCTTCCTTCGGCAGGAGCAACTCTTCCTTCCGCGTGCCGCTCTTCTGGATGTCGATGGCCGGGAATACACGGCGGTCGGCGAGCTTGCGATCCAGGTGGATCTCCATGTTGCCGGTGCCCTTGAACTCCTCGAAGATCACTTCGTCCATGCGCGAGCCGGTATCGACGAGCGCGGTCGCGATGATCGTGAGCGATCCCTTCTCTTCGATGTTGCGTGCCGCGCCGAAGAACCGCTTTGGACGCTGCAGCGCGTTGCTGTCCACGCCGCCCGACAGCACCTTGCCCGAGGCGGGCACGATCGTGTTGTAGGCGCGCGCGAGGCGGGTGACCGAGTCGAGCAGGATCACGACGTCCTTCTGGTGCTCGACGAGCCGCTTGGCCTTCTCGATGACCATCTCGGCGACCTGCACGTGACGGGTCGCCGGCTCGTCGAAGGTCGAGGAGATCACTTCGCCCTTGACCGAGCGCTGCATGTCGGTCACTTCTTCCGGCCGCTCGTCGATGAGCAGCACGATCAGATAGATCTCCGGATGGTTCGCGGTGATGCTGTTCGCGATGTTCTGCAGCAGCATCGTCTTGCCGGTGCGCGGCGGCGCGACGATCAGGCCGCGCTGGCCCTTGCCGATCGGCGTCATCAGGTCCATGACACGCGCCGACAGGTTGTCGGACGCGGTCTCGAGACGGATGCGCTCCTGCGGATACAGGGGCGTCAGGTTCTCGAAGAAGATCTTCTCGCGCGCGCGATCCGGCGGCTCGAAGTTGACCGCCTCGACCTTGATGAGCGCGAAATACCGCTCGCCTTCCTTCGGCGGGCGAATCTGTCCGGAAACCGTGTCGCCGGTGTGCAGATCGAACTTGCGGATCTGCGACGGCGAGACGTAGATGTCATCGGGGCCGGGCAGGTAGTTGTAGTCGGGCGCGCGCAGGAACCCGAAGCCATCAGGCAGCGTCTCGAGCACGCCCTCAGAGAAGAGCAGCCCGCTCTTTTCGGCGCGCGAGCGCAGGATCTCGAAGATCAGCTCCTGCTTGCGCATGCCGGTGGCGCCCGGCACGTCCAGCTGCTTGGCAATCTTCGTCAGCTCGGTGACGCCCATGTCCTTGAGCGTGCTCAGTTCGACGACGGGAGCATCTGGAGACGGCGGTGCCGCCTCGGCCTGGACTTCGCCACCCTGCCGGGCCCCGCGTCCATGGTTGTTATGGTCGCCTCGACCCCCACGGCCGTTCGGTCCCCGGTTGCCCCGGTTGTCGTCGCCCCCACGGTGGCGTCGGTCATCTCTGCTCCGGCCGCCGTCATCAGGTCTCCGGCCCGCGGTGGGTTCCGTTACTTGCGTGCTTGTTTCGCGATCATCTGCCACAGTTCGCTCAATCCTTCGCCGCTGTCTGCCGAAACCGGCAGGGCGGCCGTTCCGAATGTCCGTTCGAGTTCCTTGAGATTGCGCACCCGCTCGGCGCGCGAGAGTTTGTCGATCTTGGTTGCGACGACGCGCCGTTCGAGCCCGAGTTGGTCCAGCCAGCGTGCAGCGGCGAGATCCGACGCTTGTCCGGGATGCCGGGAGTCCACCAGAAGCAGAACACCAGCAGCGCGGAGCTTCAGCTCCGCGTCACCCGCCCGCGATTCCGCGTCAGCTGTCCGTGACGCGCGGCTGAAGCCGCGCGCTGCAAGATACGCCTCCGCCACGCTCGCGAGTTCATTTGCCGACTCCGATCCCCCGCGTGCATAGCCATATCCCGGCAGATCCACGAAGTGGAGATCCCATCGTCCGGGGCCGCCTGGGCCTCCGTCCAGTGTGACGCGGTACACATTGGCGAGCCGGGTCTTGCCGGGCGCAGCGCTCGTGCGCGCGATCTTCGTTCGGCACAGAGCGTTGATCAGGCTCGACTTGCCGACGTTCGATCGGCCGACGAACGCGATCTGCGGCAGGCCGTCACGCGGGATGCCGACGCTGGTGACGAATTCGGCGCTTAGAACTTTCAATGAACCGGAAGGAGCGCGGAGCTTCAGCTCCGCGTCAGTGACGCGCGGCTGAAGCCGCGCGCTCCTCAATGCGTAATGGTGTCGTCAGAGATGGCGGGCTGGACCTCCGCTTCGGCCTCGGACGCCGCGGCGGGGAGCACCGGGAGCGGTTCCGCCAACGCAATCTTCAAAACCTCGTCCATCCCCTCGACCATGTAGATGTCGAGCGAGTCGAGGACGTTCTTCGGGATGTCGGCCAGGTCTTTCTCGTTGTCCTTCGGCAGGATGATGTTCTTCAGGCCGGCGCGATGCGCGGCCAGAACCTTTTCCTTCACGCCGCCGATCGCCAGCACTTTGCCTCGCAGGGTGATCTCGCCGGTCATCGCGACATCCTTGCGGGTCGGCACACGCGCGATGGCCGAGACGAGCGCGGTCGCCAGCGTGATGCCTGCTGACGGCCCGTCCTTCGGAATGGCGCCCTCCGGCACGTGTACGTGCACGTCGGTCTTCCGGTTGAAGTCCTTTGGAATGCCGAACTCGTCCGACTTCGAGCGCACGTAGCTCATCGCCGCCTGCGCTGATTCCTGCATGACGTCGCCGAGCTTGCCGGTGAGCGTCAGGTGGCCCTTGCCGGGCATCAACGTCGCTTCAGTCACCAGGATCTCGCCGCCGACTTCCGTCCAGGCCAGGCCGGTCGCGACGCCGATCTCGTTGCTCTGTTCCGCCAGCGTCGGGCGGAAACGCGGCACGCCGAGATACTCGGTGACCTTCGACGCCGTGATCTCCTCGCCGAACTGCTTACCCTGGACGACGACCTTGCGGGCGATCTTGCGGCAGATCGACGAGATCTCGCGCTCGAGGTTGCGCACGCCCGCTTCGCGCGTGTAGCGCTGGATGATGGTCTGGAACGACTCGTCGAGGAACGTGACGTTCTGCGAGGTCAGCCCCGCGCCTTCGATGGCCTTCGGGGATAGGAACTTCCTCGCGATTTCCACCTTCTCCTGCTCGGTGTAGCCGGCGAGCTGGAGCACCTCCATGCGGTCGCGCAGTGCCTGCGGGATCGTGTGCAGCACGTTGGCCGTGCAGATGAACATCACGTTCGACAGGTCGTATTCCACGTCGAGATAGTGATCGAGAAACGAGCTGTTCTGCTCGGGATCGAGCACTTCCAGCAGCGCCGCCGACGGGTCGCCGCGGAAATCCATCGACATCTTGTCCACTTCGTCGAGCAGGAACACCGGGTTCATCGTCCCCGCCTTTTTCATCATCTGGATGATCTGGCCGGGGAAGGCGCCGATGTAGGTGCGGCGGTGGCCGCGGATCTCCGCTTCGTCGCGCACGCCGCCGAGCGACAGGCGCACGAACTTGCGGTTCATCGCGCGGGCGATCGACTTGGCCAGCGACGTCTTGCCGACTCCAGGAGGCCCGGAGAAGGTGAGGATGGTCGCCTTCGGCTTCTTGATCAGGGCGCGGACGGCGAGGAATTCGAGGATGCGATCCTTGATCTTCTCGAGCCCGTAGTGGTCTTCGTTGAGGATGTGCTCGGCGCGCTTCAGGTCGCGGCTTTCCTTGGTCTTCTTGAACCACGGCACCGCGATGAGCCAGTCGAGGTAGTTGCGCGAAACGGTTGCCTCCGCCGACATCGGGGGCATCGCCTCCAGGCGCTTCAGCTCCTGAACGGCTTTCTCCTCGACCTCCTCCGGCATCTTCGACTGGTCGATCTTCTTCTTGAGCTCTTCGATTTCGTTCCCCTTGTCGTCCTTGCGGCCCAGTTCCTTCTGGATCGCCTTCATCTTCTCGTTGAGGTAATACTCCTTCTGCGCCTTCTCCATCTGCTTCTTCACGCGCGACTGGATGCGGCGGTCGACCTGGAGCTTGTCCACCTCGGCTTCGAGGATGCCGGCGATACGGTTCAGACGCTCGACGGGGGAGATGATCTCGAGCAGGTTCTGCTTCTCGTCCACGCCGACCAGCAGGTGTGCGGCGATGGTGTCGGCCAGCTTGCCCGGGTCGTCCACACGGACGGCGGCGATCATCGCGTCGTAGTGCAGGTTGTTCGACAGCTTCACGTACTGCTCGAACAGCGCCACGACGCGGCTCATCGTGCTTTCCGCGTCGACGCCGGTCTCCTTGTGCTTGGGGATGACCTTGACGACGACCCGATAGAAACCCTTGTCTTCCTTCCACTCGACCGCGCGCGCGCGCTCGATGCCCTCGACGAGCACCTTGATGTTACCGTCAGGCAGCTTCAGGCTCTGCACGATGTTGGCCACGCAGCCCATCGTGTAGATGTCCGACGGCTGCGGGTCGTCCACCGCCGCGTCATGCTGGGCGGCGAGGAAGATCCGCTTGTCCTTGAGCAGCGCGTGTTCGAGGGCCCGCGTCGACGACGGCCGGCCGATGACGAACGGCATCATCATGTGCGGAAACACGACGACGTCGCGGAGAGGGACTATGGGGAGGGTTTCGTAGAGTTCCATGTAATGTCGATTGCAGAGTGCGAATTGCCGATTGTGTGATTGCCAGACTGCTGGTGGACGATTGCCGTCGATCGACAATCGTCTTGTCAATCAACCAATCGTCTACCTGCCCTCGGCAATCGTCAATGTATCACCCCGCCTTTTCGATCAGGGTGATCGGCTTCTCCTTGGACTGAACTACCTCGCGCGTGATCACGCACTCGCGAATCTTCTTCTGGCCGGGGAGCGTGTACATGAGGTCGAGCATGAGGTCCTCGATGATCATGCGGAGGCCGCGCGCGCCAATCTTGCGCTGGAGGGCCGCTTCCGCAATGGCTTCGAGGGAATCGTCCGTGAAGCGGAGCTTCACGTTCTGGTACTCGAACAGCTTCTGGTACTGGCGCGTAATCGCGTTGCGCGGTTGCGTGAGGATCTGGACCAGCGCCGCCTTGTCCAGTTCGTGGAGCGTGCCGATGACGGGCAGCCGTCCCACAAATTCCGGGATGAGCCCGTACTTGATCATGTCCTCCGGCTCGACCATTTCCAGCGTCGCGCCGATGTCGCGGTTCGACACGGACTTCACGTCCGCCTTGAAGCCCAGCGTTTTCTTGCCGGTGCGCCGATCGATCTGCTTGTCGAGGCCGACGAACGCCCCGCCGCAGATGAACAGGATGTTCGTGGTGTCGACCTGGAAGAACTCCTGGTGCGGGTGCTTGCGTCCACCCTGCGGCGGCACGTTGGCGACGGTGCCTTCCAGGATCTTGAGCAGCGCCTGCTGGACGCCTTCGCCCGAGACGTCTCGGGTGATCGACGGGTTCTCGTCCTTCCGGCAGATCTTGTCGACCTCGTCGATATAGATGATCCCCTGCTGGCACTTCTCGATGTCGCCACCGGCGGCCTGCAGCAGCTTGAGGATGATGTTCTCGACGTCCTCGCCCACGTAGCCGGCCTCGGTCAGCGTCGTGGCATCCACGATGGTGAACGGAACGGAAAGCAGCTTGGCGAGGGTTTGCGCGAGGAGGGTCTTGCCGGTGCCGGTCGGGCCAATCAGCAGGATGTTCGACTTCGTCAGCTCGATTTCGTTCCGGCTGCGGGCCTGCTTCTGGATCTCGATCCGCTTGTAATGGTTGTAGACCGCGACGGCCAGCTTCTTCTTGGTCTGTTCCTGGCCGATGACGTACTCGTCGAGGAACTTCTTGATCTCCTGCGGGACCGGCAGGGACGACCGGGCCCCACCCCGGGCCTCGAACCGGTTGTCGTCGGCGATGATGTCGTTACAAACCTCGACGCACTCGTCGCAGATGAACACCGTGGGTCCCGCAATGAGCTTGCGGACGTCGTTCTGATCCTTGTTGCAGAACGAGCAGCGGAGGATTTCACCGTCACCGGCTTTTTTGACCATGTGGATTCGTCCCGGATACCCCAGGAACGCAGGGGTTTAGCCCGCGTTACCTACGCCCTCTTCCGGATGACATCATCAATAATACCGTATTCCTTACCCTGGTCGGGGCTCATGATGTAGTCCCGTTCGGTGTCGTCCTGAATCCGCTTGAGAGGCTGCCCGGAGTGCTGGGCCAGAATCTGGTTCAGCCGCTCCCGGGTCCGCAGCAGCTCCCGGGCGTGGATATCGATGTCGGTCGTTTGCCCGCCCAGGCCCTGCACCCAGGGCTGGTGGATGAGGATACGCGAATTGGGCAGCGAGAATCGCTTCCCTTTCGCCCCCGCCGCCAGGAGCACCGCTGCCACCGAGGCGGCCTGGCCGATGCAGTAGGTCTGCACGTCCGGCTTGATGAACTGCATCGTGTCGTAAATCGCCATCCCGGCAGTGACCACGCCGCCAGGGCTGTTGATATAGAGCAGGATGTCGCGATCCGGATCCTCCGCCTCGAGGAAGAGCATCTGCGCGATGACCAGGTTGGCGACGTTATCATCGATCGGGGTGCCGATGAAGATGATGCTGTCCTTCAGCAGGCGCGAAAAGATGTCGTAGGCGCGTTCGCCGCGGTTGGTCTGCTCGACCACCATCGGGATGAGCTGCATGCGTTCAGCCATATTAAGACGTATGCCGATTGCTTCGAGAACTCAGGTGCTGGGGATGTCAGATTTATTTGGAACGGGGTAGGGTGGTATTCCGCTCACAATTGTACCACGCCCCATCCAGATTACTATATCGGCCGGATCGGGCCAATCGTTAAAGCCGCTCAGCTTCGTCGGGCTGGAACATCCTCGTGTTTCAAGGTCGCCCGCTACCCGGTTATCCCTGGACCACGGTTGCCCGGGACATTACGAAATCTACCGCGCGTTCACGGCGCAGTCCCGAATAGAGCCGGGCGAGGCCGCCTTCCTTTTCCAGGCGGGCCCGCACCGCCGCTGGCGTGCGGCCGGTCTGCTCCGCGTAGCGCTCGACCTCGGCATCGACTTCCGACTCGGTGGCGGAGATGCCCTCGCGGCGCGCGATCTCGTCGAGCACGAGCGCGCTGCGCACCGCTTCGGACGCCGCCTCTTTCTGCCGTTCGCGGAACTCCTCCCAGTTGATGTTCGTGCGCATCGGATCGATCTGCTGCTCGATGAGCCGGCGGACGAACTCTTCGACGCGCCGATCGATTTCGCGATCGAGGAGGGAGGACGGGACGTCGAAGCCGACGCGTGAGGCCAGCTGCCGCAGCAGGTCGGAACGGACTTCGCGGTCCGCTTCGTGCCCCGCTTCGTGCTCCAGATCCTTGCGGACCTGTGTCCGCAGCGCATCGAGCGAATCGAAGTCGCCGAGATCCTTCGCGAACTCATCGTCGAGCGCCGGCACGATCCGCTTGCGAATCGCCTTCACGGTGACGTCATAGGTGACCGTCGTGCCCGCGAGCTCCTGAATCGTGTACTCCTGCGGATAGCGGATCTCGAACGCCTTCGAGTCGTCAGGCATCAGGCCGATGAGCTCCTCGTCGAAGCCTGGCGGATTGGCCGTGCCGCCGATGTCCACCGTCACGTTGTCATGACGGTCCGTTTGCGGCTCGCCCATTTCTCCGTCGGCTGACTTGGCTGCCGCCGTGCGCTTCATGTCCATCAGCACGGAGTCGCCCATCTCGACGCCGCGCCCGTCGACCGGCTCGTAGCGCGCCGCGCGCTCCCGCAGCCGCGAGAGCGACGCCTCGACGGCCTCGTCGCCGACTGCCGGTGTGCGCTTGCGCAGCGAGATCGTCGAGTAGTCTCCTGGATCGATCGGCGGAACGGTCTCGAAAGTCGCCGTGAACTTCAGCGGCTGTCCTTCTTCGACCACCACGTCGCGGATATCGGGGGTGTTGACTGGCTCGACCCCGCGCTCGCGCAACGCCTCGTCGACGGCGCGCGGGATCAGCCCGTGCGCCACGTCGTGCAGGATTTGATCGCGGAACCGCTGGCGCACCACCTTCGAGGGAACCTTGCCGGGCCTGAAGCCCGGAATGCGCGCCGCTTTGCTGTAATCCTTCGAAACCTTGTCGATCTCGGCGTCCACGACGCTGCTGGGAATCTCGACGACGAGGTTTTTGCGGGTATCGCTGACGTCGATGAACTCGGTCTTCATGAATTAAGAAGAGCTGGCCTGCACCGCGAAGGAGTGCGAAAGGGGGGAGTCGAACCCCCATAGCCTTCCGGCTACCGGATCCTAAGTCCGGCGCGTCTGCCAGTTCCGCCACTTTCGCATCGGAATCAGGCGAATGCATTAGCCTAACACATCGGCTCGCACGCCCTCCCGATCAGGTAACTCCGGCAAATCCGTATGGAATGCGAACACGACGGTTGCCTTCGCCGTGCGACTTTTCGCTGTCCGAACGCAGCTCGGCAAGCTGGCGATTAGTTTCATCGCTCCAAGTAATTCCATCGAATGTCAACCATTTCGCGCGCCACCAAGTGCCCCGCAGGCTCGGTTTCTGCACTTTCGGTGAAGCGAACGAAACCGGAACCTTCCTCGGGGTAACCAGGAGAGTTTCAGAACGATTCAACAACAATGAGGAGGATCTCAACAATGAAACGTTTGTTTACAGGAACCTGTCTCGCCGCCTTCTGTGCGGCAACGTTGTCGGCCCAGACGCCATCCCAGCCACCCGCATCGGCACCTCCACAGGACACGATGAAGACCGTGACCGCGACCGGGTGTCTGCGCGCTGGTGAACAGCCGAACACGTTCGTCCTCTCGAACGTGAAGTGGGCAGACAAGGCCGCCGGTTCTGCAACCGGTACATCGGGCACGGCGGCTCCCGCAGCGGCGGGCAGCTCGCTCAAGCTGGTGGGCGCAGGCGCCAGTCAGCTGACCGAGCACATCGGCAAAACGGTCGAAGTGACCGGCACGATTGATAAGAGCCCGAGCGCGGCCGCCCCGCCCGCGGGCGAGCCTGCCATGCCGGCAAGAAAGACGAGCCGACGCTCAACGTTCGCACCGCGAAGATGGTGTCGAGCAGCTGTGAGAGCAAGTAGGTCGGTCGTCGGGTAGTCACTAGTCGACAGTCAGTCGTGAGCGTTGGTTCTGAGGCCCGGAGCAGTCCGGGCCTTATTTGTCTGACCGTCGTTGGCACGGGGTGTGATTCCCCGGCTGACTGACGGACGCTCGTCGACTGCCGACTGGAGACTGCCATGCCTCGCTCAATCTGGAAGGGCTCGATCAGTTTCGGACTCGTGAACATCCCCGTCGAGCTGTTCAGCGCGGTTCGCGATCATCGGCCCAGATTCAGACTTCTCCACGCCAAAGACGAAGCGCCGGTTCGTTACGAGCGCGTTTGTCAGACCGAAGGCAAGCCGGTCGGCTGGGAAGAGCTCGTGAAAGGGTACGAGTACGAGAAGGGGCAGTTCGTCGTCCTGACGAAGGACGATTTCAAGACCGCGGCGCTCCAGAAGACGAAGACGGTGGACATCCTGGACTTCGTCGACCCGACCGAGATCGACGATCGCTACTTCGAGACCCCGTATTACATGACACCGGGGAAGGGCGCGGCGCGATCGTACGCGCTCCTGCGCGAAGCGATTCGTGACTCGAAGAAGATGGGCATCGGAAAGATCATCCTGCGCGAGACGCAGCATCTCGCCGCGATCGAAGTCATAGGCGATGCGCTGGTGCTGACGATGATGCGCTTCTCGGACGAACTCGCCGACCTGGGCGAGTTCAGCTTCCCGTCGTCTGAAGGGCTGCGCAAGCCGGAGCTGACCATGGCGCGCCAGCTCGTCGACAACCTGAGCGCAAGCTGGGACCCCGGGAAATACACCGACGAGTACGTCAAGAACCTGATGCGCATCATCGACGCGAAGCTGAAGGGCCGGAAGCCCAAGCTGGAGGCGCGGAAGACGCGGCAACCGGCGGACGTGGTAGATCTGATGGCTCGGCTCAAGGCCAGCCTCGAAGCTCGTCCGAAGGGCGAAACCCCGAGGCGCACGCAGGCGTCGAAGCGAAAGGGCTCGTCCCGCCCCCGGTCCAAGCGGGTCGCTTAAGCCCGGCATCATCATCCGGCATCGTCCTAAAATAAGGAGCTCGCCCGTGCCGCTCAGCCCTCCCGAACCGCTCGCGCTCAATCGTTCCGCGCTCGCTGACTGGTACGTCCGAAACCGGAAGCGTTCCCGCGAGTTGTTCGACTTGCTGGATCCGCAGGTCTATTACTCGCGGCCGATTTCCTTGCGGAACCCTATCGTCTTTTATGAAGGTCATTTACCGGCATTCAGCTTGATCTCGCTGGTCGAGCGCGGCGCCGGCGAACGCGGCGTCGATGAACGGCTCGAGCGCCTCTTTGCCCGCGGCATCGATCCGGACAGTGAGGATGCCGCCGTGCCGCGGAGCGGTGCCGCGACGCTCTGGCCGCCGCGCGAGGAGGTGCTGCGGTTCGGATCGGCCGCTGATGAGCTGGTGCTGCGGACGTTGCGCGACCACGTCTTCGACGAATCCAGGCCGGCCATGCGGCGCGGCGAGGCCCTGTTCACCGCGCTCGAGCACGAGGCGATGCATCAGGAAACGCTCCTCTATATGTGGCACCGGCTGCCGCACACGCAGAAGCGGAAGCCTGCGAACGTGCAGTACGAGACCGACGGTGCTCAGCCCCCGCGTGATGCCGCGGCGATTCCCGAAGGCGTGGCGACGCTCGGCGCCCATCGCGATCGCATCCAGTTCGGCTGGGACAACGAGTTCGACGAGCAACGGGTCACCGTACCGGCATTCGACATCGACGTTCACAGCGTGACGAACGGAGACTTCCTCGAGTTCGTGCAGGCTGGCGGGTATCACAATCGCGAGTTGTGGTCGGCCGGCGGGTGGGCGTGGCGCCAGCAGGAACACATGGAGCACCCGATCTTCTGGGAACGGAAGAGCGATCGGTGGTTCTGGCGCGGCATGTTCGACCTGATTCCGCTGCCGCTGGCATGGCCCGCGTACGTCAGTTATGCCGAAGCCGAGGCTTTCGCGAAGTGGCGCGGTCGGCGAGTGCCGACCGAGCCCGAGTACCACCGCGCCGCGTTCGGGACACCGTCCGGCGAAGAGCGATCGTTTCCGTGGGGCGATGAGGCGCCGGATCGCACGCGCGGCAACTTCGATTTCGAGAGCTGGGAACCGGTGCCGGCCGGCTCGCGTCCCGCCGGCGCGAGCGCGTGGGGTGTTCACGATCTCATCGGCAACGGATGGGAGTGGACGTCGACGGTGTTCGCTCCGTTTCCAGGGTTCGCCGCGATGGCGTCATATCCCGAGTACTCGGCCGAGTTCTTCGACGGTCAGCACTACGTGATGAAGGGCGCGTCGCCGGCGACGGCCAGAGAGCTCGTCCGCCGAAGCTTCAGGAACTGGTTCCGTCCGAACTATCCGTACGTCTACGCGAAGTTCCGGACGGCGCGCTCGTCCTGACCAAATCAACGACAGCACATCAGGTCCTTTGAGAGCACACGATGGCGCAGCTGATCGATCATTCACTGCTGGCAGCGTTCGCAACGGATGTCAAACGCGATCTGGCGATGGAGCCGAAGCAGCTTCAGTCGAAGTATCTCTACGATCGCCTCGGGTCGAGCCTGTTCGAAGCAATCTGCCGTCTCCCGTGGTATCGCATCACGCGCTCGGAGACCGCGTTGCTGGCCCGCCATGGGGCGGCAATCGTATCCGCGCTGGAAGATGACGAGGGCGCGACGATCGTCGAGCTCGGATGCGGCAGCGGCGAGAAGCTGATGCTGCTCGCCGAAGCGCTCCAGGCGCGCGGCGGAACCGCACGGGTTCACCTCATCGACATTTCATCCCAGGCGCTCGAGCAGACCGAGCAGCGGCTCAACGGCCTCCAGCACTTCTCGGTCGTCGGCCATCAGTCGACGTATGAAGAGGGGCTGCGGCGCGCGGTCGCGGCGCGGGAACACGGCAACCCGCTGCTGGTACTGCTGCTCGGATCGAACATCGGCAACTTCGATACGCCGGCGGCGTCCTCGTTTCTCGATCGGATTCGCGCGGCGCTGTCACCAGGCGATTTGCTGCTGATGGGGGCGGATCTCGTGAAGCCGGAGCGCGATCTGCTGCTCGCCTATGACGATCCGCTCGGCGTCACGGCAGCCTTCAACAAGAACCTCCTCGTCCGCATCAACCGCGAGCTCGGTGGCACGTTCGACCTGGCCAGGTTCGCGCACCGTGCGGTCTGGAACGCCGAACAGCAGCGGATCGAGATGCACCTGGTCAGCCTCGCCGACCAGAGGGTCTTCATCGCGGCCTGCGGCTCGACGGTGTTCTTCAGCCGTGACGAGTGGATCTGGACGGAGAGTTCCTACAAGTACAGCGCCGACCAGATCGTCGACATGGGCGCGCACGCCTCGTTTGCGACACGCGACCAGTGGACCGACACGGAAGCACGGTTTGCGCTGACCTTATTCGCGGCAATCTGACCGAACCGGCAGGCGATCCCGGAACGAACCTTGCTCGTTGCACCCTCAGTGCAAACTTGCCGCAAGATGGCATGTCGTGAGGTGAGCGGGCGATGACAGCATCGCGATGGTTTTGCCGCGGGATCCTGATGGCCTTGGCCGTGTGCACCAGCAGTGTGGCTTCGGCACAGATGCGCGCGCCGCTGTTCGTATCAGGGTTCAACTCGCCGGTCGCCTTCGTCCAGGATCCGAGCGACGCCACCATCCAGTACGTCGTCGAGCAGGGCGGCCGGATCAGGGTCGTTCGGAACGGTGCGGTCGAGAGCACGCCTTTCCTGGATGTGTCGGCGAGCATCCTCTCCGGCGGCGAACGCGGGCTGCTCGGCCTGGCTTTTCCGCCGAACTACGGATCGACAGGCCGCTTCTACGTGAACTTCACGCGTGCGCCCGATGGGCACACCGTGGTCGCGCGCTTCCGCCGATCGAGCAACCCCCTCGTCGCTGACCCCTCCTCGCGGTTCGATCTCGCCTGGTCGACCGGCCTGAACTACATCGAGCAACCGTTCAGCAATCACAACGGGGGCTGCCTGGTGTTCGGGCCCGACGGCTTTCTGTATGTCGCGCTCGGCGACGGCGGCTCCGGCAACGATCCGCAGAACTTCGCGCAGCGCCTCGATCAGCTGCTCGGAAAAATCCTGCGCATCGACGTCAACGTGCCTGACACGAACGGCCAGGGGTTCGTCGTGCCGCCCGGGAACGCGGGACTGCCACGCCCGGAAATCTGGAGCCTCGGCCTGCGCAACCCGTGGAAGATCACGTTCGACGACCCGTCTCGCGGCGGCACCGGCGCGATGCTGATCGGCGACGTGGGCCAGAACGCGTGGGAAGAAGTGAACTACGAGCCCGCCGGCCAGAGCGGGCGGAACTACGGGTGGCGGAACCGCGAAGGGGCGCACGACAACGTGACCTCCGTCGCCCCGACGGTGTTGCCGCTCGTCGATCCGATCTTCGAGTACGGCCGCAACGCCGGAGCGTCGATCGGCGGCGGCTACGTCTACCGCGGCAGCTCGATGGCCGGCGATCGGGGCCGCTACTTCTTCGCCGACTTCGTCAGCGGACGGCTCTGGTCGATCGCGCTGACCGTCACGCCGGCGGGCGCCACCGCGAGCGGACTGATCGACCACACGTCCGAGCTGGGCGGATCCTCCGTGCTCGGCAACATCAGCGGCTTCGGCGTCGATGCGAACGGCGAGCTCTACGTGATCAACTACTCGGCCGGTACGATCCGCCGGCTGGCGCGAGGTCCGGCGACGCCGACCAATCTCCGGATCGTTCGGTGAGCTGCAGTTGAATCGGAAATCGGAAATCGGAAATCGGAGATCGGAATCGGAGATCGAAATCGGGAATCGAGAATGAAGACGAACGGCTCATGACCCTTGATTGCCGATTGCCGATTGCCGATTTCCGATTTCCGATTTCACGCGTAAGATCCGAAGGTGCCCCGCAACGCTGAAGTGATCCGGCAGTGGTCCATCCTTCGCGATCTCGAGTCCTCCCGGCGGATGTCGATCGACGAGATGGCGCAGCGGACGGGCGTTACGACGCGCACGATCCGCCGGGATCTCGAGGCGCTGCAGTCAGCCGGCTTTCCGCTGTACGACGATGTGCAGGATGGGAAGCGCTACTGGATTCTCGAGCATCGTGCGTTCCGGCGCCTGGACGACACCGGTTTCACGCTGGCCGAGCTGAGCGCGCTCTATTTCAGCCGCACGCTCGTCGAGAATCTGGCGGCAACCCCGTTTCAGCGCGACGTCAGCAGCGCGTTCGACAAGCTCGCCGGCGCGCTGACACCCGGCATGCGTCAGTTCCTCGACCGGCTGCCACTGGCGATTCAGACCAAGGCCGAGCCGGGCACACGCGTGGCAGCTTCGGGCGACTCGCCGGAGGCCAAACGTGCCGCGCCCGGCACGAGGGTCGCGCAGCTCCTCGACGCCATCCTGCACCACCGGCAGGTGCAGATGCGTTATCACTCGTTCTCCAGCAACCGCGAGAAGGAATATCTGATCGAGCCCTACCGGCTCGTGTTTGCGCTGGGAGGCCTGTATCTCTTCGCGTTCGTCCCCGAATACTCGGATCTGCGGACGTTCGCGATCGATCGAATCATGAACCTGTCGGTGACGGAGGAGCGCTTCGAGCCGATGGACCTCGAGGAAGATGCGTTCGCGCATTCGCTGGGGGTGCATCAGGGCACGCCTCCCGAGCGGATCGAGGTCGCGTTCGATCCTCAGATCGCGCGCTACGTGAAGGGCCGCATCTGGCACGCCACGCAGGCCGTCCACGAGCAGCCCGACGGCGGCGTCGTCGTCGAGCTGACGGTCTCGAACGACTGGGCGCTGCGCAGCTGGATTCTGGGGTTTGGTGCGCTGGCGCGCGTGATCAGTCCGGCGTCACTGGCCGCAGAGATCGCCGAGGACCTCGACAAAGCGCGGTCACTCTACGTTTCGGGGTTGAAGTAGGACCGCCGGCTCCAGCCTCTGCGCGAGCGCGCTCCGGCGTTTCTCGCTCCGAACTCCGAAGAGGTAATGCCCCGGCCCCATCAGCGCGAAACACATGGGCGAGAGGAACGCCAGCCACGACGGCAACGCCAGCGCCGCAACCATTGCCACCACACCGACCATCACGCTGACGAGATGATGTCCCGCGTACATCTTCACGTCGAAGATCTCTAGAGGCGTCAGCATGAGCTCGTCGCGCTTGTTGTAAGCGTGACGATAGAGCAGCGCGAACATCGTGAAGAGCACGACGAACCCGAGCCCGTACAGTGCTGACGCGCGCCAGAGCTGGGAAAACGTCATCGGTACGACCGGTGATGACCCCGGACTGCTGAACATCGCGAACATCGAGTCGAACATGAACTTCAGTGGATACACGTAGAACAGCACGACGAAGAGCAACAGCCCGTTCAGGAAAACGGTCCACGCATCCTGCAGGCCGTAGCGGCGGAAGAACATGTTGTGCTCGTGCCAGATCCAGACGAGCAGTGCGAAGCAACAGGCGAACGACGGGAACCCGCGGACCAGCGCCATCAGCTCGTCGTAGCTGCGCGGCACGTTCAGCGAAACGACGAGCAACGTCAGCGCGAAGGCGAACGCCGCGTCGCTGAACGCCTCGAGACGGGAGATGTCGTGCCGGCGGGCGGGAAGCATCGCGAGATTTTACATACTTGTCAGCAGCAAGACACATCTGGCAGCGACCCTGACGCGATCGCGGCGCAGTCCTGAGACATTCGCCCGGTGCGACCCGGCATTGCGCTTGCCAGCTCGCGTCAGCCTCAGATTCTATGAACGTACGTTCTCTGCAGGTTCGCGTCCTCGTAGCCGGGATCGTCATCTCCACGAGCAGCCTCTCTCCTGTTGCCCAGGGCCGAGTCAAGACGCCGTTCCAGGTCGTATCGTTGTGGTCGAACGAGATGCTGGCGTACCTCACCGGAGAGAAGCAGACTGCCTGCTCCGGCCCGGGGGCTGTGGGGTGCGCACGACTTCATACGGCGATGTGCGACGACACCGCCTATGTGGCGTCGAGGACCGTAGACTGGCAAGAGCACGTGCGGCTCTTTGAATCGGCCCGATCGGAGGTGCCCAGGTCTTTCGGTCTCCAGATTGCGGGCGTCGCCGCGACGCTCGCTGGCGTGAACATGCACTACGTCCGCTCGCCCGAGGAATTTGCCGCCATGAGGCTCGTCTTCAGCTGCGCCTTCAGCGGAAACGACAATCCTTGCCCGGCGGGAGACGCGTATCAGGTAGGGGTTGTCTCGCGCGTGGAAATGCGCGACCCCGGAACCGGGCGCACGATCGATTTACCCCGTATCGGCAGTCACTCCGACGGACTGATCGGCACGCTGGTCGCGAGTGATCGACAGCAGCTGATCTACCGATCAACGAGTCGGCAACAGGTGGCCTTCGCTGCCCGACTGGGTGGAGGAGGACTGGGGCTACGAGTACCCGATGGAGCAGACGATACTGGACCGCAGAGACGATTGGATCCTGCTGCCGAACGGCCGTTTCCGCGCGCTGCCTGGATGCGTATCCCGAATGCCAACGTGTCGACGCTGGAGCCCGGGACCTTCTATTCGCTGACGAAAACCGTCCGGGCGCGTCGAAAAGACACGCGACGCTTCGAGACACTGAAGGGGAATATCGTCGTGCTCGTCGTCCGAGGCCGAACGCTGGAGGTCAGAAAGGAGCAACCGTCTGATATGGCCTGCGGTGCGGAGGACGTTCCGCCTCGGGACTTCAACGCACCGACCTACCTGGTGGAAGCCGAGCAGCTGTATGACGGCGATCTGCATCTCGCCGTGAAGCCTGCCTACACGCGCGGGTGTTGACGGGCCGATTCCCTACGCACGCCGGGCGCTCCGAGCGAGGTGGTCCAACATCCGCTGGCGATGCGCCATCTCGCGGGTCGTCAGCGTTGCCGGCGCTGCCTCAAACGGCAGCGACCTCTGGGCCCAGGCCTCGCGGCGAGCAATCGTCCGCTCAGCGCCCGTCCGGAAGCACTGGAAACAGATGGCGTGTCTGGCACAGATGTGGTCGGTCACGTTCTTGGGCTTCCGCATAGCAACCCTCAGTCGATGAGATCCAGCAGCCGTCGCGCCTGAATCTGAGCCTGATGCCGCCGGTGTTCGAGGACCTTGTACTTGTCGGGTCCGCGCAACAGGCGCGGACGAGTGGCAGGCCGGCCCAGTCGGCCCGGCGGAAGAGCGGGAATTGAAACCTGGCCAAAATCGAACTGTCTGGCGAGCGATCCATCGAACCGGCGCATCTGACTCTCCTGTCGGCGGCATCCGGGTTCACCCGAGAACCCGTCAATCCGCCGCGCTGGAGCCAGTCTAGGAGAGGGGTGTGACAGGCTAGGTCACGGGGTTCAGACGATCAGAGGGTTCAGGACGAAGGTTCAGGACGACAGGTTCAGCGACGAGGGTTCACCCGAGCTGCGCGACAGCGGCAGTCTAAAAACGGCCTCGGAGCGGTCCATCGTCGCCGGCCAGGCTTCGTCTCCGGCGTACGGCAGTTGCCCAACCGATTGGGCGCGGACTTCAGATTAGCCAAGCCGGCGACGTCGTCAGCACGCGCCGCGGAGAGTCGTTTTTCCGCGCAGCGAAGCGGGAGCCCCGAGACGACCGGCTCGATCGGCACGGACGAACGGACGATAGACGGGAGTTCACGACGAGGGGTCCCGACGAGGGGTCCCGACTGAGCGCAACGTCTAGACTGGCTTGAAGACTAACTAACTGGCGCCTGACGCGCCTCCCCCGGCAGCCCCGCCGCCGGCGACGCCGCCGCCGTGACCATGGCCGGTCACGGCGCCCGCGGCGATGAATGCCGGGAATGCCGTGTGATCGCCGGACGCAGAGACGGCGTGGAACCACGCCGGCGCCGCCGTTGGATGGTTCTTGATCAATTTGGACCAGGCAGATGCGAGCCCGAGCGCCACTGCGACAGGGAGCACGTGGGCAGGCGAGTCGATGCGCAGGTGGGCCTTGCTGCGCGCGACCTCGTTCAGATGCTTCTGATACGCGAGCCACCGGTCGCGGCGCCGAACGCCTTCGTTCGACAGCGGCGTCGTGGCTCCCTGGAACACGAAGCCGCTGATCGCGGCGACGAACATTCCCAACGGAATCAGCAGTGGCCATGGCCCGAACTGATTGACGAGCACCACCACCCCGCCGAGGAGCGCGAGGCTCACGAAGAGCATTCCAATCGATACACGGCCGTAGAGCTTATGAATCCGCCGGCGTTCGGCGTCGATGAGGCCGGCGGCCGTGAGTTCCTGCTCGATGGCGTCGCGAAACGCGGGGAATCCCTTCGTCAGCTGGGTTCGCGCTTTCGAGAGGTCGGTCGTATCGACGGGACCACGTTTGTCCTTGAAGATGACGTCGAGCAGCGTGCGCTCGTGTTGAGCGAGATGGCCGGCGCGGGCCGTTCGCTTCAGCGTGAACGTTCGCTGTCCAAATCTGCGGGAGCCTTCGGTGACCGACAGGTGCCCTCGATCGGCGAGCGAGAAGAGCGCCGCCATGGCATGCTGCGCGTTGACGGCCCCGTTCGACGCGAGGGCGCCGGCCATCGCTGGCGGAAGCCGATCGGGAGCTTCGGTGGCGACAGCGGTGCTTGGCTCCCGGCGCGGTGCGTCATACCGCTGGCGGATGGCTATCAGCACGAGCAAACCGGCGAACCCGACGGCGATCGCACCCATGACCCAGCGCGGCGCGAATTCGCGAGCCCTGATCTGTTGTTGCTGCCATCGAGGCGGTCCCGAGACGATTGCACCGGCAGGATAGCTGGCCCGCAGCTCGATCCATCCATTGCGTCCGATGTCTTGCGCATTGATCCGGACGAGCCGGTCCGACGTGTCGACGGTGAAGTCATCGACGCGACGCTGGGCGACATCGGGCCGTTGCAACACCTCAGCTGGCGCGGAGACTTCGATCGTTGACGATCCGATGGTGTAGGCATGCTCCCTGGGGAGCGCCCGCCACGCCAACACGTCGCGCCCGTCCAGTTGCTGGACGACACCGCGTACGAGGTACCGGAGCGTGAAGGTGTGAGTCGATCCGGAGGTTGGCGCGAAGCGCCAGATGGCCCGCACCTGCGATCGATTGCGAACCTCCAGCTGATTCACGCCGTTGCCGAACGGCAGATCCCGCTCGTCCAACCTGGCGGAGATCACCTCGATCCCGTCGGTATGGCGAGTGGGCAGTTCACGGAACACTTCCGTGAACGTGCCATCGACGAATCTCAATACGAGCGTTTCGTCGACTTCGATGTCACCACCGGGCAGCACCCGGATGGCAGAGTCGAAGCGTTCGGCCGTGTACGACTTGGCATCGAGGGTTCCCGCAGCCACGACAATCAGCAACGCAACCATCGATACCCGCAGCAGGGCACTGGCAGTCCGCCGGTCGTTCAGCATGGTAGCCATACCACTCAAGTCTACATTCGTCTCGCTCCGCCCGTGTTCGGTCACTGCCCGGACAGAGACCGGGCGGTGGGCGCGGGAGCGGTGACCCACGGCGAAGGCAAACCGGTAGAATACGGGCCGCTGGAGGTTTCTCCGACATGCTGCACGCCATCGTCAGCGCCGTCGCGCTGGGCGTCATCAGTACTCTGGGTGATTACGTCTGGGCGGCGATGCAACTTCGCCATCGCATGACGTCAGGGCTCGTGCATGGCGCGGTGATTTGCCTGTGCATCGGCGCTGCCATCGGCGTGCGCGAAGGCCGTCTGGCTCGCGCAGTGGCATTCGGGCCGATCATTGGTGTGCTGGCGGCGGGACTGTTCTACCTGCTGGCGCCGTCGCTGCGCTACGCCGCGATGTTTCCAGCGTGGATGTTCTTCTGGATCTGTTTCGCGGTGCTGCAGTCGAACTTGCGGGGCGACCGCCAGATCAGCCTTGCCGTCGCGCGTGGCGTGGCCGCGGCGATTCTGTCCGGCGCGGCCTTCTACGCGATCTCCGGCATCTGGACGCGTCCGTCTCCCGGCGGGCCCGACTACCTGCGGAACCTCTGGTCGTGGACCGTCGCGTTCTTGCCAGGCTTCCTGGCGCTCTTTCTGTTTTCGACGCCTCGAGAGTTCACGACGAGGGTTCATGACGAGGGTTCATGACGAGGGTTCATGACGAGGGTTCACGACGGGAGTTCCAGACGGAGGTTCACGACGGCGCTGAACCCGCGTGTGAACCCCGTCGTGAACCTTCGTCGTGAACCTTCGTCGTGAACCTTCGTCGTGAACCCCCGTCATGAACCCCTGTCATGAACCCTCGTTTACCGGTATAGCGCGTTGAACAGCAGCTTGAACGTGCCGTGCGGCTGCGCGCGCTGGAGGATTTCGGGACCGTATAGCAGGACCCGCCCCTTCCCGACACGCGCCTCGATCGCCACGACGCCTTTGTCCAGGTACTGCTGGCCCCAGGCCCATCCGCTTCTGAGAGGCGTTGGGCTGTCGAACCACGCAATTGGACGTACGCCAGCCTGACCGGCCTCCGCTCTGAGCTTGAACACCGGGCTATTGTCGAAGAAGAAGTTCGTCCGCTCCGACATTCCTGCCGCGATCGGCTGTGACGTGTCGACGCGCGCGCCCAGGATCGAACCTGGAACGAAGTACTTCGCGCGCGGCAGCGGCTGGCCGTTCTCGACGAGGTGATCGTCGATCGGCAGCCCGAGATGTTCGATCAGGTTCGCTGCGGAATCGCCGATCGCCACGATCGTCCCCCCGGACTCGAGGAACTGCTTCAGCTGCGGGATCGTTCTCTCGGCGCTGACGCGTCCCAGCTGATCGCGATACTCGGCGGGGATGTCCGACGCTGCGGGAGGCGCGCCGCCTCGGCCGCCACCACGGCCGCCGGCAGCGCCGGCGCCCGGGATTCCCCCGTTCGGAAAGATCAGCACGTCGTACTTTGCGCTGAGTCCGCCGGCATCGAGTTGCGGCGCGAATACGCGATCGAACTTGAACTCGAACTGCTCGAGGATCCAGCGCGTCCAGCCCGATTCCATCGATCCGCCGTATTGATCCCACAAGCCGATTCGCGCCGGGACGATCCTGGCCGACGCTGGTGGACGCCGCCGGCGCGGCGGCGAAGTCCACGCCGAGCTGCTTGGCAATCTGCTGCACACGCTCGGAAGCCTTCGCACCCACGACGAAACTCTCCGCGTCCATGGACACGTCGTCGCCCGCCGCGAGCAGGCGGTTTACGGCGATCACCGAATCGCTGACCACGCGCGACAGCCGGTAACCAGCAGTGCCCGCGCTCGCGACCCGGCCGGGAGCCGGCTTGACGTTCCAGTCCGTGACTCGTTCGAACGGGCCGCTGAACGGCTCGAGGATCCGGTCGAACTGCACGCCCATCTGCAGCGCCAGCGTCCAGCCTGCGTTGTCGTAAGGCGGCGTCGGCGGCGCCCCAGGGTAGGGAATGACGTTGGGATGGTCCTGCGGCTCGAACATATCGATCACGTGCGGCCGGAAGGCCTGTGCCGTCGGCACAACAAACGATCCCGCCGGATACTTCCGCGTCCCGACCGTGAACTCGCGCGTGGCGCGCTGAACGGTCACGTTCACCTCGCGCAACGCGTTGACGAACTTGATCGCCGTCAGGAAGTCCGGCTGATCGGCCGGCAGAATGTAGCCACGCGGGTCGCGAGACTCCGGCTTTGCGCATCTCGGCCCACATGCGCGCCTCGCGTTCGTCCTCCGCCGCGCCTCCGCCGCCACCTCTCCCGCCTCCGCCGCCTCCACCGTCCATCTTCTCGGCGATCGCGGCGTACCGGGTCGGCGACGGGGTCCACGTGTCCTGACTGCCGCGCTCGATCGAGCGCTGACCCATCTTGTAGATGTTGTAGAGCAGGTGCTCGCGATTGCGCGCGGCGTAGTCGATGACCGCGCGGTTGAACGAGATCGAGTAGTCGACCGACTGTTTGAAACGCCATTCCTGCGGTGCGATCGGATACGGATGATCGCGGTTGGGGAGCTGCCGCTGCATCACCAGCCGGATCCGCATCGGCGTCGGATTGCCAATCGTTTCGGTCAGGATCGCGATGATGTTGTGGAAGTTTCCGGTGTTCCGGATGCCGCCGTTCCACCAGCCGTCATACGCGCCGCCAGACGCCATCGTCGCACCCGGCTTGCCTTCGCTGGCCAGTCTCTGGTGCATGTGCGTCCCGAGCGCCTGCAGACCGAGCACCAGCAGAGGGTCGAGGTTGTAGTTGTATGGATCGCGCTGCGGTGACGACCACACGACCGTTCCTGCAGGTCCGCTCTGGTGGTGGTTGTAGAGGATCTGCGGCAGCCACTCGTGATACAGGATGCGGTTGATGTTCTCGGTTTCCGCCTGGGTAGACGCAAAGAAGTCGCGATTGTTGTCGTGGCCGATGTACTTCTGATACAGGCGCGGTAGACCTGCCGTGCTCCGCAACTTCGGATCGGCCTGCCGCATGTACCAGTCCGCAACCAGATCGTTGCCATCCGGGTTCGCGTGGACGAAGAGAATGATCGTCTCGTCCAGGAATCGCATGGTCTCTTCGTCGGTCCGGCTGACCATCTGGTAGACCATTTCGCCGAGCTGCTGCGCGCCCAGCGTCTCGGTCGCGTGCAGCCCGCCGTCGATCCAGACGACGGCCTTGCCTTCTTTCGCGAGCGCACGAGCCTGTTGCTCGGTAACGCCGTCAGCCAGCGCCAGCCGCTTCGAGATGTCCTTGTACTTCGCCAGATTCTTGTGGTTGGCCGGCGACGTGACGATCGCCATGAGGTGCGGCCGTCCCTCAGCCGTGCGGCCAATCTCCTGCACGGTGAGGCGGTCCGACTCGCCATCGAGCTTCCGCCAGTACTCGGCAATCTGTTTGTAGTTGGCCAGCTGGTAGTCATCGCCGAAGTTGAAGCCGAGCTGCGCTTTCGGCGTCGTGATCGCGGTCTGCGCCGACGGCCGGGCCTGAGCAGGGCCGAAGGCCGCGACGGCGAGTCCGGCGGCGAGTGTGACGACCAGAAACGTGCAGTCGCGGATCCGCATCGACGACTCCTTAACTGGTAAGCGCCTTCAACACGCCGAGCACCTCGACGATGTCAGATTCCGTGTGCGCCGCATTGATCTGGAAGCGAATGGTTTCGTCCCCGCGCGGCACGACCGGAAACGTGAGGCCGACGACCAGGACGCCCTTGTCGTAGAGGCCCCGCACCATCGCGCGGGTCTTGTTGGTGTCGCGGACCACGAGGGGCACCACCGGGTGCGGGCCTGGAATCGACTCGAACCCCAGAGCTTCGAGGCCGCGCCTGAACTGGCTGGTGCGCGCCGCCAGGTGCGCGAGCCGTTTCCGGCCTTCCTCGCTGTCGGCTACGTTCACGGCCTCGATTGCCGCGGCGCAGTCCGCGACGCCGAGCGGGTTCGTATAGATGTAGGTGTCCGACTTCTGACGCACGGCCTCGATGAGCTCGGCGCTGGCCGCGACGAAACCGCCGTTGACCCCGAACGCCTTGCCGAACGTACCGACGAAGATATCCACGCTCGTACGGCAGTGCTCCTCAGTCCCGCGTCCCGTTGCGCCATACGCCGCAATGCCATGCGAGTCGTCCATGACGGTGACGACGCCGTCGCGAAAACGGTCGTCGTACCGCCGGACCAGCGTCTGGATGGCGTCGACCGGCGCGTTGTCGCCGCGCATGCTGAAGATCCCGTCGAAGATGACGACGACCCGCTGCATCCCTGCTGGCACACGTTCGAGGTGCTGTTCGAGATCGGCAAGATCGTTGTGCTTGAAGATCGAGCGTTGCGCCGAAGGGACGTTCGCGATGCGCATCGCCCGGATGATGCAGTTGTGGTTCAGCTCATCGCCGATCCAGAACGTGTCCGGACCGCTCAGCGTGATCGCCAGTCCCAGGACTGAGGTGTAGGCGGAGTTGAAGATCCGCGCCGCCGGACGGCCGACGAACCGCGCGATCCGCTCTTCGAGTGTGATGTGGGCAGCGAACGTGCCATCGATGAACCGGACTGCCCCCGGGCCCGCGCCAAACGCGTGGGACGCCTCGTCCGCCGCTGCCAGCACCGCGGGGTGATGGGACAGCGACAGGTAGCTGTTGCTGTTCATCCTCAGGGTACTCGCGATCGCTCCCGCGCAGCCGATAGCGGGGACCGCGGCTATTCGTGGCGGGCAGATAGCCGACGATGATGCGTTCCGGCGACTTCGCCCGGCCTTCCTCCTCAAGTCTGGCGACATCGGCAGCTAGAGCCGCATTGAGTCTCTCGAGTGACATGGTGGTTCGGAATCATGCCACAGGTGGCGAGAGACTCGGACAACGGCAGGCTTCTTGATACTGCTCGGCGCCGTCCGGGCCGATGGCACGGCCAATCGACCATGGGAGAAACGGCCATGGGAGACACCACCCCCTTCGCAGTTCGCCGATGTGACATTGATTCTCGTGGCCTGTGTCGCCGCCGCCCTCGAAGCGGGATGCGGTTCGGCGGTCACGACGTCCACGGCACCTGCGGGCGTCACGCGATGCGATGTGACTATCGCGACACCCAACTCCACGATTCCGGCAGCGGGCGGTGTGGGGCGCGTGACCGTGGCCACCGACCGCGAATGCGCGTGGACCGCGGCGAGTGATGCGGCCTGGCTCAGCATTACGAGTCCTCCGAGTGGTCAAGGCGAGGGCTTCGTTGATTTCCGGGCGGCTGCCAACCCGGATCCCGTCGCACGTCGCGCGAGCGCTCACGCTCAACGATCAGCGCGCGGAAGTGTCCCAGTCCGGCGCCGATTGCGTCATCACGCTGTCCGAGCCAGGCGCGACCTTCTCGCATGGCTGGCGGCAACGGCACCATCGGCGTCGTCGCGTCCAGCCCGTTGTGCACGTGGAGCGCGTCGGCCGATGTTCCGTGGATTTCCATATCGTCGGCTCCCGGCAAAGGCTCGGCTTCCGTGTCGTTCACCGTTTCAGCGACGACGGGACCGCCGCGCGCCGGCATCGTGACCGTGGCGGGGCAGCAGTTCAGCGTGACCCAGGGTCAGGGCGTGCGACTACGTCATCAACCCCCAAACGCAGCTCTTCGGCGCAGCCGGGGGGAACGGCACCATCAACGTCGTCACCGCACCCGGTTGCCCATGGGTCAGCGGAGTGAATGTCCCGTGGATTCGCATCACACAAGGCGCATCGGGCGGCGGGCCCGGGAGTTGTCACCTTCTCGGTCGATCCCACGACTGGTCCGGCACGGGCGGGCACGGTCCTCGTCGCAGGCAGCCCGTTTACCGTCGAGCAGACGCCTGGCTGCTCTTACCAGGTATCGCCGACTACGCTTTCGGTGAATGCGGCTGGCGGAACGGGAACGATTGGAGTCACCGCCGCGCCGGGCTGTCAGTGGACGGCGGCGAGCGGCGCACCGTGGATCACCATCACCGCAGGAGCGTCCGGAAGCGGCGACGGCACCGTGACGTTCCAGGCGCAGGGAACGACCGGTCCCGCGCGCGCCGGCACGTTGACGGTCGCGAATCAGACGATCACGGTCAATCAGTCGCCGGGATGTTCATTCTCGATCTCACCCGAGTCGCAGTCGTTCACTCCCTCCGGCGGAACTGGAGAGGTCGCGGTCACCGGCGCGGCCGGATGCGCGTGGTCGGCGACCAGCAATGCTCCGTGGCTCACGATCACCCAGGGCAGTAGTGGAAGCGGCAACGGCACGGTGCGGTTCAGCGTCGCCGGCAATTCGGGCACGCCACGGAGCGGGACCCTGACGATTGCCGGCCGGACGTTCACCGTGAACCAGGGCCAGACGTGCGCATTCACGTTGTCTCCGAATTCCACGAGTGTGCCTGCCGCCGGCGGCTCGCGGACGTTCAACGTGCAAACGGGGGAGGGCTGTAGTTGGACAGCGACGAGCAATGCGCCCTGGATCACCATCAGCCAGGGCGGCAGCGGCAGCGGCAACGGCACGGTGAGGATAGACGTGGCAGCCAACAGCGGCGCGCCACGCAACGGCACCGTCACCGTGGCGGGGGTTGCGTTCACCGTTCAACAAGAGAGCGGATGCTCCTACTCGCTGTCGGCGAACAGCACGAATGTTCCGCTTGGCGGAGGGTCTGGCAGCGTCGGCGTGCAAACGACCGCCGGCTGCGGCTGGACGGCGTCCAGCGGCGCCCCCTGGTTGACGATTACCGGCGGCGCAAGCGGCACGGGGAACGGCACCGTGAATTTCACGGCGGCTGCCAATACCGGGCCCGCACGGAGCGGGACGCTCACCATTGCAGGCCAGACATTTACCGTCAACCAGGCGGGCGTCTGCTCGTTCGGGATTTCGCCGCAGCAACAGCCTGTCGGTGCAGCGGGCGGATCGGCGAACGTCGGAGTGACCGCCGCCGCAGGCTGCACGTGGACGGCAGCCAGCAATGCCAACTGGATTACCGTCACGCAGGGGGCGAGCGGTACTGGCAACGGCAATGTCGCCCTGTCGGTTGCATCGACTGCCGGCCCAGCACGAAACGGCACGGTCACGATCGCGGGGCTGACGTTTACCGTTCAGCAGGCCAGTGGCTGCACGTTCACGCTGTCGCCGACATCGCGCGCGCACAACGCCAACGGCGGAGACAACTCGTTCAACGTCGCGACCAACTCGGCGTGTCCGTGGAAGGCGGTCAGCGACGTGCCGTGGATCAGAATCGAAGACGGGTCGGACACGGGCAACGGACGCGTAGAGTACGATGTCGAGCGGAACAACGGGCCCGCTCGAAAGGGCACGATCACAGTCGGCACGGCCGTCTTCACCGTGACGCAATCGGGATCGTAATCGGAGATCGGAAATCGGAATCGGACATCGGAATCGGATGAGACTGGCGGGCAGAGGCGAGGACAGGGTCACATGTTTCCAATTGGAGATGAAAACGAGCAACAAGGGATTGCCTACATCACCATCGGCCTGATCGTGCTGAACGTGCTGGCGTGGTTCCTCGAACTGAGCCAGCCAAGCGGCGCACAACTGCAGAGTTTCATCGAGGCCTGGGGCGTCGTTCCGCGTGAGTTCTCCGCGGGCCGCGATCTGCCGCCGGCGATCCCTTACCCCTACTGGGTCACCTTGATGACCTCGATGTTCCTGCACGGCGGCTGGGGCCACCTCGGCGGCAACATGCTCTTCCTCTGGATTTTTGGCGACAACGTCGAACATCGCGTCGGCCACCTGCGCTTCCTCGCGTTCTATCTCGTCTGCGGCGTCGCCGCGGGTCTCGCGCACATCGTCTTCAACAGCGGATCGATCGTACCGACCGTGGGCGCGTCCGGCGCCATCAGCGGCGTGCTCGGCGGTTACCTCGTGATGTTCCCGCGCAATCGCGTCTACGTCATGACATACGGCGGTGTCGCCACGGTGCCTGCCATCATGATGCTGGGCCTCTGGATCGTGTTGCAGTTCATCAACGGCTTCGGCAGCGTGGCTGACACGCCCGAGACCGGTGGCGTCGCGTATCTCGCCCACATCGGGGGCTTTGTTGCGGGAATGATCCTCGCGCCGCTCATGGCTGCGATGTCTGGCCGCTCGCCGATTCCCGTTCGCCCGCGGCGGTAACTGCGCCCGGCACCATCGGAGTCGCCCCGCGTTGTGCAACGGGGCGCGCCTCGAATCGGAGACCCCAGTTTCAACGACGTAATCGGGCCACCCGCCTGCGAAATCGTCAGCCGCAAGTAATTCCTTCGTCCACAGACACTTACGGTCGTCCGGCCGGCCGCTGATCGCCGGTATGTCCCTTGCGCTCCAAAGGGTTCTTCGGAGAACCCGATTAACGGAGGTACCGGGCCATGCAGCGTCTAAAGCGGTCAATCGCGATGACGGTCATCATTCTGTTCGCGTCCGGCGTGTCGTTGATCGCGCAGGGGCGCGGCGGCGGGCAAAAACCGAAGACGCAGACCAGCGCTCCGAAGGCCTCAACTGGCGCGCCCAAGGCGCCCCAGGGGGTCAAGGTGAGCGCTCAGTCTTCTCCGAAAGCCACCAAGGCTCCCGTGAAGACGGCGAAGTCGTCACCTCCGGCCGCGACGAAGTCCGCGAAGGCGGCGTCACCGGCGTCCTCCGCGTCCGGCGCCGAGAAGTCGAAGCCGGCGAAGATGGCGTCAGCCAAGAAGTCAGAAACGTCGACCACGAGTGCAGGCGCCAGCGCGTCGACTACCGCTGGGACGGGCACGACGACGTCGCAGCCCGTCACGCTGACGGCTGTGCAACAAAAGTTGCAGAAGAACACGAACCTTGCGAGCAAGCTGCAGTCGCGGCTTCCGCAAGGCGCGGATCTGATGAAAGCCGCCGACGGATTCCGCAACCTCGGTCAATTCGTTGCGGCCGTCAACGTGTCCAACAACCTCGGCCTGGATTTCACGCAGCTGAAAATGAAGATGGTTGACGACGGTCTCAGCCTCGGTCAGTCCATCCAGACGCTGAAGCCGGCGGCGAGTGGCGCGGTCGAAGCGCAGCGCGCCGAATACGAGGCGCGCGGCATGATCGCTGAAACCGAGACACAGGTGTCGGCGACGGCGACTGTGACGACGACGACTACGACCCAGAAACCGAAGGGTAAGAAGTCGGGTGGTTCGGATGACTAGTCGTCGCAGCGTAGCGACCGTTGGGATCGTCGTCGTGTTTGCGTTGGCCGCGAGTGACGCGCTCGCACAGGGAAACGGCAATGCCTACGGCCACTCCAAGAACCGGCCGGGAGCGGCGGCGCAGCCGTCTGCGGCCGGTGCGCCGGAGTTGCAGACCGTGGGCATCAGCACGCTCAGTTTTGGGTCGTGGCTCGACGATGCGTCCGTCATTCCACAAGGTGGCGGGACGATGAGCGTCGCGTTCTCGTATTGGCGGACACCGTCATACCGAGAGGTGGACGTGCCGGTGATTGACGGTGGGGTTGGGATCGCACCACGCGTGCAATTCAACTTCAACGTTCCGTACTATCACGCCGGCGATTCAGATGGCACGGTCGTGCGCGGCATCGGCGACATGTACGTGAGTACGAAGATCCAGCTGAAGGATCCATCCGCGGGCGACCATAGAATCGGCTTTGCGCTGACCCCTCTCCTCGAGATTCTGACGTACGCTCCGCGGCCGGACGCGTCACGGGTGAGCTGGGCAATTCCAGCCAGCGTGGAGCTCCGGCGCGATCGCTGGCGCACCTTCGGCAGCGCCGGCTATTTTTCGCGGGGTGCGCTGTTCGCGAGCGGCGCACTCGAGGTCGCGCTCACCACTCGTACGGCCGTCACCGGAACGGTCAGCCGCTCGCACTCAATCCGCCGCGACGAGCTGAGCGCCGAATTGGGATTGGGGCAGAGCCGCACCGATGTCAGCGGAGCGCTGAGCGTCGCGCTCAACCCGGCGGTATCGGCGTTTGGCGCCGTCGCCAGGACCATCTCGAAGCAGGATGCGAACAGCTCCACGCTTGCCGTCACAGGTGGCGTGGCTTTCGTCTTCGAGGCGTGGCAGTCGCGGTAGTTCCTGCCAGCCACTGGCCTGACACTCCTGATTGTGATTAAATCCGAACGTCCCTTGCATCCCCCGTGGGAGACAGGACGGACCGCGGATTGACCTCCAGGAGCTGCTCATCATGCCATTCGTGATCACGGACCCTTGCATTGATACCAAGGACACGGCATGTGTGGACGTCTGCCCGGTCGACTGCATCCATCCCCGAAAAGACGAGCCCGAGTTCGAGGCCGCGACGATGCTCTACATCCATCCGGAGGAGTGCATCGATTGCGGCGCGTGCGTGCCGGCCTGCCCGGTTGCGGCGATCTACGACAGTCATGATTCGACGCCCGCCAGCCAGAAGGACCTGATTCCCGCCAACGACATCTACCGCAGCGGCGATGCCGAGGCGATCGCGAAAGCCGAGGCGATCGTCAAGGCGCACGTCGACGCCAACCCGTCGTTGATGGCAATCGATCCCAAGGAACGGCAGGTCGCGCACGGCTGACGCCATCTCGCGAACTCTTTGCCCTTCACGCAGATAGCCCAGGTATAATCAGTGTTTTCCCGCGGGCCAGGTTTCGGGAGAGGACTGTCTGCGCACAGGAACATCGGTTCGTAGCTCGTAGTTCGTAGCTCGTAGCTCGTCGCTCGTAGGGCGAAGAAGTCGCTGCTGAGATCTTCGAGCTACGAGCGACGAACCACGAACCACGAACCACGGCCTTTTGCCCAAGTCCGGCTGAAGCGGATCGCTACGCTCGCGCGTATTAAACAGAAGATGGCCGATACTCCCCCCACCCTGGAAATAGATCAGACGGACGTCGGAAGTTATTTCGTCGCGAATTACCCGCCATTTTCGGTGTGGACCGCCGCCGCGGCCGCCACGGACGGCATTGCCGCGCTCGAGAGCCAGCCGGCCGACGTGCCGCTGGGGCTGTATCTCCATATCCCCTTTTGCCGGAAGCGATGCCATTTTTGTTACTTCCGCGTCTACACGGACAAGAACGCGCGCGAGGTCGAACAGTACCTGGATCTCCTGGCCCGGGAGTGGGAGCTGTACCAGCAGAAGCCGGCCATTGCCGGCAGGCGGCTCGACTTCGTGTACTTCGGGGGAGGCACGCCGTCGTTCCTGTCGACGCGCCAGTTGCAGTCACTCGTCGGAAGGCTCACGGAAAAGACGCCGTGGACCGATGCCGAGGAAATCACGTTCGAGTGCGAGCCGGGCACGCTGACCGAATCGAAGCTGCAGGCGATCCGGGAGATGGGCGTCTCGCGCCTGAGCCTCGGCGTCGAGAACTTCGACGATCGCATCCTCGAGCTGAACGGCCGCGCCCATCGATCGCCCGAGATCGAGCGGACCTACGATCAGGCCAGTCGTCTTGGCTTCCCGCAGATCAACATCGACTTGATCGCCGGCATGCTCGGCGAGACGGACGCCAACTGGGAGGCGTGCGTGCGCCGGACGCTCGACCTCGAGCCCGATAGCGTCACCATCTACCAGATGGAGCTGCCCTACAACACGACGATCAGCGGCGATTTGACTCAAGGGCACCGGACGATTCCAGGAGCCAGTCGCGAACTGGTCGACGAAGCGGCGCTGGGTGCGCGAGGCCTTCGAGGCGCTGGAAGCGGCGGGGTATCACATCGGCAGCGCGTATACCGCGGTGAAGAATCCCGACAAGACCCGGTTCGTCTATCGCGATCGGCTCTGGCAGGGCGCCGACCTGGCCGGGCTGGGCGTCGCGTCGTTCGGGCACATCAACGGCGTGCACCTGCAGAACCTCGACACGTGGGAGAAATACAGCCGCGCGATCGAGAAGGGCGAGGTCCCCTTGAGCCGCGCGTATCGGCCGAACGACGAGGAGCGGATGATCCGCGAGTTCGTGCTGCAGCTCAAACGCGGGTCGAACCGTCCGCAGTATTTCCGCGAGAAGTACGGCGTCGACGTGCTCCGCCGTTTTGCCGGGCCGCTCAGCCGAATCAAGGCTGGCGGCTATCTCGAGGAGTTGAGCGAGGACCGCATCGCGCTGACCCGCGAAGGCCTCCTGCGCGTGGACGTCCTGCTTCACGGGTTCTTCCTCCCGCAGCACACGGGCATTCGATATACATAATTACGTGATCCATGCCGTAGTCCGTTGTTCGTGGTCCGTGTCTCGTCGCGGCGCTTGTGCTGAAAGTTCGGCGAAACACGGACTACGAACCACGGACGACGGCATGCGAAAGAGAACATGTCTGATTACGATGTAGTCGTGATCGGCGGAGGCCCCGCCGGTTCTACGACGTCCACACTGCTCGCGCAGCGCGGGCTGCGCGTGGGTCTTTTCGAGCGCGAGCGCTTTCCGCGATTCCATATCGGTGAGTCGCTGATTCCGGAAACCTACTGGGTGCTGAAGCGGCTGAACATGCTGCCGAAGATGCAGCGCAGCCACTTCGTGAAGAAGTACAGCGTCCAGTTCGTGAACGCGAACGGCAAGCTGTCGGCGCCCTTCTACTTCTGGGACAACAAGCCGCACGAATGCTCGCAGACCTGGCAGGTGGTCAGGAGCGAGTTCGATCAGATGATGCTCGAGAACGCGCGCGAGCATGGCGTGGACGCCCAGGAAGGCGTGCACGTGCTCGACGTGCTGTTCGAGGGCGATCGCGCCGTTGGTGTCCGGATCAAGGATGCCCAGGGTGTCCGCCGTGAAGTCGGCGCGTCGGTGGTCGTGGATGCCAGCGGGCAGGCCGCCCTTCTTCAAAACCGTTTCAAGCTGCGCCTCTGGGACCCGGTCCTCAACAAGGGCGCGATCTGGACCTACTGGCAGGGCGCTTACCGCGACAGCGGACGTGATGAAGGCGCGACGATGGTCCTGCAGACGGCCGATCGCAGCGGATGGTTCTGGTACATCCCTCTCCACAACGACATCGTCAGTGTCGGCGTCGTTGCGCCGTTCAACTACCTGTTCAAGGGCCGCTCGGGTCATGAAAAGACCTACGAGGAGGAGGTGGAGCGGTGTCCTGCGGTGAAGGAGCGCGTGAGCGGTGCCAACCGCGTGACGGGCTATTTCGTGACGCGTGACTACTCGTATCGATCGACGCAGGTCGCGGGTGACGGATGGGTGCTCGTAGGCGACGCGTTCGGGTTCCTCGATCCGCTGTACTCGTCTGGCGTCCTGCTGGCGCTCAAGTCCGGCGAGCTCGCGGCCGAGGCGATCGTCGAAGGCCTCGAAGCCGGGAATACGACCGCGGCGCAGCTTGGCAAGTGGGGACAGCCGTTCAACGATGGCGTCGATCGGATGCGCCGGCTCGTCTGCGAGTACTACGACGGGTTCAGCTTCGGCGGCTTCGTCCGCGCGTATCCCGAACTTCGCGGCACGGTCACCGATCTGCTGATTGGTGATCTGTTTACCGATCGTGTGGACAAAGTCTGGGCGCCGATGGAATCGCTCTACCCTCCCGACAAGCGGGCGATTCCTTCCTGGCGGGCCGGCTCCACGATCGAAGACGCGCAGGGCAAGGCCAACGAGCTGGTGCTGCCCGAGGGGCGCCGGCCCTGAGATGGCGCGAGGCTTTGCGTATCACCGCCGGGTCCAGTTCGCGGACACCGACCTCGCCGGTCTCGTCCACTTCAGCATGTTCTTCCGCTACATGGAAGAAGCCGAGCACGCGTTGTGGCGGGCGGCCGGCTTGACGATCGCGCGGGCGGGCGAGCTGACGGGCTGGCCGCGGCTCGCAGCCTCGTTCGAGTTCAAGGCGCCGCTTCGCTTCGAAGAAGAGTTCGAGATTTACGTCAGCGTCACACACGTGACGCGTAAAACGATGGAGTACGAGTTCAGGATCGAGCGTGGTGAGATCCACGTGGGGGATGGCCGTATCAAAACGGCGTTCGTCAGCAAGCGGCCGAACGAACCGATGAAGATCCTCGAGCTGCCTGCCGACATCGTCGAACGTCTGCGCGCCGCCGCCGCCGACTGAGCCGTTGTCAGGCCTCGAAGTGCCGGCCCCGACGCGTCACGATACTCATCGGAAAAACTTACGCGGGAGTGTGAAGAGAGAGTGCCGCGACCACTAGGGCGGTCGCGGCACACTGGAGCCTACTTCGCTGCCGGGCAGGTACCTTCGATCTTCTTGATGGAGGTCGCCTGGAGTGCTGGCGCGTCGCCCGCGGGGCTTGCGCTCTCACGAGCCTTGGGATCGAGCTTGCCGATGATCTCCACGCGCTGTCCCACGAACTCCTGAAGCCGGTTGGCTTCCAGGCCCTTCACTTGGTACTTCGAAGCCCCCACGCCGCTGGTGCCCGTGGGCTGTTCAGCGGTCGGAGCGCCCGACGCGGGGCTCTTCACGCGGGCGCTGGTCAGGAAGAAGTCCTCCTTCACGTCAGCCTTTTCAGCTGCGAGGCAGCCTTCAAGGGTCACGGTCTGGGCAGCCATCGCTGGCTGGCTCGCCGACGGCGGCTGCGGTGGCTGCGCCGGTGGCTGAGTCGGCGGCGGATTCTGCGCGGCAAGCGCTGTCGAGAGTCCGAGCGCCAGCACGACCGCAGCAAAAGCGTTTCGATTCATGTATGTGCCTCCTGTTTACGGCCTCTCTGTGCAAGGTGTGCGCCCAATCCAGCTGCCCCTGCAGAGGTTAGGGACTTGCACGTGTCTGACCTCAGCCAACCATTGCCGCGTTCGGAACGTCTGAGCAGTGAAGCCAGCGGGGTTGGTGTGGCCTGCCGCGCCGAAGCTTCAGCGGGGTCGAGGCTTGGTCTCGCGCGAAACAAATGACCGAGCCCATACGTAAATTCATCATCGGCCGGCTGGCCTGACCGGCAGGCGTCCAACGAGTCCTGGAGGTGACCATGTCCTTGTGGCAGAAGCTGTTCTCGCGAAACTCAGAACCCCGGCAGCGCGTTCGCGTGTGCGTGGAATGCGGCATGCCGATCGCCGAGCACAAAGAGTGGTGCAGCATTCTCCGGACGCAGCGGGAATACGACGCCAAGGCCGCGGCGGCGTCTGCCTCGAAAGCACAGTAGCAGCCTGGCCACCGCACCGCGGGCGGCAGGTCTGAATACGGTATAGTTCGGCGCCTCCGGGAGGCCTGATTGGTCACGCAGGTGCGCGCCGACATCACCAGTTCCACTTCCTCCAAACAGACGCTCGGATTCTGGACGACGGTTGCCCTCGTCATCGGCAACATGATCGGCTCCGGAATCTTCTTGTTGCCCGCGTCACTCGCGCCCTACGGCGGGCTCAGCCTGGTCGGTTGGTTGGTGTCGGCAACCGGCGCAATCCTTCTGGCGCTGGTGTTCGCGAGGCTCTCCCGATTGGATCCCGCTGCCGGTGGTCCGTACGCGTACACGCGCGTCGCGTTCGGCGATCTCGCGGGCTTCCTCGTGGCGTGGGGCTACTGGATCTCGATGTGGTCCAGCCTCGGCGCGCTGGCCGTGGCCTTCGTCGGCTATCTCGACCCGTTCATTCCCGGCATCGTTCGTACGCCGCTCTCGGCGGCAACGCTTGCCGTCGTCACGGTGTGGTTGGTGATCGCGGTCAACATCGCGGGCGTGCGGCATGCGGGGCGGACGCAGCTAGCCACCACAGTGCTCAAGACACTCCCGCTGTTCGGAGTCGGTCTGGTCGGTCTCTTCTACATCACCCCTTCGTACCTCGTACCGCAACAGACCGACCTGCGTACGCTGTCGTCAGCTGTTCCTGCAGTCGTGACGCTGACTCTCTGGGCTTTCCTTGGACTCGAATCCGCGACCGTGCCCGCGGGAAGCATCGACGATCCCGCCCGCACCATTCCACGCGCGACCATCGTCGGAACCGTCCTCACCGCCATCATCTACATCGGCAGCAGCGTTGCGGTTATGGGCCTGCTGTCGCCGGACGTGCTCAGCAAGTCAACGGCGCCGTTCGCGGATGCGGCACGGCTCCTTGGCGGCGAGAGGGCGGCGCAGGCGGTGGCGCTCGGTGCGGCGTTGTCCTGCTTCGGGGCGCTCAACGGGTGGGTATTGCTCGTCGGCCAGCTGCCGATGGCGGTCGCTCGTGACGGGCTGTTTCCCGCAGTCTTCGGACGCGTGTCGGGCCGGGGTACGCCTGCTGCCGGCATGCTCATCGCTGGCGTGCTCACGACGTTGCTGATCGCGATGAACTACACTCGCGGCCTCGTCGAGCTGTTCACGTTCATCATTCTGCTGTCCACACTGAACACACTCATCCCGTATCTGTTCTCGTCACTTGCCGTCTTCATGCAGTCGCCCGGTCGAGCGCCGGGTGCACTGGCGGCCGGCAAGGTGACCGCCGGTGCAGCATTCGTCTACTCCGTCTACGCGGTCGGCGGCGCCGGGGCCGAGACTGTCTACTGGGGATTCCTGCTGATCGTGTGCGGGCTGCCCGTCTATGTGGCCATGAAGAGGGTTCATGACGGGGGTTCATGACGGGGGTTCACGACGGGGGTTCATGACGGGGGTTCACGACGAAGGTTCACGACGGAGGTTCAACGAGCGTAACGGTCCTCATGAACGTTCGTCCTGAACCCCCGTCCTGAACCCCCGTCGTGAACCCTCGTCGCTGAACCCCCGTCCTGAACCCCCGTCCTGAACCCTCGTCCTGAACCTTCGTCCTGAACCGATCGTATATAACGTCGCATTATGACGGACAGGATGCCCGCCGCAACCCATCTGCAGTTCCTGGTGCTAGCCGTTTTGAAGGACGGCGAACTGCCAGGCCGCGAAATCCGGCGAATCATTGCCAGATATGGCGTCCGCCGGACGAGCGCGGCTTTCTACCAGATGATGGCCCGCCTCGAGAGAGGTCGCTGGGTCGAAGGCTGGTACGAACAGATTTCCGTGGGGGACCAGGCGGTGACGGAACGCCGCTACAGGCTCAAACCCGCGGGTGCGAAAGCATACGACGAGGCTCGCGCCTTCTACGAATCGGTTGGGGTGCCCGGGCGGAAGCGGTGGTCCGATGCCTGACCGGTTTTCCGCGGTGCTCGGCGCGCTGATGCCGCGGCGAGTACGCCTCGATCTCTTCGAGCCGGCGCTACGGGACATCGAGATCGACGACCTGGCGCGCCGCCGCGCCGGCCGCGGCGGTCTGCCGGCATCCGCATCCCGGCTGGCCCTGGTGATTGCCCTCTACGTCGATTGTCTTCGTCTGACGCCATCGGTTGTGTTCGCCACTCGAGCCCGCGGTCACGAACGGATCGTTCCTTCCCGCACACCAGTGGAGCCTTTGTCGATGCTGTTCTACAACCTTCGTCACGCCCTGCGCCTTCTGTATCGGGAGCCCGGGTTCATGTCCGCGGCGGTCCTCACGCTGGCGCTCGGGGTCGGCGCCAACGTCGCCGTCTTTGCGGTGCTCGAAGCGGTGATGTTACGGCCGCTTCCGTACCCGGACGCGGACGACATCGTCATTCTCAATCACCGCGATCAGCGGACGGGCGTGACGAAAGAGTTCATCGCGATGGGAGACTTCATCGATCTCAGCTCGCGCCAGGACGTGCTCGAGAGCTTGAACGGGTTCGGCGACTTCGACGGCACGATCTTCGACGTCGGCGAGCCGTTCCGCGTGTCGTCGCTCGTCGCGTCACCAGGGCTCTTCGAGATGCTTCGCGTTCAAGCCGTGCACGGCCGCGTTCTGCAGGAAGGGGACGCGCGTCAGGGTGCACCCCCGGTGATGATGCTCGGTCACGAGCTCTGGCAGACGAAGTTCGGGTCGGACCCGCAGGTCGTCGGCCGCAGCGTGCGGCTCGGGCAGCAAACGCGTCAGGTTGTCGGAATCGCACCGCCCGGCTTGCGGTTCCCGCCACAGTCGCGTGCCGACGTGGTCGTTCCGATGACGGTCCCGGCGCAAGCGCCAGCACAACGCAAGTCCGGCTGGACATTCGCCGCCGGCCGCCTGAAGCCCGGCGTCACCGTTGCCGACGTCGACGCGCAGTTCGCGACGTTGTCCCGCCAGATGGAGCAGGATCATCCGGCGCAGAATCAGGGCTCGCAGTACTACGCGCTGCCGCTTCGGCAGTCGCTCGTGGGCGACACGCGATGGCCGCTGTTGCTGATGCAGGCAGCGGTCGTCCTGGTTCTGCTGATTGCCTGCGCCAACGTCGCTAACCTGCTTCTTGTCCGGTCACTCGGCCGGCGGCAGGAGATGGCCGTGCGCATGGCCCTCGGGGCGGGCCGCGGCCGTCTCGCGGTCCAGTTGCTGTGCGAAACGCTGGTGCTGTGCGCGATCGGAGGCACGGCAGGTGTTGCGCTCGCGTATTGGGGCGTTCCGGCGCTCGTGGCCCTCGTTCCGCGCAACGTCAACGTGCCCGGGCTGGATGCCGTCGGGATCAACCGCGGCGTACTGGCGTTTGCATTCGGCGTGAGCGTAGCCACCGCGCTGGCGTTCGGCTTGTTCGCGGCCATGTCGATCGGACGTCAGTCCGCTGCGGGGGCGTTGACGAATGCGGCTCGCGCCGGCGTCAGCCGTACCTCCAGGCGGGCCGCTTCGATGCTGGTAGTGACAGAAGTCGCCGTCACCGTCGTGCTGCTCGTTTCCGCAGGCCTCATTCTGCGCAGTTTCACCAGGCTGCTGTCGGTCGATCCCGGCTTCAGCACTGACTCGGTTCTGACGATCGACATCCAGATTCCCGCTGACCGGTATCGCGACGTCGAAGCGCGAAAGGCCTTCTACGAGCGCGCCTTCGAGGCGCTGTCGAAGAATCCTCAGGTCGCCGACGTGGGCGCCGCGGTCGTCACACCGCTAACGGGCAACAACTGGACAGTGCCGTTCGAGCGGAGCGACCAGCCCGTTCCCTCAGGTCAGAGACCTCCTGACGTCGGCTGGCAGTCGGCGTCAGGCGGCTACTTCAAGGCTCTCGGTATTCCGCTTCGGTCGGGCCGCTTCTTCGACTCGCGGGACCGGCCTGGCGGCGCGCAGGTGGTCATCATCAGCGAGGCGATCGAACGCCGCTACTTTCCGGAGGGTGGCGCCGTCGGCCGCCGCGTGCGTCTCGGCCAGGCTGATGGAGAGATCGTCGGCGTGGTCGGCGACATCCGCCGCGCCGGTTTGACCGACGAGCCGCGCGCCGACATGTACTTCCCGTTCGAGCGGTCACCCTCCAATGGCATCACGCTGTTTCTGCGGACCTCTGGCGACCCGACGGCCGCGCTGCCGTCGGTCCGCGAAACGCTCCGCAGCCTCGAGCCTGCCACGGCGTTCGGCGCAGTCGAAACGATGGCCGACGTCGCGTCGGAGTCCCTCGCACCGACGCGGCTCACGCTGTGGCTTCTTGGCGTCTTTGCGATCGTGGCTCTGGCTCTCGCGGCCATCGGTGTCTACGGCGTGATGGCGTACGCCGTCCGCCAGCGAACGCGCGAGATTGGCACGCGGCTGGCGCTCGGCGCGACCGGTCAGGGTATTGCCTGGATGGTCATGCGCGAAGGATCGACGATCATTCTCGCTGGCCTGGCCATCGGTCTCACGATTGGCCTGGTGGCCGCCCGATCGCTGCGTGCGATGCTTTACGACACGCCGGCGGCAGATCCGATCACCCTGGTGGCGACCGCAGGTGTGCTGATCGCGACGATGCTGGTGGCGTGCTACGTCCCGGCCCGCCGCGCTGCCACAGTCGATCCCGCGCGGACGCTTACGGTGGACTGAGGCTTGGGAGTTGGGAGTTGCCGACTCCCTGCCCTGGAGAAGACGGCCGACGAGTCCGCCGAACGATCGCGACGACCACGACGAACACGACGCGGAAAATAAGTGACGTCGTGAACGTCGCGGCCGTCGTGATCATTGCCAACAGCCCGTCGCATTCGAGTCATTACCTTCCCCCTTTTCAACCGAGAAGCAGCCGCACTCAATTTCAGCCGACCGGCTCTGAGAGTTTTGGGAGTTGGGAGTTGGAGCTTGGAAGTTGAGTGATGGCCCGATCCCGCGCGCGTCGCAGCGTGCGGAACCACCACCATGCCAGTGCGATCGCGATCACGGCGGCGGCGAGTGAGCCGGCGAGCGACGCCGGGTAGGCTCGGTTCAGGCCCTGCGCAACGACCCCGAGCGCGATCATCACGCCCAGCGCTGGCACGGCCATCGTCAGGTCGGCACGCAGAAGGAACGCATAGGCGCACAGCAGCGCAACGCCGGTGATCGCACTCGCCAGCATCCAGCCGCTCAGCTCAGCGCCTTGTGGCAGGCCGGTCGCGACGATGCCGACCACGACGAGGGCAAGCCCGCTGAGCAGGCGCCGCCGCGTCCAGCCCGCCGAAAACACATCGATGGCGATCAGCGTGTTGATCACGATAGCCACGCGCGTGAAAAGACCCGGCAGTGGCCCGACGACAGCGGCCACCAACGGCACCACCGAGCCCTGACCGCCAACGTTGACGAAATCCGCCCACTCAGGTGTCCGCAGCCACGCGGCGATCGCGCCGACGCCGGTGCCGAACAAACCGGCGGCGAGTCCAAGCCGCCAGGCGTCACCCTCTTCGAGGCTGGCGCCGTGAGCCAGGCGATGCGGTGCGGCACCGATCGCGAGTCCCACGAGCACTGAGATCAAAACCAGGCCGACGAGGCCGACGCCGATCAATCCCAGGACCTGAAGCTGAAGCGGCTGCGACGTCGGCAGCGCCGCGAGCGTGGTCGGCCAATTGTTGGCGGCGCTGGCCAGCGAGAGCGCGAACATCACCGCGGCGGTCATCGCGAAAAGCCCCACAGCAAATCTTCGCCGGCTCCACGCGACCACACCGAAGACTGCGGCAAGCGCCAGGATGACGCCGAAGACGAGCGTGGTGAGCACCTGACCGATGGTGTTGCGAGTCTGCGCCGCCCGCGCGCGCCGGTTCCACTCGTCGGGTACGAAGACGTAGCGTCGCGCCTGCGCGACCTCGTTCCCGGCGACGACGATGGTGATCCTCGGCTCGCCCTGTGGCAGGGGCTGGACGGTCGTGTCGGTGAAGGTGAAGGTCCAGTCCGTCCGCGCCGTCAGCTTCGCCGGGCTCGCCATGATCTCTTTCACCTGGCCACCGTTGGCGTCGAGCTTGAAACTGTTCATCAACGAGGCGTGCGCCAGCGCTCGCGCCTCCGCCTCGCTCAGCGACGCTCCTGCCCGGCCTTCGGGCAGGGTGTGGAACGGCCTGCTGGCGGTGCCCGTGCGCGAGACGTAGACGCGCCATTCTTCGGCGCGTTCGGCGACATCCCCTCTGAATGTCGCGACGCGGACGATCCAGCGCGGCCTGGCGAGGTAGCTGTCCAGCAGGCCCCGGCGCCGTGCCTCACCCGCGGTGGTCGACACGAACTCATGCGGCGTGCCGCTGCCGTCGTCCGGGATGGTCATGAAACGCCACTGCGGTCCAAGGGTCACGCCCTGCGTTTCGAGCGCTTGACGCGCGATCCGGACGGCTTCGTCGCGGCTGACCGGGAGCGAGTCGCGCGCCGGTCGAGAGAAGACGGCCCACACAAAGAAGATCGCGCTGAGGGCACCGACGGCGAGCCAGGCCATTCTCGTTCGCGAGCCGAGAGAGACCGCCTGCTGCTCACGGTGAGGAGCTGGTGCTTCTGCGATCGGCGGCGGCGTCCACGCCGCGTTTCTTTCGCGTGGGTCCAGCTCGGTCCATGAGCCGGTTTGCGCACGCCGCCAGAGCACGACCCAGAGCGGTACGAACGTGAGCAGGATCACCATCGCGCGCTGGAGCCAGATCCCCGGCGCGTCCGCGATGAAGATCGGCAGGGCGAACCACACCACATCGAACGCGAAGTGCAGGATGATCGCCGGCAACAGACCCCACCAGAGGTAGAGAAGACCGAAGAAGATCGACGGAATGATCAGCTCGACTGGCCGCGCGTAGGAGGGCAGCGTCGGATATGGAGCGTGGCCGGCGCCGAAAATCAGCGCCTGTAACACGAACGCGAGCACGATGAAAAGCCGCCGTTGTCCCAGGTACTGACCGATCAGTGCAGCGCCGGCGATCGGCACCGCCCGGAACAAGCTCTCTTCCCAGAAGCCGGCTTGCAGCGAGTTGGCGATGGCCGACAACCATGGCACGTACGTGGCCAGCACGTCGGGATGAATCAATGCCTCGGACGGTGTCCACCACCCGAGCTTCCTGGTCGCGAAGATGTAGAGCGCAACTTCGTACGCGAAGAACACCGAGACCATCAAAAACCCGGCGACGGTTCTTCCGAGTATCGCGGTCGAGCTCCCCGGTTCTTTGGCCCAGACTCGCCAGAACTGGGGATGGTCGCCGAACGCGCGACGGGTCAGCGTTTCGGCGGCGATGAACGACAGCGCGAAGAACGCGGCAAATCCGACGAAAGAGGCGATGATGATCGCGATTTGCTGCGCGAGGAACGTCGAGCGCGGCAATGCCGTGTCGTACGTCATCCACGACAGCGGCCACTCGTTGATGGCCGCGAGCGCCTGAAGAAATGCGATGAATACGCCCCACCACGCCGCGTGCCGCCAGAGCACCCATCGGGCGCGGAGCATGTAGAAGAGGCCGACGCCGATGCCGATGATCACGTAGATCAGGGCCATGCCCACGGCCCCGCCGATGCCGATCGCCTCGTTCGCGGATCGCATGCTCGCGTAACGCCGAGTGAATGCCTGCGGGATCTGGACGAAGTGCGTGACCTCCGTCAGGCGATCGCCTGCCACCACGAGACGCAGCCGATAGCGTCCTTCGCCGAGCATCGGCGAGACGCGCTCGTAGGTGATCGTGTGATCGACCCGCCCGCCCGGTTTTCGTTCCTGCCCTTGCTCGACGAGGGTGTACCGGCTCAAGTCCACGTGCCAGCCGGAGGCTGCCGCGCTCTCGGCCAGCTGCCGGGCAGCGCCAGCCTCGAGTGTCGCGCCGGGCGCATCTTCTTTCAGCCGCTCGACGAATCCGTAGGGTGTCCCGTCCGGCGTAAACCGGATCAGCGTTTCGTTGGCCTCTCCTTCCTTGAAATGCCTCACACGCCACGTATAGGCGGAGTACAGCCGATCGCGCATCATCTGCGTGAAGGCGTCCTTCCCTCCGGCCTCGAGCTCCACGAACGTCTGCGTTTCGGAGTCCAGCGTGAAGGAGGCCGCCTCCTGAAAGCCGGGCGGGCCGAGGCGATGACGTTCGGCGATCGCACGGGCATCGGCCAGCGCGCGTTCCCGGTCCATCGTGATGTCGAGCGAGACGATAGAGAAGGCGTCGGGGAAGTAGCGTGCGCCGATCACGGCCGCACCCAGAGACAGCAGTCCGAGGCAGATCCAAAAAGCCGGTCGCTTCACCTGCATCCTCCTGATATACGGACCCGATCCGCCTCCGCCAAAGGCTACGGCGCGGCCCGACGAAATACGAAAATCGTGGCCAGCCCAGCCGGGGGACTGACAGGCGCGCATTCTACTCTGCCTGACATCCTCGCTCGCGGATCGCCTCTGTCGGCCCGCGCACGGGCCGTGCTACATTGGGCCTCCGCCTATGTTTCGGTGCCTGGCTCCCCTTACGCTCCTGGCCATGGTCGCGGCCTGTGGCGGTTCCGACTCGAGCCAGCTGGCCCCATCGCCGATGCCTGCTCCGCCGGGGACCTGGCGGATCTCAGGCACTGTGGTCGATACACTATCTGGCGATGCGGTGTCGGGCGCGACGCTGAGTTTTTCGGGAGCGGCTCCTATTCCGGTGACGGGCGGGGGAGCGTGGATGCTCGAGGGAACCGGAACGTCGGCGAATCAGGCGGTCACCGTTTCGGCGCCGGGGTATCTCACGCGCGAGACCACGGTGAGGTGGGATTCCGGCGGGCGCAACGGCGTGCGGCTCGATCTGATCGCCGACCGCGCGCCTTTCACGCTGGACGTTCTTCAGGCAGTTCGTGCGCAACGGATTCGAGGAGCCGGAGTCGCTGAAGGCGATCAGACGATGGACGCGGGCGCCAAACTTCTACGTCGACGCGCGGAACCCGCAGAACCAGCAGCCGCTGTCGTCGTCGGAAATCGCGGCCATTCAGAATGCCATCCGTCAGGCCGTTCCGCAGGTCACGGGCGGGCAGTTCGAAGCGGGGATCATCGAGATCGCGTCGCAATCCCGGCAGCGGCGCGCCGATTACGTCAACGTCGTCTTCGTTCACGAGCCGGATGCGGATTACTGCGGCCAGGCACTGGTCGGGGCCAATCCTGGCGAGATCACGATGAACTATGACGTCTGCCGGAGTAGCTGCGGCGCGTTTTCGCCGGAGACGCTCGCGCACGAAGTCGGTCACGCGATGGGGTTCTGGCACACAACCGGCCCGGGGATCATGCATGCGGACCGGGTGCGCCGATGTTCGAACCTGCAGTTCTCCGACGACGAGCGTGTGCATGCCCGCGTCGCGTACGCGCGCTCTCCGGGCAATACAGATACGGATCGCGATCCATCGACGTTCTCCGCGGTCGAGACCGGACTCGCTCCGCGCATCGTCTGCCGTCGATGACATCGTTGGGCTCACTCTAATCAGGGACATACACATGGCTCGCCTCAGCATCCCCATCCTGCTTGCCGGAACGCTGGCGATTGGCGGGTGCGGCGGATCGTCGAATCCCGATAGCGGCGGATCGCAGGCGATCCGCGGCAACGAACGCATCGGCTGGGACCAGCAGGCCGCCAACACCGCGGAGCTTTCCAACTTTCGCTACGCGATCTACGTCGATGGCAATCGCAGCGAGCTGCCGGATGTGACCTGTGCTGATTCCCAGGGCAGCGCCGGCTTTGCATGCAGCGGCCGTCTTCCCGGCCTCTCTGCAGGCCAGCACACGCTCGAACTGGCCAGCTATGTCGTCGTCGACGGGGCCATCAGCGAAAGCCCGAAGTCTCCGCCGATCCGCGTCAACGTGACAGGTTCCCTGACGGCGCCCATACCGAGCGTCACGTCGAATACACCTCCATCCGAATCCCGGCCGCCGACGTCGGATCCGACTCTGAACGCCCTCGTGAGCGTTCAAACGATCGTTGACGGCCTGAACGATCCGGTCGATCTCGCTTTCGCTCCGGATGGCCGACTGTTCGTGGCGGAGCGCTCAGGGGCCATTCGAATCGTCAGGGATCGCCAGGTCGAAGCGGTGCCGGCGCTGGTGCTCGACAACTTCGTGGCCGAGCCTGATGCACGCCGGGTGTTGTCGCTTGCGCTGCACCCTGATTTCGCCGCTACCGGCTTCGTCTACGTGTTGCACGGGTCGGAAGGACGCGGCGGCGAGTCCGTCTTCCGCTTGTCGCGCTACCGCGAAGCGGGCGGCGTTCTGGGCGAACGCGCGGTGCTGCTCGACGAAATCCCGCACGCGAGCCGGGCAGGCGCAGGGTCGGTGCGGTTCGGGCTCGACCGCCGGCTGTATGTCGCGTTCGACGATGGCGACGATCCGGCGCGCGTCGGCAGCGCTGGAACGTACAGCGGCAAAGTGCTGCGCCTGAATGACGATGGCTCGACGCCCGACGATCAGCCCGCGGGGACGCCGATTCTCGCGACAGGCCTGGGATCGCCGTGCGGTCTGGATTGGGATGCCGCAGGTGCGTTGTGGATCGCCGAGTGCCGTGGCGCCGGCGAGGGGAGTCTGTTGTCGATCTCCGCGCGCCAGCCCGATCGGCGGGCGCGGTATCAGCACGCCATCTCTCAGCCGCTCAGCGGCGCGGTGTTCTCTCGGGGTGACGCTGTTCCATCACTGAACGACGCCATGATCCTTGCGACTGGTGAAGGGCTGCTGCGCGTTCGCTTCGACCCGCGAACGCGACGGGTGGCAGGCGTCGACGCATTCGCCAGCGATCTCGGAGCGGTACGTGCAGTGACCGTCCATCCCGATGGTTCGCTCTATGCGGCGTCAGGTTCACGCGTCGTGCAGGTCACCTTGCCGCGCCGGTAACCCGCGTGCGTCTTTGTACGACCCTTATTGACATCCGGAGATGGAGTCCTTGAAATCGCTCGCGATTCTCGTCACGTTCGTCGCGGCCACAACGGCCGCGAGCGCGCAAGTGTCCAACCCGGTGAAGTGGTCGATCCAGAAGGCACCCGCCACGGCCCAGGCCGGCCAGACCGTTACGATTCAGTTCGCCGCCCGGATCGACAAGGGCTGGCACCTCTACGCGCTCGAACAACCGTCGGACGGACCCATCCCGACGGAGATTTCGGTCGGACCGGCGTCGCATTTCACGCTGGACCCAAAGAAGATCGACAAGCCGGAACCCGAGAAGGTCAACGATGAGAATTTCGGCGTCGAGACGCATCACTACAGCGGCACCGTCGTGTTCGGGCTGCCGGTGACCATCGTTACGAACGCCCCCGCCGGCCAGCAGGAGATCGAGGTGAGCGCGCGCTTCCAGGCTTGCAGCGACAAGGTGTGCCTGCGACCGACCACCGTCTCGCAGAAGACGACCGTCACCGTCACCGCTGCAAAGAAATAATCGCCGAGAGGACGTTCACAGAATGCGCGCCTTCGCACAGCTGACAGTCATTACCGTCACGTTCGTCCTGGCCACCGCCGGCACCGGTGAGTTGACATTGACGGCACGGCAGCGACCGCCGGTCATGGGGCGGACCGCCGGCGTCTCGGCTGGCCATCCGCTGACGACCGCTGCTGCGGTCGAGATTCTCCAGAAGGGTGGCAACGCATTCGATGCCGGCGTCGCCGCGATGCTCGTCGGCGGCGTCGTCGAACAGGATCTCTACGGGTTCGGCGGCGAGGGGCTGGTGCTCGTCTATCCGCGCCGGGAGCGCAAGGTGACGTCGGTCGTCGGACAGGGCTGGGCTGCCAAGGCTGCGACCATCGAGTGGTTTACGGAACGCAACAAGACCCTCGAAGGCTCCGGCATCGATCCGGTGGTGGTGCCGGGCGCACCCCACGCCGCGCTGACCGTTCTCGAGCGCTGGGGCACCATGACCTTCGCGCAGGTCGCCGCGCGTGCCGTCGAGTACGCGCGGGACGGATTTCCACTACGTCCACGCACCGCTGCCACGATCGAACGGCAGCGAAAGTTCATCGAGCAATGGCCGACGAACCGCAAGACGTGGCTGAAGCCGGACGGGTCGCTGTATCAGCCGGGGGAAACGATCAAGCTGCCGGACCTGGCCGCGACGCTGACCAAGATGATCGACGCGGAGCGGTCGGCCCGCCGCCGCGGCCGCGCCGCGGCCCTCGCCGCCGCGCGGGATCGGTTCTACAAAGGGGACATCGCGAAAGAGATGGTGTCCTTCCTCCACGAGAACGGTTCGCCGTTCGACGCGAGTGATTTTGCCGAGTTCTTCGCCAGGGTCGAGCCACCTGCGTCGGTCACCTACCGCGGTTACACGGTCTACAAGCAGGGCTTCAACAGCCAGGGCCCGACCCTGCTGCAGACGCTGAACATTCTCGAGCAGTTCGATCTGCAGAAGATGGGGCACAACTCGGCCGACTACCTGCACGTGCTGACCGAGGCGATGAAGCTGGCCTACGCCGATCGCGACAGCTACTATGCCGATCCCACCTTCGTGAAGGTCCCGGCAACGGGACTCCTCTCGAAGGAATACGCGAAGCAGCGTGCGTCACAGATCGACATGACGCGGGCGTCTGCCGCGCAGATGGCCGGCGATCCGCTGCCGTTCGACGACCAGGTCAAGTCATGGGCGTTCTGGATCGCGGGCCGCGAGACGACCACGCAGCCACCGCTGCCGCCGGATGCGGTCGATCCCAGCCTGAAGGACACGACGCACATCTCCGTCATCGACAAGGATGGCAACATCTTCGATTCGACACCGAGCGGCGGCTGGATCACGGGAGGGGTCATCGCCGGCAACACGGGAGTCGGCCTGTCGACGAGGGGTGAGCAGTTCTGGCTCGACAAGAATCGTGCGGCGCAGACTCCGCCCGCGCTCTCGGCCGCGCTACACGCTCACGCCAAGCCTCGTGCTCCGCGATGGCGAGCCGTTTCTCGCGATCGGTACGCCTGGCGGCGACAACCAGGAGCAGACGATCCTGCAGGCGCTCCTGAACGTCATCGAGTTCAACGACAAGTGGTATCCGAACCTGCACACGGCTTTCGAGCTGCCGCGCCTGCAGACCTATCACTTCCTCGGCTCGTTCTGGCCGCACCGCATCGATGTGAACCGGCTGGATGTCGAGGCAAACGTGGGGGCCGAGATCATCGCGGAGCTCAAGGCCCGCGGACATGATGTCCGCAGCGTTCCGCCGGTCTCGATCTCGGGTTGCGCGACGGCGGTGATGATCGATCCGCGATCCGGCGCCCGTCACGCGGGGGCCGATCCACGGCGCGACTGCTACGCGTTTGCTTTCTGATCGTTAGGGTATCTCACCCTTCTGAACGGCGCACTCACCCCGTTAGAGCGTCCGCGCCCGGCGCGCCAGCGTTGCGAGCACGGCGCTCGTTCCAGAGCAGACCCCGAAGGCAGAGGCCACGATCGCGACTCCGGGACCAGCCCTGGCACCCATGAGGAGAGCAGCCGCGGCGGCGCACGCGGCCCCGGCGGCCACGGCGCCCAACGCCCGACCCGGCGAAACGCGCGCGGGAGCGGACGCGCCGCTCCAGAGCGTCATGACCACCATCGACCCGACGATTGCCGCACCGGCCAACCAGAGATACCGAAAGTCCTCGCCAGTGTTGACGGCCCGGATGAGCCCAAAGGTCACCGGCACCGCGGCAAGGAGAACAGAGACAACGAGCAAGAGCCGGCGGCTCACCCGCGACCGCCCATGGATTCAACGGCCTCTCAGATGGTCTCGGGCGAAGCCTCGCTGGCGCTGTGCGCGCGCCGCTTCCGCATCTGCAGCTCGCGGCCGCCGTCGCGGAAGTCGACCTCGTCCATCAGCTGGTTGATCAGGAAGATCCCGCGCCCGCCCGGCTTCAGCACGTTTTCCGGAGCAAGCGGGTTCGCAATCGTACTCGCCTCGAACCCGGTGCCGGGATCCCGCACGACGATCACCACATCGCCGACGTCGTCGCAGGTGACCACGCACTGCACGTGGCGTGAGTTATCGCCGGCGCACCCGTGTCGGATGGCGTTGGCGAGGGCCTCTTGCAGCGCGAGCTCGACGGCCATGACACGGTCTTCCGACCAGCGGCGATCGTGCAGCATCTGCGTGACGCCGTCGGTGACCATCGGGATCTTCAGTGGATCCGCCGGTATCGTCATGTTGAAGTTGCAAGCCGAGCAGTACGGAAGCAGGGCGCTCAATTTGTGCACGTTGTCGAGCGCTTCCCGCAGCTCCGCAATCAGCCGGCGCTGCTCCTCTTCAGCCCGATCGCGTGCGGCCAGTGCCTCCTCGAGCTCGATGAGATTCAGCCGCAGGAACAGCTGCGCTTCCGCCTGACGCCGGAGCACGTTGAGCGCTTCCAGCTGCTCGGGGGTCAGCGTCCGTGGAATGCGATCGACGACGCAGAGCGTGCCGAGCGCCTGACCGTCTGGCGTCACGAGCGGCGCGCCGGCATAGAACCGGATGCGCGGCTCGCCGACCACCATCGGATTGTTGCGGAACGTTTCGTCGCCGAGCGCGTCTGGCACGACCAGCATGCCGCGCCGCTCGATCGCATGCGCGCAGAACGCGACGCTGCGCGAGGTCTCGGTCATCGTCATGCCGACCCTGCGACTTGAACCACTGGCGGTCCCGATCGATCAGGCGTGATCGCAGCAATGGGCGTGTTACAGATGCTCGAGGCGAGGAGCGTCAGATCGTCAAAAGCCTGTTCGGGTTCGGTATCCAGAATCCGATACCTGCGCAGCGCAGCCAGCCGTTTTGTCTCGTCGATCGCCATGGACCGTCTCCCAGGGGCCCTCGTAAGATAACCCAACAATACGGATTCTGCTCAGAATCGGTTTTCACTTGTTAGGAGCCGAATCGTTAAATTACGTCAGGGCAGTCATTTAGGACGATGATTTCAGGTCGTGTGGGAAATCGCCGTCTGACCCCGTGATAGGCTCACTCAATGGCCATCGATACAGGGGCGCTCGAGCGGCGCGCCATCGAGTTCGCGAAGCTCGGAAACTTCGGCACGGATGCGCTCGAAGCCAATCGCGAGCTGACGGTTGCCGCTCCAGCGAACCAGGGTGCCTGGACGCGGCTCGCGCGTTGCTGCATGGAGCAGAAGCACTTCGAAGACGCGGCCGCCGCGCTCATCAAGGCGCTCGAGCTCAACCCGTCCAACAGCATCGCGAAGAGCCTGCACCAGGAAGTGATTCGGCGAAGGGCCATGGCTCCCGTGCTTTCGGATGCGGCCTCCGGCTTTACGCCGCAGGATTTCTATACGCTCGGTCAGCTTGCGCCTACCGACGCGGCGCGTGTCCTGGGCGCGAAGTTCGAGTCGCTGCTGATGTCCCTGAACGAGCAGCGAACCGCGGCGCGGATCGTCGATGCCCGCAACCGCGCGGGCTTGTCGGGCTCGAAGCTTTTCCGCCGCAACAGTTTCTATCCCGGCCAGCACGGCCACATGTTCGCGTTCCATCATGGCGGACGATGGGAGCCGCAGTTCAACCTCGGGATGTTCAGCCAGAACCCCTGGGGCGTCAACGCGCTGCGCATGGGGATCGGCTTCAACATGTCGCCCGCCGGGAGCGATCCCGATCGCGAGGCGGGGCAGGCCAGCGCGATTGCCTGGTTCGAGCGCTTCCAGCAGGCGCTCGACTCGACGTGGCGCGGCCATCTGGTTGACTGGATGTCGAACTCCTCCGGGTTCATCCAGTATGGTGACCGCGGACCCGCACTGGACCTCATGCCCAAGCAGGCCGTGGATTGGGTGGTCAACTGCCGCAATCCAGCCGGAATCGGGTGGGTCTTCGCCGGACGATGGTTGTTCCTCGACAAGGCCAGCGATGCGGAAACGCTCGGTCAGACGAGATCGCTGGTCGCAGCCGTCGAGGACACCTTCGCCGCGCTGTTCCCGCTGTGGCTCACGGTCTATAACGGCTGACGCCAACCATCTAAAAGGGATGTCCGGCGATCCCCGCACTTCGCCTCGCGGAACCGGTGCTCCCACCACGTCCGACCGGGCAATTTGTTTGATTCCGATCAGAACCCATGGCCCGCCCATGCCGTCAAAGCTCATATGCAGGACATTCGCTACGCGCTTCGTACGCTGAGAAAGCAGCCGATTTTCACGCTGGTGGCGGTCCTGACGCTGACGCTCGGTATCGGTGCCAACACGGCCATCTTCAGCCTGCTGTATCAGATCCTGCTGCGTCCGCTGCCGTACCCCGCCGCCGACCGGCTCGCGTTCGTCTGGAACACCTATCCGCTGATGGGGCTGCCACAGGCAAGCGTGTCCATCCCCGACTACATCGACCGCAAGACACAGGCTGACGCGATCGAGGATGCGACGCTGTTCACGCAGCGGCCACTGAATCTGGCCTCAGGCGGAACCCCCGAGCAGTTGCGCGGCCTGGCTGTCACGCCGTCGTTTTTCTCGACCCTGCAGCGGCAGCCGTTCCTGGGCAGAGGGTTCACCGAAGCCGAGGCGCAGACGCAGGCGGACCGTTTCGCCATCCTCACGTTCGCAATCTGGCAGTCGCGGTTCGGCAGCAACGCAGCGATCGTCGGTCAGGACATCCGGCTCAACGGAGAGGCCTATCGCGTGGTGGGCGTCCTGCCAGCCGATTTCGACCTGCCGTCACGCGACATCAGCCTGCTCGTTCCGTTCTCGTTTACGCCACAGCAGATGTCAGACCAGGGCCGCGGGAACGAGTTCAGCTCGATGATCGCAAGGCTCAAGCCGGGCGCGACGATCGAGCAGGTCAACGCGCAGATGAAGACGATCGTCGATCGCAATCTCGATCGGCTGCCGCAGTTCCAGTCGTTCGCGCGGACGAGCGGATTCGGTGGCTATGCGATTCCGATCCGCGATCAGCTCGTCGGCGACGTGCGCGCGCCGCTCTATGTCCTGCAGGTCGGGGTTCTGGTCGTGCTCCTGATCGCCTGTGCCAACGTCGCCAACCTGCTCCTCATGCGCGCGACCGGCCGATACCGCGAGCTGGCCATCCGGACCACGCTGGGTGCCGGCCGCGGACGTCTCGTGCGCCAGATGCTGACTGAAGGTGTCGTGCTCTCGCTGCTCGGGGGCATCGGCGGCCTGGCTCTTGGCCTGGCTGGCGTTCGCGCGCTGATCGCGTTGAGCTCCCGCCAGATGCCCGGAATGGCCGATGCGTCGCTGCATCCAGCCGTTCTCGTCTTCACGCTGGCCCTCGCGGTCGCCACCGGCCTGATCTTCGGCGTCGTTCCGGCCATCAGTGTGATGCGCGGAAACACCGCTACGATTCTCAAGGACGACAACACCCGCGGCTCATCAGGACGCGGCACGCGCCTGATGCGCAGCACGCTGGTCATCCTCGAGATGGCGCTGGCGCTGATGCTGCTCGTCGGCGCCGGTCTCCTGATCAAGAGCTTCGCGAGAATCACCGACGTCGACCCTGGGTTCTCGACAGAAAACGTGCTGACGACGCAGCTGTCGCTGCCGGCGACGAGGTACGCCGACGCGCCCTCGCGCTCGGCGTTCTGGCGGCGGCTCGTCGAAAAGGCGACGGCAATGCCAGGCGTCACGTCGGTCGGCCTGACTTCAAACGTGCCGTTCAACGGCAACGTGTCGTCTGGTTCCTACGCGATCGTCGGATACACGCCAGGTGCCGGCGAAGCGGCACCACACGGACGGCAGGAGGTGGTCGGCGCGGACTACTTCAAGGCGATGCAGATTCCTCTCATCGAGGGGCGGCTCTTCACCGATGGCGACACCGCCGACAGCCCGCCCGTGGTCGTGGTCGACAAGTATCTCGCCGACAAGTACTTTTCGAAGAAGAGCGCGATCGGCCAGCAGATTCGCCGTGGCGGTCCGCAAGCGCCGCCCTTCACGATCGTCGGCGTCGTGGGGACGATCAACAGCATCGATCTCGGGATGCCGGTCACCAAAGAACGTATCTACTATCCGGTCGCCCAGCAGCCGCGCCCGTCGATGGCGCTGACGCTGAAAACCGGGCTCGATCCGCAGACGTTGATCCCGCAGGTACGGCAGGCGGTGCAGTCACTCGACCCCGAGCAGCCGCTGGCCGACGTTCGCACGATGGATCAGTGGGTATTGCGATCGCTGGAGAACCGGCGGACGCCGATGATGCTGCTCGCGCTATTTGGCGCCGTTGCGCTCATCCTGTCGGCGATCGGCATCTACGGCGTGCTGGCGTTCGGCGTGGCGCAGCGGGTCCGCGAGTTCGGCATCCGTCAGGCGCTCGGCGCGGATCAGAAATCCATCCTGCGCCTGGTGCTCACGCAGGGCATGGTCACTGCCGGCATCGGGTTACTCGTCGGCCTGTCGGGCGCATTCCTGCTGACCAGGTTCCTGCAAAGCATGCTTTTTGGTGTGGGCACCCACGACGTTCCCGTGTTTGCGGGCGTCACGGTGCTGTTGCTGTTGGTTGCCGTCGCCGCCTGCTACATCCCGGCGAAGCGCGCCACCGAAGTCGATCCGATGATCGCATTGCGGGACGCGTGAGCCTCGTGGGCGAGGTGACGGAGGGGACGGAGGGCACGGAACAAGCTTCAACTCAGAGACGCGGAGACACGGAGTCGAAAGCTCGATTGAGCTTGGAGACCTGATAGGGGGCTACGAGCCGATGCCGGCCCGGCCATCGGCCGGGCCGGGCGATCGACCGACACACCGAGATCACAAGCCGCCGCTCCCGTCAGTCCGCGGCTTGTGATCTCGGCGTGTCGGTCGATCGCTCGCCGCGCGAGCGCGGCGCCATCGGCGGCAGAGTCCATGATCAACTCCGTTCCTCCGCGTCTCCGAGTTGAAGCTTGTTCCGTTTCCTCCGTCCCCTCCGTCGTCGTCCTCGACTATTCGATTTTGATCAGCTCGATATCGAAGACCAGCATGCCCTTGGGGCTGCCTGGCTGACCGCGGTAGGCGAGCTCTTCCGGAATCCAGAAGCGCGCCTTGTCACCTTCCACCATGCGCTGGACGCCTTCGGTCCAGCCGTCGATGACGCCATTCAGGTTGAATGTCGCCGCCTGCGCCTTGGTGATCGAACTGTCGAACATCTTGCCGTCGGTCGTCCAGCCCGTGTAATGGACGGTGACGCGATCCGTGGCGCGCGGGTGGCGTTGGCCGGATCCGCGCTGCAGCCACTTCATGGACAGCCCGCTCGGCGTTTTCACCGAATCGGCCGGCGGTGCTGCGACGTCAGGAGGAGCCGGGATGTCGCCCGATGTGCACGCGGCCGCGGCGATGAGCGCTATGACGGCAACGAGAACCGAGAACAGATTGACTGCACGTTGCATGCGGCTACTAGTTTACTGGTTCAGGAGGGCCGTTTCTTCACATATACATCGGGGTGATGCAGTCGCCTGAGCCCCGCGCGGAGACTCGCGACGTTGAAATTCAGCAGGAGCCCCGCCGGATGTCCGGTGAGCTTCAGATACGTGATCACCTGAGCCAGATGAACTGACTGTATCTGTTCGACTGCCTTCAACTCGACAACGAGGCGCCCGTCTACCAGCAAGTCCAGTATCAATCGGCCCGCAATGCGCTCGCCTCGATAGGTGAGGGGCACACGTATTTCTTTCTCAACGCGAATCTTCTCGGCCTTCAGTTCGAGGATCAAGCATTCACGGTAGATCGACTCGAGCAAGCCCGGACCGAGTGAGCGATGCACGGCGATTGCGCATCCGATGACTCTATCCGACAGAGAATCGAGATCTTCGACGGCCGCGGGCATGCCCAACCGTGAAGCAGAATCCGCGCCACGTCAGTCTGCTGGCTTCTCTGGAGATACGCGGCCGCTGGTTGAAGATCCTGCCGCGAGGTGTGGCTGGGCCATCGCAGGAACTGCGCTGCCACTGAAACTCCTGATCTCCTGCCCTCGTGTTCGTTTTTGTCGGTCTGGAGGCTCTCAATGGTCACACGAGTTCAGGAGATCATGAGAGCAAGCGATCTGAAGGGTCGGGCTGAACGCGCTCGTACCCGACGTCAGGGATTTGACGCCGCATCTACAGCTGCGAGACAGTAGCGTCATGAAAGCGATGATCCGGCTCTCGGTGCTGCTGACGATTCTGACCGCTCCGGTTGCTGCGCAAACCTTCGATTTGAAGTCGTATCGAATCGTCGATCTGACGCACGCCTTCAATGCGAAGACCCTCTACTGGCCAACCTCGACCTCGAAGTTCGCGCTCGACCGCCTCGCCTACGGGCCAGCCGCAGGCGGCTACTTCTACTCGGCCAACAGCCTCAGCACACCTGAACACGGCGGAACTCACCTCGATGCCCCGCTGCACTTTGCAGAAAAGGGGAGAGGAGCGGACGCGATTCCGCTCGAACAGTTGATCGCACCAGCCGTCGTGATCGACGTCACCGCCCAGGCGGCGGCAAGCCGCGACTACCGGCTGACGCGCGAGGACGTCCTCGCGTTCGAGAAGAAACACGGACAGATTGGCGCCGGAACCGTCGTGCTCGTACGCACCGGCTGGAGCCGTTTCTGGCCCGACGCGAAGGCGTATCTGGGCGACGACACGCCGGGCGATGCCTCGAAATTAAGTTTCCCGAGCTACGGCGAAGAAGCTGCGCGACTGCTGGTCGAGGAGCGTCAGGTCGGCGTCCTCGGCATCGACACGGCGTCGACCGACTATGGAAAGTCGACTGACTTCAGGGTTCACCGGATTGCTGCCGCGCGCAACGTTCCCGGTCTCGAGAACCTCACGAATCTGGATCAGCTGCCGCCCCGCGGCGCGATGATCATCGCGCTTCCGATGAAGATCGAAGGTGGCTCGGGTGGCCCTTTGCGCGCCGTCGCGCTGGTTCCACGGTAGAGAGGACCAAGAGGAATGAATTGTCGAAACTGTGGCGGCGCGATGGAGCTGTACGCCACGCGCGGCTACTCCTTCTGCCGTTACTGCGGATCGTTTTACTTCCCCGAGTCGGCCAACGATCAGGGCGTCAAGGTGCTGGCTGACGCTGCTGGACCGCTGCCGTGCCCGGCATGCTCGAAAGACCTGGCCACGGCCACGCTCGATGGCGCCCACGCCATCCACTTCTGCAGGAACTGCCGCGGTCTGCTGCTCACGCGTGGAAGCTTCAGCGACGTCATTCGCATGAGGCGCGCATGGGCATCAGGACCGCCTGTCGATCCGACACCGGTCCGGCAGGACGAGCTCAAGCGTGTAGCCGGTTGTCCGGCGTGCCGCAATCGCATGGCCACCTATCCCTATTACGGCCCCGGCAACGTGGTCATCGACACCTGTGACGAGTGCAACGTGGTCTGGCTCGATTTCGGCGAGCTCAAGCAGATCGTCGACGCTCCCGGACAGGATCGCGGTGGCCGCGAGCGGAGTGCCGCCGAGATCGATCGCTGGAGCCCACTCGATCAACCAACGCATGGGCGGGTTTTGGCAACCGACCCCGACGCGAAGCCGCGGTCACCCGATATACTCACCTTTCTGGACGATTTGCTCTTCTCCTAACGAGCCTGCGACCGTCGTAGTTCGTGGGGCGTCGCTCGTCGCTCGAACACCAGGCTCGCGCAGCCGGGTTCACAGGCGGCAATTTGCCCTACGAGCAACGAGCGACGAGCCACGCACTACGGCAGCTGACGAAGCAACGCATAACGATGCCCACCGGTCTCACCCTCGTCCTTCTGGTCGGTCTCGCCGGCGGTCACGTCCAGGCTTCTGTGGCAATGGAATGTCGCGACGCAAGCGAATGCCGGCAGTTGGCATTGGAAGCGCGCTCTCGCGACGATTTCGAGGCCTTTCACGATCTGGCCTGGCGGGCGCTGCAGAAGGGCGGGCAGAACAATCCGGAGCTCATGACGCTCGTCGCGCGTGCGCAAAGCCTGAGTGGCCGGCCGCACGACGCGCTCGTCATGCTCAACCGGCTTGCCGATTTGAAAGTCGTGACGGATGCGGCAAGCAGCGATGACTTTCGCCGGGTGCGCGAGCTACCCGGCTGGGCGGACCTCGAGGCCCGGACAACGACCGGTAGCCGCCCGGCCGACGCGCCGAAGGTGAGCGCGCCACCTGCGCCAGTTTCGACTTCGCCGAAGGCCGCTCTCCCCGCGGCGCCGGAGAAGCCGGCCACTCCCGAGCCTGCCCGCGACGAACCGGTAGTCGGCGAGCCCGGCGAGGCACTTCGATTCTCGACAGCGCCCTTCACGCCCGCTGGTCTGGCCTACGACGCCGTCTCGAATCGCTTCATCGTCGGCGATCGCGAATCGCGCAAGCTCTCGGTCGTGGGGGAGCGCTCGCACAACGTCACGAATCTCGCCAGCGCAACCACCGCAGGATTCAGGGAGATTGCGTCACTGGCTATCGATCCTCGCGAGGGCGATCTCTGGGTGGTCAGCTCGGCCGATGGCGCTGCGAGCATTCACAAGCTTCAGCTGATTTCGGGCCGCGTGTTCTTCGCCGTGCAGTCGCCGACCAACACGTCGGCACGATTTGCCGACGTCTCGGTCACGCCGCAGAGCACCGTCATGGCCCTCGACGATCTGGGACGGCGTCTGTTCAGGCTTCGGCCCGGATCGAAAGAGCTCGATGTGGGGTGGGTCATCGAGGCGCAGGAACCGGTCAGCGTCGCCGCGTTATCCGAAGCGGTGGTGTACGTCGCGCACCGCGAAGGCATTGCACGGATCGATCTCGCGTCGGGACACGAGCGTCCGCTCAGGGCGCGCGACGGCATCGAGCTGACGGGAATCCGGTGGATCCGGACCTATCGAGGCGGGCTCGTGGCCGTGCAGCGCATGTCCGAGGGCGTCTTCCGCGTCGTCCGAATCACGCTCGATGCGTCGGGGACGCGAGCGACCGCAATCACGTTGCTCGACAAGGATGTGGCCATGACAGCGCCAGGTGCAGCCGCCATCACCGGCGATACGCTCTACTACCTGAGCGCCGACGGCGCGGGCTCGACGTCGACGATCGTGAAGCGTGTCCGGCTGCGGTGAGGCTTGCGCTTTGTCGGGTTCACGGAGGGGACGGGGCTAACGGAACGAGCTTTAAAAACGGAGACGCGGAGACACGGAGGCAAAATGGATCTTGATGGCTGGGGGTGGTCACCGGGTCCGCCGATGCCGCCGCTACGCGGCGGGCGATCACTCGACACCCCACGGACACAAGCTGCTCCCGCGCCATCAGCAGCTTGCGTCCGCGGGGTGTCGAGTGATCGCTCGGCCCGGCCGATGGCCGGGCCGGCATCGGCCGCTGACGGTGACTCGCGCAGAGTAGATCACTTGTCTCCGTTCTCCGCGTCTCCGTTTTTAAAGCCCGTTCCGTTGCCCCCGTCCCCTCCGTGAACCGCATCGAGCACTCGGCCCACAGTCCAGCCGATGGCGCGGAGGTCCCGGACGCCGGTGTCGCGGTCGGACTTGCTCAACTTCTGATCGGCGGACTTCATGATCAGCGGATGATGCAGGAAGACCGCCGGGCGTTCCCTGCCGAGCATCCTCGCCAGCCTGATCTGACGTCCTGTTGACGCGAGCAGATCACTTCCGCGAATCACCAGATCGATCTGCTGCCGCCAATCGTCCACTGTGACGGCGAACTGATACGTCCAGTTGCCGCGCCGATCGCGGATCAGCAGGTCGCCGCACTGGATCATCGGGTCCTGCGATTGCGGGCCGAGCATCGCGTCGTCGAACAGCTCCGGCTCGTTTGGCTCCGAGTCGAGACGAACGCGCCAGCCGACCTCATCGCTGAGAGGAAGACCCCTGTTGCGGCACGTTCCAGGGTAGAAGAGCTCCTCGGCGCTGCCCGTGCCATCGGTGGCGTCCAGGATATCCTTGCGCGAGCAATCGCATCCATAGACCAGACCCCGCGCGGCGAGGATCTGAACGGCCTCGAGATAGTCGCGCGCGCGATCGCTCTGGCGACCGTCGCACCGCCCGGTGCGAAAGTCGCGGGTTGCAAAAACGTCAGGCGCGAACCCGAGCCAATCGAGGTCGTCGAGGATGCCCGTTTCGAATTCCGGGCGGCACCGTTCACGATCGTGATCTTCGATCCGCAGCAGAACCCGTCCGCCAATCGCCTCCGCGATGCCCCAGACATAGCGTGCGTTCAGCACGTGTCCGAGGTGCAGCCACCCTGTCGGCGCCGGCGCGAAGCGTGTCAGCGCACGCGCGGGCACACGGCGAACAAGGGCCTGAATATCGATGTCGGACGGCTGCACCAGCAGAATCGTAATCCTGTTTCAGGTTCGTAATCGTTCGGAGGGTAGTACAGGAACGTGCTAGCACGACAATTCGCGGAATCTCCAACGACTGCGCGAATCCGTTATCTGGAAGAACTCGGAACGACTTGTGCCTACAGGGAAGTTCAGCAACGGCACCTCTCCTCCTGAACGAGCGGCAGGACGGCTGCGACCGGCAGCCGGCCTGCCAACTCGTTCGATCCCGGAGCCCTTTGATGAACTTTTTTTCGGCATTCGCGACGGATGTCGCGATTGATCTCGGCACGGCGAACACCTGCGTCTTCGCGCGCGGCCGCGGCATCGTTCTGAACGAGCCGTCAATCGTGGCGTTCAATACGGCCAAGGGCTCGATCGAGGCTGTTGGAACAGAGGCGCACGAGATGCTCGGACGCACACCGGCGAACATCAAGCCGGTGCGACCGATGAAAGATGGGGTGATCGCCGACTTCGACGCCGCCGAGAAGATGCTCATGTACTTCGTCCGCAAGGTACAGGGCAACAGCCCGCTCAGGCGTCCGCGACTGGTGATTGGCGTTCCGCCAGAGATTACGCAGGTCGAGCGCAGGGCCGTGAAGGATAGCGGGTACCGCGTCAAGGCCAGCGAGGTTCACCTGGTGGACGAGCCGATGGCGGCGGCGATCGGGTCGGGCCTGCCGGTCACGGAAGCGGCTGGCAACATGGTCATCGACATTGGCGGCGGGACGACGGATATCGCGGTCATTTCGCTGGCGGGGACGGTGTATGGACGATCGCTGCGCGTGGCGGGTAATGCGCTCGACGAATCGATCATTCAGTACATGCGGCGCTCGCACAATCTGCTGATTGGCGAACGGACCGCCGAGCAGATCAAGTTCGAAGTCGGATCGGCGGCCAAGCTCGATGAAGGTCTCATCATGGAAGTGAAGGGCCGCCACTTGCTCGAGGGCGTGCCCCGCACGGTCATCATCACCGACAGTGACATCCGCGAGGCGATGGCCGAGCCGATCAGGCTGATCGTGCAGTCCGTGCGCGACGCGCTCGAGCGCGTGCCGCCGGAGCTGTCCGCCGACATCTTCGATCGGGGCGTCATGCTGACCGGCGGCGGCGCTCTGCTCCGGAATCTCGACAAGCGGCTCCGAGACGAGACGGGCCTGCCCGTGGTCGTGGCCGAGAATCCGCTTACGTCGGTCGTGCTCGGCGCGGGGAAGATGCTGACCGACCTGGCGCTGCTGCGCAAGGTGGCGATCGACTGATTTCTGCCTCGTACCCATCACTGACCCTCCCCTCCGGGTCAGCGGGTACGAACCCCGGATGGCTGGCATCTTCGCCAGAAGGTGCCAGCCATCTTTGTTTGACCGGGGGCTTCGCCCCGTCCGCCTACGCGCGAAGCGCTTCGGCGAGACCTCGCCGTAGCCTCGGCGAAGGCGGGCCGGACCCCATCGCCGTCGCTCGCGGGGGCCCCGTGCCCCGCTCCGCTCCGGCTTGACCTAGCGCCTGCGGCGCTTCCACTCGAAAAGAAGTCAAGAATCTCGCAGCAATGGGACTGGCTGGCGCATTTCGTCCGTGCGCAGTTATAGCAGAAGCACCTCCCGCATTTCCAATAGCACACGCGGTGGGGAGCTCGACGCACCAGCGCGACCTTGCGCGCCACAAACCCTCGCACTTTGCGCACCAGCGCAGCTTGTACCGCGGCTCACCGCCTACAGCCACTTCCTTGAGGAACTTCTGTTCGGTTCGCCTTGCTTCGTCGTTACATCATCCAGAGCGCAGGATCCGGGGAGGCCACGGTTTATGATCGGGGCCATGGCGGTCTTCCTCCACCTCCATGGCTGAGCCGACATCCGCGGCTTTCTCCGGACCTGTCAACCACGACGGATCTGCTGCGCCGCGCTCGCATGGGCGATCGCGACGCGCTGGACGCCCTTTTCAAGCGGCACCTGGGACCTCTCCGCCGATGGGCGCGTGGCCGGCTGCCCAAATGGACGCGGGATTTGCGCGACACCGAGGATCTCGTTCAGGAAACATTGGCGCAGACGCTGCGCCACGTGGATGACTTCGAGCCGAGGCACGAAGGTGCGTTGCGCGCGTACTTGCGGCAGGCGGTGCTCAACCGGATTCGGGACGAGGTTCGCCGGGTCTCGCGAATCTCCGTCCTTCCTGGACTCGGCGAGGCTGCCGAGGTCATCGATCCGGCTGCGTCGCCGCTCGATGAAGCGATCGGCCGGGAAGCGGTGGCCCGCTACGAGGCGGCGCTCCAACGCCTGCGCGCCGAGGATCGCGAGATCATCATCGCCCGGCTCGAAATGCAGCAAAGCTATGCGGAGATCGCGGCGATGTGCGGAAAGCGAAGCGCCGATGCGGCACGAATGGCCGTTGGCGGGCACTCGTGAGGTTGATCGAGGAGATGGATGTCGAGAAGTGATGATGCGGTTGCCAGGCTGGCGGTTTCCGTCGCCGACGGGGACGCCGTTGACTGGAGTCGCGAGGAAGCGGACCTGGCACACCAGGAGCGCCGGCTGCTTCGCCATCTTCGCCTGGTCGAAAGCATCGCCACATTGCATCGCAGCGCGACGAGCCGAGGCCGTTCCCGAGATCGAGGCGGCTGCACCGGAGCCAGCCGGCCCGCGCTGGGGACCGCTTGTCGTGCTCGAACGCGTCGGCGAGGGTTCATCCTCGGATGTTTACCGCGCGTGGGACTCCGGTCTGCATCGGCACGTCGCGCTCAAGCTCCTCCGCGAGGACGGTGCTCGGCGCTTCCGACGCCGACGTGCGGACGCTCGACGAGGGCGTCGCCTTGCCCGCGTGCGTCATCCGAACGTCGTGCACGTGTACGGCGCGGAGAAGCATGACGGTCGCGTCGGACTGTGGATGGAGCTCGTCGTTGGTGAGTCGCTGGAAGAGATCGTCAAGGCGCGTGGTCCGTTTGGTGCTCGCGAAGCCGCCGGCATCGGTCAGGAGCTCTGTTCAGCACTGGCCGCCGTGCACGAAAAGAGCCTGATACACCGCGACATCAAGGCCCAGAACGTCATCCGCGAGGCCGGAGGCCGCATCGTCCTGATGGACTTCGGCACCGGTGAAGAGCTCCGGCGCAACGTCGGCACCAACCGTCTGGTCGGAACGCCGCTCTACCTTGCGTCCGAGATCTTCCGCGGCGAACCGGCCTCCGTTCAAAGCGATCTCTACAGTCTCGGCGTTCTCCTGTTCTATCTCGTGACGGGCGAGTTTCCGGTCGTCGCGGGGAACATGTCACACCTCGCGGAGGCTCATGCGCGCAATCAGCGCCGCCGCCTCCGTGACCACCGTCCGGATTTGCCGGACGAATTCGTGCACGTTGTCGAGCGCGCTCTCGAGAGCGATCCCCGGCGCCGGTTCCAGACGGCTGGCGAAATGGAGTTCGCCCTTCGCGACTCGTTGAGACCCGTCGAGACTCCCAGCCATTGCGCCAGCGCGTGTGCACAAGCCGCGCTACGCGCCGTTCCTGGCGATCGCGGCGGCAACGATCGTGGCGATCACGGCGCTCGTGTATTGGGCTCGGCCGGGCAACGGAGCTGCCACTGCAACCGGAGTCAAACGCGTCGCCGTTCTTCCTCTCGCAGACGGAGCCGGCACGCCGGCGGGCGCTGCGCTGGCGGACACTCTTACGAGTGACCTGATAGCGACGCTCGGGCAAATCAGGTCTCTGCAGGTCGCCCCGCTTGCCTCGGTGACTCCCTACAAAGGTTCGACTCAATCCGGTACTGATATCTCCGATCGTCTCGGCGTCGACGCGCTAGTCCAGGGTTCAATCGTGACCGATGACACCGCTGCGGGTGCTGGCAGCGTGCGTGCCCAGGTACGCGTGATCGGCGCCGGTCACTCAGGTGTTTTGCTGGACCGGCCGTTCTCCAGGGCGCGCGGCGACATCGAACGGCTCCGAACCGAAATCGCCCGCGCGGTCGCCGATGCGATCGGTGTCCGGCTGACGACCGACGAGGCCGTTCGCTTTCGTCGAGCGCATCAAACGACGCCATCAGCGGAAGAGGCGTACATTCGTGGCCGGATTCAGTTGGCGGGCTATGGACCGGAGCCAGCGCGCCAGGCAGCCGCAACGTTTCAGCGGGCGATCAGCCTCGACGGAAACTACGCCGCGGCGCACGCAGGCCTGGCGCGCGCGTACATCAACCTGGCACTACACGGTGGGATGTCCCATCCTGAGGCCCGTGGCTCCGCGATGCAGGCGACGCGCAGAGCGCTGGACCTCGACGAGGGTCTTGCCGACGCGCACGCGATTCTTGCAGAGATCTATTTCAGGTACGACTGGGACTGGGCCGGGGCCGAACGCGAGTACAAGCGCAGCCTCGATTTGAACCCGAGTTACACCTATGCTCGCGGTTATTACGCGCAGTTCCTGGCGGCCATGCGCCGGTTCGACGAGGCATACGCCGAAGCGACGACGACGCGCGCACAGGACCCGGAATCCAGTGACGCGCGCATCGTGCCCGCCATGGTTCTGTACTACCGCGGCGACTTCGATGCGGCCGAACGTGAGGTTCGATCGGACTCGCTCCTCCTCGCCCGCATTCGTGAGGCGCAGGGACGATTCGACGAGGCGTTGACCATTTCCGAACAGGTTGCCGAAAAGACGGACGACGCGAGCGGTGTGCCGTTACGAGTGTCGTTGATCCGGCGCAAGGCGCTCAGCGGGCAGGCTGCGGCCGCCGCCGACGATTTGAACGAGCTCGAGCGTGATGCCGCCAACAAGGTCGTCAGGTTCACAGCGCGCGATCGGGGCTACGTGCACCTCGCGCTCGGGAACGTGGACCGTGCTCTGTCGGCGTTCGAGAATGCCGCTGATGAGCGTGACCCCGCCTTGGTGTGGTTCGGTGTCGACCCGCGACTCGATGCGATCCGCGCGACCCCCAGGTTCCAGGCAATCATTCAGCGCATGAAATTGCCGTGAACACTCGTCTCGCGTCTTGATTCCCTTTTGTCGGTGCCATAGACTCCGGTCAACTGCTTTCACAGGAGTGTTGCCGTGGCAAAAACGCGCAAGACCTCACGGAAACCTGCGTCGCGGAAGAAAAAGAAGCCTGCGACCAAGCCCAAGGGTTCGACGACCCTGTCCGTGAAGATGAAGGGAACCAAACTGGACCTGAGGCCGCTCAAGAAGGGCATCAAGAAGCACATCGAGAAGTTGCAGAAGGCCAAGAGTCCGGAACCGAAGGTTCAGGCAGCCATCGACACTCTGACGCGCTCGTTGAACGAGCTGAATGACGAGTGCCAGCCGACGATGGAGCTCGAGCTAGGGTGAGGCAGCGCAGTGATGGGAAGCGCCGGCGTGTCCGGCGCTCACCCCATCTGGTGGTCTACTGGCGCCACGGGCATCTCGTTGTTTGCAACTACGCGACTCGGACCACGGCGCCAGCGACCCCCCTCATCTGCGACCTGCTCAATGCCTGCACCGATTGGAAGTCAGTCGCCGGCATCGAACACGCGCTCCGCGCCACCGGCCTTGCCCCGCTGATCGATCGCCTCATCGATCTCACGTTTCTTCAAGCCTCCGATCGTCCGCCGCTCGCGCAGGAAGAGGGCATGTCGTCGCTCATGCCATGGAACCCTGAGGCCGGCTTTTTTCACACCGCAACGCGCGACGTCGCTTTTTCATCCCGGCGGCGCGCCCGCCGCTTCGCTCGCGAGAAGGCGGAATCGTCGGTCATGCCACCGCCGGTCAAACAGTACCGGCACGCTGTGAAAATCGATCTGCCGCGTATCAACTGGGAAGGGGAGTTTCCCGCCGTCCTGCGGGCCCGGCGAACCTGGCGGCGATATTCGATCAAAGGTCTCCGGCTCGACGAGCTCTCGCAGTTGCTGGGGATGACCGTCGGCGTACAGCAATGGGTGCACGTCGACTCGCGACGCATGGCGTTGAAGACCTCGCCATCCGGTGGGGCGCGTCATCCAATCGAGTGCTATGTCGTCAATCGCACCGTCCAGGGGTTGACGCCGGGGATCTATCACTACGCGGCGGATCGTCACGCGCTCGAACGGATCCGCGGTGAAGTGCCACTCGAACGCATGCAGGCCTACCTGCCCAGCAGCGGATACTTCGCCAACGCCTCCGTGATGGTGTTTTTTACAGCGGTCTTCGCTCGCATCCTCTGGCGTTACGAATACTCCCGCGCGTACCGCGCAGCGCTCGTGGAAGCGGGCCACATCTGCCAGACCTTCTGCCTGACCGCCACATGGCTGGGCTTGGCGCCCTACTGTGTCATGGGCCTGGCGGACTCGCTCGTCGAGCGGGACCTCGGCATCGACGGCATTACCGAGGCAGTGCTGTATTGCGCAGGCGCGGGCCGTCCTCCCCGCAGCTCAGCCCCTGGCCACCTGGCCCGCGGCCGCCTCGACATTCGCCCGAATCCCCGCATGCTCTAAGGCCTTGGGAATGGGAGGCCCTCCGGGATGGGCAATGGGCAATGGGCGATGGGCGATGGCGACCTCCTGTTGACCTTGCCCATCGCCCCTCGCCCCTCGCCCATCGCCCATTGCCCATCGCCCCTCGCCCATCCCAAGAGTCCCCGCCTGAAATGACCCCGTCAGTATCGTCATTGCTCAATGTAAGTGTTCGGTTCTTCTGCGCCCGTCGTTACAACAACAAAAGGACCACAGGAGTCGAGTCTGGTCCGGGAGCATTCCGATGTCGGTCAATGGGCTCGAAATTGGGCGGCCACAACAGGGGGTTCACATTCGCAGGACCCCGGAACATGAAACGAAGCTGACGCAGGAGAACGCGCGTCTGCTCGAAGAGAACCGCCGGTTGCGCAAGGTCTGCGACGACCTGGTTGCGTCTTCAGAGCTTTGGATCCGGCTGTACGAAGCGGCACTGGCCCGGGAAGCGATCGGCTCCAGAAACACGGGTAACCCATGAATATGTCTGAATCGACGAGGTCAAAATCACCGAGGCCGGGTCCCTCGCTGGTGGTTCGCCCCGCGCGCGAAGTCCGTCTGATCGAAGAGTCCGGCAAAGTGGTTGCCTACCCGCAGCCGCACCGCACGCCGGTGTTGCCCAGCGGCTGGGCGCCACTCAGACGCGAACATCAACAGGCGGTCCTCTGCGCCTGCGACGCGGCCGATGAATGCCTCGTGTTCCGTCTCGGATCGCTGTGGGAAACCGGCGCGGAGTACCGCGTCTACCGGCTGGCCAATGAACTGTGGGGCGGATTGTCCGTCGTGACCAAGTGGACGACCGCGCCCGGACTCTGCAGTCGCGGACCGCGAAATCACGTCCTCATCGGGCTGGCAGGCGACAGCCAGCGCGCGGTGAGGATTGCCGTGGACTTCTTCAACTGGGATCTTCAGACGCACGGACAGACGTGGCGGCTCAGCGTCACGACGGGGGTCGAACAGACCTAACCTCTCAGACCCTCGTCGCGTCCGTCGTGCTCACCATCGCCAGAGCCAGCGCCTCGAGCCGCTCCAGCAGCTCGAGGCGTACCACCTCCAGCCTATCCGCCGTTTCAGCCGACCGCTGATCGATGCGCCCAAGCCGTTGATCCTGCTGTGCCAGCCGCCGGTCCACGCGCTCGAAGCGGTCGATCATCTCCGCACGAAGCTGTTCGATTCTCAGCATGCGCGTCAACCTTGCGAGAGGCGTGCCGCGCGCCGCTGATGCAGGAAAGCTGCGAATTTTCTTGTCTCCTCACGTTGCGGTCTGTCAGGGGCGGCGCAGGATCTGCCATCTACCAGACACCAGCAGCGCGCGGCTTTAGCCGCGCGTCACAGTCCTTGACGCGGCTCTAAAGAGCCGCGCTGCTGCAGTATTAGTCGACCCGATCCACGAACGCCCGCCACGCGTGTGACGGGTTGCGGTCGCCGGTGAGCATCACGCCGCACAGGCAGCTCGCACCGTCGTCGCCGCGTGCCGACCATACGAGCTCCGCGTCGACGCTCAGTTGCGACACGGGAATGTCGATGTGGACAACCGACCGCAGGTCGAAGCTCTCGCCTTCGAGCTGGAAACGCAGCCCACCGTAGCTGACGTCGAGGAGCTGCGCGCGAGTCCGGCCGACCTGCAATGGAATGAACGTGCTGACCTTCTTGCGCGGCCAGCGCTGGCGGGGACGAACGGTGGCCAGCTTCTCGGCCACCAGCATGAGGAAGTAGCTGGGATCGAGCGGCCGGATGACCGGCGTGATCCCGTGGCGCCAGGCATCCATTTCCGACACGTGCTCGCGTTGCGCCGCGATCACCATGCCGGCCACCTCGGGCCGCTTGGCGCGGCAACTGACGATGAACTGCAGGCCGTTCATCGAGCCGACGCGGGTGCCCGAGATCACGAGGTCGATGGGGAGCTCGACGATCCGGTTGTAGGCGTCCTGCAGCGTCCACGCGCACGTCACGGTGTAATTCCGCTGTTGCAGGAACTTTACCGTGTCGAGCTGCGCCGTCGGGTCGTCGTCTACGACGAGAATCTGTGTCGTCTTCCGCTGCATGCCGGCCTCGCCACTGGGCCAGTGGACGCGTCAATTATCGGCGTCAGCCGTGGCTTACGCAAGATCTCGGCTGAGCGCGCGGCCCGTTAGGCGGGCGGGCACGTCACCTTGCGGACCTGCTTGCCGTGAAAGACGTCCATCGGGATGCGATGCGTCTCGAAGACCTGGCCGATCAATTCGTAGAGCGTCGGATCGTAGGCCTTGAACTCGTCGGGGGTTTCAACCTTGATATTGCCGTTGAAGCACTCCCCGTAGTTCGAAAAGAACCACCACTGCACGCCCTCGGCCCAGTACTCGCCGGCGCTGGTCATGGCGTAGTGCGGACGCCCGTTAGAGGCGATGATGTACTTTCCGGCTGCCTTTGCCGCATCGTAGGAGTCCTGAATCTTCTTGCCGGTTTCTGGCTCGAGCCCCCGCAGGTTCGACATGATGGCGTGCGCGAACTCGTGCACGAAGATGTGCTCGCCGAAGTAGCGCGTGCCGGGGTAGCCGAGCAGGTTCTCCTCCGCACCGGTCGTCGGGTTTCCTCCGAGGCCGCGCGACCGCCATGCGTGAAAGTCGCGATCGGCCTGACCAACGGGCTCGCCGTCGGGCGCGCCGGGACGCTTGCGGTTCGCGTATTCGGGAATGTCCGCCGTCATCTCGGTTTCGCCGATCACGCCAGTCCGCCAGCGCTTGCCGATCATCGCTTTCCGGATATCGGGCCTGTTCGCGAGCATCGAGATGACGATGTCGCGCGCGACGAGCAACGCGTCGTCCGGCACACGCTCCGAGGAAATGACCGGGATGCCCTGCGCATCGACGTATTTCTTGTAGAAGGCATTGACGCCGAGCGATTCGGGAACCGGCCCGACCTGGGCGCGCACGTAGTTGGGAATCAACTCGACCGGCGTGCCTGTCTCTTTCCGCTGACGATCGCGGTCGGCCCTGTTGCGTTCTGCCACCTTGCGCGCCTCCTCCTCCGTCCGCTGGGCTTCGGGAGGATGTGCGGGCGGCAACGGGTATGCGCCGGTCGTCTGCGCGCGCAGTGCGAGTGTGGTCGCGACGACCGCGGCGAACAGGACGACGGACGCGGCAACCGTGATCGTCACGGTTCGAATCGAATTCACCTTCTTCATGGTCTACATCTGCTCCCAGAATCCAGCGGTCAGCGGGCGACGGATGTGTTTTTGACCCCCAGGAAGCGGCCGTGCCACGCCAGACTGCGCTGCAGCGCGTCGACGACGTGCAGCGGCTCGCGCAGGCCGTGGCCTTCGCGCGGATAGCGCAGGAGCACAGCTTCGACGCCCACCTGCTTGAGCGCGATGAACATCTGTTCGGCCTCCTGGATCGGCACATCCTGATCCAGCTCGCCGTGGATGAACATCGTCGGCGTTTTCGCCTTGGCGACATGTGCCAGCGCCGAGCGCTCCCACATGCGTTTCGCTACATCGTCCTGCCACGGATGCCGGCCGCCCCATTCGACGAACGTGTAGTCCTGCGCCCAAATGAGATAGCCGTGGCTCAACAGGTTGCTGATGCCCGCCGATGGAATCGCCGACTTGAAGCGCGTCGTCTGGGTAATCGCCCAGTTGGTGAGCTGTCCGCCGTAACTGCCGCCCTCGACGCCCAGACGCTCGGCATCGAGGTAGGGCGTTTTGGCCAGGATGTGATCGAGGCCGGCCATCACGTCCTTGAACTCCGAGCCGTTCTGATCGTTGACCGTGCCGTCGGTGAACTTCTGGCCGTAGCCGGCACTGCCGCGGTAGTTGACCATCAGCACGGCATAGCCTTGTCCAGCGTAGACCTGCGACTTGTGCACGAACGCGGGACCCTGCTGCCCGTGCGGCCCACCGTGGATGTTGACGATCAGCGGATACTTCTTCCCAGGCTCGCGGCGCAACGGCGGCGTGAGAAATCCTTGCACCTTCGTGCCGTCGAAGCTGCTGAACTCGAATGCCTCGGGAACGGAGACGTCGCGGCTGGCGACGAGTTCCGCATTGAGGCGCGTGAGCTGCTGCGGCGCCTGGGTGCCTGTCTTCAGGAACAATTCCGCCGGAGCGCTGACCGACTGAAATGCATAGGCAACCGCACCTGGCTTGCCGACCGACCACGCGCTGACCTGTCCACGATCGCCGATCAACGTCGTGAGCCCGCTGTCATCCGCGCCGACGCGGTACATGGTCGTCGACCCCTGATCCTGCACGGTGAACAGGACGCTGGAGCTGTCGCCCGCCCAGCCAACGCTCATCGCGCGGCGGTCGAGAGACTTCGCAAGCTGCTTCCCGGTTCCGCCCTTCGCGGGGATCACCCAGACATGCGGATCCTCGGCGCTCGACTCCTGTGTCGTGACGGGCCGTACGCCGGCCAGATAGGCGATCGTCGATCCGTCTGCCGACCAGCTGGGTGCATACTCGCAGCCCGGCGTCTTGGTGATCTGCCGGACGCGGCCATCGGCGACACTGACCGCGAAGATGTCGTAGTTGTGAACGCGATCGGGGTCCGGCTCGTGATTCGAGATGTATGCGATCTCGTCGCCCTTCGGCGACCACGCGATTGAATGGTCCTGTTGTGGCCCCTTTGTCAGCGCACGCACCTTCTTGTCGGCCAGCGTGACGACGTAGATGTGCCAGCGGCGATTGTCGGTCATGCTCGCCCACGACTTGTAGCCGTAGCGGGTAATCACCATCGGATCCCCTGGCGCGCCTTCCGGTCCCTCGTCCGCAGACAGATACGCGAGCGCGGACCCGTCAGGTGACCAGGAGAGCTGCTCGCCGCCACCCTGATAGGCCAGCGGGTGGTTGGTCGTGCGATAGGTTGCGACCTGCTCGGTCGCCCCCGTGTCGACGCGCATCACCGCGATGGTGTTGCCGAAGGCCGCCGGCAGGAACCCGCTGTTGTTCGAGACCGCCCGTTTGCCCGTAAGGAACGCGAGGCGGCGCCCGTCGGGCGACCAGCGCGGCGACGAATCGTCGGCATCCTCCGCACTCAACCGCTTGAGCGTGTTGCCGGCGAGCGTCATCAGCCAGATGTGCGAGCGATTGTTCTTCGAGGTGTCGATGAATCGCTCGACGAACGCGACGGTCGAGCCGTCAGGCGACATCTGCACATCACCAACGCTGCGCAGCTTGTAATGGTCCTCGACCTGATACGCGCGCGCATCGGGCGGGCCGCTGGCCAACGTCGATGGGGAGGCGTGGAGGATTCCAAGAAGAGCACCGGTGAGGATTGTCATGAGGCGCATGTGAATTCCTCCCTTGGTTCGCGGCTACGGAGGGGACGGAGGACACGGAAAAGGCTTCAACTCAGAGACTCAGAGACACGGAGGTCTTTTGGTAAGACCTTGATTGAGGGATCTTGCCAAAACGTCTCCGTGTCTCTGAGTCTCCGAGTTGACGCTTTTTCCGTGTCCTCCGTCCCCTCCGTCAGCGTCAGAGTCAATGACGACTCACCAGTGCAGCCTCAGCGCCAGCTCGACCTGACGCTGCGGGCGTGCGCTCGTGATCTGGCCGAATATCGCCGAGGTTGCGTTGGTGACGCGGCCGGCACCGAACTGGGCCTGCAGGTTCTCGGTGTTGAACAGATTGAACGCCTGCGCGATCAGCTCCAACCGTCGGTCGCCGCCGAAGCGGATCCGTTTGCTGACCCGGATGTCCATGATGTTGATACGCGAGCTGTCGATCGTGCTGGCGTCGATTGGTGCGAGGTTCGAGCGATGCCCGGTAGACATTGACCGCGTCGAGATTGAGCTCACGGCTCCCGGAGTTTCTGCGTGGTGCCTGGCACCAGGTCCGAGGTGAACCCGTCGCCGTTGAGATCGCGGCCTGCTCCGGCACTCCAGGGCAGCTGGGTGCGATAGGACCACAGCGCCCCGACGTTGATGTCCCACGGCAGCAGGATCGATCCGCTGGCCACGATGGCATGACGGCGCTCGCCGTTGGACGGCCCCCAGTTGATGTCGAAAAATCGAACGGGTCGAGGTAGCTGCGCCATCGGCGCGTTGTCGTCCGCGTCGGTGAACGTGTACGACAGCGTGTACTGATAGTTCTGGCTGTATCGCTTTTCGAGCTTTGCGTAGATAGCCTTGTAGCGAACCTCGGCGTCCGGCCGCACCTGGTCGATGCGCGTCCGTATGTCGGATCCGGGCGGACGTCCCGTCGCCGGATTGCGCGAGTTCACGTCGAGTGTCTTGTAGTCGCCCTTCGTGTTGTTGTAGACGGCATCGACGTGCAGCGCGAACACTTCGCTCAGACGGTGCGAGATGCCGCGCGCTGACCTGATGCGCCAGCGGCTGCACCATGTCGTTCGATACGACGGTGATGTTCGGCGATCGACGCCGCGAGATGAAGTCCGCGGGATCGCGGCCGCTGAACGGATCCGGATAGGGCGGGTTGTTGATGGTAATCGTGAACGTCTTGAAGTTCGCTGAATTCGGGAAGTGTTCCGAGCAACCGGATGTGCCCGTAGTACATGCCGTAGGCGCTGCGGACGACTGTCCCGCCGTTGCCCCTGATGATCCCATGCTACGCCGAGCCGCGGCCCGAAGTTGTTTTTGTCACCGCGCTCGGACACGTCGACGAACGGCAGCGGACGCGGGAAGTCGTTCGGATCGAGGTCCTCGTTCGCCGAGCCGTACAGGCGCTCGTAGCGCAGACCCAGATTCACCGTCACGTTCTGCGCGACGCGCCAGTCGTCCTGCACGAAGGCGACGTAGTAGTGCGTCGGGTGACTCGACCGTCGTCGCGTTGCTGGTCGCCGAGTATCGTGATCGCGCCGGTGAGCGCGGCGATCGACGCGGGGTTGTTCGGGTCGAACGAACTGGTCGGTCTGTCGAATTGGTAACTCCCGCCGGCGTTCGCCAGGTTCAGGGCGTCCTCCGACTTATACGGGTTGTAGTTGTACTCGCCGCCGATCTTGACCGTGTGGCGTGGAGTAGCTCAGCGAGTAGGTGTCCTTGAATCCCCAGCGGCTCTCGGGGCTGATGTAGTCGTAGTTGTTGCCGTAGGAGAACGACGGGAACGAGTACTGCCGCGTCGATCGGTCCAGCCGTTCCGGTGGAAACTGTCCGGTCTGCGACCAGGACTCGCGTCCCGCCCGGGATAGCCGTAGAAGGCCGCGTACGCGTACTGGAATCGGAAGTCGTTCAGCGCGCGCGCGCCGCGAATCCACGTATGGCCGACGACGATCGAGCGTCGCGGGATTCCCTCGTCACGGCCCGACGCGCTGGTGCCACCGCAGCCCTGGCACGCCTTCTCTTCGTTCTCGTCCGAGGTAGCGGCCGAACGCGTTCTGTGAGTTGCTGATCTGCCAATCGCCGCGCAGCGGATACAGGTTGCGCCACGAGGGACGCGGGGAACGTGCCCTCGAGCGAGCCGTAGAACTGCGGCAGGCCGGTGTTGACCGTGTAGAACTCCTCCTGGTCCGTCCGCTCGAACGAGCCGAAGAAGTGCAGCCTGTTCTGGCACGATCGGACCGCCGGCGCTGCCACCGAACTGGTGGCGCTGCGTACTCCGGCTTCTCGGTCTCGAACACGCCGTGCGAATTGAGGCTCTTGTTCCGCCAGTACTCGAACAACGGTGCCGCGAAACAGGTTGGTGTCCCGATTTGGTGACGACCTGCACGACGCCGCCGGTGGCCAGGCCGAACTCCGCCTTGTACGACGAGTTAGTGACCCTGAACTCTTCGACCGCGTCTTCGGGCAGATCCTGACGCGGTTCACCGTCTTCCGCCCAGTTGTTGATCATGCCGTCGACGACGTTGCCGGTCCCGTTGAAGGTCATCGACCCGCCCGCATTGACCGTGGCAAAAAACGACCTCGTGGCGTCGACCGTGGTGCCGGGGACCAGGAGCGCCAGGGAGAGATACTGGCGCGAGTTGATCGGCAGCGTTTCGATCTGCTCCTTGGTCACGATGCCCGACACTTCGGCTTTCGTCGTGTCCACCACCGGCGATTCGCCGACGACCGTCATGCGTCTCGGCGACCGCCTGAACCCGCATCGTGACGTCCTGGCGCAGCGCCAGGCCGATGGTGATGACGAGCGACTGCGCTTCGGTCGTGCCGAATCCTGCCAGCTCCGCGCGCACGACGTAGGTGCCGGGCGAGAGCGCGGGGAAGCTGTAGCGGCCGTCGGGTTCCGTCACCTGCGTGCGCGTGACGCCGGTGTCCTGGTTGCGCAGGGTCATGGCGACACCGGGAAGAACCCCGCCCTGTTCGTCGCGCACCACGCCCTCGATGACCCCCGTGGGTCCCTGGGCGACGGCCGGCCACGAGCCGGCGGTAATCAGCAGCAGGAATGCCGCGCACAAAAGCCGGAACGCGCGGGGAGATCGGTTACGCATGGCGAGGCCTCCAGAAGTGGTTGAGTCGCTGTGTGCGTAACTTACTCTTAACCCGCACACGGCGATCATCAGAAAACCTAATCGTCGCAGTCGTCCGGCTAATTACCCTGATGCGGTCCGAACCGGGCGAGCGCTTCCGTCCGCGAGGCTGTGACAATCAGATCCGTGGTTCCGGAGAACTCGAGGGTGAGTTTCACGGCATCACACGCTCCGGCGACGATGACTGGCTGGTTGGTGCGGCCGTGGCGTTCGAGCACCTGGAGGGCGCCGCTCGAGATGTAGTCGACGCCGGCGAGATCGAGGATGAGGCCTCTTGGGGAGGCTGCGCGGCTGAGGGCGGCCTCGAGTGCGTGGACCGCGGCGAAGCCTAACCGGCCGCGCAGGACGAGGATGCGGCACCCATTCGCTTTTCTTCGCTCACCTGCAGCGTCCAGCAGCTCGGCCCAGGTTGGTCCATCGAAGTGGGCGAATAATACACACTTTGTCGCCGTTCGTCCCATGCTATAAACCCGTCATTCCCTTGCTCACCAACTTTTCCAGGCCCCCCGTGTATTTAGATCAGAACTCGGACGACTCGGCGCTGGTTCGACGCAGTCTCGAGGGCGATGCCGGTGCCTTCGAGCAACTGGTCAGCAATTATCAGCGGGTGCTGTTCAGCGTCGCCCTCCGGCTGTTGGGCAATTACGAAGATGCCCGGGATGCTACACAGAATGCGTTCATCAAGGTCTATCAACGGCTCGACACCTACGACTCGCGTTACCGGTTCTTCAGCTGGATTTACCGCATCCTCGTCAACGAATGCCTCAACGCCCGGCGCGGCCGAAATCCAGAACACCCGCTTTCGGATGACCATCGCGGATCTGATGACCCTGGCGCATCGTTCGAAGCCGGGGAGCGAACACGCGCTGTTCGCGAAGCGATCCTGGCTCTGCCTCTCGAATACCGAGAGGTCATCGTCTTGAGACACTTCGCCGCTCTGTCGTACGAGGAAATGGCAGCGGCGATTGGGATACCGACGAAAACCGTGAAGTCGCGGTTGCACACCGCGCGACAGCGCCTCCTCGGCGCGCTGTCGGGATTGATGACACGATGAATGACCCACGAACACAGGAGTTGCTCAACGGGGCCATCGACAATGCGCTGGACCCCGCGGAGCGTGACGAGCTGAAGCAGCTGCTCGAGCGAGACCCGCGAGCGGCCACGAGGCTCGAGGAACTCCAGCGGATGACGCGGGCGATCGAGGATCTCGGCCAGGCCGATCCACCGGCGGACCTGGTCAAGGGTGTGATGCAAGCGGTTTCGGCCGGACGTACCAACGGCGTGAGCAGTGCCGAAGGAGGCATGGGGATGGCCAGGAAGGTCATGATGGGACTCGCGGCTGCTGCCGCCGTTGTGCTTGGCGTATTCGCCGTTACCGGGTACCCGCCAATTGGAAGAGGCACAGAAGGTTCGATCGACGCCGCAAAGCGATATCAGTCGCAGCAGCTGGCTGCGAAGGACGTCGTCCTCGGCGACACCGCGGTGCAGGAATTCCTGCAAAGCGACGTATTCGACCGGTTGATGCGCGACGACGCGGCGCGGAAGCTGCTGACGAACGTGCGTACCCGGGAAGCGCTCGCCGCGAACGGCGTGGCCATGGCGCTGAGTGAGCCGGCAGCGTTGGCTGCGCTCAAGAATTCCGATGTACTGGCGATGTTCGCCGATCCTGCAGCGCTGGCGGCGTTCGACAATGCGGTGTTCCGAGAGGCGCTGGGTGACGGGGAGCTCGTCAACACGCTCACCAACACCAACGTGGCGAGCGGCCTCTCGGACGAAGCATTCGCAAGGGCGCTGCAGGATGAGGTCCTGGCGCTCAAAATCAGCGACGCGGCGCTGAACGGCAAGCTCGGCGCTGAAGTTTTCTTGAACAGCCTCGAGAACGTCGCTGTGCGCAACGTCCTGAGGAATCAGGAAATCGCTGCCGCCTTCTCGCAGGAGGCGTTGGCGCTGAAGCTGAAGAATCATGAGTTCGCCCTGGCGCTCACCACACCTCAGGTGGTTGCCGCGCTCAAGATGGACGTGTTCATTTCGGCGCTCAACCAGCTCCAATTCGTACAGGCACTCGGCGTGAAGGGATTCAATCAGGCGCTTGGCGTGCACGGCGTGCGCCTGGTCCTCACGGACAGCAACTTCAACGCGGCGATCCAGGCCGGCGCGCTCGAGGCGGCTTTGAAGCACTCCGCGTTCAGCACGGCGATTTCGAGTTCGCAGTTCGAAGCGGCTTTCAAACTAGGTCTGGCGCAGTAGCGCGGTGAATCGACGGGTTAGCCAGGTGGCTGGCAGCGCGGAGCTTTAGCTCCGCGTCAGCCACCGTTCGTGTGATCTTCGCAGTCCTGGCGCTTCTTGGGTTCCCGCAGTTGACGTTCGCGCAACTGGCGGTGCTCGAGACGGCCGGCCTTCGCCTCGTCTATCTCGATCCCTCCGAAAAATTCCTCGTACCGCACGCCGCCCGGACGTTCCTCAACTCCTTCGAGTTTCAGCGCAAGATCCTGGACTTCGAACCGCGCGAGCCGGTGACCGTCCTGCTCACCGATTTCGCTGACGCCGGAAACGCCGGCGCCACGGTCCTGCCGCGCAACAACGTCACGGTGGACATCGCACCGCTCAATTCTGCGTTCGAAACGATTGCGGGCAACGAGCGGATGAACATCATCATGAACCACGAGCTGGTTCATCTCTCGACGATGGATCCGCCGTCGAGCGGCGATCGTGCGTTCCGCAAACTCTTCGGCGGCAAGGTCATGCCGGTCGAAGAGCAGCCCGAGACGATCCTCTACTTCCTGCTGACGACGCCTCGTGTCGCGGCGCCTCGGTGGTACCACGAGGGAATTGCGGTGTTCCTCGATACCTGGATGGCGGGTGGACTCGGGCGCGCTCAGGGCGGGTACGACGAGATGGTCTTCCGATCGATGGTCCGTGACGGCACGCCGCTCTACGATCCGCTCGGCCTCGTATCGGAAGGGACCAAGATCGATTTCCAGCTGCAGGTCAATTCCTATCTCTACGGCACGAGGTTCATGACGTGGCTGGCGCGGCGTTATTCGCCGGAGAAGGTGATCGAATGGGTGTCGCGGCGGCCTGGCAGCCGCGCGTACTACGCGACGCAGTTCAGACACGTCTTCGGCATCAGCCTCGAGGAGGCCTGGTCGGCCTGGCACAAGGACGAGCGCGATTTCCAGCAGCGCAACCTCGAGACCATCCGAAAATACCCGTTGACGCCTTACACCGACCTCACGCCGCGCGCGCTCGGTTCGGTGTCGCGTGCCTACTACGACGCCAAGTCCGAACGTATCTACGCCGCATTCAACTATCCCGGTGTCGTCGCCCACATAGGGTCGATCGATACCCGGAATGGTCAGGTCCAGAAGCTGGTCGACATCAAAGGGCCGATCGTCTACACCGTGACGTCGCTCGCCTTTGATCCCGCCGAAGAGGTGCTGTTCTATACGACCGACAACGGTGCGCATCGCGACATCGTGCGTTTGAACCCGGCGACGCGGCAGACGGAAACGCTGATCAAGGATGCGCGTATCGGCGACCTCGCATTCAATCGCGCCGATCGTTCGCTCTGGGGCGTTCGACATCTGAACGGAATCTGCACGCTGGTGCGGCTCCAACCCCCGTATACGCAGTGGGATCAGGTGATGACCTGGCCGTACGGCACGGTGATGTACGACATCGATGTGTCTCCTGACGGCAAGCGGCTGGTCGGTTCGTTCGGCGAGATCGACGGCAAGCAGGAAGTGCGCGTGTTTGAGATCGAGGCGCTGAAGCGCGGCGACACTACCCCGATCGCGCGCTTTGATTTCGGTACCGCAGTGCCCAACAGCTTCGTGTTCTCGCCCGACGGCCGTTACGTCTACGGCAGCGCCTACCTGACCGGCGTGTCGAACCTGTTTCGCTACGACCTGCAGGCGCTCAAGCTCGATGCGATGACGAATACGGAGACCGGTTTTTTCCGGCCGATTCCAATATCCGACGGGTCGACGATCGCATTCCGCTACTCCGGCGAAGGATTCGTGCCGGCGCGCGTTGACGCGCGGCCGATCGACGACCTGGCGGCGATTACGTTTCTCGCCGAGCGTCTGGCCGAGGAGCACCCGGTCGTCAAGGACTGGAATGTCGGGTCGCCGGCCCGTATCCCCTTCGACAGCATGCCGCAGACCACACGGAAGTACCGCCTCGCCGGCGGCATGCGGCGCGAATCCTTTTACCCGATCCTGCAGGGCTATAAGGACACGGCCGCCGTTGGCGTGCGGTTCAACATTTCGGATCCGCTGCAACTCAATCGCGCGAATTTCGTCGTGAGCTATTCGCCCTCGTCGGATCTGCCGTCCGAGGAGCGCGTGCACGCCGTCGCGGAATACCACCGGTTCGATTGGCGCGGTCGCGCCGCGTACAACGGCGCGGATTTCTACGATCTGTTCGGCCCGACGAAGACGGGCCGCAAGGGCTACGCCGTGTCGGTCGGGCACAAGAACACGCTGATCTTCGATGAACCACGCCGCCTGGAGCTCGATCTCGAGGGTGAATTCGCGGGGAATCTCGATCGATTGCCGGATTACCAGAATGTTGCTGTCGACGTCGATCGCCTGCTGACGTTTCAGGCCGCCCTCTCGTATACGGACGTGCGCAACTCACTGGGGTATGTGGACGACGAAACGGGCCGCAAGTGGTCGCTCGTGGCGCAGGCACAGCGAGTGGAAGGAGCGCCGGTGCCGCGTTTCTTCGGTTCATACGATCGCGGATTCGCGCTGCCCATCGGCCACTCGTCGTTGTGGTTCCGTGGCGCAGCGGGGTTCTCTCCGAGCAGCCGCGACGATCCGTTCGCGAACTTCTACTTCGGCGGATTCGGTAACAACTACGTCGACCACGCGGACGAAAAGCGGTACCGCAAGTACTACAGCTTTCCCGGGTTGGAGCTGAACGAAGTACCCGGCCGCAATTTCCTGAGAGGGACGATCGAGTGGAACCTGCCGCCGTGGCGGTTCCGGCGGATGGGCACGCCAGGGTTTCACGCCACGTGGGCGCGCCCCGCGATCTTCGTGTCGGGACTGGCGACCAATCTCGACGATTCCGCGTTCAGGCGCGTTCCCGTCGATGTCGGCGCGCAGCTGGATTTCAGGTTCAGCCTGTTGTCGGTGCTCGATCTGACCGTGTCCGCCGGGGCCGCGATGGCCTTCGAAGACGGTCATCGACCGCAGCAGGAAGCGATGTTTTCGTTGAAGATTCTGCGCTGAGCCATGCTTGCGAACGCGCTTGCGGCAGCACTGCCAGTGCTGCTGTTTCTGGTCGTGCTCTACGTCATGGACAGCTTCAAGCTGGTGCCGCGCCGATCGGTGCTCAGCGCGGTCGCCTACGGTGGTCTGTGCGCGCTCGGCATCATCCTCCTGCACGGCTGGCTGCCGCTCGAGCGGTTGTCGTCGGACACCGTCAACCGGTACGTGGCGCCGCTGACCGAGGAAACGGCTAAAGCGCTGCTTGTGGCGGCGCTGATCCTGACGCATCGCATCGGGTTCCTGGTGGATGCCCTCGTGGCCGGGTTTGCCGTCGGCACCGGGTTCGCCCTCGTCGAGAACGCGGTGTATCTGTCGACAATCGATGCGCCCCTCTTTTTGTGGCTGACCCGCGGTTTCGGCACGGCGTTGCTGCACGGGGCGGCGACCGGCATTTTCGGGATGATCTTCAAGACCCTGATCGATCGGCGCCGCCCACTGGCTCTGGCGATGGGTGCCCCGCTCGCAGCGGCCGTCGTCATTCATTCGGGCTTCAACCACACGTTTCTGCCGCCCGTCATCCAGGCGGCCGTCATGCTGCTCCTGCTGCCGGTGCTCGTTTTGCTGGTATTCGAGCGAAGCGAACGGGCGACGCGGGAATGGGTCGGCGGGGGGCTCGACCTCGACGTCGAGCTGCTCCAGCTCGTCAGTTCCGAGCACTTCATTCATACCCGCTTTGGCCAGTATCTGCTCGAGTTGCGCTCCCGGTTCCCAGGGCCAGTCGTCGTCGACATGTTTTGCCTGCTCCGGCTCGATCTCGAGCTCGCCGCCCAGGCCAAAGGCCTCTTAATGGCCCGTTCGGCCGGCCTGGCCCTTCCAGCGGACGACGAGCTGCGAGCAGCCCTGGACGAGCGGTCCCGGCTGCAGCAGGCCATCGGCCGGACCGGCCTTCTGGCGCTCGAACCCCTCCAGGTCACCAGCGGCCGCGACACGTGGCACCGTCACCTCCTCCGGCAGTAGGCCCCCGGCCCCCCTGATGGGGGCCTCGATTCTTTACATCTTTAAGGCGGATCGGGAGATAATCCCGTTACGAGCTCCCGGATGTTCTGCACCTATTGCGGCGCCAAGCTGGTCGCCAATGCCGCAGCATGCTCTGCGTGTGGCGAGGCGACGTCCGTTACCACGGCGACGATGTTGGGGACGGACGCAACGAGGCTGGGCACCGACGCAACGAGACTCGGAACGAGTCCCGACGGCTACTCACCTCGGAACAAGCCCCGATGCGATGACGTCGCTTGGGACCGGATCCGCACACGCGCCGCAATTCGGCACGCGCCCGTCCGCAGTCGCCACGCTAACCCCTCCCGGTGTGCCGGTGATGCCAGGCAGTCCACTTGCGCCGGGCACATCTTTCGGCAGCCGCTATCACATCATTCGATTGCTGGGCATGGGCGGGATGGGCGCCGTCTACCAGGCGTGGGACGACGAGCTCGGAGTCGCGGTTGCGCTCAAGGTCATTCGCCCTGAAATCACCGCAGACGCGGCGTCGGCGCGCGATCTCGAACGGCGGTTCAAGCGCGAGCTGCTGCTGGCACGGCAGGTCACCCACAAGAACGTCGTGCGCATCCACGATCTCGGCGAGATCGACGGCATCAAGTACATCACGATGCCGTACATCCAGGGCAGCGACCTGGGAAGCGTTCTGAGCAAACAGGGAAAGTTGCCAGTTTCGACGAGCTGTCGCGATAGCGAAGCAGGTCGTGAGTGGCCTGGTGGCGGCGCACGAGGCCGGCGTCGTGCATCGGGATCTGAAGCCCGCCAACATCATGATCGACGAGGACGATCAGGCGGTCATCATGGACTTCGGGATCGCGCGCTCCGTGTCTGGCGGTGGCGCGACGGTCGCGGGCGCCGTTATCGGGACGCTCGAATACATGGCCCCGGAGCAGGCCATGGCGCGACCGATCGACCAGCGCGCCGACGTCTATGCGTTCGGCCTGATCCTGTACGACATGGTGCTCGGGCAGCGCCAGGCGACGCGTGCGGAGAGCGCCGTCGCCGAGCTGATGGCGCGCGTCCAGAACCCGCTGCCTCCTGCGCGCGGCATCGATCCGTCGATCCCCGAACCGCTCGAACGCATTATCGACAAGTGCACGCAGCCGGATCCGGCGCAGCGGTATCAGACCAGCGCTGAACTTGGCGCAGGATCTCGAGCTCCTGGACAACGCGGGGCGCCCGGCGTCCGGTACGGCTGGATTCAGCGCACCGCCGATTACGCGACAGCACACCCAGCCGATCGAACTTCCGAAGTCCCGGGGAGTGCCGCTCAAGGCGGTTCTCGCTGCCGTCGCTGTGCTCGTGCTCGCTGCTGGCGGATGGCTGCTACGCGATCGGTTCCCCGGCGGGCGTAGCGGTGGCGGTGCAGCGGCCGCCAAGCCCGTGGCTCTCGCCGTCATCCCGCTGAGGAACGCTACTGGCAATTCGTCGCTCGATTGGGTCGGAACCAACCTGTCAGACATGATTCTCGGCAGTGTCGGCCAGTCCACGCGGCTACGGCCGGTCGGATCCGGCACCGTCGCTCCACTTCTGCGTGACCTGCGAATCCGGCCCGACAGCGACATCGATCCGGGGACGATCAAGAATCTCGTGAACTTCACCAACGCCGATCGCATTCTCGTCGGCCGATTCGTCAAGGTCGGTGAACAGATCCGAATCGAAGCGTTTCTGCACGGTGGTGGCTCGGCCCCGGTGGCGATCACGGCGTCGGCCGCAAACGAAGCGGAACTGCCCACCACGGCCCAGGCGATCGCGACGGAGATTCAGAAGAACCTCTCCCTGACCGAGTCTGAGGTGAAAGATCTCCAGGCCGCGGCTTTCAAGCCGTCCTCGCAATCGATGCCGGCGCTTCGGTATTACAGCCAGGGTGTGCAGTTCGAGGCGGTTGGTGAGCACATTCAGGCGGCGAAGAGCTTCGAGGAATCGACGAAGGCAGATGCGAACTTCGCACTCGCCTATTCCAAACTGGCGCAGTCGCTTGGCCTGAGCGGCCGCGCCTCGGAGGCGGAGAGTGCCTCGCGAACGGCGGTGCGGTTGAGCGAGAACCTGCCGGCTGAAGAGAAGGATCTGATACTCGCCGCGCACGCGCGGTTCATGAACGACATCGACAAGGCCGTCGACCTGTACGGCCGCCTCATGGCACGGCGTCCGAACGACGTGCAGCTTCGTCTGGAACTTGCCGCATTGCTCGAACGAAAGGGCGCGCTCGACCGCGCCGGCGAGGAATACAAACGGGTGCTCGAGCTCGAACCGAAGCACGTCGAGGCGCTCTATGCTGCAGGCCGCCTGGCCGTGAAACGCGGCGACGCGAACGCGTCGATCGATCCGTTGAATCAGGCGCTCTCGCTGTCGATTCAACTCGACAATCGCGAAGCGAAGGCCAAGATCATGCAGGCGCTCGGCAACGTGTATTCCGATCTCGGTCGAACGGACGATGCGCTCAAGCAGTACCGCGACTCGCTCGGCATCAAGGAGCAGATTGGCGATCGCAGAGGAGTGTCGCTGCCAGCCTCAACTCCATCGCGCAGATTTATGAGTCGCAGGGAAAGACCGCAGATGCCGAAACGGCGTATCGCGAGTCGGTGCGAATTCGGCGCGAGATCGGAGATCGGGAAGGCGCTCGGCATCGTGCTCATCAGTCTCGGCGCGTCGTATCTGGATGCGGGAGCTATGACGACGCTCTGACGACATTCAAGGAGGCGCTGCAGCTTCAACGTGACCTGGGCAACGAGGATCGTCAGGCGCGGTGCCTCAGCAACATCGGTAATGTGTATCACGCCAAGGCGGAATACGACGAAGCTCGCACCTATCTGGAGCGGGCGCTTGAACTTCGCGAGAAGGGAAAGATTCCTCGGAACATCGCGATCACGCTCGCCAGCCTCGCCGAGCGTCTCAACGAGACTGGGCGACCACGAGCGGGCGCAGACGCAGTTCTTGCGCGCGATCGAATTGTGGCGCAATGCTGGCGACAAACGTGGTGCGGCAGTCGGCTCGCTCGGGCTGGCGCGTGTCTGTTCGAACAGCGGGGCCGATATGGCGCGGCCGTCGAGGCCAGCAGCGAGGCGCTGAAGACGTTCCGCGACTTGCAGGAGCGTTCGTCGTCGCTTGCGGAAGCGCTCGTCGCGCATGGCTCGGCCCTGAGCGGTTCCGGGCGATTCGCCGAAGCGGAAAAGCACATCGTGGAAGCACTGACGCTGGCGCGCGAACTGCGGATACAAACGCTGGTCGCGCTCGCGTTGAATGCCCAGGGACAGAACGCCTACTACCGCGGCGACATGAATGCTGCCCGCACGGCCTTCGAGCAGGCTCGTCAGGCGGCGACCGGCGACCGGCCACCCCTACTACATGCTGGTCTCGCAGCTCGGTCTGGCCAAGATCGGTCAGTGGCGACACGACCGCCGTCGGCGATCGGAGATCTGACGAAACTGGTCGCCGAAGCCGACCGGCGAGGGCTGAAGCAGCTGTCAGCCGAGAGTTCGACCTTCTCGGCGGAGGCCCTCCTGAAGTCGCGAGATGCGGCAGGAGCCATCGCGAGTGCACAGGCCGCCGCTCGTGATCGGCCGAACGCCTCGAGGCGCGCGACATTCTTGCGCGCGCGCACTATCTCCTCGGCGAGGCGCAGCGAACGGCTGGCAAGGCCGACCAGGCTTCGGCGGAGTTCACCAAAGCTGGTCAGGCGCTGGCAGAAATGCAGAAGGAATCGCCGTCAGCCCCGCTGACCACGCGTCACGATCTCGCGGCTATCCAAAAGGCAGTGAGTCAGTAAGAAGGCTGCCGGGCCGTCGGTGTCGCAATGCGTGTACGGTCAACAGGAACTCGACCACCACGCCCGGCTCCGGCAATCTGATTATCCCATCCAGGCCCTGCGGCTCGGCGAAGCGCAGCGCACCGCACGTCGCCATAGCCGACCAGGCTTCAGCGCGGAGTTCTCCAAAGCGCGTCAGGTACTCGCGGAAGGGCAGAAGGAGTCGCTGCCAGCGCCGCTGACGGCCGTCACGACCTTGCGGCGATTGAAAAGGCTGCGGGCCGAGTAAGGAGAGGCTGCGGAGCCGCCGCCAGGCGGCCCCGCAGTGTGAAGCAGGCGTTACTTGCTGACCGTGAAACTGATGCTCCTCTGGCGTCGCGCCGCGCCGAACCGCTAACGGTTAACAGGAACGTGAACACCTCCCCCGGCTCCGGAAGAATGAGCTCACCATCCAGTTCCCTGAAGAGTTCCTCGACGGTCAAGCCGTAGACGAACTTCTGCTGCTGCTTAACCATGATGTTCTCTGATTCGGTGTTGGACTTGACGAATCTCGGCGTGTAGCCCACTTGGATTCCATTTTCGATCAGTCAATCCGGGCGATAGACACTCGCATTTCGCCGGCGCACGTTCCCGACGCCCTGATCGCGACCTTGAGGTTCGAATTGCTGTTGATCAGCGGGTTATCGCCGCGCAGCGGTTGATCGAACTGACCGAGCGTGCAAGCGCCAGTGTTGCCGGAGTAGAGCACGCGCTTGGACCAGTCGCGCTCACGCTCGCCGCCACCCACGTCGAGTAGTCCCGACATCCCAGAACTCGCGTGAGCACGTTCTTGTCATACGCACGTCGATCCCGGGGCCGATATCGCTTGTCTCATCTTCCGCTTGCCAATTCCCGGCGCGCCGATCGACTGCTGCGTGAATCCATTGAGCAGCGGCGAGGAACGGATCCTTGTTCAAGGGGATGGTCTCGGGTTTCCGACCGCGATCAAGCTCAGCCGCGAATCCGCCATGTGGGCTGAAGGAAACAGCTTTCGGATTGGTGACGTCAGGAATGTTGAAGGTGATATCCGACGGGCGGCTCTTGTAAGCAGTGATCTTCAGGTTGAGAGCGATGGCACTGCGCTAACGACACTTTGTACATGAAGCCACCGAAATCGAAGATGTGCTCGTCGCAGCCTCGCCCCGAGCGCCTGGAAATGTATGCTCCAGCCTGATGCGCGCTCTGGCCGATTGCAAGGCCGACAGCCGTCGTCGACAGGAGGCCGGGTATGGCACCCGGGCCGGTGGTCTTCAGCTCCACGAGCGTGCTGAGCGTGTAGTTGACGCACTGACTCAACCACTCACGACCACCGTCAGCGGGGCCAAGGTTCGGCACCGCGACCATCAGTCGCGAGTCTGCGCCGTCGTTGCTGGTCCCGGCATTGATGTAGATCCGGTTCGACCAGTCCACCTCGAGATGCAGTGGGCGGTAGACGTTACTCCCTTGTCCGGGAAATGAGATGTTCTGTCGACGTCACCGCGCCGTGTGCTGTTAACGCGACTGATCGCTCGGGTCAGAGGTCGATCCGACAACCATCTCGCGGCACGCGTTCATCCCGATCCCGTACGCGCCTGCGACAGTGGCGAACGAGGCGGGCGCCCCGTAGGTGTTGATGTATGGCGTTCCATGCGACTGATTGACCGCGCCGCCGCTCGCCAGGTCGAGATTGCCAACCTCATCGAACGCGATGCCGCCTGCCCGCTCCCGACGTCGACGAGATCCGTTGCACGGTCTATCGTCGGCAAGGTCGACGCTGTACAAACCCGACGCCTCGGTCGTGACGACAGATCGTTGCCGGCATTGAAAGCAAGTCCGCGGGCGCTGTGACGCTGCTTTCCGAGGCGGAGGCCTAGGTTCGGCAACGTCGCGACATCCGCGAAGTTGCCGAAGACTCTGATCTGATAAGATCGAGTTTGACGATCTTGTTGACCGTTCGCGACATAGAGCAGACCATCCGGACCGACGACGCAATCGTCGAAGACGCCGATCCCGTTCGCAAAGACGCTCGCGGTAGCGACGCCGCCTGGTGTGGTCACGCGCACCACCTGGGCGCTTGCCGTGCAGATGTATGCAACGGGATGCACGCCTGTGTTGCCTGGGTATGGGATTGGACCTGGTTGGGCAGTGGCTACGGTTGACGCTCCTAAAAGCGCCAGAGCCGCCACTGTTATGACGGCACGCATTGGCGAAACCTCCTCAAGGCCACTCGGACCAAGGCATGTTGGTCTTCGTCATCGCCGGACGGGTCAGCGGTTACCGCTGCACTCGGCCTCCGGACTGCAGATTGACCGGCTTTCATGAGGACCAGCACGCTCGCAGGGATTGCCAAGGTAATCACATCCATTCGTCCCTACGCAACCTTTTACTGCGGCTTATTACGGCAATGACCATCTTGAAGGTCCATTTCACGGGAATTGGAACTTAATTAAAAAACCTCAGAACTCGTTGAAACTACAGCACTTTTCCGATCAAGGACCCGATCATGCCCGTGGCTGAGTATTCCCTGAGTAGGTAACGAGTTCCCAAAGACGTGCGGATCTGACACAAATCTCGCTCGAAAACGCATGAAAACGGCGCTCTCCTGCGCGCTCGCGTGGCACCTGGATTGCTATGTCCGGGCGCAGGAGCGGAGAAGATGTCGAACGATACCAACTCTCAACTGTGCTACCTCGAGGCTGGACAGGTGACGGGCCCATGCGGTGGCCTGGAAGGCGTGACGCTGTCGACGGAGAAAGATGAGGCGCTCGGTACGCTCGACGGTGTCGTGATCGACCCATCAGAGCGGCGCATCCGCTACTTCGTCGTGCATCGACGCGGATGGCTGCGAAGCCACCGCTACCTGCTCTCCGCCGATCGACCGACACAAATGACCAACGACCGTCGCAAGCTGCGTCTCCCGGTCGAGCCGGACGAATTGACGAGCTGCGAGGAATTCGATGCGCAAAGCATCCCGAAGTTCTCGGATGAGCATCTGCTGACTGCATTGTTCTGCAACTCGGCCGAGGCGCGACGCCGACGCAGCTTGACCCGCCTTCGCTAAAGCTACGGCGGTGCAAGCCCGCCTTCGTTATAGATAACGTCGGGCAAGCCGTTTCCTGACAGCTTGCTGACCGGAGCACCACCTCGCCCCTTGTCGGCTCGGCTATCGTGCACCGATGCTGACGTTCTACGGCACGGTCACCACGCTGCTGGCGGCGACTCTCCTCAGCGTGCTCGATGGTTTGCAGCTGGCACTTCCCCGGGCCCCGTCCCCGGTTATTGATGGGACGGCGGCCGACGCCGAGTGGAAAGCCGCGTGGCGGTCCACCCAGAACGACACCACCCTCCTGATGCTTCATGACGGCGAAGATGTTTACGCCGCCGTCAAGTCACCAGCCTTCGCCATCACATCCGTTTATGTCGCCCGCGGCGACGAACTGAAGATCATGCACGCCTCCGCGGCGATTGGGGACGCCGTCTACCGTCGCGATGCGCAGGGCGCCTGGCGCCTGCAGACGAAGTTCGCATTCACGCGATACAAGGGGCCCGAGGACATCATCGCGCGCGGAAAGGGATTCTTCGACGAGCACGGTTGGCTGTCCTCGCACATGCGGCTGGGTGCGCCGGGTGACACGGAGTTCCGGTTGCAAGGCCGATCGCTCGATGGTGCACGCGTGGCGATCACGTACTACGATCCCGAGCGTCGCACCGTCCTTCTCGCGTATCCCGCTGGCCTGACCGGCGACGTCGTCGCTCACGAAATCCAGGCCGGCTACACGCCTGACGTGCTGAAGATTCAGCCTGAGTCGTGGGTCACCTTGAAGCGGTGAACGACCCTGAATGCGGCATGCTCACTTCGCAAGGGTCGTCTTCAACCATTCCATTGTCGTGGCCGCGACCTCGTCGTTGAATTTCCCGCTCCGGTAGTCCCGGAAGCTTTGCGCCATCGAGTCGTGCAGATAGAAGCCGTGATCCATTCGCGGATATTCGACGAGGCGCGCAAGGCCCGCGCGCGTGCGATTCACGAGATCGACGATGAGCGCATGATCCTCCCGGCTCATGAGTCGATCGTGTCCGCCGTGGAGCGCGAGAACCGGGACACTGACTCCCGACCACTCCCTTTCCAGATTGAGCGCCTGAAGCTGCTGATAGAACGCGGCTGGCCGTCCGTACTGATGTCTTCCCGATCCTGACCACAGTGCCGCGAGGTGCGGCCGCTGCCGGATGGCTTCCGCAGGCGTCAGTTTCTCGATGAGATAGAGCGTATAGAGCTCCGCGTAGCCGCGCATTCGATCGGAAATCTCCGCCGGCGACCGCTCGCGCAGGCCCTTCCTCGACGCGGAGCGTGAACATCATGTGCTCGAACCACGTCCTGGCCCAGCCCCCGGCGACGATGTAGCCGGCGATTGGGCGTTCCTCGGACACGAGCGGTGCGATGCCGCCGCCGTTGCTCAAGCCGAACAGAACGATGCGCTTCGCATCCACCCAGGGATGCGCGGCGGCCGATCGAAACGCGGCGCGGTAGGCGGCCAGCTCCGCGTGGAAGTCGAGGTCGGCGCAGGCGACGCCTTCGCTGTCGCCCACGCCGGGCTTGTCCACGCGCATGACGGCCGCGCCCGACTGCGTCATGACCCTGCGAATCAGCTCGGCGAATCCGTCACGAGGTCCAAAGGGCGCTTCCACCGAGTCGCAACTGAGCCACCCGACGACGACGACCGCCGGCAGCGGGGAGCCAGCGGCTGCCGGTCTCGAGAGGATCGTGCGTACGCGATGCCCTGCATCGGTGACCGCCGATCCGTACTCGAGTTCGAGGCCGGGCACCTGCTCGCGCGGCACTTCGTCAGGCGTGATCTCGCGCGCCGATACCGATCCGTCCTGAGTGATCACCTGCAGCGCCACGCGACGGCCTGCTCGCAGTTCGGCGAGCGCTGTCTGCTGGGCGATCTCGTCCGTCAGCAGCGTCTGGCCGATCCGGAGCACGCGGTCGCCGACTCGCAAGCCGGCTCTTGCCGCGGCCGAGTCCGGCTGGATCGACACGATTTCCGACCCTGCGCGACCTGCCGCAGGCTCGCGAAGACCGGCTCCAAGAGTGCCGCGTCGCGCCAGTTGATCGGCGGTGGCGGGAAGGGAAAAGCTCACGCATAGGAGTGTGCCGAGCAGCACACGACGGATTCGGCGTAAGGTAGGCATTGGCGTTTGACGCGCCGCGAACCACATGACTTCCATGGAAGAAATGGGCCGAAGTGTCCGTCAAACTGATGGCGTTCGCCATAGCACCGCACCACGCCGTCGCGATACTCGCCGGATGGAAGAGGACTTGAAAGCTTCGCGTCCAACCGAAAGCCGAGCTTCGTCCGCTCGCCGTCCCGAGGTGCCGCAGGCACTGCTCGAGGCGTGCCGGAACGGCGATCGCGACGCCTTCGGCGAGCTCTTCGATCTGTGCCGCGATCGCGTCTATGCCATCGCCCTGCACTACACGGGGGAGCCCGCCGCGGCGGCCGACGTCACGCAGGACGTTTTCATGCGCTTGTTCTCACGGCTCACGCAATTCAGAGGTCAATGCGCCTTCATGACCTGGCTCTATCGCATCGTCGCTAACGCCGCCCTCGATTACCGGCGATCGCGCGCCCGTCTCGCACCGCTGGACGAGGCGACGACGTTTGCGTCGGTCGCTGCCATGCAGAGCGACGAAGTCGAACGGCGTCAGAACGCCAGCCAGGTCCGCGCCGCGCTCGCGACCTTGAGACCGAAACTGCGTATCGCGCTCGTCCTCCGGTATGTCGAGGAACTGAGTTACGAGGAGATCGGCGAAGTGCTGGGCGCATCGTCCGGCACCGTCGCGTCACGGCTGTCGCGTGCGCACGTGGCATTCGGTCAGGCGTTCGAACGAATCCGGAAGGGAGATCGATGATGCCGCTGTGGAACTGGAGCGGACACGTCACCGCGGACCTGTTGCGCTTCGACGAAGGCCTGCTGCCGTCGACCCGCGCAGCGGATGTCGAACGGCACGTGCGGGGATGCCACCGGTGCGCGCAGCACCTCGAGTCGATCCGGCGCGCGCGACAAACCCTGCGCACGGAGCTCGGGCCGCAGACGATGCCGGAGCCGCTCTCCGACTCCCTCCGTCAATCGATTGTGTCCGGGACGCCGCCGTCTTCAGGTTCTGACACGCGTTGGCCATTCGCCGATAGATTGCCTCATGCCGATTCCCGATCTCCGTTGTCCCACTTGCGCGTGCTCTGGTTTTGGAGGCTGGGCCATCGTCACGATCGCGTTACTGCTGCTGGGGGGGACTGGCTGGCACGCGGGCCGGCCGTGGATCGGCCTTTACGATACGTCGGCACCGCCGATGGCTTTCGAGCGCGCGGCCAGAGCCCTGCACGAGCAGGGCGCGCAGGGTGGACTCAGCCTTGACTTCGAGTCGACGTCACCGGCAGCGATCCGCGGATGGCTCCACGATCGCGGCGCACCGGTGGCGAAACTCGTGACGCAGCCCGCCGACAACCCGGCGCGGATCGTGCCCGTTGGCGCTGCCGTCGCCCGCCTGCGCGGCGGCGCGGCGTCGCTCGTCCGCTACGAAATCGATGGCCATCCCGTGACGCTCATGACCGCGGACGCCGGCGCGACCACAGGACCGTCGGCATCGTGGCCCATGTCGAAGCAGATCACCCATCGCCGGGACAGCGGTCTCGACGCGCTGACATGGACCACGGGGGGACAGACCTACGTGCTCGTCTCCGACCTTCCTGGCCGCGGGACACAAGCCTGCCTTCTCTGTCACGCCGACCCCCGCTTCAGACAGGCTGTCAGCCGGTTTTGACGGCCCAGTTCTGGCGGCTCCCCTCGAACCGCCGCAGCGCTCAGCACGGTCCGGCTAAAGCCGGACACTACGAACTTGCGCACTTGCGCACCCGCGCACCTGCGCACCCGCGCACCTGCGCACTTGCGCACCTGCGCACTTGGGAATTGGCACTTGAACCAGTTCTGATCAACAATCAGCGGTTCATTCCTGTAGGGGGAAGCGTTGAAGCTCGAAGGGGTTTACTCGGTCCTGCCAACACCGTTCACCGCGAGCGGAGATCTCGACGAAGCCAGTCTCAGGCGCGTTATCGACCTGTTCATCGAAGCCGGGGTCAGCGGTGTGACGGCGCTCGGTGTTACCGGTGAGGTTGCGCGCCTCGACGATACGGAGCGGCGTCGGGTGCTCGAGGTCGTCACCAGCCATGTCAACGGACGGATTGGCGTGGTCGCTGGGACGACAGCTGAAGGCACGCGCACGTGCATCGGCTACAGCCGTCACGCCAAGGAGGCGGGCGCGACAGCCGTCATGGTCAGCCCGCCTCGGATGCCCAAGCTCAATTCCGAGGCGGTCGTCCGCCACTACCACGCGCTCGCGGAGGCGGTGGAGATCGAGATCGTCGTGCAGGATTACCCGCCGATCTCGGGCTATGCGATGGAACCAGCGCTGCTCGCGCGCGTGGCGCGCGAGATCGAACGGGCGCGGACCATCAAGCTCGAGGACCCGCCAACGCCATTCAAGACGTCGCGCATCCTGGAACAATGCGCCGGCATGGAGGTGAGGATCTTCGGCGGGCTTGGCGGCGTGTTTCTTCTGGAAGAGCTGATGGCCGGGGCCACCGGAGCAATGACCGGTTTCGCCTTTCCGGAAATCCTGGTCCGTATCGTCAGCCTGTTCCGAAGCGGCCGGATCGACGAGGCGGCGGATGTATTCTATCGGGCCGTGCCATTGATGCGTTTCGAGTTCCAGGAAGGCATCGGCATGGCGATTCGCAAAGAGGTGCTGCACCGTAGGGGCGCGCTGGCCTCACCCGCCACGCGGGCGCCTGGCGCGCAACTCGACAAGACGACGCGCGAGGCGCTCGATCGCGTGATGACCTGGGTCGATCGGGCTGTCGCCGGCCCCTCGACGTCGAAGGTCGGCAGGTGAGGAGCTAATGGATCTGGGACTGACAGGGAAAGTAGCCCTCGTAGCGGGGGCGAGCCGAGGGCTTGGCTTCGGTGTGGCGCAGGCCCTGGCCCGCGAAGGCGCTCTGGTCTCCATCGCCTCACGCGACGAGGCCGCAATCAAGTCAGCCGCATCTCATCTCGGCCGTGACGTTCTGGCCACCGCTCTGGACGTGCGATCGGACGAAGGCATCCAGAAGTGGGCGCAGGCGACAATCAAGCGATTCGGTGGCATAGACCTCCTGTTCACTAACTCCGGCGGTCCGCCAGCCGGCCCGGCAATCTCGTTCGATGATGCCATGTGGCAGGACGCGGTGAACCTGCTGTTGTTCAGCACGTTGCGCATGGTACGGGCGGCGGTGCCATCCATGCAGGCCCGGGGCGGCGGCGCCATCCTGATGTCCACCTCGTCGTCGGTCAAAGAGCCCATCACGAACCTCGGGCTATCGACGGTCCTCCGGGCGGCGGTTTCGGCGCTTTCGAAGACGCTGTCGCTGGAGCTTGCGCCGTCGAGGATTCGTGTGAACCAGATCATTCCTGGACGCATAGATACCGATCGCGTGCGCCACCTCGACGAGATCAACGCGAAGAAGCAGAACATCACGACGGACGAGGCGAAGGCGAGGGCGGAATCCGCGATTCCGATGGGCCGCTACGGCGATTCGGAAGAGTTCGGACGCGTCGCCGCGTTCCTGCTCTCGGACGCGACAGCCTATGTGACCGGCGCGACGCTGCAGGTCGATGGGGGGATGATTAGGAGTGTGACGTGAGCACGTGCGACGTGCTGACGTGCTACGTGCGACGTGCTGACGTGCTGCACGTGCTGACGTGCGGGGGACTGATTCATGAGCGTGATGCGCAAGGTCTTGCTGGCAGGGTCGACGAATGCCTGGCTTCGGGATCATGCGACGAAGTACGGCTTCGTCAAGCGTTCCGTGTCCCGTTTCATGCCGGGCGAGCACGTGGACGATGCGCTGCGTGCGGCGAAGGAGCAGCAGCCGCTGGGCATCGGCACGATCCTGACCAGGCTGGGCGAAAACGTGACGAGGGCTGAGGAAGCCGAGGAGGTCACGCAGCACTACCTCGACGTCATCGACAAGGTGGCCGCCTCATCGCTGGACGCGCACATCTCGATCAAGCCGACGCAGCTCGGCCTCGACTTCGATCGTGGCCTGTGCGAGCGCAACATGGACCGGCTGATGGAGCGGGTGGAGCAGCGCAACAATTTCCTGTGGATCGACATGGAAAGCTCGCCCTACGTCGATCCGACGATCGAGCTGTTTCGACGGACTCGCGCGCAGTCCTCGCGCATCGGCATCGCGATTCAGGCGTATCTGTTCCGGACGGCGAAGGACATCGACGCGCTGGCGCCGCTCGGCGCGGCAATTCGGATCGTCAAGGGCGCCTATCTCGAGCCGCCGAACGTGGCATACCCGAACAAGGCGGACGTGGACGAGAGCTTCTACAAGCTGTGCGTCCGCCTGCTTGCGCCCGATGCGCAGAAGCCTGGCGCGCTTCTGCACATCGCCACGCACGACATCCGCCCTCGCCGATCGGCTGAGCGCGTACATCGCCCACAACAAGATCCCGAAGACGGCGTACGAGTTTGCGATGTTGTACGGGATCAACCGGCAGCAGCAGCTACGGCTCGCGCGCGAGGGACAGCGGCTGCGCGTGCTGATTAGCTACGGAGAGTACTGGTTTCCGTGGTACATGCGCCGGCTCGCCGAACGCCCGGCGAACGTCTGGTTCGTCGCGAAGAACATGTTTTCCTAGAAGCTAGAAGCTAGAAACCAGCAGCGCGGAGCTTTAGCTCCGCGTCACCAGCGTCAAAACGGGAAGCCCATACCCAGGTGAAACCGCGTATCGCCCGTTTTCAGGCCGTACGCGACGTCGAAGTTGAGGCGAAAGACGGACGCAATCAGGAACACTCCGCCACCAACGCCCCGATGCCAGGTCGCGTCCTCGAGCCGCTGACCGGCATCGTAGACGGTGCCCGCGTCGAAAAAGGCCGTCACCCCCAGACGCGCTGAGCTCAGCACTGATGTGATTGGCATCCGCAGCTCCGCGGACGTGACGAACATGCGATCGCCATCGAACGATCCTGTCCGGAAGCCGCGCAGCGTGGACGACCCGCCGAGCAGGAGCCGTTCGTACGGCGGAAGGGTCGCATCGGCGGACGTGAACTGTGCGCGGGTGGCGAGCACCAGCTGGCCGATGACGCCGAGGTAACCACGCGCGTCGGCAAACACGCGATTGATCTGATCGCCACGGTCGCGGACCGAGAGCCCGGTCCATCCCGACGCGAGGTACACGGCATTGCGCGGGAATGCCGGGTCGGCGCGTGTGTCGAGGGCGATGTCCGCTCCGACCGTCAACAGCCGATCGTCGAGCGTATCGAAATCCACGTCCGCTGCCGAGCCTTCGACACCCGTGCGGAGGAACCTGCCGAACACACGCTCGGCACGTCCCCTCCATTCAAGGCGGCGATCGTCGATCTCGAATCGCGGGTTCTCACGCTGCCAGATCCCGAAGCTGGATTCGATTTGCGTGAGCGGGCCGGACTTGAAGGTACGTTCCAGTTCGACCGCCGCTCGACGCGTCCCGCCCCACGTCAGCGGAAACGACAGCCGCTCTTTGGCGCCGAGCAGGTCGACGGTGCTGAACCGCGCACCGTATGTGAAGCCGTATCCATCCGCGTAGTTGAGGATCGGCAGGAACATCAGCCGCGACCGCAGGCGTTTCCACGATCCCGTCACCGGATCGAGATCCTGGTCGATGGACGTGACGCCGGGCCGCTCGTGGACCACGAGCAGCACTACGATCTCCGTGGTGCTGTCGAGCGATCGATAGCGCTTGCGGACCTCGACGGATTCGAAACGGCCGCTGGCCTTCAAACGCTGCTCGATGCCCGCGAGGCTTTCTGACGTCCATGGCTGCCCGACGGTGACGCCCGCCAGAGCGATCACGTCCGCATCGTTGATGTAGGTATTTCCGTGGACGCGCACCTCGACGATGGTTTCCTGGCCGGACGCGGGGAGGACGGGAGGCTGAGGGTCCTGATCGGGCACGTACGGTCCCGACGCGTCGGTGTCCGGCGGCTCGTCGATGTTGCCCCCGCCTTTGGGGATTCTGAGCGTGGTCGTGACGTCCGCCTGCTTGTAGTCCGCGAACCCGCGTTTGTAGGTCGCTTCGTAGGAGCCGTTCGCAAGCGTGACGCCGCCGTGAATCTCCATGCCGCGCGGCAGCCACACGCCCGGGAACGGCTGCCCCATCGTCATCGACGCGCGAATGTCGTCCACCTTGACGAGCCACGCGCCTGGCAGGAAGTCCATCCAGACGTTGTCGAAGGTGTACTTGACGATCTGATGTTCGGCCGGATCGACCCACAGCGTGATCATCGCCGTCTTGTTCATCTGGCGTTCGATGCGCTGTTCGAACTCGCGCTCGCGCGATTTCTCGTCACGCCGCTGGTTCTTCTCCGAGCGCTCGCGTCTCGCGTTCCCGTTCGCGGTCGTCGTCGTCACTGAACATCCGCTTCGGGTAGTACTCGATGCGCAGGACCTCCTGCCCCTCGAGACGCTCACGCCCGGCGAGGTAGTAGTTGCCCGGCTCGAACTTGAACTCCATGAAGTACGCCTCGGATACGAACCGCGGCGTGGGAATCGGTGAGCCCGCGGCGCCCGCGTCCGGCTCGACCGGCTCGGTTTCGGCTTTTGTATCCTTGTCGTCTTTCTTTCGCTTGTGCTCGAGCCTCTGGCGCTCGCGCTCGACCCAGTCGTCCTCGGTACTTCTTGCGGGCGTCTTCGCCAACGCTGACACCGTCGAACCGCACGGGGCTGCGCACGTGCATGCCGTCGCGGACATACCACCGAAAGTCGCGGTTCATGCGATAGAGCGGGAAGCGGCCCGGGCCGAGGACCTCGATCACCTCAGCTTCGTCGAGCACGTACTGCTGCAGCGTGATCCGGTTCCGTTCACGCTGCGCGAGGACTTTCTCCATGAAGGCGTCGAGGTCGTTTGGGCGCAGATGGCTGAGGTGTCTGCGCCGCCATGCCGGTTACGCACAGGAGAGCACCCAATGACAGCGCAGGAGGTTCGGCGGGCGATTGAGGTTGACACACGGCCTCCGTGGGGCGGCTGGCTTCGAATGTAGACGAACGGGACCGATGGTTAGTTCCAGCCTCCCCAGCAGCGCGCGGCTTTAGCCGCGCGTCAGGGACGTTGACCGGGACTGTGACGCGGGGCTGAAGCCCCGCGCTGCTGGGAGAGCCCACGCGAACGGATAATTCCTCTAGTCGCTCGACTAACCCCGCCCGCACAGGATTGTTGAGGATGTAGTCGATCGTCCTGTCTGACGGCTCCTGCGACCGTAAGCAGCCACTCGAAATAGCCGTCCTGCCAGAGCCGTTCACCGAACTTCCGACGAAAGGCGACAGCCGTCCGCTGTCGCAAGAGTGTCATGAACGGAATGAACGCAGCGTCCTGCCGCGTGCCTATCAACAGCAAGTGCAGGTGATCAGGCATGAAGACGTACGCGAAAGTTCAAAACCGCGCTCGGTGCAGGTTCGCAGAATCTCGGTACGAACACACTGAACTCGCTCCTCGTCTGTGAACCTCTTTTGCCGTTCGGCACGCGCAACACGTCACGAAATATCGATGTTTTCCGATGTAGTCGAACCTCCGAAGCCGCCGCGGCCGTCGATAACGCACGAACAAGCCGATTGCACGACGAATTCCACCAGCAGCGCGGGGCTTCAGCCCCGCGTCACAGTCGCTGGCAGCGACTCTGACGCGCGGCTGAAGCCGCGCGCTGCTGGAGCGTATAATGCAGCCGCACGAAGGAGGAAGCTCATGCTGCTCGATTCCGCTCGCATCAGACGCATCGTGCCCGCGGGCCTCGCCGCGCTGGCCATGTTGCTGACGTTCGCTGCGCCACGCGCCGCCAACGAGGCCAAGCTCGTCCGGTATCCCCATTACCACGCGGGACGCATCGCGTTCACCTATCTTGGCGACGTCTGGACGGCCGACGAGAACGGGCAGAACGTCAAACGCATCACGGTCAACCGCGCGCGCGACGTGTATCCCCGTTTTTCTCCCGACGGCCAGTGGATTGCCTTCTCCAGCGACCGCGAGGGCAACCTCGACGTGTACGTCGTGCCGGCTGCGGGCGGCACGCCGAAGCAGCTGACGCATCACTCGTCGGACGACACCGTGCTCGCGTGGTCGCCCGATTCGAAAACGGTGCTGTTCGCCAGCAATCGCGCAGAAGATTTCGCCGGCCGGCTCTACACCGTCGGACTCAACGGCGGCATGCCGGCGAACGTCGGTGCGGACATGGGTCTGTGGGCCTCGTTCTCGCCGGACGGATCGAAGCTCGCGATCAATCGTCACGGCCAGTCGTACTGGCGGAAGTACTACCGCGGGTCGAACCAGACCGACGTCACGATCATGGACATCGCCGCCAAGAAGTTCACCAACGTCACGGACTTCAAAGGCATCGACTCGTGGCCGATGTGGGCGAAGGATGGCTTCATCTATTTTGTGAGCGACCGCGAAGGCGGCGGCCTGTCCAACATCTGGCGCGTGTCCGACAAGGGCGGCGTGACGGCTGCTGAACAGGTCACGACCTTCAAGACAGGCGACGTGCGATGGCCGTCGATTAGTGCTGACGGCAAGGTCATCACCTTCGAGCACGACTTCGGCATCTGGAAGATGGACGTCGCCAGCCGGAAGGCCTCGCCCATCGCGCTCGACATCGCCGCGGAGACGCAGGACAACACGTCCGAAGTCCGCACCTTCAACTCCGAAGCCGACGACTACAGTCTCGATCCAAGCGGACGGCGGATTGCGCTGTCGGTGTACGGCGAGGTGTTTACCGCGCCGACTGAACAGGGCGATCTGGTCCAGCTCACCGACGCCGCCGCGCGCGATCAAGCGCCGGTGTATTCACCCGACGGCAAGCGCCTGGCCTACGTTTCGGACGCCAGCGGCCGCGAGGAGATTTACGTCGCGTCGACCGACGGGGCGGGCACGGCAACCAAGATCTCGGACGTCGACGCGTTGAAGCTCGCGATGTCGTGGTCGCCCGACTCGAATTCGATTGCCTACGTGTCGTCGGACAGCAAGCTGCGGCGATTCGACCTGGCCACGAAGCAGACCGTCGACCTCGCGACCTCCAAGCACGGGAACATCGGCGCACCGGTGTGGTCGCCTGACGGCCAGTGGATCGCCTACAGCCGGCCGGACTACGTGCGCACGAGCGACATCTACCTGATTGCGTCGAAGGGTGGCGAGGAGCGGAAGGTCACGTTCGATTCCTATAACGACTCGTCAATCCGCGGTTCGCACCGAACGGCCGCAAGCTGTACTTCATCCGCGGCGAAGGTTTCGGCGGACGCGGCGGCGGTGGCGGAACGTCACAGATTTACGCGGTCACGCTCGAGCGTGAGGATCGCGATCCGGAAGAGCCGGTCGAGCGTCCCTGAGGGCGCAGGCGAACAGAACGCCGAGCCGCGGGCCCGTCAGGCCGACACGCCAGCAGGTCCGGTGACGATCGACTGGGCCGGCCTGCGCCGGCGGACTCGCCAGATCACGCGCATGCCGTTCTCGATCTCTGATTATGTCGGTCGCGCCCGACAGCCGTTCGCTGGCGTTTGTCACGACGGAGCCTTCAGGCACCCGCACGATTCCTGTGCTCTACACGATTCAACAGGACGGCCGGCGGTTGTCGCGTGTGCTTGCCGGCGGAGGTGCGGGCGGCGATGGCGATGACGACGCGCCGCCTGCCGGCGGTCGGGGCGGCGGCCGGTCTTTCGGACCTCTCCTACACTCGCGATGGCCGCACGCTCTACTTCCGTGAAGGCCGCGGCATTTATGCGGCGACCCTGGCACAGGGTGGCGCAGCCGGTGGTGGCGCCAGCCGCTGGTGGCGCAGCCGGCGGTGGCGCGGCTGCCGGGTCGGGTGGCCGCGAGACGGCGCGGCGCCGCGTCAGCTTCACGCCTCGTGTGCGGATCGACCTCGACGCACAGTGGAAGCAGATGTTCGGTGATGCGTGGCGGACGATGAAGTACCGCTTCTACGATCCGAAGATGCACGGCCACGACTGGGATGCGATGAAGGCGAAGTACGAGCCGCTCGTCGCGCACGTCGGCGAACGTCAGGAACTGCTCAATATCATCAACGAGATGATCGGCGAGCTGAACGCGTCGCACACCGGCGCGGCGCCCGGCGGCGGCCGCGGCGGCGGCGGTGGCCTGTCGACGGGATACCTGGGCGTCGATCTCGAGCCGGACGCGACTGCCGGCCGTTACAAGGTGACGCACGTCTACGAGGATGGCCCGGCTGACAAGGACTGGGTCAAGGTCTCGGCCGGTAACTACCTGCTCGCGATCGACGGGAAGCCCGTGAAGGTCGGCGACGAGTACTGGTCGCTCCTGAACTATCGGTTGAACCGCAAAGTCGAGGTCACCCTCAACAACAAGGCGGTCGAGGAAGGGGCGTGGAAGACGCGCATCGCGCCGATCAATCAGGGTGCGCAGAACCAGCTGCGCTACGAGCGCTGGGTCAAGGAGCGCCGCGCGATAGTCGACAAGCAGTCGGGCGGTCGCGTCGGATATCTGCACATCCAGGCGATGAACCAGCCGTCACTCCTGCGCTTCGAGAAAGAGCTGCGCGAGAACCGGAACAAGGAGGCGCTGGTGATCGACCAGCGCTGGAACGGCGGCGGCAACATCGATCAGGAGCTGCTCGCCATCCTGGTGCAGCGCGAGTATCAGATCTGGCAGCCGCGCGGCACCGAGGCGGCGCCACGTCCGTTCGCCGGCTTCTTCGGTCCGAAGGTCGTCATGCAGAACTGGCGGTCTGCCTCGAACGCCGAAATGTTCCCGGCGGGCTTCCGATCGCTCGGACTCGGCAAGGTGATCGGACAGCCGACGGCGGGCGCGGTCATCGGTACCGGCAGCTACTCACTGATCGACGGATCGACCGTGCGCACGCCTGGCACCGGTGTCTATCTCGCGGATCGTCAGCGAACCAACATGGAGAACTACGGCGTGCCGCCGGACATCTTCGTGGAGAACTCCCCCGAGGACAACCTGGCCGGCCGTGATAAGGAACTGGAGACCGCTATTCAGGAGCTGATGAAGCAACTGTCGGCGAAGACGTCGACCGCAAGTCGATGAGCGCCTCCGGCGCTCATCGACTCGCCAGCAGCGCGCGGCTTCAGCCGCGCGTCAGAGACACGACGACCAGCTGACGCTGTTCGATGATCTCTGACGCGCGGCTAAAGCCGCGCGCTGCTGGTCAGTACGGTAGCGGCCGCATTTCCTGGACCGAGGTTGCGATGCCCACGTGCAACCACCGCGACGGCGTTTGACCGGGCGGGAGGAATGCCGGGTCGACGTTGTCCTCAGCGACCAGCACTTCCACCCAGCCATCCGGCCTCACGCTCTTGATCGTGTAGGTCTGCGGCGGTCCGCCGCCTCCCCACGTAATCGCGTACCGTTTGCCAACCTCGATGAACGGGGGCGTCGAGTGGGCGACTGAAGTGCCCGCCGCCAGGCGGACGGTTTCCTGTCCGTCGGCTGAGGCTCGGGTCTGCAGAGAAATCCCAACCGCGAGCGTGATCGCCGCCGCGATCGTGAACGCACCGAGACCCTGAAGATGTCGTGTCGGAAGCTGGGCCATTGAGAACCTCCTGGCGGTCTGTTTATCGTAGACGACGGGCCCCGTTATCCGGTTTCCAGTCGGTGCCGCGGCTGCTGAATTCACTTACCAGCAGCGCGCGGCTTTAGCCGCGCGTCGCCCGTCGTTGTAATATCGCGGGATGCCGAAGTACGCCCTGCGGATCAACGGCAGCACGCACGAGGTTGAAGGTGAGCCGGGCGACAGCCTGCTGTCGGTCCTGCGATACGAGCTCAATCTGACCGGCACGAAGTACGGCTGTGGCGAAGGTCACTGCGGCGCGTGCACGGTGCTGGTAGACGGACAGACAGCGCGCTCGTGCACGACCCGCCTCGCCGCCGTTGCTGGCAAGCCGATTGCGACCATCGAATCGCTCGCGAATGGCGACCGCCTGCATCCTGTCCAGCAGGCGTTCCTCGAGGCCGAAGCCTTCCAGTGCGGCTACTGCACGCCGGGCATGGTCATGGCCACGGTCGGACTGCTGAAGACGCATCCAAACCCTACCGCCGAAGACATTGCGAAGGTCATGGACCGCAACGTTTGCCGCTGCGGCACGTATCCGCGGATCGTGCGAGCCGTGCAATTGGCTGCCGAGCGTATGCGCGCGACAAGCCAAGCCGGGGGACGCCGATGAAAACCGCGGATCATTCTGCCAATCACGGGACGCGAATTACCGCGGATCATTCTGCCACTCACGGGACGCGAATTACCGCGGATCATTCTGAAGCTCACGGGGCGCGGAGTCACGCGGATCCGTTCTCGGCTCCAAGGACGGACCGAGAGTCGTGAGAATTCGCGTCCCGTGAACAGTCGTGAGATTCGCGAGAATCCGCGTCCCGTGGACGAGTCTGCGATCAGCGAAGATTCGCGTCCCGTGATCGAAGAATCCGCGTTTGAGGTCGAGCGGTACGAGTTGTCTGCGCCACCCGCGTACACATTCGCGTTTGAGCGACGCGATTTCCTGCGCGTGCTTGGCGCGATGGGCGGTGGCCTGCTCGTCTGCGCCTATGTGACGCCGGCCGGTGCGCAGGAAAGCGGCAGGGGTGCGCAGCGCGGCGCCGCACCTCGTGAACTCAGCGCCTGGTTGCACATCGACGAAGCGGGCCGTGTCACCGCCTACACGGGCAAGACCGAAATCGGTCAGAACATTCGCACGTCGCTGGCGCAAGCCGTTGCCGACGAGCTCCGCGTCCCGCTCGAGTCGGTGACGATGGTGATGGCGGACACGGATCTCGTCCCGTTCGACGCCGGTACGTTCGGATCGCAATCCACGCCGCGCATGGCCCCGCAGCTCGCGCGCGCGGCGGCGGCGGCCCGCTGATGTTGATCGAGCGCGCTGCGCAGCAATGGCAGGTGGATCCGGGGACCTTGAGCGTCCAGGGCGGCAAGGTCGTCGATGGCGCCAGACGGAGTCTTGCCTTTGGCGATCTGACCAAGGGACAGAAACTGGCGGGTGCCGTAGCGGCCGACCAGCCGGTGATGCCACCGGCCGAGTGGAGCCTGCGCGGCACCGCGCCGCGGAAGGTCAATGGTCAGGCGTTCGTGACCGGCCGAAATCTCTTTACTCCTGACATCGTGCGCCCCGGCATGCTGATCGGGCGCGTCTTGCGTCCCGAAGGGTACGAGGGGACGCTGCTCACCGTTGACGATTCGCGCGCCCGGGCGATGACCGGGGTCACGGTCGTCCGCGACGGTGAGTTTCTCGGCCTTGTTGCGCCGAACGAGCGCGTGGCGCGGCACGCGACGGCCGCGATGCGCGTCGAGTGGCGTCCTCCAGCCGATCACCCTTCATCGTCGACAATCTACGAACACCTGAAGAAGACCGAGCAGCCGGGGCGGGGGAACGCCCCGACAGCGACCGGCGACGTGGCGGCGGCTCGCGGGCGTGCGGCGAAAACCTTCGACGCCACCTTCAACATTCCGTACATCGCGCATGTGCCGCTCGAGCCGCGCGCGGCGGTCGCCGAGTGGACCGACGGGAAGCTGACAGTGTGGTGCGGCACCCAGCGTCCCTTCGGCGTGCGGACGGAGCTGGCTGAGGCATTTCACGTACCTGAAGATCGCGTGCGAGTCATCGTGCCGGATACAGGATCCGCCTACGGCGGCAAGCACTCGGGCGAACACGCCATCGAGGCAGCGCGGCTGGCGAAGGCCGCCGGGAAACCGGTCAAGCTGGTATGGACGAGAAGCGAAGAGTTCTCTTTCGGATACATGCGGCCCGCCGGGGTCATCGAGATCAAGGCCGCCGTCGACGCTGCCGGAAAACTGATCGCCTGGGAGTTCGATAACTGGAACTCGGGGGCGTCGGCGATTCGCACGCCCTATCAGGTGCCCAATCAGCGCATCCAGTTTCACGCGTCTGACTCGCCGCTCCGGCAGGGCTCGTACCGCGGGCTCGCCGCCACCGCCAATCACTACGCTCGCGAGATGCACATGGACAGCATCGCGCGCGCGCTCGGCGTCGACGCGGTCGAGTTCCGGCTCAATCATCTCCCCAACAATCTCGATGACGCGCGCATGCGCGCCGTGCTGACGGCTGCGGCGAAGGAGATCGGCTGGCCGCGCACGGCCGCCGCCGGCCGTGGCATCGGCATCGCTTGCGGGACGGAAAAGGGCAGCTACGTCGCGACCGCTGCCGAGGTTGTGGCGTCTCCGAACGGCTTCACTGTCGAGCGGCTCATCGTCGTCTTCGAATGCGGCGCGATCGTCAACCGCGACGGCCTTCACAATCAGGTCGAAGGAGCAGTTGTGCAGGGCATCGGCGGCGCGCTCTTCGAGGCGATCGACTTTGCCAACGGCCGGTTGAACAACGGCACGATGGAGCTCTATCGCGTTCCGCGCTTCAAGGACATTCCAAAAATCGATGTGGTGCTGCTCGATCGAAAGGACCTTCCGTCAGCTGGTGCGGGAGAGACACCGATTGTGTGCGTGGCGCCGGCGATCGGCGCCGCTGCTCGAGCACTCGGTGCCGTGCGAAGCGAACTCCCGGTGCGTCTGAGCTGACGATGGATCTCCTCGCCCTGCTGCACGAGCAGCGATTGAATCGCTTCGCGGATTTTGCCGGAGCGAATGGCGCATTCACGCTGCCGGTTTCCGATCGTCTGGTCAGCCGTCTTGTCACCGATGCGCTTCCGCTCGATGGGCCGGTCCGGGACGTCGACCTCGAAGCGCGCCCCGGAAACATGGTCATCGCGCGTCTGAAGTTGACGCGCCCGGCATTTCTGCCGTCCGTGTCGGTCAGGCTGTTCATCGAACGCCAGCCGGAGCTGCCGATCTCGCCGATCTTCGTCGTGAGGATGGAGTTGCCCGCCGGTCTCATGGGCCTCGCGGGATCGGCGATGAAGATGGTGGGGTCGCTGCCTGCGGGCCTTCGGCTGGAGGGCGATCGGCTGGAAGTGGATCTGAGAGTCTTGCTCGAACGCGCGAATGCGTCAGACGCGCTCGAGTACCTGGAGTCGCTTCAGTTGACGACGGATGACCGGCGGATCGTCATCGCTGGTCGAATAACGGTCCAGCAGCGCGGAGCTTCAGCTCCGCGCCACAGTCCTTGAAGCGTCTCTGGCGCGGAGCTGGCGCGGAGCTAAAGCTCCGCGCTGCTGGAGAGATCATTTCTCCAACAGGATCTTTCCCCTCAATAGTGAATCCAGCGTGTCATTCAATTCCTTCGCGTTCGCGGCTGGTAGCACGAGGCCGCCGGCGTCGCGAACGCGCGAAAAGCGCCCGGCGTCGACATCGAAAGCGACGAAATAGATGGACGGACGTTCTTCAGCCGGACGCTTGGCGATGCCCTGGGCCACGCGCTCAGGTGCGTAGCCGTCGGTGTTCTCGCCGTCGGTGACGAGCAGCAGGTGACGTCGGGACAAGCCTGTGTCATCGAGCGCTCGCTTCGCCGTGATCATCGCCTGCCCGATGGGGGTGCCGCCTTCCGGATCGAGTCTTTGAATCGCGGAGTCCGCGCGCGTTCGATCCGGCGGTCCCATCGCGATGATTGGCCGGCAATCCGGCTCGCCGCGGCGCCGGCTGAACTCGTAGATGCCGAGCTGCACGGACTCGTCCTTGTGTTCCTCCGCGTAGCGGGCGAATTGCTCCACGAGGTCGCGTGCCGCGCGGCGGGCGACCTCGATCTTCGGCTCGCCCCGTCCGTCCAGCCCCTTGACCGGGTCTTTCATGCTGCCGGAGACGTCGATGACGATCGCTGCCGCGAGGCCTTCGCGTTGCGCGACCGCAGAGGCTGGCGCGAGCGCCGACGCGATCTGTTCGTCGGTGCGGTCGTCGCGAGCCGCGCGCCGGTCGTCACGATCGCACCCCTTGAAGCTGAGGATGACGAGCAGCAAAACGATCCAGCCGACATCGCGTGATTTCACGCCGCTTCATCCTTGACGACCCCGTCCCGGGTGGCGATGCGGCGAGCGGCCGCTGCGCCGGAGTTGAGGGCGCCTTCCATGTAGCCCATGAACGCGTAGCTGCAATACTCGCCTGCGAAGTGCAGCCGTCCGATTCCCTGACGGAACGTCGGGCCCTGCGCGACGACCTGGCCCGGCGCCGGGAACGAGTACGAAGCCTTGACCCACGGATCGCTCGGCCAGTCCATGAACCGCGCGCGCACGAAGTTCGGGCGGATCGCGCGATAGACCTTCTGCAACTCGGCGAGATAGTTCTCGTTGCGCTGGGTGCTGGTCCATTCCCGGCACTGGTCGGCCGCCGGCCCGCCCGAAAATGCCACGAGGGCTTCGCCGGGTCCGGCTTGTCCGTCTGTTCCGTGCCAGGTCATGGAGATGGGTCCATCAGACAACAGGTCGGGTGCCAGCTCGGCGCGCCGCCAGAACGGCGCTTTCAGGGCCATCAGGAACTTGACGTTCGTTCCCATCTGCGGCACGAGACCCGCGGGCAGGGCGGGATCGATCGCGATCTTGTTCCACACCGGGGGCGGTGCGGTCAGCAACACGTGATCGGCTTCGAGCACCTTGCCGTTCGCCAGCGTGACGCGCCCGCCACCATCGGTGATGGCGATCGATCGGACGATGGTCCGCAACAGGACGCGCTCCATGCCGATTGCCGTCACCAACCGCCGGGCCAGCTGCTGGTTGCCACCCTTGCAGCGATACACTTCGGACTCGCTCCAGTACTTCTCGAGCCCGCCGCCCTTCACCATCGCCAGGTTGGCCAGATAGCTTTGCCACTCGGTGACGACGCCGTTGTCGGCGGTCATCATCGTGCGGAGCGCTTCTTTGCCGAGCGGCGAGGCGGAGGTGGCGTCGATCCACGACGCCAGCGTCCGCCGATCGAGCGCTTCGGCGTTGGGCGCTTTCCACGGCTCGTCCGCGTCCACCTTCGAGGCATCAGCCACGATCGTGTTGAAGACCGTTTCCATCTCCTCCCAGAGCTTTTCCGATTGCTCGGCGGTCAGGCGCTTGCCGTTCAGCACGACCGGGAAGTCGAGGTCTTCTTCGCTGACGTCGAGGAAGTCGAGCTTGAACTGCTTCGCGTAGCCGACCCACGCGGGGTGGTTCGATCCGATCAGCTCACCGCCGCCCTCCACGTTCTTGCCCGCGACCAGATCCGAGAAGCTGATCACGCGTCCTCCGACGCGGTTCCGCGCCTCGGCGACGGTCACGTCATATCCCGCGCGCGACAGCTCGTAGGCTGCAGCCAGGCCGCTGAACCCGCCGCCAATCACGACGACCCGTCCGGCCGCCGCACGCGGCCGTGCGACGAAGCGATCGCTGATCAACAGTCCCGCCGCCGCGGCCATCGAGCGCTGCATCATCTCGCGGCGCGTGATGCCGGTGGGTTTGCCGTACTTGCGCTGGAGTTGGGCATAGAGATTGGGCATCAGCACGAACCTCCGTCGTGAACCGTCGTCGTGAACCCCCGTCGTGAACCCTCGTGATGAACCCTCGTCATTCCACCGTAAACCACTGCACTTCGACTCTGCGGTTCAAATCCGAGTTCGGCCCTGACGGTTCTTCCCAGCCGCGGCCGACGATGTCGATGCGTTTGGCGTCGATGTTGTAGCGCTCGACGAGGAGCTTCTTGATTTCGCCCGCGCGGTTCTTGCTCAGCTCCATCGCGCGCAGCGCCTGCGTGCGCACGTAAGCTTCGCCGCCCTGACGGCGGAAGTCTTCGACGCGGGCGTTGTCCACATGACCGCGGAGGAGCAGCGTCGATCCTGGGCTCACCTGCAGCAGACGCTTGATGGCTTCCAGGTTCTTGGTGTTGTCCTGGTTCGCCTGATCGAGCGTGGCCGCGTTCGGCTCGAAGAGGAACCGGATGTCCTTGCTGAGGAGCGGATCGCTCTCCACCGATGCCGTGGCGCCCGTGCGGATCGGCGCGATGGCGACCTTCTGATCCTTGAAGATCCCGCTCTTCTCGAGCGTCTGGAGCGCCGTGAGGTCGGTGAAACGGCTCGCGTCTGGCGGATCTCTGACCAGGTCGCTGCCGTATGCGAGGACCGCCGACTGGTAGATCCCGCCGAAGCTGCCGGCTGAGTCGATCGATCCCGAGAAGAACGCGAGGTTCTCAGGCAGGTTCGCCAGGTGCACGTTGGCGAGCTCCGATTTCGTGTCCTCACGACTCCACTTGAAGGCGCGCCCGACGACGTCGAGGTATTGATCGGGCTTGTCGCGAACCATGCGGTTGCCTTCGAGCAGTCCCTGCACGAGTCCTTCGACGATCTTCGGGTTCTCCTGCGCCAGGCCCTTGTGGACGATCAGCACGTCGCCGATGATCAGCAGGTTGCGGTTCGTGGTCAGCACGTGTGCCTGCCCGCCGCTGCCTTCGACGACTTCCGACACCTTCGGCTCCCACGTCACCGCGCCGGCCAGCCGGTTCTTGCCCGACTTGAGGTCGTTCAGGAAGAGGTCGCCTGCCGCGAAGCCTTCCGTCGTGTAGACGATGTTCAGCCGCTCCGGGTGTGGCTGGGCGTCGAGGCTGCCGAGCGCATTGATGGTCAGGCCCGCTTCCTGCGCGAGGTAGCGGATGAAAAAGTCGACCTCTGTGAACTGGGCCGTCGCGATAGTCTTGCCCTTGAGCTGATTGATCCGCTTGATGTCGCTGCGCACGACCACGCCGTCGGCGCCGCGCGAGAAACCGATCTGCGCGGGCACGACGACGTGCAGCTGCTTGCCGTACGCGGCGAGCACGTCGACGGTGGTGACGGACGCGCCAAGTTTCCCTTCGTTCAGGACCGACCAGTCTTCGTCTTCCTTGACCGTCAGCCGCACCTTGAATCCATGGTTCTTGAAGAACAACGAGTTCTCGGTCGGCTCGAGGCCGCCGTTTGCGGCGATGAGGCCCGCGTAGCCCGCGTACTCGCTGATCTCGATCGGGACGATGTTGTCCCTCAGCTGAAACGGCGCCGGCGGCGCCAGTTTGGGAACTTCGACCTTCACCTCGGCGACTTCCGGGGCCTCCCCGGATTCGGTCGTCGTCGACGCGGGGCTGTCAGTGCCGCCGCGGCGGATCATGTAGAAGCCGAGCGTGATCAGCCCGGCGACCAGCACGATCGAGATCAGCTTGCCGAGCGCGGTGAAGCGAGGTTGGTCGGTCATCGTTCAGGCCCGATCTCCTTCGTAGCCGCAGGCTGCTGGGATTCGGCAGCCGGTGTCGCCTGGATGCCCTGGCTCGCCAGGAACTCGGCGAGGGCGACCTGTTCGAGCGCCTTGCGCTCGTTCTCCTTCTCCTCGACCGCTTCCATGTCGACCATGTCTTTCGCGACGCGTGCCTTGCCCGCAGACACCTCGTAGCGCTTCTGCAGGATCTCGTCGACGCGCTTCATCGTGTCGCCCATGTCGCCGACCTTGAACGCGACGTTGCTCAGGGCGGATGCCGCTTCCGCCTGCGCTTCCTTGATCTTGACCTGCGAGAGCTGCTTCTCGAGCTTGCGGACCTTGTCTTCGAACTCGCGCTGCGCGAGCTTCGCCTGACGCATGTTCGCGTCGTAGGCTTCGTCGGTCTCCTTCAGTTCGGCGGAGTCGACGGTGAGGTCGGCCTTGAGCTCCTGCAGCTCGCGCGCGAGCGTGCCGGCGAGGTCCATGTTGCCGGCGCGGTGATTCGCCAGAATCCGCCGCTCGAGCTCCTGCGCGCGATCGGCCTTGGACCTCACCTGGCTCTTCAGCCGTTCGGCGACGCCGGCCATTTTCGCGAGGGCGACGTTGTACTGAGTCATCTTCTGGCGGAACTCCGTGCGGGCCGCTTCCATCAGGGCCTCAGGGTTCGCTTCCTCGATGCCGCTGATGAACAGGCCGAGAAAGCCCCGGAACAGGCGGCCAATGCGCGCAAACATGCGGATACCCCCCTCCTCCATCCAACGAATGTTGGGTGCCTATTGTAGGGCCAAATGTAGTGATGAAAAGTTCTGCCGTGGTTCGTGGTCCGTGGACCGTGTCTCGCCGATCGGAATCCTCCAAGCCGGCCGACTCTTCGGCGAAACACGGACCACGGACTACGGACCACGGGAGGTGCAGGTTTTTACACGAATCGCCTCAGCGCGTCGATGCGCGTCTCCAGCTCCTCCGGCGACAGGGCACGAAACCGTTCCGGCAGGAACCGGGCGTCCGTGCATTCCTTGACGGCCACGAGGTCCATGTATTCGAGCTTGCGGGTGTGCGGGTTGGGGCGTACTTCCTTCAGGACGTCTGCCAGCACTGCTTTTATGAGCCTCCTCGGCTCCGCCGCGTCGGCACCCGGCCCCGGCTGCGCCGGGTCCGAAATCGAGCGCACGTTCGAGCCGGGTGACTCAGCGCTCAATTCGTAGATTCGTAAAGCTCTGACGAGCACACCCTCCAGTTCGTTCCCCCCGAGCGTCATGTCGTCGGTGAACGGTGGTAGATCACCGGCGGTCAGCGGAAACTTGAGTTTCCTGGCGATGGCGAGCAGCAGCGCTTCGCGTTCCTGAGCCGTTTCCGGCGGAAACAGCGGGATGTGCACGTCGAGCCGGCCCTGACGCTTGAGGTCTACCTCGAGCAGATCGGGCCGCGAGGTGGCAAACACCCAGATGATCCGGCCGCGGTTGTTCGTGTCGGACATCTCCTTCGCGAGCATCGAGTACACGCGACCGGAAAGGCCGCTGTCGCCGTCGCCACCTTCCCGTTTGCCCGCCGCCTGATCGGCTTCGTCCACGAACACGACGACCTGGCCGAGCGCACGAAGGATCGCGAAGATCTTCTCGAGGTTCGACTCGGTGGCGCCGACCCAGCGATCGCGGAAGTTCTTGAACACCACGCACGGGATTCCGAGCTCTCCGGCCCAGCAGGTCACGAGAAACGTCTTGCCCGTGCCGATGCGCCCGGCGATCAAATACCCCATCGGCAGCGCGCGGAGCGCACCCTTGCGCAGGAGCGATGCATCTTCGCGCAGCCATGCCTTGACCGCGTCATGTCCGGCAACGTTGTCGAGCGTGAACGAAGACTCGATGAAGTCGAGCAAGCCCTGGCCTTCACGCTCGATCAGGTCCTTCTTGATCTCGCCGAGCCACTTCGAGGTGATGCGGCGGTCGTTGCCGAGCGCCATGGCGATCGCCGTCCGCGCGCCGACGCGGCTCAGCCCGGTCAGCCGCGTGGCGAGCGTCTCGATCGGCACGTCACTCTTCGCCGCCAGATCCGGAAACTGCGTCGTCGTCAACGCCTTGACGTAGGACTGCATCGACGGTTCGTCGGGAAGGGGAATGTGCAGCGCCGCGGCGTGCGGGTTTTCCACGACCAGGGTATTGAGATCGTGCAGGCCCTCGCTGATCAGGACGGAGACGATGTTCGACTGAACGATCGCCGGGTCGTTTGCCCAGCCGAGGACCTTGACCGTGTTCGCTGCGAACGGGCCGCCGAGATGCACGGCGTCACCGCGCGGTACTACGAACTCGGCGAACTCGATGATGACGGCAATGCGCCGCGGCGCCATCCCGTTGGTGCCGGGCAGCGCCTGCAGATTCAGTGCACGCAGCAGATAGCGGTCGATCAGCTCGAGCGCGGAGCCCGGCTCGCGCATCAGCGTCTGCGACGACGCCTCGCGGCCGAGCGCGCCCTGCAGCCAGTCGCCCCAGTCTTCAGCGCCACGCGTCGCCCGCACACCGCGGCTGCGGTCGTATCGCAGCACGACGTCGTAGCTGGAGAACATCACCTGCTCGAGAAACGCGGGCAGCGAGAGTGGTTTTCCGCCGGCCGGCACGACGTCGAACACGTTGCCGTGCAGAAGAAATTGGGCCGCGGATCCCGAGCGGAACAGGTCGCGCATCTCGGATGCCCACGGCGGCAGCTCCATTGACATGCCTATTGAATCTCCCTGGCTCGCGCGTCGGGCGAGAGCGGCGGCGGCTCGGTGAGGAGATCCTCCATCGCGCCGAATACCTGCTGCTGGTCACGAATCCACTGACCGGTGGTGCCGAGCGTGGCCGTGATCTCGTCGATGCGCTGCGACAGCAGCTCGGGATCCGTGGACAGCGCGGCCTGCTCGCGGATCAGTTCCACCTGCTGCGCGATTCGTTCGAGCTCGGCATCGATGAACGCGAGCTTTCTCTCGGCGTCCGCGCGCTGCTGCTGGCGCTGACGGAGAATCTCCAGCTGTCCTTCCAGACTCCGGCGCAGCTCGTCGGTGATGGTCTCGGTCCGCTGCTGGCGTTCGAGCGAGCCGATGCGGCGCTGCAGGTCCGTGCCGTCCGATGCGCCCAGAACCTGACGAATCGTCCGGCGCGCCACGAGCAGGCGTAGAAACATCCAGGACAGGCGGCCGAGGCTGTCGGCCTGACTCTCCAGCCCGCCGGCGGTGGAGGCGTCGTGCGACTGCAACTCGATGATCGAGCGGCACCGCTCCGACAGCGCGTCGTATTCACGTCGATCGGCAGGTTCGAGCTGGCTGAGGAGACGCTGGATTTTGGTGTTCCACTCCTTGCTGGCTTCGCCGAGCGGCAGCGCGTTCACCAGCCGCTGGAAGCGCTTGTTCGTGGAGAGGAGCATCAGGTAGCCGAGTTCGAGGCCGGCGCCGAGCACCCAGAATCCGGGGTTCATGAGCCCCAGCAGTCCGAAGGCGCCGAGGCCAACCCAGTTCGGCGCGACGAACATGCCCAGAGGCCGGGCATTGAAGGCGGCGGTGACGTAGTCGAAAAAGCCGGGTTTGGCGGCCATCAGGACGTGGGCTCAATTGTGTCCAACTGAGCGGAGAGGGGCAAGTCGCGTCGGTACCTGACAATTCCCGACGCCCCAATCCCGAATCCCGACGGGCCTTTCTGCGAGCGCCAGTGGTTGGCTGAACATTCTTTCCAGATTTTGACGTTAGAGCGCGGGAGTTGTTCGCTCGACCGGGTCAGCCGGAGGTGTGTCGCCTATCCGTCGTGGGAGCGCTCAGGATTCCGCCAAGCCGATGCGCCGCATCAGATCCTGGAACCGCGCATCGTCGTTGAGGGTGTTGAATCGAGGGTGGGCCCTGATCAGGCTCAGCCAGGGATCGCGTTGCTGATACGCCCGCTCCAGGAAGTGCAGCGCCTGCTCGCGGTTTCCGGCGCTCAGATACACCAAGGCAATATCGTACGGCGACACGTATTTGTGCTCGGACAGCGCTTTCAGCTCGGCCACCGCCTTCGCCGGCGCGACGCGGTCACCACCGAGGGCTTTCACGTGCGCGATCATCGCGACGAAGTGAGGTATGGGACCCGAGAGCTCGATGGCTCTCTCGAGTTCGCCTATGGCTTCTGAGAACATCCCCCGTTCCGCATAAAGCTCGCCAAGCATGTGATGGACGAACCCGGAGGATGGATCGAGCTCGATTGCCTTCCGCAACCGGTCAGCGGCTTGAGCGTAGTCGCGGGTTCGCGCGAAGTGGAGACCGAAATCGTAGTTGATGGTGAGCGACACCGGATCGAGCGCGGCCGCGCGCCGCAACCGCGCGTAGGCCTCCGTGTTCCGGCCCATGGCCGAGAGCAGATCGAAGTACGACTCGTGGGCCTCGGCGGAGTTCGGAGCCAGCTCTATTGCGCGCGTCAACGCCCGCTCCGCGGCCTCCCAGTTCCACTCGTACTTCCATCGGATCTTGGCGAGCGCCACATGGGCAGCCGCCAGTCCATCATCGAGCTCCAAAGCCTTCAAAGCCGCCGCGAGCGCGTTCGGGTAGGCCTTGTCAGACGGTGTCTGCCCCGATAGTCCCCAACCAAGTTGCCCGTAGGCATCGGCAAGGCCGGCGTAAGCGGGCGCGTAACTCGGATCCTTGGCGATCGCCTGTTGAAAATACTCAATCGCCAGCGTCGGCCTCGTGCTCCTGTCGAGGAGGTAACGCCCCTTCAGGTACGCTTCGTAGACCTCCGGCTGCACGCTGGCCCGGCTCTGTATCGGTCTCTTGCCGGTTCGCTCGAACGTGACCTCGATCTCCTCAGCGATCGCCCGTGCGACCTGCGTCTGAATCGCCAGGACATCCCGAAGGTCGCGCTCGTAGCTTTGCGACCACAGGTGCGCTTGATCGCGCACGCGTACAAGCTGCCCCGTGATACGGACGCGCGACCCCGCTCGCAAGACGCTTCCCTCGAGAATGTAGTCGACACCCAACTCGCGGCCGATCTGGTCGACGGTTTTGGTCGTGCGCTTGTAGTGCATCGCCGACGTCCGGGCGATCACTCGCAGCTGCTCGGGCGCAAGGCGTCCGACCTGCGCAATCAACTCATCGGTAAAGCCGTCGCTGAAGAACTCCTGCTCCGGATCGGCGCTGAGATTCTGAAAGGGCAGGACCGCCACGGCGAGCTGTGACGACGAGGTGAGCGCGCCAACTTGTAACGTCAGGAGTCCGCCAAGAGCCACCAGCCCCAACGCTCCCACCACAATACCGGCCACCCACCCAGTTCGTCGCCAGAACGCCACGCCGTTTCCAGCTTGTTGCCGCTCGACGTCCGCGTCGGCCTGCGGCGCGGAGTGCCCGGAGTGAATGACGGGGGCCGGAACGTGGATGGCGGGCTCCGAGACCGACGCGATGAAACGGTATCCCCGTGGCAACGTCTCGATGAACCGGGGTTGTGCGGCGGAATCTCCCAGCGCTTCGCGCAGCTTGTTCACGGCGGAGTTCAAACTGTGGTCGAAGTCAACGTAGACGTTCGGTGGCCAGAGCGTCTCGCGCAGCTGGTCGCGAGTCACTACCTCTCCGGGACGTTCGAGCAGGAGTTCGAGGATGCGAAGCGGTTTGTTCTGGAGCCTGACCTTGATCCCGTGCTTACGAAGCTCCCCGGCATGCGAATCGAGTTCGTAAACGCTGAACCGAACGGGAGTACGCTCCATGGACGACGGCAGCCGGGACTGAGAACTCTGTGGGTGCGTCACCGGAGCAACCTGACTGGGCAGGAGGTGTCAGGCCGATGATGATGCCAGCGATACGCTTAGGTGTCAACACTTAGCTGGTGACCGACAGTTGTCTGTCAAAGGACCCGAGGAGCTATTGACGCGAGCGACGTTGCCGCCATATTTGACTCACGCTGGCACACCTTCAGCGCTCGAGCTGAAATAGGAAATCGGGGCTGACCCAGGAGGGAGACGCGTGTGAGCTTCACCCGGCGAGATCTTCTGTTGGGGTTCGGCGCGGCGGCCGCGGCTGGAACGCTTCGGGCACAGCCGGAGTCGTCCGGTGCGCAGGCGCCTGCGCACGAAACCGTCTCGGCCACCGTCGCGGAGTTTCCGCGCAAGGCTGACTTCGCGATTCCGGACGGGTACTCGTATATCAACGGCGCGTTCACGCATCCGATGCCGCTGGTCGCGACGGCAGCCGTCAGGCGGAACGCCGAATCGCGATCCGCGCCGGGCGCGCCCCGGCAGGCCGCCGCCGCGAGAACCGATCCCAAGTCGCTCTTCGCGAAGCTGATCAATGCCAAGCCGACCGAGATCAGTTACGTCCCAAACACCAGCACGGGTGAGAACCTGGTCGTAAACGGCCTCGCGATCAAGCGCTTCGACGGCAACGTCGTGACCGACGCGCTGCATTTCGACGGCGCGCTCGTGCACCTCCTGGAACTGCAGAAGCAGGGCCTCGACCTTCGGATCGTGAAGCCGAAGGATTTCCGGATCGAGTTGCGCGATCTGGAGAAGGTCGTCGATCGCAAGACGAAGCTGATCGAGGTCTCGCTCGTGGCGATGTACAACGGCTTTCAGCACGACTTGAAAGCCGTTTGCGATCTGGCGCATGCCCACGGCGCGTACGTCTACGCCGACATCGTTCAGGCGGCCGGCGCGGTGCCGATCGATGTGAAGGCCAGCGGCGTCGATTTCTGCGCCTGCTCCAGCTTCAAGTGGCTGATGGGCGAAACCGGTCTCGGGATTCTTCTATGTTCGCGAGGACCTGCTCGAGAAGGTCATGAAACGCACGCAGTGGGGTTATCACTCCACATCGTCGATGACCGGGCATTTTCCACCGTTCGATCCGGAGGCCGAGAAGACGCCCGTTTCGTGGACGCTCAGGAACGACGCAACGGGCTACTTCGAAGTCGGCAGCATCGGCGGCAGCGCCGCCGCGGCCGTGGGGGCGTCGCTCGGCTACATCCTCGAGCTCGGCGTCGAGAACATCCAGCAGCATCGACAGCCGCTGCTTCGACGACTCCAGCAGGAGATGCCGCGTCTCGGGTTCACACCCGCGACCCCTTCGGAGACCACGTCGCCGATCGTTACATTCGGGACGAAGGACGGCGCCACCGTTCAGAAGAAGCTGCAGGCAGCCAATGTGAACGCGCGGGTCAGCCGGTACTGGGTGCGTTTGTCGCCATCGGTCTACAACGATATGAAGGACGTGGATCGCGTGTTGGAGGCGCTCTCGTGATCAATTCGTCGACGACATTTCTGAGGACCATCGCGGCGCTCGCATTCGTCCTGGGAACGGTACCTGTTCTGGGGCAGGGGCCGCACGTCGAGAACATCGTTTCAACCCGTCACCAGGCGGTCGTCGGCGGCAAGACGATTCAATACACGGCGACCGCAGGCCTTTTGCCGATCTATGTCAATGACACGGGCCAGCAGATGGCGAGCGTGTTCTTCATCGCCTACACCGTCGAGCGTCCGCAAGGACAGCCGCCGCGTCCGATCACGTTTTTGTGGAACGGCGGTCCGGGTTCGAATTCAGCACAAATTCACGTCGTGGGGTTCGGTCCCAAACGGGTGAAGACGGCGGATACGTATCCGGCGTGGGGCCCGAACACCGAGACGGAAATGGTCGACAACCAGGAGACGTGGCTCGACACGAGCGATCTCGTTTTCGTCGATCCCGTCGGCACCGGCTTCAGCCGCGCCACCAAGGAGGAGTACCGCGACATCCTCTACACGCCGCGAGGCGACGCCGAGGCGGTGGCGGAGCTGATTCGCTTGTATCGGAGCCGCTTCGATGCGTGGGACGCGCCCGTTTTTCTGGCGGGTGAGAGCTACGGAACGACGCGAGCGATGATGGTTGCCGAAGCGCTCGAGAGGCGCCGGACGCGCCTGGCGGGTGTTGTCCTCATGTCGGGCGGATTCAACGTCGGCCAGAGTGTCCCCAGATCGTTGAATCAAGCGCTGGCGATTTCGGAGTACACGGCCGGGGCGCACTATCACAAGCGGCTCTCGCCGGAGTTGCAGACCCTGTCGCGAGACGCGGCGATCACGCGCGCTGTCGAGTGGGCACGGCGCGAGTACGCGCCCGCCCTCGAGCGGCTGGAGAGTCTGACTCCCTCACAGCGGACGGGATTGCTGGCGGAGCTCCAACGCTACACCGGGATCGATCCTCGCTACGTCGACGAGAAAACCCTGACCATCTCGGGAGCCGAGTTCGCCGATCGGCTCATGCAGGATCGCGGGCTGGAACTGGGTCGGTACGACCTGCGGATGACGACGAAGAGCCGCAACCCGGAAACGGCGTGGTTGCCGCTCACCGATCCGAGTTTGACGCCGATGATCGATCTGATGCAGGGCACCTCGCGGTTGTTCAACCGCTACGTGCGCGAGACGCTGGGTTTCAAGAGCGACCTGCTCTATCGCGGCCCGTTCGGCGAAGCCTTCCATCCCGAGCCGCTAACGACTGTGGGGCCGGGATTTCAAAGCGACTGGATGACGAACATGTGGAATCGCGGCGGAGGGGCGGCCGAGGGCCGCGCTGGCGGCGCGGGAACATCCGGTCGCGGTGGTGGTGCGGGCGGCCGCGGGGGCGCCGAGGCCGGCGGCGAGGAGCAGCCGCCGTTGCGTCGAGCGATGGATGTCAATCCCAAGCTTCGCGTCATGAACATGAAGGGCATGTATGACGGGTCGTGCGCCGCGATGGATGAAGCGGTGACGCGCGCTGAGCCGCATCTGAAAAGCCGTATCACCAATCACTGTTACGTCGGCGGTCACATGTTCTACAGCGATCTGGAGGCTCGCCGGGAAGCGAAACGTCACTTCGCCGAGTTCGTGCGCGATGCGTTGGCGGCACGAGGGCCCTCGTTGCCGTAGGGCCGGACTTGAAGGGCTTGTGAGCACGAGCTGCCGTCGTGAGACGTGTCGATTCTGGTTGGCCGGTGCCACATCCACCGCGTTGATGCTCGGCTCGGCCATCGCATCCACGTTCGGTGGTCAAGCAAACACGGCCGCGACGAGTTACGCCCCGGGCGCGTTCAACGCGCTGGAGTGGCGATTGATAGGTCCGTTCCGCGGCGGACGATCGGTAGCGGTCGCCGGGTCGGCGGCGCGACCGAACGAGGACCTACCACGGCACGACAGGCGGTGGCGTCTTCAAGACCACCAACGGCGGCCTCTCATGGTTCCCCGTCACTGACACGTACTTCGGCGGAACCATCGGCGCCATCGCGGTCAGCGACTCCAACATCCGGGGGCCGTCACGTTCAGAGGCATGAACACCTGGGCTGGCGACACGCCGGGTCCGATGGTATTGCCCGGGACCTACACCGTCAGGCTCAATGTGAACGGACAGGCGCAGACTGAGACATTGACGGTCGAGGCGGATCCGCGATCGGAAGCGACGGCAGCGGACAACGTGGCGAAGTTCGAGATGTTGCAGAAGATCGTGGCGCGCGTCAGCGAGGCCAACAACGGCGTGCGCACGATCCGGAACGTCAAGGCGCAGATCACTCAGCGCTCCAGCGCATTGCCGGCGGATCGGCGTGGCGAATTCGAGCGCCTGTCGTCGCCAATCGTGGAGTCGCTGACTTCGATCGAGGGAAAACTGTATCAGCTGCGTGGCCGGGGTATGCCTGTGCGGTCAACGACAAGCTCGCGCGGCTGGCCGACGTCGTCGACGAAACTGAGGGCCGTCCGACGACACAGGTCGCGGCAGTGTACGATGTTCTCGTCGCACAGCTCTCGGCATTGGTGAGCTCACTCGACGCCACGCTCGCACGTCTCGGCCCCGTGAACGAATTCTTGCGCGCGGTTGGCCAGCGCGCGATCGTGCCCGGTACCGATGAACTATCGCTCGTGCCCTGACAACAGGAGTCCTTCATGACCTCACGCTCACCCCGTCGCATGAAAATTCAGCACGTTGGTCGTTTCTTACACGAGGCCAGGAGGTCAGGAGGTCACAAGGTACCGCAACCGGCAAGTATCCTGACCTCTTGGCCTTGTGTAAAGACATCGATTTTCTGAGTAGTGAGACAGTGATGCGTCACCTGATTGGACTTGCTGCGGCCGCTTTGATCACCGTGGTCGCGCCCGCCGCGACCGAGAGCGAACTGGTGGCAACCACCACGCACCAGGCGACAATCGGCGGCACGGTTTTCAAGTACACGGCGCAAGTCGGACGAATTCCCATCCGGCCGATGGATTCGGAGGAACCGCACGCGTACATGTCGTACGTGTCATATCGCGTGCAGCCGACAGCAGGTGCCACACGCCCGGTGACCTTCATGTGGGGAGGCGGCCCAAGCAGCGCGGCCATCGGCACGCACATGTCGTTCGGGCCGAAGCGCGTCGAGAACGGCGAATTGGTCGACAACCAGCTCACGCTGTTGACGGTCTCCGATCTGGTGTTCGTCGATCCCGTGGGCACGGGCTTCAGCCGGCCCGTCAAGCGCGAGCACGGCGATGAGTTCTACAACGTGCTGGGCGACCAGGCATCGTTCGCCGAGTTCATTCGCGTGTGGCGAGTTCGATACGACCTGACCAATGCTCCGATTTTTCTGTATGGCGTGAGCTACGGCTGCTGGCGCGTGTCGGCGGTGAGCGAGATGCTCGAGAAATCGGGCATGCATGTCACGGGGGGCATTCAAAATTCTGGCGGATTGCACTTCGGCTACGACGCCGCTCCGCGTGAGGTCTTCAAAGCGAACCGCACACCGGGCCGGGCCGCCGCAGCGTTGCACCACGGCCTGATCCCTCCCGAGATCGGCACGACACCCGAGGCGGTCGTCAAAGCGGCGGAAAAATGGGCGAAGGACGTCTATGCCCCGGCGCTCATGCGGATCGACGCCCTCACCGACGCGGAGCGCGAGTCCGTTGCACGCGACTTGTCGCGGTTCACCGGGTTTCCGCTCGCAAAGATCGATCGCAAGACGCTGTACTTCAATCCCCAGGCGTACCTCAACGATGGCTTTCTGCCTGGCCGGAGCGTCAACAACTTCGACATGCGGCAGATCAACGCACCGCGTGGCGGGCGGGGCGCGACACGCGGCGACGAACCCAATCGTGACGCTCTGCGGCAGGCCAGGTATTTGCGCGAGGACCTCGCATACAGATCCGATCTGGCGTACCTCGGCGGAGTCGAGACCGGTTATTCGCCAGTCACAGGGCCACCGACGCGTACGCCGACCTCGCCCACACCCTGGAACTACAACACACCGACGATCACACCGCAGATGCGCGCCGAGCAGGAGGCTGGCGAAGGCCCCGCGGGGACTGACGCCTGGAACAAGCGAGCGGCACAGCTCAATCCGCGACTGAGGTTCCTGATAGGCGCGGGCCTCTACGACGCGCTCAACAGCTATACGAACAATGAGGAGCTCATTCGGCGTAATGCGGAGATCGCCTCGCAATTCGTACTGAAGTGCTATCCGGGCGGCCACGGTTTTCGTGATCCGGTCACGGCGCCGATGTTCGCCGCCGATCTTCGGACGTTCATCACGGACACGCTGGCCCGGCGGTGATCGATGCAAACGCTGCAGCTCTCGAGGGAGTCTCGTCGAATGAAGAGATTGTGCTGCCGCCAAATCGTGCTCGCTGCCGTCGTGGCGCTGGTGGTACTGGTGGTGCCGGTGCTCGCGCAGCGTTCCACGCGGCCGAAGTCTGACCCGGTCGGAACGATCGAGCACGTCTGGAAGCCGGTTCGGGGCGGAGGGCCCGAAGTCACGTCGATCGAAGTGCGGACCGAGGTGAAGGAACTGCCAGCATCGGCCGCTCAGTCCTTCAGTCTGGACGCGCCGATTACTTACGCAGGCGTCCCCGGCATCGCCGAGCGCGTGCAGAACCTCGAAGTGAAGGACGCGAGCGGCCCGGTCGCGTTCAGGATCGAGGATGACGCGCCGCATCCTGGCGGCTTCCCACACTATCGTCACTGGCGAGCCGAACGGCCGGTCAAGTTTCCTCTCACCTTTTCGTATCGCTCCCTCGCGCCGGCACAACCGGTTGGTGGTCCGCCGTTCGGTCTGCTGGCCAATTCCGGCGGTGTGAGTGGCGCCGGATCGGGCTTCCTCGTACTTCCAGAGGGCCAGATGAACGTGATCAGTCGCGTGCATTGGGATCTCAGCGATCTCGCCCCTGGATCCTCCGCCGTGACGACGTTCGGTGAAGGAGACGTCGAGATCCGCGGCGCGCCGAATCAGGTCAGGCAGGGATGGATCATGGCGGGCCCGCTCGGGAAGTACCCGGAGCGCGGTTCCGCGAGCGGATTCAGCGCCACGTGGCTGGGGACGCCCGAATGGGATCCGGTCAAGGAGATGGCCTGGGCAGCCACGATGTACGCCTACCTTGGCAAGGCCTACGCCTATCTCGATCCTCTTCCAAGCTACAGAGTCTTCATCCGCGTGGGCGGGAGGGGTGGGACGGCCTTGAGCAACTCCTTCATGGGCGGTGCGCGGGCGAGGCAGCCGGGGTCCGAACCAAAAGGTGAAGCGAGCCGCGGAACATTCACTCACGAAATGGGGCACATGTTCGTGGGCGGCATCGAAGCTCCCATGGGGGTGTCGAGCTGGTTCAGCGAGGGGCTGAACACCTACTACACACGACTGTTGCCGATGCGCGGCGGGTTCACGACCGTCGACGAGTACGGGCGCGACATCAACAATGCGTTTCAGAGCTACTACCACAACACCGCACGCAACATGTCCGCCGACGAGATCGTGAAGGTTGGGTTCAACGACAACAACATCAGGCACATTCCGTACACGCGCAGCAGCCTCTATTTCGCGGATCTCGATTCCCGGATTCGCGCGCACTCTGACGGCAAGCGGAATCTCGACAAGGTCCTGTTCGAACTGTTTCAACGCCGTGAACGCGGCGAACGCTTCGATCACGACGTCTGGATTAAGACCGTGGTGGCAGAAGCCGGGCCCGGAGCGCGGGAGGATTTCGAAGGGATCATCATCAAGGGTTCCAAAACGCTGGTGCCGGCATCGGATGCGTTCGGTCCGTGCTTCGAGCGTCGCGAAACTCCGGCCGCTGTGGTGGACGGCAAGGAGCGGCCGGCGAGCTACGAGTGGGTCCGCGTCACGTCGATTCCCGACGACAAGTGCCGTCAACCCTGGTGAGCCGCAAGAGGTCGAAGGTGACGAAGGCTTCTGGAGGACGGATCGCATGAAGCTCCATGTCGTACGGCTTAGCTGCGTCCTGGCGCTCATCACGCCACCGTTCGCCGTAGTGTCGCGCAGGTTCCTGCAGCGCCACCACGGGCACCGATCGCAGCCGTCACGCAACACACTGGCTCCTTCAATGGAGAAACCATCAAATACACCGCGACTGTCGGGCGAGACCTTCATTGCCGGCGCCGACGGCGCTCCCGCCGCCGTCATGATCAACACGGCCTACGTTCGCGACGACGTGAAGGACCGGAGCGGACGGCCGGTCATGTTCGTCTTCAACGGAGGTCCGGGCGCATCATCGTCGCCGTTGCACATGGGCGCCTTCGGCCCCCGGCTCCGCGGCGGACCCGGGGGAGGCCTTCGAGACAATCCGTTCAGTCCATTGGACGCGGTGGACCTGGTCTTCATCGACCCAATCGGCACCGGCCTTTCACGTCCGCTCCCGGGCGTCGACGGCCAGCCGTTCTGGAGCGTCTCGGGCGATGGTGCGTCGGTAAAGACGTTCATCGAGACCTGGCTCAAGGCGAACGGCCGCGAGTCGTCGCCGCGTTTTCTCTGCGGCGAGAGCTACGGCACAGTCCGGGCAGGGCAGATCGTCAGCGCCCACAAGGACCTCACGTTCGATGGCGTGCTGCTCTTCTCTCTGGTCGCGAGGCCCGCTGGGGGTGAGATGCCGTTCGTCGTGACGCTGCCGACCTTCGCGGTCACGGCCGCGTATCACGGAAGGGTCGATTCCGGCGGACGCACGGTGCCGGAGATTTTCGATGAGGCTGCGAAGTTTGCCCGGACTGATTACATCGGTGCGCTGATTCAGGGCGATGCGTTACCTGACGCCGCGAAGGCGCGCATCGCGCAGGAACTCTCCAAGCGCATCGGGCTGACCGCTGAGTTCATCGTGAGCAAGAACCTGCGCATCAGCAAGCCCGACTTCATGATGAACCTGCTGAAGGATAAAGGTGTGCGAACGGGCCAGCTCGATGCACGCGCGACCGGCGACTTTGCCACTTACGCGAACCGTCAGCCTCCGTACGACGACCCCTCTATGGGCGGATCGCCACAAGAGGCACGCCAGTCGACTGGGTCCGCGGCCTCGCCTCAGGCGCCGCCGTCGGCCCGAACGAGCGCGTTGCAGACCTATTTCACCACCGAGCTGAAGTTCCCGACGACCGAGACCTATCGGGGTCTGAACCTCGACATCAATGCCAAGTGGAAGTTCGACGTGGAGGGCGCGATGAGCGATCCGGTGGGACGGATCGCAGCGGTCATGAAGGAGCAGCCCCGCCTGCGGGTGTTCTGGGCCGCCGGCTATTACGACATCACGCACGCCCCTTTATGCCGGCAAGTACGTCCTGGATCAGTCGGGGATTTCGCCGGAGCGGTTGACCGTCGCGTCGTTCCCGACCGGCCATTCGGTGTTCGAAGGCGACGACAACCTGGCGAAGGTTCACCGAGGCGGTGCGGCAGTTCGTCCGCGGCGGCCCCGCGCGCTGACCATCCTCGCCGAGTCGAACCGATTGAAAACGGGCGGGACACCAGCGTGCAACCAGCTTACACATCAATGATTTAGCTGGTGACCCATTGTTGTCCGACAGGTGACGCCGAGTGCATTGACCGCCGGCGCCGCCAGTCATAGGTTCCCTCCATAGTTTCTCAGTAAGAACCCTCAGCGGCAGCACGCCGGGAGACATGCCGCGATCGTCCTTGTCTATGTCCTGAGCGCGAGCGCCGGTTGTCGCGACGTCAGAAAAGAGGACCGTATGAATTCAAGGATTTGGCGTTTCGTTGCTTGCCTTGGCGGGGCAGTTACGGTCGCGGCGACGGCCTTGTTCCTGCCGTCCGGAGCGAAGGCTCAGAGCACGGATACCGCCTCCCTCGTCGGGGTGGTCACGGATAGCCAGCAGGCCGCTGTGCCCGGGGTGACCCTGACGGCCCGGCAGGTCAACACCGGCCTGACCCGCACGACGGTCAGTAACGATCGCGGTTTTTATAGGCTCTTGGCACTCCCGCCGGGGGAATACGAGCTCACCGCCGAGTTGTCCGGATTCTCGGTCGCGAAGCGAACCGGCGTGAAGCTCACCGTTGGCGCCGAAGCAGCCATTGACTTTACGTTGCAACCCGGCGGCTTGGCAGAGGAGGTCACGGTTCGGGCGGACGTTCCGATTGTCGAGACGACGACGTCGCAGACCGGCGGCACGTTACAGCGGGACCAGCTCGATCTGCTCCCGACGATCTCACGTGACTTCCGGTCCTTCCTGATCCTGGTACCGGGGACGACCAATACGAGCGAAGGAGCCGCCTTCCTCGGGGCGCGCGCCCGCTCCAACCTCTGGCAGATCGACGGCGTGGACAACAACTCCGACTCGGCCGGCACGCAGAACATCACGCCCCAGCTCGACTCTATCGCCGAGGTCCAGGTGCAGACGGCAAACTTCAAGGCCGAGTACGGCCGCGTTGCCGGGGGCGTCATCAACGCCATCACGCGATCAGGTTCGAATACGTACCACGGCGGCGCCTTCACGTACTTCCGCAACGAGGACATGCGTGCGCGAAGCCCGTTCGAGGATCCGTCCGTTCCGAAGGCCCCGTTCCAGCGGCTCTACAACGGGGGGACCATCGGCGGGCCGATTCACCGTGACAAGACCCATTTCTTCGGCTCGTTCGAACGGAACGATCAGGACCAGAACTCCGATGCGACCTACGACCTGCCGTCATCGACCGCACCCTTCTCGGCAGCCACGCTGCAGTTCCTCTCTCAAAACGACCTCAGCACGTCGCTCTTCGGCGCGGGCGGACGGCAGTTCTTCCTCCGCGCATCTCCGGTCGTCACCAACAAGGCGACGGCGCGGGTGGATCACAGCTTCAACACCAACCACATGCTGACCGTTCGCTACACGTACGACGATTCGAGTCAGGCGATCGGCAATCTCGAGACGCTGTTCGACCACAACGCGTCGAACAGTACGACCCGCAACCAGCTCGCGAACATCAATCACAAGTGGATTCTCTCGGGCAGCGCCTTGAACGAGGCGTATTTCCAGTACAACGACTATTGGTTCAAGTTCGACAACAACGCGCCCAGCGTGCCGGTCGTCAGCGTGCCTGGCTTTTCACTCGGCGGCAGCGCGAACTTTCCGCAAGGCGATGATGGCTACCGTCTGCATCTGAAGGACAACTTCAGCTGGATCCAGGGGAATCATCAGTTCAAGGCGGGCGGCGAGACACGCTTCTACCGATCGTCAGCCTTCGTGGCGATCAACTTCTCGGGCACCTACACGTTCCCAAGCGTCGCGTCGTTCATCGCGGGCACGCCGTCGCGCTACACGATCACGATGGGTAACCCCGACATTCCGCTCAGCAGCAACATTTTCGCGGGCTTCATTCAGGACGACTGGCGGCCGTTCCGCAGCCTGACGTTGAACTTCGGCGTGCGCTACGACTACACGGACGCCAAGGTGCCCGAGCTGGTGCCCGGACTGGTCGTCGACGTGGGTAGCGAGTTCCTTCCGCTGAAGGGGCAGCAAGATCCGGCCATCAGCCGCGACAAGAACAACGTGTCGCCCCGATTTGGATTCACCTGGTCGCCCGATCCGAAGTGGGCGATCTATGGCGGCACGGGCCTCTACTACGATCAGGTCATTCTCAATAACTACGTCTCGACGCTCTTCGGCGCACCCCGTCGAATCAGTGTGGCGATCGACAACCCGATTTTTCCCTATCCGCCGTCGCTGCTCCCGACCACACCAGGGGCTCCGACCAGCATCTCCAACTATTTCGATCCGGAGTTCGAGACGCCGTACAACTGGAATTCGACGATCGGGTACCGTCGTGAGCTGATGGAGGACCTGGGCATCGACATCGCGATCGTGCACAACCGCGGCGAGCTGCAGCAGATGCAGATCCAGACGAATCCAGGCCGGGAGGGCACTGCCTCGATTACCGGCGCGAATCCGGTCCGGATCGTGCCGACCTTCGGCAGCGTGCTCCGGACCTTCAGCGGCGGCATCATCCGCTACACGGGATTTCAGGTGGATCTGCGCAAACGCATGAGCAATCGATACCAGGGAGGCATCGCGTATACGCTCAGCCGCGGCAAAGACAACTCCTTCAACATGATCAGCAACATTCAGGACCCCTATCATCCGGACCTCAGTTACGGGGCGTCGAACAACGACGTTCGGCACCGGCTGGTGGGACATGCGGAGGTGTTGCTGCCATTCGACATCCAGATCGGCACGATCATGGAGGCCCGGACCAACGCGCCGCTGAACATCACCGCCGGTGGGCGCGACCTCAACGGCGACGGCCTGACCGGCGACTGGGTCAACGAGGTGGCCTGCATCAATATCAGTTGCCCCGATTACGATTACTCGCGCAACAGCGTCCGGCAGGTCACAACGGATGAGGCCAACCGTCTGCGCGCGTTGTTCGGGCTTGCGCCCATAGCCAATTTCGAGCGCAACCCGAACTACTTCAACGTCGATCTGACGCTGCGTAAGACCGTGCGCTTCGGCCGTCACCAGATCGTCGTGCTCGGCGATGTGTTCAACGTGTTCAACTTCAGCCAGTACACTCAGCCGACGACGAACATTACGAACAACCTCTTCGGGTCGTGGACGAGCATTGTGCAACCGCGGACGTTCCAGGTCGGCGCGCAGTATCGTTTCTGAGTAGGGCGGTCGGGACTCGGGACTCGGGCCTCGAGGCTCGGCGAGGAGGACCATGAAGCTCGGTTTCACTATTCTTCTGGCCGTGTCGGGTTGGATGGCGTTGCTGGCGGCATCGATTGGATCGCAACCGGCACCTGCGCGGCGGTACGTCAACCTGCCGGAGCGGCCGGTGCAGGCGCCGTTCAGCGATGCCGTGCTCGTCGGAAACACGCTGTACCTCGCCGGGCGGATTGGGATCGATCCGAAGACCGGCGCGCCGCCAGCCGATCTCGATCGGGAGATTCGACTGCTGCTGGACGGCATGAAAGAGACACTGCACGCGGCAGGTATGACGATGGACCACCTGGTGTCGGTCCAGGTCTTCTGTCCCGACCTGACCCTCTACGACCGCTTCAACAAGGTCTATAGCAGCTATTTCAACAAGAACTTTCCAGCGAGAGCATTCATCGGATCGGGCCCGCTGCTTCGAGGGGGGCACTTCGAGACGTCAGCTATCGCGATCAAGGACTGACCGGGCGAACCTGGGACACGCCGGGGAGGTAAGCTCGGTGACGACCGGAGACGATCAACATGAACATCAATCGGCGTGACCTTCTCGGTGGCCTGGCCGCCGCGGCGGTGTTCCCAAAGCTGCCGGCGCCATCGATGGCCGCGCGGCAGGGGCCCGCCTTGGCCGCTTCTGTCGGCGCACTCCCGAGGAAGAGCGATTTCGACATCCCTGAGGGGCTGACCTACATCAACGCCGCCTACACGCACCCGATGCCGATCGGCGCGGTCGAGGCGATTCGTCGCAATTCGGAGAAGCGATCGCGCCCCGGGGGCATTGCGGAGGGGCAGCTCCGATCTCGCCACTGAGGTCAAGCAACAGTTTGCCGCGCTGATCAATGCGAAACCGTCGGAGATCAGCTTCGTGCCGAACACGAGCACGGGCGAGAATCTCGTCGTCAACGGATTGGGGATTCCACGGACCGGCGGCAACGTCGTGACCGACGCGTTGCACTTCGATGGGTCGATTCTCCACCTTCAGGCGCTTCAGCGCGAATACGGTCTGGATCTGCGGGTCGTCATGCCGCGCGACGGCCGCATCGACCTGCGCGATCTCGAGCGCGTCATCGACAGGAACACGAAACTCGTCGAGGTGTCGCTGGTGGCGATGTACAACGGCTTTCAGCACGACCTGAAGGCCGTGTGCGACCTGGCCCACGCGCACGGTGCCTACGTATATGCGGACATCGTTCAGGCAGCGGGGGCGACGCCGATTGACGTGCGCGCGAGCGGCGTGGACTTCTGTGCGTGCTCCAGCTTCAAGTGGTTGATGGCCGACTTCGGGCTCGGGTTTCTCTACGCTCGCGAGGAGCTGCTGGGGCGCGTCGTCAACCGGTCGCAGTACCGGCTATCACTCGTCGCGCAGCATCTCGACGCACTTCCTTCCCTACGATCCGCCGGCAAGCACGCCGTTTACCTGGGAACTCGGGACGGATGCGACGGCGTACTTCGAAGTGGGCAGCAACGCGTACGCCCCGATGGCTGCGCTGAGTGCATCCCTTCCGTATCTCCGCGGACTGGGTATCGAAGCCATCGAGGCACACCGCCAGCCGATGCTCGAACGGTTGCGGCGCGAGATGCCGCGTCTCGGGTTCGAGCCAGCCACGCCGCCGGGCACGAAGTCGGCGCTCATCACCTTCGTGGTCAAGGATCGGCGCCCGGTTCTTGACAGGCTGATCAAGGCAAACATCAACGTGAGACTTGGCCAGCACTTCATTCGTCTGTCCCCCTCCGTGTACAACGACCTGAAGGACATCGATCGATTGCTCGAGGCGCTGTCCTGAAAGGCCGATCGCCGCGTTGAGATCCGCGGCCGATCTGCGTCCCGTGAGATCCGCGGCGACTCGCGTCCCGTTCGAAGATCTGCGATGATTCGCTGCAATGAGGCGACCATGAATCTTCGGACGTATGTGCGGATCGGATTGTGGGCGAGCGTGATTCCGGCGGTGGCCATCGCCGCTTTTGCCGGCCAGCAGCGGCCGGACCCTCTGGCCGAGCCCTTCAAAGGCGTCACGGCCGACGGCACCGTCGTCAACGGACTGTTTCCGATTCGCGCCACCGGTGTCAGCACGGCGCCGGTCCGGGAAGCCGCGGTGAAGTTCATCGGTGGGCTGACGGCGGAGCAGAAGGCCCGCACGACGTTCCCGGTGAATGACGACGAGTGGCGGAAGTGGAACAACGTGCACCGCTACACGCGGCAGGGTGTCAACTTCAAGGAGATGACCGAGGATCAGCGCACCCGTGCGTTCGATCTCCTGAAGGCCAGCCTCAGCGCGAAGGGGCTCGAGAAGTCGCGCAACATCATGCGGCTGAACGAGACGATTCGCGAGCTGACGCAAAGGCTCGACGAGTACGGCGAGGGTCTGTATCACCTGACCGTCATGGGTGAACCCTCCGACTCGCAGCCATGGGGATGGCAGCTCGACGGCCATCACCTCGTCATCAACTATTTCATCCTCCGCGATCAGGTCGTCATGACGCCGACCTTCATGGGATCCGAGCCGGTGCATGCCGAGTCGGGAAGTACGCCGGCACGAAGGTGATGCAGGATGAACAGAACAAGGGGCTCGCGCTGATTCAGGCACTGAAGCCCGATCAGCAGAAGAAAGCGATCCTGAATTCGGAGAAGACCGCGAACAACTCGCTGGCGCAGGCCTTCCGTGACAACCTGGTGCTCGACTACGCCGGCATCCGTGCCAACGAGCTCACGCCTCCCCAACAGAAACTCCTTCTCGACGTCGTCGACGAGTATGTCGGGAACATGAGTCAGGGCCACGCGAAGGTCAGGATGGATGAGGTGCGCAAGCATCTTGATGCGACCTACTTCGCCTGGATCGGCGGCACGGGTGCGGATGCCGTCTTCTATTACCGCATTCACAGCCCGGTGATCCTGATCGAGTTCGATCACCAGACGCCGGTAGCGCTGGAGGGCCCGCGCGTGCCAGGCCGCCAACACATTCACTCGGTCGTGCGGACGCCGAATGGCAACGACTATGGCAAGGACCTGCTGCGCCAGCACTACGAGGCGCACAAGGGAGACGTGGCGCACGGCCATGCGGAGCGGCGCTAAGCCGAGACCACGGGAGACTGACGCATGACTCGGATCTGGACTTGGGTAGCGGCCGTCGGTTTGGCGACGGTGACTGTGATGGCACAGGGGGGCGCTCAGCCTCCGGGCTCGACCGCGTTTGACGGCCTGGCCTTTCGGAGTATTGGTCCGAGCCTGACGACCGGCCGCGTCTCCGACATTTCGGTCGATCCGAAGAACCGCAACGTGTGGTACGTCGCGGTGTCTTCGGGCAACCTGTGGAAGACCGAGAATCGCGGCAACACCTGGACGCCGATCTTCGAGACCTATGGTTCCTATTCCCTCGGCGTCGTCGTCGTCGATCCCAAAGATTCGAACGTCGTCTGGCTCGGGACGGGCGAGAACAACAACCAGCGCAGCGTGGCGTTTGGGGACGGCGTTTACAAGTCGATCGATGCCGGCAAGACGTGGACGCGTGTCGGCCTGCCGAACTCTGAGCACATCGGCGAGATCCTGATCGATCCGCGCGACTCGAACGTGGTCTACGTGGCGGCGATCGGCCCTCTCTGGAACGCGGGAGGGGACCGCGGTCTTTACAAGACGGTTGATGGCGGCAAGACGTGGAAAGCCGTGCTGACGGTCAGCCCGGACACCGGCGTCACCGACGTGGCGATGGATCCCAAGCGTCCTGACGTGTTGTATGCGGCGGCCTATCAACGCCGTCGCGCCGTCGGTCAGCTGATTGGTGGCGGTCCCGAGAGCGCTCTCTACAAGACGACCAACGGCGGTCAGACGTGGAACAAGCTGACCAAAGGATTGCCGACGGTCGAGATGGGCCGCATTGGCATCGGCATCAACTGGCGCAATCCGAACACCGTCTACGCACTCGTCACCGCGCAGCGCGGTCAGGGCGGGTTCTTCAGATCCGACGACGGCGGCGCGTCGTGGACGCGGATCGGCCGCGAGCCGCGCGAACCGGGCAGCGGGCGGGGAGGTGGCAATCAGCCTCCGCCGAAACCGTGCACGGCGCTTGGCGCTGGCGCTCCAACAACGCCCACGCCACCGCCACCATCCGAAGAGGAAGGGCAGCCACAACAGGGTCGCGGCGGCCGCGGCGGCGGACCGGCCGACGACTGTTACCGCGGCGGCGACCCTGGGTACTACAACGAGATCATTGTCGACGGGCACGATCCCGAAACGATCTGGTCGCCGCAGACGCAGATGTACGTCAGCCGCGACGGCGGCAAGACGTGGGCGCAGGCCGGCTTCGAGCAGACCGGCATGCACGTCGACCATCACGATATCGTGTTCGATCCGAACGACCGGAAGCACTTCCTGGTGGGCAACGACGGCGGACTCTACGAAACCTACGACGGCGGCACCACGTTCCGGCACTTCACCAATCTGCCGCTCTCGCAGTTCTATCGCGTTGCCGTCGACAACAACCGGCCCTTCTATCGCGTCTGCGGTGGCACGCAGGATAACGGCACGCACTGCGGACCGTCGCGCACGGCCAATCGCGTCGGGATCCGTACGAGTGACTGGTTCGTCAGCGGGGGAGGTGACGGCTTTCAGCCGCGAATGGACCCCGAGGATCCGAACATCCTCTATGCCATGTCACAGGGCGGCTCGCTGTCGCGCGTGGACATGCGGACCGGCGAGAGCCGCGGGATCCGCCCGCAGGGCGGCGGCGCGCCCGGCGGCGGCGGGGGCGACGATCCGCCCGAAGGCGGCCGTGGTGGCGGCCAGGGCGGCGGACGCGGAGGGCCTCAGGGCCGCTGGCACTGGGACTCGCCCTTCATGGTGAGCCCGCACGCGGCGCGCCGCTTGTACTTCGCGGGCGAGAAACTCTATCGAAGCGACGATCGCGGCGACAGCTGGACGGCGATCAGCCCCGACCTGACTCGCAACCTCGATCGCACGAAGATCGAGATCATGGGCAAGGTCTGGCCGCAGGACTCGGTGGCCTACAACCAGGCGACGACGACGCTGAGCACGATCACGACGATCGACGAGTCGCCGCTACTCGAGGGCCTGCTGTACGTCGGCACCGATGACGGGCTGGTGCAGGTCAGCGAAGATGGCGGCAAGAACTGGCGCAAGATCGAGAAGATTCCAGGGCTTGCGGAATATGCGTACGTGACGGATCTGTTCGCGTCGCCCCGCGAGGCGAACACGGTGTTTGCGACGTTCAACAACTATCAGCGCGGCGACTTCAAGCCCTACGTGTTCAAGAGCGTCGATCGTGGGCGGACGTGGACGTCGATTGCCGGCAATCTGCCCGAGCGTTCGGGCGCGTGGAGCATCGTCCAGGATCACGCGAACGCCAACCTGTTGTTCGCCGGGCTCGAGTTCGGTGTCTACTTCACTGTGGATGGCGGACAGCGGTGGACGCAGCTGAAGGGCGGACTCCCGGTCATCCAGGCGCGAGACCTCCACATCCAGCGCCGGGAGAACGATCTGGTTGTCGGCACCTTCGGACGGGGCGCTTACATTCTTGACGACTATTCACCGCTCCGTGGCCTGACCGCAGAGATGGCGTCGGCGGATGCCGTGCTGCTGCCGTTGCGCGACGCCTACATCTTCGACGAGCTCGGTCAGCAGCGCGCCGCGTGGGGCAACCAGACGACGCCGAATCCGCCGTACGGGGCCGTGTTCACCTATCAGCTCAACAAGCCGGCTGCCGGCGAGACGCGGATGGTGCTTTCCATCGCGGACGACAACGGCCGGCCGGTGCGCCGGATCGATTTGCCAGCGACGACGGGCATTCAACGGATAGCCTGGAACCTGCGGGCCGATCCGCCTGCGGCGACTCAGGGCCAAGGCGCTGAGGCTGGGCGCGGCGGCGGGGGCCGTGGCGGTCAGGGCGGCGGGCGTGGCGGGCGCGGCGGCCAGCCACAGGGCCCGGTGGTCGAGCCAGGCCGGTATCGCGCGACGCTTGGTTCCCTGGCAGGCGACATCGTCACACCCATCGGTCAACCCCAGTTCTTCATGGTGGTGCCGCTGCCGCGCTAGGCTTGGGCGAATCGGAAATCGGCGATCGGAAATCGGAAATCGGAAGGCTCAGTAGGCGCGCAAAAGGGCAACCGATGGCCGATTTCCGATGCCGATTGCCGATTTCCGATTCCGTCCCAGCGGCCATCCCACCGACCGGCTGGCCGTTGAAGCTGATCGGGCGGCCGGGACGTCTTTAGGATCGAGCGTGCACGTGTCGCCTCACTTCGTGCAATGATCGATGAACTTTTCAGGGGTGCCTCTTGTTCGAATCCCTGTTCAAACTGCTGTTCAGTTACCGTCCGGTCATGTTTCAGCAGGGCGAGTTCCAGCTCGTGCCCTCGACCGGATCGTACGTGGCCGCGGCGATCGCCGCAGTGGCGATTGCTGCCACATTCCTGACCTACAGGGCAGCCCAGGGAAAAGGCGAGTTGCGTCACCGCCTGGTCCTGGCGGCGATGCGCACGGCGATCATCGGACTGGTGCTCGTCTGCCTGTTCCGGCCCGTGCTCGTGATCAAGGCGGCCGTTCCCCAGCAGAACTTCCTCGGCATCCTGATCGACGATTCCCGCAGCATGCAGATTGCCGATCTCGACGAGGCGCAGCCGCGCGGATCGTTCGCGCGCCAGCAGTTCGGCACTCAGCAGTCCGCGTTGCTCCGCCAGTTGTCCGAACGGTTCGTCCTGCGTCAGTTCCGGTTCTCGAGCGCCGCGTCCCGGCTGGCGACGCCCGACGATCTGACGTTCGCCGGCGCGCAGACGAAGCTCGGCGCCGCGCTGGATGGCGCGCGCCAGGAACTGGCGGGGCTGCCGCTGGCTGGTCTCGTCGTGGTGAGCGACGGCGCAGACACGACCGACACGGAATTGACCGATGCGTTGCTCGCGCTGAAAGCGGCGGGCGTTCCAGTGTCGACGGTTGGCGTGGGACAGGAGACGCTCGCGCGCGACGTGCAGATCGATCGCGTCTCAGTTCCGCGCTCGGCCCTCAAGGGCACGTCATTGATGATCGACGTGGTCGTTACGCAGACCGGCTACGCCGGACAGACGGTCATGCTCGACGTCGAAGACGAGGGGCGAATTGTCGGATCGCAGGAAGTGAAGCTCCCGATGGATGGCGAGCCCGCGGCAGTACGCGTTCGCTTCACCGCATCGAATCCTGGCCCGCGCGTGTTCAGGTTCCGCATCGCTCCGCGTCCCGGTGAGCTCGTGACGCAGAACAACCAGCGTGATGCGCTGATCGATATCCGCGACACGACAGAGCGGATCCTGTACTTCGAGGGCGAGCCGCGGCCCGAGATGGCGTTTCTCCGCCGCGCCGTGAAAGAGGACAAGAACCTCCGGATCGTCACGCTACAGCGGACGGCGGACAACAAGTACATGCGCCTCGACGTCGACGGCCCCGACGATCTGATCGCGGGGTTCCCCCGGACCCGTGAGGAGCTCTTTGCGTACCGCGGGTTGATCCTTGGCAGCATCGAGGCGGGCGCGTTTACCGGAGATCAGCTCAGGATGATCGCGGAGTTCGTCGAGCGGCGGGGCGGCGGGCTGCTGATGCTCGGCGGCGGGCGGTCGTTCTCCGAAGGCAACTACGTAGGAACGCCGGTGGCTGACGCGCTGCCGGTGGTCATCGAGCGCGTGGCGAAATCGATGGACGGCGCGCTGCCGCTGATGCGGCTGCAGGTCAAGCCGACACGCGCGGGCGAGGGTCATGCGCTGGCTCAGATCGCGCAGACAGAAGCGGCGTCGCTGGCTCGCTGGAACGAGTTGCCGACGCTGACGAGCGTCAATCCCATTCGCGCCCTCAAGCCCGGCGCCACGGTCCTGCTGAACGGCATCGATGAACGCCGAAGGAGCCAACCGGTGCTGGCCTATCAGCGGTACGGCCGCGGCAAGGCGCTGGCGTTCACCGTGCAGGACTCGTGGTACTGGCAGATGCACGCCACGATCAGCCTGGAGGACATGACCCACGAGAACTACTGGCGCCAGCTCCTGCGGTGGCTGGTCGACGGTGTGCCCGAGGTGGTCGAGTCACACACCTCCACCGAGCGCGTGGAAGCCGGGGAGACGGTAACCGTCACCTCTGATGTCGTGGACAAGTCATTCGTCGAGCTGAACGATGCTCGCGTCATCGCCACGGTGACGACGCCGGCAGGGACGACGATCGAAGTGCCGCTGCAGTGGACCGGCGAGCGTAACGGTCAGTATCGCGGCAGCTTCGTCGCCCAGCAGGAGGGCCACTACGCCACAAGCGTGGCCGCGACGCGCGAGGGGAAAGAGGTCGGGACGGGCCGATTGCACGTGCGAGCGGCGCCTGGTGACGCCGAGTACTTCGATCCGGTCATGCATGCGGCGCGGCTTCGCCGCATCGCCGACGAAACCGGTGGGCGCTTCTACAACGCCGCGAACGTCGGTTCGTTGCCGGAGGATCTCAAGTACACGGCGCGTGGCGTGACGGCCATCGAAGAGCGCGACCTGTGGCACATGCCGATCGTTCTCGCGCTGCTCGTCGCGTTGATTTGCGGCGAGTGGGGGTATCGGCGCAAGGTTGGGCTCGCTTAGCGAATGGGCGATGGGCGATGGGCGATCCGGTCGAATTCTGATAACGGGGTGACATGCGGCGGACGGTAGTTGCGGCGGCGTTGGCGATGCTCACGGTTTCGTCGACTGCGTACGCGCAGGCGACGCATCTGGCGATCATCGTGGGCCTTGCGGGTCAGCCGGAACATGCCGAGTTGTTTCAGCGTTGGGCGTCGACGCTCGTCGAGGCGGCGGGGAAGGTCGGGGTCGAGCCGAAATCCATCGTGTATCTCGCAGACAAGGTCGAGGCGGATCCGAAACGCATCACCGGGCGCTCGACGAAGGAAGAGATCTCGAAGGCCTTCGCCACGCTGGCGGCGGCGCCCGAGGACGATGTCGTGTTCATCGTCCTCATCGGGCACGGTACGTTCGACGGCAAGATCGCGAAGTTCAACCTGCCCGGGCCCGACATGACGCCGGCGGATTTCGACCCGCTCCTGAAGCGTTTGAAGTCGCGTCACGTGGTGTTCGTGAATACAGCGAGCGCCAGCGGGCCGTTCATGGAGACACTGGCGTCGCCCGGCCGGACGATCGTGACCGCGACCCGGACCGGCAGCGAGCGTTTCGCCACCCTCTTCGGGGGCTATTTCGTCGACGCCCTGGCCGGGCTCGAGGCCGATGAGGACAAGAACCGCCGCGTGACCGTGCTCGAAGCGTTCTCGTGGGCGAAGCGCGAGGTGAACACCGCCTACGAGCGCGAAGGCATCATGCGCACCGAGAACGCGCTGCTGAACGACAGTGGCGGCGAAGGCGTGGGCGATCCCTCGCCGACCGGCAAGCAGGGCAAGACCGCCGCGGTCGTCGCGCTCGGCAGCGCGACGGCGGGCGATCCGCTGCCGGACGATCCGAAGCTTCGTGCCCTGTATCAGGAACGCCGCGAGCTCGAGCGCCGCATCGAAGCCCTCAAGCTGATGAAGGATGCGATGCCGGCGGATCGCTACACCAGCGAGCTCGAGAAGCTGGCGACGGAGCTGGCGCTCAAGACTCGTCAGATTCGGGAACTCGAGAAGAAGAATAATAATGCCTCGGGCCTTCTCCCGCGTGGTTTCGCTTGCCATTGCGTTCGTCATTGCGACGGCGGGGGCGGTGGTCTTCGCGCAGGATATCTTCCGACGGTCGACGAGCATGTATGGCAACGTCGAGTACCGACGGCCGGCTGACGTTCGTGCGACTGCGGTATTCGGGCGGGTTCCGACGCGATCCTGGCTGGGCGCACGACTACCCGACGGCGGACATCCACATGATGAAGATCCTCTCCGAGCTGTCGATCACCCCGGCGCGAACGGATGGATCGAACGTGCTGGCGCTCGACGACCCGGAGCTTTTTCATCACCCGATCGCCTACATGTCCGAGCCCGGCTTCTGGGTGCCGTCGGAAGAGGACACCACGAACCTGCGCAACTATCTGTTGAAGGGTGGCTTCATCATCTTCGACGACTTCCGCACGCGTGAAGGGCACTGGCACAACCTCGAAGAACAGATGCGCCGCGTGCTGCCGCAGCACCGCTTCCTTCAGATCGACGCGAAGAGCCCGATTTTCAATTCGTTCTTCGAGATCACGAGCCTGCAGTACCTGACGTCGTACGGCGGCGCGATGCCGACCTACTGGGCGATTTTCGAGGACAACGATCCGACGAAACGGGTCATGGCGATCGCCAACGTGGACGGCGACCTGGGCGAGTACCTGGGAATATTCGTCGACCGGCCTCTTTCCGGTGGACCTGTCGAACGAGGCCTACAAGTTCGGGATGAACTATTTCATTTACGGATTGACGCATTAGGAACAGCTGCCAGCGGCCACTGCCAGCTACCAGCAAGCCGCGAGCTCGTGCCAGCTAAAGCCGGAGGCTGCGAAGCTGGCGTAGTGTCCGGCTTCAGCCGGACGGAGGAGGTCTTCGTGGAGCGTATGGTTCAGGACGTGGTGGATCTGGAGTCGCCGGACGATCTCGCGCTGGCCGATAAGATGAAAAAGGGCCGCGACCAGATCATCGCCGAGCTACACAAGCTGATCGTCGGTCAGGACGACACGATCAATCAGGTGCTGCTGACGCTGTTCGTCGGCGGCAACAGCCTGATCGTCGGCGTGCCGGGTCTGGCCAAGACCCTCCTGATTCATACGCTGGCGCGTGTCGTCGATCTGAAGTTCTCGCGCATTCAGTTCACTCCCGACCTGATGCCGTCGGACATCACCGGCACCGACATCATCCAGGAGGACTCGACCACCGGCAAACGGCAGATGGTGTTCGCGCCCGGCCCGATCTTCGCGAACATCGTGCTCGCCGACGAGATCAACCGCACGCCGCCGAAGACGCAGTCCGCGCTGCTCGAGGCCATGCAGGAGCATCGCGTGACGATCCAGGGCCGCACCTACAAGCTGGAGGAGCCCTTCTACGTGTTCGCGACGCAGAACCCGATCGAGCTCGAAGGCACCTACCCGCTGCCCGAGGCGCAGCTCGATCGTTTCATGTTCCACATCGTCATCGATCATCCGCCGGAAGAGGAGGAATTCAACGTCGTGCGAACGACGACGGCGATCCTCGAGCCGGAGTTCCAGCGCCCGGTGACCGGTCAGGACCTGGTGGCGTTCCAGCGGCTCGTGCGCCGCGTGCCGGTGGCCGAGGCGGTGATGCGCTATGCGCTCAACCTCGTGCGCTCGAGCCGTCCGAAGTCGCCCTCGATTCCCGACAACGTGAAGAAGTGGGTGGCGTTCGGCGCCAGCGTCCGCGCAGCGCAGTACCTGGTGCTCGGGGCCAAGGCCCGGGCGCTGATGCAGGGGCGCTATCACGTCAATTTCGACGACATCCGCGCGCTCGCGCATCCGGTGTTGCGGCACCGCGTGCTGACCAACTTCCACGCGCAGTCCGAGGGTATCACCACCGACACCCTGGTCGATCGACTGCTGGAAGCTGTTGCCGTTCCGCGTTCGGGACTGTGATCATGATTGGAAGCGGAGCGATTCCCGGTGCCCGGTTCGTCGACCCGATCGTGCTCGCGCGGATCGGCAATCTCGAGCTGGTCGCGCGCTCGGTCGTCGACGGATTCATCAACGGCATCCATCGATCGCCGTTCTTCGGGGCATCGGTGGATTTCGCCGAGCATCGTGGCTATGTGCCGGGCGACGACATCCGGCGCGTCGACTGGAAGCTGTACGCGCGCACCGATCGGTATTACATAAAGGAGTACGAGGCGGATTCGAATTCCAACTTCGCGGTCCTGCTCGACGTGTCCAAATCAATGGGATACGGGAGCCGCGGCATGACGAAGCTGGACTACGGCCGCATGCTGGCCGGCTGCCTCACCTACCTGGTCCATCGCCAGCGAGACCGCGTCGGTTTCGTGGCCTTCGACGACGACATCGTCGAGCACGTGCCGCCGTCGGCGAAGCACATGGACACGGTGCTGCATGTGCTCGATCGGCTGAAGCCGGCGAAGCCCGGCGGTCTGCGCGCGCCGCTGCACAAGATGGCCGAGCATTTCGGCCGCCGCGGCATGCTGGTGCTCGTGTCGGACCTGTACGAGGAACCCGACGCGGTGCTCGAGGCGATCGGTCCGCTGCGCTTTCGCGGCAACGATCTCGCGGTGTTTCATCTCCTGGACCCGGCCGAGCTCGATTTTTCGTTCACCGACCCGTCGGCGTTCGAGGATCTCGAGAGCGGCGAGCAGATTCCGATCGTTCCGCAGAAGCTCGGCGATCAGTACCGCGAGCTGGTCCAGGCGCACATCACCGCGCTGACCGAGCGTTTCTCGGCCAATCGCATCGATTACACGATGGTGAATACGTCCACCCCGCTGGACCACGCGTTGTTCAGCTACTTGACGACCAGGGAGAGATTGACCCGGGTACGCTGACGGATCGTTGCTTACATGGCTTTTCTGACGCCGCTCTTCCTCGCCGCGCTTGCGGGCCTCGCGATTCCGGTGCTGCTGCACCTGATTCAGAAGGAGCGCAAGAACGTCGTCCACTTTCCGTCGCTGATGTTCCTGCGGCGCATCCCCTACCAGTCCGTTCAGCGCCGGCGCATCCGCCACTGGTTCCTGCTGATGATGCGTCTCGCGGCGCTCGCGCTCATCGTTCTGGCGTTCGCGCGGCCGTTCTTCCGCCGCCAGGACCTCGGCGCTGCGGCGTCGTCCGGCGCGCGGGAAGTCGTGATTCTGCTCGATCGGTCGTACAGCATGGGGTACGGCGACCGATGGCAGCGCGCATTGTCGGCGGCCGGGGACGCGGTCAACGGGGTGCGCGGCCAGGACCGCGGATCGATCGTGCTCTTCGGGTCCGGCGCCGAGGTCGCATTGCGGTCGACGGCCGATCGCAGCCGTCTGCAGACTGCGCTCGCTGGGGTCGAGTCGAGCGCCAGCACGACGCGCTACGGTCCGGCGCTCAAGCTCGCAGGCAGCATCCTCGGAGAATCGGCGCTTCCGCGGAAGGAAGTGATCCTCATCTCGGACTTTCAGCGCTCGGGATGGCAGGGAGCCGAGGGGGTACGGCTGCCCGACGGCGCGGCGTTGACTCCCGTCAACATCAGCGACACCGATCCGGCGAACATGTCGGTCACGCCTGTGGCATTGCAGCGCTCGATGTTCGAGAACCAGGAGCGCGTGACCATCACGGCCGGCGTCGCCAACCACAGCAATGCAGCCTCGAGCGTCGATCTCGCACTGGACCTTGGCGGCCGGGTCATCCAGACGCAGCGTGTATCACCGGCGGCGAACGGTTCCGCGTCCGTGACGTTCGAGCCGGTGACGGTTGCGGAGAAGAACATCCGCGCGACGGTCAAGCTCGCCGACGACAAGCTGATGCGCGACAACGCGTTCCATTTCGTGTTGTCGCCGGAGCCTCCGGTGCGCATCATCATCGCCGAGCGCAGCGCAGCGGCGCGCGACACCAGCCTGTATCTGGCCCGCGCGCTCGCCGTCGGCGAAGCGCCCCGGTTCGAGACGTCGACGAGATCGGCGGATGCCATGACCGCCGAGGATCTCAACGCCGCATCCGTCGTCATCCTCAACGATGTGACGCCCAGCCAGGCGACCGGTGAACGTCTTCAGCGCTTCGTGGAGCGCGGTGGCGGACTTCTGGTGGTGCTCGGAGAACGCGGGTCCTGGCCGCAGTCGGGCGAGTTGTTGCCGGGCGTTCCAGGTGAGCCGGTCGATCGTTCGACAGGCGTGCCTGCGCGCCTCGGCGCGCTGGAATACGGTCACCCCGTCTTCGAGATCTTCCGTGCGCCGCGAACGGGCGACTTCTCCGCCGCGCGCTTCTACGGCTATCGCGCGGTCGCCCCTGCTGCCGGAGCCCAGGTGATTGCCAGGTTCGACGATGGCGGGGCAGCGATGCTGGAGAGGAAGGTCGGCAACGGCCGCGTGCTGATGTTTACGTCGACCGTCGACCTCTTCTGGAACGACATGGCGCTCAAGCCGGTGTATCTGCCATTCCTTCATCGCGCAGTCCGGCACCTGGCGGGATACCGCGAGCCGCAGCCGTGGCGCTCGGTGGGTGAGGTGGTCGAGCCGTCGTCCTACACGGTTGGACGGACTGCGACCGAGCTCCCTCGTGTGGTGCTGACGCCAAAGGGCGAGCGGGTGACGCTCGACGAGGAAGGTCCCGATGTGCTCGAGCTCACCGAACAGGGCTTCTATGAGGTCCGTCCCCTGAACAAGGAAAAGGATTCGGGGACGGCCGTCGTCGTGGCCAGCAACGTCGATCTTCGTGAATCGGACCTCACCGCGATGGATCCGCAGGAGGTTGTCGCGGCCGCGCTGGGCCATGCGGGACGGGTCGCGGCTGGAGAACCAGAAGCGGTACCAACGGATCAGGCGCAGGAAGGCGCTCAGCGAATCTGGTGGTACCTGCTGTTCGCGGGTCTGCTGCTGCTCGGTGCGGAAACCGTCGTGGCCAACAGGTCCACGGTGTAAGCTTAAGGAGCGCGCGGCTTTAGCCGCGCGTCAGGCTCGGAGACGCTTATATGCCTATCCACCCGTTCCACCCCTGCGGATGCGGAGCTCGGCTCCTCCCACCGACCTGGTCGGCATCATCCATTACGTGCGGCGACGGTGGCGCTACAAGCTGCTGCTCCGCGGCGCCGTCGGGGTGCTGGGGCTAGGCGTCCTGACGCTCGTGCTCTCCGCATGGGGGCTCGAAACCTGGCGATTCAGCCCGGGCTCCATCATCACGTTCAGGATTCTCATCGGCGTTTCGGCGCTCGCGCTCCTGGGCTGGTTCATCCTGCGGCCGCTGATGCGCAAGGCCAGCGACGAACAGGTCGCGATGTACCTCGAGGAGCACGAGCCGTCGCTGCAGGCCGAGATCATCAGCGCCATAGAAGCCAGCCGCCTGGCCGGGAGCAGCGAGTCGCCGCATTCGGCCGCGCTCGTCAGGAAGCTGGTCGAGGAAGCGATCGAGAAGTGCCAGGCGATCGAGTCAGGCCGAAACGTCGAGCGCGCGCCGCTGCAACGGTATGCCATGGCCTCGGCGCTGATTGTTGTCGTCGCCGGTGTGCTGTTCACGAGCGGCCCGATGTATCTGCGCCACGCCTTGACGGCGCTCTTCAATGTCTCGCGGTCCGTCGAGGCGGCCGCGCCGTATCGCATCGAGGTCACGCCGGGCAACGCCACCGTGCCGAAGGGCGTCGACCAGACGATTTCAGCGAAGCTCGAGGGATTCGATGCCGATCAGGCCGCCCTCATGGTCCGCAAGTCCCCCGAATCGCCGTTCGAGCGGGTGGCCCTCGTGCGCAGCGAAAGCGCCGGTTCGCCCAATCAGTACGACGGCATGCTCTTCGACCTGACGGGTAACCTCGACTACTTCGTCGAGGCCGCGGGCGTGAAGTCGCCCACGTACACGCTGAAGGTCGTCGATCTGCCCTACGTGGACAAGCTCGAGCTCGAATATCACTTCCCGGCGTATACGGGCCTCGAGCCGCGGAAGGTCGAGGACGGCGGGGACATTGCCGTGCTGACCGGCACCGAAGTCCGTGTCCGCGTCGTTCCAACGATGACCTCGCCGGGCGGACAGGTGTTGCTGCACGACAAGGACCAGGCGCCGCTGACGCGTGGCGAGGATGGGTCGCTCACCACCAAGTTCGTGGCCGACCGTGATGGCTTCTACCGCGTCGAGCTCGATGCGACGACCGGTGAACGTGTCTCGGCGTCGCCGCAGTACACGATAGACGTCCTCTCCGACCAGCCGCCGGCCGTATCGATCGCCAAACCCGGACGCGACACGAGCGCGTCGCCGATCGAAGAAGTGTTCGTCGAAGCGCGCGCGGAGGACGATTTCGGCGTCCGCGATCTCGAGCTCGTCTACTCGGTCAACGGCGGCGCCGAGAAAAGCGTCCGCTTGTTCGACGGCAAGAAACGCCTGCCGGAAGTGACGGCAGGGCACACCTTCTATCTCGAAGAACTGAATCTCGAGCCTGGCGACTTCGTGTCCTACTACGCCCGCGCGGCTGACAACGACGCCGTGCACGGGGCCAAGAAGACGTCGAGCGACATGTACTTCCTGCAGATTCGCCCGCTGCGCAAGGAATTCCGCCGCGCAGAGTCGCAGGGTGGCGGGGGAGGCGGCGGGGGTGGCGATCAACAGGTCGGCAACCTGTCGCAGCAGCAGCGTCAGATCATCTCGGCGACCTTCAACGTCAACCGGGATCGCAAGGCAATGTCGGCCGACAAGCTGCGCGAGAGCTCGACGGTGATCGCGCTGTCGCAATCGCGGCTGCGCGAGCAGGTCGAGGGCCTCCTGACCCGCTTGAACAGCCGGCTGGTCGAGCAGGACCCGGCATTCAAGAAGGTTGCGGAGCTGCTGCCGCTCGCGGTTGCGGAAATGAAGAACGCCGAGGCGAAACTGCAGAAGGCCGATCCGCAGGGCGCGCTCGAACCCGAGCAGAAGGCCTTGCAGTTCCTGCAGCGCGCCGAGGAAGAGTACGAAGTTCAGGTCGCGATGCAGAATGGCGGCGGTGGCGGCGGCGGTGGCAACAGCCAGATGGCCGAGGACCTCGCCGACCTGTTCGAGCTGGAACTGGACAAGATGTCCAACCAGTACGAGACGGCGCAGCGCGCGCAGCAGCAGCAGGCCGATCAGAAGCTCGACGAGCTGATGGAGAAGCTCAAGGAGCTCGCGCGGCGTCAGGAGCAGGAAGCCGAGCGTCAGCGCCGGAGGGCCATGGCCGGACAGCAGCAGTCCGGCGGCGGTGGCGGCCAGAGCCAGCGCGAGCTGGCGGAGCAAGCCGAGGAAGCGGCTCGCCGGCTCGAGCAGCTGTCGCGTGAGGAGAACCGGCCCGACCTGATGAACACGGCGCGTCAGCTTCGCGAAGCGGCCGATCAGATGCGCCAGGCGGCGTCCCAAGGGGAGACGGCGTCCGCGCAGGCGTCCAACGCGCTGCAGCGCCTGCAGGAGGCACAGCGGCGATTGCAGCAGGCGCAGGCCGGCCGCGCCGATCGTGACCTCAAAGACGTGCAGCGGCAGGCGGACGAGATCGCCCGCGAGCAGAAGCAGATTGCAGACGAAGTGGCCGGCCTGGATCAGCAGGGTGTGAACCGCCAGGAGCGGGTTCAGCAGTTGAGCGAGCGGAAGGATCAGCTCGAGGGTCGCGTCTCGGAACTGGAGAAGGAGCTCGATCGCGCGGCGGGCGACATGGCGCGCAACGAACGCGAGACGGCGCGCAAGCTCGGTGAAGCGGCCGGATCGCTCAGGGACAACCGGGTTCGCGACAAGATTCGGTACTCGCGCTCGATGATTCGGGCGGGCGTCCAGGCGAACGACGCCGCGCGGTTCGAGGGCGAGATCGGGTCGAACATCGCCGAAATGCAGAAGAAGCTTGGCGAGGCCGCTGCGGCCATGGGGAAGGCGAACACCAATCCGGCCGACAATGCGCTCGAGAAGGCGCAGGAATTGACGCGCGGTCTCGAGTCGCTCGAAGAGCGGATGCGCGAGCGCGCGCGCCGCGAGGAAGGCCAGCGGCAGGGCCAGCAGAATCAACAGGGCCAGCAGAATCAGCAGGGCCAACAGGGTCAGCAGGGCCAACAGGGTCAGCAGGGCCAGCAGGGTCAGCAAGGGCCAGCAGGGTCAGCAAGGCCAGCAGGGTCAGCAAGGCCAGCAGGGTCAGCAAGGCCAGCAGGGTCAACAAGGCCAGCAGGGCCAGGGACAAGAAGGTGGCCGCGGAGGCAGGAACGACGGCGATCGCACGAATGATGGCCGTGGGGGCGAGGGGAACACCTTCGGCAGCTACACCCAGTCTGGCGGCGCGTATGGCGATCGGCGCCCGGGGCGCTTCTCCCAGGAAGACATCCGGCAGTTCCGTGGCGAGCTGCGTCAGTACACGCGTGATGCCGAGCAGTTGCGCCGGATGCTGCAGAGCCAGCGCATCGACCCGAAGGAGATCGACTCCATCCTGCGCAACCTCCGCGCGCTCGACGACGACCGCGTGTATCAGGACGTCGCGGAGCTCGCGCGGCTGCAGACCGAAGTCACCGAAGGGTTGAAGCGGTTCGAGTACGGACTGCGGCGGAAACTCGAGGGCAACGGGAATCAGATTCTGCTGTCGGGATCCGACGAAGTGCCGGAGCAGTTCCGGAAGCTGGTCGACCAGTACTACAAGTCGTTGTCGAAGGGACCTGGTAAGCAGTAGCTTCATCTACCGCGGTCGCGAGCGCGTTTGCGGAAGGCTGGCATGGGACGTCGTTTTCCAATGCGAACAGCGATTGCCGCTGCCGTCGCACTCGTGCTGGCCGTCGCGGCTGCCGGCGCGCAGGACTTTTTCCCATTCCGCCGCATGCGCGACCCGTCCGCGCGGCTTCCGACCAAAGAGAGCTTCGACGGCGCCTTCAACTTCTGCCGCCTGATGTACAACCGCGTCACCCGTGAAGCGGGAGGCCAGGGGTGGTGGACCGACTATCCCAACGCGGACACGAACTTCTCGATCCGTCTCTCGGAGCTCACCAAGACCCGCATCAGCCGCGGGCCCTCAGGCGAGCCGAACCACCTCGTCGTGCGTCCGACCGATGACGAGCTCTTCCAGTGCCCGTTCATCATCGTCGCCGATGCGGGCACGGCAGGCTTCACCGACGAAGAGGTCCTGCGCCTGCGCGCCTACCTCCTGAAAGGCGGATTCATCTGGGCTGACGATTTCTGGGGCACGCCCGCCTGGGAACAGTGGAGCAGCGAAATCGGCCGCGTGCTCCCGAGCTTCGAGTATCCAATCGTCGACCTCACGCCGGCGCACCCGATGTTCCGGACGATGTTCGAGCTCAAGGCTATTCCACAGATCCCGAACATCGGCCACTGGCGCCGCAGCGGCGGCGGCACGTCGGAGCGTGGCTTCGACAGCGAGCACGTCAACGTCCGCGGGATCAGCGACGCGAACGGCCGGCTGATGGTCCTGATGACCCACAACACGGACATCGCAGACGCCTGGGAGCGTGAAGGGGAGGACCCCGGGTTCTTCTATCAGTTCTCACCGGACGGATATGCGGTGGGGATCAACGTGCTGCTGTACGCATTTACTCACTAGCCGTAGTTCGTAACTCGTCGCTCGTAGCTCGAAGAGCACGTTGACCGGTCGTTGCCTTCCGAGCTACGAGCGACGGACTCACGAACCACGGACCACGAACCACGGCGATTCTCACCACGCCTCCGCTCACCTCATCACTGTCACCTTGCGCCCTGGCGCGGCGATTCTCTAGCGTGATCGCATGCGCACATTGCCTCCTTCCCTCAAGCCGGCGGCGGTAGCCGTTTTCGCAGTCGGCGCGGCTCTCCTGGGCCAGGTGACCGGGCACACGCAGGCGGGTTCAGCGCGCGCCTGGCCGGGACTGTGGGGGCCCGCACGTACCGGGCTTGCCGCGGATCTGGGGAACACCGTCAGCGCGTTCAAGGAGGTCTGGCGGCGGCCCACGACGGGCGGGTACTCGGAGGTGGCTGTCGCGGGCAATCAGGCCATCACGATGGAGCTGCGTGGGAGCGACGACTTCGTCGTGGCCCTCGACGCGGCGACCGGCAAGGAACGCTGGAGCGTCAACCTGGGGCCGACGTATCGCGGCCATGACGGCTCACACGATGGACCGATCGCCACGCCGGCGATCGATGGCGGCGACGTCTTCGCGACCGGGCCGCACGGCCTGCTCGTCGCGCTCGACGCGTCGACTGGTAAAGAGCGCTGGCGCCACGATCTCGTCGCGGAATTCAACGCGTCGGTGCCGAAATGGGGATTCGGATCGTCGCCACTCGTCGAAGGACAGATGGTCATCGTGCCGACGGGAGGCGACAAGAGCCGCGGCTTGCTCGCCTTCAATCGGGCGAGCGGCAAGGTGGTCTGGTCTGCATCCCACGCGAAGGCGCCCGCGTACTCGTCCGCCGTGCCGGCCACGGTCGCCGGCACGCGTCAGATTCTGGCGGCGGCCGGCGATCGCGTGTATGGCGTGTCAGCCGCTGACGGCAAACTGCTGTGGAGCGTCAGCGGTCCGGGAATCGATACCGAGATTTCGAACAGCCCCGTCGTCCTGCCCGACGATCGCGTGCTGATCACCAGCTGGCAGGGCGGCTTCATGCTGAAGTTGTCGCGGCAGGGCGACACGATCAACGCAAAAGAGCTGTGGCGCTCGACCTTCCCCCGGGCCGCAAACGGACCGACGATCTATCGCGAAGGCTTCCTCTACGGCTTCGCAGGTCCGATGCTGGTCTGCCTCAACGCCGACACGGGCGAAGTACGGTGGCGCGAGCGGACCGGCGAAGGCACGCTCATCGGCTCCGGCGATCACCTGCTTGTGCTCGGCCTCACCACCGGCGACCTCCGCATCGTCCGCGCCACTCCTGAGGGCTATACCGAGCGTACCCGCGCGCGCGTCTTCGCCCCGGACGTCGTCTCGGTCACGGGACCGTCGATTGCGGACGGCCGTTTGTTCGTGAGGAACATCAAGGAGATCGCCGCGTTCGCCGTGACCCAGTAGCGGTGCTCGGCGTCCTGACCGCCGGATGCCCGGCGAGACACGAACCACGAGCCACGAACCACGAACCACGGCAGTGCAAGTTCCGATGACATTGACAGTCTGAAATCGTGTGCCTATACTTTCGTTCAATACGATGACGCACATGCGACACATCGCCGATCGAAAGCGGGTCAAGCGACTCTGCAGGCCGGTGGTGTGTGTGCATCCGTGACATAGAAGTTCCCAAGTCAGGACACAGCAAGCCCGCCGGCCATCCAGGTCGGCGGGCTTTTTACTTTTGGTGTCGAATCAGTTAGGGCCCATGATTATTAGGACGAATCATTAGATGAGGAGATCCTGAGCGCATGGAGTTACACGACGGTCCCCTGACGAACCGGATCGAGGTTGGCGTGCTGGGCGCGACCGGCATGGTGGGTCAGCAGTTCGTTCGGCTGCTCGGCGATCACCCGTGGTTCAAGCTGTCCTGGCTGGCGGCAAGCGAGCGCTCTGAAGGACGTTCCTACTCGTCGGCAGCCACGTGGCGGCTGGCGACGCCGCTGCCGGGCGACTTCGGGTCCATGCAGGTGAACGGTTGTACGCCGGGACGCGGACCGAAGCTCGTGTTTTCCGCGCTCGACGCCACCGCGGCGCGCGATCTCGAGCCGGCCTTCGCGGCCGCCGGACACATCGTCGTCAGCAACGCCCGGAGCTATCGTATGGATCCGGACGTTCCCCTCCTGATTCCTGAAATCAACGGGGATCACCTCGCGCTCGTGAAGAACCAGCAGGCTGCGCGCGGCTGGAAGGGCGCCATCGTCACGAACCCGAATTGCTCGACCGTCGTGCTCTCGATCGTGCTGGCCGCCCTTGCGCGGTTCGGCTTGTCTCGGGTGATGGTCACGACGCTGCAGGCGGTGTCCGGCGCCGGCTATCCGGGTGTGGCTTCGCTCGACATCGTGGGCAACGTCGTGCCGTACATCTCCGGGGAAGAAGAAAAGATTGAAAGCGAGACGCAAAAAATCCTGGGCAGTCTGAACGGCGACCGGGTGACCGCGCACCCGATGGTCATCAGCGCGCAAACGACGCGCGTGCCGGTTGTGGATGGACACACCGAAGCGATCTCGGTCGCGTTCGATCGTCCTCCGGATGTCGACGAGGCGCATGGCGCGCTCGCGTCATACCGGGGACGACCTCAGGAGCTCCGTCTGCCGACGGCCCCATGCTCGCCGATCGTCTGCCTCGATGCGCCAGATCGTCCGCAGCCCAGACTGGACGTCGAACGCGACCGCGGCATGTCGATCGCGGTTGGCAGGATACGCCGGTGTCCGGTGCTCGACCTGAAGCTCGTTGCGCTCGGTCACAACACCGTGCGCGGCGCGGCCGGCGCGGCGATTCTGAATGCCGAGCTCATGGTTGCTGAAGGGCTCCTTGAATAGTGCCGTGGGTCCGTGGTCCGTGGTCCGTGGTTCGTGTCACGTCGGTCGGCTGTGCGGAGATGAAATCGCGTGCAGGAAAGCATGAATAAGCGATCAGTGTTGAAGTTTGGAGGGACGTCGGTCGCTGATGCCGATGCGATCGGCCGACTGATACGCATCGTCCGCACTGAGGTCGAAGGCGGCAGTCAGCCGGTGGTTGTGGTCTCCGCGATGAGCGGCGTGACGGATCGGCTGTTCGCCATGGCGGCAGCAGCGGTACGGGGCGAGCGGGCAGACGTCATGCAGCAGCTCGACGACCTGCGCACCAGGCACGAGGACGCAGCCAGGGCGTTGTTGCCGGAATCCGGCCGGCACGCCGTGATCGAAGCGTTGGCAGCGCATATCGACGAGCTTCGCGCGGTGCTGACGGCTGTCGCGATCCTTCAGGAGGCGTCGCCGCGTTCGCTCGACGGCCTGGCGGCTGCCGGCGAGTTGATGAGCAGCCGCATCGTTGCCGCCGCGTTCGCCGAAGCCGGAGTCCCCAGTGTCTGGATTGATCCGCGTCGCGTCGTGATTACCAACGCGTCACACACGTGCGCAGCCCCGTCACTGGACGCGATTCGGATCGCCGCGGCTCAGCACATTGCGCCTCATCTCGAAGCGGGTCGCGCGGCGGTGATCGGCGGGTATGTCGGCGCGACCGAGAACGGCATCACGACGACTCTGGGGCGTGGCGGGTCCGACTACTCTGCCGCGCTGATAGGGGCAGCGCTCGATTGCCGGGAGATCCAGATCTGGACGGATGTCGACGGCATGCTGACCGCCGATCCGCGGGTGGTTGCCGATCCGCGCGTCGTGCCGGCGTTGTCGTTCGGCGAGGCGTCGGAGCTGGCGTATTTTGGCGCCAAAGTGCTGCATCCGAGCACCATCCTGCCTGCTGTGGAGCAGGACATTCCCGTCAGGATTCTCAACAGCCGGCGTCCGGAGAGTCCCGGCACGCGCATTACCGCCAACGCGCCGGCGGCGCGCACGCTTGCGGCGCTCGCCTGCAAGCGGCGTATCACCGTCATCGAGGTCACCTCGACGCGCATGCTGATGGCCCACGGGTTTCTGCGAAAACTCTTCGAAGTCTTCGAGCGTCATCAGACCTCGGTGGATGTGGTGACGACGTCCGAGGTCAGCGTGTCGGTGACGGTAGATGACGATCGTCACCTCGCCCCGATTGTCGAGGCGCTGCGCGAGTTCGCCGACGTGTCGGTCGAACGTGACATGGCGCTGCTCTGTGCAGTGGGCGATGGATTGCGGTCGGATCCAGCACTCTCCGTACGGCTTCTCGCGTCGCTCGAAGGTTTTCCGTTGCGGATGGTGTCGCAGGCGGCATCGAGACGAAACCTGACCGTCGTGCTCAACGAGCGCGATTTGCCTCGTGCGATGACGCGCCTGCACGACCAATGGTTCGTCGCTCCGGCCGGCGGCCCTCGAGATCCGATGAGCGTGAGCGCATGACCGCCGACGCCGCACGCCGCACGCTGCTCCTCGTTGGCCACGGCCGCATGGGCCGCCTGGTCGAATCGTTGGCCGGCGAGTATGGATTCGATGTCGCGGGCGTCGTGCGGCGCCAGAATTCCGCCGATGATGCCGGCTGGCCGTCAGCAGATGTGGCGGTCGATTTCTCGGTGGCAGATGCGGTGCCGGCGAACGTGCCGCGACTGTCCGCGCGTGGTATGCCGGTCATCGTCGGCACGACGGGGTGGCAAGGTCACGAAAGAACCGTCCGCGATGCCGTCGCCACGCACGGATCCGCGGTCGTGGTCGCGCCCAACTTCTCGATTGGCGTCAACATCTTTCTCGAGATCGTCGAGAAGGCTGGTGCGCTGTTCGCCGATCAGCAATACGGTGGTTGGATTCACGAGCTCCACCACGCAGCCAAACGGGATGCACCGTCAGGCACGGCCATCGCGTTGAAAACTGCGCTCGAGCGAGGCGGCTTTCGCGGGCCGCTCGATGTCGCCTCGACGCGTGCAGGTTCGATTCCCGGCACGCATACGGTCGGCTTCGATTCGCTCGCAGACACCATCACGCTGACACACGTCGCTCGCGATCGCACCGGATTCGCACGCGGAGCGCTCGAGGCCGCTCGTTGGGTGATCGGCAAGCGCGGGTGGTATTCGATGAGGGATGTGCTGGGGGGTTGAAAGTGCGCACGTGCGCAAGTGCGCGATGTGCGCAAGTGCATAGGAGGTAGAGATGCGGCGGAGTTTTACGGGCTGCGGGACGGCGTTGGTGACGCCGTTCTTATCCGATGGATCGCTCGACGAGGCAGGGGTTCGTCGACTGGCGCGGCGTCAGGTCGATCTTGGCATCCACTTTCTCGTTCCCTGCGGAACGACCGGCGAGAGTCCGACGCTGACGGAAGATGAGCGTGTTCGTATCGTCGAGCTCGTGGTCGCCGAGGCGGCAGGTCGCGTGCCGGTGCTGGCGGGCGCCGGCGGTTACAACACGCGCGAGGTGATTCACGTCGCGAAGCGAATGCGCGCGGCAGGGGCGACGGGCATCCTCTCCGTGACGCCGTACTACAACAAGCCGACGCCGGAAGGATTGTTTCAGCATTACAGCGCCATTGCGGGCGAGGTGGGGCTGCCCATCATCGTCTACAACGTTCCCGGGCGGACTGGCTGCAACGTCGAGCCGGCAACCCTCGTTCGATTGAGCGGCATCAAGGGCGTCGTCGGCGTCAAGGAAGCGTCCGGCAACGTTTCGCAGATGTGCGAGGTGTGCCGCACGGTACCTGACGATTTCATCGTGTTGTCGGGCGACGATGCCCTGACGTTGCCGCTGATGGCGGTCGGCGGGCATGGGATCATCTCCGTAGCGTCGAACGAGGTGCCTGCGGAGATGTCGCAGATGGTGGAGGTGGCCGAGCAAAACGACTTTGCCGCGGCGCGGAAGCTTCACCACGATCTGCTCCCGCTGATGACGGTCAACTTCATCGAATCGAATCCCATTCCCGTGAAGAGCGCCATGGCGGCGATGGGGCTGCTCGAGGAGCACTACAGGCTGCCGATGGTTCCACCGCGGGAGGCCTCGCGTCAGAAGATTCGCGAGGTGATCGCCGCGTTTCAGAATCGCTCGAAGTCCGCGGCAGCGCCGCGCGCGTCTGTGACCGCATGACGGCACTGTCAGCCGAAATCGAAACGCTGGCCGGCGCCGGCGCAAACGTCGATCGCGACGCCGCCAGGGAGGCATTCGCCAAACTGCGCGCCGCCCTGTCGGCAGGAGAGGTGCGTGCGGCGGAACCGGATCCGTCGGCGCCAACGGGCTGGCGCGTCAACAGCTGGGTGAAGCGCGGCATCCTGCTTGGGTTCAAGTTCGGCGACACCGTCGACGCGTCCGCGGATCACGGGCGCTGGCCGTTCTTCGACAAGGACACGCTGCCGTTGAAACGTTTCACGGCGCAGCAGGGCGTCCGTATCGTTCCCGGGGGATCGACGATCCGTGACGGCGCGTACGTGGGCCGCAACGTCATCTGCATGCCGCCGATGTACGTCAACATCGGCGCTTACGTTGACGATGGTTCGCTCGTGGATTCGCATGCACTGGTGGGATCCTGCGCGCAGATCGGGCGGAACGTGCATCTGAGCGCCGCCGCGCAGATTGGCGGCGTGCTCGAACCGGTCGGCGCGTTGCCCGTGATCGTCGAGGATGACGTGCTCGTCGGCGGAAACTGCGGGGTCTACGAAGGCGCCGTCGTCAAGCGGCGCGCAGTGCTGGCGGCGGGGACGATCCTCACGGGATCTACGCCGATCTACGACATCGTCAACGGTCGTCTGCTCGAGCCCGTTCCCGGACAGCCGATGATCGTGCCGGAGGGCGCCGTCGTCGTTCCCGGAACGCGGCCGGTGACGAAGGGGCCTGGACGTGACTGGGGTCTCTCGATCTACACACCAGTCATCGTCAAGTACCGCGACGAGCGCACGGACGCGCGCACGGCGCTCGAACAATGGATTCGATAGCGACGCTCGCCTTTGCGCGCGAGCTGATCGACATCGACTCCACGACCGGCTCCGAAGACGCGGCAAGCGCATGGTTGGCGCAGCGCCTGCGCGACCTGGGATACCGCGTCGAGGAACAACCGCTCGATCGCGGCCGCGCGAATGTCCGGGCGACGCCCGGCGACGATCACCCGCCGATTGTCTTGTCGACGCATTTCGATTGCGTCCCGCCGTTCTTTCCGAGCAGCGTTCGTGACGGGCGTCTCTACGGCCGTGGCGCCTGCGATGCGAAAGGCATCCTTGCGGCGCAGGTTTCGGCCGCCGAACGCCTGCGGGCATCAGGAGACCATCGAGTCGGCCTCCTGTTCGTCGTTGGCGAAGAACGTGGGAGTGATGGCGCCGCCGCCGCCAATACGCTCGCGAATTCGGCCCGCTTTCTGATCAACGGCGAGCCGACCGACAACCGGCTGGCCACCGGCACGCGCGGCGCGCTTCGCGTGCGCCTCGTAGCGTCCGGCCGCGCCGCTCACTCCGCGACGCCAGAGCGAGGCGAGTCCGCCATCGACAAGCTGCTCAACGCGCTCTCGCAGCTGAAAACGCTGCCGCTGCCCTCGAATGCGGACTTCGGCGGGACGTTCTACAACGTCGGCCTCATCGAGGGTGGTGTCGCCCCGAACGTCATCTCACCCGCCGCCTCCGCCGAGATCATGTTCCGCACCGTCGGACCGGCCGACGATGTGCTGGAAGTGGTGAGGCGTCTGGAGCCGCTCGTCCACGTGTCCGAGGTGCTCCGCATCGAACCGGTCCGCATGCACGTCGTGCCCGGCTTCCCGACGGCAAGTTTTCCTTTCACGACGGACATCCCGCTGCTCGATCGATGGGGAAGCCCCCTGCTATTCGGTCCAGGCTCCATCCTCGTCGCCCACACCGATCACGAGCACGTCCTGCTCTCGGAGCTGCACGAGGCGGTGGATGGGTATGTCCGGTTGGTGCAGGCGCTGTCGCCGCGTTTGTAGCCGAGTCAACGCCCAATCTCCCCGCCTTCGCGCGCGCACGAATCGAGCGCGCTACGGCGAGGCCTCGCCGTAGCTTGCCGCCTGAATCGTTCGCGGCAAGCGGAGGCGGGCAACTCCCAACTCCCAAAGGAGAGCCGCCCGAGACAGCAGTGGCAGTGAAAGCCGTACGAATCTAGCTCTGCGAGTTATGTCATCTTAGACTCACAGCAGCTCGGAGATCAAGCGGAAGGGAACCAGAAGTTCTCCGATCTCCTGTTCAGATGTCGCCCGGCAGTCGGACGACCCGTTGGGAGTTGACGCTACGTAAGTCACTGACCACCAATACCTTATCTGTTTAGTAAGCAAATAACCCCGACTGTCGTATACACTCCGTACTCAGCCGCGCCCCAGCGGTAGGTCTATCTCAAAGCAGCGTCCGGCTTTAGGCCGGACTCTCTGCGTAAAAAGCACAGCTCGACGGAGGCACTATGACGACGACTCGTGGGTCCCTGGCGTACCGCCTGTTACGGCTCGCCCCGGTGCTGCTGCTCCTCTTGATTCCATTCGGGCTGTCCGGATTGGCTCAGAGCAGCACTTCGTGGGCGGACGACATTCTCAAGCAGGAGAGTTACGCATCACCCCCACGGGAGCTCGCCGAGGCAGTCCTGGCGCCGCGCCATCTCAATGTGACGCTTTCGAGCGTAAGCCCCGACAAGAAATGGTTCCTGGACGAGATCGGTGACGGTCCGGTCCTGATGAAGACGTTCTCGAAGCCATTTCACGAGCTCGGTGGCGTGTTCGTCGACTACAAGGCCAACCGCGCGCGGGCGCTCACCACTCGCAACAACGTCGGCATCCAGATCATCTCGGCCGCTGACGGCAGCAAGAAGCCGATTCAGACACCCGCGGGCGCGCGCGTGTCGAACGCGACGTGGTCGCCAGACAGCACCGCAGTCGCGTTCTTCGTTCACAGTGAGGATGCGACGCACATCTGGATCGCTGACGTGGCAACCGGCAAGGCGCGTCAGCTGACCAAGACCCCGGTGCTCGCGACGCTCGTCTCGAATTTCGAGTTCTCCATGGACGGCAAGAACATCGCTGCCGTGCTCGTGCCCGATACCCGCAGCGCGATGCCGCCAGCTCCGACGGCGCCTTCCGGCCCGACGGTGAAGATTGCCGACGCCGAGAAGAACCGCCTGCGCACGTTCCCGAGCCTGATGACGACGACCTACGAGAAGGACTTGCTGGAGTGGCACTCCACGGGCCAGGTCGCGCTCATCGACGTGCAGAAGGGTGTCGTGAAGAAGATCGGGCAACCAACGATGGTACGCGGAATCGACCCGTCGCCCGATGCGAAGTACGTGCGCGTGACGCGCATGGTCAAGCCGTTCTCCTATGACGTTCCGGTGAACAGTTTTGGATCGATCGAGGAGATCTGGGACGCTGACGGCAAGATGCTCGCGAAAGTCGTGGATCGCCCGATCAATCTCGGCGTGCAGGACGACACGCAGCCGCCGGCCGATCCGCCGGCGCAGGGTGGTGGCGGGCGCGGCGGCCAGAACCAGCAGGGCAAGCGCGAGGTGGCGTGGCGGCCCGACGGGCAGGGGCTGACGTTCCTCGAGCAGGAACCGGCGCCGGCCGGGCAAGGCGGCCGGGCCAATCGCGGACAGGATCGCGGCGGCCTGGCGGCCGACGACCAGCCGGCCGAAGGGCAGCGCGGTCAGCGCCCGCCGGAGCGCAAGGATCGTCTCTATCAGTGGACCGCTCCATTCGACGACGCCAGCAAGAAGGTGATCTTCGAGAACAGCACGCGCATGACCGGTCACCGGTTCTCGCCGGACATGAAGATACTGTTCGCGAGCGAGCGTCGGGGGCAGAACTCGGAGGAGCGGCGAGACGCCGCGACGGTCATCGAGTTCGCCGTGGCACTCGATCAGCCGGCGCAGAAATACACTCTGGCGCGCTATCGCGCTGACGATGTGTATACCAACCCCGGATCGCTGATCTCGACGCGCGGTACGGTCGCCGGCGGCGGACGTGGCGGTGGCGGCGGCGGTGGCGGCCGCGGCGGTGGTGGCGGCGGTGGCGGTCAGGTCCTGCTCTCGGCTGATGGCAGCAGCGTGTACTTCGCCGGGACGGCCTACGACAAAAACCCGAACGAGGTCGGCCCGAAGAGCTTCATCGACAAGGTGGCGATCAAGACCGGCGAGAAGCAGCGCATCTACGAGGGCGACAACAACGGCATCTTCGAGCGTGTGTCGACCGTGCTCGACATCAACACGGGCCGCTACATCGTCTCGCGTGAGAGCCCCACCGAAGTCGGGCAGCAGTACCTCGTGCAGAACGGTCAGCGCACGCAGTTGACCCAGAACCAGGATTACACGCCGGACATCACGCGGGCACCGACCGAGCGGTTCGTGGTGACACGGCCCGATGGGTTCAAGTTCCGCGTCACCGTGACGCTGCCGCAGAACTATCAGAAAGGCACGCGCCTCCCGGCTCTGTTCTGGTTCTACCCGCGGGAGTTCCAGGATCAGGAGTCGTACGACCGGCCCGACCGGACGTTCAACAAGAACAGCTTCCCGAACTTCGGGTTGCGGTCGATGGAGTTCTTCGTCCGCATGGGCTATGCGATTGTCGAGCCCGACTCGCCGATCGTCGGCCCGGCCGGGCAGATGAACAACAATTACGTCCACGACCTGCGCAACAACCTGGCGGCCGTGATCGACGAACTCGATCGCCGTGGTCTGGCCGACAGGAACAAGCTGGCCATCGGCGGTCACAGCTACGGCGCGTTTTCGACGGTGAACGCGATGGTTCACACGCCGTTCTTCAAGGCCGGGATTGCGGGCGACGGCGCCTATAACCGGACGCTCACGCCCATCGGCTTCCAGAGCGAGCGTCGAGACCTGTGGGAAGCGCCGAACGTCTATCTGGGGATGTCGCCGTTTCTCTACGCGAACAACCTGACCGGCGCGCTGCTGATGTATCACGGCCTGGCCGATCAGAACGTCGGCACCGATCCCATCAACTCGGTTCGCCTCTATCACGCGCTGAACGGCCTCGGGAAAACATCTGCGTTGTATCTGTATCCGCTCGAGGACCACGGTCCGGCGTCGAAGGAAACGCTCCTCGACCTCTGGGCGCGCTGGGCCGCGTGGCTGGACAAGTACGTGAAGAACGGCGACAAGACCGACAAGAAGATCACGACCGAGCAGGCCGCGCGCTGACGTCGCGCCTTCGGCCTTCGGCCTTCGGCGATTGGAAATCGGAAATCGGACATCGGAGTATCGGAAATCGGAAAGCGAAAAACGGAGACGAAACGACAAGGGGCCGGCATGATGCCGGCCCTTTTTGTTTGCATGTTTCGCCGCGGTCCTTGCACCGGTGTCCGATTTACCGATACCCGTTGGCGCGTGCTTCCGTGGCCGATGCCGGGCAATTACTGCCGACGAACCTCCAACCCCTGCATCAACGTCTAACCTGTTCGATGAACCCCTGGTTGACCATTCCCCTCGAGGACTACGAGGCCCACATGTCGCTGCCAGCGGTCAATCAGGCGGCCCTGATGGCCGACATTCTCGCCTTCGTCTGCGACACCTATCGTCCCGCCTCGCTGGCGCTGCTCGGCTGTGCCGGCGGCCATGGCCTGGACCGCGTCGATCCGGCGATCGTGTCGAGGATCGTAGCGATAGACATCAATGGATCGTACGCGCAGCGCGCGCGTGAGCGTTTCGCGGAGAGGTTTCACGCGTTCAGTGCGTTCGTCGCGGATATCGAGCGCGATCCGCTGCCCATCGTTCCGGTCAGGCTGGCCTTTGGGGCGCTTGTGTTCGAATACGTCGATCCGGTTGCCGCCATGCGCAACGTGACACCGCTGCTCGAGCCTGGAGGCGCGCTCGTAACCGTCATCCAGTTGCCTGGATCAGCGGCCGAAGCCGTCACGCCATCCCCGTATGAAGCCATTCAGCGTCTGTCAGGTGTGATGCGCCTCCGCAGTGTGGAGGAGATGCGTGCGGCGGCTGAGCGCAGCGGTTTCACTGAAGTCGACGTCTGCGACACCGAATCTTCTGCTGGAAAGCGTTTTGCCATTCAGGTCTTCACGATCCCCGAGAAACCTCGACAGAACGCATGATCGAACTCGTTGTCTTCGACATGGCGGGAACGACGATCGACGCGGGCGATGATGTTGCGGAGATCTTTCGCGCGACCCTGGCCCGTTGGTCGGTGCCGGTGACCGGCGAACAGATTGCCGCGGTCCGCGGGGCCAGCAAGCGGCAGGCGATGGCCGACCTGTTGGAACGTCATGCGCCCGGTCGCCTGAGAGATCTGGATGCGATCTATTCATCATTTCGGGAAGCGCTGACGGCCGCGGCTGACCGCTTCAAGCTGTACCCGGGCGCTGACGACGCGGTGCGCGCGTGCAGGGAGCAGGGCATTCGGGTCGCGCTGAACACGGGGTTCGACCGTTCGGTGGCGGGCGCCGTGCTCGAAGCGGTCGGGTGGACCGGAATTGCCGACGCCCTCGTCTGTGGTGACGAAGTGCCGCGCGGCCGGCCGGCGCCATTTCTCATATTTCAGGCGATGCAGCGCACTGGGGTCGCCTCGGTGCATGCCGTCGCCAACGTCGGCGATACCGCGTTCGATCTGCAGGCTGGTTTCAATGCGGGCGTGAAGATGAACGTGGGGGTGTGTTCCGGTGCTCACCCGCGCGCGCGCCTGGCTGTCGAGCCCCACACCCATCTCCTCGAGAGTGTCGCTGACGTGGCGACGCTGTTCACCTCGCGAGCTGCCGCGGAGCAGCCGTCCGAGCGGCGGTAAGCATGCGCCTCGCTGTCATCGCCGACGTTCACGGCAATCTGATCGCGCTCGAAACCGTGCTCGCGGACATCGCGCGCCGTGGCTCGGATCTGATCGTCAATCTCGGAGACTGCGTGACGAGCCCCCTGTGGCCGCGCGAGACGTTCGAGTTGCTCGAGGATCGGGCCATGCCAACCGTGCGTGGTAATCACGACCGCTGGCTGGCCGAACTGCCGCCTCAGGATATGTCGGCCTCCGTCGCCTTCACTCATGGCGCCCTGACGCCGCATCAGCGGGCGCTTCTCGGCCGTCTTCCGTCGTCCCTCGAGCTCGACGGCGATGTGCTCGCGGTGCACGGCACGCCCGCGAGCGACAGCGAGTACCTGCTGGAAGATCTGGTAGACGGCCGCCTGGCGCTCGCCACGGCGTCGACACTTGAACGCCGGCTCGCGGGTGTGTCCGCGTCGCTGATTCTCTGCGGGCACAGCCATCACCAGCACGCGACCCACGCGCCGGGCGGGAAGCTGATCGTCAACCCAGGCAGCGTCGGCTGCCCTCGCTACGCCGACAATCCGGATACGTCGACTGCCGAAGCGGGATCGCCACACGCACGCTATGCGATCGCCACGCGTCGTGCCACGCGGTGGTCCGTCGACCTGATCGTCCTCGACTACGACTGGTCGCAGGTCACCGAGCGCGCCATCGCCAACGGGCGTGAAGATTGGGCGGCGGCCTTTGCCAGCTAGCTGGCGTTTGCGGTCTCGGCAGCGGTCGATGACTTCTCGCGTGCAGCCGACATCAGCATCGTCACGGCCGTGTAGATGACGACGGCGATGACGAGCCAGCGGACATAGTAGAGGTCCATCGACTTGACGATGTAGAAGGCGATCAGGACGCCCGGGATGCCGCCGATGGCCAGGCCGAGGGCGTTGCGAAGGCTGTAGCTCTGCTCGCGGATGAAGCGCAGGCTCCCCACCGGCATGAGGAACGCGCAGGATCCCATCATGATCGGAAACGCCGTCCGTTCGCTCATGCCGAGCAGGCTCACCAGAACCATGCACGGTGCGTAGAGCCCGATGCCGAGCGTCATCAAGGCTCCGAGCATGAAGTTCCCTCCGACCGCGATGAGGAGCTTGATGCCGCGGACGCCGATTTCATCGCTTCCGGCGGGGAACAAGTTGAGCTGTCGCATGAGAAAGAACAAGGCGGCCGCCAGCAGGGCAGACCCCATCCCGATCTGGACCTTTCGCTTCGACCATTTCGCGACGACGCCGGCACCGAGCCACGCACCGAGCACGGCCGCGATGATCATCGCAAAGAGGGTCAACACGTCCACCGGAATCGCGGCCGTGAACAGGAACGCCTGGAGGATCGTCGGCAGGGTGTGTCCCGCGTTCAGCGTGCCAGGGATGACGCGGTCGGGCACCATATTCCGGAGCCGGAATACCGCCGTGGTCGTGGCGAACGAGCCGATTCCCAGCGTATCGAAGAAGTTCGTCACAGCGCCCAGCGCTATCTGGAACAGGTCCGGAGGACGGGTGTCAGTCGCGGGGGAGTCACGCCTGGCCGCTTGCCGCGCGGCCTGGAACGCCTTGGCCCATCCGGCCACGTAAACCACGGTCAGCGCGCCCAGGGCGGTCAGAAGCCCAGTAATTGGATGCATACGGGAGGTGTCTCCGGAATTGGGTTAGCGTCCGGCCTCGCCCGGACGCCCTTTGGCCGCCAAGGGTACATCGAAGTGGCGCCGAGATCTCGATTGGCGGAGAAAGCGGGCCTCAAGAACCAAGGGCCTGGGAGGAAATCCCAGGCCCTTCGAGCATCGAGCGCCAGTCCCAGGGGACGTCAGCGATTGATCGGGCTCGTCGCGTTCGCGTCGAGGCGGTCAGCGAGGTCTGGTCGAGGTCGGGACGATATGGATGGACACGATACGCGCGTTGTTCGACTCCGCCATTTCGTCGACCAGTCCGTCATCGTCCGCATTGGCGATGAGGAACCAGGCGCCAGGTGCGATTTCGGGAATGATCACGTTGGCCGCGCCGGCACTTGCCGCGCCAGCAGCGAGCGGACCGACTGCGCGCGCCGGCGCCAGCCTGACATCGGTCGCGTCGAGAGTCGAGTTGGCCGACAGGTAGAACGCGGTCACCGACGCAACGGCACCGACGACTCCTGGATTCGTCGTCGTGTCAGTCACCACAATCGCCGAGCCGACGGCCGCACGTGACGGCGCCGACAGTGCCGACACGCTGAGGTCCGACCCAATCCGGACGACGGCTGCACCCGAGGTGTTCGTCTCGTTGCCCTCGACCACTCTTCCAGCCGGACCCGAGAGCGCGGCCACGACCACCACGATACCGGTGAGAACGACGCGGCTTTGAGACGTCATGGCAAAGGCTCCTGCGCCGGGGGCAGCCTCTAGCTCTGCCAGAGTGGGGCCAGTTTCAGCCCTGAAACACATCAAGTACTTAGGGCCGGATTTCAGAAGTGTCCTGACGCTTTCGAGAGGGCGGGCACGAATCGGAAATGATAGAGTCCCCCGTGCGATGGGCGTGGATCAGTGGTCCCGCGTGGAATACCGGCGCGCGATTGCCTGGCCGGAGCGCATCGAACGCGAGTGGCCGTTTCTCGAACGCGTCCTGAAAACGGCACCGCTGCCACTCGTGATCGATCTGGGATCCGGCACCGGCGAACACAGCCGCCATCTCGCATCCCACGGCTTCGACGTCGTCGGCATCGACACATCGACGTCGATGCTCGACATGGCCGCGAGCGTTTCCCTTCCAGACAACCTGCGATTCGTGCACGCCGACATCGCCGATCTCGGTGCGATCGAGCTCGGTCAGGCCGGTGCGGCGATCTGTCTCGGGAACACGCTTTCGTATCTCGATCACGACGACCTGAAGCGATTCATACAGGGACTCGCGGCCGTGCTCGCGGCGGATGCGCCGTTCGTGGTGCAGGTGCTGAACTACGATCGCATCCGGGCGAAACGGATTCGTTACCTGCCGTTGAACCTCCGGCCCGATGAAGAGAGCGGAGACGTTGTCTATCTGCGGCTCGTCGATCTCAAGCCCGACGGAACCGTCATCTTCACGCCTGCGACCCTTCGCCACAGGCCATCAGCGGATCCGCCGGTCGAGGTGATGCACGCCAGAAGCGTGACGCTGCATGGCTGGACCTGGATCGAGCTGTGGGACATCTTCAGCTCGGCCGGATTCGAGCGGTTCGATCTGTACGGCGGGTTCGACGGTGCGGCCTTCAAGGCTACAGAGTCCATGGATTTGGTTGCCGTCGTGCGGCGGTGATGAAGCGCTGCTGGCTGGTGATGAAAGCCATGCCGGCGCATGGAAACGTGCGATAGAGTGCATCTATGCGGTCAACCCTGCGATTGTGTCTTCTGCCAGCGTGCGTTCTTGCCGGCGTCGCGTTCAACGGCTCCCTACTTCAGGCTCGCCAGGCGTCCCAGGCGCAGCCGCAAGCGCCCGCGGCTGCGCTGACCGACACGGTCCCGTTCGACCCCGCGGTCACCATGGGCACGCTGCCGAACGGCTTGCGCTACTACATCCGCAAGAACGGCCGGCCGGAGAAGCGTGTGTCGATGCAGCTGGCCGTGAAGGCCGGGTCGGTCGACGAGAACGACCAGCAGCTCGGGTTGGCGCACTTTCTCGAGCACATGGCGTTCAACGGCACGCGCCACTACAAGGCCGGCGAGCTCATTGCTGCTCTCGAACAGACCGGCGCGCGCATGGGCCCGCATGTCAACGCCTACACCTCGTTCGACGAGACGGTCTACATGTTTCAGCTGGCGACGGATCGTCCTGGGATCGTCGAAAAGGGAATGCAGGGGCTTGCCGATTTCGCCGCCGGCATGACGCTCGATCCGCAGGAGATCGACAAGGAGCGGGGAGTGGTCATCGAGGAGTGGCGCGGCGATCTGGGCGCCGGGGCTCGCGTCCGCGATCAGCACATTCCCGTTCTGTACTCGCAGTCGAAATACGCCGAACGGCTGCCGATTGGCAAGCCGGAGATCCTGAAGTCGTTCACGCCCGATACCCTGCGCGCGTTCTACACGAAATGGTACCGGCCCGATCGCATGGCGGTGGTGGTGGTCGGCGATGTCGATACTGCGCAGATCGAAGCGTTGATCAAGAAGGAGTTCGGTTCGATCCCCAAGCCATCGGAGCCACCTCCTGAGCGCAGCTACCCGGTTCCACTGACGACGGATCTGCTGACCAAGACGGCCACGGACCCGGAGGTGACGCAGTCGTCGGTCTCGATTGTCCGCAAGCGTCCAGTGGAATCGAGTAATACGGTTGCAGACTATCGCGCGAGCCTCGTTCGTCAGCTGGTGTTCCAGATGCTGAACGAACGATTCGACGAGATCGGCAGGAAGCCCGATGCGCCGTTCCTGAGCGCGGTGGCGTACGGCAGCAGCCTCTCGCCAACGGTCACGACGTTCGCGCTTGGCGCAGGCGTGCAGGACGGCAAGATTGAAGGGGCCTTGTCGGCGCTGGCTGTGGAGGCCGAGCGCGTCGAACGCCACGGCTTCGGGCAGGCGGAGCTCGATCGTGCCAAGAGCTGGTTGGTTGCCAGCTTCGATCGCGCGTATGCGGAGCGCGACAAGACGGAGAGCGGGTCGTATGTGCAGGAGTACATCAACCACTTCCTGCTCGGTGAGCCGAGCCCGGGCATCGTGTACGAGCACCAGCTTGCCAAGGCACTCCTTCCCGGCATCTCGGCGGCGGAGGTCTCGGATGTAGCGCGCAAGCTGTTCGCGGACCAGAATCGGGTGATTCTCGCCGTCTCCCCGCAGAAGCCCGAGCTCAAGGTGCCGACTGACGCCGAACTGCGCGCAGCCGTGAAAGCGGCGGAAGCGGTGGCGGTGACCGCCTGGAACGACGTGGGGTCGGGCCGCGCCCTGATGGAGCGCATGCCGGATCCCGGCGAAGTCGCAGGCAAGCGCGAGATCCCGGAACTCGGTGTCACGGTCGTCCGCTTCAACAACGGTGTCGAAGCGTGGTTGAAGCCGACCGATTTCAAGAACGATCAGGTGCTTTTCTCGTTGGTCTCTCCAGGGGGAAGCTCCCTTGCGACACCGGCGAAATTTGTCGAGGCGCAATTTGCCACGACGCAGATGCAGTTGTCGGGCGCTGGCGGCCACCGCGCGGTCGACCTCGAGAAGCTGCTCGCTGGGAAGTTCGCCTCCGCGAACGCGTCGATCAGCCTGTCGAATCACGGGATCAGCGGATCTGCCACGCCGGCGAATCTCGAGACGGCGCTGCAGTTGCTGAACCTCCGGTTCACGGCACCCGGAGACGATCCCGAGGCGTTCGCCCTGATTCGCCGTCAGCTGGAAGCGGCGCTCGTGAACCGCGACCGCAATCCCGGCGTCGTGTTCGGCGAGAAGGTCGCCGCGGTCAACACGATGAACCACTACACCTCGCAACCGCTGACCATCGAGCGCGTGAAAACGCTCGATCGGGAAGCGATGGTGTCGTTCTATCGCGAGCGGTTCGCCAATGCCGCAGACTTCACGTTCTTCATGGTTGGAACGTTCAAGGTCGATGACGCCGTGCCGTTACTGGCGCGCTACGTCGGCTCGCTGCCGTCGACGGGCAAGGCGGCCGGCCGCTACAAGGATATCGGGCTGACGTTCCCGCCAACGCTGGTGCGCGAGCGCGTGGAGAAGGGCAAGGAGCCGAAAGCGCAGACCGTGCTCAGTTTTTTCGCAGATCCGCCGCTCGAGGAAAACGAGCAGGCACGGGTCGAGGCGGCGACTGAAGTGCTCGAGATTCGCTTGCGTGACGTATTGCGCGAGGAGCTCGGCGAGACCTACGGCGTGTCGGTGGGCTCGGCGCAGCCACTACCGCAGCGCGGTGCGGGACGCATTGTCATCAGCTTCGGGTCGGCGCCGGAAAACGTCGACCGGATGGTCGAACGGATCCTCCAGGAGATTCGGCAGATTCAGAAGGAAGGGCCATCCGCCGATCTCACGACCCGCGCGAAAGAGAGCGCGAGGCGTGAGCACGAAACGCTGCTGAGGGAAAACGGCTTCTGGCTCGGACGGCTTCAGTCGGCGAAGCTCCTCGAGCGCGATCCGCTCCTCATTCTCAAGCGCATGGAGCGGATCGAGTCGATCTCGCCGCCCGTCCTCCACGAGATCTTCAAGAAGTACTTCCCGATGGAGCGGAACACCGTCGTGACGCTGGTGCCTGAGAAGTCCTGAAATCGGAAATCGGAAATCGGAAATCGGAAATCGGCCATCGTTGAGTTCCCGATTCCTCCGACTCCCCGATTTTTCGATTCTCCGATCTCCGATTTCCGATTTCCGATTTCCGATTTCAGCCCTGTCGCAACACGGTGGTTATCTCCGGCGGTACCGGAAGCTGACGGACGCCTCCTGATCGATGACGAGTGGCTTGACGAAACGATACGAAGACCCGGCGCGCGGCACCTCGATCCGCACCGGCAGCACGCCAGACGCCCGCCGCTGCAGGTTCTGCACGTTGACCGACGGTTCGTTCGCCTGGGCAGCGCGCTGACCGCTTTGGTTCGAGGCCCGATCGTTCAGTTCTATGCGTGCAACCTGGTCGCCTGGTGAACTCGTCACGGCCGAACTCGACACGGTCACGGTCTCCTCGACACCCCCGACGACCATCGAAAAGTCCAGCTGTTGCCCGCGCTGATCGTTGGCGAACGTTTGCCTCATCGTCTTGAAGCCCTGCAGCTGGGCCGTGATGGACGTCAATCCCGCGGGCAATCCGTCGAACTGGTAGCGGCCGTTCGCATCCGTCACGACGTTCCACCTCCCGCCAGCAACCTGTGCGACGACGCTGGCGCCGGGTATTGCCGCACCGGACTGATCGACTACGCGCCCGACGATCGTCCCGGGGATCTGCGGTACTGAAATCGCTTCGGCCGCCACCGTCACTTCCTGCATGGCCAGGTCCGCCGGGATGACGTTCCCATCGAACCGATCGACGCGGTACATCTCCGGCACGAACACTTCCCACTCGACGAGCGTGACCGGCAGATCCATTCGCGGAAGCATCATCCGCATGTCGCCCTTCTTCAGAAATGGCGAGCCAGCGTGCAGGTACACGAATGACACCGTATAGGCGTCGGTGGGGCGGAAGCCCGGCCTCAGGAGCGGCACGCGCGTGCCGTCGGCGCCGTCAGCCGGTTTCGCCGGCTGGCCTGCCACGTCCGACGAGATGATCGAGGCACCGGCTGGCAGAGACACTTTCATGTACGGCTGCGCGCGGTTCCTGACCCTCAACGTAACTTCGGTCAGCGCTCGCCCTTCGGTCGGTCACGAGCGTCGTCACCACCGCGCGCTCGGCGACCGCCGCGAGAACAGCCGCATCCGAGAAGCGCGTGACGTCCAAGCGCAAGTGCCGGCGGTGCGGTCGACAAGCGCTGATACCGATATGCCGCCAGCATCGACTGCCCGGCGGCAGTTGCGAGCGATCGATCGACTTCGCGAACGTCGACACGCTTCAGTCCGGGGTTATCGGCGGCGCCAATCTCGAGCGTACCAACGCCGGCGAGTACCACTTCACCTGATTCACGTTGCGCCGCAGGCAGCGTCGCGAATGTGGTCTCCAGCTTGAACGATCCGCCCGAGCCTGGCCGCTCGAGCGTCACGAGAAACTGGTGCCTGCGCACGGCCGGATCGATCACCGTCAACGTGAGCACGCCGCCCTGATGGTCGCTGGCGTCGAGCGTCGAGCCGGAAACGGACACGACCTCGTTGCCCTGTGGCAGCCGTACTTCGAAACGCTGCGCCTCGCCCTGCAGCACGGTGACGTCGATCAGCGAGACCGCGCGCACCTCCGCCTCGCCGATCGTGATGAGGGTCTTCAGATCCGAGAGAAACCTGACGTCACGCTGAACTGGCACCGCGACGCTGTCGCGTGACGACCAGTAGACCTGGGTCGACGTCCCCGGGCTGAGCGTCGCCTGAATCGTCGTCCGTCCGCCGGCTGACGATCGGGACAACAGCAGGCCTGGAGAGACCCGCACGTCGCTTCGCTCACCGGGGATGTCGATCGTTGCCGTGACGCTTCCGGCTGACGGCACTGGGAGCACGAACGAACCGCGTCCGGGCGTCATCGTCAGCGGAGCCGCCCATTCCAGTGTCGCGGCAAAAGCGGCAGGGCCTGAAATCAAGCCGACGAGCGTGTTGTTCTCTGAGACGAGCGGGAGCGGACCGTTGGCCAGCCGTGCGTCAAGGAGCGTCGTGCCAGCGATGAGCGGAACCTTGACGACACCGCTGTGGAAGACCTCGCCCTCCAGCGCGATCGAGGCCCTGGCCACACCGCCATCCACTCTGACCGTGATGTCCGCGCGTCCGAGCGCGGCAGCCAGAGGCGCTCGCTCAGGGGGCGCGCCGGAACGAGTCGACAGATCCAGCAGGCGATCGAACTCGCTGCGAGACAGCGTTACGGTTCCCGCGGGGCCTTGAGGCGGACGCTCCTGGGCGACGGCCGCTGCGACGGCGAACGTGCACGCGATCAGCGATAAAAGGATCTTCCGCATTTCACACCTGCCTCGAGTTTGACTACTTACGTTTCGGCTCTGCCCCATTGCCCATCGCCCATCGCCCATCGCCCTTGCCCATCGCCCATCGCCCATCGCCATGGTCCTGTCACCGCCGCGCCGTTCGCTTGTATGCGAATTCGATTGTGGGCGCGCGGCCTTCCGCGGTCAGTTCCGCTGCAGCAAAGAGCGTGGCGCCGAACTCTGGGACGCGAACGCCGACCGGAAGAATCCCGGCGATCGCGCGCCCTGAATCCGACCTGAATGGGCTTGCCAGCGGTGAGGAGTCGACCGAGAGCCCACCCATCTTCATGTTGGAGGCGATCTCAGCCCGGGCCGGTTCGGCCGGTGATGCTGGCGGCGGCGGTGGTGGCGACTCCGGCAGCCCCGCAACGATCCCGCGGCCTGCCGCGCCAGCGACCCCGATCGTCAATTCATCGGACTGCAATGCGATGGTCCATGGCCCTGGATCCGCGTCAGGCCGGAATGCACCGGGCTTCAACTCGACTGCGAAGCGGGGCGAATGCCTTACGGTCAGTCCCGTCCTCGACACGGGAAGATCAACGGCCGCGAGCGTCAGCGTCGAGGTGCCTCGTTCCGTCCACTCGCTCGTTCGCTGCAGGTAAACGATCTCGACGGCGACGGTAGGAGGCGCTTCGCCTGCCCGAGCCTTCTGCAACGGCAGCAAGAGGCTGCCGTTTGGTGACACGCCCGGGCGGACGGCACGTCCCGCGAGCGCGGCACTCCAGAGCGTGGCGTCTTGTGGCAACGTGACCGCCAGGAAGCTGCGCTGGTTGTTCCGCACCGCGTAGCGCGCGCGCACCAGCGTCTTGCCGTCCTCGCCGATGAGCGCCTCGTAACGCGCCTCTTCGATGTTGGCGACCAGGACTTCGGCTGGCAGGTAACGCGATACATCAACCGAGAGCGCCCGTTGCGCGGACCCTCCGCCGGTCTTGAACCTGAACGCCGCCATCGAGGGCGTGTCCCGGCCGCTGACGACGTCGCCCAGGATGGCGGGGTCACTGGCATCGAGGCCGACCGGGCGCCGCTCCCCGATTTCTCCTGTCCCCGCGACATCAACTGCAACGCCACCAGACTCCTGTTCGGCAACCGGCATCCGGATGAGCGGGATGGCCACCGCGCCCTCTCGCGGCATTCGCGTTTCGGAGGTGATGACGATCGACGCAGTGGTCGTCAGCGGCTCGAGGAACGAGACAGTCAGCGTGTTCGCCTGCTGATTCCAGTCCGCCACGGTTGCTCCCGAGACCTGGTTGACGGTGAGTCCAGCCGGAATCGTCAGCGCGATCTCGCGCGTCGATCCCTGCTTCACGTCGGCGCGGACACCCGTGGTGATCAGGCTGCTCTCTTCGCCCAGCACGATGAGCGACGTCACGCGTGCGTCCATCCGCAACGGCATCGTCGTTCGCCTGTCATCGCTCTTGCGCTTCCAGCTGAAAGAGACTGGCCGTCCGGGCGACCCATAGACACTCCAGCTGGTCTCGCGCGCGGTTTCGACTTGTTCGGTCACGATCCCGCCGCTACTGGCGAGCTCGACGCTGGTTCGTGGAATGGTGAGGCGCACGGAGGAAAGGGCTGATGGTGACGCAGGAAGGGTCATCGATTCGGTCCCGCCGGACGTCGCGATAGGGACGACGATGTCGAGCGTCAGCGTCGCGCGTCCGGCACTCGAGATCAGCACCCGCGGAGGCGTGCCGGCGACGAGCGCAGTCGGCCGTCCGTTCAAGCGCGCGCTGCGTACGAGCACTCCTGCTGGCGCCTGGATGCTGACCCAGCCCTGCTTGAGCACATCGACGGTCAGCCGCGCCTCACCGCTGACGGTGTCGCCGTTGGCGCGCAGGTCATAGTCGACGCGCGTGAGCGCCGCATCGACCGGTGGCGGGTTCGGCGTTGGTGGGACAGGGAAGGCCCGTGCGCGCAACGCGCGGTATTCGTCGAGTGAGAGCACCACCCAGCCGTCCGTCTGAGGATCCTGCGCGCGCGCGGAGCTTGCACCAAGCGCGACAAGCAGGATGGCCGTACACGTGCTACGTGCTATGTGCCACGTGCTAGCTGCGTGTTACGTGCGACGTCGCACGGGCAGTCCGAGTCCGCGTCATATCCCGCCTCCTTTGGGTCCGCTCAACGGCTTACCTGACGAGTCTTGATAATCAGACTCCGCTGCGGCGAATTTCGTCTGAACGTCAGCTGCACGTGCGTGGCGCGTGCAGCGTCGCGCATTTTGCAATCGCCTCGCCCAGACGCCCGCCTCCGGGCATTCCGTTTGCTGGCAGCCCGTTCGGACCGGTGTGCGCAAAAACTGCAAAAGGTGGCTGGCACCTAGCCGGGGAAGGTGCCAGCCACCTTTTCGGGAGGCGCGACGGAGTTGCAGATAATCCACACTATTGGAACGGCGGTCCAAGAAAATCTTGCAGCCGCCTGTCGGTGGACCCTGAATGACAAAGAGACTTACGGTCTTGGCGCTTGCCCTCAGCCTCGCCGGCTGTGATTCCTCACCCACGGTGGCCTGCCCGGCCATCGCCCAGGCCGGGCTCGACGTGAGCGTGATCAACGAACTGAATGGACAGGGGATCTGCGATGCGAGTGTGACGGCAGTGGACGGAATGTATCGCGAAAGCCTGCCAGGCTTCTCGTGCCGATTCGTCGGCGCGTACGAACGCCCCGGGACCTATACCGTGCGTGCCGAACGCACCGGCTACGCGACTCGCGAGGTCACGAACGTCAGCGTCACGATGGGGACAGGTGATTGCCCGCACGTCCAGACCGCCAGCGTGGTGATCCGACTGACGCCGCTTGCAGTTGATCGACGGCCTTCGAACTAGCTCGAGCCCTGCTATCGCCTCTCGATAACCGGTACGATGACCCTCGACGGATATCGCTCGCTGTGATGAATGGCGTTGATGGCGGGCACCGGTTGCACGCCGGCGTCATCGGCATTCCAGACATTCGGGTGAATCGTCAGTCCCTGACGCATGCTTCCGGTAACCATGAGCTGTAGACGGTGACCGGCGGGCACGACGATGCTGGTGAAGCCGACGCTGATCGTCAGCTCGACCGGTTCGTTTGGCGGAAGCGGTGCCGGTGGCCGCGGCTCCTCGGTGCTGCGGTAGCGCGTGCGCAGCGCCCCATATGCGTTCGTCAGTGCATACGATGATCCATCTGGCCGCATCCCGAGAATGCGAGCCGTCACATCGGTGTCCGGAGCCGACGACGTGAACCACAGACGCGCGATTACCTGACCGGTGATCTCGATCGAGGACTCCAACGGCGCGCTCATGAAGTCGACGACATCCGCGCGATCCGTGATGGTCTTCCAGTTGGCCGGGAGGTCTGCCGTCGGCTGTGGCACGCGTGCCGGATTCCGCGGGTCGTAGGTGAACTGCGTCCGCCCAACCGGACGCGCTTCTGGAGACAACGTGAGCCTCTTGTCCGCGCTCAGAACCCAGGACTGCGCAACGGTGTTTGGAACAGGCCAGCTGCTCTCGCTCCGCCACCGGTTCGCGCCCATGACGAAGATCTTCACCGGCGCCTGACGCGCGTACCCGTCGTCGTGTTTCTTCAGCCAGTAGTCGAAGAACTTCAGTTGTTCCTCAACGAAATCGAAGGTCGCGTTCGGACCGTAGTCGACGCCGGCGTACGTCGTGCGCGTCATCGACGGAACGCCGTGCGTCCACGGTCCCATGACCAGACGCTGTCCGCGTCTTGCGTCTTCGGTTCCCCCGTTCGCGCGCATGCCGACGAAGTTACGAATGGCACCCGGCTGGCCGTACGGGTCGTCGTTCCATCCGCTCAGGTTGAGAGCAGGAACCCGGACCTGACTGTGCTGCGCTTCGATGTCGAATGGCTTCCAGTAATCGCTTTCGATCGGGTTCCGGGTCCAGGCGTTCCAATAGTCAAATCCCTTCATCAACGGCAGCGTGTGGAGAGGCCGGTGATCCATCCACGCGTCGCCTTCCTTGGACCATCCAGCGTCCGCCTCCTGAGATGTCGCGAAGGGAAGCCTCATCTGCCGTCGTTCCCGCTGCTGCCGTGGAAGCAGCCACTCGATGAAATCCGCTTCGAAGATGCCGCCGTGATAGAAGAAGTGGTTCGGATGCGCGAAGGTCATCGCCGGTGCGATCGCCTTCAACTGCGGCGGCGCCGCCGGGGCGGTCATCCACTGCACCGCGCCGGGATACGACAGGCCGAACATACCCACCTGTCCGTCGACATACGGAAGTCCTGCCACCCACGCGATGGTTTCCGCTCCGTCGGCGATCTCCTGCGAGTACGGAACGAACCGCCCTTCCGACGTGAATTGCCCGCGCGTGTCCTGTACGACGACGACGTAGCCGCGGCGGACGGCGGCTGACGTCATGGCGAGCCGCCCACTCTGCTGAGCGCCTTCCTTGTCGTAAGGGGTTCGCATCAGCAGGGCAGGGAAGCGGCCTGGGCCCTCTGGACGATACACGTCGGCGTAGAGCGTGACGCCGTCGCTGAGCCTGAGGGGAACGTCGCGTCCGACGACGATGTGTGTCAGTTGCGGGGCCGTCGAGGCGGATGTCACCGCGAGAGCCAGTGCCGCAACGGCCGCGTGGATGGGCGGGCGCATCGAGAGAGGAATGGTATATCAGGAGTAGAATGAGCCACTTTGACGGAGGCCTTGCATGACGTCCAGACAGACCACCGTGATTCTTGGAACGCTGCTCGCGATCGGGGCGATCGCGGCACCGCCGATTGCCGGTCAGCGAGCGGCGAACGAGTCACCCGCGCCGCTCCCGTCCTTCAGCGAACCGGCGATATCGCCGGATCGCTCGGAAATCGCGGTCGTTTCAGGTGGCGACATCTGGACCGTGCCTGCGGCCGGTGGTGAAGCCCGCTTGCTCGTGGCACACGAGGGTACCGAATCGCGGCCGATGTACTCTCCCGACGGCAAGCAACTCGCTTTTGTCTCCGACCGCACGGGCAGCGGCGACATTTACGTCCTGACGATGGCCAGCGGCGCGATGAAGCAGCTGACCTTCGACGACACGCTCGATCGCATAGACGGATGGTCCCGCGACGGCAAGTGGATCTATTTCTCGTCGTCCAGTCGTGATATCTCCGGAATGAACGACATCTACCGGGTGCCGGTTGCCGGCGGAACGCCGATGATCGTGAGCGGCGATCGCTACACGAGCGAATTCTTCTCTGCGCCCTCGCCGGACGGTCAGCGTGTCGCGTTCACGGCGCGCGGCAACGGCGCCGGACAGTGGTGGCGCAACGGCCATTCCCACCTCGACGAGTCGGAACTCTGGCTGCTGACCGATGGCTCCACGCCGAAGTACGAGCAGCTCACAAAGCGCGGTGCGAAGCAGTTGTGGCCGATGTGGAGCGCAGACGGGAAGAACCTCTATTTCGTCTCCGATCGCAGCGGCAGCCAGAACATCTGGATGCTTCCGGTGTCCGCATCGGCGTCGGGAGGCGATCCGAAAAGCGAGTCGAAGGAAAAGGCGATCACCAAGTTCAGCGATGGCCGGGTCCTCTGGCCGACGATTTCCAACGACGGCCGGACGATCGTGTTCGAGCGGGATTTCGAAGTCTGGTCGATGGACACGGCAAGCGGCGACGCGAAAAAGGTTCCGATCACCAAACGCGGAGCGCCATCGTCGCCGGCGCTCGAGCACGTGACGCTGACGAACGGATTCCAGGATCTCGCGCTCTCGCCTGACGGGCGGAAGGTGGCGTTCGTCGCGCGCGGTGAGGTCTGGGCCGCATCCGCGCGGGACGGCGGCGATGCCGTGCGCGTCAGCCAATCCGGCGCGCGCGAGTCCCAGATCGGCTGGCTCCCCGACAGCCGGCGCATCGTCTACGTCTCGGAGCGGAATGGTGTCGGCAACCTTTACCTGTTCGACTTCACCAGCAACAGCGAGACCCAGCTGACGAAGGCCTTGGTGAGCGATTCGGCACCGAGCGTGGCGCCTGACGGGAAGTCGATCGCGTACGTGCGAGACGGTACCGATCTGCGAATTGTCGACGTCGCGACCAAGCAGGAGCGCTCGCTGGCAACGGGCAACCTGACCAGGTCCAACCGCGGCCTCGCGTGGTCGCCCGACAGCCGATGGGTCGCGTACGTTGGCTTGACCGCCAAGGCCTTCCGCAACGTGTTCGCGGTGCCGGCGGCCGGCGGTGAGAGCAAGCCGGTCACCGCGATGCCGAACGGCAGCGCGAACAACATCTCCTGGAGTCCCGACGGCACCTACATCATCTACAACACCAATCAGCGCACCGAGGAAGGCGAGGCGGTGCAGGTCGATCTGATCCTGCGCACCCCGCGGTTCCGCGAGGATCGATTCCGCGATCTGTTCAGGGACGATCCCCGTAATCGCCCGGCGGACCGCCCGGCGGACCGGCCGGCTGAGCGGCCGGCCGACACCGCGCCGCCCGCACAGGATCCGCCGCCGGGACGCGAACAGCCGCCTGCCCGCGACGCTGCGCCGGCACCGCCGCGGCGCGATCCCTCGAAGCCTGTCGAGATCGTGTTCGACGACATCCGCCAGCGCGTCAGCATCCTGCCGGTCGGTGTCGACGTCGGCTCGCAGTCGATCAGTCCAGACGGGCGATGGCTGTTGATGACGGCGACCGCTGCCGGCCAGCAGAACCTCTACGTGTACTCGCTCGACGAACTGGCCCGCGAGCCGGCGGTCGCGAGACAACTGACGTCGACGGCCGGGCCGAAGGCGGACGCGCAGTTCACCCCCGACAGCCGTGAGGTGTTCTATCTCGAGCAGGGGCGCATTTCGGTGATTCCTGTCGAGACTCGTCAGTCGCGGAACATCTCGGTGACGGCGGAAATGGACGTGGACTTCGTGCAGGAAAAGATGGAGGTCTTCCGTCAGGCCTGGACGTACATGCGCGATGGCTTCTACGACGACAAGTTCCACGGCGTCGACTGGGACGGCGTGCGCACCCGCTACGAGCCGCGCATTGCCGGGGCGCAGACGCCGGACGAGATGCGCCGTCTGCTGAACCTGATGGTCGGCGAGCTGAACGCGTCGCACATGGGCGTCGCTGGTGGCGGTGGCCGCGGCGGCCGCGGCGGTGGTGGACCGGCCGCAGGCCGGCTCGGTCTCCGTTTCGATCGTGGCGAATACGAACGCAATGGACGGCTGCGCGTCTCCAGCGTCATTCCGCTTGGACCTGCCGCAATTACCAGACAAGTCTCGGTTGGCGACTACGTCGTCGCGGTCAATGGTTCCGCGATTACCCCACAAGTCAACCTGGACGAGCTTCTGTCACACGCCAACAACCGCCGGACCGAGCTGTCCGTGGCGGCATCACCTGACGCCACGGATCGACGAGAGGTGATCGTGCGGCCGGTCACCGGTGGAGCGGAGAAGAACCTGCTCTATCGCGAGTGGGTCGAATGGAATCGCGCGTATGTGAACAAGGCGAGCGGCGGCCGCCTCGGTTACGTGCACATGAACGACATGTCGGAAGGGGCGCTGCGCCGGCTGTACCTGGATCTCGATGCCGAGAACCGCGCGAAAGATGGCGTGGTGATCGACGTGCGCAACAACAACGGTGGTTTCGTCAACGCGTATGCGCTCGACGTCCTTGCGCGCCGCGGCTACATGATGATGACCCCGCGCGGCCTGCCAACCGCGCCGGCGCGCAGCGTGCTCGGCCAGCGGGCGCTCGAGCTGCCGACGATTCTCGTCACCAACCAGCATTCGCTGTCAGATGCCGAGGACTTCACCGAAGGCTACCGCTCGCTGAAGCTCGGAACGGTCGTCGGCGAACCGACGTCCGGCTGGATCATCTACACAGGAAGCCAGACCCTCGTCGACGGCTCCACGATGCGCATGCCCGGCACACGCATCACGACGCAGGACGGAACGAACATGGAGCTGAACCCGCGGCCGGTCGACATTCCGGTGACACGGCCGATCGGCGAGAGCCTGGCGGGGAAGGATTCACAACTGGATACCGCGGTGCGCGAGTTGCTCAAACAACTGGGGGCGCGTGGGACGTCATCGCAGAATGGCGGAGGACGTTAGTCCGCGAGGTGGATACTCACGAACGAAGGAATGCAGCCGATTTCTGACCGCGTTTGAGGATCCAAATATCGCCTGTAACCTTTCCGCGAGCGTATAGCAGCTGTTTCCCATCGCGGGAAAACTGCGGGAGAGATTCTTGTCGTCTGGTTGAAAGCAGACCCAGCGCTTCGGTATGCCACTACCGCGCCCCAGTTCCCGATTCCCGGATCGTCACCGAACGGTTCGCGGGCACGTCGCGCAGTGTTCGTACGGTCCCGCTCGGCCACCTCACCTGCACCGAACGCGCGATTCGATCCGTGCCGAGGCCTACATGGATCCGCCTGTCGCTCGCCGACAGATAACTCGATCCGTTCGTCACGCCGAAATACTGCTTCTCGCCCGAGGCGCTGATGACGGTGACCTCTGCACCGATCGCATCCCGGTTGGAGGGTCTGCCCACGATCGAGAGTGACAACCAGTTGCGGCGGTTTCCGCCATCATTTCTCAGAACGTGCGGTCGCCCACCGCATGTAGCAACGACGACGTCGATATCGCCGTCGTTATCGAGATCCCCGAACGCGGCTCCGCGACCCGCCCACACACGATGAGGGAGGAGCTGTTGCCGGAGATGGAACGAACCGGCCGGCAATATTTCTGAGGACAAGCGGCGGTTGAAGATACTTGAGGTGATCGGACGTCAACTCTATCGTATCGAGGACGTGGCCTTGCGCGACGAACAGATCCTTCCACCCGTCATTGTCGAGATCGATCCACCTGACGCCCCAGCCCGCATAAGGCATCGAGGCGTTGGCGATGCCAGCCTCCGTCGTCGCGAAGGAAAAGATGCCCCGCCCCTCGTTGTGATAGAGCGGGTATGTCTCGTTTGAGAGCGCCGTGACGAACAAATCCGGTCGGCCGTCATTATCGTAATCACCGAAATCCACACCCATGCCGGCGACGGCGCGGCCGTTACCGTTGACCGCAACGCCGGCGGCGACGCCGGTTTCGGCAAACGAGCGGCCCCGCTCGTTCCGAAGTAGGAAGCTCGGGACGGCGTCGTTGGCGACGTACACGTCGAGCCAGCGGTCGCCATCGTAATCGCCCACAGCCACACCGAGTGCTCGCCCCTTCAAGGCGGCGATACCCGTCTCGCGGCTGACGTCCGTGAACGTGCCATCACGATTGCTGCGATACAGGATGTTGGTGATGGGCGGAAACGTGCGAGGGTGACAGTATTCCCGGTACCCTGGGCGCCTCTCGCCGCAGTAGACCTCGCGTCCGAAGCTCCAGTCCACGTATCGTGTGACGAACAGATCGAGCCATCCGTCGTTGTCGAAATCGAAGAAGAGCGCCGACACGCTCCATCCGCCGCCCTGGACGCCCGCTCGCTGTGTCACATCATCGAACCGTCCGTGACCGTCGTTGTGATAGAGCGTGTTTGCGTCGTAACCCGTTACGTAGAGATCCGCGAAACCGTCATTGTCGTAGTCGCCCACCGCGACACCCATGCCGTATCGACCGCCAGGCACTCCGCCGACATTGGCCGCTCGCGTCACGTCGGCGAACGTTCCGTCGTGACGGTTGCGGTAGAGACGATTTGCGAAGCGGTCGGTCTTGCTCATGTGGGCCTCGGGCGGCATCGGCGCCGACACCTGCGCGCCGTTCGTAAAGAACAGATCGAGCCAGCCGTCATTGTCGTAGTCCAGCACCGCCACGCCGCCGCCCATCGTCTCGATGAGGTATTTCTGCGTCGTTGGCGAGTTTTCGTGCGTGAAGTCGATGCCGCTGTCCGCGGTCACATCGACCAGACGCAGGTCGAATGGCGCGCCCGCGGTGGTGCCAAATGACACGATGACCAGTCAGCGACGCGATCGTGAAATTGATGCAGCCGTGGTCAGCCAACACCGACGCGCGATCATGATCCGGTCTTGCCATCGAGCAACGAGTTGAGCTGGCGCGCCAGGTTCGGGTCCATTCTCGCGAGGGCGCGCTGCTGATCGCGGGCGTCATCCAACCTGCCCAGCGTGTGGTACGCGAGAGCCAGATTGAAGACGGCTGCCGCGAAGTTCGGGCGCAGACGAATGGCTTCGGCGAACGCCGCGACAGCTTCTGCCTCCCGATGGAGATCGACGAGCACCAGGCCGACGCGAAAATGTGCCTCAGCGTCAGCCGGATCGAGACGAGCGGCCTCACGGTAATGGCGCAGCGCCTGATCCGGCCGGCCGGTCTTTGCCAGTGCCTTCCCGAGGCTGTGCTGTGCGTTTCGGTTGTTAGGCGCCAGCTCGCACCGCGCGCGAAAGATGCGGCAGTGCATCGGTCCAGCGTTCCAGATTTGCGTATGTCTGACCGAGCGCCAGGTGGCCGTCGACCGAGTCCGGCTTCACCGACAGCAGACGGGTCAGGGTGTTGATCGCGACGTCGAAATCGCCGAGCGTGCCGCTGGCCACTCCGAGCCCAAGCAGGCCAGGGACGTCGTCGCGGCCGAATCCTGATCACCTCTCGGTACGAGGCGGTCGGCTTCGCTCCAGCGACCGAGCTTTGCGAAGAGTGCCCCGAGCGCTCGATGCGCGTCCACCAGCTGCGGCGCCAGCCGGACGGCCTCCTGCAACGCCGCCATCGCGGCGGCGTCGTTCCCGAGACGCACCTGTGCGAGACCCAGATTGAGATACGCAGTCGCGAACTCCGGCCGAAGCTCGATCGCCCGCTTGAAGTACTGAATTGCCTGTTCGAACTGCTGCAGATTTGCCAACGCCACACCGGCGCCGAAGTGGGCTGCCGCGAGCGCCGGATTGAGCTGCATCGCGAGCCGGAACGATGCCGCGGCCGCTTCGAACTCTCCTCGGCTGAGTCGCTCGACCCCGGCCTGTACAAGCTTTTCGGCCTCGGCGGCACTCTGCTGCTCCGTTGGGCCAGGGCGGGCCGGTGTCGCACTCGCGACGATGACGAAAGCCGTTATCGCGACGGTCGAGGTGGCCACAACGGTCCGCTAGCATGGCTGGTGTTACGGCCGTCATTGTGCCACACGCCTCAATGTCCCACGCTGAACACGATCGCTGCGCATCCTTTACCACAAGGCGGCTTGACACTCCCAAGGTAACGTATCACACTCGTTTGCCGGAAATCTCTAGCAGACCTGTCGCATTCACTGAACACACCCGGTATTGACGGTTCGGCGCTGGTCGAATCACGGAGGTGTTGATGAGAGTCGATCGCTCGGTTCCCTCCCTGGTCGTTACTGTTCCTTCTCTGCGCCACGGTCGTCCACGGTCAGTCACTGCAAGTTGGCACGATCACCGGGACGGTTGCAGACCCCTCCGGCGCTGTCGTTCCGGGTGTGACGGTTACCCTCACCAGCCCCGTTCTGCTGACGCCGCGCACCCTCGTCACCGACACTGCCGGCGGTTACGCTTTCCAGTCCCTCCCCCTCGGCGACTACACGGCCTCGTACGAGCTGGCTGGCTTCAAGAAGGTCGTCCGTGAGGGCCTGGCGGTGACAGCGGCCCGGACGCTGACGGTTGACGTCACGTTAGCAGGCGGGCGATCTCTCAGAGACCGTGACTGTCGTTGGTGGACAACCTACGGTCGACGTCACGAATACGAACGTCGCGACGAGCATCGACTCGCAGGCGCTGCAGATGATCCCGACGGCGCGCGACGTTTGGGCCATCCTCCAGAACCTTGCGCCGCAGGTCGTGCTCGATCGCGAGGACGTTGGCGGCAGTCAGGGTGGGCTGCAAGCGGTGTTCTCCGCATTCGGCAGCACATGGCATCAGAACACGTACGCGCTGAACGGCGTGAACGTGACCGATCCTGCTGCCTCGGGTGCCGCCGGCTTCTACTACGACTTCGACAGCTTCCAGGAGACCCAGGTCTCCACGGCGCAACATTCGGCGGAGATCGGCACCCCCGGCGTCTATTACAACATCATCGTGAAGTCGGGCACCGACACCTTCCACGGCGGCTCCGCTTATTACTTCGAGAACGAGCAGCATGGTCTCCGACAACCTGTCCCAGGAACTCAAGGACCAGGGTGTGTCGATCGGAAGCAGCATCAACCTGTTCTCCGACTGGACCGCGCAGCTGGGCGGCCCCTTGTTGAAGGACCGCCTCCGGTTCTTCACGAGCTGGCGCGACTGGCGCATCCACCGCGATGTCGTCGACTTTCCGGAGTCCGAGAACACGGACATGTTCTCGGGCCTGGGCAACGTCACCTACCAGCTGAACCAGAGGAACCGTCTCACCGGGCTGTATACCCGCCAGACCTATTACAAGCCCAATCGAAACGCGAGCGCGCTCAATCCACCCAGAAACGACCTGGATCGAAGACGATGTGTTCACGATCTACCAGGGCGCGTACAACTCCCAGATCGGCAACAATGCGGTGTTCGATGCGCGGGTGAGCTACTCGACCATCGCGTTTCCGTTGAACCTGCAGCCGGACGTCACCGGGCCGAACGTCGTGGAGCTCTCGACTGGCGTGAACAGCGGCGCGGCGTCGCAGAATTTCGACCAGTGGCGCACACGACTGGCGATCGACGGCGCAGTGTCGATCTTCAAACGCACCGGCCAGGTTCGATCACAATATCAAGGCCGGCTACCAGTACTTCCGGGGCCTCTCCGACTCCATCCAGGACGTCTTCCAGGGCGTCAATCTGCAGGTTTTCGAAGGCGAGCCACAAACTTGTCATCGAATACAACTCGCCTGTCGACGAAGAGGAGATCTTCCGCGGCTCGGTGCTCCACGTTCAAGACAACGTGGGGTTCGGTCGCTGTGACGCTCAACCTCGGCCTGCGGTTCGAGCACTCAGAAGGTCTGCTGCCCGAACAGGGTGCTCCGGGCGGTCCGTTCTCGAGCCCGCAGTCGTTCCCAGAAGAGGACGTCTTTTCCTGGAATACGCTCGCTCCGCGGATTGGAGTCGTCTTCGATCCGCTCCCGTCCCACAAGGTCGCGGTCAAAGCCGGGTACTCACGCTATTACCACGCCGCGAGCACAGGCTATGTCTCACCTCCCAACCCGAACAATCTCGGTGGGACGGGATACGACGTGGGTAGACCTGCAACGGCGACCGCGTGTTCCAACCAGGCGAGGAGGGCACGCAGCTGTTCAGCTTTGGTGGCTCGATCACCAGCGTCGATTCCGATCTGAAGCAGCCGTACACCGACGAGTTCACGGCGGGCGTGGAGTTCGAAGCGCCCGGGAATATTCGCGTCAGCAGCATGTACATCCATCGGCAGGCGCCGTGACCTGCTCGCAATCACCGAAGTTGGCATTCCCTTCGATACCGGTTATCGTGGCTGTTCCGGCGATCGATCCGGTGACCGGTCAGACTGTCACCTTGTTCAACCAGCGCCCGGAGACGCTCGGCAACAACCGGCAGCTCCTTACGAACCCTTCCGAGTTCGAGACCGAGTTCGACGGGTTCGAAATATCCGCGCAGAGGAGATTCGCCGACGGCTATCAGTTCCTCACCTCGTACGCCTACTCCACGAGCGACATCACCCGCACGAGCATTTCGGTGAGCGCGTTCGGCGGTGAAGAAGAGGGTGCCGGCGGCATCGGGTTCGGGCCGAGCGCGTTCTTGAACCCGAACCAGTTGATCAACAACACTTCGGGTCCGGGCTTTTTCGATCGCACCCACTGCGTTCAAAGTTGGCGGCAGCTACGACATCCAAAAGATCGGCGTCACGGTCGCCGCCACCGCGAAGGTGCAGACAGGCACGCCGTATGCCCGAATCCTGACGCTGTGACGCGGACGCCAGCGGCACGCCGTTCAATCAGGGTCCGATCACGTTCTTCGCCGAATTGCGCGACACCAACCGGTTTCCCACGCTGAAGACGATGGACCTGCGGATCAGCAAGTTCTTCAACGTCCAGCAGCATCGATTCGAGGTAATCGGTGACTTCTTCAACCTGTTCAACACCAACGTCGTCACTGGTGTGAACCCGAACAGCGGGTCGGACTTCGGCAAGCCTACGGACATTCTCGGCCCGCGCGTGTTCCGAATAGGCGGACGCTGGACTTTCTGAGTAGACCCATGCTGACGCGCACCGGCGGGCTCGCAACCCTCTGCGCGTCAGCAACCCTCGGTCTCGCAGTCCAGCTCGCCGCGGGGCTCGACGGTCCCACCTTCATCGATGTTGCACGGTCGGCCGGGCTGACCCACAAGATCGTCTTCGGCGGCAGCGAGCGCAACATCTACATCCTCGAAACGACGGGCACCGGCGTGGCGTTCTTCGACTACGACGCGGACGGTGCGCTCGACTTGCTGTTCACGAACGGCGCCACAATCGGTCACGAGGCCACGGCACCCAGCCTGCGTTTGTATCGTGGGAATGGGAGCGGTGTGTTTACCGACGTGACTGACCGGGCCGGTGTGGGCCGGAGCGGTTGGGGACAGGGCGTTGCCGTTGCGGACTACGACAACGACGGCTTCGAGGACATCTACCTGACGTTCTTTGGCAAAAACGTTCTGTTTCACAACAACCGGAACGGCACGTTCAGCGATGTCACCGCGCGCGCCGGCGTGGCGGCTGGTGGGTGGAGTACCGAGCGCGGCGTGGTTCGACTATGACAGCGATCGTTTGCTGGACCTCTTCGTGGCGCGGTATATCGATTTCAGTCTGGAGACGGCACCGCTTCCAGGCGCGCAGCAGGCCTGGGGTGAATTGCTCGTACCGCGGCTTTCCGGTCATGTGTGGTCCCCGCGGGCTCAAAGGGATGCGAGACGTACTGTTTCGCAACAACGGCGACGGCACCTTTACGGACGTCACAGACCGCGCGGGGATCGACGCATCACAATATCGCGGTCTCGGTGTCGTGTCCGGTGATTACGACAACGATGGAAAGGTGGATCTGTTCGTCGCCAACGACGCGCAGCCGAACCAGTTGTATCGAAATCATGGCGGAGGCCGCTTCGAGGAAACAGCGTTGCGCGCCGGTGTGGCCGTGGACGAGGACGGCCGCGCGCGCGCCGGCATGGGCGTTGATTTCGGCGACTACGACAACGATGGCTGGCTCGACCTCACCATCGGCAACTTCTTCGGTGAGCCGTGCTCGCTCTATCGGAACCAGCAGGACGGGACCTTCGTCGAGACGACCTGGTCGTCGCGGATCGGCCCGCCGACGATTCCAATCTTGACGTGGGGCTCCAAGTTCCTCGACTACGACAACGACGGGTTGAAGGATCTGCTGTACGTCAATGGCCACGTGTACCCCGAGGTCGATGCTCATCGCCTTGACGAGACGTACGCGCAGCGGCCGTTCCTCTTCCGTAATGGCGGCAAGGGCACGTTCACGAGTGTGGGAGGGAATGCCGGGCCGGTGTGGAACGAACGGTGGGCCGCCCGTGGTGCGGCGATCGGCGATTTCGACAACGATGGCGACGTCGACATTGCCATCGCGATCGTCAACGGTGTTCCGATATTGCTGCGGAACAATGGAGAGAGTGCCGGGCATTGGCTCACCGTGTCGCTGCTTGGTACCGTGAGCAACCGCGACGCGATCGGCGCGAGGGTGACGGTGCGCGCAGGCCAGCGGACGATCACCGAGGAAGTGAGCAGCGGTGGCAGTTACCTGTCGCACAGTGACCGGCGAATCCATATCGGCGTCGGCGAGGCGACGCGCATCGACACGCTCGAGGTGGCCTGGCCAAGTGGAACGAAAGAGCGTCTTGGCCCAATCGACGTGGACTCCTTCATCACGATCAAGGAAGGATCCGGCGCTGTCTCGCGGGGTCGGTCCCGATGAACGCAATCCTTCGCCAAGGGCTTCGGTCGGCGGCGAGCGTTGCGATAGCTCTCGCCCCGTACGTAGCCGCCGCGCAGACGCAAACGGAACCTCGCGTCGGCCCGTTGATCGAGAAGGCGCGAGCCGCGGTTGACTCGGCCCGGCTCGCGGAAGCGGAAGGGCTTTTGTCACGAGCGATCGTGATGGTGCCGACGTCGGTCGAAGCCAATCTGATGCTCGGCCAAATCTATTCGGCCACCGGGCGACGTCAGCTCGCTATCAGCCAACTGCAACATGTGGTGCGGCTCGACCCACAGTTGCCGCACGGCCATTACCAGCTTGGGATTGCGTACACGCTCGCGGGTCAGCAGCAGGAAGGCATCAAGGAGCTCGAACGGGCGGCGGCGCTCGCCCCCGACAACCCAGGGTTCGGCTTTTATCTGGGAGTCGCCTATCTGCAGGCACGCCAGGACGAACAGGCCGCCGCCGAGCTTGCCCGCGTGATCAAGCTCTCGCCGCGTGACGTCGAGGCGCACATCAATCTCGCATGGGCCCTGATCAACATCGGCAAACCGTCTGAGGCGGCAACCTCGCTCCGCGCCGTCATCGACGCCCAGCCGGCGAACCCCGTCGCATGGTTCCTGCTGGCCGAATCGTTCCGGCGGCGCGGCGACGACGGCTCGGCCATCCCGGCCTATGAGCGCGCGGTGGAGCTCGAACCGCTCATGACCGATGCGATGTTCTCGCTCGGGGCGCTTCATTACCAACGGCACGATCTGACGAAGGCGGCCGAATGGCTCCGGCGGTTGCTCGCTCGCGACCCCGCCCACATCGGCGCGCACTACACGCTGGGGAAGATTGCTCTTCAGCTGGGACAGATCGACGCGGCTGTGACGCATCTCGAACGGTGTGTTCGTGCGCAGCCAGGCAACAAGGGGGCGCACTATCAGTTGGCGCGAGCGTATCGGCTGCAGGGCGACGGAGCGAAGGCCGACGCCGAGCTCGCCGCTTTTCGCGCGCTCGGCGCAGACATCGATGATGTGGCGCCGGACCACAGTCGTCTGGAACGGATCGGACCCACGCGCGCCAGGCCCGTCACCGCACCGGTAAGGTCGGAAGGGCTGTCGTCTGAGGGTGGATATGTATCGCTGTCTTTTCCCACTCATTGCCATCGGTCTTCTAGCGTCAGGCCCGTCTGCGCGACAGTCGCGATCCGGCCCGTTGACGATCGACCTCCTCCTGGACATCAAACATCCTTCCGAGCCTCGATGGTCGCCATCCGGCGATGCGATAGCATATCTCTGGGACCGCGGCGGCGTCCAGAACGTCTGGGTCGTGCCGACTCACCGGTGGTGCGCCTGCCGCGTTGACCGGGTTCACCGAGGGGCTGATCGACAGTCTCGAATGGGCAGCCGACGGCAGATCGCTTCGTGTTCGTCCGCGACGGTGTCGATGATGCGCGTCCCTCGCGAGGGCGGCACGGCGCAACCCGTGTGGAGCGGCAGCCCGATCGGCGACATCGCGCTCATCGCCGGATCGCGCGCAGCGTGGCATTCGTGCGGGACGGCGATCTCTTCGTGCGAGCATTGAGCGAAGGAGTGAGCGCCAGCTGACCCGGGACGTTCGAGACGTGTCCGGTCCGGTCTGGTCGCTCGGACGGCGCGCAGATCGCCTTCATCGCCGCGAGAACGAAACGCGTCGACGAGGACGCGCCGTATGCAGGGCAGCAAAGTCGTCTTTACCCGCGTTGAGATCGCGAACCAGGTCAGGCTCGGTGTCGTCGCGGCAGCCGGAGGACCGGTTCGACTGTTCGGCGAATCAGCCGGGCGGTGACGAGTCGCCGCGGTGGCTCGATGCGAACCGCATCGTGCTCCAGCGGATGCGCGCCGACCTGCGCACGCGCGAGGTCGTCGTCGCCGATGCGCAGAGCGGAACGGAGAGCCGTTCTCCATCGAGATGTCGACTCCAAGTTCTGGAGCCTCACTTACCTGAACGCCGAACCAGTTCCCTCCCCGGACGGCAAATGGGTCGCGTTCATCAGCGACGCCGACGGCTGGGATCACCTCTATGTGTCGTCCGTTGCAGACGGCAGACTCACTCAGTTGACGCGTGGACACGTTCGAAGTCTCGCGGTTCGTGTGGTCGAATGACTCGAAGCGGATCGCCTTCGATCGAAACGGCGAGGATGGACCCGGCAGGCGCCAGGTCGTCGTCGCCAACATTTGCGAGCTCGCCGGCGGACGCGACGCTGGAGCCCCTCACACGCGGCGCGGGTACGAACACCGAGCCGCGATGGTCGCCGGACGGCCGGCACGTCGTGTATGCCCACACCGACGCGCGCAACTCGTCCGATTTGTACGTTGTCGCGACCACCGCCGCGTCGAACCCGCGCCGGCTTACCGATTCCATGCCGTCGGCCGTCGACCGCGACCGGCTCGCTGACCCTCAGCTCGTGAAGTATCCGGGCCCCGGCGGCGTCAGTGTCCCCGCGTATCTGTTCGTCCCGTCCGGGCTCGATCGTTCGAAGAAGGCTCCGGCCATCATCTGGGTGCATGGAGACGGCATCAACCAGAACTACGATGGCTGGCACATCCACCGAGACTACGCCGTGTACTACAGTTTTCACCAGTATCTGGTTCAGCAGGGATACGTGGTGCTCTCGGTGGACTATCGCGGCAGCATAGGATATGGCCGTGAATGGCGCCAGGGCCACTATCGCGATCTTGGGGGCAAGGACTACGAAGATATTGCGGCCGGCGTCGACTACCTGAAGACGCTCGGTTATGTCGACCCGGCGCGAGTCGGCATCTGGGGCCTCAGTTACGGCGGGTTCATGGCGCTGCAGGCTCTGACGGTGACTCCCGAGCTGTTTCGCTGCGCGGTGGATGTCGCCGGCGTGGAAGACTGGAACGACTGGTACCGCGATCCAGGCGGGCCATGGATTCGCGGCCGGATGGGCACACCTGAGGAGAATCGGGACCTGTATCGCCGACTGTCGCCTATCTACCACCTCGAGAGGGTCGTCCGCCCGTTGCTGGTCCTCCATGGGACGTCCGATGTGAACGTGCCTTTTCTCGAGTCCGTCCGGCTCGTCGACGAGATGACGAAGTTGAACAAGCCGATCGAATTCGTGATGTATCCGGGCGAATTTCACTATTTCCACCGCGCGCACGTCCTGCGGAATGCGTGGACCACCGTCGATCAGTTCTTCGACCGCCACTTGAAGCAGTAGCGCCTTTCTCTATTTTCGTCAGGGGCGGTGCGCACTCTCGCGTTGAGGGGAGCGCTAGATTCGGCACATTCTTGCTGACCCGCGCCGAAGGTGGCAGGTCGCGCTCCTCGTGATCGCGTCGAACCCGGCGCGATTCCGGCCGCTGATGATCCCGAGCGTTCTCGAGAAGTTCGGCCACGTGATGGGGGTGGTCGTGCTCTACAGCCAGGCGCGGATCTCTGCGGCGGACGCGATGGCGGCCGGGCCCGACCTGTTGCTCGGTATCCTCTTCGTCGCCGCGTTTGCGAAAACCCCGACACCCACCTGATGCCTGACAGCTGTCACTGTCGCTCCATCAGCACGATATCGCTCGTCCAGTCGTGCTTGCCGATCACGAGGGCTCCGTCACGCGTCCAGGTGATGCCTCGGATGCGGGGGCCTACAGGCAGGTCCACGAGCTTCGTGTACCTGATCGTGGCATCGGGATCGACGAGCCAGACCGATGCAGTGGAGTTCGCCTGTTGAGCGACCACGGCAACCCGTCGACCATCTGGTGACCAGGTGAGCATGCCATTCGAGAAACCGTTCGCAGCGAGCTCTGGCGGTGGAGCGAGGTCGCGCGGTCCTGCTCCGGAAGGTTCCACGAATGCCACGCTCGTGACAGCCGACGCCTCTCTCTTGATCGACATGTACGCGATGACATCGCGAGTCGGACACCAGGCCGGGTCGCTCGCAAAATAGGGCGTTTCGATGCGCTCGGGTGTGCCCCCGTCCGCCGAGACCTTCCACAGCCCCGGACCCGCACCGATTCCCGCGGCATACACGATGTGCGTGCCGTCCCGCGACCACGTAAGACCGCCGACCGTCACAACGTCGAGAACCTTGCGGGGCGGTCCACCCTTGATACCGACAACGTGAATTCCCGTCGCGCCGCCGCGGTCCGACACGAACGCGATGCGTCGTCCGTCACTCGAGATCGCCGGGCGATCATCCTGCGAGGGTCCTGACGTCAGCGGTCGGGCCTCGGTGCCATCGGCACGAGCAATCCAGATGCGTCGGTTCCCATCCCGCGACGAAGCGAAGACGACGCGTTGGCCATCCGGAGTCATCACCGGATCGAGGTCGCCTCCGAAGCCGTCTGTAAGACCGGTCATCTCCCGCGGGCCGGCGCCGACCGGGATACGCGTCAACGATTGCCGCAGGTCATACAGCGTGGCGACGAGAGTGCGGCCGTCAGCTGCTGCGCGGGGCTCGGCGTACTCGCCAACCCCGGTCGTCAGCAGTTTCGGAGGTCCGCCTGATTCCGGCCGCCACCACAGGCGCAACTCGGTCGTGAATGGATTTGCCGCATAGAGGAGGCCCGCGGGATTCGACAACCAGAGTGGAAACAGCGCACGTCTCGTGGTCTGCACGACCGGTTCCATCGGCTCGGCCGTTGTCTGGATTAATACGATAGATTTCCGCGGCGTCGAGATTGACTTGCGTGGTGAACGTGCGAAGGAAGTAGATGTAGCCATCAGCCGACCACGTCGGCCAGTGAATATGCATCCCGTCCCGCGGTGGCACCAGTTCGCGGCGGTTGGTCCCGTCGCCGTTCGCGACAAACAGCGCATCCCCTGCCGCCGAGCCTGCCTTGATAAATGTCATCCGCTGTCCGTTCGATGACCAGCGGGCGCCGAGATGGCTGTCGTCCAGTAGTTTGCGCGGTATACCAGAGCAGCGGCGCTTGAACCTCCCAGGTTGCGAACGCAGTACCGCTGGTCTCGCGCGGGCGAGCCATTACCGCGATTCTGGTTCCGTCTGGCGAAATCTCCAGCCCGCCGATCCCGGTCCCGCTGCTGATCGTCAGGCCGCTTCTGGCCGTCAGGTTGACCGCGTCGCCTCCTGCGATGAACTTCACCCAGATATTCGCGGAGCCTTCTCTGTCCGACACATATGCGACCCATTTACCGTCCGGAGAGATCGCAGGCCCAACCTCTCGGTCAGGCCCACTGGTCAGCCGGACGATGCGCGAGAAGTCAGGGGAAGGTGGAGTGGACGCCTGGCGGAAGTAGGGCGTCGAGAGAGCCGCGACGGCCGCGAGCCCCGTCAGAATGCCGACACCGACACCTAATACCGTCGCGCCGCGCGCGGATCGCCGGGCGCCAGCGGGAGCCGGCTCCGGCGAGGTGCCGCTCCCCACGTCATCTATCTCGAGGCGGGCGTCGGCTACGTCGCGGAGCCGGCGTCGAGGATCCTTCTGAAGGCTGCGCCTGAGGAGACGATGGATGGCCGGCGGTGTGGACGCAGGCAGCAACGACCAATCGGGATCGCGCTCGAGCACCGCAGCGAGCGTTTCGGTGATCGTGTCGCCGGGAAACGCCGCGCGGCCCGTCAGCATCTCGTAGATCACGCATCCAAACGCCCAGACATCGGCCCGCTTGTCGACGGAACTGCCCCGCGCTTGCTCAGGCGCCATATACCGGGCGGTGCCGAGAATCATCCCGATCTGTGTCGCCGCCGTGATCGTCGGCGACTGTCCTGACTCCGTCGAGGTTTGCGCGTCCACGACCTTGGCGAGCCCGAAGTCCAGCACCTTGACCGACCCGTCCGGCCGCACCTTGATGTTTGCGGGCTTCGAGATCGCGGTGGACGATGCCGGCGGTGTGGGCGGCTTCGAGCGCGTCGGCGATTTGCGCGGCAATCGCGAGCGCTTCGGGTACGGCGAGCGGACCGCGTGCGATGCGCTCAGCCAGCGTCGGTCCTTCGACCAGTTCCAGTACGAGGCCACGTACGGGGCCGGCGTCCTCGACGCCGTAGATGCCGGCGATATGCGGGTGGTTGAGCGAAGCCAGCATCTGTGCTTCGCGCTCGAAACGCGCCAGGCGGCCGGGATCCTGCGTGAACAGATCGGGCAGCACCTTGATCGCGACGTCGCGCTGGAGGCGCGTGTCACGGGCGCGGTAGACCTCGCCCATCCCCCCGGACCCCAGATGGGCCGTGATCTCGTAGGCGCCAAGACGACGACCCGCGTTTAGCAGCATTCGTGGGGAAATGTCGGGCGATTATAGCGGGCAGCTTGTGTGGAAACTCAGAAATTTCGAGGGACGGATCACCCGCGGCGCGGTCAGCGAAAGACGCCACCCCCAGGAACCCACAGGAGCTCACGAGATCAAGAGGTCTGAGAATCCAGAAGCTCTCGTGACCTCCTGGACTCGTGTTCAGAGCCGCACAGCGGTCAACGACCCGACGCCCTCATCAGGCACATCGGGAGTTGGGAGTTGACGATCTCGTTCGACCTATTCCACCTTCAGCGCCTTGATCGGATCGATTCGCGCGGCGGTCAGCGCGGGGAACAGGTTGGCGGCGAGCGCCACGGCGAAGAGCAGCGAGGCGGCAACGGCATAGGCAATCGGATCGAAGCCGCTGACCCCATAGAGCATTGACTCGAGGACGCGGCCAACGCCGGCGGCGGCGAGGGCGCCGAGGACGATGCCGACGATCGCGAGCCGTCCGCCTTCGGAGAGAATCAGCCGGAGCACCTGTGTGCGCTCGGCGCCGAGCGCGATGCGGATACCGACCTCGCGCGTGCGGCGGCTGACGGAGTGCGAAATGACTCCGTAGAGCCCGATTGCGGCCAGCATCAACGCGAGCGCACCGAAGGCGCCAAAAACGATCGCCCCGATCCGCGTGGGCATCACGGTCGTGGCGACCACTTGGTCGGCAGGCACGTCCTCCGTGAACAGGATGTCGGGCTCGAGCTTCCAGATCGCATTGCGCAGCATCGGCAGGGCCGTCGTCGCGGGCGTTGCGGTGCGGACCACCAGCCCGATGGAGCGCGACGGCGAGGCGGGGAAGTGCATGTAGGGCCGCGCCTGTTCGCCGACGGAGCGCACCTTGTGATTGCGTGACACGCCGATGATCTCGTACGGCGGCGAATTGAACCCGCCCGTGTACACGAGATGGCCGATGGCCGATCCCTCCGCCCAATATTGCCTGGCCATCGTTTCGTTGACGATCACCACTCGCCGCTGCTGCCGAACGTCGTCCTCGGTGAACGCCCGGCCGTGCACGATCGGCACGCCGACAGCCTTGAAATAGTCCGCGCCGACCGACACGGTATCGATCAGGGCGCCGTCATCCTCCGCTCGATGGTGACCGGGAACGTGGATGGAATCTGCATTGATGTCTGGCGCGAGCGGCAGGCGTGTCGACAGCGCGGCCGCGGTGACGCCCGGCAGGCCCCGCAGCGTGGTCAGCGCCTGATCGCGAAGTGCCACGGCTCGATCGAGGTCGTACCCGTTCATCTGCAGGTTGAACGACAGCGTCGAGACTGGCGACGGATCGAATCCAAGGTCCGTCTCTCGAGCGGCCAGGAGGCCCCGAGCGAGGAGCGCGCCGGCCACGAGAAGCACGAGGGACAGCGCCAGCTGCGAGACGACGAGCACGTTGCGGAGCGTGATGCGCCGGCGGCCGGAGCCTTCGGCGACGTCCTTGAGCGCCGGCACGAGCTCAGGTTTCGACGCAGACAGGGCCGGTGCCAGGCCGAAGAGCACGGCGGTGCCAAACGATGCGAGGATGGCGAATCCGAGCACGGTTCCGTCGATCGAGAAGTCAAAGGCGACAGGAACCGGCAGCACGTTCGTCACGAACCCGGAGAGCGCTCGTCCTGACCACCAGGCGATGAGGACGCCGAGGGCGCCGCCGGCGGCGGCCAGCACCAGCCCCTCGGTCAGCAGTTGATAGACGAGCCGGCCGCGGCTTGCGCCGAGCGCCGCACGAATGGCCAGCTCGCGACGCCGTGCCGTGCCGCGCGCGAGCAGCATGTTGGCGACGTTCGCGCACGCGACGATCAGGACGAGCGCAACGGCAGCCATCAGCCCCGCACTGGCCGCGCGGATGTATCCGTCCAGCATCGGATGGAACCGGACGTTCGTGGCGGGGATCGACGCTCGCCGCCGTTTTCTCGTTGGTGACCGGGTATTCGGTGCGAAGGCGTGCATACAGCGCGTCGATCTGCGCGCGCGCCTGATCGATCGTTCGACCCTCGGCCAGTCGCCCCTTGACGAACAGCCACCGCGTGCCGCGACGCTCGAGGCGCGTGCTGCCCGGATCGTTGTCCGTCACCATCTGTACGCCCGAGAACACGAATCGATCGACCATCATCACCGGCGCCCAGAAGTCCGCGGCGAGCCCTGGAATCGTCCCGGTGAAACCGCGCGGCGCGACACCGGTGATCGTGTAGTCGACCCCGGAGAGCTTGACGATCTGGCCTGCGATGTCGGGACGTCCGCCAAACCGCCGCTGCCATAGTCCATGGCTGAGTACCACCACGGCCGCCCCGCCTGGAACGCTATTCTCCTCCGCGGTAAAGCTGCGGCCGATCGGCAAGCGCACGCCCAGCACGTCGAAGTATTCGGGCGTCACCACTTCGCCTGTGACGAGGGCCGGCCGCTCGCCGGTCGAGAGAATCCCGCGAACGTACGCGCTGCCCGCGACGCTGGACAACGAATCGACACCTTTCTGGATGTCGAGGTAGTCGGCGTAAGAGGTGGTGAGCTGGGGGAAGTCCTGGCTGATCCCGGTGTAAATCTCAACGAGCCGGTCGGGCTGGCTGACCGATCCGCCGCGAAGCAGGACCGCGTTCACCATCGAGAAAAGAGTGGTGTTGAGGCCAATCCCGAGCGCCAGGGAGGCAACAGCGGCGGCGGTAAACCCTGGGTAGTGAAGCAGCTGACGAACGCCGTGCTTCATGTCGCGGATTGCAGAGATCAGCATGAATGTTGCTTTCAGCTGAGAGATACGCTGTTTGGCCGGCGATCGTTCGATAGAAGGGGACTGCAGGATCCGCAGCGAGATAATCGTGTGACCAGTCTAGGCTGCCGGTCCAGGATTCAATCGGGACAATGGGCAATGGCAAAGCGCTCGTCGCGCACGCGTCGGGCGACGAGCCGCGCCGAAGCGCGCTCCATTCGACAGCGCGAAGGCGGGGAGAAGTCATGGTTGGACTATCGCGAGTGCAGAGTGTTCTGGGCTTGATCTTCGGGATCGTGCTGGGGCTGTCAGTTCAGGCCCAGACGCCGACGCCTCCCGCGCAGCAACCCCCCCGCCCCGAACCTCCCCTGCGCGCCAGCATCCTGCGCGGCGAGTACGGTCCGTATCGCGCCAACAACGATCTGCTCTTCTATCACCTCGACATCCGTGTGGATCCGGACAAGAAGTTCATCAGCGGCAAGAACACCATCCGCTTCAAGATGCTGAAGGACGGCACCCGCATTCAGCTGGATCTCTACGAGAACCTGAAGGTCGAGAAGATCCTCCTCGGCACAACGGAGCTCAAGTACGAACGTGAGTTCAACGCCGTCTTCGTGGACTTTCCCGAGACGCTGAAGGCCGGACGCGAATACACGATTGACTTCCACTACTCGGGGAACCCGCTCGAGTCGGGTCGATTCGGCGCCGTCGCATTCCGCAAGGATCCGGCCGGCCAGCATTGGATAACGACCGCGTGTGAGGGCCCTGGCGCGAGCATCTGGTGGCCGAACAAGGATCAGTGGCGCGACGAGGTCGAGCACATGCGGATCAGCGTCACGATACCGAATGGCCTCACCGACGTCTCGAACGGCCGATTCCTCGGCAAGACCGACCTTGGCGACGGCTACTCGCGCTGGGACTGGCAGGTCCACTATCCGATCAACAACTACAACGTCTCGCTGAACATCGGGAACTACGTGCACTTCTCGGATCGGCTCGACGATCTGCCGCTCGACTTCTACGTCACGCCGGACAATCTGGAGAAGGCCAAGACGCAGTTCGCACAGGCGAAGCCGATGATCGAGGCGTATCAGAAGTACTTCGGCGAATATCCGTTCAAGAAGGACGGCTACAAGCTCATCGAGGTCCCGTATTCAGGCATGGAGCATCAGAGCGCCGTGACCTACGGCAACCGCTTCGCGAACGGCTACCTGGAACGCGATTGGACCGGTGTGGGCGTCAGCCTCAAGTTCGATTTCATCATCATTCACGAGAGCGCGCACGAGTGGTTCGGCAACAGCGTGTCGGCAGCCGACGTGTCAGACATGTGGATCCAGGAAGGGTGGACCACGTACCTGGAAATGGTCTACGTCGAGCACATGTTCGGGTACGACGACGCGCTCAAGTACATCAATGGATACAAGTCGAAGGTGCAGAACCGCACGCCGATCATCACGCAGCGGGGCGTCCATCGCTCGCCGCCCGGCGATCAGTACTTCAAGGGCGCGCTCTTCATCAACACGCTCCGCAGCGTCGTCGACGACGACAAACGCTGGTGGAAGCTCATGCGCGACCTGTACCAGGAGTTCAAATACAGAAACATCATGACCGAGGAGATGGTCAGGTTCTTCAATGAGAAAACCGGGAAGGACCTGACGCCGATCTTCGATCAGTACCTGCGTCACCCGGGAATTCCGACGCTGGAGCTGACGTTCGATCAGGCGAAACAAAGCGTGTCCTACCGCTGGAAGGCTGATGAGGCCAACTTCGCGATGCCTGTGCGCGTGGGCAAACGAGGCGCCTGGCAGATCGTCCAGCCGACGGCCGAATGGAAGACGATGAAGACCGAGATTCCGCCGGCGGAATTCGAGGTCGCGACGGATCTCGTACTACGTCAACGTCAGTACGGAGCCGAAAACGCAGTAAGCGTCCGTTCGCCCTATTGACGCGCCGCTTTCTTGTAGCGCAGGTCGAACTCCGTCACCCACGTCTTTCCGCCATCGTCCGATCGCTCGCCGTGCTGGCGGACGCCGTCGGCCTCGGCGGTGACGGAATAGCGCTTGGGCACACGCGACCCTTTCGGATCGACCACCTCCCATGTGTAGACGATGCCGCTGGCAACCACGTCGCCTTGCATGATCGTCAGCATCGGCCTGTTGTCAGCGAAGTACTGCAGCCACTTTCGGGTTGCGGCGTCGAAATAGTGCAGCCCGGTACCCACGTACTTTTGCCCTGGTCCCGCGAATCGCTCGATGATGGCGCAGCCATCCGAGACGATCTCGATGACGCTCCTTCCCGCTGGCTGTCCCTTCGCGTTCGTCACGCTCCCATTCTGCCGACCCAGAAATCGAGTGCCCGGTACTGAGCGTCGCGGCAGGATGTGGAGGGTTGTTGGGCTTGTTGCCCAGCCGATGGTCGGAACGGCCACGCCGACGATGAGGAGGGCCCGTAGACACTGCTGAAGCAAGTCATCGCCCTGCTCGCCTGCTGTGAGGCGAACGACGATGACTCTTTATCGGTACGAGTGCGGTCTCCTATTCCTCGAGCGACTGCGCAACGCGTCTCGTTATGGCAACGGCCAGCGACGGTCACGACGAACTCGACGCTCGTGTCGTGATCGCCTATGAACCGCAGTACGCCGTGCGTCGCCGATCGTCGTGAGGCGTGGAACGGCACGTCAGATCGGCGTGCGTGGCTACTCGGCGCGCAGCGCCTCCATGGGGTCGACGCTCGCGGCGCGGCGCGCCGGAATTGCGCTCGCGACGAGGCCCGCCACCGCGAGCGAGGCAATCGCGGCAACGAAGGCGCGCGGATCGTTCGAATCGAGCCGGAACAGGAACGTCTGGGCGGTGGCGCTCAGATACCAGGCGCCGATCCCGCCGATGACCAGTCCCGCGACAACCAGCATGCATGCATTGGCGAGAACCATCCGCACCACCCGGCCGCGCGTGGCGCCCAATGCCATCCGCACGCCGATTTCGCGCGTGCGCTGCGAGACGACGTAGGCCAGGACGCCGTAAATGCCGACGGCCGAAATCACGAGGCCCAGCAGACCGAACAGCCCCAGCAGAAGCATGTTCAGTTTTCGCTGCGCCACCCTTCGCGAGATCACTTCCTCCATCGATCGCACGTTGCGCAGGGGAACATCGGGCAGGACCCCGAGCACCACAGACTTCACCTGCGGCAGCACGGCGTACGGATCGCTGGTCGTTTTGATCACGAGCTCGCCGAACGTGACGCGCAGTTGGGAGAGCGGCACATACGCTTCGGTTCGGGGCTCGGTCTCGAGGCTGCTCTGATACACGTCACCAACCACGCCGACGACCGTGCGATCCCCCTGGCTGATGTTGGCCGTTCTGCCGATGGGGTTCTCGCCGGCAAAATACTTCTTCGCCGCTGATTCATTGATGATCACGACGTTCGCGCCGCCCTGGCGGTCGGTGTCTTCGAAATAGCGGCCGCTCTTCAGGGGGATCTGCAGCGCCTTGAAGTATGCGGGCGAGACGCGGCGGATGCTGATGCCGTCGTCGTTCTCGAACTTCTTGCCGGGGACGGTGATCGTCGTCACGCTCATGCTGCCGCCGAGCGGCATGCCGCCGGAGATCACCGACGCATGCGCGACCCCGGGGACCTTGCTGACTTGTTCGACGATCTGCGTGAACTGCGGAGCGTAGTCGGCCGTGCGATTGGAAAAATCGACTCGTGGCGATACTTGAACCGTCAGGACGTGTTCAGGATCGAAGCCCGGATCGATGCGCATCAGCGTGACGAAGCTGCCGATGAAGAGCGCAGCGCCCACCAGCAGGACCACGGCGAGGGCCACTTCGAGAACGACGAGCGCGCTGCGTACCCGCTGACGTCCCGCACCGACAGTGCCGCGCGAACCGTCCTTCAATGCCACCGTCAGATCCGGCCGCGACAGCTGCAGAGCGGGGAAGATGCCGAACAGCATGCCGGTGGCGATCGAAAGCAGCGTGGCGGCACCGAGCACTCGCAGGTCGACGGCGATGGAAGTGATCCGCGGAACGCCCTCGGGCATCGCGCCCTTGAGCACCTGAACGCCCCACCAGGCGAGTAGAACGGCGACGACCGTGCCCGCGATCGACAACACGAGGCTCTCGACCATCAACTGGCGCACGAGCCTCCACCGGCCGGCCCCGAGTGCGGCGCGGATACCTACTTCACGTTCGCGCGAGGTAGCGCGGGCGAGCAGCAGGTTCGCGACGTTGGCGCAGGCAATCAGCAGCACGATGCCCACCGCGCCGAGCAGCATCAGCATCCATGACTTGATGCGTGCGCCGACGAGGTGATCGTGCAGCGGCCTGACACCCACGAAGTTGTCCTTGTTCCAGACCGGGTGTGCCGTTTCGAGCGCCTTGGCAATCTGATCCATCTGCGCCTGGGCCTGCTCGACGGACACACCAGGCTTCAATCGGGCGATCGCCGACAAGTAGATGCTTCGCGTGTTCGGGTTGCGGATCAGCTCCTCCTTCGGCACGACATACGGCACCCAGAGATCGGTGGGGCGCACCGCACCGACGGGGTACTGGAAATCCGCCGGCATGACGCCGACAATCTCGTAGCTTCCCCCTTCGAGCGGAATCGTTCGTCCGACGACCGACGCATCACCGCCGAAACGTCGCCTCCACAAGCCGTCGCTCAGCACGGCGACGCGGTGACGGCCGTCGACCTCGTTCTCGCTCGTGAAGGCGCGCCCGATTGCAGGCGCCGTCCGCAGGACGTTGAAGAACCCCGAGGTCACGCGTTGCGCCCGGAGATCTTCTGGCTCTGCGCCCGGCTCCCGCAGCGTGAACGCACCTCCGCCGATTGCGGCGAAGGATTCGAAGACCTGCTGCTGGGCTGCCCAGTCCATGTAGTTCTGCGGCGCCGCCGAGGAGACCGCCAGCGGATCGCGAGCCGGGTCCGGTTTCGGGCCCGGCGGCCGGCGCTCTCCCACGGCGACCAGCCGATCGTGCTCATCGAAGGGCAGTCCGCGCAGGACGACCGCGTCCACCACCGAGAAGATGGCCGTGCTGGCGCCGATGCCCAGGGCCAGGACGATGAGGGCGACAGTCGTGAAGGTTTTGGAGGCGAGGAGTGAACGCCAGGCAGCCTTGAAGTCGTCGCGCATGGTGTTTGTAAGACGCCGGGGTTTCCCGCGAGGTTGGGGCTGGATGATATCAAGGTCACGGAGGAGACGGAGGACACGGAAAAAGCTTCAAAAACGGAGACACGGAGCAACGGAGGCGAAACCGGTCTTGATTGCTGGGGGTGGTCACCGGGGTCCGCCGATGCCGCCGCTGCGCGGCGGGCGATCACTCGACACCCCACGGACACAAGCTGCGCCTGCATCACCCGCAGCTTGCGTCCGCGGGGTGTCGAGTGATCGCTCGGCCCGGCCGTTGGCCGGGCCGGCATCGGCCGCTGCCGGTGGCTCGCCAACGTAACCATCTCCGTGCCTCCGTGTCTCTGAGTTGACGCTTGGTCCGTGTCCCCCGTCTCCTCCCCCGTCCGGCGCCGTTTTCCCCCGATTTCGGATTAAACTTTCACACCACGTCACGGGTCTAATCTGAGCCCATTGTGAGTGCCAAGGCGTCGACCGATTCGGCGTTGGCGTTGTCACTCGACCTGCTCTCTGCGCGGGTGCTTGTCTGGATCGCCACGGTCGGGCGCCGCGCGGAGCTCACGTCCGAAGCCCACGGCTATTTCTTCGATCGATACAGTCGGCTGGCGGCATATCATCGCGCGCGTGGCCGGCTGACGAAGGCGCGGAGGCTTCAAGCCAAAGCTGAGCTGCACCGCTGGCCTGACGAGGGCCCTCCGTACGCAGCCGCGATGGCCATGCCGCGACCAAGGCAGTTCGTCCGGACGGACGCTGTCGGCCGGGTGGTCAGGTCCGACGGGCCGGACGAAGCGGCGTGAGGTCCGGGTCGGGCCCGGGAGTTCCCATGAGGCAACGCGAACAGGAAATCGAGCACCTCCTTCGCCGGGCCGGATTCGGTGCGACCGAAGAAGAAATCAATGAATACGCTCGCCTGGGTTTCCTGAGCTTCACCCACCTGGCCGGCCGCCTTCTGAACTATGCCGAGATTCCCGATGACGTGGACAGCTTCATCGGCGCTCCCGGATATGTCGGCGTGACCGCGCGCGGCGGACTCCAGCCCAACACCAACCTCACCGATGCTCGCCAGCGCTGGCTCTTCCGGATGGTGCACAGTCGAAGGCCGCTGCAGGAGAAGATGGCGCTCTTCTGGCACAACCACTTTGCGACCGCGCACTCGAAGATTGCCAACGACGCCGGCGCTGAGGAAGCCACGCGCATGCTTGCGGCGAAGCCGTCGGAGGATCCGGGCGGCGCCAAGGGCCAGCTCGAGCTGTTTCGAGAGTACGCGCTCGGCAATTTCCGGGATCTCCTGGTCGCCGTCGCGCAGGATCCCGCGATGCTCTACTGGCTGGACGGCCGAACGAACTTCCGCAACCAGCCGCAGGAGAATTTCGCCCGCGAGCTGATGGAACTGTTCACGATGGGCGTGGGCACGTTCGCGGAAACGGATGTCTACGCCGGCGCGCGCGTGTTCACCGGATGGAATACGGCACGGCCGGGAGCGGGCGCAGCCCGGCGCTTCACGTTCAATTACAACGCGGCGCAACACGATACCGGCGCAAAAGAATTCACGTTTCCGATCTATCCGGGCGGATCGCGGACGATTCCCGCACGCGGCGGTGCATCGGGGATGCAGGATGGACTCGATCTGATCGACGCCGTCGCCCGCCATCCCGCGACCGGGCCGCGGCTCGCTCGCAAGCTCTATGCGTTTTTCATCAACGAGGTCGATGCGCCGGACGATGCCCTGATAAGGGAAGTGTCGGATCTGTATTACGCAAGAGGATTCGCGATCGAGCCGATGGTCCGCCGCCTCATTCTCTCGACGCAGTTTCGCGATCCCGCCAATCTCTATAAACGATATTCGTGGCCCGTGGAATTCGTCGTCCGTGCGTTGAAGGAAGTCGGTTGGAACGGCTTCTCGGTGAACGATGCGCTCACGCCGCTGGTGAACATGGGGCAGCAGCTGTTCGAACCGCCGGACGTGAACGGCTGGGAGTTGGCGCGGGGCTGGTTTTCGAGCGGCGCGATGCTGGCGCGGATGAACTTCGCGGCACAGCTGACTACGAATCAGAAGTTCAACCTGCGCGACGCGTTCCGCGATCACGCCAGCTCGCCGGAGTCCGTAGTCGCCCACGCACTCGATCGCCTGACACCGCAGCCCTACACGTCATCCGGACAGGCGGCGCTCATCGACTACGCGAATACAGGGGGAGCCTGGACGGGGTCCGATACGCAACTGGCCACGAAGGCCTCCGGCGTCGTCCACCTCATCGTCGGGTCAGGCGAGTACCAATTGGTGTAGGACCAGGCCATGCCCATTACCAGACGCGAGTTCGTGAAGAACGGGGTCGCCGCATTCACCGTCGGTTTCTCCGCGCCGGCGTTCCTCTCGGATCTGGCGATGGCCCAGGGTCAGTTCCGGCGCAATCTCGTCGTGCTCTATCTGAGCGGCGGCAACGATGCGCTGAGCATGCTGGTGCCCTACAACGATCAGGCCTATCGCGAACGCCGTCCGTCGCTGCAGATTCCTGCGGGCAGCGTGCTGCAGATTGGTTCCGACAGCTCGGGTGTTGCCCTCGGGTTGAACCCCCGCCTTTCCGGGTTACGCACGATCTTCAACGCCGGACGTCTTGCGATAATCCAGCGGACCGGCTACGCGAACTCCAGCCGGTCGCATTTCCAGGGGACAGACATCTGGTCTACGGGCGATCCGTCCTCGCCGCAGGGAACAGGATGGCTCGGACGCTATCTCGACACGTTGCCGTCGCCGGTCGATCCGTTGTCAGCATGGTCAACGGTCCGCGAGGTGCCGCGAACGCTTCTGGCCAGGACGGTCGGCGTCCCTGCCATCCCGAACGCCGGGCAGTATGCGTTCGCGAGCCCGAACGCGGGAACGCCCGATGCGCAATTCGCGCGGCAGAGCGCCACGCGGATCTCTTCGCACCTTCCGATCGATCAACCGCATCTCGCGTTCGTCAACAGCACGGCGCAGGCGGCGTTCGCGACGCTCGATCGCGTCGCAGGCGTGGCGGCGTACCAACCGTCGGTCGCCTACCCGAACAACGGCCTCGGTCTGGCGCTGAGCACGGTGGCCGGCGCGATGCAGCGTGATATCGGGACCAAGGTGTTCTGGGTTCAAACGGGTGGGTTCGATACCCATGCCGGTCAGAATCAGAATCAGGCGGGTACCTACGCCGCGCTGATGACCACGCTGGACGGGGCGCTGACCGCGTTCTACAACGACCTCCGAAACCAGGGCCTGTTCAACGACACGCTCGTGCTGCAGTTCTCGGAATTCGGCCGTCGCATCACCGAGAACGGCAGCCAGGGCACCGATCACGGGGCAGCCGGTCTGATGTTCGCGATTGGAGGCGGCGTCCGCGGTGGACTCTACGGCACCGCCCCCAATCTGCGCGCGACGCCAGACAACCCGACGCTCGAGAACAACGGCGCTGACGTCCGTCATGAAACAGACTTCCGGTCGGTGTACGCCAGCGTGATTGACAGCTGGCTGGGTGCGAACTCAGTCAATCTGCTCGGCGGCAACTTCCGCGGGGGGCCCGCCTTCATCTGACCGTCACCTGAGAGTCATTCATGCGCATTCTGTCGATCGCGTTCGTGACGGTATTCCTGTGCGCAGCCTCCGCGTCGGCCCAGGGGCTGACAACCGGGGTGAAGGGCGGTGTGAACATCTCGACCGTCAACTTCGAGAGCGCTGACGACGACTTGACGCTGGATTGGCGGCTCGGGGCGGTCGTTGGCGGGTTCGTGAGATTCCCGGTGCTGTCGTGGCTGGACCTGCAGCCGGAAGTGCTCTACAGCGTGAAGGGCGGGACGCAGGAAGACTTCGGTGTCAGTTCGGCCGTCCTGCTCGATTACCTGGAGGTGCCGGTCCTCGCCAGGATGCCGCTCGGCGGCGGCAGGAAATACTTCGCCGTTGCCGGGCCGTACGTCGGGTTTCGCATGCGAGCCAGAACGAGGACCGAGTTCAGTGGCTCGACAGAGGAAATGGACATCGGCGATTCCGTTGAACGTCTGGACTTCGGTCTGGCCGTCGGCGGAGGCGTCGAAATCGGATCGCTCATCTTCGACGGCCGCTACTCCTTCAGCCTGGGCGACATCGACGCTGACGATGACGGGAAGGGAAAGAACCGCGTTGTGACGGCGACCGTCGGGTACAGGTTCTGACGTGGCCAGAACCTGGAAGCTCTGGATGATTGTCATGGCGCTCGCATCGCCTGCATGTGGCGGCGGCAGCAGCACGCCGGGCCCTTCGCCGACGCCCAGCAATCCCAACCGCATCACGATCGGAGCGAATGGCGTGGTCAGCCCCACCGAGCTCGTCGTCGCGCCAGGGAGCCGCGTCCTCTTCGTCAACAACGACAGCCGCCGCCACGATATGACCTCGGATCCGCATCCCGACCACACCGACTGCCAGGAGATCAACCAGGTTGGCCTCGTCGCGGCAGGGCAGAGCCGTGAGAGCGGCAACCTCGTGGCAGTCGGGACATGCGGCTATCACGATCACGAGAACCCCGATGACAACCGGCTGAAGGGGAGGATTGTGGTGAGGTAGGTCGCATTGGGCGATGGGCGATGGGCGATGGGCGATGGGCGAGGGGCGAGGGGCAATGCGGGGACTCGGGGGACTGACGACTTACGACTGATGACTAGTCGACTGTCACAGCCTGTCAGTCTCCAGTATCGTTTGAAGCAGCGTGTCTGCGCCTCGCGTGCAGTCTTCCCAGCGCGTCAATTCCTTCGGCGAGTGACTCACGCCCGCGACGCTGGGCACGAAGATCATGCCCATCGGCATCAACTGCGCCATCATCTGGGCGTCGTGTCCGGCTCCGCTCGGCATGCGCACGGACTCGAGCTTCAGTGATTCGGCTGCTCGCACGATCGCGGACTGCACATCGCTCGAGGCGAGTGCTGACGGATTCTCGCTCACGCGGCGAATGTCGATCTGCGTTCGTGTGGACGCGGCGATGTCCCGGGCGCGTGCCTGAATCGCCTCCGCCAGTTGCACCAGCTTCTGTGACGAGAGGTCGCGCAGCTCGATGGTCATCTTCGCAGTTCCTGGGACGACGTTGGGCGCGTTGGGCGCGATCTCCAGGTGTCCCACGGTGCCCACCTGACGGCCTGGCTCGCTCGTCACCACATCGCGGACGGCCAGCGCGAGTTGAGACGCCGCAAGCAGTGCATCCTGTCGCTCGCCCATCGGCGTCGTGCCTGCGTGGTTCGCGAAGCCCGTCACCACGGCGTCGTAGCGGTCGATTGCCACGATGCCCTCGACCACGCCGAGGGGCGTGCCGCTGCGATCCAGGTTGCCGCCCTGCTCGATGTGCAGCTCGAGATACGCGTGATAAGCGCCCTTGCTGACGCGGGCGTCCATGATGCGATCGGGGTCCCCGCCAATCTTCCGGATGCCATCGGCCCGGCGAATCCCATTCCACGTCTGCTCGAGATCCGCGGGCTTGATGTCCCCCGCGACGATGCGGCTGCCGGCGAGACCACGGCCAAATGCCACGCCCTCTTCGTGCGCCCAGACGACGATCTCGAGCGGATGCCGCGTACGGACTCCGGCAGCATCGCACGCTTCGACGACACCAAGAGCCGACAGCGACCCGAGATCGCCGTCGAAATTGCCACCGCTCGGCACGGAGTCGATGTGTGATCCGAACAGGATGGGCCGCTGTTGTGGATCGCCGCCGGCGCGCCGGGCGAAGATGTTGCCCGCGGGATCGATGCGTGGCTGGAGTCCGGCGCCCCCCATCAATTTCATGACGTATTCGCGCCCTTGAACATCTGCGTCCGAATACGCGACGCGGCTGACACCGCTGGCAAACGTGCCACCATCCGGCCGCCCGAAGACACTGAGCTCCTCGAGGCGCCGCCGCAACGCCGCGCCATCCACGCGCGGCGCCCGCCCCTGAACAAGCATCGGGCGCAGTGCCGCGGCCGCGGCAAGGGATGCGACAAACGCGCGGCGGGTCATACGAGCCACGACAGTCTTATAACATCGTTGGCGACGCCCCGCCTCGCGAAACCATGGCAAGCCATAGCACGTCGAGCACGTCGGCACGTAACCACGTAAGCACGTAGTAGCATCTTGTAACGGATGCCCGACCATTCGCTGCTGGCCGATCTCGTCGTCACCTACGCCATTGCCCTGGCTCTCCTCGTCACGCTCGCCCGCCTGCGGGTTCCGGGCATCGTGGCCTTGATGATCGCGGGCGTGGTGGCAGGGCCCAGCGGCATCCGCGTGATCAAGACGCCCGAAGAAGTCGAGATGCTCGCGGAGGTCGGCATCGTCCTGCTGCTCTTCACCGTCGGGCTGGATTTTTCGCTAGCGGCCATGCGGCAGATCTGGCGCACCATCCTCTCCGCTGGCGCGCTGCAGATCGCCGGCACCGCGGCCGCCGTCGCCGTGGTGCTTGCGTTGACGCTGAAGGTCTCGTTTCAGCTCGCGCTCTTCATCGGGCTCTTCGTTGCGCTCTCGAGCACGGCAATCGTCCTCAAGGGGCTCGCCGAGAGGAATGAACTGGCCTCGCCACATGGCCGCGTGACGGTCGGCATACTCCTCCTCCAGGACCTGGCGATCGTCCTCATCCTGCTGCTCGTGCCGATTCTCTCCGGGCAAATGACGCTGGCCGCGGTACCGATGGCCCTTGCCCGCGCTCTTCTGGCCATTGCCGCCGTGGCGGGCGGGAGCCGCCTCGTGCTGCCTGCCCTGCTGAGGTTCGTGACCGCCAGCCGGCGCCGCGAAGCGTTCCCGCTTGCCATCCTCGTCGCCAGTGTCGGCACCGCGTGGCTCGGCTCGCAGATCGGCCTATCGATGGCGGTCGGCGCCTTTCTCGCCGGTCTGATGCTCGCGGAAAGCGAGTTCAGCCATCAGGCCTTCGCGGAGGTTCGCCCGATTCGCGATGTGCTGTCGGGGTTGTTCTTCATCTCGCTGGGCATGTTGATCGATCTGCCGACCGTGCTCAGTCAGCTGCCGATCGTGCTGGCCGTCGCCATCGCCATCATCGTCGGCAAAGCGGCCGTGGCGACTGGATCGCTGCTCGCGTCGATGAGCCCGACCCGCGTGGCCATCACCGCAGGAATCGGTCTCGCGCAGGTCGGCGAGTTCTCGTTCATTCTGGGGCGCGCCGGTGTGGACTCCGGTCTGCTGCCGCCGTCGATGTGGCAGACCCTCCTGGGGGCCAGCGTGGCGACGATGGTGGTGACGCCATCGCTGCTGGCGGTTGCGCCATCAGTGGCGTCATGGATTCGATCGCGCGACAGCCGACCGGATGCCGGCGGCATCCCGCCCCTGAAGGGCCATGTGATCATCCTCGGATTCGGCGTCGGGGGCCGTCTGGTCGCGCGATCGATGCGCGATCTCGGCGTTCCGTACCTGATCCTGGAACTGAATGGCGCAACGGTCCGGCGCGCGAAGGCCCAGGGCGAGCGCATCTTCTACGGGGATGCGACCTCACCGGAAAGCCTCCATGCGGCTGGGCTGGAAGAGGCAGTGGCGCTCGTCAGCATGCTGAGCGATCCCGACGCCGCGGAACGCATGGTGAAAACGGTTCGCGTGATATCGCCCACGATTCCAATCGTCGTTCGAACGCGGTATCGAGCCGAGGCGGACATGCTCCTGGTCAGAGGGGCCACGGTGGCCGTGGCCGAGGAGCTCGAAGCGTCGCTCGAGGTGCTCGCGCAGCTGCTGTCGCGGCTCGAGGTCGCTGGCAACGTCATCGAGACGCTGCTGGAGGTCTTCCGGCGGGAGTCGTTGTCCATCCGTCCCGTGCGTGCGCCCCGGGCGATGTTGCAGTCGCTGCCCGAGGCGATTCAGCAGATGCCCATCTCCACCTACCGCCTGGACGAAGGGAAGTGGGCCATCGGCCGCAGCCTGACCGAGATCAACCTCCGCGCCAGCACGGGCGCGTCGATACTGGCGTTGCAACGGGGCGCGAGCTACCTCACGGCGCTCTCGCCCGACGAGCGGCTCCAGGAAGGCGACGTGCTGTATATGGTTGGAGATGACAGCGACGTTCTGCTCGCACGTCAGCTGTTGAGCGAAGGCGCCTGATGGTTGCGCTATCATCCGCCGCGAGGAGCATTCCATGCGGCTGAGGTTCTGGGGCGTGCGTGGTTCGGTGCCGTGGGCAACGCCAACCGCAATCGGACACGGGTGCAACACGCCCTGCGTGCAGCTCACCGACGAACGCACCAATTCGGAGCTGGTCATTGATGCCGGTTCCGGGATCGTCGGCACGGGCAGCGCCCTTTCCTGGACCGCCCGGTCCGATCCCATTGTTGCTGACGCACTACCACTGGGATCATCTTCAGGGACTTCCGTTTTTCACGGCGCTCTATGAGCCCGGATGGGAACCCACGATCTACGCCCCTGCGCTCTCATCGCACGATCCCAAGTGGATCAGCACGATCTTCCGATCGCCGTTCTTCCCGGTTCCGTACGACCACCTGCCGAACCGGCCCGCCGTACAGGTCATCGATCCGGGGCAATTCAAGATCGGCCCGTTCGAGATCAGCGCGATCACGTTGAACCATCCCGGCGGCGCGCTGGCTTATCGCATCAGGGGGATTCTCGGTGACGTGGTATACGCAACCGATCACGAATTCGGCGACCCGGACTACGACGAACCGCTCGGCGAGTTCGTCAAGGACGCTGCGGCGCTGATCATCGACGCGCATTTCACGCCCGATGAGATTCCACGCCACCGCGGCTGGGGGCACAGCGACTGGCGGAGCGGTGCCGAGTTCGCTGCCCAACACAACATTGGCGGCCTCTACCTGTTTCACCACAAACCAGGACGCACCGACCAGGAACTCGTGCGCGTGTGCACCGATGCGCGGCGGATCTTCGGCGCCACTGAAACGGCCAGCGAGGGGGATGCGTTTCAGCTTTGAAAGTGCGCAGGTGCGCAAGTGCGCAAGTGCGCAGTGCGCAAGTGCGCAAGTGCTGCCATAATGTCTGACTGAGGTGTTGCATGAAACTACGGTCGATACTGGCCACCGTCAGCGCCATCTGTGGCGCGTTGGTGACGGTGGCGTCGGGGGCCGGGCGACCGGCGCAGGAGAGTGTGGAGCTGAAAATAGGGGATCAGGCGCCCGCATTTGCGCTTCAAGGGTCTGATGGCAAGGTCCATCGACTCGCCGATTACAAGGGGAAGACGGTCGTCCTTGCCTGGTTCCCCAAAGCGTTCACCGGTGGATGAACGATGGAATGCAAGTCGCTCCGTGCGAGCGGCGACGCACTCCGCGCGTTCGATATCGTCCACTTCGCGGCCAGCGTGGATGATGCTGAAACCAATAAAAAGTTCGCGGTGGAAACCGAAGCGGACTATCCAATTCTGAGCGACCCGGAAAAGAAAGTCGCCACCGCCTACGGCGTGCTCGGCGCCTCCGGGTTTGCTTCCCGCTGGACGTTCTACATCGGGCCTGACGGCAAAATCCTCGACATCGACAAAAAGATCAGCGTCAAGACCGCGGGCGAGGACATCGTCAAGAAGCTCGAGGCGCTCGGCGTCAAGAAAAAGTAGATTACCGAACTGCACGGTGCCTTACAGGACCGCACGGCGCGGGTCGCTCGCCCGCGCCGCTCGCATACTCCCGTAGCGTCCGGCTTTAGCCGGACCATCCCGATAGCCCAGATCGATCCGCAATCAGGCATCAAGGGCAGGCAATCGGCGTCACCGGCTGCACCGGCCCCGGTCCTTTTTCCCCCTCGTAGTAGACGCCTTCCAGGAACAGCCCGGCCGCCGGCGCTGTCAGCGCTGCCGGCGTCACACCCGGTTTTGGCGATTCATCGGCGAGAAATGCTCCGGCATCCGGGACGTCGAGCTCGCCGCGGCCGATCGCCGCCAGCACACCAACGATCCGTCGCACCATCTTCCACAGAAAGTGCGAGCCGCGGATGCGAATCAGGATCAGCGCATCGATCTCGACAATCTCGATGCCGTCGACGAGCACGCGCGTCGACTTGTCACGCGGGTCGTCGTCGGTGAACGACGCGAAGTCGCGCATGCCTGCAAACGCGGCGCTCGCCTCGCGCATGGCCGTCACGTTCAGCGGTTCGCGGACCCACCAGACAAACGGCTTGGCGAATGCGGTGCGACGACGGGAGATTTGATAGAGGTAGGAGCGCGAGACCGCATCGTGCCGCGCGTGGAAGCGATGCGGCACTTTCGCAATCGATCGGATGTGAATGTCGGCCGGCAGCTCGTCGTTGATCTGGCGCCGCAGCGGTTCTGGCGCGAGCGATGTGTACAGCTCGAGGTGCGCTACTTGCGCCAACGCGTGGACGCCGGCATCGGTGCGCCCGGACCCATACAGCTCGAAGTCCTGGCGCCGGCTGATCTCACGTATCGCCCGATCGATCTCACCCTGGACCGTGCGAGCGTTCTTCTGGATCTGCCAGCCACTGTATCGAGTCCCTGCGTACTCGATCAGGAGCCTGAAGCGCGGCATGCACCAGTATGGACCAGTCTTATCCGAGGGGCTTCGCCCCTCGGACTCCCCTGCACGCGCTCTCGCGCGCCGCTTCGCCGGCGCGCTCCGCTCGCGTGGCTCGCTCGCACGGCTCGCTCGCACCTTGGAACGAGCGGTCGGTTCATGAGATAGCTTCTAGTGTCAGGCCATATCAAGCTAGGAACTGCGTCAGACGGCGCTGACGAAGGCGCCCTGCACCCAGGCGAGCGCCGCGCTGGCGATCGCGGTGTCCTGAAAACCCACACCGGTAAGATCGGCAATCGTGATCTCGCGATCAGCCGTCCGCCCCGGTTTGCGACCGGCGACGATCGCGCCCAGCTCCGCATGCACGTCATTGCGCGTGAGCAGCCCGGCATCCAGTGCATGTTTCAGCTCGCCGAACGCGGCACACTGCGCGAACCGATCGACCACGACGAGGTCCGCCGAGTCCAGGCATTCAGCCATCAGTTCCTGTTTGCCAGGTGAGTCCGAGCCGAGCGCGGTGACGTGCACGCCCTCTTTCAACCACTCGGCAGACACCAGCGCTTTCCGCGATGGTGTCGCCGTGATCAGCACGTCGGCCGATCGGCAGACGTCTTCAGCTGATGGCGCGGCAACCGCCTCGAAGCCTTCTGCCGACATCTCCGCACAGTACCGCTCGAGATTCGAGCGATTAGGGCTCCACGCGATGACACGGTGGAATCGCCTGACCGTCGCCAGGCATCGGACCTGCTGCCTCGCCTGCACGCCCGATCCGATGACGCCGACGATCTGGATGAACTGCCGTGCGAGCAGGTCGGCCGCAAGCGCGCCAGCGGCCGCGGTCCGGATGTCGGTCAGGAAGCCGTTGTCGAGCAAGAGTGCCGTCGGCAGCCCGGTCGCCGCGTCGAACAGCGTCATCAGGCCAGAGCCGCTGGGAAGTCCCTTTGCCGGGTTGTCGAAGAACCCGGACGCGACCTTCACGGCGACGTGCGGGACACCCTCGATGTAGGCGGTCTTGACGTGAAATTCCCCGCGCGCCGATGGAATGTCGAGGTTGATCACAGCCGGTACCCGGGTGCGTCCTTCGCCGTCGGCGCGAAACGCCTCGCGCATCACAGCGACGGCGCGCTCGGGTGTCACCGCCGCACGCAGCGCCGATTCCTCGATGATGGGGATCATGCAGGTTCTCGATTGGGCTTTCGACCCTTCGCAAGAAAGATGGTGATCGCGGCTTTCGTGCCGCATTCGGATGTGGGCGAACAGATCTCGTGCGTGTCGCCGACCGACACGTCGTCGAGCCCCGCCGCGCGGAACCAGTCAGCGACCGCGCCGCGGTCGAACCCCAGCCAGCGATCGTGCTGTTCGATTCGCAACCATTCGTGCGTGTGCGAGTCGGCGTCGGTGATGACGAGGGTGCCGCCTGGTTTCAACGCGCGGGACATCTCCTTGATTGCCGCGGCGGGATCGGGCGCATGGTGCAGGACCATGTTCGCGAGCACGGCGTCCGCTTCGCCATCCTTCAGGGGCAGACCATCGGTTTCGCCGCGACGTGGTTCGAACGGCCGGCCGCGAAACCGCTCCGACACTCTGGCGAGCATGCCGTCGGAGTTGTCGACGCCGATCACGGTCGCGCCTGCATCGAGCGCGGCTTCGGCGATGAAGCCTGTGCCGGTGCCGATGTCGGCCACCACGAAGCCCGGACGCACGCCGGCCGCCTGAACCGCGGCCTGCCGGACCCCCTCGCCAAAGAAGGTCTTGCGCATGTCGTCCCACTTGTCGGCGACCTGATCGAAGTACTCGCGTGTGTGATCCATGCGCTGCCTCTCTGACGGCAGAAGCGCGATCAAGGTTTACCGCGGATCGGATCCGCCCAGACGTTTCAGCGGTTCGGGATGACGGCGACGGCGTCGATTTCCACGCGCAGTCCGGCACCCGGCAGCCCCGAGACCTCGACCGTTGTGCGTGCCGGGCGATGCGCGCCGAACATCCGCGCGTAGACCTCGTTCATCTTCGGGAACTCTTTCATGTCTACCAGGAATACGCCGCAGCGAACCACGTGTTCCAGGCTGGAGCCCGCGGCGTTGAGGATTGTCGTGATGTTGCGCAGTGCCTGTTCGGTCTGGGCTTCGACATCGGCGGCCAGCGTACCTGAGCTTGGGTCGCGGCCTGCCTGACCTGACACGAACACCAGGTTTCCAACGACCATACCAGGGGAATAGGGACCGACAGGAGTCGGGAGCCCGGTTGCAGTGACAGGAGTGAGCGGCGCGGATGTGTGCATCCGCCGATGCTATGGCAGTTCAAGACGAGGGTTCAAGACGAGGGTTCATCACGACGGTTCACGACGAGGGTTCACGACGGGGGTTCACGACGAAGGTTCACGACGGGGGTTCACGGACGAGGGTTCACGACGGCGGTTCACCACGAAGGTTCCCAGGACCGGCGCCCGTGAACGCGTGTGAGCCCGTTGGACCCCCCGATTGAACCGACGTCATGCGCCGATCCCGGTAATACGAACCCGTTAGGGCGCTCGGTAACCAGGACCTGGGAATCACCAACTGGTCACCATTCCCAAGATGGCCTCGAGGACCCGCAAGTCGTCATCCGGACCGGACGAATTCGGGAAAGTTGACCGCTGTCTGTCATCCCAGCTCCAGCTTCAAGCACCCTTCGACCGTCTTCAAGTGAACCCTCGTCGTGAACCCTCGTCGTGAACCCTCCGAACTCCTTCATCTTTGCGGCGGCCGTCATGACCCGGAGCGTTCCCTGGCGGGCGGTCCAGGCAAAGATCAATTCGTTGTTCGCGAATGCCAGCCGCGGATAGCCGCTGGTTCGTCCGTTCTCGATGCCGGCAACGCTGATTGGCGCGGACTTCTTTCCGGACGGCTCGACGTGCCGGACGCGAAACTGCGCGCGATCCTGGTCGACCTCGATCCACGACGCAGCCGCCGAGCCATCAGGCAGCAGCTCGATATCCACGCGTCCGAGCGACGCCACGTCGTCGAGGCGGATCGGCGGACCGAACGTCCGTCCTGCGTCTTTCGAAAACGCCACGAACGAGCGGCCCTCGTCGTTCTGAACCGTGAACCACGCCGCAGCCACGTTCGATCCGCGCGCGCTGAGGACGGGACCGTTGACGGGGCACGCAGGCACCTTCCACCCATCCTGATGCAGCGGCACCGGCTGCGTCCATTTGCCACCCTCGAGGCGGGCGATCGCGATATCGCGCACTTCTTCCGGGCTCCGGTCGCGGAATGCGGCGATCACGCCGTCGGAGGTCGCCACCGCGCTCGTCGGACAACACTCGCAGACCCGGACGTCGAGCGGGACCTCGGCTCCTTGCTTGCCGTCGTTTCCAAACGACGTGAAGCGAAGAGACATGTCGCCACTGCCGTGGCCGGCATGTTCGCCTTTCATCGCGCGTCCGTCGAGCCAGACCAATCCGAGCCCCGCGCCCGGCATCTGGAAGAGCGACGCAAAGCCATGTTCGGTGTTCGTTCCGTCATGATGTGGCGTCACAGAGGCTGACCACGTCTTGCCCTGGTCCTTGGAAAACGCCAGACGTACGTCGTACGCGTATGTTCCGGGCCCGCTCTTCTGCAGCCAGTGCGCCGCGAGCGTGCCATCGCCAAGCCGGATCACCGACGGCACATCCGCCCAGTTCACGAACCAGTCGGTGCCCGCCGACACCACCCGCGGCTCCGACCACCCCGAGGCCGTGCGCTCGGCAAACTTCAGCGTCGACTTTGGACCCTCTCTTTCGATCCAGCTCAGAATCACGGCGCCGTTCGCAGCACTCAGTTGAGGCTGCGCGCTCTCCGCCATCGCTGGCGACGCCACTTCGCGGATCGAGACCCAACCGCGAGGCCGCCCCTGGCTCAATGCGGTGGCCGTGAGACCGACGCACAAACACGCAACCACTATGAAGCGCATTAGAACCGATTCTATTTCAGTACCAATTATCCTTGCCGTGGTTCGTAGTTCGTAGCTCGTCAGCTCGAAGAGCCTCAGCCGTCAGTGTCCGGCTCACGGACCACGAACCACGGACCACGGACCACGAACCACGGCACCTGACCCCAGTATGAAATGTGAAATACTTGACATTCCCATCATGGGAAGGTTGACACTAGAGGCATGGCCAGGACCCCAATGCTCGCGCTGGCGGACGCCAGGCGCGCCGGCTTTTACAACATCGGACAGGCCGCGCAGGCATCAGGCGTGTCGGCCAAGATGATCAGGCACTACGAATCGCTGGGCTTGCTGAAGCAGCCGAAGCGCACCGACGGTGGCTACCGCATCTATGACGATGCGGATGTGCATACGTTGCGGTTCGTGCGGCGCGCGCGCGACCTGGGGTTCTCGGTGAAGGAGATCGAGCGGCTGCTGGGGCTCTGGCAGAACCGCCGGCGCGCGAGCGCTGACGTCAGGCGAATCGCCCAGCAGCATATCGTCGATCTCGACCGGAAGATCGACGAGCTGCAGAGCATGCGGCGCTCCCTCGAGCAGCTGATTCACGACTGCCACGGCGATCAGCGGCCCGATTGCCCGATTCTCGACGATCTTGCAGGGACGGGTGCCGACGCGCCTGGCGTCCGCCAGCGCGAGCATTAATGATGGCTAAACGATTCGAGATGGTCGAGGCACCGCCGAAGCCTGAGAACACCGCGATCGATCCGGTGTGCGGCATGACCGTCGATCGCGATCATCCCGCGGCGACCTGGGACTATCACGGTGAGCGGTATTACTTCTGCAATCCCTCCTGCCTGACGCGGTTCAAGGCCGATCCGGAGTCGTTTCTGACATCCGCGACGAAGACCATGGATCCGGCGCCGGCCGGCGCGCAGTACGTGTGCCCGATGGATCCCGAGGTGCGTCAGAGTCAGCCGGGAGCCTGTCCGAAATGCGGCATGGCGCTCGAGCCGGACCTCGCCTCCGCGCCAATAGAACGGATCGAATACACGTGCCCCATGCATCCGGAGATCGTTCGAGATCAGCCGGGTTCGTGTCCGATCTGTGGCATGGCGCTCGAGCCGCGAACCGTCTCGCTGCTCGATGCGGAGAACCCTGAGCTGACCGACATGACGCGGCGATTCTGGATCGCTGCGCTGCTCGGGCTGCCTGTGTTCCTGCTGGCCATGGGCGACATGGTCCTGGGCATGGGCCTTGGCGGCCGCATCGATCCGCGCATCACGAACTGGATTGGCCTGGCGTGCTCGACGCCGGTCGTGTTCTGGGCAGGCTGGCCGTTCTTCCAACGCGCGTGGGCGTCCGTCGTCAATCGCCACGCGAACATGTTCACGCTGATTGCCCTGGGTGTTGGCGCGGCGTATCTCTTCAGCATCGCCGGCACGATCGCACCAGGTATCTTCCCCGACGGTTTTCGCGTGCACGGTGTCGTCGAAACCTACTACGACACCGCCGTGGTGATCACCGTGCTCGTCCTGCTCGGTCAGGTCCTCGAGCTGCGCGCGCGCGGCCGGACGAGCGCCGCCATCCGGCAGCTGCTCGGTCTCGCCCCGAAGACCGCGCGTGTGATCCGCAACGGCGAAGAGATCGATGTGCCGCTCGCGACGGTCAAGGTTGGCGACGTGCTTCGTGTCAGGCCGGGTGAGAAGGTCCCGGTCGACGGGCATGTCCTGGAGGGCCGGACCTCTATCGACGAGTCGATGCTGACCGGCGAGCCGATCCCGGTGGAGAAGGAAACCGGCAGCCAGGTCACCGGCGGCACGATCAATGGAACGGGCAGCATCACGTTTCGCGCCGAGCGGGTCGGCAACGAGACGCTGCTGGCGCAAATCGTCCGCATGGTCGGCGAAGCGCAGAGAACGCGGGCGCCGATCCAGCGGCTCGCCGACGTGATCGCCGCTTATTTCGTGCCGGTTGTGATCGTCGTCGCGATCGTCGCCCTCGTCGCGTGGTCGTTGTGGGGTCCGGAGCCGCGCCTGGCGCACGGTTTTGTCAATGCCGTTGCCGTGCTGATCATCGCGTGTCCGTGCGCGCTCGGTCTCGCCACGCCGATGGCCATCATGGTCGGAACGGGCCGTGGCGCCGCAGCGGGCGTGCTCATCAGGAACGCTGAGGCGCTCGAGAAACTCGAGAAGGTCGACACGCTCGTCGTCGACAAGACCGGCACGGTTACGGAGGGAAAACCGACGCTGGCCCAGATACTCGCTGTTGCTCCGTTCAGCGAGAGCGAGCTGTTGCGCCTTGCCGCAGGCCTCGAACTGGGCAGCGAACACCCGCTTGCATCCGCGATCGTGGCGGGCGCGAAGGCGAGAGGGATAACGATTCCGCTGGCGTCAGAGTTCCACTCGGTGACGGGCCGCGGAGTCACCGGGAAGGTCGAGGGCCGCGACGTCGTGCTCGGCAACGCCGCGCTCCTCGGCGATCGCGGGGTTCAGATTGCCGATGCGCAGAGCGCGGAACGGTTGAGAGCCGAGGGGCACACGGTGTTGTTCGCGGCGATCGACGGCCGGTTCGCCGGCGTTCTCTCCGTTGCCGATCCGATCAAGGTTTCGGCGCCGGACGCTCTTCGCCGGCTGCGCGACGAAGGCCTTCGGATCGTGATGATCACGGGCGACAACGAAGTGACCGCTCGCGCGGTTGCCGCCAGATTGGGCATTACCGAGGTGATGGCCGACGTCATGCCCGACCTGAAGCGTCAGGCCGTGCAGCGTCTGCAGTCGGAAGGCCGCGCCGTCGCCATGGCGGGCGACGGCATCAACGACGCGCCGGCGCTGGCGCAGGCGGATGTCGGCATTGCCATGGGCAGCGGAACCGACATCGCCGTCGAGAGCGCAGACATCACGTTGGTGAAAGGCGACCTGGGCGGCATCGTCCGCGCCAGACGGCTCAGCAAGGCGACGATGAGGAACATCCGCCAGAACCTGTTTCTCGCCTTCGTCTACAACGCCGTGGGTGTTCCCGTGGCCGCAGGCGTCCTCTATCCGTTCATCGGGCTGCTGATCAGTCCCATCTGGGCCAGCGCGGCGATGACATTGAGTTCGATCTCCGTCATTGTCAACGCACTGCGTCTTCGGCACGCGGAGCTGTAATCGTCATGACTCGAGTCTCGGCCACGCGTATAGTCAGGAAGCCGATGAATCACGCACGTCCCAGCATCGCCGCGGCAATTGCTGTGCTGTTGGCCGCCAACATCGTGCTCGTCCTCGTATGCGAGCTCAGGTGCGACGTGCCTGCGTCGAACGCTGTGGTTGCGGGCTGTCACGATGCCGGCGCGTCAGCCACGTCGTCACGATCTCCGTTCGCAATCGGCGCGGCAGACGATCGTTGCACCCACGACGCGCTTCCGGCCGTCACGAGCGTTACGCTGCAGAAGGAATCGCGGGCAGCCGTCAGCACAGGCGCCGCGCGCACACAGATCTTCGAGATATCTCCAGTCGTCACGGGCCTTCCCAGTTCGTGCGACGCACTCCTGCCGGTGTTCCCCCCTCCGCGCGCGCGGTTTTGCGGATCTGATCGCAGCTACAAAGTCCTATCTTCCAAATCCTAACGCTCGACTTAGTCGCAGCGTCCGGCTGATCGCTGGACGCTACGGAAGTCCGAGTCCAAGAGCCAGGAAACTTCTGGATTCTCAGCCTCTTGATCTCGTGGTCTCCTGCGAGCTTGTGGCAGATGGCGCTTCTCTCAAAACCAAGTGCCGGGCGCCACGAAGGGTCTAAACATGAATTCAGCTAGACGGTCCTTTTTGCGGGGACTCGCCACGGTCGCTGGAGCCGCGACCGCCGCGACAGCATCCGCGCAGCACGTTCATCCGCCGGCGCCGCCGGCGAAACCCAGCATCCCCTCGCCGGACCGCGATCCGCGCGACGGCATCGCTCCGGTCCTGACGCCGGACACCCCGCATATGCCCTGGCGTCTCGAGAGCGGCGTCAAAGTGTTCGAGATAGCTGCGGAGCACGTTCGTACGGAGTTCCTCCCGGGCCGCGTTGTCGATGCCTGGGGGTTCAACGGCAGCGTTCCCGGCCCCACGATTGAAGTGAACGAAGGCGATCGTGTCCGGCTCGTCGTCGAGAACCGGCTGCCTGAGCTCTTCTCGATGCACTGGCACGGGCTCGAGATTCCCGTCGAGATGGACGGCATGCCGGGGTTGTCGCAGGAGCCCATCAAGCCTGGCGAGAAGTTCGTCTACGAGTTCACGCTGAAGCAGAACGGCACGTTCTTCTACCACTCGCACATGGCGATGCAGGAAATGATGGGAATGATCGGCTTCTTCATCATTCATCCGCGTCGCGCTCACGCGCCTCGCGTCGACCGTGACTTCGGCATCGTGCTCCAGGAATGGGCGATCCTCCCGAACAACACCATCCCGAACACGATGGCCATGGAGTTCAACTGGCTCACGATGAACGGCAAGGCCGGGCCGGCGACGACCCCGATGCTGGTGAAGCGGGGAGAACGCGTGCGCATCCGGCTGATCAACATGGGGATGGATCATCATCCGATCCATTTGCACGGCCACCAGTTCTACGTGACGGGCACCGAAGGCGGGCGGATCCGGACGACGGCCGTGATTCCAGAGAACACCGTGCTCGTGGGTGTGGCGCAGGCGCGCGACATCGAGTTCGTCGCGGACAATCCTGGCGACTGGCATCTCCACTGCCATCTGCCGCACCACATGATGAATCAGATGACCGCGATGGTGGGGCCCGCGTTCCACGATCCCGCGATGGCCGGTCATGCGCATGGATCGCCTCAGGCGTCGACGGTGCCGGGGTTCCCCCAGGACATGTTCATGGAGATCGATGACCAGTTCGTCAAGCCGGAGACCTACGGTCTGCGACGCGGTTGGACGGCCGGCACGATGGGGATGATGACCATCATTCGCGTGCTCGAGCCGGCGATGTTCGACAAGATCCAGGCGATGAAGGCGGGTGCGCGATGAGATCTCCATTCATCGTTCAACGATGCATCCTTGCGATGACTGTCGCGGTGCTCCCGCTCGCCGATGTGTCTGCGCAGACGTCGCCTCAACCGGCGCTCACGCCCGCGCAGCCGCTGACATGGAGCAGCTCGAGAAGATGGCGCTCGACAGTCATCCCGCTATGGGTGAAGGGCACGGGCTGGCCGACGCAGCTCGCAGCCGGGCGCGTCAGGCGGGGGCGCTCCCGAACCCGGAAATCGGATACGTGGGCGAAGAGATCCCGCTGCAGGGCAATGCGCCGGGCGGCCGTCACGGGGTGTTCATCGAGCAGGTGATTCCACTCGGCGGCAAGCGTGGGTTGGCGCGCAGCGTGTTCGATCAGGAAGCACGACGTCTCGAAGCCGTGCTCAGCCGCGAGCGTCAGGCGCTGGTGACGCGCGTCCGGCAGCTTGCGTATTCCGCGGCAGCGGCCGCTCGCCGCGTCGATCTCCGCGATCGGTTGTCGCAGCTGGCCGCGGAAACGGTCAACACGACCCGTCAGCTGTTCAACATCGGCTCCGCGGATCAGCCGGACATCCTCGAGGCTGAGACCGAAGCGGATCTCGCCCGGCTTGCGGCCGAGGAGGCCCGGAACCATCAGCAGCGGATCTGGCGGATGCTCGCCGCAGCAGTTGACGCGCCTGAGCTTCCGCTCCAGCCGTTGGCGATCGATCTCGAAGCGCCTCTTCCCGATATCCAGCTTGACGTGGAGCGGGAACGGCTGCTGCGAGACAGCCCGGAGATGGCCGTTCTCCTTGCGCGGATGGATCGCGAAAACGCCGCGCTGCAACGCGAGCAGCGCGGGACGTTTCCCGATCTCTTTCTGCGTGGCGCCCCTCTCTACAACCGGGAGCCCGGCGAGCCCGGGTCGCGTTCGACCGGATGGGAGGCATCGATCGAGGTTGGCGTGCGCGTGCCGCTCTTCAATCGGAACGAGGGCGCCATCGCAGCGGCTGCCTCGGAGGCGTCGGCGGCCCGATACGCGAACGAGCGGGCCAAGCTGGATCTCGAAGCGCGGCTGGCAGCGGCTTTCGGCGACCACCTCAACGCACGACGGCGCGCGCAGGTGCTGAAGACCGAGGCGCTGCCGCGTGCCGAGCGCGCGTACGAGATGTACCGCGCTCGCTATCGCGAAATGGCGGCACCGTATCCGCGCGTGTTGACGACGCAGCGGACGCTTTTCGAGCTCAGCGTTGCCTACATAGACGCCCTCGAGAAGGCGTGGCGATCAGCTGCCCTGATCACCGGCAATCTGGTTCCGGTTGATGGGCCGTCCGGAGACCGGTGAGAGGTCCGTTTTCGCGGGGTAGCGGGGCGTTTCGCTGTTTTTACGCCTCCGTCGCGGTCCCGTCACAAATCCTTGGCGTCCAAAGCACGATTTCGTTACCCTTTGCCCAATCAGCGTAAACAGGCGATTCGTCACTGACCTGACGGCACTAGCACCCGCCTGTTCGACTGTGGCCCCCACCGGAATCCGTCTGCTTGAAGGAGGAGAGTATGCGTAGGGCGTTTCTCCCCGTATTGTGGTGTTGTCTGCTGGCCCTCCTGGCCAGCGCCTCACCGCTCACCGCGCAGTCAACCACCGGCAGTATCCAGGGCATCGTCAAGGACAACCAGGGCGCCGTCGTTCCGGGCGCGACCGTCACGGTTCGCAGCGTGCTCACCAACGCCTCGCGATCCGCGACTACCGACGGAAACGGCGTGTATCGCTTCCTCAATCTGCCGCTTGGCAGCTACGAGCTGACGGCGGAGCTCGCCGGATTCTCCAAGTACGTCCGCGACGGCATCACGGTCTCGCTGAACCAGGACGCGGTCGTCGAGATTCAAATTCAGCCGGCGTCGATTTCGGAATCGATTCAGGTGACGGCCGACGCGCCGCTCCTGAACACGACGACCCCGGAAGTCGGCGTGCGATTCGATACTACGCGTGTCTCCGAATTGCCGGTCGGCGGAGTGGCGGCAGCTGGCGGCTTCCGCGATGTGTTCTCGCTCGCGCTCTCGCGCCCGGCGTGAGCCAGATTGGCAGCGGGCAAGCCGGCTTTGCCTCGGGCACCAACCTTCTCGTCGAATGGCATGCGCATCCGTTCGAACAACTTCATGATCGACGGGCAGGACAGCAACGACCCGAGCGTCACCGGGCGCCAGCAGCCGATCAACAACACCGACGCCGTTCAGGAAGTGCGGCTGATCACGAACCAGTTCGCGGCGGAGTTCGGGCGAGCGGCAGGGTCGATCGTCAACGTGGTCACGAAGAGCGGAACCAACCAGTTCAACGGATCGGCGTTCGTCTTCCACAACAGCGAGGGGCTGAATGCTCGGAGCAATCTGGACAAGGCTGCAGGTCGGCACTTCGGGCCCCGGAGCGTAGCGAGAACCAGTGGGGCGGGATCGATCGGCGGGTCCGGTCATCCGCGACAGGACGTTCTTCTTCGGTTCGTACCAGCGCTGGACGGATCGTCAGCTCGGGCTCGGGCTTCACGTTGAACGGAGCGCCGACGGAAGCCGGGCGTCAGGTCCTGCAGTCAGCTGCCGGATCGCTGCCGCAGGTGCAGGCCCTGCTGCAGTTCGTGCCGGCAGGGGCGCCCAACGGCCAGAGTGCGAACTTTACGCTCGGAACGGCCAGTCACTCACCGTCCCTCTCGGTGTCAATCACCGGTTCGTCGAACATCGTGTTCAATAACAATCAGGGCACCGGCCGTGTCGACCAACATCTGTCGGCCAATCACATTCTGACCGGCCGATATCTGCGTCAACACGACGCCGGATAACTCCGGAACGGGCCAGGTCACGCCGCCCGGGCTGACGACCGCCATTACCGTCGAACCAGCATTCGATCAACGTCTGGCTGAACAGCGTGCTCGGGCAGAACATCTCGAACGAGGCGCGCGGCGCGTGGTCCCACCTGGGCACCGATCACCAACGCGTTCGATCCGACCTCCGAAACGATCCCCTCGACTCGAGATCACTGAGCTGGGCATGATCGGATTCAATGCCGCGGCCAACCGGACGGCGATCGGGCTGGCGGTCAACCTGCCGCAGTTCCGCTACAACGACACCTACCAGTTCCATGAACACCTGACGTATGTGCGCGGCAATCACGTCATGAAGGGGGGATTCGACGTCCGGCGCCAGTATGTGAAGAGCTTCTTCTTCCCGACGATCCGCGGCCTGCTGCGCTATTCGACGCTCAACACCTTCGTCAACGACGTGGCGGAAGCGGCGAACATCAACAAGCCACTGCCCGGCGGCGAGGAAGTGAACTACTACCGCTGGTGGGATCAGTACTACTTCGTCCAGGACGAGTGGCGCGTCAAGCCGACGCTGACGCTCAACCTCGGCCTGCGCTACGAGCTGAATGGCAACAACATCCAGAGCCTGATCGATCTGAACCAGAACATTCTTGACGCCAACGGCAACGATCCGGTGTTACGCGCTCGATCCCGTGCCATCGACCGACAAGAACAACTTCCAGCCGCGAATTGGATTCAACTGGTCGCCGCGGTCACGACACGTCCGGACTGATCGGCATGATCACGGGCGGCGATCGGTCCGTCGTGCGCGGCGGCTACGCGCGTACGCACGACTACGCGTTCCTCAACATCGCGCTGAACATCGTCAGTTCGTTCCCGTACGTGGCGGCCATCAACCGCTCGAACCTGCCGAATGCGTTCCCGCTGCTCCAGAGCACACCGGCCGGCGTGCCGCCCGGGCAAAACCCCAACACGCTGACCCGGACCGTTGTGGGCGAGGATTTCCGGGTGCCGCTACGCGGATCAGTTCAGCCTCGAGTTCCAGCGGCAGCTCGGAACGAACATGGCGATGCGCGTCGGGTACGTTGGGACTCTGGGCAAGGATCTGTTCCAGACACTGGACGGGAATCCGCGTCTCCCCTTCTGCGGGACCCCCTGCCAGACCGGTCCGCGTGTAGACAACACGCGCGGCATCATCCGCCTACGCGCCAACGAAGCCGAGTCCTGGTATCACTCGCTGCAGACTGGCCTCGACAAGCGGTTCAGCGGCGGAATGAGCGCCGGCCTGCACTACACGTGGAGCAAGTTCCTCGACACGGCGTCGGAGATCTTCAACCCGTCGAGCGCGTGACGTGGCCGTTGCCCAGGACTCGTTCGACCTCGACAGTCGAAAAGGCCGTGTCGGCGTTCGATCGGCCGCACCGTCTCACCGGCAACTTCGTGTGGGAGCTGCCGTGGATGCGCGAACAGCAGGGCGTGCTCGGCAAGATTCTGGGCGGCTGGCAGGTCAGCTCGTTCTTCACCCTCCAGAGCGGCGCGCCGTTCACCGTGCTCAACGGCTCGGATCCAACGGGCGCGCATCGCGGGCATCGACGGTCTGGTCGGCAACGCGATCCGTCCGATGCTCAACACCGATCTCGAGCTGTCGAAGATGACCATCGACGAGCTCCGCGCGGCGGGCGGCGCGTCGCTGTTCCGGACGCTGTGCGGCATGCCGAGCGCGACCTGTCCCGGGTGAGCGCGTCGGCAACGTTGGCCGCAACACGCTGCGCGCCGATGGCATCGGCAACCTCGATTTCGGGTTTACGAAGAACACGCGGTTCGCCAACGGCCAGAACATCCAGCTCCGCATCGAGATGTTCAACGCGACGAACACGCGGAACTTCGGCATCCCGGACGGTCGCATCACCTCGGCGAACTTCCTCAATCAGTGGGCGACCGACGGCGGCAACCGCCGAATCTGGATCGCAGTGCGCTACGTCTTCTAAGCCGCGGATCTGACGCGGGGAATCGAAGGGTCGTGGACGTTAGTCCACGGCCCTTTTTTATCGCAGATCGGTCCACGGGACGCGAATTCTCGGGCTCACGGGACGCGGATTCTCGCGGATCTTGATCACGGGACGCGGATCAACGCGGATCGATTGGCTCGCCTCGTTTCTGAGCCTCCACTTTCACTAAGGCCACGGCGGGCAAGCCGAGCGACGAACCACGAACCACGAACCACGGACCACGGATTACGATTCAGTGAAATACGTAGCATTCATTAGAGCGATCAACGTCGCTGGGCACGCCAGCGTGAAAATGACCGATGCGCGCGATGCGTTCGTGGCGGCGGGGGGCAGGAACGTCAGGAGCTATATTCAGAGCGGCAACGTCCTCTTCGAGTGCTCGGCACGCGAGATGGCATCGATGCTCCGCGCTGTAAAGAAGCGGTTGACCGACACGCGAGCGGGTGAGCCGGATATCCTGTGCCGGAGCGAGCAGCAACTCGAAGAAATTGTCAGGCGCGCGCCATTCACGGCGCGTGACGCGGGTCCGGCGGTCAAGCTCTACGTGGCGTTCCTCGCTCGCTCGCCTCGTGTGAAACCGCGGCTGCCCGTGAGTCTTCCGAAAGAGGAGCTGGAAGCGGTAGGCATGACGGATCGGGAAGTGTTCATCGTCAGCCGCCGCAAGAAGAACGGGTTTTTCGGTTTTCCGAACAACTTCATCGAAGACGCGCTCGGTGTGCCAGCGACGACACGGAACTGGTCGACGATTACCAGGATTCTCGACATCGTGCGTCGTGATCGTGATGCGGTCGAGCCGTCGCGCCAGCGGAACAGCTGAGGAACGTCGAATGAGAGGAAGACGCTGGATCCTTGATGCGCTTCTGGCAGCAGGCGCAATCGTGTTCGCCTATTGGGGCGCCGTCATCACGTGGGGTGTCATCAGCGTCGGCCGGATGTTGTTCGAGGATCTTTCGGGAGGCCTTGGCGCGGTGAGTACCGGGTTCACCGAGTCGATCGTGCTCGCGATTCTCGGGTTCCGTGATAGCCAACCGGCTGTTGTCGGGTGTTGCGGCACGGTCGGGAGGCGCGATGAAGAGGCTTCACCGGGCGCATTCGCTCGCGTGGGTGGCAACGATAGGGTATGTCGCGATGGCGATCGTCTTTGCCGCGCTCAGCACCGTGCCTGGAAGGCTGTTTGTCGCGATGGTGTGCCTTGCCGGGAGCCTCCTGGCGTTGCAGTTCTGGCTGTTGTCTGCCTTGCTCGTCGCGTTCATCAGGCGTCGAGCCATGCCCGAGATGGCTTGAGGCTATTTTTCGGCGGCGGCGGGCGGCTTCGTGCTGCCTTTGTGGCACATGAAGCACTGCGTCCGGGCCGTCGGCGGCATGAACTTCGGAAACTCGGCGAACATCGCGTTCATCCGCGACACCAACTGCATCGGACGCTTCGTCGCATCCTTCCAGTCAGCCGGGTTGTGGCAGTGGTCGCAGCCAACGCCGAGCGTCACCGCGTACACGGCCATCGCGAGTTTCGTGTTCTCTGGGGTATTGGACAGATCGGCGGGCCATCGAGTTAGCTCGGCGTCGAGCGATTCGCGTGGAAGGCGTGACGGCCGCACCTGACCGCGATGGCAGGTCCAGCAGCTCACGGTTCCAATGTCGAGCAGCAGCCGGTCGTTCAACTCGCCGACCATACGGTTCATGTTGCGGGCGGTGGCGAACTGCGGCTTGCTCTCGTCTGCCCATTGGTCGGGCACGTGACAGTGCGCGCACTCGACGCCCAGCGCGCGGTTGTACTCCTCCATGACGACGCGCAGCTTCGCGTCACCCAGGCGGCCGAGCATGGTTTGCGTGCTCACGCGCTGCGCGCAGATCGCGAGCGTCGTGATCAGCAGGAGCCCCGCGCCGCCGGCCATGCGGGTCTTGTGCACGGCGCCAATCATAGTCACGCGGAGCGACTCCACAATCGGTCTGGGACGAACGGTGGGGCCAGCCGATTTCTTCGAAGTTTCTGTGGGACCGGGCATCCGCATACACTCTCTCGATCATGACGCGTCAATGCCTGATCTGTCTGACGATTGCCTTCACGCCGCTGTCCGTGATGCCGGCGCAGCGCGGCAGCGAGCCGGCGCGTTGCAACGATCAATGGCCATACTGGGCGCCGGATGGCAGAGGGATCGTGTTCGTTTCCGATCGAACCGGAGATCCCGAGGTGTATTCGCTGCGCTTGGATGGCGCGCCGGTGCGCCTCACGCAGTCCGCCGGCCGCGACGCGCACCCGTCGTATTCACCAGACGGAAAACAGATCGCGTTTCAGAGTCCGCGAGATGGCCAGCACACGAACATCTATCTGATGAATGCGGACGGTTCACGGCAGGAGCGCATCACCAGTCACGCGGGGTTTGCCGGCGTGCCCGTCTGGTCGCCCGATGGCAAGATGCTCGCGTATCAATGGCGGCCCGAAGGGGAGGGAGCGAAGTGGCGCCTGATGGTGCTGTCGCTCGCCGGCGATCGAACGCCGCGGCCGATGACCGACGGCTCGGCGAACGATCAGGTCGTCAACTGGTCGCCGAACGGCGAGCGCATGGTCTTCTATTCCGATCGCAGCGGCGTCAACCAGCTGTATGTCATGAACCGCGACGGCTCCGGTGTCGTCCGGCTGACCACGACCCCCGCGGAGGATCGGACCGCGGCGTTCTCGCCCGATGGGGCGTCGATCGCCTTCATGTCCGAACGGGATGGGACGCCGGCCGGGATCTACCTCATGCAGGCTGATGGCAGCCGCGTGCGTCGCGTCGGGGAGCTCAGGCCGGGGAACGGCGTGCCGTTCTTTTCACCAGACGGCTCACGCGTGCTGGCCACTGTTACCGACACAACCGGCGCAGCCATATGGTCTGTGCGCATCTCCGACGGATCGGCGGACCGGCTGTCATCCTGCCGGAACTGACTCCCGACCGCCGACTCCCAACTCCCAAGGTGAGCCGATCGCCAGCGTTGGGTGGAAGCCGTGCCAATCCGCCTGATTCGGTTACGACTTCCACCACGAGCTCTCGATCGGCTCACCTTGGGATTCGGGAGTTGGAGGTTGGGAGTTGATCCATTGACAGCGTGCGGGTTTAGGATTAGAAAGTGTCACAGAATCATAACAGTCTCGCATAGTCATTTCGTCACGCGTCCACCTCAACCGTGCCGCACACGTGTGCGGTCTTGTCATACCGCTCGGCTCACGCCGCAACACGCTCGGGGTGGAATCCAATTGCCGCGTTCTGACAGATTCGGGAGGTTGTCGTGTCAACGACGTTCGACGTGTTCAAGGATGAAAAGCTGGAGAGTGCCCTCCGCGAGCTGATCGATCTCGAGGAGCCACGCGCACTGCTGGAGCGCTTCGCCACGCTCGTCAGGGAGTCGGGCACTCCCCAGGAAGACGCTGCCGCCCAGTTCATCGTCGAACGTCTCCAGGCGCTGGGCGTGCCGGTCACCGTTCACGAGCCGAACCTCTATATCAGTCTCCCCGAGCGCGCGGAGCTGTCGGTCACTGCCAGCGCTGGTGCCCGGTCGATTCGTGCCCGTCCACCGTCGTTTGCACGCTCGACGGGTGGGGAAGTCGTGGCGGGAGAGATTTGCTACGTACCGTCGCGGTACGCCGCCGGTACATCCACGTTGTTCGACACGCCGGACGCCGCGGCTCGCAGAGATCAAGGACCGGATCCCGTCGCCGGCCGGATCGTGCTGACGGAAGGGTTCTCGATGCCTGGGCCAGTCCAGGCGTTCGAGCGCCGGGGCGCCGTCGCGCAGATCTACATCCACCCCGGACACAACATCCACGAGGGCATCTGCACGTCCATCTGGGGAGCGCCGACCGCCGAATCCATCGGTCGGAAGCCGACAACGCCCGTCGTGTGCATCAATCAGGCTGACGGGAAAGCGCTCATCGCCGAGGTCGAGCGCGGCGCCGTCCGCGCCGAGATCAAGACGTGGCTGCGCGAAGGATGGATGCGCTGCCGGCTGCCGGTCGTGGAGATTCGCGGGCAGGTGGACCCTGACGAGTTTCTGCTGATTCACGGCCACTACGATTCCTGGTACGAAGGCATAGGCGACAACGCGACGGGCGACGCGGCGCTGCTCGAGCTGGCGCGTCTGTTGTGGAAGGTTCGCGATCGTCTGCACCGCAGCGTCCGCATTGCGTGGTGGCCCGGCCATTCGACTGGCCGTTATGCGGGTTCCACCTGGTATGCCGATCAGTTCGCCGACGAGATCGACGAGTGGTGCGTCGCTCAACTGGACATCGACTCACCCGGCTGCGCCGACGCGACGGTCTACGAAGAGGTCATGTGGATGGCCGAGGCCGATCGGCTCTGCCGTTCGTCGATCCAGGACGCACTGGGGCTGTCGTCGCAACGCGTGCGCCCCCTTCGCGCCGGCGACTACTCGTTCAACCAGATCGGCCCGACCGGCTTGTACATGTTGTTGTCCAACATCCCGATCGAAGAGCGCAAGCGCCGCGGCTACTACGCGGTCGGCGGATGTGGCGGCAACATCGCGTGGCACACGCCGGACGACCTGATGCCGGTCGCCGACCTGAACATTCTCGAGCGGGATCTCGCGGTGTATGTCACGACCATCGTCCGGATTCTCAACGCGCCGCTGCATCCGTTCGACTACGCCGCGGCGGTCGAGGAGATTCGCGCGGCGGTCTCGCAGTATCACGAGGCAGCCGGCGGTCATGTGGATTTCACCGGAATCCTCGTCGAGCTCGATGCGCTCGGCGAGCAGCTGCGTGGATGGCGCGCGGAGGCCGAAGGCCGATTGAAGGGCCGCGGCACCGATGGCGCGGAACGGCGGCGGTTGAACGCGCGTCCTTCGCCGTGTGGCGCGGTTGCTCGTTCCGCTCAACTACGCGCGCGGCGAGCGCTTCGATCACGATCCGGCCCTGAAGTTCGGCGCTGTGCCGCGGCTGGAGGCGGCAATGTCGCTCGCGTCCGCATCGGCCGAACTGCGGCCGTTCATGTGTGTAGGGCTCACGCGCGAGGCGAACAAGATCAAGTCCGTGCTCCGGGCCGCGCGCCGCGAGATCAAGTCGTCCATCGAGTCCGGCGTTCTGCAGTAACAGCGACCCATGCGGGCAGCAGTTCAGGTTGGATACGGCGACCTCGTCTCGAGCATCCGGCTCGATGAAATGCCGACTCCCGGACCCGGGCCAGCCGAAGTACTCGTTCGGGTCGGCGGAGCGACGCTCAATCGCAAGGACCTGTTTGCCATTGCCAACCTCACGGGGCCCGGCATCCGATCCCGGCCACCGCTTCCGCACGTCAACGGGACCGATGCGTGGGGAGTGATCGCCGCGCTCGGCGCCGATGTCCCGGATTGGCGGATTGGCGATCGCGTGGTGGTCTATCCCGGCCTCTTCTGCGGGCGCTGCGAGTGGTGTCTCCGCGGCGAGACATCCGCCTGCGTCTCGTACGGTGTCCTCGGTGAGCAACGTTGGGGCAGCCATGCCGATTTCGTCCTCGTGCCGGCACGTAACCTCGAGCCAATCCCGGCGGGGATGACCGCTGCGGCACTCGCATGCGCGGGTGGGAGCTGGCTGACGGCGTGGCGTGCGCTCATCACCGTTGCGCGCGCGCAGCCTGGGGAGACCGTGCTCGTCACCGGCGCCTCGGGCGGCGTCGGTACCGCCGCGATTCGGATTGCGCGGCTGGCGGGGTGCCGCGTGATCGCCATTGTGGGCTCCGCGTGGAAGGTCTCGTCGGCCGAGCAGATTGGCGCAGATGCGGCATTTGCCCCTGATGGCGACATGGGCGACATCGGCGCGCGCGTGCGTACGTTCACGCAGGGCCGCGGCGCCGACGTGGCGCTCGACTGCGTCGGCGGCGCATCGTGGCGTGACGTCATCGGGTCGCTCGCACCGTTCGGCCGCATGACGATCTGCGGCGCGACGGCCGGCGACAGCCCCTCGATCAGCATTCGCGAAATCTATCAGCAGCACCGGCGAATCCTCGGCGCACCGCTCGGTTCGCGTGCGGAGTTCCGCGATCTGGTTCAGTGCCTGGCCTCGGGCCGTCTGGAGCCGGTGGTGCACACCACCATGACACTCGACCGCATCCACGACGGTCTGCGGCTGCTCGAGCGCCGTGACGCATTCGGGAAGATCGCCATTCAGGTCGACGCGGATCAGATGTCGGTATGAGCGGGGAGCAACGGCCGATGCGTATCCTGTATCAGATTCCCGGTCACATGACGGCCGGTCCACTCGGGGCTGCCGAGATCGATCGCCGGCGCCGGCTGCTTCAGGACTGGAGCGGGCCGGACACGGTCATCGATGTGGCTGACAGCCCCGGGGGGCCGCTGTCGATTGAGAGCACGGCGGAGGAGTTCACCTGCGTCCCGCCGATGCTCGCAGCGCTGCGCGGACGCGCCCAACCGGCCGACGCGGTCATCGTCGGCTGCTTCGGCGACCCTGGCGTGGCGGCGCTGCGCGAGGTGCTCGACTGTCCGGTAATAGGACCGTTCGAGGCGTCGCTGCTCACGGGCGCTCAGCTCGGCGCCCGGGTCGGTGTCGTGACCATTCTGGACAGCGTGATCCCCATGCTCGATCGGCTCGTTCTCAGCATGGGGCTCTCCCTTCGATATGCCGGTGCGACGGCAATCGACATACCGGTCCTGGAGCTCAAGAAGGATCCATCCGAGGTCGCGAAGCGCGTGGCCGAGGCAGGCACGACTCTCATTGCGCGCCGCGACGCCGACGTGATCGTGCTCGGGTGTATGAGCCTCGCGTTCCTGGGCGTCGCCGAAAAGGTCGCGCCGCAAGTTGGCATTCCGGTGATCAATCCAGCGAAATGCGCGTTGAAGGCGGCCGAATCCGTCGTTGCGCAGGGCCTGCTCCAGAGCCGGCGGACGTACGCGAAACCGCGAAAGGAAATCATGACGGTCGAGGAGGCACGATGACGTTGAAGAGCGCTAGTGCCAAAGTGCGCGCGTGCGCAAGTGCGCCAGTGCGGCCAGTGCGCCAGTGCCAGGGTCCGCTAGTGTCGAAGAGGGCCTGGTTCGCACTCACGTTGGTCGCCATTGCCGTGGCCGGTCTGACGCGCGCCGGAAGCCAGGCGCAACCGGCGGCGAAAGCGCTGACGATCGAGAACATCACGGGACGTCAGAACGGCGCGCGCCAGGCGGCGATCTCTCCAGACGGCCGACTGGTGGCCATTGCGGGGGACACCGCGGCGGGCAGTGGCATCTACTTGTCCGAAACGGCATCCCCGAACGCGCCACCGAAGTTCTGGCTTCAGGGAAACAATCCGGTATGGCTGCCCGACAACAAGCGGCTGCTGATTGCCCGCGAGAACGATCTCTGGATTGCGACGGTCGGTTCGGATTCGCCGGTTCGCGTGACCAGCGACGGCGAGAACGAACGCGCGCCGTCGATCTCGCCCGATGGGCGAATGATTGCGTTCTACTCGTCGCGCAGTGGCCACCAGGACATCTGGCTCGTTCCAGCCGAAGGCGGGCAGCCCGTGCGTCAGCTCACGACGGCCGCCATGGCCGAGGACGATGCGCGCTTCACGCCGGCGTGGTCGCCGGATGGCAAGCAGATCGCCTTCATCTCGAACAAGGCTGACTACTGGCACGACGACGTGTGGGTGGTGGACGTGGCGTCGGGAAAGGCGCGTCAGCTGTCGAAGAGCCTGATGGCGGCGTCGACACCGGTGTGGGCGCCTGACGGGCACGCAGTGGCCCTGCTCGGCACAGCGAAGAAGGGCTACTGGTACGAGGACCTTCAGGACATCTGGATCGTCGACGTGGCGAAGGGCACGGAGCGCACGGTCAAGATGCAGATCTCCGCGACCGACTGGCTCCACAGCCTGCCGGTGTTCTGGTCGGGCGACGGCCGAAATTTCTACTTCGTCTATCACGAACGCGGCGATCTCAACTTGTGGTCTGCCCCGTCGACCGGCGGTGTGGCCACGCGCGTCACCAACGAGCGCGGGGCATTGCGCTCGCTCGACGCGACGGCCAAAGGCGACGCGTTCGTCTACGTTCGATCGGGTCCGACGACCGGTCCGGAGGCGTTCTACGTGACGTCCTGGGGCGGCGCTCCACGCCAGCTCACCAGGTTCGCCGAGGAATGGGAGGGCGTTCGCGAGCCTCAGGAAATCGCCTATCGATCGTTCGATGGGCTGTACATCCAGGGTTTCCTGTATCTCCCCCCGAACATGCGTGACGGCGCCCGCTATCCGGCGCTCGTCAACGTGCACGGAGGCGGCACCAATTCCTATCTCCGGACCCAGAACCTCATCGAGCAATACCTGGCCTCGAAGGGCTACGTCGTCCTCGCCATCAACTATCGCGGTGGCTCCGGTTTCGGACGCGAGTTCCAGGATCTCGGCGTGAACGACTGGGCGAGCGGTCAGGCACACGATGCCGCGATTGCCGCCGATTTCATGCGGACGCTGCCGTATGTGAACGGCAAGGTCGGCATCTACGGCTACAGCTATGGCGGCATCATGTCCATGGCGACGATCGCCCGGTATCCGGACAAGTACGACGCCGCCGTTCCCATGGCGGGAATTTACGACTTTGCCGATGCGCTGACCAATGCCGATCGGCTCGGCAAGATCTTCACGCAGACGGGCCACGGCGGGCCGCCTGCACAGCGCGCGGAAGTCTACGCGCGCAGCAACACACTCGCGCGGATTCAGAACGTCAAGACGCCGCTGCTCATCATGCACGGCGAGGCGGACGTCCGCGCACCCTTCCGCCAGTACCAACTGGCGGTCGAGATCCTCAAGAAGAACAACAAGGTCTTCGAGAGCAAGAGCTATCCCGGCGAGCCGCACGGCTTCCGGAATCCAGCGAATCGCGTCGACATGTACAACAGGCTGGAGGCGTTCTTCGACAAGTACCTCAGAAACTCAAGTTAGGAGGCGGTATGAAACGGACATGGCTGATGGTGCTCGCGGCAGCTGTCTGCTCGGTCCACCTCACCGCGCAGCCAAAGCCGAAACTTGCGCTCGTCGGGGGAATGCTGCTCGACGGGTACGAAGTCCCGCCGCTTCATCACGCTGTCGTGCTCGTCGAAGGCGACCGCATCGTCGCGAAGGGGCGGGTCGGCGAAATCACCATTCCTGCTGATGCGAAGGTGATCGACACCAGCGGCAGAACGATGCTGCCAGGCCTGATCGATCTGCACGTGCACATGATGATTCTGGGGCACGGCAACTACGCGCGCTGGTTTCCCTGGATCCGCGAGAAGAACCTTGTCGAACAGGTGATGACGATCTCCGCCAAGCAATTGCTGATGGCCGGGGTGACGTCGGCTGCCGATCTTGCCTCCCCGCTGAAAGAGAGCATTGCCGTCCGCGAGAAGATCAACAAGGGCGCGATCCCCGGACCGCGCATGTGGATGAGCGGGCCGTGGATTACGCGAACGCTAGGCAACTATCCACCCGATATGTTCGAGGTCAAGGCCGAGACGCCGGAAGAAGCGGCTGCCGCGGCGGAGAACCTGATCAAGGCGGGTGTCGACATCGTCAAGCTGTATCCGCTCACATTCGAACAGTACAAGGCGGTCATCGCGGTCGCGAAGAAGCATGGCAAACGGGTACACGCACATATCAGCAATCCGCAGACGACGCGCGACGCCATGCGGGCAGGGGCCGACGTGCTCACGCATGTGGGTACGCGCCCGCCGTACGACGACGAGCTGATGCGCGAGATCATCGAGACGGGACAGGCGGTGACGCCGACAGCGGGGCTCCGGTTTGCCATCTATCCGGCCACCGTTGACTTTCCGGAACGGCTTCAGGACCGGAGGCTGAAGGAAGACTTTCCGCCCGAAATCTATCAGGAAGTACAGAACTCCTTTCAGAACTTCCACGCGCTCGGCTATTTCCAGAACATGGACCGCATCATGGATTTCGGGCCGGCCGTCGTTCGCAAGTGGGTGGAATCCGGTGCGGTCATCGGCATGGGCACCGACTCCGGAACGCCGATGAACTTCCATACGGAAGCACTCTGGCGCGAGATAAAGCTGTTTGTCGACTACGGGATGAAGCCACAGCGCGCGATCGCCGCCGCCACTCGTATCAACGCGCGCATCCTCGGCCGTGCGCGCGACCTCGGGACCATCGAGGCAGGCAAGCTCGCGGACATCATTGTCGTCGAAGGCAATCCGCTGTTTGACATCACGGCGCTCGGGCGTGTGGAAGTCGTCGTCAAAGACGGCGTTGTCTACAAAGGCGACCTGTCGCCGGCCCGGAAGACGTCGTCGGCAATGCGTTGAATCTGAGGCTCGGGCCATGCAGTACGCGGTCTGGTACGCGTCTCAGACGTTTGCGCCGGTGGATATCGGCAGCGCGCTGGAAGCGCGCGGCATCGCCCTGACGCACGCACCGCCGACCGATCGGGCTCCCGATGCGGTCGTCGCGCCATGGGGTGCCCGCGCGTCCGTACTCGCGCAGCTCGCCGCACCAGAATGGACGACGTGGCCGCCGCCCGCTCAGATCTATCTGGCCGAAGTGAGCCTGCTCGATACGGTGTGTGCGCAGATGTCGGAATTCCTGACCGACATCGTGCTGGTGCCGTGTCGCACGGAGGATCTCGTCCTCGCCATTCATCGCGGGTTGTTGCGGCGGGAGCACGCTCTCAACCCGTCGGTAGCCTGGGCCGCGCCAGCGCCCGTCGAAGATGGCCTGATCGGCTCAAGCGAGCAGCTCCGAAGAGCGATCGAGACGGCCTATCAAGTCGCGGTGAGCCCCGCGACGAGTGTGTTGATAGAGGGGGAGAGCGGGACTGGCAAGGAGTTGATCGCGCGCCTGATTCATACCCGCGCGCCGGGCCGCCGGCATCGGCCGTTCATCGACGTCAACTGCGCTGCTATTCCATCTGAGCTCCTCGAAGCAGAGCTCTTCGGGTTCGAGCGCGGCGCGTTCACCCAGGCCATGCGAGACAAGGCCGGGCTGATGGAACTGGCACATGGCGGCACGCTGTTCCTGGACGAGATCGGCGAACTGAACATCTCGCTCCAGGCGAAGCTACTGCGTGCGCTGGAAACGCAGACGTTCCGGCGGCTCGGAGGGGTCACGGCACGTCGCTCGGACTGTCGGATCGTGGCCTCCACGAACCAGAGCCTTCTCGATGCCGTGCAGCGAGGCCTGTTCCGGCTCGACCTCTACCATCGGCTCGCGGTGATGACCATTCACGTGCCGCCCCTCCGCGAACGGCGCGAAGACATCATGCCGCTGGCCGAGCACTTCCTGCATACGTTCGCGCGCGTCATGAACCGGCGCGTGACCGGCTTCTCGCCCGCCGCCCGGGCCCTCCTCGAGGCCTATCCCTATCAGGGCAATGTGCGCGAGCTTCGCAACATCATCGAGCGGGCGCTGATCGTGGAGACCGGCTCCCTGGTGACGCCCAAATCCCTTGGCCTCGAGGTCACGATGTTGGCGGACGCCGTCCCTGGTCCCGTCCCGATCGCCTCGTCCATTGATCGCCCGCTACCGTCGGCGATTCGCACGCTCGACCAGGAGGAACGTCGTCACATCGAAGATGCACTCAATCGCACGCGCGGCAATCGATCGCTCGCTGCGCGACTGCTGGGGATCTCGGTGCCGACGCTCTACAGCAAAATCCGGAAATACGGATTCGAGCACGTAGGAAGGTATTAAGTTCGACCCTTCAGATTCTTGTCACCTCCCTAAAGAGTTTTTAGTCCCTCCGCATCTCCCACACAAGAAATGCGCGTGTTTTCGCGGTTCCCTGATCGGCACCGCGTTTGCGACAGCGCCAGCACTTCCAGTGGAGTTGCGTGTGAGGTGGACTCAGAGGATCGCGACGAGTCTTCGTGTGGACACGAGCGAGGTTGCCGATCTGGCGGCATCGCTCATCCGGATTCCCACCGTACCTGGTCTCTATCCGGGTGGTGAAGCCGAGGCCGTCGCCTGTCTCGCCCACCTGCTGACCCGGGAGCAGATCGGCTATCGCATCGACGAGGTATCGCCGGGGCGCCCCAATCTGGTCATCGAGCTCGGACCGGAGACCGGGTCGGCGTTATGGCTGAACGGCCACCTCGACACTGTCCCGATCGGCAACCGTCTGCACTGGATTCACGAGCCATTCGGTGGCGACGACCACGCCGGTCAGCTCTACGGCCGCGGGGCCTCCGACTGCAAGGGCGGTGTCGCCGCAATGATGCATGCGGCGATCGCGATCAAGCGCGCAGGAGTGAAACTGCCGGGGCGCGTCATCCTCAGTGCCGTCGTCGGCGAGGAAGAAGGCCAGGTCGGGCTTCGTCACCTGCTCGATCGGGGTCTCGAGGCCGATGCGTTCGTCAGCACGCAGTGGTCGACGCCGGGTGGCGTGGCCGTGAGCTATCGAGGGCTCTGCTGGATCGAAGTGACGACGGTGGGCCGGGCGGCGCACGGCAGCCGGCCCAGCGAGGGCGTCAACGCCGTGGAGCAGATGGTGTCGGAGGTGCTGCCCGCTCTTCGCACGGTGCACCTGTCACGATCGGCGAGCGCGGACTCCTCTGACCCGGGTCCCAGTGTGAACATCGCCTCGATTCACGGCGGCGACGTCGTGAACGTCGTTCCGGATTCCTGCCGGGCGCTGCTCGACTATCGGATCACGACCGGCCAGACCACGCGCGATCTGCTCGACGCCCTGGAAACCACACTTGACGATCTTCGGCTCCGCAACCCGCTGCTGCTGGTGACGAGCCGGGTTGTGCTGACCGTGGAACCGGTCGAGACCGACACTGATTGCACCCTGCTTCGCGCCCTGACCGAAGCCGTCGAGCACGTGACCGGCGCGCGGCCCCGCTACTTCGGGAAAACAGGGACCAGTGACGCGAACCTGGTCCATCAGCGGCTCGGAATACCCGTGGTCGCCTATGGGCCGGGCAACGACTCCGGCCACAAACCGGACGAACACGTTCGCATCAGCGATCTTGGCCTCGTCGCCGAGGCGTACGCGCATTTGATGGTCGGGTATTTCGGGTAACGAGCCTCGTGGAACTCGGTGACACCAGGTCACCCATGTCTGCGCCCATCCCGGCGCTCATCGGAAGGCATTCCGGAGGAGACACGCGTATGACAGGTACAGCTCATCGCATCATGACAGGCGCAACGGCAGTGCGGCTGTTGTGTGCCGCGATCGTCGTGCTCCTGTCGGCCGGCCCCGCGCTGGCGCAGGCGCCCACCGCCACAACGGCCGTGGTATCTGGAACCGTGAGCGACCAGTCGGGTCTGGTCGTGCCGGGCGTGACGGTGCTGCTGACCGACCCCGCGACGACGAGATCGGTCGAAACGGTCACCGATTCGTCCGGTCATTACACGTTCGCCGGCGTAGTCCCTGGAACGTACGTGCTGACCACTAACTTGAAGGGGTTCAAACAGTCCCGTGTTGCGGACATCGGGGTGGAAGTTGCCCGGTCGTACACCGTCGACATCGCCGTTCAAGTCGGTCAGCTGGAAGACGTCGTCGAAGTGAAGGCGGCGGCGATCGATCTGCAACGCGTCGACGCCACGATCGGAACGACGCTTCAGGCCGAAGCGGTGTTACGGTTGCCGAATCCGACACGAGATCTGACGTCGATCCAGTTCAACCAGCCGTTAGCCGTTCCCTACGGGGGTGCGGACGCCAGCCGTGCGCGCGCGGGCTCTTTCGCCGGCGCCCGAAGCGATCAGAATACGTACACGCTCGACGGCGCCGACGTCACCGACAACGTCGTCGGGAACAATTTCCTCGAGACGCTCCCGTCCGCAGCGATCCCGCTGCCAGCGGAAAGCGTCGAAGAGTTTCGCGTGGGTGTGACCAATCCCAACGCGACCTTCGCGAGGGCCAGCGGGGGCCAGCTGGTGGTGGTGACCAAGCGCGGCACGAACAGCTTCCGAGGGTCGACCTACTGGTACCACCAGGACGAAACGTTGAATGCGAACACGTGGACGCGCAACCGCACGGGCATCGAGGATCCCGAACTGCGCGACAACCGGTATGGATTCTCATTGGGCGGACCGTTGAACAAGAATCGCACGTTCTTCTTCACCAACTATGAAGGACGCCGCTTTCCGCGCAGCACGGACATCACCAGAATCGTTCCGACGTCCTCGCTTCTGGGCGGCGCCATGCGGTTCCGCGACGCCGCCGGCAACATCGTGAGCTACAACGTGCGCGACTGGGATCCTCGTGGCATCGGCGTCAGCCCAGTCATCCGCGATCTGTTCCAGACGCTCCCGGCTGGCAACGACGTCAGCCAGGGCGATGGCCTGAACACGACAGGGTTTGCCGCGTCACCAGACACGTCGTTCAACAGCGACTTCGTCGTCTTGCGCCTCGATCACAACCTGAGTTCGAACTGGCGAATCGACGGCAGCTATCGCTACTCCAGCATTCGTGAATACGGTGCGGCGCAGGTAGACATCGGTGGAATCCTGCCCGGGCATCAGCCGGGCACCGCGTATGGAACGGAATGGCTGCCGCGTGAGCCGCGCTTCGTGTCCGCTGGCATCTTTGGACAGTTGTCGAACCGGCTGACGAACGAAGTGCGACTCGGTTGGGTTCGTGGTTACCTCGGGTTCAGCCGCGAGAACCCCTCAGCGCAGGTGCCGAGCGCCAACGCCGCGATCGACATCGGCGGGGCGCTGTTGGACGAGCCGCTGGATGTCGTCACCGGGCGTTCCCGATCGCAGGCGAGCAACTCGCGCACATTGCAGATTACCGACAACGCCAACTTCCTGAAGGGCAATCACACGCTCAGCTTCGGTGGCACGTTCCGACGAACGTGGTGGTGGTTCAGGCGGAACGACCTGCTGGCGGGTCCGCTCACGGCTCTGACGGCAACTGCGGACGATGGGAGTTTCATTACGATTCCCGCGCAATTCAGGCCGCCGACGTGTTCGGCTGCGGTTGCCACGAGCTGCCTGCTCACGGCTGATGTCACCCGATGGAATCGTCTGTACACGTCGCTTCTGGGCATGGTGGACAACGTCGGGCTCCTGAGCGTCCGCAACGGCGCCCTCGAGCCACAGCCGCCGGGAACGTTTCTCGACGTGGACACGACGCAGAACGGTTATGAGGCCTACATCAACGATGCCTGGCGGCTCACGTCGAACCTGACGCTCAGTGCTGGAGTGAACTATCAGGTCTACGGGTCGCCGTCGGAGAAGGACAATCGATATGCGTATCTCGTCGACACAGCGACGAACGAGATCCTCGGCGTGGACGCATATCTGGACCGCGCGCGGACAGCAGCCGACGGCGGCCTGCCCTTCAATCCGACGCTTGGTTACCTGCCGCTGGCGGACTCCGGACGCGACCGCTTCTACGACACTGATTACTCGAACTTCGGACCGCGTGTCGCCGTCGCATGGAGCCCTTCGTTCTCGTCAGGCATCGGCAAATGGCTCTTCGGTCAGTCGCAAGGCGTTCTGCGTGGCGGATATGCGCTCGTCTTCGACCGGCAGAACAACGTGAATCTTGGCAGCTGGCAGATGGGTGTCGCGTTTGGCCAGACCTTGAGCGTCAACGCGCCGCGCTGCACGCTGGTCGGTTCGCCTGGACCGAACTGCTCGCCGTCGGCGACCGATCCGGCCGCCAGTTTCCGGGTGGGCGTCGATGGCCCTGTGCCGACGCCGGCGCCGCTGCCGCTGACGGTGCCGATTGTCCCTTCGGTGCCATTCGGCGAAAGCGTGACGCGTCTTGTGGATCCGGAGCTGGCAAACGGCCGGACGCACAGCTATAGCTTGACGCTCCAGCGGGAGATTCCCTGGAACATGACCGCCGAGACGGGCTACGTCCTCCGGCTTGGTCGGGAGTTGAACACCGGCTACGTTCTGAACTCCGTGCCGTATTTCTTCCAGGACAGACGTCTCATCGCAGAGTTTTGCGCAGGCTTACGATGCGGTTGCCGGCCAGCTCCGGGCGGGGACGCCGGCCGCGAGTGTCACACCGCAACCGTGGTTCGAGAATCTCGTCGGGGCCGGACAGACCGCGACGCTGGCCGGTTTGCTCTCCGGCGACTTCATCGAAGGCAACGTCAGCAACATCTGGCTCGTGCTCAACAACAACCGCGCCGCTGCCAATCTTCCATCGCTGGCCAACCGACAGATTCAGACGCTGTGGATGCGCGGCGACGGCGGCGATTCGTTCTACCAGGGCTGGTTCGTGACGGTGCGGAAGCGGATGACCCAAGGGATGACGTTTACGGTGAACTACACGCTGTCGGTGGCGAAAGACCAGATCGGCGTGGCGCAGAATACGTCCACCGCGCTCTCGACGGCGTTCGACGCGGACGTTGACTACGGTCCGGCGCAATTCGATCGCCGGCACGTGCTGAACTCGAATTTCGTGTACGACCTGCCGTTCGGGCGGGACACCACCGGGCTCAAAACCGACTGATCAGTGGCTGGTACCTCGCCGGCATCGTGACAGCGACGAGCGGTGTGCCGCTCGACGTCTGTCAGCGCGCCGGCGCATATGGCGGCGGCCTGACCTTCGTGACCTGTTCCGGCGCGCTTCTCAACGGTGCCGCCCCCGATACCGGCGTGTTCGGTGGGGTGGCAGGTTCCGGTGGAATCGGCACGAGTGGCGATCCGGCAGCGGGCGGCACGGGCTTGAACATGTTTTCCGACCCGCAGGCTGCGTATCGCGCGTTCCGGTACATCCAGCTGGCTCAGGATGACCGCGCCGGCCGCGGAACGCTGCGCGGTTTGTCGCGCTGGAACCTCGACATGTCGATCGGCAAGAAGATCGACATCACGGGAAACGTTCGAGGCGTTGTCACTGCCGAGATCCTGAACTTGTTCAACACCGTGCAGTTCAACAACGGTTCCCTCAATTTCGCGACACCCGCAACCTTTGGCGTCATCACAGGGCAGGGAAATACGCCGAGGCAAATCCAGCTGGGGTTCAGGGTGGAGTTCTAGAACGGCCGAGAGGACATATGTCAACTCCCAACCTCCAACGCCCAATTCCCAACGTGCTCACAGTCGAACGGCTGAGTGTTCTTTGGCGTTGGGAGTTGGGCGTTGGGAGCTGGTGAGGAGCATCAGGGTGAAGCACAGATACGCTGCAGTCGCGGGTATGGCGCTCGTCGTGGCGCTTCCTGTCGACGTCGCGCCTCGAGCGCCAACGGTGAAGTTGTCGCCGCAAACGATGAACGACGGGGTGAGCGTTGGCGACCCAGAGTTCTCGCCGGACGGGAAGTCGATCCTGTTCACCTCGAACAAGTCGGGACGCGGCAAGATGTGGATCATGGGCGCCGACGGCAGCAATCCGCGTCTGCTTGTCGCGGATGAGGAAAGCGAGTCTTCGCCCTCCTGGTCGCCCGACGGAAAGCGCATCGCTTTTTTGCGAACGTCGGGTGGCCAGCCGGACATCTGGGTCGCCGCGGCGGACGGCTCGGGCGCGAAACGCGTCACCAATGACAAGGAGGACGAACGTGCGCCCGTCTGGGCCCCGGACGGCAGCCGCATCGGGTTCCTCTCCGGACGGGCTGGCGCGCAGGATGTCTGGGTCGTGCCGTCGGCGGGAGGCGCCAGCCAGCAGCTGACCGAGAAGACCAACGCTGCTGACGAGATGCGCTGGGAAGTCGCCTGGTCTCCCGACAGCCGGCAGCTCGCCTACGTCAGCAATCGCAGTGAATACTTCGCTGACGATTTGTGGGTCGTCGACGTCGGATCGAAAGTGACGCGCCGATTGTCTGTCGATGTGCACGTGATGTCGCCGCCCGTCTGGTCTCCGGACGGCAAGACGATCGCCTTCGGTGCGGTGCCCCGATCCGGCTTCTGGCACACGGACACGAGCGATATCTACCTGGCCGACATGCCGGCCGGTAAAGTCCGTAAGCTCGAGATGAACACGTTCGCCAGCGATGGCAACGGCAACTCCCGGCTTGTGTGGAGTCGCGATAGCCGCAACATCTACTTCCGATACCAGTGGCAGGGTGACGTCAACCTGTGGAGCGTGCCGATCGAAGGGGGCGTCGGGACACAGATGACCTACCTCGATGGCACCTTCCGAAATTTCGCTGTGAGCGACGACGGCCAGTATGTAGCGTTCGTCCGGTCGACGCAGATGGCGCCAGGCGAGTTGTATCGAATGCCGCTTGCCGGCGGATTGCCGCAACAACTCACGGACTGGGGCGTGAAGTTCGAAGGGTTGCGGCAGCCGCAGAAGATTGCCTACCGGTCCCACGATGGGAAGTACATCCTGGGCTATCTCTATCTCCCGCCGGACTTCGACCCGTCGCGTCGCTATCCCGCCCTGGTACAGGCGCACGGCGGCGGCACGAACGCCAACGGGAATGGCTGGCACGCCATCGAACACCTCATGTCGCAGAACGGGTTCATCGTGCTGGCGATCGAGTACCGCGGCGGGTCGGGACACGGCCGCGAGTTCCAGTTGCTGTCACTCGGTGAATTCGGGTCAGGTCAGGGCTGGGACGCCGTTGCGGCCGCGAGGTATCTCGGTGCACTGCCGTATTCCAACGGCAAGGTCGGGATGTACGGCGGCAGCTACGGCGCGCGCATGACGATGGCAGCGATAACCAGGGACTCGACGCCGTTCTCGGCGGTTGCGCCGTTCTACGGGAGCTACGACTGGGAGGAGGCGTATCCGCATGGCGACCGCCTCGAGCAGAAATTCACAGTCGAACTGCACATGGGGTTCAAGCCGGGTGAGAACCCCGAACTGTACGCGAGCACGGCCGCCAAGCGATCGCTGAACAAGGTGAAGAAGGATCTGCCGTTCCTGATCATCCACGGCGAACGGGATCGGCGCACACCTTTCATGCAGTTCGGAAAGATCGTCGAGGAGCTCAAACAGCGTGGCAACCCGGTCGAGTTCTACTCGTATCCCGAAGAAGCGCACGGGTTCCGGCTCCCCAAGAACCGGGTTCACGCCTACACGAAGCTGATCGATTTCTTCAAACGTTACCTGGGCTGAGGCAGACACGGGAGGTACCCGATGGGAGTGGAGATCGACGCCGCGTCATTTCGAGACGAGGCGCTGGAGCGTGACGCCTTAGCGAGGATCAGTCTCGCAGAATCCAGCGCGCTCCTCGAACGATTCTCGACGCTGGTGCGTGAATCGGGGAGCGGCGACGAAAAAACGGCCGCCGAATATATCGTCAGCCGTCTCCACGCGCACGGCATTTCGGCCGAAGTCCACGATCCCGAGCTGTTCTTGAGCGTGCCGCGGCGGTCGGAGCTGTGGATCAAGGGTGCGGACGGCGAATCGCTGATCCGGTCGAGGACGCCGGCGTTCTCGTTGTCGACGCACGGCGCGGAGGTCGTCGGCGAGATCGTCTACGTGCCGTCGAAGTACGCCAGCGGAACGGGAACTGTCTTCGACATGGCCGATGCGGCGAAAGGCGGTGGCGGCGACGCGGACCCTGTGAGCGGCCGGATCGTACTCACCGAGGGGTTTTCCACACCGGCGACCGTCCAGGGATTCGAGCGGCGTGGAGCGATTGCGCAAGTCTTCATCCATCCGGGTGAGCGGATCCACGCGGGCATCTGTACAACGATCTGGGGCGCGCCGACGGGCGAGTCAATCGCGCGCAAGCCGCGCGTGCCGGTTGTCTGTATCAACCATGCGGACGGAGAGCGCCTGATCGCGGCGTCGCAGGCAGGAGCCGTGCGCGTCGGCCTGAAGACGTGGCTGGACGAAGGATGGATGCGATGCCTGCTGCCGGTCGTCGAGATTCGTGGGCGCCAGGATCCCGACGAGTTTCTACTCGTGCACGGCCACTACGATTCCTGGGACGTGGGGGTTGGCGACAACGCCACGGGCGACGCGGTGCTCCTCGAGCTTGCGCGCATCTTCCACGGTATGCGCGACCGGCTGAACCGATCGATCCGGATCGCGTGGTGGCCAGGCCATTCCACCGGACGCTACGCCGGATCGACGTGGTTCGCCGACACGTTTGCCGACGAGCTCGACGAGTTCTGCATCGCGCAGATCAACGTCGACTCCCCGGGATGCGCCGGAGCGACGGCGTACGAAGAAGTCATGTGGATGGCCGAGGCTGGTGCGCTCTGCGGGACGGCCATCGCTGATGCGGTCGGCGTCGACGCGCGGCGGCTGCGGCCGCTCCGCGCCGGCGACTACTCGTTCAACCAGGTCGGCCTGACCGGCCTGTATATGCTCCTCTCCAACATTCCGATCGAAGAACGGCGGCGGCGCGGCTACTATGCAGTCGGCGGGTGCGGCGGCAACATCGCCTGGCACACCCCGTTCGACACCATGGAGGTGGCCGATCCCGCGATCATCGAGCGCGATCTGCGTGTCTATCTCACGAGCATCTTGCGGATCGTCAACGCGCCGATCTATCCGTTCGATTACACGGAGGCCGTCGACGAGATCGCCGCAGCCGTGCACCAATATCAGGAGCAGGAGGGTGTCCCCGATCTGCAGCCGCTCGCGCACGACCTGCAGGCCTTGCGCAGCGAAATCGCTCGATGGCACGCGGAAGCGACGACTCAAGTGCGTCGCACGAACGATCCCACTGTGCGCCGTGACATCAACGCGTGCCTGAGAAGGCTGGCCCGCATCCTCGTGCCGATCAACTATTCACGGGGCGAGCGATTCGATCACGATCCGGCTGTGAAGCCGGGCGTCGTTCCGCGGCTCGAGTCGGCGTTACAACTCGCCACGGCGTCCGCCGACATGAGGCCATTCATTCAGACGGGCCTCGTGCGCGAGCGGAACAAGCTGCGCGCCATGATTCGCGCGGCGCGCCGGGAACTCAGATAAGCCTGGCTTCTCATATTCACCTGCCTCACCGAGAGTGTTCACGTGGCCCACAACAGAATCGCGATTCATCCCGACGGCGTCTTCACCGGCCTTTCGGACACGCTCCAACCCTCGGTCGTCATCGTCGACGACGATCGCATCGTCGGCGTAGAGACTGCTGTCCCTCCCGACATCGATGCGGTCGTGCGCCTGGCCGGCGTGACGTTGATGCCCGGGCTGATCGACGCCCATACGCACGTGTCGATCTTGCCGTGCCGCGGCAACCAGATCGATCAGATGCGTGTGCCTCTGGCCGAGCAGATGTCGATCGCCAGGAGCAACGTCCTCGCCGATCTGCTCTCGGGCGTGACGACGATGCGCGTGATGGGGCAGGAGTTCGGCGTGGACTTCGCCGTGAAGGCAGAGATTGCCGCCGGGGACACGCTCGGTCCCGACCTGATCTGCGCCGGCGTGCAGCTTGCCAAGGAAAACGGTCACGGCCATGCCCTGACGTTCGTGCGCGACGCGCACGACATCCGCGCCCTCGTCGACGAGAACGCTCGACGCGGCGCCGGGCTCATCAAGATCTTCACGACCGGCGGTGTCTCGAGCGTCGCGACGTCCCAGGCCGATTGCCCATTCACGCCCGAGGAGATCCGCGTGGCGGCGGAAGCAGCGCACAGTCATGGCCTGAAGCTGGCCTCCCACGCGCATGGTGGAGAAGGCGCGAAGCGTGCCATCGAGAACGGCGTCGATACGATCGAGCACGGCGTGCTGCTCGACGAAACGATGATCGAAGAAGCCGCCCGCCGTGGGGTTGCGATCGTCGGGACGTTTTCCATCCAGGATCACCCTGCGGGGATTCTGGCGGGCGATGCGCGGAACCCGCAGATCCAACGAAAGCTGAACGAGGTTCGCGGGCGTGTGAGCCAGACCTGGCGGCGCATCCTGGACTCCGGTGTGCACGTCGCCGTCGGCACCGACAGCATGCACGGCTGCCTCGCCTACGACATCTGGCGGTTGACCGCGTTCGGGGCGTCACCGGCGCGAGCGTTGAGAGCCGCCACGTCCGATGCCGCGAAAGTGTGCGATCGGCCCGATCGGGGGGCCATCGCTCCGGGGACGCGCGCAGATCTGGTCGGGGTGCTCGGCAATCCTCTCGACGACATCCGCGTGATGTCCCGGCCTGTGTTCGTGATGAAGGCCGGCGTGGTTGTGCACAGCTTGGAGCGGCTCGACGCGCGCGCGGCGCAGACGGAGGTGGTGCGTGAGCATGCGTGAGTGTCGCGGCCTGGTCGCCTCAATCGCCCTCGTCACGCTGGCCTGCTCGACGGCTGCCAAAGAGCGGCAGGCCGAGGCCACGGCGAAGACCGATGACGCGTTGGCGCTGACGCTCGAGAACATCTTCCGGCGAGCACGCTCAGGGGCGAGCAATCCGGCCATCTCACCGGACGGTACCTGGGTCACGTTTACCGCGCGCACCTCGCAAGGCCAGGGCATCCATCGGCTCTCGTTGAAAGCCGACGCCTCCAGGAATCCACAACTGTGGACGGAAGGCAGCGACGCTGTCTGGGCCCCCGACAGCCGCAGCATTGTCCTCGTTCGCGGCGATCGGTTGTTCCGGATTGGTGTCGACGAGACCGAGGCGAAAGCGCTCACCGAACCGATCAAGGGGCTTCGGGCGCCGGTGTTTTCCCCCGATGGCGGGACCATCGCGCTTTACTCGACGGCATCAGGACACCAGGATATCTGGCTGGCGCCGGCCGCAGGCGGTGCGCCGCGCCAGCTCACGCGAGAGAGCATGTCGGGAGATGACGGCAGGTTCTCTCCGGCCTGGTCACCTGACGGCACGACGATCGCTTACGTTTCGAACAAGGCCGACTACTGGGCGGACGATCTGTGGGTGGTGAACGTCGGTACAGGGACGCCGCGCCAGCTGTCACATGGCATGACGGCCGTCGGTCCCGCGCCGCTGTGGTCGCCGCGCGGCGACAAGGTCGCGGTATTCGGCGATTCCAAGAAGGACTACTGGTATATAGACCTCACGGACATCTTCCTGATCGACGTCAAGACCGGCGCCGAGACCAAGGTCGAGATGCCGGTGCACGTGACGGCCAACAACCAGCCCGCGATCTGGTCGGCCGACGGGGCACGTTTCTTCTTCGTGTATCAGGAGCGCGGCGAGCACCACTTATGGTCTGTGCCGACGACCGGCGGCGTGGCGACGCGCGTCAGCCATCTCGGCGGGGTGATGGGCGGGCTCGATGCTACGCGCGCTACCGATGCATTCGTCTTCGCGCGCAGCTCCGAGCTCGAGGGATCGGAGATCTACTATCTGCCGGCGATTGGCGGCCCGGAGCGGCGGCTGACCAACCTGGCGCCGAAGTGGCAAGGGCTGCGCGAACCGATCGAGGTCTCATTCCGCAGCTTCGACGGGCTCTACGTGCAGGGCTTCCTCTACCGGCCGGCGGGGATCGACGACGGGCGGCGCTGCCCGGCCCTGGTGGAGGTGCACGGTGGCGGCAGCAACTCCTACACCCGCAGCCAGAACCTGCTCCAGCAGTACCTCGCGTCGAAGGGCTTCGTCGTGCTGGCCATCAATTACCGCGGCGGGTCGGGCTTCGGCCGCGCGTTCCAGGACCTCGGGGTCAACGACTGGGCGAACGGACAGGCACTTGACCCGGGCGCGGCCGCCGACTACCTGCGCACGCTGTCCTACGTCAACGGCAAGGTCGGCATTTACGGGGGCAGCTACGGTGGGACGCAGTCGATGGCCGCCATCACCCGGACGCCGAAGAAGTTCGACGCTGCGGTGCCGATGCGGGGCATCTACTCGCAGGGGTTGACCTTCAAGGAGCGGGACCGGCTGGGGCAGATCTTCGTGAAGACCGGCCACGGCGGCCTGCCGAGCGAGCGGCCCGAGATCTATGCGAAGAGCAACACGCTCGACCGTCTCGCCGCGATCGAGACCCCACTCCTCATCACGCACGGCGAACGCGACGATCGGGCGCCGTTCAAGAACTTCGAGCTGGCCGTGGCAGAACTGAAGCGGCTCGGCAAGAACTTCGAGAGTAAGAGTTATCCGGGTGAGGGTCACGGGTTCCGCAACCCGGACAACTCCATCGACATGTATCAGCGGCTCGAGGCGTTTTTTGTCAAGCACCTCGGAAGTTGCGGGCGGTGAACGCTGTTATTGGTCATCCGAGATGGGAGGTAGTGCGTGAGAACGCGTGAGTTTGCTCAGGCCGCGATTCGGTGCACGCTCCTTGGGTTGATGGTGTCCACGGCGGCATGCTCGCCGGCGGCCCAGGAACAGCAAGCGGCGGCTGCAGGGCAACCAGCAGCGAAGGCCGACGAAGCCCTGCCACTCACGCTGGAAAACATCTACAAACGCGGCCGTGGAGGCGCCAGTAACCCTGCCATCTCGCCGGACGGCAATTGGGTCACGTTCGCAGCTCGCAGCGCCAAGGGCCAGGGAATCCATCGGCTGTCGATGAAGGCCGGAGGCGGTGGCGATCCGCAATTCTGGAGCGAAGGCAGCGATGCCGTCTGGGCGCCCGACAGCCGCAGCATCGTTGTCGTCCGTGGCGATCGGCTGCACCGGATTGGTCTGGACGAGACGCCGGCGAAGCCGCTGACCGAGGCGATCAAGGGCTTGCGCGCCCCGGTCTTCTCGCCGGATGGTCGCAGCATCGCGTTCTACTCGACGTCATCCGGCCACCAGGACATCTGGCTGACGACAGCAGATGGTGGCGCGCCGCGTCAGTTGACGCGCGAGAGCATGTCGGAGGATGACGGCAGGTTCTCTCCGGCATGGTCTCCGGATGGAAAGACCATCGCCTTCATCTCGAACAAGGCGAACTACTGGGATGACGATCTCTGGGTGGTCGACGTCGCCACTGGTGCGGCGAAGCAGTTGTCGCGCGGCGTGACCGCCATCGGGCCGTCGCCGTTGTGGTCGCCCCGCGGCGATCGCATCGCCGTCCTCGGCGACTCGAAGAAGGATTACTGGTATCTCGATCTGACCGACATCTTCCTGATCGACGCGAAGACCGGAGCGGAGTCGAAGGTCACGATGCCGCTCTACGTCACATCGTACAACCAGCGCACGTTCTGGTCGGCGGACGGGGAGCGCTTCTATTTCATCTACCAGGAACGTGGCCAACATCACATCTGGTCAGTACCAGCGGCTGGCGGTGTGCCGACCCGTGTCAGCAACATCGATGGTGTGCTGAGCAGGCTTGACACCACGCGCGCCACCGATGCGTTCGTCTTTGCGCGCAGCACCGAGACCGAGGGGTCGGAGATCTACTACCTGCCGGCGATTGGTGGGCAGGCGCGTCGACTGACGAACCTGGCCACCAAGTGGCAGGGGCTTCGCGAGCCGACCGAGATCTCCTACAAGAGCTTCGACGGCCTGTATATGCAGGGGTTTCTCTATCTGCCTCCAACCATCGAGGGGCAGCGTTGTCCGGCGCTCGTTCAGGTGCATGGCGGCGGTTCGAACTCGTACATGCGCAGTCAGAACCTGATGGAGCAGTACCTCGCATCGAAAGGATTCGTCGTACTGGCGATCAACTATCGCGGCGGATCCGGATTCGGCCGGGAGTTCCAGGATTTGGCGGTCAACGATTGGCTGAACGGGCAGGCCATGGATCCCGGTGCCGCGGCCGACTATCTGCGCACGCTGTCGTACGTCAATGGCAAGGTCGGGATCTACGGCGGCAGTTACGGCGGGATGCAATCGATGGCGGCCATCACGCGGACGCCGACGAAGTTCGACGCCGCAGTACCGATGCGGGGCATCTACTCACAAGCGATGACCATGGAGTACATGGATCGCCTCGGAAAGATCTTTGCGAAGACCGCACACGGCGGCATGCCGAAGGATCGGCCGGAGATTTATGAGAAGAGCAACACGATCGATCGCTTCTCGGCGATCGAGGTGCCGCTCCTCATCACTCACGGCGAACTGGACGACCGCGCGCCCTACAAGAACTACGAGCTCGCGGTCGCGGAGCTGAAGCGGCTCGGGAAGACCTTCGAGAGCAAGAGTTATCCGGGTGAGGGCCACGGGTTCCGCAACCCGGACAACTCAATCGACATGTACCAGCGGCTGGAGAGCTTCTTCGTCAAACACCTCGGGAGCTGCGGTCGGTAAACCTCATCCTCTTTGCGACCGGCCCGTGTTTCTCCAGAGAATGAACACGCCAATGAGATTTGGCGCGCCCATCACGCCGAATGCGATCGTCCAGCTGACCACCGACTGACCGCCCAGCAGGTCGAGCAACACGCCGACGGCGAACGCACCAGCAGAGGCCGCGGCGAAGCCGGCCATGGAATAGATGGCCATCGCCGTGCCGCGACTTTCGGGTGGAGACACGGCGACGATTCCGGACGTCAATGCCGCGGAGTCGGCGCTGACGAAGACGCTCGAGATCACAGCGGCGACGAGGATCACGGTCCACGACGTGGCAGCGGTTCCGCCGAAGGCCACGCTTGTCACGGCGGAGATCAGCATGATCGTCAGCACCAGGTATTTCCGATCGACGCGCGCGCTCAGCTCTGCGCCGGCGAGGCTCGACGGAACCCCGACCATCGCGATGATGCCGGCCATGGTCGCCGCGCTCGCAAACGATGGACGGCCCTGGAGCCGCTCACAGAAGGAAAGAAACGCGACGAGCCAGGCGCGAATTGCGAAGAGCTCCCACATGTGGCACGAGTACGCCAGCACATAGCGCATGGCGGATGCCGAGCGCAGCACTTGTCGCCAATGTCCGCGAGTGGTGCGGGACGGCGACGCACGGATGTGGGCTGGCCGCAGGAACACGAGCATCAGTGTCCAGGCGATTGCGGGCCCCAGCGCAACGAGCGCGATCGCGGTGCGCCAGGGAAACCAGGCCGTGAGCTGGCCGATGAGCGCAAAGGACAGGGCCGAACCGATCGTGAACGAGGTGGTGTAGAAGCCGACGAACCGTGGATGGGGAATACCGTCGATGCGATCCGCCATGAGTTTCAGTCCTGGCATGTACGTGCCGGCGAGACTGATGCCCGCCAGGAACTGGAAAAACGCTGCGGTCCACAATCCGTCGGCGATCGACGCGAAGCCAAGCGCCGAAGCGCCCGCGATCGCCGTGGCCGCGAGCCACACCGAACGCGCGTCGAGCCGATCCGTGAGGCTGGCGAGAACAGGTACCGCCGCCATGTAGCCGGCGTAGTAAGCGCTGCTGATCCAGCCGCCGGCGGTGTTCGAAAGCCCCCACGCGTCCCGCAGCTGCGGTTGCAGCGCGGGGAACATGGAGAAGGGCGTCATCCCGAGGATTTCCGCGGCGCACACCACCGCGACGAGACGCGTGGGGGGAATGGATGGCGAAAAGGTGGCTGGCACCTTCCCGGGAAAGGTGCCAGCCACCTTTAGAGGCTCCAGACCGTCACGTGAGTGGCGTCGCGGACGATCACGCGGTCGCGGAGCAGAACCGGATGCGCATAGGTGGGGCTCGAGGCGACGTTATAGCGACGCACCTCCTTGTACGCTCCCGCATCGAGATCCGCGATGACCATCTCGGATTCCGTGGTCAGAAACAGCAGATGCTTGCCTGCGGCGATGACCGACGCGCTCGCTCCAGCGCGTCCTTCCGTCGACCAGCGCACTTTTCCGTCAGCGGGATTGATCGCCACGAACTGGCCCTTCCGCTTGTTCGAGTGACCGTAGACGGTACCCGCTGCGAGCACCGGCGAGCTCATGTACATCGTGACGTCCGGCGTATGCCACACTTGCTTGACCGCCCAGGTGTCGCCGCTCTTGACGATGTCGAGGGCGCGAGTGCCTTGCCGCACACCTGAAACAATCACCCCCGTTGGCGTGGCAACCGGCGTGACGATGTTCTCGTTCCATTCATCCTGGAATGGGAATTCCCACAGCACTGCACCGGTATCACCCGCGACGCCGACGACCGACTTCGTCGTCATGCTGACAATCTGCCGCACGCCGCCGATCGTCAATTCCATCGGCGACGCGTATCCGGCACCGGCCAGCTCGCGGGTCCAGCGCTCCTGTCCTGTTCGTGGATCGAACGCGGCGATCACGCCTCGTCTGTCGTCGCCGACGTGGACGACGATGCCGTCCTTGGTCTGCAACGGTGACGTGGCTGTGCCGCAGAACAATTTCGACGTGTCGATCGTCGGCGAGAAATCCTTGCGCCAGACGAGCGCGCCGGTCTTGACGTTCCAGGCGGAGAGGATGGCGGTGGTTCCCAGCGTGTAGACGCGTTCAGCGTCGACGAGCGGCGTGGAATACGGGCCCAGCGCCATCTCCTTGGCATACGGGTTCTTTGCCGCGGGCGCGGGATACTTCTGCTCCCACGCGACCTTGCCGGTCGCCAGGTCGATGGCAGAGACGACTTCTTCGGTTCCGCGCCGCCCGTGCACGAACACGCGGCCGCTCGACACGACCGGCGACGAGTAGCCTTCCCCGACCGCCACGCTCCAGCCTTTCTTGAGGGCCTGCGGCCACGCCGCGGGCGCTTCCGCAGCGGCCAGAACGCCGGTCCGCGCCGGGCCTCGCCATTGCGGCCACTCGTCGGCTGCCGCGCCGAGCGCTACGCTTGCCGCCGCAAGGCTAAGAGCGACGAACGTTACCCGAGCGCGCATTTCACGATCCTTTCTTGGCTTTCGCCCGCTTCAGTTCCTGCTCGCGATCGAGGAACGTGACGCCCTCGGTGATCCATGACGGTGCAGGTTCGTTCTTGAGATAGTGCCCGAACCACTGCAGGATCCGCCGCTGGTAGTCGAGTTGGTTCGGCCTTCGTCGCAGGCCGTGATCCTCGCCTGCATACACCAGCATCACGACGTCCTTCCTGGCGCGCCGCGCAATGTTGTAGAGCTCGACGCCCTGATGCCAGTGAACCGTGCCATCGTTGTCGCCGAAGGCGACCATCAGCGGAGTGGTCATCGTGTGGACGCCGAACACCGCCGAGTTCCTGATGTACGCCTGGAGATCCTCCCAGATCGGCACTTCCATGCGCTGCTGGCCGGTCTCGATGTGATCGGTTTCGGCGATGCCGCTGGTCCAGTGGTGGTTGCCGTAGTTGCTCACGAGGTTGGTGATCGGCGCACCGGCCACGCCCGCTGCAAAGAGCTTGGTGTGCGTCGAGAGGTAGACCGTATCGAATCCACCCCACGAGTGGCCGACGATACCGATGCGGGCGGGATCGGCGACGCCCATGGCGATCACTCTCTTCACCGCAGATCCGACGCAATCAGCCACCGACAACCCGGGTTCGCGGGGCCGGAACACGATGTCCGGCTGGAAGAACGCGTATCCCTGGCTGGTGAACACCGCGGGGTTGTATGGCTCGCGCGGGGAAGGGGTGCTCCAGCGGTGGAGGCCGTCCGACAGCTTCTCGTACATGTAGACGACCATCGGGTATTTCTTGCCGGGCTCGTATCCGGCGGGATAGAACAACGCTCCCTGTAAACGCTCGCCTCGCTCGTTCTTGTATTCGACCAGTTCCGAGCGGCCCCATGCGTAGTCGGTGAAGAACGCGTTCGTCGCGACGATCGGTTTGGCATCCTTGAGTGAGGGCCCCCCGACCAGTGCATCCGGCGGATCGTCGAAGTCCTGGACAACGTAGCCATAGACGTCGGCATCTTTGGCCTTTCCGAGCCCCTGCACGGCCTTGTCGAGCAGAATGAGACGCTCGACCTGTCCAGAGGAGAGGTTCAGCCGGGCGTAACCCGATTGCTTGGTCCAGACGCCGAACAGCGAGACGAAGGCCGGCCTGGCCGAATCGATGAATTCCTCGTCCGGATCGAGCCGCAGGTACCGATGGCGGATCTGTTCGGCTGCGCCGTTGGTCAGCTTCGTCGCCGGTTTGCCATCCGCCGGCACCATCCAGATGTCGAACTTGTCGTAGAGCAGGACGGCGGCGTCGTTCTTCGTCCATCCGGCAACGCCGAAGGCAGGCTTCTGTTTGACCGTGACGTCAGACTCGCGGTCCACAAACGATGTGGCGATCGGTTTAGTGATGTTCGTGACGGCTTTGGTGGCCGTGTCAATCGTGTAGAACTGATCCGCCTGCAGGTAGAGCAGGTATCGTCCGCCAGGGCTCGCCTGCAGCGTCTGATCTTCGATTCGTTCCTGCAGCTTCGTGCGATTGCCGGTCTCGAGGTCCACGAGGTAGAGATCCGAAGCGGGGCGGCCGATCGAGCGGTCCATTGCATACGTCGCCCAGTCCACGGCATAGGCGAGCTTCTGATCGGGGAGCGGCGTCACCCGTTCGAGAAAGGACTTGCCGAGCGGCACGAAACGGTTCGACTCCACATGCCAGGCGGCGAGCATGCTGCGCTGACGGTCCGTGCGTGCGCTGATCTTCTGACGCGGCATGACGTCGACGTCGCGTGCGTGCCACACTTCGACTCCCGCCGGCTCTTCCACGGCGTCCGCGCCATCACCGTTCGTGGTCTTGGCGGCTTCCGGTATCTTCTCGTCCCATCTCGCCATTCCTGCAAACACGATCCGCCCATCATCCGACCACGAAGGCCTGCGGAAGCCGACCGTTCGCATGCCCGCCGGGAATTCCTTCGCCGTCGACGGGTCGTACACGAAGGCGCGTGGTGTTCCTGACGAGACTGCGCGCCACGCCAACAGGGCATGCGTGGGACCGTCACGCTTGTCCGACGACGTGGCGCGAAGAACCGCGAGGTCGTCGGAGTCCTTTCTCCAGGTGAGACCCGAGTAGATGGTGCCGGCGGAGTCCAGCACTCGGAGCATGCCGCTCTGCGGATCGTAGAGCTGCACGCCGTTGCCGGCCTTGTCTGGCGCGCCGATCACGAGTCCGAGCAGTGAGCCATTCGGAGTATTGTCCTGCCACGTGTATTCAGTCACGTTGCCGAACGTCATGTCGCGGCCGGTTGCCAGCTCGCGCACGATGAGCGTTGCGCCCATCGGATCTTCGTTCGTATTCGCGGCATCGGGCGGCGGCGGGGGCGTGCGTTCCGGTGCGTACCGCTTCATCGCGAGGTGAGTACCCCGCTCGTTGAACGCGAACGTCTCTATGCCGTCGATCGTCGCCGTTTCGCCGCTGCCAAGGGTCAGGATGCCGATCTTGCGATGGACGGGTTTCTTCTGCTCGCGGAGCTTCTCTTCCTGCGTTTCGGAATACCCGATCGCATAGGCCGCGTACTTGGAGTCGGCCGAGAAGGCCGGTTGTGTGCCGAAGGCGACGACCTTGGGATCCCCACCTGCGACGCTGACGATACGGAGCTCGTTGTCACGGTTGGAGCGGTTGATGCCGTAGGCGATCCACTTGCCATCGGGTGAAAGTCCTGCGCGCGCGGGCGTGACCAGGGATTCCCACTTGCCGAACTCGGACACCGGCACCGGACGTTTCTGTTGCGCTCCGAGAGTGGCGGTCAGACCGACGGCGATAACCAGTGTGAAAGTGCTTCTGTGCATGGCGGCTCCAGTCTACCCCTTGGCGCAGCAGTAATCGTAGTCCGTGGTCGTGGCCGTCGCTCGTAGCTCGTGGTTCGTCGCGGGGTTTAGTCGTCCGGCGGACACGGCCACGATCCACGAACCACGGTACTTGCTACCAACTCAGGGTCGTTTTGCCGTCACGGCTTGATGCGCAATGTCCGTGAGCAGGTGCAGACGGGGTGGGGTCAGTGTTCGATCGCGAACAGCCGGCGGCAGGCCTTCGGTGGGCTCACCGGTCAGACCTTCGTAAATCACCAGCGCCGCGAGATAGGAGCCGAGCCTGGACGGATGGAACTGATCCTCCCCGTACAGCGGCAACTCCGGCTCGCGCTGAAAACCAAGGTGCCACGCCAGGCCCGCTGGAAGCAGCGTCCCTTCGACAGATTTCGCGGCGTTCGTGTAGGACGTGATGACGCCGGCCATGTCGCGGTAGCGCGCCCGCGACGGCCAGACCATGTAGAGAGCCGTCTTCGCGTTCGCCTGTCGAATGACCCGATCGAAGCGCTCCACGTAGTCGCGCAAGAGCACCTGCGAATCAGGCTGAGACGATGGTCCCTGCTGAAGGATGACCCAGTCCCACGGTCCGCGCCGGATCGCCTTCTGCGCCGATCCGCCGTTCCAGTGATCCTCGAGGCTGAAATCGTTGGCAGTCACCGACTCCGATCGAATGCGAACCTTCCCGCCCGCGTCGGCAATCCGTTCGACCAGGCGCGGGAGGTCGTTGAAGGACGTGAGGCTGTTGCCGATGAAGAGGACGCGGAGAGCCTCGGAATCGGTGCTCGGGGCTCGGCTTGCCCGCCGGAGCCTTGGCGAAGGAGGGGACTCGGGGCTCGTCTGAGGTTCGGACAGAGTGTCTGGAAGCCCGCTATGACGGCAATAGAAAGGGCGAGCAATACGATCGAGCGCATGCGGCGCATTATGGCTGTGATGCCCGTAGCTCGCACAGTTCGCCAGTGATGAGTAACAGCGAGCCCCCGCCATGCGCCACAGGCTCCGTTTTGCTCCGTGTCTCCGCGTCTCTGAGCCGAGGCTCGTTCCGAGCCCCCCGAGCTCACCGAGACCACGAACCACGAACCACGAGCACCGATTCCCAACCACGTAGTACATTTCCCCATGCCCGCCTTGCGTGCGATGCGTGCGGTCACGGTCGCGCTGGTGGCGATTGGCTGTAACGGTCAAGACGAGCCGGCGATGCAGACCTCATCATTAGGGGCTTCGCGCGATTGGGAATCTGCGCGCAAGCGCATGGTCAGCGACCAGATGCGGGCGCGGGACATCCGCGACCCTCGTGTCCTCGACGTCATGGGCCGGGTGCCGCGCCATCTCTTCGTTCCAGAGGATCAGCGATCCGAGGCGTACGGCGATCACCCCTTGCCGATTGGCCACGGCCAGACCATCTCGCAGCCCTACATCGTCGCGTTCATGACGCAGGCGCTGGAAGTTCGCCCTGAGCATCGCGTGCTCGAGATTGGCACCGGTTCGGGTTACCAGGCCGCCGTGCTCGGGGAACTGGCTGGCGAGGTCTACACGATCGAGATTGTGGAACCGCTCGCCTCGAGCGCTGAGAAGACGCTGTCGTCCCTGGGTTACAAGAACGTGCACGTTCGCGCGGGCAACGGATATCTCGGCTGGCCCGAGCACGCGCCGTACGATCGGATCATGGTCACCGCTGCGCCCGACGAGGTTCCACAGCCATTGGTCGATCAGCTGCGCATCGGCGGCCTGATGGCGATTCCCGTGGGCACCCACCTTCAGGAACTGCGCATCCTTCGCAAGACCGAGAAAGGCCTCGAGACGCTCGCCACGATGCCGGTTCGATTTGTACCCATGACGGGGAAGCGCGGCGGGTAGGCTGCGATCAACTTCCCAAGAAAATCGTTCCAGCCACTCGCCCGCCAGTCGAGACGCTCACAGGAGACGCACGAGATCAGAGAGGCGCTGGAAACCAGTTGTCGTCGTGACCGTCGTGGACTCGTCGTTCACGAGCTCAGCGCACGCGCTCGACTCCGGATTTCTCGCCGCAGGCGCTCATCGGATACGTAGGGAGTTGGGAGTTGCCAATGAGCCACCATTTGTTCTACGATGCAGTTCAAATGGCCGAGGCGCTGGGGGAATTCGAGCAGATCGTCCTGCTCGCGATCGTGCGGCTGACGGGCGATGCGTACGGCACCACCATTCGGCGCGAGATCGAGTCGCGCACCGGAAGGCTCGTGGCCATCGGGGCGCTCTACACCGCGCTCGAGCGCCTCGAGCGCAAGGGATATGTCGGTTCGTCGCTCTCCGACCCGACACCGCAACGTGGTGGACGCTCGAAGCGGTACTTCACGCTCAGGCCTGCCGGTGTCGCCGCGCTGAAGCGTTCCCGTCAAGCGCTCGACCGAATGTGGGCGGACGTGAATCCGGACGCGTTGTCCGTGAGAACCCGCGGATGAAACGGTTGTCTTCGTCCAGCACCGTCGAACCAGGCCTGTCCGCTCGCGTCGCGCTCTGGCTGCACGAGCGCTCGCTTGCCCCTTCCGAGCGTGAGGCCCTCATCGGTGACCTGTTGGAAGAGTACGACGAGCTCGCGACAGCCGATCGCCGGGCCGCGAGCCGGTGGCTGTGGCATCAAACCGCCCGGTCTTTCGTTGCGAACATCCGACGGCGACGCGGTTCTGTGGCACCAATCGTTTACCAGTCACGAGGAGCAGGTCCGATGAACGGCCTCGCCACCGACATACGCTTCGCGTTGCGTCTGATGCGGCGTCAGCCGCTGCTGACCCTGGTCGCCTTCACATCGTTGCTGATTGGCATTGCCTTGAACGCGTTGTTGTTCACGATCACCAACGCCGTGCTCTTTCGGCCACTCGCACTTCGCGATCCTGCGACGCTGTCCGTGTTGTTGCTCCAGCGTCCGGCCAGCCTGATGCACAACTTCTCGTATCCCGACTACGTGACGTTGCGCGACAGCGCCAAACAAGTCGAAGGCCTCGTGGCTTACAGCGTGGCGGAAGCCACCGCCCAGGGTACCGGGATTGCGGAAGTACTGGACGGCGAGTTCGTGTCGGGCAACATGTTCATCGGTGCTGGGTGTGCCCGTGCGCGAGGGGCGCGGCATCATGCCCTCCGACGACACCGCTTCGGCGCCGCCCGCCGTCGTCGTCTCGCAACGCTTCTGGACCCAACATTTTGGAACAGCGCCTCTCTCGGCGCAGGTCGTGACGCTCAACGGCCAGCCATTCACCATCGTCGGCATCGCCGAGCGATCGTTCGAGGGTATGCAGGTCGGCCGTGCATCGGCATTCTGGGTGCCGTTCGCGCAGGCTCGGGCTCTGACCGGCCAGGAGATGCTGAGCAGGCCGACCATGTCCTGGCTGACGCTGATGGCCCGGCTGCCATCGCCCGCCGCAGCTGAGGCCGCGCGCCAGGAACTCGACGCCATCATCCGCCGCGCGTTCGAGAGCCGGGGCCGGACCTACGAGCCGATGGTGTTGCAGCCCGGCGCGCAAGGCGACTCGATGCTTCCCGCGACGCTGGCCTCTCCGCTCGGGCTGCTGTCTGTCGCCGGAGCGCTCGTGCTCCTCGTCGCCTGCATGAACGTCGCGAACCTTCAGCTTGCACGCGCTGATGCCAGGCGCCTCGAGCTGGCGGTTCGTGCGGCGCTCGGTGCACGGCTGTCACAACTCGTGAGGCTCATGCTGACGGACTCGCTGCTTCTGGCGATCGCTGCTGGCGTCGTCTCGGTTGGTCTCGTCTATCTGCTGAAGGATCAGGCGGCTGCGCTGATCGCATCGTTCGGGCGGCCCGTCGACCTGATCGTGCCCGTTGACGGCCGGGTGCTCCTGGTGGTGGCGGCATTGTCCGTCGCCGCGGCGATGGTCATCGGGCTTTTCGCGACGTGGCAAATCATCAGGCGGCAGCCAGCCGATACGCTCGGTGAGGCGCGAAGTGTGACCGTGACGCGCCGCCGCACTCAGCAGGCATTGATCGTCGCGCAGTTCGCCCTGTCCATGGCGGTCATGACCGGTGCCGCGTTGCTCGTTCGCACACTCGTGAACCTCCGCAACACGGACCTCGGGTTCGATTCGAAGACGCTGGCGCTCGTCGAGGTCTCTCCGGGCATGGCCCAGATCGAGCGGCTTGCGGCTTCACGCTACTTCGAGTCGGTGAATGAAGCGATACGTGCTGTTCCTGGTGTACGGGCTTCGGCGGCCGCCCACGTGATGCCCCTCGACTTCGGCGGGTCGCGAACGACCGTCGACGTGGCGGGCTACAAACCCTCGCCGGACGAAGACATGGAGCTGAACTTCGTCCGCGTGTCACCAGGATACTTCGAGACGGTGGGCATCCCGATCAGCCGCGGCCGGTTCTTTTCGGCGCAGGACATCGACGGGCAGCCGCAACGCATCGTCGTCAACGAGACGATGGCGCGGCGATTCTGGCAGAACGGCGATGCGGTCGGCAGGTTCCTGCGCATGGGTGATGAAGGTCCCTACAACGTCGAAGTGGTGGGTGTCGTTCCTGACGTGCACTATCGAATGGTTCGCGAGCAACCGCGCCCGTCGTTCTACGTCAGCCTGAATCAGTGGCCGGCGTCAGCAGGCGTGATTCACATTCGCACGGACGGCGATCCTGCGGCGAGGCTCGAGGAGCTGCGCCGCGCGGTTGCCGCTGTGAATCCATCCGTGCCGGTCGGTCGAGTGAACACGCTGGGGCAGCAACTCGAACGGAACATCTCGCAGGAGCGGATGGCATCGGTGATCGGTGTGACGCTGGCGCTGGCGACGTTGCTGCTGGCGGCGGCGGGCCTCTATTCGACGATGGCGTTCTTGGTGGGACGGCGGACGAGAGAAATCGGCGTCCGCGTCGCGCTCGGCGCTCGCTCGCTCGACGTGCGCCGGATGGTATTGCGCGATGCCGCGCTGCTGGTACTGATCGGGGCGCTTACGGGTCTGGGGTTCGCGCTGTGGGCCGGCCGTGCGCTCGAGACCCTGCTGTTCGGGGTCGGTCGTTCCGACTACGTCAGCCTGGTGGCTTCCGCCGCTCTTCTGAGCCTTGCGGGACTCATCGCCAGCTGGGTGCCGGCGCGCCGAGCCTCGCGTGTGGATCCCGTGATCGCGCTGCGCGAATCATGATCGCGACAGCTCCCAACCCCCGTACTCCCGACCTCCCAAGGTCAGGCGTTCGAATGAGTGGGCCGGCAGCTCGTACCAAAAAGCCGTTTGGTTCGTCTTTCACCCGGCTCTCACGCTCGAGTCCCTTGGGAGTCGCGAGTTGGCGCCGGGAGTCGAGCGCGTCTAGGTCACCACGGCCGTGCCGCTGACCGACACCATCAGCATGCCGTTGGCCTGACCGAGCACCTCGTAATCGAGGTCGATGCCGATGACGGCGTTGGCGCCAAGCTCCTGCGCGCGCGCTTCCATCTCCTTGAGCGCCACCTCACGTGCTTCCCCGAGTGCGCGCTCATACGTCGCCGACCGACCGCCCACGATGTCCCTGACGGCCGCGAACATGTCGCGGAACACATTGGCACCGATGATGGCCTCGCCGGTGACGACGCCGAGATAGCGCGAAACCGGGCGGCCTTCTATGGCTGTGGTCGTGGTCATCAGCATCTTTGTAATCTCCCTCCTTGGTGACGTGATCACTAGGAATATACGAGTAGCCGGACGCGGGGTTCAGGCCCGCACGATCTCCAATGGAGCGTTCGATTTCCAGCGTCCTCGCGTGAAGTCCGGAAAATCCACTGCTGCGCTTCGCCGCGCGTTCGAGCGCTCGCTGAGGTGGACGACCGCGCTCAGCGCTGCAGCGTCGTACACGTTCATGTCAGTCGGCAGCCCTTCGCGAAGGCATTTGATCAGACGGTAGTCCTCCAGATAGTCCATGCCGCCGTGGCCGGCGCCTTCGGCGCTCTTCGTCAATTCCGTCCACAGCGGGTGATCGTACTGCGCGAGATACGCGCTCGATTGTTCCCAGCGGTGTTCAGGGCTGCGCCCTTCCACGTAGACGCGGTCGGGATATCCCTGGAAGATCCCGCGGGTGCCTTGCACCAGATTGATGCGGCTGTACGGACGCGGCAGGTTGGTGTCGTGGCTGACGTAGATCGTGCGGCCGCGCGCGGTCCTGATCAGGCTGACGTTCACGTCGCCGAGGACGAATTTCTCCTGCCGTTGCGGCGCACCGTCTGGAAAATGCTCCTTGGCGAAAAGCTGGAGACCACGCGATGGTCCGCTCATCGAGACCAGGTACTCGAATCGATCGCCGCGATTGATGTCCATGCAGTTGGCGACCGGGCCCAGTCCGTGTGTGGGATACAGATTCCCGTTGCGCTTCATGGCGTGCGCGCGCCGCCAGAGGCCTTCACCCTCGTTGCTGAACTTGATCTCGCGAAGATCGTGCAGGTATCCACCCTCGGCATGGACGATCTCGCCGAACACGCCCTGGCGGACCATGTTGAAGACCATCATCTCGGCCTGGCCGTAGTTGCAATTCTCCATCATCACGCAATGTCGGCGTGTCTTCTCCGACACCTCGACGAGCTGCCAGCAATCGTCGAGCGTCATAGCTGCGGGCACTTCCGTGGCGGCATGCTTGCCATTCTTCATGGCTGCGACGCACACCGGCACGTGCCACTCCCACGGCGTCGCCGTGTAGACGAGATCGACGTCCGCCGCTTCGCACAGCCGCTCGAAGTCTTTCGGCCCGCGAGAAAAGCCAGCCGGTTCGGGCTGGCCCGCCTCGGTCACCCATTTCTGCATCAGTTTCACGCGGTCTTCGACGATGTCGCAGACCGCCGTGATGCGCGCGCCGGGCACGCGGAGAAGATTGCGCACGTGGGCGCTGCCCATGCCACCGACGCCGACGAAGCCGATCCGGACCTCCGGCAATGGTGGCGCGCTGAAGAGTGGCGTTTGCGACGCCGGCGCCTGCTCGGAAATCGCAGATGCCGTATCGGGCATCCCGGCCAGGCTCGCACCAACGATGGCGCCCGCCGCCCGAAGAAAGTCACGTCGATCGGGTTGTTTGCTCATAGTTGTAGCGTCCGGCTTCAGCCGGACCCCCACTCCGAACTCCCCACTTCGAACGCAGCCGGCGCAGGCCGCGTCAGGAAAAACGTGGACGCCGCCATCCGTCCAGGAAACGCGCGCTCGTAGGCGCCCTTCCACCGTTTCAGAAAGTCCGGCGCGCCGTCACGATCGACGAGCGCCCAGACGCTGCCGCCGAATCCGGCCCCGAACGCCGATGCGGCCACGGCACCGTTCTCGCGCGCGCTGTCGACGAGCACCGATGTTTCGGGCACCTGATTCCGGAGAATGCGCTCGGCCAGCTGCTGTGAGCGTGCAACCGTCTCGCCGAAGCCTGTCGTATCTCCGGACTCGAGCTGACGCGATCCGGCCGGAACCAGCGTCTCGCTTTCCACGGCGAACTGATCGACCCGATCGCGGAGCTCGCCGGCAGTGAACTCGGGGTCCTCGACTCGGCCGAGCGCCTCACGTACGCCGGCTGCGCCAGCGTGTCGAATCGCATCCGCCAGCGACGAGTCCGTCCGCCGCGTCTGGACGTTCCAGTGCTCGAGCGCCCGGCGCGCCAGTTTCGCTGCGCGATTGTACTGTGCCATCGCGTTGCCGGTCTTGCGCGCCACGACACCGCTGACGGCTACGGCAAAGGTCAGGTGAGCAGGGAAGGGCACATGCGCTTCGCGCCGTACGGGAGAGAAGGCGTATTGGGACAGCGTATCCGCTCGGCAGCACAGGATCGCTACATGATCTTCGCTGCCGCCCGACGTGCCTACGCCGCGTTCACCCTCGAGTCGGCCGAAGCTCTGGCCGTTTTCGATCGAGGCGGCGTAACCGGCAAGAGCTTCGCGCGTGACGAGCTCTTCGCGCCACGAGTCCGTTGTCTCCAGACGGTTGACGGCCGCGAACACGAGAAAGACGGCAGTCATGAGGGCGCTCGAACTGCTCAGGCCGCCAGCGGGAGGAAGGTCGCTTTCGAAGACCGCGTCGAATCCCCGGGTTGCTGACGGAAAGTTCTGCGTGACTCGCCGGAGGACCGTAGACGGATAGACGAACCACTCGCCGGCAGGTGCCCGTTGAATCTCAGTCAGGTGTGCGTTGAAGGTCGCTGCATCTGACAAGCTGTGAAGCCGGACACGGCCGTCATCTCGGGCGCGCGTGACGATGAGGAAACCACGCTCGACAGCGCACAGGAGGCTTCGGCCGCCGGCGTAGTCCGTGTGTTTGCCGAGGACCTCGATGCGGCCGGGAACGAACCACGCGAATGGGCGAGCGCTGGATTCCTCGTCCGGCATCACCTGCAGCAGCCGCTCCAATCGCTCGCTCATCGATGCAGTCAACGTCTTTTTCGCTCGTGCGATGTATTGACGCGCTTGACTGTCAAGGCATCGGGTCCACGTGTGCCAGGCGCCGTTCGACCTCTGCGATGTCGCCCCGCTGTGAGAGATCGAGTACAGCCGCCTCGATGGGAAATGTCAGCAGGCGCTCGCCCATGACGGTGACGGCGTACCTGACCGCCTCTGGCAGTTCCAACTCTCCGCGTGCCGATGGGGTGATCGTCCGGCAGGCGGTGAAGATCGACGGTCCGAACCGCCAGCAGTTCATGCTGATGAACGGGATCTTCTCCGTAGTCCGAGAACGTCGCAGCGTCAGGCTTCTCGATGATGTTCGTCAGTCGCCCGTCGGGTGCGATTTGCAGCACCGCATAACTGCGCACGCGCACCGCATCGATGTTGCTGAGGGCGATCAGGCTCGATCGCCTGAAGACCGGCAGCCCAGGCCCATCGATCGCCGCGAGGCCGCGGAACACGTCGGCCGGATAGTAGTTGTCGGCATTCAGCACGATGAAATCGTCGCGGCCGGCGAACGATTCCGCACAAAGAAGAGCATCGGCGGTTCCGCGGGCCTCGAGTTGAACTGCGAACCTGACGCGAACCCGGACCGGCGGACTGGTCCGGGTGTAGTAGTCCCGCACGAGATCGTGTCCTGGCCCGATCACCAGGCATACATCGTCGAACCCGGCATCGGCCAGCGCGCTGAGGATGTAGTCGAGGAAGGGCCGGCGGAAGGGGATCATGGCCTTCAGCCCTGCGCTGGCCATCCGTTCCTGGGCCGCGTCAGCGCCCGCAGCCGGGTCAGGGCGCTGCATTCGCGTGCCCTTCCCGCGCGCAAGCACGATGGCTTTCACCCCTGCCGCCGAATCTTTGTATCCCTCAGCCGCGCAGCCTCGCTAGAACAGGGAATAGACGGCGCCGACGCTCAGCACGATCGCATCCGCCTTCCATTCATCGCGGAACTCGACGCCGAACTGATTGCGATACACGATTCCAGGGCGATTCCACATGTAACCGCCAAACCCGACAATCGCCACACGCGGGGCGAGCGTCCACGTGAGGCCCACGCCTGGTCGGACGACGAAGCTCGTTTCGATGTCGATGTCAGGAGTTACGAGTCCCGGTGGCAGGGCATTGAGGAATTCGTCTCTGAACCGTGCACTGTTGAACGACGGTCCCGCGACGATCGAAAAGCTCGTCAGCAGTTTCTCGGGACCGACCGAGTAGGACACGCCACCCATGAGCGGCCGGATGCGAATCCGAACGAAGTCTCCGTCGAAGCCACCAGGATCATCGATATCGGCGCGAAACCAGTTCAGTGCGCCGGCCACCCCCCATCCTCGCTTGGGATTCAGACGCACCAACCCGCCGAAGCCCGTGAACGATCCAACCTCGCTGTCGGTCGGAATGACCTGCGTCACCGACGCACCAACACTGATCTTGCCCTCCGTCTGCGCGCTCGCCGTGGCGGATACACAGACTGTCATAACCAGGACTATTGCAAACGCTCGCATCAACGGCTCCTTGAACATGACGCGGCAAAGGGTACCGCGTGACGCAAGGACACGCAAGCGACCGGGCCCAGCCGTCAATGCTATCCTCGCTGACGAGCGCCACCGTGGATGTTTACCTCATTGACGGCACTTACGAGTTATTCAGGCACTACTACGCCGTGCCCTCAGCCCGCGATGCCGACGGACGGGAAGTGGGTGCCGTCAAGGGCGTCATCGGATCGGTGCTGGGAATGATCAACAGCGGGACCACACACCTCGCTGTGGCCACGGATCACGTGATCGAGTCGTTTCGGAATCGTCTCTGGGCTGGCTACAAGACCAGTGCGGGGGTCGAGCCGGATCTGCTGGCGCAGTTCCCGCTGCTCGAAGAAGCGTTGAGCGCGCTCGGAGTGGTGGTCTGGCCGATGGTGGAATACGAGGCGGACGACGCTCTCGCCGCAGCGGCGGCTGCGGCTGACCGCGACCGTACCGTCGATCGCGTCATCATCTGCACACCCGACAAGGATCTCGCGCAGTCCGTGCGTGGCACACGTGTGGTGCAATTGAACCGCCGGACGCGCGTCACCATGGACGAGGCCGGAGTCCGCGCCAAGTTCGGTGTGGGCCCCGCGTCGATTCCCGATTACCTCGCGCTGGTCGGCGATAGCTCTGACGGCTACCCTGGATTACCGGGCTGGGGTCCGAAATCGAGCGCGGCCGTCCTTGCCCGCTACGAGCATCTCGAGCACATCCCCGCGGACGCCAAATCGTGGTCGGTGAATGCCGCCAACGCCGCCACGCTGTCGCTGACCCTTCAGCGTGAGCGTGACCGGGCCTTTCTTTTCAGAGATTTGGCGACGTTACGGACCGAGATCCCGTTGTTCGATTCGGTAGAGACACTACGCTGGGCGGGGCCGACACCTGCGTTCGAGGCGTTCGGCCGCCGCTTCGACGCGGCCACTACGACGGAAAAGGAACGTCCAAAACGGTCCGGCTAGACCGGACGCGACAGGCGGGACGTCCTGTCCGGGAGCTCTCCCGGACAGGCGCTCAATCAGGTCAGGCTGACTTGCGACGGCTCTGCTCGTTGTCGCCGGCCTCGTCCAGAACGCGCAGGCGGTTGTCGACGCCAGCCGCGCCAAGCGCACGGGCCAGGATGTCTGCGCGCCGCCGCTCCATGGCCGACCTCACGACGCCGCTGAGAATGACGTGACCGTCATCAACCTCAACCGTGATGATTGTCCGGCGCCGGCCGCTGCCGGTCCAGAAAGCGGGGTCCTCGTCAATGCGCTCGGCGATAAGCTGCTGCAGCTCGTCGTCTTCCAGCACATCCGGTTTCGTGCTTCGAATTCCTCGCGTAGCCATGCTTCCTCATGTTCCGGCCTGACTATCTTTCGACGCAGGCCCGGGCAAGTGACATCTTCTCTGCTTGAGACGCCCCCAGGCAGGGTCAAGACCCCAGATTTCCTCAAAAACCTGAAAGCTGCGTGCCGGCGGCCGGATGGGGTGGGCCCGCCCTCCTACGGTGGCCCTGCCGCTGACCAGATGCTGGTTACATTGTATCCGGAATTGGGGGATAACAGGTATACAGGCAGGCTGGCGCGGCTTGCCCTTCTCTTGGTCTGTCCACTACACTCCGCGTCGCTGACTCAACGGCCAGTTCCTTTTCCCCGGAGGCGTCGGTGAGCTCACTGGATCTGTGGTCGATGGCGTTCGTGTTCCTGCTGGCCGCGTTCGTCGGCTTTCAGGTCATTCAGAACGTGTCCCGCCTGTTGCACACCCCCTTGATGTCGTTGACCAATGCGATCTCGGCCATCGCCGTCGTCGGATCGATCGTGATTGCCGGCGAGCAGAAGAGCGTGCTGACGACGGTGCTCGGTGCGGTCGCGGTTGCTGCATCGATGACGAACATCGTGAGCGGATTTCTGATCACCGATCGGATGCTCAAGATGTTCAAAGAGCGGGGCCCGAAATCGTGAGCAGTCACCTCACCGAGGCGAGTTACCTCCTCGCGGCTGCGCTGTTCATCCTGTCTCTCCGCTGGCTGAATCATCCGAGGACCGCCCGTCGCGGCGTCGCGGCGGGTGTCGGCGGGATGAGCCTGGCGATCATCGGTACGCTGATGCATCCCGAGATCGTCAGCTATCAGTGGATCATCATCGCGCTGGTCGTCGGGACGTTGATCGGCGTACCGCTCTCGTGGGTACCACTGACAGCCGTGCCTCAACGGACCGCGCTGTCGCACGCCTTCGGCGGCGTCGCCGCAGGGCTTGTCGGAACGGCAAAGTACCTGTTGTGGCTCGACGATGGCGGGCTCACCACGTTCAGGACGGCGGCGATTGCCATCGAGATCATTCTCGGGTACCTGACATTCACCGGCAGCCTGATGGCCGCAGCCAAGCTGCAGGAGGTGATTCCGACGCGGCCGATCACGTATCGCGGTCAGAACTTCGTCAACCTGACGCTGCTGGCCATCGCGATCCTGGCGAGCGTATTCCTCATCGCCAATCCAGAAGCCTGGTATCTGTTCCCCGTCATCGTCGTGCTCTCGCTGGTGTTCGGCGTGCTGTTGATCCTGCCGATCGGCGGCGCGGACATGCCGACCGTGATTTCGCTGTTGAACTCCTATGCGGGACTCTCGGCAGTCGCCATGGGCTTCGTGCTCGAGAACAAGCTGCTCATTACCGCAGGCGCGCTCGACGGTGCGTCCGGGTTCATCCTGTCGGTCATCATGTGCAAGGCGATGAACCGCTCGTTCACGAACGTGCTCTTCGGTGCGTTCGGCCAGGTGCAGGCGGGGCAGGCGGCCGTCGAAGCGCGCACGGTCAAGAGCGGGACGCCGGACGATGCCGCCGAGCTCTTGCAGAACGCCAACAGCGTCGTCATCGTGCCGGGCTACGGCCTGGCGGTCGCACAGGCCCAGCATCGCGTTCGCGAGATCTACGATCAGCTGACGAAGCGCGGCGTCACCGTACGGTTCGCGATCCATCCAGTCGCCGGGCGCATGCCGGGACACATGAACGTCCTGCTGGCCGAGGCCGAGGTGCCCTACGAGGCGCTGGTCGAAATGGACGACATCAATCCTGAACTGCCGCAGACGGATGTCGTGCTCGTCGTCGGCGCCAACGACGTCGTGAACCCGGCCGCGCGCCACGACAAGAACAGCCCGATCTACGGCATGCCGATCATCGAAGCCGATCGCGCGCGCTTCGTCATCGCGAACAAGCGGTCCATGAACCCGGGCTTCGCCGGCATCGACAACGAGCTCTATTACGCCGACAACACGCTGATGGTCTTCGGCGATGCCAAGGCGGTGCTCGGGGAGATTGCGAAGGCGATCACGGGTGTGAAAGTGTAGCTGCCGTGGTCCGTGGTCCGTGGTTCGTCGCTCGTGGCTCGAAATGCGACCAGGCGCGTTGACGGAATCAGAAAAGTCCGACGAGCACCTTGTCGCCGGTTGGTGACGGCGAACCGCCTGCCGGTTCGAGCGTGACGGCGACCGCGGCCACGCGGGTGACGCCGGCAGGATTGGGAGTCGTCGTCGTCACGCGTCCGCTGGCGTCAGGCGTCAGCAACGCGATGCCGAGCGCGGCCTGCTCTGGCGTGACCATCCACAGTTGATACACGCGGCCGGCCGGCAGCGCCGGCAGGTTGGTACCAGCGAAGAACAACCCTTGAGTCGGGCTCCAGAAGGCCTGCGCCGACGCGGAGGTGGCAGGCGGCAGGCCGGCCAGGTCGATGCGCCGCACGTCGCGCGCGGCAAGGATCGTGAACCGGCGTTGCGCTTCGCTGGCGTCCGCGCTCAACGAAACCAGCTGCTTCTGCATCGTCTCCGACGCGGCTGTCGCGACGCGCAGGCGGGCTTCGAGATCCTGAACCTTCGTGCGCAGGTTCAGCGCATACAAACCGAGTGCGACCGCGGCGAGCGCAGCAGCTGCGGACAACCAGTAGGGGAGTGCGCTGGAACTGGCGCGTGGCTTCGTCGTCAGCGGAATGGGCTCATAGCCCGCGGTAGCCGCCGCCAGCACCCGGCCGCGGAGCGAGGCTGGCGGATCGACCTGCTTCACGCCGAAGGCAAGCGCGCTGGTGGCCTCGATCGATTCGCGCACCTCGTCTGCGCACGACGGGCAGTCGCGAAGATGACTCTCCAGCGCCAGACGCTCGTCGTCTGTCAGGATGCCGAGTGCGTATGCGCCGGTCAGGTCGCGCAGCTCGTTATGATCCATTGCCTTCGAGTCCCCGCCTGCCAAGCCTCTCCTGGTCGGATACCTGCGCAGCATCGCGCAGCGCCGAGCGCAGCTTCAGCAGCCCGGTACGAATCCGCGTCTTGACGGTCCCGAGCGGCTCGCGCAGCCGCGCCGCGATGTCACTTTGAGACAACCCTTCGTAGTAAGCGAGCTCGATCGCCGAACGCTGACTCTCGGTGAGCGTGTCGAGGGCCGCCCGGACTCGTGCCGCCTCCTGTTCGCCGATGGCCAGCGCCTCAGGACCTTCGTGCTGGTCCGGCGGATCCGGCAGTGTCGGCAGCGCCTGAACCATTTGTACGCGGCCGCTCCTCGCGCGAAGCCGATCGATGGCCCGCGTCCGGGTCATCATCAGCAGCCAGCCGGCAACCGGTGCACGCTTGGCATCATAAGCGTCCGCCTGACGCCAGGCCTGCGAAAACACCTCCTGCACGACGTCCTCGGCCTCGGTCCGGTCGGTGAGGATGCGGCACGCCAGCGAATAGACCGAGCGGGCGTACCGATCGTAGAGATCGGCCAGCGCGGCAGAATCCCGCCGCCTCATGCGCTCGATCGTCTGCCGGTCCTGCGAGGCCACAGCTGCCGAGGCGTCGGGCGGGCTGACTCTCGATCCGGCGCTCACGCACGCGCTCCAGACATCCGTGTCATCTGTTTCTACGCGTCAGCGGGACGGATGGATTGGGCAAGTGCGCAAGTGCGCGAGTGCGCAGGTGCGCAGGTGCGCAGGTGCGCCAGGTGCGCCAGAATGACCTGACCTTCTGTTCAAGTGCCGTACCTCGACCGGGCTCCCGAGCCCTACACTTTAGCACCACCCGCACCCTCTGCACGTCGGCACTTTGGACGTGCGCACTTGCACCCACGCACTTGCGCCACTTGCGCACTCTACGCACTTGCGCACTTGCGCACTTGCGCACTTGCGCACTTGAAATCCGAACCTTCGAACCACCCGTAGTAAAGACGACAACGGCGGACAGCGACGCGCTGTCGGCTGGGAACAGATTCAGGAGGCAGACATGAGGCTCAGGACGAATGGGCTCGCGGCGCTGATGATCGTGGCGGCGCTCGCGGGTGGTCAGGCACAGGAAAAAACCGTGATGGTCGGCGGCGCAGCGATGTATCCCTCGAAGGACATCGTCGACAACGCCGTCAACTCGAAAGATCACACGACGCTGGTCGCGGCGGTGAAGGCGGCGGGGCTGGTGGATACGCTCAAGAGCGCGGGGCCCTTTACGGTGTTCGCCCCGACGAACGCCGCGTTCGAAAAGCTTCCGGCCGGGACGGTCGAGATGCTGCTGAAGGCCGAGAACAAGGACAAGCTCAAGACGATCCTCACGTATCACGTGGTGGCCGGCAAGCTCGACGCCGATGCGTTGATGCAGCGGGTGAAGGACGGCGGCGGGAAGGCCGAGCTGACGACGGTCAGCGGCGACAAGCTCTGGGTGATTGCGAGCGGCGACCGCCTGCAGCTTCGCGACGAGAAGGGCCACATGGCCGTCATCTCGACGCCTGACGTGTATCAGAGCAACGGCGTCATCCATGTGATCAACACCGTGGTGATGCCCAGCTGATCATCGGAAATCGGAAATCGGAAATCGGAAATCGCTCCGATCTCCGATTTCCGATCTCCGATCTCCGATCTCCGATTTCAGAGCGAGGAGAACTGCCGTGACGTCATCGCTTCGAACGCACGCCGCCACCACGCTGATTGCGCTGGCGTTGCCGGCCACCCTGGCCGCGCACGATTTCTGGATCCTCCCGACGAACTTTCAGCCAGCGGTCGGCAGTGCGATCGGGCTGCACCTGCTCGTCGGCGAGCACTTCGTCGGCGAGCGCGTGCCGCGAAGCGCGGCGCAGATCGAACGGTTCTTCGTCGCCGGGCCGTCGGGCGAGCGTGAGGTCGCGGGCCGTGACGGGATGGATCCTGCCGGCCTGCTCCGCACGGATGCGCCGGGCACGTGGGTCGTCGGCTACCGAAGCCGCCCGTCACGCGTGGAGCTGGCGGCGGGCGCGTTCGAGCAGTATCTGAAGGAAGAAGGGCTCGAGCACGTGATTGCCGAACGCGTGCGACGCGGCGAGTCGTCGGCGCCAGGCCGCGAGCAATTCTCGAGGAGCGTCAAGTCGGTCCTCAACGTCGGCGGTGCCGGAGACGGCACGGGTTTCAATCGGATACTCGGTCTCACGCTCGAAATCGTTCCCGAACGCGATCCTCGCCAGATCGATCCGGCTGGACTCCCGATTCGGTTGCTCTACAACGGGAAGCCGCTCGCCAATGCACAGATCGTGGTGTTCCGTCAGGACGAGCGTGAAGCCGGACCCGTTGAGCCCGTGGCCAGGTTGCGATCAGATCGAGAAGGCCGGGCCGTCGTTCCGTCGTCGTCCGGACGGTGGCTGATCAAGGCGGTGCAGATGCGACGCGCGGAAGAGGGCAGTTCCGTGGACTGGGAGAGCATCTGGACGTCGCTGACGTTCAGCATACCGTCCGGACGGGCGGGCGGGACGCAGGACTAGCGCCCCGCCCGTTTCAACTCGAACGGCACGACCTTGCTGTCGGTCTCGAGCACGTGCGAGTGCTGCGAGCAGACCTGCTGGAATTGATCGATGCGCTTGTAGAAGTTGCCCATGGAATAACCGCAGAGCAGCGCGAAGTGATGCGACGCGGCCAGCCGGTTCCAGAGCAGTTCGAGCGACATCGCGGCGTCGGTGCGCCCACGCTTCCAGAGGACGTCGACCATTTCGCCGTAGGCGCGCAGGACAGTGTTCGCGCCGCGGTTCTTCAACGTCTGCTCGATGATGCCGCCCACGTGCTGTTCGAAGAGTTTCACGTTGGGCATCCCGGCGACGAGGAACAAGTCGAGCATTTCGTTGGCGTCGAGCACCACGAGATCGCCGAGGCGCCTCGCGCGATCCACGCTGATGTACCGTTTCTCCAGCGCTGCGATGATGCCCTCGCGATGCGCCTGCGTCGCCATCAACACGGCCGGCTGGCCTGCGACCAGACCCTCGCCGACGAACCCTGCGACGGTTGAGAAAAGACTTTCGTCGCAGCCGTAGAACTGCACGGCGTGGTGCTGGGCGGCCGGAGTCTCCTGTTCGTGGTCCTGCGGGGCAGTATCCATCCAGGTAGGATAGCACCGACCGCCGGCGGCGAACGAGCGACCTGCATTCACAACAAGACAGGCAGTGAAGTAGGGCAGAGCTTACGCGTCCGCTGAGGTCGAGAGGCAAAAGCCAGGCGAATGCAGCCAGCAGTCGGGCGACACGTCGTGCTCCTCGCGCCGCAGCCTCGCCAGTCGAGGGAGCATCTGCGTGCTCAGTGATTTCCCGATGGCGGTGTTCAGTATCTCGTTTCGAAGGCCCTGGGCCGAATAGATGGCGACGAACGTTAACACGCGTGCCGTGTAGGCGTCGCTTTCGCCCGACCGTGCAAGGTGGAGCAACAAGCCTTTTCCGATGTTGCCCATGGCAGGAGCGGACGCAGTCAGCGGCATGATCATTCGCCCGCCTGGGGTGAGCGCGTCGAGCCACGAGTCCTGCGGATGCGTGACACCGGCGTTGATCAGGACCGCGTCGAACGGTTCGCCAAGTGGCGACGAGCCATCTCCCTGACGCATTTCCACCCACGGCAGGCCGGCCAGATTGCGGCGGCTTGTATCTGCCAGCCCGGCATCCACCTCGATCCCGAGCACGCGGCCATTCGGCCCGACGCAATGGGCCATCAAAGCCGTGTAGTAGCCCGTGCCGGTCCCCAGGTGCAGCACACGGGCTCCGGGTTCGATGGCGAGCGAATCGATTGCCATCGAGAGTAAGGCTGGCGATCCGTTGAACAGGTTGCGCGACGGATCGATGGCGATTGCGATGTTGTGATACACGTGCCGCGGATCCGCGTCCGGCGTCGTGCGCGGCCCGCCTTTCAGATCGACTTCGCTGCGGATGGTCCAGGGGCCGGGCGGCAGGAACTGCTCTCGCTCCACGGCGGCCAGCGCTTCGACGATAGCTGGTGATCGCAGGTTCGCGGCCATCTGGATTTCTTCCGCATAGAACCGTCGCTGAGCCGCCAGGTCGTTCATCGCTTGCCCCTTCGGCCCGGCGGCCGCGTCGGACGCCTGGTACCCCGAACGAACTCCGCGATCTCCGGGCTGATTGCGATGACCGTCGCCGGCCGCTGCCACAAGTACGCATGCTTGCCGGACGGACGCGGGATCAACCGGATCTCGCCGCCTTCGTTGAGCCGCTTGAGCACGGTATGTATCGCGGAGAGGTCGTTCGAATAGACGGAGAGGTCGACGCCAATCGCCGTCAGCCGATCGCGGACTTCGACGGGCGTCATCGGCAGGCCGCCGCGCAAGACGAGCCGGCAGGCATCGGTAATGCCCATCGGGACCGTCGGCGTCAGCCCCAGGAGCCGCGACAGCGTGCCGATCGTCTGGGCGAGTTGTCCCAGCCGCTCGTCGATTTCGCGACGCTTGCTGCCAAGGGATTCGTACTCTTCGATGGCCGCGGTCAGTGCTGCCCGATAGTCGTCGCTCATTTGTCACCAGACTTATACATTATGTATAAGTCTGGTGACAAAGTTGGTCCGAGGATCCAGCAGCGCGCGGCTTCAGCCGCGCGTCACGCGCCGTGACAGCCCTGACGCGCGGCTAAGAGCCTGCGCGCTGCTATTCCCAGCAGCGTGGCAGGCGGAACGCGCCGATCTTCGTCGAGTAGCTGGCGGCGCCTTTTTTGATGTAGTCGCCGACGTACCAGATCGTGCAGTCGTCGACGGGATCGATCGCCGTCTGCGTGTAGTCCTGCCAGCGCATGATGTTCTGCACGTCCTCACCCTCGACGAGCACGGCTTCTCGCAGCGTCATCACGCCGGGGGGATCGTTTGCAAGGCGGGCGGCGAAGCGTTGTCCGGCGAAGTGGGGTGTGCCGCCGAACGAGTAACCGATCGCGATGTTGCCGAACCGATCGATCGCCGGGCTCGCCATCCAGCGGAAGGCATCGTCGGGCGCGTAGGTGCCTTGCTGGTGAACGGTCAGCCGCCGATCGCGCTCGACGCGGAATTCGTACCAGCGGACGCCCCCGCCCCCCGCAGACGAGTTCACCGAGTGGACGGCGACAACCGATTCGCGATTGCCAATTCGCCGGTAGACCAGGCGCGCCATGATCTTGTCGCCCTGCGCATCGAGGCGGCGATCGGTCCCTGGTTGCGGGACGCAGTTGGTCAACTGTCCGTCACAGAGATACCGATACGGCGCGACGGTGATGCGTTCCGGCCCCGTCAGCGTGGTCTTCGCGGGGTCCTTCCAGTCCACGTGAAAGCGCCACGCCATCACCGCGTCGTCTTCGAAGATCTTCTTCAACTGGGTGCCGCCCGCCGCCATCATGATGTTGGGAGCGCCGTCCGGCGGGAGGCTCTTGCCGTCGATGTCGGCGTTGTTCAGGAAGTTCACACCGTCGACGACCATGCACTGTTCGGTCGCAGGTTTGCCCTTGAGCATCGCCGCGCGATCGACGACGCACGCATGTTTCTGAATGACTTCGTCGCCCGTGCTCGACGGATTGTAGTAGCCGTCCGTCCAGATCGCCGGACGCGGGTAATCGGGGAATAACGGCCGGAGGAACTCGTAGCGATAGTACGGTCCGAGTGGATCGGGCCCCGTGCTGATCGCGTAGCACATCGAGTACGGACCTTTCGGGCCTTCAGGCCCGCGCTGACCGCCCCGGCCGCGCTGCGGCTGCCCGGGCTGCTCCGGTGGCGCAGGCGGAGGCGGAGGCGGCTGATACAGCGGCACCGCAGGGCCCGGCTGTCCCGCGATTCCAGGGGGGCTGAGATAGGCCCTCGGGCCGGCCTCCCACATAGGCGGTTGATCGGGCCGCACGGGGCCGCGTCCGAACAGCGGCATCACGATCAGCCAGCGATTGGCGATCTGATCGTAGCGGGCCACCGCGTCACCGTTGTTGCGCGCCTCGCATTGCCCTCCGAATCCCCTGAACACGTTGTTGGTCTCTACGGGTCCGTAGAGGATCTTCCCCTGCTTCGTGAAGATCGCCATGCGGCTGTTGACGATCTGGACGACGTGGTTGGGTCCGACCGCGAGCGTGTTGTCGGATGGATTGCGCAGGTTCGCCGTGCCCTGAGGACCTTCGAACCCTACGCCGAGGCCGTCGAAGCGTTCGACGAGCGTGGCCGCAGGCCGTGTGCCGTGGGTCGTTTGTTCGACTTTTGCCGCGCCGTCAGGAACCGTGATGACCGGCGGGACGATCGGGGGCGGGGGTGACGGTTGCTGTGCGTGCGGGAGCAGCACAGCAACCATGACGAAGGCGGACAGTGCGCAAGTCAGCCACGAACGATTCATCGACGCTCCACTGAGTGCTGATTGGCCGAAGGCCGGTTCGGTGGAGCGAGTGTACCACCCTCGTGGATTACTTCACTTTGTGAATCTCGTTGAACCTGACCGGCTGCTGGGCGTAGTTCTCGAGCACGATCTGTTTCGTCTTCTTGTCCACGTAGATCTTCGTGCCGGCGAGAATCTTGCCCTCGCCCTTGTTGTTCTTATCCAGTCGAATCTCGACGATCGTGAAGGGATAGTCGATCGAGCGCGGCTGGTTGCGTGCTTCGGCGAACCCGATCGGTCGATCGGTGGCGAGCACGATCCGCCTCCCGCCATCCTCGAGCGGGGTCTCGCGGGCGAAGCGCAGATCCCAGGCCAGCGTATTCGGGGTGCGGATGTAGCCGACCTTCGGCATGTCCTGAAGGGTGCGAAGCAGCTTGTCGGTCGGGTCCCTTTCCGCATTGATGATTTCGAGGAGCGTGTCGCGCTCCGTATCCGTCGACCAACGCTCGACGGTGAAATCAACGACCGCGGTTCTCGGACCGCTGTTCATGTTGATCGCGAATCCCGTGAAGCTCTCTTTCACGTTCTGTGCGGAAACACGCGGAGTGCCCAAAACGACCGCCGCGATTGCGGCGACCAGCAGGGTGAATCGTTGCATTGCTCGAAAAGTCATGCTCGCTCCTTGAAGGCCGTCGTCGGCTTCTGAAGATGAATCCGGGATAGCGCAATCACCGCGCCACCCCATGGCCGCCCCTGGGGGTTGAGCTGTAAGTGCCGGCGCTGAAAAGAGTTGTTCGCGTGATGGCACCGATCGCCCGTTTGTCGTATGCAGCAGCACCCACGGCATTTCGTGAGCCGCTCCTCACCGCCTGGTGATCTCGTAAGGTTTTCCCTTTCCGCACGACTAGTCAAGGCAGGAGCGGTTTTAGCACATGCATCTGCGCAAGCCTGAATCCGTGTGGTCAGTGACCTCAATCTGCGTGTCGGCGGCGGCCGGCGCCGTGACGATCGTACTCCTGGCCGCGGCAACCATGCGTTCCCCAGCGAACGGCACGCTGACGCTGACGCCATGTCACGTCGATTTCCTCCCCGAAGAAGTGCTTTGCGGCGTGCATCAGGTATTCGAGAATCGCCAACAGGGAGCGGGGAAGCAGATCTCGATCCATGTCGCAGTCTTGCCGCCGCTACGCCGATCCGCGCAGCCCGATCCGCTCTTCATTTTCTCTGGCGGCCCTGGGCAGGGCGCGCGATCGTTTGCTCCGGTTGCCGCGCGGTACTTCAGACAGATCAGGCGAACGAGGGCGGTCGTGCTCGTCGATCTTCGCGGGACCGGAGCGTCAGGCGCATTGAAGTGCCCTGGTTCGGGCGACGAGATTTCGAAGCTGGCCAACGGCGCCGATCTGTATCTCGGCGACGGGATCGATTGCCTCGCGGCGATACGCGCAGACGTCAGGCAGTACACGCATGCAAACGCGCTGGCGGATCTCGACGAGGTTCGCCGCCGGCTCGGATATTCCCGGATAAACGTATGGGGAGGCTCGTGGGGGACGCGGGCGGCGGTGCTCTACGCGCTGATGTACCCCGATGCGGTGCGGTCGGTTGTGCTCGACGGCGCCGTGGCGCTCGACCTTGGATTTCCGGCGCCGGTCGCGCGCAACGCTCAGCAGGCGTTCGACCGGTTGAGCGAACGCTGTGCGTCAGAACCGACCTGCGCGATCGCATTTCCCAATCCTCGTGTGGAGCTGGACGCAGTTCTCGAAGGCCTCGACCGCCCCCGCGTTGTGACGCTTCGTCACCCGCGCACCGGCATTCCCGTCACACTGACACTTTCCCGCGATGCCGTCGCCGAGCTCGTTCGAGTGGCGCTTTATACGACGACGGATGCGGCGAGGCTCCTGCAAACGCTGCGGCACGCGGCGCTAGGCGACTTCGGTCCACTGGCCGCCCAGTATGCGCACTCCGCGCGCATGTCGACGGACGACATGGCGCTCGGATTCACCCTGTCGGTCTTGTGTTCGGAAGATGTGGCGCAGTCGGCGGCTGCGGCGTTGCCCGACGATGAGGCGAGTACGTTCCTGGGACACGGCTATTCCGACGGCTGGCGAAGACGATGCCGCGGCTGGCCTCTCGGTGCGCCGATAGACATCGATCGGACCGCGGTATCAGGCGCTCCGGCCCTGATCCTCTCGGGTCTGCACGATCCCGTGACGCCGCCATCCGCCGGCGAGGCCATGGCCCGCCACTTCCCGAACGCCACCCACATCGTCGTGCCTGGTGCAGCACACAACGCCTCGTTCACCGGTTGTGCGACGAGGCTGATTGCCACGTTTCTCGAACACGGCCGACTCGACGAGACTGAGGCCGAGTGTGTGACGCGCGTTCCGTTGCCGCCGATCGTCCTGAACGACGCGGGAGGCCAGCGATGATCGCCATCGAACAGCTCCACAAGAAGTACGGCAGGACGATCGCTGTCTCCTCCGTTTCGTTCGTCGCGCCCAATGGCCTGGTCACCGGCCTCCTCGGCCCGAACGGTGCGGGCAAGACGACCGTGCTGCGAGCGTTGACCGGCCTGGTGAAACCGGATCGTGGCCGCGCTGCCGTTGATGACTGCGACGTGCAACAGCGTCCGCTCGCCGCGCGAAGCCGTCTAGGTGTCTTGCCCGAGCAGGTCGGTTTGTACGATCGCCTCCGGGTTCGAGAACATCTGACCTATTGCGGCGAATTGCGAGGGCTCGTCGAGCCCGATCTCGGTCGCCGTGTAGACCTGATGCTCGATCGGCTGGGGTTGACGGCAATCGCCATGCGGCCCGCCGGCGAGCTGTCGCTTGGCCAGCGCCGGCGGGTCGCGCTGGCCTGCGCGCTCATCCACAATCCCTCGAACGTCGTGCTGGACGAGCCGACCAACGGGCTCGACGTGTTGAGCGCCCGAGAGGTTCGACGTGTCGTTCGCGACCTGGCGTCAGCGGGCTGCGCGGTCGTGCTTTCGAGCCACGTGATGCCGGAGGTGTCGGCCGTGTGCGACCGCATCGTGATTCTCGCCCGCGGTCTTGTGGTCGCCTCCGGAACACCCGGAGAGATCCTCGCGCAGACCGGGTCGACAGTGCTCGAAGAGGCCTTCGTACGGCTGATCGGTTCAGAGGAGGGGTTGAATTGACCTGGCGCCCAACGTTCACTGTGATGCGCAAGGAACTGCGCGATTCGATCCGTGACAGACGATCGCTGGGATCGGCGCTGCTATACGCCGTCTGGGGACCCGCGGTGATGGCCCTGGCGCTCATGGCGCTCGCACGAAGCCGCGCCCCCGAGCAGCCGATAGCACTCGCCATCGAGGGGCACTTACAGGATCCCGCGCTGGTGGCGTTTCTCGCCGAGCGCTCGGTCACGCTCATCGAGGGCCAGAGCGGCCCCGCCGACGGCATTCGATCGCGCCAGCTGGAAGTGGCGCTCGTCGTCGGCGATGACTACACCGCTGAATTCTCCAGGTTCGAGCCCGCGCGGGTCACGCTCCTGTTCGACAGCTCGTGGAGTGACTCGAACGCGAAAGCGTCCAGGGTGCGCGATCTGCTGACGCAATATGCGGATCGCGTGTCGGATACACGTCTGCTCCTGCGTGGCGTCAGCCCGTCGATCGTGTCGCCGCTGCGGGTCGTCGAGCGCGATCTCTCGACACCGGCCGGACGCGCCGCGATGGTTCTCGCCACGCTGCCGATCTTTCTGCTGTTGTCGGCGTTCGTTGGCGGCATGGGCGTGGCGGCGGACCTCACGGCCGGCGAGCGCGAACGTGGCTCGCTCGAGACACTGCTCTTGCACCCGGTACCCAGAGTCGCACTCGTTGTGGGGAAGTGGGCGGCCGTATCACTCGTTTCTCTTGCGACGGTCACGTTGACGCTCTGGATGTCGCGGATCATCCTTGCCCAACCCCGCGTGCAGGCCGTCGACGTGCCCGTGGGCCTGTCGGCCGGCGAAGCTGCGGAGATGTGGGTGGTGCTTGCGCCGCTCGCTGTGCTCGTGGCGTCGGTGCAGCTGTTGATTGCGCTCTTCTCGAAGACGTACAAGGAGGCCCAGACGCAGCTGTCGATGTTCATCTTTCTTCCAATGATTCCGGGCTTCCTGTTCGCGTTTGGTTCGGTAGAGACGCAGGCCTGGATGGCGTGGCTCCCGATGCTGGGGCAGCACGTGGTCATCAGCGACCTGCTCAGGGGACATCCGTCACCTGCACTCTCCGTGGCCGGTCTGACCGCGGTGACGTTGGTGGCCACCGCGTTGACGCTCGCGATTACCGCGCGGCTCCTCGATCGTGAGTCCATCGTTCGGCGAATCGGCGCATGATCGAGGATGTGATCGCTGCCGGCGTTGCCGAGAATCGCGAAGCGCGGTACCTGCGTCTCGTCTCGGAACACGAACGGGCGATCCGCCGCATGGCCTCGAGCTACGAACGCGACGCCGCGCGCCGTCAGGATCTGGTCCAGGACATCTGGCTCGCCCTCTGGCAGGCACTGCCCGGTTTTCGCGGCGATTCTTCAGAGCGGACGTTCGTCTTCCGTATCGCGCACAACCGCGGTGTCAGCCACATTCAGCACTGGCGGCGGCGCCGGACCGAGGCGCTCGACGACGCCGAGCCTGTTCCTCACGCGGCACCCGATCCGGAGGATGCGCTCTCCGCCAGGCAGCGTGGCGAACAGCTGCGCCTTGCCGTCACCCGCCTGCCGCTCGGCTTTCGGCAAGTGATTGTGCTGGTCCTCGAGGGGCTCAGCTATCGCGAGATCGGGGAAGTGCTCGGCATCAGTGAAAACAACGTCGCGGTGCGCGTCGCGCGTGCGCGCGTCGCGCTTGCCCGTCAGCTTGGCCCGTCTGGAGATCGCTCATGACCAGCGCACCGGATCGCGAACTGCAGCAATGGCTCGACGTCTGGCAGACGGCATCAGAGCCGCAGACAGGTCCCGAGGCGATCCGTGACTACGTCGCGCGCAGAAGCCTGATGCTGTCGCTCTGGTTCGGCACCGAGATCGTCATCGGTGCCGTCGCCCTGGTGCTGCTGCTGCATCGCGCCCTCACGGGAACGGATCCTGTCGAAATGCTCGCGATGGGAGCGTTGGCCGCGATTGCCGGCGGAAGTCTGCTGTTCTCGCTGTGGAACTGGCGTAAGGGGCTGCGCGCGTCGTCAGGCACGACCGCAGACTTCGTCGCGCTGTCGATCGATCGCGTCCGCCGGATGCGCCGGGCGATCCGGTTCGGCTGGGGCATTCTGGTGTGCGAGGTGGTCGTGTTCGTGCCGTGGATCTGGCGTCAGCTCTATGCGGGTCCGCAGCCACCGTCCGCCGGTGCCGAGCGCTTCGCGTGGGGACTGCTCTTCGGCCTCACCACGTTCGCGCTGATGCTCCTGGTGGGCTTGCAGCGCTGGATTTCACGCGAGTCTCGCATTCTCGATGGGCTTCGTCACGAGTTGGGACCAGATACCGATTTCTGAAGTGCGTGCGAGACGTCCTCGCAGGCAACCGGCATCTGGTCCCGCAGGGTGTCTATTTCACGTACCAGTGGCCTGAGAGTGCAAAGCCGAAGCCGCCGAAGTCGTAGCCGATGAACGGGCTGGTGGTCCAGTCGTAGCCGAGGTCGGCACTGACCGTGAACTTCGGCATGCTCGCGAACGTGAACTCGCCACCTCCGAACGTGCGGAACCCGAACGCGTTGTCCGACACCGACAGGCCGGTGTCCGCCGCTCCGAGCCGCAGGGTGTGACGGTTCATGCTTGCACCCGCGCCGACGTACGGCCGCATCCACACGTAGTCGCTGACGCGGTCAGGCAGCGCATAGAGCAGGCTAGGCGCGAACTGAACCATCGTGACCTGTTCAGGCAGTCCAACGGTCGTGATCTTCGACCGCGACAGATCGAACTGCACGCCGAAGCGGCCCTTCGACCACGCGCGTCCGCTCATGCCGTAGCCCAGCGTCGAGCCGCTCAGTTTGCCGCCAAGACCGACCACGTGCGTTGGCTGTGGCACGTACACGGTTCCGGTGTACGTGTTCACGGGCTGCTGCGCGGACGCCGACGGATCGCCCGCCTCCGTGGAGGACATCATCGGCAGCCCCGATTGAGTGGGCGTCAGGTCGCGCGTGGCTGACGCAGGCCCCGATCGCATCAGCGATCCGGAGCTGACGTGCATGTAACCCGCGCCTTCCTCGGCATCCGGCCACGACACGCGAACCCAGCTGCCAAGTTCTCGCGTGACGGGAAGTACGGCACCCCGGCGCGCGGTTCCGACAACCGGGCTGCCCGTGCTCGGCGAGCGGTAGACAGGGGCCGCTTGCGTGTTGATCCTGAGCTCCGCAGCCGGAACGACGGGCGGCGCCGGTGTCTGTGCGCTCAGCCCGGCGGGACTGAGAAACATGACGAGTGCAACGGCCGCAACTTGACGAATCATCGAAGTGACCTCCTCAATTACTGCTGGTTCTGCTGGCCTTCTGCTGGCTTTGCTGATCCCTCTGCTGGTCCGGTGGTGTGCTGCTTGTCGGTCTTCTCGTTGGGCTTGATTCTGCCGAACGCTTCGAGTGACTCCCACTCGGCGCGGTCGGCCTTCCGCAGCGCGGCCAGGTTGTGCTTGCGCAACGCGTCGGCACGCAGACGCCAACTCTCGTCGCGCAGGCGCAGGTACTCGTTGGCGCCCTCCACGAGCGGACGGTGCTCGGTCGGCACGTTGTCGGCCTCGAACGCCTTCATCCGGCCCTGCGCCGCGTGCAGTTCGGGCATGATGCTGCGGTCGATGATCTGGGCGAGCGCTTCGGCTTTGATCGCACCAAGACGGAACTGTTTGACCGCGCTCTCGTAGATGCCGGCGGCACGTCCCTCGAGCTCGACGATGCGCTCGATTTCGGGTCGAACGTCTGAGAGGCCGCGTAACGGAATCGCGAGGGCGACGGCCAGAACCAGCGCGGTCGCCGCGGCTGAACCGACGAGCCGCAGCGACGGCGTGTGTTCGCCGATTCCCCTCGTCAATGCAAGGCCGACGATCGCTCCGATCGCGAAGCCTGCAATCGGCGCCTTGCTGGCGAAGTCTCCGGCGGCCAGCGTGTAGAGCAGGAAGATCCCCGCAACCGGTGCGAAACGAATCATGGCCTTTGGCGGAATCGTCACGGCGGACGGTTGCAGGAGGTTCCACGGGGTCGCCCCAGCCATCAGTCCGTAGATCGCGAGGATGGCTGCCGAGGGCCCCGTGCCGATCGCCAGCGGCTGCGCGTAGAGATCCAGTGCGCTGCCGATGATCGCCGCGGCCAGGTACACGAGTCCGAAAGTCGCGTGGCCGACCAGGCGCTCGAGCACCAGTCCCACCTGCGCGAGCGCCGCCATGTTCACGATCAGCTGCAGCAGCCCGGTGTGGATGAACGTCGAGGCGACCAGGCGCCACCATTCCCCGTTGGTGGTGACCGCTCCGAAGTTGCCACCCCAAGCGAGTAGCGTCGCCGGATCGGCAAGCGCGCCGTCGGCGAATGCCATCCTGAAGAAGGTCAAGACGTTGAGCAGAACGAGCGCCGCTGTGACCAGCGGCCAGCGCGTCCGCTCGCGCAGCGCGACAACGAACGGCTCCGGGTGCTCTCTCCGGTGAATGGCATCCGCCCGTAGCCGGTGAATGATCCCGACCGCCGTACGTAACGCCTTCGCGCGCTCGTCCGGTTTCATCGAGTAGATCGCGAAGCTGATGACGACGATCAGGAAGAGAAGAAACATGGTGAACCGGGAAAGACTGCTCAAGAGATGTGCCAAAAAGACAGGCGATTTCGGGCCGATTCTCGAGGATATTTGCCAGCTGCTGCCGGTCCGATTGCAAGACTCGGGGGTGACCCACGAGGTCTGTAAGTTGGCCGTGATCGTCGGCCGGACCGTCCACGTCAGTCGGATGTCGTCGTCGGCGCGAAAGTCGTCAGCCGTCAGATGGCGAGAGTGTGCAACGGCGTGAAACAATGGCGCCATGAATGCCGCGCGCTCGCAGCCGAAAATTGCTTTTCTGTTCGACCTCGATGGCACGCTCGTCGACAGCGTCTACCATCACGTCCTCGCCTGGCGCCAGGCGCTCGAGACGGAGGGCATCGACCTCGCGGTCTGGCGTATTCATCGTCGAATCGGCATGAGCGGTGGTCTGTTCACCAACATGCTGTTGCGAGAGACGGGGATGGACTTCAGTCGCGAGACGTTCGATCGATTGCGGCAGCTCCACGCGAGCGCGTACAACCAGATTTCGGGCGAGATACGGCCGCTGCCCGGCGCGCGAGCGTTGCTGGGGGCGTTGACGGAAGCCGAGATTCCATGGGCGATCGCGACCAGCGGACGGATGGAAACGGCCGGTCCGGTGCTCGAGCGGCTCGGCGTCGACTTCGAACGCACGCCGATCGTCACCCGCGATCAGGTGCGATACGCGAAGCCGGATCCGGATCTGTTTCTCGAGGCGGCGGCACGCCTTGACGTCCCGCCGGAGAACGCAACGGTGGTGGGGGACAGCGTGTGGGACATGCTCGCGGCGACGCGGGCGCGGTCGCTCGGCATCGGCTTGCTGTCAGGCGGATATGGGCTGGAAGAACTCGAGCGCGCGGGCGCGTATCGCGTGTTCGACGATCCCGCCGACCTCCTGAGACATCTCGATGAAGTCGGCGGGCGACGATGACTGCATCATGTCAACTCCCAACCTCCAACTCCCAACTCCCAAGGAGAGCCGATCCAGGGGGCGGGGTGGAAGTCGTACCAATCTGGCTGTTTGGTTCGTCTTTCACCCCGCTGTCTCGCGCGACTCTCCTTTGCGAGTTGGGCGTTGGGCGTTGGGAGTTGACAGGGCCGCATTTCCCAGCGGCCGGTCGTCGCCTGTGACCGGGTCGGCTATTGGGCTTGCGCGAACGTGACCGACACCTTCATGCGGACGTCGACAGGCTCGCAGTTGAGCAGCGTCGAATCGAACAACCACTGCCGGACGGCATCCGCGGCGGAGCTGGAGAGATCGGGATGCGGTGAGGACACGACGTCAACGCGCGTGACGCTGCCGTCGGTTCCGATGTTCGCGTCGAGAACAACCAACCCTCCGATTCCGGCCTGCTTCAGGTGTGCTGGATAAGTCGGACGCACGTCCTTGAGCTTCACTGGCGGCCTGATGTTGCCGCCGATCGGTATTCCGGACTGGCTCGAAAAGACCGAGCAGCCTTTCTCCGCGCGTTTCGCCGTGAACTCGGCGCGACGCTCCTCTGCAATCCGCGCCTTCTCCGGGTCGACCGGCGCCGGGGGATTTCCTGACACCGTAATCGTCTCTTCAAGCAGGCCGATCTGGAGCATCAGATCGCGCTTCACGTCCTGGCCGGCCATCGTCACCGGGAATTGCACTGAGGCAAAGCCAGGGAGCTTGACGCTCGCCGCGTACTCTCCCGGCGGCAATCCGACGAACTGGTAGTGGCCGATGTTATTGCTCTTGACCTCGTATTTGGACTCGTTCTGCAGGTTGGTGAGCACGAGCGTCACGCCAGGTAACGCGGCATTCTGAGGATCGACGATCGATCCGCTGAGCGAGGCGAACGCCGTCTGCGCGCCGGCAAATCCCGCCACGGCGACGGTGATGGACAGAAGCGCGGCGACCGTAAGAATGCCGGTCGCGCGGGTCAGCGGACGACGATTGAGGCGAGCATCGAGCATGGCTTTGACTCTCCCTTCGAGGCTGGACGTGCGGGCGATTGCCGGTGCCGGCAGCCACGAACCCTCTTGCCGCAGGGCGCGTGCGATGCCGACGAGGTGCGTGGCGTACTCGGTGCCGGGCACGCCGCGATTGAGCACGCGATCGTCGCAGGCAAGCTCGCTTTCATGGCGGGTGAGCGCCGCGGCGATCCAGAACAGCGGGTTGAACCAGTAGATCGCCCGCAGCAACTCCGCCATCAGCAACACGACCCAGTCGCCGCGGCGGATGTGCGCCAGTTCGTGAGCGAGCACGACCGCCACGCGATCGGCCGGCCAATCGCGAGCGGCCGCCGGAAGCAGCACGGTCGGCCGGACGATCCCCCACGTGATCAGCAGGTTCGAGCCCGGAGCTTCGAGCAGCGTGACGGCCCGCGTGAATCCGTACTCGTGACCGATGGCCGCTGCGGACGTGAACCAGGGACCGGCTTCGATCCGGCGCGCCGTGGCCGCCAGGCGCACGAGGCGGCGGACACCAGCGAGCAGGAGTGCGAGTCCCGGAATCGCCCCGATCAACCAGATCCAGGCGAGCAGTCGTGCCGGCACCGCGGATCGAGCAGCTGCCGCCGACAGTCGAATCTGTCTGCGTGATGCCGCGTGGCCCGCCAACACCCCTGGCAATGTCGGTCGCCACGACGACGCTCTCGGTCGTCGCGACGGCAGACCCCGGCGTCTTCAGCGGCTCACGAAGGAGCACGCTCGCGAGGGGAACGTGCCAGGCCGGCACGAGCGGCCCTGCAAACGGCACCGCCGCGGCGCACAGCAGCGCGGCGGCCAACACCGCGTGCCGCAGGGCGGCCGATCGCTGGCGCAACAGCGGCATGGCCGCCAGCGCGAGGACCAGCACGATCGACGGTTTGACAATCAGATCGAGCAGGAGGCTCATCGCGATCCGTCCTTCCTGGCTTTGGCCACGAGATCGAGAATGCGTTCCAGTTCGTCCTCGGAGACGCGTGCGCCCTCGCCGCCGAGCAGGGCCGCCACCACCTTTTCCGTCGATCCCTCGAAGAACGTGTCGACGACGTGGCGGAGCGCCGACTTTCGCGCCGAGCGGCGGGGCACCACGGCGGAGAACACGAAGCGGCGTCCGGCTTCTTCGTGGCGAACGTAGCCCTTTTCCTCGAGCACCCGCAACTGCGTGCGAACGGTGGAGTCGCTGGGCGCGCCCGGAAGCTCGCGGCGGACCTCGTCGGCCGTGGCACGGCCGAGCCGGAAGAGCACGTCCATGATCAGGCGCTCACGCTTGGTGAGCGCGGCGAGAGGCGGCTGCGTCATATGTTATATCCGTAACACTACTGTTAGATAAATAACAGGTACTCCGCTCGCCGTGTCAACCCCCAACTTCCCCGCCTCCGCGCGCACAGGATCGAGCGCGCTTCGGCGCGGCCTCGCCGTAGCTTGTCGCCGAATTCTGGCGACAAGCGAAGGCGGGCAACTCCCGAGGGGAGCCGATCGCGAGCGCGGGGTGGAGGGCCGGTGAGGCTGAAATTCCGGCCGTTCTTCGACGTGGGTGAAAATTACCCGTACTTCTTGTATTTCGACCGCCGGGGTTTTGCCGTCCAGGCTCCGGGGACCTGCCGATCGGTCCCGGAACGCTGTAAGATGCGGCACATCAGGCGGCCCACCGGTCTGACGACGAACCTGGGCAACTGCTTCAGCGCGTCGCGTCAACAACACTTCGGATATGCGGAAACGGCTCATCGCCGTCGGCATTGTTCTCGGAGCCGGCGGAAGCTACTACCTCGGCAGCATCCTGGGGCTTCTGCTTCGATTGCCTCCGGCGACCCCGTCTGTCATCTGGCCGCCCAATTCGCTCCTGACCTCGGCGCTGCTGCTCGTCCCCACGCGGCGGTGGCACCTCGTCCTGATCCCGGTCCTGGTCGCGCACCTCGCCGTACAGCTCCGCACCGAGTGGCCGCTGCTGCTGGTGATGCTGCTGTTCCTGACGAATTCAGCCGAAGCGATCATGACGGCCGGTGGTCTCCGCCTGCTCAGCGATGCGCCGACGAGGTTCGATACACCTCGCCGGCTGTCGATTCTGGTCATGGTCGTCGTCGGCGCGACCGCGCTCTCCAGTTTTGCGGATGCGGCGGCGGTTCACTGGCTGGTCGGTGAGCCGTACTGGACGGTCTGGCGAAACCGGCTGTTCAGCAACATCCTTGCGCAGCTCACGTTCGTGCCGGCGGTGGTTGGCGTGGCCACTGGACTACCGCGTTGGATTCGTGGCATGTCCTGGATGCGGATCGCTGAGGCGTCGGTCCTCGCCGCAGGCCTGCTGGTCATGGGCCTTTCCGGCTTCACCAATCAGCTGACGCAGTTTCCCCCGGTCAGGACCGTGAGCAGCCAGAACCCGCTCGCGCTGCAGCTGCCGTTCCTGCTCTGGGCCGCCGTTCGTTTCGGCACGACCGGCGCTGGCGTGACCTTGCTGACGACGACGCTGCTGGCGGTCTGGTCCGCAGTGCATGGACGCGGCCCATTCGCGTTGATGTCGCCGAGCATCACCGGGCCAGCGCTGACGTTGTCGCTGATCGTGGTGTCTGCGACGGTACTCGCACTGGCCGCGCTCATCCAGGAACGCCGCGACACGCAGCACGTGCTCGCCGAACGCCTTCGGTTCGAGGAATTGCTGGCGCGATTGTCGGGCGCGTTCGTTCACGTCCCCGGCGATCGCATGGACGCGGCATTCGACGAGTGGCTGGGCCGTCTTGGTGTGTTCCTCAAGCTCAGTTTCGTGCGGCTCTACACACAAGCGGGTGGGGAACTGAAGGTGTCCTACAGCTGGGCGCCGCCCAAACGCGCCCGCGCAGCCACCGCTCATCGTCAAGCGCGACTACCCGTGGACGTGGGAGCGATTGCGCCGGCTGGAGCCGATTATCGTCTCCACTGTCGAAGACCTTCCCCCACCGGCGATGATGGACCGGCGGTCGATGCAGAAACAGGGATACAGGGCCATGCTGGTGCTGCCGCTCGTTGCCGGACATCGCGCGCTGGGGGCGCTCAGCTTCGGATCGGCCACCGAGCGCCAGTGGCCGCATGATGTCGTGCGGAATCTGCGGCTCGTGGCCGAGGTGCTGGCGAACGCGCTGGCGCGGAAGCAGACGGAAGACGCGCTGAGGGCGAGCGAAGGGATCAAGTCGTCCATTCTTCAGTCACTGAGCAGCGGCGTCGCCGTCGTCGACGCCGCAGGGCTTGTCGTCGCGGTGAACGACAGCTGGACCCGGCTGGCGAAGGATGGCGGCAGCCTCGACATCCGGGTCGGCGAGAACCTGCTCGAAGCGATGCGCGAGGCAGCGACGCGGCTCAATCCACGGATGGCCGACGTGTCCACCGCGATTGCCTCGGTGCTCGACGGATCGCGCGACCGGTCGGTGCTCGAATATCACCGGCCATGCCGGGTCCGAGCCGCGGTGGTGGTCGCTGCTGGTGGTTCCGCTGCATCGCTCCGAAGGCGGTGCGGTCGTCACGCTTGCGGACGTGACCGGGCTGCGGCGCGCCGAGCTCGCCGTGCAGCGCAGCAGACAGGAGCTCGCACACGTGGGGCGGGTGTCGACCGTCGGCGAGCTCACCGCATCGCTCGCGCACGAGCTCAATCAGCCGCTCGCCGCGATCATGACGAACGCGCAGACGGCCGGGCGGCTGCTCGGCGCGGCGCCGCCCGATCTCCCGCAGATCCGCACGATCCTCGAAGACATCGTCAAGGACGATCGGCGGGCGAGCGACGTCATCAAGCGGCTGCGGGATCTCCTTCGCAAGGGCACGCTCGAGATGTCGCGCGTGGACATCGCGGCGATCATCCGGGACGTGGTGGATCTGCTCAGCAGCGAAGCGATGATCAAGCGCATCAGGGTGTTCCTCGATCTCGATCGCGATGAGGTGATCGTGCTCGGGGATCGCGTTCAGCTCCAGCAGGTGATGCTGAACCTGATGCACAACGCGATGGAAGCGATTGGTGAACGTGAAGGGCGTGTTTTCGTGCGCTGCCGCTCGGTCAACACCAACGTGATCCGCGTGTCGGTGACCGACACGGGCCCGGGGATCGACGAGGGTGCGGAGGAGCTCGTCTTCGAGCCGTTCTACACGACCAAACGTGAGGGCATGGGGATGGGACTGTCGATCGTCCGTACGATTCTCGAATCGCACGACGGGACGATCAGGGCCCTCAACAACGGGCGGCAGGGAGCGCAGTTCGAGTTCACGCTGCCGGCCATCGTCGAACCTCAGGTCAAGGAGGTCAGCCGAGGCTGACAAAATGGGCGATGGGCGATGGGCGATGGTGCTATTGCGCATCGCCATTGCCATCGCCCATTGCCCATCGCCCATCGCCCATTGCCCATCGCCCATCTACTCAATAGCGGCACATCGACGCGTTCGACTTCACCAGGTAGGTCTTGTAGTTCGCAGCCTTCGGATCCGTGCACCCTTCCAGGTTCAGCAGCTCAACCTTCCGGAAATCGATGGGCGCCGTTTCGGCCTGTAACGCGATGTAGCCGCCAGTCAGCATCGTCCCATCCACCTTGACTGCCGGATCGGCCGGGCTCGCCATCCCGCCACCGATTTGCGGCTTCGAGTATTCCAGCACCGTCTGACCCTCGACGACGTGCTTGATCGATTCGCCGCCGTGGACGACGACCTCGACACGAACCCACTGGTCGCCATCGTAGGTCTTCGAGGTGGAATTGATGCAATGCTCCGTGCGAAGGCGATCGCCGATGACGACGTGCGTACCCGGCGTGCAAAGATTCGCAGTGGTGCGGGGCTTGCCATCGCCCCGGCCGCCGAGCAGCTGAACCTCCAGGGAGATCGGAAAGTCCTGATCCTTGAGCATCGTCTTCGGGTGCGGCGCGTGCAGCATGAGCCCGTTGTTGCGCGCGGCCCATTCGAGGCTCTTGCTCACGGCCGGAAGCTGCGCGCCGACGAACCGGTACTCCGCTGCGAGCAGGTAATACGAGAACGGTTCACGGTAGAAGAGGTGACCGAAATCGCCGTTGAAGGCGGTCCACTTGTCGTAGCGAACCTTCAGCAGGCCGTCCTCGACCCGGAACGTATCCTGAAAATTCTCGCCGAGGTCGTGGTGCGCAAACTTGAACAGCCAGTCGTCGAGGTTGCGGCCGTTGAACAGCTGAATCCAGGCCCTGGCATCAGGATCGGACTTCTGCGTGAGAGACGCGCCACCCACGGACACTGCCGCGCAGGCCAGTACGCAGAGCGCAACGTGTGCGGCCAGCCGTGTCGGAATCATGGCATCAACGTCCGGCCTGTCCGTAACTCACCCGCCACACCGAGTTCGAGCCATCGTCGCTGACGAGCAGCGATCCGTCCGCGGCGACCGTCACGCCGACCGGACGTCCCCAGACCTGACCCTCGGGGGTGACGAAACCGGTCAGGAAGTCCTCGGTACTCACCGGTCGGGGCGCCGCCCTTGATCGGGACCCGGATGACCTTGTAGCCGGTTCTGAGCTCGCGATTCCACGATCCGTGCAGGGCGGCAAAGGCGCCATCGCGATGGGCCGGTGCGAACTGATTGCCGGTGTAGAAGACCATCTCGAGCGACGCGCTGTGCGGCTGGATCAGCACGTCGGGCGTCTTGACCTTGTCCTTCAGCTCGGGCCGTTTGCCCTCGTGGCGCGGATCCCACTGGCCGCCCATGTAGAACCACGGCCAGCCGAAGAAATCGCCGTCGCTCACGCGCGTGATGTAGTCCGGCACGAGGTCGTCGCCTAGACCGTCGCGCTCGTTGACCGACGCCCAGAGCTGACCTGTCTGTGGATGCACGGCAATGCCGACGGCGTTGCGAATCCCCGACACGTAGATGCGCCCGCCGGTGCCGTCGGGATTGAACTCGAGGATCGTGGCGCGGTCTTTCTCCTTCGCGTTCGTGTCCGGGTCGTCGACATTCGTCAGCGAGCCGATCGACACGAACATCTTGTCGCCTTTCTGCGAGAAGGCGATGTCGCGCGTCCAGTGACCGCCGCCGGGAAGCTGGCCGCCGCTCGGCAGGTTCGCCACGATCACCTGCGAGGGTCCGGACGCCTTGAGGTCGCCGGACTTGTACGGGAAGCGCACGATGGAGTCGGTGTTGCCGACGTAGATCCATTGCGGATCGCGGCCCAGGGGATAGAACGCGATCCCGAACGGGCGCTTCAAGTCGGTGGCGAAGACCTCGGTCACTTCCGCCTTGTCGACGCCAGGCTTGCTGCGAAAGACCTTGATCAGTCCCGTGCGGCTTTCAGCGAGGAAGATGTCGCCGTTCGGTGCGGTCCGGAGCAGTCGGGGATTGTCGAGCCCTGATGCGTAAAGGCTGACGGAATACCCGGAAGGCGCTGTGGGCATCGCGCCTTCCGGCCGTGGTAACAGTTTCGCGTTGTTGTTGACCGACTTCGTGGCGTAGGGCGCGGGCAGATCCTTGAGCGTGATCCTGTGCACCCTGCCCGGCTTGTCGGAACGGTAGTCGGAGAACACCGACCGTCCGTCCTGAGCCAGCAGCACGCCTGACGTGACACCAACAATCGCGAGTGAGCTGAGCCGCCAGAAACGCATCCAGAATCTCCTCTGACTGGTTTCGTCTGCACCAACACGGTCGGGCTTCGGACCGCAGTCCGTCCCATTCTACTGTCAGTGCGGCGGCAACAGGCTCAGATCACACCGTTGCGCTCATTGCGGGCTGCGTCGCAAACGGGTTCTCGTCCGCGCTCGGTCCATAGATCGACGGAACGGGCACGCCAAGCTCGCGGAGATACACCGTCAGCTGACCGCGGTGGTGATACCAGTGATTCAGCATGACCGTCCTGAGCAGCGCCGCTCGCGGGATGGCCATGATCTCCTTCTCGCCATCGACCATCTTCCACATCGTGCCGAGTGCCGCATCGTCCGTGTTCTTGAGCACCTGTCTGGCCTTCGCCAGGCTCTCGTCAAGGGTGGACAACAGCTGCGACGTGCTGGTTGCCGGCTCCTGCGTGAAGTTCTTCACTTGGAAGGGAGACTGCGTCGACAGCTCGGCGATTGCACCCGGCATCACCGCGATGTGCAGCGACAGTTGCCCGAGCGACATCGACTTGGGATGCGGCCGCCAATCGAGTTTGTTTTCCGGCACGCGTTCGAGCGCCCGCCGCGTGGCGTGCGCTTCCTGTTCGAGTTCCTGCAAGAAAGCATCGCTCATTGCCATGATTCACCTCGGTCAGTTTGCACGTTATGAGGCTTCCGCGCGTTTGCGCGTTCCTTCGAGAATCTTCGTCCACCCTGTCGCCAGCCCGGCCCGGTGGTCATCCTGGATGAACCCGAACGCGGTGTGCCGCAACGTGATCAGCGTCCCGCCGTCGACTGCCGTCAGGCGGTACTGCACGTTCGAGAGAGCAGGGTAGGACATGAACAGGGGGCCGCTGATCTCGAGGAGCGTGGGACGCTTGATCGCCTGCACGACGCCCCAGAAATGCCCGTTCCCGTCGCCCAGATCGCGAAACCAACGTCCGCCGGGCCACGGCTCGATCTTCATCGCCATCGCCTGGTTGTCCGGGCGTTTCGTTCGACGGGCCCATCTGTTCGAGCAGTGCTGCAAACGTCGCGGTCATCGACGACCGGACGTGAATCTCCTGCGTGACGCTCAGGGTCAGATTTTCGATCGTCAGGCCCGCTGTCGTGATCGGCATATGGTTTTCTCCTATTCGCTGTTCCGCTCGGCGCTTTCCTTGATGCGCTGCAGTTGGTGGCTCCAATACCGCTCGAATCGGCTCGCCCATTCGTGGAGCGGGCGGATCGCGTCGGCGTTCGTGCGGTACAGAATGCGACGGCCATCCCGCCGCGCATGGACCAGGTGGACGTCCCGGAGCACGCGGAGATGCTTGGACACCGACGGCTGCTCGAGCCCGAGCGCGGCCACGATGTCGCCGACGGGGCGTTCGTGACGGGCGAGGTAGGCGAGGATCTCGCGCCGGCGCGGCTCGGCTATGGCGTTGAAGGTGTCGGACGTCGTTGCGGCCCGGGGCATGGGATCAATCATATTCCCATACTGGAATGTGTCAAGTCGTAACTGCCGCTTCCGTGGTCCGTGGTCCGTGGTTCGTTTGAGATCACCAGCAGCGCGGCTCTTCAGAGCCGCGTCAGCGACGGGACGATCCGTTGAGCTCGTTCAGGCGCTTTGACAGGAATCGGCGCTCGCTCTCGTTGGTTGCGAGAGCGAGCGCCCGCTCGTAGCTCTGTGGTCGCATCCGCGGACGCGCCGAGACGACGAAGCAGATCGGCCCGCGCAGCATGCAGGAGGTGGAAGTCGTCGAGTTCAGACGCGAGCGCATCCATCAGGGTGAGGCCGGCGGCCGGCCCGTCGACCATTGCGACCGCGACGGCGCGGTTCAGCGACACGATCGCCGAGGGGTGCTGACGTTCGAGCCGATCGTAGAGCTGCACGATCTGCGGCCAGTCGGTGTCTTCCGGCCTTGCGGCCTGACAATGGAGGGCAGCGATCGCCGCCTGCAGCGCGTAAGGTCCGGATCCTCCGCGCAGCGCCTCTTCGACCAGCGGCAAGGCTTCGGCGATTCGCGCGCGATCCCAGCGCCGCCGATCCTGTTCCTCCAGCACGACGAGGTCACCGGACAAGTCCAGGCGAGCCTCGCGACGGGAGTCGTGCAGCAACATGAGCGCGAGAAGTCCCGTCGCCTCGGGCGGCGTCGGCGGCGCCGTCAGTTGCCTGACCAGGCGGGCCAGACGGATCGCCTCCTCCGAGAGGTCGGGCCGCACGAGCGGTTCGCCGCGCGTGGCCGCGTATCCCTCGTTGAAGACGAGGTAGATGACGGCAAGCACGGCGTCGATCCGCGCCGGAAGATCCGCAGTGTCCGGCACGACGTACGGAATCCGCGCATCGCGAATCTTGCGTTTCGCCCTGACCAGACGCTGCGCCATCGTCGGCGCGGGGACGAGGAACGCGCGCGCGATCTCATCCGTCTGCAATCCGCACAACGTCCGCAACGTCAGCGCCACCTGTGCCTCGGGCGCGAGCGCCGGGTGACAACAGGTGAAGATCAATCGAAGACGATCGTCCTGGATCGCGTCGGGTTCGTATTCAGGGTCCAGCTGTGAGGGCTCTACGACCGGCGAATTCAATTCAAGCGCCGCTTCGAATCGCGCCCGCCGGCGGAGACGGTCGATGGCCTTGTGATGAGCGGTCTTGATGAGCCACGCGCGCGGGAACTCAGGGACGCCAGTTACACGCCAGTGATCGACCGCTGCCGTGAAGGCCTCCTGCGCGGCCTCTTCGGCCACATCGAAGTCACCCACCAGCCTGATTAGGGTGGCGACGATGAGGCTCCAGTCCGAGCGGTAGACGGCGGTCACCGCCTCGGCCGCGTCCGGTTGCATGAGTCCATGGTATAGATTTTTTTTGACGGTTCAGGGTCGGGCTGTCGATCCGGGCCCGGCCCGTTCGATCTACTCGCGGAGGCACCATGAAATACATCCTGCTGATACACGGCGACGAAACAGCCCTCGGCAACCTCAGCGAGGCCGAGCGTCAGGCGATCGTGATGGAGTTCCGTCAGTTTACCCAGGACATCAAGGCGAGCGGGCAGTACGTGGCGGCCGCGCGGCTGCATCCGACGGCCTCGGCGACCAGCGTTCGCGTGCGCGACGGCAAGCGGCTGGTGACCGACGGGCCATTCGCGGAAACGCGCGAACAACTCGGCGGCTACTTCGTGATCGATGCCAGCGATCTCGACGAGGCGATTGCGGTCGCGGCGCGGATTCCCGGCGCGCGGATGGGAACGATCGAGGTCAGGCCGGTCATGGACGTGCCGATCCTTGCGCCGGGATAGCTCAACGCCCAACTTCCAACTCCCAACGTATGTGGTTAGCGAGCCGCTCGTGCGCGGCGCGGCGCCGACCGGGCGCAACTGCCGTTGTCGCTGCTGCCGCGTGGCAGCACGGTCCTGGCTCCGTCCGCCGACCGCCGACTGCGCACGCCGGGAACGCTCCCTGCGCTCGTACTCGCCCGCTCCCGCGGCGACTACGGGATGGTCACGACGACCGATGCCTCAGCGCCCGATACGGCGCGGGTGTTCCGAACGGCACGGATCGCTCGGTGGGAAGTCGCCGCGCGGAATCGGCTCCGCTCGCGTTCCGGCTTCGCCGTGCCTCGGCGTGCTCCGACGGCGGTCGGCGCCGCTGCGACAGCCAGGCCCGTTGCTGCACCTGTGCGGCACTGTCCGCTGTCGGAGATCGTCGTGCCTCAGTCGATGATCACTGGGCAGGGCTGCCGGTGACGCAGTGCCGGCCTTGGCCGGCCGAGGACGTCTGGAGCGAGGCACGCGCTGCGCCCGCTCTGTGCACGGGCGCGGGAAAACGGGCGGAGCGATTCCCCGCGGCGAGTTCGCGCCCAGCGATCCGGACTGTGCTGACAACCCCAGGCGCATCGGCCGCAACGCATCGGTCGTCGACGCGCATCCCTTACTCGCCGCGCACGCGAGCGCAGCGAGGGTATGAGCGGAGCCCGTTTTCCGGCTCGCGGAAGTCGTCCTCGGACGGACAAGGCCGGCGCTGCGTCGGCAGCCGCACAGCCGCCTGGTACAGCGCGGGACCTCCGCGAGAAAACCCGCTAATCAGATACCTCCCAACTCCCAACTCCCAACTCCCAAGGAGAGCGGCGATGTAACAGGTGCCGGTTGACAGCCCAGTAGAGAGGCTTTAGCGTGGCCCGGATGGTCGCTGGCCATGGCCTTCTCGAGGGTCACCTCGCCGACGGTGACGTCGTCGCCGTCATTGCCGGCGCGCTGGCGCATCTCGCGGTTGATGGGCAACGGGTGCTCGTCATCATTCCGGATGGTACCCGGACGATGCCGATGCCCCTGGTGTACGACACACTCGCACACCACCTGCAACCGCGGGTGAGCGCGCTCGACTATCTTGTGGCGCTTGGCACGCATGCGCCCATGAGCGACGCTGAACTCACGCGCCTCATCGGGCGGAGCGTCGTGGGAGGATGCGCGGGACCTTCGCGCATCCTCAATCACCGGTGGGATCATCCCGACGCACTCGTAGAGCTGGGGGTGATCCCCGCCCGCGAGATTTCCGATCTGACCGCCGGTCTTCTCGCCGAGGACGTGCCGGTCGCGCTGAACCGGCTCGTCACGGACTACGAACACATCCTGATCTGCGGGCCGGTGTTCCCCCACGAAGTGGCCGGGTTCTCCGGCGGCGCGAAATATCTCTTCCCAGGGATTGCCGCAGCTCCCATCATCCACTTCACGCACTGGCTCGGTGCCCTGATGACGAACTACGCCATCATCGGGACGCCGGATACGCCGGTTCGCAGGGTCATCGATCGCGCGGCGGCGCTGTTGGACGTTCCGGTCTCGCTGGTGGCCATGGTCGTGACCGGTGAAGGCACCGCTGGTGTGTTCTGCGGCAACCTGCAGGACGCCTGGCAGAAGGCGGCCAACCTGTCGGCACACCGTCACATCGTGTGGATGGACAACCCCGTCGACCAGGTTCTGTCGGTCATGCCAGCCATGTACAGCGATCTGTGGACGGCGGGAAAGGGGATGTACAAGGTGGAGCCCGTCGTGGCCGACGGCGGCGAGGTGATCATCTATGCGCCGCACGTGACCGAGGTGAGCCACGTGCACGGCACGACGATCGAGGAAATTGGCTATCACTGCTGCCCATATTTCCTCTCGCAGTGGGACCGCTTCCGCCGCTATCCGGGCGGGATCCTCGCGCACTCCACTCACGTGAAGGGCCTGGGCACTTTCGATCCGGAACGTGGCCGCGAGGAGCCGAGGATAACTGTCACGCTCGCTACGTCGATCGCGCCCGACCGGTGCGCGCGAATCAATCTCGGCTACAGGGATCCGGACAGGATCGACCCGGCAGACTGGCCGGCCGCCAGCGGCGTTGGCGCGCTGATGGTGCCGCGCGCCGGCGAGTTGCTGTATCGCGTAGGGTCACCGCCGGACGCCATGAAAGGTAACGGGACGGAGACGAATTCGGCTTGACATGCCGACTCGAGAGGCCTATTTTGACCATACTTGTGGCAAATGCACACGGGGATCGCAGCCGGCCATGAGAAAGACCTGGGTTTTCAATCGTTGTAAGTGGGAAAGCGGGTCCCTGGTAACTCCTGAGGCCCGATGCAGTTCGGAAAGTCGTCGTTGATCGGTCAATTCGTCATTGTTTAGAACAAATGCGAAAAATCGATCCCAGCCGATTTCGCATCGCGACCCAGGGCACGTCGCGCGAGATTAATCGCCGCATCGCCCTGAACCTGGTCCGCGCTCACCAACCCATTTCTCGCGCGGACCTCTCGCGCGCCATGGGCGTGCATCGCGGAACCGCCAGCCTCATCGTCAACGACCTGCTCCGCCGAAAACTCATCTTCGAAGGCGCCACCGGCGAGGCGGTGCGGGGCCGCAAGCCCACGTTTCTCTACGTCGAGTCGCGTCGACGATGCGTCGTCGCCGTCGATCTCCGGGCGAGCCAGACATACCTCATGATTGCCGACCTGCTCGGCAATCCCATCGCCGGCGTGGTGGGGTTTCCCATCGTCCGCGATCCGAAGACGCTCGTGGCCACGCTCGCGCGGCGCATCAAGACCCTACTCGCCGAGCATCCCGACCTCGAAGCGTGTGAAGGACTCGGGGTCGCCGTCCCGGGCGTCGTCGAACACTCGACCATGAGGGTTCTGCATGCACCAACCCTGGGTTGGCGCGACGTGGACATCAGGGAGCCTCTCGCCGCCGCAACCGGCCTCTCCGTGCACATCGAAAACTCCGGCCGTGCGTGCGCATTGGCGCAGTTGTGGACGATGCGCGATGAGTTGCCGACCAGCGGGGATCTGGTGTTCGTGACGGTGTCCGACGGGCTCGGTGGTGGAGTCGTGGTCCAGGGTGAGCTGCTCCGCGGCCGGCACAACATCGCCGGCGAGTTCGGGCACCTGACGCTCGCACTCGACGGACCGCGATGTTCGTGTGGTGCGGTCGGGTGCTGGGAAGCCTACGTTTCCAATCGCGCCACGTTGGCGCGGTACTTCGGACGTGCCGCCGAACCCGCGGGTCCCCTCCCGCCGGAGCAGCAGGCGTTCACGATCGAGGATCTGATCGCGCGAGCGCGCAAGGACGATGTGAAGGCAGCGGCGGCGATCCAGGCGACGGCACGGTATCTCGGCCTTGGACTCGCCAACGTCATCAACGTTCTTGACCCTGCGCGGGTGTACATCGGCGGCGAAATCACGGCGGCCTGGGATCTGATTGGGCCAACGGTCAGGTCGGCGCTTGCGGAGCGCGCGCTGACGCCGGCGGCTGCTGGCGTCACCATCAGCCCGGTGAATGCTGGCGAATATCCCCGATTGCGCGGTGCGGCTGCACTCGTCACCGCGCCAGCCTTCGCAGCGCCTGTCGTGGCGTGAGGAGCGTTTGCCCAGAGAGAGGGACTCATGCAAAGACATCCGATCTCTCCAGAAGGTTGCATCGTCCGGAATACGGCCTCACGCAAGGGGCGGACGCAGTCGGTCACACCGGGAAGCAGCGCAACCCGCTTCCTGCATTACGGGCGGATCATTCTCGACGCGGGGACGGACACTCTGCGATTCGACAACCAGCGATCCGAAACGGGCCTTGTCTGTTTGAAAGGGTCCGCGGACGTGCAGGTGGGCCAGGAGTCCTTTCACCTGGACCGTCTGGACGCGCTCTACGTGCCGCGCGATTCAACCATCGACGTCACCCCGGGACCGGATGGATGCGACCTCGCTGAGATGGCCGCGCCTGTTGATGCGCGCTATCCGATCCAGTTCGTCGACTACGACGAGGTGAAAAAGAATCCGGGGTTGCATTTCACGACCGGCGGACCCGGCACTCAGCGGGAGCTCAACATCCTGCTCGGCAAGAACGTGGAGGCCGGCCGCATCCTCGCCGGTGTGACATGCAGTGCCGCCGGCAACTGGACTTCGTGGCCGCCTCACGAGCACGCCGATTTGCTCGAGGAGGCTTATCTCTACATCGACATGCCGCCGCCCGCGTTCGGCGTGCAGCTCGTTTATACGAACCCGACCGAGCCGGAGCTGGCCACGATCGTTCGCGAAGGCGACGTGGTCGTCATGCCCGAAGGGTACCACCCCAACGTGGCGGCTCCGGGCAGTCACATCAACTTTCTCTGGATGATGGCGGCCCACCGCGAACGTGAGGGCCGTCAGTTCGGCGTCGTCAACGTGCAGCCTGAATACGCCAGCGGCAGCTCCGGTCTCGAACGGGGCCGCGCCGACCGCTAGCGCTTTCGACAAAGGTGTCAGGCAAGAAGGGTATCCACCTGGAGCTGTCTATGAATACATCACTCACGGTTCCCGACGCTGAGAAGCGCGCTGCACTCGAGGATGTGCTCCACAGCGCGACCTTCCTGCGTGCAAGTCAGGTTCGGAATTTCCTGCGCTACATCTGCGAGATGGAATTCGCGGGACGGGCGTCGACGCTTCATGAATACCTGATCGGCGTCGAAGCGATGGGGCGCCCGACCGCGTACTCGACGGAAGACGATTCGAGCGTTCGCCGCCGGGCGTATGCGCTGCGTCAGAAGCTCGAGGAGGTCTACGCGAAGGAGCTGACCGACGCTCCGATTCGCATCGACGTGCCCAAGGGGAGCTACGTTCCGCGGTTCATTCCACGCTTCGCGATCCGCGAGGAGAGAGTCGAATGTCGCGCCGGCGCCCAGGCCTGAGCTCGCTGCTATCGATCGCCATCCTTGCGATCGTACTGGCGTGGGCGGCGGTGCCTATGCCCGCCGCCCAGGTCCAGGCACCATCCGCACCCGACCCCGCTCGCATCGAGCGGCTCCGGTGGTTTCACGAAGCCAAGTACGGGCTGTTCATTCACTGGGGCCTGTATGCGATCCCCGCGGGCGAGTGGAAGGGCAAACGCATCCCGGGCATCGGCGAATGGATCATGTTCCGGACGCCCGTCCCCGTACGCGAATACGAGCAACTCACGAAGCAATTCAATCCGGTCAAGTACAACGCGGATGCCTGGGTGCAGCTCGCGAAGGACGCCGGCATGAAGTACATCGTGATCACCTCGAAGCATCACGATGGGTTCGCGTTGTTCGACTCGAAGGTCAGCACCTACGACGTCGTCGACGCCACGCCTTTCAAGCGGGACATCCTCAAGGAACTGGCCGACGCGTGCGCGAAGCATGGCATGCGCCTCGGCTTCTACTACTCGCAGGCGCAGGACTGGCACGATCCGAACGGCATTGGCAATACGTGGGACTTCGGGCCGGATGAGAAGAAAGACTTCGACAAGTACCTGCGTGCGAAGGCAGAGCCGCAGGTCCGCGAGCTGCTGACCGGGTACGGTCCCGTCGCGCTCGTCTGGTTCGACACCCCGCGGATGATGAACGCGGACCGCGCGCAGCGCTTCACCGACATCGTTCGCAGCCTTCAGCCGAAGACACTGATCGATGGGCGTCTGGGCGCGGCCGGCGACTACGTGACCACCGGCGACAACGTGATTCCGCCTGACGTCCAGAGCGAGGCGTGGGAAGTCCCGGCCACGATCAATCACACGTGGGGCTACAAGTCCTACGATCACGACTGGAAGTCGCCCGGCGCCATCACGTTCAAGCTCGTCGACATCGTCAGCAAGGGAGGCAACTACCTGCTGAACGTCGGACCGATGGCCGACGGCACGATTCCCCAGCCCAGTCAGGACATCCTGCGCGCCGTCGGCGCGTGGCTGAAAGTCAACGGCGAAGCCGTCTACGGCGCCGGCGCGACGCCGTTCGGCGATGAGCTCGGCGAGCCCAGCTCGAAAGGCACGAAGGACGTTCGCGGACAGCCGTTGATGCTGGCGCGGACCGAGTGGCGCGTCACTACGAAGCCGGGAAAACTGTATTTCACCTTCTTCGCGGAGCCGCGCGCGCCGTTCGAGCTGCCGGCGATGAAGAACAAGGTGAAGCGCGTTTACCGCCTCGCCGATGGCGCAACCGTCGACTACAAGGTTGAAGGCGCTCGAACGTTTCTCAACATCGAGCGCCCGATTCTCGATCCCATGGCAACAGTCATCGTCGTCGAGATCGACGGCGACCGGGTCATCAAAGGCACATTCTGAAGTCTGAACAGGTTTCTCTGGAGGAGGCGGGTCTGAATGGCCCGCGGAGGGGGGCTTATGGGTCAACACGGCCTGCGACTGTTCGCATTCGTGATCGCGGCGGCCATTGGCTGCGCCGCGCCGGTATCTGCCCAATCAACCACGGGACGCATAGCTGGCGGCGTCAGCGACTCGTCGGGCGCAGTCCTGCCGGGCGTCGCCGTGACGGCAACCCATAGCGGAACGGCTTTCGCCCGAACGGCGCTGACCGATTCGCGTGGCGCGTACGTGCTCGTCGACATGCCCATCGGCACTTACACGATCAAGGCCGAGCTCGAAGGGTTCAAGACGGCTGTCAAGACCGATTACGTGCTCGTCGCTGACGGCCGTCTCGGCGTGGACTTTGCGCTCGAGGTCGGTGCGTTGAGCGAAATGGTGACGGTCACCTCGCCCGGCGAGGCGGTCAACACGATCTCCGGCGAGATCGCGCGGGTGATCGATCGGGAGCAGGTCCAGAACCTGGCGCTCAACGGCCGCAACTACATACAGCTCGCGTCGCTGATCCCGGGCTCGCCGCTCCTCAACGACAACGCGCTCGACATCATGACGGGGCTTGCGATCAACACGTCCGTCAATGGGAGCCGTTCGAACGCGAGCCTGCTGATGGTCGACGGCGGGTTCAACATGGACTCGGGCAGCAACAACAGTCAGATCAGCAACGTCGGCATCGACTTCATCGAGGAAGTCAACATCAAGACCGCAAACTTTTCGGCAGAGTATGGACGAAACTCTGGTGCGGCCATCAACGTCGTGACGCGCAGCGGGAGCAACGCCTTTCACGGCAGCGCCTTCGAGTACCACCGGAATGACGACCTCGACGCCAATGATTATTTCTTGAATTCGCGGAGCGTCGCAATTCCGCAATTGCGCTACAACGATTTCGGGTGGAGTCTGGGCGGCCCGATTATGCGGAGCAAACTGTTCTTCTTCGCTGGAGAGGAATGGAAACTGATCCGACGCTCTGTGGCGCCCGCCCAGCGGACGCTGCCGACGCGCGCCATGCGGGCCGGCGATTTCAGCGCTCTGACGACGCCGATTAATGATCCGCGAAACAACGGTCAGCCGTTCTCCGGCAACCGGATTCCGGCCGATCGCATCACGGCGGACGGACGGGCCATCGCCAATCTCTACACGCAGATGGAAGCGCTCGCGAGCTCGTACGACGATCGGCCGGTGGCCAACAACTCGCTGTTCCAGGGGGATAACCCGTTCGATTTCCGGCAGGACATCGTCAGGGTCGACTACCAGGCCACGCAGAATCAGCGGTGGACGGGGCGTCTGATCTTCGACAGCTACGACCTGGATTTTCCGTACGGGACGTTCATCGACTCACAACTCCCGACAAGCCCGACCAATCGGCGGCGCCCGGGCCGCAACTACCAGTTCGGTCATGCGTGGACCGTGTCACATAACCTCGTGAACGAGTTCAAGGCGAACGCCTCCTGGAACAGCCAGCGCATTCCGCCGATCGGTGAGGAATGGAAGCGAGAGACCTACGGCTTCACGTTCCCGCAACTGTTCGCGGATGGTGGACGCTTCGAGAACAGCATCCCGGACACCACCATCACGAGCTTTGCGAGCTTCAACGGTGTTGCCCGATCCCTCGTCTCGCCGACGACGGACATCCAGGTCACAGACAACCTGAGCTGGTTGAAGGGCGCACACACGCTCAAGTTCGGCGGCATGGTGATCCGGAACCGCAAGGATCAGAACGGCCGATCGTTGTATGCGGCGCAGCTCGCGTTCAACGCGGCCGGGAATTCCCAGTCCACCGGCAACGCGTTTGCGGACGCCCTGCTTGGCAATTTCAGGACCTATACGGAGGCGGCCTACGATCCGCTCGGGTTGTTCCGGTTCTGGCAGACCGAAGGGTTCGTCTCGGATAACTGGCGCGTGTCGTCGAACCTGAGCCTCGAAGCCGGATTGCGGTACACGTGGCATCAGCCGATGTACACGGTCTCGAACAACATGGCGAACTTCGACCCGTCACTCTACGATCCCAGCCGAGCGGTGATCGTGAATCGCAATGGCACGCTCGTACCAAACTCGGGAGATCGCTTCAACGGGATGATCCGCGTCGGCGACGGCGTCCCGGAATCAGAGCTCGGCCGCGTCCCTAATGGCCAGGACCCGCTGGTGCTATCGGTGCCTGCCGGCGCGCCGCGCGGTTTCTACGATCCCCGCCACCTGTTCGGTCCGCGATTCAGCTTCGCGTGGACGCCGACGGGCGACGGCCAGACCGCGATTCGCGGCGGTATCGGGCTGTTCTACGATCGCCCGGAGGGCAACCTCCTCTTCGGCGGTGGCGGTAATGGCCCCGTCAACAGCCCGCCGTATGTTTTCAGCTCCCAGTACGAGAACGGCAACCTGGTATCGCCGGGCGGCGGCGCGGTCGCTGCGCCGGCGCCGCTCGGGAATCTCGCCGCGATTGATCCGGACCTTCAGGTTCCGCGAGCCTGGAACTGGAGCATCAGCTACCAGCGTGAACTGCCCTGGGGCTTTTTCGGGGAGGTCGGCTACGTCGGCAGCGACGGGCAGAACCTCCTGCGGCAGCCCGACATCAACCAGCCGTCCTTCGAGGCGCTTGAAGCGAACGCCGCACTGCCGGCAGCTCAGCGCGCGAACACGAATTTCCTGCGTCCGTACGCGGGGTACTCGATGATCCAGATGCGCTTGTCGGACGCCGACTCGAGCTATCACGCCATGCAGCTGTTCCTGAGTCGCCGGCGCGGCGCGTTGCGCACCACGCTCAGTTATACGCTCGGTCGGGCGTATGACAACGCCAGCGGCAACGACAACAATCCGGAGGACTATCAGAACAAGGACTTCAACTGGGGTCCCAGCGACTTCGATCGCACGCACATCCTGGTCGGCACCTGGACGTGGCAGATGCCGTTCTTCCGGGACGACACGAACCTTGTGGGATCGGTGCTTGGGGGGTGGGAGCTGAGCGGCATCGTGCGCCTGCAGTCTGGCAGTCCCCTGACGATTACCGGCAATACGTCGATCGGGGCACGACGCGCGGATCTCGTTGGCGATCCATACGCTGACTCAGAGAATCGACTTCAGTATCTGAATCCTGCCGCCTTCGCGCCCGCGCCGGAAGGCCGGCGCGGCAACTCTACGCGTGGGGAGTTTCGTGGTCCGGGCCTGCACGTCTGGGACCTGTCCCTGCGCAAGAGCTTCGCGATAAACGGCGACGTGAAGCTGCAGCTTCAGGCCGACCTGTTCAACGCGTTCAATCACACCAACCTGCGTTACAGCGCGCAAACGCTGAATTTGAGCACCTCAGGCTTCCAGTTGCTCAACCAGGCAGCGCCGCCGCGCAACGTGCAGCTGGGGCTGAGGTTGATGTTCTGACCGACTTGCAAGTGCGCACGTACGCGGGTGACGCACGTGCGCACTTTGGTGCTTGTGAGCCATGCGCACTGGCGCACCCGCGCACTTTGCTTTGTTGCACTTGCGCACCTGCGCACCTGCGCACCTGCGCACTTTGCTTTGTTGCACTTGCGCACCCGCGCACCTGCGCACCCGCGCACTTGCGCACCCGCGCACTTGCGCACTAGCGCACTTTGTACTCAACCGAGTGACCATTCCGCGCGTTGGTAATCGAGAACCGCCCGTCCTGATACGCGGTGAGCCGGATGGCGTGGGCGGTCTTCTCGTCCGTGTTAGCAATGAACTGCTGCGGGACGTTGTGGTCCGGCCCTGCGTCCGCTGCGTAATGCAATTGCCAGAAGTCCTCGAGGCCTGGTGACGTTCGCACGATCTTCCAGGCTTCGCGCGAGCCGCCCTTCGTCGATCCGTTGTTCATCACCGCGACGCGCGGCGCGACGGCGTGAACGACTGCCGCCGGTCCCGACGACTCGGTGCCATGATGCGTGGTGAGATAGAGATCCACCTTGCCGATCATGTTGGTGGGACAGGCCAGGCCGTGTTCCTTGTTCCACGTCAGGTCGCCCAGATCCAGCAACCGGAAGCGGCCGTAGCCGATGAGCATCCCGACCGAGCGCGCGTTCTCGCTCGGATCGTCGTCTTTCCGCACGAAGTCGCGGCACAGCGGGTTTGGATCGCCCGCGCCTGGCAACGGCTGCGTGAGCAGTTCTCCTGCTGAGGAGACGATCCAGAAGTCCAGTCCGGCAATCGGCAATCGATCGCCCGGCTTCACCAGGAGATGGCGCCCCTTCTCGCGGACCTTCTGTACGCAGCCGAACAGCGCATCGGGCGCTCACCCTTCTCGACGCTCGCTCCATGATCGACGAACGTCTCCGATCGGGATCCTCGCGGCGAGCGCCGGCACGCCGCCCACGTGATCGCGATGGTAGTGAGTCACGATCATGTAGTCGATGCGTGACACGCCGGCACGCTTGGCTTCAGCTGCGATTCGGTCCGCGTCACGATCGTTGAAACCCTCATATCCCGCGTCGATCAGCATCGCCTCGCCGGACGCCGTCACGACCAGGGTCGCCTGGCCACCTTCCACGTCGATGAATGTCACGTGGAGCGGGGGCCCGGTCTGGCTGGCGACGCGCGACGCTGCCAGCGCACAGCACACACACGCCGCGAGGATTGCTGTTCGAGTTGTCATGCGAGCGTACACTCCAGAAGCCGTCCGGCGCGCGCGTCTACGGTAACGGCCGTGTGTCCTGCAAGACGTCCAAGGTCCTCGCCAGTCCAGACGTCAACCGCGCGCGCTGGCGGAGACATCGAGAATGACAATCGCTGCGGCGTATCCTGCCAGTTCAGCAGGCACACGAAGCGGCGGTCCTTCAACTCGACAACGCCGACGCGCAGCGACTCGTCATCGAAACGCGCGGCAACACCGGTGGGTGGCTCGAGTTTGCGCAGCATCGCGAGCCGTGCCGGCGGGATGGCCGTCAAATCGTCGCCGGAAAGGATCATGCCTCCGCTGGCGAAGATAGCGGTTGCATGAAATCGAAATTCGTTTTCCGGAAGGTCGCCTGTCAGGACGATCGCGTCCGGATCGTTCCACCACAGACGGCCATTCTGCCAGTTGCGCATCAGGTTCTGCCGGGCTGTCGTTTCGATGCGCTTCCACTCGCGTTTGATGTCGTTGGAGCTCCGCGATCCATGGATCAGCCCCAGCGACGGCCAGATCGGATGGTTGCAGCCGAGAACGAACGCGTCGCCGCTTCCGCGGAGCACTGCCTGCATGCCGCGACGGTAGGCTTCGATACGCGTTGCGCCGGCGTCGTGGAACCGGCCGCCGGGAATGGCTCCCCAGAAGTTCGCATCGAGCTTGAAGTAGGTGCAACCCCATTCCTGCCGCATCGTGCGAAACACCTGCTCGAGATGCCGCTGCGCGTCCGGGTGCGTGCCGTCCACGGCGTACCACGGGCCGCGCCGCCATCCGCCGAACGTGACCATGTCGGACCGCAACGGCTTCCCGTCGGCGTTCCTCACGAACCACTCGGGATGAGCCTTGAAGAGGTTCGATCCTTCCTCGGCGATGAATGGAGCGACCCAGATCGCCGGCTCGAATCCACGCGTCCGGATATCCTTCAAAACCGCCTGGACGCTGCCGCCGAATGCGGGGCCGGTCTCGAGCCAGTCGCCCATCGCTGGCTGGTAGCCGTCGTCTATCTGGATGTACTTCAGGCCGGGAATCTGTTTTGCGATGACGTCGAGGTTGTCGCGCACTTGCTGTGCGGTCACTCGTGGACCAAAGCAGTACCACGAACACCACCCGGCAGGTGGCGCCGCAAACCGGAGCGGCGGATGATTCGTGTTCAGCCGCTGCGCTAGCGACGACAGGAGCGCCTCACGATCCGGTCCCGACGTGTACGAGAATTCCTCGAGCGTCCACTGCTGGCCCGGTTCGAGCGTCAACCCTTCGGTTTCGACGATGACCTGGAGCGACGACGGCCGAACGTGCAACGCGCCATTGAATCGTCTGCACGAATCGAAGGCGAGGACGTGGTGCGAGCCTTCGGCTGCCTTGATCGTGGCCAGCCCGTAGACGACGCGTGCTCCCGAAGGCTCGGGCAAACGGTAGTGTTTCGGGTCGGTGTAGTTGCCGAGATCCAGCGGCTGGCCCAGCGTGCCCCCCGTTTGCGTCAGCATCTGAAAGCCCTCGCCATAGAGGGCCGTGTCCCGTGGAAGAGAGTGGGCGACGTCGAACAGGACGATGTGCTTGATGCGCACCGGCTGACGGCCGGTGTTGGACGCGGTGGATTGACAGGTGGAACCTCTCCACGAGCGGGACACCTGCACGTGTGCGAGCGGCTCGCCGTCTACACCCACCGCCTGCCACGGCGCCTTCAGGAAGATCCCGAGGTCCAGGGCGCCATGGTACTGGAACGCCGCGATCGACCTTGGAGCCATGGCCGCCACGGGCACCGCAGCCGCGGCACGAAGAAGCTCCCGGCGCGAGACGAGCGTCATACGAAGATTTCCTTTATGTGGTCCACAGCACCGGCTGCCGGATGAAGTAATTGCGAATCGTCTCGTCGACGGTGGGATCGGCGTTCAGCGTCTTCCACAGGTCGACGTACTCGGGCCGCCCTAGCGCCCGCCCGCCGAAGAGCAGCGCCGTATGGCGTACCGGCCACTCGTCGTAGTACATGACATCCGGTTTGTGCGGCCAGCGCGATTTGTCTTTGATGAAGGGGTACATGAAGGCGAGCGCCTTGCCGATGCCGCGCCCGTCCGGCGTGCCGAACGTCCACAAAGAAAGCCCGCATCCGACCGAGTCCCGAGCAGCCGAAGGCCGAGCCGCCGACTGGGTCAAGTATCTGGCGACAATCGCCATCGCGTCGAGATTGAACAGCGAATACCCGTAAGGCTTCGTCCTGCGCAGCTCTTCGGGGAAGCTCCCGTCAGGAGCGATTTGCCCTGGCACCAGTACAGTCTTGAAGCGATCGCGGCAGAACGCCGTGAGGTCGTCTCGCCCGGTGTAGCGTGCGAACTCGGCGACCTGTGCCACCCAGCATGTTCCGTGGTTGTTCTTCGCGTCGCGTTCGGCCTGGCCGTATTCGTGGGTCGTCATCCACGCGAGGTATTGCTCGAACCACTGGCGCGTTCCCTGACGCACCTGCGCTCCGAGCGCGCCCGCGTTCTCGAGCACCGTAATCGCGCGCGCGACCTCGACGAGGTGCAGCGTATCGATGATGCCGATACCACGGCCCGTCACCCGCCCCTTGATGGCCTGTGCGTACAACAAGTGCGGATTCATCCTGGTGTCGCTGTCCACGAACCAGGCCCGCAGATGGAGCGCCGCGTGGTCCGCGTATCGCTGGTCTCGCGTGATCACCCAGGCCGCGGCCAACGCCGGCACCTGCAGGCTGAGCCTGATCAGCGCGTGGCGGTGCGCGACGAAGTTATCGGGATTCGTCATCCCGTCGCGCTGGATGTAGGGGCCGTCCGCGTTAGCCGGATCGGGCCACCAGTAGTCGCCCTCGGAGAAGTAGTCGTGCCGCCCGCCCGCGCTGCGCGGGCTCGACGTAGCGGTGATCGTCTGCGGTGACTCACGAAGGTACCGATCGGCCGCGCGCAGGACGCGAGTTCGTTCGATGCTGCGAAGATCGAGATCCTGGCGAGCGATGGCGCCCGCCAGGAGCACACCGGCCGGAGTCGCGAGAAACTGCCTCCTTGTGAGCACGTTATCTATCCACCCACGTCGCGCGACGAGACACGAACCACGAACAACGGACCACGACGATGGCACCACTAGAACGTAAATCTGATCGCCCCTTGCATGATCCTCGGATTGCGCGCCGCTGTCGCTTTGCCGAACGCCGGGTTGACCTGAGCGCCGAGCGCATCGAACCGTGCCGTGTTGTCGAGCGTGCTGAACTGCGTGTGATTCAGCAGATTGTAGATCTCCCAGCGGAATTGCAACCGCCTCGAGCCTCCCATCGGAAAATTCTTGAACAGGGAGATGTTCCAATTGTTGATGCCCGGAAGCTGGAACACGGTCCGTGGCGCATCGCCGAAGTCGCCACGACCCGTGGGCCGGCCGAAGGCGTCGACATTGAGCCACGATCCCGGCTGGTCTGGTGCGGCGTTCCGGTTGCCCGCCGTCACGTCGCCGACGATCCGGGGCCTGACGACGCGGACGTCGCCGCCATTGGGCGGCGCGATGTTCGTTCCCGCGCCTCCGTCGCCACCGGTGAAGTCGAAGTTGTCGGTGGTCGTCAGGAAAACCGGCGACCAGTCGCCGCTGACGAACGCGTTCTCGCCCGAGAGCTGCCAGTTGTCGAGCACCGCCCGTACGAGCGCCGAGTTCCACAGGCGGCTCGCACTCGGCAGGTCCCACGTGTAATTGATCACGAGGTTGTGTGCCTGGCTGGACGCATATGGCGCGTAGAACCAGTCTTCGAGTGAACGGGCCTTACTGAAGCCGCCCTCGTCTTCGTCGGCGACGCCATTCGTTTTGCCGAACGTGTACGCGGCGCTGAACTGGAGGCCGCGGATGTACCGCCGGTTCACCTGCACCTGGAGCCCGTGGTAGTCGGAGGTGCCGCTGTGCTCTCGGAAGTTGATGTTCTGGTAGCCGCGATAGGGGCGCAGGAACTCGGCGGGCAGCGCCGTCGACGGATTCTGCGGGTTCGCGTTCTGCGGGTTGATGTCCACGTAGCGCGCGCCGTCCGGCACGGCGTTGATATCCGAGACGATTTCAAGGTGGCGCGTCGTGCTGCCGGAGTACGTGACGTCGATCACCGTTCCCCAGCCGAGCTCGCGCTGGATGCCAATCGACCAGTTGTAGCTGGTGGGCGTCTTCGCGTCGCGCTCGAGACCGAACACGTTGCTCGGGCGCAGCGAGAAGCCGGCTCCCTGGAGCAGCGTGTCGAACGTGCCGTAATTGATGCTCGGCGTGTTCACCGCCGGCGGATTGTTGGCGGCGCTGTCCATGCTGCGCGCCGTGATGTGCGCGTTGTGGTAGATGCCGGCGCTGGTGTGCAGGGAAGTTCGGGCATCGCCGAAGATGTCCCAGGCGAGGCCGACACGCGGTTCCGGATGAATGCCCTGAGTGTCGCGGAAGCCTCGGGGATAGTTCGGATCGTCGTTCGTGACCATTCCGTTGTAGATGTTTCCGGAGTTCGGCACGAAGCTGCCCACGAAGATGTTCGGCAGCTCCTGCCCGGTGACCGGGTCGAACGCGACGTTCTGATTGTTGCGCCGCGCCGGTTGGTAGAGCCGCGGCGCCTGCGCCGGGTCGTACCGTTCGGGCACGAACACGGCGGTCGGCAGCGTGCTGTACCAGGGCCGGTAGTAGAGGAAGCGCAACCCGAGATCGAGGGTGATGCGCTGACCGGCCTTCCACGTGTCCTGCACGTACCACTCGATCAGCGTGCGACGCGCCTGCACCTCTGGATATGCATCGACCTCGGTGTAGTCGCGGAACACGCCGAGCAGCGCGTTCGCGAACGGATGGCGCGCATCGAGCGGGTTGTTGGTGTCAACGGTGAAATTGAACTGACCGGCCCAGGGGCCGGCGCCCACACCGCCTTTGCCCTCGGAGTTGTGGAGGCGTTCCCAGTACATGCCGGTCTTGTACGTGTGGTTGCCGCGCGCCCAGGTGAGGTCGTTGCGGAACGAGAACAGCCACGGGGTGCCTTTCTCCGTCAGCCGATTGTCGAACGTGAAGTTTGGTGGGTTCGAGCCGCCGAACGTCGCTTTCGGCAGCACGCCTTCCGGGTTCAGCTCCGGATGGAACTGTCCGACGGCGAAGTTGTAGGTGCTCCGGCGAGCGCGATCCCAGTCCGCGTCGCTGAGCGGGTAGAACTGTTCGGTCTGTGCCCGTACCCCGAAGGCGGCCTCGTTGACGAGGCTGGAGTTCAGGATCTTCGTGTAGTTCGCGCTGCCTCCGCGATCCGTGTTCAGGTAATGCGCATTGAACCAGCCCCACGCGGCGGGCCCCGCCGTCACGCCTCCCGTGCCGCCGACGCCGCGCTGATCGGATCGCCAGTCCTTGAAGGTGAAGTAGAAGCTGTCGCTGTCGGACGGCCGCCAGTCCACGCGCAGGACCTGGTTCCGCCTGGGATTGTCGGCAATCGCTTCCGTCTGATGATTGAAATTGCCGCCGGTGAACGTGCGATCGAAGAGCGTCGGAAGCGGGAGGATGTTGAGCAGTGCCTGGCCGTTGCGGTTGATTTGGTCGGCGGGGATAACGTTGCCCTGGAACGGTTGCCCGTTCGCAGGATCGCGGATGACGACGAGGCGGCCGGCACTGTCGAGCGTCTGCGAGAAGTCGCCGCGGCGTTCGAGCTCCGTCGGCATCATCCAGTTGAGGAGCGCGCCCGGTTTTTCGGTGATCGGCGCCTCGAGCGAGTAGAAGAAGAACAGCTGTTTCGGCGCGCCCGGCACCGGCCCGCCGAGGTTGCCTCCATAGGTGTTGAACCGGTACCGCGGCTTCTCGCGGCTTGCCCGGTTGTTGAAGAAGTTGTTGCCGTTCAGGTTCTCGTGCCGGCCGTAGTAGTACAGGTTTCCGGCGTAGCGCGAGCTGCCACTCTTGCTGATGATCTGGATCTGACCGCCTCCGGTGCGGCCATACTCGGCACGATACGTGTTGAGCAGGACCTTGATTTCCGCGATCGCGTCGAGGTTGATCGCCTGTCCCAGCCGGTTGGCCTGTCCGATCTCGTTGCCCAGCACGCCGTCGATCATCACGGTGTTCCAATCGCGCCGCTGACCGCCGACGTGGGGAATCAGCGTGCCGAAACTATCGCCCATCGCCTCGACGTTGTCCTCGTAGCGGACGCCCGGCACGAGGCGGAGCAGCGAGGTCACGTCGCGCGACCGCACCTGGATCTGTTCGATCTGCTTCGACGTGATCAGACCGCTATGTTGGGTCTCACCCACGTTGACGTACGTGCCGCTGGCCTCGACGGTGACAGCTTCGCCGATGGATCCCACTTGCAGCGTCAGCACCCCGAGCGACAGCCGTTCTGACGCGCTCAACACGTTGCGTGTCCGCTCCATGGGCCGGAAGCCAGCCATCTCGATGCGGACCGTATAGGTCCCCGGCAGCAGGTTGGTGATCTGAAAGTTGCCGGTGGTGCCACTGGTGGCGGTACGCGTGTCGCCGGTCGCCTCGTTGACGACGCTCACCGTGGCCCCCGGCACGACTTGTCCCTGCGGGTCGGCCACGGTGCCGGAGATCGTGCCGGTCACGTTCTGGGCGGCTGTCGCGCCAGGCGTGAGGGCAACGGCGCTGGCCGCTAGAAGCACGCACAGGATTCCTGACCTCAATGTGCACATTGAACCCTCTCCTCCCCATCAGCCGGCCTCGCCGGCGCGCGTCAGAATGGGGAGGTATTACCATCCTTTAGCGCTTAAGTAAACGACTTTACCGTTCCCGAAACCTGTCGGCGCCCCGTCCAGATTTACCCGTTACGTTTCGCCATCAGCCGCCCGATCTGGCTGACAATGGCCACGACGTCCGTTGTGAACCGTCGTCATGAACCCCCGTGTTGAACCCTTGTATGAACCCCCGTCATGAACCCCTCGTCGTAAAACGTGTCACCCGCAGGCTGATTCCGTTCGCCTTCCTCTGCTACGTCGTCGCCTACATCGACCGTGTGAACATCGGGTTTGCGGCGGACGCGCTGCAGCGCGACCTGGGCCTCAGTGATGCCGCCTATGGGGTTGGCGCCGGCCTGTTCTTTCTCGGCTACTGCCTGTTCGAGATCCCGAGCAACCTGATCCTCGAACGCGTCGGGGCGCGGCGGTGGATGGCCCGCATCATGGTGCTCTGGGGCCTCGTGTCCATGGGGACGATGTTCGTGACGGATACGACGACGTTTTACGTCGCGCGTGTCCTGTTGGGAATTGCCGAAGCGGGGTTCTTTCCCGGCATGGTGCTGTACCTGACGTACTGGATTCCTGCGGCGGAGCGAGCGCGCACGGGTGCGCTCTTCATGATGGCCGCGCCCATCGCGATGATCGTCGGCGCCCCGGCATCGGAAGCGCTGCTCAAGCTCGATGGGCTCGCGGGGTTGCGAGGGTGGCAATGGCTGTTCGTCATCGAAGGCCTGCCGGCGGTCATCCTCGGCGTGGCGGCGTTGTGGGTGCTCACCGACAGGCCCGAGCAGGCCACGTGGCTGAGCGAGCCCGAGCGTGCGTGGCTCGCGGACACGATGCGACGGGAACGCGCCGATCTCCCCGGAAGCCACCAGGGCTCGCTCCTGCGAAGCCTGGCCAGCGGAAAAGTGTGGCTGCTCGCCGCCATCTACTTCCTCAATGCGCTCGTGACTTACGGCATCTTTCTCTGGCTGCCGAGGATTTTGCGCGAGTCGTCTGGGCTGGACGGGTTTGCCCTGAGCGCCATCACAGCCGTTCCCTTCGCTGCGGCGCTGGTCGGAATGGTCGTCATCGGCCGGCACTCCGATCGAACGGGCGAGCGCAAGTGGCACGTGGCGGCATGTGCGTTCACGGCGGCGGCCGGGTTGCTGGTTGCGGTGACGTTTCAGTCCAGCCTGCCGCTGCTCGTCCTCGGCTTCACACTGTCTCAGCTCGGACAGCGCTCGATACTGAGCGTTTTCTGGGCGATTCCGCCGATGTTCCTGGGCGGCGCGGCTGCGGCCGCCGGCATCGCGCTCATCAACTCGATCGGCAATCTCGGCGGGGCCGTCGGGCCATCGGTCATGGGCTGGCTTCGGGAAGACACCTCGAGCTACAGCGCGGGTCTGCTGGTGCTCGCCGGTGTGCTCGTGCTCGAAGCGGTGCTGGTCATCTCGTTGAGGCTTCCAGGACGCGGCAATCGCGCTCCCGTTTCCCTGCCGGCCGGAGGCTCGATTCCCACCTACCAGCTCCCGCCGTCCAAGGCATCGTCGGCCGATCGATAATCGTTTCCTACAATTTCGTCGTTTCTGCCATCATGAGCGACAACAATGTCGGCTCCACCCCGTGACCACACGAACGAGATCCGGCGCCTGACCACGCTCCTGGAAATCAGCCAGGCCCTGTCCGGCATCCTCAACCTGAAGAGCGCGCTGCACTCGGCGATCGCCATTCTCCAGCGCCGCCACGAAGTGACCGCGGGATCGGTGCTGCTCGTCGACGAGCAGACGCACGAGCTGCAGACCGAAGCAGCCATCGGCATGCGTCAGGGCGGGGCCGGGGCCTCCGTCGATGCCATCACGACGCGCGTGATGCAGAGCGGCAGGGCGGTCGTCGTGCCGCAGGTGAGCCGCGAGCCTGCCCTGGCGACGCGGCTGGGCCGCGGCGAGCGTCAGGAACGGACCTTCATTGCCGTTCCGATCCTGCTCGGCCGCCGTCCGGCGGGCGCCCTCGGGATCGTGCTGCGTTTCAAGGCCGATCGAGACTACGAGCGCTCGCTGGAGTTCTACCGCCTGGTGGCCTCGATGATTGCTCAGGCGGTCAAGGCCTCCCGCCACGTGCAGGCGGATCGCCATCGGCTCGCGGAAGAGAACGAGCACCTTCGCGACGAGCTTCGCGAGCGCCACGCCTTCCGCCACCTCGTCGGCAACAGCGCACCGATTCAGCAGGTCTACGAGCAGGTGACGCAGGTGTCGCGAAGCAATACGACCGTCCTGATCCGCGGGGAATCAGGCACCGGCAAGGAGATGATCGCGCACGCGATCCACCACAACTCGCCCCGGGCGAGGAAACCGTTCGTCAAAGTGAGCTGCGCCGCGTTGCCCGATTCGCTGATCGAGTCCGAGCTGTTCGGCTACGATCGCGGCGCATTTACTGGAGCGCACGGGACCAAGAAGGGCAGGTTCGAGCTGGCGGAGGGCGGGACGCTCTTCCTCGACGAGATCGGCGACCTGAACACGTCGACGCAGGTGAAGCTGCTCAGAGTGCTGCAGGAGCGCGAAATCGAACGGCTTGGCGGCACCGCCTCCATCAAGATCAACGTGCGGCTGATCGCCGCGACCCATCAGCCGCTCGAGACGCTGATCGACGAGGGCCGGTTCCGCGCGGATCTGTACTACCGCCTCGCCGTGTTCACCATCTTCGCGCCGCCGCTGCGCGAGCGAAAGCCGGACATCATGCTGCTTGCCGACCATTTCCTGGAAAAGCACGCTCGCGAGCACGGCAAGCGGATCCGGCGCGTGGCGACGCCAGCCATCGATATGCTCACGAGCTACCACTGGCCGGGGAACGTCCGCGAGCTCGAGAACACTCTGGAACGGGCGGTGCTCGTGTGCGAGGGCGGCGTCATCCATGGCCACCATCTGCCGCCGACTCTGCAGACCGCCGAAGCCTCGGGAACGGTGCCGCGAGTCTCGTTGCGCGAGAGCGTGGAGGCCTTCGAGCGCGATCTCCTGCAGGACGCGCTCAAGTCCAGTCGAGGCAACTGCGCCCGCGCCGCCCGCCAGCTGGGCACCACGGAGCGGATCATCAATTACAAGGTTCGGAAGCATCGGATTGATGCCGATCGCTTCCGTGGATAGGGGCAACGGCGATCTGTTGGCGGGTCAGGACTCTCTCCGCGCGACGAGCGGGAAATCTTCGACCGGGGTCACCGCCGCCTGATCGTGCTCGCCTGTCCGTATCCGGAAGATCTTGTCCACCGGGAGAACGAAGACTTTTCCGTCACCGACGCGTCCCGTGCGTCCGGCCCTCAGGATCGCCCCGACGGTGACGTCGACGAAGTGATCGGAAACCGCGATCTCCAGGCGGATCTTCTCCGACAGCGCCATTTTCACGGTGGTGCCGCGGTAGGTCTCGACCGGTTCCATCTCGCCGCCGTGGCCCTGCACACGGTTGATCGTGAGGCCTCGGACCTCTGCAAGAAAGAGCGCCTCGAGCACGTCCGTCAGTTTTTCAGGACGTACGATTGCCACGACGAGCTTCATCGGGTCTCTCCTTGTGACGTGAGGCTGGGCGTAAGTGCCGCGACGCGGTGTGGCGACGCTTTCGGCGAGAGGATCAGGATTGCGCCATCCTCGCGCGCATACGCCTCTTCGCCATGTTCGCTGACGTCGAGCCCGATCGCTTCCTCCTCGGGCGCGGCGCGCATCTGAGTAATCGCGTCCATCGCGCGGACGATCCCAAGCGTCAGGAGGGCGCTATATCCGCCGGCCACCAGCACGGCCACGAGCTGGATGCCGACTTGCGCAGGGTTGCCGAACAGGAGTCCGTCGGCCGGGCTGCCCCACGCGCGCTGGGCCAGCAATCCGGTCAGCAACGCGCCGCTGATCCCGCCCAGTCCGTGCGCCGCGCCCACATCGAGCGCATCGTCAAGACGCGTGCGCACGCGCCAGACGAGGGCGTAATAGCTCGGCACCACGGCGACTGCGCCGATGGCGATCGCCGAGAGCGGGCTGACGAACCCGGCGCCCGGCGTGATCGCGACGAGCCCGACGACAATCGCCGTCGCGACGCCCACAGCTGTCGCTCGTCCGGTGCGAAACAGGTCGAGCAGCGTCCAGGCCACGAGCGCGCCGGAGGGCGCGAGGAGCGTATTGACGAACGCGAGCACCGCCTGCGCATTTGCCGCCTGGGCGCTGCCACCGTTGAACCCGAACCACCCGAACCAGAGCAGGCCGGCGCCGAGCAGCGTGAACGGGACGGAGTGCGGCAGGAGCGCGCGCCGGCTGTAGTCCTGTCGTGGACCGAGACAGAGGGCCGCCACGCACGCGGCCGCTCCGGCTGTGATGTGAACGACCGTGCCACCCGCGAAGTCGAGGGCGCCGAGCGCCGCCAGCCAGCCGCCGGCGCCCCAAACCCAATGCGCGACCGGGGAATAGACGACGACGCTCCACACCGTCAGCACGACGAGGTACGGCGCGAAGCGAACCCGCTCCACGATGGCGCCGGAGATCAGTGCCGCCGTGATGATTGCGAACGTGCCCTGGTAGGCCATGAACAACAGGTGCGGAATCGTCCCGCGCGGCTCCAGGCCGACGTCACGCAGCCCCAGATGATCGATTCCTCCCAAGAATGGGTGGTCGCCGGCAAAGGCGATCGAATACCCAAACAAGGCCCAGGCGAGGCCCACGAACCCGAGCGATATGACGCTCATCATGATCGTGTTGAGCGCGTTCTTGCCACGAACGAGCCCCGCATAAAAAAATCCCAGCGCCGGCGTCATCAACACGACCAGCGCCGTCGAGATCAGCATCCAGGTGATATCGCTTGGGTTCACGCGCCCTGCCTCCGTGCTCGGTTCCGGCTCCTCGCCAGGTCCCGAAGCCCAGAGCAAACTCCGTGCAGCACGCGCGCCCGTGACGATTGAGACGCAAGTCGCCTAATCGCAAGGACTTGATGCCCGGATTGGCCGACGTAATCGCGAAGCTGTGGAGCGACAAAAACGGCGGGCCGACCAAGATTTCCTACAAAGATGTAGGAGCTCGCCGAAGAGGCCCCTAGCGCGTGAGCCTTACGACGAAACCTCCCGCGGCGCGCACGGGGATTTCGAGGACGCGCGGCACGTTGCGCGTCTCGACGACGACGGCCGCGTCGTTCTCGAGATTGTCGCGGACGATGAGAGCCCGCCAGGATGCCTTGGGCAGAAATGAAAGATCGAGCGTGACCGTCCGCGCCGTCGGTCCGTTCATGGCCGCGACGAACCAGCGATCGCCACTCCGGCGTGCGAAGAGGGCGAGCTCTCCGATCTCCGAGGGCGGCAGCACACGGGTCTCGTCCCAGACGCTCGGGATGCTCTTGATCATGTTCGACGGCAGGATTGGACAGAAACGATCCCGGATGACCGCCGTACACGAGCAGCGGCGAGGTGAGGATCGCGGCGCTTGCAATCTGGTGCGCCCAGCTCGTCTCGCGCCGCCTTTCCCCGAACACGACCGGCGTGTAGTCGGCGTGACCCGCGAGCATGCGCACGAACGGAAAAGTCGTGTTGAACGTGGCCCATGCCTCCATGCGCCGGTGTTCCAGGCCGTAGATGCCCTCGCGCGTCATTTCATTCGGCCACGTCCGTGATTCGCCGGCCGGTTTGTTGGCGCCGTGAAAGTTGATCATCAACTGGTGTTCGGCCGCATCGCGCAGGATGTCGTGGTACAAATCGATGACCTCCTTCGCCTCGTGATCGAGGAAGTCCACCTTCACGCCGACGACACCGGCTTTCTGCAGCGACGCGAACAACTCGCGCCGCTTCGCGGGATCGCTCAGCGTGTTGCGATGGCGCCACACCCAGATGCCCACACCCCGCGACCGCGAATACTCGATCACCTCGCGCAGCTCGTCTTCCGTCCACTTCTGCCACTGGCCCTCGACGACCTGATGCTCGAAGCCGAGCTCCGCGGCCAGCCGCGAGAATTCCTTGATTCCATCGACCGTGTTTTCGCCGCCGTCGAGATATCTCCAGACCGCGCGGCCGGGTCTGAGCCAGGGCGTGTGCATCCCTTGGGGGAACAGGCGCGGGTCCGGCGGATCGGACAGGTCATGGATCGCGTCGCTGTTGACGATCGTGTCGAGAGTTCGGCCGATAATCACGACGCGCCACGGCGTCGCGATCGGTCCTTCGAGCGGCGCGGCGGCCGACAGGCGCTTCGCATTCTCCTCGCCGAAACGCAGCGTGTACGGATAGCCGGGCGGGTGGCTGTGCCCGAGCCGTTCGCGATAGCCGCGCCGGCCGTCGGACTGCAAGGCCATGCCGGCGTAGTTCCGGAGACCGGCCTCGCTGATAGCGGCGTAGCCACCACCGCCAGGGAGTTTCACCGTGATTGGCGGTGCGGCCCAGTCGCCCTCGGGAACGTCCTCGATGAGCCGCCGTTCGTAAACCGCTTCGTAATGGTCGCGCAGGCCGTGCGACCAGACCACGCTGCCGCTGGGGAAGGTGAACATCGATCCGCCGTCAGGCACTCGTCGTCCGGTTCCCGGCACGAGGTGTTTGAAGGCGACGGAATCGTTCGCGACCCGGACGTCCACGGTGTACTGAACGCCCGCGTCGTGCGTGACGCGGACGCGCATGCCGTTTGCCCGGTTGACGGCTTGCGACTTGGCTCCTCGCCAGGGATAGGTCTCGTCGACGCGATAGCGCTCGACGCGATCGAGCATGGCGCCGCGCCCGAGGTCCACGTCGTTCAGCACAATCCCGAGCGCCGAGGGCTCGATGACCGGCAGCCCGCGGACGGACGTGGCCCATGTGATTTGTCCAGCCGGCGACCTGGCGATCCTGAAGACCACGCCGTCATCGGGGCTCCGCACTTCGTGTGCGGTCGCGGGTCTGGCCGGCTGCGATGCCGCGGCGACTGCCAACCAACCGAGACCGACGACCCGGCTGAAGGCACGAAGCACGTCAGAGCCTGACGAGATCCGCGATGCGGACGGGCCGCTGCTCCTGGATGCTCTTGCGAGCCGCGATGCCGGTCAGGCAGGACATCGCGCCGGCGCGCGAGTCGGGAAGCCTCATGTGCTCCGGCGCCTGAGCCTTGCGGAAGATCAGGTTCTTCAGCCGATCGTCGCCGCCACCGTGGCCGCCTTCCGCGCGCGGCAACGGCACGCGCACGCGCTTGCCGAAACTCTTGGTGACGTAGATTTCGGTTTCGTCCTCGTCGGCAACCTCCCACGGCTGGCGTTCGTGGTCGCGGACCTCGAGCCGGCCCAACTCTCCGTTGAACGCCACGCGGAACCCTTCGAACGGCATGTGCGCATTCAACGAGTAGCTCATGCTCACGTCGTTCGAATACTTTACGACCGCCGACATCGTGTCGTAGATATCGATGTCCTCGCGGAAGACACAGCCGTCGCGATAGTAGTTATCCGCCTTTTCCGCTCCGACGTACAGCTTCATGCGCGTCGGGTTGGTGGTGATGTCGTAGTAGAACCGGCACTCCTTCTTGTGCGGACAGGCACGGCAATTGGTCGAGCGGAACGGGCCGTTTCGCCCGTAGACGCGCAGGCCTCCCAGCGCCGTGACCTCGACCGGATCCGCGCCGAGCCACCAGTTCACCAGATCGAAGTGGTGAGACGCCTTGTGTACCCACAGGCTGCCGCTGCGGTTCTTCAGCCGGTGCCAGCGGCGGAAGTAGTCCGCGCCGTGAATCACGTCCAGGTACCACGCGAAGTCGACCGAGAGCACGCGCCCGATCTCCCCGCCCATCAGGATTTCCTTGATCGCGGTGTGCTTCGGTGCGTAGCGGTAGTTGAAGGTGACGACGATGCGCCGATTGTTCCGTTTCTCGGCGTCGAGCACCGCCTGGCATTGCTGTTCGTCGATGACCATCGGCTTCTCGGTCATGACGTCGATGCCCCGGTCGAGTCCCTTCACGATGTACTCGTGATGAAAGGCGTCGACGGTCGTGACCATCAGCAGGTCGGGTTTGGCTTTCCCGCACATCTCCTCGAAGCTCGGATAGATCGGGCAGGTCACGCCCATGAGCTCGCGTGCGGCGGCGGCCCGTTCGGCGTTCACGTCGTAGAGTCCGACGAATTCCAGCACGTCGGAATACTTCTCCACGAGCGATCGTCCCCACATGCCCTGAGCGCGATCGCCGGTGCCGACGATGGCGTAGCGTCGCCGCGCCGCCGGTTGCGGCACCGCCGCGACGCCCACCAACGACGCGGCGGCCGCGGCGCCTCCCGCCGTCTTGACGAATTCCCGCCGGGTCACGAGCTTGTTGTCGGTCACGGACCTTCCTCCTGTGGTCAATCCTCCATGCCCTCGAGCGCCGGTGGCAAGGATACCGCCGCGGTTGAGCGGCACGAGCCAGGCACCCGTTACCTCCGAACGCCGCTGCGAGATTGTGGCCTGAAATCGCCCAAATTGCACGTCCAGCCGTAACAGCCAGAGGCTTCTGCGGGGCGAAACGGCGTGCTACCGTCGCGCCGCGCGATCGTCGACTGGTCTTTCGTGTGTCAACTGGCTGGACATATTGGACTGACCACTTGGTGTTTCTGAGGTTTGGCTGACCATGCGCAGCCAACCCCATGGCAGGTTCGTCGGTGTTCCTGGAGGAGGCGTCATGCGAGGCATTTTCCGCAGCATGTGCGCGAGCGCGCTCGCCGCGTCGCTCGCCAGCGTTACGACCCTCGTCGAGGCTCAGGACTTCCGCGGCGTGATCACCGGCCGCATCAGCGACGCGTCTGGCGGCCGGTTGCCTGGTGCGACAGTGACGGCGACCAACGTCGGTACGAACGTGGACACCACGGTGACGACGGCCGCGGACGGCGACTATACGATCTCGTATCTCAACCCGGGAAAGTATCGCGTGAGCGTCGAGCTGTCCGGTTTCAGGAAGCTCGTGCGAGAGGGGATCGAAGTCCGCGTCGGCGACAGGATCACGCTCGACCTCGCGCTGGAGGTCGGCCGGATCGAGGAATCGGTGTCGGTGACGGCAGAGAGCCCCATCCTGGAGCTCGCCTCGGCGACGCAGGGGCAGGTCATCGACGAGAAGCGTATTTCGCTGCTTCCGCTCTCGGATGGCAACCCGTTCGTGTTGTCGCGGCTCGTCCCCGGAGTCGCCTACACGGGGGAGCTCACCTTCTCTCGCCCATTCGACAATGGCGGCACATCGGCCATCAACGCAGATGGGTCGTCTGGAGGAAACGAGTTCACGCTCGATGGCTCGCCAAACATGGGCAACGGACGCCGCGTGGCGTTCGTGCCGCCGGCGGGCGCCGTCCAGGAATTCAAGGTCGAAACCGCCAGCTTCGACGCCGCCGATGGTCACACGGCGGGCGCAATGGTGAACGTGACGCTGAAGAGTGGCACGAACGCGTTGAGGGGCGAGGGCTACTACTACATGCGCGACGAGTCCCTGTCGGCCACCGATTTCTTCGTGAACCGCAGTGGCGGTACGAAGCCGTCCCTCGGCTACGATCGCCCAGGCGGCCATCTCGGCGGCCCCGTCGTCATCCCCGGTCTCTACAACGGCCGGGACCGGACGTTCTTCTTCGGCGCGGTCGAGTGGCTCTACGATGAGTTCCCCGAGCCGGGTCCCCGCACAGTCCCGACCGAGGCCATGCGGAATGGCGATTTCTCGTCGCTGCTGGCCCAGGGAATCACGATTTTCAATCCGTTCAGCGCACGTCAGGAAGGCAACCGCGTGGTGCGCTCGCCGTTCCCCGGCAACATCATTCCGCGACAGATGATCGATCCGATCGCTCAGGCGGTGTTGAACTCGTACCCGTTGCCGAACCAGGCGGGGGATTCGCAGGGCCGTGACAACTACTTCTCGATCAATCCGCGAACCGACGACTTCTATTCGGTCTCCTTGCGGGTCGATCACCGTGTCACGGACAAACAGCAGATGTTTGTGAGATACACACGCAACGATCGGACCGAATCGCGGAACGCCTTCTTTGGTGATGTCGGCGGCGTCAAACCCGTCGGCAACTTCCTGATCCGCAAGAACGACGGTGTGACCTACGATCACGTCTACACCGCGAGCTCGAGCTCGTTGTTCAACCTCCGTGCGGGGTGGCAGCGCTTCCAGGAACCCAACATTCGTCAGCACGAAGGTCTCTTCGACCCGGCGTCGCTTGGTTTCTCATCGGCCGTGGTGTCGCAGTTCGGCGGCGCACAGTACTTTCCTCGCTTCGACTTCGATACCCTGACGGATATCGGCGACAATCTCGCCGCCACAACGGTCCACAGCATCTACTCGCTACAGCCCACGTACACCAAGATTGCCGGCGCGCACTCGATCCGCGCGGGATACGATCTGCGGCTCTACAAAGAGTCGAGCTTCAACTTCGAGCGGCAGGCGGGTGAGTATCTGGTCCGCAACAATGCCGCGTTCACGAGGGCCCAGGACAACTCCGGGGCGCTCAACGGCCTGGACATCGCCAGCTTTCTGCTCGGGCTCCCGACCGCCGGCCAGATCGACCGTAATGGCGACCGCGTCAACAATACGCTCTATCAGGGCCTGTTCATCCAGGACGACTGGAAGGTCACCGATCGCCTGACGTTGAATCTGGGCCTCCGCTACGACTATGAAGGCGCGACCACCGAGACGCAGAACAGGAACACGCGCGAGTTCGATGCGGCCGCGGCCATCAGCATCGCGGCTGCCGCCCGCGCCGCCTATGCCGCCGCGCCCATTCCGGAACTCCCGATCTCCGCGTTCAATCCACAAGGGGGCCTGACCTTCGCGTCCGACAGCAACCGCGGGTTCTGGGATTCGGATACGAACAACTTCCAGCCGCGGGCCGGTTTTGCATACCAAGTCAACGACAAGACAGTCGTTCGCGGCGGCTGGGGCATCTACACCGTCCCGTTCATCATCTCGGGTGTGTTCCAGCCGGGGTTCTCGCAGGGGACGCCGCTGGTCGCCACGCTCGACAACGGGCTCACGTTCCGCGGCACGCTGTCGAATCCATTTCCTGACGGCGTCCTCGAGCCGCCGGGGGCCGCGCTTGGTGCCGACACGTTCCTCGGGCAGGACCTGACGTCGAGCACCAACAACGTCCGCGTCCCGCCCGCCGAGTTCAACAACGCACAGAACATGCGCTACACCATCGGCGTGCAGCGCGAGCTGCCCGGGCATTGGCTGGTGGAGGGCGCGTACGTCGGCAGCCGCGGGTGGGATCTGACGACCGGCGGAGGGGCCCAGGCGGGCGAGATCGATCTCAACGGCATTCCCGCCCAGTTCCTCTCGACCAGTCCCCAGCGCGACGACGCGACGAACAACTTCCTGACGCAGCAAGTGACCAACCCGTTCAGGGGTCTGATTCCCAATACGGGGTTCAACGGCGGAACCATTGCGCGCTCGCAGCTGCTCCGGCCCTTTCCCCAGTTCGGCAACGTCAGGACGTTCGAGGACGATGGAACGAGCCGCTACGATTCAGCGCAGTTCAGGATCGAGAAACGATTCACGCGGGGCTACACGATTCTCGCGGCCTACACCTGGTCGAAGTTCACCGAGCGCGTCTTCAGGCTGAACCCGACCGACACCGAGTACGAGGAGCGGCTGTCGGAGTTCGACGTTCCGCACCGTTTCGTCGTGAGCGGCATCTGGGAGCTGCCGTTCGGCCGCGATCGCCGGTGGGGCAGCGATGTCAACCCGTTCGTCGACGGTCTGATCGGCGGTTGGAGCGTGCAGGCCATCGGCCAGCTCCAGAGCGGCCGGCCGATCAGCTTCCACGATCGCAACATATATTTCAACGGCGATTTGGGAAGCCTGAAGACCGACTATTCCGGCGATACGAACAATCCGGTGTTCGACGTGAGCGGCTTCTACTTCAGCGATGCTGCGGTGCAGACCAACGGCGTGCCCGATCCGGTGAAGCAGCGCAACGATCAACGGATCCGGCTCGTGAACAACATGCGGTATTTCCCCTCCCGCGTCGAGGGCCTGCGCGGTCATGGCCTGAATCTCTGGGACATCTCGCTCGTCAAGCAGGTGCGCTTCTCGAACCGCGTTCGCGCGCAGTTCCACGTCGAGTTCCTGAACGCGTTCAACCATCCAATCTTCAACAACCCCAACACGGATCCGACGAACGCGAACTTCGGCAAAGTCACGACGCAGGCCAACCTGCCACGCGACATTCAACTCGCGGCGAAGATCGTGTTCTAATCCGTACTGTCAGCTTTGTCCGTGGTCCGTGGTCCGTGCGTCCGTGGTTCGTGGTTCGTCGCTCGTGGCTCGTAGAACCCCGTGGGCGGCGGGGCTCTCCGAGCGGCGAGCGACGGACCACGAACTACGGACCACGGACGCGGAATAAGAAGAATTGATGCTGCTGAATCGCGATGCCGCGTGCGACGAAGTTCGCGATCTACCCGACCTCCCGCGAAATCTCTGGCGGATTGTCGGGCCTGGCATCGTGGCGGCCGGTGTCGGCGTGTCCTCGGGCGAATTCATCCTCTGGCCCTACATCGCATCGCAGGTCGGGTTGGTCTTCCTCTGGGGCGCCGTCCTCGGCGTCGTCACCCAGTTCTTCCTGAACATGGAGATCGAGCGGTACACGCTGGCGACCGGTGAGACGGCGTTGAGCGGGTTCAACCGGTTCTGGAAGCACTGGGGGCTTGTGTTCGCCGTGATGGTCTACTTCGCGAACCTGTGGCCCGGCTGGGCCATCAGTGCCGCCACGATCGCGACGTACATCTTCGGCGGCAACGCGCGGCTGATCGCCATCGGTGCGCTAATCCTGATTGGCGCTTCGCTCACGCTGGCACCCATCGTCTACGTCGCGCTCGAGCGCCTCATCTTCGTGAAGTTCGCCGCGGTCGCGCTCTTGAGCGTGCTCGCGATCGCCTTCGCGATCACCGCCGATTCATGGCGGGCGCTGCCGGCGGGCCTGTCCGGTGTGGGTGGCTTTCCCGGCGAACTGGGCTTCGCGCTCCTCCTCGGGGCGATCGCGTTCGCTGGCGCCGGAGGCGGCCAGAACCTGTGCCAGAGCAACTGGATTCGCGACAAAGGTTTCGGCATGGGGCGATACGTGCCGCGGATCGTCAGTCCGCTGACAGGCTTCGAGGAGGCCCGGCCGACAGCGGCGAGATTCTCGTTCGAACCCAGCCACGCCAATCTCGAACGCTGGCAGCGCTGGTGGCGGTTCGCAAACGTGGAACAGGCCGCGACGTTCCTGGTGGTCAGTGTAGCGACGATCTGCCTCACCTCGATGCTGGCGCATTCGACGCTCTTCGGACGGCCGGGCCTGCCCAACAACGTGTCGTTTCTGCACGTCGAAGGCGTTCAACTGCAGTCGATCGTCGCACCGTGGTTCGGCCTTCTTTTCTGGAGCGTCGGCGCCTTCGCGCTCTTCGCTTCATCGATGGGCATTACGGATTACACCAGCCGTCTGGCGGCGGATGTCCTCAAGTCGACCTACCTTCAGCACTCGCCGATCTCCGAGAGCCGCCTCTACGTTGCGCCTCGTCTGGGGACTCGTTGCGATCGGTTGCACCATACTTCTGCTGGGATTGGATCAGCCTCTTCTGCTGCTCGTGATCTCGGCCTGCGTCGGTGGCACGATGATGAGTCTCTACTCGGCGCTCCTGCTGGCGTTGAACAAGCGGAAGTTGCCGCCCGTGATCGGCATTCGGTCCTATCGGACCGTCGCCCTCGTCTGGTCCGTTGTCTTCTTCGGCGTGTTGGCGTCGCTGACGCTCTGGCAACAGGGCAGGAGGCTGCTGGGATGGGAGTGATGCGAACCCTCTGTGTCGCGACGGCCGCTGCCACCGTTGGCATGCTGAATCCCTTTACACCCACAACGCCCGCGTCGACCAGGCAGGCAGAAAGGGCATCGAACATGCCGACAATCGAACGTCTCGACCCGGCTCTCGATCGATTGATCGCACCGGATGCCCAGGTCGAGATCCTTGCCAGCGGCTACGACTGGAGCGAGGGTCCGGTGTGGGTGAAGGACGGCGCCTTCCTGCTGTTCTCCGACGTGCCGCAGAACATCATCATCAGGTGGAAGGAAGGCGAGGGCGCGCGGCAGTGGTTGAAGCCGTCGGGCTACACCGGCCGTGAGCCGCGTGGTGCCGAACTGGGATCGAACGGGCTCGTCATCGACGCGGAAGGGCGCCTTGTCATCTGCCAGCACGGCGATCGGCGGATCGCACGGATGGATGCGCCGCTCTCGGCACCGGCGCCGAGGTTTTCGACGATCGCCGACAGACATGACGGCGCTCGTTTCAACAGTCCCAACGATGCCGTCTTCCACAGCAGGGGCGATCTGTATTTCACGGATCCGCCTTACGGTCTGGTGAAGCAATTTGAAGATCCAGCCCGCGAGATTCCCTTTCAGGGCGTCTTTCGCTGGCATCGGAACGGCACGGTCAGCCTGCTGACACGAGATATGACGCGGCCGAACGGGCTCGCATTTTCACCGGACGAGAAGACGTTGTATGTCGCCCAGTCGGATCCCGCCGCCCCGATCTGGCGGGCGTTCGAGGTTCGGGCCGACGGCACGCTGGGATCGAGCCGGCTCTTCTTCGATGCCGCCACGCTCGCCAAAGACCGTCGAGGACTGCCCGACGGACTGAAAATCGACGTGGACGGCAACCTGTTTGCGACCGGTCCAGGCGGCGTCCTGATCCTGTCGCCAGATGGCAAACACCTCGGAACAATCCTCACCGGGCAGGCGACCGGGAACTGTGCGTTCGGCGACGATGGAAGGACGCTGTACATCACCGCCGACATGCACTTGATGCGAGTCCGGTTGAAGACGAAAGGACTCGGCTTCTGAAATCGCTGCTGCTCACGGCACCGTCGACACTGACGATTGCCGATCTGCCGCTCCCCGATGTCGGCGAAGACGATGTGCTCGTCCGCGTTCGCGCGTGTGGGATCTGCGGCAGCGATGTGCACGGCTTCGACGGCTCCACCGGCCGCCGGGTCCCGCCGCTGGTGATGGGGCACGAAGCTGCTGGCACGATCGAGCGAGTCGGCGACCGTGTTCGCGGCCTTGCGCCCGGCGCTCGCGTCACGTTCGACTCCACGGTGTCCTGTGGACGCTGCGAGTACCTGTGCGCGCGGCCAGATGAATCTCTGTGAGGATCGACGGGTGCTCGGCGTGTCGTGCGCCGAGTATCGGCGTCATGGCGCGTTCGCGGAGTTCATAGCCGTCCCTGCCCGAATCGTCTATCCGCTGCCCGAGAGCGATGCCGTTCGAGCATGCGGCGCTGATCGAGGCGGTCTCGGTTGCCGTCCACGCCGTCGACCGGCGTGTGCCCGATCGCGCCAGCCCTGTCGTCGTCATTGGGTGCGGAATGATTGGGCTCCTCGTGATTCAGATCCTGAGGGCGCGAGGATGCGAGCGTGTGATTGCCGTGGATGTCGACTCGAGGCGGCTCTCGATGGCGAGCCAGCTTGGCGCCGCTGACGGAGTCGACGCTACCTCTGATGATGTGCTGGCGGCGATCGCGCGCGTGACCGGGCCGCGCGGCGCAGATCACGCCTTCGAGGTCGTCGGGCGGGCCGAGACCGTTGATGCGGCTGTCCGTTGCGTTCGCAAAGGAGGAACCGTCACGCTCGTCGGGAACCTGTCACCCACTGTGCCGCTGCCGTTACAGTCCGTCGTCACGCGCGAGATCTCTTTGCTCGGATCGTGCGCGTCGAGCGGCGAGTACCCGACCTGCATCGATCTGATGATGCGTGGCGCCGTTGACGTCGGACCGCTGATCAGCGCGACTGCGCCGCTCGAAGAAGGTCCGGCCTGGTTCGATCGGCTTCACCGCGGCGGTGCGGGATTGATGAAGGTCATTCTCAGGCCCTGAGCACCGGGACCAGCCTCATGTCACTGTTCGATCTCACCGGACGAGTCGCGATCGTCACTGGCGCCAGCCGTGGCCTTGGCCAGACGTTCGCGCGTGCGTTGGCGCGCGCGGGCGCGGATCTCGTGATCACCAGTCGATCCATCGAGCGTCTGCGTCCCTTCCAGGATGAAATCGAGCGAGAAGGCCGCCGCGCCGTTGGCCTCGAGCTCGACGTGCGCGACGAGGGCAGCATCCGCCGCATGGCCGACGCCGCGCAGGAGGCGTTCGGACGCATCGACGTGCTCGTCAACAATGCCGGCTGCAACGTGAGGAAGCGCGCCGCGGAGGTCACCTGGGAGGACTGGAACCTCGTGCTCGACACGAACCTGCGCGGCGCCTTCTTCGCGGCTCAGGCCGTGGCGCTTCACATGATTCCGCGTGGAGCCGGCCGCATCATCAACATCGGATCGGTTACGTCGGTCTTCGGCTATGCCGGCCTGGCGCCCTACGGCGCAAGCCGCGGCGGCATCCGCCAACTGACGATGAGCCTCGCGGACGATTGGGGACCGCACGGGATCACCGTCAATTGCCTGGCGCCCGGATGGTTTCGAACCGCACAGAACGCGGTGATGTACGAGGACACCGAATGGCTGTCGTACCTCGTCGATCGGATTCCGCTCAAGCGCCCCGGCGCGCCGGAGGATCTCGAAGGCGCCGTCGTGTTCCTGGCTTCTGACGCCAGTGCCTACATCACCGGCCAGACGCTGCTCGTCGACGGCGGGATCTCGACGGGAGCGACCCGCGCGTTGCCCCGATAAAAGCAACGGTGACGACACTGGCGATGATCCCGACGGCCGCGACGTTCGCGACGTCACTATTTGTCGCGTCGTGTTCGTCGTGGTCGTCGCGATCGTTCCGGAGACGCGTCAGCCGTCAGCCGTTGTCCACAGCGAACAAGCTCCCAGGTATCAATTCTCTGAGCGGAAGGGAAGAAGGCTAACCTTACTCGTACCTGAGCGCCACGATCGGATCGACGCGTGTGGCTCGTCTGGCGGGGACGTAGCAGGCCACGAGGGCGGCGACGGTCACTACCGCGACGGCGCCGATCAGCGCGATCGGGTCGCGTGGTGAGATGTCCCACAATTGAGCCGTCAGCACTCGCGTTGCTGCGACGCTTCCCAGCAGTCCGATGACCAGGCCGATCAGGAGAAGGCGTAGCCCCATCCACACGATCATGCCGAGCACATCGCCGCGCCGTGCGCCAAGCGCCATGCGAATTCCGATCTCGTGGGTCTGGCAGGACACTGTGTACGCGATGACGCTGTAGACCCCGATTGCGACGAGCAGGAGACCGAGGCTCGCGAAGACTCCCAGGAGGACGAGAGAGAACCGCGGCTCCGCATACGAGAACTGCGTCAGGTACCCCTTGAGCGTTCCGGTCATCGTCACCGCGACGCTCCTGTCCACGGCCCAGATCTCGCGGCGCACGTTGTTCAACAGCGCCTCCGGTGCGGTCGCCGTGCGGACCAGAATCCCGCGCTCGAAGGCGCCCGTCGTCGCGTACGGAATGAAGGCCTCCGGCATCGTCGGATCCTGGATTCCCTGATTCTTGGCGTCCGAGATCACGCCGATGATCTCGAAGACCGGATCGGGGATGGCCTGGCCATCAGGCAGAGTACCCAGGAGCCTGAACTTGATCTGCTGGCCAAGCGGATCCTCGGACCCGAAGAAGCGATTCACCAGCGTCTGATTCACGACCGCGACACGTCGCGAGTCATCGACATCGTCCTTCGACAACGTCCGCCCGCGCAGGAGCCGCAAGTCCAGCGTCTTGAAGTAGCCCTCGCTGCACAACTGAAAGAGGGCCTGGCGCTTCTCGGTCTGCGGTTTCCCGGAAATGTCGACGTCGGTACGAATACCGCCATACGGCGGGAGCGTTGAGGTTTCAGTCGCCGCGACAACGCCCGGCAGCCTGTGAAGCCGCTCGAGCAGCGCGTCGAAGAAGCGCTGTTTGGCGGCGGCCGTCGCGTACTGGCCGCGCGGCAGCGGCAACCGTGCCACGAGGATGTTGTCAGGGTTCAGCCCGAGATCCACGCGCTGCAGTTTGACGAAATTGCGCATCAGGAGCCCGGCACCCGTCAGCAGCAGCAAAGACAGCGCAACCTGGGCCACCACGAACGCGCTTCGCAATTTGCCTCGGCGAAACCCTCCGTGGACCGCCTTGCCAGAGGTCCGCAGCGCCTCGACGATGTCGCGCTTCGCGGTTTGCAGCGCGGGTGCAAGTCCAAACACCAGAACCGTAAACATGGTGATCCCCAGGCTGAACAGCAGAACCGGCATGTTCAACCGGATGTCCGCTTCGCGGGGGATCAGCCCGTCGGGAATCAGGAGCACCAGTGCCTTGATGCCGCCGTACGCGAAGAGGCAGCCGAAAAGCGCGCCGCCGAGAGCCAGCAGGAGACTCTCGATGAGCAGCTGGCGCACCACCCGGAACCGATTTGCGCCGAGCGAAACACGAACGGCTATCTCGCGCTCCCGGACCGCGCCACGTGCCAACAGCATGTTGCCGACATTGCTGCACGCGATCAGCAGCAACAGGCCGACGGCTGCCGCGAGTGTGTAGAGCGTCGTCTTGAACGGCCCGACAATGCTCTCGGCCCAGCCCACGACGCGGACGGCGAACTTCTGCGGGTAGCGATCGGGATAGATCTTCGCGAGCCGGCGGGCAATGAGGTCGATGTTCGCTTCCGCCTGCTCGAAGGTGATCCCTCGCTTCAATCGCGCCTGGAACATGAAGAAGCGCTGGTTCACCTGGGGATCACCGCGGTTCAAGATCACCGGGCGGTAGAGATCGGCGGCCAGCTTGGTGAATCGCGGTGGCATGACACCGACACAGGTGGTGGGCACGCCGTTGAGAACGAGTGTCCGGCCGAGGACGCCCGGATCGAGGTTGTGACGGCTCAGCCACATCTTGTAAGACATCACGAAGACCGGTGGTGCCCCAGGTTTCACATCGTCCGGCGACAGTCCGCGACCCAATAGGGGCGGAACGCCGAGAAAGCTGAAGTTGTTTGCGGTGACGACGCCACCCGTCAACAGCTCAGTGCCTTCGTCAGTCGTCTGCAGTACATCCTCGGGCGTTCCGCCAATCACTTCCTCGAAGACGTCGCTCTGCTCCTGATATTCGAGGAACTCCGGCACCTGAAAAAAGTTGCGGCCACCGGGGCGGACGTTGCTCAAGTCACGAATCTGGAAGGTGACAACCCGATTCGCGTCTGCGTAGGGAAACGGGTCGAGGAGGACGTTCTGAATGACGCTGAAGATGGTCGCGGCAGCGCCGATGCCGAGCGCCAGCGTCAACACCGCCAGGCAGGTGAATGCCGGGTGGCCGCAGAGGCTGCGGAAGCCATATCGAACGTCGTGCCAGACGGTCTGCATGAGGCATTAGACGTCGGCGGGGCAGATGTCGTTTGCGGGAAACGTGAGCTCCTTTCCGTTACCTCTTCAGGGGGACGAACGTCTCGCCTGATGCCATTCGTCCCGACGATCGATTCCAACTTGACTTTCCTCGTCATGGGGCAAGAATTAGGAATCGAGTCGCCTCGTCCGCGTTCCCGCCGAAGGGGGCTCATGAATTCCCGCTGGCCGCCGATCAACACTCGGGCCTTCACGGTCATTCTTCTTGTAGGCCTGCCGGTCCTCGCAATCGGCACTGCTGTCGTGCTCGGCATAGGCCGGGCGCGCCTGAAAGAAGCACAGGGTGAGAGGCTGACGCAGATGGCCGAGTACATCGCCGGAAGCGTCGATGCCTACGTGTTCAGGAACATCCTGGATGCGGCGGTCCTTGCCAGAGTTCCAACCATTCGTGAGGCGGCGGCCCAGGGAAACGAGCGGCCGTTCGACGAGCGTGCCGCGATGGAGCTCGACCGGCGGTGGACGAACGACCGCGCCGCGGTCACCGAGCGCTCGGCCCTGCTCGAGTCGGCGGCATCACGCTTCCTCGCGGATCTCGCCCGCAACGATTCCGTGAACCGGGAGATCCTCGTCACCGATCGCCACGGCCGTCTGGTGGCGGCGTCGAACGTCACCTCCGACTACTTCCAGGCTGACGAAGAGTGGTGGATGCAGGCATTCGACGAGGGGCGCGGCCGTGTGAGCGTCACCGACGTACGGCGCGACGAGAGCGCCGGTGTGTATGCGTTCGAAGTCGCCGTACCGGTGCCGTCGCCGAGCGGCGAAGTCGCGGGGGTCATGAAGATCGTGATGGACAGCCGCGAGATGCTCGCCAACGTGGGTGGCATCGAGTTCGGAACGAGCGCCGAAGCCATGCTCGTACGGCCGAACGGCTCGATTGTGTTCAGGCGGCGCCCCCATAACGAGGGCGACCGGTTCTTCGCGGCCGACCTGATGCGCGAGGAGCTCGAATCGCGGGTCCAGCGCAAGAGCCCGCCGGGACCCATCATGTTCGATGCGGGAGCGGAGGACGGAACGAAACGGCTGGTGGTCCTGGCCCCGACCCAGCTTGGCCGGAACTATCCGGCCCTCACGTGGTTCGTCGCGCTCTCTGCGGATCACGATGACCTGCTCGCGCCGTTCCGGTCGCTGATTTGGTACTTGATGGCGGCTTTCGCGTTGACGGCCATTGCCGTCCTGGCCATCGCTCTTTGGCTGTCGCTGCGGCTCGGGGCGCCGGCCATCGATTCCGCCGTCGACATGCATCTGGTCGATCATGCCTACTCGCGGGCCGAAGGCGCCGGGCCCGATGACGAGCGATGAGCGCGGTTTACCGCGCGGCCGGGTCATGGCCGCCGAGCACGAGCTCCAGTCTGGGGGCTGCCGCCACCAACACGCTCGGCGACTTGCCGATACTGCGGCTCCTTCCACGCGACTGCCGCGCGGCGCAGAAGCCAGTCAAGCTCGCCGCCTCTGAACGTCGTGATCTGTGGATGCGGCCAGGGCCGATCGCCTGCGGCAAACGGCACGAGGTAATCGAGCGCCACCTTGAGGCTGCGGCCGTCAGTCGTGCGGTGGCTCCAGAGATCGACTCCAGCACGTTCGCCAAGGCCGGCCAGCTGAAAGAATGCTCTCAGGTTGAAGATGCTGTAGTCCCATGAGCGCGTGCGTTCCAACTCGCGCGGCTGACGCCCGTCAGCCTCGATATGCCGAGCGATGCGCTCTCGCGATACCTCGAGCGTCCGACGCGCCAGGTCGCGCTGCCCGGTGTAGAGCGCGAGCGAGGCCACTTGAACGTCGTACCAGGTCTCGTGATTGTTGCCGTTCTTGCTCTCGTCCTTTCCATGCTGACTCTCGACGAGCCATAGAAGATACTCGCGCATCCACGCCTGAAGCCCCATCTCGTCGTCCGTCGTCCAAACCGCAGTCTTTGTGGCGTCCGGCTTTAGCCGGACCTTTCCAGCCTTCACGAGCAACACGCCATCGATCAGATCCGGCAGGCCGCGCGTCTCGATAATCCCGATCCCGCGGCCGTCGTTGATCCCGGGGATGCCCTGGCCGTACCGCAGATGAGGATTCATTCGTGTCGCCGGATCGATGAACCAGGTGCGCACGAGGCGCGCGGCATGCCTCGCGTAGTCGTCGCGTCCTGTGAAAAAGAATGCGAGACCGAGGGTCGAGACCGCGCCCGTCAGCCGCCCAAGGTTGTCGTGGTCCGTAATGCGGTCGATCTCCGGATTGCGGTCGCCGTCGCGCCGGATGTACGGGCGCCCGCCCGGCTTCGATGTGTCGGGCCACCAATACGGCGCCTGGCTCATGTAGTCGTGCTTGTCGCCGCTCGGCGGTACGACAGCCTTGTCCATGACCGACATCGGCGCGAGCGCGAGTGCCTTCTCGGCGTCGCGCTGCAATGACTGGACCGCGCTCTCGAGCGCGCGGTCACCGCTCTCCATTCGCGCGCGCACCGCCTCGAGGTAGGTACCATCCAGTCCCAGCACAGACGGCGGTGCGCTTGTGGCGCTTGGCGGCTGGGGCGAGCAACTGAGTGCAGGCAGCGTTAGAACCAGCAGGCTGCCGAGTACCGCAGCGGGTGTCTGTATCTTCGGCATTCGGTTCGAGTCTAGCTTACAGAACGGCCCCGGCCGGTTGTCGGTAACAGGACGGTCGAGCGCTTTTCACCTTTGGGTGCTGCCGATCGGTGAATTCGTGTACAGATCGCGCGTTGCGTTGGCCTTTTTACTAAGCCAAGGAGGATCGATGAAATCAGTCAGCGTTCGTCGCCTGTGTTTCGTCCTGCTACTCGGCATGATGGCGCTTGCCGCCCCGTCTGCGCAGGGCGATCCTGCCGCCGGCACGTGGCACCTCAATGTCGCCAAGTCGAAGTACGATCCCGGGCCCGCCCCGAAGAGCAACGTTGTCGTGATCGAAGTCGCAGGGGACGTCATCAAGGTCACGACAAAGGGTGCGGCGGCCGACGGGTCGCCCACGGCGACTTCCTACTCGGCGAGCCTCGACGGCAAGGACTCGCCTGTCACAGGGACGCAGGATTACGACACCATTGCGCTCAAGCGGATCAACCCCAACCGGATCGAAGGCACGCGAAAGCTCAAGGGCAAGCCCGTTCAGACCTACACGCGTGAGGTCTCCAAGGACGGCAAGACTCTGACCGTGACGACGACAGGGACCAATGCGAAGGGGGAGAAAATCAACAACGTCGCCGTCTACGAGAAGAAATAGGACGAATGCGAGTCCCGTTCGACGATTTGCACCGCACGCTCGAGCGTGTGCTGTTGTCGCTCGGGTTCGAAGCCTCACGCGCTGACCTGTGCGCGCGATTGTTTGCGGAGACGTCGCGCGACGGCGTAGCCTCGCACGGGCTCAACCGGTTCCCGCGGTTCGTGCAGATGATCCAGGCCGGCGTGGTAGACGTCCACGCCGGCGCTCAACTCACTTCGGCACACGGCGCAACCGAGCGATGGGACGGGCGGCGCGGGCCCGGGAACCTCAACGCGCATCGGTGCATGCGTCAAGCCATCGCGCTGGCCCGAGAGCACGGCATTGGTTGCGTCGCGCTCGCCAACACCAATCACTGGATGCGAGGCGGAACCTACGGCTGGCAGGCCGCGGATGCCGGAGCGATCGGCATCTGCTGGACCAACACGCTGCCGAATATGCCGCCGTGGGGTTCCAGTCAGCCGCGCCTCGGCAACAATCCATTCGTCATTGCCGTGCCTCGCCTGGCCGGTCACCTCGTTCTCGACATGTCGCTGTCGCAGTTCTCGTTCGGCGCGCTCGAGTCCTATCGCCGCCGTGGCGAGGCGCTGCCCGTGGCCGGCGGATTCGATGCCGCCGGCGAATTGACCCGCGACGCCGCGGCAATCGAGTCGTCCGGGAGAGTGCTGCCGATTGGCTACTGGAAAGGCGCGGGTTTGTCGCTGATGCTCGACATCCTCGCGGCTCTGCTGTCGGGCGGACGCGCCACGCATGAGATTCCGCCCGACTCTCTTCAGGAAACGGCTCTGTCGCAGGTGTTCATCGCGGTCGACGTCACGTCGCTGGATCGTGCCGGCACGACGCTCAGCACGGTCGAGGGGATCGTTGAGAACCTCCATGCCGCTGGAGATGACGTCAGGTATCCAGGCGAGCGGACGCTGGCGATCCGCGAACGCAGCATGACACTCGGTGTCGAGGTCGACGAGGACATCTGGGACAAGGTGCGCCGGATGGCTGCCTCCGGCTGACCGTGGTGCACTGGCCGAGAGTCCCTTGGGAATCGGGAAGTAATATCGAGTTGTCTCGTTCCGCCCAGAAAATGGATACCTGAGAGTTTGTTCGCTGTGGACAACGACTGACGACGAACGCGCCTCAGGAACGATGCGACGCCACGACGACCACGACGAGGAACATAGTGACGTCGAACGTCGCCGTCGTGATCGTCGCCGGTATCGTCACCGTCGCTTTTGAGTCTACGGTGCTCCGCCATTTTCATCCTACGGGGTGAGCGGAGGTCATGAAGACCCCTGTTTAACCGACTGACAGCCGCACTTACGATCGAAGCGCTAAACGGATACATTGGAAGTTGACCTGTTCGTGACGCGCGTCCCGCGCTTCTCGGCCTAATGGATCTCCGGCTCCTCGATTGGGGCGGTGCCCTCGAGAAAGTCGAAGTCGCAGCCGAGATTGGCTTGCGTGACGTGCTGGGCATACATGCGGCCGAATCCTCTCGGATACGGCGCATCGCGCGGCGTCCAGGCGGCTCGTCTGCGATCGATCTCCTCGTCGCTCACCTGTAGCGTGAGGCGGCGCGCCGGCACATCCAGCTCGATGACGTCGCCGTCGCGCACGAACGCGAGCGGACCGCCTGCGAACGATTCGGGCGCGACGTGGAGCACGCACGCGCCGTAGCTCGTGCCGCTCATTCGAGCGTCCGAGATCCTGACCATGTCCCTCACGCCCTGCGCGAGCAACTTCTTCGGGATTGGCAGCATCCCCCATTCGGGCATGCCCGGACCGCCTAGTGGTCCGGCGTTCTGAAGGACCAGCACCGAATCGGAGGTCACAGGAAGAGCCGGATCGTCGATGCGAGCTTCGAGGTCGTCGTAGTTCTTGAAGACCACGGCGCGGCCGGTGTGCCGGAGAAGACGCGGCTCTGCTGCGGCGTGCTTGATCACGGCACCGTCGGGTGCGAGGTTTCCGCGCAGGATTGCGACGCCACCCTGCGAATCGAGGGCGCGATCCCGCGGTCTGATCACGTCATCGTTGCAGACGACCCGGTCCGTCAGATTTGCCTCGAGCGTGCAGCCGTTCGCGGTGACGCACGTGATGTCGAGCAGATCCGTCAGCCGGGCCAGCAGGGCCGGCAGTCCGCCCGCGTAGTAGAAGTCCTCCATCAGGAACTGACCGGAGGGGCGGATGTTGGCGATGAGTGGCGTTCGCCGTGACAGCGCGTCGAAGCGATCGAGATCGATCCGGACACCGGCCCTCCCGGCCATCGCGATCAGGTGAATGATCGCGTTGGTGGATCCGCCAAGCGCCATGACGGTTGTGATCGCGTTGTCGAACGCCGCGGACGTCAGGATGTCACGCGGCCGCAAGTCGTCCCATACCATCTCGACCGATCGGCGCCCCGTGGCGGACGCCATGCGCGAATGCGCGGAGTCTGCCGCAGGGATGGACGATCCTCCCGGGAGCGTCATGCCGAGCGCTTCGACAGCCGCCGCCATCGTCGATGCCGTCCCCATCGTCATGCACGTGCCAAAGGAGCGCGCGATGCCATCCTCCATTTCGCGCCACGAGCACTCGTCAAGGGTTCCGGCGCGGCGCTCCGCCCAGTACTTCCAGACGTCGCTGCCGGACCCGAGGATCTGTCCGCGCCAGTTGCCGCGCAGCATGGGGCCAGCCGGCAGGAAGATCGCCGGCAGGTTGGCGCTCACCGCACCCATCATCAGCGCCGGGACCGTCTTGTCGCAGCCACCAAGCAGCACCGCGCCATCAGCTGGATAGGAGCGCAGCGCTTCTTCGGCCTCCATGGCCAGCAGGTTGCGATACAGCATCGTGCTCGGCTTCATGAGTGTCTCGCCGAGCGACAGCAGCGGGATCTCCATGGGGAAACCGCCGGCCTGCCACACGCCACGCTTCACTTCGTCGGCGCGCAGACGCAGGTGGGCGTGGCACGGGTTCGCATCGCTCCATGTGTTCAGGATGGCAATGATCGGCTTGCCTGCCAGATCTTCGGGGGCGAAGCCCGCCTGTTTCGCGCGCGAACGGTGCCCGAACGAGCGCAAGTCGTCGCGGCCGAACCACCGGTGGCTTCTCAACGTGTCCGGCGTCTTGCGGATCCGAGTCACGCGTCAGCCTCCCTCAGTCGTCTGGCGACCGGCGCGAGTTGCGCGAGCTGCCGTGCATCCAGTGGCGAGAGGAACGGCGCGATCGGTCCAGTCGGTGCGATGTCGCACAGCTCGGTGGCATGGTGAAGGACGCGTGCCGGCCCCCATGCGTCTCGCAGGTCTTCCAGAGGCATGAACGTCTCGCGCAGACTGGCGGCTCGTGCCCAGTCGCCATTCCTGCACGCGGCGAAGAGGTCTGCGCAGCGCTTCGGCGCGATGCAGCCGGACCCGGTCGTCATGCCACCCAGCCGGAAGTCCCGCAAATGAACGATGGCCGGACGCTCGCCGATCCCACTGAGCACCTGTTCTCGATCGACGCGTTCCAGAAGGGCGTTCAAATACGAATCGGCGGCGGGGTCTGGCCGGACGACGGCGTATTTGATCGCGAGCGCGGCGCCGTCTCGGATCAGCCGGTCGATCGCGTCGAGGCCCGCGCGTGTGTCGGCGCCGAATGCGTCCTCGCTTTTCAGATAGAGCACGATCGGCAACCCGGCGGCTTGGGCGATCTCGCGAACACCGGCTTCCATGCCTGCGGCGTCGCGCGGATCGTTGCACGGCAGCAGCATGGCCGCCGTGAAGCCGTGGCGGCGCAGTACTCGAGCCTGGTCGATCGCGCGGCCGAATGCCGGTCCGAGACTCGGGATCGCCACTCTCGGCGGCTGGAACTGTGCGAGCCAACCGGCCAGGCACTCGTATTCGTCCAGCGAGAGGTGATAGAGAAATGCATTTCCTCCATATAGGAATCTGGTGATTCCGCCAGATTCGATGTGCTCCGCGACACGCGCCGCTGCATCGAAGTCGATGGTCCTGCGCGGACCCGGCTTGCGGGGCAAGGGAGGCACCGCGAAGACACCGTCGAGGCTCATCATTGCGCCGACTCCACGTTTGCGCTCGCGAAGGCTCGATACTCTCGTTCCATCGCTTCGGCTCCGCCTGGCCCGTTCATCACGATGATGCGGTGCATGAACGTGACTGACCTGCCGGGTTCGAGTGTCAACGTCAACTCAGGCTGCTTCGGGTCGAAGACCTTGCGTCCCAGCGGGTTCGCTGCGAACAGACCATAGCCTCTCGCGTGCCAGTAGGTGGGGAACCCCGGATTGGCCGGGTGATCGAGGATGGCGACGGTGATCAGCTCCTTGTTCAGCGTTCCGCTGAGCTGCGCCCAGCGCCCGCGCGTTCCCCAGACCGCGTCTCCCTTCAATCCTTCGCTGCTCGTAAACAAACCCGTGACGCCGGTGTTGTCGAGAACGGGAACTGTGGACGCAGCGCCTGCCGCATCAGTGAACACCTCGGGCTTGTCGGCTGGCTGTTCCAGTTCGCGCGCCACTCTCAGGCCGAGCGTGCCTTCCTTGTTGTCGCGGAACGTGACCGCCTCTCCGCGCGCTGTCAGGGTGGTGAATCGATCGATGCTGCGCATCGATCGATCGCCGCGAAAAACAAAATGCGTGCGCTCGAGAAGCAGGACGACCCCGTCTGCACGCTTCCACTCGGCCTCGACGACGAGATCGCCGCGATCCGCGCCGCCTTCCGCCTTGATCACGCGACGATGCACGATGGTGCCCATCGATGGCGCGCGGTCCGCGGGAATCGCGTCGGAGTTGTTCCAGAAATCGAGGCCGTTGACGTCGCCGTGGTTGAACCACAGACCGGCCTGGTGCGGATGATCGACGCGTTCGCGCGGCCGCGGGTCGAGCGGGAACCCTCGAGTGATGATGACGCCGTTCGCGCCGTAGATCGGATACAAGACCGGTTTTTTGAGCGAGGCTGGATAGATGTAGGACGTAAAGGGCCGACCGTCGATCGTGACGTCGACGCGCCGGTTCGCTTCGTCGGCGATGACGCGCACGCGTGGCGTCTGCTGGGCCATCAACACCATCACCGGTGCGGCAACGAGCGCCATGATTGCTGCCCTTCGAGCCGGACGCTTTGCTTGCATGACCAGACCCTCACAGAAGTCTTCAATGATCTCCGCTCACCCCGTGGGATGAAAACAGCGGAGGGTAACGTGGACCAAGCGCGATGGTGCTAACGGCATTGGAACGATCACGACGGCCGCGACGTTCGCGACGTCACTATTATCCGCGTCGTGTTCGTCGTGGTCGTCGCGATCGTTCCGGCGACCCGTCAGCCGTCCTTTCGTTGTCCACATCGAACAAGCGCCGTTCATCTGAATCTGATCTCGTAAGTCAGGCCAGCCGCGGCCTCGAACACAACCGCGTCGCCCTCATGTTTGAACGCGACGTCGCGGCCACCGCTTTGAATGCTGGCGACCCGCTGGCCGGTGGGCGGACGAACGCGATGTATCTCCGCGATGGACGAGTGCAGGACGGCGCTGGTTGCGCGGCCGGCGCTCCATGCCAGATCCACCTCGACGCCGCCACGCGCGCGGAGGCCGCGGAATTCGCCGGTCGCCCAGGCCTTCGGCAGCGCCGGCAGGAAGTGGATGGATCCGTCGTGGCTTTGCAGGAGCATCTCGGCCATGCCCGCCGTGCCGCCGAAGTTGCCGTCGATTTGAAACGGCGGGTGCAGATCCCACAGGTTCGGCAGCGTCGACTTCGCCAGCAGTGCCTGCAGGTTGTCGTAGGCCTTCTCGCCATCCTCGAGCCGCGCCCAGAAGTTGATGATCCATGCGCGGCTCCAGCCTGTGTGGCCGCCGCCATGCGCCAGCCGTCGCTCGATGGTGGCGCGTGCGGCGCGCGCAAGATCGGGGGTGCCACGCATGGTGATCTGGCTGCCTGGGTGTAATGCGAACAGCTGCGAGATGTGACGATGGCCCGGTTCCGGCTCGTCGTAGTCCTCCGACCACTCCATGATCTGTCCGTGGCGGCCGATTTCTGGTGGCGGCAGCCGGCGGCGCACCGCCTCGAGTTGCTGACGGAACTCCGCATCAACCCCGAGGATCTCGCTCGCGCGCTTCGTCTGCGTCAAGAGTCCGTCGATGATCTGATGATCCATCGACGGCCCCATGCACAGGATGCCAACGCGACCGTTGGGCAGGCCGTAGCGGTTCTCGGGCGACACGGACGGGCCGCTCACGAGCCGTCCTTTCGCATCCGGCACAAGATAATCGAGGAAGAACTCGGCCGACTCTTTCATCACTGGATAAGACCGGGCGAGGAACGCGCGATCGTGGCTGAAGAGGTAGTGCTCCCACAAATGCTGCGAGAGCCATGCGGCGCCCGTCGGCCAGAGTCCCGAACGCGGCAGATCACCGGGCGACGTGAAGCCCCAGACATCCGTGATGTGATGCGCGACGAAGCCCCGGGCGCCGTAGTGCACCCGCGCCGTGATTCGTCCAGGCTCGCGCAACGAGTCGAGGAATTCGAAGAGCGGCAGATGGGTCTCCGCGAGATTCGTCACCTCCGCCGGCCAGTAGTTCATCTGAAGGTTGATGTTCAGGTGGTAGTCGCTGTCCCATGGCGGGTTCATGCTGTCGTTCCAGAGGCCCTGCAGGTTGGCAGGGAGCCCGCCCGGACGGCTGCTCGCGATCAACAGGTAACGCCCGAATTGAAAGTACAAGGCCTCCAGTCCAGGATCGATGGCGCCCTGCTTCACGCGGTCGAGCCGTTCGTCTGTCGGGAGTGCGGCAGTCTCGTCGGCTGAGGACAGCCGCAACGTGACACGCCGAAACAGTCGCTGGTGGTCCTGGACGTGCGTCTTCCGTAGTGTCTCGAACGACTGTGCGGCTGCGCTCGCGAGTTGACGATCGGCGATGTCTGCGGCCCTGCCGGCACGAAAAGTGGTAGCCGCGGTGAGCACGATCGTGGCGCTGTCGGCTCCGTCGACGAAGATCCGCTCGGGAAAGGTGTGCAGACGGCCACCCTGCGGCACGACTTTGGCCGAAGCCTGAAAGGCGAGGCCCTTGCCGCCGGCCAGGCCACCCACGAGATTCAGCCGATCGTTGCCGATGATCTCCGTAGCCGCATCCTGCGATCGGTCGATCCAGACCGAGAACGTGGCGCCGCCCGGTCTGTCGGCGCTCACCCGCAAGACGACCGCCTGGTCGGGATGGCTCGCGAAGATCTCTCGAACGATCCGAACGTTCCCCGCCTTGTAGCTGACGCGAACGGTTGCGGCGTCGAGATCGAGCTCGCGCCGATACTCGCTGATTGCCTCTTCGTGATCGAACGTGAGGCGCAAATCACCCAGCGTTTGATAGGACTGCAGGCGAGAGGGCCGCCCCATCATCCAACGCTCGGCGAGTGCGTACGCCTCCTGCGGCGCGCCCGCGAACAGCAGCCGCCGTACTTCCGGCAGATGCTTCAGCGCGTCAGGGTTGTCGCGCTCCTGCCGCCCACCCATCCAGAGCGTATTCTCGTTCAACTGGATGCGCTCGCGGTTCACGCCACCGAAGACCATCGCCCCCAGCCGCCCATTCCCGATCGGCATCGCATGATCCCACTGCGCCGCCGGCTGCCTGTACCAAAGGAGGGTTGAGGACGATCGGACATCCGCCGGACCCTGCGGCGATCGACCGCCGCTCGCCCCCAGTGCCATGGCCAACGCGACGACCGCAAGCACGTTTCTCATCACCCGCCTTCGCCGCGTGTCATGGTGTGCGGCTTCGGCGCGGCAGGCCCGCCTTCGCCGCGTGTCATAGTGTGCGGCTTCGGCGCGGCAGGCCCGCGGGTGAACCGATGTGTGAACCAACGTCTGAACCCTCGTGTGAACCCCCGTGTGAACCCCCGTGTGAACCCCCGTCTGAACCCCCGTGAAAGAGATACTCCTCTCGACTGGCGGCCAGAATCTCCGTGCTGTATCCGGGCCGTACGGGCGGCATGTAGTGACCGCGTCTGATGACGACCGGATCCGCGAAGTGCTCGTGCAGGTGGTCGACGAACTCGATGACGCGGTCCTGCATCGTGCCCGAGATCGCGATGTAGTCGAACATCGACAGATGCTGCACGTGCTCGCAGAGACCCACGCCTCCCGCGTGCGGGCACACCGGCACGCCGAACTTGGCCGCCATCAGCATGACCGCAAGGTTTTCGTTGACGCCGCCCAGGCGGCAACTGTCGATCTGGCAGACGCCGATCGCCCCGGCCTGCAGGAGTTGTTTGAACAGCACCCGATTCGCACAATGCTCTCCGGTGGCGACACGGATCGGGGCCACGCCGCGCGCGATCGTCGCGTGGCCGAGGACGTCATCAGGAAACGTCGGCTCTTCGATCCACCACAGGTCATGCGTAGCGAGCGCCTTGACGCGCTCGATCGCTTCGGCAATTTCCCAGCGCTGATTGGCGTCGATCATGAGCTTGCTGGACGGCCCAATCTCGCGCCGGACCAGGCCCACCCGACGCGCATCGTCCTCGGGTGCGCCGCCGACCTTGACCTTGAAATGCGTCCAGCCGTCGGCGAGTGCTTCGCGACAGAGCGTTTGGATGCGGTCGTCGGAGTACCCGAACCAGCCGACCGACGTCGTGTACGCGGGATATCCGGTTTCGAGCAGCGCCGCCTCACGCTCGGATTTCGTGCTCGACTGCCTGTTGAGGATTTCGAGAGCTTCGTCGGGCGTCAGCGCGTCGACGATGTAGCGGAAGTCGATGCAGGAGACGATTTCACGCGGAGACATGTCGGCGAGCAGTTTCCAGAGCGGCTTGTTCGCCGACCGCGCGTACAGGTCCCACACCGCGTTGACGATAGCCGCCAGCGCCAGATGGATGACGCCCTTCTCCGGCCCGAGCCATCGAAGCTGCGACTCGTTCGCCAGCATCCGCCAGAAACCGGCGAAGTCCGACGTGATCTCGTCGAGCTGGCGGCCCACGACGAGACCGCGGAACGACTCGATGGCCAGCACGCAGACATCGTTGCCGCGTCCGATGGTGAAGGTGAGGCCATGACCCTCCAGCCCCCCGTCGGTTCTGAGAATCACGTACGCGGCCGAGTAGTCCGGATCGGTGTGCGTCGCATCGGTCCCCGCCTGGGTACTTGACGTCGGAAACCGGAGGTCGAGTGTCTGAAGCGAAGTAATTCTCATCGTTCACCCCTTGCTGCGCCAGCGGTCCAGGGCCACGGCGAGAATGATGATGGCGCCCGTGACGATCTGCTGCACCCAGTTTGGCAAGCCCCGTTGCGTGCAGCCGGTCTGGATGACTGCCATCGTGCAGGCGCCGAGCACGGTGCCGACGACGGATCCGCGCCCGCCGAGAAGGCTGCCGCCACCGATGATGACCGCGGCAATCACGTCCAGCTCGAGACCCATGGCGATTGTCGGATCGCCGACCGATAGGCGTGAAAACTGCAAGAGGCCGGCGACGCCGGCGAGCATTGCGGCCGCCGTGTAAACGGCGATCTTCGTGCGGTCGACGGCCACGCCGCAGAGCCGCGCCGTACGCTCGTTCGATCCGATCGAGAACAGGTGCCGGCCGAACCGCGTGTAGCCGAGCGTTCCAGCCGTGATGAGCGCGAGAACAGCGACCACCCAAATGCCGGCTGGGGCAATGAGTCCGCTGTTCGGATCGAGCGTCCGCAGCAGCTCGTTGAGCCAGGTGTTCGGCGCCTCGATCCGCCGCTCGTCGGCAAGACCCTTGGCGGCGCCGCGGATCAGAATCATCATTCCCAGCGTCACAATGAACGGAATCACCCGCAGTCCGGTGATGAGGAGGCCGTTCGCCAGTCCGCAGACCGCCGCCGCTGCCACGCCCATTGCCGCCGCCATGAGCGGATCCACGCCGCTGCGAAGTGCGAGGGCAATCACCACCGTCGTCAGCGCCACGATCGAGCCCACCGACAGGTCGATCCCGCCGGCCACGATCACCATCGTCATGCCCAGCGCGGCCGTGCAGACGATCGCTGTCTGACGCGCGATCAGCTCGAGGTTGGCGCCGTTGAAGAACCGCGGACCAACCAGGATGCCAAAAACGATCGAGACGAACAGCAGACCGAGGAGCGGCCCTGCGGTGTCCAGCAGCCGTCTGGCGGTCACGCCGCGTCCTCGGCACCGGTCGCTTCCATCACAATCTGGTGCTCGGTCAGCTCGCTGGCCGGGCGCGGCGATCCGAGACGGCCGCGCCGCATGATCGCGATGCGATCGCACAAGCCGAGCAGCTCGGGCACATAGCTGCTCACCAGCAGGATCGCGCGCGGCCGGTCTGCCTGCGTCGAGACGAGCGCATCGAGCAGCGAGTAGATCTGCGCTTTGCTCGCGACATCGATGCCTCGGGTCGGCTCGTCCAGCGCGAGCACGTCGACGTCGTGATGGAGCAGCCGCGCGAGTGCCACCTTCTGTTGATTGCCACCAGAGAGTTCTGCGACGGGCTGCCGGGGACCCCGGCAGCCGATGGCGAGTCTCTCGATCCACGTTCGTCCCGCAGCGTCCTGGCGGCTCGGGATGACGAACGGGCCGGGTCCAAGCCGCTCGAGCCGCGACAGCGTCAGGTTGTCCGACACCGTCAGCCCCACCGCAAGGCTTTCACCCTTGCGGTCCTCGCTCAGCATGCCCATCCCGTTCGCCCAGCGGTTTCGCGGTGCAGGGCGCCCGGTCCACGCGGCGAGACGCACGCGTCCTTCTCGAACGGGCTCGAGGCCGAACAGCGATCGCAGCAACCGTGTGCGGCCGGCACCAAGAAGTCCCGCGATGCCGAAGATCTCGCCGCGATGCAGCGTGAAGGTTGCCGATCCGGCGCCGAATGCATCCACCTCGAGGATGGCATCCGCGCGCTGCCGTGGGCTCCGTGGATAGAGGTCATCGACGGTGCGCCCGACCATCAGGCTGACGACCGCGGTCGCGGGGGTGTCCGGCGCTGCCGCTCCGGCAACCCGGCCGTCACGGAGCACGACGATCCGATCGGCAACGACCTTCACTTCTTCGATGAAATGCGAGATGTAGACGATCGCGCAGCCCTCGCGCTTCAGTTGCGCGATGACCGCGAACAGCCGTCGCGTGTCTTCGCGGCCAAGACTGCTGGTCGGTTCGTCCAGGACCAGCACGCGGCTGCCGACCGCGAGCGCCCTGGCGATCTCCACGATCTGCTGCAAGGCGATAGAAAGATGTCCGGCCGGCGTGTCGAGTGGAAGATCGCCGTGACCCAGCCGTGTCAGCGCCTCGCGAGCCGTGCGGCGAACCTGCGGCCAGTCCACCAGACCCCGCACGGTCGGCTCGAGCCCCAGCACCACGTTCTCCATGACGCTCAGGTGCGGCGCGAGCGACAGCTCCTGATAGATCATCGCGACGCCGGCTCGACGCGCGTCCAGCGGCGAATCAGGTTTGTACGGGTGACCGTCCAGGAGCATCGCTCCGTCGTCGGGCGCCAGCGCGCCGGACAGGACCGACATGAGTGTGCTCTTGCCCGCGCCATTCTGGCCGACAAGGGCACACACCTCACCCGGCGCCACGCTCAGGCTGATGCCGTCGACGGCGCGCGTCGCGCCGAAGGCCTTGCGGATGTCCCGCATCTCGAAACGTAGGCGACCCTACTGGCGCAGCCATTTCGACAGATCGGGCTGAAGCAGCTCCTTCACGTCCGGCAAATCCATGCGTTCTGGTGTGACCAGCTGGACGCCCGTGTCGATCCGCCGCTCGACGTTTTGCCCGCGGATGTGCGACACGAGGGTCTTCACTCCGAGATACCCCATTTTCACGGGATCCTGAACGACCAGTCCATCGATGTGGCGGGCGCGCAGGCCCTTCACGAGGTTGTCGGAGGCGTCGAAACCGATGAAACGGACCTTTCCGGCCCACGCGTTGTCCTGCAGCACGCGCAGCATCGCGAACGTGACCGACTCGTTCGGGCAGAAGATGCCGTCGACGGCCAGCTGTCCATCAGGCCCCTTCAGACTGCCGAGCAGCGCTTCCGCCCGCTTGTACGCGCCTTCGACGTCGGCGCCACCATACTGATTGGCGCTCACGATCTCGAGGCCGGGCGATTGCTGGATGGCGCGCAAGAATCCCTCTTCGCGTTTTGTCGTGCTGTCGTGCCCTTCCGCGTAACGCAGCAGCACGACGCGCCCTTTCCCATTGAGTAGTTTCGTCAGGTGTTCGCCCGCCAGCCGGCCTCCGGCCTCGTTATCGGTCGCCACAAAGCTCACGTATTCGTCGCCTTTGAGGCCCGAGTCGAAGATGACGACCGGGATCTTGCGCTTCATCGCGCTCGAGACGGGCGCGACAAGAGCTGATTCGTCGAGAGGGGCGAGCGCGATTCCGGCAACGCCGCGGGCGATAGCATTCTCGACCTCCGTGACCTGCGAGTCACGGTCGTCCTCCCGCAGAGGACCGCGCCACACGACCGTGACCCCAAGCTCCTGCGCGGCTTTCTCGGCGCCGGCATGGATGTTTTGCCAGAAGACGTGCGATGTCCCTTTGGGGATCACCGCGACCGTCAACGTACCGTCATTGCCGGCGCCGGAGCAGGCGCTGCCTAGGAGAGCGATGGCGACAAGGATGAGGCAGTTTGGCTTCATGTGTGATGGTTATCGCCCATGGTCGCAACGCGGGCAAGCGCTGATACGTTACTACTCAGGGGGTTCATGACGATGGTTCATGACGAGGGTTCATGACGGGGGTTCACGACGGGGGTTCACGACGGGGGTTCACGACGGGGGTTCACGACGGGGTTCAGACAAGGTGCTCGGCGGCGAAAATGCCGCCGCGTCGACGGAGCAAGGGCCAAACCGCGGTGTGAATCCCCTTCTGAACCACCGTGTGAACCCCGTTGCTGAACCCCCGTCATGAACCCCCGTGTGAACCCCCGTCTGAAACGCTCGTAACGGGCGTCGGCTTGACACATTTACGGCGGCCCCGGTAGGGTCTGCGTTGAGCCGTTCGACGCACGGCTATTTGTGTCCCTGCGCGTCACGGTGAACCAGTGGTGGCATCGACCCCGGCGATCAGCCGTCGACAGTTCCTCTCCCTTGATTCGTCAACCCCGCTTCACGGCTCCGCGGCGGCGGCCGAGGCGGGGCATTGGATTCGCGTCTACCGTCGCGTGATGGCGTGCCGGTTCGAGGTGGTGCTTCCCGGGGAGGATGCGCGCTTCGTTCCGGCGGCCCGGACCGCGCTGAACCTGGCCGATCGGCTCGAGGCCCGGCTGACGGTCTTTCGCGATACAAGCGAGCTTTCCCGGGTCAATCGCCTGGCCGCTGATGCCCGCGTGCCTGTGCACCCCGGGCTCTTCGATCTCCTGCGACACGCCGCCGATCTTCATGCCACGACCGACGGGGCTTTCGACATCACCTCGACACCACTGAGCCGGTGCTGGGGCTTCCTGCGCCGGGCAGCCCAGGTGCCAGCCGACGACTCCATCTCGATGGCCCGCGAGACCGTCGGTATGCATCTCGTCGAGTTGGACGAGGCCGCAAGCTCGGTGCGATTCGCCAAGCCGGGCGTGGAGCTCAATCTTGGAAGCATCGGAAAGGGCTACGCCCTCGACAGGATGGGGGAGAAGCTACGCCGCCTGGGCGTCCGAAACGCCTTGATCTCGGCCGGTGGGAGCAGCATTCTTGCCCTCGGAGCGGATCGAGACGGCTGGCCCATTGACGTCACCTCCAAGCTGCGCGACGGAATGAGTCTCGCCAAACTGCGACTGCGCGACGTGGCGATGGCGACCAGCGGCGCTGGCGAACAGTTCGTCGTCGAAGGTGGCCGGCGGTTCGGCCATGTGCTGGATCCCCGGACCGGCTGGCCGGCCGAGGGTGTGCTGAGCGCGACCGTCGTGACCCGCGACGCGACCACGGCCGACGCGCTCGCCACGGCGTGCCTGATTGACGGGACGGCGCTCGCGGCGCGATATTGTGCCGCGCACCCCGAAACGCTGGTGATCCTCGCACTCGACGATGACCGCGATACAGTGAAGATGTTTGGCGCCTGTACGGGCGCGATCATAGAGGAGCGGACGATAGTCCGCGACGGCCTATAGAGGAGCGGACGATAGTCCGCGACGGCCATAGAGGTTGCGGAGGACGAGTCCGCGACGTTCGCAACGAAGGAGCGGTCGCATGAACCTGCCCCCTGATCAGATGGCGCTCGGTCGCCGCACGTTCTTGAAAGCATTGGCCGGCACTCCCGCACTGGGCTTGCTGGGCGCCGCGGCCGTGATGAAGGGGCCCGTGCCGGGCGGGCCGGTGCGCCTCGGCTTCATTGGTGTAGGAGGCCAGGGTCGCGCGCTCCTCAACAACACCGACCCTGCCTTTGCGGAAGTCCGCGCAATCTGCGACATCAACCCCGACCAGTTGAAACGCTCCGACGAAGTGCTGATGAAACGTCAGTTCCCAAAGCCGCAGCACTACGTCGAGTGGCGCGACATGCTCGAGAAGGAAGACCTCGAAGGTGTCGTCATCGCAGTGCCGCTGTGGATGCACGCGGATGTGACCGTTGGCTGCCTCGAGGCAGGGAAGCACGTCCTGTGCGAGAAGATGATGGCGCACGACTTCGAGGGGTGCGAGCGCATGACCCGCGCAGCCGAGCGGTCGGGCCGCTTGCTCGAGATCGGATATCAGCGCCGCTACAACGGGGTGTACCAGGCCGCGTACGAGGGTATTGTGGCGAAGGGTCTCCTCGGGGACGTCTACCACGTGCGGATGGTCTGGCATCGCAACGGCAACTGGCGTCGCACGGGAGAACCGCCGACACCCGATTACAATCCGTCGAAGTGGGGCTATCCGACGTTCGAGCACCTGCTCAACTGGCGACTTTACTGGAAGTACTCGCAGGGGCTCTTCGCCGAACTGGCCAGCCATCAGCTGAACGCGGCGAACTGGTTCCTCGGTTCCGCACCGGTGGCCGTGACCGCAACCGGCGGCGTGCAGCGGTTCAAGGATGGTCGCGAGGTCCCGGACCACATCTACGCGATGTGGGAGTACCCCGGTGGACGAACGGTGACCTACTCGTCGGTCGAGTCGTGCGCATTCGAGAACCGGTACGAGATGTTCTTCGGCACCAAGGCCACGCTGGTGGTCAGAAACGAGGTCGAGGCGCTGCTGTTCGAAGAGGGCAACGGCGAACGCCCGAGCGGCGTCGAGATCACCGAGCGCGGATCGGCGGCGGCTGCTGACGCGTCCGAGACGAGGCCGGGTAATACGGCCGGCGAATCGCGAGCCACCACGGCCCAACCGTCAACCGATAGCACCAGGCCGGCAGCATCGCGTCAGGAGATTTCGCGATTCTGCGCCGCCGTGCGGGTCCATACGCCGCTGGCGTGCGGACCGGAACAGGCGATGCACTCCGCCAAGGCCTGCATCCGGGGGAACGAGTCGATCGGCCGGAAGACCAGACTCGAGATATGACCCGCGGGGTTCCTCACATCCCACCGTCGACCGCGGGCTCGGGACGGTGACCCTGTCGCGTCCCTTCGATCTGTCGGGAAAGATCGCGCTCGTCACCGGCGCTGGATCGGGGATCGGGGCAGAGGTGGCGAAAACGCTGGCGGCTGCGGGAGCGCGGGTGTTCGCGACGGATGTGAACCCGGAGACCGCGGCCGCGACCGCGCGGGATATCACGCGCGAGGGCGGCAAGGCCGACGGGCTTCTTCTGGATGTCACGAACGAGGAGAACTGCGACGCCGTTGCGCAAGACGTCCTCGGTACCGATGGGCGGCTCGACGTGCTCGTGAACAACGCGGGAATCGGGCACGTCGGCACGATGACGACCACGACCGGTGCCGATCTGGATGCGCTGTATGCGGTGAACGTGCGCGGTGTCTTCAATGTGACGAAGGTGTTCCTCCCGGGCATGCTGACGCGCCGCTCGGGCGCGATCGTCAACATGGCATCCGTCGGCGGTACCGTGGGCATCCCGGATCGGCTCGCATACTGCACCACGAAATTTGCGGTCGTCGGCCTGACGAAGAGCATGGCGCTCGATCACGCGCCGAGCGGCGTGCGGGTCAACTGCGTCTGCCCCGGTCGCGTCGAAACACCGTTCGTCGCGGCCCGTCTCCGGGAATATGCGGACCCGGCGCGAGCGTATCAACAGATGTCCTCGACGCAGGCAGTGGGCCGCATGGGGCGACCCGAGGAAATCGCCGCGGCCGTGTTATACCTTGCGAGCGACGAGGCCGCGTTCGTCACGGGATCGGCATTCATGATCGACGGCGGATGGAGAGGGTAGGCAGAGCGATCCAATGAGCGTGATCAGGGCGGCGTTGGTGGGTGGCCCGATGTACGATCCTCTGTACGAGGCCATCGGACCGTTCGAGCGATCCACCGGCCACCGGGTCGACGTCGTGGCGCGCCTGCCGCACCCCGAGCTGAATGCGTTCGTCAGGTCGCAATTCGAGTCCGGCGCTCCGGGCATCGACCTTCTGTCCACGCACACGAAGTACGCGCCCTCGCAAGCGCAGTGGCTGATGCCGCTCGACTCGGAACTGGCCGGCGAGCCTCTGCAGGACATCTTGCCTCGCCCCCTGGAGCTGTCCCGGATAGGCGGCCGGCTCCTGCAGGTGCCGCGGAACGTCGACGTCCGCCTGCTGCACTACAGACGCGACCTTTTCGAGGATACGGCAGAACAATCGGCCTTCGAACGACGAACCGGGCGTCCTCTGCGCGTGCCCGACACGTGGGATGAGCTGGCCGAGGTTGCAAGTTTCTTCACGCGGCCGGGCCTTCACGGTTTCCTCTTCCCCGGTCGGGACTCCGGGCTCTTCGGGACGTTCTACGAATTGCTCGTCAGTGCCGGAGGCGATCTCTTCGATCGCGCGCTGCGGCCGGCGTTCGATTCGTCCGCCGGGGAATGGGCGGCAGGCATGCTCGCCGAGCTGCACACGACGCGGCGGGTGACGCCGCGCGAGCTGCCGGCCTGGCACTACGACGAGATCTCGGCGGCGTTCCGCGCCGGTCATGCGGCGATGGTGTGTGACTGGCCGGGAAGCTATCACTTGTACAGGAACCCGGCGACGTCGATCGTGTCCGATCGCTTCGGTCTCGCACCGCTGCCGGCCGGACCATCGGGCATTCGCGCCGCATACGCCGGTTGTCACTCGTTCGCCGTCGCTGCAAGCGCCGAGAACAGGGCCGGCGCGGTGGCGCTGCTCCGGTGGCTGACGTCCGTGGAGGCGCAGCTCGGCGAGGCGCGCCGCGGGTCGATACCATGTCGTGCCGACGCGCTGCGCCGCGTGCGTCAGGAGTCAGCCGGCAACGCGCTCGAACAGGAGCGTTGGGAGCTGTTGTCCGCCGCCGAAGCCTGCATGATCATTCCTCCCCGCTTCGCGTCCTACCCGGCCTGCGAGGATGTGATCTGGCAGTCGCTGCAGAAAGTCATGCAGGGAATGTGGACGCCTCGCGAGGGAACTCGGCGCGCCGCCGCAGCACTCCTTCCTATCGTGGACGCTCAGGTGACGGTCGAGTCGTGAGCGACGAGCGGCGGTTCGCGGGCAAGGTCGCGCTGGTCACTGGCGCAGCACGCGGCATCGGACGCGCCACAGCCGAAGCGTTCGCCCGGGCGGGCGCCGCCGTCGGCATTCTCGACAGCGACGCCGGTGAGGCAGAGCGCGTTGCGCAGGCGATCGATCAGCAGGGCGGCCGCGCGCTGACGGTCGGCGCGGACGTGTCGGATCCGTCCGCTGTCGCCCACGCGATCGTCCGATGTGGCGCAACGTTCGGCAGGCTCGATGTTCTCGTCAACAATGCCGGGATCCACTTCGCCCGCGCCATCGACGAGTACTCCGACGAGGAGATCGATCGGCTGCTCTCCGTCAACCTCAAAGGAGCCCTCTACGCGGTCCGCTCCGCGCTGCCGCTCCTCCGTCGCACGCAGGGCGCCATTGTCTCCGTGTCGTCGATGACCGGCCTCGTCGGACAGGATCGCGGCGCGGTCTACGTCGCGACCAAGGGCGCGCTGATCGCGCTCACCAAGGCGCTCGCCCTCGAGCTGGCGCCCGACGGCATTCGCGTCAACTGCGTCTGTCCCGCGGGTGTCGATACTCCGCTGATGCGTACGTGGGCCGAGACCCTTCCGGATCCGCAGGCCGTGCTGCGTGGCCAGGCCGAAATGCACCTGCTCAACCGGCTCGCCTCAGCCGACGAGATCGCGTCAGCGATCATGTTTCTGGCTTCACCCGAAGCGTCGTTCATCACCGGCGTGTCGTTGCCGGTGGAGGGCGGGGCGACGTTGGGCTATCGGCGGAGTTAACCGACTCTCGCAACGCAACTCAACAGATGGAAAGAAGCGTCAACTCCCAACAGGCCACGAGATCAAGAGGCTGAGAATCCTGAGGTTCTCGTGACCTCCTGGCCTCGTGTTCACGGGCTGCGCAGCGATCAACGAGCCGAGAAAAGGGGCAGACATGAAGAGGTGCTGTCAGCAGGTGAGCCGAGTGCCGGCCCGGCCATCGTGCCGGGCCGTGCGATGATCGACGCTCCGCCGCGTGACACAAGCCCCAGGAGCGTGCATTCTGGGCTTGTGTCCGCGGGGCGTCTGAATCGAGGTGCGCCCGCCGGCGCAGCGGCGGCATCGGCACGGGATGGCTGATTAGATCGCATGCCTTCTCCCGTTCTTCCCTTCTTCCCTTCTCCTTCAACCAGACAAGCAGCCGCACTAAAGCCCTAACCGCAAACAAATGTTGGGAGTCGAAATACGCTACGTGGCCTCCCGGCTCATGGTCACGGGATGGCAGCGATCAACGAGCGGAGGCGCTAATCAGACATGTTGGGAGTTGGGCGTTGCGATTTGCCTATGTTTCCAGAGTCACGGCGCAGCCCTCGCGCGCCGATCGGTAGATGGCCTCGACCAACTCGACGCTCTTGCGGCCCTCGCGGGCGTCGCACGCAGGCGGGCGCTCGCGTCCGAATCGCGTCGATGAAATCTTCGATCACCCTGCGGTGCGCGGAGGCGTCGGCGACGACCGGAGAACTGCTCGAATGCGTAGGGATCGCACCAGCGTCGCCGTCGCTGGCCGTCAGGCGACGAGTTCTTCAGAGCAAGACAAGTGAGCCGATCGTCTTCGAGGATGAGCGTGCCCTCGGATCCAGTGAGCTCGAGACGGCGCGCGTAGCCGGGATAGATCGAGGTTGCCGCTTCCAGAGTACCCAGCGCACCGTTCTCGAACTCGAGCAGAGCGACCGCGGTGTCCTCGACTTCGATCTTGTGAACGCGCGTCGCCGTGCGCGCGGTGACACGCGCGACCGGGCCAAAAAGCCAGAGCAGCAAGTCGACGGTGTGAATCCCCTGGTTCATCAGAGCGCCGCCACCGTCGAGCGCCCACGTTCCGCGCCAGCGTGACTTCGCATAATAGTCGGGCGGGCGATACCACTTCACGCGGCCTGAGGCGAGCACGGGCTTGCCCAGCCGCTGCTCGCTCACGATTTTCTTGATTTTGACGATGTCCGGCCGGAGCCGATCCTGGAAGAACACGCCGACCTGCACCTGCGCAGAGTTCGCTTCGGCGATCAGCGCGTCGACGCGTGCGGCCGTGATGTCGAGCGGTTTTTCGACGAGCACATGCAGACCGCGTCGAACGGCGGCGGTAGCCTGCTCGGCATGTAGACCGGAGGGGCTGCCGATGGCCACGATGTCCATCGGCCGGTGATCGAGGAAACCGGCGAGATCGTCATAAGCGACCGCACCCGTTCGTCTCGCGATCGCCGACGTCTTCTCGGCATTCGTGCCGCAGACGGCCGCGACCTCGACCCCTGGAATCTCCTGCGCCGCACGTGCGTGCGTGTCGCTGATGTTACCGGCCCCGAGAATGCCTATGCGTGTGGTCATCGCGTCAACACCCAATTCCCAACGTCCAACTCCCAAAGCGCTCTCGGAGCCGACGCGGCTCGAGAGTGTCCTTTGGGAGTTGGAGCGTTGGGAATTGGGAGTTGGGACATTGTTCCTATCGCGACGCCGACGTTCCCACCGTCGACCCCACGACAACCTCCTGCCGCGCATCGTCGAACGTGACTCGCTGCCCCGTGTGAAGCGCGGCGATCGTCATGCACAGTGCGACCGAGTGGCGATATCCCGCCTCGATGTCGGCGTTCGGCGTCTTGCGGCTCCGCACGCACTCCATCCAGTTCCGCACGTTGTTGGTGGTATCGGCATCAACCCCTGTGCTGGCCGCGGTCTCGGTCTTCTGCGAAGTTTCGGCGAGCGACAGGGCCGCCAGCTGGTTCGGCGGCATGTCCATCGCTTTTGAATAGCGCTCCTCGAGTCCACCTTCCGGCGTCACCTCGCCCGTGTCGAGGTTGATCGTGCCGCCATTCGAGAAATACAGCTCCTTGACGTCCCCAGCCTGGTTCGTCTGCCGCGAACTGTAGACGACCTGGAACCCTTTCGTCGGATCGTTCAGCGGGCCGTAGTCGAAGACGGCTGTCATCGTGTCGAAGTTCGCCCGTCCGTCACGCCACAGGTAGATGCCGCCGTTGGCGACGACGCTGCGGGGACGCGGGAGATCCGTGAACCAGTGCACCGTGTCGATCTGGTGCACCATCCACTGGTCAGGGATGCCCGACGAGTACGGCCAGAACAGGCGGTATTCGAGGTGCTTCCTGGCGTCGAACGGGACTGACGGGCGGTTCATGAGGAACCGCTTCCAGTCGGTATCCTGCTCCCGCATCTCGGCGACAAGCTTCGGCCTGCGCCAGCGCCCGGGCTGGTTCACGTTCCAGGTCATCTCGGCCATGACGATGTCGCCGAACTTGCCAGACCGGATGTAGTCGAAGGCGCGCTGATACTTCGTCGAGCTCCGGCGCTGCGTGCCGATCTGCACGATGCGTCCCGTGTCCTTGACCGCCTTTCGGATCGCCCGCGCATCCGCCATCGTGTTGGCCAGCGGTTTCTCGACATAGGCGTCGCGGCCCGCGCGCACCGCCTCGACCCCGTGAAGCGCGTGCTGAAAATCGGCCGTGGCGATGATCACCGCGTCCACGTCCTTGCGATCGTAGAGCTCGTCGTTGTTCCGGCAGAGCGCCGGGCGCGTGCCGGTGAGCGACTCGATGAACGCCGCACCTTCCTCACGTCGGCGGCTCCAGATATCCGAGACGGCGACCAGCTCGAAGTTCAGCTCGGCGGCGTGCTTCATGAAGGCGGGAATGAGCGCGTCTTTCGAGCGATCCGAGAAGCCGACGATGCCGACGCGGACGCGATCGTTTGCCCCGCGCACGCGGGTCTGGGCTGCGGCGCGGGAACCGAGCGCCATACCGGCAGCGCCGGTGCCAGCGATCCTGATGAACTCGCGACGGGATGGGTGCATGGCGTTCTCCTCGTCAGCTGGTGAAACGGCGAATCTTGATGTTCCGGTACCACACGCGGTCGCCGTGATCCTGGAGCAGGATGTGCCCCTTCTGTGGTTTGCCGAACCGCTCGATGCCTTTGAACTTGCTCGCGTCGATGGCTGTCTGCAATGCCGCGCTGCCCAACTGGTATTCCAGAACCCGCGTGCCGTTGAGCCAATGTTCTACCGTCGTACCGCGCACCACGATGCGCGCCTGATTGAACTGCCCGGCGGGCCTGGTGGGTGGTTTCGTTGCGGCGAGCACGTCGTAAAAGGCCGACGTCTGCCGCTTCGGCCCGACCTTCGCGTCAGGATGCCGCTCGTCGTCGATTATCTGATACTCGTGACCAATCGCGGAGTCGCGATCCTCCAGCACCAGATACTTGATGCCGCTGTTTCCACCTTGCGCGATACGCCATTCGAGCGTCAGCTCGAAGTTGTCGAAGGTGTCCCTCGTGATCAGATCGAGTGCACCGCGCGTATCGAGGCCGTCCCCTGGATCGACTGTGAGCTGGCCATCATCGGCCTTCCAGCGCGTCCCGGCGGCGTCGGTCTTCCTGTAGCCGCGCCACGCGTCGAGGCTCCGGCCGTCGAAGAGCAGCGTCCATCCTGTTCGCTTTTCCTCCGCGGTCAGGCTGTTGGGCACCGGTGAGTCTCCGGTTTGTGCCGCGGGTCCTCCGCGACCGATCAAGAGTGCGGCCATTACACCGGCAATCACAAGGGTGTTGCGAAGACCCATCGTAAACACTCCTCAGACCGCGAAGCCCAGCGACTCGACGTACTTCTTGCAAATGATCGCCGATTCCTTTGGCGTGCGCGCATCGTCAGGCACGCGATCGAGCTCGATGACCGCCCACCCCTTGAACGCGATCTGATCGAGCGCATCGAAGACGCCTTTCAGATTCACTGAGCCGCGGCCCAGCTCGACGAACCGATAGTTCTGCGCCTGCTCGCCGGTTGCGCCTGGTGCCGGCGTCTGCGCCTGGAGATCCTTGATGTGCAGGAACAGGAGACGGTCCTTGTACTCCTTCACCGCTGCAACAGGATCGCCGCCGCCCTGCTGATAGTGGGCCGTGTCGAGTTGCAGCTTGACGAAGCGAGGATCGACCGCCGCCATCACCGCGCGCACTTCCTCGGGCCGTTCACCGAGGTTGTTCATGTGATTGTGATAGCCGATGGGGACGCCGAGGTCGGCGGTACGCTTCCCGAGCTCCGTCAGCAGGTGGCCGAGGCGCTTGTAGTCGGCCGGCGTGACGGGACGATCCTTGGGGCGCTCGTCGGTCAACTGCAGATAGACGCCCCCGACATCCCGCACGAACCGTGCGTGACGCGTGTGCTTCTCCATCTCCTCTTTCTCGACGGCCGGATCGATCCGCATGTTGCCGCTCGAGAACGCGACCATCGTGAGGCGATGCTTGTCGAGCAATTCCTTCAGCGCGGCCGGCTTGTCGCCGAATTCGGTCATGACGTTCGACCGGAGCTGAATGGCCTTGAATCCCACCGCCGCGACATCTTCGATCGCCTGAAGGTCCTTGCCCTGCCACGTGATCGCCGCGTAGCCGAACTTGATGTTGGAGAGAACGGCGGGCGCCCCATCCCGCCACAGGGCGACCGCTCCAACCGCGCCAATCGTCTGGAGAAACTCACGTCGTTTCATGTGTATCCCCTTGATGGGATGGGAGGTTACGGAGGTACGGAGGGAACGGAACAAGCTTTAACTCGGAGAAACGGAGTCACGGAGAACGGTCAGCTGGGTGCGCCGATGCCGCCGCGCTTGCGCGGCGTGGCGATCGACTGACTCCCCGGACACGCGAGCCACGCTGACTTTCGCTCCGTGGCTCGTGTGTCCGGGGAGCAGTCGATCACCACGGCCCGGCCGATGGCCGGGCCGGCATCGGCCGGTGCCCAAGATGAGGTCCAACCAAAAGCCTCCGTGTCTCTGTTTCTCCGAGTTAAAGCCCTTTCCGTTCCCTCCGTCCCCTCCGTCCCAGACTCAAGTGTTCGCAATTCCAGCTCAAATAGGGAAGTCAGGATCCGTTACCGCTGCCACACGACTCGCGAACGACCAGCCGAGGCGGGATGATAACCCGCTTGAACTGGCCATTGGTCCTGCCGCCGGGTCCGTTCTGCATGCCGATCTGACCGAGCAGCAGCTCCGCCGCGCGGCGGCCGAGTTCCTCCTTGGACCAGCTGACCGTCGTGAGCGGCACGCGCAGCAGGTCACCGTGCGCGACATCGCCCGCCCCAACGACCGCGATGTCCTTCGGCACCTTCTTGCCTGCTTCCCAAATCGCCTTCATCGCGCCAATCGCCGCCGGGTCATTTGCGGCAAAAACGGCATCGATCCGTGGCTTGAGCGTCAGCAACTCCTTCATCGCGCGGTACCCGTCGGCCTCCATGAAGCCGGCGCGAACGATCCATTCCGGCCGCGACTCGAGCCCATGATCGGCCAGGGCGGCCGAGTATCCCTGCTCGCGCCGCCGCGCATGGACGATCGGTGGGCCGCCGATGTGGGCAATGGCGCGCCGGCCTTGCGTCGCGAGGTGGGCCGTTGCCAGCCGGCCCACCTGCACATCGTCGGTGAGCACGCGGTGGCAACGGATTCGGGCGTGGTCGTCACGGTCGATCATGACGAGCGCGCACCCGAGCGCGGTGATCTGCTTCAAGAGGTCGGTGTTTCCTGACGCGTGCGCCGAGGCGAGGACGATGCCGTCGACCTGACGGGCGCGAAGCATCTCGAGCTCCGATCGTTCCTTTCGCGCGTTCTCGCCAGAGCTGCAGAGCAGGAGGCCGTACCCCCGTGCGCTCATCACGGACTCGATTCCGGCCACGATCTCGACAAAGAACGAGTGCATCAGGTCCGGGATGACCACGCCGAGGGTGTGGGTGCGGCGGAGGGACAGGCTGCGCGCGACAGCGTTCGGCCGGTAGCCCAGCTCCTCGACCTTGGCCAGCACCCTGGCCCTCGTCGTCTGGCCGATATCGGGCTGATCGTTCAGGACCTTTGAAACGGTCGTGATGGAGACGCCGAGCTCTGCGGCGATCCGTTTCATGGTGGTCGGCGTCATGCTCCAGGGCCACTCCCTTCCGTCAACTGTAACGGTAAACCTGTTTACTTTAGCGGTTAAGCCATGCTATCAGACTGCCTGAACGCCGGTCGAGGCCTGCTCACCCCGGACCCCGGCGCTCTCCACGGGATGGCGACCTGCAGCCGGGTGCTTCGTGTCCAGCAATGCGGAACACATCGAGGAGGAGGAGCGACATGTCGTCTAGCAAGTGGGGATTACGGTACGCGATCACGGTAGTCATCCTCGCCATTCTGACCCTGCCCGCCCTGGCCCTCGCGCAGACCTCCATGGGAGGCGTGAGCGGGACCGTCAAGGATTCTACTGGTGGCGTGGTGCCCGGAGCGACCGTCAGACTCGTCAGCGAGGCGACCGGCGTCGTCGTCGAGCGCCAGACAAACGAGTCGGGATTCTTTTCGTTCGTGAACGTCCGGCCTGGAACCTACAACCTGACCATCGAGCTCACTGGATTCAACAAAGCTCAGGTGACCCCGTTTTCGGTCGGCGTCAACGAAGCGGTGAGCCGGAACGTCACCCTTCAGGTCGGGGCGACTCACCGAGGTCACGACCGTCGTGAGCCAGTCTGAGTTGCTACAAACGTCATCGGCGGAACTGGGGAACGTGGTCCAGGAACGAGTGATCCGCGACCTGCCGCTTCAGGGCCGGAACTTCACGCAGCTGCTGCTGCTCACACCCGGTGTCAATCCCATCTCGACGGCACAGGGCCCCCAGAGCCGAGACCGCAGTGAACAGCATCGAGGGCAACTCCGGCATTCCTGGCGGCATGATCGCCAACGCGTCGATTCAGGGACAGCAGAACCGTTCCAAGGTCTACTACATGGACGGGATCATCAACACCAGCGTGCGGGCCGGCACCTACGTCGCCCTGCCTGACATCGATTCGCTCCAGGAATTCAAAGTGCAGTCGCAGAGCGACAAAGCGGAGTTCGGCGGGGTGACCGGAGGCGTGGTCAACATGATCTCGAAGTCCGGGACCAACCGCTATGGTGGTTCCGCCTTCGGCTACTTCCGCAACGAAGATTTCGCCGCCCGCAATCCCTTCCGGGATGCCGCCGTCAGCAAGCCACCCGAGTATCGTCAAGGACAGTTCGGAGCAAACCTCGGAGGCCCGATCTTCAAGAACAAGACGTTCTTCTTCGCCTCGTACGACGGCTGGCGCTATCGCGATTTTCTCAATCTGACGATCACCGTGCCGACCGAGCGGGAGCTGGCGGGAGACTTCTCGCAAAGTTCTACCAACCGCGTCATCTTCAATCCCTACACGACGCGAACCGAGAGCGGCGTAACCGTCCGTGATCCCTTCCCGGGAACGTCATCCCGCAGCACCTGATCTCGCCGACGATGCAGGCGTTCCTGCCGTGCCTATATGGTCCAACCGAACATTCCGGGGAACGTCAGGGACAACTTCCGGAACGTCCCGGGAGCAGGAGAGCAACTCGAACTCGTTCCAGGCGCGGATCGATCATCACTTCTCGACGAGCGATAACCTCTTCTTCCGCTGGACCGAACGACGCATCAACGCGTACATTCCGAGGGGCGATCGGGGATTCCAGGAGCCTGATTCGATCAATCGCAACTGGGGCGGCGGCTGGTTCCACAGCTTCACACCAACCATGGTTCTCGAAGTGCGGGGCGGCCTCGCGACGCAGCCGACCGAGGACGCGCCCTTCCAGCACGAGTTGGGCGTCGCGCCGCAGCAGAGTCTCAATCTTCCCGAGCTGGATCAGTTCTACGGATATGTGATGTCCGGTCTGGACAATCCGTGGACCGGCATGCCCATGCTCGGCGTGCAGGGACCACGACCGCGCGGGAACCCGAACTGGAACGCCGCCGCCGACGTGACCTGGCTGCGCGGCAAGCACAACGTCAAATTCGGCTTCCAGATGCTGCAGATCTCCCGCCTGCAGAGGAACCAGTTCGGCGAGCTGCTATTCAACAACGAGGCGACTCGCAGCCCGCAAGCGACTGCCACGACCGGCGATCCGCTGGCGTCCGCGCTGCTGGGCCTGCCGACGCAGATTCGCGCTTTCGTGCCCGATCTCGGGCTACATCGACTTCCATACCTCCACGCTGTCTGGCTACGTCCAGGATCAATGGTCGATGAAGCCGAACCTCACGTTCACGTACGGGCTGCGCTACGACTATGTCACTCGGGCTGTCGGGGACTACGGATTCCAGAGCGGTCCCGACATGAAGACCGGGGAGTGGCTCATTGGACTCGAGGAAATGCCTGGGGTCTGTGCCGGAGGGCCGCCGCCCTGCCTCCCAGCCCCTCTCAGCCAGATCCCATTCAATCAGTACATCCGCGCCACGGGCGAAACCAATTCCCTCCTGAAGCCGATTACGGACAACTGGGGTCCGCGTGTTGGTGTGGCCTGGCAGGTCAACGATCGGATGGTCCTGCGAACGGGCTACGCGCTCATGTGGGACTCGATGGTGTCGAGGAGCCAGTACGGGCAGCACCAGTTCGAGAGCTGGGGCTGGCCGCAGTTCTCGGGGATCGACACCGGCACCATCAACACGACCGGCGGAACCATCACGAGAGTCGACGACGTAGCGTCGCTGCCGTTCCTGGCGCCCCGGCCCGCACCTTGGAACAGCACCGGCTTCTTCAACGATCCGGATCGCAAGAACGGCTATTCGCACCAGTGGCACGTGGAGCTCCAGCGCGAGATCACGCGCGACACGATGGTGGCAGCCGCATACGTCGGCAGCTACAACGGCCGGATGGAGTACGCCGGTAAGGCGTCGTCACCGGCGGTGCCGGCGTTCGATCGGAACGCGCGCTCTGACGCCCGCTGAACGGAACCAGCTGCGCCCGTGGCCGCACATCGACGGAACGTTCACCTACTCGGACGACATCGGCATGTCGGAGTACCGCGCACTGCAGCTCCGGTTGCAGAGGAGATTCTCCGGCGACATCGCCAGCAATCTGTCCTACACCTGGTCGAAGTCCGAGGACACGAGCAGCGGATGGTTCAACGTCGAGAACGGAATCGGCGGCGGCGCCGGAGGCGTGCAGAACTACTGGGATATCGACTCGAACCGCGGCCGGTCCGGCTACGACATTCCGCACCTGCTGACGTGGTCGACCGTCTGGGAGCTGCCCTTTGGTCGAGGCAAGCGTTGGCTCAATGAAGGGATGACGTCCTACATTCTCGGGAACTGGCAGCTCAACTGGATGCTGCTGACACGCTCCGGCCAGCCGTTCACGCCGACGGTCGGAGGCGATCCAGCCAACATCGGCCAGAACAATTACGCGCGGCCGAACCTCGTCGGCGATCCGAACGTGGACGACCCCTCGCCCGAGCGGTGGTTCAACGTCGCGGCCTTTGCCGATTCCCGCTCCGCGCTTTCGGCGATACCCGCCGCAACATCCTTCGCGCGCCGGGTTACTGGAACGTGGATCTGGGGCTGCAGAAGAACATCCGGTTCGCCGCCAACATGGATCTGCAGGTTCCGGATGGAGGCATTCAACGTCTTCAATCACATCAACCTCGGGAATCCGGCCGTTCGCCGCGATCGACGTCCCGGCGAGCGTCGGCCGGATTACGTCGATGACGGGCCGGCCGCGGCAGCTTCAATTCGGCGCGCGTCTATTGTTCTGATCGGGAGAGAGCGAAGGCAGGCAAACAGGCGAGTCCGGCCATTAACAGGAGGGAGCAGCGAAATAGCTGTTTGCAGCCTTCGCTCTCGGGTTCAGTTGGTTCTGATCAGGACGTCAGGGACGGTCACCAGCTGGCCGTTGACGTCCACCTCGATACCCGGCCATTCCGGACTGCTGGTCAGGGCGACGATGCGGCCGTCCTGATGGACGATGCAGGATTCTTCGATCTTCGTACCAGTGACGGTCGGGTTCCACGCGAACGCCTGTGGCGGTGTGACGACATCGTCCGAATACGGATGCGCCACCCACTCGCGCGGGCGGTAGCCGATGGCGCCGCCCTGATGGTGCAGGCGCTCCTCGCCAGGGAACCCCGCAGCGGCGTACCCGGACACGGCGGCTTCGAAGAGACGCGCACCGGTCGCGCCTGCGCGTGTCGCACGAAGAAGCGTCGCATAGGTCAGCGCAGCGGCGCGCGTGCGCCTCGTCAGCTCGGCGTCCGGGCCGCCGATGTGCACCAGTCGTGACGCCGCTACGATGAGGCCTCCGCGTTCGGCGCAGGTGGCGATCATGAGGCGCCGAGTCCAGCGCGCCAACGTCGGCGTCGGGTGGCGATAGCGGGCAATCCGATCGTCGGCGGCGACGAGCAGAACGACCGGCCGGATCTGCAGCGGCGCGAGCGCGCTGGTCAGTAGCCCTGCAACGTCCTGTTCCGTTGCGCCGACGTCGACCGCTCGAGCCACTGCACCGATCGTGCATCCCACCGCTGCGCCAAGCTCCCGATATCGCTGCAGTTCCAACCGCGTCAACGGCGCGCGCAGCCGCGAGATCTCCTGCTCGAGCGAGACAGCGCCGGCCAGCGGCATGTCGCTGCCAATCGGTCCGCCCGCCGCGTCAATCGACAGGCGTACCGGGAGCGCGGGGTCGGCCCGCTCCTCGGTCCATCCATACTCGATCGACTCGAACCCCGCTCCCACCAGCGCTTCAGTCGCCAGCCGCGGATTCTCGATCGTATTGGCGACGACGTACCGGCCGCCGTCCACGGTGAAGAGGAGGGCGCCATTGCCGGACTCCCGGGAGCCGTCGATGCGATTGGTCAGACCACCTGTGACCCAGGAGAAGTTGGGCTGGGTTGCCAGCAGGATTCCACGGAGCTGCGCCGCCTCGGCAAGCCGTACCAGACGAGCGCTCTTTTCAGCGATCTCCGTACACCGCTCCGGGGTCATCGGTCCCACCATACGCCACCGCGGAGCGTGCCGCTACGGGTCTGCCGTTACCGCTGATGCGACACGCTGATCCACACGGGACGCGGATCTTTGCGGATCTCGGCGTGTAACGGGACGCGGATCTTTGTGGATCTCAGCGATGTAACGGGACGCAGATCTTCGCGGAGTCGACCCGCTGAGAGAGGTCTTGGAGTTGAGACGCTAACCATTTAGACCGGCGAAGGCGGGGAGTTGGCGTAGTTAGAGCCTCGGTATCGACAGCCCGCCGTCCACATGAATGACGGTTCCTGTTGCGTACGGCATGTCGCCGCGCAGCAGCGTCGCGACGACGCGGCCGACGTCGGCGGCTTGTCCCCATCGGCCTTCTGGAACGAGGCCATTCTGGATTCGCTGGTCGTACGTCTCGCGCACTCCTGCGGTCATGTCGGTGGCGACGATTCCCGGCCTGACTTCGTAGACCGGGATTCCTTCAGGTGCGAGCCGCAGCGCGAACAATCGCGCAGCCATGCTCAGGCCCGCTTTGCTGATGCAGTAGTCGCCTCGGTTGATCGACGCCGCTTCTGACGAGACCGATGTGATGAAGACGATGGCGGCGGACGGGTCACGATCGGGCTTCTGCATCATCAGCTGCCGGGCCACCGTCTGCGTCAGAAAGTAGGGGCCCTGAAGGTTCGTCCGCAGCAGCTGTTCGAAATCGGGTTCCGCGGCGTCCAGGATATCTGCACGGACCCGTGGCGCGCGTCCTGCGTTGTTGACCAGCGCGGTGATTGGCCCGAGCGCATCGCTCGAGGCAGCGAGGAGCCGCGTGCGTGCCTGAGGGTCGGCGATATCAGCCTGCGAATAGTGCACGTCGATGCCCAGAGCAGTGAGGTCGCTGACGATGGGGTCGACGTCCGCCTGGCGGACGGACGCCGCAGAGCGCGAGGTGCCACCCCTCGTGCGCGAGCGCATGCGCGATTCCGAGCCCGATGCCGCGCGTGCCGCCGGTCACGAGCGCGACACGACGCGCCGGCTGGCGAGTGGCCGTTGACGTCATGTGGCGAAGAACTTCAGATACGGTTGACCGGTCGCGAGGCGCCGGACGTACAGCGCCGACTCACGCAGATGGTAGTCACCCCATTGACAGCTCTCGCCGCGGGGAATCGCGGCACCGGGCGGGACGAAATCCCAGCCCATCGGCCGATGGTAGATGGCGTGCAACAGCAAGCCTTCGTGTCCGCCATCGGTGCTGAGATAAGGTCCGCGTTCGTCGAGCAGGACGTCGAGCACCTGCAGCCCCGCCTGGACGTAACGATCGCCGTTGGCCGGCCCGAGCAGGTGGCCGAGACGCAGCAGGCCCTGACAGGCAATTGCGGCGGCTGAACTGTCGACGGGCTCGCGATCGTTGAAGGGATCGGCCGGCCTCGCGCGCCAATCGCCAAGCGCATCGAGACCGGGAGCGCCTGTGTCCCAGTACGGGATGCCGTCTGCGGCGGTTGCCGACTCGATGTAGAAGTCGCAGGTCGCGCGAGCTGCCTCGAGCATGACGTTGTTGATCGCCTCGCGCCCGCCTCGCGTGTCGAGCTCGTTGTTCGGCAGAACGGCGATGAACTCCAGTTGTTCTGCGAACCCCAGCATCGCCCAGGCCAGGCCGCGCGTCCACGTCGACAGCGCCGAATATCCCTGCTGACTGTTGGGGCCGCGGTAGCTGCCGTTGGCGATATTGAAGATGCTCTCGTGTGCCACGCGTCCGCGCACGTCGTAAGCGTCGCGGCCCTTCCCGTAGTAAATGGCGAACTCCGCAGTCGCCGTCGCATGCTGGACGAGCCGTGTGAGGAGATCGATCGAGGCATCCTGTTCGCCGCAGAGCCTGTGGCCGAGCGCATGCGACAGCGCGAGCGCGCGGAGCGATCGGATCGTATCCACGAACAGCGAATGCGCGCCGTTGAACGAATAGATGAACCCGCCACGCGGCAGGTCGGTCCATCGTCTCGCCTGAACGGCGCCGCTCACCCGCAGTGCAAGTTCGTAGAAACGGTCCTCCCACGGTTCCGCCTCGAACCTCTCCTCGCGCGCCAAACGCCAGAGTGCGCCGTACGTGGAGACGTTGTTGAAACCGTGGTCGTGGACGCCGACGTGCGTGAGGTGTGGCGCCATGCGCTCGACGGTACGGGAGCGTCCGAGCTCGAGGAACGCGCCGTCATCGGTCGCATCGAATTGCAGCAGGGCCGAGCCGAACTGGAACCCTTGTGTCCACTCGGTCCAGCCCCGCGAATGATACCGTCCGCCGATCGTGAAGACGGGCGCGCCATCGGCAGGCTGCCATCGATTCTCGAGCGCGAGAATCTTGCCCGCCGAGTGGTCGAACATCCGGTCGATGCTCTTCAACAGATCGCCCGGCGAACGGTGACGGTCGCGCTTCAACGCGGACTACCTCGCCTGAGAGCGCGTGACCGTTACGGTGGGTGGCTCGACGTAGTCGCGCCACAGCCGCTCGAATTCTGCCGGTTCGGGGTTGCCGTCGAACGCAACGAAACGATACTGCGCGGTATGGGTGCCCTTGACGGGAATCTCCCACGGACCGGCTTTCGAGGGCACGTAGCACAGGTACGGATCCGTCGGATGGATACGCATCGGCTCGGGCGCACGGAAATTCTTCGAGTGCGCGAGGATCGCGAGACCGGCGCGCGCGCCATTTACGGTCCCGGCGATGTACGCCCAGCGGCTCGGCACCGCATCACCGGTCTTACGATCCTTTCCCTCGGATGTCAGAAAGACGGCGTTCTCGAGTGGAACGAAGTCGGCCGCGCCGCGAAGGGCAATGCCACCGTAGTGATACTCGGGCAGCACCAGCGGAGCGGCGGCGACGTTGGTCTGACGGACGTCGATATCGAACATGAAGTACGGACTCTGCGTCCCGCTGGCGAAGAACCGTGTGCCCCATTCTTCCCGCAACACGGTGATGGGCGACCCGCTCGTCAGGTCGACGTAGCGGTGCCGGACCTTGAGATCGGCGAGGACGGGACCGGTGCGCGCGTGCTCGAGGGCTTCGAATTCGACGCGGCCCTTCGCATCACCCATGTTCCAGAAGTCGGTGTCGCGACCCTGAAACACCGCTCTCGTCCAGGCGAACCAGACGCCATGGTGGTGCCGATGATCGGACGGGTAGTCGGCGGTGACGATCCGGCCCGAAGGCGTGTGGACCGGGTGGATGTATCCCCCGCGTTGGAAGATCGGTTTGATGTCGCCGGCCGGAAGCACGCCGGCGCCTCCGACGTACTGGGCGATCGGCCGTTTGCCTGAGGAGATGCGCACGTCGTCGCCGTGCCGGTCGGCCGCGACGGCGCTTGCTGCGCGCTGCGAGCCTGTGACTTCCGACAACTGGAAGGTGGCTGTTGCGCCGGCGCCGAGTTCCGGAATGATCGTCCACGCCATGCCGTCGCTGATCTGAACGGGGAGCGTTCCTGTCGTGCCCGTGAGGACATAGCTCACGCCGTTGCCGGTAGCGGGCATCGGGAAGGAGACCGGGGTATTCCGCCGAGCGACAGGACCGGCGGAAATCCGCACGTCAGCACTCGCGGCCGGTCGCGACGTCGTCGCGTCCTGGCTGTTCGACGCGTGTCCGCCCGCCTGGACGAAGAGCCCGGCGCCCGAGCCGAGCGCGGCGGTCAAAATGAGGGATGACGCCCTGGTAAGCATCGGCAGCCTCCAGAATCAGTAAGTTACGGCGTCGCATATCATATATGATCTCTTGACAGCGGTCGCCGCCCGGCGTAGCCTCGCATCCACTTCGCCAGTTCGGAGGCTTGCTCATGACCGCCACCGTTTCTGCACTCTCCGGCGCCCAGCAAATCGCGCTCGTCCTGCTCCGGACCCTGATCGGCTGGCACTTCGCCTACGAAGGATATTTCAAACTGCTTCACCCCGCGTGGAACCGGTCCGGCTCGCCGCTCGAGCCGTTCTCGTCGGCCGGGTATCTTCGCAACGCGTCCGGCCCGTTCGCGGAGGCCTTCCGGGCCCTGGCGGATCCGGCATGGACGCCCTGGCTCGACTCGTTTGTCGCCATCGCGCTGCTCGCGGCGGGACTGTTGTTGATTCTCGGGTTGTTCACGCAGGCGGCGTGCGTGGTCGGTACTCGCGTTCCTGATGATCTTCTACGTATCGGCGATTCCTCTTCTGGGGACGCCCGAACCGCGCGCCGAAGGCACCTATCTGATCGTGAACAAGAACCTCATCGAAGCGGCCGCAGTCGGGGTCCTCCTGGTGTTTCGCACCGGGCGAATCGCTGGACTCGACCTGTTCCGTCGTCGCACGTCGCCTGCGGTGACGGCCCCTGCACCGCTGACGACATCGTGATGCCTCTCGAATCTCGCACGACGTCGGCGGTCCTCCGCCGGCACGTCACGAAGCAGCAGTTCGTCTACGGCACACTCCGTGACGCGATCATCCTGTGTGAGCTGCGTCCTGGCGAAAGACTGGTGATCGATGAGCTCGCGCGCCGGCTCGACATCAGCATCATTCCCGTCCGCGAGGCGCTCAAGCAACTCGAGTCGGAAGGGCTCGTGGTGAACGTGGCGCACGTGGGCGCGACGGTCGCGCCGATTTCGCGGCAATCGATCGTGGAAGTGTTCACGATCCTCGAAGGGCTCGAGACCGTTTCGGCGCGAGCGGCGGCTGCGACAGCCACCGATGCGGACTTTCGATCGCTCGAGGAGATCGTGGTGGAGATGGACCGTTCGCTCGAAGCGGATCAGCAGAGTCGCTGGGCCGAGCTGAATTCACAGTTCCACCTGGCGATCAGCCGGCTGTCGGGCATGCCGATGCTCAATGAGATGTTGCAGCGCGCGCTCGATCACTGGGATCGGGTGCGACGTTACTTCTTCAACAATGTCTTTACGCGGCGCGCGGACCAGGCGCAGCGCGAGCACCACGAGATCCTCGCGCTGATGAAGGCCCGCGACCTCGAGCGGCTCGAGGATGTGATGCGCACGCACAATCGCGGAGCTCTCGCCGCCTACACTTCGCATCTGGAAGCGAGCGGCGCCACTGGCAACGCGTCAGACGGGCATCCATCGTGAGTGCCGATCGATTCCCGCGCGTCGCGTCGTTCAAAACGGCGGCCGCGTTTCGCGCGCACCTCGCCGGTCTCGATATTCCGCTCCAGTTCGAAGACGACCTGGCGAAGCCGGAAGACTCTCCACTCGCTGACCCGCTCGAGGTGGATGGCGTCCGAATCGGGAACCGCTTCTGCATCCTGCCAATGGAAGGCTGGGACGGCACACTCGACGGGCGTCCCAGCGAGCTGACGATCCGCCGGTGGCGCCATTTCGGGCTCAGCGGCGCGAAGTTGATCTGGGGCGGCGAAGCGGTGGCGGTACGTCAGGACGGCCGTGCCAATCCCAATCAGCTCCTGATCGTCGACGCGACGAAGAAGCCTCTGGCGGACCTGCGGGCCGCGCTCGTCGACGAGCACATCGCGCAATTCGGGCCGCGTGCCGCCGACGATCTCTACATCGGCCTTCAACTGACGCACTCGGGCAGATTCGCCCGGCCCCTCGACGATGTCCAGGCCGAACCACTCGTGGCCTACCGCCATCCCGTACTCGACCGCCGGTTCCCGTCAGGCGTGCGCGTGCTGTCGGACGATGACCTGGATCGCCTGGTTGCCGAGTTCATCGGCGCAGCGCGGATGGCGTACGACATCGGGTTTCAGTTCGTCGACATCAAACATTGTCACGGCTATCTGTTGCACGAGCTCCTGAGTGCGCGCAGCCGCCCCGGCCGCTACGGTGGCGACCTCGACAACAGGACGCGGTTCCTTCGTGACGTCATCGATGGCATCAGGACCGAAGTGCCGGGTCTCGCGATCGGTGTCCGGATCTCGGTGTTCGATGCCGTGCCGTTTCGGAAGGGAACCAGTGGTCGCGGGGAGCCAGATGCGTCGTTGGACGGGTACGACCATGCATTCGGACTGATGCACGGTGGATCGATGGACGACGTGCTGACGGAGGCGCGGGATGTCGTGCGCATGCTGCAGGCGCGCGGGGTCCGATGGATCTGCACGACGGCAGGCAGTCCGTACTACAGTCCGCATATTCAGCGTCCGGCGACATTCCCACCAGCCGACGGGTATGAGCCGCCGGAGGATCCATTACTGGGCGTCGCACGGCAGATCGATGCGACCGCGCGGTTGAAGGCGGCGTTTCCGGAGATGGTGTTCGTTGGGTCCGCCTACACGTACCTCCAGGACTGGCTGCCGCACGTTGCGCAATATAACGTCCGGCACGGTCTGACCGACTTCGTCGGGCTCGGTCGTCTGGCGCTTTCGTATCCCGATCTCCCTGCTGACGTGCTCAGCGGCCGCGCTCTGAAGCGCAAATCGATCTGCAGGACGTTCAGCGACTGCACGACCGGACCTCGCATGGGCCTCGTTTCCGGCTGCTATCCACTCGACGAGTTCTACGCCGCGCACCCCGACGGCGCGCGACTGCGCGAGCGCAAGGCGGGAGCCAGAACATGACCGCAGGCAGCACTTCCAGGCAGGCACAGATCTTCGCGGTCGTGACCGCCTTCCTCGCGCTCTTTTCGATCGTCGGCTTCGCGCTGTATGGCCTGCCGCGCTTCTATCCGTTTTACGTGGAAGAGCTCGGTTGGACGCGCCAGCAGGTCACGTCGGGGAACGCGTACAGCAAGATCGCGATCGCGGTCGCATTCGGATTCCTGGCCGGGCGGTTCGTGGATGCGCTCGGACCTCGCCGGCTGATGCTCGGTGGAATCCTCATGGCCGGCGGCGCGCTCATCGGCCTGTCATACGTCACGAGCCTCGCGTCGTTCTATCTGTTCTACGCGTTCAACGCGCTCGGGTATCTCTGCGGCGGACCGCTGCCCAATCAGGTGCTGCTCTCCCGCTGGTTCGACCGCGGCCGTGGCAAGGCCATGGGCGTGGCGTATCTCGGCATCGGCCTCGGCGGCGCCATCGTCCCGCTGCTCGCCTTTGCGCTGACGCAAACCCTCGGGTGGCGCGGCGCGTTGCGGGCACTTGGCATCCTGATGATCCTGATTGCCTTTCCAGCTGCGTGGTTCGTGCGCGAACCGCCCGCTCAGAGCACGCGCAGCGCCGTGTCTGCGCCGTCGCTGGGGTCGGTGCTTTCCAAGCCGGCGTTCTATCTGCTGATGATCGGCAGCATGGCGTCGATCGGCGCGGTCGGCGGGACGATGCAGAACCTGGCGCTGTTTCTGCGATTGGATCGACAACTGCCGCAGTCGTCGATCGATCTGACACTCTCGCTCATCCTCACCGGCAGCGTCGCCGGCCGTTTGTTCATGGGGTGGCTCGCGGACCGCTGGCCGAAGAAGCGCGTGATGCTGCTCATCTACGTCATCGTGGCGGCGACCATTCCCCCCTTGTTCTACGCGCCCACGCCGGGCGTCCTCGCGGTGTGCGCGTTCTTCTTTGGCATCGGACTCGGCGGCGACTACATGATCATTCCGCTGATGGCTGCCGATTTATACGGCGTCGCCATCATGGGACGTGTGATGGGCGTCGTCCTGACCGCCGACAGTGTGTCCGAGGCGCTGGTCCCGATGCTGGTCGCCACCCTGCGCGATCAAACCGGGAGCTACACCAGCGGGTTTCTCGTCCTGGTGACCCTCGCAGCTGCCGGTGCCATCGCAGTCAGCCTGCTGCCGGCGGGGCGCGAACGCCAACTCCCGCGGCAAAGGTCTGACCACTTGCAATTCGAGGAACGGTCGCAGGCTTGCCTTTCCGCCAGACGTGCGTAATATTGCGGCAGACACGGTGATTTCGCGCGATGGCGGTGAAATTGGCTAGACCAGTGGCAAAACTCCAGTCCGGCGACATGCTGGTACCGGCGACGAGCGAGGGCAGCACGCAGCAGGTCGTCAGTCACGTCCGCAGCCTCATCGAGCGCGGACGGTTGCGGCCCGGCGATCGGCTCCCGGCCGAACGCGACCTCGCAGGGCTGGTCGGCGTCAGCCGCCCGACCGTTCGAGCAGGGCTGCGGGCGCTTGCGGCGATGGGGGTCGTGCACTCGCGGCACGGATCCGGCACGTTCATTCCGGATGGCCCGCCCGTGCTGGCGGCCGAGCCTCTGAGCTTTCTCGCGGCGCTTCACGGGTTCACTCGAGCCGACATGTACGAGGCGCGGCGCATTCTCGAGGTGGGCGGTGCCGGCCTTGCCGCCGAGCGCGCCACCCCGGAACACATGGCGACCATGGCCGAAGAAGTGGCAAACCTCTTCGCCTCGCTCGATCAACCACAGGCGTTTCTGGTGCACGACATTCGCTTCCATCGCGCGGTGGCCGCCGCATCGGGGAACCCCATCGTGGCGTCGCTCGTGGAAATGGTGTCGACGTTGTATTACGAACGTCGCCGCCGCACGGCGGAGCGCGCCTTCGCCCGCGATCTGCGAGATGCCGCCGAAGCGCATCGCCGGATCTACCAGGCCATCCGGGCGCGCGACGCAGAAACGGCTCGGACGGCGATGAACAACCACTTGCTGCAAGCCAGCGCTTATCAGGCACAGGAGGGCGACGACACGGCGAGCACACCCGCGGCGGGCGAACCCTCAGCCGCAGAGCCGAAGCAGCGGGCGGCGAAAGGGCGGCGGCGGGGAATCTCGCGTTGAGCGCGAATCTGTTCGACCTCTCCGGCCGCGTTGCTGTCGTTGTCGGCGGGACGAGTGGAATCGGCCGGGTCCTTGCGCTTGGCCTCGCGGATGCCGGCGCGGACGTGGTGGCCACCGCCCGGCGTGCAGATCTCGTCGACAGCGTGGCGAGCGAGATCGAGCAGCGCGGACGTCAGACCGTGCGCCTCACGTCGGATGTGTCGGACATGGCGTCGCTGGATCAGGTGCGTGCGGCATGTATGGAGGCGTTCGGACGGATCGACATCCTGCTGTGCGTCGCAGGTATCACCCGCAGGACACCGACGCTGGACATGCACGAGGAGGACTGGCAGCGGATCCTCGACACGAACGTCACCGGCACGTTGCGGGCGTGCCAGGTGTTCGGCCGTCAGATGATCGCGCAGGGATCGGGACGGATCATCACGATCGCATCGCTCTCGTCGTTCGTCGGCCTGTTCGAGGTCGCGGCCTACGTCGCCAGCAAGTCCGCTGTGGCCGGACTGACCAGGGCCCTTGCAGTCGAATGGGCTCCGCACAACGTCACGGTCAATGCGATTGCGCCAGGAGTCTTTCGGACCGATCTGAACGCCACGCTGCTCGATTCCGGGCGGGGCCAGGAGTTCCTGATGCGCACGCCAATGCGACGGTTCGGACGCCTCGATGAACTCGTCGGCGCTGCGGTGTTCCTCGCCTCCGAGGCCTCCTCGTTCGTGACCGGCCACCTGCTCGCCGTCGACGGCGGGTTCCTGGCCAGTGGGGTCAACCAGTGAAATCTGTGCTCGTCATCAGCGCGCGCGACAACGTCGCGACGGCGCTGGTTCCACTCGACGCCGGCACACGACTCGACCTGGACGGAACGACGGTGGTCGTTTGCGACGTGATTCCGACAGGGCACAAGGTTGCGATCGCGTCGATTCGCGCGGGGGAAGCGGTGATCAAGTACGGCAGTCCCATCGGCGCCGCGTCAGCGGACATTGCGCCGGGCGCCCACGTGCACATTCACAACGTTGCGAGCAACCGCGGTCGCGGCGATTTGTCGGGGAGCGCAGGGGAGAGCCGGCTCGCCGAGCCGACGTAGGGCAGACATGCGGATGGCGGTCAGACACTGCGTCTGACGAGGAGCTGGTTGGAAATCACAGATGCCGGAACGCGTTCGACCCGGATTTCTTGGATACAAGCGGCCTGACGGCCGCGTGGGCACGCGCAATCATCTGCTCGTGGTCCCGACCGTGATCTGCGCGTCCGTCGTGGCCGAGCGGATCGCGGCCGCCGTGGGCCCGGCCGGCGCAGCGTTGCCGCACCTCGCGGGTTGCGGCCAACTGGGTCCCGACATGCGCGTGACGCATGACACGCTGGCCGCCTATTGCGCGCATCCCAACGTCGGGGCCGTCCTTGTCGTGGCGCTGGGCTGCGAGCAGGTGATGGCGAATGTGCTCGCGGACGTCGCTCGTCAACATCGGAAGCCGGTCGCCATCGTCGCGATCCAGTCCGAAGGCGGGACGGTTCGTACGATCGAGGCAGGCACACGCATAGGACTGGAGCTCAGCGCCACGATCTCCACGCAGGAACGCGAGTGGTGCGACATCGCCGACCTGGTGCTGTCGCTGAAGTGTGGCGGATCGGATTACACATCAGGTCTCGCATCGAATCCCGCGCTCGGCCGCGTGACCGATCGCCTGGTCGCGGCCGGCGGGAGCGCCGTGCTTGGCGAGATTGCTGAAATCATGGGCGCCGAGCACCTGCTCGCCGCGCGTGCGACGCGTCCCGCCACGGCAGCGCAGCTCATTCAGGTGATCACGCGTGTCGAGACGGAGACGCGTGCGCTCGGGCTGGACATCCGCGGAACACAGCCGTCGCCCGGAAACATCCGCGGCGGTCTGACCACGATCGAGGAGAAATCGCTGGGAGCGACGCACAAGGGAGGCGAGCACGCGCCGCTCGAGGATGTCGTCGGTTACGCCGCACCGATCCGCCGCAAGGGACTGACCGTGATGGACACCCCCGGCCTCGACGTCGAAGCGGTGACCGGAATGGTCGGCGGCGGTGCCCAGGTCGTCGTGTTCACGACCGGACTGGGCACGCCGACCGGCAACCCGATCGCGCCGGTCATCAAAGTAACCGGCAACGCGCGCACGGCGCAGCATCTGGCGGACAACATCGACGTCGATGTGAGCGGCATCATGGACGATTCGGAAACGCTCGCGTCGGCGGCCGATCGCCTGTTTCTGGAGATCCTGGCCGTGGCGTCCGGCCGCCCAACCGCCACCGAGACGCTCGGCCACCGCGAGTTCGCTATCCACCGCCGTAATCCGACGATCTGACAGGGGTCAGGTCTTGAATCCCCACCTTTTTCCGGGATTCAAGACCTGACCCCAGAGGCGACAGTCATGAGCAACGGTTCAGTGCCGATCGATGTCCAGCAAAGCCGGACGGAGACCGCAGCCGCGTCAGCAGCCACTCAGGTGGGCCGCTACCGCTGGGTCATCTGCGCGCTCCTGTTCTTCGCGGCCACGATCAACTACATCGACCGGCAGGTGATCGGGATTCTCAAGCCGACGCTCCAGCAGCAGTTTGGCTGGAGTGAAATCGACTACAGCGACATCGTCTTTGCGTTCCAGCTCGCGTACGCAGTCGGTTTCCTGATCGCCGGACGCATGATCGACAAACTCGGGGCCCGCACCGGCTTTGCGGTCGCCATCATCATCTGGAGTCTTGCAGCGATTGCGCACGCCGAGGCACCGGTATTTGGCGTGGCGGTCGCCAGCGCCTTGGCGTTGATCGGGTTGACCTACTCGGCCTCCGTCGCGGGCTTCATCCTGGCGCGCATGGCGCTCGGCCTTGGCGAGGCCGGCAACTTCCCGGCGGCGATCAAGGTCGTCGCCGAATGGTTCCCGAAGCGCGAGCGCGCGCTGGCGACGGGCCTCTTCAATTCCGGCACGAACATCGGAGCGCTCCTGACGCCGCTGATTGTGCCGTGGATCACCATCACGTGGGGCTGGTACTGGGCGTTTGTCGCCACCGGCCTGATCGGTTTCGCGTGGCTCGCCGTCTGGTGGCCGATCTACGACCGGCCGGAGTCCCACCCGCGCGTGGGGAAGGCGGAGCTTGCGCTCATTCAGAGCGATCCGGCCGATCCGCCAGTCAGGATTCCTTGGGGTACGTTGCTGCGTCACCGCCAGACGTGGGCCTTCGCGATCGGCAAGTTCATGACCGATCCGGTCTGGTGGCTGTATCTGTTCTGGATTCCGGATTTCCTCAACCGCAATCACGGGATCGACCTGCGTACGATCGGGCCGCCGCTCGTGGTGATCTATCTGGTCGCGGACGTCGGCAGCATCGGCGGCGGCTGGTTGTCGTCCACACTCATCAAACGCGGCTGGACGGTGAACGCAGGACGTAAGGTTGCGATGTTCGTCTGCGCCCTGGCAGTGATTCCGATGCTGGCCGCATCAGGCGCACGCGAGCTCTGGGTGGCGGTCGCGCTGATCAGCCTGGCGACCGCGGCGCATCAGGGCTGGTCGGCGAACCTCTTCACGCTCGTCTCGGACACGTTCCCGCGGCACGCCGTGGGGTCGGTTGTGGGATTGGGCGGCTTTGCCGGCGCGGTCGGAGGGATGCTGATCGCGAAGCTGACCGGCTACGTGCTGCAGGCGACTGGCAGTTACGTCCCGGTGTTCATGATCGCGGCGTTCACGTACCTGGCAGCGCTCGCCGTCATCCACCTGCTGGTGCCGCGGCTCGAGCCTGCGAAGGTCTGAGCGCCGCATCAGTCCTTCGCCTGCGGACCGCTCGCTGCGCGCGCGAGCTGGCGAATGGCGCCAAAGTGATACCCGAGGTGCACCACGCTGGCGAGCGCTTCGGTGAGCTCGGTCGTGGTCCAGTCGCGGCGTTCGCTGATCGCCTGCACCCACGCGCGCGACTCGTTCGCGAGAGCCTGACGAAGCGTCCGCCACTGCTCGTCAGTCACCTCCTGCCGCTTCCAGCTCGCCGCAAAATCGGCGTCATGCCACGGATCCTGCTCGCCGGCTGCCCAGCGATTGAGCAGCGCGAGGCCATAGCGCACGTGATCGGTGTGTGCGGCCACAGAGGCCCGCCCGTCTGGCCGGGCGGACGCCTGCTGCGCGGACAGCGTATCGAGGGACGCGAGCAATCCGCGATCGCCGCGGTTCAGAAAGAACGCCCCCGACTCCGCCGGACCATCGAGCCCTTCGCGCAGCACTGCCACCATCGCGTCGCGAAGGGTGTCGGCGAGTTGCCCCTCGGCTTTCCGGTTCAATCTGCGATCCTCAGCCCGCCTTCGTCAATCGCGAGAGGCACCCTCGACTCCTCTTCCTCCCGCACAACCCCTCGCTTTCTCGCCACCAGCATATAGATCGACGGCACGACGAACAGCGTGAAGATCGTGCCGATGATCATGCCGCTGACCAGCATGATGCCGATACTGTTGCGCGCGCCTGCACCTGGGCCGGTCGCGATCACGAGAGGGAAGTGTCCGGCCACGGTCGCCGCTGTGGTCATCAGAATCGGGCGAAGGCGCGTGCCGGACGCTTCGATGATCGACGCAAGCTTGTCCATGCCGGTCTCCTGCAGGTGGTTCGCGAACTGCACGATGAGGATGCCGTTCTTGGAGACCAGGCCGACAAGCGTGATCAGGCCGACTTGACTGTAGATGTTCAGCGTGGTCAGTCCCAGGAACGAGAAGAGCAGCGCTCCGGAAACCGCCAGTGGCACCGACCCGGCGAGGATGATGAACGGATCGCGGAAGCTCTCGAACTGCGCCGCGAGGACCAGATAAATCAGGATCGCCGACAGCAGAAACGTGCCGAGGAAACGGCTTCCTTCAGTCCGCAGTTGCCGCGATTCGCCAGCGTAGTCGATGGTAAAGCCCTGCGGAAGGATCGCGCGCGCTTCCTGCTCGAGAAACCCCAGCGCTGTGTCGAGCGGAACCGGTGGCGGGATCACCCCCTGGATACGCACGGCATTGAGTTGCTGGAACTTCTTCAGCTCGCGCGGCTCCGCCGTCGTGCGGATGTGTGCGAACGTCGACAGGGGGACCAACCGGCTGCCGGATCCCGCTGGTCCAGCGTCGGTGCTGTCACCAGATCCGTCCGCCGACCCGTTGCCGGCTGGTGCCGATCCCGTAATGTAGATCCGCTCGAGCTGATCGGGGGTCAAGCGCTCGGTGCGCTTGAGCTGCGGAATCACTTTGTAACTTCGACCCTGAATGCTGAATCGATTGACATAGTCGCCGCCAAGAAGGATCGAGAGATCCTGTCCCGCCTGGCTGAGATCGACGCCCTGCGAACGCAGCTTGTCACGGTCGAACACGATCTCGGCCTGGGGCTGGTCGAATTTCAGATCGGCATCGGCAAAAATGAACAGACCGCTGGCGAATGCCTTCTCCACCAGTTGTCCGGCGAACTCGCCGAGCTGTTGTGGTTCTGCCGACGAGGCGATGACCAGGTCCACAGGGAAATCGCCACCGCCGGGAAGGGCCGGCGGCGTGAGCGGGATCGCCCGGATGCCTGCGACTTGCCCCAGCATCGGTGACGACGCGATCAGCAGCTCTTCGGTAGTCCTCGTCCGTTCGCTCCAGGGCTTGGTCACCATGCCGCCGAAGCCGCCGGTCGGAAACGTGAGCTGAAAGATGGCTCGCCGTTTCGGGGAAGGACTTGTAGACCTCGGCGATTTGCTCGGTGAACAGCCTCGTCTGGTCGATCGTGGAGTTCGCAGACGCCTGGATGATCGAGAACACGACCCCCTGATCTTCGGTGGGCGCCAGTTCGCGCTGCGAGAACATGTAGAAGGGCACCATCAGAAGTGCGACGATGCCCCATAACACGAGGACGACCGGCCGGTAGCGAAGGGTCGAGGCAACCGCGCGCATGTAGCGATGACGCACAGCGTCGAAGCGCCGATTGATCCAGCCGGCGAAACCGCGCTCGGCGTCGCCCGTGCGCAGCAGCTTCGCGCCCATCATCGGCGACAGCGTCAGCGCGACGACGCCCGATACGATCACGGCGCCGGAGAGGGTGAACGCGAACTCGCGGAACAGGGCGCCGGTCAAGCCGCCCTGGATGCCCACCGGCGCGTAGACCGCGGCCAGCGTGATCGTCATGGCAATGATCGGCCCCGTCAGCTCACGCGCCGCATCGATCGCCGCCCGGCCCGGCGGCTTGCCTTCCTGCAAGTGCCGCTCGATGTTCTCCACCATGACGATCGCATCGTCGACGACCAGGCCGACCGAGAGCACGATCGCGAGCAGCGTCAGCAGGTTGATCGTGAAGCCTGCGACGAGCATCAGGAACACGGCGCCGACCAGCGAGATCGGAATCGCCACGATCGGGATGATCACCGAGCGCCACGAGCCCAGGAACAGGAAGATCACGACGATGACGATGAGCAGCGTCTCGCTCAGCGTCGTCAGCACTTCGTTGATCGCGTCCTGGATGTATTCGGTGGAGTCGTAGGGAATGCCGACCTTCATTCCGGCCGGCATCTGCGCCTGGATGCCGGGGATCTCGGCGCGCACCTGACGAATCACTTCGAGCGAGTTCGCGGTCGGCAGGACCCAGATCCCCATGAACGTCGCCGTCTCGCCGTTGAACCGCACATCCTCGTCGTAGTTCTCGGCACCAAGGACGACGTCGGCGATGTCGCCGAGGCGCACGACCACGCCGCTCTGCTCCTTGACAACCAGCTGGCGGAATTCTTCGGCGGTTTGCAGGTCGGTATTCGCCACGAGATTGACCGAGACCATCGATCCCCTCGTCCGCCCGAGCGCTGACAGGTAGTTGTTGCGCGCCAGCGCCTCGCGCACAGAGGTGGCCGAGATGCCGTACGCGGCGAGACGGTCCGGCTTCAGCCAGATGCGCATCGCGAACGTCCGATCCCCGAGGATGTCGGCGCGCTGAACACCGCTGACGGCGCTGAACCTGGGCTGCACGACGCGGGTCAGGTAATCGGTAATCTGGCTCTGATCGAGATCGCCTGACGAGAACCCGATGTACATGGCCGCGAACTGGGTGTCCGCGGTTTCGAGCTCGATAATCGGCGCCTCGGCCTCCGGCGGCAGATCGTTGCGAACCTGCGCCACTTTCGCCTGAATCTGCGTGAGCGCCGCATTGGTGTCGTAATTGAGCTTGAGGTGGACCGTGATCGTGCTGATGCCCTGCGCGCTCGACGACTCCATGTAGTCGATGCCGTCGGCGCTGGCAATGACACGCTCGAGCGGCGTGGTGATGAAGCCGCGCACCAGATCGGCATTGGCGCCGATGTAGGCGGTCGACACGCGCACCACCGCGATATCGCTGCGCGGATACTGGCGGACGCTCAGCGCGCGAATGGACTGCAGGCCCGCGATCAGGATGACGAGGTTGACGACAATCGCGAGAACGGGTCGCTTGACGAAGAGATCAGTGAACCGCATTTAGCTGTCCCCGGGCTTCGGTGTGCGGCTGTTGGACGGCTGTACCTTGTTGTTGACCTGCACCGCCGCGCCGTTCCGGAGCTTGAATACACCTGACGTGACGACTTCGTCGCCGGCGTTGATCCCCTCGAGAATCGCGATTTGATCGCCACGCGCAGCGCCAACCTTCACCAGTTGCTGGCGCACGCCGCGGTACGGCTGTCCGTTCTGTCCTTTGAGATCGGTGACCACGAACACGGAGTCGCCGTACGGCGCGTAGTTGATGGCCGAGCTGGGCAGGGTCACCACCGAACGCGACTCACCGAGCAGCACCTCCGTCTCGACGAACATGCCCGGTCGCAGCTGCCCGCCCCGATTGCGCAGGGTCGCCTGCACTTGAAGGTTCCGCGTCTGCTCGTCCACTCTCGGATCGACCGCCGTGATTCGCCCCTCGAACCCCGCCCCCGAGAGCTCTTCGGCGGTGATGCGCACGGTCCGGCCAAGCCGAACCTGGCTGGCATCCTGCTGCGGCACGCCGAAGTTGGCGTAGATCGGATCGAGTGACTGGACCAACACGATCGGATCGCCGGGCGCCAGATACTGCCCGAGATTCACCTGACGGATACCGAGGACGCCCGAGAACGGCGCGCGAATCGTCTTTCGCGAAATCGTGGCGTTCACCTCGCCGATTTGTGCTTCGCTCTGCTTCTGATCGGTGACCGCACGATCGAACTCCGCCCGTGAGATCACCCGCTGGTCGAGCAACCCCCTCATCCGGTCGTAGTTGAGATTGGCGAACTCCCGCTGTGAGTCGATCGTGGTCAGCTGCGCGCGTTCCTGACGAGTATCGAGCTGCACCAGCAGATCGCCCTTGTTGACGAACTTCCCGGACTCGAACGCGATGCGATCGACGGTACCTGGGAGGTCAGCACTGACCGTGACGCCCTGCACCGCCGCCATCGTGCCGATGGCCGTCAGGCTCGAGGCCCACTGCTCCTGTTTGGCAACGATGGTGGTGACCGCTTCAGGCGGCGGCTGGAAACTTGCGCCCTGCGCCATCGCCTCCTGGACCTGCTGGAACTTTACGAACCCGAGACCTCCGATAACGGCGGCCGTTACCGCAAGCATGAGAATCATCCGCTTCGCCATAGACTCCTCTTACTACGCGTGCAAGAACGTCGGCAATTACCTTGGAAGTTAAGAGCGGCGTTACGGGCAGGCCAGGCTGGTCCGCGCGATCCGAGCGTCACTCATGACCCAGGTATGCACCACATCGGCGCTGGATGCACCTCCGGGCACCGTCATGCATGTGACGAACGAAGGCATCCGAAATCGACAGGGTGCGACGCCTTGTTAGGTAGACGCCGGGCAATCGCTCGTGGTTCCCGCCGCCTCAGCGGTCCATTGCACTGGATCTGGCACCAATGTCGTGGATACGTGTCAGGTTCGTGACGCTCATCGATACGGTTGTCGCACTTGCCGGGCGACGAGCGGCCTGGTGCGTCATCGATCTATTATGGTTTCAGGAGCTGATGATAGAGCCCGTTCGCTGGTTCGATCGGACCTGGGACTTTTCGCTGCCTGGCTGGTGCGTTCCCCGCCGTGCTCGAACGGTTGCGCGGCACGCCACCCAGGGCGGTGGCGTTGACGACGGGCGTGCCCGAGGACGTCCTGAGCGCTCGAACAGGATCGGCGTGGTCCGCCAAGGAACACCTCGCACACCTCGACGATCTTCACGATCTCGACGAGAAGCGCTTCGATCAGTATCTGGCACGGGCGGGCACGCTGGCGGCCGCCGACGTGACCAACGAGCGGACGCATACTGCCAACCACAACGCCACGAGCGTGTTGCAGATCCTCACCCGGCTGCAGACCCATCGGCAGGCGCTCGTCGCCCGGATGGACCTGGCAACCGCTGAAGATGTCGAGACGGTGTGCGTGCATCCGCGTCTCGGACAGCGCCTGCGCCTCATCGACTGGGCCTGTTTCGTGGCTGAGCACGATGACCACCATCTGGCTCTGGCTCGTCTGGCGATCCGCTCCGCCGTCGTCACCCTCACCTAATCCTTACCACCCGCCGGGAACCGCCGCGGCGTCCGCGAACGTCCTAACTCATAGGCGCCTTGAGTCCATGACTATTTCGGACAGTTCAGCCTGACGGCTGTCCGCCTCAACAGGAGGCGACATGTCTCGTGTTTCCCGTTCGTTCGTGTTCGCGCTGGCTATCGGCGCCGTTGCTGCATCCGCCGTTGCGGCGCAGCAGGAAGAGCGCGCCGTGTATGCCGGCGTGTTGGATAAGTCTGACGTGTCCGTCAGCTCGCTGAACGCGAAGGATTTCGTCGTTCGAGAGGATGGCGTGACGCGCGAGGTGTTGCGGGCAGCCGCCGCTGAGAAGCCGATGCACGTCGCCGTGCTCGTCGACACTAGTCAGGCGATGCGGCCATATGTCAACGATCTGCGTCTTGCGCTCCGCAGCTTCATCAGAGAAATGCAGGGCTCGAGCGAGATCGCCGTCTATGAGTTCGGTGACCGCCCGACGCGGCTCGTCGATTTCACGCAGGATCCGGCGCGGCTCGAGGATGCGGTCGGCCGGCTGTTCTCCCGCAGCGGGAGCGGTGCGTATCTGCTCGATGCGATCGTCGACGTCTCGCGTGATTTCCGGATGCGCGAGCGTGACCGTCCCGTAATCGTGGTGATCACGACGCAGGGGCCCGAATTCAGCGAGCGGTATCACGAGAGCGTGTTGAAGGATCTGCAGTCCACCGATGCGATTCTGCATGCCCTGGTCATCGATCGGCGGAGGGCGTCACTGCTCAGCACCGCAGCCCGTGAGCGCGAGATCACGCTCTCAGAGGGTACGAAGCTGACAGGCGGGCGCCGCGACGATTTGTTGACCAGCATGGCGCTCAAGGACCGCTTGAGCAGTCTGGCGGCCGAGATGAAGTCCCAGTACCCGAATCGTCTATGCCCGCCCATCGTCCTTGATTGGTCCCACACGACTGAACGTCAACGTTCAACAGTCGGGTCTGACTGTCCACGCGCCTCGCGTGCCTCCGAGACTTCGGGCGATCGAGTAGCGCGGAACGGAGGGGACGGAGGGAACGGACCAAGCTTCAAAAACGGAGACACGGAGTAACGGAGGTTCGCGGAGTTCACGCTCAAATTCGGGTTCCGAGCCGATGCCGGCCCGGCCATCGGCCGGGCCGGGCGATCGACCGAGACCCCGAGGACACAAGCCGCCCGCGCAATGACTCGCGGCTTGCGTCCTCGGGGTCTCAGTCGATCGCTCGCCGCGCACGCGCGGCGGCATCGGCTGCAGCATGTCGTTTGCAGGTGTCACCCGTTCGCCTCCGCGTCTCCGTTTCTCCGTTTTTGAAGCTCGTTCCGTTCCCTCCGTACGCTCCGTCCCGTTCCCTCCGTTCCCTCCGTAACCGAATGGTCACCGGCCGCTTACCCCCCGATGACGTCCAACTGCGGCCGCCACCCGTATTAACAGTCAGTAAGGCATGCAGAAAGGAATGCCGGCCATGTTTCGACGAATCGTTGCCACGCTGATGATCGGGTTCGCGTCCGTCTCCCTGATGGCGAGCGGACCGGCAGTCACCGACGATCGGCAGACCACAGAAGCCATCCACAAAGCACTCGCGAGGCTGCCGTATTACGGTGTGTTCGACTTCCTCGCGTTTCGATACGACCAGGGCACCGTGACGCTCTCAGGGTACGCATATGCCCTTGGACTGAAGGATGATGCGGCTCGAGCGGTCAAGCGGGTCCCGGGTGTTGACGAGGTCGTCAACCAGATCGAGCCACTGAGCGTCTCGCCAAACGACGATCGCATTCGGTGGGGAACGTTCTACCGAATCTACAACGACACGTTTCTGTCACGCTACGCACCGGGAGGCGGGGCACCGGTTCGCTTCGATCGTCAGTTCTTCCTGGCGCGCTATCCGGGTATGCAACCGTTTGGCAACTACCCGATTCACATAATCGTCCGCAACGGCCGCACGTTGCTCGTGGGATCGGTGGACTTCGAGTCGGACAAGATTGCCGCCGGATTCCGCGCGCGTGAAGTGCCCGGATCGTTCGGGGTCGAGAACGAGATCGTCGTGCCGCAACGCGGAACTCGTTGAGATGCTCGGCCCTGCGAGTGACCCCGCATGGTGCGGGGTCACTCGGCGTTTCGGGCGCCATGCCCCGTGACTGTCCGAAAAGCTACAACTTGTCCGTCCACGGCCAGGATTTGTTCCCACCATCTTTAGGCGCCCAAGTTCCCTCCCTGAATCTCCTCAACACAATTAGCGTCAAAACAGCAATCATTGGATGGGCGCTTGACCGTCCGCCATGGCGTTTCAGTTGCACTGCGACTCGGCGCGGGAGGAAAGAAGATTGACTCAAACTCGAATCCAGCTGGCTGTGATCCTGGCCGCGGCCCAGCTGTCACTGGCCGCGCCCGCACATGCGCAGGAGAGCCGGGCGGACGAGCTGCGGCAGGCGCGCGAAGCGAAGCAGCAGGCCGCCGATCCGTACGACCCAAACGCCCTCGAGAAGATCCTTCGGGCAGTCGAAGCGGGTGGCGTCCCGATGATTACGCGGGACGGTTTGTACCTGAAGCTCGGAAGCCTGACGACCGGAAGCGGCTTCGCGTATGGCGCGGGATACCGAACGAGCCGCCTCTTCCGGCGGGATTCGGCTGTGGATGTGTGGGCGGGAGCCACACCCAAGGGATATTGGGCATCCGAAATTCGCGTCCGGTTCCCGAACCTCGCCGACGGCTGGGTGTTCGCCGAGCCCTACGCGCGGCACAACTACTATCCGCAGGAGGATTACTTCGGACTCGGTCCCGACTCCCAGCGCAGCAATCAGGCAGACTTCACGCTCCGCAGCAACATCTTCGGCGGAAGGGCCGGCGTGCGTCCGTATCGTGACGTCGAGATTGGCGGGACTGTCGAGTACCTGCAGCCTCGCGTCAGCGATGGTACCGACGAAGCCATCTTTTCGATTGGCGACGTGTTCGATGACGAGGAGGCGCCTGGCCTGGGGGACCGCACTGATTTCGTCCGGACGTCGGCATTCGTAAACGCGGACTGGCGGCGCCCGCGAAACGCCCGGAACGGCGGATGGTATCGCGCCGAGTTCAGCCACTACTCCGATCGCGATCTCGGACTCTATTCCTTCAATCGTTTCGACGTGGACCTGCGGCAGTTCGTCAGCGTCCTCTCGGAACGTCGCGTTTTCGTAGGCCGTGTGTGGGCGTCGACGTCGGACCAGGCTGACGGTCAGACGATGCCGTTCTACTACATGCCGACGCTCGGCGGAAACGATTCGCTTCGCGGATACAGGGCCTATCGCTTTCGCGGTCCGCACGCGTTGCTCATCCAGGGCGAATATCGCTTCGAGATATGGTCGGGCCTCGACGCGGCCTTGTTCTACGACACCGGCAAGGTGGCGATGCGCTTCTCCGACCTCGACCTGAAACACCTCGAGTCCGACTACGGATTCGGATTCCGATTCAACACGGATAACGGCATTGTCCTTCGCGTGGACACTGCCCTGGGGAGTCGCGATGGCAAGCATCTCTGGATCGTCTTCGGCGGCACGTTCTAGCTCACGGCGCCCCCGAAGCTTCAGTGCTCCCACGGCGGCGCTGCTGGCTGTCGTCGCGGCGATCAGCACGATCGGCGCCTACACGACAGGGGATCCGCGCGTTCGCTTCTACCCTGACGATCCGCTCTGGACCGACGACGACGCCGTGTTCGATGCGTCGGCCACCGTGAAGGTCGAGGATGCCGGAAGTTATGACTTTCTCGTGAACACCTTCGTGTCACCCGGCGAGCGCAAGTCTGTTCGAGCACTGAACGTCAACACGCTCGATGAGGTCCCCGACTCGAGCTGGTTCACGAACCGCATCGGTCGGGCAGATATGCCGCTCACCGATCTGCAGCGCGGGCCGGACCGATTGAAAACCGTTTCCCTGTCGGGGTGGATCGTGTCTGGCGGCAAGGGCACAGGCATTCAGCCGGGTTTCCGAATGACGACGCCGGAAGGCGAGACGTATCAGATCGAGTTCGATCCGCCGTCGAACCCGGAGATGGCGACAGGTGCCGAGATCATCGGCACCGCGTTCTATCACGCGCTTGGTTACAACACCGTCGAGGTGTACCTCACCGAACTGGATCCCGATCAGATCGTCATTTCCGACAAGGCGACCATCTTCGACCCGCTTATCGGGAGAAAACGCCGTCTCGCGCGACGCGATATCGACCAGGTCTTCAAACGCGCCGCCCGGCAGCCGAACGGCAAGTACCGGGTGCTTGCGAGCCGGTTCGCGGAGGGGAAGCCTCTCGGTAACTTCCGCTACTACCACACGCGCCCCGACGATCCGAACGACATCGTCGCGCACGAGCACCGTCGCGAGCTACGCGCGGCCCGCGTCTTCGGCGCGTGGCTCAATCACGACGATTCTCGCGGCGTGAACAGCCTCGACATGCTCGTCAAACGCGACGACCGCTCCTTCATCAAGCACTACATGTTCGATTTCGGGTCGATCCTCGGGAGCGGGACCATCCACGCCCAGCGTCATCGCCCCGGCAACGAATACATCCTCGAATGGAAGCCTGGCTGGCTCACGCTGGCGACACTCGGGATCTACACTCGTCCGTGGATGCACATCGACTACCCACGGGTGCCGTCCTCGGTCGGCCGCTTCGAGGGTGAGGCGTTCGACCCCGAAGCGTGGAAACCGGAATATCCCAACCCGGCGTTCATCAACATGCGTCCCGACGATGCGTTCTGGGCCGCTCGCATCGTCGCCCGGTTCAGCGACGACGCGATCCGGACGATTGTCGAGAAGGCGCAGTACTCAGATCCAATCGCGGCGAACTACATCGTCCAGACGCTGATTACCCGGCGCGACAAGGTTCTGAAGCACTGGCTGACGAGCGTGAACCCGCTGGTGGATTTCGTTTTGAGCGAACAGGGCGTACTGACGTTCGTCAACGCCGCCGTCCACACAGGCGTTGCCAAGGGGGGAAGTCCTTACAAAGTGGAGTGGGCGAGCTTCGACAACGCCAATGGAATTGCGAGCGAGGTCGAGACGGCATCGGCTGATACTACGCGGCTGCAGGCGCCAGCGTCTCTAATCGCCAAGGGTGGGCCGGATTTCATCCAGGTCCGCATCGCGGCCACTCATCCCGACTATCCATCCTGGGCCACACCGGTCACCGTCCATTTCCGCAGGGTCGGGGACGGCTGGAAGACGGTGGGGATCCTGAGGGGGGAGGCCGGGAGCTGACGGAGGCCTCGGCAACGGAGCTCTCGGCAACGGAGGGGTCGGAGGGAACGGAACGAGCTTCAACTCGGAGAAACGGAGGAACGGAGGCGAATGGAATAGACATCGGATCCACGCCAGGTGCCGCCGATGCCGCCGCGCGATGCGCGGCGGGCGATGGAGCGATACCCCGAGGACACAAGCCGCCCGGGCGATCAATCGCGGCTTGTGTCCTCGGGGTATCGCTCCATCGCTCGGCCCGGCCGATGGCCGGGCCGGCATCGGCTCGGAGCCCGAGTACTTGTGCATGACCTCCGTGTCTCCGTTTCTCCGAGTTGAAGCTCGTTCCGTTTCCTCCGTCCCCTCCGTTCTCCGTCCCCTCCGTCCCGTCCGTCCCCCCAACCCCCTCTCCTCCAACGCCCGGATCTGAAAGATAATCGTTGGGTGCGATTTCTCAGAAAGGGCGAGCATGACGAAACCTTGGCGGCCGCTGGCTCTGGCGGCCGTGCTCTCCGTGTCCGTATTTGCCGGCGCCGCCACAGCGCAGACGGTGATCGTGACGAAAGCGCCGGTGGGGGCGACTATCGAGCTCGTGCTCAATACGGCCACGGTCGCGTCAGGGACTGCTGACGCCGAGGGAAACGCAACACTTGCCCTGGACATCTCCAAGAACGCCAACAAAGCCGAGACTGATGCGTCGATTTACGTAGACGTGTGCGGCGACAAGGTTCGCCGTGTGATGGTGGTCGAGCGTGTGCGGCAGCCGCCGCAGCCAGAAACGGGATGCGACCGGCGTCAGATCATCGGGCTGTTCCTGATACGGTCGGTCAGCACGCTCGTGATCGATGTCGGCGGCCCGAATCCGACGGTGTTGCTCCGGCAGGGTCCGTTCGATCTTCGCCGGGTCGTCGCCTGGACGCCTCCTACCGGCCTCGTGTTGTTCGGTGGCGGTGTTTTTAGCACGTTCAGCAACGCGGAGGACATCGCCTGCGGCAACGTGGCCTGCACGCCCGACAACACCGGCTTCGGCTATACAGCGGGCGTCGAATACTGGATCAACCCGTTTATTTCGGCCGAGGCCAGCTATCTGAAGCCCAGCGACGCCACCGCAGAAGCCTCCAACACCCAATTCCGCTTCAACAGCGAACTTGATCTGCACGCGCTTACCGTGGCTGGCAAGATTGGCGTTCCAGTGCGGCGCGCCAGGGTCTACGGAAAAGTCGGCGGGGTCTATCAGCAATCCAAGTTCAAAACCACGCAGACGTTCGAAGACACGACCATCACCGTAGACGACGTCACCGAGACCATCGAAGGGGGCACGCAGCAGCTGGAGCTCGAGACGAAAGGCTGGAGCTGGTTTTTCGGAGGCGGCGTCGAAATCTGGGTGAGGCCGGCCTTTGCGATCTTCGGCGAGGCGGGTCGCGCGGTGCTGAAGGGGGAAACCGACGATGAGGAAGGTTCCCTCGACGAGCGGCTGACCTACGTCCTCTTCGGAGCGCGCGTCCGAATTTTCGGATGGTAAGCGCCTACTGCGGCTGCTGAGCGTCCAGCAACTCGACTTCGAAAAGGAGCGTGGCGTTTGGCGGGATCGGGCCGTTTCGCGGTCCGCCATACGCCAGTGAGGGCGGGATGACAAGGCGCCTCAAGCCCCCGACACGCAATCCGAGCAGTCCCTGGTCCCAGCCCTGGATGACTTCGTTGGCGCCGAGGGTGAAAATCAGCGGCTCGCGACCTCTCGACGTCTCGAACTGAGGGCCCTTCTGTTCGGTCTGCGCTCCGTCGTAGAGCCAGCCGGTGTACTGAACGGTCAGCACCAATCCGTTGATGGCGGCGGCGCCTGTCCCAAGTCGAAGGTCCGACTGGCTGAAAGGTGCGAAATCGGACGGCCCGGTTGAAGAACTGTCACACGCTGCGGCGGCTGCGGACAACAAAGCGATTGAGACCACCGCAAGGAGAGGAAGACAGGCGCGCTTCAGAATCACAGTCATCAATGATACCCAAAAACCAACGTCGCCATTTTCCTTCAGCGCGTGAGGATAAGATTGGCCGATGATTCGACCGCTGTGGTGGGCCTGGTTCCTGCTCTTCGTCATCATGGTCGCAGGGCTCGTAGTGGCGGCCAAGCAGGCGAGACCCACGGCGAGGCAGACCCGGCACAAACTCCTGGCCGAGCTTCGTCCGGTGACGCTTGGTAACTGCCGGCTGGAACGTTTCGGTGGCCTCAACGACGGCGGTTACCTGATGTGCGGGAACCTCCTGGGGGGTGTGCAGTCAGCCTATTCCTACGGTATCGGCCCGGCGGACGATTGGGGGTGTCACGTGTCCGGCACTCTCCGGATACCTGTTCACCAGTACGACTGCTTCGATCCAGGCAGGCCAACCTGTCCGAACGGCCGCGGCACGTTTCATGACGAATGCATCGGTCCCAAAGCGGAAGTGATCGATGCCAGGGTGTTCGACTCCTTCACCGGACAGGTCACGAGGAATGGCGATGCCCGGAAGAACCTCGTCATGAAGATTGATGTCGAGGGGGCAGAGGTGCCGTCGCTCATGGCAACGTCAGACGCCATGCTCGGGCGGATCGATCAGCTGGCGATGGAAATTCACGGAACCGAGCGAGATTTTCTCGAGCTGGTCCAGAAACTCAAACGCACGTTTTACCTCGTGCATCTTCATTTCAACAATCAGGCGTGCGGGATGCGTTACGCGCCGCTGCCGGCATGGGCGTACCAGGTGCTGTTCGTGAACAAGCGGATTGGTATCCTCGACCGTTCCGCGCCGTCACCCTACCTGCCGCACCCGCTCGATGCTCCCGACTATGCGCTCGGAGGGGATTGTCAGATCAACGGGCGAATCGAGCCCTGACGATCGCGCAGCAGCCGTCACCTGTGCACCATGCGGCCGCGAGGCACCTCGCTAGGATCGTGACGAAAATTTCGTCATCCTGCGAGCTCGTAGCAGGCTCGCCGCTCGTCTCCGACCAGGCGGCTGCCGCACGTTAGGCTCCAGGTGTTGCCGCCGTTGCCAGGGCCGCGGACACGTCAACGTCGCGGATGTTTCGAAGCGGGCTGATGTGCGGCGGGTCGTCGAGGAATCGATCGCGCGATTTGGCCGGCTGGACGTCTGGATCAACAATGTCGGCCAGGGCATCACGCGCGTCCCGTCGGAGCTGACCGACGACGACCTCGACGAGATCATGCAGGTCAACGTGAAGTCGGCGCTGTACGGGATGCAGGAGGTTCTCCCGCACTTCAAAGGGCGCGGCGATGGACATATCGTCAACGTGTCCTCGATGCTCGGGCGGATTCCGAATGCGATGATCCGCTCGGCCTACTGCGGTGCCAAGCACTTCCTGAATGCGTTGACCGCGACTTTCAGGGAGGAAATCCAGCAGACACACCCTGGAATTCAAATCTCGCTCGTCTCGCCGGGCATCGTGCACACGAACTTCGGGTTGAACGCGATGCACGGCGGTCCGGATTCACGTTCGCTGACCGGCGCCCAGACCGCCGAAGAAGTCGCGCAGGTGATCGCCGGCGTCATCGACTCGCGGGCCCCCGACGTCTACACGCGCGCTGGTGCCCGCGATCGCGTCGTCGACTACTATTCGTCAATCGGATCCGACCCTCAGTGACTATCCTGGCCTGAGCGAGGCCGAGAGGCCGAGTCGAAGGCATTGAACCTTGACATCCGGCGGGCCGGACCTTCGTCCCACCGGTCTGTCACTTCGATGGTGAAGACTCTGTAGTCCTTGGCTAGACTCCCGGGCATGATGCAGAACCTTCGCGTCCCCAGCTGTCTTCTCGCGGCGCTGCTCCTCGTTGTCGCCGCTCCCCAGGCCCAGACCCCCGCTTCGGTGACCGAGTCGTACACACGGGCTCGCGCGCTGCTCGATGCAGCGGTGGCCGCGCACGGCGGCGTCGAGGCGCTCAACGCCGCGCGCCAGATCCGCGTTACGCTCGACGGGCACGACGTCTGGCGTAACCAGAGCCGCCGCGTCGACCCGCCGTACGATCGCGAGCGTCACAACGTCGACCTGATGATCGACCTGCCCCGTCAGCGGCTCGTCCTCGAGCGCACGAGCACGTTCACGGGCGGACTGCACAATCAAACGGTCTCGATCACCGACGGGGCCAAGGGTTTCAACGTCAACAAGCGCCGCCAATTCCACACCATCGTCCCGAACGTGCCAGCGGCCGACACCCAGGTCGGAGGTCTCTACCTCCTACCGCAGTTCGTCCTGATCAAGGCGCGTGACAATGCGGCAGGTCTGCGATTCCTGGGTCGGCTTCGTTCCGTTGACGGCGCGGAGTCGGATGTGATCATGACCAGCACGCCGCAAGGCGCGCTCACGTTGTCGCTCGATCCATCGTCGAAGCAGCTGCGCGGCTACATCAATGTCGTCGGCGATGCCTTGACCGGCGATGCAACTGCCGAAGTCGAATTCGTCGGCTATCGGCAATTGAATGGCGTATTGATGCCGACCCGCCGCATCCAGCGGCGTGCGGGAGAAATCGTTCAGGAACTGACGTATGCGTCGGTGACGCCGAAGTTCGAGATTCCGCAGGCTTCACTGGCGCCGCCCGCCGGTTCCGCGGACATCACGTCGGTCCCGCCGATTGAACCGGTCAGAAATCTGGCGGATGGTGTGTGGGCGATCGGCGGCGGCTCATCGACACTCGTCGTCGCGTTCAGCGATCACGTGCTCGTCATGGATTCCCCGACGAATTCCGCGGACGTCATCGCCCGGATTGCGACGATCGCGCCCGGCAAGCCAGTGCGCTTCGTCGTGCCGACGCATCACCACGACGATCATTCCGGCGGCATAGGGCTCTATACCGCAGCCGGCGCGACGATCGTCACGACGCCGGGCAACAGGAAGTACTTCGAGCGGATGGCAACGGCGCGAACCACGCTGGGCGTGAACGTCGCCCCCGCAACCGCCGATCGTCTGCGTGTCGAGACCATTGCCAACAAGAAGCGGGTGTTTACAGACGGCAAGCGGACCGTTGAAGTTCATGACATCGGTCCGAGTCCGCATGCTGAGGAAATGTTGGTTGCCTGGATACCCGAAGAAGGCATTCTCTTCCAGGCCGACCTGATCAGCATGGCGGCAGACGGCGTGGTCCGGCCGGGCGCCAACAACGACACCACGATGCACTTTGCCGGCTGGGTGAAGAAGCAGAACTGGAACGTCAAGATGTTCAGCGGGGCGCACGCCTCCGTGCCGAGCCCCGCCGTGTTCGAAGAGCTGATCAAGCAGCCCCTGCTCCCTGCCCGGAGCGGATCCTAGTTAGGAACAGGAACCAGAAGTTCTCCTGATCTCCTGGCCTCGTGTTCAGATGGCGCGACAGCGATCAACAGGCGACGTGCTAATCAAACACGTTGGGAGTTGGCAGTTGGGAGTCTGACGAGCTTTGTCACTATTTCAGGCGCAACGTCCGTGCGTGGACGGTTGACTGCTCGCCGCTGCCGGTCGTCCACACGGCAACGAGCGACTGGTCGGTGGCGGCCAGCACTGGATACACAGCCGATTCGCCCGGCGCGAGATCGATGGGGTCGCCAAAGGTCGCCGTCCCGTTGGACTGAACTTTGACCTCGCGGGCGCTTGCGATTCGCCGGCCGTCGATAAGCTCGTCCCACGCGACGACGACGCGGCCGGCGCCGTCGACAGCGATCTGCGGGTGCGAAGGTTTCGGGCTTCCGAGCGTGGGAATACGAACCCTCGAGGTGAACTGTTTCCCATCCCGTGTGGTCGCGTAGAAGATTCCGCCTTCAGGTTGCGGACCGTCGATGACGGTCGGCCACACGAGGTGCGCCACGCCGGTCTTGTCCACGGCCATCGCCGGGCCGTCATCCGGGCAGCCATTGATCGCCCAGCGGTCTTCGCTGACTCTTACGGGTTCCGAGAACGTGCGGCCGCCGTCACGGGAGACCGTCAGCGCCATGTCGCGAAGGTTCCCCGCGTAGACGTGACGCCACGCGGCGTACAGCGTACCGTCCGCGCCAGCGGCCAGCGCGGTCTTGCAGCAGTAGCACACGCCATTGGTGAGCTCGTGTTCCTCCGTCGAAGCCCCACCAGCCGCCGCGTAGTACAAACCTGATTTCTGTGCGGCCGCCACTCCGTCCGCGGGCACCGCGGCGCGATGACCGGGATGATTCCCCGCGCCGTGCGTGCTCGCCGCAGCCATGCCGCGGTGATCGAGCCAGATGGAATGTGCGGTCCCGTGTTGATCGAGGGTGAGCGCGGGCCAGCCGCGGGTCCCCGCCGCCCCGTTGGCTTGCAGGGTGACTGGCGCGTCGAATGTCCTCCCACCGTCGCGCGATCGCGCCGTCTTGATCTCCGTCGACGTGACGCGCGCGGTCCACAGCACAGCGACCTCCGGATCCTTCGACCCGGCATGGGCGGTCAGCGCCACGCGAGGCGGAAACTCTCCGCCGAGGCGCGCTTCGCCTGCAATCGCATTCACAAGGGTGGGCGAACTGAAAGTCTGTCCCGCGTCTCGGCTGACGGCAACGAAGACGTCAGTCCCACTGGCGTTCGTTGCCCCAAACGCGACGGCGACAAACGATCCCGAAGCCGCCACCCACGGGGTCGCGCTCGATCGGCCGGGGACGGTCAGGGCTACAGAATCTGGCGACTGCGCTCCGCGCTCGCACGCCAGCATCGAGACAGTAGCCAGGGTCGCAGCTGCGATTTTCAGATGAAGTCGTTTGATCATGGGCTCAGAGCGTCAGGGAGCTTCTCGAGCTCCAACCTCTGAGATTATCCCAGGCCCTCATCATGGGCAACCCGCGGTCGGGGTAGGATGTGACTCGTGCAGTGGGCCAGGACGGCACTCGCCGCGGCGATGCTCAGCCTCGTATCGACGGCTGCCGCGGATCACGTCGACGATTACGTCCGCTCGCAATTGAAACCGCGGCATCTGCCGGGCGTCTCGGTCGCGGTCGTCAAGGACGGCCGGCTTGTGAAGGCCGCCGGATATGGACTGGCCAGCCTCGAGCTGGACGCGCCCGCCACCGAGAAGACCGTTTACGAAATCGGGTCGATCAGCAAGCAGTTCGCAGCCAACGCCGTCCTGCTCCTCGTAGAGGAGGGCAAGGTCCGGCTCGACGATCCGATTTCGAAGTTTCTGACCAGTTCTCCGCCTGCGTGGTCGGCAATCACCGTGCGTCATGTCCTGACGCACACCGCGGGGCTTGCAGACTTTGATACCGGCAACATCGGCTTCTCGTACCGCCGGGAGTACACCGCCGACGAGTTCGTCGAGTTGCTCGGTAAACAACCTCTCGGCTTTCAGCCCGGCGAACGATGGAACTACACGAACGGATTTCCTTTGTTAGGAATGGTCGTCGAACGTGCGTCAGGCCAGACGTACACGGATTTCGTCCGCTCCCGCATCTTTGCGCCACTCGGAATGGAATCTGCGCGTTTCAAGACCGCGAGCGACGTCGTCCCACACCGGGCTGATGGCTACCTTTACAAGGATGGCGCCTATCGCCACGGCGAGAATCTGCGACCGGCCATCATCGCGCCCAATGGCGGCATCATGATGAACGTCGTCGACTTTGCGAAGTGGGACATCGCGATCGCGCAGGGCCGGCTGTTGCGTCCGGAAAGCCTCGCGGCGATGACGACGCCCGTTCGCTTGAACAATGGACGAACGGTCAGCCACGGGTTTGGCTGGTTCATGGACAGCTTCAACGGTCACCGCTTCGGCGCGCACTGGGGGACGACTGTTGCCGGGTACTCCGCCGTCATTCGCCGGTATGTCGATGACAAGGTGACCGTGATCGTGCTGGCCAACCTGGATGACGGCGGCCAGGGCATCGACGCGATGAGCAAGAGGATTGCCGACACCTTCGTGCCAGGCGTCGATATTCATGGACTGTCGCCAAAGACGGACCCGTCGCCCGCTGAAACCGCTCGCCTGAAGGAAGTGCTCGCCGCGATCGGCGCCGGACGCGAGGACGATCGCGCGCCCGGCCTGGCCACACGCTTGCCACCGCCGGTCCGCGAGCGCATCGCACAGACGGCGCAGGCCGCGGCCACTTTCGACTTCCTCGGCGCCGACGCGATCGGCGATCAGCATTTCAATCTGGACCCCGCGCTGAAGACCATCAAGTGGTATCGCGTTCCCACGTCCATGGGCACTCGTTACCTGACGCTCAGGCTGGCCGGTGACGGACGGCTGCTGGGCGTCATCGTCGAAGACTGACGAGGCACAAAGGCGATATGGCAACGCAACGTAAGAACGCATCGGTCAAGAAGTCGACAGTCAGGAAGCCGGCAGTCTCGAAATCACCAGTCAAGAAGCCGGTTGCGAAGAAACGAGTCGACGTCGACGCCGACAGCGTCGTCGCGTGGTTGAAGCGCACCGGCACGAAGCGGGAGCGCGACGGGATGGCGCGCTTCGGGTTGCCGTCGGACAAGGCCTTTGGCGTGTCGGTCGGGACGATGCAGCGGTACGCGAAGGAGATTGGGCAGAATCACGATCTGTCGCTCGCGCTCTGGGATACGGGCTGGTACGAAGCGAGGATGATGGCGGCGTTCGTGGGCGAACCAGACCGTGTCACTCCCGCTCAGATGGATCGGTGGTGCAAGGACTTCGACAACTGGGGCATCGTCGACACGGTGTGCTTCAAGCTGTTCGATCAAACTCCCCACGCATGGAGCAAGGTCGATCAATGGAGCCGGCGGGAAGAGGAGTTCGTCAAACGCGGAGGCTTCGCCCTTCTGGCGTGTCTCGCGCTCCACGACAAGGCTGCCAGCGACGATCAGTTCATCCGCCGCTTGCCACTCATCGAGCGTGCCTCGACCGACGATCGAAACTTCGTCAAGAAGGGCGTCAGCTGGGCATTCCGCTTGATGGGTCGTCGAAGCCTGGCGCTCAACGAGGCGACCGTAGCGTTGTCCCGACGCCTCACGGAATCGCCTAGCGCGTCAGCCAGGTGGTTGGGGAGGGTCGCGTTGAAGGAACTGACGAGCCCCGCCGTCGTCCGCAAACTTCGGGCAAGGCGAGGGCGGTAGATCATTGGGAGGGACGGAGGGGACGGAGGGAACGGAACGAGCTTCAACTCGGAGAAACGGAGGAACGGAGGCGAATGGAATAGACATCGGATCCACGCCAGGTGCCGCCGATGCCGCCGCGCGATGCGCGGCGGGCGATGGAGCGATACCCCGAGGACACAAGCCGCCCGGGCGATCAATCGCGGCTTGTGTCCTCGGGGTATCGCTCCATCGCTCGGCCCGGCCGATGGCCGGGCCGGCATCGGCTCGGAGCCCGAGTCTTGTGCGCGACCTCCGTTTCTCCGTTCCTCTGAGTTGAAGCTCGTTCCGTTCCCTCCGTCCCCTCCGTTACCGAAGCCTCCGTCAACTCAACCCGAATCTCCTCCTGAACTCGCGCCGCCCGTCACGGGTGACCTGTAACGCGCGGCTATCGAGCTCCCTGATCAGCCACTTTCTTTTCAGCGCCACGGCCAGCAGCGCCGCGGCGAGCGCGCCGCCGAGATGGGGCCGGCGCTCGCTCCAGTCCAGACAGGGAAACGCGAATCGGCGCCGCAGCGATTGCGTGGCTTCGATGTCGATCCCGATCGCGCTGAGTGCGCGGGCTCCCGTTGGTGTCAGATCGTAGTCGCCGTTCCCCGCATCCGCGGCTGACAGCCATCCCATGGCGGTGAATCGATCGTGCAGTGAGACGCCCAATGTGCCCGCGACGTGGTCGTAGCAGGTTCGGGCTGCGCGCAGATCGTCAGGCGCGGTCGTGACAAACGGCTCGCGCCGCCCGCCGGCCAGCACGCTCAACGCTTCGAGCGCATCTGCGACGTTCGTTCCGCCGAGGCTGTAGTAGCGGTGCTTCCCCTGAACGTGGACGGTGACCAGCTTCTCACTCCTCAGACGCTGCAGGTGCACGCTCGCTGTTGACGGGCTCACATCTGCGACGACGGCGAGCTCCGTGCTCGTGCGTGCCCGTCCATCGACCAGGCAGTACAGCATGCGGGCGCGCGCCGGTTCGCCGATGGCGGCAGCGATCGCCGAGACACGGCCGTCGGTGTCTGCATTCATAATTTGATGCTAGACGAAGTGTTGATGTCGGGCAAGCACGAGAATGGAACGAACAGGGGAGAGGAGCGCAGTAATGAAGGTGACGTGCGTCATTCGCTACGAGATCGATCCATTTCAGCGCGACGCGTTCAAGACGTATGCAGAGAACTGGGGCCGAATCATCCCGCGATGCGGCGGCCATCTCATCGGGTACTTTCTTCCGCACGAAGGCACGAACAACGTCGCATGGGGCCTCATCGCCTTTGACAGCCTGGCGTCGTACGAGGCGTACCGCGCCAGGCTGAAAGCGGACCCGGAAGGACGCGCGAACTTCACGATGGCCCAGGACAAGCGGCTCATCCTTCGTGAAGAGCGTCAGTTCGTCGAGGTGGTGGACGGGACGTTCGGCGTGCCTGGCCAATGAGGCGCGTTGAGGTCCCGTCCGGGACCGGCGTCAGTGGATTTCTCCGCGAAGCGCCGCCATCAGGTTGGGGTCGGCCTCCGCGCGCTCCCTGACTCGTGGCCTGGCACGCTGGAGATCCGGTTTGGCTCCGGCACGAACCAGCCGTGCAACCATCTCGTATCCCAGCTGTCGGTCTTCGGCCGTTTCGGCGCCGACGCACGCGCCCACCGCCCAGTCCAGCGGCGTTCTCTGATGTGCGTCCGCTACGTTGACGGGCGCCCCGGCCTCGATCAGGGCTTTGACGACCTCGACGTGCGGGCCGTAAGCGGCCCAGTGCAACCCCGTCTGGCCAACGTCGTTGTGCACGCCCGGATTGACGCCCCTTTCGATCAGGTAGCGCACGACGTCGATCCGGCCGTAGCCGCACGCATACATGAAGCCGGACTCCAACTGCTCCTCGCGTTGCGCCCTTCGTTAGGTTGCCCGCATCGTCGAAATAGCTCTTCACGACGTCGAGGTAGCCGACACCTGCGGCCGCCTCGAGATCCAGGTGCGCGCCACGGCCTGCCAGGAACCGGCCGGCCCCGCCTTGCCCGTTCGCGAGACATCCATTGACGGCCGTGTGCTGATTCCCCGCCTGTCCTGGCTGCTCGATATCAGCACCGAAGGCCAGCAGCGTTTCGAGTAGCGCGATCTGCACCCCTGCATACTCCGGGTGGATGCTGGTAGACGCCAGGCCGAGAGCCGTCGACTGACCACCGTATGCTCGTGATGTCGCATTCACATCGGCGCCTGCCTCGAGCAGGATGCGGGTGATCTCGACGATGTTGGCCGGCGTCTTCTGACGAAAGTCTTCGACGCCGTTCGCTGAGACGTAGTGGAGCAGCGTCGATCGATGCTCCCGCGTCGATCGCGCGCGAACGAGCTCCGGGTGCTTGCGCAGCAAGGCCCGCAGCGTCCCCGCATCGCCATCGACGATGGCGTCGACCGCGGCTTCGAAGTTCGACACGGGAGACCCGCGGCGAGCGATCATGTCGAGGTGTGCCGAAAACTTCGGCCAGCTGGTGAACCCGTGCTCGAGCGCCACGAAGTACTGCGCATCAGCAAGGAGACACCGGTCGCGGCGATTGCCGGACGCGAGGAGCTTGTTCCAGCGCTCCTCGATTCGATGCGCCGCGCGGTTCAAGCCCTCGCGCATGTCGTCGGTCATCTCGGTCTTTTGCAACCGCGCGAGCCGATCGATCAGATCTGCCGCCCAGGCGCGGACCGCGCCGGGACTACCGGACTTGCACGCGTGTTGGAGATCCTTGGCGAGCTTCTTGTACTGGTTGAGGTTCGGACGAGGAGCGAGAGGAAGGGCGTCGGACATACGAATCTCCTTTCATCGCATGCCTGGAGTCCGCACAAGTCAGGCAGAAAGAAGGTTCGTATGGGTTCTTGCTTCTGACGGGTGGGCACGGCCCTTTCCGCGGACTGGATGCGCCCCGCGCGCTGAATCCATTATAGATCCAGGAAGCGCGATAGAATTTGCGAAGTCCGCGAAGGGCTCCCACCACACGAAGTCAGCACTGATCGGCGCATCCCGGTCGCTCCGAAGGAGTCGGTCATGAATCGTAAATGGATCCCGCTCGCTATCCTGACGATCCTGGCAGTTTCGTCACTTGGCGTCGTCCAGGAACCACCTGCTGTGACTGGAGGGGAGATCGATCTGGGCGACACGGCCTGGCTCCTGACCGCCACCGGCCTCGTGCTCTTGATGACGCCCGGCCTCTCCTTTTTCTACGCCGGGATGGTCAGCACAAAGAACGTCATCTCGACAATGCTCCAGAGCTTCATCGCGTTGGGTGTGATCACCCTCGTTTGGATCGCCGTCGGTTTCAGCCTCTGCTTTGGTGACAGCATCAACGGCCTGATCGGCGACCCGAGGACGTACTTCATGTTCAGGGGTGTGGGCGGGACTACACATCCTGATCTGGCACCGACGATCCCCCTCGTCGTCTTCGCGATGTTCCAGTTGAAGTTTGCGGTCATTACGCCGGCGCTCATCACCGGGTCCTTCGCCGAGCGCGTGCGTTTTTCTGCGTATCTCGTGTTCATGTGCCTGTTCAGCGTGTTCATCTACTGCCCGCTCGCGCACTGGACCTGGCACCCGCAAGGCTTTCTCCGTCAATGGGGTGTGCTCGACTTCGCGGGGGGATCAGTGGTTCACATGTCGGCGGGCTTCGCCGCTTTGGCGGGGGCGATCGTTCTTGGGCGGCGCAAGAGCCACGAGGCAGGTAAGGTCCACGTCCCCTCGAACATTCCTTACGTTCTCCTGGGGACGGGGATGCTGTGGTTCGGGTGGTTCGGCTTCAACGCAGGCTCCGCGCTTTCAGCGAATGCGACGGCCGCCATGGCCTTCGCCACGACACACACCGCGTCGGCGTCGGCGATGATGACGTGGATTCTGTTCGACGTCGCGCGCGGAAGAAGGCCGTCAGCCCTTGGGGCCTGCATCGGGGCAGTGGTGGGCCTTGTGGCGATCACGCCGGCGGCGGGATTCGTCAGTATTCCCCACAGCATCTTCATCGGATTCGCGGCCAGCATCGTCAGCAACATGGCGGTGCATCGGAGGTCTACCTCGACGCTCGACGATACGCTCGACGTCTTCCCGTGCCATGGTGTTGGCGGGATCGTCGGGATGATCCTGACCGGTGTGCTCGCCCGGGACGTCGGGTTATTCTGGGGGCAGACGACGACCTTCTTGAACCACGGGCTGGCGCTCGTGATCGTCAGCGCGTTCAGCTTCCTGGGATCGATGGCCCTCTTCAAGCTGACGGACTGGATGCTGCCGATACGGGTGACAGCGGAGCAGGAGGCCGTCGGACTGGATCTGAGCCAGCACGGCGAGTTCATGGAGCTGGAACCGATGCGGCAGTTCGGTTACTCCGATCAGTCTGGCGGCTGAACGAACACGGCGGACGGATAAACTCGTTCAAGCGTCCCAGTTCATAAGCATGTAGTGTCCGCCTTCAGGCAGCCTTCAGGCGGACCATCGAAAGTCCGGCCAAAGCCGGACACTACATCCGACACTAGCCGGATTCAGGAGCCAGACGCGTGGCGCCGTGCGCACGCAGCAGGGCGGCGAAGTCCACCGATCCTCGGGCCAACGCCCGGTCGAGGACAGTGCTTCCGCTGTGATCGCGGGCATTAACGTTTGCGCCGTGATTTGTGAGCAGCGTAAGCATCTCGTCGAGACGCCGCATCTCGGGGTGCAGGTAGAAAACGATCGCGTCGCCGTCCGCATCGGTCGCATTGGCGAGCGAGGGGTTCTGATCGATCAGTTCGGCCACGCGCTCGACGCCGCCTACGCGAACGGCGTCGAAGATATCGGCGAACGGCAACAGATAGTTGACGACGTCCTGCTTGTCGCCGTACGCGGCCCAACCGATTGGCGTGGAACCGTATGCGAGATCGCGCAGGTGAGGATCGGCGCCCAGCTCCAGCAACAGCTTGACCATCTCGAGCCCCGACCAGCCAGCGGCGTTATGCAAGGCGCTTCGATCCAGGCCTGTGCCGGGGACCATGGCGTTGATGTCGATGCCCAGCCCGGCGATCAGTCGCACGGCACCGGGCCGACGAGCGTTCACCGCCCTGTGGATCAAGTCAGTACGGCCTTCGTGTCCGAGCTTTTCAAGGAGGGACGGGTCTTTCGCAAGCCGAGCGCGCACCTCATCATGACGTTCGGCGATACACGCCCCAGCGAACGCGTCGAGCGGATCGAGGTCGACCTTTTTTGCACCATGTTCCAAAAGGTACTCGGCGATCGCGTGATGTCCTTCGCGCACGGCTTCCTGGTACGGCGTGCGGCCGGTTCGGCCGCTCGGCGTGTTGAGGTCCACACCATGCTCCACCAGCAGCGTCACGCGATTCGGAAAGTTGTGTGCGGCGGCCCAGCACAGTTCCTGGACCAGCATCTTGGCAGGCGTGTCGATACGATCGCCCAGCCGTGTGAACCACGGTCCTTTTGCAGAACGTCCCAGCCCATATTCGAACAACAGCACGAGGTGTTCGTCGTCCGGCTGAAAATGACGGTTGTAGAGCGTTTGCGGATCGTTGGGATCGGCGCCCGCCTCCAGCAGCAGTCTGGCGACCGCCACGCAATCCGGATGCGGGCGGTTGATTGTGCCAGTCTTCGCCACGACCGAACGCGCCGGTGAGGGCCGTGTATACGTATCTGCCATCCCAGAGGAATCCGGCGTTGGGCTCGGCGCCACGTGCGAGCAGCAGACGGACGACCTCGAGGGTCGAGCGATTCGCCGCAGGCTCGAGCCGCGAATAGCACGCGTACAGAAGCGGCTCCCAGCGCAGCACGCCGCCGCGGCGGTTCACGAGTGCGGGATCGCGGTCGAGCATCGACCGCACCACCGCGACCTCGCCCGCGGCAGCAGCAGTGTAAATGTCCACGCCGGAAAGCGCTGGATTCTCGTCGAGGAGACGCTGCGCTTTTTCTGGATTCGACCGGTGCCATGTACCGTAGTCCATGCACGCCAGCCGCACGAACGTATCGACCGCTGTCGTCGAACCGCCCGCAATCGCGGGAGGATTCCAGGCAAACTGATCGACGACGGCGAGATGCTGTTTGAGCTTCGTCCAGCTCGCGAACCCGTAACTGCGAGCCGTCACCAGTTGTGCATCGGCCAGCGAGAAATCGTGTCAGCACATCCCCGGCGCGAGGATGGAACTCGCGAACCTGCGCCAGCATCGTGGCATCACCACTACGAATGCCGTTGCGCAGGCGCTTGGCGTCTTTTCTGAGATGTTCGAAGGACGGATCGTCGGGCAGCGGACGGATTGGCATAGCGACCTCCTCGCCCGCGCGCGGCGGGCTGGTGGCCTGTGGTCCGCATCAACAGGCGAGGAAGTGGCTTGCCTGGATTCTTGTCGAACGGTCGGGTGGGCTTGGCCCTTTCCGCGGACTGGCGGCGTCCCGTGCAGCGCAGCGTCAACTGTAGCAGATTCGTCGGGGACGAATTGCAGGAAGACTGAGCCGTTCGCGTCCGGCTGAATGGCCGATCCAGCGGGTGGGATTGAACCCATCTCCTGATGCGCGAAACGATTGGAAACGCGTGTGGATGGCTGGGGCGCATCTCTTGCATCGCTCGGGGCCGCCAGGCCTGGGAGCAGGGAGCTCGGTGATGAAAAGGTGGGGTCTCGCGGTTTCGATTCTGACGATCCTTACGTTCTCCGTAACGGGTATGGTCCACGCGCAATCCGCCGACCCGCGTTTTGAAGTCGGCGCGCTTGCAAGCTTCCTCCGCCTCAGCGCGTTCGACACCTCAAACGCCGGTTTTGGCGGCCGCATATCGTTCGACCTGTCGCCGTGGGCGGCCCTCGAGGCCGAGGCCACATTCTTCCCGAACGACGACATCCTCGAGGCGCCGTCGATACTCACGCCCAACCTGCGCGTCGCGTACGAGCGTCAGCGTACCGATGCGTTCTTCGGCCTGAAGATGGGCAGGCGCACCGACAGAGTTGGAGCCTTCGCCAAGGTTCGTCCTGGCCTCACGCGGCTCAGCGAGGTCGTCGGCGGACAGGGGTGCATCGGCCCCGAGTGCCCGTTCGTGCTGCTGGCCAGACCGGAGTACCGAACCGAGTTTGCGCTGGATCTTGGCGGCGTGTTCGAGTTCTATCCGACCGAGCGCACCGTCGCGCGCTTCGAGCTTGGCGACACGATGATCTGGCACCGCAGCTTCGCTCCTGGATGCTGGGCCGGCGACTGCACCAGCCACAATCTCTCGACGAAGCTGGGGATGGGGCTGCGATTCTGATTCCGGGTTGCGTGCGACAGCCGTGGGGAAGGGAAGAACGGTGTTCTTCCTTTCTCCCATCCACCGGCTGCGAAGCTACAGAAATCGGTTCATGAGATCGCCGAGCAAGAGCTTCGAAATCAGCTCGGATCCACTCTCGCCATTCGTCATGATCACGAAGCCCGATCGGCTCGCGGCTGACGCCACGGCATGACACTGAAAGCCGCGATTGTGGCCACCGTGGTTGATCACGCCGGTCTGTTGGACCTGCCAGCCAAGAGCCCACGAGCTCGACATTGCGTCATTGACCTTCACCTGGGGCCGTAACATCTCATCGATGCTGGCTTTCGTGAGGCGAAACCGGTCGGTCGGCCTGGGGCTCACGACTTCGATGATGAATCGCGCGTAGTCCGACGCAGTCGTCCGCAGTCCGCCGGCGGCTCCATAGCGGGCGATACTTTCCGGCGTGGGCACGTTCGGATCGAGGGGTTTGCCCTTCTCATCGTGCGGACGCGCCGCATGGCGTTTCAACCCCGCGGTCATGGCGAAATCGCTCGCCCCCATGCCGAACGGCACGAACATGTTGGCCTTCATGTAGGTGTCAATTGGCTGGCCGGTGACCTTCGCGACCACCGATTGGAGATAGCTGTAACCTTCGCCGGAATACATGTACTTCTCGCCCGGGGTGAAATGGATCTTCAGTGGCTCGGCATCCGATCGCCAGTTCTGAAACCCGCTGCAGTGCGACAGGACATGGCGTGCGGTGATCAGATCCAGCCGTGGGTCGTCGTTCAAGAATCGTTCGGACGTGTACTTGGTCAGCGGCGTATCGAGCGCGAGCACGCCCCTCTCGCACAGCTTCAGGACGACGTAGGCGAAGGGCGGCTTGCTCATGGAGGCGGCCTCGAACACGGTGTCGTTGTCGACCGGTGACTTCGATGACGTGTCCCGGACCCCGAAGCCGCGCCGCCAGACCAGGCGTCCGCCATTCACGATGGCGGCACCCAATCCCGGCACGTTGGCCTCGGCCATGAGCTGAGGTATCAGTTTTTCCAACTCGACGACGAGCGGCCTCCATTGAGGCGAGGACTGAATGGTGCCGGCTCGTGCGACACCGGGCACGAGACAAAAGCCCAAGGCCGCCCGGCTGCCTGCCACCAGGAGTTCCCGCCGCTTCATTCGATTGATCAAGCTGTGCCTCTCCCGGTTCGACTCGTCAACGTCGTACGGTACGATCGATCCGCTCCTATGAGGCGGGTGGTTGTCCAGCCCCCTGCATTTGTTCGTCGTCAACACACACCTTCACCGAGGCCACCGGAGTGGGCCCTTCATAAGCCAAGGGCCCACGGAGGCGGCCGAGCCTGGTTGCCGCTCGTCCCGTGCGTGAGGGTCAGCGCGCGTCCGTTTCGCTGGCGGCTTCCGGGCGTGGTCGCGGTGGCTTCCACGCTGCTCCTATCCGTGCCGGTGTGAACCACACCGACGACCAGAGACTTCGTTCGTGAAGCCTGGACGCGAGCCCCGCCTTCTAAACATCGATCCACGGTGTCCGTGAACCCGCGGGTCTACGGGGGCTCGCCCCAGCTCGCGCGCGCCTGGGGTCGACCGCGGTCGACTTACGCGACCGTCACTTTGAGCCGCGCTCCCTCAGGCACGATATCTTGATCCACATAGCGCCACAGGGCGATCAGCAGTTTCCGCGCCAACGCGACGATCCCAATGCGCCGCTGCCGCGATCCGCCCGTGGCAAAGCGGCGCTGATACCACTGCGCTAGCGCACTGTCGGATTGCCACCGCAGCCAGCCCCACGCCAGTTGCACCATCATGCGCCGCACGTGCGCATTGCCCGCCCGCGTAATCCCGCGATCGCGCTGCGTCGCCCCGCTTTGATACAGCGCCGGCGCCAACCCGACGAGCGCGCCGAGCTGCCGCCCATTCCGGATCTCGCGCCACCCAAAAATCTCCGTCGCCAAGACCCAGGCGCCCCCCGCCCCGATCGCCCGCACCCCTTGGAGCGCCTGCACCGCACGGCCGGTCGCGGTGGCGCGATCTATCCGGAGGCCGGCGCGCGCGGCTTTCACCGCCGCCAACTGCTCCTCAATGCCTGCAACTGCGCCCAATCGTGCGCCAGGCGCGCGCGCCCCCCCGCGGGATTTCACTTCCATCCCAGACCCGCGTGGCCGCCACCTGCTCGAGAAAGTCGGCCGTGATCGCCAGCCGCACGCCGTGGGTGGCCAACACCGCTTTGAGCCGATTGATCACGCGCGTCCTATCCCCCTGCAGCGTTTCCCACGTCCGGTGCAGCTGGCGCGCGTCTTCGTCCGCCACACTCGGGACCCGCACCACCCGCCAGCAGGAACAATCTCCGCAATTCATCGAATGGACACGACCGTGCCTGCAATCAGATTCGCCAAACGCGTCTTCACCATCGCCGGAATCTACGGCCTCATCGTCATGCTGCCCCAGTATTTCCTCGAGAACATGACCAGCACGATGTATCCCCCCGCCATCACCCACCCCGAGTACTACTACGGATTCATCGGCGTGACGGTGGCGTGGCAGGTGGCATTCCTGACCATCGCGCAGGATCCTGTGCGCTACCGGCCGATGATGATTGCCTCAATCATCGAAAAGGCGGGCTTCGGATTCGCGGCGATCCCGCTCTTCTTGCTCGGGCGTCTCAGCGTCCAGATGCTCGGAGCCGCCATGATCGATATGACGCTCGGCGTGTTCTTCGTCATCTCGTACGTCCGGACAGGTTCAGCGCGTTCAGAGCACGCGCGCGGCTGACCCTCCGCATGCGCGCACCATCTATTGAAGCTGCTCCGCGTATTGAAGCTGCTCCCCGTCTTGTCAGTCGGCTCATCAATTCGTCTGATCTGACCAACCTCTCCAGCCGCCGTCAAACCTGTCGCGGTGCTACCATCGTGATTACTCATGCCCGACAAAGCCGTTTACCTGCTCGTCGTCGAAGGCTTCGCCGACTGGGAGCCCGGTCACGCCGTCGCGGAACTGCGCCGCAATGGACAGTATCGCGTCGAGACAGTTGGCCTCACACGCGATCCGGTCGAGTCGATGGGCGGCATCCGCGTTCTTCCGTCCAGATCGCTTGGCGACGTCGATCCTGCCGACGTTGCCGTGTTCATCCTGCCTGGCGGCGATCGTTGGGAAACGCTGCCAGTCGAAACCGAGCTCGTCGGGCTGCTCGAGCGGCTCGACGCGCAGCAGGTTCCGATTGCGGCGATCTGTGGAGCGACCGTGGCCATGGCAAAGATCGGGTTGCTGCGCGGGAGGAAGCACACCAGCAATGGTCTTGGCTACCTGCGCGCGAAGGTTCCTGGTTACGGCGAGGCGGAGAACTACGTCGACGAGCTGGCTGTCCGCGACCGGGGGCTCATCACGGCCAGCGGACTGGGCGACGTCGAATTTGCTCGAGAGCTGTTCGAAGAGCTGAACGTCCTCCGCCCCGGCGACCGGGCCCTCTGGGCGCAGATCTTCAGAAGCGGACGTCTGCCAGCGAAGCCCTCTTGACAATAGTTTGATGATTAGCTAAATATGAACACGTGAACCGCGTGTTCAAAGCGCTCGCCGATCCCACCCGCCGGCGCGTGCTCCAGCTCCTGCGCGAAGGACCGATGTCGGCAGGAGAGCTGTCCGACCATTTCCCGGTCTCGAAGCCGACCATGTCGGCCCATTTTTCGATACTGCAGGAGGCCGACCTCGTCGAGGCGGAGAAGAGCGGCCGGACGATCCTCTATCGGCTGAAGATGTCGGTGCTCGAGGATGCGCTGCTCGGGTTCGCGCAAACGCTGGGGTGGGACCTGAAAACACCAGACACCGCCCATCAGCGCGGCACTCGCAATTTGCGAAGGCGCCGCGCCCTGAACGGAGAGGCTTGAGCCATGTCACTCGAACAAAACGGTGAGGGCCACGCCCCTCGACGACCTGATCGTCCCATCAGACGAGCCGCGCTTTTCGTCGGAGCGATCCTGGCGTGCACGCTGCTTGCGAAGTTCGCCACTACGGTGGGCGTCTTCACCGACCCCGATACCGCGAAACGCCTGTCGATGGCGATTATTGGCTTCTTCTTCGTGTTCACAGGCAATTCCACACCCAAGATCCTGACACCGCTGTCCGAGCTGCGGTGCAATCCGGCGAAGGTCCAGGCGTTTCAGCGGTTCTCAGGCTGGATGTGGGTGCTGACAGGGCTCGCGTTCTCGGCGATCTGGCTGCTGTCGCCTCATCGACGTCGCGAGTCCACTATCGACGATGGTGCTCCTCGGCGGCACGCTGATCGTTGCAGTCCGGCTGCTTCGGCTGTGGCGTGCCGGCAGACACATGTCAGACGGAGGACGGACGATGTTTGCGCGTTTGATGGGGCTCTCGACGATCTCGCCTCGCGACCTGCATCACGCGATGCAGACCGAACCGCTGACGGCCATCGACGTGAATTCCCGCCAGAGCTTCATCAAGGCTCGCGTGCCTGGCGCGCTCCATCTCGACCCGCTTGCCTTCAACGCCAGCGACCTGCCGGCCGACAAGAGCTCCGCGCTCGTGTTCTACTGTTCAAATCCCCTGTGCAGAAAGGCGCCGAACGCCGCCAAACTGGCGGAGTCGATGGGTTATCGTCGTGTCCGGGTCATGTCCGCGGGGATCAGCGGCTGGCTGAGCGCGAACCTTCCAACAGATTCAGGCGAGTAATCACGCATCACGCACCGGACGTGATTCGCGGAAGGCGGAACCGGCCAGCCGCCGATCTCCGCCGTCTTATCCTGCATGACGATGGAGCAGACAGCTCCCAGGAGTCCTTATTATGAAACTCGTCCCTCTTGTTCTGTTGACGTCGGCGACGTTCGTTGGTGCCGAGGCCGCACAAGCCCAGGAGAGCCGTGACCAGGCTGCGCCAATTCCCTACGAGGTCACGCCGCATGTGTCGGTTGGTTCCTCTGCGTCGACCGGTGTCGGCGCATCCGTTCGTTGGCCAATTGCATCGAAGCTGAGCATCGAAGTTGAAACCGCCGTGCGCCAGGCTGAAGTGACAGGGCTGAGCTCGAGCGTCAGCCTTCTGTACGACTTACCCTCGATTGGACGAGTGACGCCCTACGTGGCGGGCGGTGCCGGTTTCGAGCAGTACGGCACGGTGGCCGAATCTCCGCTCGGCCTCGTCATGTCGAAGAGAACGACATTCACCGTCAATGCGGGCGGTGGCATCAGGATACCGATAGACGACAAGTGGGGATTCCGAACCGATGCCCGATGGTCGAATGGCATCGGTCGCGCGCCCGAGCGATGGCGCGTGTACAACGGGGTGACGTTCGGTACCGCGGGACGCTGAGACGTACCCGAACGCGGATGCGATAGAGATGTCGTGCGTCGCACGTCGCACTTGACTGAGCGACGGTCACATCTCTTAGTATTCAGTCGCCGCTCGCCGGCGGTCATCACGGCGGGCGGACCGCGTCCGGGTCGTCCCATGAACCGGCTCAGCCACAGGGATCTTCGCTGCGCCCTTCGGTTTCTCGCTGCCTGCGACGCGGCTGCTGGTCTGCAGACGTTCGCCCTCTCCGTCTCATCTGCGTTACCCGCCTCAATCCCAACGATGTCACGGTTTTCGCGCTGGCTCGATCTCCGTGTCGGACACACCGACAACGCTTGGCGAGCTGGTGAAACAGTGAGGTCACATGAGGTCGCATCTTTGCTGCATCTTGCTGCCACTCGGAACATGCATGTTCATCGCGCGCGCTCAGCCATCGACCGACAACCTCACTCCCGCTTCGGTGCCCCAGCCAGCTCCTGCAATCCAGACACTCACCACGGCGCTTGCCGGAACGTGGACGACGAGTGAGAAGTATGAGCCTGCCGGGCCGACACCGAGCGGAGGAATGGGCAAGGGTCAGGCGGTGTGGCGTCCAGGTCCTGGGGGATTCACCTTGCTCGAGGAATATCACTCGCAGACGCCGATGGGGGAGCTCTTCGGGTTCGGAATCGTGTGGTGGGATGTCGCGCGGGAGCTGCAGCATCTCTGGTGCATCAACGTGAATCCTGGTGGTTGCGAGATGTTCCCGGGGCCTCCGCTGCCCGGGCCGAAATGGGATGGCAAACAGCTCGTCCTCGACACTGAAGTGGAACTTGCCGGAAAGAAGTTCGTCTGGCACGAAGCCATTTCCGGCATCACGCCGACTTCGTACGACGTGACCGTCGACATCGGTGAGTCGCGTGCTGCATTGAAACGATGGTTGACGAGTCGCGCGACGAAGACTAGATGAACGCACCCCCCGAGGTTCATCGATGACCGCGCGGGTCTTTTTCAGCAGCGTTATTTGTTCGGGGGGAGGACGGCTGACGCCAACGGACGGAAGACGAGCCCGCTCACTTTTCCATCCTTGTCGAACACCGAGCGCAGCACGATGGTTTCCTTTTCGAAGGCGAGGATGAGCTCGACTGCCTGCCTGCCCTCCATCAACCCCTCACGGCGTTCGGCGACATCTTTGAACGCGCCAAACTTGGCGACCATTCCGGCCCATGCCGGCTGCAGCTTTGCTTCGGGGACTTCCTGCGCCATTCTGGCGTCGAATTCCTTCACGACGTCCGCAGTCTTTCCCTCCTGGAGGTTCTTCAATATGGCCTCGGCCTTCGCGATTGCGGCGTCCTTGGACAGCTGCGCAAGGACCGGAGTGTGGAAGCTCAGGACAAGTGCAACGATCGCGGCTTTTCTCATGTTCCTTTGACGTCGGGATGCCTGCCGTGGCCGGAGGCAGTTTCCTTGATTCACGCATGCTACGATAGTGCCTCTCGATGACCCACCCGAACAGTTACGTCGGCTGCGGCTTCACCTGACAGACGACCATCCCCACTGGCGCGTCGCGCTAGATCCGCACTGACGAACTCTCCAGAAGCGCATTGCCGCTTCTGACATCGAACTCCGCAAGTCCCAGGATGGATGGCATGAACTGCACCCTGCGTGTGACCACCGCAGATCCCGACGTGGCACGCATCTCGATTCGCCGGCACCAGTTCGTCATTGGCCGGCCAATCGAGTTGGATGAGGCGTCGCCCCGGATCTCCGCGATGGAATATGCGGTCGGCGCGATCGCCGGTGAGGTGGTCAACGGCCTGAGGGTGTTTGCATCGCGGCATCGCGTCGACCTCGATCGCGTCGAAGCCGTTGCCACAAGCGAGCTGGAGCATGGTCTGACGTATCTGGAGGTCGTTGGTGAAAGTGGTCAGCCGAAGATCGCGAGCGTCCACCTCAAGGTTTTCGTGGCGACAACGGACGAATCAGGCGTGCGGCGCCTCTGGGCCGAGCTGCTGGACAGGCTTCCACTCTTCTGCACGATGCGATCGGCCTTTCCGATCCATCTCGAATTGATGGTGACCCCATGACTTGGAGCGCTCATGTACCGACTAGACAATGAACAGACACGCATCGTCGCGCAGGTGGCGGCCGTCGCCGAACAGTCGATCGCTCCGCACGCACAGCGCGTCGATAAGGATAGGGCCTTCCCGAAGGAGTCCCTTGCCGCCCTGGGGGAAGCGGGATTGCTGGGCCTGACGGTGTCCCCCGCGTTCGGCGGACTCGGTCAGAACCTTCGCACGATGGCCGCCGCGCTGGAAGAAGTGTCACAACGGTGCTCGTCGACGGCGATGGTGTATCTGATGCACCTGTGCGGCGTCGCCTCTTACGCGGCGGCGCCCGAGAAGACCGCGTCATACCTGAAGGCGGCCGCCCGCGGCGAGCACCTCACGACGTTGGCCTTCAGCGAGCGGGGCTCGCGCAGCCATTTCTGGGCGCCGGTGAGTCGGGCGGTCGCAGCCAACGGCGGCATCAGCCTCAATGCACTCAAGTCGTTTGTGACGTCGGCTGGCCATGCGAACGGTTATGTGGTCTCGACGCTCGCCCCGAATGCGACGCAGCCGGTCGAGAGCACGATCTACCTCGTGCTTGCCGGCGATTCCGGCGTAAGCGTCTCCGGTGCCTGGGAAGGCCTCGGGATGCGGGGCAACGCCAGCGCGCCGATGACGCTCGAGAACGTGACGGTTGGCGACGATCGCGCGCTCACGGCCGCAGGCAAAGGGCTCGACCTGATGCTCGGCGTCGTCCTCCCTGCATTCCAGGTTGGCTCGGCCGCTGTGGCGCTCGGCATCGCCGAGGCGGCCGTGCGGGCGACGACGCAGCATTTGACCCGGACGCGATTCGACCACCTGAACAGCTCACTCGCCGAGCTGCCAACCCTGCGTGCGCGCCTGGCGCAAATGCGCATCGAGACCGACCGTGCGCGGGCACACCTCGTTGGTGTGCTCGACTCGCTCGAGGCGCCAGGGCCATCGACGCAGCTCCTCGTGCTCGAGGCGAAGGCCTCGGCGACTGAAGCGGCCGTCGAGGTGACCGATCTCGCGATGCGGACGTGCGGTGGCGCCGCGTTTGCCGGCGCTCATGGACTCGAGCGCATGTATCGCGACGCGCGTGCGCCGATTGTCATGGCACCGACGACCGATCAGGCCTACGACTTCATCGGCCGGGCGCTCTGCGGCCTGGAGTTGATGTGATGACCCGCCCGCTCAAAGTCGGCGCCGTCCTCTACGACCCGAAGGTATCGGTGATCTGGGAGATCATCCGCGACTTTTTCGAGTCGCAGGGAGTTCCGATTGACGTGTCGTTCTACAGCACGTACGAGATGCAGGTTTCTGCGCTCGTCGAGCACGCGATTCAGATCGCCTGGAACTCGCCGCTCGCATGGCTGGACGCCCAACGACGATCCGGCGGGACTTGCCGCGCCATTGCCATGCGCGACACCGACCGCGACCGCGTCTCGTATTTCGTGACGCGGAAGGCCGGCCCGGTTCGCACGCTGGCCGATCTGCGGGGCGGCACATTGGCGGTGGGCGCCAGCGACTCGCCCCAGGCGACGCTGATTCCGCTCGGGCGGCTCCGGCAGGAAGGGCTCGAGCCTCGGCGCGACGTGGCAATCAAACGATTCGATGTGCTGGTTGGCAAGCACGGGGATCACACGGGAGGCGAGCTCGACGCGTTCCGGTGCCTGCAGTCCCGCGAGGCAGCTGCCTGTGCCATGCTCGATCTGAACTGGGAGGGCTGGACTCGCGACGGGACGATCGATCCGAACGAGTTCGTGGTACTCGCGCCGACGGACCGATTCGATCACTGCGTGTTCACCGTTCGCAACGACCTCGACACCCAGGCGGAGCGCCAATGGCTGGAGGCGTTGTTCTCGATGCGCTACGACGTGCCGGAGCACCGCGAGATGATGGACCTCGAGGGTTTGAAAGCCTGGTTGCCCGGCCGCACCATCGGATTCCAGGCGCTGTTGGATTCGGTGGCAGCGGAACGCTTCTTCGACCAACGTCAGCCGAACCCGTGAAGACGCTGCCGCTATTCCCGGTAACCACGGTTGGCAGCTGGCCCAGACCGCCGGCCCTGCTCGACGCGCAGCGCCAGTTGAGGCGCGGGCGCATCGACCGCGCGCAGTTCGATGGCGTCGCGGACGAAGCGGTGACTGACCTGATTCGGCTGCAGGAGAAGGTCGGCTGCGACCTGATCACCGACGGCGAGCTGCGTCGCGACAACTTCTATTCGTTCGTTGCCCAGAAGCTCGACGGCGTCCGCCTGATGACCCTGGCAGAGATGCTGGACGTCGTCGAGGACAAAGTCGGCTTCGAGCGTCTGCTGCAGACGCTGGACGTGCCAGCCTACTCGATCAGCAACCCCACCTGCGTCGGCCGAATCGTGCGACGCGAGCCGCTGGCGCTCGATGATTTGCGGTTCATGCGTCGCCACACTCAGCGGGCTGTGAAGGTCACGCTTCCGGGCCCGTACCTGCTGACGCGCGCGATGTTCGTCGCGGAGGTCACGCGGGCGGTCTATCCGACGAAGGAAGATCTGGCCGAAGACGTGGTCTCGATGCTGCGAGAGGAGGTGTTAGCGCTAGCCGCTGAAGGTGCTGATTTCGTCCAGCTCGACGAGCCGGTGCTGAGCGAGCTGGCGTTTGCACCGGGGCGCACACGCACCTTCATGTGCGCTGCACTGGCGGCACGGAAGGATCCGGCCGAGGAGCTCGAGTTCGCGGTCACGCTGATCAATCGGGTCGTCAGCGGGGTCACCGGCGTGCGGCTCGGGGTCCACGTGTGTCGCGGTAACTGGAGCCGTGACGAAACGACGCTCCTTCGCGGCAACTACCAGCCGCTGGCGCCTTATCTCGAGCGCTTGGACGCCGCGCAGTTGGTACTCGAGTACGCGACGGAGCGTGCCGGTGATCTCCTGAAGTTTGAGAACAAGGAGTTGGGTCTCGGCGTGGTGAACCCGCGGACGGACACGGTGGAGACGAGCGCTGAGATCCGGCGGGCCATCGAACGGGCGCTGCGGCTGTATGCGCCCGAGCAGATCTTCCTGAACCCCGATTGTGGTTTTGGCACGTTTTCGAGCCGGCCGATGAACAGCACCGAGATCGCGGTGGCCAAGCTGCAAGCGATGTGCGAACGCCGCATGCGAGCTTCGCGGCCAGCGCTCATAATCCAGCCACTAATCAGCTCGGATGTACAACGACGGACGGCTGACGAGTGCCCGGAACGATCGCGACGACCACGACGAACGCGACGCGGAAAATAGTCACGTCGCGAACGTCGCGGCCGTCGTGATCGTTTGCAGTGCCGTCAGCACCGTCGCCCTCGAGTCTCAGCGTGCTGGGTATGCTACTGATCACAGTATGGGCCGCCATAGATCTCTACAAAGGCTCAGCTGGTATTCTGTTTGTTCGTCTTGATCGCGGCTCCACTGCGCATCGTGCGGTTCTCCCGAGCGGAATTCGCCGAATCCACCAGTCGCCAAAGAGTCTGTCGTTCCTGAACGGCCTGCGGTGACCGTCTCGACTCCCGAAGACGACCTCGCATTCTGCGTCGCGGAGACCAATCGGTATCGTGCGATGCTGGGCTTGCCCGCGCTCACGCGATCGAGCGAGCTCGAGGCATATGCGGCGGCCGGGGCGCGGCAGGATGGGCTGGCACACAAGGCGCATCTGCATTACAAATCGGCCAACCTTGCAGCCAAGGGCATCGCGGAGAACGAGCTCCCGTGGTGGCCCGGTTCGTCCGTGCGTTCGGTGACCCAGAAAGGCCTCGCGATGATGTGGGCGGAAGGACCGGGCGGAGGACACTACGAGAACATCCGCGGTTCCTACACCCAACTCGGGTGTGGGGTGTTCGTGAACGGTAACGAGATCACCGTAGTTCAGAATTTCAAGTAACGTATTTCAACACCGACAGGTTGTCGCTGTCATGCCGGCGCGCCGGCAGTTGTTCCAGGCGGCCCGGGTTGCGCGAGAGTTCCTGGGGCGGGTAGCGTGGATTCATGGATGTGAGACCTGCTGAAGAAGCGGACCTCGAACAGCTCACCAGGGTGTGGCACGACGGCTGGTACGATGCGCACGCTCAGATTGTGCCGGCAGAGTTGACCCGTCTCAGAACGCTCGACAGCTTTCGAGACAGGCTTCGCGCGTTGCTCCCGAATGTCCGTGTCCTGGGATCTGTGGGCACGCCTGTCGGCTTTTCCATTGTTCGAGACGACGAGCTCTATCAACTATTCGTTGCCGCACAGGCACGCGGTTCGGGTGTTGCGGCCGCACTGATTGCCGATGCAGAGACTCGACTTGCCGGGAATGGTGTCGAGACGGCGTGGCTGGCCTGCGCGATCGGAAACGATCGCGCCGCACGGTTCTACGAGAAGTGCGGCTGGCGACGCGCCGGGACGATGCTCAATCTTGCGGAGACATCGAACGGGACGTTCTCCCTGGAAACTTGGCGCTACGAAAAGACGCTGAAACAGGCGCCATAGCTGAAGCCCGGCCCCTTTCACACTTTTTCCAGTATCATCGCGCCTCCACTCGCAGCGCGTCTTACGCAAGTTAATTCTGAAACGGGAGTGCGCCATGAAGCGTAGGGAATTCTTCGAGAAAGCGGGAATTGGTTCGGCGGCACTCGTGGGATCGGCGGCGCTGGTGACGCTCGCGGCACAAGGACGTGGTCGCGGATCAACCAGCGAGCAGGGTAACAGCGAGGAGCACAACCACGCGCCGATCAGCGGGCCTCTCGCGACCGCCACTGTCAGTTTCGGTGCGTGGGCGTCTGGCATCAACCGCCGTCCGAACATTGGCGCTACCGCCGGTCTTGCCAACAACATTCATCAGCTCATTCCGCATGAGGTCACAATCAAGGCCGGCGGCACGGTCAACTTCATCATCGCGGGGTTTCATCTGGTGGTCGTCTATGGTGATGGGACGCAACCTGGAGATATCAATGCCGGCTTAACGGTTCTCCCACAAGGCGCGCCAGCGCCGCCACTGATTGACGACTCGAACAACCGCATCTATCGCGGGATCGATCCGACCGTGCTGCCGTTCCTGCAGGGGCCACAGCAGCCGGCTCTATTGCCCCCCGGCGCGCCTCCTTTCCAGCCGGTGCTCCAGGACCGCGTCGAGGTAGTGCACTTCCCGGACCCAGGTACGTTTCTGGTGATCTGCGGAGTGCTCCCGCACTTCAACGAAGGGATGTACGGGTTCGTGAAAGTGAATCCGTAACGGGCAGTCCGGGCAGTTCGAGGGCAGGTCCCCGAGGACCTGCCCTTTTTTTGATCGTCTGTTCGGTTCGCGTACGGTCGTCGTTATAGTGTAAAAGCCGATGATCGAGCCCGTGCCGCTTCTGTGGGTCGCCCTGGCCGCCGTCGGGGTTTTCGTGGCGGTGATGCTCGTGTTGAGTCACAGTCAGATCGAAATCGACGAGGAAGCCGAACCTCCCCATCTGTCAGGGTTCAAGCAGTCCGAACACTACCAGGCGACTTGGGCCCGCGTTCGCGAGTACATCGACGGCTGGAAACACGTCAACAACGGCCGCTGAACCTCGATCATGGTTCCTTGACCGCCCCTGCATATTTTCCGTTTGCCGTGGTTCGTCGTTCGTAGCTCGAAGATCATCAGACTCGCTCCAGGTTCTTCGAGCAACGAGCGACGGATCACGAACCACGGCACGCTATCTGGTGTCATCTTGTCTGGGTATGTCAGCGTCTGCCGGCTTCCTGACCGAACTTGACGCGCACCCGCGCGTCCCCAAGGACGATCTCGTCCGCCGATTCGAGGCGGACGCCGCGCGCTCCCCGCGGAACCGTGAGACTCCGCCCCTGTCGAACGATGCCGGTGCCGTGCTCGCTGCCATCATCATGCAGCCGGAACGATGCGCTGAGCGGCTCGTACGAGATGTGCGCATGCCGGCGCGACACGCTCTGATTTACCTCACCCGATCGCTCGAGGAATGCGACGTGATTGGTTCGGATCAGGCGGTGGCGGCTGTCGCGCACCTCCGCACATCTGCCGATGTCGATGCGCATGGCGGTCAGCGCGTACGAGCGGCGTTCAGCTGTCCCGTTCAACACCGTCAAGTCGACACGCAGTGGCGTTGAACCGTTTGACGGTGTCACTCCTTCCGCATTCGCCACGCGATCGAACTCGATATCGAAATTCGGGTCCCGCCAGCCCTTGCGCGGGCGCGTGTCGTAGTTGACCACGACGTCCAGGTGCTCGACGAAACACCCGCTGGACTCGAGGTGCGCGACGATGCGGTCGCGAAGAGAGGGGCCGTCGGCGAACACCGCCTCGAAGCGTGCGCGGACGTCGCGAGAGGGGGCAAGGATCGTCACCGTCACGGTATTGAAGGGAAACACACGGCGTCCGCGGCCGCTCGATTGAACCTCCGTCTGGGCCGCTTCGACGACGGCGTGCACGACCTCGAGGGGTTCGCGGGTTCCGGATCGGACGAATTCACCGACAGTGCGATCGAGTGTGCCGGAGAGCTTCGCTTCGAGGTCTCTGGCCTTTCGCAGAAAATCCATGTCGCTCACTTTCCGATCAGGCCCGCGGCCACTGCGGCGCTGACGATTTCGCCAGCCGCAGGCGCGGCCGTGATGCCCCCGTAGCCCGCATGCTCGATCACGATAGCGAATGCGATCCGTTTCTTCGCCACGCTTGATGGTCCGTAGGGCGCAAACCCGACGAACCAGCCGTGCGAATCGCGGCGAGAAACTTCAGCCGTCCCGGTCTTGCCCGCGATCGGCACCGGGTGACCCTTGAGGCTGCGTGCGGTGCCTTCGAGGACGACGTCCCGCATGAAGCCGCCAAGCCGCCGCGCGGCATCAGGATCTACGATGGAATCGACCTTCGAGATCTTCTTCGCATCGTCGACGTACGGCGCTCGCAGCCGGCCGTCTGCTGCGACGGCTCCCGCCAGCGCGGCCATTCTCAGCGGTGACGCGACGACCTGGGCCTGCCCGTATCCGATCTGCGGTAGGGTCTCGCGTATGTTCCGGGTGGAGCCGCCGTCTGCGGTCAGCGAGATCTTCAATCGGTCAGCAAGCGTAGCAAGTGGTGATGGTCCGAGACCCACCGCGAGCTGTGCGAAGTACGCGTTGCACGAGTGAACGAGTCCGTCGTGCATGTCGATCGTTCCATGCGGGCGCGTATCCAGCACATCGTCTCGAATCGGCCGTGTCCAGCCGGGGATCCGTGCGCCGACGCGACCATCAGGCAGGCGGGCGCACGTGTACCGTGCGCCCTGGTGACCGTCGCGCAGCGCAGCCAGGGCCACCAGCAGCTTGAATGTCGAGCCGGGAGGGTAGGCGCCGTAGCGCGCGCGATCCATCCAGGCGTCGGAGTCCTGGGCGTCGCTCTCGACGGATCCCGACGTGTCCGACGAAAAACCGGGCCAGGGGTAGCTGGCGCTCGCGAGGATTGCGCCGGTATCCGGATCCAGGACGACGGCCGCGGCCTTGCCTTTGGCCCTGAGGGCCTGGCTTTCGACGATCGCGGCCACGCGGCGCTGAAGATCGGCGTCGATCGTCAGGCGGACGTCGCGAGGACGATCTCTGAACGCGACGACGGCCGGATGATTCGGCTGGTGTCGATGACGCAGCAGCGGCACGAGCTCGCGGTAGTCGCGGTAGATCGTGTACATGGGCCGGCCCGCGCGATCGAACGTTCTCACGTTCGACTCGTGATCGTCGAAGCCGCGGAGTGTCGCGTCGGCATCGCGCTCGACGTAGGAGGTGTTTGCAGCCGTCCAGTTGGCCAGGGTCCGCGCATCGCCTAGGACGTGGAACGCCTCGCCGCCGAGGGGATAGCACCGCTCGTTCGGGTTGGAACACACGCCAGCCAGCGGTACGCCGAAACGCTCGTAGGCCGGACGCGCATCGGCGAGCACGCGCGGATCGTCCGTAGCGAGCGGCAGGCCACGCCGGTCGTAGATCGTCCCGCGCGGGATGGTCCCGATGATGTCGACGACCCTCGGGTTGTATTCGAAACGTCGTCCGCCATCGGCATGAATGCCAAGATGCGGTTTCACAACCAGGTCGTCGGCGCGGAGCACCTGGACGCGGACGACGACCGCGACGAGCGCGAGTGCGCAGACGCCGAGCACGGCGCCGAGATTCCGCAACGGGATTCGGAACGGCGCGAAATCGTTGGCGGGCCTGCGGTCGGCGTGGATGGCGGTCAGGAGTCCGAGCGCGGCAAAGTTCGCCAGCATGGCGGAACCGCCGTAGCTGAGAAAGGGCGTGACGACGCCTGTCAGCGGCGTGACGCCGAGCACACCTGCGGCCATGATCAGTGCCGGAAGAATCAGAAACAGCGTCAGCGAGACGGCCAGGAAGAACCCGTAGTCACTCGCGGCACGCCGGCCGATGCGGAAGCCCCGCCACGCCACCGTGCCAAACAACACGGCGACTGCCACGAGTCCAGCCGCGCCGAGCTCTTCTCCAATTGCCGCCAGAATCAGGTCGGTGTGGCCGGCAGGAAGGTAGCGGGTATCGCCTAGACCAAGCCCCGTCCCAGACAGCCCACCCGTGGCCATGGCCCACAAGGCGTGAGTGATCTGATCGCCCCCGGCAACCGCGTTGTCCCAGGGTGATTGCCACATCCGCACGCGATCGGCCAGCGTCGCTGACACGTTCAGGCGATAGCCCACGTAGAAGCCAGTCGCGAGCATGATCAACCCGGCAACCGCCATGGCGACCCTGCCCCGCGCGACCGCATAGACGGCAAGAAAAACGCAGCACAGGAACAGCGCGGGCCCAAGGTCCTTCTGGAAGAAGAAGAACGCCAACGCCGCAGCCACACCGATGAGCACGGGCAGGACATATTCACCGCGCGGCAGATTGAGCCACTGTGGCAGCCGCATGTCGCGAATCGACTGGCCACGGACTTCCCGGAGCAGTTCCCATCGCCGCCCGAAGTACCCGGCCAGGAAGAGCGCCAGCAGCAGACGGATGCCTTCGATGGGCTGCACGGGGCCGAGATTGACCTTCGCCGAACTGTTGCCGGGTCCGGTGCCGAAGAGGATCAGCAGCACCGAGAGCGAGAGCGCCGCAGCCAACGGCAGATAGCTGAACGATGCGAACCCCAGCGCGGCCACGTCGAGCATCGAGATCGCCGTCATCACGCCAAGACCGAGCACGATCGTCTCGGCATACCGCACGAACAGCAGGCTGTCACGCAGGGGGTCGGGGCGGCTCAGGAGAATGGCGAACCCGATGGCCGTCAGCAGGTGGGCGGTGACGAGCAACAGATGGTCGCCAGAAATGCGCCGCCAGCGCCAGACGAGCGCGACAACGTGAAACGCGATCAGGTAAAGCGCACCGAACAGCCAGACGTCCTGCTTGAACTCATCGCGTGTCCGCACGCTCAGCGACGGCTTGAGCTTCGAGATCTCGGAGGGAGTGAAGAGAGCGATTTGCTCGCCGGTCGCACGGCTATCTCTGGCGCGAACACGCTCAGCAAAAGCCGGCAGGTTCTTTGCGTCAGTGATCGTCTTCGTGCTGACCGTCGCGCGCGAGATGTTCCCGACGTTCGGCAGCGTCCTGCGCTCGCCGGAGTTGCTGCTCAGGAACCGGTACAGCTGTGCGGCCGCGAAGCGTCGATCGCGCGCGTTGGTGAAAACGGTGGCCAGCGCGGGTTCGAGCGCACCCGGATCGCGGACCGCATTCAGATTGACGACCTGCCGGCCGCGTTCCGCGGCATCGAAAACACGGAGGCGGCCGATGCACGCCAGCGCGATGGCAAGAACAGCGACGCACGACGTCGCCATCAATAGCGGTTCGGGCAGCCCGTACCGCGCGACCGGCTGCTGCCGATACGCGTCGCGCTCCGCGGCCGTCGTGTACGTCACGCTCATGCCGTCATCTCACCGTTGACTGAAACGGGAGCCGCTCGAGGCGCTCCTGAACGTCCCTGAGACCGCGTTGAGCATCGCGGAGCCTGCGGGAGGCATTGCCGAAGCCGATCGCTTTCGTGAAGTAATCGATGGCCTGGGTGTACGCATCCGCCGCACGATTCAGCGGTTCCAGTTCCTCGCTCTCGCCCAGCTTTCGGGCTCGCGCCAGGTAGCCTTCGCCCAGCATCGCCCAATCGCGACTGCCCGCGACGTAGCCATACCGCTCTGCCTGCGCCAGCGCGTCGGCGCCCTGCTCGATGTCTTCCAGGGCGATGAAGGTCCGCATCAACCCCAGAAAAGGATCCGGCCAGGACTGCCGCGCCTCGGCTGCCTGCCGGAACGCCGTGACCGCGGCGGTCAGCGCGTCGCGCGCTTCGACCACCTGATTGCCTCGGACCCGCGCCTCACCGTCGATGCGCGAGAGGTGGCCGTCCGAATACCGCAAGGCCGCCTGGATCCGCGAGTCCGAGCCGTTGGCCCGAGCTGCGAACCCGAGCGCGTCGCGGGTCAACCGCCATTCGCGCTCGTACACCGTCGTGCCGACGGTGCGATAGCGCGTGAACGTGCGATCCGCAAGCTGCATCGACTGTCGCGTCAGCGCGCGGCGCAACGACTGCACGCCCATGTTCAGACTGGGCTCCGTCAGGTCGGCGTACTGGTTCCACAACTGCACGACGTCGCCCAGTTCCGACGGCACGTTCGCGGCAAGCGCTCCGGCGACGAGGTACACGCGGATTTCGTTCAACACCATGACGATCGCGAGTACGGTCAAGGCACGCCGAATGAACGTGCGAATCCGGCGTCGCGGCTTGGCGGGAACGGCAGGCGGATTGGCGGTGGCCGGTACCGGTTCCGCCGCGGGGACGACGCTGATCGCGGCTGACGCCTGCCTTGGTTCGCGAACCGTCCGCCGCGTGACATCCGGGTCGAGTACGGCTGGCGGACCGCGGTGGGTGCGCCGCGTGGCCGCCTCGTCAACCGGTGGCGCGGACAAGCGCTCCTCGAGCGCGAGCACCGGTTCTCCCGCTGTGAAGCGCTGGAGGTCTTCCCGGATCGCAGCAGCATTCGGGTAGCGATCGGCCACGTTCGCTGCGAGCAGCTTGGCGACGATCGCCTGCAGCGCTGCGGGACATCCGCCGTCCAGCGTCTCCGGAGGAGTGCGGCCGCGGATGCGGTGCTCCAGGCGTCTGGTATCGGCTGCCCGGAAAGGCTGTACGCCGCTGATCATTTCGTAGAGCAGGACTCCGACCGCCCACAGCTCTGCCTGCGCGTCGATCTCCCCCGACTCGAGCCGCTCTGGCGACAAGTAGGCGATGCTGCCGAAGTCGTTTCGCGTCACCTTCCGGCTGAGCGACAGCGCTTTCGCGATGCCGAAGTCGAAGATCTTGATCTCGTCGCCTTCGAGGATGCGGATGTTCCTGGGTTTGAGGTCCCCGTGCAGCAGCAGATTGAACTGCCGCCCGTCGAGCGTCCGCTCGAACGCGTCAGCCGCCTGCAGGAACTCACAGAGCTGGGTAGCGACGCGCACGGCGCGTGCGACGGGCATCGGTCCCTCGCCGATAATCTCGGAGAGGTTGCGCCCGCTCAGGTGCTCCATCGCGATGAAGAAATATGGGCCATGCGTGCCATGTTCGAACACGCCTGGCACGTATCGGCTCTCGCGACAGAACTCTTCCTGCAGCTTGGCGCCCCACTGTTCCGCTTCGAGCACCTGCTGGCCGTCGCGATCGGATTCGATCGAGACGAGCTTCAGTGCGACCTGCCGGTTCGTGCGGGTGTCGGTTGCCAGGAAGACGACCGCCATGCCTCCGCGGCCAATCTCCTCGTGGATTTCGTAACTGCCGACCCGATGAAAGACCGTCGTCATCGTCACGATCAGCGGCTCCGTGGCGCAGGGCGAGAGGCCCCGGGCGTTCGTGCGTCGACGAGCCAGTTGTCCCGGACGAACGCAGCGCGCGCTTCGCTCGAGCCGCGGTACACATTTGCGCCTGTGCCCACGAAGACGTTGGCGGTGAATTGCGCCGTGCTCCCGTCGTCGAGAATCAGTGTTTTCTGATCGCGGCCGGCAGTGCCGTTTCGTGTGAACACGCTGTGCGACACAGCAGCGGTGGCGCCGGATCGGACGGCCATCGCTGCGCCGGGGTTGTCGCGAACGTCAGCCGCCACGACACGCACATGCGAGCCCTTCCCCGCATCGATGGCGGCGCGTGCTGCGCCAGCGATCTCGACGTGCGAGATGGTCAGCTCCGAGTCCACGGCGAGCACCCCTGTGCCCAGAGGAGTTGCCGCATCGCCGACGATTCGGAAACCGTCGATCGAGGCGTCCGTGACGCCACGAGCAATGATGGCGGCCGCTTCCGCTGACGCGGCGCCCGGAAGGCGAATGACCGCACCACGCGGAAGGCTGCTGACCAGCCGGACGCCACTCTTCAGGATCAGCGTCTCCCGATACTCGCCAGGTTCGACGACGATTGTCGTGCCAGTCGCCGCGCGCTGCAGCGCCTGCGCGATCGATTGCGCCGCCGTGACGACAATCCGTCCTGCGTCGCCGGCCACTGGCGGCGGACCGTCCGGTACCGCAGCGGGCGGGCGGACGGTGTCGGAGCTGGCGAAGGCCAGGACCATCAGTGTCGCGAGGAGGACGATGTTGGCGAAGCGGATGGATTGGCGGCGGCCGGGCGGCGGCTTGTCAACCGGCCCGAGACGCCTGGTGATTTCGGTCGCCGACGGCGGATCTTCCCGCACAGCCGCGGCGAACTGTTCACCCTCGACGTAGACAACGGTTACGTTGTCTTTCCCGCCTGAAGCATTGGCGGCGTCGATCAGCGCCTTGACCACCTGCTGCGGACGGCCTGCCCATCGCGCCACGATCTCATTGATGGACGACGAGTCCACGAGGTCCGTCAAGCCGTCGCTGCAGAGGAGGAGGGCAGCGTTCGCTTCGAACGGCAGCTCGTGCACGTCGATGAAATCGGGATCGCCCGGCTCGTGCGGCTCCGAGCCGACATCGCGATACACCTCGTTGCGGCGCGGGTGATGCATCGCGTCGAGCTCGGATAACTCGCGCGCATCTTCGCGCTCGCCGACGGGCGAATGATCGCGAGTGATCTTCTGGATGCGGCCGTACCGGAGCTTGTAGAGTCTGGTGTCGCCGACATGGCCGACGACTGCGCGGCCATCGGCGATCACGGCGGCGGTCAGGACGCAGGCCATCCCGTTCCATTCCGGGCGCAGTCCCGCGAGGCGATGGATTTCGTTGTTCGCGATCGCAATCGCTTCGCGGAGGCGAGAGGCGATCGGTCCGGTCTCCCGCTCCAGGCGAGCGCGGAGCATGCTCACCGCGGTGTCTGCGGCTCTTCCGCCGGCAGCCTGACCTCCAACGCCGTCGATCACCATGAAAAGACCGCGCGAGAGGTCGATGTGGAACCGGTCCTCGTTCACCTCGCGCTGCAGCCCGGGATTGGTGTCGCCTGCCGCACGCAGCGCGCCCACGGCTTCCATCAGGCCGCTCACCGCTCCGGGCCCTCGCTCGTGCGGTATGCCGTCCACACGCAGACGGCAGACGATGGCGACAAGGGCCGTCAGAAAGAGCAGCCGTGCCCAGAGCAGCACCGTGATCATCGAACCACTCCGAACTGCATGAAGACCGTGTCTGCGAGCCCTATTTGTGCGGAGTCGGGCAGCATCGTCTCGGTGCCGTTTTCGCGCTTCGTGCCGTCGACCTCGTCGTAGCCTTTGGGCACGTGCCGGCCGTTCAGCGTGGTGCCCAGCGTGCTCAGGTCAATCAGGTAGAAGCAGTTGGTGGTCGAATCGCGGCGCAGGCGAATGTGCTCGCGCGAGACGTCGGGCGAGGAGGTCACGCGAATGTCGACCGGATAGGCGATCCCACCGCGCCCGATCGTGACGGTGTCCTTGACGATGTCGAACGAATGATGCCCCGCGTCGTCGTCGTAGACGATTCTGGCGAACACCGGTCCAGTCTGGACAGGTGTAGTCCGGTTCACCGATTGCTCGTGTGTCGTCGTCTGTTGTCCGGCATGAACCGTCGTAATGCGCCGGGTCCGCTCGCCTACGCCGAGGTCCGGGCTCGCCGGTAGCACGAGCTCGGAATCGACGAGCAGGTCGCCCTCGTTCATGTCGCCGTCCGGATCCGCCAGAAAGTCCACTTGCCAGTCGGACGCCGCGTTGCGGATCTCGGGCTCGGAGCGGCGGCGCCAGCGATCCACCCGGCGCTTCAGCGCCGATTTCCGGTTCAGCGCGCCAAGCTCATCGTTCAGCGCCCGCATCGTCTGTTCCTTGAGGATCGGGATGATGCCCTCGAGCCTGGCGTATTCGTTGGCGTGCAGGTACACGGTGTAGCGGCTTGGCGCGAGCGTCGAATACCGCAGCGGCTCGAGGTTCTTGCGCATGTTTTCGATGACCGCGTCGATAATGTCGCGGGCCGGACGCCTGGGTGGCGGCGCGGCGCCGCCTGCTCGGGACACAGACATGGGTTCACCTGGGGGGCGCGGGAACATCGGCCTATACGTATCAACGTAAAATCGCCCTGACAGGTTGCGCATCCTCATCGTGGTTAATGTGGCAGACACAGGGATGCCGAGTCCTAAGGAATCCCCAAGGAATTCATAGATTGACGTGAGAGTTCGATTCGGACCGTTTACCGTCGATGCCGAGACCCGCCAGCTGCTTCGCGACGGCTCGGAAATCCACTTGTCGCCCAAGGCCTTCGATCTGCTCTGCGCATTGATCGAGCACCGGCCCAGGGTCGTCGAAAAGACCCAATTGCTGGGCCAGATCTGGCCCGACACGTTCGTGGTGGATGCGGGGCTCAACGTGTTGATTGGGGAGATTCGACGGGCGCTGGCGGACGATGCCCGTCAGCCGCGATACGTGCGGACGGTGCACGGCGTGGGATACGCATTCTGCGGAGAAGCCGGAAGTGCGGCCCAGGCGCCTGCCCCGGCACGGGCCGTCCCGTGCTGGCTAATCAGCGCGGACAGGACGTTCCGGCTCGAGGAAGGTCAGAACATCGTCGGGCGGGACCCGGGATGCGCCGTATGGATCGATTCGCCGAGCGTATCGCGGCGACACGCCCGGATCACGGTAGAAAGCCGGGGCCGGCGCGTCGTGCTCGAAGATCTGGGGAGCACGAATGGGTGCCTTGTCCGCGGTGCTCCCGTCCACGCGCCGATGCCCCTGTCCGACGGGGATCCAATCACGATTGGCTCGGTCGAGTTGAAGGTCTACCTGTGGAACGCCGAACGGGCGGCGGAGACCGCACGCATTCCGCGAAAGAAGCGGTGAGCGGTCGTGATCGGCACTGACTCCACGGTGACGCTGCGTCCCACGGGGCGATGGCGCTACCTCAGTGCTGCCTTTCTTGCGCTCTGGCTCGCCGGCTGGGCGATCGGCGAGGTCGTTGCGCTCGGTGCCATCGCCGGATTCATCGCAGCAGCGATCCCCGCGCTGAACACCATCGTCCTCGCAACCTTCGTGGAGAAGCTCTCCACGGGTGGCACTATCTTCGTGATTCTCTTCCTGCTGGTGTGGACCACCTTCTGGACCATCGGTGGTATCGCCGCGTTCACCACGCTCTTGAGGGATCTCGCGGGGGAGGATCGCCTTCGGTTGGTGCCCGACGGCATCGAGTTGACCCGGCGAGCCGGCCCGTTCCGGCGGTCTCGGACCATCGACCGCGGCGGCATTCGACGAATCCGCGTGCGCCGTCACGACCACGCGCTGGTTGCCGATACGTCCTCCGGCTCTGAATTCCTGACGCAGATGGGAACCGTTGACGAACGTCATCTCATTTGCCGCTGGCTTCGCGAAGAACTGCACCTGCGTGATGACACGGTCGGACCCGATCTTGCGGCAGCGCCACCCGGTTGGGATGCGGCGCTAGCGGAGGACGGCAGCACACGACTGACGCGGCGGGCACGGCGAATGCGACCGACCCAGGCGTTCATTCTCTGGTGCGTGACTGCCTTCGTGACGTTCGTGTGGACCGCTGGCATCCGAGTGGACGCGCTTACAGGCGCGGGCATCGCCGCCCTGATCCTCACACTTCTCCTCATCGCAGGATCGTCGTGGTTGACGTGGGAACGAAGCGCATGGTTCGCCAGCCCTCGGCGGCTCAAGTTTCGCCGGCAGTTCGGGCCATGGGTTTCAGAACGTCAGTTCGAGTTTGCGCAGCTGGCCATCGAGACGAGCACGGACGGCGACGGCGACGATACCTACAGCCTCATCGTTCGCACGGCCGGCGATCGCCGTACCATCCAAACCGCTGTGAACGACGAAGGCGAGATAGAGGACTGCGCGCGCTGGCTGGCCGCACGCACGGGATTCCCGCTGTTCCCGGGGCGGTAGGCTACCGTGAGCCTCCTCGCGACAGTTCCTCGAGCGTTGCTGGCCAGCGCGGATGCCGGGCGTTGCGAACGGCATCGAGCTGACCGATCAGGACGGTCACGAGCTTGTCAGGGTGGATGTACTTCGCCGCGGCCGCCTGCACTTGCTCGCCAGTCACGGCGCGGACGGACTCCGGCCACCGATGCAACCGGTCGAGCGAACCATTCTGGACCGTCTCGACTGCGAAAGTCGCGCTGGCTGCGCGCGCGCCATCGAGTGAACGCTGCCACTGGCTGAGCACGAGCCCGCCCTTCGCTTGTTCGAGCTCGTCGGCTGTCGGCGTTCCAGCCTGTTCGCGAATCCGCGAGAGCTCTTCCTTTGCGTACTTCACGATCGGCGCGATGGACTCGGACCGCGCTCCCGAGCGAACGTGTAACAGGCCGGGCGTGCGCGTTGTCGCCGGCACCTGCAGTACGGCCTGATTCGCGAGGCCGCGGATCTCACGAATCACGATGTTCAGCCTGATGTTCAGGATCTGAGCCATGACGGCAACCGGCGCCTCGTCGGACGGTGCGAGCGCGGGCATGGGGTGCCCGACGGCGAGCCACGTCGTGAAGCCGGGCTCGTCAATGGCGAGGAACCGCTCGCCTGTCTTGGTCACGGTTTCGATCGGAGACGAGTCCGCGACGGCGGGAGCGCCTGACCATTTCGCGGTCAGCTCATTGAGTGCCGCCTCGACATCCGAGCGCGCTATGCCTCCACCGATACCCAACACGATGGACTGCGGCCCGAGGGCCCTCGACCTGATTGCGTCGACGGCTTCGGTGCGTATCTGAAGACCGGCGTCCGGCGGCGCGATCGGGCGGCTGGCTGAGAGGCGCGCGAGCTCGACAGCGGGGCGAAATCCTGCGCCTCCGAGGTTTCTCGTCGGGCGCGTGTAACCGGCGCCGGTGCGGTACGCGTCGATGGCTGCCGGATCGAACCGCGCGTCGCGAAGAGCGCTGACGATCGCCGCGAGTGCCGGCCGCCAGTCGTTTGCGAACGTTTGCACGGATATGCGGGTGACGTCGGGATCCTGCTCGACTTGCAGCCGCCCGACGAAGTCCGGACCGAGGCGTTGACCGATGTCTTGCTGCAGTAGCCGCGAGATCAGTTCCGATGCGCCCGCCTCGTCGGCACGCTCTCGGGCAGGCCCGATCGGAATGGCGGCGACGATCTGCGTCACCGGATCGCCATCCGCAGCGACGACGTAAGCGCGGAGCCCGCTCGCCGTGGTCACCAGCGATGACTTTGCGTCGGGCGGCTGAAAGCTGTTCGCAGCAAACGCCAGATCGCGGGGATGCGCCCATCCGTGCTCCAGCAGCGGGCGCGAGCGGCCAGGCAGCAACTCGCCGGTGGACGTCGCGGCTTTCCGGCAACCGGCAGCAACACTCATGACGATGACGACGATGACGAGTCTGAGAAGGGAAGTCATCGCGCACCACCTTGCAGGGGCGTGACCGGCGTGAGCTGCGCGTGAGGATTTCGGCGCGTCGTGGCGATCAGCTGATTCGACGGCACGAGGTACCGCTGCGCCACGCGCTGAATGTCGCCGGCTGTGGCGCGGTCGCGCGCTTCCATATAGGCCCCCAGCGTTCGCCACTCATCTGACGTGGCAAAGGTACCGAGTTGCGTGGCCAGGCTGCCGCGTTCGGTTCGCTGCAGCTCCCAGTCGAAGCGCAGCTCGCGTTTGGCGCGCGCGAGTGCGGCCTCATCGATCGGGCCGCTCCGCAGGCGCTCGACAGCCGCGAGTGCCGTCTGTTCGATCGCCGCGAGATCCTCATCACGCGTCGCGCGGGCCTGCAACGTCAGCGTCGAGGGCGATCCGTTCTGCGACGCGCTAACCTGCAGAGGTGCGCTGCGCAGCAGCCGGGCCACGAGGTCGAACACGGGACGATCGGCATGCCCGACCCCCGGAATGCGGTAGCGCACGATGACCTGCGGATCGAGCGGCTCCATCCAGTCGAACCTGATCGCTCCACCCGGCGGCGGCTCGACCTCGACGTCCATCTGCGCCGGCGGCGACGGCCCTCGCGGCACTCGCCCGAAATATTTCTCCGCCAGCGTTCGCACGCCGTCCGGCGTCACGTCGCCAACGAGCGTCAGCGTCGCGTTGTTGGGGACGATGTACTGGTCGTAGAGGCGAAGCATGCTGGCGCGGTTCCAGTACGCGTGATCGCGAAAGTGCCCGCCCGTGTGGATGCCGATCGGGTGCGCCACGGTGGCCACACCGTTCAGTGCCTCCTGGAAGCGGCCGCCGTCGTAGCGCTGCAGGACGAAGAACTGCTCGAGCACTGTGAAACGCTGCGCCTCCCATCCGCGAAGCACCGCGTTCACCATGCGGTCCGCTTCCAGCCGGAAGAACAGCTCGAGGCGTTCGCGCGGCAGATCCACTTCGATGCGCATCATTTCGTTTCCGGTGTTCGCAGGGACCGGATCCGTGTGCCGCATGATGCCGCCGTGGCGCCTGTACCAGTTGTATTCCTCCCAGAAGATGCGGTTCTTCGCCTGCTCGTCCTCGAGCTCATAGAGCCGCTGCCGGAGCTTGTCGATCGCCGGGTTGCTCGGCCAGTCCCCTTCGTCGAAGAACACGCCGCGCTCGCGAAGGCTGTTGCGGTGGGCGTTCCGCTCTTCGAGCAGCGCCTGCTCCGTCTCATAGATCGTTCGCAGCACTGCGCGGTCAGCCCTTACGTCTTTCACCCCTACCGTCGTCGTTCCCTGATGGATGGCATGTTCGAGGAAGTGAGTCGAGCCATGCTCGCCGTAGCCTTCCTGGAGGGCGCCGATGCGGTAATACAAGGAGGCCGCGACGCGGGGCACCCGGCGATCCTCGACGACGAGAACCCGGAATCCGTTGTCGAGGAGGATCTCCTGGACGTCGATCCCGAGGTTCGGCCAATGCTCCGCCGCCAGCGCGCGGCCGGCCGTGCCTTGTTGCGCCTGATACGTCGCGCCAAACGCAACCGCCGCCGTCAGCACCGCGGCTGTGCACACACGAATGCCTTGCATCGCCCACTCCTTGATCTCGTCGTACGGACGGTCAATGGGCGTTGTATCCGGCACGGGCGCCGGCGTCAAATCGACTCTGGTTATGTGGGCATTAGCGCGCGGCCGGAGTATCCATCGGGACCTCGGCATCCGGCTCCGAAACCGGGCGTCGGGTCGGCCGCAATTTGTGTGTCAGTCAGGAACGAAGGGCACTCAGAGCATCACCGAGGGGCCCCAGACGATGGTCATTGATCGTCTCGACTACGCAGTACCAATCCTCATTCACCGAGTCAGGGAAGCGCGCACCGAGAATCCCAGCTGCGATGGACGCCACCGAGTCACTGTCTCCGCCGATGTTGGCGGCCAGGAGGATCGCCGACTGCGCCGACGTCATCACGGTCGCTAGTGCAATCGCGAGCGGCACAATCGTCAGCGGATCCCTCGGGAAGTACGTCGCGGCGACATTCGCGGCCGTGAGCTCCGGCCAACGACACAAGTCGCTGTGGATGGTACGAACCGCGTGTGCGAAGACGGCATCCATTGATCCTGTCCGTTCGAATTCGGCCCGCGCGGCTGCACGCTGCGCGAGATCGACGATATCGTCCGCGCCTGCGCCATCGATCGCAGCGGATACGGCCGCAGCCGTCGCGGCCGACGCGGCGAGCGCCAGCGGACCGCCGTGCGTTGATATGGATGCTTCTCGCGCACCCGCGACGATCTGCTCGAATTGCGCCGGCTTGAACAGCATGCCCACGGGGGCCACGCCGATGGCCGCGCCGCAGCCGTCGTGGTCAACGGTTACCCGTGCCGCATCGCCGGACTGGTGGAATTCCCAAAGCGATTTGACACCGGGATGGACACTCTTCCGGCACGTAAGCAGTTCCCGGCCCACGCTGGCGTGCCGGACCTCGCCATCCTGGAGAATCGCGCGTGCGACAGCGATCGTCCGCTCGGTGTCGTCAGTCGTTTCACCGATCACCCACTCGTGCTTGCTGTTGCCGGCATAGCGGGGGATGACAGCGCCTGGCGCTCCTTCGAATCCACGGATGCCGTCGGGATACCAACGGGCGACGTCCTCGCGCGAGAGCATCTCGGTTTGCTTGCCGATCGCGTCGCCGCTTGCAATGCCTTTGAGGCAACCGAGAATTCGTTCCTTCACAAATGTCGCCTCACATGTGCGGCGGGGGTCAGGTCTTGAATCGCAGCATTTTTCACGTCACTGGGGTCAGGTCCACGTTCCCGCAGGTTTCGCAGCCCCGACCTGTCCCCGGTCGTGAATTTCGCTGACATTCAAGACCTGACCCCCCTATCTCGGCACGTCGAGGGCGGGATTGCGCGAGAAGAACCCGCCTGGGATCATCTTGAACCCGACGTGGGTGACCGGCATCACCGGCCATTCCTCCGGACGCGGGATGTGCGTGATGCCCATCGTGTACCAGACGACAACGTCCTGCCTGGACAGTGGCTCGTTGTTGGCGACCCACTTGGGAAGCCCGGCGCCGCCGCGGCTCTGGTTGGGATACGAACCGGCGGCATACATCTCGTCGCCGTGGTAGCGTGTCGCCCAGAAGTGACGATTGATGAAGGCGGCACGCCGCCGCACCTGCGACGTCGCGGCGATGTACGGAATTGAATTCACACCTGGCACCAGGATGTAGCTGGTGTGATGGCCGAGCGCGTTCTGCGCGTCCGGATTCTTGATGGCCCACGTCCGCGCCGATCCCATGTGCATCTGACGCTGCGCTTCGGCCTCGGTTCGAAGTGTTGTTTCCTCCATGATCATCCCGTTCAGCGACGGGTTCGCGGGTCCGGCCGGTAGCGCGCGGGTGTTCATCTCGTAGATCGAGTTGACCGGTCCATCCACGTCGAAATCGAGCCTGAAGTTGAAGAAGTGCTGGTGATGCGGCGCCACGACGTTGGCCGACACGAGATGCGCTGACTTCTCGGATGCGCCGTGGCCGGTCGCTTTCTGCTCGCGTACACCTTTCGGCAGCATGATGCCGGTCAGCGCGGCGTCGAGCTCGAGGACGCCGTCCTGGTGGAAGATCCAGTTGATCGCGTAGTCGTAGTTGCCGATGGTGGCGATGAAGAAGATCACCAGTTCCCGCGCGCGGCGCGACTCGTTGGTCTTCGAGTACCGATTCGTAGTGCTTCCACAGCATGCCGCCGTCGCGCTCGTAAATGCCGACGGCTCGCGGCAAGACGTAGGCACGGCCGTTGTCTCCGGCGAAGGTGACGTCGATGAGCCTGGCGTTCGAGGGCGCGTCGGTATTCGCTTCGATGGGGCTGGCCAAACGCCCCATGCCATACTCGCCGACGTCGAATGCGCTGCGCCAGCGCCAGTTCCGGTCGGGATCGCCGTACGGCACAGCCATCTCGGAGATGGACGCGCGATACATGATGGGACGAACACGTCCCTCATCTTCGTAGCCGACCGTGTGGAGGACCAGGCCTTCGCGCGGGTGCATCGTGTAGCGGAAGCGCCATTTCTGCCAGCGAATCTCCTGGCCTGAAACCGTGAAGCTCGCGCCATCGGGTTGCGCGATGGTCAGCGCCTTCGGCGCCTCGCGCACTCCTGTCGATTTCTCGTCCAGCTCTTGACTCGCCGGAGGGAGCGGCAGCGCCCCGGTGTCGACGAATTCGACGACCCTCTCCGCGTTCATGTCCACGAGGACGCCGACCCCTTCAATCGGGCGGCCGTAGAAATTTGTGGAGTTGCCCTTGAAGTAGGACACCGCACGAAGCAGACGCCGGCTCTGATACTGCGGCGCGACCTGTCCTACCGCCCAGTAGTCGATCTGCACATCGTCCGGATTGTTGACCCCGCGTTTGCGCATCGACTCCAGCCAGCGCGCATCGCTCTTCACGACCCGAACGAGCACTTCGTGCTCCGCCTCGAGCACGACCGGCTGGACCCCCTTGACCTCGTTCCAGGACGCGACGCGAGTCGTCTCGAGATCGACGACCGCCTCGATCGTCCGATTTTGCCGACGATCCAGAATCACCGCGAATGCCTGGCGAGCGATCGCCCGGCCTGGCGCGTACGACAGAACCTCGCTCTTCGCCGGCTCCTTCAAGACGATCGTTGCAAACAGCGCGTTGTCGGGGTACCCAGGCGCGGCGCTGAGAACGCCGACAGCGGCATTGATTTCCGCTTCAGTCAGCGGATCGAGAGGATGCCGCTGCTCGACCTGAGCTGCCGGTCGGGGCGTCTCGAATGCGAAGAGATACGTCAAGCAGATCAGCACGAGAGCGATGGTGAGTGATGCGCGAGGTATACATGGGGTCCGTCAACGGCGCATAGTTGACCAGGCGTGGTGACGTGTCAACACCCAAAATGGTCGCGCGGGACGTTTCAGAAAGAAATGAAGCGGGGCGCTTCACGCGCGCTTTACTGCCAGCCGCAGGTCAGGCAGCGTTTCGCGGATCCGTCGACACGCACGATGTAGACATCCGTGCGGTTCGGATCGTTCGTCATGAAGGCGACCTCGGTCCCGTCAGGGGAGAATTGCGGGTGGACTCCGGCCGACACCACCCGCGTTAAACGCGTCGACACATCGAAGGTAACGATTTGCAGCTCGTTGTTGGCCGCCGGAACCTTGAACATCAGCATGTTGCCATCAGGGGACCACGATGGGTCCGTCCCACGGGATACGATCTTCGACACGTTCGTCTTCGAGTCCCACAGGACAATGTTGGACGCCAGGATCTCATGGGGATCCTGGCGTTCTTCGAACACGACGTGGCGGCCATCCGGCGAGATCGCCGGCTGCTCACTCCAGCGAGCGTTCCCAATCCGTCGGTTGCCATTCGAGTCGCGCACGTAGACCGCTTGACCGTCGCTTGTCGCCCGTTCCTCGACCACTAGATCGCCGGCCATCAGTCGCAACTGCTTGAGTCGCTGCGAATCGGGCACGTAGTCGCGCACGTTGGCTCCGTCCAGGTCCATCACCAGCGACTTGACGCCGGCAGGCGTCTGTCTTTCGAAGATGATCGACCGCCCGTCTGGCGCCCAATCGGCGGCCGTGTCTCCGGCATCGTTGCTGGTCAGACGGCGTCGCGTCGCGCCATCTTTCGACACAATCCACACTTCCTCGTCGGCTCCGCCGTCAACGTTCGTCGTCAGGACCAGCCAGCGGCCATCGGGCGACCAGCGTGGGTAATGAAACATCACCATGCCGCCGTGCATCTGCACGCCCAGGATCATCGCGAGGATGGGGGTCACGAATGGGTGTGGCAAGTCCGAACCTCCGCCGATTTAGACGACGATGTGCACTGCATGGACGGGCAGTCATCGTGTTCTGTCCGCGGAGTGCTCCCCGCGTGCCGCTGGTCAGGAGTTGGCTCCCATCGCCGGGGGATCGCTCCTACCGACGGGCTGCAGCCGGTGGCTCGCGCTCGAGGCAGTGCTTGACAATATTTCGATGATTAGCTAAATATCAACTATTGGCAGATCATCGAGAGCATTAGTGGACTGCATCTCCCGAAGGAGCTGGTGTCATGCGGATCATTCGCGCGATCGGTTGGGGACTCGTCTTGTTGCTCGTCACTCTTCCCGTTCATGCTCAGACCACCGTGGTGGGCGACTGGCACGGCGTGATCCAGTCACCGCTTGGACCCATGACGCTGATCATCACCATCGCGGAAGGTGAAAATGGCGGGCTCCGTGGCGAGATGGAAAGCATCGATCAGGGCGCACGAAAGACTCCACTGACCAGCGTCGCGATGAGCGGCGGCCGTCTCGTATTCACGTTGAAGCCCGCGCAGATTTCGTACGAAGGCGAGTGGAGCGAAGCCGAGCAACACTGGTCTGGTGCTTTCATGCAGGGCGCCAGCATGCCGATGACGCTCCGGCGCGGCCTGCCGCCGGCAAGGCCAATCCTCGAGGGACTCGACGGCCGATGGCAGGGGTCGGTTACGCGCAACGGCGTCGATCTTCGCCTGGTGCTGCGCGTCACGACGACAAACCAGCGCGGCACGATCGCCACGTTCGATTCACCTGACCTCGGAGCCATCGGCTTGCCGGTCGCGGGGCTCTCGCGCCAGGCGCAGACCGTCAGCTTCTCTGTGCCGGCGTCGGGCGCTCGCTTCACCGGAACGTTGGCTGACGACGGCACGCGCTTTCGCGGGAATTGGACGCTGCCGGGTCAGCCGGACGTCGAGGTCGCGTTCGTGCGAACGTCAGCATCCGCCGAACGCGAAGCGCGTCCGCGTCCGCAGATGCCGAAGCCGCCGTTCCCCTATCGTGCGGAAGAGGTCACGTTCAGAAACTCCGCGGCGAGCGGTGTGACCCTCGCTGGCACCCTGACGATGCCCGAAGGCGCGGGACCATTTCCTGCCGCGGTCCTGATCACGGGCTCGGGTGCGCAGGATCGCGATGAGACGCTGCTCGGTCACAAGCCTTTTGCCGTGCTCGCCGATCACCTGACCCGCCGCGGCGTCGCAGTGTTGCGCTTCGACGATCGTGGCGTGGGCAAATCTACAGGTGACTTTGCGTCATCGACCTCGGCCGATTTCGCCACGGACGCCAGGGCCGCCGTCAGCTTCCTGCGCACGCGGGTTGATATCGATCGCGACGCGGTCGGCCTCGTTGGCCACAGCGAGGGCGGGATGGTCGCGCCACTCGCCGCTCGAGACAACGCCGATGTCCGTTTCATCGTCCTGCTCGCCGGTCCCGGAACCGACCTGATGCACCTCGCGCTCTCGCAGCAGCGGCTCTTGGGACTGTCGCAGGGATTGTCGGAAGCGGACCTCGCGCGTATGGAGCCGATCATGACCGACATCTTCGCGGCCGTGACGAAATCTGCGAATGCGGACGATGCGCGGACACGCGTGCGCGGCGTGCTGACGCCGGACGCGCTCGCAACGCTGAAGAGCATCGAGTCGCGGCGTGAGGCGCTCGTGCAGCACCTTGCGAGCGACTGGTTCCGCTACTTCCTGCAGTACAAGCCGGCTGCCACTCTGTCGCGCATCAACGTGCCAGTTCTAGCGCTGAACGGCTCACTCGATCGTCAGGTGCCCGCCGACGAAAATCTCGCAGCCATCAAGGGCGCGCTCGCGCACAACACGGACGTCACGATCCGAAAGATCGATGGGCTCAACCACCTGTTTCAAACCGCGAAGACCGGCGCAATTGGCGAGTACGCGGATATCGCCGAGACGATGTCTCCTGTCGTGCTCACGATCGTGAGCGAGTGGATCGAGGCCCGGTTCAAGAGGCGGAGTGGGGTACCTACACGGTGAAGTACCTCCACCACTGCGGGCACCAGGACATCGGGCTTCACGTTGTGCGTCTGCCCCGTCCAGTTCGCGGTAACGCGCGGCGGGAATGGCTTCCGCAATTGCTCGCGCCGCGTCGCGTAGCCTGGCGTCGCTCTTCGACCCATTCATCACCAGTGTCGGAACGCCGATCGACGAGAAGCGTTCCCGCGGAATCCTGAACGCGGTCATGACCGCCGCGTCGTAGGGAAGCGTATGGGCAACCGCCTGGAGCTTGCGCCAGATCCACGGCATCAGACGCAACATCACGACAATGGCCGCCGGCGCCCCGACCATGTCCTTCATGAAGTACTTCACCGCGCCGCCGCGGTTTCCTTCTGCGAGCAGGCGCCTGAGTCGACCCTCGTGCGCGGCACCGCCACGTTCGCCAGTGTCGTCCACGTAGGGCGGTTCGTAGGCGACGACGCTCGTGACCGCGAGACCGCTGGCGGCCGCTTCCAGCGCCAGCGCTCCGCCTGACGACAACCCGAGAAGAGCCGCCGAGCCGCCCGCAGTCTCAATGAGCGCGGCGATATCCTCAACCTCGCGCGCGGGTGAATACGGCTGCGTGTCGCCACTCCCTCCGCGCCCGCGGCGGTCGTAGATGTAGACGGTGAAATGCCGCGCCAGCAGGGGTGCAAGCTTCGGCGACGGGCCGAAGGCGCGGCTGCAGAGTGCCCCGTCCACGACGATCAGCGCCGGCCCATTGCCGGACCGTTCGAAGGCGATCGTGGTTCCGTCCTTCGACGTGACACGGCTCATCACTTCATCCGGTTGTGCGAGTGTCTCCATGTGTCCCTCATCTGGATGTCGAATGAGGGGGCTGACAATCGACAAGCGCACGCGCGGAAGGGGGCAACGGACGGCGCGTGCGCGTACTGGACGCCAGTCGCACGTGATATACTTGCGGTTTGTCCGGCAGCCGAAACGTGCGGCCGGGCGATCCCTCCTGACGTGGGCCGCTAGCTCAATTGGCAGAGCAGCAGACTCTTAATCTGCGGGTTATAGGTTCGATTCCTATGCGGCTCACCACCTTTTCCGAACAATTCGTGCACCATCATTACCGAACGGAGCAGATCGCGCTCCGGCGTCTATCCTCCCGCTAGCTGAATTCAACGGGAACTTCGCGCGCGCGCACGTTCACTGGAAGCTTCTGCGATGCCTTGTGCCGGCTTTTCCTGGACTAATCCTGACGCAGTCGCTCGTGCGGATCGACGTTGGCGGCGCAGCGCGCGGGAACGTCCGCGGAGAGCGCTCTTAGTATCCCGTGCACCGCAGACCGTACTATACCGGCTCTATTCGGCTTGCTCTTCGAGACCGCACAGTGTGACGTCATCAAGACTGCCGCCACGAGCGCGGCAAACACCATCCAGATCCTCTGCCAGCCCAGGAGTGGTCCGGGCGGGAGGACAAACGGACGCAGCAAGGGCGAAAAGTCAGGCACATACCAGCACAGATGCTCCATCGCGTAGCCGTTTGCGATGCACGTGTCCAGACCTTTGAGATCAAAGACCACGCCGGACACCCCAACCCAGACAGTCCAGAACGCGATCGCAATGCATGCGATCCTGCGCGTGAGGCTCGCCCGGGCGTGCAACGCGACAGCCAGCGCGAGACTCGACGGATAACTCGCGAGCAGCAGGAAGCGGGGACCCCACTTCCATCCTCCGTACCACGCCCACCATTGTGAGAAGACCAGAACGAGACCGGTTAGAAACGCAATCGAGAGGTCGAAGAACGGCGCCAGCTGCGGACGTGTGCGACGGGCGTGAGCCACAAGCAGTAACCCCGGCGCAAAGAACAGCAGACCCTTGCCGAACGAGAAAAGCAGCGAGAACAAGCCGAAGATGAATGGGTAGCTGAACCCCGGCATTCCCGAATACGGCATCACCGTGATGGCGCCGCGGTCACGGAAATAGCCGGCGTCCAGAGGTGCCCCTCTGATGATGGTGTTTTCCCCCAAGATCAGCGCGGCCGCCACGGCGGTCGCGATCAACCCATCCAAGCGCCGATTGCTCCATAATCGCCACAGCGCGACAAGCAGCAAGCCGCCCGCGGATGCAGGCATGTTCGCAACGCCGAGGACCACGGCGATCCATCCCAGCCACGAGCCGCGCAGCGTGACAATTAGCAACCCAGTTCCTACCGTCACCGCCGAAAATAGCTCGCCGTAGAAATCCAGCGTGGCGTTTGGCATCATGCCGGTCGCTGCAAGCGACAGTACTCCCGCCGCCCGCTCATCTGCGGTAGCCGCCGGCCGCATCGCCCAAGAGGCCGCCGTAATACCAGCGGCCAGTACGAGCACGTTGAACCGTGCACACCACCACAGTCGGGCATTATCAAAAACCCAGAGTGGAGAGGCGAACAGCGGGCCGATGTACGAGTAGCGTTCGGTCGCAACCGTCCCATGGCGCAGCAGCTCGTCGAGCTTGACGAACCGCACGTAACCGTCGCCGTAAATGCCGTGCGGTACAACAGCAAACAGCAGGACCAACGCGGAGCCCGCGAGTGCGAGCATCACCAGAACCCAGGCACGCCGAGCCCTCGTGGAGTTCGCTTCGACAGTGGCTTGTGCCATTGAAGCGGCCAGGCAGGATACTACACGGATCATGACCGATCCCGCGCATGATGCGCAGCTAAACTGGCGACAGGACCGGCTCGGGCGCAGAACGATTGATGCTCGACGGAAGCTGTTGGGGGGAAATCACTCGACGTCCTGATTCCGAAATGTCATGGGAATTCCGCAGCGGCTGCACGGAACGGTGGTGTGAACAGCTGCTCCATGTGCGCTTTTGCTTACCGTGCATCGCCAACTTCCACTGTCGTGGAGTCAGCTGGATCGAACCGCACGACGATGAGCGTGATGTTGTCGCTGGCGGCGCCATCATTGGCCCGCGCGAGCAGGTTCCTTGCAGCCACCTCCGGTGCGGGCTCCGCACCAAGAATGGCCGCGATCGCTTCGTTCGTCACCATTTCTGTCAATCCATCCGAACACAGGAGTAAGCGATCGCCCCCCTGCACTTCAAGCGCGCGGGCTTCGACTCTAACGCCGAGCTCCGGGCCGCCAACGACGTTGGTGATCGTGTGGCGGAGCCGGTGCTCGGAAACCTGATCAGGCCGAAGGGCTCCGCTGCGCACCATGTCGGCCGCGACCGTATGGTCCTCCGTGAGCTGGTGCAACTCGTGGTCACGGTAAAGGTACGCACGGCTATCACCCACGTGGATGACACACAGCTGCGCACCCAGGTGGAACGCCATCGTCACCGTCGTTCCCATGCCACTCAATTCGGGGTGCTCCGCGGCTTCTTCGACAATGCGGGCATCAGCGTGGCGAATCGCGGACTGGAACTGCGCGAGAACTCTCTCCGCGTCGGGACTGTCGTCCCCGAAAAACCATCTGAACGAATCGAGCGTGAACTGCTCGATCGCAGCGACGGCGAGGCCACTTGCCCGTTCGCCCGCTTGGTGCCCGCCCATGCCGTCGGCCACCAGAAATAAATGTGCGCGCTCCTCACCAATCTGCAGCTTCGGTTCCGGCAAACTCGTTTGCCAGACTCGCATCGCCTTGATGAGCTCGGCGATGAGGAACTGATCCTCATTCTGTGCGCGCACCTTTCCTTTGTCAGTGATTCCAAAAGCTTTTACCATCAACGGGCGCGTACGTGTCGGGGTGACGGACTCGTCGGTCATGGCATCTCCGCCCTGCGCTGATGCGCGTCAACGAAACGATTGCGCTGGCAGGCGGGATTCCGCCTCACACCCTCAGCGCTTGCGATCGCCACGGTCGTCGTTTTTGCCTTTCGCCGTCGATCGGACGTGGGCGATCGGCCCACATTGTCCCTCGTCCAAGGCGCGCTGCAGCGTTGAAGCTGCAGCATCGCCTCAGGCCCACAGCCGCGCCCCGGTTTTATTGACTTTTTCTTGTGAGGCTTCCCTCGGTGGGGGCTACAGGGAGGTGGCGGGAGCGGGGAAGGCTGGGATGCCGCGGCGCGGACCGACGCGGCCGCAAGAAGATGCGGGTTCCCGCGTTCCAGAATCCGAAGGGGCCGTTCCGGCTCCTGCTGCGAGGTCCATCATGCGCACGCCAGTTCGCGTCACCTTCGGCATCGTGTCCGTCGGATTCGCTATGCTCGTGACGGTATCGTCATCGATATCCGCCCGTCAGCGGCCGGACTCATCCCGGCTACCGGACGCCCAGGCACTCGCATCGTTCGACGACTGCATCCAGGAGCGCTTCAAGGCCGTCGACGAGCGGTTCGGAATGGCGCGAATCATGAAGCCAGGCGCGACCCACGGCTTCCTGCCGAAGAACCTGCGGGAGGCGCACCTGATCCGCGAGCTCGAGAGCGCCAACCTGCAGGTGATCCTGTATCTCGCGGACCGGTGGGTGCTGAACCCGATGCCGGGTCCCGACTCGGGGTATGCCGATGCCGATCAGGCGTTCGGCGTGATCCAGGGGCCGGTCCGTATCACAGGTCGCGCGGCGATGCGGTCATCGGGCGCTCCGGACGCGCCGCCTCACCCGCGCGACCTGTGGGACGACAGCCAGCGCGCCATGATCGCGCTGTCGGCGAACGCCGAGTCGTACCAGTTCTCCAGACCCGGCTGGAAGTTCATCGCACGGCCGGTGCGGGGCGAACAGCGAGAAATGTCTTCGCTGCCACTCGAACAAGGTGGAGCGGGGTTATCCGGCGGTCACGAGCACCACGCAGATCGGCGACGCGCTCGCCGCGGTGCTCTACGGGTATCGACCGCTTCGTTGAGCGCTTACGCGCACGTGCGACGTTAGGGAGCTACGGGATTACTGTCGAAGGGGAAGGGGCTTACTGTCAGCAAGCGCGCCGAGGAACGCCAGCGTCCAGCCGCGCGCACGGCGGCGTGACAGGCCGTAGAGCGCCATCAGCGTGCCCGCCGCCACCGAAATCCATCGTTCGGGGTCGCTGATGTTCCGGCCGCTCCGCACGAGCGCATCATGCGCCTCGGCTGGAAACTGGAGTTCCATGTCCATCCTATTGGCTGGCTATTGTTGCACGGCTCAAACCGCCTCTGGGATCGGCTTGACCACAGCGGTCGTCCACGACGGCGGATCGCTCGCCGGAAACGACTCCTCGGAAGTGTGTTCGACGACATCGCGCCGCCGCCAGCCACGCTCCAGCAGCTGACGATTGATCCAGCGGCGGGCACTCGCGAGGTCGCGCCGGCCTATCGCGGAGCGGACCGCGAGCGTTCCAGACGCAGCCGCAAATGCACGGCCCGCGAAACCGCCGCGCCGGATGCCCATTATGGCGAGGCCGGCAGCCCAGGCTCCTAGCATCAGGCGATCCTGATCGCAATTGGCCAGTCGGGCCGACAACTTCGGTGGGTCCCATACACTTTTTTCGCTCCGATACACGGTGAGGTTCATCGAGGCTCTCGACATGATCCACCTTTCTTGACGTCGTTCTGCCTTCGACAGGGAGCGTGGGAGCTTTCCACTTGTGCGGGCCGTGCACAACACGTGCCTTAAGCAGAAGCTAGGAGTTAGGAGCTGGCAGCTGGCAGCTGGCTGCCAGGTGGCAGCTGGAAGCTCGAGACACTCGGATACGGGCCGCGCGTCGTGACGTTGAGCCTGCTCCGGAGTAGAAAACCCGTCCGGGCAACCTAACAGGTCGCCTCCGAGAACAACAGCATCAACACGGCCGGGAATTGTTCTACCTCGGACCGGATGGGACGATGATGTCCGTCCCGATCGGAGGCGGACGTTCATTCGATGCCGGACTGCCGCGCGCCCTTTTTCACGCAAACGTCTGGACGGGCCGCGTGGGTGCCCCGACCGCTTTCTCCGCCGCCGCCTCCGGCACTGGTGAACCGGATTGCACCGCCCACGTGGAGAACGTCCCTCGTTGAGGGCGGCGGCAATGCTGCGTGCACCGTCACCGGCCGCGAAGCGTTCGTAGATCGTCCGGACCACGGTGGCTTCGGCTTCGTTGATCGTGCGTTCGACGGGTCCCTTGCCGATCCGCACATTCGTATAGCCGAAGGTTTCGCCCGTAGTGTCCCACGTCTCGGCCGGCCGAACTGTAAACGCCAGTATCGCGGTAGTGATGTAAGCTCCCGCCCGTGATGGACGCCTCGGCTTTCCGCATGTTGCTTCTGACTGTCACCAGTTGGCTGGACCGCCAACAGCGGGAGATGCTGGCGTACCTGATCGAAGAGAATCGAGTGCTGCGGCGGCAGTTGGGTGGGCGGCGTCTGCGGCTCACCGATGACGATCGGCGGCAACTTGCCGCACGGGCGTACCGGCTGGGCCGGCAGGTGCTGCGCGAGGTCGCGACGATCGTCACGCCAGACACGTTGCTCCGCTGGCACCGCCGGCTCATCGCGCGCAAATGGACCTACGCCAAGAAAGGCACGAGTCGTCGCGGCGTCCGCGCTGAAATCCGCCAACTGGCGACGCGGATGGCGGAAGAGAATCCGACCTGGGGCTACACGCGGATCCAAGGTGCGCTGAAGAACCTTGGGCACCGCGTCGGACGGTCAACGATTGCACGGATCCTGCGGGCGCACGGGATACCGCCCGTGCCGGAGCGTCCGACTCCATGGCAGACGTTTCTGCGGGCGCACCGGGGTGAGATCGCCGGTGCGGATTTCTTCACGACCGAAGTCTGGACGTGGCGGGGCTTGGTCACGTTCTATACGGTGTTTGTCATCGAGCTGGCTTTGCGGCGTGTCCAGATCCTCGGGTCGACGCCGCACCCTGACGAGGCGTTCATGTGCCAGGTCGCGCGAACCCTCACGCTGGCCGACGGCCAGCTGTATCGCGTGTTGATCTGCGACCGGGACGCGAAGTGGAGTGAGCCAGTCCGCGCCCGGTTGCAGGAGGGCGGGCTTCGTGTCATCCGGACGCCGTATCGCGCGCCGAATGCGAACGCCCACGCTGAACGCTTCGTCCGCTCGATCAATGAGGAGTGTCTCGATCGCTTAATTCCGTTCGGAGAGCGCCATTTTCGACGGGCTGTCACCGAGTTTGTCACCCATTATCAGCGCGAGCGGAATCATCAAGGACTGGGCAACGAGCTGATTGAGCTTCGGCCAGAGCAAGAGTGTGTCGGTCGCATTCAACGGCGTTCACGACTCGGTGGGCTGCTCAACTATTATGCACGAGCGGCGTGAAGAATCCGGATCCTGGATTCGGCGCAGGCAGGGACACTACGGGCATTCTCAGTTACTACTATCGGTCAGCCGCGTAGGTACCGTCCGATTCCAGAGGTGGGACACAACGCGATCGGCGCCGAGGCAAGGGCAAGCGTGGCGGCCTGAGGGTGATCTACTACTACCTTTCGGCAGATGGTCAGATCTTGCTGATGACGCTCTACGACAAGGATGAAATGGCCGACCTGAATGCCGCTTAGAAACGGGCTTTGAAGGCGGCTCTCGAGGCCGAACTTTCCCGGCGTGCTGCGCGGCGCCGGCTACGAAGGAAATGAACTATGGCAGCGAAGAAGCGACCGGTGGCTCGAAGGAAGCGCAGCCTCTTCCGTGAGCTGATGTCGGGCGTGGAAGCTATGCGGGATCACCGCGAAGGGCGCCTCACTCTGAAGACAAGAGAGGTGCAGCCGATCACTGTTCCGCCAATCGATGCGGACATCGTCCGCGAGACGCGCGAGGCGCTCAGGATGTCGCGCCACGTGTTCGCGTTCAAGATTGGCGTGAACCCCCGGACGCTCGAGCGGTGGGAACAGGGACGCAGTAAGCCGAACGAGCAGGCTGCTGCCTTAATCTGGTTGGTACGGAAATACCCTGACACGCTCAAGAGGCTGGAGTCGCTTGCGGCCTCAGCTTGAGTCTCCGCTTGAGCCCCAGCTGAAGATCGGTGCACGCAGCGTACGTCGCAGCTTCACTGCCATACCCGCAACCATTTGTATCTGGTGGCAGGCGCCGTCAGCGACGGTGCGGAACGAGTCGCTTCAACTCCTCCACCCAGTTCTGGACGACGACGATTCTGGCTGGCCCCGCCGACTGGTCGGGGCTCGCTACCTGCTTGAGCATGAGGAAACGCTGGCCGTCCGGCGACACATCGTACGTGCGAGGGCTGCTGTTGCCGGCTCCGCCAAAGTACGGGCCCTTCAGTACCATGGTCGGCATACCCGCGATCCATTTCCGCCCACGCTCCACCGACACACCCATGAGCGTGCCATCGGGCGCCAGGTAGAAGAGCTCGCGGCCGTTCCGACTCCAGAGCGGCTGCGAGCCTCCGTTGGTGGACACCTGCGCCTTGCCCTCGTTCGCGTTCGGAAATGGTCGCACGAAGATCTGAGACGGTCCCGAGTCGTTTGAGTCGGTACGCAAGCCAGCGACCGTCCGGTGAAATCGCGCCGTTCTGTTCGATCTGCGCTGTTTGGAGGACCGGTTGCACGCGCCGGTCATTGCCCAGCGTGAGCATCATCAAATCGCCGCCTTCCATAAACAGGACGCGGGTGCCATCGGCGACGACCGACGAGGGGCGCTGCACGTACGGGCTGTCGACCAGTAGGCGCTCTGCCGTACCCGTTCCGTCTGCTGCCTGCCAGAACAGGGACCCGAGTACACTTCCGGCTTGAGAACTAAACAGCAGCCGGTGTCCATCCGGCATCCAGACTGGCGATCGGTCCGACCCAGGATCGGTCGTGACCCGCGTGGGCGTTTTGCGCGTCAGATCCCAAACCCAGATGTCGTGATCCTGGTCCTCGATCTCCAGCGCCACATGCCTGCCATCCGGCGACAGGCGCGTAGCGACATAGGGACGCGCCGGGGCAATCACCTCTTCTTGGCCGAGGCGATCGACCCATACCAGCGTCCGCGGTGCTGCCTCCGTACCGCCAATGACGTACGCCAACGTACCACTCCGAGCGATATCGAACTCAGCCGTGCCGGTCGGCAAGCTCACAACGGGCGACACGACCGGACTCGCTGTGCCCCTCGTCTGCAGGTTCGCCAAATCGAACGCAACCGCCCATAGAGCACCCCCCGCCACGTACACGAGATGGCCGCTCGACACGTACTGTGCCTGACTCGCCCCTCGAACCAGCGTCCTCCACGTACCGGCGGCCATGTCGAATAGTGCTACCTGTGAGGCATCGATGCCGCCGGCCGACGAAGTGATGGTGAACAGCACCGCCTGCCCATCCGGTAAGAATTGCGGCCAGAGGTGATCTCTCTCGCCGCGCTCACCGTTCGGCCTAGTCAGCACGGTTGGCTGACCGCCGGCCGACGATACACGCTGCAGGCCAGTAGGCAGCGCCGCTGTCGCAAAGATGATCGTGTCGCCTTCGCCCCACGTGGCGCCACGGCTCGGACCATCGACGCCAGACAACTCGATTGCGGGGCCTCCGGTGATTGCCACTTTTTTCAGAGTCACCGGGCGGCTAGGCACGAAGAAGCCAATCCACTGGCCATCGGGCGAAGAGAACGGACCCTTCGGTAGCCCCGGGGTCGTCAGCGGCACCGGATCAAGTTGATCGAGTCCACGCACGAACAGCTGCGTGCTGGAGCCACCGATCCCGCCCTTGTACACGATGTGTGTGCCATTTGCGGTGATCGTCAGGTCGCGCGATTGGGAATCTACCGACAGCGCATTGGTAGCCGTCGTCGAGACGGCAAAGCGCGAGACCTGAGGAACGCTCGGACGCGTGCCGGCCCAGACGGCCGCGCCAACCGCCGCCGCAGCCACGATGGCGGCCGCCATTGGCGTCAAGACACGGCGCCACAGCGGCAGAGAGACTGACTGGACGACTACCGATAACGACGAGCCCTCCACTGCGGCAGCGGTTGGACCTTCCAATACGATGCGGGCTTCGCCTATATCGCGCAGTCGCCGCCGGACGTCGCGCTCCAGACAGCGCGCGAGCAATTGCCGAACGGACACCGGCGTCGATGGATCGAGAGCAGACCAGTCGATCGGCAGATGCAGGACGGCGGCGATGGTGTCCGATACATCGTCGCCCGGGAAAGCCCGGCGTCCGGATAGCATTTCGTAAAGCACGGCGCCAAAGGCCCAGATATCGCTCCGTTTGTCGGCGTCCTGCCCCCGAGCCTGTTCGGGACTCGCGTAGGCGGCGGTGCCCAGAATCACACCACGCCGCACGAGCGAGGGGCTGGTGAGCGACGCGGATCCGGTGGTGCCTCCGTCCACCGTCATGTCTTGCTGGAGGATCTTCGCAAGACCGAAGTCCAGCAACTTCACCGTGCCGTCCGGTCGGAGCTTGATATTCGCCGGCTTGAGATCGCGGTGGACAATCCCTCGCTCGTGCGCTGCTTCTAGGGCTTCCGCGATCTGTCGGGCAATTGGCAGCGCTT
>CAWARA010000015.1:0-544708 GCA_963784195.1 uncultured Acidobacteriota bacterium | reverse complement strand
GCGCGCGCGAGCCCGAAGTCGAGCACCTTCGGCATGCCCGCTTCAGTGACCAGGATGTTTCCAGGCTTCAGATCGCGGTGAATCACGCCGCGATGGTGCGCGTGCTGGACGGCGTCGGCGATGTCGGCCACCAGCGTGAGGCGCTCGCGCAGGCCGAGATTTCGAACCCGGGCATATTCGTCGAGGCGCCGGCCGCGCACGAGCTCCATCGCGAAGTACGGCTGCGGCCCGTAGGACGAATCGGCGACGTCCGCCTCGTAGATCTGCGCGATACCAGGATGCTGGAGGCGGCCCAGAAACTCGTATTCGTGCTCGAATCGGCGCAGCATCGCCGGCGTGGCGATGCCCGGCCTGATGATCTTGAGGGCCACGCGGCGATGCGGCCGTTCCTGTTCGGCCTCGTAGACGATGCCCATCGCGCCTTGTCCGATGAGCGAGAGGATCCGGTACGGGCCGATGCGAGCTGGATTCGCCTCGCCGGCGGCAAATTGCACGGTCGTGCGGTCGGCATCATCCGCCGGGTGACGCGGCTCATCGCCCATGGACACTCCTGTCGTCGGTGGCCGGTCCTGATATCCGTATTGTCGGGTTGTGTGATGGACCGTAATGCCTGGCGCAGTTGCTGTCAAGGGCGCGGGGGTTCGCTCGCGCTGCCGTGGTTCGTGGTTCGTGGTTCGTGGCTCGCCGCAGGATTAGGTCTTCGAGTCAAGGGCTCCAGCAGCGCGGAGCTTCAGCTCCGCGTCACGGACGGCAGCGCGTGACCTCGTCCCTGACGCGCGGCTGAAGCCGCGCGTCCCTACAGCCACTTCGTTCGAGGATTCGTGACGGTCCGGCTAAAGCCGGACACTACGGAGCGCTTCGGAAGGATCGACCGATGCGGCACGCCGCGCCGGCAGGTAGCTGGCGGCGATGGCCGCGGTGGCGAGCACCATGGGAACGGTCACATAGGTCACCGGGTCGAGCGGGCTGACGTCGAAGAGCAGTGACGACATGAGGCGCGTGAGCCCGGCGGCCGCTGCCAGGCCGAGCGGAATACCGAGCGCGATCAGGACGAGCGCCGTGCGGACGAACATCCGCGTCAGCTCGCTGCGCTGCGCCCCGAGCGCGAGCCGGATGCCGATCTCGCGCGTGCGTTGAGCAACAGCGTACGAGATGACGCCGTAGATGCCGACGATTCCGAGCGTCAGTGCCATGAACCCCGCAATCGTCAGGATCACCAGCGTGAACGACGTCCGCGACATCGAGCGCTCGTACACGGCCTGCATCGTCTGGGCGCCGGCCAGCGGCAGGCTCGGATTGACGGACCACACAGCCCGTTGCATCTCGTTCAGGAAACTCTCCGTGCCCGCGCGTGGACTCCGGATGACGAACGTGGCCATGCGCGTAACCTCGAGTGATCCCACCCGATAGGCGCTCTCTCCCATCGTCGGCCAGTAGACGGTCGTCGGTGGAGGCTCGTGCGCGCCGTTGTCGTAGACGTCCTGGACGACGCCGACGACCTCGCGCCAGGGCGACGATGGGAGCGTCTTCAGCCGTTTGGCCAGTGCACCCGAGGGCGATCCCCAGACCTCGCGCGCGAGGTTCTCGGACACGATGACCACGGGGCGGCGTTCGGAGAGATCGGTCCAGGTGAAATCGCGTCCCGCGATCAGTCGCGTGCCGGCAGCACGGAAGAAGTCCGGGGACACGCTCTTGAACAAGCGGAGCGGAGGCACCTCGTTCGCCTGGTAGGTCTTCGATTCCGCGAAGACCGCGTCCCAGTCGGCGGGCTGTTCGTCCATCGGCAGGGCGCTCGTCAGCCCGACAGCGCTGACGCCGGGCAGTGCGGCAAGTTTCTCGACGAGGTCCATCTGGACCTGATTGACACGCTCGGGCTCGGGCACGACCGAGGTGGGAATCGTGATGCGCACCGTCTGAAGCTCACCCGGTTGAGCAAATCCGGGGTCGATCGTATGCAGCCTGGCGAAGGTCCGAATCATCAATCCGGCAGCGACGAGCAGCACGAGCGCGAGCGCGACCTGTGCCACGACGAGCGCGTGACGCGCGCGCAACCGCGCACGACTGTCGCTCTGCGTGCGCGAACCTGCCGAAAGGCTTGCGGCAATGTGTGGTGATGCGTGCCGCAGCGCCGGGATCAGACCGAACACGATGCCCGAGAGGAGCGAGATTCCCAATGCAAACCAGAAGACCGGCTGGTCGATCGAGATGTCGCCCAGGCGCGGAAGCCCGGCGGGTGCCCGCACCAGCAGGGCGCGAACCCCGACGTAGGCGAGCGCCAGGCCAGCCGCGCCGCCCGCCAGCGCGAGCAGCAGGCTTTCGACGAGGATCGCCCGGACGATGCGTCGCGACCCGGCGCCGAGAGCTGCGCGAATCGCCAGCTCCTGGTGTCGTGCCTCGGCCCTCACGAGCATCAGGGTCGCAATATTCGCGCAGGCGATCATCAGCACGATGCCGAGCGTTCCCATCACGACCCACAGAGCCTTCGCGACGTTGCCGATGACTTCGTCTTTCAGCGGACGGAGCGCAGGCGCGATTCGCCAGCCCTCATAGATTCGCGGATTGACGCCGGTCGCCGCCGGCCACGACGTCATCCAGATCGGCACCATGCGTGCGATATCCGCGTTGGCGTCGGCGAGGGTCACACCCGGCTTCAGGCGTGCGACGCCATCGAAGCCGAAGCCAGGCAGGGTGACGCGGCTGCGATCGAAACGAACCGGCAGGATCAGATCGATATCGGTATCCACGATCCGAAACCCTCGGGGCATCACACCCACGATCTCGCGCGGGATGCGAGTCGACCTGGAGGGTGCGGCCGACGACCTGGGCGTCGGCTCCGAATTGACGCCTGGCGTATCCGTCGCTCACGAGGACGACGCGCGGCCCGTTGGGGGCCTGATCGGCGGCGGTGAGCCATCGGCCCTGGACCGGCTGCACACCGAGGGCTTGAAGCACTCCATCGGATACGACCGCGGCCCGCACTTCTTCGGGCTCTTCGATACCCGTGATCGTTGCCGACGCCGCATACCAGGCGCCGAGGTGCGCAAAGCTGCGGTTCTGTTCGCTGTACGTGAAGTACATGGAAGCCGAGAGCCGCAGGCCGCCGGACACGGCGGTCAGTCCTTCGGCTCCGGGTGCGGACTGCCAGACCGCGACGAGCTCTTCGGGGTTTGGGTACGCGAGCGGCTTGAGCAGGATGCCGTTGACGAGGCTGAACACCGCGGTGTTCGCGCCGATGCCGATTGCCAGCGTCAGGATCACCACAGCGGTGAACGCAGGCGCCCGCCGCAGCGCCCGTGAGGCGTGCCTGACGTCCCGTGCGAGCTCCTCGAGCCAGCGCAGGCCGCGCTGATCGCGCAGGGCTTCCATGGATGGCGCCACCGCACCAGCGCGGACGATCGCCGCGCGAGGCGCATCGGCACTGTCGCGACGCCCTTCGGCCTCAGCGGCGAGCTCGAGGTGCGCGCGCAGCTCCTGCTCGAGATCCGCGTCCGCCCGGCTGGGACGGAACGTTCCCCAGAAGCGAAGCCACCACTCGCGGAGCGTGCGCATCTTCGTCCTAATTTTCGCCGTGCAGCAGCGTGTGCATGATCGTCGTCAGACGATCCCATTCTGCCCGCTCGCTGGCCAGCTGCCGGCGCCCTGCCGCGGTGATTGAATAGAAGCGCGCCTTACGGTTCGTATCCGTCACTCCCCACGCGCCCCGGACCAGTCCCCGCTGTTCGAGACGCATCAGGCCGGGATAGAGCGTGCCCATGTTCAGCCGATAGGCTCCCTTCGACACCTGCTCGAGCCGCGCGGCAATCGCGTAACCGTGCAGCGGGCCGATCGCGGCGAGGGTCTGGAGCACCATCAGGTCGAGCGTGCCCTGGAGGACGTCCGCCTTGCCCGGCTCTTTATTAGGCATGCCAATGGAGTAACACAGGCTTCATTGGACTGTCAAATGGACATGCCGCCTGACGGCAAGGCGATCCAGACCCCGCTCATCGCAGGACAGGGTCGCGCCCGCATACAATGGCGGCGTTTCGAAAGGACACACGATGCTGAAGTCGTTGGTCTTGGCCGCCATGTCACTGTGGGCGCTTGCGGTTCAAGCGCCGGTTCTCGATAGCACCGAACGGGCGCGCGCCAAGCAGATGCTCATGAACGACGGCAAGAGCCTCGAGCATGCCGGCGTGACGCCTGACGAAACGGTGATTCCGACGCCCGCCGATCTGGGAGAGGGTCGGGACCCGGTGCTGGCACGCGCCGTCGAACTCTTAGGCGGAAAACTCGATCCTCTCGCGGCGGGCAAGCTGTTCCCGATCGAGTGGAAATAGAGCCAGTTGGTTTCTCAACCGTAAGGTCAGCGCACGCGAATCTGATTGACGGATGCGCCGGTGATACGGAGCGACTTCGTCGTTGCCGGATCCGCCGGCGTCAACGTCGCCTGCACGGTCGCCCACTGGCCGGGTTCGAGCATCACATGTTCGTACTTCTGCTCCAACTGCTGCTTGTCCCACTCGAGCGTGAGAACAAAGCCCTCGTACGTCACCGACTGCGGATTGCCCACCCGCAGTTGCACGATGACCGTGTTCTGCAGCGGCGTGACCTCGCCCAGCGCGATCAGCAACGTTCCCCCGTTCGTCCGGATGGGTTGAAACCCGGAGTCCGCGAAGGGGAGCACGACATGACGATCGGTGCTCGCGGCGAGTGCCTTGGTGCTCTCGCGAGACCGCTCGAAATCCTGTTGCAGCGTCGTCACGCTCGCGCGCAGCTGCGTGATGTCGTGCTGGGTCTGACGGGCCATCAGGGCGGCGACGAGCACTCCCCCAACGAATCCGGAGACGACCAGGGCGGCAACGGCGATCAACCCGAACGATCGCTCGGGCGCGGGAGGCGTGGGGTCAGGCGTGGGACTCTCGGGTATCGTCACAGGCTCTCTCCAGCCCGCAGTATAGTCGGCATCAAGGACGAAGCGCGGCCAAAGGCGTTCAGGAGCCGGTCGCGCTCTTCTCCTTGTGACGGGTGCGCGCCTCCTCGACGGAATGCGATTGCGCGATGTTGCTGTCTTTCTTGGCGAGCTTCGAAAGTTTCGAATAATAACGATGTAGCGCCTGCAGCTCGTCCTCGGTCAGGTCCTCGACGTCAATCAGCCTGTTGCTCGCACCGTTGATGGCCGCGACCAGCTCGTTCAGCTTCAGCTGAATGGCCATCGCGTCCTTGTTTTGCCCACGCTGGATCAGGAACACCATCAGAAACGTCACGATTGTCGTGCCCGTGTTGATGACCAGCTGCCACGTGTCGGAGAATCCGAACAGCGGACCGCTCAAAGCCCAGACCAGCACGATGCCAAACGCGATCGCGAACGCCGGCGAGCTCCCCGTCCACCGCATCACGGTCGACGACAGGGTCTCGAGCGAGCGACCCAGCTTCCTTCGCCCGGCCATGATCCACTCCTTTCGCACACGACGCCGACTTCTGCGTAGTCAGCAGCAAACCACCTGCCAGCGCGACGATTCCGGCCCGTTCACAGACGGTTTACGTGAGGGCGCGGAACCCCGCGTTCGCGGGCTCGTATCGATCGTATGGGAGGAACAATCGGGATGAGGGTGCAGTATCGCATCTTTGAGAGCGCGACGAGGTCCTGGGAAGATCTCTGCGACGAGGCCGCCGAGTTCGCAAGTGAGGTTGGCCGCGACAAGCTGATCAACCTGTCGGTTGCGGCGTCTGGAGGAACCGAAGGTTTCGGCTTCGCAGGGCGGGGCGTTATTGTCGTGTGGTACTGGGAATAGGGGCGCAACGTGAACTAACGCTGCACTCCAACGCCCAAACGCCAACTCCCAAGTCGGGCGGCTCGAGCAACTGGTGCTGGATTCACACAGCGTCGCGGCCGGCGATGTCCTCGTCCCAGAGCTCCGGTCGCTCGCTGATGAAGCGCTGCATCAGTTGGATGCATTCTGGATCGTCGAGCAGCAGCACCTCCACGCCCCGCTCGCGAAGGAATTCGATGTTGCCGGCGAACGACCGCGCCTCGCCGACGACGACGCGCGGGATGCCGAACTGGACGATCGTGCCCGCGCACATCATGCAGGGGCTCAGCGTCGTGTAGAGCACGATGCGGTCGTAGCGCGCACGGCGTCCGGCTTTCCGCAGGCAGTCCATCTCGCCGTGGGCGATAGGATCGCCATCCTGCACGCGCCGGTTGTGCCCCGCGGCGACCAGGCGGCCCTCCTCCACCATCACGGCTCCAATCGGCAGCCCGCCCTGGTGATATGACTTCAACGCCTGCTCGAACGCCTGGCGCATGAACGCGCGATCGCCGGTCGGCTCGGTCATGTCCGGCACTTGAGCATGCCGCCTGTTGAGGTGTCAAGGCGGGCCCGACAGAGATTCACAAGAATCCTCGAGCTCGTGGGTGCCGGCTTGGTACTCGAGTTGCTGGCAGCCGAAGCAGCCCAGCGGCCTCCTGACCAATCAATCGCACACCGAACCGGGGGTGTCCTTCGTGTCGTCGACGACCCTTGAGAATCGCCGGCCACGAGCGATCGTGGTTGACGACGAAATACCCACCCGCGAATTGATGAGGCTTCACCTCTCGCTCGCAGGGTTCGAGATCGAGGAAGCCGGCGACGGGCGCGAGGCGCTCGAGCGTCTGCGCACGCATGCCTTCGAGCTCATCATCCTCGACGTCATGTTGCCCAACCTCGATGGCGTGACGATCTGTCGAGCCATCCGCTCGGATGGCCCCAACAAGGACGCGGGCGTCTTGATGGTGACGGGCCGCATCACTGAGTCGGACAAGGTCGTCGGTCTCGACAGCGGCGCCGACGACTATCTGACCAAGCCGTTCGCCGTGCGTGAGCTCGTCGCACGGATCGGGGCGATCATGCGGCGCTGCCGCCGGCCTCCGGCGCCATCGGCTGAGCCACAGGCCCCGATCGTCATCTCGCGCGATATCACACTGGATATGGAGAAACGTGAGGCAACCGTCAGGGGCGCGCGGATCGAACTGACGAAGCAGGAGTTCGATCTCCTCCACCGGATCGCCGCGCGCCCGGGTATCGTCTACAGCCGGTCGTCACTCCTGCAGAACGTCTGGAGCGACGACACGCACGTCACCGAGCGCACGGTCGATTCCGTCATCAGCCGTCTGCGGCGCAAGATCGAGCTGGATCCGCACCATCCGCGGATGATCCTGACGGCCTGGGGTATCGGCTACAAGTTCGCCGACGTCGACGTGTAATTTCGTCGGTCAGTGTCGAGCTTTTCGGCGCCCGACGCCTACAGCGAGTCCAGAAAACGGAACAGCACGGTGCGCTGCTCAGGCGTCAGGGTCTGGAACAGCGAGCGCGAACCGGCTGCCTGACCGCCATGTCTCTCGATGGCCTCCTGCTTGGTGAACGACAGGCCGTCGTGCATCAGGCGGTTTCTGGTGCGAAGTGCCCACAGCGGCGCGGTCCTGATCAAGTTCGCCGTGGCCGCGTACTGCTCGCCGGGCAGCACCGGGATACCGTCTCCCGTTCCGACGTCGTGCACCAGGAAATCGCTGTACGGATGAATCACCTTGTTGCCCAACGCAGGCGGCACGGTGAACGCCCCGCCGTTGATCCTCGTGCCAGGCGGCGCGGTCGTGATCGAGGGTATATGGCACGACGGCGCAGCCAATATTGCGCGAAAACCTGCTCGCCGGCGAGCACTTCTGCGGTGATCGGGCCTCGTGAGGGTGCCTTCGTGCTGCGCATGAAATTCGCGAACGCCGTGATGTCGACCCCGTCGTCTTCCGGTTCCCCGACCGGATCGTAAGGGCTTACGTCCCGTGCCGCTCGACGAATTCTCCTCGGGGAACAGCGGGCTCGTGATGCCCATCTCGTTCAGATACGCATCTGCGGCAAACGACTCCAGGCTGGCGTGCTGGCTCTTCCATCCGAAGCGTCCGATCCGCGCGGCGTCCCGTTGCCCTCGAGGACCGGAACGGGCACGATCGAGCCGCGTACCGCTTCCGGCTGTTCGTCCCGAATCTGCAGCAGCGTCCTGTTGGAGATGCTCTCGACGAAACCGTTGCCCAGCGTGTTGGTGGAGATGCGGAACGTGCGGATGTCGTCTTCGAACGCCACCAGCTCGGTGATGTCGGGATGGGTCGCACGCGAGTGCACGAGCGACCCGCCGAGCGACTCGAAGAACTCGCCATCCTGCAGCCGGCCGGTGCGGTGCTCCGCGATCTGGCTGGCGCCACCGGTCACGACGTTCTGGTGGCATTCGCGGCAGCTCTGGGCGTTATAGGTCGGCCCGAGACCGTCCTCGATCGTTTCAGCCTCCTCGAAAATGAACCGGTTGTCGTTGAACGAGCGGAGCGGAACCACAGAGTCTTCGTTGATTGAGTCGAACGGCGGTCCTTGCTCGTCGAAGCCGTTGGTCAGGTTGTCGAAACCGGTCGGCGCTTCCGTCACGGGATCGCGCGGACGGCGTGACTCCGCCGCGGTTGTTTCCTCGTCGATCTGGCCGTTGTGGGAGAACCGTGGGTGACGCGTGTTGCCGCGTTGCTGCACGGCGGACCGTACCTGGACGGTCATCTCGAGTGCCACGAGAAACAGCGTCAGAACCGAGACGATCAGGACGCCAGGGTTCCGGATGGTGCGCACGTGGCGGCGAAGGAATCCGATAGTCGAACGTGGCATGGCGACCCTCCCTCGTCTGGGGTGTAGTCCCTCGCAGGGCTGACTTCGCGTTCAAGCGTTGAGCGCGCTCACTCTGCGCCGCAGATGTTGGAAATCTGTTGCAGGGATGAGAAAGGTCTGTGATTGAGGGAGCTGGCGACCTCAACAGAAGGTGCTGGTGTTCACCGCCCGATCTCGCACGCCGTTTGCGCAGACTGATTGCGGCACTTTTCGAAGAACGCATGCGTCATCCTGACGTAGGCGAGCCCCTCCGCTGACGTGTCCCAGCCAGGCACCCTCGAGAATTTGCCGGGCTCGTGACGCTTGTAGCGGTCGAAGAAGCCGCCGATGCGCTGGCGGTCGTCGTCGGTGAGGGTGTGAACCGGCTGGCCGTTCGATCCGATCGCCGACACGACCACCTTCGAATCCAGGCCCTTCTCGTCCTCCATGTGCATCAGGCCCACGATCGTGCCGCGGATGACCTTTCCGCCGTCGATGGCCGGGCCAAGCACGAGGATGTCGAATGGATCGCCGTCGTACGAGACCGTCTGCGGCACGAACCCGTAGTTCACGGGATAACCACCCACCTCGGGCGGCATCACGCGATCGATCGCGCGGGCATTCCGACGCATGTCGAATTCCCACTTCCGCCGGTCGCCGCGCGCGATTTCGATGTATCCGTTCACCGTTCCGTCAGCGTTCAGCGAGGCCGTATCCCGCCACACGTGTGTCCGATGCGACGTCGCAGCCTCGAGGCTTCGGGAAAGCTGGACGACAGCCGCCTCCGGAAGCATCGGGGGCGGTCCCGGCGGCTGCGCCAGAAGAACAACGGTGATGACGATCGGCGCAACGCGCATGGTGCTTGTCGCCCGTCAGTGTCTCTTGAAGACTGCGCGATCGATCTCGCTGACGATGACGCCAACAACGACCACACCAACGGCGCCGACGACATTGTGCCAGAGGAAAGCCAGGCTGGTGAAGGTGGCCACCCAGGCGACGGAACCCATCCCGGCGATCAGCCCGACAAAGGCGCCATGGCCCGTCGCGCGTGGAAACCCGATCGCGAGAATGAAGACGCCCAGGATGGAACCATAGAAGAAAGAGCCGAAGCGGTTCACGACTTCGATCAACGAGCCCAGCTCGGCCGCCCAGACCGCAACGGCACACGCGAACAGGCCCCACAGGCCCGTCGCGATCTTCGACACGGTCAGGTAGTGGGCGTCCGAGGCGACCGTGCGCACCCGTCGCCTGTAGAAGTCGATCACGGTCGCCGTCGACAGCGAGTTGAGCTCTCCGGCGATGGTATCGGTCGCCGCCATGATGATGGCCACAATCAGCACGCCGATCAGCCCGATTGGCAGGTGTTGAAGGATGAACGTGGGAATGATGTAGTTCACGTCCGTGAACGTGCGGTCGCCTGTGCTCTCCCGCACGAGGTTCGCGGCGGAGCGCCTGACCGACTGCAGTGCCCCTTCCTTCTCCAGAAACATCGTCGTCGCCGCCTGCACGCGCGTAGCGTCGCCCGAGTCACGCGCTGCGGAGAGGTCCGACGCCGCGCTTCGGCGCGCTTCGTACGCCGCATCGAAGTCCGACTGCAGGCGAGTAAAAGCCGCGCCGCTGTCGCCCGCACGCAACCGGTCGGCGTGAGCCGGACTGAACAGCAGCGGTGGCTGATTGAAGATGTAGAAGACGTAGATCAGAATGCCAATCAGGAGCACGAGGAGCTGCAGCGGAATCTTCCAGTAGGCGCTCATCAGCAGCGAATGCCTCGCCTCGTCCACGGAGCGCGCTGTCAGGTAGCGCTGGACCTGGCTCTGATCGGCGCCGAAGTACGAACAAAAGAGAAACAGCGCGGCGATCGTGCCAGACCAGAACGTGTACTGATTGGTCAGATCGAACGAGAACTCGAACGTCTGCATGCGACCGGTCGTGGCGGCGATGCTGAGTCCGTCCACCAGGCCGACGTTCGCCGGAAACCCGAGGACCGCGGCGACGACGATGGCGAACATGCCGAAGACGATCAGGACCATGATCTTGACGTCGGTCCACGTGACAGCCTGCACACCGCCGAACATCGTGTAGACGACCGCGGGCATCGTGATCGCCAGCGACGTCAGCGTGAGATTCCATCCGAGCACGAGCGAGAGCACGACCGCCGGCGCCGACACGACGGCGCCGCACGACATCCCCCGGGATATCAGGAACAGCAGGCTCGTCAGGCTGCGGGTTTTCCCGTCGAAGCGCCGCTCGAGGTACTGGTACGCCGTGTAGACGCGCGAATTGTAGAAGAACGGCACCAGCGTGATCGACAGGATGATCATCGCCAGCGGCAGCGCGTAGTAGAACTGGATGAAGCGAAGGCCGTCGTTGTATCCCTGCCCGGTGGTGCCAATCATCGTGATGGCGCTCAGCTGCGTCGCCATCACGGAAATGCCGGCAGCCCACCAGGGAATCGAGCGATTGGCCAGGAAGTAGCCGTCGATCTCGTGGCTGTCCTTCGTGCGCCGCAGACCGTCGTAGACGATCCAGGCGATGAAGCCGACCACTATCATCCAGTCGATTGGGTGCATTCAGACGGGCCCGATGGGGCGGAGAGGCACGATGAGCAGCCCGCTCACGAGAAGTATTCCTGAAGGGCAAAGAGCGCCGCCAGTGTCAAAACCCAGACGACAGCGACGCGGATGTAGCTGCGAGTCATTTTTCTCCGGGGGGCTTCGCCCCGCCGGACCCCCCATCGCCGTCGCTCGCGGGGCCCCATCGCCCCGCTCCGCTCCGGCGGCCGCGCTCACGCGCGGATGAAGAAGCCATCTTAGTCCACGTGTATACTCCGCGGTGAATGCGGCTGCAGCTCCTCGACTGGATTATTGTCTTCGCGTCGCTCTTCATCTGCTTCGTCCCGGCGCTCTTCTTCGGCAGGCGGGCGGGAAAGGACACCACCGAGTTTTTCGCCTCGGGCCGTGCGGTGCCCTGGTGGCTTGGTGGTCTCTCGATGGTCGCCACCACGTTCAGCAGCGACACGCCAAACCTCGTCACCGACATCGTCCGCCGCACCGGCGTCGCCGGCAACTGGGTCTGGTGGGCGTTCGTGCTGACGGGCATGGCGACGGTGTTCTTCTACGCGCAGCTCTGGCGGCGCTCGGGGGTGATGACGGATCTGGAGTTCTACGAAATCCGCTACTCCGACACCGCGGCGAAAGTCGTCCGCGGTTTTCGCGCGCTCTATCTCGGCCTCCTGTTCAACTGCATCATCATGGCCACCGTGAATCTCGCCGCCGTGAAGATCGCCGCCGTGCTCTTCGGCCTGGAGCGCTGGCAGACGCTGGTGATGGTCGGGGGCCTGAACGTCGTATTCGCCGCGTACTCCGGCCTCTGGGGCGTGCTCGTCATCGACATGATCCAGTTCTTCATCAAGATGTCCGCTGTGATTGCTGCGGCGTACTTCGCCGTGACGGCACCCGAGGTCGGCGGTCTCAACGGATTGATGGAGAAGCTCTCGACGATTCGGGGTCCCGGCGGTCTCGATTACCGCAACATGCTCCCCGACTTCACCAACAACTGGGATCTGGCGGTGGCCGTGTTCATCATGCCGATCGCCGTGCAGTGGTGGGCGGTGTGGTATCCGGGGGCCGAACCCGGCGGCGGCAGCTACGTCGCCCAGCGCATGCTCGCCGCCAAGTCAGAACGTGATGCGCTCGGCGCAGTGTTGTTCTTCAACGTCGCGCACTACGTGCTGCGCCCGTGGCCGTGGATCCTGGTCGCGCTCTGTTCGTTGATCGTCTACCCCGAGCTGTCCGATATCCAGCGGGCATTTCCACATCTCGATCCGACATTGATCGGTCACGACATCGCATATCCAGCGATGCTGAGGTTCCTGCCCACCGGGTTCATCGGCCTGATGGTAGGCGGGCTGATCGCCGCCAACTCGTCGACGATTCTTACGCACCTGAACTGGGGCGCGTCGTACCTGGTGCATGACTTCTACCGCCGTTTCGTGCGGCGTGACGCGGACGAGCGGCACTATGTACGGGTCGGCCGGGCCGTTACTGTAGGGCTCTTTATCTGCGCTTCCGGCATGGTCTACCTGATGGATACGGCGAAGGACGCCTTCGACATCATTCTTCAGATCGGCGCCGGTACCGGACTCCTCTACCTCGTCCGCTGGTTCTGGTGGCGCGTCAACGCGTGGTGCGAGGTCGTCGCGATGATCAGTTCGTTCCTGATCTCGCTCGTGCTGCTGATCCTGTCGAAGAACGGCGTCGTGTTCAGTACGCACGCAGCGCTGCTGCTCACCGTGGCGTGCACGACCGTCTGCTGGCTGGCGGCGGCCTTATCTCGCGCCCGAAACCGATCGCCGGGTGCTCATCGAGTTCTATCGCAAGGTTCGTCCGTTCGGCCCTGGCTGGGAACCCATCCGTCGCGCGGCCGGCGATCTGTCGGATGCGCCGCCGCCCGTCGGGGCGAACATCCCGATGGCCCTGACCGGGTGGGTGGCTGGCTCGGTCGCCGTGTGGTCGGCATTGTTCGCTGTTGGGAACTATCTCTACGGCCGTCTCGGCTATGCAGCCGTGATGAGTGCCGTCTTCATCGTCAGCGCCTTCGTTCTGGTCACAGTGGTCAAACGCCTCTGGGCTGGGACTGCGCACCGCTTCGATGCGAAGGTACGGTGAGGCGCTCCAGACTCGCCCAATCGCGCTCTGCCTTGCAACGCGACGGAAGGCCGACCTAGAATCTCGACATTCAACCACCTTGCGGCCCACCTCAGGAGAACCCGCCATGACTGACCTCATGCGCATTTGTAGAAACGTCTTTCTCGGTCTGCTTCTCGTCCCTGCGCTCGCACCGGCCGCGTCAGCTCAGGACATCACCGGCACGATCACCGGCATCGTCAAGGACGTGAGTGGCGGAGTAACACCGGGCGCCACGGTCACGGTGCGAAACACAGAAACCAATATCTCGACGACCAAACGACAGATGAGACCGGGTTGTATGTCTTTCCGTTGTTGCGTCCCTGGCAACTATGAAGTCACCGTCGAGTTGACAGGTTTCCGCAAATTCGTCCGAAGCGCTCTCGAACTGCATGTCAACGATCGCCTGCGGGTCGACGCAACGCTGCAGACAGGAGATCTCCAGGAAGCGGTGACCGTCACGAGCGAGTCGCCGGTGATTCAGACGCAATCATCCGACAGCAGCACCTTGATCAACTCGACCCAGATCGAACACATGCCGCTGAACGGACGGAACATCATCCAGCTCGTGGCCATGCAGCCGGGTGTTGCGTCCAATCTGCCGAGCACGCTGGGGGTCGGCCTTCAGAGTCTGCAGCTCGTCTACGTCAATGGCATGCGCGCCAGTCAGAACAACTGGATGGTCGACGGCGCCGATAACAACGACGCCGGATCGAATCTTGGCCTGATCAACTACGTCAACGTCGACGCGGTCTCGGAGGTGAAGATTCTGCGCGCGAACTTCAACGCGGAGTTCGGCCGCAGCTCGGGTGGACAGGTCAGCGTCGTCACCAAGTCGGGGACGAACAATCTGCACGGGTCGCTGTTCGAGTTTTACCGCGACGACTCGCTCGATGCGCGAAACACATTCAGCGTGCTCGACTTCGATGGCGACGGCAAGGCGGATCCGGCGCCGCTCGACTACAACAACTTCGGCGGCACCATCGGCGGCCCGATCCTGCGCAACAAGCTGTTCTTCTTTTGGGGTCAGGAATTTCGCCGCATGAACATCGTGCGTGGCGGGGGCGTGCAGAATACCCGCGTCCCAACCGAACGGCAGCGCCTTGGCGACTTCTCGGAGTTCTCAACAGTAATCAGGAACCCCTCCAACGGTGAGGCATTCGAGAACAACCGCATCCCGGATAGCATGATCGATCCGCTCGCGCGCGCGCTGCTCGATCGATTCCCACTGCCCAACGCGAGCGCAGCGCTGCTGGGCGGCAACCGCAACTTCTCCGCAGCGACGGGCCAGGAGCGGAACTTCCGCGAAGAGCTCGTGCGCATCGACTACAACTACTCGAACGCACACAGCTTCTTTGGCCGCTTCATCAACGACACGATCCCGTCAGAAGAGCCGTTCGGAGAGGTCTTCGGGACCAACCAGGCGTCGTTCCCGGGCATTGCGAATACAAAAACGGACAAACCGGGCCGCAGCTTCGTTGGCACGTGGACGTGGATCGTCAACCCGACGATGCTGAACGAGGTCTCGTACAACTACAGTCGCGGAGGCATCTTCAGCGATATCACTGGCGACGCCACGCGCGACGTGGCGGTCCCCAAGGTATTCACGGGTCAGCCCGGCGACGACATCCTTCCTGGCGTCACGTTCAGCAACGGCGATTACGCCACCTGGAACTTCTTCGGCCCGGGCTACGACAACACGTTCGGGTCGCATCGGATCAAGGACACACTGACGAAGAACATCGGGGCGCACGCCATGAAGTTCGGGTTTCTGTACTCGTTCGAGTTCAAGAACGAGAATGCCGCGAGCGGCACGAACGGGCTGTTCACCTTCCCAGGGACTTCCTCATCGAGCTTCACCTCGACGGGTGACGCGTTTGCGGACTTCCTGCTCGGCCGCGCCTCCATCTACACCGAGAACAACGTCGACATCACATCGCACCTCCGCTATGAGATGTACGAGGCGTTCGCCCAGGACGACTGGCGGCCCACGAGCAATCTGACGCTGAACCTGGGCGTGCGGTGGTCGGTGATCCGGCCCCCGTACGACACCGAGAATGTCCTGACGAACTTCGACCCGGCGCTGTTCGATCCCGCGCGCGCATACCGGATCGACGCAGGGAACCTCCGCGTTCTAGGCACCGGGGACCCACTGAACGGACTGGTCGTCGCCGGTCAGAATTCCGAAAACGGCAACAGGGTCGCGCCAACCGAATGGGGGAACTTCGGTCCGCGCCTGGGTTTCTCGTGGGATCCGTTCAGCGATGGACGAACCGCGGTCCGCGGTGGCTACGGCATGTACTTCGATCGCACGCTGATCGGCATTTTCCTCCAGAATGCGTTCATCAACCCGCCGTTCGTCTCGTCAGCCGTCTTCAACGCGGCCGGCGCGGCGGGAAATCCCACGCTTTCGAATCCACGCGGCGGTGCCCAGCGGGACAATGAAGCGATCGTCGTCGGGCTCTTCGCGACCAGCCCGGATTTCAAAGTGCCGACCACGCACCAGTTCAGCATTGGCGTGCAGCGCGAGCTGCCATGGAACTTCAACATGGACGTGTCGTACGTCGGCACGCGCGGCCGCAATCTGCTGCGGACATACGATCCCAACAAAACGCCTCCGGGGACCATTTCGCCCACAAATGCGGCCAGGCCATTCCGCGGATACGGGAACATCACGTTCCGCGACACCTCCGCGGAAACCGAATATGACTCGCTGCAGGTCAGCGTGCTGCGCCGATTTGCCCAGGGCCTGCAAGTGAGCGGGAACTACACGCTGTCGCGGGCCGAAGGCAACTCGTCATCCGATCGCAACGCCGCCGATCTGGCGCAGGATCCCCGCAACCTGGATGCTGAGTGGGGTCTGATGGACTACGACCGCACGCACATCTTCGGCCTGCACTACGTCTGGGAGCTGCCGTTCTTCCGCAACACGAGCACGCTGATGTACAACCTCATCGGCGGTTGGGAGATTACGGGATCGACGCGGCTCGCCAGCGGGGTGCCGCTGACGATTACCCAGTCCGCGAACTCGGCCAACTCATTCGGCGGGGGCCTCTTCCGGCCTGACCTCGTCGGCGATCCGGAGATCTCGGAGGATCGTTCGCGAGGCGATCAGATCCGCCAGTGGTTCAACACCGCGGCGTTCGCGCAGCCAGCCGCCAATACGTTCGGCAATTCGGGGCGTGGCGTCGTGCGCGGACCGGGAATCAATGTGACCGACCTCGGACTCTTCAAGAACTTCCGTGTGGGCTCGAATGTTCGTCTTCAGTATCGTCTCGAGATGTTCAACGCGTTCAACCACCCGAACCTTCTGCTCGTCGGCACGGTTTTGGGCACGCCAACCTTCGGTCAGGTGACGACGGCCGCCGAGCCGCGGATCATCCAGATGGGTATCAAGGCTACGTTCTGAAGACTAATGACGGGAGGGCCCTCGGCCCTCCCGTCATCAGGCCGTGGTCCGTGGTTCGTGGTTCGAACCGCTGCGCCGACGCGCTCATCCGTGAACGCGAAGGCGCGTTTACCGCATCGGTCGCGCCACTTTCGCGAGCGGCGCCAGCCTTTCCAGTTCACGTTCCAGGCGTGTTCGCTGACCGGCATGCGACGGATTCAGAAAGAGGTTCGTCGCCTCGTTGGGATCCTTCGACAGTCGATACATCTCGTGCGCCTGCCCCTCCTCCTGGTATTTGACAAGCTTCCAGTCGGCGGTGCGAACTCCCATGAGTGACGGCGTGGAATACGGTGTTTCGCGATCGTACTGATAGAAGAGGACGTTCCTCCGAGGTCCTCTCGAACCGCGAAGCGTGTTGAGGACACTCAATCCCTGCATATCGTCCGCGCCGGGTTGACCGATCAGCTCCAGCAGCGTCGGGGCGAGATCGACGTTGAGGGTCATTTCGTCGACCCTCCTGCCCTGTCGAATCAATCGCGGGTAGCGGACCAGCAGCGGGACGCGGATGCTTTCTTCGTACATCGCGCGTTTGTCGTACAAACCGTGCTCGTGGAGAAGGAAGCCGTTGTCGCTGGTGAAGATGACGACCGTATCGTCGAGCTGGCCGATCGATTCGAGCCGATCGAGCAGAACGCCGACGTTGTCGTCGATCCCTGACACGAGCCGCGCAAACCGCAGCACGAGCTCGTCATAGGGAATGCGCGAGTACGGCGTATGCCCCGTGTCGTCGAACTTCTGAATCCAGGCCGGCTGATCAGGGGCGGGCTTGTCGAAGGTCGCGGGCTTCGCGATTCGGACGTCACTATAGAGGTTGGCGGTGCGCGGAGCCGGGTCGAACGGCGAGTGGCAGCTCTTGTACCCGAGGATGGTCAGGGACGGCCGGTCGGGCGCCGAAGCTATCCAGTCGCAGGCCTGTCTGGTCGTCACGTCATCTGTAAACCCCTCGAGCGTCTGCAGCGTGCCGTTCACGTTCAGCTCGGGATTGAAATAGGTCCCCTGCCCGCGGAAGCAGGCCCAATGATCGAACCCCGGCTTTGGGTCGACGTCCAGACCCATGTGCCACTTGCCGAACATCGCTGTCCGATAGCCCGCCCGCTGAAACATCTGCGGCAGCGTCGCCAATCGCGAGAAGTCGAGAGGCGTCCGGTTGCCCCAGACGCCGTGCACATGTGGATACAACCCGGTCAGAATGCTCGCGCGGCTTGGCGAGCAGAGCGACATGCACACGAACGCATTCGTAAACCTGGCACCGTCCCGGGCCAGTCGATCGAGGTTGGGCGTACGAATGAACGGGTGACCGGCGCAGCTCATGAGGTCCCAGCGCATGTCGTCCGCAATGACCATGACGACGTGCGGGCGGCGCGTGGCTGCCGGAGGCCGCTGCGCGGCACCGTCGAGCGGCGCCGCCACCGCAGCGGTCACGGTTGCCCCGACCTGACGCAGGGCCTCACGACGTGTGATTTTCATCGGCTGAACGGCCTCCAGAATCGACGTTCGTCGGACGGAACGGGGGCGTCGTTGGTAGAATCGTACCCGAGAAAACTGGCCGGTCGGCGCGTCATGGGGTTCCTCCCCCGCCCGCGGGGGTGTGGTAGCATCCGAGTTTCGACCGCCTGGCAGCCGCCAGTCGTAGAATGCCGCGAGCCCGGCTCTGGCTCCGCACAGCGGGTCCAAGCAGCCGCGGGCGCTGGGCGCAGCCTCGCGAGCGGGTCTGCGCGACTCGGGCAGTATTACAACCCACTGTGGCCAAGTTGCCTGCCGTCATCGGGCGGTATCAAATCCTCGACCGCATCGGACAAGGCGGCATGGGGTCCCTCTTTCTCGCGTGGGACCCGATGCTCGAACGGCAAATCGCCATCAAGCTGCTGAGGGACGACAACGAAGAGTTGCGCGAGCGCTTCGCTCGCGAGGCGCGTTCCGTCGCCAAACTCCGTCACCGCAATATCGTCACGATCTTCGACGTCGGCGAGCAGGACGGACAACCGTTCATCGCGATGGAGTACATCCAGGGTCAGACGATGGGCGATCTGATCCGGAGCGGCGCCGCGGTGCACGTCGTCCGGAAGCTGCAGCTCGTCGACGAGCTCTGCGACGGTCTCGGGTTCGCACACCGCTCCGGGATCGTGCATCGCGACATCAAGCCGGCCAACGTGATGGTGGAGCACGAAGGCGCCGTCAAGATTCTCGACTTTGGCATCGCGCGCATCGCCGAGTCGGGCATGACGCAGGCCGGCATGCTCATCGGCACGCTCAACTACATGTCGCCGGAGCAGGTCGCCGGCCGCGTCGTCGACATGCGCAGCGACATCTTTGCGGTTGGCGCTGTGCTGTACGAGCTGCTCGCGTGCAAACAGGCGTTTCCCGGCGGGCTGCACAACGGGATCCTCAACCGAATCCTGCACGAGACCCCCCCTTCGCTTCAGGAGACGTGCCCCGACCTCGACGCCGAAGTTATTCAGATCGTCGAGCAGGCGCTGCAGAAGGACCCGCAGGACAGGTATCAGGATCTGTCGGCAATGCGGAAGGACCTTCAGCGGGCCCAGCAACGGCTCGAGTCGAGCCCGGAAGAGACAATCGCGCTCAGGCCGGTAGAGCCTCCGGAAACGGTTGCGATCGATGGCCCGACGATGCCCCCGCGAAAGGCACAGACGCCGCGGCGAGGCACCGATCGCGAGGGACTCGCGCGCCGCCGCGCCAGCCAGATTGCGGCGCACCTCGAGCAGGCGCACCAGGCCCTGGCCGCGGAGGATTTCGACGGAGCCGTGGCAGCGGCCGAGCAGGCATTGATGCTGGATGCTGAAGAAGCCGACGCCATCGAGCTGCTGGATCGCGCCAGGGCCGGCCTGGAAGAACGTCAGGTTCAGGAACTCTTGTCACGCGGCGAGGAATTGCTGCGTGACGGCGCCTTGACCAAGGCTATGGGGCTGGCCGAGCAGGCCTTGACCCTGACGCCGGGCTCAGCGGTGGTCCTGCGCTTCCGGGAACAGATCGACAAGGCGAAGGAGTCACGGGCCCGCGAACGTGAGCGCGCTGAGGCAATCGCGCACGCGATGGAGCGTGCGCGGACGCTGTTGAACGGCAGCGACTTCGAGCAGGCGGAAGCGGCGGCCGAGGAAGCACTCAAGCTCGATCCCGATCTGGCGGAAGCGCGCTCGCTGCAGGATCAGGCTCGCGAGGCACGCGCGAAGCGCGACCGGGAAGCGCTCGATCGACGCGCGTCCGCGGCGGTGCAGGAAGCCGATCGGCTGTTCCAGAACGGACGTCCGGGTGACGCCATCGCGGCGCTCGAAGGGTTCGCGCCGGCGCACGAAAAGGTCACGGCTGCGCTCACCTCACTCCGGCAGGTCCTCGAACGTATCGACCGCGAGCGCCGGGAGGCACAGGAACGGGCCGACAGGATCGCCGCGGCTATCGCCACGGCCGCCAAAACGGCGCCGCACGATCAGGCGATCGCGATTCTCGACGATGCGTTGAAGCTGGATCCGGCGCATGCAGAGCTGAAATCACTGCTGTCGAGACGCCGCGCGGCACGGGACGAAGAGCTGCGGCTGGCGAAGGAACGCAGCGAGAAGATCGCGAAGACCCTGGCCCAGGCGAAGAGCGCCCCGTCGCACGAGCGAGCGATCGAAGCGTTGCAAGCCGTTCTGGCACTCGAAGCAGGCCATCCGGAGGCCGCTCGGCTGCTCGCCGAGCGGCAGTCAGCGCTGGCGCAGGAACGCGAGGCTGCACGGAAGGCAAAGGAACGCGCACAGGCCGTCGCGGCAGCAGTCGAGGAAGCACGGGGCACCTCGTCTCACGAAGCGGCCATCGGGATCCTCCGCCAGGCGATGACGATCGACAGCGATCTCTCGGCCGTCCGGAAGCTGCTGGCGGAACGGGAGGCCGCGCTCGAGCGCGAGCGGACCGCCGCGCTCGCGGCACGTGAACGTGCCGAGAAGATCAGCGCGGCGCTCGCATCGGCGAAGCAAACGGCTGCGCATGCGGCGGCCATCAGCATCCTCGAGGATGCGCTGAAGCTGGATCCGGCGCACGCCGAGCTGAAGGCGCTGCTCGCGGAGCGGCGCGCGGCGCGCGACGAGCAGGATCGTCAGGCGCGCGAACGGCGCGACAAGATTGCCGCCGCTGTGGCGAGTGCGCAGAAGGCCGCTTCCCACGAAGCGGCAATCCAGGCGCTCGAAGGTGCGCTGGCCATCGATCCGTCTGACGCCGAAGTGCGCCGCCTGCTGACGGATCGTCAGACCGTGCTCGCCCAGGAACGTGAAGCGGCCCGACAGGCAAAGGAACGGGAACAGGCGATCGCAGCCGCGCTCTCGGAAGCCAAGGCTGCCCCCTCGCATGAGGCTGCGATTGGAATCCTCCGGCGCGCGCTGGCCATCGACAAGAATCACGCGGCGGTCAGAGATCAGCTCGCGGCACGCGAGGCGGCCTTCGAGCGCGAGCAGGCCGAGGCAAGAAAAGCCCGCGAACTCGCCGAGAAGATCGCGGCAGCTGTTGCAACGTCCAGGCGGACCGCTGCGCATGAGGCGGCGCTGGGAATTCTGGAAGACGCCCTGAAACTGGACCCGGCCAACGCGGAAATCAAGGCGCTGATCGCGGAGCGCCGGACCGCACGGGACGAGGAAGCGCGGCAGGCGCGGGAGCGCAGGGAAAAGGCCAACGCATTGATCGCCAAGGCCAAGGGCCTGGCTTCCCACGAGGCAGCGATCGCCGCGCTCGAGAGTGCGGTCGCGCTCGAGCCGGCAGACGCGGAGATCAAACGCCTGCTGGGCGATCGTCACGCAGCACTCGCACGCGAGAAAGAGGCCGCCCGGCTCGCAAAGGAGCGTGAGGAGGCCGTCGCCTCGGCGATTGCGCGCGCCGCGAAGACGGATTCACACGAGGCCGCCGTCGAAATCCTCGAAGGCGCACTGAAGCTCGACGTCCGGAAACGTCCAGCTGCAGAAGCTCGCCGGAGAACGCCGGGTTGCGCGCGACCGTCAGCGCGAGGAAGAACGAAAGGCCGCCGAGCGGCGCGAAAAGGTCGCGAACGCCATCAAGAAGGCGAAAGCCGCCACGTCTCACGAATCGGCTGTCGCCCTTCTGAAGGATGCACTGGCGCTCGATCCCGAAAACCGTGAGGCGCGTGCACTGCACGAAAGCCGGTCAGCTTCTCTCGAGAAGGAACGCGCGGAGGCGAAACGCGCGAAGGATATCGAGACCGCCCGTCAGACGATCGTGGGGCTGATCGGCAAGCAGCAGTTCGACGCCGCCGATGCCGCGTTGCAGAACGCCGAAGCAACGCTGCACGTTGGAAAGACGTTCAAGGATCTCAAGAAGCAGCTGGCCAAGGCCCGATCGGCCGCCAGCGTCCCGGCTGGCATTGCGACGATCGACCGGCCCGGCCTCAACCTCGGGTCTCCGGCAATGCTCGGCAGCATCGCTGCCCTGGTTCTCGCGGTGGTGGGGGGCGTCTATTTCATGACGCAATCGGGCGCACCGCAACCGGCGACGCCGATCGGTACAGACGCCGCGCGAGTGGAGCAACCAGCGGCGCCTGCTCAGCCGCCGGCGCAACAACAGCAACAGCCGCCGACGACTTCTTCGTCGCCACCAACATCGACGCCCACGCCGTCCCCGGAGGTTCAGCCGTCGCCAACGTCGACGCCTCCGAGCCCGCCGGAATCGACGACGGCGACTCCCCCGCCGGCGGCCGCTGAGCCAAGCACTCCGGTGCCGAACCCGGCCGTCGTATCAGCCGTCCAGCAAGGCCGCCAACTGTTGAGGAGCGACCCGAGGCGGGCGCTGACGGCCGTCACGGGTGGGCTCAAGATCGAGCCGCAGAACAAGGAACTGCAGGGGATCCTCGGGGAAATCGTCAAACGCTCGAGGCAGGACGCCGCGACCGCGCGAAATAACGTGTTGCGACATGGCCAGGCCGCCGTCGACGCAAACGCGACGTTCCGCGACGCGACGACCAGGTTGAACGACGCCGCCCGCGCGGAACGGTCGCGGCCTGAGACTGCGCCCGGATTGTATTGGCAGGCGGCGGATCTGTTGGGCCGTGCGGACCGTGAGGTCACCGACACTTTGTCCAAGGCCGCAGCGGCAGCAGCCGCCACGAAAGCCGCTCCGACCCCGGAACCCAAGCCTCCGGTTCCGACAATGCCGACGAACCCCCAGACGACCCCGCCTGGGACCACCGTACCGCCGGCGCCGCCTGCACCGCCGCCAGTGGTGAGCAGTCCACCGCCAGCGACGAACCCGAACCCGACGTCACCCGGGCGCGGCACCGCTGCGCCACCGCAGGACAACGATCAACAACTGATCCGCGAGGTCCTGCGGACCTACGAGGCCGCCTACACCTCACTCAACGCCGACGCGGTCCAGCGTATCTACCCGTCGGTGAACGTTGGAGCTCTGAAAAGGAGTTTTTCGGACCTTCGCGCGCAGACGGTCAAGATCGACTCGGAGCAGATCCAGGTCTCAGGTGACGAGGCGACGGTCACGTGCCAGATCGCGCGATCACTCTCGCCGCGGAACAGCAGCACCATTCACAACGTGCGGCCATCGACGATCCGCCTGCGAAAGCAGGGCGGCCGGTGGGTCATTGTGGGGCAGAGTTAAGGAGAGTGCACCGAGCACTATGCACCGTGCACTCACTGCCAGGCTCAGAACGAATACTCGAATCCGATCACGGGCACGATGTTGCTGCGGATGCCGGCATCCGTGAAGGGGAACAGGATGTTGGCCGAAATCAGCAGGTTCGGGGCCGGATTGAACTTCGCGCCGATGGCCCCGATGACGTTGTTCAGGCTGCCGCTCTGCTGCGCAAACTCGTTGAAGGTGGCCGAGCCCGGGACCCCCGCCACCGACCTGAAGTTGAAGGTCTTGGCCGTTTCGACCAGCCTGCCCGAATCCCTGAACTGACGTCCCACCACGTCGGCGGCGATCGTGACACTTCGGGTGGACGACGAACTCCGTTCCGAACACGTAGTTGAACTCGTCGGTGACGTTGAAGAAATCGTTGCCGGAGTCACTCGAGAACGTGTAGCCGATATTGAAGTGCGGCGCGAACATTCGCGCTTCGGTCGAACCGATCAGCAGGAACTTCGCTTGTGTGGCGCCGGTGCCGAGCAAGTTCTCGTCGTCGCCAGTGGGCGTCCTCAAATCGAGTCCCAGCGCCAGGCCGCCACCGCCGGCCTTGAGGAAGTGGTACTTGGCTCTGATCGTGATGATCGCCGATCCCCGTCGCTGACCCATTTTCGGTGAATGTCGAAGTGCTGGCGCCTGATGAGTCGAACTGGTGGATAGCGGTGATGTTTTGTGTAGCAAGTCTGCAGGACCGTCGCGTCGACGCTCGCGTCCATACTGACGTGAAGAATCGGCACCGCAATGCCAACGTCGAGCGAATCCGTGATTCCGTAGTTGACGAAGAACGCGAACGTGTCAGTCTTCAGGTCCAGCGACAACGCGGTCTCGATCAGATCGCCCTCGAAGAAATCGTTGTTACCTAAGGGCTCGTGAGTCAGGTAGAACTTGATCGATCCCCGTCGTCGAGGTCCTTACCCTCGAAGGTGCTGTATGACGCGTGCTGGTAGCTGGCAGCCATGTTCCACCGGCGCCGGCCAATCGTCAGCGCACGCTCGGCAAAAGACGGGCCGAAGCTGTTGGTGCTCCGCGCGTACGTCCCCAGGGAAGAGTCGAACGTATACGTGAAACCACCGGAGGATGAACCCAACGGAAAGGTTGCGAGCTGGGACGCGATTGCCTGATTGAACAGGAATGGCGTGAGCTCCTGATCTTTCGCCCGGCACGAAGTGAGCCGCGTGCGATATGAATGGCGATCCCGGCGGCGGCCCCACGAGGACGATCTCGCTCTGAATCAATCGTACCAGGATCTCCGACAGCGGAACTTCCTGAGCCGAGGCCAGCTGGGGTTGAAGACCAATGATGACGGCCGCAAGGCAGGCAACTCGTTGCAACATAGAAGGGTCTCCTGACCAATGGAGACGCGGTTAGCCGCGAATCTCTGCGAAACGTCCCAGCATGAGAGAAACGTAGACGATTGTCAAATTACCGGCGCGGCCGGCTATCGCTATGCCGACGTGGAAACGGCGTCTGCCAGGGTGGCGTCGAAGACCTCGACGGGCTCGTGCCTCCCACGCAGTCTGACAGGGCCGAGCGGCTTCACGGAAAACGTGTCGTCGAGCCGTTCCCGGGTGGCCTTCGAGATGATGATCTGCCCCGGTTTGGCGACAGCTGACTCGAGGCGCGATGCGGTGTTCACGACGTCTCCGAGGACCGTGTACTCGCGGCGCCGAAGCGAGCCGATGTCGCCGGCGCGCGCCATGCCCGAGTGTATGCCGATCCGGATCTTCAACGGCGGGCTCGACGACTCCGCGTTCAACCGCGCCAGCGCCTTCTGCATGCTGTGAGCGGTCTTCACCGCGCGCACGGCGTGATCCGGCTGATCCAGCGGCGCACCGAACACGGTCATCACCGCATCGCCGATGAACTTGTCGAGGGTTCCCTCGTGCTCGAAGACGGCATCCGCCATCCGCTCGAAGAAACCGTTCAGCAGGGCGGCCGTCTGCGCCGGGGTCAGGGTTTCCGAGAGCGCGGTGAAGCCGACGATGTCCGCGAAGAGCACCGAGACATCCCGTTCCTGCGCGAAGAATGGCGTATCGATGTCGGCCCCCGCCTCGAATATGCGGTTGACGACGGCCGGCGAGTGATAGCGCTGAAGGCGCTCACGGCGCCTGATCTCCTCGTTCACCCTGGCGGTCAGACGCGCCTGCTCGATCGCGACGGCCGCAAAGTTCGCCAGCGAGGTCAGCAGATCGAGATCGGTGGCCGTGAACCGCTGCGTGAGCGAGGCATCGACGTAGACGACGCCGATCACGTCGCGCACGCCGTGCCACAGCGGGGCGCACATGAACGATCGGACGGTTGTGCCCGCACGCTATCGGCTGTCGCCGTCCGGCTGTCGATCTGCGCGTCGGTCGCCAGCACCGCCACGCGCTCGGTCATCACGCGGTTCACGATCGTCCGGCTCAGCGAGACCGACCGGATGTCGGTTCCATCGCGGCGTGACGCGATGCGCGGGACCAGATCACCGCTCACATCGTCGCGCAGCACGAGAAACGCGCGCTCGGCCGGGCAGGTCTCGAATGCCAGCTGCACCACCTGCGCGAAGACCTCGGACGGCGGCCGGTTGGTGACGAGCGTGCGGGCGATCTCGGAGAGCAGCCGGAGTGACCGTCCGGCCGTCGCCGCCTCGTCCAGCTTCCACCGGCGCGCCGACGTCGGTCACCGGTCTGTAGATCGTGCCCGGATCCTCGATCAGCGTGTGTTGTTCCGAGAGCAACAGACGGTCAGCGACGGAGTACTCGACGCTGAGCGGCACCCGGCCGAGCACCACGCGATCGCCGTCGGAGAGATCCGCGTCGGACACCAGCGCGCCATTGACGTAGGTGCCGTTTCGGCTGGAGAGATCGCTCAACGCGCAGCCATCGGCTGTGACCGTGAATTTCGCGTGACGGCGCGAGACGCTGACATCGTCGATGACGATGTCGCAGGCGGGAGAGCGGCCGGCAACGGTTTCGCCAACCGGCAAGACGGCGCGCCGTGGCGACCCTTCCTCCGTATAGGTGATCACGAACACGCAGAGGTCCCTCGAAGCTGGTACGGTTTGACGTGTGGTATTGTAACCCTCCCGCCGCAGACTGCGCCCAATGAGGGCATCGATTCGCAGCCTGCGGGATCCGACGTCTATGCTCACCGCTGGCGGAGCCACTCACGCAGGCCGCATTCGACGCATCAACGAGGACGTTTTCCTGAGCGACCCGGAGCTCGGGCTATTCGTCGTCGCCGATGGCATGGGCGGCCATCACGCGGGCGAGGTCGCATCCCAGCTCGCAGTCGAAACCATCCGTTCGTTTCTGACGCGCACCCGCGACGGTGAGGACGTGACGTGGCCCTACGGCATCGATCCGAACCTGTCATTCGACGGGAACCGCATGCTCACCGCGGTGAGGCTCGCCAACCGGCGGGTGTTCAAGGCCGGTGAAAGCCGCGAGGACTACACGGGCATGGGCACCACGACCGTCGCCGCGCTGATCGCCGGCGACCGGTTCGTGTTCTCGAACGTCGGCGACAGCCGCATCTACGTGCTCAGCAGCGAAGGGTTGGTGCAGCTGACACAGGACGATACCTGGGTGGCCATGATGATGGGCAAAGGCGAGCCCGGCGTGAACCCCAACCACCCGATGAAGCATGTGCTGACCAACGTGATCGGTGCGCGCGATCAGATCGATTGCCGTGTCACCGAGCGCGAGCTGAAGAGCGAAGAGACCTATCTGTTCTGCACGGACGGTCTCCACGGATTCGTGCCCGAGGAGACGCTCGCCGCCTCGCTCCGCCTCGACGAGTCGCCAACCGCCATCGCCGAACGGCTGGTGCAGCTGGCGCTGGACGCCGGCGGCGGCGACAACATCACCGCGCTCGTCGTCCGATACCGGCCTTGACAGAGCAGTGCACGCCGCACAGTGCACTGATGATCAGCACCGGCACGTCGTCACGTTGCACGTCGCACGTTACCTAACGCCTTCAATCACGATCGGCTGAGGTTTGACGTTCCACACGCGATCGCAATACTCGCGGATAGCCCGGTCCGAGGAGAACTTGCCAGTCCGGGCGGTGTTCAGTATCGACATGCGGAGCCAGCGTTCGCGGTCGGCGAACGCAGCACTCACGTCCGCCTGCCGGTCCAGGTACGACTGGAAGTCCGCGAGGAGCATGAACGGATCGCTGTCCAGCAGCTTTTGCACGAGCGGGCTGAAGAGCGCGCGGTCGCCATTGGACAACGCGCCAGACGACAGGGCGTCCAGCACGCTGCGGAGCCCGGCGTTCCGCGCATAGTAATCGCGCGGCCGGTACCCACTGGCTTTCAGACTGGATACTTCGGCGGCTGTGAGGCCGAAAAGAAAGAAGTTCTCCGCTCCCACCTCTTCCCGAATCTCGACGTTGGCACCGTCCAGCGTCCCGATGGTCAGTGCCCCGTTCATCGCAAACTTCATGTTCCCGGTTCCCGACGCCTCCATTCCTGCGGTCGAAATCTGCTCCGACAGGTCCGCCCCCGGGAATATGCGCTGTGCGTTGGTGACGTTGTAATCGGGAAGGAACACGATCTTCAACCGGTCGCGAACCGCAGGATCGGCGTTCACGACGGCGCCGACCGAGTGGATCAACTTGATGATGCGCTTGGCAGCCGCATAGCCGGGCGCCGCTTTGCCGGCGAAAATGATGGTGCGCGGAGGCACGTTCAGGCCGGGATTGCCCTTGAGCCGGAAGTACAGCGCGATCGCATGCAGCACGTTGAGGTGCTGGCGCTTGTACTCGTGAATGCGCTTGACCTGCACGTCGAACAGGCTGGCCGGATCGACGATGATGCCGGTGCGCGCCTTGATCTCGGCCGCGAGCGCGTGTTTGTTGGCGAGCTTCACCGACGCCCATGTCTCGCGGAACCCCGCGTCGTCAACCATTGGCTCGAGCCGGCGGAGCTCGTCGAGGTTCGCCGGCCAGGACTCACCGATGACGTCCTCCAGCAGGCCGGTGAGCGCCGGGTTGATGAGCATCACGAAGCGCCGCGGCGTTACACCGTTGGTCACGTTCGTGAACCGGTCAGGCCACAGGTCTGCGAAGTCGCGGAGGGTGTCCTGCTTGAGCAGTTCGCTGTGCAGACGCGCGACGCCGTTGATCGCGTGACTGCCGACGCAGGCGAGATGGGCCATCCGGACGGAGCGTTCACCCGTTTCGTCGATGATCGAAAGCCGCCGGACTCGTCCTTCATCATCCGGAAACCTCGAGCGGACGTCCTGCAGGTGGCGATGGTTGATTTCGTAAATGATCTCGAGCAGCCGCGGCAGCAGCGATCCGAACAGCGGAACCGGCCACTTTTCCAACGCTTCCGGCAGCAGTGTGTGGTTCGTGTAGCCGAATGCGCTCCGCGTGACGTGCCAGGCCGGCGTCCAGTCCATGCCATGTTCGTCGACGAGCAGGCGCATCAGTTCGGCGACGCCGATGGCCGGATGTGTGTCGTTCAGTTGAATCGCAAACTTCTCATGGAAGCGATCGAGACCGCGGCCTGACTGTTTGTAGATTCGGATCATGTCCTGCAGCGAACAGGACACGAAAAAATACTGCTGCTCGAGCCGCAGTCGTTTGCCTTCGATCGCCTCGTCGTTCGGGTAGAGGACCTTCGTGATGTTCTCCGAGCGGACTTTCTCCTCGACCGCACGGTGGTAGTCACCTTTATTGAACGCCTCGAAATCGAAGGACTCGACCGCCTGGGCCGTCCACAGACGAAGCAGGTTGACGGTGTTGACGCGGTAACCGGCGATCGGCGTGTCGTTGGCGACACCCATGACCACGCGATCGGGAATCCACCGCACCTGATAGCGGCCGAGCTCGTCGCGATAAGGCTCCGTCCGTCCGCCAAACTTGACCGGCAGGGTGATCTCTGGTTTAGCGATCGCCCAGGGGTTCCCATAGCGCAGCCATTTGTCGGTGCGCTCGACCTGCCATCCGTCGCGGATATCCTGGTCGAAGATCCCGAACTCGTAACGGATGCCGTAGCCGATGGCGGGAATCTGCAACGAGGCGAGCGATTCGAGAAAACAGGCCGCCAGCCGTCCGAGGCCCCCATTGCCGAGACCTGGCTCTTCTTCCTTACCGAGAAGGCCAGCGAAATTGAAGCCCAACTCCGCCATCGCGGCGTGGGCTTCCTCGTACATGCCGAGATTCAGCAGATTGCTTCCGAGCTGCGGGCCGAGGAGGAACTCGGCTGACAGGTAGCAGACGGTTCTGCTCCGCTTCTGCCGGTAGGTTTGAGCCGTGGCCACCCACCGCGTCAGCAGACGGTCGCGGACGGCAAACGCCAGCGCGAGGTACCGATCGTTCTCCGTCGCAACGGGCGGATAGGTGCCGACAGCGTAAAGCAGACTGTCGGCAAACGCGCGCTGGAACGCTTTCACCGACGCGCCGCGGCGGATACTGTCGTTCTCGTCAGCGTCCAGCATGTCTCGTGTGTCCGATCTGGCGAGGCTACGCCTCAGACCCAAGCGGCTCCGCCTCGCCAGGTCATATTGTCTGATAACGCCGCGCTAACGCGCGGACGGCCTTGACCGAAAAATCAAGATCGAGTCGGTCAAGGCCTCTACCACCTCCCGTTGCGCGGACGTCGCGCCGGACAGGCAGGCCGCCAGATTATAGGCGTACAACCCACAGCTGATCCCGCCGTCGAGGGAAAAGGTTCGGTGTCGGAGGTCGTGGCTCGTGCCCGCGGGCTATACTGCGCGCACCATGTCCTGCGCAACGAGATTCGCCTCTCGAACCTCCCTGCTCGCTCTGCTCGTCGCCATCGCAACGCAGGTGGCGCATGCGGACACCTACCCTCGGCAGCCAGGCGTCGACGCCATCCACTATGTCTTTCGGCTGTCCTTCACCGACAACACCGACGAGATCGCGGGCGACGCGACGGTGACGGTCAAGCTCGCGGCCGGCGTTTCCGAGGTGGTCCTGGACTTGATTTCTGCGGCAGGCGGCAAAGGCATGAGTGTCGCTGCCGTGACTGTCGGCGGCAAGCCGGTGCAGTTCGCTCATCAGTCGGACCGCCTGCGGGTGCCTTTGCCGAAACCTTCTACCGCCGGCGAGGAGATTGCCGTCGGCATCAGCTATCGCGGGATTCCCGCCCAGGGACTTCGCATCATCAACAACATTCACGGCGAGCGTACCGCTTTCAGTGAGAACTGGCCGAATCGTGCGCGCCACTGGCTGCCGATGATCGATCACCCCCACGACAAGGCGACCGGTGAATTCGTGGTCACGGCGCCCGCCCAGTATCAGATCGTTGCCAACGGCCTGATCGTCGAGGAACTGGATATGCCGGCCGGGCAGCGCCGCACGCACTGGAAACAGTCCGTGCCTATTGCCTCCTGGCTGTACGCGCTTGGGATGGCCCGCTTTGCCGTACATCACTACGACGTGGTGCGCGGGATTCCGCAGCAGGTCTGGGTGTTTCCCCAGGATCGCGACAAGGCCTACGTGCTCTTCGAGGCGACTGGCCGGCGTGCGTTCGAGTTCTTCAGCGACCTGGTCGGTCCCTATGCGTACGAGAAGCTCGGTCACGTGCAGGCAGCCGGGCTCGGCGGCGGAACCGAGCACGCCTCCGCCATCTTTTACGGCGAAAAGGGCGTGGCCAGCGGACGAGCGCCGGTCGTGCACGAAGTGGCGCATCAGTGGTTTGGCAATGCAGTGACTGAAAAGGACTGGGATGACGTGTGGCTCAGCGAGGGGTTCGCCACGTACTTCACTCACCTCTACACGGAGCAGTTCGAAGGCCGCGAGGCCATGGTCCGCGGGTTGAGGAACGACATCGGGACCATTACGCAGGCCCAGCTGAAGCTCCCAGACCAGCCGATCATCCACCGCAACATCTCGGACATGAGCGGCGTGCTCAACCGTCTCGTCTACCAGAAGGCGGGCTGGGTCCTGCACATGCTGCGTGGGATTGTCGGCGCGGACAGGTTCAGGGCGGGAATCCGCGACTACTATCAGCGCTATCGCAACATGAACGCGTCGACCGACGACTTCCGGCAGGTCATGGAACAGGCCGGACAGACCGACCTCACGTGGTTCTTCGATCAGTGGCTGAAACGGCCAGGCATGCCGAAGCTGAAGGGAACCTGGCGCTACGATGCGTCGGCGAAACAGGTACAGATCGAGCTCGCTCAGGTCCAGGCCGGCCCACCGTTCCGAATTCCCCTCGATGTGGGCGTTGCCGAGGGTGACGCTCAGCCACGCATCCAGCGCGTCGAACTGTCGCAGGCGTCAGAGCGCTTCACGATTCCCTTCGATCGCGAACCAGCGTCAGTGGTCCTGGACCCGAACTCGTGGGTGCTTATGGAGGCGGCTGATTTCACCAGGCAGCAGTAACGACGCAACACCTGGCATGGAGAGTGGACCGAATCAGGCGACAGGGGCCACGACCATCCGCTGACGAAGCCCCGCTTCCGCGTCGACGAGCAGCGGCCATTCCTGATCCCTCTGAGTGAGATCAAGCGGCGGCAGCGGCCAGGCGATCGCCAGCCGCGGATCGGAGTAGCGAAGGCCTCCCGCGGCCGACGGCGTGTAGAACGCCCCCATCAAGTAGGTCGTTTCCGTGTTGTCGTCGAGCACCTGATAGCCGTGCGCGAACCGTTCCGGGATGTAGAGCATGCGACGGTTCTCGCCGGTCAGCTCGACGGCGATATGCCGAAGGTAGGTTGGCGACTCCGGACGCAAGTCGACGATGACGTCGACCATCGCGCCGCTCGTGCAGCGCACGACCTTCGTTTCGGCGGCGGGCGGGTACTGAAAGTGCAGCCCGCGAAGCGTGCCCTTCTTGCGGTTGAGAGAGGTGTTCGCCTGAGCGATCGACGGATTCAGACCGTGCGCGGCGAACTCGCGCGCGCAGAACGTCCTCGCGAAGAAGCCGCGGTCGTCGGACCGCAGCTCGAGGTCGATGACGAACGCACCCTTCAGCGTCGTTTCACTGAATATCACCGCGGCCCCCGGGCAGCCCTGCCACTGCCGCGGCAGCTGGCCGATTGACCCACTCGAGCCGGTCGTTGAGCAACCCGGCCGCCTGCAGCTGATCGAGCACGTGAAGACGGACGAAGGACGACATCCGGAGATCCGCCGTGTTCTCGCGGACCATTTCCAGGCCGCGCCGCAGGTCGTCCACCGTCTGACTGAGATTCAGCTGCGGCTGGTGGTTCGGCGCCAGGCCCCTGAACATCGAGAAGTCGACACGGTACGAACGCTTGTCGGGCTGGGCCTGCTGGTTGATCGACACTTCCGTTCCGGGCAGCGCTCGGGCGACCGCCTGGGCGAGATCGCGCACCTGGTAGTTCCACTCGTCGCTGCCGGCATTGACGACCAGAAAGTTCCCACCCGCGCTCTTGTCGCGCTCGAGGGCCCACTCCAGGGCCCTGGCCATGTCCTTCACGTTGATCAACGGCCGCCACGGAGAGCCGTCGCTGAGAACCGTGATCTTCCGCTTGAACACTGCCGACGCGACGAAGTCGTTCAGCACGAGGTCGAGCCGGAGGCGATCGCTCATGCCGCACGCGGTCGCAAACCGGAGGCACGACACGCGAAACGAGTCGTCGGCCAGCCCGGAGAGCGCTTCCTCCATGAGGACTTTCGACCTCGCGTACGCGGTCAGCGGATCGAGGGCCGAGCGCTCCGTCCGCGGAGCATCCTCGGCGAAGCCGTAGACGCTGCAGCTCGAAGCGAAAACGAACGTGCGCACGCCGGCATCTTTCGACTGCCTGGCCATCTCGACGCTGAAGCGGTAGTTCACATCGTTGGTGACCGCTTCGTACTTCTTGCCCATCGGATCGTTTGAGATCGCGGCAAGATGGACGATGGCGGTGACACCCGAGAGGAGGTCACGCGGCGGTTTCCGGATATCGACGAAATGCTGCTCGTCGAGGAGCGTCTCCGGGAGGTGCGAGGCGTCGGTCAGGCTATGGGCGAAGTAGCCGATATCGGCACCGACGAGCCTGGCGTCGGGATATCGCGCGCGCAACTGGCGCGTAACCCAGGGGCCGACATAACCAAGATTACCAGTAATAAGGATCTTCATCCGCCGGACCAGCCTCCGTGGTCATCGTGCACCGTGCACGGTGCACTTTTGACGTGGTGTTCGTCAACGCTGGGAAGGGCGCGAGTTGGCACGAAAGGGTTGTCGCGCTCCGTTTCGGGTCGGCTGGGGAGTCGGATATCTCGATGAAAAGCATCGAGATATCCATATTATATGAAGAAATGGGCCAGCCCAGCAAGGAGGTCTCACGTGGCCACGTGCTACGTGCGCTACGTCCGAATTGAAAAAGTCACGCTTTCCGAATTGATAAAAGTAATGTCCCGATGGATCTTTCTGATATTCCCTAATTGGCTGGCGCACATAGAATCGGCAGCACAGGAGCGCCCATGAAAGCAGCCGTCGCCGCCGCCCTCGTGGCCTTGACCCCGTCCGTGGCGGCCGCCCAGTACTATCAAACGGATTTCAACGCTGAGGATTTCCGGGCGCGTCACGCCAGGGTGCTCGAACAGATCGGGACCAACGCGGTCGCGGTCGTCCAGGGCATCCCGCAGACCGAAGGTTTCACTTATCCGCGACAGCACAACTCCTTCTATTACCTCTCGGGCATCGAAACGCCGGGCGCCTATCTCCTGCTCGACGGCCGCACGAAGAAGGTCACGATCTACCTGCCGGCGCGCAACCCGCGGCTCGAAGCGGCAGAGGGACGCGTGCTCTCAGCCGAGGACGTGGACCTGGTCAAGCGCATCTCCGGCGTCGATGATGTCAAGCCGCTCGCCGAGATGGTCGGGACGAACTGGCCGCTCATCCCGACGGCTCCACCGGGAACCGATGGTGCCAGCGGTCAGCGCGGAGGCGGACGCGGCCAGCCAAGCGCCGCCATCTTCGCCGAGTTCAGCCCGGCCGAGAATCAGGGCCAGAGCCGTGGCGAGCTCGTGTCTGCCGAAACGGCTCGTGTCAACGACTACTGGGACGGCACGGGCACGCGCCAGCGGCGATTCGTCGAGCTGATCCGCGCGCGCGCGCCGCGGGCCGAGATCAAGAATCTCAACCCGATTCTCGACGAGATGCGCAGCACCAAGAGCCCGCGCGAGATCGCGCTGGTGCGGCGCGCGTCGCAGATTGCCGGCCTCGGACTCATGGAAGCTATGCGCAGCACCGAGCCGGGCGTCACCGAGTACCAACTCGATGCGGCGGCACGCTACGTGTTCGCCCTGAACGATGCGCGGCAGGAAGGATATCGATCGATCACCGCGACCGGCACCGAGAACATCAACAACATGCACTACTTCCGCAACACCTCGACGCTGAAGGATGGCGACCTGGTGTTGATGGACTACGCGCCCGACTATCACTACTACACCAGCGACATCGGCCGCGTCTGGCCGGTCAACGGCAAATACAACGCCTGGCAGCGGGAGCTCTTGCAGTTCGTCCTCGAGTTCCACAAGGCCGTGCTGTCGCGCATCCGCCCTGGCGTGACCGCGACACAGATTCACGACGAGGCCAAGAAGGCGATGGAACCGGTTTTCGCGCGCACCAAATTCTCCAAGCCGATCTATGAGGCGGCCGCGCGCAGACTCGTGGAAACCGGCGGCGGCGTGTTTTCACACACCGTCGGGATGGCGGTGCACGACGTCGGCAGCTACCGCAACGGCCCGCTCAAGCCGGGCCAGGTGTTCTCGGTCGACCCGCAGCTTCGCGTGCCCGAAGAGAACCTTTACCTGCGGTACGAGGACACCGTCGTCGTCACCGAAACCGGCGTCGAGAACTTCACGGATTTCATCCCGATGGAGCTCGACGATATGGAAAAAATGGTGCTGGAGAAGGGCGTCGTGCAGAAGGTACCGCACGTCCCGGCATCGGCGATCAAGAAGCGGTAGGATCGTCCCCGGCGGCATCTGAGCAAGCCCGGACGCGACTCGCGATAACCCTTGGAGCGTGCACTATGGACCTGCTGCAGCTCGAACACTTCCTCGCCGTCGTCGAAGAACGCACCTTCACGCGTGCCGCCGAACGCGTCTGCCGCACCCAGCCGGCCGTCAGCCAGAGCATCAAGAAGCTGGAGGACGAAGTCGGCGCTCCCCTTTTCGCGCGCGACGTGCACGAGGTCTCGCTCACGGAAGCGGGACGAGTGCTCGCCGACTACGCGCGGCGCATGGTGAACCTGCGGAACGAGGCGATGCACCAGGTGTCGCAGCTCAAGGCGCTGAAGGCCGGTACGCTCGGGATTGCGGCCCACGAGTCGGCAGCGGTCTACCTGCTGCCTGCACCGCTGCGCACCTACCTGCGGAAGTTCCCGGACATCAGGGTCGGTATCTACCGCAGCCGCCTCAACGAGATCCCGCGTCAGGTGATGGACCGCGAGGTCGACGTCGGCTTCGTGAAGGACGAACCGGCGTTCCACGAGCTGCAGTGGGTCGAAGTCCATGCCGACGAGATGATCTGCATCGCATCGCCGAGGCATCCGCTCGCCGCCCGGGATTCGGTGACGGTCAGGGATCTCAGTTCCGAACAGTTCGTGCTGCATCACCTGTGCGGCACCACCTCGGACATGGTCTTCAGGCTCTTCGATCAGCACGGGGTGCGGTGCCGGATCGTCGCCGAGTTGTGGAGCTTCGAGAACATCAAGAGCTTCGTCCAGGAAGAGGTAGGGATGGCCATCGTGCCGGGCGTGACAGTCCGGCAGGAGTTGCGTCGACGGAAAGCTTGTCCGGCTCCCGCTTCGCGAGCTGTCCGTTCCACGGCGGACGCTGATGGTCTATCGGGAACAGGGCTACCTCTCGGACTCCGCCCGCGAGCTGATCAAGATCGTGCGCGCGTTCAACTGGGAGCTCGGCGATCCGCGGCCCGCACGCGTGCGCCTCGGCTTGTCGAACGACGTCGAGGCCGCGCCGATCGCCCCGGCCTACAACGCAGTCGGCTCCCCGCGCCACCCGGCGCCAGCTTCGACGCGGACCGTGGGTCGAGCCGGCGCGAGAACCGTTGACGTAAATCAACTCCCAACCTCCAACTCCCAACTCCCAAAGGAGAGCCGAATCCGACTCTCCTTGGGAGTTGGAGATTGTCCCGAGACAAGCATCATGAAACACCATCTCTTCTCCGCCGCCCTCGTCGCGATCGTCGTCGGAACCTTCGCTCCGGGGGGCGCGCAAACACCCGCACAACCGCCGCCGGCGCAACCCGCCGCAGAACGTGATCCCCTGAACCCCGCGCCGGCGCGGCGGGCCGACGAGGGTCGCGGGCCGTTCAAGACGCTCGTGATTCGGAATGCCATTTTGATCGATGGCACTGGCGCACCCCCTGTCGGACCTGTGGACATCGTCGTTCAGAACAACCGCATCCAGTCGGTCCGCAGCGCCGGAACGCCCGGACTTCCGCCGCAGGCGAACCGGCCACCCGAGAAGCCTGACCTTGAAATCGATGCGACAGGCATGTACGTGATGCCCGGCTTCGTCAGCCTTCACGAGCACGCCGGCGGCGCGCCGAAAAACGCTGACGCGGAGTATCCGTACAAGCTCTGGCTCGCGCACGGCGTGACGACCGTCCGCGGAGTTCCGCTGACCGATCACGCGTTGACGGTCAGCGAGCGTGAACGCAGCAACCGCAACGAAATCGTCGCCCCGCGCCTCATCAACTACCAGCGGCCCGGGGCGGGTTGGGGGAAGGGCGCGACGGACACGCCGGAAGCGGCGCGCGAGTGGGTGCGCTGGGGCGCCGCGAACGGGCTCGAGGGCCTGAAGCTGGGCGCGCAGCGGCCGGACATCATGGCTGCGCTCCTGGACGAAGCCAAGAAACTGAAGCTGGGCTCGACCGCGCACCTGCAGCAGACGGGGGTCGCCCAGATGAATGCGCTGGCCGCGGCGCGCCTGGGCCTGCAGACCGTGACCCACTTCTACGGCCACTTCGAAGCGCTGCTGAAGGACCACGTCGTCCAGCCGTGGCCGGTCGATCAGATCAACGACGACGAGCAGATGCGGTTCGGCCAGGTGGCGCGGCTGTGGGACAAGATCTACGAGCCTGGAAGCCCGCAGTGGAAGGAGTACTTACAGGAACACCGCAAGCTCAACACGACGTTCGATCCAACGATGACTGCGTATGCTGCCGGACGCGATCTGATGCGCATGCGCAACGCCGACTGGCACGCGCGCTACACGCTGCCGACCCTGATGGACTTCTACACGCCGAGCCGCAAGAACCATGGCTCCTACTGGTACTACTGGACGCTCGACGACGAGATCGCCTGGCGGAACTTCTACCAGGTCTGGTTCCGGCTGCTCAACGACTACAAGAAACTGGGCGGCCGTGTGACGGCGAGCGCCGACGCGGCGTTCATCTATAACACCTACGGATTCGGCAACATTCACGAGATGGAACTGCTGCAGGAGGCGGGCTTCCATCCGCTTGAAGTCATCCAGACGGCGACCTACAACCCGGCGATGACGCTCGCCGAAGCCGCCGGCACATCCATCGATCGCGGCGTCGTCCGCGCCGGACTGCTCGCCGACATGATCGTCGTCGATCAGAACCCGCTGAAGAACCTGAAGGTGCTGTACGGCTCGGGCGCGCTGCGCTTGAACGATCAGACCGGCAAGCCGGAGTGGATCGGCGGAATCAAGTTCACGATCAAAGACGGGATCGTTTACGACGCGAAGAAGCTGCTGGCCGACGTCGCCGCGATGGCCGACAAACAGCGGCAATCGCGGCGGACGTCCAACCCGCAGTAAACGAAACCTACCGTGGTCCGTGGTTCGTGGTCCGTGTCTCGTCGAGCATTCAGGTTGTTCGGCGAGACACGAACTACGAGCCACGGACCACGGCTCTGAATCACCTCTCAGAAATCAATCGAGACGCCGAGCCGCAGGATCCTGGAGAGAGGATCTCGGTCGGACGCAGATACGTGTTGCCGACGTTGTTGTTGACGCCGGTGACGGTATCGGCATTCCCCAGGTTGAAGATTTCAAAGAGCGGGGTCACCTGCCTGCCGCCGAACCTGAACGAGCGCGACACCCGAAGGTCCATCATCTTCACGTCCGGCAGCCGTTCGTCGCCACGCTCGGTCAGACGGATGGTCTGACTGGAACGCGTCAATGTCTGGAAAATCGTCCGGGTGATGGCGTACTGCGACTGGTACGGGTAGCCGTCGTTCCAGATGAAGCTGCCGCTGATATTGATCTCCCACGGCGCGATGTACGAGCCAGCGAGCCGGAACGCGTAGCCGGAATCGGTCCCCTCGATCCCGATCGGGAAGTTGAGCGAGTTGTTGGGATCGTTGAGATCGTTCAGCGCGACGCCGCCGTAGTTCTTGCCCAGCGTCAGGCCCGCCACCATCTGCCAGCGGTCGCGCATCCGCTTGACGGCCGTGAACTCCACGCCGTCGTAGTCCGTGTCGAGCAACGCCATCATTGTCGAACACGTTGTCCTGAAACGCCTGACCCTGGAATGCGGGGTTGAGGTTGTAGAACGTGATCGTGCCGCCGGGTCCGGCCGGCGGCACCGGGAACGGCGACGCTGGCCTCCGTGTAGGCGGATGGAGGGACCGTCACGTTTCGTTGCCCGACGACCTTCCGGTTCGTGCGGTGGTAGTACGTGGCGCCGACGCGGAAATCGTTCATGAGCTGATGCTCGACGCCGGCCGTGAACTCGTCGGAGTATGGCCAGTCGGGTCCGTTCTCGTCCGGATAGCGGCTCGTCACCCCCGGGAAGCCCGAGAAGGTCCCCAGCTCGTTTTCCTGCGGAATTCGGTCGCCATTAGTCGTTCCAACTCCGCGTGCCGTTGGTGAACTGGAACGGGTGGACGCGCTGCACGAGGGTCATGCCGACCTGCGCCGCGTAGCGGCTGGCGCTGGCCTTGAACGCGGTTCGGCCGTTGCCGAACGCGTCGTAGACCAGGCCCGTCCGCCACACGCCGATCCACGAGTTGAACACGTCGGTCTTCTCGATCGATCGCGCCGGGGCGAACTGGCCGTTCTCCTTCGACTGCTCGGGCATCCAGCCGTTCGAGCGATCGACGCGAATCCCGAGATTCAGCGTGAGTCGCTTGTAGCTCCAGTTGTCCTGCAGCGAAGAAGCCGATCGCGCGGATCTTGCTGTTGTGCGCCGTCGGCGTGTTGAACAGCCGGACCTGGGTCGGGCGATCGTTCTCGAACTCGTAGTAGATGTCGCCGTTGACCCAATAGTTCTGGACCATGCCCATCTGCGCGAACTGCACGCCGGCTTTCAGGACGTGGTCGCCCATCCCGGTGTTTCTGGCCAGCGAGAACACGTTGTCGATCTGCATGCGGTAGTTCGGCGACTCTTCGTGACGCTGCGCCGCCACCGACGCGGTGCTCGTCGAATTGTCCACGCGGCGGATGTCGTCGGGGCCGACTTCCGGCTGATAGTAGTAGTTGGTCACGCCGTCCATGATCCCGAACGTCGACTCGAAGACGGCACGGTTGCGGACGAGCGTGTACTTGGCCTGCGTCGAGAACGCCGGGTTGGTCTGCCACAGCGACGCGCGATCCTCGGCGAAGTTCGGCGGCGTGTCGCGACGGTGGAAGCGTTCCTTCCAGTTGTAGTTGTACGCGTAGTTCACCTTGTGATCGGGATTGATCTGCCATATCGCCTTGCCGGAAATATTCCAGATCCAGTTGTCGTCGATCGCACGACTGCCGTCGGGATTGCGCGCCAGCGTCAGTTTGTCCGTGCGCCAGTTTCTGTAGGAACCGTTCACCCACAACCGATCACGCATCAGCGGGCCGCCACCTGCCAGGTTGAAGTCATAGAGCTTGGTCACCGGGATGCCCCCGGGCAATCCCGCGGCGACCGCGTCATCGTCGTTGTCGCTCTGCCAGTCCTTGTCGGCGAAGAAGTACTTCATGTCGCCGCGCCAGCGGTTGCCGCCGCTCTTCGTCACCATGTTCAGGTAGATGCCGCCGGTCAGGACCTCCGCCGGAATCGCCGACGTCTGATAGGTGATCTGATCGAACATCCCCTGGTCGTAGTAGAGCATCGTCGCTCCACCGCCGCCGCCCGGCCAGTTGACCGTGGTGCCGTCGATGGCGAAGTTCTTGTCGTCGTCTCGGGCACCGTGCACGCGCAGCGCGCTCTGCTGCATGGCCTGGTTGCCGCCGACGTCGTAGGTGGCCACCTGCACGCCTGGGATGATCTTCGCGAGCGACCACGGGTCGCGGCCGGTCGGCACACCCTCGAGGATTTCCTGATTCATGACGGTCTGCTGCAGGTTGGACTTGACGTCCACCGTCGGAGACGCGCCCGTGACGGTGACCGTCTCCTCGAGATTGCCGACGTCCAGCTGCACGTTCACGGTCGCCGTGAAGCTGGCGCTGACGATGATGTCGCGGCGCTCGACGGTCTTGAATCCCTGGATCGAGAACTTCAGGTGGTAGGTGCCCGGCAGCAGCCGCTCGAAGCGGTAGTTGCCGGTGGTATCCGAGACCTGGGTCTGCGTACCGCCAATGACCCGGTCGCCCGACAGCGCGACCGTGACGCCGGGCATGACGCTCCCCGCGGTATCTTCCGTGACTCCGATGATGGACCCGGTAGAGACCTGCGCACTTGCTGGAACTGCTGCGCAAGCCACGAGTGCGAGCACGACGAGTAGCGACCTGAAGTGACTAAGCATGGGCCTCCTCCTGCGCCTCGCTTGGTTTCAAGCCTGTTTGGTTGACGATGCCCGTATACACCCGACGAGTGCCGGGGCGCCAATCAACAAATCTGATGGGCAGATTAAGGTGTGGAAAAGGGGCCGAGCTCAGCGGGCGATCGTCGCGCGCTTGATGAAATCGAGGAGCGGGAATTCACGGTCGAGGTAGGCATTGCCCTCCTCGAACAGCTTGTCCTGGCGGCCGCCTCTAATACCACCGCCCGCCTTTTCGCCGTACTCGGCGTACCAGGCGTCGGCGACCTCCATCCCGGACGTCACTCGCCCGAACGGCACGAACGGCTCGCCATCGTGCGTGGCTGAGTTATCACGCAGGTTGATGAAGACCTGTGTCGTTCGACCGTTCGGATCGCGGAACGCGTAGGCTACCGTCCCGCGGACGTTCGAGATCTTCCGCGGCTCATCCGGCAGGTTCTGCGTCCGCCACGCCGTCGAAATACGCGGATCGGCGGCGATACCGAACTGCGCCCAGAACCCCGCGCGAATGCGGAACACCTTGGCGCCGTCGTAGTAGCCGTGGCGGACCAGGTTGTAGAAACGATCCACGCCATGCGGGGACCATTCCCGCTGGATCTCGATCCTGATCGGACCCTTGCTGGTGTCGAGCAGGACGTTGAACGCCTCCGGCGCCTGCCGCTTCATCTCCGGGTTTGCCGGATCGAGCAGAATCGCGGTGTTCGGCGCCTGCGCCGACGGCAGCGAGCTCGACATCAGGCCCACGATCAGTGCGATGAAGCACGCGTTGCGCAGCGTCACAGTCTCACGTCCACCGGTTTGCCCTCGAACACCACCGGCTTGACCGGCTTCTCCCCGGCGATCCGTACCTCGATGTTCCGGCGGGCCGGCGGCAGCATCCGCGAACCGCGTGCGAGATTCATCGTCAGACGGCGCGTAGAGTCGTTCCAGGCGATGTCGATGCCCATCCACGCGCCCTTGCGGTAGTCGAAGGAACGTCCATCGTCTTCGTACAGCGAGAACGTGGCATTGGCGCCCGGGTAGATCACCAGCGACAGCGGCCCATCGACTTTCTCGTCCACGTATTGTTTGACCGGCCCCATCGGCAGAATCGTTCCCTGTCGCACGTGGAGCGGCATCGTTTCGAGATCGACCTTGCGCTCGATCTCCTTGCCTCCCTCGATCCGTTCGTCGGTCCAGAAGTCGAACCACACGCCTTTGGGCAAATACAGCCGGCGGACGGTCGCGCCCTTCTCTACGACCGGTGAGACGAGCAAGTGTTGACCCCAGAGGAACTGATCGCCGCGAGCGCTCGCCACCGGATCATCCGAGTGATGTAACCAGAGCGCGCGCATCATCGGCATGCCTGTCCCGGTTCCCTCGCGCGCGACGGAATAGGTGTACGGCATCAGCCGGTAGCGCAATTCGAGATACTTCTTGAGGATTGGTTCGACGTGTGGATTGCGCAGCTCCGACGCATCGGGATTCGCCGCACCACCGCGATAGCCGGTGACCTCGGACGGACCGAGTCCTCCGGTGTTCCAGCCCCACGGGAGCCGGAGATGCCACGTGCGTCCGTGCGAACGGAACGATGGACAGAACGTGCCGAACTGAAACCATCGGATGTGCAACTCACCCGTGTACTCGGGTGTAGGTACGAATCCGCCGATGTCGGTGCCCCAATACGGGATTCCCGACAGCCCCGTGTTGACGGCGACGGGCACGTGAGTCTTGAGCGTTTCCCACGTCGAGTACACGTCACCTGACCAGAGAAACGCACCGTAACGCTGCATGCCCGCGGCGCCGTTTCTGTGCAGCGCAAACGGACGTTCATTGGGTCGCCACTGCTGCGATCCTTCCCAGTACATGCGGTGACGATTCAAGCGTGACGCGATCTCCAGCCCGTCGCCCTGATCCGGCCACCAGCCGTCGATCCCGAGATCGAAGAGAGGCTTGTGATACGGCCAGTAACATGGGACCGGTCGATCGTCTGGCCAGCGATTGTCTTCGGTGCGTCCGCTCGGCACGGCCTTGTCGGGCGTGCACGGATCGTTGACTGTGCCCGTCAGCAGGCGCCCTTCGATCACGATGTGCAGGACGACCTTGTAATGCATGTCGTGCAACGTGTCGATGGCCTTCTTCGGATCGGGGAAGTTTCCCGTGTGCCAGCCGAACTCGCCGTTGCGCGTGTTCCACCCCGATGGAGTGAATTCCGTGCCCAGATAGATCAGCGCGTCGCACGGGAGCTTCTTCTCACGGAACGTCCGCGCGACCCACATGATCTCGTCGGGGCCGGCCAGCGTCCGGTGCGACTGCATGTAGCCGAAAGTCCACAGCGCGGGCAGCTCCGGAAGCCCGGTTATCCGCGTGTACTGGTTCATCAGGTGTGCGGGCGATTGCGAAGACACCACGAAAAGATCCAGCGGCTCGCCTGGCTCACGCGGGGAGAACTTCCCTTCCGTTCCAGCGAAGTCGAACGTGCCCTGTGGATGGTGGATGAACATGCCCCATCCATCGGTTCCCACCAGCCACTGCACTGGCGCACGACCGCCGTGCGTTCTCAGCTGGTAGCCGCCCTGCCCGTTGCGCATCTGGTCGACAGAGCCCTTGCGATCGAACTGCGGCCCTCCTTCGCCCAGTCCGAGCAGCGGACCCTTCGGCAGGAGGAACGACATCTCGGAGGTCTCTGAACTCAGCGTGAGCTTCTGCACGACGCCGCTCTTGTTCTCGACGGTAAGGGTCGGCGGGCTCTCGGTAAAGCGAACGGTGAGATTCCCCGCTCGAATCGGCTTGAACCCGCTGGCGGACCGCGCCGTCCCGGCGGTTTTTGCTTCCGCGGGCTGCGCGAGGCCGCCGTTCAAGGGCACCGAGACCGGCTTGTTCTCTACGATCGGGAGCACGGTCAACCGAACCGTGTCCGCTGTGAGCGAGGCGACGACGATCTCCACGGGACGTCCGCCGACGACGATGTCGGAGGTCTGGCCGCGAATGATCCCGCCGGCGAGCATCGCGCCGGCGCTCGCACCGCCGAGTTGTTTGATCGCTTCACGTCGAGAGATCGGCTGTGACATTTTTTTATGCTCGCGCGCAGGCGCTTGGCGCCAATCCGTATCCCACGGCGGCGGACTATTCGGTCGACGCCGGCGATTGATTCTGTTTATGAACGAATAACCCGCCGGCCGGGGATGGCTTCGGCGACGGCGGCAAAATCCGCATCGGCCCATCCGGCGCGGATGGCGGAGTCGAAGAGGTCGCGCGCGACCTCGGCGGTCCGGAGCGGCACGCCCCAGCGCTGGGCCTCCGCCATTGCGTACGTCAGATCCTTCTTCATCAAGGGCAACAGGAACTGCACGTCATAGTTGCGTGCATTGATCCGGGCGGACACCGCTTTCACCAGCGGGCTTCCTGGAGCGCCGTTGGCCAGGACCTCCGTCGCGGCTGCGGGGTCCAGCCCGCAAGCTTCGGCGAACGTCAGGCCTTCGGCGAGCGCGGCCGCCTGCACGCCGCACACGAAGTTGTTCACCAGTTTCATGCGGGCGCCGCTCCCCACAGGACCGAGGTGCACGGTGGCCCGGCTCATCGCCGCCAGAACCGTCCGCATCCGTTCGAGGACCGCGGCATCGCCGCCGACGAGAAACATCAGCTCGCCCGCGGCCGCGTGACCCTTGCTGCCGGTCACCGGCGCATCCAGACACAACGCACCTCTTGCGGCAACCAGCTGCGCGAGCTCCACGACCCAGTCGGGCGACACCGGTACTGCACTCGATGGCAACGGCCCCCGATTTCAGCGCTGACAGCGCGCCATCCTCCGCAGTCCACACGCGGCGAGCCGCCACATCGTCGGCGACCATACTGATCACGACGTCCGCGTTGGTTGCGGCCTCACGAGGCGACGCCGCAATCGTCGCGCCGCGCTGCCGCAGCGCATCCGCACGGCCGGCGCTTCGATTCCATCCGGTCACCGAAAACCCCGCGTCCAGCAAGCGCCCAGCCATGCCGCTGCCCATGGTTCCAAGTCCGAGAAATGCGACTGTATGCATCAGTGTTCCTCACTAAGCTCTTGAGACGGGCAGTCTCCCGGGAGTCGAGTGTGACGGCTGACGGCCCTCCCAGCGATCGCGACGGCCGCGACGTTCACGACGTCATGGTTTGATGGCGACATGGTTTCTGGCGTCGTGGCCGTCGTGTTCGTCGCCGACCGTTCCTGAAACTCGTCAGGTCGTCCTGAGTTGTGGAGTTGGACGCTAGGAGTGACGCGGCTCTCCTACTCGATGACATCGAACCGGTCGAGCGCGTCTTCCTTGATCGTCAGCCCGAGCCCCGGCACGTCGTCGCGGAGATCGATCTCGCCACCCACGGGTGCCGGCTCCCCGTCGAAGATGTAGTAGAAGAGCTCGTTGCCCACCTCGACGTCGACCGGCGGAAAGTACTCGGCGATCGGCGAGTTCAGGCTGGCCATGACGACGTGGTAGTTGTGCATCTGGCCGGCATGTGGAACCACGGGGATCGAGTGAGCTTCCGCCAGGGCGGCGATCTTCCGGGCCTGTGTTATCCCGCCGACTCGATTGGTGTCGAACTGAATGTAGTCAACCGCGCGCGCCGCGATCAGATCGCGGAACTCGTAGAGGGTAAACGCGTGCTCCCCGCCGGCTATCGGCACGCGCCGCATCGCCTTCAACTCCGCATAGCCCCCGGCGTCGTCCGGGATCACCGGCTCTTCCAGCCAGCGCAGGTGGAACGGCTCGAGCAGCGGGATCATGCGCTTGGCGTAGTCGAGCGTCCACCCCATGTACGCATCGGCCATGATGTCGACGCCGTCGCCGGCCACTTCGCGCACCGTGCGCACGAGGTTCACGTTGTGATGCATCCCGGCGGCGCCGTCTGTCGGTCCCCACCCGAATCGCAGCTTCATCGCACGATAGCCTGCGTCCTTGTATTTTCTCGTCTCGGCTGCGAGATCGTCGAGAGGCTGGCTGTACAACCGGCTCGCGTACACGGGAATCTTCGGCTTCGTGCGCCCACCGAGCAGGCGAAAGACCGGTTGTCCGCTCGCCTTCCCGAGGATGTCCCACAGCGCGATGTCCACGGCGCTGATTGCCGTCATCCCGATTCCCTTCCGGCCGAACGCCATCGTCCTCCGGTACATGTGCTGCCACAGGAACTCGATGTCCCAGGGATCGGCGCCGATTAAGAGTGGTTTCAGATACACGTCGATCGTCTGCTTCGTGACGCGCGGCGCCAGCGCCGCGTTCCCGATGCCAACCAGACCCGGTATCCGTCGCGACTTCGACGATCACCCAGCCGTGAAAGCGGAACGGTTGCATCGAGTCGGCGGGCAGCGTCAGCAGGTCCATGGGATTCGTGCAGAAGTGCGGCTGCGGCGGCACCGTTGCGCCGCGCCACTCCACCACGCGTGTCCGGATGTCCGTGATTCTCACGTTGTCCTCCGGGGGTCAGGTCTTGAATCTCGGTCTTTTTCACGACCTGCCCCAGGGCAGGTCGTGAAAAAGACCGAGATTCAAGACCTGACCCCTTCAATCAGCGGTTCGATGCTGCGGATGGTGAGCAGGATCACGCCGAACGCGATGACGTGAAAACTGCCCACGATGCTGAAGACGACGCCGTAGCCCAGGCCGGCATCGAGGATGTAACCGGCCACCAGATTGAACACCACCCCGCCCATTGCGCCACCGAAGCCGACCAGGCCGGCGACCGACGCGACGACTCGTCGGGGGAACAGGTCGGTCGGCACGATCATCACCAGCGTCGACCACGATTGCTGGCCGAAGAACGCGATGCTGAAGAGGACGATGGCGAGATCGGTGGGGACGTGCGTGACGAACACGATGAGCGGCATGACTGCGGCGCTCGCGCCGAGCGCAATCTTCCTGGCGAGGTTGAGCGAAAACTGCCGGCCGAGCAGCCATCCGGAGAACCAGCCGCCGACGAGGCAGCCGACGCCTGCGGCGGCGTAGGGAATCCAGGCGTATGCACCAACCTGTTTGACGTCGAATCCGCGCACGTCGTAGAGATACTTCGGAAGCCAGAACAGGTAGAAGTACCACGCCGCGTCGCTCAGAAACTTCGCCACGACCAATCCCCAGACCTGGCGATAGCCGAGCAGACGCATCCACGGAACTGGCGCCTCCGCCGTTCGTGGTGGTGCGAGCACTTCAGCAATGTCGGCGCGCTCCGCGGGCGAGAGCCCAGGATGCACGGCTGCCGGCAGATAGACCCTGACCCACCACACCGTCCAGATCAGACCAACGATGCCGGTCGCGAAGAACACCCACCGCCAGGAGGCGACGCCCAGGATGGCCGCGATGGCAGGCGGGGCCACGACGGCGCCCGCCGCAGTCCCGGCGTTGATGATGCCCATCGCGAGCGATCGCTCGCGCGCGGGAAACCATTCGGCCACGGCCTTGGTCGCCGCCGGAAAACCTCCACCCTCTCCGACCCCGAGCAGGAACCGGCTCAGGAGCAACGAGCGATAGCCCGTCGCCAGACCATGACTTGCCGACGCCAGCGACCACGCGACCATGATGAAGACGAATCCGACGCGCGTGCCAAGACGGTCGACCAGCGCGCCGCCGCCCGCGTACATCACGGCATACGCGAGGAGAAACGCCGCCTGCAGACGTGAGAACTGAATGTTGCTGAGCGGAATGTCCTGCTGGATCGCCGTCACAGCGACAGAGAGCGACTGGCGATCGAGATAGCTGATGGCTATCGCGGCGCTCAGCAGGACGGCGATGTTCCAGCGCAGCGGACGCACGTGCCCGCGGACGCCGGCAGCGGCCGTCGTCATCGGACGACAGCAGCCGTCGGTGAGATCACTGCGGCCGGGAGGTAGCGGCGAAGGATACCGAGCCCGATCGACGCGCGACGGACTCGCTCACGCGCCAGCGCAAGCACCGTCGATTCGAGATGATGACCTGACGGATAGATGGCGGGAGCGTTGCGAATGCCGAACTTCATGTAGATCGGCGCGGCTATCCGCACGAGCTCGGGGATTTCGTAGTGACGCACGGTTCCACCGAAGTCGTCCGGCGCCTCGACATAGAAATCGATCACAGCGTCCACGGCGGCCCGGATTGCGGCAATCTGCGGCAGCGACAGGTCGACCGGGAGATTGATCGACGTGGCGCCGAGATCTTCGAGGATCCGCGCGGAGGCCGGGTTCGCCGCCGCCAGCGTCACCGATACCTTCAACACGAACGCCGGCGGCAGGTCGCCTGCCTGCTTCATCCGGCCGAGCACCATCAGCTGCCCGAGGTCGGCGACGAGCACGGAGGTGACGCCCAGTTCCGCCGCATGGCGCACGTCATCGAGTCCATAGCCGAGCTGATCGACGCCGCGCAGCGAGGCCCCCACCACCCGCCCGGAACTGCTCGACGCCTGGATTCCCACATCCCAGTTCGCGCGCGGCCCGACGAACAGGCACACCTCGATCCCCCGCTCGCGGCCGATGGCGACCATGCGGCGAATCTCGTCGTCGGTCTGCAGCATGACGCCGCTGCCCTGGCTGATCCGGTGCACCGGGACGGCGTGCTGTTCGGCTGCTTCGCAGACCGTCTCGAGGACTCGCGGTCCCTCGCAGGAAGGAATCTCCACACGGACGTGTCCACCGTCGGCGAAGCGCTTCGGCGAAGTTGGGAGATCGTAGGCGTCGCGGCTGGGAAGTCCGAGGCTCTTCAAGATGTCTGAGGTAGTGCGCATGGGAGCAGCATGATATCGCCAATGCGCGCGTCCCGGCGGCCGGCGACCATCAGCCGTATTTATGGCCCGATAACGTCGGGACACCACCACGCCGACGTTACAATGTGCGCACGGCGGAGGCTGTGAGATGCGAGCGATGATCGGCACGGCGTTGCTGGTGGCGAGTTGGGGTCTGTTGCCGAGGCAGGCGCAACAGGAGCCGCCACCGAAGGCTATCGTCGAGGATTACACCAGCTTCAGCGTCGGTCCCGTGCCGGCCTCGTTCGGATACGATCCCAACTTTCTACAAGAAGTATGTCGATGCACACGGCATCCCTGTCATCGGTTCCGAGAAGGTTCCTGACCGCGCGCTGCTGATGGCCCGTGACATCGTCGTGTATATGCTCGCCAACCGTGCGGATATCCGGCGAGAGATGGTGGCGAAGAAGTATCGCGTCGGCATCATGGCCGTCACCGAAATGACGACCGACATTCCCGAGCAGCGCGACCGCAAGAAGCCGGGGCCGAACGATCCGAGATTGACGCGGACGGAACGCGAAAACTACGACAAGCCGGGTGGCATTGCGAGCCAGACGGATCAGGAATACTGGAATCGGCGGGCCCGCGGGCTGGGCGGCGTGTACACCACAGGCGCCGAGGAGAACGTGCTGGGCTATCCGGGGACGCGCTATTACGGCGAGCACATCCTCGTCCACGAGTGGTCGCATGGGATCATGAGCGCGATCCGCACTGCCGACGCCGCCCTGTATGCAGACATCCAGACGGCGTACAAGGAAGCGATGGCGCGAGGCCAGTACAAGGGCCACTACGCCGAGACTACGGCCAACGAGTACTGGGCGGAAGGGACGCAGTGGTGGTTCTGGTCGAACTACGAGTGGTTCGACGGCGCCACCCGCATGCAGACGCCGGACGACCTGAAAGCGTACGACCCCAAGCTGTTCGAGTTGCTCGGCCGCGTCTACATGGGCCATCACATCCCGGCCGACATTTACCACGGGAAGAACATCAAGCCGCAGCGCAGACAGTGACACGGACTGAGGAGACACGAGGAAGCGAGACTCTATGAACGCCACCAGACTGATCGCCGCAAGCGTTGTGATCACCAGCGTTGTCGTCCTGCCACCGCAAGTATCGGCCCAGGGCACGGTCGCCGACTACAAGCGGGCGATGGGCCTGCGCGACAAGTACCAGGGACTCGTGCTGAACAATGCCGACCAATCGAGGTGGATCGAGAAGACGAACCGCTTCGTGTATCGGCGGTCGGTGCAGGGCGGGTACGAATTCATGATCGTCGATGCCGACGCCAGGACGAAAGCGCCGGCCTTCGATCATCAGAAGCTGGCGTCGACGCTGTCGTCCATGCTGGGCCGCACGATCAGTCCCGTGGATCTGCCGTTCTCGATGTTCGAATTCACCGAGGACAACCAGGCGATTCGATTCATCGTCGCTCCGCCCGGGGCCCCTGGCGGCGGAGGTGGCGGCGGTGGCCGTGGCGGTGGCATCGGCGATACGCCGGCGTGGCGCTGCACGCTGGATACCTACACCTGCCGCCGCCCCGAGTCCGCTGGACGCGGCGGGCGCGGAGGCGGCCGCGGCGGCGGACTCGGCGGGCCGGTCCGCGCGCCGTTCGACATCAATGGCGGCGACCCGCGCAAGTCGCCCGACGGCAAGATGGAAGCGGTCGTCCAGAATTTCAACCTGGCGATCCGCCCGGTGGACGGCCGGGCCTGGACGTTGCTCAGCACCGACGGATCGGATGGTGGCTACTACGATCCGGACTCGATTGCGTGGTCTCCCGACTCGAAGAAGATCGCCGTCTTCAAGGTCAAGCCTGGGTTCCGCCGCTTTGTCTCCTACGTCGAATCCTCCCCGGAAGATCAGCTGCAGCCGAAGAACTCGACGATGCAGTACGCGAAGCCGGGGGACGTGCTGGACGTCGAGGTCCCGGTGCTCTTCGACGTCGAGACCAAGGGTCGCATCGCGATCGACAACGACCTCTTTTCCAACGCTTACGACGTCACGCGCCTTGTCTGGAAGAAGAACAGCAGCGCTGTGACGTTCGAATACAACCAGCGCGGGCATCAGCTGTATCGCGTCGTGGAGATCGAGGCGACGAGCGGCAAGACGCGCGATGTGATCACCGAAGAGCCCAAGACCTTCTTCTGTTACTCCGGCAAGCGTTTTCGCCACGATGTGGACGATGGCAAGGAAGTGATCTGGATGTCGGAGCGTGACGGGTGGAATCACCTGTACATGTACGACGGCGTCACCGGCAAGGTGAAGCACCAGATTACGAAGGGCGAGTGGGTGGTCCGCGGCGTCCAGCACGTGGACGAGGCGGCGAAGCAGATCCTGTTCTCGGCGAGCGGAACCAGTATCTCGAAGGATCCGTACTTCGTGCACTACTACCGGATCAATTTCGACGGCACGGGCCTGACGCCGATCACGAGCGCCGACGCCAATCACAATGCGACGTACTCGACGGATTTCAAGTACTACGTCGACCAGTATTCCCGCGTCGACATGGCGCCTGTCGTCGAGCTGCGTCGAACCGCCGACGCCAGCCTGGTCATGGAGCTCGAGCGCGCCGACAACAGCGCGCTGGTCAAAGCCGGGTGGAAACCGCCGGAAGTGTTCGTCGCCAAGGGCCGCGACGGCACCACGGATATCTGGGGCGTCATCTTCAGGCCGACGAATTTCGATCCGTCGAAGAAGTATCCGGTGATCGAGAACATCTACGCCGGGCCGCAGGGGTCGTTCGTTCCGAAGACCTTCCAGGCGTTCAATGCCATGCAGGCCCAGGCGGAAGTCGGCTTCATCGTCGTCCAGATCGACGGCATGGGCACGAACAACCGATCGAAGGCGTTCCACGACGTGGCCTGGAAGAACCTCAAGGACGCGGGCTTTCCCGATCGCATCCTCTGGCACAAGGCAGTCGCGGCCAAATATCCGTACTACGACATCACGCGCGTCGGATTGTATGGAACGTCGGCGGGCGGTCAGAACTCGCTCGGCGGCCTGCTGTTCTTCCCCGAGTTCTACAAGGCGGCGGTCTCCGCAGCCGGCTGTCACGACAACCGGATGGACAAGATCTGGTGGAACGAACAGTGGATGGGCTGGCCAATCGGCCCGGAATACTCCGAGTCGTCGAATGTCGACAACGCCTACCGGCTGCAAGGGAAAGTGCTGCTCGTCGTTGGCGAGATGGACACGAACGTCGATCCGTCATCGACGTACCAGGTCGTCAACCAGCTGTACAAGCACAACAAGGACTTCGATCTGCTCGTCGTGCCCGGCATGGGCCACGGCTCGGGCGGCGCGTATGGCGACCACAAGCGCTACGACTTCTTCACCCGTCACCTGCTGGGCGTGAAACCGCCAGAGTGGAAGCTGCTGGAGGAGCCGGCGAAGACCACGCCGACACAGGGTGAAACGCGGTAGCTGACGCGAGCCATCGGATGCGCTACGGCCCCCTCGCCATCGGAGTCGCCACGATCGCCGTCACGGTCGCGGCACCTCACCGCCTCTGGGCGCAAGAGGACGAGCGCGCCCGGCAGGCGTATCAGGTGCTCAAAGCGAACTGCTTCGAGTGCCACGGCGAGAGCCGCAAAGGCGGACTCGATCTGCGCACGCATGCGACGCTGATCAAAGGCAGCGCGAGCGGTCGAGTTGTCGTCCCTCACGAACCATCGCGCAGCCGCCTGTATCTGCTCGCGTCCCACGCCGACCCTGACGAGGTCATGCCGCCGAAAAGACCTCGGATTTCTGACGAGGATCTCGAGGCGCTTCGGCTGTGGATCGAGGATGGTGCGTCGCTCGAGGATGTCGAAGAAGCTGCGGCCGACGACAGGAAGAGCCCCGAGCTGCTCGCCAAACTCGAGGAAAAGGCGATCACGGCCGAGGAGCGTCAATACTGGGCCTTCAAGCGGCCGCTACGCACGGCCGTACCCGCGCTGCCGGCGAGCGCTCCCCGTTCGTGGACGCGGAATCCCATCGATCGCTTCCTCTTCGCATCCATGAGCGCGAAGGGGCTGACACCGTCGCCGCGCGCCGATCGCCGGGCACTCATTCGCCGCGCCTATCTCGATGTGCTCGGTCTGCCCCCTGCGCCCGAGGAGGTCGACGCGTTCGTCAGCGACCCCGCACCAGACGCGTGGACGAAGCTCGTCGAGCGATTGCTGGCCTCCCCTCACTACGGGGAGCGATGGGCCCGTCACTGGCTCGACGTCGTGCGCTACGCAGACTCCGGGGGATTCGAGTTCGACGTCGATCGGCCCGAAGGCTGGCGCTATCGGGACTACGTCGTGAAATCGTTCAACGACGACAAGCCGTACTCCCAGTTCATCCGCGAGCAGATCGCGGGCGACGAGTATGCCCCCGACTCGAAAGACGCGATGATCGCGACCGGCTTCCTGCGGCTGGGGCCAGAGATGGGCGGTGGCGAGCGCGGCCGGCAGGACTCGCTCGACGACGTGGTGACGACGACGACGCTGGCGTTCATGGGGATGACCGTCGGATGCGCGCGCTGCCACAACCACAAGTTCGATCCCATTCCGCAGAGGGACTACTACCGCATCCAGTCTGTGTTCTTCTCGACGCGCGGCGTCGACGTCCCTCTCGTTCCCGCGCACGACGTCGCGGCTCATCGCGCGGCGACCAGCCGAATCGAGGCCGAGCTGAAACCGCTCCGCCAGGCGAAGAAGGACATCGAGGCTCCGTACTTGAAGCAGCTCGTCGACGCCGAGATCGCGCAGCTGCCCGAGTATCTGCAGAAGGCGTGGAACACGCCGCCCGCCGAGCGCACCGAGGGTCAGCGTCTCAACGTCGCGCAGATCGAGAAGACGCTGCAGAGCGATTCGCTGCGCGCGAGGATTACCGAGAAGCACCTCGTGCCGCTGATGCCCGACGACGTCAGACGGCAGCATCAGGAGGTGAAGGGCAAGATCGCCGCGATCGAGGCGACCATGCCGCCCCGCTATGCCACGGCGCGGGCGATCACCGAGGGCGGACGACAGGCAACACCGTCGTACTTCCTGCACCGTGGAAGTATCGACGCGAAGGGATCGGTCATGACGCCGGGCGTCCTGTCGGTGGCAACCGAGCGCGAACCGGAGTTCGCGACGCCGCCCGACAACGCCAAATCGAGCTGGCGGCGCAGGGGATTTGCGGAGTGGCTCGTCGATCCCGAGAACCCGCTCACCGCGCGCGTGATGGTCAATCGGATCTGGCAGCACCACTTCGGCGAAGGCATCGTCAGGACGCCCAGCAATTTCGGAAAGATGGGAGAACCGCCGTCGCATCCTGAGCTGCTGGACTGGCTCGCCGTCGAATTCGTCGAGGGCGGGTGGAGCATGAAGGCGATCCACCGCCTGATCCTGACGTCAGAAGCGTACCGGATGGCGAGCCGCGACGTTCCCTCCAACGTCACTATCGATCCCGAGAACCGGTTGTTCTGGCGCATGCCGCGACAGCGTCTCGAAGCGGAAGCCATCCGCGACGCGATCCTGTCCACCGCGGGGACGCTCGATCGCACGATGGGTGGGCCCAACGTGCTGCCCTACATCGATCCGGACCTCTTCGAAGCCAGCTCGAAACGGAATTGGCTCGGCAAGCCCGACGACGACCCGTCGACGTGGAGACGGTCCCTCTACGTGTTCTCGAAGCGCAGCATCAGATACCCGCTCTTTGAAACGTTCGACCAGCCGAACCTGGTGAACTCGACCGACCGGCGCAACCGCTCGATCGTCGCGCCGCAAGCGCTGATCCTGATGAACAACGCCTTCGTGATCGTGCAGGCGAAGAAGTTCGCCGAGCGTCTGCGGCGTGAAGCGGGCGCGGATACCGGCGCGCAGGTCGATCGAGCGTTTCTCGTCGCGCTCGGCCGGAAACCCGATGCCACCGAGCGCGCGAAGTCAGTCGCATTCGTGCGCGCAACGCCGAATGGGCTCGTCGAGTTCTGTCACCTGATGTTCAACCTGAACGAGTTCGTGTACCGGCAATGAGTCACCGCTGCTGTTCCCGATCGGCGGACCTGCTGCTCTCGCGACGCGAACTGATCTCGCGCCTTGGCGGCGGCATCGCTGGCCTTGCGTTCGCCGACCTGCTCGGGCGTCAGGGCCTGCTGGCGGCGGCGCCCCAGAATCCGCTGGCGCCGCAGCCGCAGCACTTTCCCGCGAAAGCCAAAGCGGTCATCTCGATCTTCTGCTACGGCGGCGCCAGCCAGGTGGATACGTTCGATCCGAAGCCGGCCCTGCTGAAGTATCAGGGCGAGACGATGACCGGCGTCGGCGAAGTCCGCGCAACGATGGGCACGCCGGGCGGCCTCATGCCGTCACCGTGGACATTCAAGAAGCACGGCCAGTCCGGCACCGAGGTGTCGGAGCTCTTCCCACACGTGGCGGGCCACGTCGACGACATCGCGCTGATCCGATCGATGCACTCGCTGAGCCCGGCGCACGGCCCTGCGTTGTTCCAGATGAACACCGGGAGCATTCTGGCCGGCCATCCGAGCGTGGGCAGCTGGGTGACGTACGGCCTCGGGAGCGAGAACGAGAACCTGCCAGGCTTCATCGTGTTCACCGACTATCGAGGCGGGCCGATCAACGGCCCGCCGAACTGGGGCAACGGCTACATGCCGGCCGCGTATCAGGGCACGCAGTTCCGCGATACGGGCAGCCCCATCGTCGATCTCAAGCCGCCGGCGGCGCGCACGCCCGACGAGCAGCGCCGATGGCTGCGGCTGCTGCACGAGCTGAACGAGAGGCACGCCTCGGAGAATCCGCAGGACACCGAACTGTCGGCGCGGATCCACTCCTACGAGCTGGCGTTCCGAATGCAGACGCACGCGCCCGAAGCGATCGATATCAGCCGCGAGACCGACGCCACGAAGAAACTCTACGGCGTCGGCGAGCAGCCGACCGACTACTTCGGCCGTCAGATGCTGATGGCCCGGCGCCTCGTCGAGCGAGGCGTGCGGTTCGTGCAGATTTTCTCAGGCGGCGGAAACTTCGAGCCGAGCTGGGACGCGCATTGGGATTTGAAAGGAAATCACGGGCTGCACTGCGCCGAGACGGACAAACCGATCGCCGGGCTGATCAAGGACTTGAAGAGCCGCGGCATGTTCGAGTCGACGCTGATCATCTGGCATGGCGAGTTCGGCCGCCTGCCGATCTCGGAACGCATGGACGGCCGCGATCACAATGCGAACGGTTTCAGCATCTGGCTGGCGGGCGGCGGCGTCAAGGGTGGCACGGTCGTCGGCGCCACCGACCAGTACGGCTATAGAGCCGTGGAGAACCCCAAGAGCGTCTACGAACTGCACGCCACGATTCTCCACTTGCTGGGGCTCGACTACGAGCGTCTCACCTACCGGTTCAACGGCCGCGACATGCGCCTGACCGACGTGCACGGCCATCTCATCAAAGAGATCCTCGCGTAAGAGCCTGGCGCATTCGGGGCCTCAAACAGGCAACCATGCGCCCGATTAAACAAGAGAAGAGGAGCAGACTAAGCTAACCGAGTCGAACGACTCTTCGCTGCCGACGCAGTGCCGGCCTTGTCCGTCCGAGGCCGGCTTCCGCGAGCCGGAAAACGTGCTCCGCTCATACTCTCGCTGCGCTCGGGTCCGCGGCGAGTAAGGGATGCGGTTCGACGACATATGCGTTGCGCCCGATGCGCCGGGGGTTATCAGAACGGCACGGATCGCTGGGCGCGAACTCGCCGCGTGGTATCGCTCCGCCCGTTTTCCCGCGCCCGTGAACAAACCGGGCGCAGCGCGTGCCTCGCTCCAGACGTCCTCGGCCGGCCAAGGCCGGCACTGCGTGACCGTCAGCTCTGCACAGTCACCAGCGGCTGACACCGCTCTCAGACAGCGGACAGTGCCGCGCATGTGCCGCAACGGGCCTGGTTTCGTTCGACGACCGCCGTCGGAGCACGCCGACGCGCGGCGAAGCCGGAACGCGACCGGAGCCGATTCCTCGCGGCGACTTCCCGGCGTGCGATCCGTGGCGGGCTGACAACCCCAGCGCATCGGGCGCTGAGGCAGATGTCGTCGGGATCACCCGTAGTCGCCGCGGGAGCGTCAGGGTATGAGCGCAGGGAGCGTTCCCGGCGTGCGTAGTCCGGCGGTCGGCGAACGGAGCCAGGACCGTGCTGCCACGCGGCAGCGGCGACCATGACGACAGGCCCGCTCGAAGTCATCGTCGACGCTGTTTACGTCGAGCGAGGATAACTGAGTGAAAGACTCTGCGGCTGCCGACGGAGTGCCGACGTTGTCCGTCCGAGGGCGGTTTCCACGAGCCGCCCGTCGACTCGGCTCGAAGCGCCCTGAGCATGGTCGAAGGGCGAAAAAACCGCCTCCGCTCGTACTCTCGCTGCGCTCGCTTCCGCGGCGCTAAAGGGTTGCGAACTCCAAGAGCTCAGCGAGATCCTCGCGTGAGCGCCTTGGCGCCAGCCAGCGCGCACTGCGCATCCTGATTCCCGGCCACGCCGCTGACTCCGACCGCGCCAACGAGCTTTCCGTCGACGATCAGCGGCACACCACCTTCCAGGGGCATGAAACCGTCGATCGGCAGCAGCGCCGTCCGTCCGCCCGCAACTTCCTCTTCGAGCGCCTTGGTCGGCCCCTGGAAGTACACCGCGGTGCGCGCCTTTCGAATCGCGATGTCGATCGCGACGAGCTTGGCGCCGTCCATCCTGTGAAACACCACCAGATGCCCCGCGTCGTCGAGGACGGCAATCGCGACGGCCCAGTTGTTCCGCGCGGCCTCGGCCTCGGCGGCGGCCGCGACCCGGCGCGCGACGTCCAGCGTCAGTACCGGTTTTGTCGGCAGGGGCATCGTCGGACCGGGGGTTTGCTCAAGAGGCGGCAGCCACAACAGCACTACGAGTAGAATCCCGATGCGACACATTCCAATCTCCTCCGGATTGTGAAATTCGACTCTCGACGTACGATCCACTGACGAGTGAGTCACCTTGGACCATGACGGCTAAATTGTCAAAACTTCGATGGGGTGTGCTGGGCGTCGCGAAGATTGCGACCGCCAAAGTGATCCCAGCCATGCAGCAAAGCGCGGTCTGCGACGTCGCGGCGATCGCCTCGCGCGACCTGGCCAGGGCCAGGGACGCAGCGGCGTCGCTGAAGATTCGAAGGGCCTACGGCTCGTACGAGGAACTGCTCGCAGACCCCGACATCGACGCGGTCTACAACCCGCTCCCCAATCACCTGCACGTGCCCTGGACGATTCGCGCGGCGGAATCCGGCAAGCATGTCCTCTGCGAGAAGCCGATCGCGCTCACGACGGCGGAGGCGCGCCGGCTGATCGCAGTACGCAACGCCACAGGCAAGCAGATTCAGGAAGCGTTCATGGTGCGGGCGCACCCGCAATGGGTGAAAGCCCGCGAGCTGGTTCGTGAGGGGCGTATCGGCACGCTGCGATCGATGCTGGGGTACTTCAGCTACTTCAACGACGATCCGGCAAACATCCGCAACATCCCCGAGATCGGCGGCGGGGCGCTGATGGACATCGGGTGTTATCTCGTCAACACGTCCAGGTTCATCTTCGAGCGCGAACCGGTGCGAGTCTCAGGATTCATGGAGCACGACCCGAAGCTCCAGGTCGATCGATTGACCTCGATCATGCTCGACTACGGCGGCGGGCACGCCGTCGGCACCTGCAGCACGCAGATGACGCCTTATCAGCGCATCCAGATCTTCGGCACCAAAGGCCGCATCGACATCGTCATTCCCTTCAACGCCCCACCCGACCGCCCGTGCCAGATCGTCGTCGACATCGCCACCGACTTCCGCGGCACCGGAGCCGAAACCATCGAGTTGCCGGTCTGCGACCAGTACACGATTCAGGCCGATCTCTTTTCGCGTGCTGTCATCGAAGGGCACCCCGTCGATCCGCCGATCGAGGACGCCGTGGCCAACATGACGTGCATCGAGGCTATCTTCAAGTCCGCCGCGAGCGGGAATCACATACCGATCACCTGATTCCACGGACGCGCCTGAACGGTCCCCGAGCATGGAGTAGCGTGTCTACATGCTCCGCGTCCGTGGTCCGTAGTCCGTAGTTCGTGTCTCGCCTATCGCCTGTGGCAGCCCGACGGCCCGACGAGACACGGACCACGGTCCACGAACCACGGCACTACATCACTTGATCTTCGCTTTGACGCCATCGAGCGCCGCGATCACCGACTCGGCCTGTTTGGCGTAGGTCGCGATCCATTCCATCTGCGCGGCGGTCGGGCGGCCGCTGTAGTTGCCGACCTGAATGGTCAGCCAGTTGATCCGGCCGGGAAGGTTCACGTGACCCGGATCGCGCGTGTCGCCGCGCAGCGCCAGGACGATCGGCCGCAGCTCGCGGCGCACCTCGTCGATCTGGGCTTTCGTCGCCGTCGCACCTCCTCGCGATTCCATCTCGCTCAGGCGCCGCTCGATACCTGAGAGCTCGGCCGCAGCGCGATCGAGCGAACATTCGGTGCGCTCGATGGTGCGGGCGGCGGTCAGCCACGCTTGCATGTCCTCGGACGTGGTCTTGATGCGCGGATCGGGACGCACGGTCAGTGGTTGCTGCACGGTCTGTCCTGCCGCGGCGAGCTGGACGGTGTACTCGCCCGGGATGGCGCGCACCCAGGTGCCGCCGCCCCCGCGACCGCCCCGCCCGCGGCCCCGGCCCCTGCCAGCCTCCGCTGAATCGGTGACAGGCGGGCACGAAGAGGACTCGGCGAGGTTCCAGACGGCTCGATTCAGCCCGGCAGCGCCCGGACCGCGAAGGGCTTGCACTTCGCGGCCCGACGCGTCCTTGACGGAGATCTCGACGCCGCCTGCAATCGTCTGCGGCAGCGAGTAGGTGATGATGCCCCCGTACGGTTGGTTGCGCGCGACCCACACGCGGTTGCCCAGCACGCTGGTGTCGCTGGCTGGCGTGTAGCGGACGGCGGGCATGGGTTTGAAGAGAATTGGTGCGCCGACGCGGAGGGTGACGCGGAGCTGAAGCTCCGCGCTGCTGATGCCATCTCCTGCAGCGGCGTCACGTCGTCCAGGATGTAGAAGCCGCGGGCGTGTGTGGCGATCACCAGGTCGTTGTCGCGAGGATGCAGCTTCATGTCGACCACCGCGAGTGGTGGAAGGCCAAGGCGCAGATCCGTCCACGTGACGCCCTTGTCGAATGATGCCCAGATGCCGAGCTCGGTTCCGACGTAGAGGAGGTTCGGCGACTTCGCATCTTCGAGCACGATATGGGCGTATCCGCGCAGACCCTGGCTGATCGCGCGCCAGGAACGGCCGTAGTCGTTGGTCACGAAGACGTACGGCTTGAAGTCGTCCAGGCGATGCTGGTCGATCGTCAGGTAGGCTGTTCCGGCGTCGACCGTGGACGCGCTGATCGAGGACACCCAGGAGAACTTCGGAGCGCCGGTCATGTTCGGCGCGACGTTGGTCCAGCTCTTCCCGCCATCCCGCGTCACCTGGACGTTTCCGTCATCCGTGCCTGCCCAGATCACCGAGGGATCGCGAGGGCTCTCGGCGATCGAGATGATGGTGCAATGGAATTCCGCGCGGGTGTTGTCGGTATTGATCGGACCGCCGCTCGTCTTCTGCTTCTCGGGATCGTTGGTCGATAGATCGGGACTGATCGCGGTCCAGGTCTCGCCGCGGTCGGTCGTCTTGAACAACACATTGCTGCCGTAATAGAGCACGTCGGGGTTCGAGGGCGACATGTGGATTGGCGAGTTCCAGTTGAAGCGGTACTTCTCGAGGTTGGCGCCGCCGCCGGCCGGACCTGGCGGGTACGGCTGGATGTAGCGTTCCTCCTGCGTGCGCATGTCCAGCCGAGTGATGTCGCCGAAGTGTCCGTTGTAGTAAATCAGGTTGGGATCGCGAGGATCGGTCAGCGTGTACATGCCGTCGGCCATATACCGAAGACGGACCCAATCGCCCTCTCGCACGCCGACCTGATTCCACTTCTCGTTCGGGCCGCGCCAGATCTCGTGATCCTGGAATCCGCCAAGGACGTTGTACGGCTCTGCCATGTCGATGCCGACGTGATACGCCTGCGCCATCGGCATGTTGTTCACGAAGTCCCAGTTCCGGCCGTAGTCGTTGGAAATGAAGAAGCCGCCGTCGGTGCCCGAGAGCAGCCGTTTCGGATTGGTCGGATCGATCCAGAGCGCGTGATGGTCGCCGAACATCCGGCCTCCGGTCGGACCGAATGTGCGGCCGCCGTCCGTCGAGACATTGAAGGAGCCCGCAAGCGTGTAGACGCGGTTCGGATCCACCGGGTCGCTGCGCACCTGCGTGTAGTAGAAGGGCCGGTTGTTGATCCGCCGTTCGTTGTTCACGACCGCCCACGTCTCGCCCCGGTCCTGAGAGCGCCACAGCACACCCTGTTCCTCGGCCTCGATCAGGGCGTAGACGATCCTGGGATCCTGCTGATGGACGCTGACGCCGACGCGCCCGAGCAGCCTGGCACCCGGGAGCCCGTTCTTCAGCGCCGGATCGGTCAGCTTGCGCCACGTTTTCCCTCCGTCAGTCGACCTGTACAGGCCGCTTCCGGGACCGCCGCTACGGAAGAACCAGGGCTGACGCAGATAGTCGTACATGCCGGCATACACGATCTGCGGATCCTTCGGATCGAAGGCGACGTCGCTGGCGCCGGTCGTCTCGTTGACGAACAGAGTCCGCTGCCAGGTCGCGCCGCCGTCGGAGGATCGGTAGATGCCGCGCTCGCTGTTGGGACCAAAAGCGCGGCCCAGGGCGGCGGCAATCACCACCTGCGGATCCGCCGGGTTGATTGCAAGCCGCGAGAACCGCTCGGTCTTCTCCAGCCCAAGGTGTTTCCAGCTGCGGCCGCCGTCAGTGGACTTGTAAATGCCGTCGCCGAACGAGATGCTGTTGCGGACGGCGCCCTCGCCCGTGCCGACATAGACGACGTCGGGTTTGTCGGCCTGGACGGCGATGGCACCAATCGAGAGGGTGTTACCAGTTTCGAAAATCGGATCGAAGGTCACCCCCCCGTTGACCGACTTGTAGAGACCCGATGACGCGGCGCCAACGTAAAGGATGTCGGGGTTGCCCGGCACACCGGCTACGTCGGCGACGCGGCCAGCGAACATGGCCGGTCCGACGAGGCGCCATTCGAGGCCGGACAGAGCTCGGCCGTTCGACCCATTCGTGCCCTGCGTCACCGGCGCGGGCGCGGCGACGAGGAACATCAGCAGGAACGCAGCAGCTATACGCATGCCGGCAATCTAGAAGAAGGCACGCGCCTGGACCAACTGTTTCTTCTTATCGGGCCATTAGGGGGCCGCGCCCGGACCTGGCGATCCAACTTTTCGTCCCACGGCAGAGACGGGGGTTATGGCGCCATAACGGATTCCGATTGGCTCAGCCGGGCGCAGAACGGTAGCATCACAAACCAGACGAAACAGCACCCGGGAGGCACGCCGGGAAAGATTCGTCGCTCGTCCGCCCGCTGTTGTTACCTCGATACTGCGAATAGGGAGGAAGCATGTATCGCCTTTGTTCCCGCACGTTGGTCTTGCTGCTCCTGGTCGTGTGCGCATTGCCCCCAACGACAGGGATGGCCCAGACACGAACGACAGGTCAGATCGTTGGCACGGTCAAAGACGCCACCGGCGCGGTGGTTCCGAACACGGTAGTCATCCTGATCGACACCGGCACCGGCAATTCACTTGAGGGTAAAAGCGGACCGGACGGCGGATTCGTCTTCCCGAACCTCCAGCCCGGCACCTACACGCTCACGGCGACCGCACAGGGCTTCCAGCCTGTGACGGTTCAGAGCATTACCGTCCAAACCTCGCGGTCGACCGACCTGACCGTCCAGTTCCAGGTTGCCGGGGTCACCGAGGCGATTCAGGTCGAGGGACAGTCTCCCATCGTGGAAACGACGTCGACGACCATCGCGAACACCGTGAGCAACGAGGAGATCGCCAAGCTGCCGATGGCCGGCCGCAACATCCTGAGCTTCGCGCTGCTCGTTCCCGGCGCGGCGCAGAGCTCCGGCTCGCGCGACAGCGAGTACAACGGCCTGCCCGGCGGCGCCATCAACATTACCCTCGACGGTGTGAACAACAACTCGCAGCGGTTCCGCAGCGGCGGCACCAGCTTCTTCGTGTTCGCGCCGATTCGCCTCGGCGCCATCGAGGAGCTCACCGTCTCGACCGCCGGCCTGACGTCGGAGGCCGGCGCAGAAGGCGCGGTGCAGGTGCAGTTCGCGACGAAGCGTGGCAGCAACATATTCCGCGGCCAGTTCTTCGACACCTACCAGAGCGAGAAACTGAACGCGCAGGGCGCCGTGAACAAGTCACGCGACATCCCGAAAACCAAGTTGCGGCAGCACGAGTACGGCGGCAATGTCGGCGGCCCGATCATCCAGAATAAGCTGTTCTTCTTCGCCAACTACGAGCAGCAGTATTCGCCGAGCGAGAACACGCAAGATCGGACCGTGCTCACGCCGGAGGCGCAGCAGGGCATCTACCGCTACACCGCGACCGACAACAGCGTCCGCACGATCAACCTGCTCGACCTGGCGCGCTCCAACGGCCTGCCTGGCACAATCGATCCCTACATCGCATCGCAGCTGCAGATCATCAACGGGACACTGAACCAGGGCGATCTCGCGGCGTCAACGACGCTCTACCAGAACACGTTCAGGTTCATCAACGAGCAGATCCCCAACATCAACGTCTATCCGACCGCGCGCGTCGACTACCAGGCGGCGTCGTCTCTGGCGATCCGCGGTGTGTTGAACCTCCACTACCGCGACCTGCCGACCAACCCGCAGTTTCCGGGACTCGAGCGGGTCAACGGCGGTTTCGCGTCGAACTACTACATCATCTCGACCGGCGCCGACTGGACGATCAACGGCAACCTGTTCAACCAGACCGTGTTCGGCGTGCAGAGCAACTATGAAGAGTTCAACCCGGGCAGAACGCTGGACAACTCCTACAATCGGGTCGGTGAGAACGTCGTCAATTTCCCGCTGAACTTGTCGTCGGCGACGCCGACAAACAACGTGCTGCCGATCCCCCGCAACAATCCGGTCTACAACATCTCGAACACGCTGACCTGGCTGAAGGGGCGGCACACGATGACGTTCGGCGGCATGTTCCGCCGGACGACGATGTACGAGTCGATCGGCGGCAACCCGCCGGCGATCACGCTGGGCATCGGCACGGGCGACCCGGCCGCTAACGTGATCTCCGTGGCGAACATCCCCGGCCTCCGGCAGGCAGACCTCACCGACCGCGCAGATCGCTGTACGCGTTCCTCGTGGGACGCATCAGCACGGCGGGCGGCAACTACTTCCTCGACGAGGAGACGTTGGATTACCGGCTCGGCCCGGCGTTCCGCCGCGAGGAACAGAACGTCGGCGGCCTCTTCGCGCAGGACCAGTGGCGAGTAAACCCGCGGCTGACGGTGAACTACGGCATGCGGTGGGAGTTCAGCGGCGCCATGGCGAATGCCAACGAGGTCTACAGCGGTCCGACGGTCGCCGGCCTCTACGGTCCGTCGACGGAAGTGTTCCAGCCCGGCGTGCTGAACGGCGATTTGAATCCGCAGATTCTGCTGCGGCCGAAGCCTGTACAAGGGGGACTTCGTCAATCCCGCGCCCAACGTCGGCATGGCGTGGAACCCCGAAAAGCCGGACGGCTTCCTCGGCACGCTGCTCGGCGACGCGGTCTTCCGCGCGAACTTCGGCATCAACTACTACGACGAAGGGCTCATCCCCTTCCAGACCGCAAACGGTAACGGTCCGGGCCTGCAGCAGACGCTCGCGCTGCCGACGTTCGCGCCGGGCTCGCTGAGCCTGCAGGGAGCGCTCCCGGCCTACACTGCGCACGCCCACGGCGTTCGCGTTCCCCATTACGATGGGCGACTTCTCTTCACTCGCGGCTTTGCCACGACGCAGGAAGAGCATGAAGAGCCCGATGATCGTGAACTGGACGCTCGGCTACCAGCGTGAGCTGTGGCGCGACGCAGCGCTCGAGATTCGTTACGTCGGCAACCGCGGCAGCAACCTGTGGCGGTTCTACAACATCAACGAGACGAACATCATCGAGAACAACTTCGTGCAGGAGTTCCGCAACGCGCAGCGAAACCTGGCCATCAACGTGGCGAACGGGCAAACGGGCTTCGCCAACAACGGGCTGCCCGGTCAGGTCGCGCTGCCGATCTTCGAAACGGCGTTCGGACCGCGCGGATCGCAGCCGGCGCTCGCCGCCACTGCTGGCTTCAACAATGCCACGTTCATCACGAACCTGCAGCAGGGCGAGGCTGGCCGGCTCGCCAACACGCTCGCGGGCAACGCTGCGAACTCGGGACCAACGTACACGTGCCGGCTTGTCGGCAACGGCCTGCCGGGCTGCGCCTCTCGCGGGTTCAACGCGCCGGGCGCTTACCCGATCAACTTCTTCCAGGCGAACCCGTTTGCGGCGGGATCCAGCAACAACGCGCGATTGCCCGGCTCCTGACCGACGAGGCGTCGTCCGAGTACGACGCGCTGCAGCTGCAGTACCGTCAGCGCTACCGCAACGGTGTGTCGATGACGGCGAACTACACGTTCGGCAAGGCGTCGCACCGACCGCTACTTCATCAGCGCGGACTTGACTGCAGAATTACCACACCCTGCGCGACAAGTCGCTGGACTGGGGACCGACCGGCTACGACCTGCGGCACATCTTCCAGGTGTACGGCACCTACGAACTGCCCTTCGGCGACGGACGCCGCTACGACTTCCAGAATGGCGTCATGGAACAGGTTCTGGGAGGCTGGGCAGCTCTCGGCAATCGTCCGGATGCAGTGCGGCAGGCCGTTCCTGCTGCAGAGCGGACGGCAGACGCTCAACCAGGAAGATGCGGGCGTCATCCTTCGAACGGCATCACCGTGGAGGAGCTGCAGGACATGGTGAACGTCAGGCCGGGCCCGAACGGGCAACGTTTACTTCTTCGACGAACGGCTGATCGGACCAGACGGCCGGTCAAATCCGGAGTTCCTGACGTATCCGACCGAACCCGGACAGCAGGGCCAGTACGTTTACCTCTATGGCCCTGGGCTGGTAGTCGCCGACATCGGGCTGGCCAAGACGTTCCGGCTCGGAGGGAACACCACGTTCAACTTCGAGACGCTGCTCATCAACGCCTTCAACCATCGCAACACGACGGTTGGCGACACGGGCGGCGCCACGCACAGCATCGACTCGACGACGTTCGGTCAGTCGACGGGCGTCGCGGTCAACTCGCGCCAGATTCAGTTCCGATTGGGGCTCAACTGGTAGGAGCTTCAACTCCCAGTCCGTGGTCCGTGGTTCGTCGCTCGAAGAGCCTCGTTGCCGCGGCCAGCTTTGCGAGCCACGAACTACGAAACTACGGACTTTCCCAACGTCCACTCCCAAAGGGTCCGGCGAAAGCCGGACCCTTCTCACGTTGAGAGTTGATATTCTTACAAGCCTATGCGGCACTCACGTCGACATTTCCTTCAAACATCCACCACGGTCGCGGCAGCCTACGGGCTGCCGTCGGCTGTCCGGGCCAGCGCGGCGGCGCGTCATCGTCGGCGCCGTCCATTGCCGCGCTGAAGCCGTTCCCCGGCAAGGCGGTTCCCATCTCGGTCGACGAGCGCAAGACGAGGATCGAGAAAGCCCGGCGCTTGATGACCGAGAACGGGATGGGCGCGATCGTCCTCGAGCCCGGCACGAGCATGACGTACTTCGTCGACGTACGCTGGGGCCTGAGCGAGCGCCCGTTCCTCGTCGTCATCCCTGCCAAGGGAGAGCTCGCCTACGTGTCGCCGGGGTTCGAGGAAGCGCGTGCCCGGGAGATCACCAAATTCACCAACGACGTCCGCGTCTGGCAGGAAGACGAAGACTGGGGTGCCGTCGTTGGCGGCATTCTCAAGGATCGCGGGATTGCGACCGGCAAGGTTGGCATCGAGGAGCGGGTCCGTTTCTTCATCGCGGACGGGCTGCGTCAGGCATCCCCGAATGTGCAGTTCGTGCTGGCGACGCCGGTGACGGCCGGATGCCGAATGATCAAGTCTGCGACCGAGATCGCGCTGATGCAGCGCGCCAACGACATCACGATCGAGGCCTACAAGGCGGCGTTCGCGACGTTGCGCGAGGGCATCACGCAAACGGACTTCGGCCGCAACATCCGCGCGGCCTTCGATGCGCTCGGCGCGCCAGGCGGCTCGGCCGGCGTGCAGTTCGGCAAGTACACCGCGTTCCCGCACGGCAGCAGTACGCCTCAGCAACTGAAAGAAGGCGACGTCGTCATGGTCGATGGCGGCTGCAGCATCGAAGGCTACCAGTCCGACATCACACGGACGACGGTGTTCGGCAAGGCATCGCAACGCCAGATCGACGTCTGGAATCTGGAGAAGACCGCGCAGACGGCTGCCTTCAAGGCCGCCCAGGTCGGTGCGACCTGCGAGTCGGTGGACGCGGCGGCCAGAAAAGTCATCACCGACGCCGGTTTCGGTCCCGACTACAAAGTGCCTGGGCTTCCCCACCGGACGGGACACGGCATCGGCATGGACGGTCACGAGTGGACCAACTTCGTCCGCGGCAACAAGACACCGCTCGCACCCGGCATGTGCTTCAGCGATGAACCGATGGTCGCCATCTACGGCGAGTTCGGGATCCGGCTGGAGGATTGCCTTTACATCACGGAGTCCGGGGCGAAATTCTTCACACAACAGAGCCCGGCCATCGACAAGCCCTTCGCATAAACCTGCGCCGCCCTTCGGCAGGCTCAGGGCAAGCGCGGGCAACAGACAAATGCAGTATCAACAGCTTGGAAGAACCGATCTGACCGTTTCTCGGATCGGTTTCGGCGCCTGGGCGATAGGCGGCGATTGGGGAACCGTGGACGACGAGCAATCGATGGCCGCCATGCACGCGGCGATCGATGCGGGCGTCAACTTCATCGACACGGCGGATGTGTATGGAGACGGCCGCAGCGAGCGTCTCGTGGCCCGCCTCCGGCGAGAACGCCCGGGCGACACAATCCACGTCGCAACCAAGGCGGGCCGGCGCTTGCCAAAGCAGGTGGTCGACGGGTATTCGCGGGCGAACCTGACCGAGTGGGTGAATCGCAGCCTGCGAAACCTCGAGACGGACACCATCGAGCTGTTGCAGCTGCATTGCCCCCCGGCGGCGCTCTACGAGAGCGCCGAAGTCTTCGACATCCTTGACGATCTGGTCAAGGCCGGCAAGCTTCGCTACTACGGCGTCAGCGTGGAGACGGGGGACGAAGCGCTTGCGGCCATGCGCTATCCGCGCGTGCAGAGCGTCCAAATCATCTTCAACATCTTCCGATTGAAACCGCTCGAGCGCGTCTTCCCCGAGGCGGTGCGCCGGCAGGTTGGCATCCTGGCGAGAGTGCCGCTGGCAAGCGGGCTGCTGACCGGCAAGCTGCGCGCAGATTCCGTGTTCGCGCGCGACGATCACCGGAACTACAACCGGGCTGGCGAAGCGTTCGATCAGGGCGAAACGCTCTCCGGTGTGCCTTACACGCTTGGCCTTGAAGCGGTGGAGCGGCTGCGACCGCTCGTGCCGAAGGACGTGTCGCTGACGCAGCTGGCGCTGCGCTGGATCCTGATGTTCGACGCCGTCACGACCGCCATTCCGGGCGCCAAGACGCCCGCTCAAGCGGTTGAGAACGCCAGTGCCGGGGGCCTGAACGCGATTGACCGTAATCGGATGGGCGCGATTCACGCCATTTACGACGAGCTCATCCGCCCGAGCGTTCACCAGCGATGGTGAGCACACGACGGCTGATGGGCGATGGGCGATGGGCGATGGGCAACTCAATAAATGTCTCCGTTCCCCCGTTCCTCCGAGTTGAAGCCTTTTCCGTTCCCTCCGTCCCCTCCGTGCCACGTCCCCGATCAGAACCTCCATACGAAGTTCAGGATTGGATACGGCGGGTAATCCGTGAACAGCGCGGTCGTGACACCGAAGTCCGCATAGAAACGCTCACCGCCATATCTGATCCCGCCCGAGAGGAAGCCGCCTTCGCGCCAGATGTGATTCTCCGTCACGAATCGTGTGCGCCGTCCGATGCGCCAGTTTCCACCGATCATGCCGTAGGCGGGCCCCCCACCCTCGTCCGAGTAGACGCGGCCCGCGGCGACCGTCACGGCCCCGTCGGTCCCCCCGATCGTCGTCGACGCAAAGGCCACGCCGCCGACCTGTTCACTGAATGTTCCGAAATGCAGGACGCCGACTGAAGCGCTTACGGATCGCGTGTCGATCACCTGCGCCCGTGCGGTGACCCAGTACGGGCCACCGAAGAGCACGAACACGGGTACGCCGACGCCCATCGTGAGGCGATTGGTCACGCCGACCTCGAAGAACGGCATCACCACCTGGTTGACACCGACAAAGCCCTTGCCTGCGGGGAGCGATCGCGCGGTCGGCATCATGAAGAGCCGCGTGGAGTCCATCTCACTGGCAGATGGACTGGCCGAGACCTGCTGTGCCGAAGCAGGCGCCGGAAGTCCGGTCATGACAGCCACGAGTACGAGGAGCGACCCGATCGTCCGCCTGGTCATGGTGCACCCTTTCTTTCAGGGGTCAGATCTTGTTTCCTGCACGACCGTCCTTTCCGCTGGACGCAACCTACAGTGGACAGTCGTGCAAGAAACAGGATCTGCCCCTTGACCCTCAGGAGTCGTGAGCGAACCCTGAAAAGGAAGGAAGACCCGTGACAACATAGGCTTTACAGTGGATCAGCAGGAGTTTTTCGGTGTTCCGGAAGAGGCGCGTCCCACGGTCGCTGACGGAAGATTCAGGTCGCTCGACCCGCGATCGGTCGGGCTCGAGCGCGTCGAGGGGTGGATCGCAACGGGCTGCGTCTCGGCTGGCGTGCTGTTCGGAATCCTCATCTTCGTCATGGTTTCCCGGGCGCCCGCCTGGGTCACTCCCCTGCTATCCGTGGTCTGGCTGCTCCTGACCCTGGGGCTCATCTGGCACACGCTGCAGTGGCCGGAGCTCGCCTTCAAACACACGTCCTACAAGATCGACGCGCTCGGCATCGAGATCCGCAGAGGGGTGATCTGGCGAACGGTGGTCAACATTCCGCGGTCGCGGGTGCAGCACATCGACGTCTCTCAGGGCCCCCTCGAGCGCCGGTTTGGTCTGGGTACGCTGGCGATTTACACGGCCGGAACGGCACATTCAATGGTCGCGCTCCAGGGACTCGAGCACACGACGGCGCTCGCCGTCCGCGACCACCTGCTGCCCGAGCGAGCGGACGATGCAGTCTGAGCGGCGGCTGCACCCGGTGTCGTTTCTGTTCGCGCTGCTCGGGCACGCGAAACAGCTCCTGGTGCCCGGCCTGATCGTGCTCCTCGGGGCGCGCTCGGGCGGTGACGGCTGGGAGGTCTGGGCGATGGTGTTGATCGTGCCGTATGCGATTGCCGCCATCGGCAGAACACTGTCCTACCGCTACCGGTTCGATCCTTCCGAGCTCGTGATTCGCACCGGGTTCGTGTTTCGCAACGAACGGCACATCCCCTACACGCGCATCCAGAACATCGATTCCGTTCAGAACGTGCTGCACCGGCTGTTCGGCGTGACGACCGTTTCGATAGAAACGGGTGGCGCGAGTGAAAGCGAAGCGACGCTCAGCGTCGTCTCCCTGGAAGCATTTCGGGAGCTGCGCGCACGCGTGTTCGAAGAACGCGGACCCACCGCAACGGCAATCGCAGAGGCTCCTCCGGAGACGGTCCTGCTGGATCTGAGCTGGCGCGACGTGGCCCTGTGCGGACTGATCCAGGGACGAGGCCTGGTTGTGCTCGGCACCATCTTCGGGTTGTTGTGGGAAGTGGGCATGATCGACCGTCTGGCAGATCCGCTGTTCGGTGAAAAGACCACCGGACGCGGCGTGCTCACGCAGCTGCTGCTCGCGTTCTTCGGACAGGGTCTGCCGCCGGCACGCACGATGCTCGTGACGATCGCGGCGTTCGGCCTGTTCCTCGTCGTCGTTCGCCTGTTCTCCGTCACGTGGGCGCTGGTCACGTTGTACGGCTTTCGCGTGAGACGTGTCGGCGAAGATCTGCAGATCGAGTTCGGGCTTCTCACGCGAGTCGCCGCGACGGTGCCCGTGAGGAGGATTCAAGCCGTGACCGTTCAGCAGGGGCCGCTGCACCGGTTGCTGGAACGCGCGTCGATCCGGGTGGACACCGCAGGTGGCGAAGGCAGGGAGTCCGCACAGTCACAGCGGCACACCATCGCCCCGCTGATTCGTCAGACAGAGATACGCGCGTTCGTGCACGCGATCAACCCGGACGCGGATGTCGATCCTCAGTGGAACTCGGTCCACCCACGAGGTGTCCGGCGCGAGTTCGTCGGCTCGACGATCGTGGCGCTCTTCACCACGGCGGCAACGGCGGCGATGCTTCGCTGGTGGGCGATCCCCGTGCTGGCGGCGATGCTGGTGTGGGGATGGATGCACGCGCGAGGCTACGTGCGCAGTCTCGGATGGGCACTGACGGAGTCGGTCGTGATCTTCCGTTCGGGATGGCTGTGGAAGGCAACAACCGTTGCCCCGCTCGCCAAGATTCAGGTCGTCAGCCTCCTCGAATCGCCGTTCGACCGTCGTCACCGCATGGCACGCGTCCTGGTGGACACCGCCGGAGCCGATTCCGAATCACATCCCGTGCGCATTCCGTATCTGGAACGAAGCACGGCCGACGGCCTTGCGCAGGCCCTCGCGGCGCACGCTGCGCGCACGGCATTCAGGTGGTGAGGACGAAACGCCCAACAGTCGCTTTCTAGAACTTGAACCGAACGCCATATGTAAACAGTCGTGGAAACGCCGGCTCCACCTGATACTCGATCGGCTGCGGATTGCCGGCTGACGTCACTCAGCGGCGCCCTGAAGGTCTCCCGATCGAGGAGATTGATGATCTCGCTGTACACTTCGAAGCGGTTGTCGATCCTGTAGGTCAACCTGACGTCCGTGCGGGCGTTAGAGCACGATCGGCGAGTGGATCCTTCGCGAAGGCCACGGATGAGCCTGCATCCGCGTGGCACGACGGTTGCGTTCACGTCCGCGGACCTGAGAGTTGAGTTCGAGGTTAGCGGGCGTTCAAACCTGACGGCCAGGGCGCCGAGGTAAGGTGGAGACAATGCAGATGTCGAAAACGCAGAATCAAAAGCCCCAGAAATCATTGACCCGCAAAGTGCTGGCCGAACGGCTGAACGAGGATTTATCGCGTGAGTATCAGGCGATCATCGTGTACGTGGTGTACTCGCAGGCCCTCAAGGGTGCCGAGTTCATGAGCATTGCCGAAGAACTCGAGAGGCATGCCGGTGAAGAACTGCAGCACGCCATCACCATCGCGAGGCAGGTTGACTACCTCGGCGCCATGCCGACGGCGACCGCGCTGCCCGTGAAGCTTTCGGACGATGCGATCACGATGCTGCGAGCAGATCTGGCCAACGAGAATGAAACGGTCAAGCACTACCGTCAGCGCGTCAAGGAATGCGAGGAACTTGGCGAATTTGCCATCGCCGAAGAGATTCGGGAGATCCTGAAACAGGAACAGGAGCATCAGATCGATCTGGCGACGGCCCTGGGTGAAGACGTGCCGGATGTGTCAAAGCTGTAGAACAGCTACCGCCGAATGACAAGACTGCACTGGCGAGCATTCGGCGCAATTGCGGCGACGCTTCTGACGGTGTCGCTGAGCGCGCAGCAGGCGCCGCGACACACCGAAGCTGGCATCCTCGGGCTACTCAAGGAGCGTGTTGACGGCAAACGCAGCGTCGGAATGGTCGTCGGCGTCATCGACGCCGATGGCCGGCGCGTGGTCGCGTCTTATGGTGATCCCGGATCTGGAGCGATGCCACTCGATCGGGATAGCGTGTTCGAGATCGGATCGATCACCAAGGTCTTCACCACCACCGTGCTCGCCGATATGGTGCAACGTGGCGAAGTGACCCTGAGCGACCCCGTCGCGAAGTTCCTTCCGGCCACAGTACGCGTCCCCTCCCGCAACGGGCGCGTCATCACCGTCGTGGACCTGGCGACCCACACCTCCGGGCTGCCGCGACTGATGACCAACCTCAAACCTGCGGATCAGCGTAACCCGTACGCCGATTACACGGTCGAACAACTGTATGCGTTCCTGCGTGCTACGAACTGACGCGAGACATCGGCGCGCAGTACGAGTAGTCAGCGCGTTTCGCTGGGTGCCTGGAGCCGTCGCTGATGAACGTTCGCGCGATAGTTCTGCTCGAGGTGTTCGACGCCCTCCGCGGTGATCTGCAGCCGCGCGTTGTCGTCCTTCGTCAGGAACTTCTTCTGCGACAGAAACCACACGGTGAACTCGAGGTGCTCGCGCGGACGGCCGATGAGCGACTCGAGATCGCCCATCCAGATCGCCGGCGCGGACGGATCCATTCGCCGACGCGTGTAGAGGGCTTCGAGCAAGGTCAACCGGACCATCTGTTCCATCTCGAAATCATTGCGGACGTCGCCGGCCGTGGCCACGAGCTTGAAGCGATCCTGCCTCGCCTGCTGATGAATGATGTCGTACCGGGCTCGCTGCTCGGCATCGCTGAGGACGGTGTAAGCCTGATGGACTTCGCGGAAGCGCGCGTCGCTGCCGGTCTCACGATTGTCGGGGTGAAAGCGCTGCGCGAGGTAGCGGTAGACGCGATGAATGGTTTCAGGATCAGCGCTCGAGCTGACCTGAAGCACCTCGTAGTAGTCGACCGCCTTGTCGTTGCTCATAGACGCACCCGCTTGCACACGTACCGAGGAGCTGCCGGATTTCTGAGGGAACGCCGCAATCCTAGCACGTCAGCCTCAGGCCACGCGACGGATTGTTCGTGGCGTCCGCTTTAGCCGGACCTCAACGGATCCGCAATCCTTCCTAGCGCATGCGACGGATGGTTACGTAGAGGGGACCGACACCGAAGGCCAGCCCGTGGCGTCCGGCTTTAGCCGGACCTCAACGGATCCGCAATCCTCCTACCGCATGCGACGGATTGTTACGTAGAGGGGACCGACACCGAAGACCAGCATGAAGACGTACGTTCCTGGTCCCGCATGGTTGATCACCTCGAAGAAGAGCTGCTCGTTGGGCGCCAGCGTGAACGGGACCGTCTTCCACACCAGCGTGTTGTGGACGCGCATCCGGTGAGGGCCAGGCTCCAGCTCTCGGGTGAGCGAATCGCCCCAGAGGAGTGTGCCGGCATGCTCGCCGTCAATCGAGACCTCGACCTGACGCGACCCGAAATCTTCCTGCGACGTGCGCGTCACCGTGACAGATGCAGGGAACTGCTCATCCAGACGCGTGATGTCGTCCAGCGCGTCGCCGGCCAACGCCTTCATGCCTTCCAAGAGTAAACGCGGACGCGCCGGGTGAGAAGAACGAAGATCAGGCAGGCAATCCGTCGGCGGCAGTGCGAACGATGGCCTGCCGCTGAATCTTGTTGAGCGTCTGCAGACCTTGTTGCAGGCTCGTGACGGCGCGCTCCAGTTCCTTGCGCTGCATGCGCGACAACGGGGTCCGGGGCATCTGGTACAGAATCATGTGGCCGGCCCAGTGCTGCCCGGACCATAACGGATCCACCCAGACAAACTGATAGTCGGAGGCGACACAGGACCACGAGTCGAGCATCTCGACAGGCGTGGCCGGCGAAGGCTTCGCTGCGCGAACGGCGCTGTCCATCTCGACCAGGATCTGCTCGCACATGAAGGCGCGCAGGGATTCGGGCAACGGCGAGAAGGCTGTGTTCCACAGACGATGTCTGGCTCCGTTGCGCGACCGCCCGGCGATCATCGCGCGCGGAACCACCACGAGGCGATGGAGCGCCACGTGATTGCGGGGCAGGCTTGGTGCGTAGCACAGGGTCGCCACGTTCTTGGCGAAATGATCACCTTCCTGTTGGAGTGCCTGACGCGCGGAGCTCGATTTGGTCAGCCCCTGCAGGTCCTGCCACAGCCGCCGGGCCGCCCTGGCCTTCGACAGGAACTGCAGGCGCAGCATCCCCGCGGCCGCGTCGACGGTTTCCGCGCCGTCCGACGTCGACAGCCATTCCGAGAATGGCTCACGGGTAATGCGGCCGCGGAACTGAATCCGCCCGTCCGCGATGCGATACCAGTTCATACGCGCCCGCGCTCGATTGCGAGGTTCATGCCCGCCGCACATTCGTGGAAATCTCTGACGTTCGTGACGGATCGCCGCGCGGAACGGACACGAAATTGCCATCGCTCTGAAAAAGCGGCGGAACGCCGCCTGGCTCGCAGAGGGCGCGGGGCGGGACGCGTGGCCACCGCGATCGCCTCGGGCACGTTGAGGGGTTTCACAATCTGGCCCGAGGGCCGTCCCCGGCAAGACGACATTCCCTGAAACGGCCTGCCCTGAAAAACTGCACGGTTCTTCAACCCCACGATCGCACCGCGGATGCGCTAACATCGGAATTGGAGGATGTGGTGGACGATCTGCATTTCGAGGGGGATCCCGCTACAGACAGCACACGCCGGCAGCTCGAACGGGTGCTCAAGGACGAAGCACCCAGTCGCTGGCCCTGGCTGGCCGCGGTTGCCGCGGGAAGCACGGCGTTGATGTTCTGGCAGATCCGGCGGCGACGAAAGAACGGTGCAAACGTAAACGAGCCGGCCCCCCGCCGCAGCTGACGCGGAGGGAGCCGGCTCGTCCTGTCCTCGGTCTCGTTTCCCTTCTTACTCTCTTCCGCCCATCAGAATCCGAACCGCACGCCAAAGCGCAGGATGCGCGGGCTCAGGTTCTGCGTCAGCTGTCCGAAGGCTGGCGACAGGACGTTGCGCTGACGGTTCAACTCGGTGTTCGCGTTGAACACGTTGAAGAGGTCCGCCACCAGCTGCATGTTCAGCCGCTGATAGGTGAACGTCTTCGATCCACGGAGATCGAGGTTCCAGATGTCGTCGAAGCGGAACGTGTCCAGCTCCGGCGAGACCAGCACGCGCATGCTGCCGTCGTTGCCCAGCGTGGCCGACTGGAAGATCGGGTACGGGTTGCCCTGACGGCCGAAGAAGTTCCCCGCCACTTCGAACCCGCGACCGAGGTCATACGCACCGTTGACGTTGATTTGCCACTGGCCGTTGACGAACACGTCACCGGCGCCGCTGCCGGCGCTGCGCTGCGCGACGATGCCGCCGTCGACCAGCGAGGAGCTCTCGTAGCGTGTCGGGTTGCCGAGCAGGTTGCGGGCGTCGGCATCGTAGTGCTCGCGCGGGTTGTTCCACGCGAAGCCACCGCGCATCATCCAGCGATTCGACATCCGCTTGACGACCGACAGCTCGATGCCGTTGTACGTCGTGTGGTACCCGTCGTAGTTGGTGAGCTCGCGCCCGTTGCCGTTCGCGGCGATCAGCGCGGAGTTCGGTGCGAAGATCGGCACGTTGTAGGCCGAGCCGTCGGGCAGCGTGCCCGTGAGCGTGCCGGTCTGAGTGTAGTCCGCGCCGGTCAGACCGCGCCAGGGAATGAACATCAGGCCGAGCGGATCGGCCGCACCGGTGAGGCCGACGTACCCGCTCGACTTGCTGAACGTGTAGTTGACCGCAACCGCGAGGTTCGGCATCACTTCGCGCTCGAGTCCGAACCCGAAGCCGGTCGTCGTCGGCGCCTCGAGATCCGGATTGATCGTGTCGGCCGACACGACCGACGTCGGGTTGGCCGGGTTGAAGCCGCCGCCCGGTGCAATGAACGGCAGGTCGAGCCGCACTTCGTTGCCTTGCACGAAGAGATCGCCGTTGAGGTCCTCCCACGGGTAGTCGACGAAACCGGCGTTGCCGCTCAGATTCGCGAAGCCGACCGTGCTGGCGTCGAGCTGCCCGGCGTAGCGGCTGAAGTTGGCGCGCAGGAGCGTCTTGCGGCTGTCGTCGAGCGCGTACGTCATCCCGAGCCTCGGGTGGAGCGTGTTCCAGGTGAACGGCGCGTCGTAGCCCGCGAACTCGATGCCGGGCACCAGGGTCGGGAACTCTCTGTTTGCCAGCGTTGCGCTCGGGAGTGCTTTTCCGGACTGGCGATCGAACCGCAGGCCGGCGTCGAACGTCAGCCGGCCCTTGCTGAACGTGTCACCCACATAGAAGCTGAGGTACTCGGTCCGGTTGGTGCCGTTGCCGTTGCGATAAATACGCGCGAACCGGCGGTCCGAGAAGTCCTGCGCCTGAATCATGTTGCCCGGCCAGATCTGCTGGCTCGTCGCGTCGTGACGCCGCCAGCCCACGCCGAACTTGATGTCGTGATTGCCGCCCCAGCCAGACTGATAGTAGTTGGCGTCGAAATTCAGGATGTTCTGCGGGCGGATGAAGCGTTGTGCGCGGGTCGTGCCGAAGGCCTGGCCCAGCCGCGTGCTCACGGATGCCTGCCCTTCGAGACCACCTTGCGGCTCGAGGCTGAACCCCGTGCCGTAGTAGGCGTACTTGCTCGACAGGAACAGGTTCGACGAGAACACGTGGTTGTTCTCGAACTTCAGCAACCCGTGAGGACGGTTCTCGGGATACCGGTTGGCCTGGTTCCAGGTGGCCGTCGACGCGAGCACCTGAGCGTCACCGGTCGCACGGCCGTACTTCACCTTGTCGCCGAGGAACCACAGCACGCTGATCATGTCCTTCGACGTCGCCTGCCAGTTCCCCTTGATGTTGTAGGTCTTGAGAATCGTGCGATCGGTCAGCGCACCGGCGGACCGGATCAGGCGGATGTCCTGCTTCGTCCACGAGCCCCACACCCATGCTTTGTCGCGCACGATCGGCCCGCCCAGATCGAACCCGTAGTCGGAGATCTGGTCGTTGTGATCGGCGGTTTCCGGGGTGACGCCGAGCGCCACCAGTTCGTCAGGCACGTTCGAGGCCTCGAGGCCGTCGTTGGTGAAATAGCCGCGAGCGGTTCCCCGGTACTGGTTCGTTCCGCGCTTCACGACGAAGTTCAATCCCGCGCCGCCCGTCGCCTGACGGATGTCATGACCGGAGGTCGAGATCTGAATCTCGTCGAAGGCGTCGAAGTCGAAGTAGGTCGGCGATCCGCCGTTGGCCGACATGTCCGTGATGACCACGCCGTCCATCGTCCACACCGTGTCGTAGCGGCTGGCACCCTTGGAGGCAAAGTTGGACTGCTGACCCGTTTCGTTTCCGGCGATGTTCACGCGGTCCATCTGCACGCCTGGGACGGTGCGGAGCAGCGCCCATGGATCGCGCGACGTCGGCACTTTACTGAGCTCGTCCTGCGTGAAGTTGGTGGCGGTACCGGTCGCTCGCGAGTCGACGATCGGCGACGTGCCTTCGACGGTGACGGTCTCCTGCACCGTCGCCACGCGCATCGCGAACGGCAAGTCGACGTTCGCGCCAACGACCACGAGCACGTTGTCCCGCACGAGCGAGGTGAAGCCCGAAAGCTCCGCCGTCAACTTGTAGGTGCCTGGCGGCACGTTGAGAAAGCGGTAGCGACCGTCCTCGGCGGTCACGAAGGTGAGCGTTCGATCCGAACCGGTCAACGTGATGGTGGCGCCAGGCAGCAGGCCACCCTGCTGATCCTGAACGGTCCCGCTGACCGTGCCGCTCTGCACTTGAGCCATCGCCGGCGCCACAAACGCGCTGGCCATGGAGACAATGCAAAGCAGCAGCAGACAGAGTCTTTTCATGGGTCACTGCTCCTTCAATCGGGAAATGGAACGCGCTGATAGGCCAGCGCCGGCGGCGCGGAGAGAGCACCGCGCGTGCCATTCGTGAAATGGACACAAACGTCTGGTTTTCTATGAGATCCGGCGGCGCGCGGTTAGAGCGACTTCAACACATTGAATCCAATGCGAGTGAAGGCCGCGGCGATCGCGCCGCGCGTGCGCGACGGTGTTACGAGTGGTGTGTCCGACAGATCCCACAACCGCGCATCATGCCGTTCGCCACACGCGATGGACCGTTCACCATGTGATGAATCGCAGAAACACGTGACCTGTTGAGTCGTGCGGAAGCTCGGGCTGGAAGTCGCCCACAGGAGTGAGTGCCAGTGCGCTGTACCGGCACATTTACGATCTATTGAATCGAATGAAGGAAGGAAACCAAAACCCTGAACAAGGCAGGACGCTCATTCCTGCCGTAGCGCAACCGTTGGATCGAGCCGCGACGCGCGACGCGCTGGCAGCCAGCTCGCGAACAGGCTGACGGCCGCAAGCATCCCAACACCCATCCCCACCGTGCCGGGATCCCAGGGCTCGAGGCCGAACAGCAGAGCGCTCGCCGATCGAGCGCTCAGAACTGCGAGCACGGTGCCGACGATGAGTCCGGCCCCGAGCAGCACGGCTGCCTCGAACACAACCATGCGGACGACGGAACGAGCATCTGCACCGAGCGCGATGCGGATGCCAATCTCGCGACGGCGTCGCGCCACCAGGTACGACATCACGCCATAAAGCCCGACCGTCGCGATCAGCACGGCGAGGCCGCCGAAGAAGCCCGACAGCGTCGCCATCAGCCGCTCGCTGACGAGCGAGTCACGAATCACGGTTCGCAACGTCGAGTACTGCACGATAGCCGCCGGCGTCACAGCCGTGATTTCGCGCGTGGCCGCTGCGGAGATCCCGGACAACGCCACATCAGCCCTCATCACGATCTGCAGGAACTCGCTCTTCTCGCGCTCCTGGCTCACCGCCAGGTACGCAATCGGCCCGAACGGCTCGCGCAAGTCGTTGTACTTGGTGTCTTTCACCAGTCCGACGATGTGATGGAGTGGCCGCGGCTCGCCGATGGACGCCTGAATCTGAAACGATTGGCCGACCGGGTTCTTCCCCGGGAAAAACGTACGCGCGAACGATTCGTTGACGATGGCGACCCGCGTCGATTCCGGGTTGTCCGTGCGATCGAAATCGCGGCCGTCGAGGATCGGCGTCCCGAGCGCCCGGAAGTAGCCGATGCCGACGCCGTTGAAATTCGTCATGGTCTGCTGCGCGACGCCACCGATCACGATGTGATTGTTCCACCCCGATCCACTGATGGGAACGATGAAGGCCTCGGCCGCGTCGCGAACACCAGGCACCGCACGGAGGCGCTCCATGATCTGATCGAACACAGCAGGACGTGCCTCCTGCGGCAGTTTGGCGCGCCGCAGGTCGAGGTTCACGATCAGGATGCCGTCGCTGCGGAAACCGCTGTCGAGCGTCATCAGGTTGCGCAGGCTGCGGCCGAACAACAGCGCTCCTGCGATCAACACGAGCGACAGCGCCACCTGCACGACCACCAGACCGCGCCGCAGACCAAACCGCTCGCGCGAATCAGTCGTGGTCCGGCCGGACGACTGGATCGTCGACCTCGGGCTGGCGCCGGTGGCGTGCCACGCGGGAGCGAGGCCGAAGAGCAGGCACGCCGACACCGCGAGCGCTGCGGCAAACGCAAAGATGCGCCAGTCGGTCGACAGGCTGACGAAGACCTGGCTCCCGTCGGTGCTCAGGAACGACACGAGCGTCTGACTGAGCCAGCCGGCCAGCAGCACGCCTCCCGCGGCGCCGATCGAGGCAATCAGCAGGCTCTCGGCGAGCATCTGCCGGATGATGCGCGGGCGCGAGGCGCCGATGGCCAGCCTGATGGAGATCTCGCGCTCCCGGGCGCTCGCGCGGGCGAGCATCAGGTTCGCGAGGTTGGCACAGGTAATCAGCAGCACCAGCCCTGTCACGCCGAGCAACAGCCAGAGCGGCGTGGCGTAGGTGCGCCGCAGCGCCGACACGCCGGTCCCTGCCTCGCTCGCGACGAGGGTGAACGCCTGGTACTCCTTCGCGGTCTCCGGCTGGAAACGTGGCGGTACGGTCGAGCCAAACAGACCCGGTGAAATCGCCGCAAGATGCGTGGAGGCGCGATCCAGTGTCCAGCCGGGCTTCAGACGGCCCATGATATCGAGCATCCAGTAATCGCGGCGATCGAGCGCGGACCCCGAGCCGGCCACCAGCGGCTCGGCGCACAGCGGCGCCGCCACGTCGAAGGTCCGGCCGACTTCGACACCGAAGAAGCTCGGCGGCGTGACGCCGACGACCTCGAACGGGTAGCCATCAAGCGTCAGCGATCGTCCGAGCACCGCCGGATCGCCGCCGAACTGCCGCTGCCAGAACCCGTGACTGAGGACGAGCCCGGGGGCTCCGCACCCGCGGCGATCGTCCGCGTCGGTGAGGACGCGGCCGATCAGCGCCGGGACGCCCAGCGTCTCGAAGAACCGGCCGCTGACCCACATGCCGTAGACAGGTCTCGATTCACCGCCAGTCGACATGTCGAACGCGTTGCTGCCCCACGCAAGCATCGACGAGAAAGCCTGCTGCTCCGCTTGCACGCGTTCCCACAGCGGATTGGTCATGAACGGACGGCGGCTGAGGAAGCGCCCGGTGCGTCCCTTGTCGTGCGTGTCGATGCCGAGAGACACGAGCTCGTGCGGCGCCTTCACGGGCAGGTGACGCAGTCGGACCGCATCGACGATCTGGAAGATCGCCGTGTTGGCGCCGGTCCCCAACGCCAGCGTGAGGATGGCGACGATCGCGAAGGTCGGGTTGCGGCGAAGCACCCGCGCGGCGTAGCTGAGATCTTTCCACAGCGACTCGAGGAAGCCGAGGGTGTTCATGTGATAAATCTCCTCGCGCACCAGCGTGGCGTTCCCCAGCTTCAGTCGCGCGGCGCGCAACGCCTCGTCGTGCGTCATCCCGCGGGCACGGTTGTCGTCGTACTCGTGCGCCAGATAGGACTCGAGCTCACGTGCGCGCTCCGCATCCCAGCGGCTCCGGCGGAAATATCGACTCCAGCTCACGGCTACTCGCTAATCTGCAGGCCGAAGGATGCGGTTGACCGCGCGAACGATTTCGTCCCAGCGGCTGGTCTGTTCCGCAAGCTGCGCACGGCCGCGCGGCGTAATGCGGTAGTACCGGGCGCGGCGGTTGTTCTCGGAGGTTCCCCAGAACGACGCAATCCACTCGCGATCTTCGAGACGATGGAGCGCCGGGTAGAGCGAGCCGTGCTCCACCTGAAGGACCTCTTCCGATCGGTGCTCGATGGCATGGGCGATGGTGTGTCCGTGGGCCGGCCCGAGCGCCAGCGTTCGAAGGATGAGGAGATCCAGCGTGCCCTGGAGCATTTCTCCCTGCATCGGAGTATTTCCGCGCTTCGGCATCGCTCCACAAGATAATCTACCTGAGATGGCGCTGTCCACCAGGTTCGCCAGCGGTTTTACATTGGCCCATCGTCACTACAGATGATCTAGCGAACGGCTGGCATTTCGCGAATCCGTCTGAACGCTGGGGCGCATCTTTGCACCGCCGATGCGGCCTGATGTGGAATGATTCTCCAGGAGCGCGGAGCTTCAGCTCCGCGTCAGACGATGGCGACAGCGAACATGAATGACGGCGAACAGGAGATCGTTCGCGCGTTCCGGAGGCAGGCACAGCTCGTCCGCAAGGCGCTCACCGGGCTCAACCTCGGCGAACAGAGCGACACGCCAGGTCTGCGCATGGTCGACGGCTACATCGAGATCGACAAGTGGCTCGAGCGATATCGGCGCCTGTGTGTGCCGGTCCGCCGCACCTTCCTGGATCACGACAAGGCCAGCTTCCGCCAGTCGTCCACGATCCTGACGCGCCATGAGGACCCCTCTCTGCGCGCGCGCGCCCAGGAGGCGAGCGACACCTACGAAGGCGTGATGTCGGAACTCGGACGCGAGACCGTGCTCGGCGGCAGGCGAGTCAAGGGCACGGATATGCTGAGGGCATGGCTTGATGCGGCGGTGTTCTATGACAGCACCGACCGGAGAAAACCGTACGAGGAGATGCTCGGCACGATGGGCAAGGCGGTCGAGGGGCTCGCCGCCGAATACACGGAAGACCTCGCCCGCGCCGTGATCGCGCTCGACGAGGTCGCTGCCGTGGCCCTCGACGAACCAATCGTCCTGCCCGATCCCGAACCGGCGAAGCCTCCGCCCGCCGAACCGAAGCATCGGCGGGGGTGGTGGAAGCTGTTCAGTCGGTCGTAGCGTAGCATTCTCGGTCGGGGCTCGTAGTCGTGGTCCGTGGTTCGTGGCTCGGAACTCGTCGACTCGTAGAGCTGGTTGCAGCGGCTGGGCTCTTCGAGCGACGAGCGACGAGCCACGGACTACGGACTACCGAGCCACGAATCTCGTCCGCATATACTCGCTCCGTGCACTCCTTCGACCTGATCGTGACACTTGCCGGCGGTCTCGCGGCGGCGCTGGCGGCGGGCTACCTGACCCATCGTCTCGGCCTGTCACCCATCGTCGGTTACCTCTTCGCTGGATTGCTGGTCGGGCCGTACACCCCCGGGTTCGTCGCGGATCAGCATCTTGCCGAACAGCTCGCCGAGGTTGGCGTCATCCTGCTCATGTTCGGCGTCGGGCTTCAGTTCCACATCGAGGAGCTCCTCGCCGTTCGCGCCATCGCCATTCCTGGCGCGCTCGTCCAAAGCGGCGTTGCGACGGTGCTGGGCGCATGGGTCGGCCGATCGGCAGGCTGGGGTTGGGAGGCATCGATCGTCTTCGGGATCGCGCTGTCGGTGGCGAGCACGGTCGTGCTGGTGCGGGTCTTGAGCGACAACCGCGATCTGCACACCCCGGCCGGCCACATCGCAATCGGATGGCTGGTCGTCGAAGACATCCTGACCGTGCTCATCCTCGTGCTGATGCCCGCGATCTTCGCCAACGATGAGCACCGGAACGGGCAATCCCATCTGGCTCGCCGTGGCGCTGGCGCTGGGAAAGATCGGCCTGCTTGTCGTCTTCACCATCGCCGCGGGCGGACGGGCGATCCCGTGGCTCCTGACCCATGTCGCGTCCACGCGATCCCGCGAGCTGTTCACGCTGACCGTGCTCGTCGTCGCCCTGGGCATCGCCGTGGCGTCTGCGAAGGTGTTTGGCGTCTCGATGGCGCTGGGAGCGTTTCTCGCGGGGATGGTCGTCGGCCGCTCGGATTTCAGCGTCCGCGCCGCATCCGAAGCGATGCCGATGCGCGATGCGTTCGCCGTCCTGTTCTTCGTCTCGGTCGGGATGCTGCTCGATCCCGCGCAGCTGCTCGAGCAGCCGATGCTGGTCCTGCTGACGCTGGCGGTGATCGTCATCGGGAAGCCGGCAGCGGCCCTGCTCATCACGGCGCTCTTCCGCCATTCACTCAAGGTCGGCCTGTCCGTGGCCGTCGCGCTCGCCCAGATCGGCGAGTTCTCGTTCATCGTGGCGACGCTCGGCAACTCGATGGGCGTGCTGCCTGCGGCTGCGACACAAACCCTCGTTGCGGCAGCCCTCGTCTCGATCACCATCAACCCACTCCTGTATCGATCGGTGGACAGCATCGCCAGGAGATTCTCCAGACAGGACCCTGTGACGGCCCAGACGCACGAGGACGAACAACCCGAAAGCCGGTTCCGCGCCATCGTCGTGGGCTATGGGCCCATCGGCCGTACGGTCGGACGGCTGCTGCGGGACAACGACATCGAGCCGACGATCATCGAGATGAACATGGACACCGTGAAGCACCTCCGGCAGGAAGGGGTGCAGGCGATCTACGGCGACGCCAGCCAGCCCAACACGTTGACCAGTGCCGGCGTCTCGGGCGCCCGCGGCATCATCATCAGCGTGGCCGGCATGCCGGGCGTCGAAGAGACCATCCGGGTGGCGCGCGAGCTCAATCCGGAGATTCAAACGCTGGTCCGCACGACGAACCTCCGTGAGGCCAGCGCGCTGCGATCGGCGGGCGCCGACGTCGTATTCTCCGGTGAAGGCGAAGTGGCACTGGCGTTTACCGAAGCCATCCTCGAGAACCTCGGCGCGACCCCCGAACAGATTCAGCGCGAACGCGCGCGGGTACATGCAGAACTGTCGTAACGGGCCGTGGTCCGTGGTTCGTAGTCCGTGTCTCGCCGGTCAACCTGCCTAAGAGATCGACGAGACACGAACCACGAACCACGAACTACGGCGGCGGCGGATGTTCGGGGCCATCTGTCACCATAGGCTCTCTAGAAGTTTGATATCGTTTTGCAGCGCGCAACGCGGAGGACTCATGCGTCGTTCGAAGCTCGTGTCAGCGGTTTTCATCGCCGTCGCAATCGCAGGCGCCGCCGTGGTGGCCCAGCGTGGTCAACAGCCCGACAGACGGGTCCGCGTGGAACCCGGACAGCCGTGCCCGCAGGGCATGACGGAAGTCCGGCGCGACTCGTGTCAGCCGCCGGAGATGCCGCCCCCGTCGATTGTGGACTACCGGCCGAAATCGACCGTCGTCGCGCCCGACCACCTCGTGCCGAAGGCAAAGTTTCCGCTGGTCGACATCCACAACCACCAGACGGTGAGCGCGGCGAACATCGAACAGCTGATCAAAGAGATGGACGCCATGAACCTGCGCGTCATGGTCAATCTGAGCGGCGGCAGCGGCGACCGGCTGAAGCAGAACGTGGAGTTCATTCGGAGCAGTCCGCACAAGGATCGGTTCAGAGTCTTCGCGAATGTCGACTTCAACGGGGCGGGCTCGCCAGGGTGGAAGGAGAAAGCGGCGGCGGACCTCGAAACGGCGATCAAGATTGGCGCGATTGGTTTCAAGATTTTCAAGAACCTCGGTCTGAGCAGCATGAAGGCCGATGGCTCACGGCTCACGATTGACGATCCGGAGCTCGATCCGCTGTTCGAGGTCTGCGCACGGCTGAACGTGCCAGTGCTGATTCACACCGCGGATCCGGCGCAGTTCTTCGAGCAGATTGATTTCAGCAACGAGCGGTGGCTCGAGCTCGCGTTGTTCCCGGGACGTCAATATCCGGGCAGCAAGTTTCCCTCGTTCGAGACGCTCGCGGGCGAGCGCGATCGGCTCTTCAAACGTCATCCCAAGACGCGCTTCATCGCGGCGCACTTCGGGTGGCACGGCAACGATCTTGGCCGCGCCGCGAAGATGCTCGACTCGATGCCCAACCTGTACTTCGAGGTCGGCGCGGTGCTGTACCGAGTTCGGCCGTCAGCCGCGCGCGTCGCGCGAGTTCTTCACGAAGTACCAGGACCGCATCCTGTTCGGCAAGGACGCATACGAGCCGACCGAATATCCGTATTACTTCCGCGTGTTCGAGACCGGCGACGAATACTTCGACTACTACCGCAACTATCACGCGTTCTGGAAGCTGTACGGCATGAGCCTGCCTGACGCGGTCCTGCGGAAGCTGTACAACGAGAACGCGTTCAAGGTGGCGCCTGGTTTGCCCCCGATCGCACGTTAGCGCTGAGGCGTCAGCAGCGATTGTTGATGGGGTTTCGGTAAGCCCTTGAATCGAAAGGGCTGCCGGGCGGGCCCCGAAAACATCGCCATCTGACTCCGGGCGACAAAAGGCATCTGAGAGGGCCACTTTCATCGCACGGTTTTGCGACCCTCGCTGGTGCTATGCTCGAAGAGCGGCGCGACCCAGGGGGCTGATTATGGGTAGTAGTGATATTGGCGCGCAGCTTCGCTCCACCCGCGAGGCGCAAGGCTTGACGCTCGAAACGATGGCGCACCGTACACGGGTGCAGCCACGATTCCTCACCGCGATCGAAGAGAACGATCTTCGATCCATTCCACCCAAACCGTTCGGACGCGGCTTCGTGCGCGCTTACGCGCGCGAGGTCGGACTCGATCCCGAACGGGCGGTTCATGACTACTTCGGTCAATTCCCGTCAGTCGCTCCTGAGCCGGCGGCGCCTGCACAAAAAGACTACGAGTCACCGCAGGGATCGTCATGGGTCGTGCCTGTCACAGGCATCGCCGTGCTCGTGATGTTGATCGCCTGGGGTCTGCGCGGCGGTGACGGCGGCGGCGAGATCGCGGCAGCGGACGTCGTCGGCACGACCGGCAGCAGCGCGGCTGTCTCTGCCGCTCGAGAGGCCAGCGCCGCCGCGGCTGCACCGGCACCGACTCCAGCCCCACCGGTCGCCGCGCCTCCCGTGGCGCCGAGTGCGCTGAACGTCGTGCTCACGGCGAACGCACCGGCGTGGGTGACGGCCAACGCTGATGGCAAGCGCGCAATCTACCGGGTCCTGGAGCCAGGTTCGCGCGAACAACTCACGGCCGCCCGGGAGATCAGCGTGTTGACCGGCAACGCCGGCGGCGTCGAGCTGACGATCAACGGTCGCGCGGCTGGTGCGATGGGGAAATCCGGAGAAGTGCGCACACTGCGCATCAATCCGGCGAACGCTGCGTCGATCGGACAAGCCGCCGGCACACGCTGAGCCGGCGCGCCGGCTATTCCTGGCGAAGAATCGCCACGGGTCCACGCGCGTCGCGCGCAGCGCAGGCAGGCTCAGGGCCGTCGCGGACGCGATCACGACGCTTGCCGCCGCAACGAGGTGAGTCAGCGGATCGCCTTGCGTCACGCCGAACAGCTCCGACGCGATCAGGCGATCGTAGCCGTGAATGACGAAGGTTCATCACGAGGGTTCATCACGAGGGTTCATCACGAGGTTCATGACGGGGTTCGGTGCGCTGCGCGGCCGCACGTTTTGGCGCTCGTTCGAACAGAGCCCAATCGACGGGCGCCTTTCCCTTACACGAATCCAAGTAGCGCAAGAGACGTTTCGACGCTCGCAGCGTCCTGCAAGCGAGGCGAATCAGCCTGCCGGCTTCGTCCGGATCGAAGTAGCCTTTGGTCCCCGCTCCATCCTGCAGGTGGCTCTTCGTCTCATCGAGCGATGCGATCGCAATCCGCAGCTGTCGCGCAAAGAGCTTCGGCTTGTAGTAGCCGAATCCCTCAGCGATGTTGCTTGGCACAGAGCTCGATGACGAGCGAATCTGCTTTCGAAACTCAAAGTCCCGCGATGCAGGTCCGTGCTCGGTCAACTCGAAAATTCTGTCGCGGAGCTCAGAGCCAAGCTGCCAGATTACAAGTTCCTCGTAAGAGTGTGCTGATTTCATACGCCGGGACGAGCACGCCCGATGCCAAGTAGAAAGGCAGGTTTTCCGAGGAAACCAGAACGCCCCGGCAGAAAGTGCAACGCACCCGGCGCTGGTTACGGTCAGAAACGACGATCCTCGGCCCTCTGAACCCTCGTCGTGAACCCTCGTGTGAACCCCCGTGTGAACCCTCGTCGTGAACCCCCGTCTGAACCCTCGTCGTGAACCCCCGTCGTGAACCCCCGTGAACCTAGTCCTTGTAAGGGTCGAACTCGTTCGGACCTGCCATCACGACGATGAGGGGACGCAGCGTGTGCAGCACGTCGATCGTGCCCTTCTGCGCCGCGAGGACGTCAGGCAGGCGTCGGTAGACGTGCGGGCTCTCGTCGAGGCCGCCGCCTCGAAGGATCACGTTTTTCTCGCGAATCCAGGCGTGCATCATTTCCGGCGAGACCGCGCCGGGTTTCAGCACCTTGCCGGATCCCCACTTGCGCTTTCCGGCCGCCTGCGTGCGGGACATGACACGCCCGGCGCCGTGGACGGTCGAGAACATCGCGTCACGCTGCAGCGCGGCGTTCTGCTCCCCGGGATTCGCCGCGCCCTCGACGATCACGGCATCGTCACCCATCGATCCGCCGATGAATCCCTTCTGACCGGGAAACGCCGGCGTGGCACCCTTGCGCACGACGATGACCTGCCGGCCGTCGTGCTCCTCGCGCCAGGCGAAATTGTGGTGGTTGTGCACGAGCTCGAGCTCGCGCCCGCCGAGCAGCGACACGACCTTGCGGGCCACCCACTCACGTCCGGCGTATGCGTAGTCGCCCGCGAGGGACATCAGTGCCCAGTAGTCCTGGCCCATCGGCTGATCGAGGGACAGCAGCGTTTCGCGCTCGGGAACCCGCGCACCCCATTTCTGGTTCTGGGAGAGCGCCAGGAAGCCTGACGCGACCGCGTGACCGAATCCACGGCTGCCGAAGTGGACGCCGACCCAGATGGCGTCGGACTCGTCGACGAATACGTCGACGTAGTGGTTCCCGCTGCCGACCGTGCCCAGCTGCGCCCGCGCCTTGTCGCGGAGGTTGCCCTTGATCTGCGGCGGCAGCGCGTCCCATGACGCGCTGCCGAACAGCGGGTGATCGATGGGCGCATCATCCGATCGGTTCTTGCGGCCCACGCCGAACGACACGCTCCGCTGAATCTCATCGGCGAGCTCCGGCAGCGCGTCGATCAGGCCGGACGTGCCGTGAAGCGACAAATCGGTGCGGATCGCGGCATTGCCACACGCAATGTCGAACCCGACACCCACGACAGACACCTGATCCCGATACGCGGCCACACCGCCAATCGGCATGACGTACCCGAGGTGCCCGTCGGCCATGAGCGCCGCGCGCTCGGCGCGGCTGGCCACGTCCTTCAGTTGCGCGATCGTGTTCGGCTCGTGCTCGCCGAAGATGACAGTGTTAGACATGACCTCACCTACTCGCTTCCTCATTGAGAGTCGCGCCGCCGTCGCGCCTTCGGCGCTATGGCGGGCTCCTCATTGAGAGTCGCGCCGCCGTCGCGCCTTCGGCGCTCTGGCGGGGCTCCTCGCACCTCGACACGCACCACGTCACGGCCCTCGTCGTGCGCGTCGATCTCCACATTCAGGAAACGCTTGACGATATCGGCGTTGGTCCGCGCATGACGCGACAGTCCCATCGTCCGAAGCGCGCCAGCACCAGCAAGCGCATACAACGGCAGCAACTGATCCGCGAGGTGACAGCCGACCGGAACGCCCGCCGCCAGATAACGTCGAGCTTCATGCGCCGCCCTGTTCGCCACCGCTTCGGCCGCAACGCCGCTCTCACCGAATCCGGTGCAGATCTCGGACGCGTGTTCGCCGTGCATCTCGACGAACACGATGTTCCCGGGCCCTGCGGCCCCATCGATGATCTCCGTTGTTCCCGGCCTCGCTGTTCCAGTTGAGCAGATGCAGCGCGGTCTTCACCTCGCGATCGGCAATGTGCCGCGGCAGGTGAGCCACCAGCCCGCGAACCCGGCGCTCGACGATCTCGCCGCGTTCGAGCGATTCCACCGGTACGAGCCGCTTCACCGGCTCGATCGACACAGTGAAGCGGCCACCACCGGCCGGGTAGAAGCCGTGACGCTCCAGCGTAACGGACACGCGCGGGCCCATCCGGCGAACAGCCGGCAGGAACACACGGTCGAGAAACTCGAACGGCGGTGCCCACGGGTTGTGCGTGCCGCCCTCGAGCGTCAGCGTGGACGGCCCCTCGGCGAGCAGGAGCGGCGTCAGCACCGTCTGCAGCACGAGCGTCGCGCTTCCGGCGGTACCGACAGAAAACGTGTAACTTCCAGCGCGAGCCGTCTGCGGCTCGAACGTCAGACTCTGCGAGCCAATCGCATCGCCCTCGACGCGAGCGCATCCGATGGCGGTCGCTGCCTGCACTGCGGTCAGGTGCTGACGCATGAGACCCGGCCGCGGCCGGCCAGCACGAATCTTCTCGATCTGGAACGGCCGTGAGGTAGCCACCGAGAGCGCCAGCGCCGTTCGCAGCACCTGTCCGCCCCCTTCGCCCTCAGAACCGTCAATCCTGATCATTCAATCCTCCGAGAGACTCAACGGCGATCGCCCGGCCCGGCACGGGCCAACGCCCGTGCCGGGTTGCAACCGCTGCGAGCTCGCACCCTTCAGATGAGCACAGATAGTACCAACCAGGAAGAGCAAAAATCCCAGCAAATCCGGCATGCAGTCGACATGGCGTATATGTCAGTCTAAAATACGCGATGTGAAGATACGGCCAGTCGTGGTCATCGGTCTCATCGGATCGACCCTCGACCGCGGCCGCGGCGCCGATCGCTGGAACCTCTGGCGCCCGACGGTCGACCTCTGCCGCCACGAAGATCTGCTCGTCAGCCGCCTCGAGTTGCTGCACGGCCGCCAGGAGACCGCGCTCGCCGAGGTCCTGAGCGCCGACATCAAGTCCGTCTCGCCTGAAACCACGGTCAAGCCGCACGTTGTCGACTTCGGCGACCCGTGGGATTTCGAGATGGTGTACGGCGCGCTGCACGAGTTCGCTGACAAGTATCCGTTCGATCCGGAGCGCGAGGACTACCTCGTTCATGTGACGACCGGCACGCACGTCGGCCAGATCTGCCTCTTCCTGCTGACCGAGAGCCGCTACCTCCCAGGACGCCTGCTGCAGACGGCTCCGCCGAAGCGGAACCAGACGACGAAGCCGGGGTCCTACACGATCATCGATCTCGATCTGTCGAAGTACGACCGCCTCGCCGCGCGGTTCGCCCAGGAACAGCGCGAGGATCTGTCATACCTGAAGGCGGGCATCGATACGCGCAACGGCGTCTTCAACCAGCTGATTGCCCGGATTGAGCAGGTCGCGACGGCGACCAAAGCCCCACTCCTGCTGCTCGGCCCGACAGGCGCCGGCAAGTCGAAGCTCGCCCGGCGGATCTACGAGCTGAAGAAGACACGGCAGAGGCTGACTGGACCGTTCGTGGAAGTGAACTGCGCGACGATTCGCGGCGACGCCGCGATGTCCACGCTCTTCGGTCACGTGCGCGGATCGTTTACCGGCGCGCTCCGGGATCGCCCTGGCCTGCTGCGTGCGGCCGACGGCGGCGTGCTCTTTCTCGACGAGGTCGGCGAACTGGGCGCGGACGAACAGGCGGCGCTGCTCCGCGCGATCGAGGAGAAGCAGTTTCTTCCGCTCGGCGCGGATCGCGAGGTCACCAGCCACTTTCAATTGATCGCCGGCACCAATACCGATCTCCACGCCGCGGTGCGCCGCGGCCGCTTTCGCGACGATCTCCTGGCGCGCATCAACCTGTGGACGTTCACGCTGCCGGGCCTGCGCAATCGTCATGAGGACATCGAACCGAACCTCGATCACGAGCTGGCCACCGCCTCCATGGCAGCCGGATCGAGAGTGTCGATGAGCAAAGAGGCGCGAGCGCGCTTCCTGCAGTTCGCCACGTCGGACGAAGCGGTGTGGAGCGGGAACTTTCGTGACTTCAACGCGGCCGTCACGCGGATGTCCGCGCTTGCTCCAGGCGGCCGAATCACACTCGATGGCGTCGAGGAAGAAATGGAGCGCCTTCGGGCGGGGTGGCAGGCCGCGGATGAACCTGAGGGCCCGTGAGCAATGATGGGCTCGAGCGGCTCCTGACATCACAGGCACTCGCGGAGATCGATCTTTTCGATCGCGTACAGCTTCGCGAGGTCGTGCGGCTGTGTCAGGCGTCGCGGCAGCCTGTCGGAAGCGGGCCGGCGCCTCTTCGCGGTCTCGCGCACGCGCAAGGCCGCCGCCAACGACGCCGACCGCCTCAGAAAATACCTGGCGCGTTTCGGTCTCGACTGGAACGCGCTCACTAAGCTGGCTCAAGTGACCAAATCAGAAGTCTGGTCGGCGGCACCCCGGCCTTGACGATCAGGTTCTCGATGAAGAACTCCATCATCCGATCGTTGTTGATACCCGAGTGGCCGCGGTCGGGTCCGACCTGCAGGTCGAAGCTCTTGCCCGCCTGCTGCAGCGCGGCGATGAGCTGCATCGAGTTCGACGGGTGCACGTTGTTGTCGGCGGTCCCGTAGTAGAGCATCAACCGGCCCTTCAGGTTCTTCGCCAGGTTCATCGCGCTGCCCGCTTCATAGCCTTCCTTGTTCTCCTGCGGGATCCACATGTATCGCTCGGTGTAGATGCTGTCGTAGTGGTACCACGCGGTCACCGGCGACGAAGCGGAGGCGGCGGCGAAGACGTCGGGATGCCGCAGCAGCAACATCGCTGACGAGTACCCGCCGTACGACGTGCCGTAGACGCCGACGCGCGCCTTGTCCACGTAGGACCGGCTCGCGAGCGCCTTGATGCCCTCCGCCATGTCGTCCATCTCGACCTGTCCGAGCTTCATGTAGATGCTGTCGAGCTGACGCTTGCCCATCCCCGGTGCGGCACGCGAGTCGAGATTGACGACGAGGAATCCGTACTCGGTGAGCGGAGATGGCGTGATGAACGTTTCGCGCGCGGTATTCCCGCCAGAGGCGGGGCCGCCATAGACCGGCATCAGCACGGGATATTTCTTCGACGGATCGAAGTTCGATGGAAACTGAATCAGTCCGCGCAGCGTAGTCTTGCCGTCCGCCGCCTTGTAGGTGAACATCTCGGCCTTCTTCAGCCCGAGCTGTTCGAACTTCGTCATGTCGCTCTTGGCCAGTTCCGCCACGACCTTGCCGTTGCCGTCGATCAAGCGGGTTGCCGGCGGCGTGTTGTGGGTCTGATAGGTGTCGACGAAGTAGCGGTTGTCGGGCGAGATGCCGCACGAGCCGCCGCCCTGCCCGCCTCGTCCGCCGCCGCCGAACGGCGTCGCGCCGGTGCACGCGCCGATCGTGTGATTGAACGCGGGATCGGTGAGGCGAACATCACCCTTGCCGTCGAGGCCGACGCGATGCAGCTGCATCTTCATGTGGTTGTCGCCGCTGCGCGCGGTGTAGAACACCACACCCGCCGTCTCGTCCACCTTCACGACCGCGCCAACTTCGAACGTCGTGTGGTTCGTCAGCGGCGCTATCAGCTTGCCGCTCAGATCGTAGAGATACAGGTTCGCCCAGCCGTTCCGCTCGGACTCCCAGATGAACCGGTTGTTGTCCTTGAGGAACTGCATCGCGGGGCTGTTGGTGACCCAGCCGGTCGGCCACTCTTCGTGGACGATCACCCGCGTGGCGCCGGTCGCCGGGTTGGCCGCGATGAACTCGAGGATGTTCTGACGACGGTTGGTCCGGTTGAACAGCAGCTCGGTTCCGTCCGGAGACCACGCCACGCGATAGACGTAGTGGCCGACGACGGAGTTGTCGAAGGGCTTGCCGTCGCGAACGTCAACCTTGGTGCTCTTTTTGGTGGCAACGTCGTACACGAACAGCTCGACGATCGGATTGGGCGCGCCTGCCTTCGGATACGCCTCGACGTCGGCCTTGCTCTGAACCTGCGTCTGATCCAGTTGCAGGATGTAATCGGGGACCTGCTTCTCGTCGAACCGGTAGTAGGCAATCTTGGTGCTGTCGGGCGACCACCACATTGCCGTGCGCTGCCCGAGCTCCTCGCCGTACACCCAGCTGGCCGTTCCGTACTTGATTCGAGCCTGCTCGCTGCCATCGGTCGTGATCGCTGACCGGGTTGGCACCGCTCGCATCGGCGATCCAGAGGTTGCGATCCTTGTAGAGGGCCTTCAGCTTGCCGTCGGGCGAATCGGCGGAAACCGCCTGGCGTCCGCGCTCCACTCCGGGTGCACCACCACGGCCGCCGCGTCCGCCACGCCCCGCACCGGCGTCAGGCGCCGGACCGATCTCGGTGGCATTCTTCGCGGCGACGTCGTACTTGAACCGCTTGCCGTCGAGGGTGTACTCGAAGCTCCCGCCGTCGGCGCTCCAGTCGGCGTTGATCGCGCCGGATTGGAGGACTCCACCGGCCGAGCTGGCCACCATTTTCTGATACTGCTGGTAGCCCGGCATGCCCTTCAGCCGGTCCTGCGCGCCGGTTGGCGCCTGCAGCAGCCCAGCCACCAGAACCACACCCAGCAGGACGCGAACGATCCCCTTCGCGGCGCAGTCGGTCACGATGATGACTCCTCTAATCGCCAAAAAGTCCCGGAAAGATTGAACAATCTTACTACAGGCGCTCGATCGCCGCGGTTCGTACCAACGCTCCAGCAGCGCGCGGCTTCAGCCGCGCGTCACAGTCGGTGACGCGGCTCTAAAGAGCCGCGCTGCTGGAATACAGCTTCCAACCGTCCGGGAATTACGAACCAAACTGGCGCGAATTCGTATATGGCCTACAATGCAGACACGAGGCCGATGTTCGAGCAGATCGTCTTACTCGCCATTTTGAGACTGGGTGACGACGCGTATGCGATCCCGTTGCGTCAGGAGATCGAGGAGCGGACGGGACGCTCGGTGGCGCGCGGCGCGTTGTACACGGCGCTGGAACGGCTCGAGGCGAAGCAGTTCGTCGTGTCGCGGATGAGCGCGCCGTTGCCGGAGCGCGGTGGCCGCTCGCGACGGTACTACGCGGTCACGCCGGCGGGACTCGACGCCATCAAGGCGGCGCGGCACTCCTTACTTCAACTCTGGCAGGGGCTGGAAGGGACGCTCGAGCGATGACGCCTCATCCGCCCGCGCGTGCGGAACGTCTGCTTGTCATGGCGCTGGGGCCTGGGCCGCGAGCCGAGGGGATCCTCGGCGACCTGTTCGAAGAGCACGCGGCCCATGCGCAGCGATCGCCCGCACGCGCCGCGATGTGGTACTGGATGCAGGCCGTTCGGCTCAGCGGACGCGCGCTCGCGACCCGCCTGCCTCGCCGAAGCCGCGCCCTCGAGGCTGGCACGGCGGAGGCGGGTCGGCGCGCCCGTGATGTGCCCCACCTGCCCGCCCCCAAGGGAGACGTTTTCATGCGCACGATTGGCCTCGAAATCCGTCATGCCTGCCGCGCCATCCTCCAGCGGCCGGCGCTGTCCGCGGTCCTGATCCTCACGCTGGCCCTGGGCCTCGGCGCCAACGCGGCGATCTTCTCGATCATCGATGCGCTCGTCCTGCGCCCCTACACGATGCCCGACGTCGACCGCATCGTGCTCCTCTCGCACACGCGGGACGACTCTATCGATCGGCGCGAGACGGTCTCGCCTGCCGATTTTCTCGATTGGAAGAAGCAGGCGGATGTGTTCGAGCGGCTGGCGGCCTACGAGTGGTGGGATGCCAATCTCGTCGGCCGTGACGAGCCGGAGCGTGTCGCCGGGTTCTTTGTCTCGGCGGACTTCCTGCCGGCGATCGGCGTGCAGCCCGCTCTCGGCCGGAACTTTACGAAAGAAGAAGAAACGGTCGGCGCGCACCGGCGCGTGATTCTCAGCCACGGCCTGTGGCAGCGGCGATTCGCCGGCGATCCGGCGCTGGTCGGACGCACCGTGCAAATCGACGGCACGCAATACGAGGTGATCGGCATCGCGCCGAAGAACTTCGACTTCCCGCTCGGCGCGGAGCTCTGGGGTGCGCTGGCCTTCAACGCGGAAACCGCTGCGAACCGCCGCTCGCGGTACCTCACAGTGATCGGGCGTCTGGCGCCTGGCCGCACGCTCGAGGATGCGAAGGCGCAAATGGCCGTCATCAACGAGCGCCTCACCGCAGACCACCCGGACACCAATCGCGGCTTCAACGCCCGCGTCTACACGCTCGCGCAGGGCATGCTCGACGTCGGCCTCGGGCCGATCCTTTCGCTGTGGCAGGCATCCGCGATCTTCGTGCTGTTGATTGCCGGCGCCAACGTGGCCAATCTGCTCCTGGCACGTGGCGCGGAGCGGCAGCGCGAGATGGCGGTGCGGCTGGCGATAGGGGCCAGCCGGATTCGCATCGTCCGCGAGCTGCTCATCGAGAGCACGATTGTGTCGCTCGCGTCGGTGCCGGTGGCGCTCGCCATCGCGTGGGTCAGCCTCGACGCGCTGCGCAACTCGATGCCGGCAAAGGTCGTCCGCTTCGTTGCCGGCTGGAACGAGCTGAACGTCGACCTGCGGCTCTTCGCCTTCACGGCTGCGCTCGCATTCGTGACGGCCATGGTCTTCGGTCTGGTCCCGGCCATTCAGTCCGCGCGTCCGCGGCTGTCGGAATCGCTGAAAGACGGCGGCCGCAGCACGACCAGCGGCAGCCGCGTTCGCCTCCGGCGTGCGCTGGTGATCGCGGAAATGGCGCTCGCGCTGCCGCTTCTCGTCGCCTCAGGTCTGAGCGCGCTCAGCGTGCACCGGTTCCTGAACGGCCCGCAGGGCTACAACCCGGATGGCGTCCTGTCGATGTCGATCGTGCTCGGCGACGGCGCCTATCCGGATGAGGGTGCCAGACGCCGCTTCGCGCAGGACCTCGTCGCGAACATGCGCGAAATCCCCGGCGTGCAGGTCGCGGCGGCGGTCAACATTCCGCCCGCCGTCGGCAGCAACAGCAGCCGGCAGATCGAGATCGACGGCCGTCCGAACCCCGATCCTGCCAACCCGCCAAGCGTTGCGTACCGCGTTGCCACGCCGGGTATCTTCGACACGCTGGGCATTCCAATCCGAACGGGCCGAAGCTTCACCGATGCCGATCGCGAGGGCACGCAACCGGTCGCCGTCGTCTCGGAATCGCTGGCGAAACGCTACTGGCCCAACGAAGACCCGATCGGCCGCCGGATCAAAGTCGGCACCGGACAATACATGACCGTGATCGGCGTCTGCGGTGACATCATTCACGACTGGTTCATCAGCCGGAATGTCCCGACGCTCTACCGTCCGTTCGCACAGGCACCGGTCGGGTACATGGCGGCGCTGGTCCGAACATCTGGCGATCCCGCGTCGATCGCGCCGGACGCGCGACGCGCGATCCGCGCCGTCGATCCGGCACAGCCCGTGTTCGATGTGCTGACTCTCCGCACGCTCCTGTACGAGCGCACCCTCGGCCTTCGCTACGCTGCGGCGATCATGTCGATCTTCGGCACGCTCGCGCTGATGCTGGCGATCGTCGGCGTCTACGGCGTGATGGCCTACTTCGTCACCCAACGCACCCACGAGATCGGCGTCCGCATGGCCCTCGGCGCCACCGCCCGCGACGTCGTGCGCCTCACCGTCGGCCAGGCCGGACGTCTCACCGCCATCGGGGTCGGTCTCGGTCTGCTGCTCTCATTCGCGCTGGGCCGCCTGATCGAAGCCGGCCTGCTCGGCGCCGCCACCAGCGATGTGAGGCTCACCGCTGCCCTCGCCGCCGTCCTGATTCTCGCGGCCCTTGCCGCAGGCTACATCCCGGCGCGCCGGGCTGCGGCGATCGATCCGGTTGTGGCGTTGAGGGCGGAGTAAGATTACCCCAGATCGCTGCTCGTCAATCGTGAACACGAGTCCAGAAGATCAGGAGACCTTTGGTTCCTCTTCCTCCTGATCTCGCTGATCTCCTGTGATCTCTTCGCAGGCGCCGTTTCTGCCAAAGACAAACTTCAGATGCGCGGACCAGCATCACGGCAGATGGAGTCGAGGTTGGGAGTTAACCCCCTTCACGACCAACTGAATGCAGTATCATCCTCCCACTGGCCGCCTGCGATTGGCGGCACGGAGGATGCGTATGAGAAGTCTTTTGACCGCGTGCGGCGCGGCCGCACTGGTCCTTGTCAGTTTTTCAACCCCTCGCCCGCTGGCGGCGGAAGGCCCGACGATCAGCGGCCGGCTGAGTTCGGCGAGCAGCAACCCGATCAGGCACTGATTGCGAAAGCGAAGGCGATCCACGAGCGCGTGATCACGCTCGACACGCACAACGACATCAATCCGAATTACTTCACGGCCGAATGCAACTACACGATGCCGCTCACCAACCAGGTGAACCTGCCGAAGATGGTAGCCGGCGGCCTCGACGTGTCGTTCTTCATCGTCTACGTAGGCCAGGGCGCGCTGACGCCCGAGGGGTACGACAACGCCTACAAGCAGGCGGTCGAGAAGTTCGACGCGATCCATCGGCTGGCCGAGGTGATCGCGCCGGACAAGATCGGCCTGGCGCTGACGGCGGCTGACGTGCGGAAGATCGCCGCGTCGGGAAGAAAAGTCGCCGTGATCGGGATCGAAAACGGCTACCCGATCGGCGAGGACATCAAGCGCGTCGAAGGAGTTCTACGATCGCGGCGGACGCTACCTGTCGCTCGCCCACAACGGCCACAGCCAGCTCGCCGACTCCAACACCGGCGAGGCCAACAATCAGTGGGCGCACAACGGGCTCTCGCCGCTCGGCAAGCAGGTGATCGAAGAAGCCAACCGCCTGGGCATCATGGTGGACATTTCCCATCCGTCGAAGCAGGCAAACCTGCAGGCGATGGCGCTCTCCAAGGCTCCGGTGATCGCTTCCCACTCGGGCTCGCGCGCCATTGCGAACCACAGCCGAAACCTGGACGACGAGCAGTTGCTGGCACTGAAGAAGAATGGCGGCGTGGCGCAGGCCGTTGCGCTGGCGGGCTACGTGAAGGTCCCGGTGCCGTCGGCGGAGCGGCAGGCGGCGATCGCCAAGCTCGAACAGGAGTTCTCCCTGCCGGCAGGATCGGTTGGCGGACGCGGTGGCCGCGGCGGACGTGGAGCCGCGGGCGGGCCAACGAATCCTCCGGGCTGCACATCGCAGAATGCGGCTCGAGGTGGCGGTGGTGGTGGCCGCGGCGGCGGAGGCGGCGGCGGGCGAGGCGCCGCGCTGGCGGCGCTGGCGCCTGAACGCCGCGCCGAGCTGGACAAGCAGCTCGAAGCGATCGACGCGAAGTTCCCACCGCCTCCCCGTGCGAACGTCAAGGACTTCGTCGATCACATCGACTACATCGTCAAGAAGATCGGCATCGATCACGTGGGCATCTCGTCCGACTTCGATGGCGGCGGCGGGATCGACGGCTGGAACGACGCCAGCGAGACCTTCAACGTGACGCTCGAGCTCGTCCGCCGCGGTTACAGCGAGGAACAGATCGGCAAGATCTGGAGCGGCAACCTGCTGCGGGTGATGGAGCAGGTGAGAAGGTCGCAAAGAAGAACGTGCGACTGCAGTGACGTGCTACGTGCGACGTGCCTGACGTGCGACGTGCCGACGTGCCGACGTGCGACGTGCGACGTGCGACGTGCACGTGCACGTGACGCGCACGTCGCACGTAGCACGTCGCACGTGACAAGCAGCACGTCCGCACGTCGCACGTCGCACGTATTACGCCTTTGACAGCCTTGCGATCAACCCGATCAGGACCAGAACCGCGACACCCAGGAAGGTCCAGAACATCCACGGCGAAAGGAGCGAGCCTGCAGCGGATGCTGGGGGCTCCGCGCTTTCGGGTTCAGCGGCTGCCGCACGCGCGGGGGATCCCATCACCTGCTGCGCCAGCAGCGCGAGATCGTATCTGGGCGGCTGAAGATCAGCGCGGCCGTACACCAGGCGGAGTGACGCGTCGGGTGGCTGATAGAAACGCAGCCGGTAGGATGGAAGCAGCAGGCGAGCGCCGGTGATCGGCAGTGCCGCGTTGTCTCCCTCGTCGACGACCACGAGCAGATCTCGCTGATCGTCCCCTTCGAGCCGGACGCTCAATGCCGGCGCAGCCGTCTGCTGATCCACGTGCCGCCAGACGCTCGTCGAATGCACGTCGAACCACGCATCGCGATGCCGACGGTCCGGAGGACGCTCGAAACCAACCTGTACGCTCCGCTGGAACACACGTGCGGATGTGTCGAGCACTAACGTGGAAGCCGGAAGCCGATGGTGCGGCAGCGAAACCCGGTAGATCGAACGCTGCTGACCAGGAACGGTCTTCAGCTCGGCAGCTTTCGCATCGACTGTGGGGGCGAGGGTGAGCGCCACTTCGAGCGGCTCATCACGCCGCTCAACCAAATACGGAATCTGCCGGTTGCCCGCGTCCAGCACGCGCACGTCCGAAAATCGAGCCTGCGGTCCCGCGCTGTTCGCGAGCACTCCGTCGTCGAGCTGGAGAGCAACCAGCCCCGCAGTGGCCCCCGGAATCCGGCGAACGTATCGGAACCCGGTCTGATCGAGAACGCTGCCGGGCTCGAGTCCAACCGGCGGAGGTGGAGACCCAGGCCGCTCGATCACCGCGCGAGGCTCGCCCCATGCTGCGTCGGGCAGCTTCGAAGGGTCGATGGACGCGCGCAGCGCCTCGAGGTCGTAGGCCGGCGCCTCCATCGTGCGGTTTCCGTACCGCGCGATCATCGCGCCGCCCTCACTCTCGAAAAAAATGACCGGCAGTTCCGCCATCAGTGCCGAGATGCGAATGACCTCGAGCGGCGGATTGCTGCCATCGTCGATCAGCAGATGGATCTCGGATTCGGTCGGCGGGCTGATGGCGATCCGCATATTCGACGCGTGGACGCCGTCCCTCACCACGCGGCTCAGCGTGCCGGTGCCCAGCTGCATCGGCTCGGCCTCGGAACCCTGAAATCTGGATTCGCTCACGGTTGCCTGACGAAATACGTGCCCTCCTCCAACCTCGAGCTCGATCGCCACGATTGGCAACCGATCGGCCGGAAGTCGCAGGCGATACCGGCTGCGGCCCGGCTCGCTGGCGCCCCGCTCGAACGGCACGTCTATGTTTGCCTGGGGGGATGGTGAAGATGGAGCCGCGGCGCGCGCCGTGCGGCGAGCCGCGACGCGCCGCGGGTCTGGAACGCGCCCGCTGTTCGTGTCGTCCCACGTCACTCGAAGGTACCGATACTCGCCCGGGACGAACTCCACATCGACTTTGCGCATCCGTTCGGCGGGCAGATCGAACAGCGTCCCTTCGGCCGCAAGCGTCGTCCAGCGAGCGCGATCGCCGCTGCCCTCGAGCCTCAGCCGCTTGAGGAACGGCGCGGGAATGCCATCAAGCCGCAACGCATCCACCCGCAGGATTGATCCCAGATCGGCCTCGAAGCCGCTCGTCTCCTTGGTCGCGGCAATTGGCAGCAATTGGCCGTCAACCCAGTCAGGCTCGGTGGCTGGCCCATGCACCAACAGGTACGGAACAGCTCCGCCGTCTGCGCGGAAGAGCCGCAGATCCGCCAACCCGCCGTCCGCAATCCATCGGTCCCCGCGCCGCAGAACGCGAAAGCGCCCGGCATCGCGAAGCAGAGGCAGATCCACGGTCAACCGCTGCTGACCCGAGACCGAAGAGAGCGGCCGTTCGTGGGAGAACTGCGGCGCCTGCGCCGAAACCGAAATGACCAGGCTCGTCGCGAGCGCAAGTATCATCAAAGTCCGGCTGAAGCCGGACGCTACATGGGTCATGCGTTCCCCCGAGGCTTGGCCAGCACAAACTTCTGCAGCGCGAGCGCGACGAGCGACAGCGACATCGCCAGGCCGACCAGCGATGCAACTCGATACAGCCCTCCGAGCGAGCCGAGATCGTACAGAAAGCACTTGCAGGTCGTCACGGCAATCAGCGCGACAGCCGCGGTGCGCGCGGTCCGGTTCTTGAGGGCGATGCCGGCGGTGAGAAGCCCCATGCCGAACACCAGCCATCCGATCGTGTACGTAAGGTCCTGCGAGACCGTGACGCCGAATCGGAACGCGATCGTCGGTCCTGTTGCGAAGTAGTCGGCGATCTCGATGTTCAGAAGGATGAACAACAGTACCGACGCCGCAGGCCGGCATGACGTGCGAGACTCTGGGCAGCACAGGCAGCACCCGGTCATCGGTCTTCGAGAGCCACCAGGCAGCCAGCAACATCGCGCCGGCACAGATCACATACGTATAGAGGTACCAGTTGAAAATCCGCAAAGAACCTCGAGGCTCGTAGAGAAGAACCTCGGGATTCAGCGCCAGACGCACGAAGACGGCAGCCAGCAGGACGCAGGAGGCGTACAAGAGTCCGCGATGTGGAATGCGCCGGTACAGCCAGGCCAGCGCGGCCCCCTCGAGCGCCCACCCAATGGTGATCCACTGGTGGTCCAGCTGCATCGGGATTGCCACGGTGACGAAAGCGAGCGCCGCCCCTGCCACGAGCGCGAGACGTCCGGTGTCGCGCTCGCCGGCGGGCTCGATCGTCATCAGAGAACGGAGCAGGAACGCTAGTACGCCGCCCTGAATGATCGGCACGATTCCAATCATCCACTCCAGGTTTCCTGCCAGGAAGGCCTGACGGGCCGTGAAGAAACACATCGCGCTTGCCACCACGGCAGCCAGGTGCGGGTCGCGGTCGCGAGCGACTCGACGCCCCAGCACGAGCGGATATGCAACGAACACGGTATACAGCACGCTGACGAAGACCAAGAGCTGCGGCCAGTGTGTCTCCAGGTCGATGTGTTCGTGCCACTGCCACACGGCGAGCCACGCTGGTGCCACTGCCAGCGGCGCAATAGTCCTCCACCCTTGCGCCGACGTGAGCCAGAGGATCGCCGAGAGGTTGATCGCGTGAGCCATGACGAGCGCAACAAACGGGGGCTCGCCTCCCGCGCCCACGGTCGCAATGGCACTGGCCTCACCGATGAAGAGCACGGCTGCAGCAGCCTTCGCGGCGACCTGGTATCCGCTCTTTGCCCCGATTCGAGCCACGAGACCGCGTACGCGCTGATTGCCGCCGCTGCAGCGAGCGCGATCGTTCCATTGGGCGGATCGCTGGCCGCCCATGACCACGCCAGCACGACGAAGGCGGCCATGATGACGCCTCCGGCGTGGAGCGAAGACGCGCGGGCGTAGAGCGAAGCGGCGCTCGTCGCAAGCGTGATGACCACCAACGAGCCGAAGATCGGCCAGGGTGGCACGGCCCATCCGGGATTCAACGACAGGAACACGAGAAAGAGGTGGCCAATCAGCCCGAGGTACAAACCGTTACCGAACCGCAAGTCGCGCGGTTCGCGCTGTGCGGTGCCAGCCAGACGAGTGGACCAGGCATGTCCAGCCAAGGTCACCAGCGACAGACCTGTCAGCACGGCCAACGACGGAATGACGCCAACACTGGCGGCTGCGCGAATCCACCACGTCCCAAGAACTACCCATGACAACAGACTGCCCGCCTGTGAGATGAGCGGAAGGGTTCCGGCGGCGCTCTCAATGAAGAGCGCGGCGTTGAGGATGGCCAGCAACAATGCCAGCGCCCACAGCGCCTGTGGCGCGACCGATCCCGCCGACACGAAGAGCAGCAGCGCGATGCTCGCGAGGAGCACCGCGCCACTACCCCACGCGGGCTGAAGTGGCTGACCCATACGCCGCGCGATCATCGGGACGGCCAAGGACACCAGCCCGAAAACCGTGTAGATGGCGACCGCGGTGCCAAGCCTCTCAGGGCTGAGATGCGTCGCTGACCACGTCGCTTGAGCGGCTACGGCAAAGAACGCAGCCGTGTAGTAGAGCCCTCCCCGGTTCCCGCGAATGGCCCGCCACGCGATGAGTAACGTCAGGGCGATCAGGATCGCGAACAACAACACCGGGTTCTCGAAGGCTGGCTCGATGGCGGCGAGAACAGGAAACACGAACAGGATGAGCGGCGCGGTAAAACTCGCCCAGCGTGCGGTGCCGCTCAACGGACGATCGACGCGTCGGGCCACATCCGGTGCGAACACATACAACAGCGCGAAGATCGCAGCGAAAGCAGGCGCGACGAGCACTCCTGTCTCGCCGTCGTACGACACCGCCATCCAGATCGCCATCGTCAGCATCGTTCCGGCAGCGCCGGCAGCGTGCAGCAATTCCTCTCGTCGCGCCAGCGTGACGGCGAACAGCCCGATGTCGATGAGCAGGACGAACCCGAACAGAAGGCCTGGGCGAGTTGCGTACTCAGGAACCGCGGCGAGGTATGTGGCAAACAGCATCGGCACCGCTGCCGACACGAGTGCGCTGCGCTCGAAGCTGCGGCCCGAAACCCCAGCGTCACCCTCGCCTGGTCGACTGGCCAGAATCAAGGCCGTCAGACCCGCCAGCGGAAAGATGATGAAGATGCCCATCGCCAGCGAAACCGATCCAGCCTCGAGAAACCGAAAGACCCAGCCCCACTGATAGATCGTCGTGAGCGCCAGCGACAGCCACGTCAGGCTCGACCATCCTCTTCGGTACGCAACCCATGCCAACCCGATATTGAGCAGCAGAAGGTAAGCAAACAGTGGAATCGGTCGGTTCTCCCCGGTCGAAAGCAACGCCGGAGTGGCAAAGCCGCCGAGCAGGCCCAGGACGGCGATGAACAGCGATTCACGCCGAATCGATAGCAGGACGGCAACCGCGGTCACCAATGCGAGCAGCGCAAAGGTCACGGTCGCTGGAATCAGGTTCCAGAGCGCATGCGCGGAAAAGAACGTCGCGAAAAGAATGGCGACGGCGGCAGCATCGAGCGCGTTGGCGGTAACGGGATATCGGCGCGCTGCCTTCCGCTCACAGACGATCAGCAGGCCCACGGCAACGATCACACCAATCGTCACGCGAACGGGGGGCTGGAGCCACCCGCTCTCGATCGAATATCGCAGGAAGAACACTGCCGCGAGCACGAGCGCGATGCCGGCAACGGCCGAGAAGAGCTTGACGCCAACGAGGCTCTCCCAGTCGAACGCAGGTCGTAACGGCGCAACGTCCGCGTCAGGCGGCATCTGTTGCGGTTCCTCGGCCTGCGGGGCCGCTAGTTCGACTTGCGGGACCTCTTCGTCCTTGTCCATCGCGATCGCGGGTTGTTCGATTTCGATCGCGGGTTGCTCGATCTCAGGTGCCGGCTGTTCGGCCACTATCTCGGGGCGCTTGACCGGAACGACGCGTTCTTCCTCGAGGGATACCGGAGCGGGCTCGACACGGCCCGGAAGTGGCACTTCCGAAGCAGGCTCGTGCGCGACCTGGACCTGCTGCGCAACGGGAGGCGTTTCCACCGCAGGGCCACCGGTGCCGCGCCGCTCACGACGAGTCAGTGCCTGCACGGCATCCGACAGCTGCGCCATCTCGAACGACTGCCGTTCAACGATTCGCTCGAGCTCATCAAGCCGGTGTTTCGACTTGCGTGCCGAGAACCAGGCAATCAGCGGCAGCACCAACGGCAAGGCAAGGATTGCCAGCCCCAGGAGCAGCAGGATGTCCACCATGCCTCCAGTTCACCGAGAATTGTTCTTTGGATTCCCGCAATTTAACATGCCGCGGGTATCCTCAATACTGCACGCCGGTGCTGCCGGATGTCCTGACGGCGGACTGAACGCTCGATGAGAAAGGCTGTTTGGACCCGAAACGATGGCCGCTGACAATACCGTAACTCCCGGAAATACTGACGCTTTCGGCCCTCTTGTGATCGGGGTAGCGGGCGGCTCGGGCTCCGGCAAGACGACCGTGGTGCAACGCATCACGCAAAGCATCGGAGACGAACAGGTCAGCGTCCTCGAGCACGATCGCTACTACAGGGACCGCCTGGATCTTCGCCTGGAAGAACGGGCGGCCCTCAACTACGATCACCCCGACTCGCTGGAAACGGATCTCCTCGTGCAGCACGTCATGGCGCTGCGCGAAGGACGCGAGATTCAGGTTCCCGTCTACGATTTCGCCATGTATGCGCGGCGCGACGCCAGTCAGACCGTCAAGTCGCGCAAGGCCATCATCGTCGAGGGCATCCTCATCTTCACGGACGCAACGCTGCGCCGCCTGATGGACGTCAAGGTGTTCGTCGATACCGACGATGACACGAGGTTCATCCGCCGGCTGCAGCGCGACATCGCGGAGCGCGGCCGGTCGGTGCAGTCGGTGATCGATCACTACCTGTCCACCGTCAAGCCGATGCACCTCGAGTTCGTCGAGCCGAGCAAGCGTTACGCGGACATCATCATCCCGACCGGCGGCCACAACACGGTGGCCATCGACATGCTCCTCACGCTGATTCGAAGCATGGCAGGACGATAGGATGAGGCCGGCTCGTCCGTGGCTGATCGCTGCGGCCGTCTGCGCCGGTCTGGCGATCATTCACACCTGGCCGCTTGCCACGGCTCCGGGAACGTGGTGCCGCAACGACAACGGCGACGCTCAGCTCAACGAGTGGATTCTGGCCTGGGTCGCGCACCAGCTTCCGCGATCCCCTGCCCACCTCTTCGACGCGAACATCTTCTACCCCGCGCGCAACACGCTGGCGTTTTCGGAGCCGCTGATCGTGCCAGGAATCATGGGCGCACCGCTGCACTGGCTGGGTGCGTCGCCGGTGCTCGCCTACAACATCGTCCTGCTCCTCGGCTTCACGCTGACGGCGTTGGCGATGTTTGCACTCGTCTATGAATGGACGCGCGACCGCAGCGCCGCACTGGTCGCGGCTTCGATCTTTGCGTTCAACACACACACCTTGACGAGGCTGACCCACGTGCAGGGCATCCACGCGTGGGGCCTGCCACTGGCGTTGCTCTCGACGGATCGACTGATCGTCACGGCACGACTCCGTGACGCGGTGTGGCTCGCTGTGTGGATGACAGCCATGGCCTACACGTCGGGATATCTCGCCGTCTTTGGTGTGGTCATGATTGGCGTGTCGCTGCTGGCGCGGGTTCCGTCATGGCTGCCGCGCGCAGGCGCGGTGAGCGCGCGATTCGGACTCGCCGCCGCGCTGACCCTCGTGGCGACGTTGCCGCTGTTCCTGCACTATCGGCGTGCAGCGATCGAAGAAGGCTTGGTCCGTTCGCTGAGTGATGTGTCCATGTACTCCGTGCAACCGCGGGCGTATCTCGCCTCCGCCGGCCGCATGCACTTCCACACCTGGAGCGGCGAGTTCTTCAGGACGTCGATCGACTACTTCTTCCCCGGATTCGTCGCGCTGATTCTCGCAGCGGTCGCTGTCGCGTATGTGGCGCGACGCACGACGGCGTCCGACGACATGGCGCGCGCCCGGCAACGCGTGCTGATGCTGGTCGCCATTGCGATCGCAGGTTTCGTTCTCTCACTGGGCACAAACACGCCAATTTATGGCTGGTTATATGGCGTCTTTCCGCCGATGCAGGGTCTCCGCGCTGCGTCCAGATTCGGCAATCTGTTTCTGCTCGGCATCGCGGCGCTGGCCGGCCTCGGCCTGTCCCTTCTGCGGCAGCGAAGACAGGCGTTCCGCGCCAGCATCGTTGGTGTCGCGCTCGTCATTGCGGTGAACGCGGAGTCGTTCCGGGCGCCCTTCTACTACACACGATTCGCCGGTATTCCAAACATCTACGCCGAGCTGGCTGATCATCCCGGACCCGTCGTGCTCGTCGAAATCCCGTTCTATCCACCGCGCACGGTCTTTGAGAATGCTACCTACGTGCTGAACTCAACGGCGCACTGGCGGCCGATCATGAACGGCTACAGCGGTCATACGCCCGCGCTCTATCGCAAGTACGCTGACGCATTCGGACAGTTCCCGAGCCCGGGCGCGATCCTGGCGATGAAGCAAGCCGGAGCGACGCATGTCATGGTGCATCCAGCGCGGTTAGGGTTGGATCGAGCGGCCGCCGACAATTTCATGGCGCAGCTCGCGACGAATCCACCCTCGATCGGATCGCCACCGGGCAGCAGGGTGTGACGCTCTATCGACTGAGGTAGGCGAGATCGACAACGGAGGGGACGGAGGGCACGGAACGAGCTTCAACAGAGAACGGAGACACGGAGACACGGAGGTCACGCACAAGACTCGGGCTCCGAGCCGATGCCGGCCCGGCCATTGGCCGGGCCGAGCGATGGAGCGATACCCCGAGGACACAAGCCGCGATTGATCGTCCGGGCGGCTTCGTGCCCTCGGGGTACCGCTCCATCGCCCGCCGCGCATCACGCGGCGGCATCGGCGGCACCTGAACGCGGGTCCGATGTCTAATCCGTTCGCCTCTGTTCCTCCGTTTCTCCGAGTTGAAGCTGTTCCGTTCCCTCCGTCCCCTCGTCGCCCGGTTAACCCGTCGCCCCAAACCCACCCCTCGACTCCGCCACTCACCTCCGCGACCTCTTCCCACGTGACCCGCGGGGCCGGCAGGATGATCCCTTGAGCGATCCGATCGCCAGGGCGGACCTCGACAGGCGCAGTCGTGATGTTGACGACGGGAATCTTCAGCTCGTCGCGCGGGCCGCAATAGTCGGAGTCGACGACGCCGACGCCGTTGGCGACCATCAGGCCGCGCTTGAGCGGTGTGCTGCTGCGGGCGAACACCGCCAGGAACATCTCGGCGGGGACTTCGACTACCAGCCCGGTTGGGATCAACGTCACTTCTCCCGGGGCGATGACGACGGTCTCGGAAGCGGCGAGATCGAACGCCGCCGCGCCGGGGGTCTGATATCCGGGAATCTCGACATGCGGGTAAAGCCGATGGATGCGAATGGTTGGCACGCTCTGACTATATTTCAGTGTCAGCAGCCGCCGCGACCCGTTATCATGGGGCCGCCAACGCCGTGGGAGCTGACGTGATGAACCGACTGGTGAGCCGGGCGCTCGTCGCGGCCACTGTTGTTGCCGGAAGCGGAGCGTTCGTTCTTTTCGCTGCACAGCCTCCTCAGCAGAAACCTCCTGACCCTCAGCGGCCCTGTCTTCCGCGCCGGCGCGTATTTCGTCACCGTCGATGTCTATCCCCTTCAGGACGGCCGCGTCGTCGATGGACTGACGGCTCGAGGACTTCCAGATTCTCGAGGACGGAAAACCGCAGAAGGTCGAGAGTTTCGAATACGTCCGGGTAGAGCCGTCCTGCAATCCCTGAGAACAATCGCGATCCGAACAATCAGGGCGACATGCTGCAACGCCTCGCGGATCCACGGTCACGCGTGTTCGTGCTGTTCCTCGATTCGTATCACCTCAATTTCTTCGACGCCGCCCGGCTGAGAGACACCGATCGTCCAGACGATCGACGACATGCTTGCGCCGAGCGACCTCTTTGCCGTGATGACGCCGCTGATCGACGCGCAACGGCTGGCCTTCGGTCGGAAGACGGTGACCGTTGCAGACGACGTCGCAGCGCGAATGGCCGGTGGACGTCATCGATCAGAAACAGACTTGATGTCGAGGAACAGAAGAATCGTCGACTGTTACACGGTCACGAGCGTTCCCTGTCGGCCTGATTATCGCGAAACGCCGGGAAGATCGCGTCCTGACGAGCCTCGAGGAGCTCGTGAGGTTCCTCGGGGCCGTGCGCGAAGGACGCAAGACCGTCTTCATCTTCACGCAAGGCTGGATGCTCTATCCGCGCTCACCAGAGATCACGAACGCGATCGCCAACCTAGGCCCAGTCGCCGCCCCGCCAATCGGCATCACGTCGACCGGTCAGCCTCGGCTGGGCACACGCTCGCAGGACGGGACGTGGTTCGCTTGCGACGCAGAAGCCCGGCGCATTGCCGATCTCGAAAACGACAGGCGATTCCGCGATCTGCTCCAGACGGCACGGCTGCGAATGTCGCCTTCTATCCCGTCGAACCCGTTGGCGTCGGGCTCGCGCTTCGCCGGACGCAACAGTTGCAATCGCTGGCAAGGAAACAAACGGCGCCGCCCTGGTCAACACGAACGATCTCTCGGTGGCATGAAACGGCTGGCGAGCGGACTGTCGTCGTATTACCTGCTCGGCTACTCCTCCACCAATACGACGTTCGACGGCCGGGTGCGCCGGATCAGCGTCAAGGTTGCGAGGCCCGGCGTCGCGGTCAATGCAAGACGGATGTATCGCGCACCCACTGCCAATGAATTGCGGCCCTCCGTAACATCAGCGCGCCAACTCCCGCCGACCCGTCGACGACCGGGATAGACGAAGCGCTCGGAGCGCTCGGCCGCCTGCGCGCTACAAGTCCTTTCTATGCGTCCGGCCGCGCCCTCGCCAACGAAGTGATCGTCGTCGCCGAGTTGTCAGCCAGCGAACTCGCGGCCGGACGGTGGAAACAAGGCGGCGAGGTCGAGGCGCGCGTGTCGAGCAGCAAGGGTGAGGCGGTCGGCAGCGGGCGCGGGACGGATCCTGCCAGGCGGGCGATCGGTCGCGATTGCCATCCCGTTCAAGGCGGCAGGCGGCCCGATTGACGCGTCCGTACGCGCACGCTCCGAGACTGAAGGCAGCGCCGAAGCGCAGACCATCATTCCCCCGCCCTCCGGAACGCTGGTCGGAAATCCGCTGGTCTTTCGCGCGGTGCGGCCTGGCGGTTTCCAGCCAGCCGCCGCGCTCGAGTTTCAACGCAGCGAACGACTGCGCGTCGAATGGCCAATTGCGGGTGCCTCCGGATCGCCGTGAGGCAAGGCTGCTGGACCGCACTGGCCAACCGTTACCGATTCCGCTGACGCTGACCGAAACCCAGTCGATGACCGGGCCGGCGCTTGCGGTCGGACCTCACGCTCGCACCGTTGGCAGTCAGCGACTACGTGATCGAACTCGTGGCGGGCGCCGGAGGAAAGACCGATCGCAAGCTGTTTGCTTTCAGCGATCAGACGCTAGGCCCCATGATGGCCTATTCATGGCGATGGTGCGATGGGCGATCGGAGAGGTCGCGAGTTGGCCATTCAGATCTGCAAACGCCAATCGAAGATGACTTGCCCCGAAGCCGATAGCCCTCGATCGTCTCGCGGCGCAGAAGGACAGCACGGTCTACGACACGATCGATTGGTCCACGCCAATCGATCGATCCCGGTGGTTCGTGTGCGAGACACAAACGCCGCTTTACTACACGAGCTCTTACGGCGAGCTGACGCCCGATCAACGCCTTCGTTACAACCAGCTGACCGGCATGCTCTCGAACGAGCTGATTGCGATGCTCGAAACCGAGCTGCTCACGGCGGCTTTGGGCGCCATCGAATCCGACCACGGCCATGACCCCGAGCTCGCCGCAGCGGTTCGCCGCTTCCGAGACGACGAGCGCCGCCACGCCGACATGTGGCGGCGCCTGAATCTGCTGAGCGAACCGGCGTGGTATACCTCGCGCGATCGTTACCTCGCCCGCATCCCGTCTCCGGCGATCGCCCTGGCGCGCGCGCTTGCCAGTCGTCCGGCGACCTTTCCGGTCGTCCTGTGGATCCAGTTGGCGCAGGAAGAACGGTCGATTGACATGTCCCGGCGTTCGCTGGCCTTGCCGCCCGGTCGCCTCGAGTCGCGCTACCGCGCGGCACATCAAGCGCACGTGCAGGACGAAGTCCGTCACGTGCAGGTCGACTGGCACCTGATCGCACGGTTCTACGACTGCCGGTCGAAGGCGACGCGCGTGATGACGGCGCGGCTGTTCAGGTTTTTCCTCGGTTCGGTGCTGCTGATGCCCGTCTACTCGACAACGCGGGTGATCAAAGCACTTGCGGAGGAATTCAGCGATCTGCAGCCATTGGTGCCTCGCATGCTCAGGGAGTTGCGCGCGCTGCAGATCGACGACCGCTATCACGAGATGATGTACTCACGGCGGACGACACCGATCACGTTCGCCCTGCTCGATCGCTTCGACGAGTTTCGTGACGTCGGGAAGACCCTGCGGGGGTATCAACCCAGGTGAGCGAACCCGGACCTGCCCGCTTCGAGATCGGCACGCGCGGGCGCGCGATGATGATCGCGCTCGGGATGATTCCCACGATACATGCAGCGCTCGCGGTTCTTCCGATCGCGCTGGCCTTGACCGGCTCCGCCAACGGTGCGCTCGTATGGCTGACCCCGGCCGTCGTCTACCTGCTACCCGTTCTGGCCGTTCGTCTGTTCACGACCATCCGTCCGTTGACGCTCGGACAAGTCTCCACGGACGATCCTGGGTTTCTGGCGTGGTGGTTCACCGCGCAGTGGCAAGTCCTGTTCGTCAGGCTTCCGTTCCTCGAGGAACTGATTCGGCTGGTCCCGGGACTGTACTCGTTCTGGCTGCGTCTGTGGGGCGCGCGAATCGGATCGCTCGTCTACTGGGCGCCAGGCGTCATGATTCTCGATCGTCCCCTGGTGCGTATCGGCAGCCGCGTGATCTTCGGCATGGGCGTGCGGCTCAATCCGCACGTGATTGCGCCCTTCGACGACGGCCGTGTCGGGTTGCACATCGGACACGTGACGATTGGAGACGACGCGCTGGTGGGAGGGTATTCGCTGCTGTTGCCGGGGAGCCGAATCGAAGCGGGAGCGATCACCAAGCCGTTCCGCTCGGTGCGCGCCGGAGCTCGTGAGCGTTGACGGAGGTGACGGGGGACACGGACCAGGCTTCAACTCGGAGAAACGGAGGCACGGAGGGAACAATGGCTGAGCGGGGGTCACCGGCTCCGCCGATGCCGCCGCGAACGCGGCGGGCGATCACTGGACACCCCACGGACACAAGCTGCGTCTGCATCACCTGCAGCTTGCGTCCGCGGGGTGTCCAGTGATCGCTCGGCCCGGCCGATGGCCGGGCCGGCATCGGCCGCTGACTGCAGTCACTTAAGTAACCGCCTCCGTGTCTCCGTTTCTCCGAGTTTGAGCTCGTTCCGTGCCCTCCGTCGCCTCCGTCCGTGCCCTCCGTCCCCTCCGTTAGCGGCTAGCCTGGGTCGTCGGCGTCGTCGACTGCTTCGGCTTGAACATTCCAGAGACGTCGCGCTTGCCGCGTTCGAGATACGGCACGCCCTTCTCCATCCACTCCGGCTTCGCCTTGCCAAGCAGGAAGTGATCGAAGAACTCATCCTGGTGCACGGTCCAGTGCTTCATGTTGTCGCGATTGCGCAACCCGTGCGGTTCGCCGTTGTAGTTGAAGAAGTACGCTTCCTTTCCGAGGCGGCGCAGCGCCGAGAAGAACTCGATCGCCTGATACCACGGCACGGCGTCGTCTTCGTCGTTGTGGATCGTGAGGTACGGCGTGTGGACCTTCTCCACCCAGAAGATCGGTGAGTTTTCGATGAACTGGAGTGGCGCGTCCCACGGCGGCTGACCGATGCGGCTCTGCGTCTTCTGGTACTGGAACGCGCGCGACATGCCGGTGCCCCAGCGGATCCCGCCGTAAGCGCTGATCATGTTCGACACGGACGCGCCAGCCTGCACGGCGGCGAACATGTCGGTGCGCGTGATCAGGTGGGTAATCTGGTAGCCGCCCCACGAGTGGCCCTGGATCCCGATTCGCTTCGGATCGATGTAGCCCTGCGCCACCACGGTGTTGACCGCCGGGATTACGCACTTCTCGGCGCTCTCGCCAGGATAGCCCGTGCCGTAGACGATGTCGGGCTGCAGCACGATGTAGCCGTTGCTGACGTACCGGGTGATATTGATGCTCGTGCCGGGGTTCGGCGCACGATACGTGTGCAGGCCTTCCGACAGCTCCTCGTAGATGTAGACCATCAGCGGATACTTCTTTGCGGGGTCGAAGTTTTCCGGTTTGGTCAGGATCGCGCGCAGCTTCTTGCCGTCCGCGTTGATGTAGTGCATCAGCTCGGACTTTCCCCACACGAACTGCGACTGCTGCGGGTTCGCGTTGCTGATCTTCTTCATGTCCTTGAAGGACGTGTCGCTGACCCAGAGATCCGGGAATTCCTCGAAACGCGATAGCGTGAAGACGATGCGGTCGGCGTTCTTCGCCTTGACGATCTGGCCGAAGGACTTGTCCACCGTGACGATCTTCGTCGGCGCCGCGGTGCCGGTCAGCGGTACCTGGTAGAAGCCGCTCGACTCGGTGCGGTCGTCGTTCGCCGTCAGCAGCAGCGGCTTGTCCGTCGGGATGGCGCGCTGATCGGGGTCGAGCGAGCGGTAGCGGAATACGATCTGTTCCTTCCGCCCGAACCCGTTGGTCACCATCCGGGCGCCCGTGCCGTCCGGCTTGATCTCCCAGATGTCGTACTTGTCGTACACGAGCACCGAGCCGTCGTTTGCGGTGAAGCCTGCGTTGCCGTAAGCGCCTGGCATGCTCGGTGAGTCGTGATCCTCCCGCCAGAAGTTGATGTTCAGTTTGGCGGTCAGGTTCGTCTTGACGCCGTCCGCGATCCGATACGTGAACCAGTCGGCCTCGTTCTCATCGAAGTACAGGAGGTACTTTCCGCCTGGTGACAGCGTCGGCGTTCCGCGCCAGTGCTCCATGATCTTCTTCGCCTGGCCGCTCTTCAGATCGACGAGCGAAACGTCGTTGTAGGTCGTGTCCCAGGAAACCTCCTTGCGATACGCCAGTTCGGAGGTGCCCACGGCGATCGTCGCATCATCGTCCACGTTGACGTTCGGCAGCTCGGTGGTCGCCAGCTGCACGAGCCGCTTGTCGGCGGTGTAGACCATTGCGCGGTAGTTGCGATTGCGCTCCTGCTGCGCGCGGACGCGCTGCATCGGCTGGAGGTACGGGTCCTGCCAGTTCCAGATATCCACGGCGCGCGGCTCTGGCGCGCCTTCGGCGGCTGGCGGAGCCGGTGGTGGCGCGGTCCCGAGATACAGCCTCTGCCCGTCGCGGGAGAATCGCGGCGGGGCCTGATCGCTGACGACCATGCCGCGCGCCATTCCGGCGGTGGACGCTGTGACTAACTCGGTCGCCGAGGTTTCACCCGGCTTCCAGTAGTAGAGGCGATACGGCGAGACTGGCTTGTCGTACTCGGCTTGATCGCTCAGGAATGCCGCCTGCTTACCCGCCTCGTCGAATGTGAATCCCTTGTAGTTCCCCTTGCCCTTCAGGAGTGGAACGGCGGTGCCGTCCGACATCTGGCGAGCGAAGGCGCCATCCTCTTCGGCCTTCTGCGAGGAGACGCCGTAGGTGATCCAGGAGCCATCACGCGTCCAGGCGAAGTCGCTGACGAGCGGGATCGTCGTGTCCTGACCGGTCGTCAGGTTGCGGAGAATCAGATCGGAGCCGGCATCCTTGCGTTTCGCCCCGCGCTCGGTGTCGCCGCGTCCCTGGCCTGCGCCTCGCCCGGCGGCTGCCTGCGCCGCACCACCACCGCCGCGGCCGCCACGTCCGCCCCGGCCGCCGCCACCGCCTGCGCCCGCGCGATTACCTTTGTAGAGCGCGACCCAGGTCGACGACTCTTCAGGAAGGCTGATGTTTCCGACGCGCTCCACCGTCGTGACCGTGCCGGTTGGCAGCGCCATGATGCCTGCTGAGTTCCGCGGCTGATTCCGCTGGTTCCGGTTCTGCCCCTGACCTTCACCGCGGCCCTGCCCGCCTTCGCCAGCCTGGCTTGCTTGCGCGATTCGCCTGCTCTTCTTTCTCGACTTTCTCCTCGTCCGCTTTCGTCGGCACGATCGTGAAGAGCACGAACTTGCCATCGGGCGTGAAGTTCGGGTTCGTTCCGCGCGGGTGCTTGAATTCGTTGCCCGTCTTGAGGTTTCGTACCACGAGCTGGCCGTCGAGCCCTTGCGACGTCAAGGCGTAGGCGAGCCATTCACCGTCGCGCGACAGCGTGGTGCCCTGAATCGACCACCAGGCGTCGAACATGTCGTAGGTCAGCGGCCGCTTGCCAGCCGGCACCGACTGAGCCTCGACACGCACTGAAACCGGCGCGTGAAGGCCCGAGAGCACGAGAAACGAACCGCACGTCAGAACGACTGCGTGCCGCCAAACTCGATGGAGCATTGCCACCACCTCTTTCGTCTTGTTCGACGCTGCCCAGGAAGCCCCAGGAAACAAAGAAGCGAAAACCGGGCATATTATGGCCCATCGCTTTTGGGATTCAATACGCCAACGGTGGGATGAGCGTTTCGATGCCGGATTCGTCACCTCGCTGGCGTGGCGCGGCGGCTGGATAGAGAATCGAGATCAGGGCTCAAAGCGCCGGTATGGTCGTGCTGGACGGAGGTACTCGATGTCAAAGGACCATGGCCACTGGGCGATGGGCAATGGAGCGACGGTTGTGGCCGTCGCCGTGGCGCTGGCGATGACGGCCGGGACTGGCGCCCAGGACAGGCCGCGGGCGCGGGATCTGGGCATCGAGCCGGGTGCCGGGAAGCCGGGGCCGCTGAACGCGATCACTGACGTTGCCGGTGTGCGCGTCGGGCACACGACGGTCTCGAGCGGCGAGAACGTGAGAACCGGGGTCACGGCGATCCTCCCGCACGAGGGCAACCTGTTCCGCGAGAAGGTCGCGGGCGCGGTGTTCGTCGGCAACGCCTTCGGCAAGCTGGCGGGGTCGACGCAGGTCCAGGAGCTCGGCACTATCGAGTCACCGATCGTCCTCACGAACACCCTGTCGGTTGGCACCGCCGTGGAAGCGGTGGTGCGGTGGACGATTGCGCAGCCCGGCAATGAGGACGTCCGTTCCGTGAACGCACTCGTCGGCGAAACGAACGACGGCGGGCTGAACGACATCCGCGGCCTGCACGTCACGCGCGACCACGTCACGTCCGCCATTGCCGGTGCGCGTGCCAGCGCCGTCGACGAGGGCGCGGTCGGCGCGGGCGCGGGCACGGTCGCCTTCGGGTGGAAGGGGGGGATCGGCACATCCTCGCGCGTGATACAGCAGCAGAACGACACCTGGACGGTGGGCGTCCTGGTGCAATCGAACTTCGGTGGGCGCCTGACCATGGCGGGAGCGCCGATCTGGCGCGAGCTGTCGCCGCGTCCGCAAGGTTCGCGCGGCAACGATCAGGACGCCGACGGCTCCTGCATGATCGTGGTCGCCACGGATGCGCCGCTGGATGCGCGCGACCTGCAGCGGCTCGCGGCGCGTGCGATTTTCGCGATGGCTCGAACCGGATCGACCTATTCGAACGGCAGCGGCGACTTCGCGATCGCATTCTCGACGCATCCCTCGCTGCGCGTGACCGGCGCGAGCGGTCCCCAGCCGCGCACGGTACTGCCGACCGATTCGGTGTCCGCGCTGTTCGAGGGCGTCCTCGACGCGACGGAAGAAGCGCTCTATAACTCGCTGCTCAAGGCGGTCGACACGACGGGAAACGGACGAACGATTCGCGCGCTGCCGATTGCGGAGCTCAGAGCGGTGCTGAAGAAGTATGGACGGTAGGGACTGACGTTCGCCGTGGTTCGTAGTTCGTAGCTCGTAGCTCGTAGAGCCCTTCGATTCTCGTAGAGCCCTTCGATTTTTTGCGATGCAGCTTCGACGATTTTCTGTGGTTTCGGGATCCTCGTGGCGGTTGGTGTGCTCAGCGGCGGGAGTGCGCCGGATGCGCAGTTCCGGACTTCCGTGAGCCGCGTTGCCGTCTATGCCACGGTGGCGGACGGCAGCGGACGCCTCGTGACGGATCTGACGCGCGACGACTTCACCATCCGCGACAACGGCAGGCCTGTCGAGGTCTCGCTGTTCTCGAACGACCCGCAGCCGATCACCGTCGCCGTCATGCTGGACATGAGCGGCAGCATGGTCAACCGCTTCACGCGGGTCCGCAATTCGACGATCGAGTTCATCGGGGCGATGTTGCCGGCGGACCGGGCGCAGATTGGCACGTTCGGAGACGAGGTATCGGTCAGCCCGATGCTGACGAGCGACAAGGCGGTGCTGACTCGGGTCCTGCGGCAGGAACTGTGGCCCGGCGGCGCGACGCCGTTGTGGAACGCACTCGATGCCGGAATGGCCGCGCTCTCGCGAGAGACGGGGCGGCGCGTGGTGCTGACGCTGACCGACGGCGGCGATTCCTGCATCTTCCGCCGGTGTCTCTCGTTCGAGGACGTGCAGAAGCGCGCCGTCCGCGAGGACTTCATGATCTACGCCATCGGCATGGAGCGGCCCGGTCTCGCCACCGAGATCGTCGAGCTCTCCGAGGAAACCGGCGGCGGGCATTACGAGATCAAGGCCGACGATGACCTGCCCTCCACGTTCGTGCAGATTGCGAACGAGTTGCGACGTCAGTACCTGCTCGGATTCGCGCCGCTCGAGCTCGACGGGAAGATGCACAAGCTCGAGGTCGGGCTGAAGCGCGCCGGGTTGACGGTGCGGGCCCGCAAGAACTACCTCGCGGAGACGCGAAAGTGAGGCGGCTGGCAGTCTCGAGCGTCGTGGTCGCCATGGCCTGCGTGGTGACGGTTGCGCGGGAACCGGACATCGTCGGACCGGCGCACCTGGCCGCCGCGCAGATCACCGTCGACGTGTCGGTGCTCTCGGTGACGGGCGACCCTGTCAAGGGCCTGAGCGCCGCCGATTTCGAGATCTACAGCGACGGCCGTCCCGTGCCGATCACGTCCTGCACACCGGGCCCCGCCCCGCTGAACGTCGTCCTCCTCGTCGACGCCAGCGGCAGCATGCGCTGGCAGATGCGCGAAGAAGACGTGAAAGATGACGTCAAGGATGGGTTCGTTCCAGCGGTCAAGACGATCGATCGGGTGCGGATCGGATCGATCGGCTCGCAGAACTATCTCAGTCCCTCGTTCACATCCAATCCGCAGGAATTGAAACGCGCCGCCGATCGCGCCCTCGACGGCTATCGCAACTTCCAGAGCCCCTCACCCGTGTGGGATGCGGTTTACGCCGCGGTCGAAGCACTCTCGAGCGTCGAAGGACGACGCGCGATCGTGCTGTTGTCGGACGGACGGGCGACGGCCAACAGGCGCAGCATGGAGGAAGTGGCGGAATACGCCGCCCGGTTCGGCGTGCTGATCAACGTCGGCGGCGAAGACAGCGAGCATTACATCCGGCAGAGTCAGACCGAAGCCGTGATCGTCCGCGCCGGAGCCGGTATGAAGGCGATCTCAGAGCTGACCGGCGGATTCCAAATGAAGGAAACCGCAACCGTGCGCGAGTTCTTCGCCGGAACGCTCGAGTTGATGCGGCACATGTACACGCTGACGTTCGAGGCACCGGTGCAGGACGGCGACTTTCACCCGCTGGAAGTGCGGGTCAAGCGGGCCGACGGCACCATCCGCGCGAGGCAGGTTTACAAGGCGCCTGGTCGGCATGCATTGCCCATCGCCCATCGATACTTGAGCTGCACCGGCGGTGGCACGGTCAGCGTCAGGTTGTGCTTGGCAAGCGCGCTGCTGAGCGTCGAGGCTTTGGTCAGCAACGCATTCGCGTCGGCAAACAACTTCGGCGTCTGCGCCTTCGCGTCGGTGTAGGCCTGCATGGCCGCCTGTGTCGGCCACATCCCTGCCATGAATGCATTCTTGGCCAGGCCGACACGTGCGATCGGATTGTCGGCCGCGCCGCCACCGCCGCCACGGCCACCTCGACCGCCCTGCGGCGGTGCGAACTTCGGCGCCAGGACGCCCAGCTCCTTGTTCACGTCGTCGAACATCGTCTTGACGTCCGGCGGCATGTCGCTCTTGCCGGCGATCTCCTTCGAGAGCTCGCCCATCCGTATGTTGAACGGCCCGAGCGCGTTACCGATATCGGTCGCGCGCTTCTGCAACTCGTGCATCTCCATCGCCATGTCGAAGAGCTGCTTGCGCTGCGCGTCGGTCAGAATGACTTCCGGATCGGCGCTCACGCGCAACGGCTTCGTGTCCACGACCTTGCCGTCGACGAGCAACGAGACGTTGTAGGTACCCGGCAGCACATACGGACCGGCGTTGCCGCCACCGCCGCCAAAGCCACCGCCGCCCCCGCCACCGCCGCCTGCACCGCCGCAGCCGGCGCCGAATGGACTCTGCTGCTGACCGCCGGGGCCACCCTGACGTCCACCGCCGCCGCCCTGATCGCCGCGGCCACCGCCGCGGCCAGTGGCGACGGGAGCCGGACGCCGGCTGCACGCGCAGATCCCAGCACGCCGACTGAATGCCCGCCTTGTTGCTGCTGGCGAGCACCGGACCGGAGATCTCGCGCACTTCACGGCCCGTCGCGTCGGCGATCTTCAGGCTGACCGCACCGGCGTCCTTCTTCAACATCCACGAAATCACGGCCGCCTGCGGCGGGTTCTCGCCGAAGAACGTCTGATCGCCCCAGAACTCGTAGTTTCGATCGCGCGCAGGCCGGCGGAACATCGACGAAGGCGGTGGTGTAAACAGCTTCGCGTCGGTCGATTGCACCGCCGCGAATTCCTGAATCGGCGCGAGGTTGTCCAGGATCCAGATCGTCCGCCCGTGGGTTGCGAGGATCATCGCGTTGTCACGCGGGTGCAACGTGATCTCGTCGATGCGCACCGTTGGCAGGTTCGCGCGCAGGCGCTGCCAGCTCTTGCCGCGATCGAGGCTCAGGAACAACCCCGTCTCGGTGCCCAGGTAAAGCACGTCGGGATTGCGCTGGTCCTCGGTCAACGTCCGCGCGACCTCGTCCTTCAGGTTGTTCATGATCGGCCGCCACGTCTGGCCGAAGTCGTTGCTCGCGTAGATGTAGGTGCCGAAGTCGTTCTGCCTGTGACCGTCGAAGGTCGCGTAGACGGTCCCCTCGTCGAAGCGTGAGGGCACGACTTCGGACACGTAGATGCCCTTGGGCAACCCTGACAGCTTGTCGATGACCTGCGTCCAGTTCTTCCCGCCGTCGCGAGACACCGCCAGTTGCCCGTCGTCGGTTCCGGCATAGAGCAGGCCGAGCCGCTTGGGCGATTCGGCCAGCGATACGATCGCCGGCCAGGCCTGGATGCCGTCATTGCGCGCCATCGCGATCTCGCTACCCTTCACGCCCATCGTGACGATCTCGTCGCGGTTCTGGTTGGTGGTGAGATCCGGACTCACCGGCGTCCATGTCAGGCCGTGATCGGGCGAGCGGAACACTCGATTGGCGGCGATGTAGAGCACACGGGCATCGTGCGGCGACTGGATCATCGGCGTATCCCAGTGCCAGCGGTACGCCGGCTCGCCAGGCGCCGGCACCGGCCGGATGGATATCGTCTCGCCGGTCCGCCTGTCGACGCGGACGATGTTGCCGTCCTGAGACTCGCTGAACGCGATGCGGTAGTCCTTCGGATCCTGGAGCACGACGAAGCCGTCGCCACCTTGCAGCGTCGTCCAGTGATAGTTGGCGATGCCCGCTGAACCGCGCACGGCGCTCGGGCCGCACCAGTTGTAGTTGTCCTGCATGCCGCCGCAGACGTTGTACGGCGTCGCCATGTCGACGCTCACGTGATAGAAGAGCCCGACCGGCAGGTTGGGCAGGAACTGCCACGACTTCGCCTGGTCGTACGAGATCGCCAGCCCGCCGTCGTTGCCAATCAGCACGTGATTCGGGTTCGCCGGGTTGATCCAGATGGCGTGATGATCCGAGTGGATCCGCGACGCTGCGGCGGTGTTCACCGTCTTGCCGCCGTCGAGCGTCTGATGGAGGTCGACGCCACCGAAATAGACGACCTCGGGGTCCGTCGGATCGATTCGCACCTTGCTGAAATACATCGGACGCGGGTTCGCGTTGTTCACCTTGCGCCACGTCGCGCCGCCGTCGTCGGAGCGGTAGAAACCAGTGGGCTGGTTGTTCACCGGCTGCGGACCGCCACGTCCGCCGGCCTGACCGGCCCCACCCGGGCCTTCCTCTCCTCCGCCTCCGCCAGCGCCGCGACCGCCACCGCCGGGACCTTCAATCAGGGCGTAGAGGATATTCGGGCGCTTGCGGTACACGTCGATGGCGATGCGGCCAAGCGGCTGATCGAGCACGCCGCCCTTGATTCGCGTCCAGGTCTCGCCACCGTCAGTCGACTTCCAGATGCCGCTGCCTGGGCCGCCGCCGTTCATGCAACAGGCGGTGCGCCGCCGCTGATAGGTCGTCGCATACAGCACCTGGCTGTTGGTCGGATCAATCACCAGATCGTTCGCGCCGGTGTCGTCGTCGACCTTCAGAACCTGCTTCCACGTCTTGCCGCCGTCGGCCGTCTTGTAGACGCCACGCTCGCCGCCCGGTCCCCACAGGCTGCCGGTTGCCGCCACAAAAACGATGTCGTTGTTGCGCGGGTCGATGACCATTTCGTTGATGTGGCGCGACGTCCGCAGCCCGACGTTCGTATACGTCTTGCCACCGTCGGTGGACTTGTAGACGCCGTCACCCCACGACGTGCTCTGGCGATTGTTCGACTCACCGGTGCCGACGTAGAGGAGATCGGGGTTCGACTGCGAGACGGCGATGTCGCCGATGGACATCAGTCCCTGGTCCTGCAACTGCGGCTCGAACGTCGTGCCGTTGTTGACCGTTTTCCACACCCCGCCGTGCGCCGTCCCGACGTAGAAGATGGCCGGGTTGGCTTCGTAGACCGCGACGTCGGAGATTCGTCCCGACATCGAGGCAGGCCCGATCGCCCGGAAATACAGCGAATCGAGGGGTCCGCGCGCCGGCTGAGCTGCAGGAGCCTGCTCGCTGCGGCCGACCAGCGATTGACCGGCGAACGTGAGTCCGAGCACAAGGCTCAACCCGATGAAACGGTAATGCTTCATTATCCAGAGCCTCCAAAAGCGACGGAGCCTGACAGATCCGTGCTGACGTGGGTGGTGTGTATACGCTCGCAAACGGCGATGTATTTACCGGGCGCTGAAGCCAGCGCCACCCTGAAGCGGAACGGCTACCGAATCAACTCCCTGTCTTTCGGAGGGTTCGGGTTACGCGGCCTTCCTGGCCCTGGAGGCCGACAACCGCGCGAGCCAAATAGTCCCCGGGCTTCAGCGCGCCGATCGGCAACTTGGCGGACAGGACGAAACGGTCGGGATCGCTCGTCGCCGACGGCTGAAGGGGAACGGCCGCGAGCGGCTCTCCGGCGCCGCCCGTGGTGATTTCCACGAACGCTGTCAGCGGCCCGGCCGGGCGGCCGTACAGCTCGATCATGGCGATGGCCTCGGCCTCGGTGGTGAACTGCATGGCCGGCACGGGCGACTGCGCGCCCATCTTGCCGAGCACGAGGTCACCGAGATGGATGGGACCAGCTGAGACGATCGCTGCTGACACGTCGGAGTCCACCGCGCCTGACCTGCCCGTGGCATCCGTTGCCGCGACGCGCAGACGGTAGGTCCCCGGCTCGACCAGGAGCCCGGCGATGACCATCGGCGAATTCAGGTCGGAGCCCTGCGCGGTCCACTGCGCCTGGAGCTTCCCGGCCTTGTCGAACATGCCAATCATCGCGGCGTTCAGCTTCGAGGTGCCGTCGATGGGCTCGAACATCGCGAGAATCTTGATCTTGTTGTCGCCGGTGTTGCGCGACGCATAGGCGGCGGCGCGAAGCGGCAAATCGGCGAACGCGTTGGGGCTCCTGATCATGTCCCTCGGCGTCACGGACGTCGCCTTCTTGCCGCCCGCCGCCCGCGCAGCTTCCGAATTCCTTGGGTGCCTTGACCGCCACGTTGCCGCGCGTGACCGAGAGGTCGACCCGGCGATTCTGCGCACCACCGCGATCGGGATCGTCGAACGACACGATGTAGTATCCCGAGGTCTCGCGAAGCAGACGGCCCATCTGCGCTTCCATGTTCGTGCTGAGCCGGATGATCTCGCCACCCGTGACGCCGGCCAGATTCTCCAGTCCGCCTGCCGCTTCCTGCATGACCGGCGCACCGGAACCGTCCATCACCTCGATGACATAGAAATTCGAGCGCGACACGTGGACCGCAGAGGCCAGTTGACTGAAGTGCTCGGTGCGGAGCTCGCACAAATCGGATCCGGTCGGCCTGCCCGATGCGCGCCGTCTGACCAGGCTGGAACGCCGCGAGGGACGTCGAGAACAGAGCCACCGTCGCGGCGGCACCAGTCGTCTGCGCTGCGAACACGGCCTGGAGGTTCTGCACCAGCCTGAGCGTGCGGCAGCGAAGGTCGTTCGCGGACTCACGGGCTGACGCGTAGCCACCGAGCCCCGCGAGCGCTTTCTTGATCTGTTCACGATCTTCGGTGAGGTCGATCCGCGGACCGCCCTGGCGCAGAGCTGATGACCGCGAGACGATCCCCAGGGCCCACTCCCGCCAGGATGTGGCCCACGGCATCCCGAATGGTTTGCTCCTTGCCCGGCGCAATGGATTCCTCGTCGACGAGCAATACGAGGCCTCGCCGCGCCGGACCGCCGCCTGCCACGTTGGATGCGAACGGCGGAGGCAAGGGGGCGGCAGCCAGAGTGGCAACGGTCCCGTCGACCTTGCCGAGCGGTACGAAATCGAGTGATTTGATCTCGCGAGGCGTGTTGTCGATTTTCAGCGAGACATCCGCCGCCTTCAGATCGGTAATCAGCTGCCCTTCAGGGTTCAGCGCTCTGAAGGAAATCGTCGCCGTGCCTGGTACGCTTTGCGCCAGTCCGTGCGGACCGGCGATTCCAGAAGCAACGACCAGGGCAGCGAGCAGGGCTGTCCATGCAAGGAGCCGGCGAGTTGAAAGGTTGCTCATGGCCTTGTCCAAAGCTAATCCGTGGGACGTCCGTCGAGGAGCGGCGACGAGGCCTCGAGCCTGCCGCCCTTCTCGTCACACACCGCGAATTGCGACGGGTTGTTCGAGGTGGTGTACATGCACACACCGGCGTAGTCGCCCCTGGCGTTGAGCACGTAGAAATTGATGTTGAAGTTCGGCTCGCCACGCGAGTTGAGGAGCCGTTTCTCGATGGTGTTCGCCTTGATCCGCTTGAGGGCTTCCATCCCGGCATCCTTGGGATGCTTGCCGCGGCGCATCTCTTCGACGATCAGGAACGAACACAAGCCGTAGAGATTCGCTTCGCCGCGCCCTGTCGATCCTGCCGCACCGACATCGCCATCGACGTAGAGGCCGGCGCCGAGAATCGGCGAATCGCCAACGCGGCCCGGAATCTTCCACGCGAGCCCGCTCGTCGTGGTGACGCCGCAGACTTCCCCCTTGGCGTTGACGCCATTGCAGTTGATCGTTCCGTAGAAGTGATTCGGGTCGACGAACCCCTCGGCCATCATCTCCTGCTCGACCCTGCGCAACGCCGCCTCGCGCTTGATCGGATCGAGGTAGTGCAGCGGATCCGTGCGCCGTTTCCACTCCAGCCATGCCGCGCGCGACCGCTCGGTGTTGAGATCCTCCTCGATCTTCATGCCGAGACTCTTCGCAAACCGCTGGGCGTCATGGCCGACGATCAGATGGTGATCCGTCATGTCCATGACCTTCTGCGCAACGAGCGACGGCGTCCGCACACCCTCGATGCAGGCTACAGCGCCAGCGCGCTTTCGCGGGCCGTGCATGCACGATGCGTCGAGCTGAACGACTCCTTCGGCGTTGGGCAGGCCACCGTAGCCGACGCTGGTATCTTCCGGATCGAGCTCGACGATATTGACGCCGGCGATCAGGGCGTCGAGCACGTCCTTGCCGTCGGTCATCATCGAGAACGCCGTCTCGACGCAGGTCTTCGTACCGCCGTTCTTGTAATGGTGGCCGTTTGCCGAGGAAACGACGACAGGCTTGACGCTGCTGCGTGTCATGACGGTAGGTGCCTGCGCTGACGACCGGGTGCCGGCGACCGCCACGACACTGGCCGCCGTTCCGGAGAGGACGAACTCACGGCGATTCAGCTTCTTCATCCTGATGCTCCTCACCTGACGGCCTCGCGGCCCGGGCAGATATTAGCAGCCGGCGGGTGACTTGTCAGTCGGAAGTCACCTGTCGAACGCCGGCAACCTCCCTTACTTTTGAATCATGTTCCACTTGCGGATCGTGTCCTCGACCAGCTTGCCGATTTTGTCGTTCACGCGCTCGAAATACTGCTTGGCCTTCACCGCGTCGAACTTGGGGAACCCCTGCCCTTCCTTGTACAGACCGATGCTCGACGGGCTGGGGTACGCACTCCACGCACCCGCCGCGGGATTGGCCGTCGTCATGTCCGGACCGGTATACCGCTCCTTGTGCACGAGCGTCGGGTCGATGGCGAGCATGAAGGCATTCTCGTTTTCGCCGGCGTGTCCCCCGTCCTCGCCAAAGACCGCCAGGGTGATGTCCGAACAGTAGGTCCACCAGTTGACGACCAGCGTCCGGACGCCCGCTTCGCGGCCGACCTCGACGCCGAGCGAGTTCAAGACCGCGGTCTGCGGGCCGCCGTGGCCGTTGATCATGATGATGTTGCGGAACTTGTTGCGCGCGAGGCCGAGCAGGATGGCCTTGACGTAGGGACGATACGCTTCCTCCGGGATCGTGAAGGCCCCCGGGTAGGCGTCCATGGAACCGGTGATGCCGTAGGGAACGACCGGCGCGATCATCGCGTTCGTGCGCGTCGCGATCGCGCGCGCAATGGCCAGCGGCGCGATGATGTCCGAACCGTTGGCGGTGACGCCATGCGGCTCGAGCGTCCCGAGCGGCACGAGCACCGTATCCACGCGCGCGGGCACCTGCTCCCGGAATTCCATCCAGTTGATGCGTTCGAGCTCTCTCGTCGAGGGTTGCTGCGCCAGCGCCGGCGTGGCGGCGAGAAGGATGGTAGAAACGGCTACGGCGCGTAAAGTCTGGCTCATGGCTTGGCTCCGGCGCGCTAGTGTAGCGAAAAAGTCGTGTGAAAAGTGCCACGGGTGCCGGGGGCCACGGGTGCCAGGGGTGCTTGGGGGGACGGAGGTGCTACGATCGTGGGGTTTCACAGAACACCCAGACGAGCATTGCCATGACGCCGGAGTCTCCCAACCCCGTGATCACTCGAAAGATTTCGCTGGATACGATTCGAGCGGCGGCCGAGCATGTTTACGAGGCTGCTGTCCGGACGCCTCTGGTGCCGCTGCCCACGCAAGCCGGCGGACCGGAGATTTTTCTCAAGCTGGAGACGCTGCAGCCTATTGGCTCCTTCAAGATCCGCGGCGCGTACAACGCCGTGCGCCAGCTGTCGTCGGATCAGCTCGCGGGTGGGGTCTGGACGGTGAGCGCCGGGAACGCGGCGCAGGGGGTCGCGCTCGCAGCGCTGAAGCGGAAAGCGCCCTGCAGCGTGATGGTGATGGACACCGCACCGGAAACGAAACTGCAGGCCATCCAGCGGTTCGGCGCGCGGATCGTCAAGGCGTCCTACGACGAGTGCTGGCGAACGGTCGAACAGCACGGCTCCGACCGCATGGCCGGACTCTTCGTGCATCCGTTCGACGACGATTTCTTCATCAGCGGGAATGGCACCATCGGCCTCGAGATTCTTGAAGATCTCCCGGACGTCGATGCGGTCGTCGCCCCGATCGGCGGCGGCGGGCTCCTGTCCGGGGTGGCCTGCGCCATCCGGGCCGCCAGCCCGAAAACGAGCGTCTACGCGGCGGAACCGGAGACTGCCGCTCCGCTCTCGGCCTCGTTCACGTGCTGGCCGGGCGAGCTACTTCGACGGGTGGCGGGCGTCGTTCGTCGACGGGGCAGGCGGCCGCTCGGTGCTCACGACCATGTGGCCGCTGCTCAAGGACTGGGTCGACGAATCATTGATCGTGAGTCTCGACGATGCCGCCGCAGCGATGCGGCTGACGGCGGACCGCGTTCACGTCATCGCAGAAGGCGCGGCCGCGTGCGCGATCGCCGCGGCCCTGTCGCCCGCGATGGCCGCGAAGGGGCACAAGAAAGTCGTGGCGGTCGTCTCCGGAGGCAACATCGACCTGTCCCGTTTCGCCCAACTCGTCGGCGCTTGCCCCAAACAGTGACAACACCCAACCACCAACTCCCCCGCCTTCGCGCGCGCGATCATCGCTCGCGCGCTTCGGCGAGGCCTCGCCAAAGCTTGCCGCCTGGAGACTCCGCGGCAAGCGGCGGCGGCACTTTCAAGGAGAGCCCATCTTCGATCGACTTTCCTTTGGGAGTTGGAGTTGGACGTGGTGTTGATTTGGTTGGTAACCAGAAAGGATTTCTGACCCTAATCGTGACGACGCCCCAGTATCCCAACGTACCTGAACGCCTGCGCAGACTGCCCGAATTGGCAGCCGATCTGTGGTGGACCTGGAACAACCAGGCTCGTGATGTCTTTCGCCGTCTCGACTACCCGCTCTGGCGGCAGACCGCGCACAACCCGGTGCGGATGCTCAGCGCGATCGCGCCGGAGATCCTTACCCGCGCGTCCAGCGATCCGTCCTTCCTCGCGCGCTACGACGCCGCGATCCAGGCGCTCGATCGCGCTCGCTCCGCCCGGGATACGTGGTGGCAGACGTCGTTCCCGCAGGCCAGCGGCCCCATCGCGTACTTCTCCGCCGAATTTGCACTCCATCAATCGCTGCCCATCTACGCGGGCGGTCTGGGTGTCCTCGCCGGAGATCACTGCAAAGAGGCCAGCGACCTCGGTGTTCCCCTGGTCGGCGTGGGCTTCATGTATCCGCAGGGCTACTTTCACCAGGCGGTGTCGCCCGAGGGCTGGCAGCAGGAGGTCTACGAGCGACTGAACTGGACCGATGCGCCGATCGAGCGGGCGATGACGCCGGACGGCGCGCCGTGCATCATCGCCGTGCCGCTGGGCAATCGCAGCGTCCTCGTGTCCGTCTGGCGGGTCCGGCTCGGTCGGGTCAAGCTGTTCCTGCTCGATACCGACCTCGAGGAGAACGTCCCCTGGGATCGCGAGCTGTCGGCGCGGCTCTACGGCGGCGACCGCGAAACGCGGGTCCAGCAGGAGATCATTCTCGGGATTGGCGGCGTGCGCGCGCTGAAAGCGCTTGGCATCGCGCCGACGGCCTGGCATCTGAACGAGGGCCATGCGGCGTTCGTCGTCCTTCAGCGAATCCGGGATCTCCTCGAAGCCGGCGAAACCTTCGACTCGGCCCTCGAGAACGTTCGCCGCACGACGGTCTTCACGACGCACACGCCGGTCCCGGCAGGGCACGATGCCTTTCCCTTCAATCTCGTCGAAACGCATCTGGCGGGTGCCTGGGGCACGCTCGGCGAATATCGCGACGCGTTCATGGCGCTCGGGCACTACGACAATGGCGGCGGATCGCAATTCAACATGACGGCGCTGGCGTTGCGAACGGCCGGCTATGTCAACGGCGTGAGCGAGCTTCACGGTCGCGTCACCAGAGAGATGTGGGGCCCAATCTGGCCGGACGTTGCCGATGAGCAGCGGCCAGTGAGGGCAATCACCAACGGCATCCACGTCGCGACATGGATGTCGGCCGAGATGAGCTCGCTGTTCGACCGCCACCTTCCCCAGGACTGGCGCGACCGGCACGACGAACCGACGCTCTGGCAGCTGGTTTTCGACATTCCCGACGCCGAACTCTGGGAAGCGCGGGTGGCGCTGCGGAACTACCTGTTCGCGTTCATCCGGGAACGCGCCCGTCAGCGCTGGAAGGAAGAGCACGTCAGCGCCGCACGCGTCGTCGCCGCCGGCACCTTGCTCGATCCGAACGCCCTGACCATCGGGTTCGCGCGACGGTTCACCGGCTACAAGCGGCCCGAGCTGATCTTCCACAACCCGGATCGTCTCGTCGGCATCCTCACCGCCGCGCGGCGGCCGGTGCAGATCGTGTTCGCGGGGAAGGCGCACCCGGCTGACGAGACCGGCAAGCATCACCTGCAGCAGGTGTATCGGCGGGCGATCGATCCGATGTTCGGAGGCCGCATCGCATTCGTGGACGACTACGACCTTCACGTTGCGCACTTCCTGGTGCAGGGCTGCGACGTGTGGCTGAACAATCCGCGAAAACCGCTCGAGGCGTCCGGCACGAGCGGCATGAAGGCCTCGGTCAACGGCGTTCCGCACCTCAGCATCGGCGACGGGTGGTGGGCCGAGGGTTACACGGGCAAGAACGGATGGGTGATCGAAGGACAACCGTCCGGCGGCGATGCCGATGCCGTGGATGCGGCGGACGCCGAGGCGCTGTATCAGTTGCTCGAACGCGAGGTCGTGCCGACGTTCTACGAGCGTGACGCCAGCACTGTCCCGCGACGATGGCTGTCGATCGTCCGGGAAGCGATCCTCTCGGTGACGCCGCGGTTCAGCGCGCGCCGCATGGTCAAGCAATACGCCGAGGACGTCTACGTCAAGGCGATGGATCGGCGAGACAGTCGACAGTCAGGAGTCGACAGTCGTCAGTCTAGTCCGTCACTCGACAGGGACTGACTGACGACTGCCGACTGCGACTGCCGACTGCACGCGGTGTTAGAATCGATCCATGTCTCGAAAGACGATGACACAGGCCCGCTGCGCGCTGTGCGGCGCCAAGGAGATCTCCGAGCCGCGCGGTGAGGAGCGATACTGCCGGGACTGCTGGGACAAGAAGATCGCGGTCGAGGAGATCGTCGCCCGCGAGTTTGCCCTGAAGCGATACATCCGCGCGCACAGCGCGGAGAAGTACCTGATCTACCATTCCACGCTGAAGCGCCCCTGCGGTCAGCTCATCGTCGTCGACGACGGGTACGATCTGTTCCTGACGATGATGCTCTACCCCACCTTCGCGTGGGACGAGGCGGCCTATCACCTCGAGGGCGATCCGGAAGGACGGACCTTCGCCGAGATCCTCGTCGATGTGGTGGCCGCCGAAGTGATCGAGCCGTGGGGCGGCGGCAAATGGCACCTCGAGGTCTTCCGATCGAGCAACCCCGAGCCGGAGGACTGGAACGGCGAGATGTAGCCTATAATCCTCCCGAGCCACAAGGTGGCCGGGAGGTACCCATGACCCACCGTTCCTCCGTTCTTCTCGTGCGTAGTGCGTTGTTCTGGCCAGCTGGCCTGGCAGTTGCCCTGACCCTCGGCACAATCACCCTCGCCGCGCAGACGCCGGACAGCCGGCATCGCAGGCACCGACTCCTGCTGCGGCACCTGCCAAATGGATTCCGCCCGTGAAGGGACTGGCGACCGCGGAAGTCGTTCGCGGCCCATCGCGCAAGGTCGGAAACGAGATGGTGACTGTTCTTCAGGTCAAGAACACGTCGAAGGGTGCGATCGCGCTCCTCGGCGTCGAAGAGGTCTGGTACGACAACAGCACGCCGCGGAAGATCGTGACAGGCGACCAGCAGAAGGTGAAGCGGTTGATCAACCCGGGCGAAGTCGCCGAGGTGACCATGAAGTCGCCGTACAAGCCCGGAATCGCCGTCAGTCAGTACGTCTTCTCGCACGCCAACGGAAAAGTCGAAGCAAAGTCCGTGAAGAAATTTGAGTAGCGTCCGGCTTTACCGCCCGCCTTCGCTGAAGCTACGGCGAGACAAGTTAGCCGGACCTGTCTGGAACCCGGTCCATTTCCCGTTGGGCCCTGTGCGCTCATGCGCCCGAGATAGAATCGCGCGCATGAGCGACCTCCGTTATCCCGTCGGAAAGTACACCTACGATCCATCGGTTACCCAGGCCTCACGGCAGACGTGCATCAGCCAGATCGCGGAGGCGCCAGCGGCGCTGCGAGCGTCGGTCGCCCGTCTGAGCGACGCACAGATCGAGACGCCATATCGTCCGGGAGGCTGGACGGTCCGTCAGGTGGTTCATCACCTGGCCGAAAGCCACATGAACGCCTACATCAGGTTCAAGCTGGCACTGACGGAAGACAACCCCACCATCAAGCCGTACGATGAAACCGCGTGGGCGGAAGTGGCGGACACGGCGAGGACACCGATCGATGCGTCGCTGCGCCTGATCGATGCGCTGCACGAGCGGTGGGTGATCCTGCTCGAATCGATGCAGGGATCGGACTTCACGAGACCGCTCCAGCATCCTGAGCGAGGCCCGATGACGCTCGACATGATGCTGCAACTGTATTCATGGCACGGCCGCCATCACGTCGCGCATATCACGGACTGAGGCAGCGGGAAGGGTGGGGATGATCCACCAGCAGCGCGTCCAGCGTCTCTGACGCGCGGCTAAAGCCGCGCGCTGCTGGTTAAAGACCCGCGCGGCGCGCCGCGAACGGCCCAGAAGCGGTAACCTCCAGACACGTCCCCGGTAGGCCTGGAACAGGCACAGGGCCCACGTCACCAGCCACGTCACGGCCATGATCGCCGCGATCCACAGCATCGTCCAGAATGCCGTGGCCGAGACGACCAGGAACGCGAATGCGAGCACGAGGAAAGTCAGCGCGAGCAGCAGCAGCGCGCCCAGGCCGATGATGGCCTGCCACGCGTGGAACTTTACGAAGCGGCTGGAGTTTTCGGTCGCGAGGAGCAGAGGCGCCCGAAAAGGGTCCGGCCAGGTAGGCCAGCGCACCGGCCACCTGCGGGGTCAGGCCCGTCGAGGATGGCGCCGCGTTCTCGCGCCCAGGAACAGGTGATAGACGGGTGGTCTCATCGCTCGGCGGGTAGCTCACCGGACTCGGAACTCCACCTCTCGCATCGAGGTCTCGCTGTCGGAGACGAGGGCGCGGGCCTCGACCCGGAACACGTAGCGGCCGGGCGCGAACTCCTTCAAGGACACGTCGCCCGAGTAGCCGTACCCGCCACGCTGGCCCTGAAGCTCCGTGCTGCTTCTCTCGTTCGTGTTGGTGTAGACCACTTTCCCGTCATCAGCGATGATGGTCGCCTTGATCGACACCTTGTGCGGGATCTTCGTCTGGTTGTCGTAAACCTCGGCGAAGTAGGACAGCTGATCGCCGCGAGGAAAGTCGCGCACTGCCGCCGGCGACGCGCGCATGACGTCCTTGAACTCCGGATCCGGATTCGCGGTGGGGATCTGACTGGCGCTCGCGGACGTGAGGAAGAGTCCGCTCAGTGCGAGACCGCCCCGGCTGAAATCCGGCACGTCGAGGTCGTAGGTCACGGAACCGACTGCGCCGCTGCCGGTGTCGCGCGCGCCGATCCGCAGCACGTAGCGCCCCGGCGGCACGTCGAGCCGGCGCAGGATACGGACGCCATTCCTGGCAACGAGCGCATGCGTCTGCGGACGCAGGCGCAGGTTCATCAGATCGCGCCCGCCGTCACGGATCTTGCCTCCCTGATCGACCGCCACGACCGCCACCTCGACGTCATCGTGGAACGTGTCCTGTTTTTCTGCAAAGCGCAGCTTGTCGCCCTGGATCTCCAGGGCCAGCACAACACTGGCATTGGCGTCGGTGCCACGCATCGGTGCCGCAAACACGCTGATGCCGAGACCGCTGATCGGTACAGGGCTGTCGATGGCCTCGCGTAGCTCCGCCGAGGTTTCCGCATTGACTGCCTTGCTCGATTCCGGCCGGCCCCTCGGCGCTGTGTAGCCTTTGCGCGCCCGCACACGAAGACCAGGGCGCTTGACCTTGACGTCCACGCGCCGGAACCGGCCGTCGCGCCTGCCGTCTTTCGAGTAGTACGCGAGCACGTAGTAGCTGCTGTTTTCCTGGACGATGCGCGCGAACCCGCTGGCGAAATCGTTGCGGTTGACGAAGGCCACGCCGCCCGTCTCGTCCGAAAGGATCCGCAGGCTGTCCTGCGAGTTGAGCAGCTCACGGTTCAGCGAGGTGATGCCGAGGTCTGTTTCCCCTGCAGGCACCGATTGCAGGTCCATCACGTCATCGAAGTTCCCACCAAGGCCCCGCGGATCCACCGAATAAAAACTGACGTTCCCGCGCGTCGCGGCGGCGATTGCGGTCTTCGTTTCCTCGAGGATATCCGTGGCGTAGCGGTTCTGGATGGGGTTCGATATGTCGTAGTCGATGCCTTCGCTGAAGTAGATCACCGCTTTGCGCCTGCCGCGGATTCCTGCGAGGTAGTCAGCGACGTTCTTCAACGAACCCATGGCCACACGCGCCTTGTGCGCGCGTTCGGGTTCGCTGATGTCACGAGGCTCCTGAGTAATGCCGGCGTTCCGATTCAGATCGTCGAGCTTTTCGAGCGTCGCCGACCGCAGCTTCTGTCCCATGAAGGCATCGACGGCCCGCAGCAGACGCGGCTTGCTGGATGTGAACTCCTGGACGCCCTTCGTCGAGCCACCGGTCTGAACGATTGCAGCCAGATCGTTCTCGCCGAGGTACCGCTGGATGAACTGCTTGGCGGCGGCCCTCACTCGTGGAGAACGCGCGAAGCTCGTGTGCAGATCGTCGAGAATGATCACGTAGACGCGTCCGTCGAACTCGCGCTGGTTGGTCCGCACATCCGGTTCGATCGTCGTCGGCGAGAACAGTGGCGCGTCCGGCTTGACGAGCGGGATGTCGACCAGCGAAAACAGTGACACCTCCTGACGCGTCCCCTCTTCGGTGATCTCGAAGTCGTCCTTGGTCAGGTTGCGGACGAAGTTCCCCTGCTCGTCGGTCACGGTTGCGTCGATCTCGACGTAGTTGACCTCGACGCGAAACGTGATGGGCGGCTGCTGGGCGTCAGGCTTTGCCGGCGTCTGCGGCGGAGGCGGAGCTTGCGTCGCAGGGGCTTGCGCTGGCAGACCCTGAACGGTCAGGACCGCGGTAGCCAACAGAGTAAGGACGATCCGGCTGAAGCCGGACGTTACAGTGGTTCGCATGGCGTTCCGGAAGGCAGGCCTGAACATTATAGTAGGTCCCAGTTCACGGGTTCGAACTGTCCGACTGACGTTAACAACTTTAACAGGTGGTCAGGACGGCAGTTAGCAGGAGTTGGCAAACCTTACGAAGATCTTCGTCGTCCTATATCTCATGTGGCGACGCGACGGTATACTCAGTAGATGGCTCTCCCTGTAGCAGCGGTCCAGCGTGCGCTTCACGCGGACGGACTCGACGGCTGGTTGCTCTACGATTTCCACGGATCCAACCCTATCGCCGGACGTGTCACCGGGCTCGCCACGTCAACCAAGATGGCGACGCGCCGCTGGTATTACCTGATTCCCGCGGAAGGTAATCCTCGCGGGCTCGTTCACGCGATCGAACGCCATAATCTCGACGATCTGCCGGGAGAGAAACAGCCGTACGCCGGACGCGAGCAGCTCGGCAACGGGTTGCGGAGTCTGCTGTCCGGGATGAAGCGAGTGGCAATGGAGTATTCGCCGAACAATGCCATCCCGTATGTGTCCCGCGTGGACGCAGGAACGGTCGAGGCGGTCCGGCAGCTCGGCGTCGAGGTCGTCTCGTCGGGCGATCTCGTGCAACGGTTCGAGGCGGTCTGGGACGACGCCGCGCTCGCGACGCACCGCACCGCATCCGACGCGCTCTATCGGATCAAGGACCAGGCGTTCGACCTGATCCGCAAGAGCGTTGGGGCTGGTACTCCGCTGACCGAGCTCGACGTTCAGTCGGCGATGCTCGGGTGGTTCGAACAGGAGGGGATCTTCGCCCACGACCCACCCAATGTGTCCGCGCAGGAAAACGCGGGGAATCCGCATTACATGCCCACCCGCGACGCCAACCGGGCCATCCGTCCCAACGAGATTGTCTTGATCGACCTCTGGGGTAAGCTGCGCAAACCCGGCGCGGTGTTTGCTGACATCACCTGGGTTGCATTTACGGGTTCCCGGGTTCCCGAGGAATACGCGACGGCATTCGCCGCGGCGCGGGACGGCCGCGACGCCGCCATCGCGCTGGTCGAGTCGGCTGTGCGCGAAGGACGGGAACTGCGAGGGTTCGAGGTCGACCGTGCCTGCCGCACGGTGATAGACCGCGCGGGCCTCGGCGATCGGTTCATCCACCGGACTGGCCACAGCCTCGGCGAAGAGGTGCATGGCAACGGCGTCCACATGGACGACTACGAGACCCACGACGATCGGCGTCTCATCCCCGGAACGGGATTCACCATCGAGCCAGGGATCTATACGAACCGCTTCGGCGTGCGCACCGAGATCAACATGTTCGTCGGCGAGCGCGAAGCGTTCGTCACCGGTCCGCGACAGCAGGAGATCGTGACGTTAGTGTAGAAATCGGAATCGGAGATCGCGGCTCGGGGCTCGGAAGCGCCGGCTCGAGCGACCGGAGGAAGCTCGGGCGTTGGCGGAGCAGTCGCAAGCCATGCGCACTGGCACGACAGGGAGACCAGGGAGAACGATGATGTCCACGCGTAAGACCACTCTCTTCTACGCCGTCCTCATAGCAATTGCATCCGCGGCGGTCGGCATGGTGATCGCGTCCCAGTGGGGCCTGCCGCAGGCATCGTCGGCACAGACGGTCAACGTTCCGCCGGTGAACAGCGCACCGCCCGCGGGCCCGGTCGACGCCACGACGTTCCGCAACATCGCGAAAGCCCAGACGCCGATGGTCGTCTACATCCAGACGACAGCGAAGGCGCGGCGGGAGCTCACTGAAGGCGGCGACGAGTTCCTGAGACGGTTCTTCGGAGCACCTGGCCAGACCCCACGCGCCCCGGGAGGCCGCGGCCGCGCGCCCGAAGACGACGAACGTTTCACGCAAGGAACGGGAACCGGGTTCATCATCGACAAATCCGGGCTGATCCTGACGAACAACCACGTCGTGGACGGCGCTGACGACATCAAGGTCAGTCTCTTCGGCGCGAACCTCAACAACCCGAACGAGAAACTGTATGCGGCGAAAGTCATCGGCCGCGACACGCTGACCGACAGCGCGCTCATTCAACTCACCGAGATGCCGTCGGCTTCGCTTCCCGAAGCGCGGTTCGGCGACTCCGATCAGATGCAGCCGGGCGACTGGGTCATGGCCATCGGCAACCCCTTCGGCCTCACCCACACGATCACCGTGGGCGTGATCTCCGCCCTCGGCCGTCCGTTCGGCGGTGTTGCCGGCCGCGAGCAGAACATGCTGCAGACCGACGCGGCGATCAATCCGGGCAACTCCGGCGGGCCGCTGCTCAACGTTCGCGGGGAGGTCGTCGGTATCAACACGGCGATCTACACCGATCAGCGGTCGGCCAACATCGGCATCGGGTTCGCGACACCCATCAACACGATCCGGGATCTGCTGCCGCAGCTGCGCACTGGCAAGGTGACGCGCGGCGTCATGGGCATCAGCGTGAACCGCTTCCCGCTCGACAAGGGTGCTGCCGAAGAGATGGGCGTGCCGAAGGGCGAGGGCGCGCTCCTCAGCAGCGTGAACCGTGGCGAGCCGGCCGACCGGGCCGGGCTGAAAGCCGGCGACGTGATCATCGAGTTCAACGGACGTCCGGTGAAGGACAGTGACATGCTCGTCGGGATGGTCGTCAACACGAAGCCGGGCAGCAGCGTTCCGGTGACGGTCATCCGCAGAACAAAGAGAGCCAGGTTGAGCGCAAGACGTTCAACGTCACGGTGGCCGAGCTGAACCTCGATCAGGAGCAGGGCCGTCAGACCGCGCGGCGCAACCAGCCGGACGAGGACCAGGCGTCAACCGGGTTGGGCATGGACATCGAGTCGGTCACGCCCGACATCGCGCGGGAAATGGACCTTCCACGCGATCGCGGAGCGGTGATCGTGACGCACGTCGAGCGCAACAGCGCAGCGGCGGCGGGTGGTGTCGCACCGAGCGACGTCATTCTCGAGGTCAACCGGGTACCGGTGACGAGCGTCAGCCAGGTCACCCGCGAGTTGCAGAAGGTCCCGGCAGGCGGAGCTGTGACGCTGCTCGTCTGGCGCAACGGCACGGAGAATTTCCTGATTCTGAAGAAGCGGTAACCCTTCGACAGGCTCAGGGAACGCTCGTCCGCCACAACGAACGCAACAGACGAATCGCTGACGGGAACTTCCCGTCAGCGATTTTCTGTTTGTGCCCTGGTCAGTCCGTATCCGTAGTCCCGTAGTCCGTAGTCCGTAGTCCGTAGCTACAGTTCTCCGAGCGACGAGCGACGGACCACGAAAAAGTCGCATTTCAACGAACGATGGCCAGTTCAGCGACAGAGATCCTGCTCGAGCGCATCCGATCGCACGGACCGATCACCGTAGCGGAGTTCATGGAGGTCGCGCTCTACGATCCAGAGCACGGCTACTACGCCACGGCTGAACGACGCTCGGGGCGAGCGGGCGACTTCTTCACGAACGTCGACGTGGGACGGCTGTTCGGAGAAATGCTCGCCGTTCAGGTTGCCGAGATGTACGAGGCCATGGGCGGCGCGTCTCTAGCCGAGTTCGATCTCGTCGAGGCAGGAGCCAGTGATGGCCGCCTGATGCGCGATCTCCTCGATGCCCTCGCGCGAGATTTCCCTGACTGCTACTCGCACGCCCGCGTGACCTTGGTCGAGCGGAGTGCACGCGCACGCCAGACGCAACTGAAGACACTGGCGCACCATCAGACTCGCTTGGCAGATGCCGCGGCGGATCTGCCAGCCAGCGTCACCGGCGTGATCTTCGCCAACGAGCTCCTCGACGCCTTCCCGCTCCACGTCGTCCAATTCGACGGCAGTGAGATCCGTGAGGTCTGCGTGACCGAGATCGATGGATCGTTTGCGGAAACAGTCTGTCCCCTCACCGATGGCCGCGTCGCAGAACAGCTCTCCCATCTCGCGTCTCGGCCGGCCAACGGCGAGCGCGCCGAAGTCAGCCTCGCCGCCACCGACTGGATCGAGCGCGCAGCATCGGCGATCGAACGAGGCTACCTGCTCCTCATCGACTACGGCAGCGACGAAGCCGATTTGATGTCGACGATGCACCCCGAAGGAACGCTGGTTGCATACCGCGGCCACGCCATGAACGGTGCGCGATGGTTCGACGATCCCGGCAGGAACGACCTGACAGGTCACGTCAATCTGACCGCCGTTCAACGCACGGCACGGGCTGCCGGAATGACAGACGTCGGACTCATCGACCAGAGCTATTTCCTGCTGAACCTCGGACTGACGGATCGCCTGCCATCAGACTCGAGCATCTCCGCCCTGAAGGAGAGACTGGCTGCGCAGACGTTGATGATGCCCGGTGGTCTTGGCAGGACCGATGAAGGTCATGGCGTTCGCCAAGGGTGTCGAGCGGAGCACGCTCCGCGGTTTCTCGAGCGGCCGGCTCACCCGATGAAGCACGTCGGACGTCCGCACGTCGCACGTCCGCACGCTTATGCCTGGATCGGCCTAACCGCGATGCTCACCTCGCAGGCCGGGATGTTGGCACGCGTCGAGCCGTTCCTTTCGTGGCACACACCAATTGCCTGGACCGGTTACATCCTGCTCGTCGACGGCCTCGTCTGGAAGCGCCGCGCCAGTTCCTGGTTACGCGACTCGCCGCTCCGAGTTGTTCTTCCTCGCCGTCGTCTCAGTGCCGCTGTGGGTGATCTTCGAGATGTACAACAAGGTACTTCATCCACAACTGGTACTACGTCGGCTTGCCCGAGTGGCGGCCGCTCCGCTACTTCGGCTACCTCTGGTCGTTCGCGACCATCTCGCCGGCGATCTTTGAGACCGGTGAGCTGATCGCAACGCTCCGCCCTGGAGGCAAACAGGCTCGCCCTCCAGGTATTACGCCGCAGAACCTGAGCCCCCTGGCCTGGGTCAGCGTTACGCTCGGGGCGGCAATGCTTCTGCTTCCCATCATCCATCCCTCGACGTACCTGGCCGCACCGGTGTTCCTCGGATTCATCTTTCTGCTCGATCCGCTGAACGCTCGCGCCGGACACGAATCGCTGCTGGGCGACCTTCGCCAGGGACGGCGGGACCGGCTCGTCAACCTGCTGCTGGCAGGGCTGGTCTGCGGTGTGGTGTGGGAATTCTGGAACTACTGGGCTGGAGCCAAATGGATCTACAACGTCCCCATTCTTCCCGAAGTGAAGATTTTCGAGATGCCGGTGCTGGGTTTCGGCGGATTTCCACCGTTTGCCCTGGAATGTTTCGTGATGTACGTCGCCGTCCGCCGGTGGATCTGGCGTAGAGCCGGTCGGTCGATATCGGTATAATGCGCGGTTTGACGGCCTAAGGACACTAGTTCAGGAGTGCCATGTCTTCATTGACGCTCGAACGTGAAGTGAAGCTTCGGTTCAAATCGGCCGAAGAAGCACGGAAAGCGATTCTCGACGCGGGCGCGACACCCATGCTTGGCCGCCGTCTCCAGGAGGACTCGCTCCTCGACAGCGACGACGAGCAGCTGCGGCGCCGGCGTTGCGTCCTGCGCGTGCGCGTCGAGAATGGCAAGAGCCGGCTGACGTTCAAGGGTCCGGTCCAGCCGGGGGCGATGAAGATTCGCGAGGAGCTCGAGACCGTCGTGGGCGACGGCACCATCCTGCTCCGCGTTCTCGAGGAGTTGGGGCTGCACGTCTGGTTCACGTACGAAAAGTATCGCGAGGAGTTCGCCCACGAAGATGTCATCGTCGCGATCGACGAAACGCCGGTCGGTGTCTTCGTGGAAATCGAAGGCGGTGAAAAAGGCATCGCTGCCATGGCTGCAGCGCTCGGCCGCACGCCTGACGATTACATCCTCGATTCGTACCGCGGTCTCTTCCTGCAGTTCCGCGACGCGCACGGCTTGACCGGTGCCGACATGGTCTTTGCCGAGCCCGATGCGCGCATGCTTTGAGAAGCCCTAGTAAGTCCGACGGCGCCCCGCGGCGCTGAGTAGCGAGGCGTGCCGCGCGGGGCTCGGCACGCGCCTTCGGCCGCTCACCGAGCGGCGCGCCAAGGCCGCGGTACCGGTCAACGGCGTGCCGCTCGCCCGCCGGGTGATCGACTGGCTGGCACAACACGACGTTCGCGATCTCGTGCTCAACCTTCATCACCAACCGGCGTCGATCGCCGCGCAGGTCGGCGACGGCGCCGACATCGGCGTGCGCGTGCGCTATTCCTGGGAACAACCCGTCGTGCTCGGATCGGGAGGCGGCCCGCGGCACGCGTTGTCGTTGCTGGTCGACGACATGCGCGACACGTGTTTGCTCGTCAACGGCGACACGCTCACCGATCTCGATCCGAACGCGCTGCTCGACGAACACTTCGCGTCCGGAGCCATCGTCACGATGGCGCTGATTCCCAACCCCAGACCCGACAAGTACAGCGGGGTCCTCGTGAACGACGAAGGATGGATCACCGCGTTCACCCGTGCCGGTTCGGAGGGACCGTCGTTCCACTACATCGGCGTCCAGGCTGCGATCGGGCAGGCGTTCGCGGGCCTCGACGATGGCGTTCCTGCCCTTTCGGTCGGAGGGGTCTATTCCCTGCTGATGCGCGATAACCCTCGCAGCCTTCGGGCTTTCATCTGCGATGCCAGTTTTCAGGACATCGGAACGCCCGCCGACTGTCTGGAAACGTCGCTGGAGCTGGCGAACGTCGAAGGTGATCGGATGCGAAGCTCGACGGCGTCAGTCGATGTTTCAGCGCATGTGATCCGCACCGCTCTATGGGATGATGTGACCGTCGCCGCCAACGCTCACCTGACCGACTGCATCGTCGCCGATGGCGTCACGATTCCGTCAGGTGCGCGCTACGAGCGCTGTGCGATCGTGCCTGCCGGGAGCCGCGCGCCGGAGCCAGATGAACAGATGGAGGGCCAGTTGCTCATACGGCCGTTCTAAACAGGATTGGCGATCAGGAACCAGAAGTTCTCCTGATCTGGACGTCGTGTTCAGATTGCGCGACAGCGATCAACGAAGCCGACGCGCTAATCAACGACGTTGGGAGTTGAAGGTGGGAGTTGACGGAATTTCTTGGAAAAAGCATGACGACCACTGACAGACGACCTGCTGAGGCGGCCGAGCAGAAGGAGCGCATCGATACGTATCTGCAGCGCAGCGGGCTCGCCGCGCGCGCACCGCGTATCGTGCCGCTGACCGGTGACGCCTCCGACCGACGCTACTATCGCGTCCTGACACGCGACGCGCCTTCGATCGTCCTGTCGCTCTACGCGCAGGCGTTCGAGTTCGAGAAGCTGTCATTCGTCAACGTTGCGCGCCTGCTCGCGCAGATGCCGGTCCCGATTCCGACCGTCCTCGGCCACGCTGAAGACATCGGCGTGCTCGCGCTCGAAGATCTCGGTGACGTCACGCTGCAGGCGCACCTCGGCGCATCGACGTCAGCCGAGCACGCGGCGCTCTACCGCCAGGCCGTCGCGCTCATCGCGACCTTGCAGCGGCGCGGTGCGGAGCTCACGGCGCCGGCCTTCCTGCCGTATGGCATCGCCTTCGACGTCGAGAAGCTCACGTGGGAGCTGGACTTCTTCATCAAGCACTTTATCGAGGCGTACCGCGGCGTGGTGATCGCCGGTTCCGCGCGCGACGAACTGCGTCACGAGTTCGCGGCCATCGTCGCCGAGCTGGCCGCGGAACCTCGCGTCCTGTGTCATCGCGACTATCACAGCCGTAACCTGATGCTGCACCTGGATCGCCTGTACATCATCGACTTCCAGGACGCGCGCATGGGCCCCGACACCTACGATCTCGTCTCGTTGCTGCGCGATTCGTATGTCGATCTTCCGGATCAGACGGTGGACGAGCTGATCGCGTACTTCCTCGCCTTGAAGGGTGAGACCGGCAAGGAAGCAGAGTTCAGGAGACGCTTCGATCTGATGGCGCTCCAACGCAACCTGAAAGCGCTCGGCACGTTCGGCTACCAGACGACCGCGCGGCGCAATCCCGTCTACATCCAGTACATCCCACGAACGCTGCGCTACGTGCGCAGCAACCTTGAACACCTCCCGCGCTTCGCCCGCTTGCGCGGCCTCCTCGCGGCGCATGTGGAGGAGTTCTCGTAGGGCGGGCGGATCCGCCTGTCAAACGATCAAGAGCTCTCGCAGAGAGCGCTGGACGAGAGCCCGAAACGAGTCACGCAACCCCGACCGAGGCCTTGACGTCAAGCCCCTCGCTCAGGCCCGAATCCTGCAGGCCTGCCGCGCGTGCTAACATTGCTCGTTTACGGTAACGACAGTCGAATCCGTCCATGCGTTTCGGGATTTCCACGCACCTGTTTCATGACCGCCGGCTCGAGCGGGACCATCTGGTTCAGGTGGCATCCTACGGGTTCGAAGCGATCGAGCTCTTCGCCACGCGCAGCCATTTCGACTATCGCGATGAATCGGCGATCGAGCGGCTGGCGCAGTGGCTGAGCGAGACCGGGCTCGTGCTGAACAGCATCCACGCGCCGATTACTGACGTCTTTGGCCAGCAGGGCTGGTCGGCCACTTATTCGAATGCTGTGACCGACAGCGCACAGCGGCAGGCCGCCGTCCAGGAAACGGAGGCGGCGCTGCAGGTTGCCAGGCGCATCCCGTTCGACGTCGCAGTGCTGCACCTCGGAACGCCTTCGTCGATGAACACCACGGGCGACAACAACCGCGGGGCGGCCGTCCGGAGCCTCGAGGATATCAGCCATGCAGCCGAACCGCTCGGCGTTCGTGTGGCGGTGGAAGTGATCCCCAACCGCCTCTCGGACGCGGGCTCGCTCGCCACGCTGCTCGAGAGTGACATCGATGCCCGTCACGTGGGCATCTGCCTCGACTTCGGGCACGCGCACCTGATGGGCGAGGTGGCTGACGCCGTCGAAACGGTCGCCGAACACCTGATCGCGACGCACGTTCACGACAACCACGGGCGCGACGACGAGCATCTGATCCCCTACCTGGGCACGATCGACTGGAATCTGGCGCTCGTGACGATGCAGAAGATTGGCTACGACGGAACGTACATGATGGAGCTGGCCGGAACGGGCTCTTCAGCAGCCGTACTCGAGGAAGCGCGACGCGCACGACAGCGATTCGAGCGCACGCTCACACAGGCATGATTGCGTATATCGAAGACATCGCTCGTTCTGAAGGCAAGGCAGTCACCCTTCGGGGCTGGCTGCACAATCGCCGGTCGAGCGGAAAGATCCATTTCCTGACCGTTCGCGACGGCAGCGGCTTCATCCAGTGCGTGATGTCCAAGCAGGCGGTCGGCGAGGAGGCCTTCAAGCAGGCCGACCATCTGGCGCAGGAAACGTCGCTGATCGTGCACGGAACGGTGCGCGCCGACGCACGCGCGCCCGGCGGATTCGAGATCGACGTCACCGGGCTCGAGGTGATCGCCGAGGCGCAGAACTATCCGATCACGCCGAAGGAACACGGCGTCGATTACCTGATGGACCGCCGGCACCTGTGGATTCGATCGGGAAAGCAGCAGGCCATCCTGCGCATACGGCACGAAGTCATCAACGCCGTGCGCGAGTACTTCAACGATCGCGGGTTCGTGCTCGCTGATACGCCGATCTTCACGCCGTCGGCGTGCGAAGGCACGACGACGCTCTTTCCGGTTCAGTACTTCGAAGACGAGACGGCGTATCTCACACAGAGCGGGCAGCTCTACAACGAAGCCAACGCGATGGCGCTCGGCCGCGTGTATTGCTTCGGCCCGACCTTCCGGGCCGAGAAGTCGAAGACCAGGCGTCATCTGACCGAATTCTGGATGGTCGAGCCGGAAGTTGCCTACGCCGATCTCAACGACGTCATGGAACTCGCCGAGGGGCTCGTCGTGCACGTCGTCGGCCGCGTGCTCGAACGCCGGCAGAACGAGCTCAAGACGCTCGAGCGGGACACGTCCAAGCTCGAAAAGGTCAAGCCGCCTTTCCCGCGCGTCTCGTATGACGAAGCGGCCGAGATTCTCAAGAAGAAGGGGCTGCCGTTCGAATGGGGCGGGGATTTCGGATCGCCTGACGAGACGGCGCTGTCGGAGGAATACGACCGGCCTATCTGCGTGCACCGCTATCCCTCGGCCATCAAGGCGTTCTACATGAAGCCGGATCCGGCGCGGCCCGAAGTCGCGCTGTGCGTCGACGTGCTCGCGCCCGAAGGCTATGGCGAGATCATCGGCGGCGGCCAGCGACTCGAGGACTACGATCTGCTCGTGCAGCGGATCAAGGAACACGAGCTGCCGCAGGAATCGTTCGAGTGGTATCTCGACCTCCGCCGCTTCGGCTCGGTTCCGCACGGCGGCTTCGGCATGGGCATCGAACGGGTGGTCGCCTGGATCTGCGGGCTGGAACACCTGCGCGAGGCCATTCCGTATCCGCGGATGTTGTATCGAATCTACCCGTAGCTCGGGGCTCGGATGCCCCGCTGAGCCCTGGCGAAGGCGGGGCTCGGAAATTCAGAAAACCAGAAACCGTCAATTACCAATCGTCAATGAAGATAGGCTTCCTCAGTCTCGGCTGTCCCAAGAACCTCGTCGACGGCGAGGTGATGCTGGGGATCGCCCGCGACGCCGGGCACGAGATCACCAGCGACGCGTCGAACGCGGACGTGATCGTGGTGAACACGTGTGCGTTCATCGATTCCGCCAAGCAGGAATCGGTCGACGCGATCCTGGAGATGGCCGCGAAGAAACGTGAGGGCAGCTGCTCGCGGCTTGTCGTCACCGGCTGTCTCGCGGAACGTTATCGTGAGGAGCTGAAGAAAGAGATTCCAGAGATCGACGCCGTGCTTGGAACCGGCGAGGTCCCTGAGATCCTCGATGCGATCGGGACTCGGGGCTCGGCGCTCGGGACTCGGAGTCGGCACTCGAGGGGGTCGCACCGGTCACGTTTTTTCAAGAGGCCACAGTCAAAAGCCGAGCCCCGAGTCCCGAGCACCGAGCCACGGCCCGCGCCTTCCCAGACTACCTCTACGACGCCGACACCCCGCGCCTTCTGACGACGCCATCGCATTTCGCGTACGTCAAGATCGCCGAGGGCTGCGACTACACGTGTGCGTTCTGCATCATCCCCACGCTGCGCGGCTCGTATCGCAGCCGGACGGCGGAGTCGATCGTCCGCGAGGCACGGGCGCTCGCCGAACGCGGGGTCCGCGAGCTGCTCCTGATCTCTCAAGACACCACGTTTTTCGGCATCGATCGCGGCGAACGGGGCGCGCTCGGGCGCCTTCTTCGCGAGTTGAATCGCATCGAGGGACTGACCTGGATCAGGCTGCTCTACCTCTACCCCACCACGATCACGGACGACGTGCTGGCGGCGATGGCGGAATGCGACAAGGTGTGCCGGTACATCGACCTGCCCCTGCAGCATGCGTCGGCAGCCGTGCTCAAGCGGATGCGGCGCCCAGGAAATCGCCAGACCTACGAGCGGCTGCTCAACAAGATACGGGACCGTGTTCCGGGCGTGACCTTGCGCACGACGGTCATCGTCGGCTTCCCCGGCGAGACGGACGCAGACTTCGCCGAGCTGGAAAGCTTCGTCGCGGATACGCGCTTCGACCACCTGGGCGTCTTCACGTACTCGCACGAAGAAGGCACGCGCGCCCACCAGTTGGACGATGATGTGCCGGCGGCGACAAAGAAACGGCGCCGGAATGCGCTCATGTCGCGCCAGAAACGGATCGTCGCGCAGTCGCAGAAAGCTCGAATCGGCAGCGAGGTCGAGGTGATGGTGGACGGACCGTCACCCGAGCACGATCTCGTGCTGCAGGGACGGCTGGAAGGCCAGGCGCCGGACATCGACGCGCTGGTGTATTTGACCGATTTCGATCCCGACGCGGTCCGGCAGGGGCAGCTCGTCCGCGGGCGGGTGGTCGAGGCGCGGGACTACGATGTCATCGTCTCGCCTGTCTCGCCGTAGCTTTAGCGAAGGCGGGCCAGCCAGCTGATCCGTAGGGGTTCCGGCCGCCATTTTACATCCACTTTGCTGTGTTATATTTATGGGTGGCAGCTTCGAGTAAGGTTACCCGAGTGGGCCTGTGCCCACTTTTTGTTTTTCAGGGGTCCGAGGAGCGCGGCATGAAGGAGCGCGGCCTTCAGTGCCGCGACACGGGAGGTGCCGGCGCTTTAGGGTCGCTGACGCGGCACTGAAGTGCCGCGCTCCTACGTCTAGATTCATTGAGCACGGAACGGTTGGCGAAGATTCGGGCCGCGGCCGAGCGCGTTGCGCGGACGTTCGACCTGGATATCTTCGACGTGCAGCTTCGTCGCGAGCCGATGGGGATGGTGCTGCGCGTCATCATCGATCGCCCCGACCGAGGCGTGCCGGAGCCGCTCGAAGAGTCCGTAGGGATCGAGGACTGCCAGCGGGTCAGCAAGGATCTGAGCGCGCTGTTGGACGTCGAAGAAAGCGAGCTCGGCGAACCCTCGCTCGATCACGAATACACCCTTGAAGTGTCGTCGCCGGGACTGGATCGGCCGCTGCGCCACGAGGCTGATTACCGCCGGTTCGCGGGCCGGCTGGCGAAGATCGTGACGACCGAGCCGCTTGCCGGACAGTCAGCCTTCGCAGGCCGGATTGCCGGGGTAGAAGACGGAGAGGTCGTGCTGAACGAAGGCCGTAAGGTACATCGCGTGCCGCTGGCCCGAATCAAGCGCGGGAACCTCTCGGTCGAGTTTTAGGAACAGAGACTTTACATGGCTACGACGAACCCTCTGCTTCAGCAGATCGACGCGATCGCCAAGGAAAAAGGCGTCGAGCCGGAAATCATCATCGGCGCTGTCCAGGACGCGCTCGAAGCGGCCGCTCGCAAGAAGTACAAGGGCGAGGAGCTGAAAGCGCGCTTCAATCCGGATACCGGAGATTTCGACCTCTTCACGGTGAAAAAGATCGTCATCGAGGTCACCGATGCGGCGACCCAGTTCTCGCTGGCCGAAGCCCGCGAGATGTACGGCGAAGAGGCCGAGGTCGACATGGAAATCGAGTTCCCCAGGGACAAGGGGGACCTCGGACGCATCGCCGCGCAAACCGCCAAGCAGGTGATCTTCCAGAAGGTCCGCGAGGCGGAACGCGAGAACGTCTACGCCGAGTACAGCCAGCGGATCGGCGAGGTCGTCAACGGCATGGTCAAGCGCTTCGAGAACGGCGACATCATCATCGAGCTCGGACGCGTGGAGTCGCAGCTGCCGCGCAAGGAACAGTCCCGCGCCGAGAACTACACGGTCGGCGACCGCGTGCGCGCGGTGATTCGCGGCGTGAACCGCAGCGCCAAGGGACCGCAGATCGTCTTGTCGCGAACGGACCCGGCGCTCCTGATCAAGCTGTTCGAGCAGGAGGTGCCGGAGATCTACGACGGCACGGTCATGATTCGCGGCGCCGTCCGTGAGGCCGGCGATCGGGCGAAGGTCGCCGTCTACTCGCGCGAGCGCGACGTCGATCCGGTCGGCGCGTGCGTCGGCATGAAGGGCACGCGCGTGCAGTCCATCATCCGCGAGCTGCGCGGCGAGAAGATCGACATCGTCGAGTGGTCGGAAGACCCGATCATCTTCGTCACCAATGCGATCAGCCCGGCGAAGGTCCAGCGCGTGTCCATCGTGGACGACGCCGAGCGGGTCATGGAGGTGATTGTCGAGGACAAGCAGCTGTCGCTGGCGATCGGCAAGAAGGGGCAGAACGTCCGCCTTGCCGCGAAGCTGACGGGCTGGAAGATCGACATCAAGAGCGAGGAAGAAAAGCGCCGCGAAGTCGAAGAGCAGCTCGGCGCGCTCGAGATCGGCGAACCGAAGTCCGAGGACGATCAGGAGCCAGTCGAAGCGTCGGCCGAAATCGAGCCGGTCGAAGCGTCGGCGGAAATCGAGCCGGTCGAAGCGTCGGCCGAAATCCCGTCCGAGGCCGAACCACTCGAGGAAGGCACCGAAGCTGCGGCCGTGGCCAGCGCGGGTGAAGACGAATCGAAGCCGGAAGGCAACCAGTAGGAACGTGAGCTGAATGGCGACAGTCCGGATTTACAGGGTAGCGGAGCTGCTCAATACCTCGAGCCAGGAAGTGATCGCGCTGCTCAAGCGCGACCACGGGATTGAGGTCAAGAGCGCGTCGAGCACGATCGAAGAGGTCGTGGCGAGGCAGTTCGTCGAGCGCCTCGCACGGCAGCGCAATATCAATGTGCCTTCGAACGCTTCGTTTGCCGATGCGCCCGCCGCACAGAAGGGACGCAAGCCGACGAAAGCGCCGGAGCCAGCCCGGCCCGCGGCGCCGTCGCTGCCGCCGCCGCGCCTCGTGAAGAGCGCCAAGCCGGCAGCGCCCCCCGCCGACACGATTCCGGTGCCCACCGTGGCCGCTGACGCTGCCGTCGAGCCACCGCCTGCGCCGGAGGCCGTACTGGTACCGCCACCAGTTCCGGAGGCTCCCCCGCCACCGCTCGAAACGCGGCCGGAACCGGTTGAAGAAGTCGAGGCCGTTCCGCCCGCGTCGGAACCGGCGCCCGTTCAGGTTCAGCCGGAACGGGAACCGGAGGAGCCCGCGATTGCTGCGCGAGCACCGGAGACCGGTGCGCCGCAGCCGACTGCGTCACCCGCACCGGCAATGCGCGAGCCGGTTGCTCCACCTGCGCCGCCGGCTCCGCGGCCCGTGATGCCGCCGCCGACCGGCCGCATGGTGCCGCCGACATTGAGGCTGCGTGTCGAGGATCCGCGAACCGGTCAGGCACCTCCGGCACCTCCGCGCCGGCCTGTTCTGGTGCGGCCGCCGGTGGCGCCGCCGCAGGCGCCGCAGGCGCCTACTGGAAATCTGAGCCGGCCTGCCGGCGCGCGTCCGGGACAACCGGGTGCAGGCGGCGCAGCCGCTCGGGCGCCCCAACGACCTGGATCGCTGCCGCCCCGTCAGGCGCCTATGGGCGGGCCTCGTCCGTTGCCGTCGCAGCCCGTACGTCCGGCGACACCGGCACGGCCCGGTGCGCCGCCGCCGGGATATCGACCGCCGGCAAACAGGCCATCGGGCCCACGGACGGGCACGCAGCGCCGCGATCATCAGCCTCGCGTCGCTGTGCATTCGCCGTCACCATCCGCGCCGCCACCGGTTACCCGGACGATCACGCTCGCCGAGGGCATGACGGTCGCCGATCTCGCAGCCAAACTCGACGTCAAGGCCAAGGACGTACTGCGCAAGCTGATCGAGCGCCGCGTGATGATGACCATCAACAGCACGCTCGACGACGACACGGCATCGATGATCGCGCGCGAGTTCGGCGCCGACGTCAAGATGCAGACGTTCGAAGAGGAGATGTTGCAGGTCGAAGCCGAAGACGTCAGCCCGGCCGACATCGTCACTCGCGCGCCGGTTGTGACGGTCATGGGCCACGTCGATCACGGCAAGACCACGCTGCTCGACGCGATCCGCTCCGCGCGCGTCGCCGAGCGCGAGGCCGGCGGCATCACGCAGCACATCGGTGCCTACGCCGTGCAGGTCAACGACCGCAACGTCGTGTTCCTCGATACACCGGGTCACGAGGCGTTCACGATGATGCGCGCCCGCGGTGCGCGGGTCACGGACGTCGTCATCCTCGTCGTCGCGGCGGACGACGGCGTGATGCCGCAGACGAAGGAAGCGATCGATCACGCAAAGGCCGCCGGGGTTCCGATCCTCGTGGCCATCAACAAGATCGACAAGCCGGACGCCAACCCCGATCGCGTGAAGAAGGAACTGGCCGATCTCGGCCTCGTTCCGGAGCAGTGGGGCGGCTCGACCGTCATGGTCGAGGTCTCGGCCAAGAAGAAGCAGAACCTCGAGCTGCTGCTGGAAATGATCCTGCTCGTCACCGAGATGAGCGAGCTGAAGGCCAATCCGAAGCGCAGCGCGTCGGGCACGGTGCTCGAAGCCAAGCTGGACAAGGGCCGCGGTCCGGTCGCCACCATCCTCGTGCAGGACGGCACGCTGCGTGTGGGCGACACGTTCATCGCCGGCACGATCGTGGGCAAGGTTCGCGCGCTCATCGACGATCGCGGACGCCAGCAGAAATCCGCGGGCCCCGCGACGCCGGTCGAAGTGCTCGGTCTCGGCGGACTGCCGCAGCCGGGTGATGCGTTCCAGGCGCTCGCGGATGCGGCCAAGGCGCGGCAGATCGCGCTCTTCCGTCAGGCTCAGGCCAAGGAGAAGGCGCTTGGCGGCAAGGGTGCGCGTCTGACGCTCGAGTCGCTGCAGCAGCAGATTGCCGAAGGCGGCATGAAGGAGCTGCCGATCATCATCAAGGCCGACGTGCAGGGCTCGGCCGAGGTGCTGGCCGACACGCTCACGAAGCTGAGCGACGACAAGGTCAAGATCCGGATCATCCACAGCGGCGTCGGCGCCATCAACGAGTCCGACGTCCTGTTGGCGTCCGCGTCGAACGCGATCGTCATCGGCTTCAACGTGCGGCCGGATCGCAACGCCTCGGACGTCGCCGAGCGCGAAAAGGTGGACATCCGCCAGCACTCGATCATTTACAACGTCACGGACGAGATGAAGAAGGCGATGGCCGGACTCCTCGATCCGACGTTCAAGGAAGTGCGTCTCGGGACCGCCGAGGTCCGGGACACCTTCAAGGTGCCGAAGTTCGGGACCATCGCGGGGTGCATGGTGGTCGAAGGCCGCATCACCCGCGCCGGCGACACGACCGCGCGCCTCGTCCGCGACAACGTGGTCGTTTACGAAGGCAAGATCGGCTCGCTCCGCCGGTTCAAGGACGACGTCTCGGAGGTCAAGTCCGGCTTCGAGTGCGGCATCGGCTTCGAGAAGTTCAACGACATCAAGGTCGGCGACATGATCGAAGCGTTCGTCGTGGAGCGAATCGCCGCACCCGTTTAACGAATCGGAAATCGGAGATCGGCGATCGGGCAATGGGCAGAGGCCATTGGCCTTGATTGCCCGATTATCCGCTCGCCCGATTGCCGATCGCCCATTGCCCGATTACCGAAATGCCAGCAGATCGTGCCAGCCGCGTCGGTGATCAAATCCGCGTCGAGATCGCGGATCTCCTCGCGCGAGAGGTGCACGATCCGGGCATCGGGTTTCTCACCATCACCTACGTCAAGGTAACCCCCGATCTGCAGCAAGCGCGCGTCTACTACACGACCATGGGCGACGAGAAAGCGCGCCGTGAGAGTCAGCGTGCGCTCGAGCGCGCAGCTCCCTTCCTTCGCCGCCAGCTCGGCGGGCGACTGCGCCTGAGACGCGTGCCAGAGCTGCAGTTCTTCTTCGACGCCAGCATCGAGCGGCAGGACCGGATCGCGCAGATCCTGCAGGAGCTCGATGTCGAGCGGACCGAACGCGCGGAAAGCAGTAGTACCCACGATGAGCTTGCGGAAGACGATGAGCGCAACGGGAACTGACGGCGGGCCACTAGTCAGTTCGGACGTGTTTCAGCAGATTGTCGGCGAGGTTCGGAAGCGACAGAAGTTCCTGCTGACCTCCCACGCGCGGCCCGACGGCGACTCGATCGGATCCCAGCTGGCCATGGCGTTCGCGCTCGACGCGCTGGGAAAGCAGGTCCGCATCGTCAACGCCGATGCCGCCCCCGACCACTACCTCGAGTTCCCAGGCGTCGATCGGATCGAAATCACGCCTACCGTCCCGGCTGACGCCGATGCCGACACGGTGATCGTCATGGAGTGCAGCGATCTGGCGCGCACCGGTGTCGCCGGCTTCGACGGACGCTACATCATCAACATCGATCACCACGCGGGCAACCGGATGTACGGGGCGCTGAACTGGTTCGACGAGTCGGCCGCCGCCTGCGGTGAGATGGTGTTCGACGTGATCCGCGCGCTCGGCGTGCCGATGACGTTCGAGATCGCGACCCACATCTATCTGGCGATCCTCACCGATACGGGCTCCTTCCATCATTCGAACATCACGCCGCGAACGTTCGAGATCTGCCGGCAGACGGTCGAAGCGGGCGTCAAGCCGGCGGCGATGGCCCGCCGCGTCTTCGACAGCAACAGCCTCGGCAAGCTGAAACTGATCGGCGCGCTCCTGGACTCGATGAAGCTCGTGGACGAAGGGCGTCTGGCGGTCCTTTACATCGACGACGCGATGCTGTCGGCGTGCGGGTGCACGCACAACGATACGGAGGGCGTCATCAATCTGCCGCTGACCGCGCGCGAAGTCCAGGCAGTGGTCTTCTTCAAGGCCCTGTCCGACGGCGAGATTCGAGTCAGCATGCGATCGAAGTACGACGTGGACGTCCGGCGGGTCGCGAACCACTTCGGCGGCGGCGGCCACAAGAACGCGTCGGGCTTCAGCGTCACGGGCCGCCTCGCGGACGTCCAGCCCGATATCCTGAACCGCATTACTGGGCTATCGCTGAGGGACTTCAGTCGAGGCCCTAGCGCGATAACGCCTATGCAACGTGGCCCGTAGTTCGTGGTCCGTGACTCGCCGCAGAAACGAGCAATCATCCAGTCGAACAGACTCGATCGGCGAGTACACGAGCTACGGACCTACGGACCACGGCACAGTTCAACATGCTCATTGAACGGCGTGCTCGTCGTCGACAAACCGCCGGGCCCGACGTCTCACGATGTCGTGGCCGTGGTGCGTCGAGCGATCCGCGAGAAACGCATCGGACACACGGGCACCCTCGATCCGCTGGCGACCGGCGTGTTGCCGCTGGTCGTGGGCCAGGCCACTCGGCTCGCCTCCCTGCTGAGCGCGACGGACAAGGACTATGTCGCCAACATCAGATTTGGGGCGACGACGCCGACGTATGACGCGGAAGGGCGTTCGGCACTGGATCCTGCGGCTGGAGAAACCCGCGAAGCGCCACCGGTACCCGACGATCTGACCGCAGACGCGATCGCCCGCGTGCTGCCGGAGTTCGGAGGCACCTATCTCCAGACGCCTCCGGCGTATTCGGCGAAGAAGTCGGGCGGCGTCAGGGCATACACGAAAGCTCGAAAGAACGAAGAGCAGGCTCTGACACCGGTCAACGTGACGGTGTCGGCGCTCACGCTTGAAACGTATGAGGCGGGTCTGGCGCGCGTCCGGCTCCGGGCGTCAGCCGGGTTCTACGTCCGGTCGTTTGCGCACGACCTCGGACAACGTCTCGGGTGTGGCGCCTACCTCGAAGGCCTGAGCCGAACGTCTGCAGCTGGATTTGGATTGACCGACGCGGTGCCGCTCGACGTGGTGGTGGAGGATCCAGCACGCGCCGTGGAACGGATGGTCCCGCTGCACAGGCTGCTGCCAGACCTGCCCGCCGTCGTGCTCAACGATCGGGGCGTCAGGCGTGCGGCTCACGGTAATACGCTGAGCCTAGGGGACTTGGCTTCGACATCCGCCCCTGTCGCTGATGCGAGGCCGGACCGCGGCGCGGCTTGCAGAGGCATCACGGGTCAGGGTCCTCGATGGCGAGGGGCGACTGCTCGCGATCGCCACGCGACTGGAAAGCGGGCTTTTGCATCCGGCGATCGTCCTAATGTAAAATGTTGAGTCGCTTGGAATTGTAATTTCGGGTCTGTACATCTTGGTCCGCGATCCCCGGGCAGCGCATATCCGGAACAGCAATTCCCGTAACAATTTGGCAACGGCGGTCTGGTGCGGCGCGATCCTGCGCCGATCCTCTGGGCCGTGCGTGGAGGTTAGACGTGGCTTTCAACAAGGACCGCAAAACGACTGTCATCGGCAGTTACCGCACTCACGATTCAGACACCGGCTCTCCTGAAGTTCAGGTTGCGCTGCTCAGCGAGCGCATCAACTACCTCACGGAACACTTCAAGGCCCACGCGAAAGACCATCATTCGCGACGCGGCCTCCTCAAGCTGGTTTGGCAGCGGCGCCGGCTGCTGGACTATCTGAAGCGCAAGGACACCGATCGGTATGCCGAGCTGATCCGCAGGCTGGGGATCAGGAAGTAGTACAGGCCGAAGGAAAAGCAACGCAAGAATCAGAGATAGAACTATGCACACACGCAATATCACCTTTGGCCAACAGTCGTTGTCGATCGAGACCGGCCGGCTCGCCAAGCAGGCAGACGGCTCGGTCATCGTTCGGGCCGGCGACACCATGGTGCTCGTCACCGCCTGCGCGGCGCCGAACCCGCGCGAGGGCATCGATTTTCTCCCCCTGACGGTGGACTATCGGGAATACACCTACGCGTCGGGACGCATCCCTGGCGGCTTCTTCAAACGCGAGGGCAAACCCAGCGAAAAGGAAGTGCTCACCAGCCGGTTGATCGACCGGCCCATCCGACCGCTGTTCTCCTCAGGCTGGCGGCGCGAAACGCAGATCATCGCGCTCGTCCTGTCCGCGGATGGCGAGAACGATAGTGACGTCCTGGCCATCACCGGCGCCTCGGCGGCCCTGGGCCTCTCCACCATTCCCGTCATGAAGACGACGGCGGGCGTGCGTGTTGGCCTCATCGACGGCGAATACCTCATCAACCCGACATTCGAGCAGCGGCGGCGCAGCCGGCTCGATCTGATCGTCGCCGGCACGCGCGACGGCATCGTCATGGTGGAGGCCGGTTCGAAAGAGGTGTCGGAAGACGAGATGGTCCAGGCGCTCGAGCGCGCGCACGAGGCGATCAAGGAGATCGTCGTGGGCATCGACTCGCTGGCGAAGGACGCCGGCCAGAAGAAGGTGACGGTGGCCCAGCGGGAGATCGGTCACGACTTCTATCGCGAGGTCGAAGAGAAGGTCTACGTACCGCTCAGCGAGGCCATGCGCATCCGCGAGAAGCTCGAGAACTACGACCGCGTCGATCAGGTGCTGGACGACCTGATTGCGAGCATCCCGGAAGGCGAAGTCGAGCGCCGTCGTGGAAGCGAAGCACATCTTCAAAGAGCTGAAAGAAAAAGTCATGCGCGACGAGGCGCTCGAGCGCGGACGGCGTCTCGACGGCCGCGCCTTCGACGAGATCCGGCCGATCACGATCGAAGTGGGGGTCCTGCCCCGCGCCCATGGCTCGACGGTGTTCACGCGCGGCGAAACGCAGGCGCTCGTCACCGCCACGCTCGGCACGGCAGAAGATCAGCAGAAGATCGAGAACATGGACGGCGAGTCGTGGAAGCGCTTCATGCTCCACTACAACTTCCCGCCCTTCTCGGTTGGCGAGGTGGCTTTCTTGCGCGGCCCCGGCCGACGAGAGGTCGGTCATGGCGCTCTGGCCGAGCGCGCACTCGCCCCGATGATCCCCGCCGAAGACAAGTTCCCCTACACCATCAGAGTCGTGTCGGACATCCTCGAATCGAACGGTTCGTCCTCGATGGCGTCGGTGTGCGGCGGCTCGCTGTCGATGATGGACGCGGGCGTCCCGCTGAAGGCGCCAGTCGCCGGAATGGCGATGGGCCTGCTGATGGACGAGAAGACGGGCCGTTACGCCATCCTCTCGGACATCGCGGGCGCCGAGGATCACTACGGCGACATGGACTTCAAGGTCGCCGGCAGCGCCGAGGGCATCACTGCGCTGCAGATGGACATCAAGGTCGGCGGGATCACCATGGAGATCATGCGCAAGGCGCTCGAACAGGCGCGCCAGGGACGCATGTTCATCCTCGGCAAGATGCAGGAGGTCCTGAGCACGCCGCGCACCAGCGTCTCCAACTACGCGCCGCGCATCGTCACGATCCGGATTCCCGTCGACAAGATCCGCGACGTCATCGGGCCTGGCGGCAAGATGATCCGGAGCATCATCGAGCGGACGGGCGTGAAGATCGACGTGGAAGACGACGGCCGGGTGAACGTCGCGTCGGCCGATTCCGCGTCCGCGGCGAAAGCGATCGGCATCATCCAGGAACTGACGGCGACGCCGGAACTGAACAAGACCTACCTGGGGAAGGTTCAGCGCATCACCGATTTCGGCGCGTTCGTCGAGATCATGCCTGGACTCGACGGGCTTCTGCACATCTCCGAGATCGCGCACTACCGGGTGAAGGATGTCAGGGACGAACTGAAAGAGGGCGAGCAGGTGATGGTCAAAGTCATCAATATCGACCCCTCGGGCAAGATTCGGCTCAGCCGTAAAGCGCTCCTGCAACCCGAAGAGGGCCAGGCGCGCCGCGAAGAAGGCCGCCGCGAACCCGCTAAAAAGGAATAGCCCGTTTCAAAAATGGGCGATGGGCGATGGGCGATGGGCAATGGTTGGCAAGGCAAGGTGCAGCGGCCCCAATCGCCCATCGCCCATCGCCCATCGCCCATCGCCCATCGCCCATTAACCCAGTAACAACCAAACTGGCTCCCGGGGCGTCTGTACCGTAGGGCCCGGCTTCGGCCGGGCACTAACTCCGGCTCCAGCCGGAGCATCTTCGCGCCGACAACCGTAAGTACAGGACGGATTTGGACGCCGGACCCGGGCGACATTGCCGCAGGCCGAGCTGAACCGTTGGCCTTGGAATTGCTGCTGGTTTTTGACCAGACTCAGGGCCAGGGCGTTCGACAGGCTCAGGCCAGGGGACGACTAGTCTTTAGGGGGACGCATGCATCGACCTGGACGGAACAGCGTGATCGCGCTCGCGGGTGTTGCGCTCGTCGCCGCTGTATGGACTCGCGTTTCCGCTCGTCAGAACGTCAAGGAGTTCGCGGTCGAAGCGAGCCAGTACGCGTTCTCGCCGGCCCGCATCGAGGTCCAGAAGGACGACCTGGTCAAGATCACGTTCTCCGCGCGCGACATGGCGCACAGCATCACCATCGACGAATACCGCATCTCCAAACGCGCCGCCGCCGGACAGTCGGTGGTCCTCGAGTTCCGCGCCGACCGCACCGGCACGGTCACGTTCTATTGCAACATGATGCAGGATGAGCGCTGCCGCAATATGAAGGGGCAGTTGGTAGTGCGATAGGGTCACCGTACCGTGCGTCTCGTTGCTCGTCGCTCGTAGAGCACCAGGCTGCGACTTGGCTCTCCGAGCAACGAGCGACGAGCAACGAACCACGACACGCGCTACGTACTAGTCGCACTCAAGCGCGCCGTTCCCACTCTGAGCCGGCTCCGCCGATACCCGTAGGCGAAATAGAGCACGATCCCCAGAACCATCCAGAGAATCAGGCGCTCCCACGTTTCCCACGGCAGCCCGGCCATCAGAATCAGGCTGACCAGGGCGGACAGGATTGGAAGCGCAGGCACGAGCGGCATGCGGAACGGACGCGGCAGATCGGGCTGCGTTCGGCGCATCACGATGATGCCGAGCGAGACGATGACGAACGCCATCAGCGTACCGATGCTGACAAGGTTCCCCAATGTCCCTATCGGCGTCAGACCCGCCGCGAGCGCGACGACGACACCCGTGACGATGGTGGAGATATGCGGTGTGTGGAGTCGAGGATGCACTCGCCCTGCCCATTCCGGCAGCAGGCCATCGCGTGACATGGCGAGGAAGATGCGCGGCTGCGCGAGCATCATGACGACCATGACCGAGCTCAGGCCGGCGAGCGCGCCAACAGTGACGAGCACCTTGACGACCGCCATCGTTCCCTCCCAGGGCGTTCCCGCTGCGCGGCCGGCGGCCGCATCGACGGCAACGACGAGCGGCGCGGGCTGATTCAGCATCTCGCGGTAGGGCACGAGACCGACCATCACCCCGGAAACGAGCACGTAGAGCACCGTGCACACCGCCAGCGATCCAAGAATGCCCAGCGGCATGTCCCGCTGTGGATTGCGCGCTTCCTGCGCCGACGTGGACACCGCGTCGAAACCGATGTACGCGAAGAAGATCACACCGGCTCCGCGCAGAATCCCGCTCCATCCGTACTCGCCGAAACGCCCGGTGTTCTCCGGAATGAACGGATGCCAGTTCGCCTGATCGATGAATAGCGCACCGGCGCCAATCACGATGAGGACCACCGCAACCTTGACGACGACGATCGCCGAATTGACGCTGGCGGACTCCTTGACGCCCACGATCAGGAGCGCCGTGACCAACGCCGTCACGATGACGGCCGGCACGTTGAACACGGCTGTGACCGAGCCGCCGCCGGCGAGTTGAACGACGGTGCCGGGGGCGGCGCTCAGCGCAGGGGGAAAGCCGAGCCCCAACTGCCCGAGGAGCGTGATGAGCGTGCCCGACCAGCCGACCGCCACCGTCGCCGCACCCAGGGCGTATTCGAGAATGAGGTCCCACCCGATGACCCAGGCGACGAACTCGCCGAGCGTCGCGTAAGCATAGGTATAGGCGGATCCGGCGACGGGAACGCTCGAGGCGAACTCTGAATAGCAGAGCGCGGCGAGCACGCTCGTCAGCCCGGCAAGCGACCATGGAAATGACAATCGCCGGCCCGGCGTTGGCGGCGGCCGCCTGTCCGGTGAGGACGAAGATGCCGGTGCCGATGATCGCGCCGACGCCCAGCATCACCAGCTGACCCGGTCCGAGCACCCGCTTCAGTGACGCTTCGCTGTTGCCTAACTGTTCCTGCTTGATCTGATCGATCGGCTTCGTGGCAAAGATGGACATCTAATCCTCCGGTGCTCAGGGCTCTTTGGTCGGGCTCGGGGTCAGGTCTTCGAATCGCAAGCCTTCTCCCGAGGAGTTCAGAGACCTGCCAGTCCCCAGTTGAGTCGACCAGGCACTCGAAGTCCTGAAGTCGCGGTCAAACAAGCGGGAAGAATTGTTTAAGTTCTTCTTAAACCCGCGATAACATTGGGTTTTTCAATGATTCCCAACGCCAGTCCCGGCGCAGCGGCCGACCAGGCGTCCTCTGGACGTTCCGGAACAGCGCGCCACCTGGTGTTCGGGGAGTTCGCCTTCGACGCACAAAGCCGTCTGCTCAGGCGCGGTCCCATCGAGTTGCCCTTGCCGCCGCGAGTCCTGGGCGTGCTGGAAGTCCTACTCGAACGGGCCGGTGACGTCGTCCCTCGACAGGAGCTGATCGACCGCGTCTGGAAGGACGCGTTCGTGACAGACACCTCGCTCGCCGAGGCCATCAGCGTGCTCCGGCAGACGCTGGGCGACGACCCCCAGAATCCCGCCTACATCCAAACCGTCCACCGGCGCGGCTACAGGTTCGTGTCGGACGTCAGCCCGGTTCTGGATCGGAAGGAACGCGCTGAGCTGCTTCCCCTCACGATGCGTCGACGAAGCCGGGTTTCACCGTCAATTGCAGGTCAGCTGATCCCCTGGAGTGTCGCGGCCATCTGCGGGGCGATTGCGGTTGCGGCAGTGTGGCAGTTGATGACGTCGAGGCGCACGAGCTGAAGCGCCCGCGGCACGATTCGCGATCCTCGCGGAAGATGGAACGTCGTTCGACGCTCGTGCCCCGGCACTGGCGCTGTCACCGTCGTCGGCGCAGGCCGCCTGGTCCGGATGCGACGCGTCCGCCTGCCGCTTGTACACACGGCCGCTCAACGCGCTGAGTGCGAAGCCGATTGCCGGCACAGAGGGCGCGCACGCGCCGTTTTTTTCGCCCGATGGTGAGTGGATCGGGTTCTTCGCAGACGGCCGGCTGAAGAAAGTCGCGATCGCCGGCGGCGCTCCCGTCGTGCTCGCCGATGCGCCGCAGCCACTTGGTGGCACGTGGTACGCACGCGAAATCATCTTTGCCGCGTCGAGCTCGCAGGGCTTGATGCGGATCGACGACCGCGGCGGCAATCCTCGCGTCCTCACGACCCCGGATCAGGCTCGAGGCGAGGTTCGCCACGCCTGGCCGGCGGTCATGGCGGACGGCCAGACGCTGCTGTTCTCGATCGAAACGACGCGTGATGGCGAAGCATCCGGGGACATCGGCGCACTGCGGCTCGACAGCGGCCGGCCAAGCTGGCGGACCGCCATTGCGAGCGGCGGCATCGCCCGCGCCGCTGCCGGCGATCTGGTCGTCTTCACACGCGGTACCGATTTGCAGGCGGTGCTGTTCGATCCGCTGCGCCAGTCGGTGATGGGCGAACCACGAACGATTGTGACGAACGTCGCCACGGCAGACGGTCTGGCACATTTCGCCCTTTCAGCATCGGGCGATCTGTTCTTTGCACAGGAGGCCTCGGACGGCCGCGCAGGCCTCCAATGGTGGTTCCTTCGACAGGCTCAGGGCCAGGCACAGGGGTCGAACGGGCAAATCGCTGCCGACACTCGTCGCCTTCGAAACCCGAGCCTCTCTTACGATGGCCTGCGAATCGCCGCGATCGGGTCCGGAGACGGCCGCCCGGACGTGTGGGTTGCCGATCTCGAGCGTGGCGCCGCCACGCGGCTGACGCACGACAGGATCAACGCGTCACCGATCTGGTCGCCGGACGGCCGCACGGTGTACTACGCGTCACGGGGCGACGGACCCTTCGAGATCTGGCGCCGAGAGGCTGACGGTGCGACGCCAGCCAGCCGCGTGATGACGCGCGACACGCATGTGTTTCCAGGTTCGGTCGCACCCGATGGGTCGTTGCTCGCCGTCATCGCTTCCACCGCTGCCAGCGGAACCGACATCCTGCTCCTGCCGCTGAGCGGAGGCGATCCGCGCCCAATCGCGCAGTCGCCATTCGACGACGATGCACCTGCGTTTTCACCGCGCGGGACGATGATTGCTTACCAGTCTGCGGATACCGGCCGCTGGCAGATCTACGTCCAGCGCGTGAGTGACGGACGCCGTGTTCTTGTCTCGACAGCCGGTGGCGATCATCCGGTCTGGTCGCAGGATGGCACGTATTTGATTTACGGAACCGAGGGCGGTCTCGTGCGTGCGGCAATCTCTGAATCGTCCGAAGGTCCGCAAGTTGGCGAGATCGTCCCGCTCGACACTCCCCCAGGCGCCGGCTATCGCCGGCATCGCGCCCGATGGTCGCATCCTTATCGATCCTCGACGTTCGCGTGTGACGCGTGCCACCATGGCGCTCGGCTGGCTGCGTGAGGCGCGTCAATTGCTGGGACCGCCGGCGGCGAAGACTCTGAAGTGAACGTGCTGACGTGCGGGGGTTCGAAGCGTCGGGCGGCTTCCATCCGCTCGTCGAGCGGCGGGTGGGTGTAGAACAGCCACAGCGCGGCGCGTGACGGGCGTTCTTCGGCGAGGTTCTGCGAAGCCAGTCGTCGCATTGCGGTCTTGAACGCCGCCGGCTGCGCGGTCAGCGTGAGGGCGAACTCGTCGGCGCGGCGTTCCTTTCGACGCGAGATCGCGTTGAGCGCCGGGTTGACGGCAAGGGACATCAGAAAGCCGACCGCGACAATGACCGGCAGGCCCGCTACGTCTGAAGGTCCGCTCAGACCGAGCGGCTGCCAGGCTCGTGACAGCACCATCTCGGCTACTGCGAACGACGCGGCGAGCAGGCCCGACTCGAGCAGCAACGCGCTCCGAATGTCGCGGTTGACGTGGTGGCCGAGTTCGTGCGCGAGGATGACCTCGATCTCTTCATCCGTGTAATCCGTCAACAGCGTGTCGGAGAGCAGGATCCGCCGCGTCGATCCGGTGCCGACGAGAGCAGCATTGGCGCGGCGGGTCTTGGCTCCCAGGCCCCATTCGTACACGCCGAGCACAGGAACGCGCGCGCGTGTCGACAACGACACGAGCTTCTCCTGCAGGCTACTCCGGTCGAGCGGCTTGAACCGGTAGAAGAACGGCAGAAGGACGGTCGGGGCAATTCTCGCGAGCAGGATGAGCGCGGTGACGAAGCCGGCGCCGGAAGCCGCCCACCAGAACTTCGGGAACAGGTTCAGCGCGAGGTACACAATCTCCGCTCCCACCAGAGCGAAAGACCGTCAACAGAACCGCGGCCTTCAGATGATCGGCGATCCACGCGCGCAGCGGCGCTGACGAGAGCCCATAGCGGCGCTCGAGCACGAAGCTCTCGAAGAACGCCAGTGGAAGCGTGCAGAGCTGATATCCGAGCGTAAACAGGAGCGCGTACACCGCGACGGTGAACGGCGCCGAGACTCCGGAACCGGCGACAGCCATCGCCACATCCCGCAACCAGAGTGAGCCGCCCGCGAGGAGCACGACGAGTCCAGCGGCCGTCACCCCCGCCAGCGCGACAGCGGAGCGTCGCTTGATGCGATGGTAGCGGCTCGCCTTGTCTTCGTTCACGCGACGATCAATTCAGCTGGACGGAGATCAGCTTCGACACTCCCGGCTCCTCCATCGTGACACCGTAGAGCCGGTCGGCAATCTCCATGGTCTTGCGGTTGTGCGTGATCAGGATGAACTGCGTATGCTCCTGCATGCCCTGGAGCATCTCCACGAACCGCCCGATGTTCGCGTCGTCGAGCGGCGCGTCGATCTCGTCGAGCAGGCAGAACGGGCTCGGCCGGTACTTGAAGATGGCGAACATCAGGGCCATCGCGGTCAGGGCTTTTTCACCGCCAGACAGGAGTTGCACGCTCTGCAGCCGCTTGCCCGGCGGCTGGGCGATGATATCGATGCCGCTCTCGAGCTGATCGTTCTCATCGAGAAGCGTCAGGCCGGCGCGGCCGCCGCCGAACAGCGTTGCGAACGTGCCCTCGAAATTATGGTTGATCACCTCGAAGGCCTCGCGGAAGCGCTCCTTCGTCGTCTTGTCGATTTTTCGGATCGCTTCGTTCGTCGTCGCGATGGAGTCGACGAGATCCTTCCGCTGCGCGGTCAGGAAGGTGTGACGCGATTCGAGATCATCGAACTGGTCGATGGCCATCATGTTCACGGCGCCCATGCGCTCGATCTTGGCGCGCAGATCGGCAACCATCTCGTCAGGCGTCAGCGTCTTCGCGACCGGTGGCGGCGCGTCGGCTGGCGGGGCGTCACCGGCGGCGGCAGCCTCTGCCTGACCGTCTTCTTCGGTCTCGGCTGGCTCAGGATTGTCGTCCACGGCACGCGGGCTCGCGAGGGCCCCCTCACGCTCGAGCTGTTCGACTTCGGCGGCGACCTCGTCGAGCGTCCCCTGCACGGCATCCATGCACGCGGTCGCAAGGTGGGACAGATCGGACTCTGCCGTCGCGCGTGCCACGTCGAGCTGCGCAGCTTCGGCGCGAACGCCCTCCAGCGCCCGACGTGCTTCGCGAATGCGGCCGTCGTGCTCCTCGAACTCGGCGCGCAACGCCTGCGAGCGCTCGTCTGCCTGCCTCACGCTCTCACGCAGGCTGTCGAAGCTGCGAAGTCCCTCGTCGAGTGTGGCTTCGGACGCGAGGATCGATGCGTCGAGCTCGGTTCGCCGCGTCTCGTTTCTCTGCAGATCGTCGCGCCGGCCGGCCAAACGGCTCTCCAGCTCCGCTGATGCCGCCTCGAGACGCTGGACGTCAGCGGCGAGCGCTCCGGCACGCTCGACCAGGGCGGCGTGCGAGGCCTTCGCCTCCGCGGCCCGGTGCGCCTGCGCCTGCATCGACTCGCGCGCGTCGAACAGCCGTCGCTGCGCGCGCGTGAGCTGATCGTCGGCCGCGCGCTGCTCGGACTCGATCCGCACGATCGAATCGCGCGCTTCTTCCTGACGGGCTTCCTGGACGCGGCGCTCTTCCTCGGCCGAACTGCGCTCGACAGCAATCTGTTCCTGCTTGCGCGCGACACGCTCGGCCGCGTCGCCCGCAGCCGTCAGCTGCATGTCGAAACCGACGATCGCCTTTTCCTGACGATGCTGCTCGCCTTGCACTGCCAGAATGGCGGATTCCGCCGCCGCAATCGTCACGTCGAGCGAGGCGATGTCGTCGCGCATGCGATCGACCGCCAGGCGCTGCTCCTCCGCCCGCTCGCGGAGTTCCTTGATTTCTCGCTTCGTCGCCAGGATGCCGCGGGCTTCGGCGCGAATCCCGCCCTCGATGATGTGCTGGCCGTGAAAGACTTCCCCGTCGAGCGTGACGACGGGTGCGCTGGTAAGCGCGGCAGCAGCCCTGGCGCCATCGAAGTCCTGTGCGACCAGCGTCCCGGCGATCAGGCCACGGATGGCGTCCGCAGCCGCGCCGCTGATGCGAATGACGTCGACGAGTGGCGTGAGGCCGCCGTCGCCGCTCGGAAGCGAGGGTTCTGACGGGGGCGCGTCAATTGCCGCTCGAGCGACGACGAATCCGACGCGCCCGGCGTTCAGCTGCGCCGCATGACGAAGTCCAGCGGCCGCCGATTCGGGTGTGGGAACGACGACGTACTGGAGCCGATCGGCAAGCGCCGCTTCGACAGCGCGCTCGTAGCGCTTGTCCACTTCGAGATAGTCGGCGACGGACCCCAGGTGTCTCGACGCGAGCTCCTCGCTCGATTCCGCGAGGATCGCCCGGGCCGCGTCGCCGTAATCCGCGCGCGCCGCATCGAGCTCTTCGAGAGACGTCAGACGGGCGGAGACCGACGCCAGTTCGTGCTCGAGCGTCCGCAACTCACGCGCCCGTCCTTCCCGGTCGCCCTTGGCGCCCGCCAATTCGGATTCTCGAGACGCCCGCTCGATCCGCAGCTCCTCCATCGATACCGTGGTGCGTTCGAGGCTGCCCTGCGCGCTGGTCCGGTCGCGTTCCGCACGCTCCGCTTCGATCCGGAGATCCTGACTCTCGACCTCGAGCTTGCCAATCTGCTCGGCCAGCCTGCCGCGGGCGGCCGCAGCGTGCTCCATCGCATGCCGCAAGGCTGTCGCGGCGTTTACCGCGGCGAACACCTCGCTTCGAGCCGCCTCGACGTCCGCTTCGAGTCCCTCGATCTGGCGCTGCGCTTCGGCGTAGGCCTGCTCCTCTGCTGCCAGCGTCGCGGCCGCCGCGTCGCGATCCACTTCTGCGCGCGTTGCCGATTCGCGCCGGGCGTCCAGCTCGAGACGCGCAGGCTCGCGACGCTCTTCGAGCGTCACGACCTCGTTCTGGATGTCCGCCGCAGCCGTGGCGAGATTGGTCACCTGCTGGCGGTCGAACACAATCTGCTGCTGGAGCCGTCCGGTCTCGAGCTCGCAGGCATGCGCCGCCTCGCGTGCCGCGGTGGTCCGGCCGTCCGCTTCCATCAGTTCGAGGCGCAGCCGCTCGAGATCGGTCTCGAGACCTGCGACACGCGCGGCCGCAGCTGTCTCGCGCTCGCGCGCTTCGGCCAGCCTGGTGCGGGCAGACTCGATGGCCTCCCCGAGCAGCCGATACTTGCGTGCGAAGAGCACCTTCTCCCATCGCCGGAGCTCTTCGCGAAGCCGCTTGTAGCGGCGCGCTTTCGCCGCCTGACGCTTGAGCGTGCCGCGCTGCTTCTCGACTTCGAACACGATATCGTCGACGCGCGTGAGGTTCTGCTGTGCCGCCTCGAGCTTCAACTCCGCCGCACGACGGCGGCTCTTGTACTTGGTGACGCCGGCGGCTTCTTCGATCAGCTGACGCCGATCCGTGGGTCTCGCGCTCAGAATCTGCCCGATCTTTCCCTGCTCGATCACCGCGTAGGCCTTCACGCCGATGCCGGCGTCCATCAGCAGATCCTGCACATCCCTCAACCGGCAGATGTGACCGTCGATCAGGTACTCGCTCTCGCCGGATCGGTACAAGCGACGCATCAATTCGACGTCGCGAACGATGAGCGGCGTCGCGTCCTCGAACTCGGCGCCCGCGCCCTCCGGTGCGGGCTCGGCGACCGCCACGGCGGAATCCTCGACGACCAGTGCGACCGGCAATTCGGCCACTGCAGCGGCGGACTCGCCATGCTCCGCGGCGACTGCACCCAGCGCGTGGCCGTTCCCACTCTTTCTGACGCGCGTGAATGAACCGTCGGAGGGAACGCGTGCGGCCACGCCGGACAGCTTCAGACGGACTTCCGCGGCTCCAGTCGGCTTCCGCGCGTCGCTGCCGCCGAAGATGACGTCTTCCATCCGATCGCCGCGCAGGCTCTTCGCGCTCTGCTCGCCGAGCACCCAGGTCAGCGCGTCGACAACGTTGCTCTTGCCGCAACCGTTGGGGCCGACAATGGCCGTGACGCCGTCGTCGAACGTCAGTTCGGATCGATCAGGGAAGCTCTTGAATCCGGCGATTTCCAGACGGTTGAGGCGCATGCGTTTACCGATCCTTTAGGTACCCGTGAAAAGCAAAAGCCGCTTCGACGCGCCGGACGACACGCCGGCACGGAAGCGGCTGGGATCGCTTCGAAACCCTGAGTTTGAGGAAAGAAACCGTGACGTGACAAGGCCGATGGCCAAGACCCGCATCCCGCCCAAAGCAAGATGGCCCCTGGGTCCCTGCAAACGGCCGTCAGTCTAACAAGCCCCAATAGATGGGGCAAGTTCAAAGTATGGCCCCAAAATATAGGGCCAAATGCCCTACTGCTTTGGTACGCCACCCGCCGTGCGATTGCGCGCCATCTCGGTCATGCGGACCGCCGCCGGAAACTGCGCAAGGGCAGCCTGGGCCTGCGGGTCCACCGTGACGAGATTGCGGCGAGCTTCCTCGACGCCGAAGAGCGCCAGATCGATGTCGTAGTGGATCATCGCGCGAATGAAGGCTTCGTCCTTCTGGAACGCATCCTCGTCGAGCACGATCCGCTGTCCCTTGAGGGACGCTTTGAACTCATCGACCATCGCCGGCGTCACCTGGAAGCCCTTCGAGATTCGCTTCTTGTTGCGATTGGCGACGCCCAACCGCGTATCGCCTTCGGCGGTGAACTGATCGGCGAAGTTCGCAAACGCCTGCCGCGCATAGAGCGTCCGGCCGAAGCGGCTCGGGTTGAAGCCCTCGACCGGGCCGACCAGGAACTTGTCGGGCTCGATACCGCCGCCGCTGTACACCTCGCGGCCGGCCTTGGTCTTCTTCATGTCAGCCGCCTGGTGCTGCCGCGGCTCGCTCTGATCGCGAAGCGTGTAGGTGAGGTACTCGTCGAAGCTGCCGTCCCACGGACGCTGAATCATTCGGCCGCTCGGCGTGTAGTAGCGGCCGGTCGTCAGCGCCAGGCCGGCGGACCCGCTGATCTTGTAGACCGACTGCACGAGCGCCTTGCCGAACGTCGTCTCGCCGACGACCAGGCCGCGATCGTGATCCTGGATGGCGCCGGACACGATCTCGGACGCGCTCGCGCTGTTGCGATTGACCAGCACCACGAGCGGAATGTCGGTGTACTCGCTGACCTCTTCGGCGCGGTAGTCGACGTCCGAATCGCGCGCGCGGCCGCGCGTGTAGACAATCAGCTCACCGCGCGGAACGAAGCGATTCGAAATCCGAATCGCCTGATCGAGCGGGCCGCCCGGATTGTCGCGCAGATCGAACACCAGCCGCTTCATCCCGCGCGCCTTCAGATCTTCGAGCGCCTTGCCGACTTCGTCGTTCGACGTCTCGGAGAAATCGGCGAGCTTGATGTAGCCGGTCTCCTTGTCGATCATGAACGCGCCGCGCACGGTCGTGATGTTGACCTCGTCGCGCTCGACCTCGAGATCGAGCAGGCCTTCGTAGCCGCGGCGGCGAAGCGAGATGTTGACGGTCGTGCCCTTCGGGCCTTTCAGCCTCGCGACGGCCTGCTCGCTCGTCCAGCCCTTCGCATCATCCTCGCCGATGCGCGCGATGATGTCGCCGCGACGCAATCCCTTCTTGTAAGCCGGCGATCCTTCGAAGATCGACATCACCGTGATGTCGCCTTCGATGACCTGAATCTGAATGCCGAGCCCGTAGTACCGCCCTTCCTGCCGCTCGCGCAACTGCGCGTACTGCCGCGGATCGAAGAAGCTCGAGTGCGGATCGAGCGTCTTCAGCATGCCGTCGATCGCGCCGTAGACGAGCCGATCCGACGGCACCGTGTCTACGTACTCCCGATCGATCGCAGCCAACGCCGACGAGAAAATCCGCAACTGCTGCGTGACGTCGTCCTGCGTGGCGAGCAGACTGCTGCCGAAGAAGCCACCGGCGAGCGCCGACAGGACCACGGCAAAGATGGCGGCGGGGAGAAAACGGGAACTACGCATATCAGGCATCGTAGCAGACCAAGTGTCGTGATCGCAATGACTTCCGGGCACCCGGCAGGATTAGCGGTTGACCCCCCGGCCACGGGGTTCCTATAATGCACCTAAGCGGACAAACGTCAGATTTCCAAGGATTTGCACTATGTTGGGTCCCATCGGGATGCCCGAGCTGGTCATCATCATGGTCATCGCCTTGATCATCTTCGGGCCCCGGAAATTGCCCGAACTGGGCAGGTCGATCGGCCGGAGCCTGAACGAGTTCAAGAGGGCCTCCAACGAGCTCAGGAGCACGCTCGACGAGGAGATCAGGGTCGAGGAGCAGCGCTCGGCGGATCGGCAGAAACCGCCAGGCGCAGCCACCTCCACTCCGGGCGACGAGGCGGGTATTCCGCGCCAAACCGGAAACGCATAGGGCGCAATGGCCCTCGTCCCGTTCCCTTCGTCACCGCGGCCTGACGACGACCCCTACGGCGAGTCGGCCCGCGAAAGCGAGCTCGATGCCGAAGCGAAGATGTCGTTTCTGGAGCATCTCGACGAGCTCCGGACCCGACTGATTCACGCCGTCATCGCCATCGCCGTCGGCTGCGTCGTCTCGTTCATTTTCCTGAACCGCATTTTCGAGTTCGTCACGCTGCCGATGCGGCAAATGCTGCCGGCCGGCGGAAGCCTCATCCAGACCGAGCCGTCCGAGTTCTTCATGCTGTATCTGAAGGTCGGCGCGCTGGTGGGCCTGCTCATCGCTACGCCGTTCGTGATGTGGCAGCTCTGGCTGTTCATCGCGCCCGGCCTCTACGCTCACGAGAAAAAGTTCGCGATTCCTTTCGTCGCGCTCTCGACGTTTTTCTTCGCCGCAGGCGCGGCCTTCTCGCACTACGTGGCCTTCCCCTGGACCTGGAAATTCTTCATCGACTTCAAGCCCGACTACGTGCAGTCGATGATCAAGCTCGGGCCGGCGTTTTCGTTGTACGTAAAAATGCTGCTCGGCTTCGCGGTCATCTTCCAGATGCCCACCGTGGTGTTCTTCCTCGCGCGTATGGGGATGGTCACGGCCGGGTTCCTGATCCGCCACTTCAAGTACGCGGTGTTGATCATCTTCATCCTCGGGGCGGTGCTCAGCCCCGGGGGCGATGTGGTGTCGCAGGCGATGATGGCCGGCCCGATGCTCGTCCTCTACGGGCTGAGCATCATCATCGCGTGGCTCTTCAGCCGCAAAACACCGGCGTAAGTGCATTTCCCGCGGGTATTTACTCCCCGACTCCGCCGGTTTGACTGAAAACCATCAACCCCTTATATTGATGAGTTATGTCTAACAAATCTGTAGTTGGGGCGCTCCTTACAATCGCGGCCCTGAGCCTGACACCGTCCGCATCGGCGCAGACGGGCGGGACCCAGACCTCGACTCAGCCGCCCGCTCCAACTGCCACCACCGAAACACGTCCGGCGACCACGACAGCCTCGGGTGATACGGGTCTGTGGTTTGTGCCAACCGGCGAGATCCTGCCCGCCCGCAAATGGTCGTTCAGCCTGTACCGCGTGAACTTCGACTACACGCAGGGCTTCACGGACGTTTCGGATTTCCCGGTGACCTTCGGGGTCGGTCTGGCCGATCGGGCGGAAATCTTCGGTTCCTGGTCGCTCGTGCGCAGGATCGATCGCGACGTGCGCCCGCTCTTCTTCCCGACGGCCGACGCCGCGAACGGCGGCGTGGTCAACCAGTATCCGTTCGTCAACACGCAATGGACGGGCAACCAGCTCGGCGATCTCTGGCTCGGTGGCAAGGTCAACATCACGTCGGAGCACACGCAGAAGCCGCTCGCCTTCGCGGTCCGCGGCATGGTGAAGCTGCCGACGGCGAGCACGGATGATGGCGCAGGGACCGGTGAGGCGGACTTCTCGTTCGACGCCATCGTCAGCAAGGAGCTCAATCAGCGTGTCGAACTCTCGGCGTTCGGCGGCTACATCGTCCGCGGCGATCCCGACGAATTCGATCTGCTCGACGGTTTCCGCTGGGGTTTCGGCGCCGGCTTCCCGACCCGCAAGAACCTCAGGCTGACCGCTGAACTGCACGGCGAGATGTACTCGGGTGACACCGTCGAGGTGCGGGGTGCGTCGATTCTGCCCCTGGATTCGGCACAGGAGAACCCGGTGAACGCCTCGATCGGCTTGACGTGGATCAGCCGGGGCGGCTTGTTCCTTGGCGGCGGTCTCAACTGGAACATGAACCTGAGCCCTCGCGAGGACTTCGGCTCGTTCGAGAACGAGGGCGGCGACGCGCTGGGCTTCCAGTTCCGGATCGGCTATCACCCCGGTGTTCGCGTCTACGTTCCACCGCCGCCTCCGCCACCACCACCGCCACCGCCGCCAGCCGCACCGCAGAATCGGCCACCCACCGTGGTCGCTCGCTGCGAGCCTTGCACGGTTGAAATCGGCCGGACGTCGACCGTTACGGCTGACGCGTCCGACCCGGATGGCGACAGGCTGACCTACAAGTGGAGTGCCCCTGTCGGTACGTTCGCTCGCCCGACGGATCGTCAGACGCCATGGACGGCGCCGATGCAAGAGGGACCGGTCGTCGTAACCGTTCAAGTCGACGACGGGAAAGGTGGAACTGCGAGCGCGAACGTGACGATTCAGGTCATCCGGCCTGAAGTCAAGACGTTCACGTTCGAAGACGTGCACTTCGACTTCGATCGTTACTCGCTGCGGCCGGAAGCCACGCGGGCGCTCGACGAGGCGATCAAGATCATGCAGGCGAACCCCGACGTCCGGATTCAGATCGAAGGCCACACCTGCAACATCGGCACGGCGGAGTACAACCTGGCGCTCGGCGAACGGCGCGCCGCCGCAGTGCGCGACTACCTGGCGAGCCGCCAGATCGGCGCCGACCGGATGCAGACCACGAGCTACGGCGAGGAGCGTCCGAAGCACGACAACGCACGAGAAGAAACGCGCCGGTTGAACCGCCGCGCCGCCCTCGTCGTCCGGCTGCAACGCTAACGCTGCGCGCAGGGCGATGGGCGATGGGCGATGGGCGATGGGCGATGGGCGATGGTGAAGGCCTAACCCAAGTCCGCGGCTGAAATCACAGAACGTTGAAAGGGTCGGTCCCGAACGGACCGGCCTTTTTTTGTTCGCCGTCTACTTAACCTTGCCCATCGCCCATCGCCTGCCCTCGCCTTGCCCATCGCCCCTCGCCCATCGCCCATTGCCCATCGCCCATCGCCTTGCCCATTGCCCATCGCCCATCGCCCATTTACACTGCCTCATGCCCATCAAAGCCTCAGCGTCCACCGAGATCCGTACGCTGATCGAGGCGCTCTGCCAGTCGGACGACATGAGGCGTGAATCGGCGATCGCGAGGCTGGCGGTCATCGGGCCGAGGGCCGTGGATCGCCTCGTCACCACGTTCTCGAGCACGACCGATCGAGTGGCGCGCGTGGCCATCCTGCGCGCGCTCGAGTCCATGGGCGATCACCGGGCCCTGGCGCCTGCGCGGCAGGGCATCGAGGAAGGTGGCGATGTGGCGATCGCGGCGGCTGGGGTCATGCGCAGCCTCCTCGACAGCCAGCATCGCAGCGCGGCATCTGCAGCGCTCGATTCGCTGGTCGCTGTTGCATTGAACGACCGTGTCGAGCGGCGCGTGCGTGTCGCCGCGCTCGAAGCGCTCGATCAGATGCCGGCCGACGTCCGCAACAAGGTCGCCGGAGCGCTCGGGTCGGGCGTTGACGACACGATCCGTGCGCAGTCGCGCGCGGCCGCCCAGGGCAAGTTCTCCGAAGAGGCCTTGTGGAAGGACGCGCTCGACGGCCAGTTGCCGGACGACCCGGAGTTGCTGCGCAAGGCCGTGTCGGCGCGTGCCGCCAAAGCCCCGCTCGGTGCGCTGCAAAAGCTGATCGACGAGGTCCGGCGCGTGGAATCGGACGCGCGCGGGAAGGCGCGCGTGGAAGACTGGCGTCTCGTGCGTGGCGCCATCCATCAGGCGCTGGCGCTTCGTGGCAGCCGCGTGGCGATGTACGACTTACGCGAAAGTTTTGGGGAAGGTGACGGCCGGCTGCCCGTCTCGTTTCTTGCCGCCGTTCAGGCGGTCGGTGACAGTTCGTGCCTCGAGCCGCTGGCCGCGACGATGAGCGGTCGCGCGTCGCAGAGTGACGAGCGGTGGCAGCATCAGGTCACGACGGCATTCCGCGCGATCGCCAAACGCGAGAAGATCACCCGCCGGCACGCGGTAATGCGGCGGATCAGCGCTCGCTGGCCGCAAACACCCGATCGAGTCTTTCCGAAAGCTGCCCGGCAGTCCAGTTCCTGACCTCGATACGGCCCGCCCGCGCGGTGTCGAACGACGAACCGATCTCCGACTTCGTCGCAGGTCAATCCCCAGCTGAAATCTGCTCCGGACAGGCTCGGCGCACGCGCGGGAGGCCGCACCGTATGGATAGGCGAACTCCTGGATCGGGCCTGCCCGTGACTCCTCTGGAGTGCCGTCGCGGCAGTCGTCCAACTCGCGCGCGACGACGGCAAAGTCCTGGTCGGGAAGCGAGAGATGATTGACCGTGTGCGCTCCGACCGACATGCCAGCGATACGGGCAAGCTGCACGACCTCGTCAGCGACGAGCGGCCGTCGTCGAGCGGGAGGGCCACCCAGTCGACTCAACTCCGCGATCAGCCGGTCGCGGACCTCCAGCGGCGCCGAAACCATCAGCGCATGGAGCTGATCGTGCGACGCGCGACGCTGATCCACCGTTCCCGTGCTCAGACGAAGCGACGTCCCGTCCGGACAGCGTCGATCGAGGGTGGAACGGATTCGTTGAGCAGGAGCACGCGCTCGAGCGTGTCCCACCAGTACTCGCCAGGTCCAGAGAGCCAACCTGACGTCAGAAAAAATGTCGCCGGCAGCCCCGCCCGCTCCAGCACCGGCGCCGCGTCTCCACGAGGTTATCCAGATACCCATCGTCGAACGTCAGCGCGATGGCGCGGGGCGGCAGGTCGCCGGCTGGCGTCCGCAACAGCTCGTCGAGCGGAATCACGCGGTAGTCGCGCGCGAGCATGCTTCACGTGTTCATCGAACCGCTGACGGCGAAACCGACAGACCGTGGACATCCTCGTCGTCAGCGACACGGTGATAGAGCAGGATCGCCCGGCCCGCTCGAGCGATCGTCGCGCGCAACGTTTCTTTGCGCGCCCTGATTCCGACGAGAGCCGGGAAATACGGATCGACGATGTCGAACTCCTGCGGGGTCAAGTCTGAAATCCCGAGGCCTTCGAGGAACGCCATGTTCGACAGCACGTTGCCGTAGGTGGTGGACTCGACGGCAGCCTGCCCCGAACGTCTTCTCGAACAGCGTTCGTCCACCAGCCGGCGTCATCCGCCACAGATCGCCGTCGGTTCCATATTCGAGACAGACGCGGCTCGCGCATGGCAACGTCGTGAGCATCACGCCGTCAGGCCTCAAGAGCCGTCTGCACTCGCTCAACACAGCATCCACGTCGTCGATGACGTGCAGCGTCTGGGTCAGGATGATGCAGTCGAAAGAGTCGGACGGCATATGCGGCGCGCATCGCAGGTCCGCAAGTGCGTCGCGCGGGGGTTGGCCTCGTCCAGGTCCACGACCGACGATGACTCGACGCGCGATCCGCCAAACTTCGTCGTGTAGTCGTTCTCCTGAACTTCGAGCACGGCGCCGCGTATGTCGGATGAGTGCGCGGCGAGAAACGCCTCGATGTAATACCGATCGATCGGCACACCGCGCTCGTAGCCCCAGTTGCGGCTGATCGGGTCAATCCGGCGGAACTCACCCCAATCGATGTGCTCCTGACCATGGTGCCGGAGATATGCGCGTGCGTGCGCGATCTCTGCGCGTACCGAACATCGAGCCGACTGAGATCGTCGTCGCCGCATCGAACGAGCTCGCGGTGCCCGGCACGCAACGCAACCAATCCTGGTCTCACGCCGGATGAGCACCTCACGCATCACTGGCTCGAGCACAAAACGATTCTTTTCGATCACGCGCGCGAAGCTGGTCAGGTAGGTTCTCTGGCGCCGGCCAGATCCCCGTCCAGCTCGCGGAATCGGAAATGTCGCGAGAGGCAAGATTATCCGCGATCCAGCCGCCCGGCCCACCTCCTGGAGCCGAAGGAGCAGATCGCAGACGGTCAGGACACCGCAGCCGGACACCACGCCACCGACTCTGTCCCACGCACTGCGCCGAATGAACAGGACAGGCGGAACCGCAGTGGGTTCCTCCAGCAGTCGAACGGGGCGAGAGTCAGAACGAAGCGGACGCTGGCCGCGCAGTCCATCCGGCGTCTCGTCGCGTATCGCCGGCGCCACCGCGACGATGCCGGCGTTTTCGTCTTCAGAGCTGCGAGCACAACGCTCACTCGCCCGCGGACGAAGTCGGTAGCCCCGAGGGACGAGCAGAACCCAGTCGGACTCGCCGGACGAAACCGCTGTATTGACCGCCCGCGACATTTCCGCGCGCGATCAACCATCGCCCGCGCCGGTTCGCTGTTCCACCGATTGCAGAATCTCCGCGCGAGTCTGACTCCACCGCCGCAATCGACGCCGCCGAAGGCGGTGTCGTCTGCCGGATCAGGCGTGTCAACGGTCCGGACCAATCCCGGGGCACGGCCTTGCGCGACGACCACAGCGATGCCCTCGGCCCCGCTTCGGTTGTGCCTTCCGGCGCGCTCATGGCCGCACACCCGATCAAACGGGAGTACACCCATCGCAACGGGCCGGTGATCCGCCAGCTCCATGAAGTCCGGAGCGAGCCCACTTCAGTCTGCAGTTGACTCACCTGATGAGCGAGGCGATCGCGCTCCTCACGCGCGAGCTGTTGCGCGCGCACGCGGGTCTCCTTGACACGCAACGCACGCAACTCCTCCGCCGCCCGTTCCAGGCCTGGCTCGAGCACGGTCAGACGGTCGCGTTCGAGCGCCGCGATTTCGCGTCCGAGCCACAAACGCTCGGCTTTCCCTGCTGACGATGACGGTCGCGAGATGATCGCGAAAGGCCGGGCGTGCTTGTCCAGCAGCGTCTCGCAGCGGCGCTTCCGGATGACCCGGCCGTGTGATCATCCCGCGGCTCATCGACGTGGAATGCCGGCGGTAGTAGAACAGCACTTCCGGGATGATCGTGCCCTGGATGGCCCGCCTCGACCAAGCGCAGCCAGAAGTCCCAGTCCTCACAGCCGTGGCGCATGGATTCGTCGTACCCGCCGACGGCCTCGAATGCCGCACGTCTGACCAGCGCGGCGCCGTTGATCGTGTTCCTGACGAGCAACGCCGGCAGATCGCACCGTTCAGGTTTCCACGTCCAGTGCTCGTCGCCGAACGTCTCGAGCCAGTGAGAAACGAATGCGATCGTCGGGCCGTGCTCGTCGAGCAGCGCCTGCCCCTTCTCGAACCAGGTGGCGGCAAGCCGGTCGTCGGCGTCGAGTGCGCAGAACAGCTCGCCGCGCGCGTGGGCCGCCGCATGATTGCGGGCAGCAGGCAAGTCCGCGGTTCTCCGTCCGGAAAACCTCGTGTCCTGGAATCGTCAATCGATTCCAGCTTCCGCACCGTCGCGGCATCGGTCGACCCATCGTCAACGATCAACGATCTCAAAGTCCTGAAAGGTCTGCTGCCGCACGCTGTCGAGCGCCTCGTCGATCCACTGCCCATCGTTGAAGCATGGCAGGAGCACCGAGATCCGCGGAGTGTTCATCGGCGTGCCGCCCGCTGGGGCCGTGGCTCTATCTCAGGGTCGCGGGACGACGAATCGGTCAGCAGCGCCAGGTAGGCGTCCGCGACGTCAGCACGCCGGACCGGCTTTGACGATGCGGCCGCCTTCGAGGAGGAGCGCCCGGTCGCAGAACGTCGCAATCGTTCGCGGTTCGTGGCTGACGAGCAACATCGAATGGCCGGCGCGGTGCAGCTCGCGATACCGCGCCTGACACCGTTCCTTGAAGCCGGCATCGCCGACGGCGAAGATCTCGTCGAGGATGAGCACGTCGCGCACGGCGTGGAACGCGACCGCGTAAGCCAGCCGCGCGGCCATGCCGCTCGAATAGTGACGCAGCTCGAGTTTCGCGAAGCGCTCGAGATCGGCGAAGGCCAGGATGTCCGCCGTCGCCGCGCGCAGTTCGCGCAGCGTCATGCCCATGACCGTGCCGAGCAGCTCGATGTTGTCGATCGCATCGAGCTCGGGGTTCCATCCGACCCCGAGCTCGAGGATCGGCGTCACCGCGGACGCTGAGTGTCACCGAGCCGCGATCCGGCTGGTAGATGCCCGAGATGATCTTCAGCAGGGTGCTCTTGCCGCTGCCGTTACGCCCCATCAGGCCGAGGCTCTCGCCGCGACGCAGCTCGAAGCGAGACCGAGTCGAGCACCGTGAGCCTCTCGATGGGTGTGGGCCGGAAGAAATCCATCACGTGCTCGCGGACCGTATCTCGCCGGACCGACGGGATCGTGAACGTCTTCGAAATCCCGCTGGCTTCAATCACGCGCGGCTTCACAGGTGCTCCGCGACCCTCGGCGCTTTCAGCCTGTAGATGAGTCGCACCAAGCGCGAGGATGACGAGTGTCTCGGCGGTCAGCAATGCGTGCGCCAGCAGCGACGGCGTCCGTCCGTCAACCAGAACGCTCCGCGAGAACAGGATGATCGGCGTCGGGGGCCAGAGATACAGATACGCATGCACGCGCTCAGGCAGGATCTGCAGTGGATAGATGATCGGAGCCACGAAGAACCCGGCGTGGCTGATGACCTCCCAGACCTGATTGAGATCCCGGTACTGCATGAAGAGCACGCTGGCCGCCAGCGAGAATCCTGCGGCGATCGCAATGTAATGAATCAGGTACACCGCGTAGAGCGCGACGTGGACCGGTGACGGGACGCGTCCCGTCATAGCCAGGAATGCAATCAGGACCACGGAGAACAACACCAGCGTGATCACCGCGTTCGACGCAGACGTGATAACGACCACCCAGGACGGAAACCTCGCCTTGTTGAGGAGGTAGCCCTTGGCCCGCAGCGACAGGAGACCCATCTTCGTGGATTCCTGGAAGAACTCGTAGAGAAACAACCCGATGATCAGATCCAGTTTGTACTGACGTTCGCTGGCGAACACGTACGAAAACACCGCCATCAGCACGACGAACATCGTCAACGGCTTGAGCAGCGCCCAGACGAACCCTCCCACCGTACCGTGGTAGCGCGTCTTGAAGTCGGTGCGGATCAGCGTCCAGACGAGGCCGCTGTACTGTGCGCGACCGGGGCGTAGCCCGGCGGTGGCGGCTGAAATCATCGCTCGGCCTGATACTATACGGCACCGGCCGCTTCATGTCGTTGCTCAGGATTCTGCACGTCGTTCCTTATTTCGAAGACGCGTGGGCTTACGGCGGCATCCCCAGGGTCGCGGCGGCCATGACCCGCGGCCTCGCGCGGCGTGGACATCACGTCACCGTCTGCACCACCGACGCTTGCGATTCCGAGACACGCCTCGATCCATCCGAGATCAGCACGCGCGTGAAGATCTGGATGTCCGCATTTTTCGCAATGTCTCGAATCGAATGGCGTATCACTACCAGGCCTTCGCCCCAAGAGGCCTGCGCCGCTTTCTGCGCGGCTGCGCCGGTTCGTTCGACATCGCACACCTCCATGCCTGCCGCAACCTTCCGGGTTCGATTGCGGCCCGTGAGCTCAGTCGCGCTGGCGTTCCCTACGTGCTATCGCCCAACGGAACAGCACCACTGATCGAGCGGCGAATTCTGCTCAAGCGTCTGTTCGATGCCGCAGGCGGCCGGCGCGTCGTCGATGGCGCAGACCGTGTGCTTGCCACGAGCGAAGCAGAATGCCGTCAGCTCAGAGAAACCGGCATTGCACGCGATCGCGTCACCGTCGTTCCGAACCCGCTCGACATCGAGGAGTTCTCGGATCTTCCGGCTCGCGAAACGTTCCGCCGGAAGCACGGACTGGGGGAAGGCCCAATCGTGCTGTTCCTCGGAAAGATGACCCCGCGCAAGGGCGTCGATGTTCTCCTTCACGCCTTTGGTCTCGTCACGAGCTCTTCGGCCCGGCTGGTGATCGCCGGCAACGACATGGGGAGCAGTGCCGTGCTCGAGAGCCTGACAGCACGGCCCAGCCTTGGCAGCCGCGTGACACGCGTGGGCCTGCTCCGCGGCCCGGAACGCGTCGAGGCGCTCGTGAGCGCCGATGTCGTCGTCTACCCGTCGCGAGACGAAGTGTTCGGTCTCGTGCCCCTCGAAGCGCTCCTGTGTGGAACGCCTGTCGTCGTCTCGAACGACAGCGGCTGCGGTGAAATCATCGGCCGCACTGGCGGCGGGCACATCGTGCCGTACGGAGACAGGCCGACGCTCGCCGGAGCCATCGACGCGATTCTTGAATCGCCAACTGCCTGGAAGACGCGTGCCGCCTCCGCCGGGCTCAAGGCTCGGGAACTGTTCGCTGCGGATATCGTCTGCGAGCAACTCGAGACCCTGTATGGAGATGTGGCGCGAGCGCGCCATCTACGGAGGTCCGTCGCGTGACGCCGCCAGGGATCTCCGTCGTCATTCCGATCCATAACGGACGACGCCTGCTGCCGGCCGTCATTGCGGCGATCCGGGCCGAGTGTCAAGGCCACGCGTTCGAGATCCTCGCTGTTGACGACGGCAGCACCGACGGATCGCGGCGCTACCTGCAAGGACTGACGGATGCAGGGGTGCGAATCGTCGAAGGGCCGGGACGCGGTGTGGCGTCGGCCGTCAACGCCGGAGTCCGCGAAGCCGCGTATCCATTGATTTGCCAGATCGATCAGGACGTCATCGTTCAGCCTGGCTGGCTCGCAACGCTGCTGGCAACATTCGAGAACCCGGACGTCGCTGCGGCACAAGGCCACTACGTGACGTCGCCGGACGCCGGCGTGTGGGCGCGCGTGATGGGCCGCGACCTGGAGGATCGATACGCTGCCATCCGGCAGGACTTTGTGAACCACGTGTGTACGGGTAACACCGTGTACCGCGCGTCCGCACTTCACGCCGTGGGGCTGCTCGACGAACGTTTTGGATACGGGGCGGACAACGACGTCAGCTACAGGTTGATCGATGCCGGCTACAAGCTGGCGTTCCGGCCATCCGCAACGAGCATCCACATCTGGCGAGACTCCTGCCGCAGCTATCTGCGTCAGCAGTTCGGTGTGGGCTACGGCAGGCTGGATATCGTGGCCCGACACCCGCGCCGTGTGACCGGCGACGACGTGTCGGGCGTCGGGATGATTCTGCACGCCGCTGCCATGACCGCCGCGCTGGTACTGCTGCTGATGTCGGCGGCGGCTCTGTGGTCGGGGTTGCCGTGGCGGCCGCTGATCGCCGTGGCGGCCGTGCTGATAGCCGCCCTCGCCGTCGAGCGCGCGTTCGCCGGAGTGGCCGCCTGGCGTCGATCCGGCGACGCTGCCTGCCTGGCGTTTCCCATCGCGCATCTGCTCCGCGACGTCGCGTGGACGGCGGCGATCCTTCGATGGACGGCACGGCGCGTAGCGGGATCCCGGCAGTCTCCCGGGCAGAGCATGCCGAGGCGTCGACCGGACAGGCGCCTGCGATCCAACGAGGCATCGTGGCTGGCGACGACCTCGACGCTCGTCGTGATTCCCGCGTTCAACGAACGCGCAAGCCTGGGCCGCGTGGTGCGGGATATCAGACGTGTGGCACCGGGCGTCGACGTGCTCGTCGTCAACGACGGATCCACTGACGAAACATCCGTGCTGCTGCCAGGGCTTGGTGTCCGCTGGCTGACCATGCCCGAACGTCTCGGCGTGGGCAGTGCCATGCGCGCCGGGCTGCGATATGCGCGAAGCCGTGGCTACAGCTATGTCATCAGGATCGATGGAGACGGACAGCACCGGGCGTGCGACGTTGGCCGGCTCATCGCACCAATTCTGATCGGCCGGGCGGATGCGGTCTCCGGCTCGCGTTACGCGCGCCGGCCCAGATGGTCCGGACGGCACCCGACAAAGGCGATGCTCGGACTCGTTCTCTCGGCGCTGACGCGCCGGCGCGTCACGGATCCCACGTCGGGTCTGTGGGCGTTTGGCCCGAGAGCGATCCAGCTCCTCAGCCGCCATCACCCGACCGGCTATCCCGAGCCCGAGCTGCTGCTCCTCCTGCGACGTCACGCCATCCGTTTCGAGGAGGTCGCGATCAGGATGCGGCCGCGCACCACCGGGCGAACGACGTTGACCTGGCGGAGGATGGCGGTGGCGCTCGGCAGAACGCTTCTGGCCGTCTTGATGGTCCCTCTCCGCAGCATCGACGTGGAAACGGGTCAAGACCGGTGAGCAACGTCATTCAGCTCGTCGCCATTCTCACCAGCGTCCTGCTCCTGGGCGTGGTGCTCGAGCTCGTACGCCGGCGAAAGCTCACCGAGGAATACTCGTTCATCTGGTTGACGTGCGCGGTCGCGCTCCTCATTCTTTCGATCTGGCGCGACAGCCTTCACCTGGCGGCGCGCGTCCTGGGCGTCTACTACCCGCCTGCGCTCCTTATCCTGGTGTTGATTTTCTTCGTGTTCGTGGCGTCGTTGTATTTCTCGGTGGTGGTATCGCGTCAGCGCCAGCAGATCGAGCGCCTGATGGAAGAGATCGCCCTCCTCGACGCCGAAGTGCGTGAGTTACGAGATGGGTCCGGCGCCATACCGCCCGCGGAGGTGATCGCAGGCGCCGCGCACGACCGCCGTCAGCCCGCCGACCAGCGGCACTTGAGGCGATAGAACGGCGTAGGCGGCGTTCATGCCGACAATCAGCGCGCCGCGAGCGGCGTGCGACACGCGTGTCCCGCCCAGCGCCGACCGCGCCAGCTTCAGGTGGTTTCTCGTCGCGAAGTAGACCCTGTCGGGCGACCGTCGTCCGATGGATCGTCCACCCTCGTGATACGCGATTGCGGCCGGCACGAGCATGACGCGGAATCCTGCCCGGCGCGCGCGCAGACAGAAGTCGAGATCCTCGAACGAGTAGAAATACTCTTCGTCCAGCAAGCCGATCCGGCGGAAGACCGAGGCGCGAATCCACATCACGCATCCGCTGATGGCTGTGACGTCGTGGGCGTGGCTGGGTGTGACCCGTGCGATACGTCCGCCCGCATCCCGATGACGCATCCTTGCCGTCCGTTCCGAAAACGTGAGCCCCGCGGATGCGACATGATCCGGTTCCTCTCGCGACACGAGGAGCGCGCCGAGAACGCCTGCGTCGGGGTGCTCCCGGGCAGCGGCCAACAACGCTGCGAGCGCGTCCGGCCTCAACACCACATCGCTGTTGACCAGGAGCACCGCCTCTGCCCCGCGGTCCAGGGCACGGCTGATGCCGGCGTTGCAGCCGCCCGAGAATCCGAGATTTCGCCCAGTTTCGAGCAGCTCGACCGCCGGCAACCTGTCGCGAATAAACGCGGCGGATCTGTCACGCGATCCGTTGTCGACCACGAGAATCTCGTCGAGGGACTCGTCCGAGGTCTGTAACGAGCGCACCGCCAGCCACGTTTGATCCGGCGTCTGGTAATTCAGGACGATCCCGCACGTCCGCGGCGTCGCCTCACCGCGTTGTTGCGGCACACGTGCAGGGGTGATCTTCGATCGCAGCGCGAGCTCCGAATACAACTGCCTGAGCGACGCGGCATCGCGCTGAATCGTCATCGGCGGCGTAATACCCGCCCGCAGCCGGGGCAGAAGATCCGGCTCGGTGATCAGCCGGCGAATCGCGCCAACCAGGGATTCCGCGCTACCCGGCTCGAACAGCAAGCCGTTGCGCTCGTGCGTAACCATCTCGCGCATGCCGCCGAGATTCGACGCGATCACCGGCGCGCCGCTGGCGAATGCTTCCCGGATGATCAATGGAGAGTTCTCGATCCAGACCGAGGGAACCACCACCACATCGATTCCGGCGAACGCCTCCGGCATGCGTTCGTGGGGCACGAACCCCACACGCCGGACGTACGGGCGCGCGAGCAGCGGCGCCATACGCCGGACGTAACTGTCGTCGCCGTGGAAGGCGTCGCCGGAGCCCAGCACATCGACGGTGACGGAGCCCACGGGCAGTCTCGCGGCGGCCTCCAGCAACAGATGCGGGGCCTTGGTCGGCAACAGACCGCCGGCGAAACCAAGTCGCAAGGCGCTCGACGGTTCACGTCTGATCGATCGGAACGGTGCGAGATCGATGCCCAGCTCGCACCGTCGCAACCGGTCCGGCCCGATTCCGAATCGCCCGAACAGGTCCGCCGCCGTCGACGAAGGCGCCAGGAACATCTGGACGTGCCGGGCAGCCGCCTGCATCTGCGCGAGCCTCGTCATCGTCGCAGCTTCGCGTCCGCTGAGCCGGCGTTGCCGCCTCGAGAGCAGCAGCACCGAATCTGGCGAAGGTCCGCGCGCCGGGAATCGGCAGCATTCGCGCGATGCGGCCGGCGCGATAGACGGATGGCGTCGCCAGCACGCCTGGAGACAGGCAGCCCGCACAGCCATCCTCGAATGGTCCATCACACCGCGTGTTGTCCGAGTCGAACAACTGACCGCGATGACAGATCATCCAGTAATCGTGCAGGGTCATGACCACCGCGCATCCCCGCGCGGCAAGCGCTTCCGGCAGCCCGGTCGACAGACAGGTCAGGTGATGGATGTGCGCGACATCCGGACGGATGGCCGCCACTTGCTCCATGGCGACCCGCAGAAAGTCCGGATTCAAATAGGTGCTGGCGAAAGAATCGCACTGCTGAAAGGTGTTGTTGACGCGGACGACGCGAACGCGGCCGCTCGTTTCGTGGCGGACGTCATACTCCGGCCTGCATGGATCGGCATCCCGGGTCAGTACCACCACATCGTCCCGGCCATCCGCAGCGAGAGCGTTCGCGAGGGTCTCCACGTACACCTCGGTGCCGGCCGAAGCGAGCGGCGGATATCCGTGAACGATTAAGAGAATGCGCATGTTTTACGAAATCGTAGTCCGTGGTTCGTGGTCCGTGGTCCGTCGCTCGTGGCTCGAAAAACTCATCGCAGTTCAACGATCTACGAGCTACGAGCGACGAACCACGGACTACGGACTACGAGTCTTCACACCCTCCCAACCGATAACAGTTCACGCCCTTCGCGGGCGGAGCGCGCGCCGAGATACTGGCCAAGCGGAAGCGCGACGGCCAACCCGGCATTCCGCAACAGCGCCCGCGCCCGGCGGCCGCGCGGCTCCGATGCTGCAAGCCGCACGTGCAAGGGCAGGGTCGATGCCACTGCCCGGACCAGCGACGTGGCGGTCGGCACCGTCGACAACCCGAACAGCTGTTGAAGCTGCTGATGTGCGAGATACGTCCGATCGAGCTCGTACCGAACGGGGCGATCGTGCGAATGCCACACGACGGCCTTGGGTGTGTACGCGAGCCGATAACCTGCGAGCATCACCTCGACCGCCCACCGCAGATCCTCCGCGATGGGTGTTCGCTTGAAGGGGTACTTCCGCCAGACGTCCATGCGGATACACGAGCAGACGTTGTCGAACGCGCAGAGGCTGTGACGTTCGAACGGCGCAAGCGAGGCAAACGCGTCGGTCGTGAGCGGGCCGGCGATCCTCGGTGTCTCCTGGGCGGCTACCCATGACGACAGGTAATGCGTCGTGACCCGGCTCGCGTCGGGCCTGGCCCGCTGGCGTCCAAAACTCCCAGCGATGTCGGGCTGATCGAATGGCTCGATCAGGCAGCGCAGCCAGTCGCGCGAAGCGGGCACAGCGTCCTGGACCAGCAGCACTGCAAGCTCGCCGGATGCCGCGGCCAATGCGGCGTTGCGTGTTTCACCATGGTTGAACTCGGCGGCTGACATCTGTCGCACGATCGCGCCGCGCGCCCGCAACCGATCGACCGTGCCGTCCGTCGACCCGGAATCCACCGCAACAAGTTCCCGCTCGCACGGGGCGTCCTGTGCGTCAACTGCGTCGAGCATGCGTTCGAGCAGGACCCCGCCGTTGAGCGTCGGAATGACGATGGTCACGCGGCGAATTGCGGGCATGCAGGATGGGGCTACCAGAACGACTGCACGTTCAGACGACGAGCTTCCGCCAACCACCGCACCCAGGCGTGCGTATCAAGCAGGGTCGGCACTGGCATCCCATCGCTTCCACTGTGCCAAAGGGAGCTCCGACCTCCTGCACCACGCTTCCAGCGAGACCACCCGCGCAAGCCTGTTGACCGCATCGAGCATCATTCAGGGAGACGTCTTGACCTTTCCGGCATCGCTCGATTCATGCCTCAATATAGCCATGGGCATATGACCGTGTAAACGTCAGCCTCAGTTGCAGTGTCCGACAACGTCACTGCGTTCGCTGCGCTCTCGGACGATGAACTCGTCGAACGGCTTAAAGATCTCGCTGCGTGCGAACGGCGTGGGTCCCTGGTTACTTCTATCGAAGGGCACCCTCCATTACAGCCGACGGTTGCAGCAAACGCCGATACCTCTCCTCCCACTCCCTCGCATCCTCCGCAATCGACTTCACCGCGGGCGCCGCCGCGACCAGCCGTGCCACCAGCGCGCGATCCTGCAGCAACGCTTCGAGGGCGGAGGCCAGCGCCCCGGCCGAAAACGGTTCGTACAGCAACCCATTCACGCCGTGCTGAACGAGATCGACGATACCGCCCGTCCGTGCCCCGACGACGGCAACGCCCTGCTGGAATGCCTCGTGGATGACGAGCGGCGAATTCTCCGGCCAGAGTGATGGCACCACGAGCACGTCGATCCTCGAATACACGTCGGCGACTCGCGCGTGATCGTAGCGGCCCTCGAAGGTGACCGGAAGCCCGCCCGACAACTGCTTCAGCCGGGCGGTGTACGCGGGAAAGGTTTCGGGATCGCCGAACAGCTGCAGCGAGTAGCCCGCAGGCAGCGTTCGCAACGCTTCAAGCAGAACATGCGCACCCTTATGCCAGACGAGCGTTCCGACGAACCCGATGCGAAGTGTGGCGGACTGATGCCTGGGAAGAGGGGCGATTGGCTCGAATCCGTAGTCCGACACGACGAGCCGGTCGCGAGGCAATCCGAGCCGGAGATATTCGTCGGCCAGCGAACGCGAGGGAGCGACGAAGAGATCGACGGTTTCGAGCACGTTCCTCGCACATGCCAGACGCTGGCGGACATCAGCGGCAGTGATGGCGGGGCCCGGCACCTGGCTGGCGGCGGATACGATCCAGGGCGCGCGCCGCCGGGCGATTCCAGCCGCGACCGCTACGAACCTGCCAAGCGGGCCCGAGGTCACCACCCTGGCCGCCATCTTCGCGTGAAACGGCGACTGGGCGAAGCACCGTGCGCACCGTTCCGGATCGATTTCATGACAGACGTGCGCGTCAGCCATATGCACACGCTGGCCGCCTGAAGGACAGACCAGCGTGTAGTCGTGCAGGGTCGCGACGGTTCGAGCGCCACGCTCGCGGGCTATCCGCGGAAGATCGAAACTCAGATTGAGAAGGTTGTGGCAGTGAAGGATGTCCGGCCTGACCGCATCGAGCACGTGTGTCAGCTGCGCGTTCACCCGGGGCGACCTGTACGTCTCGCTCAGCGAGCCGAACCGCCAGTTGTTGATCAACTCGATGACGGGCAAGCCCTCGTATTCGCGCCACCTGAGCGTCCCGTGCGGCGTTGCCGGATCGTAATCGGCAGCCAGAACGAAGACGTCATGATCCGCAGACTGCGCACGTGCCAGTGCCGCCGCGTAGAGCTCCGATCCCGCCTGGTGCCGCGGCAGGAAGTCATGCACGGAGTGCAGGACTCGGAGCCGTCGCTTCATCTCCCGCCGTCCTGCGCCAGCTTCCGATTGCGCTCGACGCACTCGGCAAGCCCTGGCGTCGCCGGCGCAATGGAGCCCGCCTCGCCACACATGCGGGCCGCTGCATGGTAGTCGTGAAATGTGGTCTCGTAGAGCCGCGCAAGCTGCAGTCGGGCGAGCACATTGCGAGGCTCCACCGCGATGGCCTGCAGGTAGTGATCGCGGGCCGCGTCCATATTTCCCGCGACGACGGCCAGCGCTCCAAGGTTGGTGTAGCCACGCGCAGTATTGCGGATCCAGATCGAGCGTCTTCCTGAATGCGCGTTCGGCCTCCTCGAGGTGTCCGGTTTGCGCCAGGCAGATTCCGAGATTCGTGAACGCATCCCGATTCGACGGCCTGAGCTGAACGACGACGCGGTAGTGCGGAATGGCATCGACGCAGCGTCCGCGCTGACGCAACACGTCACCCAGCGCGTATCGCGGCTCCCACATCCCGGGCGACCGTTCAACCGCCTCAGCCCACAGGTGGACCGGGCTCGACCACACCTGATTCCTCGATAGCGTCAAGCTGGTGAGCAGCGCCGCGAGCAGGACCAGCGCCGTCGCATAACTCTCCGGCAGCCCCGGTTTCCCGCGAGACAGCGCTACAAACAGCAGCATGCCAGGGCGCGCGAAGGCGACCGCGATTCCCGCAGCGGCGAGATAAACGCGATGTTCGGCCATGCCCTCGCGAAGCGCCACGATGCTGGACGAGGGCGCCAGCACCGTGAAGAACCAGAGCAGACCGAATGGAACGAGCGGCGCCACGCGACGCAGAGAGAACGAGGCCAGCACGAGCATCACGATGGCCGTCAGCGCCAACCAGCCCCTGGGATCGGCCCATGAGGTCACGTGGTGGACGGCATGCATGATCGACTGCCCGTCCGGCCAGATCATCAACGCGAGATACCGCCAGATGACGATCGCCTGCGTGAGCAGCGACAAGAGTGGCGCGACACCTGTGGCGGAGACAGGCAGCGGAAAGAACAGGTACCGGATGATCGCCGCCGCGGCTATCACCGCAAAGGCTGGAAAGAAGACATAGCGCGCTCGCCAGCGTCTGGCTTCAGGCGTTCCCGGAATGACCAGACGGTCGTACAGGAACAGACACAAGGGGCAGCACGGCGCCGTTCTCCTTCGAAAACAGCGCGAGCAGGCCGAGCACGACAGTCGCGATCGTCGATCGAATCAGCCGCACGCGCCGTCTCTCGACATTCGCCGACAGCGGGGCAACGATGGCCGCGCGCCCGCACAGGAGTGCGCTGAGGAAAAACACCCCGACCAGCAATTCCGAGCGGCCGGACACATAGGCGACCGCTTCGGTCATCAGCGGATGCACCCCGAACATCGTGGCTGCGGTGCACGCGGCCCAGGCGTCGAACCGTCCGGGATCGCGCCAGTCGATGTTCCCGCCGCTGACCCGAACTCGGGTGTCCGAGAGCGCTCTCAGAATGAAGGCATAGAGCAGCCCGACCACCATCGTGTGCAGCACGACGTTGGTGAGGTGAAAGCCTGGGGCCCAGAACCCCCAGATCGCCCGGTCCAGCGCGTAGGACACGTTGACGACCGGTCTGAACGGGCTGTGCCCCAGCACGAACCTCACGTTCGACAGATCGACCAGCGACGGGTTGGCGATGACGGTGTCGTAGTCGTCGTAGACGAACGGATTGTTGAAGACGTTGACGTAGGCGATGCCGGCCAGCGTCAGAGCCAGCAGGCCGCCAATCAGCCGCTGGCGACGTGGGACCGGCCTGGCGCCTTTTCGAGGCCCGCGCACGGCGACGCCGCCGGAGCTCGAGGCGGACGACTCAATACGCCTTGGCAAACCAGGGTTCGCTCGACGCCGGACGGCCGCACTTGACGCACACCGTCGATGCCTTCTCGGACCCGAAGGGAATATTGCGGAGCGTCGCCTGTGTCTCCGCCTTGATCTGCGCCTCGCAGTCGACGCTGCCGCACCAGCCGGCGATCACGAATCCGGGACGGCCCTCCATCGCGGCCTTGAACTCGTCGAAGCTCGTCACCCGCGTCGTGTGGGTTTCGCGATACTCCAGCGCGCGCTTGTAGAGCGCCTGCTGAATCTCGTCGAGCAGCGTGACCACCCGGTCGCCCAGTCCCTCCATCGGGGTGAACGTCTTCTCGCGCGTGTCGCGACGCGCCAGGACGACCTGAGACTTCTCGAGGTCTTTCGGGCCGATCTCGAGCCGGAGCGGCACGCCCCGGAGCTCCCACTCGGCGAACTTCCATCCAGGCGTGTAGGCCTCGCGATCGTCGAGCATCACGCGAATCCCGCGGCGAACGAGCTCGTCGCGAATCTCCCGCGCCCGCGGCAGCACCGTTTCCTGCCAGTTGCCGCGTGGAATAGGAATCATGACGACCTGATACGGCGCCACGCGCGGAGGCAGGATCAGCCCGCTATCGTCCCCGTGCGTCATGATCACGCCGCCGATGAGCCGCGTGGACACGCCCCACGACGTCGTCCAGACGTGCTGCAGCGTCTTGTCGCGTCCCTGGAACTGGATCTCGAAGGCTTTCGCGAAATTCTGCCCGAGGTTGTGCGAGGTGCCCGCCTGCAGCGCACGCCCGTCGCCCATCAGCGCTTCGATCGAATACGTCCGCGATGCGCCCGCGAACTTTTCGCTCTCGCTCTTCTGTCCATCGACGACCGGCATCGCCAGCTCGGTCTCGGCGAACTCCTTGTAGATGCCGAGAATCTTGAGCGTTTCCTCCTGTGCCTCGTCCTGAGTTTCGTGCGCCGTATGTCCCTCCTGCCAGAGGAACTCCGTGGTGCGCAGGAATGGACGCGTCACTTTTTCCCAGCGGACGACGTTTGCCCACTGGTTGATGAGCACGGGTAGATCCCGCCACGACTGAATCCACTTCGCGTACAGCGTGCCGATGATCGCCTCGGAGGTCGGACGGATCACGAGCGGTTCGGCGAGTTCTTCGTCACCGCCGCGTGTCACCCACGCGACTTGCGGCGCGAATCCCTCGACGTGTTCCTTCTCCTTCATCAGGAGACTCGCCGGGATGAAGAGCGGGAAGTACGCGTTCACGTGGCCGGTGGCCTTGAACCGGCGATCCAGCCCCTGCTGGATCAATTCCCAGATGGCGTAGCCGTACGGCCGGATTGCCATGCAGCCTTTGACCTCGGTGTAGTCGGCGAGCTCCGCCCGCCGGACGACATCCAGGTACCACCGCGAAAAATCCTCTGACTGAGGCGTGATCTCGGTAACCAACGCCTCTTTCTTATCTGCCATCGTCAAGGGCCTCCGACACGCGCCTCTTCCAGTTTATATCGTCACGCTCAGGGTAATCCGCCCGGTAGTGCGCACCCCGGCTCTCGTCCCGGCGAAGAGCGGCGCGGGTCACGAGCATCCCCACCGTCAGCAGGCTCGTCAGGCGCCAGACGTCAAGATCCGGGCTTCCCGATGCCGTGAGCGTTTCGTCGATCGCCTGCCACGCCGGCTCGAGAACCGTCAGGGCCTGCTGCAATCCCGCCCGATCCCGGAACAAACCGACGTGCTTCCACATCAGAGCCTGGACGTCATGTGCGGTCAGCGTCGCGCGGCTGAAGCCGCGCGCTGCTGCAGCGCGGAGCTTCAGCTCCGCGTCTTTGACGCCCGACGCGCCGCTAAAGCGGCGCGCTGCTGGTTCCCTCATCGCCTTTCCGGCACGTGCGCCGAAGACGAGGCCCTCGAGCAACGAGTTGCTGGCCAGCCGGTTGGCCCCGTGGACGCCGGTGCAGGCCACTTCTCCCGCCGCATACAACCCTGGAAGGCTCGTTCTCGCATCCAGGTCCGTCTCGACCCCGCCCATCACGTAATGGGCGGCAGGGCCGACCGGGACCGGATCGAGCGCGAGGTCGAGACCGGCCCGCGTGCACGCTTCCGACAACAACGGAAATCGCGAATGCACATACGCGGGGTCAAGATGGCGCATCGACAGGAACACGGGCTCGCCGGTTCGGCGCGCTTCCCGCTCGATCGCCCTGGCCACGCGGTCGCGCGGGGCGAGCTCGCCGGCCGGGTCGTACTTGTCCATGAATGCGTCGCCCGCGGCGTTCACGAGCCGCGCGCCCTCGCCGCGGAGCGCTTCTGAAAGAAGGAACCGCGGCTGTCCCGGCATCCGTAACGCCGTCGGGTGAAACTGCACGAACTCCAGATCGACGACGCGCGCGCCGGCGCGGTAGGCCATGGCGATCCCATCGCCGGTAGCCACCGGAGGATTCGTCGTATCGCTGAAGACCTGCCCCGCGCCGCCGGTCGCCAGGAGTACCGAGTCGGAGGCAACCACGTGCGACGCGCCATCTTCGGTCAGATACGTGGCGCCGGCGCATCTGCCATCCTTTTCGACGAGTCCCACGACGAGTGCGTGATCGATCGTGGAGACTGACGGCAGCTGAGACACCTTCGTCCAGAGCACGCGCGAGAGCTCACGTCCCGTCGTATCACCGGCGTGCAGGACCCGGCGGACACTGTGCGCGCCCTCCAGCGTCAGCTGCGGCTTGCCGTCGCGATCGAGATCGAACTCGACGCCCCAGTCCATCAGCTCGCGAACGTAGCGAGGTCCTTCCTCGACCAGCAACTCGACGGCGCGCGGATCGCAGAGCCCGTCGCCGGCTGCGATCGTATCGGCGGCGTGGAGCGCGGGTGAGTCACCGGGACCGACCGCAGCCGCGATGCCGCCCTGTGCGTAGCCGGTGTTCCCCTCGCGCGGCTCGGACTTCGTGAGCACCAGCACCGACCCGGCGTCCGCCAGTTCCACCGCGGCCCGAAGGCCGGCGATTCCGCTACCGATGATGAGGAAGTCTGCGCGACGCACAACGATTTTTCGATCCTGTTATCCTACCATTCGCCCTCGCGCCGGATTCGCGCAGACTGGCGGCTGCCCGCGCGGGACCGCCGACAGCCAACCGTCTCACGATGACCGCCAACCAACGCCACCCGATCACGCTGCGCCGCATCGAAGCGCGCGCCGGAACGTCCACGTACGTCATCGAAATCGGCACCGGTGCCCGCTCGCGGCTGGCGGCGGTGCTGGAAGAAGCCAGGCTCCCCAAGCGCCGGTTCATCGTCTCCAGCCAGATGGTCTGGCGGTTACACGGGGAGACCTTCGCCGACGTTACCGACGACGAGCCGGTGCTCCTGCCCGACGGGGAGCGCTACAAGCAGCTGCCGACCGTCAGCCGCATCTATGACGCGCTGATCAAGGCCGGTGCTGACAGGGCCACCACAATCGTTGCCGTCGGCGGCGGTGTGGTCGGCGATACAGCAGGCCTGGCCGCGGCGACGTATCTGCGTGGCGTGCCGATCGTCCACGTGCCGACCACGCTGCTGGCACAGGTCGATAGTGCTATCGGCGGCAAGGTCGGCGTCAACCACCCGCTCGGCAAGAACCTGATCGGCGCCTTTCACCAGCCGTCTGCGGTCATCGTCGACCCGGCGTTCCTCGCCACGCTTCCGCGCCGCGAGTTTCGAGCCGGCTTGTACGAAGTCGTCAAATACGGGATGATTGCCAGCCGTCCGCTGTTCGATCGCATCCGGGAACAGCTCACCCAGCTGTTTGCGCGGAATGATGAGGCGCTGACGGCGGTGATCGCGGAGTGCTGCCAGATCAAGGCGGCCGTCGTCGAGGGCGACGAGCGCGAGTCAGGACCGCGGCGGGCGCTGAACTTCGGCCACACGATTGCGCACGCGCTCGAAGCCGCCACCAGGTATCGCCGCTTCAGGCACGGTGAAGCCGTGGCCTATGGAATGCTCGCGGCTGCGGAGATCGCCGTCACCAGGGGCCTTCTGTCGGGCGACGATCGCGACGCCCTCACTGCCCTCATCGTGCAGATGGGACCGCTGCCGCCAGTCTCCGACCTCGATCCGGCGCTACGTGCTCGAAGCGGTGACGCGCGACAAGAAAGTCATCGCGGGCCGGCTGCATTTCGTGCTACCCACCGCGATTGGTGCGACCACCACGGCGAGCGACGTGTCTACCGAGGAACTGGCGGGCGCATTGGCCGCCGTGCGGCTGTCAGGAATGAAATCCAGCGAGGGATGACCTATTCGAGGCGATGCTCCTTCACCTTCGACAGAAGCATCTTGTAGGTGATCTGGAGCAGCTCGGCCGCACGTCCCTTGTTGTTGTCCGCTTCCCGCAGCACCTGCTGAATCTTCAGGCGCTCGGCCAGTGACATCGCGCGTCTGCTGACGTCGCTGAGACTGCCTGACATCTCGAATTCGGCCCACGGATCCGCCTCGGGCTCGGGCTGAGCGGGCACAGCCTGGAACGTCAGATTGAGATGACGAAGCTGAATCGCATCGCCTTCCGCGAGGATGACCGCACGCTCGATGCAGTTCTGAAGCTCGCGGACGTTGCCGGGCCACCGGTAGGCCACGAGTTGCTCGAGCACGGCAGGCGACAGCACGATCGGCCTCTTCTTCATCTCGCGGCAGAAGCGATCCGTGAAGTACCGCGCCAGCAGCGGAATGTCTCCAGGCCGCTCGCGCAGCGGCGGGACCGTGATCGGAAACACCGACAGCCGGAAGAACAGGTCTTCGCGGAAGCGGCGCGCCGCGACTTGCGCGCGCAACCCCTGGTTGGTGGCAGCGACGAGACGCACGTCGACCGTCACGAGCGCCGTTCCCCCGACACGTTCGAAGCGCTTCTCTTCGAGCGCGCGAAGGATCTTCGCCTGGAGCGACAGCGGGAGATCGCCGATCTCGTCGAGGAACAGCGTGCCATGGTGGGCCATCTCGAACTTGCCTGGCTTCCTCGCCACGGCGCCGGTGAACGCGCCTTTTTCGTGACCGAAGAGCTCGGTCTCGAGCAACGTTTCGGGGATCGCCGCACAGTTGATCGCGACGAACGGCTCATCAGCGCGCGGGCTCAGCGCGTGCAGCGAACGCGCGAATAACTCCTTGCCGGTGCCGCTTTCGCCTTCGAGAAGGACGGTCGTATCGGTCGAGGCCGCGCGCTGCAGCGATGCGAACACCTTGCGCAACGAGGGGTCTTCACCCACGAGCAGAGGCGCGCCTCGACGCACGGCGAGCTCTTCCTTGAGCAGCAGGTTCTCGGTCTGGATGCGGCGCTGCTCCAAGGCGCGGGCGACGAGCAGCAGGAGATGATCGGGATCGACAGGCTTCGCCAGGAAGTCGAGCGCGCCCTCCCTCATGGCGGCCACCGCATCTTCGATGCTGCCGTAGGCCGTCATGACGATCACCGGGATCTCCGAATCGAAGTCTTTCGTGGCGCGAAGCACGCCGAAGCCGTCGCCAGCCGGCAGGCGCAAATCCGACAGCACGAGAGCGGGCTGATTCTGCTGAAGAAGGCGGACCGCCTCCTCCTGATCGCGCGCTTCGAGGACACCATGCCCCTGGCGTTCGAGCGCGTGCCGAAGCATCGCCCGCAGCGAGTCCTTGTCCTCGACGATCAGGATTTGGGCGGGAGCAGCCAAGCGCGAAACAGTGCGGGTCAGCGGAGCCAGCCGGGCGGTACGCCAGCCTTGCGGGCTTCCTCTTCGATGTCTTCGATTTGCTTCTTGTTCTGGACGACCTCGGCCTTGACGCGCTCCATCTCCAGCAGCGCCTTTTGACGGTCTTCACCAATCTTGGCGCGCTGGAAGGGATCGTCGCGGTTCACGAAATCAGCGGACAACGCGTTGATGCGGCTCTGCAACGCCTCATGAAAGGCCTCGTTGCGCCGCAGCGACTCGCGCGCCTGGGTGATGCGCTGCTTCCACCAGGTTTCGTCCTTCTCGGGCTCCCCGGCCGGCTTCTGCGCTTCAGCTGGTTTCTGCTCGCCAGCCGGCGCTGCAGGCGCGGCGGCCGCCGTTGGCGGAGGCTGCTGAGCAGACGGCGGCAAATCCTTGTTCGTCAGAACCTTCGGTGTTCCGGTGGTCGTCTTTCGCCGCTCTTGTTCCTTCCGCGCAATCTCCGCAAGCGTCGGATTCTGCGCAAAGGCCGGAGGCACCGAACCGAGCCCTCCCAGAAGAACGAGGAGGACGCCGGCAGGCACGATCCGGGTACGACGGCCGACGCGATTCGGTATGAACATGAGACGCAACCCTTTATGATTGTATCGGATACAGCCGGCTGAGCCAATAGGTATTAATGAGCAAAATTGCCCATCTCCCACCGCCCCCTTCGCAGGCTCGCGCTACGGCAGTGCGCGTCGCGTCAGCACCTGTAGCCAGCCGCCGGCAGCCCGGCTGACGGAGGCCTCGAATGCCCGGCGCGCCCCGCCCTCGCCGTAGGCCTCGGCATGAAGCAGCACGCGGGTGTTCGTATCGGCGGAAGGGTTGCCATCCCCGTCCCACCCGTCATCCGCTATCCAGACCACGAGGTAGGCCGGCTGGGCGATCGTGCCGGGTGGCAGGATGTCCGCCAGGCTTGCGTGGGCGTAAAGCCGCCATTGCGGACTGTCGGCACCAAGCGAGTGCGAGCCGTACGACGCATCGCTGGCGCGCTGACGCTGCGCTGTGAGTTGAGCGAGATCGACGCGCCGGCCGTCGGGCGCGATGAACTGCGCCTGGCCGTCCGAGAACGATCCGATGTTCGCGGGAGGGGGCAGCAGCGTCACGGTCCAGTCTGGAAGCAGATCGAGATCGAGCATCGCACGCTCGAGCGCCGCATCCGCCGCGCTCGACGTCTCCTCCGCGTGACGGAATGCGGCGCTAATCAGTGTCTCTGTCGTACTGACATACACGAGCGAGGCCGCAAGCGCCGCCAGCAACACGGTCGTCAGAATCGCGATGAGCAGCGCAGCTCCCCTTTCGTTCAGCGATCCGTGGGGCATCACGGATCACCTCGCGTGCTCAGGTTGCGCGGCGCGACATCGAACGTCAACTCGAAGTCCTTCACGGTGTGCTCGACGGTCGGGGCGGTTCCCGCGTTCGCGAAGTTCCTGCCGGATCCGCGAAGCTGATCCAACCCTGCCTGCACGCGGATCGTCACCCGCACGCGGCGGACTCGTAACAGATCGGCATCGAACCGCCCGCTTGCCACTCCGCAGAACGGCCCATCAGTCATCTGCTGTGTCGTCAACGGCACGAGCGTCAGACCAGGAAGTGACTGCAGTAAGCGAGACCGGCGGAGCGCCTTCAGCGTAGACGCAGTTTCCGGTTCCATCGGCTGGAGGGGCCACGCTCGAGGGGTTCGGATCAGCGAAGTAGGTGAACCGGAGGGAAACGACGTTATCAACAAGCGGCAGGTCACCTTGATAGCCGTCGTAGAGCATCAGCCGGTTCGTTGACGCGTCGTGATAGTAGACGCGCTGCACGATCGGCATGATGACGCTTGATTCTGCCGGGTAGAGCCGCGTGAAGGGCGGATTCGGCGCGCCATGCGCGAGGCCACCCGCCACGTCCGTGACGGTAAACAGCTCGTATCCGCTGCCCAGCCGCTCGACGTCGACGATGGCTGCGCGCGAGCCTTGAACGAAACCACAGATGCCGGCGCCAGGACACCCCGCCGGAGTCGTGACCGTGAGGACATCGTCCGGTGCCGCCATGTCGCTTGCGAGCGTTGCACTCCAGCCCTCTTCCGGAACATAGGTGACGCTGATGCGATCGACGAAGGCGCTGCCCTCGGGATCCGCCGCGCGCGCTCCGGTCCGCGCGGGAACGATCGGCGGAAGGTAGTTGGCGAGCGTTCGGCCGGCCAGGCCGTGCACCGGGCCGGCACCCGCGTTGATCAGATCGCGCTGCATCATCGCAACGGCAACCCTGAGTCGCTGGTTCACGTCGGCTGCCTCCGGTTGCGACGCCGACAAACCCTGGGAGCGTGACGCAAAGTGGAAGAGCAACGCCGCTGCGCTCGTGAAGACGGCCGCGGCGACCAACAGCTCGATCAGTGAGAAGCCGCGCTGACAGGTCGGGGCGCGCATGACCTACTGATCCTTCCGCGTCTTGAGCCCGGCGAGGACCGTCTCCTGACCGCTGCGCCCCCGCCGGGGCGTCGTGCCGCGATGCGCCTCAGCAGCCACCGTGGTAACCAGAACCGAGAGAATCAGCGTGCGAGCCGGCGACTCCGGCAGCGGCTGTACCGCCCAGCGCCGGATGAAAATCGCGCCTCGAGGCGGCGTCACACCGTTGCCGAGCCAACGCCCTTGTTCATCAAGGTAATCGACGTACGGTGGGATGTTGGATGTCAGCGTTCCCGCCGGCGAGGGCATCAGGCCCATGCCACTGTCGTCAGGTACGTCGAGGCTCAGGTTCGCGGTCGAATCAGATCTTGGCTGCGGGGTGGGCGATGACGCGTCGTACGCCCACGTCAGCGATCGAAGCTGTTCGAGTTTGGCGGCCGCGAGAATCGTTGTAGATGTCTGCTCGCGCGCAGCAATTCCAGCGCGCACTGCCATGGCAAAGAGCTGCGCGACCCCTATCGACAGCGTCACCATCAATCCCAGTGCGATGACGACCTCGATGAGCGTGAACCCCGCGCGACCTTTGACGATTGGAACGTGCCGCCACGTCATGGCGGCGCATTGTGCAATGCGAGCGCCAGCCGGTGCGGACGAAACGGCCCGCGATTTTTCTCGGGAATCGGCGTGAAGACCGCGTGGGCGCGAGTCGATGCGCGCAGCATCAGCACAACCTGATTGCTGCGGACGCGGCAGAAACTGAGATCAGAAGGTCTGCGGGTTTCCGGGGTTCGACGGAGCCGGCGCGCCCGCGGCCGGCGAGCCGGTCAGCTGCGCGATCCGCGCCCTGATCTTTTCGGCGTCGCCGGCGGCCGGTGCAAGGCGCAGGTACTCTTCGTACGCCGCGACGGCATCGCTCGTTCGTTGCAGGCGCTCGTAGCTGAGCGCGAGCGCGAAATGGAACGACGCATCGGACGGCGACATCGCGATCGCCTTCTTGTATTCCTCGACCGCAGCCTGGTCGTCGCCCTTCTTGTGCAGCGTCAGCGCCAGGTTGAACGCCGTCGCGTAGTCGTTCGGGAAGAGCTGTTGTGCGTGACGGTACGCAGGCAATCGATTCGTCCCACTTGCCCAGCGCCGACAGCGCACGTGCGAGGTTGAACCGATAAGCCCAACGGTCGGGAATCAGCGAAATTGCCTTTTCGAAGTGCGGGATCGCTTCAGCCGGCTTTCCAAGCCGGACGAGGATCTGTCCCAGGTTGCTATACGACTCCGCGTCTTCAGGGTTCTTGGCGATGGCCGCTTTGTACTGCGCGAGCGCCGACTGATAGTCGCCCGTGGCATACGCGGTCGATCCGGCTCCCGAGGGTTCCAGAAATGGCGTGGTCGGCTCGGCCGGCTTGCTGGCGGCGGCGGGCGGCGGCGTTTCAGACTTGGGCTGACGGCGCGACGCAAAAGGATCCACGGGCTTGGTGGTAATTGCCGCCGGCTTGTCGTCTTTCAGAAGCCAGAGACCTCCGATGCCCAGGACGAACGCGGCCCCGAGCGCGGCGCTCCACGTCGCGAGTTGCTTGCTGTGCTGGGCGCTGACCTGAGCATCGGGTCGGAATTTCGCGCGACACCGCGGACAACGCTCGTGCGCCGCGTTGACCTTGGCGCCGCAGGACGGACAAAGGACGGCCTCACTCATTATCGGATTTCCCGCCAGGACAGGATGCGAACGCCGACCTGTCCGATACCGTTGTTGAAGTCCTCGGGATCGCCGAACGCCTCGACTGCGGCCCCATCCGCACCAGCTGTGCCCAGATACAGGTGCTGATCGACGATGAACGGCGCCGTCGCTCTTCCAGCCATCGCACGAATGATCGGGCTCTCGTTGTTCTCGACCTTGCCGTTGTTGTTGGTGTCGTACGCGGCGCCGCCGCTGTACGTCAGGGCATAGAGCCTCGACGTGAAGTCCGCGCACGGCGTGCCGGCCGCTTCCACGGTCGTCGTGTAGAACACGATGTCGCCAGCGACCGATGGAGATGTTGACGGACGCTCGCCGTTCGCCAGGCCGCCGGAGAGCGTCACCGTCGCGAGATCGCGCTGAATCTTCACCGTCGCGCCGGCTCCGGGCGAATTGTCCTTGAGTCCGAACAGCTTGAACGTTCCCGTGCCTCCGGGAGCCGAAGCTGGCAGCAGATCGCTGCCCGTCGCGAAAAACATATAGATATCCGCGCTGCCAACAAACAGCAACGCGGACGATGCGTAGATTGGCGCGCCGGTATCCACCATCTCCGACGTCGTGATGGCGCCCGCCGACGTAAAGTTGAACCGCCAGTACTTGCCGTCGATATCGCCCAGATACGCCTTGGTGACGACGGGGCTTCCCGCCTCACCCGCAGCAGTCGGGTCGGCTTGCAGGCCGTTCTTGCGACCGTTGCCAGCGACGTCTCCGACGTTGATGCAGCCGGTGCCACTGCATGTAGCGCCGCCGCTATTCCCAATCAACTCACCGGTGTCGGCGTTGATCAGGTACATCGACATGCCGGCCTTGGGCGCGCTTGCGCCTCGGTTCGGAATCGATGATTCGATATCCGGGAAATAGCCCGATCCAACGATCACGGCGTTCAGAGAGCGATCGGGGGTCAGCGGACCGACCGCGGGGTCCGACCACGTCAGCCCCACCGTCTTCTCAACGTGATTGGCCGTCGCCTTGAGGTCGCCGAACACCTTGAACCTGCCTCCGGGCGTCCCGTCGTAGACGGTGAACGTCGCGGTGTACGTCGGGTCAAAGTTCGAGTAGTTCGGGAAGGCCCACTTGAACTGGATGCGCTCCCCTGGCGAATCGAACTGCGACAGCAGCGTGTTGACGGCGGACTGGCCATCGGCTGTCGGGTCGAGGCCCATGCCGGCCTCGGTCACGTCGAAAGCCTGATAGAACGTCCCGCCCTGCCCCTGCCCGATGATCAGCATGCTCCGCCAGCTGCCGCCCAGTTTCACTTCGGCGATCTTCGGCGAGCTGTCCACGAAGTAGTCGAACTGCTCGACCGGCTGGCCATCGAGCAGCGTGCGGAGCTTCGGCAGCAGGTTGTACGGGATGAACGCCCATACCTCGAAGCCCGTCCGCGCGTCGACTGCGTGGATCATGCCGTCGTTGGCACCGAAGAAGATGATGCTGCGGCGGTCCTTATGGCTGCTGGCGAAGGTTCCTGTGGCGTCGGAACGGCCGTAGTCGTCATCCGGAGGTGGATCCAGCGACGGCGCATCCATCAACGCAGGTGTGGAACCGATCACAGCTCCGAGGGCTTGCGCCCGGACGAACTGAATCAAAGACGATGCGTCGGACACTCCGCCGAGATGCGGTGCGAGCGCGGCAGCGTTGCTGGTCGTGAACGCGACCATCGAGCCGCCGCCCGAGCCGTTCGGAATGTACGTGTAGATGTTGCGCGCGTTCGGATCCGACGGCGTCCTGGCCAGGCCCGCCAGTGACGGACGTCCATCGATGTCGGGCCAGAGTTTCGTGCCGTCGTTGACGAACTTCCATCCCGCCGGCTTCGTGGCGTCGACCTCCGGCCGGTAGACGCGGAACGCACGGAGCCGGCCGTCGAACCCCGGCATCCTGAACCCGGCACTGATCATCACGTTGCTGCGCTGCGGCAGCGGCTGACCGCCGGGAATGGCCGTGATGTCGGTGTCCGGCAGCGTGTTGCCCGTCGAGTCGACCGCGTTCTTGAGATTGACGGTACCGACAATCGGGCTGACGGGAACGAAGTCGCTGGAATTGCCGGTGTCGAAGTCCGCCTGGCGCGCGAATCCGGCCTGGACCGCATAGTTGACGGCCGCCGTCACATCGTCAGCGGTCACGGCCTTCGTATACCGGCCCCCGCTGTTGGTGGCGACCGCCCGCAGCTCGAGCTCGTCTGCGGCGGCTGGTCTTACGGCGACGACGTGGATTGGAACTCGTTTGGTGACACCACTCGCCGTGACGGTGAGAAACGTCGTCGCGGTCGTGACCGGATCGTTGCTCGAGTTGTAGGTCGCATCGCCATCGTCTCTACCGCTCGTGATCAGGACGACGACCGTGTTGCGGCAGGAACGATTGGCCGCACTGTCGGCCGTCATCGCCGCGATGGCAGCCGCTTTGGCGTCGAGCAGCGCGTAGTTGATCGGGCGATCCTCGTAGCCGACGCCGCCACGGCCGGCAGGCACGAGACCGATGTTGTCTCCAATCGGGCGGTTCAACCGATCCAGTATGGTGGCCGCTGTGGCGTTGGCAGGCGTGACCATGACGGTGCCGGCCGGAGCTGATGCCTGGGCGTGGCTGGCCGCGACAACGCTGGGAGCGTAGATCCCGTAACGGCCCAGCCCGCCGGCGTTGCACGGGTTGGTGTCGCCGAAGAGCAGCTGCGCAAGGCTGTTGACGAAGACAGGACGGTCGCAGTTGGGCGACACGCGCCACGCCGGCGTCGACTGGCGAAGCCGGAGGAGGCCCCATCTGAACATGCTGCCGGCATTCTCGGTCACCGAGGAGGCGAGCCCGCGCTTGGCGATCGAGTAGCGCGTCTCATCGAGAAACGCGAGATCGGCGGGCGCATTCGACGTCAGCGGGACCGCCGGATCCCAGACCGCGGCGGATGGCGTGATCAGATCCGCCGAGTAGCCGGTCGCCGGCAGGCTGACGTGTGTCAGATTCCGATAGACGCGGCGATAGGTCTTGACGGTGCCGGCATTGATCCCCGGAAAGGCGCCCATCACGAGCGGGTCCGCCGTCGTCGAGTAGAACGCAGGATCGTAGAAGTTGCCGTTCCCGTCCTCCAGCATGCGTACCGACGTATCCATCACGACAATGACGGTCGGAGGCACGCGCTTGAGAAAAAGGAGCGGATCGAGCTGCGCCCAGACGGTGGCCGAACCGCCGAGCACGAGCGTGACCGCAAGAACCGCGGCGGCCGCGCGACGAGCGGACGAAGACATCATCGACATTACTGCACCGTCATCCCACCAGTAGTGGTGTTCATCCGCATGTTCGTCAGCGTTCTGCCGGGGGTCTGGACGGCCGCTTTGCGGGCGCGCTGGTTCAACTCTTCCTGGCCGCGCTGGGCGATCTGGCCGCGCTCGATTTCGGTGCTCGACGTTCTGGCGACCGTCACCTCGATGACCTTGCGCGCGCCGCCGGGTCCATACGCTTCCGCATGCACGGTCAGCGTGCCGTTGACGTCGGCCTGCGGGTTGCCGTCACTCTCGGCCGGGTCGTCGGCAATCCACGCGACGAGATACATCGGACTGTCGACGGAGGCCGAATCCGGCAGCACGTTCATGAGCGGGCCCCATGCGAAGAGCCGCCACTGCGGGTTGTTGGCGCCCCAACTGTTCAACAGGTCGGTCTCCGCCTGCAGTTGCCCGGTGGCCGAATTCGTTCCGCAGCAGAGAGTGGTCGAACCGCCGCCAACCAGCTGCTTCGTTCCCGTCATGCTGCCGTCGACGAATGCCGACTGCGTCGCACCGGTCAGGATGTCGTTCCACCGCGGCACCATCAGCAGGTCCTGCACGACACGCTCGACCGCCGCGTCGGCGGCATAGAGCGCCTCCTGGGCGTTGCTGTAGTTGTTGGAGATCTTGGTTTCCGTGGTGGTCACCATGATCACGGCGGCACCGAGCGCGGTCAGGAGCATCGTCGCCATCAACGCGATGATGAGCGCCGTCCCCTCTTCTGCGCCGAGCCGTTTCCGAAGCCTCGTCATCTCCACAGCAGCATCCTCAGCGAGCCAGGTTCAGATTTCGAGGCGTCACCTCGAAAGTCACCGCGTAGTCGGGAACGAGCTTCTGGGCGGCTTGTGCCTGGCCAGGATTACGCCAGAGCGTCTGGTCCGTGCCGCGCAACTGAGCACTCCCCACCTGGAGTCGGACCGTCATGCGCACCTTGCGCACGCGCAGCAGATCCGGGTCGAACTGGTTGGAACCACCGCCGCAGAACGGTCCGTTGGTCAGCATGGCCGGTGTCAGGGCAGCCAGCGAGCCGTCGACGGTCGGGCAGCACGCCCGGACCGATGTAGTTCCCGGTCGAGTCGTACAAGCAGTTCGCATCACCTGATGCCGGCTTTGGCTTCAAGCGGCGGATTCGGATCGCCGAAATAGCTGATTTGCACATCGACGACGTTGTCGACGAGGGCGCGTTCGTCGCTGCCACCGTCGTATCTCACCAACTGATTGGTCGTCCGATTCGAGATAGATCGTGCTGCTGACAGCCTGCGTCACGGTCGCGCCCGATTCGTAGCGGTGGGTGAGGTCCTGTCCGCGATGCTGGAGGTGCGCGGCCGTCGTCCTGCACGTTCGTGATCTCGAACGCGTCGAAGTGGCCGCTGCTATCGAAGATCAACACCACCATGCCTTCTCGAACCCGCACAGCTCCTGCCCCTGACGGGCAGTTCGGCTGGTCGTTCACTTTCAGCTCGGTTGACTGCGGAGGCATCGGCTGGCTGATAGTCGTCTGGGAATAGGTATTCGGAATGTAGGTCAGCGTGATGGCATCGGGCCGGAAGACTGTCGGTGGATCCGGATTCACGCGGCCTGTCCGGCGCGGAAGAATCGGTGCAAAGAAGTTGATGAGCGATCCGGTGACCGGGCCCTGATAGGTCCCTGCCCCGGCCATCACGAGCTCCTTGAACAACGTGTCGGTGGTCACACGCATGCGCTGCTGCAGATCCGAGACCTCGGGGGTCGCCTGCGACATGCCCTGCGACGGATTCATGAGGCCGAAGATCGCGCCGGTCACGACGAGCATGACGGCCGACGCCACCAACAGCTCGATCAGCGAGTAGCCGGCTTCCGAGCGGCGAAGCGTCGGCGGCGTCATTGTGCCTTCCTCGTTTTCATCGTGATGAGCAGCGCGTCGCCGGGCATCCGCGTGCGCGTCCAGATCGTCGCCTGGCGCGCGTTCTCGTTGGCGATTGGCGTGACCAGCACCTGGATCACGAGCGAGTTGTTGGGATTGGTCGGCAGGGGCAGAATCGACCAGCGGCGGATGTACACCGCCGTTGGCGACGGCGTGGTGCCCGTCCCGACCCACGTCCCCTGCGCATCGAGGAAATCCACGAACCCCGGCGTGTTCTGCTCGAGCGAATTGTCCGGCGATGGATTCAGCCCCGATCCGTTCTGCTGCGGCGGATACACCGCCAGGTTCGACGTCGTATCGGTGACCGGCAGGCCCAGGCCGTCGGCGTCGAACCCCCACGTCAGCGACCGGATCTGCTCCAGCTTCTGTTCGGCCAGGGCAGTCGCAGACGTACGGCCCTTCGCGGTGACGTTCGCCCGCGTCGACTGCGCGAAGAGCTGTGCAACGCCCAGCGAGACGACCGACAGCAGCCCAATTGAAATGACTACTTCGATCAAGCTGAAGCCGCGGCTCCCAGCCAGCCGTCTACTGCGCGAGGAGAACTTTGCCTGCACCATTGACCGTCACCGTTTTCGACTTGCCCTTGCGCGTCACCGTGATCGTCACGGGCGTCACGATGTCCTGGGCGACATTGGATACGACCAGGGCCGCTGTGCCGTCAGGCCGGAACTCGAGCACCTGGCTGGTCACCGTGGCGCCGGACGACACGAGACGGACCGGGCCGTCGAAGTTCGGACGCGTAATCAGATCCTGGTCGGGCGCGGGGAATGGAAACGCCGACGCGACGCACCGGTTGGTATTTTGATCGGTCGCATTGCCAAGCACTTCGACCGTCCGGAAGTAACCGGTGGCCGGGCAATTGAGCCGCACACGCATGACGCGGTTCACCGTCACCGCCTTGAGTCGCGCACTCTGAAGCTCACGCTCGATCTCGCGCCCCGCCGCAGCGAGCTTGGTGCCTTCCCCGAGGTCGGTGAGGATCGGCAGCGCAAAGGCCATCAGCGTGCCAGCCACGGCCATGATCATCAGCAGCTCGGTCAGGGAGTACCCGCGATCCAGTCGGCGTGCAGAAAACATCTCGCACCGCTGTTGAGCAATGCGGCTGCCACTGCACGGCTTGCAGTTGGCACGACGACCCTAAATTACTGTCCGGATTTCTCTTATCTGGCGGAGTGCAGGGACCGATCACACTACTGTGCGGTGGGCCCTGTGCCATTCTGCGACTCGCGGTTACAAATGAGAAATGCGCTTGGCGGAAATGGGCGAAGGCGTGAAGAAGTTACGAGGATCGATCAGGCCGGGAGCGGCAGCGTCACCGTCAGCCGCGCTCCGCCACCCTCGGCGTTCGACGCGGCAACCCGCCCGTTGTGCGTGACGACGATCTTCTGCACCAGCGCGAGACCCAGACCGGTGCCGCGTGCCTTGGTGGTGACGAACGGCCTGAACATCCGCGCCTCGAGGCCCTCCTGGATGCCTGCGCCGTTGTCGCTCACCGTCACGCGGAGCACGTGCTGACCCGTCTCACGCATCCCTTCGATCACGATTCTGGGAGTGACGTTGGCTTCCACGCACGCCTCGAGCGCGTTTCGACACAGGTTGCTGAAGGCCTGGCGCAACAACACCTCGTCGCCGTCGACGTGACCGAACTCGCCGTGGATGTCGATGGTTCCGCCGCGCGTTTTCACCTCGCTGCGGACGTCATCGGCGGCACGCTCGACGACGCCCGACATGTCCACCGGCGTCAGCACGAGCTCCGTTGGCTTGGCGAAGTTCAGGAAGTTGGTGACGACCTGGCCGAGCGCCTCGGTCTCGTCACGTATGCCGGTGACGCACGGCCGGAAGTCAGGTGGCAGACGATCGAGGTCGAGCAGCCGGCCGTAGCCATGAATCGTCGCCAGGCCATTGCGGAATTCGTGAGCGATCCCGGCAGTCAGCTCCCCCAGTCGCGCCAGGCTGTCTTTCAGCCGCAGCTGCTCTTCGAGCTCCACGACTTCGCTGAGGTCCGTGAACAGGCAGATCGCCCCGTGCGCCGCATCGTCGCCGCCGATGGGCGAAACGGTGACGCCGAGATGCGACGTGATGCCATTGGCTTTCTTCATCTGCACCGCTCGGCGCACGATCGCGCGGCGCGTCGTCAGGCACTCGTCGATGACGTCCGCCAGCGGGCTATTTCCGGCCAGCGTTTCACGGAAAGGGCCGAGCGGCGCGTCAGCTGGCAGGTGGAGGATGGAGCGCGCAGCCGGATTCAGCGTGCGTACTGCGCCCTCGTCGCCGACCACGAGCAAGCCGGACGTCATGCTGGCGATGATCTCGCTGCTCAGACGTTCCGAGGCCTCCGCCCGCGCAGCCATTGCGCGTTCTTCGATACGCAACTTGCGCACGGCCTCTTCCATCGCCGACGCCATGAACGCCGTCTCGGCACCCTCGAGACGGCCGGATTGTGACGCCGCGCGGGCCGCGGCAAAGAACTTCGCCGCCGCGAACGCGAGCAATCCCACCAACGCGGCAACGACCGCAGTCAGGCCGAGGAAGAGGTAGGCGGATTGACTCATGCACAGACAGAACGCCCAACTTCCAACTCCCAACTCCCAAACAGGTCAAAGCCGACCGGCTGAGAGTGCTTTGGGAGTTGGGCGTTGGGCAGTTGGGAGTTGACGCATCACTAATCAGATCGCATACAGCCCGACATACCACGCCACGATCTGATCGCCGAACAGCGATGCGACCAGGGCGCCCAGCGCGAGGAACGTGCCGTACGGAAGCGCGTATTTCAAGCCACCCTTCTTTATCGCCAGAACCAGCACGCCGATCAGCGCGCCAGCGATCGACGAGAACACCAGCGTGACGATGGCGAGCTTCCAGCCGAGGAAGGCGCCGATCATCGCCAGCATCTTGACGTCGCCACCGCCCATGCCCTCCTGTCCCGAGAAGCGGTAGTACGCCTCGCCGATCAGCCAGAGGCTGCCGCCGCCAATCAACGCTCCGACAGCGGCTGACACGATTCCCGGCGGCAGCAACAGGCTGAACAGCAGCCCGATGACGATCCCGGGGAGGGTGATGGCGTTCGGCAGAAGATGATGCTCCAGATCGATGGCGAACAGCACGATGAGCATGCAGGCAAACAACAGCCGCGGAACCAGCACGATGTCAGGCCCGATCACCCAGTAGTGCGCGAGAAACACGACCATCGTGACGACTTCGATGATCGGGTAGCGGATGGAGATGGGTGCCCGGCACGATCGGCATCGTCCGCCAAGCAGCGCGTAGCTGACGACCGGGATGTTGTCGTACCAGCGCAGCTCGTAGCCGCAACCGGGACACCGCGAACCCGGGCTGACGACCGACTTGTGTTCAGGGAGGCGATGGATGCAGACGTTCAGAAAGCTGCCGACGGCGAGGCCCAGCAGGGCCAGCATCGTCATGGCGTAGATGTCGGACATCACGAAGGAGGCCGCTCGGGATTCTCGGGCATTGGCTGCAGCTCCGACGACTCCGACACGCTGATCTTGCCGGTCGCCGGGTCGATGACGAGGGGCGTGCGCGTGGAGTCGAGCGGCACCCCGGGCAGCGCACGCTGCGAGATCAGCCACCGCCACGAGTATTGGCCGCCTGGCGGCGGCGGATTGTTTCGCACGACGCGCTCGAGCTGGTCGATCACGTCGAGCGTGTCGAGCTGCTGGAGGCGTCGCTCGGCGAGCCGACGGAGCCACTCCTGATCCGACTCGAGAATCTGCTGCCACAGCAGCCGTGCCGCATTGCGATTGCCGCCGGCGTTCTGCATCACGGCCACGATGGGCACCAGCCAGTTTGGCGCCCCTGGCTGCTCCGCAGCGCGCTGAAACCACGATGGCGGCAGCCTTGTAGTCCTTGAGATGCCAGTAATGCACGAACGCCAGGTCGTGGTAGTACTGCCATTTGGTCGGCTCGGCCTTCAGGCCCTTCGTCAGAAGCGCTTCGGCTTGATCGGGACGTCCTGGTCCGCCTGGAAAAGGCTCGCTCAGAAAAATGGCGCCGAACCGATAGGCAATCGTGAAGTGCGGGTCGAGCGTGGTCGCGAGATCGAGGAGCGGATACAGCAGTGCGTAGTTCCGCGGCCGGTCCTTGATGAGCCGCTCACCGCCGTAGACCTGAAGCGCCCGGATCCAATACACGTCGGACGCCAGCGCGTCGAACTCCATGACCATCCGATCCATCGCGGCACCGGACCTCACATACAGGACGTGATTGGGGTCGGTGAGCCGACGAGGGAACTGGCGATCGCGGAATACCTGGACCACCACCGCGGCTGCAAAGATCGAGCACTGCGGCGACCGCGATGATCGGGCTGCCGCGTCCCTTCACTTGAAGTCCCTTCTCGAGAAGATGAACATCGCGAGCAGGAGCACCGCCGCCACATAGAGCACGCCGTACACGGCCGTCGAGGCGAGGTATCCGGCAGCGACTGGAAGGCCGTGGACGACCTCGGTCTTGACGTCGAACGCCGACAGGTCCGGCAGCAGATAGTAGACGGCGCGCGCGATCCAGATGGCTGGCTTCGATTCGACGATCCGATCGAAGTTCTTCAAGTCGGTATTGAAATGACCTGCGATGTAGATGCCGAACGTGAGCGCGGCCGACAGAAGCGGTGTCGAGAACGTCGAAAAGAAAATAGCAATCGCGGTGACGATCGCCAGCTGCATGAAGATCAGGAAGATCGCCTTGAGGAGCGCCGGATCCACGCCGGGCGCGTCCCAGCCGGCCTTGAATTCGGCCGATTCGGTCACCGTCATGTACGTCAGGACGAGATAGAGCGCGGCCGTCATCACGGCGACGTTGACGGCCAGCGTGAGCACGAGGCCGAAGTACTTCCCGATCACGAACTGGGTTCGGCTGATCGGCTTGGCGAGCAAGGCGTAGATGCTGCGCCGCTCCACCTCTTTCGACACCAGGCCGATCCCGATGAAGATGGCAATGAACAGACCGAACACCGACGTTGCCGCCAGCCCGAGGTCCTTGATGATCTTGACGTCCTGCCCAGCCGTCAGCTGGCCGAGGAGGTAGCTCGACGAGATCAAGAGCACCGCGAAGACCACCAGGTTGTAAGGCACGCGGTCGCGGACCGACTCCCGGAACACGTTGACGGCAATCCGGCTAACGGTCCGCACGGACGACCTCTCCTGACTCGGGGGCGCGCGCCCCTGCTCCCATCTCCTTGACGCGACGGACGAAGAAATCCTCGAGCGTGTCGCGAACCGGGTTGATCGACACGAGACGCGCTCCGGCCGCCGTGAGTTCCGTGAGCAGTTTCTCCGGTGGATGGGCGACGGGCACTTCGAGCGCGTACCTCCCGGGCGCAATCTCGGTCGATCGGCGGGCGATCGCGCTGACCTGCGCGTGAACGTCGGGCTTCAACCCGTCGACCACGATCTCCCAGCCGCGAACGTCGAAGGCGAGGATGTCGCTCAGAAGCCCGGCGGCCGCCAGCCGCCCGCCTGCGACGACCGCTACCCGGCTGCAAAGCGCTTCCGCATCCGAGAGGATGTGCGAGCTGAAGAAGACGGTGCGCCCCTGGTCGCGAAGCTCGAGGATCAACGTCCGGATGTCACGCCGCCCGAGCGGATCGAGGCCGGACATCGGCTCGTCGAGAAAGATGACCTCGGGATCGTTGATCAGGGCCTGAGCCACTCCCACGCGCTGCACCATGCCTTTCGAGAACTTGCGCAGTTGCAGGCGCCGCTCCGCCCCGATGCCCACGCGATCGAGCAGCGAGGACACACGGGCCTTCTGTTCGGCAGGACCGAAGCCGAAGAGCTGTGCGAAGTACGTCAGCAGTTCCTCTGCGGTGAGGTAGTCGTAGAAGTACGGGTTCTCGGGCAGGAACCCGATGCGCTTGCGCACGGCAACGTCGCCAACAGGTTTTCCAAGAATCTCGGCGCGGCCGGCGCTGGGGAATATCAGCTGCATCAGCAGCTTCAGCGTCGTCGTCTTTCCGGCGCCGTTTGGGCCGAGGAAGCCGAACACTTCCCCCGGCTCGACCTGAAGGGACAGTCGATCCAGCGCGCGATACGGCCGCTTCCGCCAGAAACCGACCGCGTAATCCTTTGTCAGCTCTTCAATCTGAATCGCTGGAGGCATGCAGTTACTTGGCTCGCTTCAGCTCCAGATCGATGAGGACGTCGAGGTACTGCGGCTGAACCGCCTGAGGCAGGCGCCTGCCGGCGATGAAGAATGTCGGGGTTGAGTGGACGTCGAGCAGCTTGCCCAGGCCCGCATCGGTCTTGACCTCCTCGAGGGCGCGCGAATACTGCGCATCGAAATCCTGGATGCCTGCCACGTCGCGCGCCGCCTGCTTGACCTGGTCGGGCGTGAGCGCGGGCGGGCCGAAGTTGGCGAAGATCCAGTCTTCCATCTTCGTCGACGTGCCCTTCGACCTGGCCATCACGACGGCCGCGGCTGCTTCGCACGACGCGTAGTGATTGCCCCCCGGGGCGTTGACGTTGCACTCCGGTTCGAGCGGAAAGTGCTTGATGACGTAGCGGACCTGCCCGCCGGCGGCGTACTTGTCGAGCACGCCCTTGTACATGTCGTGCGTAATCTTGCAAGCGCCGCACTGATAGTCGTTGAACTTCACGACCAGGACCTTGGCGCCGTTGTCCGGGATCGGCAGGTCCACCTTCGGCTGCATCTCCCACCACTCGGCGAGCTTCGTCCGCTCGAGGTCGCTGACAGGCGGCAATTGGGCGGGCGCCGTCTGCGCGGCCGCCTGCGCATGGCCCTCGCGTGGAAACGCCGCGACGACGGCGACTGCCGCGGCAGCGAAGAGCACCGCCGTCAGCAATGCTACCGGCGTGGCAACCATCGTCCGCACATCACGGAGCGCACGGGAAGGCAGCTTGGTCATGGGTAACGCAGTGGCTCCACCTGAAATAACGAAAATCGCGACCACGGACACGTAGGTGATCGCACACAGCACGCAGAAGATTTTCAACACGAAATACGAGGCCCAGCCGAGATACAGCACGAATGCCAGAGCCACCGTGGAAAGAGCGAAGATGTACGCGGGAGCGCTGTCGTGCGCCGCTGACGCTGGACGCCGGGTCATCGCGCACATGACCAGCACGAACGCGAAGTACAAGAGACCCAGCGGCGCGACCGGAATCCCGAGAAAGCTGCCATACGGACTCAAATACGCTTCCGTACAGCTCACCGTCGAATTGACGTCGCAAAAGCTCGTGTACGTGGGATCGGTCAACAGGCGGTAATGAACGTAGGTGGACATCGCTGCGGCCCCGAGACCCAGGGCCGAGAACGCCAACAACAGCCGGCGCATCGAGGGTTTCATTTCGGTGGTGATTTGGTTCAGCTCAAGAGTTGGTCCGGCTAAAGCCGGACTCTACTTTGTACCGCGTATCCGCCTGACCGTCAAGGTGTTAGGGCACTAGCGCCCCGTCGGGAGCTTCAGTTCGCGCCCGTTCGCTGGAGCGCCCTTTTCGGGCATCTTCCCCGTGAAGCTTTCCATCCCCTCGAAGATCACGCGGTCGACGTTCGATCCGAAATACCTGATCCCGGTCGACCCCGGGTTCGTCGGGTCAGCTGTGACCTGATACCCCGAGGCTGGCTTGTTCCCCGTGCACGCCTTTATATCGGTATCGACCTCAGTGCCGGCCATCTGCAGGAAATAGCCGCTCTTCCGGACCTGCTCGGCGTAGGTCAAGTCGGGACTCAGAAAGCCGGTGCCCGAGCCAGGCACCGGCGCGCCGAGCTCGATCAACGTCGGCGCAAAATTCTGCCGCCCGCAGGTCTGCATGTAAGCGAACTGTGCCTGGTTGATCGCCTCGAGCGCGGCGATGGCCGATCCCTCGGCGCCGACTACCCGGGCGTTGCGATATGACGCGACCGAGATCGAGAGCAGGACAGCGACCACCGCCATCACGATCAAGAGCTCGACCAACGTGAAGCCGCGACTGTGGCGCACGGTAGCAGTTTACAACGTGGAGGACGTGCGACGTGCATGACGTGCTGACGTGCCCGACGTGCCGACTGCCGACGTGCCGGAATGCGACGTGCCGGACGTGCCACGTGCCGGAGTCCGCACTATTGCAGCACCGTCCCTCCTCCTGACGGATCCATCTCCCCTTCGGTTGGGGCGATGCCGTCAGGCTTGAAGAACAGCACGTATTTGTTCGTCGTCGCGAACGCGCGGTGGCCGGATCTGCCAATCGAGAGTGGCACGGCAGTCAGGTAATAACCCATTCGTGTTGCCGCGCCGTGACAGTCGTTCGGTCCCGGCACAGCGCTGCCCGCGTCGAGCGTGATGGTGTAGCCACTCTTAACCGACGGGTCCGCTGCAAGGTCAGGCGAGATGAAGCCAATCGATCCGCCAGGGCAGGCGGTTGCGAGCACCGACAACTGCACCGCGTATCCGCCCGTCGTCGCCGACGCCGCAAATGCCGCCTCGGCGGTATTCACCGCGCGCAGCGATCCGATGGCTGCCGACTCGTTGCCTGCCATCCGTGCTCGCAGCAGCATCGGGAGCGCCATGGCTGAAACAATTCCGATGATGGCCACCGCCGACAATAGTTCTATCAATGAGAATCCGCGTGCGTCGTGACGCGCCCGCGCAGTCCGCCTCGCCATACGTTCCTCCGTTCGACCTTCGGCTCGCTTGCCAGCGCAAATCTCGCTCAGGGCCGTCAGGCCTGGCCTGAGCCTTCGAACCAGCCAGGCAAAAAAAGGATGCCCGCGCAGCCGGGCATCCTTTTTCTGGTCTTGCGAGGTGCTTACTGGAGCGGCGTGCCGCCGGTCTCTGGCGGAGCGCCACCGGTGGCGTCGGCCACGAAGTAGAGCGTGCCGTGCGCTGCAGTCGAGAACCCGCGGACGCCCGTGTTGCCCACGCCCACCGGAACCGCCGTCGCGTAGTACCCGGTGCGGCTCTGAACCGTGCCGCCGCAGTCGAGCGTCACGTCCGCAGGCGTTCCAACCGTGCTGTCCGCCAGCGCGATCGTGTAGCCGCTCTTGATCGAGGGGTCGGCCGCGAGGTCAGGCGAAATGAATCCCTGCGAAGAACCCGGGCAGGGCGTTGACAGCACGCCAAGCGTAATCGCATACCCGCCGCCACCCGCCGACGCTGAATACGCCGCTTCCGCGCTGTTGACCGCGCGAAGCGAACCGATAGCCGACGACTCGTTGCCCGACATGCGGGCGCGCAGCAGACCCGGAACGGCGATCGCCGCGATGATGCCGATGATCGCCACGACGATCAGCAGCTCGATAAGCGTGAAACCCTTCTGGTTACGAACCTTCATGACACTCTCCCTCGGAAAATTCAATTGGCCGCTTGAGCGATATGTCGGACTCGACTTGGCCATAAGCCCAGCGGCCGACGAGCTTCCGTTCAGCAACGGAAGTGCCACCCACTTCCTTCTGACGGGTGTATCGGCTAAACGGCCTTATCTCAAGAGGTTATCTAGGATGGCGTCTTACGGGGCGGAGCATCCAGACCTGCCAATTTTCGGTCTCCTGACAATTTCTGTCAACCGGCACCGGCAGTAATTGTCGATCACCCTTATATATACACCGTAAGTTGAGCGCGCAAGCCTCCCAGCCGCGCGTTCTAGCTCGTCTCGTGACCGCGGCTCTCCGAAGCAAAGAGCGACGCGCTCCAAGCGCCCATCTGCAAGTCATTTGAGATTGTATTTCTTCATGTAATACCGGAACGACCGGAAGCTCATGCCGAGGAGCTCGGCGGCCTTGACCTTGACACCGCCTGCGCGGCGGAGGGCTTCGGCGATGTACTCCCGCTCGATGTGCTGGACGTGCTGTTCCAGGTCGATTCCCCCTTCGGGGAAACCTTCGCCTGGCTGCACGTTCACCGGGAGCTGGATGGGCGCAGTCTCGCGGACCTGCTCGGGCAGGCTCTCCGCAAGGATCTTCGGGGTGCGCTCGAGCGCCACGGCCCGTTCGACGGCATTTTCGAGTTCTCGGATGTTGCCCGGCCACGGGTAGGCTTTCAGACAGGCCAGCGCGTCGCCCGAGATGCCGTTGATCCCCTTCCCCATCTGCTCGGCGAACCGGGTGACGAAGTGCTCCGCGAGGAACGGGATGTCCTCGACGCGTTCGCGCAGGGCAGGCAAACGCATGGGGATGACGTTGATCCGGTAGAAGAGATCCTCGCGGAACTCGCCCGCGGCCACCATCTTCGACAAATCGCGGTTGGTGGCGGCGATGACCCTGATGTCCGCTTCGACCTCCTCGGTCCCTCCAAGCCGCCTGAAACGCCGCTCCTGGAGCACGCGCAGCAGCTTGACCTGAACGAGCGGGCTCATCTCGCCGATCTCGTCGAGGAAGATCGTGCCCTTTTCGGCGACTTCGATCAGCCCTTTCTTGTTCGTGTCGGCGCCCGTGAACGCGCCGCGCATGTGTCCGAACAATTCCGAATCGAGCAGCGTCTCCGACAACGCGCCGCAGTTCACCGCTACGAACGGTTTGTCTTTGCGCAGCGAATGGAAATGGATGGCCCGCGCCACCAGCTCCTTGCCGGTGCCCGATTCGCCGGTAATCAGCACCGTGCTGCTCGTTGGAGCAATCGTCTCGATCAGCTGGAACACCGCGAGCATCGGCTCGCTGCGCCCGATGATGTTGGAGAACGAATGCGCCGTCTGGAGGGCGCGCTTCAGCAGCACGTTCTCTCGCTGCAGCTGGCGGCGCTCCATCTCTTTTCGGACACGCAGCCTGACTTCGTTGGCGGCGCCGGGCGACTTGTGCACGTAGTCGGCCGCGCCAAGGCGCAGGGCTTCGACGGCGGTGTCGGTCGACGCGAACGCCGTCATCACGATGCTGATGATCTCGGGGTCGATCTTCTTGGCTTCCCTGAGCACGTCCACGCCGCTCATCTGCGGCATGCGGATATCGGTGATCAGGATGTCGACGCGTTCGCGTTTCAGCAGGTCGACCGCGACCGCCCCGTTCTCGGCCAGAAGCACCTCGTAGCCGTCGCGGCGCAACACGATCGTCAGGAGCTCCCGCATCGACCGCTCGTCGTCGACGACGAGGACTCGAGGGGGAGCTTCCGCAGCCGACCGATTCGGTGTTCGCACCTCAGTGGCCATAGGTCAGTTCGTCAGCGCCGCGTGCGTTTCGGCAGGCCGCGGCGCGAGCGGAAGCTTCACGGTCACGCTGGTGCCGTGGCCTGGTTGGGACGTCACCTGAAGCTCACCGCCATAGTCGCTGACAATGCGGTGGACGATGGAGAGTCCGAGCCCGGTCCCGCGCGAAAACCCGCCGCGAAATGGTTGAAGAATGCCCTCGAGCTGGTCGGATGGTATGCCGACGCCCTCGTCGCTCACGACGATGAGCGCCTCGCCGGGCGCTTCTCTGTCGCCGGACACGGTGGAAACGGCCAGCGTCAGGCGGCCCCCCTCGGGCATGGCTCGAAGCCCGTTGGTCGCGAGGTTCCACACAATCTGCCTCATTTGCCCTTCGTCGGCCGTGCACCAGACCGGCTCGTCGGGTACCTCCAGCTTCATGTCGTGCGTCTCGTGCAGCTCGGGGCTGTTCTGCAGCAGCGTTGCCGTGTCCGTCACCGCCTTGCGCAGGTCGAGCCTCGCGGCAGACTGACGCTGCGGCCGCGCATAGGCCAGGAAGCTCTTGATCGTCTCGTTCAGCCGCTCGGACTCGCGCATCACGATATCCATCAGCTGTGCCTGTTCGCCGGTCAGCGGCAGTTCCTGGCGCAGGATCTGAATCGAACCGGACATCGACGCCAGCGGGTTTCGAATCTCGTGTGCGATCCCTGCTGCCATCTCTCCCACTGCCGCCAGGCGCTGCTGGATTCGTGCCTCGCGCTCGTGCTTCCGCGCGTCGGTGACGTCCTGGAACGTGATCACGAACCCGCTCTCGCCGCGCGGCGTGATCAGAATGGCGGTGCTGATGCCGAGCTCGATCTGCCGGCCGTCCGCCTGCCGGTAGTCGGTACTCGACGCGAGGTAACGGCGGCCGCTGCTCCCTCGGCCCGAACAAGGCCGAACACTCGGGCGGCAGCTGGAGAATTTCGAATGCGCTGCGTCCGACGGCGTAGCGGGCCGGAATTCCCGTGATCGTCTCCGCGGCGCGGTTGAACGTCAGCACGCGGCCGGCGAGGTCGGTGGTCAGCAGCCCGCTCGCCAGACTGTTGATCGCGTATTCGCTGAACGCCTGAAGGTCGGCAATCTGGTTGGATGCCTCTTCCAGCTCCTGGCCGGCTCGGCGCAGGCCTTCGGCCAGATATCCGCTCAACGAGGCGACGGCGATGAAGCCGAAAACGTTCAGGCCGACGGTATAGAGCGCGACCCGCTCCGGCGGCAGGATCTCGGCGCCGGTCACGACCGACATCGGCGGCGGCCCCGAATATTGCGCCCACACCAGCCCGCTGTAGATCACCGAGCTGAGCACCCCGATCATCAACCCGCCGCGCAGCGACTGGATGGTGCTCGCCGCGATGATCGGCAGCATGTAGAGCGTCGAGAACGAGCTCGCGACACCCCCGGTCATGTGCACGACCGCCGACACGATGAGCACGTCGAGGCCGAGCTGAACGTCGACGATCCAGCGGTGCTGCTCCGCCTGCCTCAGCAGCAGCGAATACACCGCCGTGAGCGTATAGGTCAGGCCGATCAGGAAAAAGAACGGATCGACGGGCAGCGCGCCCGGCGAGTGAATCTGGATCACAATCGCCGAGCCGAGCAGGACCGTCACGGCTGCCGCGCGGCAGCCAATCAGCCAGAGAAGTCTTCGACGAAGCTCGACCGCCACGTCACCCCGTCAACTTGTTGATCAGGTCGAAGATCGGCATGTACATCGCGATGACGATGCCGCCAACGACGACGCCGAGGAACGCGATCATGATCGGCTCGAGCAGCGTCAGCATGCCGGCCACCGCGGCGTCCACTTCCTCTTCGTAGAAGTCGGCAATCTTGGACAGCATTGCGTCGAGCGCGCCGGTCGTTTCGCCGACGTTGATCATTTGGACGACCATCGACGGGAAGACGTTGGTTTCTCTGAGCGGCCCCGAGATGGTCTCGCCGCGCTCGATTCCGGCACGGGTCAAGAGAATGGCGTCCTCGATAATCGCGTTGCCGGACGTCCGCGCCGTGATGTCCAGGCCGTCCAGGATGGGAACGCCCGACGCCAGCAGGGTGGAAAGCGTGCGGCAGAATCGCGCGACGGAGACCTTGCGGATGATGTTGCCGAGGACGGGTGTCTTGAGCATCACCTTGTCAATCAGGCGCCGCCCGGCTTCGGTGTCGTAGTAGCGCTTCACCATCCAACCCGCCAGCCCCACGCTGATCAGCATCAGCCAGCCCCAGGCGACGACGATGTCGCTGGCGGCCATGACGACCCGGGTGGGCAGCGGCAGCTGGGCCCCCAGGCCGGCGAACAGGGAGGCGAAGGTCGGGATGACCTTCCAGAGGATGGCGCCGACGACCAGGGTCGCGATTACGATAACGGCGACCGGGTAAATCATCGCCGACTTCACGTCACCCTTCAGCTTGACGTTCTTCTCGATGTAGGTCGCCAGCCGCTTGAGAATCGTGTCGAGGATGCCGCCCGCCTCGCCAGCCGCGATCATGTTCGAGTAGAGCGCGTCGAACGTTTTCGGGTGGCGCTTCATGCTGTCGGCGAGCGCGGCGCCCGCCTCGACGTCCTCGCGGACCTTGAGGATCACCGCCGAGAAGTTCTTGTTCGGCTCCTGCTTGCCGAGGATGTCCAGACACTGGACCAGCGGCAGGCCGGCGTCGATCATGACCGAGAACTGACGGGTGAAGATGGCGAGGTTCTTGGAAGGGACGGACTTGCTCTTTGGCGCCTTGGCTTTTGCTTCCGCCTTGGCTTTCGTCGGATCGATCTTGGTGACGACGATCTGCTCGCGCCGGAGCACGGCCATCGCCCCGTCCATGGAGTCGGCGACACGCTCGCCGGTGATCGACTGCCCCGTCCGTGTCCGCCCTGAGAAGGCAAAAGTAGGCATAAGGTCTCTCTAATCTTGCAGTGGCGCCGCGTCAGCGGCGCGGCTGCCCTCCGACCCGATTCATTCCCGCCCCCGCGACGACACCCGTGCCGCGGTCGATCATCTGCTGGAGCTCGTCCTTGATCGACGATGCGCCGAGCGCGGCGTCCAGCGTGATCAATCGCCGCTGGTACAGCGTCGCCAGGCTCTGGTTCATCGTCTGCATCCCCAGCTTTTCCTGCCCCGCCTGCATCGTCGAATAGATCTGATGGACCTTGTCGTCGCGAATCAGATTACGGATGGCAGCCGTGGGGATCATGATTTCGAGGCTGACCACCCGTCCCTGTCCGTCGGCTTTCGGCAACAGCGTCTGGCAGACGATGCCTTCGAGCACCAGCGACAGCTGCGTCCGGATCTGCCCCTGCTGGTGCGACGGGAAGACGTCGATGATGCGGTTGATCGTCTGCGCTGCCGAGTTGGTGTGCAGCGTCGCGAACGTGAGGTGGCCCGTTTCGGCGATGCGCAGCGCGTTTTCGATCGTCTCCAGATCGCGGAGCTCGCCGATGAGGACGATGTCCGGATCCTCGCGCAATGCGGAACGCAGTGCCGAGGCAAAGCCGTGCGTGTCGGCGTGCACCTCGCGCTGGTTGACGATGCACCCCTTGTGCGGGTGGATGTACTCGATCGGATCCTCGATCGTCAGAATGTGCTCGCGGCGCTCCGTGTTGATCTTGTCGATCATCGCCGCCAGCGTCGTCGACTTGCCGCTACCCGTCGGCCCGGTAATCAACACGAGCCCTCGTGGCCGATCGGCAAGCGTGCCGATGACCTCGGGAAGACCGAGCTCGTGGAAGCCCTTGATGTTTTCGGGGATGACGCGGTAGACGGCGGCGACGGCGCCGCGCTGGTTGAAGACGTTGCAGCGGAAGCGCGCGATGCCGCGGATGCCGAACGAGAAGTCGAGCTCGAGCGTCTCCTCGAACCGCTTCTTCTGGGCATCGGTGAGCACGCTGTAGGCCAATGTCTTCGTTTCAGCCGGACCGAGCTGCGGCAGATCGAGCACCTGCAGCTTCCCGTGCAGCCTGATTTGCGGCGGCGTCTGCGTCGTGATGTGCAGGTCGGAGCCGCCGAATTCGACGAGCGTCTTGAGCAGTTCGGGTAGGGTTGCCATACGTTATCTGACCGTCTCTCGCGCGACCTCTTCGATCGTGGTAACACCTTCGACGACTTTGTGCAGACCGCTGCGGCGGAGGGTGATCATCCCTTCCTCGACCGCCTTGCGCTTCAGCTCGAGGCCGGAGGCACCCACCAGGATCAGCTCGCGCAGCTCATCGCTGATTTCCATGACCTCGTAGAGACCGACGCGCCCCTTGTAACCCGTGTTGTTGCACTTCTCGCAGCCCGATCCGCGTTTCGGCATGACCTTCTGCGCGTCTTCCTGGCTGAAACCCGCGTCGAGCAGCGCCTGCGGCGGAGTCGGTTGATCGACCTTGCAGAGGCTGCAGATTCGACGCACCAGGCGCTGCGCGCAAATCAGGTTGACGGAGCTGGCAACGAGGAACGGCTCGATGCCCATGTTCATCAACCGGTTGATCGTGCTCGGCGCATCGTTGGTGTGCAGCGTCGAGAGCACGAGGTGGCCGGTCAGCGCGGCCTTGACCGCGATTTCGGCGGTCTCGAAGTCTCGAATCTCACCGACGAGGATGATGTTGGGGTCCTGGCGCAGGAACGATCGCAGTGCTGCGGCGAAGTTCAACCCGATGTTCTCGCGGACTTGCACCTGATTGACGCCAACCAGGTTGAACTCGACCGGATCCTCGGCCGTCATGATGTTGGTTTCAGACGTGTTGATTTTCGCGATCGACGAATAGAGGGTGTTGGTCTTGCCGCTGCCGGTCGGACCGGTGACGAGCACCATCCCCCACGGCTTGGCGATGGCCGTCTCGAGTTTTCCCAGCGACGCCGATTCGAAGCCGAGCTTCGTCATGTCGAGCATCAGCTTGTCCTTGTCGAGGAGACGAAGGACGATCTTTTCGCCGAAGAGCGTAGGCAGGCACGAGACGCGGAAGTCGATTTCCTTGGTCGCGCCCTCTATGGCAAAACGAATCTTGATGCGGCCGTCCTGCGGCAGGCGCTTCTCCGCGATGTCCAGCTTCGCCATGATCTTGATGCGCGAGGTGATCGCATCGCGGAACTTCATCGGCGGCGCCATGACGTTGTAGAGAATGCCGTCGATGCGGAACCTGACGCGGAACTCCTTCTCGTACGGCTCGACGTGAATGTCGCTCGCGCCCTTCTGAATCGCCGACATCATCATCAGGTTGACGAGCCTGATGACCGGCGCTTCCCCGCCCTGCCGCTCGAGCGACGCGACGTCGATCTGCTCCAGTTCCTCGAGCACCTCGACGTCGTCTTCGACGATCGCCGCGGTTTCTTCGAGCGCCTTGGTGACCAGCTCCAGCGTCGCCGCGCTGGTCAGGTTCGCCTCGTTCTGCGCAGGAAGCGGCTTCCGCTCTTTCTTGACGGGCGCGGCCACGGCCGGACGCGCGGGGGCCGACACCGGGTAATAACGCTGGATGGCATCGGCGACGGCCGTTTCGGACGCGACGACAGGCTCGACGTTGTAGCCCGTCATGAACTTGATGTCGTCCATCGCGAACACGTTCGTCGGATCCGTGATGGCGATGGTGAGCGTGGCGCCCGAGCGGCTGAGCGGAACGATCTGATACTTCTGCGCCGTTTCCGAAGGTATGAGCTTGATGGTCGCCGCGTCGATCTCGAACTGCGCAAGGTTGATCGAGGGAACGCCGTATTGCTTGCTGAGAAGGGCCGTGATCTCGTCATCGGTGACGAAACCGAGCTTGACCAGGTTCAAGCCCAGTTTGCCGCCGTTGGTTTTCTGATAGGTCAGCGCCTCCTGCAATTGTGCAGGCGTGAGGCGCTTCTCTTTGAGCAGCAGTTCGCCGATCCGGACGGCCATCGTTGTCTCTTGACGGTTTGTGCGCGGTGCACGACAGCCAACGCACGTTCCACTCGAACGCACGTCGACCCGCGTGTCCGACGGCGCGGGACGCCTTGCTGCTTGGGGAGGGAGATAGTTTGGAGAAGCTGACAAATTTTGTCAAGGGCTGAGCTGGCAGAAACGGGCCTTCAAGGCAGCGGCAAATGGATAGTTTGCAGATGTGTATAGATCCATGCCGTGGTCCGTGGTCCGTGGTTCGTCGCTCGTAGACCCTCGCAACGAGAAGTTTTACGAGCTACGAGCTACGAGCCACGAACTACGGACTCGATCAGAAGACGACCCGCGCCCCAACCCCCCACCCGCGGTCGCCGGACTCTGAACCAAGTGTGGCCTGGCCGTCGACGATCATCGAACCGAAAACGGCATAGCTGCCCCCGACGCTGACGACGGGGCGCGCGCCGGCTGGTTCGTCGCCGAGGGTGTTTACGCGGAAACCCGAGCGGAGGTAGAGGCGTTGCAGGAGTCGCGCTTCGGCCCCGACGGCGATGTTGCGCTCCTCACCGACGGTGCCCGGCACGCGATCGAGATCGAAGTCCGCGGCGACGAGCACCCCTTCCGCCAGCGTCAGCGCGACGCCGGCCCGGAAAAGGCGCTTCAATTCGATCGGGCCGCCCGGCCCATCGAAGTCGTTTTCGACGACGTTGCGCACCGTGAGTCCGGCGCGAAGGTGGCCGGTCGTGGCGATCACGCCGATGTCGGCGTCGAACTTGTTCGAAGCGGATCCCACCACGTCGCTGGCCTCATCGAGCAGGTCGTCCCGATCGGCGGCGGGAGCGAGACCGGTCGCCGCGATTCCGCGTACGAGCTTGAGGGTTGCGCCGACGGCGATGTGGTCGGTGATCGACTGCACGAGCGTCGCGCCGGTGTGGTGGGTGATGAGCGTTTGCAGCCTGACGGTGTCATCGTCGTCGGGCACCTCGGTCAGGGTGGTCATCCGCAGGCGGTAATAGGAAAGGCCGAGAGCCGGAAGCCCGAAGGCGACCGTCGACCCCGAACGCGAGCCGGCGCGCGCCGGGTCATCCGGTTCCGCCTTGGCCGTGCTGTAGTCGAGCAGCAGGCTGAAGTAGGCACCCATGGCGAGCCCGGCCGGGTTCCAATACGTCGCGGAGGCGTCGTCGGCAACGGCTACGAATGCGCCCCCCATACCCTGGGCCCGGGTCCCGAGGACTTCAAAACCCTGGGCCGCCACCGGACGCGAAAATGCCAAAAACGCCACGACCAGAACCCCGCCGAACGCGCACCGTCTCATGGAGAGTGAGCTTAGCGTACAGGCTGGCTCACCCCTGTCCTCGATCCGTCCCGGCATCCATCCCTAAACCATAGGCAGAGCAGGGACTTCCCCGGCTCCAGAAACGAAACTTCCGCAGCCGATCCGTCGTATTATTCCGGTACAATTGGCCAAGACCATATGGGCGCAACCGCGCTCGCCACAGGCCAGCTTTTTCCACGACCTCTATGACTGACACCTCCACACCGTCCGGGGCGACCTCTGTGCCAGCGCAGGGGCTCTTGTCGCGATTCATCGGCATCATCACGTCGCCGAAGGCGACGTTCCAGGCCGTCGTGGCCCACCCGAAGTGGCTTGGGATGTTCCTGCTGACAACGCTCATCGTCGCCTGCTGCACGTCGTTCCCCATGTTCACAGAATGGGGCCGGCAGGCTGCGCTCGACCAGCAGGTGCACCAGATGGAGTCGTTCGGGATGAAGGTCGACGAGGCGCAGTACGCCCGCATGGAGCAAGGGATGTCGTTCGCGGCATACACGACATTCTTCGGCGTCATGATTGTCTCGCCGATTTTCGCCCTGATCATTAGCGGAATCCTGTTCGTCGTGTTCAACGCCATCATGGGCGGCTCGTCCACGTTCAAGCAGCTGTTCACCGTGGTCGTTCACGCGGGCGTCATATCTGCGCTGGCGCAGCTGTTCACAGCGCCGCTGAACTACATGGCAGGGAGCATGTCCGGCAAGACGAATCTAGCCGTGCTATTGCCCATGCTGGATGAAAACTCATTTGCGGGATCCCTGCTGGGCACCATCGACCTGTTCATGGTGTGGTACGTCATCGTGCTGGCGATCGGCCTGGGCGTGCTCTACAAGCGGCGGACGCAGCCGATCGCGATCGCCCTGTTTGTGTTCTATGCCGTCATCGCCGTGTGCATCGCCCTGGTCAAGAGCAGCTTCGGAGGGAGCAATTGAGTCGGAAGAAGAAAATCCTCATCGGCGTTGGCGTATTGATCGCTCTTGGCGCCATCGCGTTCGCGAACCTCAGGTTCAAGCGAACCGAGGGTGTCACCGTCAACACCGAGACGGTCAAGAAGCAGAACCTCGAGGCGCTGGTTTCGGCATCGGGCAAGATCCAGCCGACCCGGTCGGTCAACATCAGCGCCGATACCCAGGGCCGCGTCACCAACCTGGCGGTCAACGAAGGCGATCGGGTGAAGCGCGATCAGTTCCTGCTGCAGATCGATCCGCGCAACCTGCGGACGGCGGTGCAGCGAACCGAAGCCTCGCTGGCGGCGGCGAAGTCGCAGATGGAACAGCTGCGCCTCTCGCTCGAAAGCGCGCGGGTCGCGGTCAAGCAGGCTGAAGAGAACCTGAAGCGCCAGCAGGAACTCTCGAAGGGCGGCCTGACGACGCGCGAGCTGCTCGAAAAGAGCGAGCACGAACTGAAGATCCGGCAGGCGGACCTGCGGTCGCAGGAACAGCAGGTCAAGACGCAGGAGCTGCGGATGCAGCAGGAGAGCGCGACCGCGGAAAGCGCGCGCTTCGATCTGAGCAAGGTCCGCATCGAATCGCCCATCGACGGCATCGTCACCCGGCGCAACATCGAGGAAGGCGAAACCGTCGTCGTCGGCACGATGAACAACGCCGGCACGGTGTTGCTCACCATCGCCGACATGTCAGTGATTCAGGCTGAAGTCGATGTGGACGAGACCGATATTCCGACCATTCAGATCGGCCAGCGGGCGAAGATCACGATCGATGCGTTGCCGGGGAAACCATTCACCGGCAAGGTCACCGAGATCGGCAACAGCCCGATTCAGGCAGCCGGCCAGCCAGCGGCACAGAGCACGCAGGCCACGAACTTCAAAGTCGTCGTCACGCTGGATTCAGAGATCCCGGAGGTGCGGCCCGGCTTCACGTGCACCGCGGAAATTACGACCGCCGTCCGCGACAACGTCGTCGCCGTGCCGATCCAGGCGCTCGCCGTGCGCGAGCTCATCTACGACGAGAAAGGGCAGATCGTCCGTCCAAAGAAGGAGGACCGCCCGCGGCGCCCCGGGATCACCGAGTGCGTCTGCCGAGGAACTGCCGAAAGGACAGCAGCGCAAGGAAGAGGAAGGCGTTTTCATCGCTCGCGACACGGCCGTCGAGTTCGTTCCGGTAAAGACCGGGATCGCCGGTGACAAGTACTTCGAAGTGCTCTCCGGGTTGAAGGAGGGAGACAAAGTCGTTGTCGGACCCTTCAACTCCGTGCGCAATCTCGCCGACGGCGACGCAATCAAGGTCGCGGCGGCCACACCGGCGCGGCGGCCATGAACCAGTTCCTCGACGCGATCGGCGTAGCGCTGTCGTCCGTCTGGACGAACAAGCTGCGCTCTTTCATGATGGTGCTCGGCAACGTTGTCGCAGTCACCTCGATCATCGCGGTGGTGTCGCTGATCCGCGGCATGGACTCTTATGTGTCCAACGCGATCGTCGGTGAAGTCGGTGCAGGCACGTTCCAGGTCGAACGGGTAGGCTTCGTCACGAACGAAGAGGAAGAGCAGCGGGCCCGGCGGCGCAATCCCATCATCACGCTCGCCGACATGCGTGCCATCAGCGAATTCTCGGAAAACATCTCCGCCGTCATGGCGGAGATGGGATCCGGCGCCAACATCTCCTTCGGAGAGACGACGCTGGAAAGCACGCGGATTCGAGGCGTCTCGGCGGACTATGCGGAATTCAGCGGCTTCATCGGCAGCGATCGGTCGCATTCCGAGCCGCTTCGAGGTCGAACGCAGCCGGCCCGTCGTCCTGCTCGGCTGGGACACGGCCGAGAACCTGTTCAAGGGACGCAATCCGATCGATCAGGTCGATCATGATTCGCGGCATGCACTTCAGGGTCGTCGGCGTCGCCGAGAAGAAGGGATCGGTGTTCGGCAACTCGCAGGACGAGTTCGCGATTATTCCACTCGGCGCGTTTTACAAGCTGTTCGGGGCGCGGTGGTCGCTCTCCCTCTCGGTCAAGCCCACGGATCCATCTGTGATGACCACGGCCATGGAGGATACGCGAGTGGCGCTCCGGATCCGCCGACATCTGGGACCGAAGGAAGACGACAACTTCGGCATGCTCAACTCACAAACGCTGATCGATTTCTGGCGCAACTTCTCCCAGGGAATCTTTGCGGTCCTGCTGGGCATCGTCTCCCTGTCGCTCGTCGTCGGCGGCATCGTCATCATGAACATCATGCTGATGGTCGTCAGCGAGCGTACGCGCGAGATTGGACTGCGCAAGGCGCTCGGCGCGCGGCGCCGCGACATCATGTGGCAGATCCTGACGGAGTCGACGACCTTGTCGCTGATCGGCGGGATCATCGGCACCGGGCTCGGCTTCGCGCTGGCGTTCGGCGTTCAGGCATTTACGCCGCTACCGGCCGCGATTGAGGTGTGGTCTGTGACGCTCGGCCTGGTCATGACATCCACTGTTGGCCTCTTCTTCGGGCTTTACCCGGCGATGCGCGCCGCGAGCCTGGACCCGATCGAGGCGCTGAGACGCGAATGAGCGCCGAGGCCGCCGACACAACGCCCCGGCGCAGCGGCTCGCTTCGGGCAGGTCTCTTCGCCGAGATCCTGACCATGGCGTTCGATACGTTGCGCGCCAACAAGCTGCGCTCCGCGCTGACGATTCTCGGCGTGGTGATCGGCGTGACGTCGATCGTCGCGATGACGTCCCTGATCCGCGGTTTCGGGGATCAGATGTACCAGCTGATCCGGCAGATGGGCTCCGACACGGTCTACCTGCAGAAGTTCGGCATGGGCAGCTTTGCCAGCGGACGCAGTTTTCTCGAGTTGGTGAAGCGCCCCAACCTGTCCGAGGAGGACGCCAAAGCGATCGTGAAGGGGGCCCCCTCGGTGGCCATGGTGGGGCTGCAGCTTGGTGGTGGCCCGGGATCCCAACCCCAGCGCATCACCTATGGCAATCAGTCCACCAAGCAAATGATGGTCATGGGCGCCAGCGCGAACTTCGCCGAAACGAACTATATCGTCCTGGAGAACGGCCGGTTCTTCAGCGACTACGAGGTCTCGCATCGTCGGGCCGTCGTCGTGCTCGGCTATGCGCCGGCCTCGACGTTGTTTCCAAATCTCGATCCGATCGGCAAGCGCGTCCGGATCGGCTCGACGGAGTTCACCGTCGTCGGCACCCTGGGCAAGCGGCCGAGCCCGCTCGGCAATCCCGACGAGTTCGCGGTCATTCCCCTGACGACTTACGAGAAGCTTTTCCGGTCGCCGGTCATTCGCGGCATCCTGACACGGTTCCTGACGATCACGGTCGTCCCCAGAGCGGGCGTCAAGAGCGACCAGGTCATTCGGGAGATCGAGGATGTGATGCGCAGCCGCCATCGCCTGCAGCTCGACGAAGAAAACGACTTCGACATCGTTGACGTCCGACGCGGTGATGAAGATCGTCGATCAGCTCACCCAGGCCGTCGCGCTGGCGCTCGTTGTGATCTCGTCCATCGCGTTGCTGGTCGGCGGCATCGGCGTCATGGCGATCATGACCATTTCCGTGACTGAGCGTACCCGCGAGATCGGCATCCGGAAGGCGATTGGCGCGCGCCGCCGTGAAATCCTGGTCCAGTTTCTCCTCGAGGCGGTCTTCTTGACGTCGGTGGGCGGGCTGCTCGGCATCCTGTTCGGCAGCGGCATCGGCCTCGTCGTCAACAAGCTCGCCAATTTCCCCGTGTCGCTGCCGTTGTGGTCCTTCGCCCTGGGCTTCACGTTCTCGGCGACGGTCGGTATTTTCTTCGGCATGTACCCCGCGGTCCGCGCCTCCCGGCTGGACCCGATTGAGGCTCTCCGCTACGAATGAAATCGTCAGCGCTTGTAACGCCCTCCCGCTCTGAAATACGATCGGCCGAACATGCGGTTGTTTGCATGATTCTGCCTAGCGCTGGAGGGTCACCGGCTATGAAGGTTTATGACGCTCAAACATTGAGAAATGTGGCGCTCGTCGGTCATTCGGGCGCCGGCAAGACGCAGCTCCTTTCGGCGCTGCTCTTCGACGCCGGCGCTGTCAACCGTCTTGGTCGCGTCGACGACGGCTCGAGCGTGACCGACTACGACGAAGAAGAAATCGCCCGCAAGCACACCCTCTCATCCAGCCTCGCTTACGCCGAGTGGAACAAGAACAAAATCAATTTCATCGACACGCCGGGAATGGCCAACTTCCTGAGCGAAGCGCGCGCCACGCTGCGCGTGGTGGATTCCGCGCTGGTCGTCGTCGACGCCGTGGCCGGCGTTCAGGTGTCGACCGAAAAGGTATGGGCTATCGCTGACGAGCTCGAAGTGCCCCGGCTCGTGGTGCTCAACCGCGTGGATCGCGAGCGTGCCAGCCTCGAGCGCTCGCTCGATTCGCTGCGCACAGTGTTCGGTCGCGCCGTGGTGCCGATTCAGCTGCCCATCGGCGAGGAGAAGTCGTTCCGCGGTGTCGTGGATCTCGTGGGCATGAAGGCCTACACGTTCGCCACCGACGGCAGCGGCAAGCCAACCGAAGGGCCGATTCCGGCCGAGCTCGAGGGCGCCGCAAAGACCGCCCGTGACGCGCTCATCGAGATGATCGCGGAAGCTGACGACTCGCTCATGGAGAAGTTCTTCGAGGCAGGCACGCTCACGCAGGAAGAACTGGTCGGCGGCCTGAAGCGCGGCTTCAGCGCATCGCGCATCTTCCCCGTCGTCTGCACGTCAGGCATCACGAACGTCGGCATCCAGACGTTGCTCGACGCCATCGTCACCTACGTGCCTTCTCCGGCCGAGCGGCCGTTCAAGGTCGACGACGCGACAGTCGCGAGCACGGACAATGGCGCGAGTGCGGCGTTCGTGTGGAAGACTGTTGCCGACCCGTTTGCGGGCCGGATCACGCTCTTCCGCGTGGTCTCGGGAACGATCAAGGCCGACTCGACGCTGCACAACGTGACCAGAGACGTCAGCGAGCGCCTCGGCCACGTCGTCCTGCTCCAGGGCAAGACGCAGAGCAACGTCCCCGAGATCAAGGCGGGAGACGTCGGCGCGGTCGCCAAGCTGAAGGAAACGCAGACGAGCGACCTGCTGGCAGACAAGAGCGTCAAGTTCAAGATCTCGCCGATCAAGTTCCCCGAACCGGTCATTTCGTACGCGATCGAGCCGAAGAGCCGGGCCGACGAGGAAAAGATCAGCACGTCACTGCACCGGTTGCAGGAAGAGGATCCGAGCATCAGCTACAACCGCGATGCGCAGACCAAGGAACTGCTGCTCGCCGGTCAGGGACAGTCACACATCGAGGTCACCGTCGCGAAGCTGAAGCGGCGCTTCGGCGTCGAGGTGAACCTGAAGCTGCCACGCATTCCCTACCGCGAGACGATCACCGCGGCAACCGAAGCGCACGGGCGTCACAAGAAACAGACGGGCGGCCACGGCCAGTTCGGCGACTGCAAGGTGAAATTCGAGCCGCTGCCGCGCGGCGCCGATTTCGAGTTCGTCGACGATATCTTCGGTGGCTCGATCCCGCGTCAGTACATTCCGGCGGTCGAGAAGGGCCTGCAGGACGCGCGGCTGCGCGGTTTCCTCGCCGGGTTCCCGATGGTCGATTTCCGCGCGACGGTGTTCGACGGATCGTTCCATCCGGTCGACTCGAACGAGCTTTCGTTCAAGATGGCGGCGTCCCTGGCGTTCAAGGACGGGATGTCACGCGCGCGTCCGACACTGCTCGAACCGGTGATGGATGTCGAAGTGTATGCGCCGAGCGACTTCGCCGGCGATTTGATGGGTGACCTGAACAGCCGCCGCGGGCGTATCGGAGGCATGGACACGCGCGGAGTCTCGACGATCATCCGCGCGAAGGTGCCGATGTCCGAGATGCTGACCTACGAACAGCACCTCACGTCAGCCACGGGCGGCCGCGGCTCCTATCACATGGAGTTTTCGCACTACGAAGAGGTGCCATCGCACCTGCACGGCAAGATCATCGCCGCGTCGAAGGCCGAGCGCGGCGGTCACGAGGCTGCTGAGGAGTCCTGAAAACGGAACTCCCAACTCGGCCAGAATCGAAAATCGCAAGGTATCGTCGAGCGATGGCTGAGAAGGCTTTCGGAGTTCGAGTCTGGAGGTTGCCGAGTTGTCCGAGGTCTTCCTGACCCGTCTAAGACCCGCCTGCCTTACGCGGCGATGACGTCTTGGCGCCCTTGCCGCGGGTATCGGCACGGCCACCCTTGGCGCGCTCCCGGCCCGGCTTGGCCTTGTGGGCCGTGTCCTCACCGCCCTCGCCTTCAGCCTCGGTCTTCTTGCCACGCAGGCGCTCGGCTGCGGCGCGCAGCCGCCCGCCGACACCCTTGGACTTCGGCTTGGCCGCCGCTTCGGTCTTCTCGGCCCCAGCGTTGGGGTTGAACTCGCTGCCGACGAGCTCGATCTGCGCGACCTCGGCGCTGTCGCCGCGGCGATAGCCGATGCGCAGGATACGGGTGTACCCGCCGGGCCGTCCCTCGAAGCGGGGCGCAAGCGTGTCGAACAGCTTGGACACGACCTCGCGGTCCTGCAGGTCCCGAAGGACGAGCCGGCGCGCGTGGAGCGCTTTGCCGTTCTCCCCTCCCCCGGCAATGCCACGCTTGGCGATGGTGATGATCCGCTCGACGAACGGACGCAGTTCCTTTGCGCGCGGGACCGTCGTTTCGAGGTGCTCGTATCGGAGCAGCTCCTGCGCCTGGTTCCGGAGCATCGCGATGCGATGACTCGTCACGCGGCCGAGCTTGCGGTGACTGACTCTGTGTCTCATTGCCGTGATCCTTGCTCGAGACTGCCGTGGTCCGTGATCCGTGGTCTCGTCACTCGAAGCCGACGGACGTACGAGGCTCTGCGAGCTACGAGCGACGTCACGACTACGGCACGCGTCTCATCTACTCCTGCGACTGCGCCGCGGGCTGATCGAGCCGCATGCCGAGGCTCAGACCCATCCCGGTCAGGATTTCCTTGATCTCGTTCAGCGACTTCCTGCCGAAGTTCTTCGTCTTCAGCATCTCGCCTTCGCTCTTCTGCACGAGCTCGCGGATGGTCCTGATGTTCGCGTTCTTCAGGCAGTTGTACGACCGCACCGACAGCTCGAGCTCCTCGACGCTCTTGTCGAGGTTCTCGTTGAGGGCCGCGCGCGGCTGATCGGCCGACGCGTCCTGCTGGAGGTCGCCGGATTCTTCGAGGTTGATGAAGATGTTCAGGTGGTCGCGAATCAGTTTCGCCGAGAGCGACATCGCGTCGCGCGGCGTGACCGAGCCGTTCGTCCACACGTCCACCGTCAGCTTGTCGTAGTCGGTGGCCTGACCGATACGCGCCGCCTCGACCAGGTAGTTCACCTTCTTGATCGGGGAGTGCACGGAATCGATCGGGATCCAGCCGATGCCGAGATCCTCGTCGAAGTTCTTGTCCGCCGCGACGTAGCCACGGCCGCGCTTCACGCGCATCTCCATGTGCAGCTTGCCGCCCTCGGCCACGGTCGCGATGTGCGCTTCGGGCTCGAGGATCTCGACGTCCGCGTCGGTCTCGATGTCGCGAGCCTTGACCGGGCCCGCCTTGTCCACGCGCAGATACAGCGTCTTGGTCATGTCGACGTGCATCTTGAGCGGAACCTGCTTGAGGTTGAGGATGATGTCGGTCGCATCCTCGACGACGCCGGGGATCGGAGAGAACTCGTGCAGGACGCTGTCGATCTTCACCGCGGTGACGGCCGCGCCGTCAATCGAGGAGAGCAGCACGCGCCGCAGCGCGTTGCCGATCGTCGTCCCGAACCCGCGCTCGAAGGGCTGCGCGTAGAACCGTCCGAACCTGTCCGTGAGCGTCTCGCGCTCGAACTCGAGCCGCTTCGGCCGTTGAAAACCTTTCCAGAGCATTCTTACGTTCCTTTCGCGTTCGTGCGCCCGACTTCCGGGCGCCGCCAGACCTTCGGGTTCACTCCCCGCCTCCCGCCGCAGGTCTGGGATGGCTGCGGGCGGGGAGCTAAAAACACGTGCTTACGTGCGACGTGCCACGTGCGACGTGCTGACGTGCACGTCGACCTGAAGTCGGGCCTACGCGTACTTTGCTAGTACAACTCCACGATCAGCTGCTCCTGCACGGGCAGGTTGATCTGCTCGCGGGTGGGCAGCGACTGGATGCGTCCAGTCATGTTGCCGGCGTCGAACTGCAGCCAGTCCGGGATGCCGCGTCCCTTGACCTCTTCCATCGCGTGCTGGATCGCCGCGTTCTGCGCGCTGGTGCCGCGCACGGTGATCACGTCGCCCGCCTTGACCGAGTAGGACGGCACGTCGACCTTGCGGCCGTTCACCAGGAAGTGGCCGTGGCGAACGAGCTGGCGCGCCTGCGGCCGCGATGTCGACAGGCCGAGACGGTAGATCACGTTGTCGAGTCGCCGCTCGAGCAGCTGCAGCAGGGTTTCGCCCGTGATACCACGGGTGCGGTCGGCCATCTCGAAGTAGCGCCGGAACTGGTTCTCCAGCACGCCGTAGATGCGCTTGACCTTCTGCTTCTCGCGGAGCTGCAGCCCGTAGCCCACCAGCTTCGCCTTGCGCAGCTTCCCGTGCTGGCCCGGCGGCAGGTTGCGCTTCTCGATGGCGCACTTCTCCGTGTAGCAGCGCTCTCCCTTGAGGAAGAGCTTCATCCCTTCGCGCCGGCAAAGCCGGCAAACCGCTCCGATGTAACGTGCCATTCTTGTTGATCCTTCTAACGTTACCGGTAGGCCCGACCTTCAGGTCGGGCGTCCCCAATCCAGCCTGTTAAACCCTTCGACGCTTCGGTGGGCGGCAGCCGTTGTGCGGAATCGGCGTGACGTCGCGAATCGATTTCACGTCGATCCCGATCGTCTGCAGGGCGCGAATCGCGGACTCACGTCCGGCGCCCGGTCCCTTGACCCGCACCTCGACGCTGCGCATGCCGAACGCCTTTGCCGCGTTGCCGGCCGCGATCGCCGCCTGCGTCGCCGCGAACGGCGTCCCTTTCCGCGATCCCTTGAAACCGATCCCGCCGGCGCTCGACCAGGCGACCACCGCACCCTCGGGGTCGGTGATCGTCACGATCGTATTGTTGAAGGAAGCCTGGATGTGTGCGAACCCATGGTGCACGATTCGCTTCTCGCCACGCTTCTTGAACGTCTTCTTCTTCGCCGGACGTCCAGCTGGCTTTTTTCCACCTTCGCCCGTTGCTGTCGGATCTACTGCGTCATTCTTCGCCATGTCGTGTCATCTTCTTTCAATGCTCGCGGGGCGCTCTTTTTTGCTCGCGAGGCCTCCGCCTCCGCTCGCTAGACCGTCTTCTTCTTGGCGATCGCGCCCTTGCGCGGGCCTTTCCGCGTCCGGGCGTTCGTGCGCGTGCGCTGTCCGCGCACCGGAAGATTCCGCCGGTGGCGCATCCCCCGCCAGCTGCCGATTTCCATCAGCCGCTTGATGTTCATGGAGACCTCCTTGCGGAGATCGCCTTCCACGCGGCCCTGTTCCTCGATCACGCGGCTGATCTTCCGGACGTCGTCTTCGGAGAGGTCCTTGACGCGAATGTCAGAGCTCACGCCAGCCTCGCCGAGGATGTCGTTCGAGCGCTTCCGCCCGATCCCGTAGATATAGGTCAGGCCGACCTCGATCCGCTTCGTCCGCGGAAGATCCACACCAGCAATACGTGCCATAACTTCATCCTTCTGCCGCTAGGAGCTCGACGTTCAGGGTCGGGAGATTCCGCTCTTAGCTTCTAGCTTCTGAGTCTACCCCTGTCGCTGTTTATGCTTCTGATTCGTGCAGATCACCCGCACCACGCCGCGGCGGCGGACGATCTTGCATTTGTCGCAGATTCGTTTGACCGATGCTCTGACCTTCATGACGCGCTTGTGCCTTCCTTACGAAATCTTCCCGACGATCCGGCCGCGCGTGAGATCCCGCGGCGACAGCTCGATGCGAACGCGATCCCCCACCAGCACCCGGATGAAGTTCTTGCCGGGCCCACTCGGCGCGTGCGCGGTGACCTGCCGCTGGTTGTCGATCCCTACCTTGTAGAGACCGCGCGGCAACTGCGCCAGCACCGTTCCTTCAACCACCACCATCGTCAACACCGTGCCGCACGTCGCACGTCGCACTCAGCACGTCGGCCGCACGTTTCAACGGGCGGGCGCAGACGCCGGCGTGCGATACGTCAGCACGTCCGGTCCGTCTTTCGTGACGGCCACGGTGTGCTCGAAATGGGCCGACAGGCTGCCGTCACGCGTGACCGCCGTCCACCCATCCGCCAGCACCTTCACCGCCGAACGGCCCATGTTCACCATCGGCTCGATCGCCAGGACCATGCCTTCCGCCAACCGCGGCCCACGTCCCGGCTCGCCGTAGTTCGCGATCTGCGGGTCTTCGTGCAGCGACGAGCCGATGCCGTGCCCCACGAACTCGCGCACGACAGAGAAACCGTTGGCCTCGACGAACTGCTGCACGGCATGCCCGATATCCGAGACCCGGCCGCCGACGCGAACCTTCTCAATCGCCCCATCGAGCGCCAGCCGCGTCACCTTCAACAGGCGGTGGACGTCGTCTGACACGCGCCCGACCGGGACGGTGATCGCCGAATCTCCGAAGAACCCGTTCAGCTTCACGCCCATATCGAGCGAGATGATGTCGCCCTCGGCCAGCGCCCGCGCCGACGGAATCCCGTGCACGACCTGCTCGTTCACCGACGCGCACAGCGTCGCCGGATACCCGCGATACCCCTTGAACGCCGGCTCCGCTCCCGCCGCCCGCACCATCTTCTCCGCCGCCGCATCCAGGTCGGCGGTCGTCACGCCCGGCTTCACCAGCTCCGCGAGCTCGGCGAGCACGTCGGCGACCAATGCGTTGGCCACGCGCATCCGTTCGATTTCCGCCGGCGACTTGCAGACGATCACTGTGCCATCCCCTGCGAACCGGCCGTCGATACCGCCACATCCACCTCGGCGGTCACGACATCAGCCGGCTGGTTGCCGTCGATGACGCGGAAGGTCGGCCGCGCCGAGTAGTACTCCACGAGCGGCCTGGTCTGCCGCAGATACACCTTCAACCGTTCGCGGACGATCACATCGTCGTCGTCCGTGCGCGTGATGAGCTCGCCGCCGCACTTCGGACACGAGACGCCCCAGTCAGGTCCGGCGTTCGACCCGCACTGCCCGCAGATGCGCCGCGACGCGAGACGGCGCGCCAGCACTTCTACAGGCACCACGATGTCGAGGACGACGAGCGGGCCGCGGCCGTCGACCATCTGGTCGAGTGCGGTCGCCTGCACGACCGTCCGCGGAAATCCGTCGAGCACGAACCCTCGCCGGGCATCGTCGCGTGCGAGCCGCTCGTTCACGATGCCGATCATCACGTCGTCGCCGACGAGGTTGCCGGCATCCATCGTGGCCTTGGCCACGCAGCCAAGCGGCGTCCGGCCCTGCACGGCCTCGCGCAGGATGTCGCCAGTCGAGATCTTCGGCAACTGGTGACGGCGCGCCAGCCGTTCGGCCTGCGTGCCCTTCCCTGCGCCCGGCGGCCCGAGCATTACGACGTTGAGCGCCCGCCCGTGGTGCGCGCCCACTTACTGGCCTCGTCTGCCACGGATTCTGGTCTTCTTCATGAACCCGTCGTAGTGCCGCATGATGAGTTGCGACTCAACTTGCTGGACTGTATCCATCGCCACACCGACGATGATCAAGAGCGACGTGCCGCCGAAGAAGAACGGAACACCCAGGCCATCCGTGATCCACCGCGGCGTATACGCGTCGAGTGTCTCCCCGATGAACGGGATGGGCGCGACCTTGAACCCGTTGATCAGGAACTCCGGCAGAATGGCGACGATCGCGAGATAGATGGCGCCGACCAGAGTGATGCGCGTCAGGATCGTGTCGATGTACTCCGCCGTCCGCTTGCCCGGCCTGATCCCCGGAATGAACCCTCCGTACTTCCGCATGTTTTCAGCCACGTCATCGGGATTGAAGATGATGGCCGTGTAGAAGTAGCAGAAGAAAATGATTCCCGAAACGTAGAGCAGGTTGTAGAGCGGCATGCCCCATGCGAGCTGATCGCTCAGGCTGCCGCATCCAGCTCCCCTCCGCGAACATCGCGGCCATCGTCGCCGGAAACGCGAGGATGGAAGAGGCGAAGATCACGGGGATCACGCCGCCCGTGTTCACCTTGAGCGGGATGTGCGTGCTGGAGCCGCCATACATGCGGCGGCCGACCACACGCTTCGCGTATTGGACGGTGACCCGCCTGTGCCCTCGTTCCACGAATATGATCGCACCCACGACCACGACCATCAGCACGAGCAAGGCGATCAACCGGAACAGGGTCATCTGGCCGGTGCTGAGCTGCTCGATCGTCGCAATCACCGCGTGGGGAAGCCCGACGACAATCCCCGCGAAGATGATGAGCGACATGCCGTTGCCGATGCCCCGTTCGGTGATCTGCTCACCCAGCCACATCACGAACGCCGAGCCAGTGGTGAGCGTGAGCACGGTCATCATCCGGAACGCCCAACCCGGGTTGTAGACGAGCGGCAGTCCGCCGGCCACGTCCGTGTTCCGCTCGAGGAAGAACGCGATGCCGAGTGCCTGAACGATGCTGAGGACGATCGTGCCGTACCGCGTGTACTGCGTGATCTTCCGGCGGCCGAGCTCACCCTCCTTCGACAGGCGCTCGAGGTACGGCCACACCACGGTCAGCAGCTGCAGAATGATCGACGCGCTGATGTAGGGCATGATGCCCAGCGCGAAAATCGTCATCTGCGACAGGTTCTGACCGGAGAACATGTCGTACAGACCGAACATCGTGTTCCTGGCCTGTTCGGCGAGGAGGGCCAGCGCCTCCTTGTTGATGCCCGGAGTCACGATGTGGCTGCCGACGCGATACACGGCGAGCAACCCGAGCGTGAAGAACACCCGCTTCCGGAGGTCCGGGACGGCGAAGATGTTCTTGAGGCTGTCCTGCAACATTGCGGTTCCCCTGTTAGCTCTGCAACGTCTCCGCCCGGCCGCCCGCGGCTGCGATCTTCTCAGCGGCCTTGCCGCTGAACTTGTGGGCGTGAACCGTCAGCGCTTTGCTGATGTCGCCCCGCGCCAGGATCTTAATCCGCCCCTGACGGCCGATCAGCCCGCGCTCGCGCAGGAGTTCAGGCGTCACGTCGACACCTGCGTCGAAACGCTCGGACAGCGTGTCGAGGTTCACGACTTCGAATTCCTCGCGGAAGAGATTATGGAAGCCGCGCTTCGGCACGCGTCGATGCAGCGGCATCTGGCCGCCTTCGAACCCGCGCTTGTGCTTGAACCCTGACCGCGACTTCGCACCCTTGTGCCCGCGGCCCGCCGTTTTGCCGTTGCCCGATCCCTGGCCACGGCCGACGCGCTTCTTCGCGTGCTTCGAGCCCTGAGCCGGTTTCAGATTGCTGAGATCCATGTTTTTCTCCGTGGGCCTACTCGACGGTGACGAGATGACGCACCTTCAAAATCATCCCGCGCGTCGCCGGCGTGTCCAGCAGTTCGACCGTGTGGCCGATACGCCGGAGCCCGAGCCCGGTCACGACCTTGTCCTGATTCTTGTTGAACCCGATCGTGCTCTTCACGAGCGTAATCTTGAGCTTCTTGCCGCTGTCCTTTGCCTTTGCCATCGCCTCCGCCTCCGCGCTACTAGCTGGCCGTCGCGGCCGGCGCCTGCTCCCGCTCGTCTTCCTTGCCGCGCAACCGGAGCACCGCCGCCGGATCCTTCAGCCCAGCCAGGCCGGCGAACGTCGCCCGCACGACGTTGTGCGAGTTGGCCGAGCCGAGCGACTTGGTCAACACGTTCTGAATGCCGGCAGACTCGACGACTGCGCGCACCGCGCCGCCGGCAATGATGCCGGTGCCGTCCGGTGCCGGCTTGAGCAGCACCTGACCGGCCCCGAATCGGCCGATCACCGGGTGAGGAACCGTCGTGCCCTGGAGCGGCACGCGGATGAGCGACTTCTTCGCCGCTTCGATCCCCTTCTTGATGGCCGACGGGACTTCCTTCGCCTTGCCGACACCGAAGCCGACGACCCCGTGGCCGTCGCCAACGACGACGAGGGCGCTGAAGCTCAGATTCTTGCCGCCCTTGACGACCTTGGTGACCCGGCTGATGTTCACCACCGTGTCCTTGAGGTCGAGCTGCGACGGGTCGATCTTCTCTCGTGATTCAAACATGGTTATCAGCTCTCAGCCTTCAGCTCTCAGCGTCGTTCTAGAACTCGAGACCGGCTTCGCGCGCCGCTTCGGCTACGGCGCGGATCCGGCCGTGATACAGGAAGCCTCCGCGATCGAATACGACACGCTTGATGCCCTTGCCGATCAAACGCTCGGCGATCGTCTTGCCCAGCACCTGCGCACCGGCCTTGTTTCCCGCCCGCGCCGTGCCCGACAACTGCGACTTCAGCGCGGGCTCCGTGCTCGACGCCGAAGCGAGCGTCTGGCCGGACATGTCGTCGATCACCTGTGCGTAGATGTGCGACACGCTCCTGAACACACGCAGCCGTGGCCGCTCGGCCGTGCCGGCGATCCGCTTGCGCTGCCGGAGGGCAACGCGCTGACGGCGATCCTTCTTGGTGTTGATCTTCATGGTTCCTACCAGGTCCGGCTGAAGCCGGACGCTACTTCGCGCCGGTCTTCCCGGCCTTCTTCTTCAGCACTTCACCGGTGTAGCGGACGCCCTTCTGCTTGTAGGGATCCGGTTTCCGCATCCGGCGGATGTTCGCCGCCACCTGGCCGACCTGCTGGCGATCGATGCCCGTCACGGTAATGTGGGTCTGCTTGTCGATCGCGATGTCGATCCCGGCCGGGATGTCGAACACAATCGGGTGCGAATACCCGAGCGCGAACACGACCTGCTTGCCCTTCAACTCCGCGCGGTAGCCGACGCCGACGATGTCGAGATCCTTCCGGAAGCCCTCGGTGACGCCGCGGACGGCGTTGGCCACGAGACTTCGCGCCAGCCCGTGGAACTTGCCGAGCTGCGGGTCGTCCTTGAGCGTCTTCGCCTGCAGGTTTTCGCCGCTGACTTCGAAGCCGATGCCGGGCGGCAGCGGTTGGAGCAGCTTGCCCTTCGGGCCCTGGATCTCCACCGCACCGGGCTTCACGTCGACCTTGACGCCCTTCGGGATTGAAATCGGTTTCTTGCCTATACGTGACATGTTGTTTCCATTGGTCCGGCTAAAGCCGGACGCTACATGCGCCAATCACGAACCACGGACTACGACGCGGATCTACAGACGCGGAGCTAAAGCTCCGCGCTCCTACCACACGTTGCAGAGCACTTCGCCGCCGACACCGACCTTGCTCGCTTCCCGGCCGGTCATCACGCCGCGCGACGTGGTCAGAATCGCTGTGCCCAGGCCCGCGAGCACTTCCGGCACGTCGTCGCGGCTCGTGTAGACGCGACGCCCGGGCCTGCTCACCCGCTCGATGCCCGAGATCACGCGCTCGCCACGCGGCCCGTACTTCAGGAACACGCGGAGGTGCGCCTGCACGCGCTCGCCAGGCTCCGGCTCGAGCACCTTGAAACCCTGGATGTATCCCTCGTTCTCGAGGATGCGGGCAATCTCGACCTTCAGCCGCGACGACGGCATGTCCACCCGGTTGTGGCGGGCGGTCGTCGCGTTGCGGAGACGCGCCAGCATGTCGGCAATGGGATCTGTCATATCTCTTTCACCTTTTGCTGTAGGCCCGACCTTCAGGTCGGTCTTGTGCTGGCCAGCCGGTTGCTGTCTTCAGCACGCCCGACCTGAAGGTCGGTCCTCTACCAACTACTCTTCGTCACCCCGGCGATGTCACCCTCGAGCGCCAGCTTGCGGAAGCAGAGACGGCACAGCGCGAACTTCCGCAGATAGGCTCTCGGGCGGCCGCACCGCTGACAACGGTTGCGCAGCCGGATCTTGAACTTCGGGCTCTTGGCTTCCTTCGCGATCTTCGCAGTCGTGGCCATGGATTCCTCGTGACCTACTGGTTTCTGAACGGCATGCCGAGCATCTGGAGCAGCTTCCGCGACTCCTCGTCGGTCCTCGCCGTCGTGACGAACGAGATGTTCATGCCGCGCGCCTTGTCGACCTTCATGTAGTCGATCTCGGGGAACAGCAGCTGGTCCTTCAGGCCGAGCGTGTAGTTGCCGCGGCCGTCGAAGCCGCGTGGGGAGACGCCGCGGAAGTCGCGCACGCGTGGCAGCGCGACCGAGATCAGCCGGTCGACGAACTCCCACATCCGCTCGCCGCGCAGCGTCACCATGGTGCCGATAGGCATGCCCTTGCGCACCTTGAACTGCGCAATCGACTTCTTCGCACGCGTGACCACCGGTTTCTGCCCGGTGATGCGCGCGACCTCGTCGGCGCCCGTGTCGACAATCTTGGCGTTCTGCGTCGCGTCGCCGAGCCCCATGTTGACCACCACCTTCTGGATCTTCGGGATGGCCATCACGTTGCTGTACCCGAACTCCTTCTTCAGGGCGGGAATGACTTCCTTCTCGTACCGCTCTCTCAGCCGGCTCATTTGTCTACCACTCCCTCACACTTGCGGCAGATGCGCACCTTGCGGCCGTCGCCCAGGACCTTGCGGCCGAGCCGGGTCGGCTTGCCGCATTCCGGGCACACCAGCTGCACGTTCGAGGCGTGGAGCGGCGCCTCGCGCTCGACCACGCCACCCTTCACGTTGCGCTGCGGGTTCGGCTTGGTGTGACGCTTGATGAAGTTGACGCCCTCGACGATCAACCGGTTCTTCTCCGGCAGGACCTTCAACACGCGGCCGCGCTTGCCGCGATCCTTGCCGGTCGTCACGACGACGTTGTCGTTGCGCCGTATGGGTGTTGCGAGATGGGACATCTAGAGAACCTCCGGCGCCAGCGAGATGATCTTCATGAACTTGCGCTCGCGCAGCTCGCGCGCCACCGGACCGAACACGCGCGTGCCGATCGGCTCGCCCTGGTCGTTGACCAGCACGGCGGCGTTGCGATCGAAGCGGATGTAGCTGCCGTCCTTGCGGCGCTGCTCCTTGCGCGTCCGCACGATCACGGCCTTCACCACCTGCCCCTTCTTCACGTTCGATTCGGGGGTCGCTTCCTTGACCGACGCGGTGATGATGTCGCCGAGCCGCGCGTACCGGCCGGTGGAGCCTCCGATCGGGTTGATGACGGCAATCTTGCGGGCGCCCGAGTTGTCGGCGACGTCGAGAATGGATCGCATCTGGATCATCGTGACCTCCTCAGATCTCCTTCGCCTTCTCGACGACGCGCGTCACGACCCACCGCTTGCGGCGGCTCATCGGCCGGCTCTCGACGATGGCCACGCGATCGCCGATCGCGGCGTCGCCTGCCTCGTGGTGCGCCATGAACTTCGACGTCCGGCGCTGCGTCTTGCCGTACACGTCGTGCCGGATCTGCCGCTCGACGGCCACCACGACGGTCTTTTCCATCTTGTTGCTGACGACGACGCCGGTGATTTCCTTGCTCGCCATACCTACACGACCTCCTTCTCGCGCAGCACGGTCTTGACGCGTGCCATGTCGCGGCGAAGGCTCTTGAGCTTGTGGGCCGCCTCGAGTTGCCCCATCGATTTCTGAATGCGCAGGCGGAAGAGCTGATCGTCGAGATCCTTCACCCGCTGGCGCAGCTCATCCACGTCGAGATCGCGGACTTCGGCCACCTTCATGACGCCATCTCCTCGGCAAACCGCGTCGCAAACTTCGTCTTGATGGGGAGCTTCGCGGCCGCCAGGCGCATCGCCTTACGCGCTTCGACCTCGTTGACGCCCTCCATCTCGAACAGGATCCGGCCGGGGCGGACGACGCACACCCACTGCTCGGGGGCGCCCTTGCCCTTGCCCATTCGTGTTTCCTGCGGCTTCTTGGTGATCGGCTTGTCCGGGAATACGCGAATCCAGATCTTGCCGCCGCGCTTGATGAACCGGGTCATCGCGACACGCGCCGCCTCGATCTGCCGATCCGTCAGCCAGCACGGCTCGAGCGCCTTGAGCCCGTAGTCCCCGAACGACACATCGGAGCCGCGCCACGCCTTGCCCCGCCATGCGGCCGCGCTGCTGCTTCCGGTATTTCACTTTCTTCGGCATCAACATGATGCGAAATCCTCACTCACTTCACCGACTCTGTCGGCATTTCTCAATGCGCGTGGGGCCCTCCGCCTCCGCGCGCCAACCAACCCATGCGCGCTACGCGCGTACGGCCTTTGGTCCTTGCGCAGTCTCGCCGATCAATTACGCGCGTGCGGGGCGACGAGGCGTCCGATAGTCCTCTTCCCGCCCGATGCGCGGCGCCAGGCGCTCGCCCTTGTACAGCCACACCTTGACGCCAATCGCGCCGTAAGTGGTGAACGCCTCCGCGAAACCGTAGTCGATGTCCGCGCGCAGCGTCTGCAGCGGGAGCTGCCCGTGCAGATACCACTCCGAGCGCGCGATTTCCGCGCCGTTCAGGCGGCCCGACACGCGCACCTTGATCCCGCGCGCGCCGAAACGCAGCGCCGACTCGACCGCCTTGCGCATCGCGCGCCGGAACGCCACGCGCTTCTCGAGCTGCATCGCCACCGATTCGGCGATGAGCTGTGCGTCGAGCTCGGGCTTCTGGATCTCCTGGATGTTGATGAAGACCTCGCGATTGGTCTGTTTCTGGATCTCGGTCTTCAGCTTGTCGACCTCGGTGCCCTTCCGCCCGATGATGATGCCCGGCCGGGACGTGTAGATGTCGATCTTCAGCTTGTTGGCGGCGCGCTCGATCTCGATCTTCGAGACACCAGCGTGCGCGAAGCGCTCCTTCAACCGGTCGCGCAGCTTCAGATCCTCGTGCAGCAGCTTGGAGTAGTCGCGATCGGCGAACCACCGCGAGCGCCACGTCTTGTTGAAGCCGAGCCGAAACCCGTGCGGATGAACTTTCTGACCCATTTTCAGTCGCCAGTCTTCAGTCGTCAGTCGTTAGTCTTTGGCGGCGGCTTTCTTCGCCCGGCCGCCGCTCGTCTTCTTCTTCGCCGACGTCGTGCGCCCCGCGCTCTTGCTGCGCCCGGTGCCGGACGCCTTCGGCTTGGCGCCGCGCGGCCGCTTCGGAGCGTCCTCGGCGGGCGCCGCAACGACCGCGGACGGCTTCTCGGTGACGTGCACGGTGAGGTGCGCCGTCCGCTTCACCACGCGGAACGCCCGGCCCATCGGCGCAGGACGAATCCGCTTCTGCGACGGCCCCTGATTGGCGTAGCACGCGGCCACGAACAGCCGCTCGACGTCGCCGCCGAAGCCTTCCTTCTGCTGCGCGTTCGCGATCGCCGAGCGCAGCACCTTCTCGATATCGCGCGCGACGCCCTTGCGGGCAAACCGCAGCGTCGCCAGCGCGCTGTTCACATCACGTCCGCGGATCAGGTCGAGCACGAGGCCCGCCTTCTGAGCGGAGGTCCGGATGTACTTCGCGGTTGCGTGCGCCTGGATTGCCATTAGCCACCCGCCTTCGGTGCGCTGGCCCGGCGCCGGCGCCAGCGCCCGCGGGCGGTGCCGACTGGGCCACGGCGGCTGCCTTGTCGCTCTTCGTCGTGTGGCCCTTGAACAAACGCGTCGGGGCGAACTCGCCGAGCTTGTGGCCCACCATGTTCTCGGTGATGTACACCGGGATGAACTTCTTCCCGTTGTGCACCGCGATCGTGTGGCCGACCATTTCCGGAATGACCGTCGATCGACGCGACCAGGTCTTGATGACCTTCTTGTCGCCGGAGCGGTTCATCACCTCGATCTTCTCGAGGAGCGGAACGTCGATAAAGGGTCCCTTTTTGATTGATCTGGACATATGGCTCTTTCGCAGCGCGGAGCTTCAGCTCCGCGTCATTGACGCGCGGCTAAAGCCGCGCGCTGCTGGTTATTTCTTACGCCTCTGCACGATGAACCGGTCCGTCACCTTCCGGTTCCGTGTCTTGTAGCCCTTCGTCGGCTGGCCCCACGGTGACACCGGATGACGGCCGCCTGACGTCTTGCCTTCACCGCCGCCGAGCGGATGGTCGACCGGGTTCATCGCGACGCCACGGACGTGCGGGCGTTTGCCGAGCCAGCGGCTGCGACCGGCCTTGCCGATCGACACGTTCTCGTGATCGACGTTGCCCACCTGGCCGATCGTCGCGTAGCACTCGACGTTGATCTTGCGGATCTCGCCGGACGGCATCTTCACCGAGGCGTAATCGCCTTCCTTGGCGACCACCTGCACGGACGATCCGGCGCTGCGTGCGATCTGGCCGCCCTTGCCGGGCTTCAACTCGACGTTGTGCACCATCGTGCCGAGCGGGATGTTCTTCAGCGGCAGTGCGTTGCCGGGCAGAATGTCGACGTTGTCGCCCGCCAGGATCGAATCGCCCACCTTCAGCCCGAGCGGCTGCAGGATGTAGCGCTTCTCGCCGTCGGCATAGGTCAAGAGCGCGATGCGTGCGGAGCGGTTCGGATCGTATTCGACCGTCGCGACCTTGGCGGGGATGTCCTTCTTGTCCCGCTTGAAGTCGATGATCCGGTAGTTCCGCTTGTGGCCGCCGCCACGCCACCAGGACGTGAGCTCGCCGTGATTATTGCGGCCGCCCGACTTGCGCAGCGGTTCGGTCAGCGGCCTGTACGGCTCGGTCGACGTGATCTCGTCGAACACCTGGACGGTCTGAAACCGCCGCCCGGGCGACGTCGGGTTGTACTTGCGAATTGGCATGTCTGATCCTTGAAGCTCTCAGCTGTCAGCGCCCGGTCTTACGCGCCCTCGAGGAACTCGGGGATCTTCTCCCCCTCGCGCAGCTTGACGTAGGCCTTCTTCCAATCGGACCGCTGGCCCATGAAGCGTCCCTGACGCTTGAACTTGCCGTGTGAAATCGACGTGCGGACGGCTTCGACTTTCGAGCCGAGCAGCTTCTCGACCGCGCGCCGGATATCCACCTTGGTTGCGTCCGCGGCCACCTCGAACACGACCGTGCGGCTCTCTTCGCGCAGCAGCGTCGTCTTCTCGGTGATCAGCGGGCGGCGAATGACGTCTGTTATCTTCTGATCCCAATACTTCCTGAAGCTTCTCGAGAGCCTCGCGCGTCGCGATCACCTTCGTCGTGTCGATGACGTCACGAGCGGTCACCGCTGCGCTCGGCACCAGCTTCACGCCGGCGATGTTGCGCGCGCTCTTCGTGAACGACTGCTCGGGCTTCACGTCGATGACCAGCGTCTTTCCCGTCGCGCCGAGCCGCTTGAGGAGCGCCGCCGTTTCCTTCGTCTTGGCGTCGCTCGACGCGAGCCGGTCGACGACGATGACCGCGCCGTCGCTGATCTTCTGCGCCAGCGCCGCACGCAGCGCGCCGCGATGCACCTTCTTCGGCATATCGAACTCGTAGCTGCGCGGCTGCGGCCCGAACACCGTCCCGCCCTTGCGCCACAGCGGGTTGCGGATCTCACCGACGCGGGCGCGGCCGGTGCCCTTCTGCCGCCACGGCTTCTTGCCGCTGCCGCTGACCGCCGCGCGGTTCTTGGTCGCGTGCGTGCCGCGGCGCTCGGCGGCATTCTGCTGCACGACCGCTTCCCAGATCAGGTCGGTCTTCACGCGGCCGCCAAACACCTGCTCGTTCAGCTCCAGCGCGCCGACCGTCTCGTTGTTGCCGTTGACGATATTGAGTTTCATGGCTACTTCTTCGGCTTCTTCGCGACAGTGGCCTTGCCTGGCTTCTCCGCTTGCGGCTTGGGTTCCGGCTTCGCCGCAACCGCCTTGCGAATCACGACGTAACCACCGGGCGCCCCGGGCACCGAGCCACGCACCACCAGCAGATTGTTCTCCGCATCCACCTGCACCACGCGCAGGTTGCGCGTCGTCACGCGGTCGCCACCCATCCGTCCGGCCCCGCGCATGCCCTTGATGACGCGCGACGGGAAGGACGACGCGCCAATCGATCCGGGCGCGCGATGGAACATCGAGCCGTGGGTCGCCGCACCGCCGCGGAAGTTGTGGCGCTTCATCACGCCCTGGAACCCCTTGCCGCGGCTGATCCCGATCACGTCCACGCGATCGCCGTTGTTGAACACGCCGGTCACCAGGATCTGATCGCCGGCCTTCGGCGCCTCAGCCCCCTTTGCGATCGTCACCTCGCGGCGAACACGGGTCGGCGGGACCCCAGCCTTCTTGTAGTGCCCGGCCAGGGGCTTGCGCACCCGCGCCGGCCGCTCTTCCACCAACCCGAGTTGCACGGCCTCGTAGCCGTCCGTCCCCGCCGACTTGGCCTGAACGACGACGCACGGACCCGCTTTGATCACAGTGCCGGGGACGACCGTGCCGTCCTGCGCGAACAGCTGCGTCATCCCCACTTTTCTGCCGATGATTCCGGTAAGCATTTTTTAGAGCTCGCGGGGCCCCACCCCCGCTCGCGCTGCCTCGCGCATTCGCGCTCGGCAGCAGCCGCAGGCGCTGCTGATTCAGCACCCGGGCCGGGTTCATCTTCATCTCAGCACGGCCAATCGGCCGTGTCGCCGAAACCGCACTACGAGCTACGGACTACGAACTACGGACCACGAATCTATTTATGTTCCTTCCCAAACGCCTTGATCTCGACGTCGACACCGGCCGGCAGATCCAGCTTCATCAGCGCGTCGACCGTCTGTGGCGTCGGCTCGAAGATGTCGATCAGGCGTTTGTGCGTGCGCAGCTCGAACTGCTCGCGCGACTTCTTGTCGACGTGCGGCGAACGGAGCACGGTCCACTTGTTCTTCTCGGTCGGCAACGGAATCGGTCCCGCCAGCCGCGCGCCGGTCCGCCGCGCGGTGTCCACGATCTCCGTCGTCGACTGGTCCAGCACCCGGTTGTCGTAGGCTTTCAGACGGATCCGGATCTTGTCGCTAAATGGGCTCGCCATTCTGATTTCCTCTTCCTCGTTAAGCCTTGCCCTGCACCCTCGCCACGATCTCGTCGCTGACGTTCGGCGGCGCTGGCTCGTAGCGGTCGAAGTGCATGGAGAATGTTGCGCGCCCCTGGGTGCGCGAGCGCAGGTCCGTCGCGTAGCCGAACATCTCGGAGAGCGGCACTCGCGCGTTGATGATCTGCGTGCCGCCGCGATCTTCCTGCGACTGAATGTGCCCGCGCCGGCCTGACAGGTTGCCGATGACGTCGCCCATATGTTCCTTGGGCACCACCACCTCGACGCGCATCATCGGCTCGAGCAGAACCGGCTTCGCTTTCTTGGCCGCATCCTGGAACGCCATCGACCCGGCAATCTTGAACGCCATTTCCGACGAGTCCACTTCGTGGAACGACCCGTCGTACAACTCGATGCGCACGTCGTCGACCGGGTAGCCGGCGAGGACGCCGCGGGTGAGGGCTTCCTTGATCCCTTCGTCGATCGGCTTGATGTATTCCTTCGGAATCGCGCCACCCTTGATCTGGTTGTCGAACACGTAGCCGGTGCCCGGCTCGCCAGGAAAGAGGTGGATCTTGACGTGGCCGAACTGACCGCGGCCGCCAGTCTGCTTCGCGTATTTCATTTCGCCGTCGGCAGGCCTGGTCAGCGTTTCCTTGTAGGCGACCTGCGGTCGGCCAGACGAGGATTCGACGTTGAACTCGCGGCGCAGACGATCGACGATGATCTCGAGATGGAGCTCGCCCATGCCGGCGATGACCACCTCGCCGGTCTGCGGGTCGGTCTTGACGCGGAACGTCGGGTCCTCAGCCATCAGCTTCTGCATGCCGGCGCTGAGCTTTTCCTGGTCGGCCTTCGTCTTCGGCTCGATCGCGAGTGAGATGACCGGCTCGGGGAAATCCATCGATTCGAGCACGACCGGCTGCTTCTCGTCGCAGATCGTGTCGCCGGTCGCAACGGTCTTCAGTCCCACCGCCGCGGCGATATCGCCGGCGTAGACTTCCTTGATTTCCTCGCGCTTGTTGGCGTGCATCTTCAGCAACCGCCCGATGCGCTCGGTCTTCTGCTTGGTCGCGTTGTAGACCGTCGAGCCCGACGTCAGCACGCCCGAGTAGACGCGGAAGAACGTGAGCTGGCCGACGAACGGGTCGGTCATGATCTTGAACGCCAGCGCGGCAAACGGCGCGTCGTCCGAGGCGGGACGCTCGATCTCGGCCTCCGGTCCCTTGTTCGGGTCGAAGCCCTTGATCGCGGGCACTTCCACCGGCGACGGCAGGTATTCGACGACCGCGTCGAGCAGCGGCTGCACGCCCTTGTTCTTGAACGCCGAACCGCAGATGACCGGCACGAACGCCGGTTCCGCCTTCTCGCCCGACGTGTGCACCGAGCTGATCACGCGCTTGCGCAGCGCCCTGCGGATCTCGTCCTCGGTGATCTCCTCGCCGTGGAGGTACTTCTCGAGGAGCTTGTCGTCCGCTTCGCTGACCTTTTCGATCAGCTGCTCGCGGTACTTCTGCGCCTCTTCCATCATGTCGGCGGGAATCTCGCCGACGACGTAGTCGGCGCCCATGGTCTCGTCCTTATAGGTGATCGACTTCATGCCGACGAGATCGACGACGCCGACGAACTTGTCTTCGCTGCCGATGGGAAGCTGGATCGCGACGGGGTTGCCGCCAAGCTTCGAGATGATCTGGTCGAAGGTCCGCTTGAAGTTGGCCCCAATCCGGTCCATCTTGTTGACGAAGCAGATCCGGGGCACGCGGTACTTGTCCGCCTGACGCCAGACGGTCTCGGACTGCGGCTCCACGCCGGCAACCGAATCGAACACGGCCACGGCACCGTCGAGCACGCGAAGCGAGCGCTCCACCTCCGCGGTGAAATCGACGTGACCGGGGGTGTCGATGATGTTGATGCGATGCTCGCGCCAGAAACAGGTCGTCGCCGCGGACGTGATCGTGATCCCGCGTTCCTGTTCCTGTTCCATCCAGTCCATCACGGCGGTTCCTTCATGGACCTCACCGATCTTGTAGGTGATGCCCGTGTAGAACAGGATCCGTTCCGTCGTGGTGGTCTTGCCGGCATCGATGTGGGCCATGATGCCGATGTTCCGAGTCTTAACTAAAGGTACCTGTCGTGGCATTTTATTTATTCCCAGCAGCGCGGAGCTTCAGCTCCGCGTCACTGACGCGCGGCTGAAGCCGCGCGCTGCTACCAACGGTAATGTGCGAACGCCTTGTTCGCTTCCGCCATCCGGTGCGTGTCCTCGCGCTTCTTCACCGCGCCGCCGCGCAGGTTCGCCGCATCCATCAGCTCGTTGGCGAGCTTCTCCTGCATGGTCTTGCCGTCGCCGCGAGAGCGGGCGAAGCCGACCAGCCAGCGGATGCTCAGCGACAGCCGCCGATTCGGGTTCACTTCCACCGGCACCTGATAGTTCGAGCCGCCGACGCGGCGCGACTTGACCTCGAGCGCCGGCTTGACGTTCTCGACTGCTTTCTTGAACACCTTGAGCGGGTCGTCCCCGGTCTTCTCCTGGATGCTCGACAGGCTGCCGTACATGATCCGCTCGGCGGTGCTGCGCTTGCCGTCGCGCATCAAGGTGCTGATGAACTTCGTCACCAGCGCGCTGCTGTAAAGCGGATCGAGGGGAACCTCACGCTTTGGAATCTCTCGTCGTCTTGGCATTGCGATGTCTCTCGGCTGCTCGTCTCTTCTCGCCAGGCGCGCGCGGCTTCAGCCGCGCGTCAGGCTTTCGGTCTCTTCGCGCCGTACTTCGAACGGCCCTGCTTGCGGCCCTGCACGCCGACGGCGTCCAGCGTGCCGCGCACCACGTGATAGCGCACGCCTGGCAGATCCTTCACACGGCCGCCGCGAATCAGGACCAGCGAGTGCTCCTGCAGGTTGTGCCCGACACCAGGGATGTAGGTCGTCACCTCGATGCCGTTGGTCAGGCGCACGCGGGCCACCTTGCGCAGCGCGGAGTTCGGCTTCTTCGGCGTCTGTGTGAAGACGCGCACGCACACGCCGCGCTTCTGCGGGCTGTTCTGCAGCGCCGGGCTCTTCGTCTTCGTCAGGACCTTCTCGCGCCCTTTTCGCACTAGCTGGCTAATCGTCGGCACAAGCACTCCATTACTTATTCGGCTCGCGGCACGCTGACGCCCGTCCCCCGGCGCAACGCGCGCCAGGCGCGCAGGACAGCGCGCAACAACACAAAACCTCACGCGTGGCACGAGGCTCGAGCCGCGCGCGATCGGTTCATTGCCCCAGGCCTAGGGAACCGCGCAAACGGTCCGGCACCTGGAAGCTGACTTACCCTATTAAGTTGATGATGCTGCGCCCGCGAGGGCGCTGGCGATACGACCCAACGCTGTTGATGCTGTGAGGGTCGCCTTATCGGTGTCTGGCCCTAGATAGGGTGTCCCAGGGCCGACCAGAACCTTGCAAATATAACAGAGGTTTCTTTTTGGGATCAAGCCCCGGACTGGGGAGGCCGGCCAGCCCGGAGGTCCAGGCTGGCCCTTGGAGCTGCCGGCAGGTCTACTTCTTGATGTTCTCGCCGAGGTCTTCGATCGCCTCGCCGACTTTGCGTCGGGCCTTGCCGTAGCCTTCCTGGACGTCCCCGGCGGCCTCGTCGGCCACGCCCTCGTCGTGGAGACGGTCGTTGTCCGTCAGATCACCCACACCCTGTTTCACTTTACCCTTCAGTTGTTCGGCTTTGCCTTCAAGTTCGTCGCGGTTCATGGAAATTGCCTCCTCGCTACCACGACTACAAGAATGGGGACGTCAGCAGTAAGCTCACGGTATGCCTCGATTGATTCCAGCACCTGCCGTCGTCCAGGCGGCAGGCACGAAGCCAAAGAGAATAGAAGAGTTTGTCGGGCGGGTGAATTCCGGCCACCCGACCGTCAGCGTGGCGCGCATGGCGTCACCGTCGGGCTGGCAGGAGCCAGGCCAGCGCCCGCAGTTCGAGGAGATTACCGTCGTGCTGCGAGGGATGGTCCGTGTCGAGCACGAAGGCGGCACGCTGGAGGTGCGGAGCGGTCAGGCGGTCGTCACCGCGCCCGGGGAGTGGGTCCGCTACAGCACCCCCGAAGCCGAGGGCGCCGAATACATCGCGGTCTGTCTCCCGGCGTTCTCACCCGAAACGGTTCACCGCGACGAGTAAGAACGTCAGAGCGATCCGCGCTGGACGGCCGCATTCGGTGCCGTGCCGGACCTGACGGCGAAGCTGTCGACCGCCTCTTTTTCGGAGTCGAAGGTCTCGAACACTTCGAGCAGCCGCGTGATGGTCATGACGCGGACGCTTCGGCGGCTCAAGTTCAGCAGTTTCACGTCGCCGCCTGCCCGCCGGACACTGACGTACTTGGCGATGATGATGCCTACGCCGGCGCTGTCGATGTAGGTGACCTTCTTGAGATCGAGAATGATCTTCGTCCGGCCTCTGCTCACGAGGTCGTTGATCACGGCCTTGAGATCGGCCTCGCCCTCGTACAAGACCAGACGGCCGTCGAGCTCGAGGATCGTGACGTCGCCGACCGATCGCTCGGTGATGGTCATGGGTGTTGCCTTCCGCACTGTGTCACCCGGCCAGAAACGCTATTCAAGAAACGTTATTCAGATGATGAACCGTGAATTTCGTGGACATACGCCGCCCGGGCTTCGACTTCCGCCAGCTTCGTCGCGGCATACAGCGAGGCGGCCCTGAGCAAGGCGTTGACCTGTTCTTCCGGTAAGACGTGAAGGCCGCGGAGCGAATGGCCCCGCGTCTTCAGGTAATCCTCGATGAACGCCCGCTCCAGCGACGCCTGCGGATCTTCCATGGGCACGTCGGCGCGTTCGGCAGTCATGGGTTCCCCCATACACGGTTAGCGATGGGCCATTGCCGAGGGCGATGGGCGATGGGCTGATCGCTGATGGCGATTGCCGGGGTTTTCCCATCGCCCATCGCCCATTGCCCATTGCCCATTGCCCTTAGCCCCATGATACGCCCGCCGGCCAGCCTGACCAATGGCCACGCCGAAGACGGTCAGGCTCCTATTCTTCAGGCTCCGCGCCGCCGCCTCCGGCCCGCACGACGTCATCCTGCTTGATGCGGTCGACGTTGAACTTCCCCGCCGCCTTCTGCATCCGCGCCAGCACATCGTCGAAATCGAACTCGGTCGACGTGGAGAATCGAATCGGATTGATGCGCGCGACGACGAACGGACGAAGGTAGGGGCTGGTCAGGCCTCGCGCCTTCAGCTTCTGCACGATCTTGCCGACCTCGTCGTCTATCGCGAGGAGCGTCTCTGCACGGCGCTCGCGCTCGCGCACAGCCCGCGTCAAGGGCTCGTCGAGGAAGTCGTCGATACGTCGCAGCAGAGAGTGATACGCGCCGCCGCTCAGGCGAGGGCGCCGCTCGTAGGCGGCACCCAGCGTCAGGAACGCGGGCTGGTCGAACTCGAACACGAAATCCTGCTCTGTCCGCTTGCCGTCCTGTTCTGCGAGCGCACGCGCCATGCGAATCGTTTCGAGCGACTTTTCCTTGAGGTTGTGCGCCTTCTCGGTGTTGAGCGCGAGAATCTTGAAGGCGATATCCCGATCGGGCACGAGCAGCGCCACGATGCTCTTTGCACCGAGTTTCCGGAGCGCCTGCAGCCGGTGATTACCGTTCGGCGTCCAGTACCCCTCGTCCTGATGAATCGCCACGATCGGATCGAGAAAACGGCCCAGCGTCTCGATCACGGTCATCAAACGCTTGACGTGCGGATCCGACGGGTCGCGCTGGAACGGCGTCGGTTCGACGCGATCGATCGGGAGCGTCGCGACGAGAACCGGCGTTCCGCCGAACGGCTCGCGGTACTGCGCCAGCACCGCGCCGCCATCGTCCTTGACCTGCGCCGCCAGTCGCGCGGCGGCAGTGTCGGTCACGACCAGCGTCTCGTCCGGTGACAAACCGACAGACGCCGCAGCAGTCTTCTTTCGCCGGCGAACGACTCGCTTCTTCTTCGCCACGAGTGAATTAAACCACGTGTACGCATCAGGCCATTGTTCAGATTCTGCAATGGTGAGGAGCGGATTGGAGCGCAGAAACAGCACATCCAGGCGCGTCCTGGGCTGAAAACAGGCCGGAATCAGGGGCCGCAAGCTGGCAAGAGGGCTGCTAGCGGGACAGCAGGGAGCGCAGCGATGAGAATCAAGGTCCACGGCGGAACCGCGCGCGGAGAAGGCAACCTCTGCACGACCTGCAGCCACTCCACCATCACGCGCGGACAGAAGCTGGATGACGAGATCGTCGACTGCCGGGTCTTCGGGCTGGGCCACCGGCGCGTGACCTTCCGGGTCACCTCGTGCACCGCCTATCACGATCAACGTCTGCCGTCGCTGATGCAGTTGATGGACGACGCTTGGGTGCTGCAGCCGGGGTCGAAGAAGCAGCGAGCCGGGTTCGTCAAGGGAAGCGAGCTGCGCAGAGAGGAGATGGCCGAGCTGATGGCAGACCTGAATGAAGACGATCACAGATGACGCGTTGCGGCGGCGGTCACCGTTGGAGGAGGCCGCGGATGGCTGGTTCGATGCGTTCGGCCATCAGGCGGTAGCCCTCGTCGTTCGGATGGATTGCATCGGACATCCGATCGCCACGTCCGAGAATGTCGTCCAGGATATCCGGCACGAGACCAGCTGACGTACGCCGCGCCAGCTGTTCGTACTCATCACTATATGAGTCGGAGATCAGCCCGACACTGACGCCAACCAGAACCACGGCCGCGCCGCGCGCGCGGATGCGCTCGACGATGGTGGAGAGATTGCGGAACGTGTCGTCGGTCGGCATGCGGCGCAGGAAGTCGTTTCCACCGAGGAGCACGATCACGACTCGTGGATTGCGTGCGAGCACATCCCGATCCAGTCGCGCCAGCGCAGTGCGTGTCGTATCTCCGCTGCGGCCGAGCGTTCTCGATCGGCGTTGAGAGACGCCTGGCGAGCACCGAGACGAAATCGTTACCGGGCGTCGCGCCACGGCCCTCGACCAGGCTGTCGCCGAAGGCGATGATGCGTTGCCCGCTCGTCGGGGCCGCCGCGCGTGGAATGCCCGGCTTGAGCGCGAACGAGAGGCCGACGACGGCGAGCACCGCGCCCATCGCCAGCGTGCGGCCGCTGACCATGTCACGAGTCCTTGGGGTCGACCGGCGTCGGCAGCTCGTACCAGATCTCGAGTTCGTAGCCGTCAGGATCCAGAGCGAACAAGTACGGCTCTCCCGGTACGAACTCTCCCGTCTCGCGAACGGTCCCGCCCGCAGCCTTGACGTCCTCGATCGCTGTGCCGATGCTCGCGGGATCGGTCAGCCGAAATCCGAAGTGCGCGATGCCGCCGCCCGGCCCGGCGCGCTTCTTGTCTTCTTCGAGCACGAGGACATCGCGGCTGCCGGGAGTCTGGAGCTGCACGAACCCGCCTTCGCGATAGACCTCGACTGCCCCCAGAACGCGTTTGTAGAAGCGCGCGGACTTGTCGACGTCTCGAACCGCGATCGCAATATGAGTCAGGCCAAACGTGCGGACCATGGGGATCCCCTTCGGGCGGGATCGTATGACAATCGGGCGAACAGGAGCCAGGATTTGCGGGTGACGTGTGGAATTCGTTTCGGCGTTCACCCGAAAAGTTCAAGAGCTCTCGCAGAGAACGCCGAGGGCAGAGAGCGCAGGGAAACCACGAACGCTCAATTGAGGGACGACAGGCGGAGCGCAGGCGGCCTGGCGCAGCCAGGCCGATTGGAGTGACGAGCGACCACAAATCAGAGCGCCATCCGATCATGGGGCGTTCTGATTTGCGGTCGCTCGTCACTCCAATCCGCGCCTGCGGCGCGGCCTGCGCTCCGCGCACCCCTGCGGTCTCGGCCCTCGGCGACCTCTGCGAGAGCTCTTGATCTTGGCAATTGAAGAACCCACGTCAGCAATCAGGACCGAAGAAATAGGTAATTGAGATTGAGTAGGTCGCCTGACTGACCGCATCGCCGACGACGTGCAGTTTGTACTGGCTGAAACCAGGCGGCGCGCCGTTCCCAGGACCTGTGACGATCAGCGAGCGGCAGACGATGTCCTCGGACGTGACCGGGCAGGTCCCGGCACGCGCGCATTCCCTCGCATCGGGCGCGAGGGTTCCACCGCATCGCGAGATGACCCGGCAGGGGCCGGTCGTGTTGTCGCTCTGGGACCCTGGCGAAGGCGGAATGAAGTCGGTGCAGTCGGCGGCCGTTGCATAGAGCGCGAGACGCGGACCGCCGACCGAGCCCTGCCCGTCCCAGCTGATGTTGACGTCGTTCTGCGATCCGCGTTGATCGTAGGGCACGACGCTGCTCACCACCTGCAGGGCCTGGACGCTGCCGCCGACCGATGTCACGGGACCGCGCTCCTGGCGCTCGAGACAACTCGGGCCGAGCGACCCCGCAGCCGCTCGTCACCACGGTTTGGGCGCTCACCGCCAGGATCGCGAGAGCCTTGCGAGAGTACATAAGGAGCCCTCCGAAGAGACGCGCCCCGGGGACGCGTTCTCCCCTGGCCCCTAATGCGTTAACGCGATGAATTACGGCTCGCGGCCCTGTTCGCGTGCCTGGACCCCGCGAACGGCGGCCGCGATCATGCGGTTGACCGCGGCGATCGAAAGACCGCCCTCGTCAGTCGGCGGAATTGTCGCGAAGCCAATCGCCGAGGCGGTCGGGTAGCGGCGGAAGATGGCCTCGAACAGTTTCGCCAGTTCCTCGCTGGATGGTCCGCCGGGCACCTTGTTGCCATGCCCCATGACCTCGCGCGGATCGAGGACGTCCATATCGATGTGGATGTACAGCTTGTCGGTCGTTTGGCTCAGCCGATCGAGCTGCGCGAACACTCCAGGCGAAGCGCGGCGGAGGTCCTCGACGCTGACCTGTTCGATCCGTGACTCCTCGAGCATGTGCTGCTCGAGCGGATCGGTCAGCCGGACACCGCCCATCACGACATACCGATCCGGAAGCGGCGGATCGAGCTTCGCATCCAGCCGCATACGCTGAAGCGCGCGTCCCGTGGCAACCGCCACGGGCATCCCGCCGAGCGATCCGCTTCGCGTCGTTTCGGGCGTATTGAAGTCCGGATGGGCATCGAGCCAGAGCATGCCCACGCGGAGTGGCTCGGCCGTTGTGCCGGAGCGCTGAAGACCCGCAACGAGACCCGGCATCGACGGACAGGTCGCGAGCAAGCCGACGGTGAAGTAGCCCTCGCGCTCGTTCTGCGTCACGAGGTCGGCGAAGTGCCCGAGCGCCATCCCTAAGCGCTTCCAGCCGCCGTACTCTTTGTCCTCCTCCGTCGTCAGCTTCGCTTCCTGAACGCGAACCTCCGCATTGAGCTCTGCCAGCATCTTCTGAATCCCGCCGTCGGCCATCGTCGACGGCCCCTTCGACAGTCCGTTCGGTGAGAACGGTTGTTTCGCAAGGGCGACGCGAACCTTGCCCTGAGGCGTCGAGTATTTCTTCCCCTGTTCCCCGGATGCGGTCATCACCCAGAGCGCGAGGATTGCGATCGAACAGGACAGGATGGAACGGCTGGTGCGGCGCATCGAAGTAATCTCAGGATTCGCGGCGCGGTGTGGCTGCGGTCCGGTTGCATCCCCGGCGATCTGCCCACTGTCAGCGCTGTTGCTTCTGGAGCTGATGATCCGGGTCGTGCGCGTGATGCGCGGCGAGCACATCGTCGCCGAAGTCGCCTTCGAAGTCGCGCCAGACGATGTGATGGTGGTTCGCGTTGTTCTGGACGTTGTCGTATTCGATCAGGAAGCTCTTGCCTTGAATTCGATAGTAATGGCCGTTGCCGAGCCCCTTCTGGGTTGAGCCCATCCAGGCAAAGCGGATGGCGCCCAGGCCGTCGCTCTTAACCCTGCCAAGGCGCAGCGCCGCGAGCTCCTGCGGCTGCGACGAGGCATGTTCTTCGATCAGCGACATCAGGAGCGCCTGCTGCTTGGCAGTCATCGTCGCGGCAACCAGGCCCGCGTTCTCCTGAATCGCCGCTTTGCGCGAGTTGCCAGTCACGATGTCCTGCGGCGCCGTGTCGGCAGTGATCGCTTCCCGCCGTTGGGCCTCGGTCAGCGAATCCAGCAGCGCGCGCGCCAGATCTTCTTCGGCACCGAGCGGCCGGGTGCCCTTCGGAGGAGCGCCCTGAATATCCTCGAGGACTTCCGCGGGGTTTGCCCCGAAGAAGGCGGGAGTCGTCGCGAGCGCCTTGCCGTCGACGATCGTCCAGTTCTGTGCGACGTGGTGCCCTTCGTATCGCCAGCCCCACGTGTCTGCACCGGGCTCGCCGAAGATGGTGAAGAAATAGAGCTCCGGATCCCGGCGCGCGGATTTCTCGACCGCGCGCAGGACGACTTCCAGGCTACGGATCGTTTCGACTTTCGTGAAACCCTTGGCGCTCAGGCCAGTGCGCAGCAGGTCGAAGGCCGCCTTCCGTTGCGGCTCGGTCATGTCCTTGAACGACAGGCCCTTCCGCTCCCGCGGCACGAAGTGCCAGTTGAACCGTTCTTCGGAATCGAATGACCAGCGAATCTTGGCAGCCTGCTCCTGAGTCAACATGCCGAGCAGGGCTTTGGCTGCGCCGGCCATGGCCGCGTCGGGGCGGCGCTGGCGGGCCATGACGAAGACGCCGCCGGCGGTGAGGATCAGCGTGGCGAGGAGGATACGCCGCACATTGCGCCTACCTTCCCTGTTGATCGAACCGTGAACGTCACGAGCTTGCGGGAGCAGTATACTTTTTCTTTTCCGCGCCATCCCACTGCGACTCTCGAGGTGTGCCATGTCTGTAGCAGTTCAGAAACCGCCCAGCCCTGAAATCGTTTTCGAGACACTGAATGCCTACCAGCGGACGCTGGCCCTGCGTGCGGCGATCGAGCTCGACCTGTTTTCGGCCATCGGTCAAGGCAAGACGACCGTGGGGCCCCTTGCCGAACGGATCAAGGCGTCGCCCAAGGGCACCCGCGTGCTGTGCGACTACCTGACCATCATCGGGCTGCTGACGAAGAACGCCGACGGCAGCTACGGTCTGACGGCGGACACAGGGTTATTCCTCGACAGGAAATCCCCGGCCTACATGGGGTCGGTGATGGAGTTCCTCGGCAAGATCCAGGATGAGAACCCGGCCTACCAGGACCTGACCGGGGCCGTGCGAAAGGGTGGAACCGTGTCGAACGCCCACGGCACCATGGAGCCGGATAACCCGATCTGGGTCACGTTCGCGAGGTCGATGGCGCCGATGATGGGCATGCCGGCGGAGCTGATCGCGCAGGTCGTCGCGTCCGAGGGCGGCGCGAAGAAGGTGCTCGATATCGCGGCGGGTCACGGTCTGTTCGGCGTCGCGGTCGCGAAGCACAATCCCGGCGCGCGAGTCACGGCGGTCGACTGGGCGCGGGTCGTCGAGGTGGCTCGCGAGAATGCGACCGCAGCGGGTGTTGCCGACCGGCATGAGACCATCCCGGGCAGCGCATTCGATGTGGATCTCGGGACCGGCTACGACACGGTGCTCCTGACGAACTTCCTGCACCACTTCGACCCGCCGACCTGCGAGACGCTCATCCGCCGCCTTCGCGCCGCGATGGCGCCTGGCGGACGAGTCATCACGCTGGAGTTCGTGCCGAACCCCGATCGCGTGTCGCCGCCACTTCATGCCGCATTCGCGATGATGATGCTGGCCACGACCGACGCTGGCGACGCGTATACCTTTGCGGAGCTGGAGCAGATGTTCCGGAATGCGGGGTTCGCGAGGAGCGAGCTGCGTGAGCTTGCGCCGACACCTCACCGGATTGTGATTTCGTACCTCTGAGATCGGCGGCTTCCACTCGTCAAGATCAAGAGCTCTCGCAGAGATCGCTGAGAGCAGAGAGATCGCAGAGAAGACGCTCGACGTGGGGCGACGGCACTGGCTGAGCGACCAGCCGCGCCTCAGGCGCGGATGAACAACAGAGCCCGGCTGCTGGTCGCTCAGCGCACCCCTGCGATCTCTGCCGTCTCAGCGCTCTCTGCGTGAGATCTTGATCTTGGCAAGTGAACAGCGAGCGAATAGCGATGCCCCTGCATCACTTGGCCTTGGCCGGGGGAATCGGCTTGAGTTCGACCTTACCGGTGAGTTTCCGCGAATCGTCACGTCCGCAGCCGACGGCCTCCATCGTGCCGGTAGCTGCGCCAGGCTTCGGCGGGAGCGTGATGTTCATCTTGACCGTGCCCTCACACTTGCGCTCCGTCATCTGATACGGAAACTCCAGCGCCAGCACGCCAGCCTTTGCCGTCCCGGCAACTTTCCCGGTGATCTCGGTGGGGGTCTTCAGCAGCATATTGCCGGTGACCACACCGCCCGCGATCGTCAGGTCCATCGTTCCCGTATAGATTGACTCTGCGGTGATCGTGATCTCGTGGGCGATGGTGCTCTTCGCCGCCGGCTTTCTCGTCTGTGCCGCGCCGGCGCTGACGATCAGCGTCAGCATCACCGCCGTAGCCGGTAATCGACTACCCATAGTTCCTCCTGTGGCTCAGACGAAGAATTTGCCAAAGGCGTTGCTGGGTATCAGGCACTCGAGCCCGAGTCCCGAGTCCCGACCGTAGGTACACTATGCCCACCGACAAGGAGGCCAGCGTGACCAGACTTACCCGCTCGTCGACGACCTGCTCTTGCCTTATCACCCTGCTTCTGGTCGCCACCCCCGGCATCGTCGACCGCCTTATCGCACAACCCGGGCCTGCTGCCAGGAAGCAGCGCGCCCGCGAGCTCGGGCTCAGTCGGCTGATCGGCGGTCAGCCGGGAACGCTGGATGCGATTACCGACGTTACCGGCGTCGAGGTCGGGCACACGACGCTGATCAGCGGAGAGGGCCGGCTCGTCGTCGGCAAGGGCCCGGTGCGCACGGGCGTGACGGTGGTGCACCCGCGCGGCAAGAACGCGAACGATCCGGTCTTCGGCGCGTGGTTCACGCTCAACGGCAACGGCGAGATGACCGGAACGACGTGGCTCGAGGAGAGCGGCATTCTCGAGGGACCGATCGGAATCACCAACACGCACAGCGTCGGGATCGTCCGCGATGCGATCCTGCAGTGGCAGGTGACGCGTCCCGGATTGCAGCCGTGGGGGCTGCCGGTCGTGGCAGAGACCTATGACGGCGGCCTGAACGACATCAACGGGTTTCACGTCAAGGCCGAGCACACGCTGAGCGCGCTCGACGGTGCGCGGGGCGGCGCGGTCCTGGAAGGCAACGTCGGCGGTGGCACCGGCATGCGCTGCCTCGGCTTCAAAGCAGGCATCGGCACCGCGTCACGAGTCGTTCTCAAGGAGCAGGGTGGCTATACAGTGGGCGTGCTCGTCCAGTGCAACTTCGGTTCGCGTCAAGACTTTCGCGTGGCTGGCGTGCCGGTCGGCGAGGAGATCACCGATGTGTCCGACTGTATCGCGCTCGACGATCCGAAGCTCAGGCCAAACATGCGGCGATGCACGGCCGCGCCATCGCCGGCGCCGCGGCCGGAAGACGAGTCCGGATCGATCATCGTCATCGTCGCGACGGATGCGCCGCTCCTGCCGCACCAGTTGAAGCGGATCGCCACGCGCGTGTCGCTCGGGGTGGGACGCATGGGTGGATTCGCGGGTAACGGATCGGGCGATATCTTTCTGGCGTTCTCGACCGCGAATTCCGGCGCAGCAGCGCCCGGCGGTGTACGCCGGATCGAGATGCTTCCGAACGGGATGATGAACGCGCTCTTCTACGCGTCAGTCCAGGCGACCGAAGAAGCGATTCTCAACGCGATGCTCGCAGCCGACACGATGACCGGCGCCGACGGCCTGCGCGTCCATGCGGTGCCGCACGATCGTGTGCTGGCGGCGATGAAGAAATACGGCCGTTTGCCGTAAATCCACCCGGCGAGACGCGTCCGGGCCCAGGCCAGAAACGTGATCGTCCGTCGCAATCTGTAGGGCTCCGAGCCCGGCTGGTGCGGGCCCTGGCCCGACAATCGATCAATAACAAGGCAATTTCGCCGATCCGAATTCTGCCCGGCGGCGGAATCATTATTGTTTGTCAGTCACTCCTAGATGAGCCTGTTCTCGATGGGTGCCGACGTCGCCGTCGATCTGGGAACCGTCAACACCTGTATCTACACGCGCGGCGCAATTGTGCTGAACGAGCCGTCCATCGTGGCCATCAACACGGCTCGAGGCGGCATCGAAGCGTTCGGTACCGAAGCCCGTGACATGCTCGGGCGGACACCCGTCAACATCACCCCTGTCTGGCCGGTGCGGAACGGCGTGATCGCCGACTTCGACGCCGCCGAAAAGATGCTCTCGCACTTCGTGCGCAAGGTGCGCGGTCGTACGTATCCGAGACCGCGGCTCGTGATTGGAGTGCCGCCGGCGAGCTCGCAGGTCGAGCGGCGGGCCGTCAAGGAGAGTGCGATCCGGATGAAGGTCAGCGACGTGCAGCTGGTCGACGAGCCGATGGCGGCCGCGATCGGCGCGGGCATGCCGGTGAGCGAACCCACGGGCAACATGATCGTCGACGTCGGCGGCGGAACCACCGACATCGCCGTCGTCTCGCTCGCGGGAATCGTCTACGGCCGTTCGCTGCACATCGCCGGCAACGAGATGGACGAGGCGATCGTCCAGTACATGAAGCGCCAGCACAACATGCTGATCGGCGAGCGCACGGCCGAGCAGATCAAGTGCGACATCGGATCGGCGGCGCCGCTCGACAAGCCGCTACGGATGGAGGTCAAGGGACGTCACCTGCTGCACGGCGTGCCGCGCACGGTCACGATCACCGACGCCGAAATCCGGGATGCCCTGGCCGAACCGATCAAGGCAATCGTCAAAGCCGTGCTCGAGGCGCTCGAACGAATTCCGCCCGAGCTTTCAGGTGACATCTACGACCGGGGCGTCGTGCTGACCGGCGGCGTGGCGCTGCTGCGAAAGCTGGACAAACACCTGGAGCGTGAGACCGGCCTGCGCATCATGGTTGCCGAGGATCCGCTGTCCACAGTTGTACTCGGCGCGGGAAAACTCCTGAGCGATCCTGAACTGCTGAAGCGCGTCGCCGTCGCGTAAGGCGCTTCGCCCGCTCACTATTTCCGGACCGTCAACACCGGCTGCAAATCGCGGCTCATCTCTCCCGTCAGCTCCCATCGCATCAGCGAGATCGGGATCAAACCGGCAGCGTCGAACTCGTCCATGAAGCGCTTCATCGTGAAGCTGTTGCCGAGTTGCCGCCTGCGGTCGGCCAGCAGCTGCTCGATCTGGATCTTGCCGATGACGTAACTCGTGCCATAAGTCGGCTGCCGCAGGTAGAGATGCTGTTCGGAGCGGACGAGGTTGCCCTCGAGGCTCAACCAACCGCGTGGCGTCTGTGCCGACGTGAATTTGGCCGCCTCCTCCAGCGTCGCCTCGTTGGAGTGCATGCGCAGGTCACCGAGCGCGCGCGCCGCACGCTGCGCGAGCAGGATGTAGATCAGCTCACGCGACCGCGGGCGGCTGTCGAACATGCCGGCGTCGAGCATCATCTCTTCCCACCCGGTGGCGTGCCCCTCGGTGCGCGAGATGAAGATGTTGTAGAGGAGCGGACCGCGCCGGATCGGGCTCGGATGCGGATCGTTCGCCATCCTCGCCTTGTCGAACCAGTGGTAGCCATGCGTGCGCATCACCTGCGGATCGTGGTGGTCGACCTCGCCGAAGAACTCCCGCGGCGGAGGTGAATAATTGCCGACCCTGGCCCGTACGGCCGGATCCATGTAGTCCCGGATGGTCATCACCTGCCGGTCGGCGAGGAACTTCATGTACTCCGTCACGCCGTCCTGCGCCCGGCGCGCGTATTCGTCGGCGTTGGAAATGGCGGCGGCGGGAGGCAGGCTCGCATTCCGCTGTTCCTCGAGCGCCAGCGACGACAGCGCCCGGGCCAGCTCGCGCTCCATCAGTACGACCTCGTCGCGCCAGGTATACGGCAACAGCGCGACGTTCTTCAGATACCAGTCGTAGTTGCTCACGCCGATGCCGGAAGGCGTCGTCTTCCTGGACGCTTCGCCGTCCAGCCACGTCAGCAAACGCCTCGGTGGCGGCGCGCGCACGATCGACGTCAGCCTTGAGCGCGCTGCTGGCGGGATCCGTGAGCCGCTTCGCAAACCGGTCGAGCACTCCGGTCTGCTGCCTCATCGCCCGCGCGCCGAAGGTCCAGAGATCCCGCTTCGTGCCGACGAGGTTCTTGCGAGCCTGATCGAGCATGGGTGGCACGCTTCGAAGCCCCGCGCCAATCTCCGCAATGCTTTTCGCGTCGAGTGGGAACCGGTAGCTCCACAGCTCGAGGCTCCCGAACGCGTTGTGCCCCTCGCGTGCCGGCTGGTCGCTCTCGGAACCAAAGACCGTCATGTAGAACGCCGGATCGTTCTCCCACGGCCGAATCACCCGATGATCGAACTCGAGCCCGTTCATCTCTGCCCGAACGATGTGCAGATCGGCCTGCTGTGCGATGGACCATCCAGCCGTGTCGATCGCCATCAACCGCCGCTGAAACGCCGGCAGCGCCCTCCTGCTGCGCTTTCATCGCCCGCGCCGTGTAGTCCGGCACGCCGTCAACAACCTTCGGCCTCTGAAACGCCCGCCATTCCTCGAACAGCGCCACCAGCTTGGCGTATCCGTCCCCCTTCGGCTGCCCCGAAATCGGCTCCCCGCCAACGAGCACACCCACCAAGAGAGCACCCGCCAGGACCAGCGACGACTGCACTGAACGACGCATCAACCGCCTCCCGCCTTCACTTGCGCACTCGCGCACGTGCGCACCCGCGCACTCGCGCACTTGCGCACTTACCTCCGCATCTCCACGACAACGACTTCGATCGGCGCCTCACCACGATTGAGATCCCCATGCTGCTCGCCAGCCGGGTCCACGTCCAGCCAGTAAGCCTTTCCAGTCTCCCAGGTCATCTTCTTGATCGTTTGCCCCTTGGCGTCGACGACGTCGAGCGTGCCGCCCTTGAGGGCCACGATGGTTCGGCCGTGATCGTGACGATGCAGGGCGAGCGGCTGGTTGGGCAGGATGATCGATTTCCAGACGCGGACGTGATCGTTCTCGAACTGCGGTTCGCGGCGCGTCTGCGAGGAGGGCTGTTGCTGAAGGGCTCCCAGCTTGTCGGATAAGGTCCAGATGGCAATCCCGGCGATCAAGACGACGATCCAGATCGCCAGTCGCACAGCCTTCGAATACAGGAAATGGGTCAACATCAGCCTCGCCTCCCCTTACAATCGACGCGAATCATGGTGGATTTGCGGGGACGCGGTCAAACCGAGGAGCTTGCGGGAAAAGACCATTTAGTTTTAGTTCTTTAATTGACTTCGGGCGGCGAGACCGTTACAGTCTCACATAACTTTTAAATCGTTAAAAGTTATCGGTAGGGATGTCCGGCGAAGGGAGCCACTGGACCCATGCATGATCGAGCCGACCTACCCACGTCGACCCAGTCGCTGCGACGGCGAATCGCGTTGGCGGCCGTCATCGTCGCCGCCTTCGCCCTGCGTCCCGAGGCGACGAATCGCTCGATCACCGCCGACTCGATGCTCCGTAATTACGCCAAGTTCTCGGGTGCGGACCTGCGGCGCATCGCAACAGGAGAAGTCGTCGCCAAGCCGCTCGACGCCGCCGACGACGAGGTCGCGATTGGCGCCGCGGTGCGCATTCGCGTGCCGGCGGCGTTTTACATCGAACGCTTTCGCGCCATCGATACGTTCAAGCGCGACGAAGCGGTGCTGCAGGTTAGCCGCTTCGGCAACCAGCCGTCCGCGTCGGACATGGCGTCCCTGCAGCTGGCTCGGCGCGAGCTCGACGACCTGCGTGCGTGCCGCGCCGACGGATGCCGCATCAAGCTCGACGCATCAGGACTCTCGCGATTTGCTTCGATGCGCGAAGCACAGGCAACGGATCAGCAGGTGTCCGCCGCGTTCACCGACCACCTGGCCACGTACTCGGCGCGCTACATCGCCGCCGGCAACGAACAGCTGATTGAGTATCGCGACCGCGAACAGCCGAGTTCACTGCTCGTCCGGCTCAGTGAGATCCTGCGATGCTCCGAGTACCTGGCCGATGGGCTTCCGTCCCTGGCCGCCGCGATCGGTGCGTTCAATGGCCCCCTGCCAGCTGGTGTAGAGGATTTCCTGTACCTGGTCGCACGACATGGTGGGCACGAGACCGGTCGTCAGCATCACGCACTCGCTCATCACCGCTCCACAGGACGGCGTGACCGCCGTCGCGACCAAACAGATTTATGCCAGTCACTTTTTCACGGCGTCCCTCGGGCTGACGCTGCTGATCGAAACGCCGGACGCGACGGTGCCAGAGACGCTGGTCATCTACATCAACCGGTCGCGGGTCGATCTCTTCGAGGGTCTCCTCGCAGGGGCGAAGCGGTCGATCGTGAGGTCACGTGCGCGCAGCGCGACCGCGCGCATCCTGAGAGACGTGAAATCCCGCCTTGAAGACGAGTTCGGCCGGACGTCGACGAAGCGCATTCCCTGACGTCGGGCGGGACCCGCCCCTGCATTTCTGGCGACAGCGTCAGGACTTTACGCGCGTGTGCCGGTGATATCCTTGGCACTGTCCGTAGAGTGGGCGATGGCCGAGGGCGCCTCACGGCTGCAGATCGCGGAACACCAGGTGGATGACGTCACCGTGCTCGTCCTCTCGGGCGAGATGCTGGTGGACGACGGCGATCTCGCGTTCGGGCGGAAGATCGTCGAGCTGATCGCACGCGGCCAGGTGAAGCTGATCATCGACCTCGCCGCCGTCAGTCACATCGACAGCTCGGGCGTCGGCATGATGGTCGCGAAGGCGAAGGCCGTTCGCGCTGCCGACGGCGACATGAAGCTAGTCCGCCTGACGAGCCGCACCCAGCGGCTCCTCTCCATGATGAAGCTCGTCCTCGTGTTCGAGACCTTCGATGACGAAGAGTCGGCCATTCGCAGCTATTCCTGGAAACCCGACCAGTAGCGCATTCGCAGGCCCGCGTCGACCGACGGGTGCAACGCGGCGTATGCGGATGATGGGGCTGACGCCGCCGTCGAGCTAACGGGATCAGAATGGGAGCTTCGCAATCGCACCCTTTTCGCCGACTCCCCACGCTACGGGGGATTTCGAGGCGATGCTGAGGGCGTGGAAGCCGGCACCGGGAATCGGCTTCCACGTCTTGCCGCCATCCGTGGAGAGGTCGGCGCCCGAAGGACCGACCGCCATGACCGTCTGACTTGCCGCCCGGCACGTACGCGACTGCCGACCGAAAACCGGACAACCCGCGGATCACGGTCCACGTCCGCCCGCCGTCACTCGTCACGGCGGCGTTGTCGACAGCCTCGCTCTCGAGCTTGTAGTCACCGCCGACGACGATGCCATGTGCGTCATCGCTGAAGGCGATCGAAAAGATGCCGGCACTGGGGCCCGTGGGCAGCGGCGTTTGCGAGACGTTCCACGATTTCCCGTCATCTGCGGACCACAGCACGCGTGACGCGGTCGTTCCGATCCAGACATGCCGGCCACGAATGGCGATGTTGCTGCCGCTCGCCGCGTAGGCGCCCTCACCTGGAAGCGCCGCGGGCAGTGACGGGTCCGGGATCCGGTTCCAGTGTGCGCCCCCGTCGGTCGTGCTCAGGATGACGAACTTCCCGTCGATCGAATCGCTGAACGCGAACCCGTGCGTGGCGTCGCGAAACGTCATCGCGTCGAAGAAAGCTTTCGGATCCTCGTTGCGGAACTGCAGCGTCCATGTCGCACCGGCGTCCGACGTCTTGTAGATCCGGGATGCGTCACCGTTGCCGATGCTGAGGATGTAGGCCGTCTGCGCATCGACCGCGTCGACGTCTCGAAAATCGAGCTTGTCCGCATCGGGCACGGTCAACCGGCGCCACGACGCGCCGCCATCATCGCTTCTGATCACCGTGCCCTGGGAGCCGCTGGCCCACACGACCCGCTCGTTGACGGCGCTGACACCACGCAGACGCGCGGTGACACCGCTCGTCTGCGCGGTCCAGGACGGCGGACCTTGCAATGTTCCGAGCGCGAGAAAGATGGGGATGACCAGGGCATGTCGGACAGTCGGCACGCTCATATCTTATGGGCAAAGGGCGATGGGCGATGGGCGATGGGCGATGGGCGATGGGCGATGGGCGATGGGCGATGGGCGATGGGCGATGGGCGATGGGAAAAGGGTAAGGGGCTGAGGGCAAAAGTAGCGATCATCGCCCATCGCCCATCGCCCATTGCCGCCGCGTCGCCGCTCAGCGGCGGCATCAGCGTCCGGGCTCGTCGAACCCGGGCCGGACGAAGCGCCACGCGTCCGGAAACTCGCGCTCGACCTCGTCCTGGAGATCGCGGAACTGATCCGCGATGGCAAGCGGTGTCTCCTGCGCTGTCGATGCAGCGATGACGCGCCAGGCCGCGTCGGAGCGTTCGATGCAGATCAGGGCCACCTTCGCCGATCCGTTCCAGTCGTTCTGGATCGGATCGTCGTCGTCGATTTCCTCGTCTTCCCGGTCGCGGCCGTCGAGCGCGCGATAGAGTTTTACCCAGAAGAGGTGCACGTCATACTGCGCAACGGCGAGCGCCTCGGCGAGAACCGGATCGGTCCTCGGCTGCAGTCCGGCGGGTTGCGCGGCGAGCCATTCCCGCGACAGCTCGGCGACAGCCTTGGCGGTTTTCATCAACGACGTCCCGTCGAGCCGGAGCCGGCGATCGTCCTCTTCCCGCTCCCATCGGGCGGACTCCTCGGCCGACACCTCGACGTCCTGGATTTCGGCCAGCCAGGCCGGCATGGGCTGCATGGAGGCGCGCCGGTCAGCGGATCGTGGACGGCCAACCGCCAGCTCGAGGCCCTGGCGCACGTCGCCACACATGGCGATCGCCGCTCGCGCGGCAAAGGAGGAACACCGGTGGGTGAAGGCGCATCGCTCGCACCAGGAGTCGCAGTACGCCGAGACGAAGTCGATCCGGTCGCCGATCATGTGATTCACACGAGCATCATCCTTGCCGCCCGGAATTACGCGCTTGACCGCGGAAAGCGCCTGAAAAGCGTGCGATTTCTGCATCGGCGAGCGGATCGCGGGCTTCACAATTCTGCGTACTCCGGCCACAATTCTGTCTAGCCGATTCGAGAACCCAGGATGCACGAACCATCGACCGACCACCCGCCGGACACGGCCCGAGCCCGCTCCTCACACGCGCGCTACCGTGCCTTCGTCCGGGCCTATCGTGAGCGGCGGCTGGACGATTCGGAGCCCGGCAAGGAGCCGGGAAAGCCGCCGCAGGACCAGCCGGCGCCGGCTCAGGAAAAGCCGCGGCTCCTCCGCGGAAAGCGTCGCGAGTACCTGCGCGACTACCTGCGCTGGCTGTGGCCGCACCGTTACGCGATTGGGACGGTGTTCCTCCTGGCGTTGCTGACGGCAGGCCTCGAGATGGTCGAGCCGCTGTTCATGCGATTCATCATCGATCGCGTGCTGTTGATTTCCGGGCTCGACACGGCTGCGCGCCTGTCGCGGCTGCACTTTGCAGGCGGCGCGTTCGTCAGCGTCATCGTGATGTCGACCCTCATTCGCGTCTTCAAAGACTACCGGCAGAAGCTCCTCAACATCCGGGTCATGCTGTCGCTGCGACGCTCGCTGTTCGACCGCATGCTCCACCTTCCACTGCCCAAGCTATGGGACATGAAGACCGGCGGAATCCTGTCACGGCTGACCGGAGACGTGGAGACCACGAGCGGGCTGCTGCAAATGGCGGTCATCTCGCCGTCGGTGTCGTTGATCCGCTTGATCACCGCCGTCACCATTCTGACGCTGCTGAACTGGCGGCTCGCGTTAACGGCGCTGGCGATCATCCCCGGCATCATGGTCCTGAGCTTCTCGTTCTCGCGGCGCGTCAGGCCGATCTACCGCACCGTCCGCAAAGACGTGGAACACATCGACGGCCGCGTCGGGGAAACGTTCTCCGGCATTCGCGTCGTGCGCGCCTTCGGCCGCGAGATGCGGGAACTGCTCGACTACATGCTCGGGCGACATACGGTGCTGCGCAAGGAACTGTTCGCGCATCGGCGGGAACTCGTCGTCTGGTCATCGTGGGGACTGCTGCTGGGCGCCGTGAACGTCGTCATCGTGTGGTACGGCGGCTACCTGAACATCGTCGGGCGCGCGTCAATCGGCGACATCATGGCGTTCCAGTGGTACACGTTCCTGCTGATGAACCCGGTCTGGAACATCGTCAACTCGTTTTCCGAGCTGCAGCGGTCGCTCGCGGCGATGGAGCGTGTGTTCGAGGTTCTGGCGATGGAGGATGACAAGCCCGACAAGCCGGGTGCCCTGGACGCTCCGCACGAGGTACACGAAATCAGGTTCGACGATGTCGAATTCGAGTATCGCGAGGGCAAGCCGGTCGTGATCGACTTCAACGTCACCGTGCCGGGTGGATCGGTGGTCGCGCTCGTGGGACGCAGCGGCGCCGGCAAGACGACGGTGACGGACCTGGTCGCACGCTTTCACGACCCGACACGGGGCCGCATTCTGCTCAACGGCGCCGATATCCGTGATTTTCGTCTGAGCACCTATCGCGACCTGCTCGCCATCGTCCAGCAGGACGTGTTCCTCTTCGACGGTTCCGTGCGCGACAACATTGCGTACGGCCGCCACGACGCGAGCGATGCGGAGATCGAGGATGCCGCTCGCCGTGCCAACGCACACGAATTCATCGTGAGGCTCCCGGAGCAGTATGGGACCTTCATCGGGGAACGCGGTGTCAAATTGTCAGGAGGTCAGTGCCAGCGACTGGCGATCGCGCGAGCAATTCTCGCGGCGCCGCAGATTCTGATCCTGGACGAGGCGACGAGCAACCTGGATACGGAGAGCGAGCAGCTCATTCAGGCGTCGATGGCTTCCCTGCTGGCCGGCCGCACGACATTCGTCATCGCCCACCGCCTCTCGACCATCCGGCGCGCCGACATGATTCTGCTGCTGGAGGAAGGCCGCATCGTCGAACGCGGCACTCACGACGACCTCATGGCCGCTCGTGGGGTCTATCACAGTATGGTGATGCGTCAGATGGAGGCGACCATGGAGGCCGGGGAAGAACTGTTTCGGTGATCGATTCGCGACGGCAACTACTTGCCAAAACCTACAACGCAGAGAAGCAGAGAACGCCGAGCGCGCAGGGACGCCCTCTCAATTCCATCGACAAGCAGGCAGGCGGCACGACCGGCAGCCTGGCGCAGCCAGGCTGATGAGGGGACGAGCGAAATGACGAATGAGAGAGCCACCCGCTGCCTGCAGGCTCTCTCATTCGTCGTTTCGCTCGTCCCCTCACCCGCGCCTCCGGCGCGGCCGGTCGTGCCGCGTATCTCTGCGATCTCAGCGCTCTCTGCATCTCTGCGTTTTAGATTTGTCCGTGAGCTCCGTCCAGCAGCTCGTGACTCCGTCCGGCATCCCAACAACCCCGTGGACTCCACGCGCAGCTCGACCGGCGGCTAACGACTGGCGTATCCTCCCCCATGCCCACAGTCGTCCAGAAATACGGCGGCAGCAGCGTTGCCGACGTGACGCGCATACGGAAGGTCGCCGAGCGCATCATGCAGACGAAGGCGGCTGGCTACGACGTCGCGGTCGTCGTCTCCGCCATGGGTGATACGACAGACGAGCTCCTGGCGCTCGCCCGAAAGGTCTCGGTCAATCCCGACCGCCGCGAGCTCGACATGCTCCTCTCCGCTGGCGAGCGGATCTCGATGGCGCTGCTGTCGATGTCGATTCGCGAGCTTGGCGGGGACGCCATCAGCTTCACCGGCAGCCAGTCCGGCATCATCACCAACGACCGCCACGTGGACGCGCGGATTGTCGAAGTCCGGCCGTTCCGGGTGCAGGACGAGCTCGCGCGCGGGCGGGTCGTGGTGATTGCCGGGTATCAGGGCGTCTCGTACCGCCGAGAGGTCACGACACTCGGTCGCGGCGGAAGCGACACGACCGCCGTCGCGATGGCCGCCGCGCTCGGCGCCGAGTGGTGTGAGATCTGTTCGGACGTCGACGGTGTCTACACGGCGGACCCGCGCGTTGTCCCGGAGGCCAGGCGGATCGGAGCGCTCACCTACGAAGAGACGCAGGAGCTGGCGGAGGCCGGGGCCAAGGTGCTGAACGCGCAGGCCGTCGAGTTCGCCAAGGAAAAAGGGATCGCGATCTACGCGCGCGCGACCAGCTCGGCTCTTCCCGGTGACGATCCGACGACAGACGGCACCGTCGTCCGGCGGTTCGCGCCGCGGGTGCCTGGCACCGTTGCGGGTGTGGCGAGCGAGCGCGACCTGCTGGTGCTTCAGGCGACTGGCGACCCGACTCGTCTCGTCACCATCCTCGACGAGTGCGGCGTCAGCGGCAAGCAGCTGCACGTCGCGGCGTTCGGTGGCAGCGCCGACGGCACAACGCTCGTCATCTCGCGCGAGAACCTGCACAACGAGGATCGCCTTCGGCGCGCGCTCGCAGAATCGTTCGGCGCCGACGCGCAGGTCATCGATGGCCTCGGCGCCGTGAGCATCGTTGGCGCCGGTATCAACGCCACCTACCAGAACGTGCGGCGAGGCGCCACCTGCTTGCAGGACCATCGCGTCGCGTCGCATGGACTGGCGACGTCATCGTTCCGCGCTACCTGGCTCGTCAAACGTGAACAGCTGGACGACTCGGTGCGACTGATGCACGCCGCGTTCATCGATCGACCTTCGCCCGTTTCTTCAGCGCGTCCGTGACGCCGAGGCGGCGGAGGATGACGCTGTCGCTGCCTGGGAACACCTCGCGCAGAGCGAGCAAAGGCCGCACCGGTCCCGGCGTCACGAGCACCTCCGATGCGCCGCGGATGACAGCCAGCACCCCCTGAACCACCTTCTCGGGCCTGACCTCGCGCATCATGAAGGGCGCGCGCCCGCCGGTGTTGGCCCACATGCCTGTTTCGCCGACGAAGCTCGGGCACACCACCCCGACGTGCACGCCCGAACCTTCCAGCTCGAGCCTGAGCGACCCGCTGAAGCCGTTGAGTCCGAACTTCGTGGCGGCGTAGATCCCGTTGAAGGGCGTCGGCGACTTGCCTGACATCGATGAAATGTTGACGACCGTTCCCCGGCGCCTCGCAAGGAATCGCGGGAGCAGCAGGCGTGTCAGCTGGATTGGCGCTTCGAGGTTGGTCGCGATCTGCCTCGAAATATCGTCGGCGGTCTGGTCGGCGATCGCTTTCGTCACCTCTATGGCGGCGTTGTTGATCAGAATGTCGACATCGCCCGCCTCACCGACCAGGCGCTCCCGATCGGCGGCCACTGACACGTCGGCGGCGATGACGCGCGCGCGTACGCCGCGCTCTTCGCACTTCGCCCGAACGGTGTCCAGCTTTCCTGCGTCACGAGCCGAAAGCACCAGGTTCAAGCCCTCCTGGGCGAGCCGCTCAGCGAGAACGGCTCCGATCCCGCGCGAAGCACCGGTCACGAGTGCCGTCAGGCCACGAAGGTCCTGATTCATCGCCGTCCTTTCGCCGTGGCGGTTGATGCTATATTCGCGCCGCGTCCAGGCTGCGCCGACGAGCGATGTTGGCCCGGACCAATCGCGGAGGACATCATGCTGAGACGGATCGTCGTTATCGCGGCCGCCATCATCACAGTATGCGCCGATCGACCGCAGGCGCAGTCTCAGGCGCAGCCGGCGGGCACCGTCGCCATTCGTGCGGGACGGCTGATCGATCCGGAGACCGGAACGTCGGCGGCAAACCAGATCATCCTCGTGCAGGGAGAGCGCATCACTGCGATCGGCGCGGATGTGACGATCCCGCCGGGTGCCCAGGTGATCGACCTGTCCAAGCTGACGGTGCTGCCGGGTCTCGTCGACGCCCACACGCACCAGGCCCTCACCTACAAGGAAATCCCGGAAAACAACATCTACTACTTCACGTTCGTCAACGACTCGACTGCGCTCCGCGCGATCCAGGCCGCGTCGAACTCGTTGCAGCTGCTTGGATCCGGATTCACGGTCATTCGCGATGTCGGCAACAACGGCATGTACGCCGACACCGCGCTCCGCGCCGCGATCGAGCAGGGATGGATGCCCGGGCCGACCGTCATTCCATCGGGCCTCATCATCTCCACGACCGGCGGTCAGTTTCAGCCGACGCCGGAGATGTACAAGCAGCACAGCCTCGTCTATCCGGAGTACCTCGAAGCCAATTCGCACGACGAGATCGTCAAGGCGGTGCGCGAGAACCTGCTCTTCGGCGCGAAGACGATCAAGATCTGCGTGGACTGCAAGGCATGGGGCTACTCCGTCGAGGACATCAAGCTCTTCATCTCGGAGGCGGCGAAAGGCGGCGCGAAAGTCGACGGTCACGTGCAGACGATGGAGGGTGGGCAGCGGGCCATTGATGCCGGCATCCACGTCATCTCGCACGGGCAGCGGCTGACGCCCGACCAGCATGCGCAGATGGCCAAGAAAACCATCTACCTCGCCAGCACCGACACGCCATTTACACCGTATCGCGGCACGGACGAAGGGCAGAAACAGGCAGCGAAGCAGCTCAAAAGCGCGTGGGAGAAAGGGGTTCCGATCACCTTCTCGACCGACATGGACTACTGGAACGATCGGATGAAGAACCCGGACGGCACGTGGATGGACCGCGGCGAGCTGACCATCAACTTCCTGTTGACCTGGAAGGCGGCCGGGATTCCGCCGAAAGACACGCTCAAGGCGATTACGATCAACGGATACAAGGCAGCCGACGTTCAGAACGAGCGCGGTCCTATCAAGGTGGGCAACTTCGCCGACCTGATTGCCGTTCCCGGCAACCCGCTGGACGACATCGACGCGCTCCGCAACGTTCAGTTCGTCATGAAGAACGGCGCGGTGTTCAAGCGTGACGGCCGGATCGTCATCGATGGCCTGCTCAACCCTGGGCCAGTGAACGGGTGGAGACGCCGATGAAAGACGAACTGCAGGGCAGTGGCCTGCGACAATGCTGACGCGCCGGGAAGTGCTCGAAGCGCTGGGCGCGGTGGCTCGATGGTCGCGCAACGCCAGGTGCAGGCGGCGATCGACAGTGGTGGCAAGCCTCTCCGCGCAGGAGCTGCGCCTCAACGCCGTAGCCGGGCCCGACCGAATCGTCATGCAGCAAGGCCGGACGTACCTCAATGGATGGGGCGGCTATGGTGAGCCGCCGCGCCGCATCCGCGGCCGCCGGGGTGAGGCCCCACCTGCCCCGCCGCCGGATCCGGGACCGGCACCTTCGATGACCTGGAACAAAGTCTCGGGGCCCGGGACGGTGACGTTCGCGGACGCGAACGCCGCAGTCACGACGGCGAGCTTTTCGGCGCTTGGCACGTACGTCCTGCAGGTAACGGCCGACAACGGTCAGACGAAGTCTTCATCCTCGCTGACGGTCACCGTCGAGCCGCCCCCGCCGTCAACGGCGCTGACACCGGTCGTCACGAAACACCACACGATCACGAGCCCGCTCTGGTCGGCGCGAACGAAGGCGCTCATCGTCTCGTGGATCCCTCACTGCATCGACCAGATGAATCGCAGCGATCTCACGCTGGGCCCCGGCGGCATGGACAACTTCATCGAGGCGGCCAAGGCGTTGCGCGGCGAGCCGCACGGCACGCACAAGGGCTACGTGTTCTCGAACGCGTGGATCCATCAGACGGTCGAGGCGATGAGTCTCGCCCTGATGGTCGAACCGCAAGGCGACCGGGACATCATCCAGGCACAGGCAAAGATGAAAGCGACGCTCGACGACTGGATCCCGAAGATCCTCGCGGCGCAGCACCCGGACGGATATCTCCACACTGCCTTCACACTGCGAAACAAGGAACGCTGGCCTGATCGCTGGAGCGTGCAGGGCCGCGGCAATCACGAAGGATATGTGGCTGGTTACTTCATCGAGTCGGCGATCAACCACTACACGATGACCGATGGCAAGGACATCCGGCTGTACGATGCCGCAAAAAAGCTGGCTGACTGCTGGGCGGATCATATCGGTCCAGCCCCAAAACAGGAGTGGTTCGACGGCCATCAGGAAATGGAGCAGGCTCTCGTCCGGTTCGGCCGCTTCGTCAACGAAACGGAGGGCGGCAACAAGGGACAGCGCTACATCGATCTCGCCAAATTCCTGCTGGATTGCCGCAAGGGCGGCAGCGAGTACGACCAGAGTCACCTCCCCGTCGTGCAGCAGTACGAAGCCGTCGGTCATGCCGTTCGTGCCGTCTACAGCTACTCCGCCATGGCGGACGTGGCGGTCGAGACGCACGACGTCGACTACCAGAGCGCGGTGAAGTCACTGTGGGACAACCTGGTACACCGGAAGCTCTACGTGACCGGTGGCGTCGGCAGCGGGGAAACGTCCGAGGGGTTCGGCCCGAACTATTCGCTGCGGAACAATTCGTACTGCGAGACCTGTTCGAGCTGCGGCACGATCTTCTTCCAGTGGAAGATGCACCTCGCCTACCAGGAAGCCCGCTACGCCGATCTCTACGAGCAGACGATGTTCAACGCCCTCATCGGCGGTATGGACCTCGCGGGGAAGAACTTCTATTACGACAACCCGCTCGACGCGAACGTCGCACGCTATCCCTGGCACACCTGCCCGTGCTGCGTCGGGAACATCGCACGAACCGTGCTGATGCTGCCGACCTGGATGTACTCCAAGGGATCAGACGGCCTCTACGTCAACCTGTTTGCCGGAAGCCGGGTCACGATCGACGGCGTTGCCGGAACGAACGTCGAAATCGTCCAGACCACTGACTACCCGTGGAACGGCAAGGTGACGATGACGGTGAACCCGTCAGCGGCGAAACAGTTCACTATCCGCGTGCGCGCCCCGCAGCGCGACGTGAGCTCGCTTTATACGAGCAGGCCGGCAGCGGACGGCATCACCTCGATAAACGTGAACGGCTCACGTGTCACGCCGTCGATCGTAAACGGCTACGCCGTGATCGCGCGAACGTGGAAGGCCGGTGACAGGATCGACATCGAACTGCCCATGGTCGTGCAGCGCGTGCATGGGAGCGAGAAGATTGCCGCAACTGCCGGGAAGGTTGCGCTTGCGGTATGGGCCGCTCGTGTACAACGTCGAACAGGTCGATCAGGACATCAGCGGCGCGCTCAGCCTCTCGACACGCCTGACGCAGGAATGGCGAAAGGATCTGCTGAGCGGCGTCACGGTGATCAAAGGCGCATTCGCCGACGGAACTGCGCTGACCGCGATACCCAATTTCACGAGATACAACCGCACGCCGCCATCGCCACCGCAACCGCCGTTGCCAGCGGGTGCGCCGCGCCCTGCGCCACCACCGCCAACCTCGATCGTCTGGATTCGGGAAGCCTGAGGCTGACGAGGTCTCCAATGTCGATACGCGTCGCGGTGATCGGTCTGACGCTCCTGCTGCAGCAACTGCCGCCGCCGTTTCACAGCCCGTGGTACCGCAAGCCCACTCGCGTCGTCGCGATGCCCGAGACGCATCAGCTGACGGTGCCACGCCGGGTTTGCCGTGAACGTCTTTGCGGACAAGCTGCAGTTCGCCCGATTCATGGCTCTGGCACCGAACGGCGATGTCTTCCTGGCAGAACCTGTGAGGGGCGCGGGCATGATCACGATCCTCCGGGATGAAGACCGCGATGGCGCCGCCGAGTCCCGCTACACCTTCGCGAGCGGCCTCAACCGGCCCTTCGGCCTCGCCTTCTGGAAGAACTATCTCTACGTTGGCAACAACGATTCGGTGGTGCGATTCACCTACAAGACCGGCCAGACCACGGCTGATGGCCCGCCGGAGAAGATCGTCGATCTGCCGCCAAGCGACGCCGCGCTCGATCAGGACACGGCGAACCGCCTGAAGATCGATCTCAACCAGACGCGCGGCTACAACCACTGGACGCGCAACGTCATCTTCAATCCGGCCGGCACGAAGATGTACGTGACGGTTGGTTCGTCCACGAATGCCACGCCGGAGAGCGATCCCGCGGCGCGCCGCGATCAACGAATACAACCCCGACGGATCCGGCGCACCGGGTGTTCGCCAGCGGGCTGCGCAATCCGGTCGGGATGGCTTACTTCCCCGGCTCCGGCGTGCTGTGGACCGCGGTCAACGAACGCGATCACCTGGGCGACGATCTCGTGCCTGACTTCATCACCTCGGTACGCGACGGTGGATTCTATGGCTGGCCGTACTCGGTACATCGGCCAGCACGTCGATCCCACGGTCACGTCGCCGCGGCCGGATCTGGTCGCCAAGGCGATCGCGCCTGATGTGCTGCTGGCTTCGCACTCGGCGGCGCTCGGCCTGATCTTCTACACGGGCTCGCAGTTCCCGGTCCGAATACCGCGAAAACGCCTTCGTGGCGCTGCACGGCTCGATCAACCGGTCGAAGCTGTCGGGATACGCCGTCGTCCGCGTCCCGTTCAAGAGACGGCAAGCCTGCAGGACCGCCGAGGACTTTCTGTCGGGTTTCGTCGCGCGAGACGACGAGGACAAGCAGGCGTGGGGACGGCCCGTGGGGCTGCTGCAGATGCCGGACGGAGCCCTGCTCGTGTCAGACGATGGCGGCAACCGCGTGTGGCGCGTCAGCTACCGGCAAAAATAGACACGGAGGTTTCGATGCGAATGATGTTGCTTGCGTTGCTCGTGGGACTTCCCATCCTGGCGATGTGGCAGGGCGGTCCGTTGATCAAGCGGACCAACCCGTCGACGCTGTCGACGCCCACCGGGTATACCCATGTCGTCGAGGTCACTGGCCCGGGGAAGATGATCTACATCGCCGGACAAGTGGCCTTCGATGCGAGCGGGAAGGTCGTCGGCGCAGGTGACATGAAAGCGCAAACCGAGCAGGTGTTCAAGAATCTCGAGGCGGCCCTGAAGGCGGCCGGCGCGACGTTCGCTGATGTCGTGAAGATGAATACGTACGTGACCGACATGTCGCAAGTGGCCGTCCTTCGCGAAGTGCGGAGCCGGTACTTCGGCGCCACGACGCCAGCCAGCACGCTCGTGCAGGTCAGCGGCCTGGCGCGACCGGAACTGATGATCGAGATCGAAGTCATCGCCGCAGTCGCTGCGAAATAGCTATTCGGCGTCTCGCTCCCCGCTCAAGGGAACAACACGGTCGCCGCTTCCTCAGCAAGGAGCGCATGAGCCACCTTCGTCGGGTGGATGCCATCCCAGAAGAGGAACTCGTCAGGCTTGTCACACTTGAACGGCGGAATATTCGGCGTCACGCACGCGTCTTCGACATTCGTCAGTCCGAATGCTGTCGGATCGGCCGTGATGTCGTTGAGCAGCTGAAATGCATCGAGGAGTTGGAACGAGCTGTCGGGAAGGGCAGAGAGCTGGTCCAAAACGTCATCGAGGCCAGCGAGGCCACCGGGGCCGATGCCGATGTTGAATGCCTGGGTCGCCTCGGTCGCGGGTCGGAACGCGGCGGGCCCGAGGGCCCGGACGGCAGGCGTCAACGCGATGTTCGGCACGTTCATGACGAGAAACTGGCGCGCCCCAGCTTGATACAACCTCACGACGTTCGTCGCGATCGAGGTCAGCGCCCCGTTCACGATCCCCGCCGCGATCATGGGATCACCGCTGGCGAACGCGTCGCGGACGTCATTACCGCCCATCTCGATCACATACAACGCATCCGGGTCGGCTACGCCACCGGAGTCGAGAAGAAACGTGGTGACCTGCAGAGTCAGAGTGAAGTTGTTGGCGACATCGCGCGCCCTGGCGGCGCCGACCGCGTAATTCGTGGCGTGCGCCGATCCCTGAAGCGCGGGCCGGACGCTGCCGCCAAGGCCAAGAGACTTCCCGAACTGCTCGATCCACGTAGCGCCATTGCTGACGTGATGACCGCCTCGTGCGTACGGGAGCGTCGGGATGAGGAAGGGGCCCATCTCGTAGTCTGGAGGCGTGCCCGCCTCACCCAGCGAGAACGAACGCGTTACCCGAGTCGGACAGCGAAGTGCCGAAGACGACGATCCCGCTGAAGGCTGGCTTGGCCGAGATGCGTTCGGCCGGTGCAACGATGACGATCAGGCAACCCACGAGCAGCAGGCGAGATAAAGACATGATTCGACTCCGTAGGATGATCATAGCGTTAACCTTTCAATCACCAGCGGACGCGCGGCTTAAGCCGCGCGCTGCTGGAGAGGTTTTCGACCACGAACCACGGACCACGGACCACGGACTACGACTCGACTACGACGACGGCAAGCGTCAGGTATCAGTCATATCGCAGCGCGACCATTGGATCGACGTGCGACGCGCGTCGCGCCGGCAGGAAACCGGCAAACGCCGACACCAGGATCATGACAGCCACCGCGCTCAGGATCGACACCACGTCCGTGCCGGCGAGACCGAACAGCAGTGTTTTGATCAGCCGGCTCGCCGCCAGCGCCGCGGCGACGCCGAGCACAACGCCGATCGCCACGAGCATCATCGATTCGCGCAACACCAGGCCGAGCACGTCCTGACGCTGGGCACCGAGAGCCATGCGGATCCCGATCTCGTTGGTGCGGCGCGCCACACTGTACGACATCAGGCCGAACAGGCCGATTGCCGCCAGGAGCATCGCCAACCCGCCAAAGAGCGCGTAGGCCTGTGCGAACACCCGTTCCTGCTGGAACCGGCGCTCGACCTGCTCGATCTGGGTCGACACGTCCATCATCGGCAGGTTGGGATCGACCTGTCGAACGGCTTCACGGATGGTCGCTGTCGCCGCAGTCGGTTCGCCCGCGGTCCTTACTTCAATCGTCGCCGTCCCCAGCCGGCTCTGCGCATATGGCACATACATCGTGGGCGGCGCCGGTTCGCGGACGCTGTCGTACTTCGCGTCGCGCAGGACGCCGACGATCTCCAGCTGTCCGCTGTTCTCCACGCTGGAACCGATGCGCTGGCCGACGGGGTTCTCGCCGGGAAAGTACTTCCTGGCGGCCGCCTCGTTGATGATCACGACCTTCGGTGCCGGCCCGTCGTCGCGCGCCGTGAACCCGCGGCCGACGAGCAGCGGAATCTCCATCGTCTCGAAGAAGTTCGGTGATACGACGAGCCTGTGGATGCTGTCACGCTGGTCGAGTGAATAGACCCGGCCGCGAACGAAGATGTTGGTCGAGTTGACGCCTCCAGAGAGAAGCGCCGGATTCGTCAGGGCGACCGCCCGGACGCCGGGTACGGCAGCAATGCGCTCGAGCAGGTTGTCGTAGAGCGACTGCATCCGCTTGTCGTCGTAGCGATTCATCTGCGGGCTGACGCGAAACAGCAGCAGCTTGTCTGGATTGAAGCCGACATCGACGTGCCGCAGGTTCTGAAGCGTTCGCAGGAACAGGCCGGCGCCGACCAGCAGCACGATCGAGATGGCGACCTGGACGATGAGCAGCGACTTCCCCAACAGGCTTTTCGAGCCAGCGACACTGCGGCTCGTTTGCTTCAGTGCGGCGTTGACGTCGCCGCCCGTCGCGCGCAGCGCCGGCGCGATGCCGAAGACGATCCCGGTGAGTGCCGTGACGCCGCATACGAACAGCGCGACACGCCAGTCGACCAGAGGTGCCGTACCGATTGGCGGCGGCAACAGTCCCTTCCCCCAGTAGGCGACGGCCATGCCGAGGACGCCGCCAAGCGTTGCGAGCAGCAGGCTCTCGGTGAGCAGCTGCCGAATCAGGCGAGGCCTGGTAGCACCCAGCGAGAGTCGAACCGACAGTTCCTTCTGCCGGCTGGTCGCCCGCGACAGGAGCAGGTTCGCGACGTTGGCGCAGACGATCAACAGGACCAGCGCCACTACGACGCTCAGAATGGTCGCGGCTCGTACCTGGTCGTCCTGGACGTCATAGATGCCGCGCCGGCCCGGCTCAGCGAGCAGCCGTGGAACTTCCCGGCGGTTTCGATTGAACGAGATGGAACGTTCGGCCTCGGGCAACGATTGCATGTACGCATCCAGGCCGGCCCGTGCGGTCTGTTGAAAGATGCCCTCGAGATTGCCCTGCACCTGCTGCACCGTCGATCCCGGTTTCAACCGTCCCATGACCTGCAGCCACCAGTACGTGGCCTGGCCCGATCGCGACGGCCCGGGTGCGGTGTTCAGTTGCGCCTCGAGCGACAGCGGCACGGAAATCTCCGGAAGCTCGGCGACCGGTTGCTGAATGCCGGTGAACTCGAACGGGAGGACGCCCACGATGGTGACGAGCACGTTGTTCACCTTGACGACACGCCCGACGGCAGCGGGGTCGCTGCCGAACCGTGTGTGCCAGAACTTCGAGCTGATCATCGCCACCGGCGGCGCCGACGGCGCGTCGTCTTCGGGAACGATCGTACGGCCCAGCCGGGCACCGATGCCGAGGACACGATAGTAGTTACCGCTCGAGATGAAGGCGGACGCAATCTCCGCCTGCCCGTCGACGACGACGGTCACGCGGCCGTAGGGCGCGCAGGCAAACAGATCGCTCATCGTCCGGTTGTCGGCGACGAACTGCTGGTACATCGGGTAGGAGAACGTGGTGCGGACGTTCTGGCCATCGGCCGTCCGGGCGGTGAACCCGTAATCGCTGGAGCTCGTCGCCATGTCGTTGCGCCCGGTATGGCGCAACCGGACGAGCGTGTCGGGGTCGCTGACCGGCACGTGCTTCAACAACAGGCCGTTGACGGCGCTGAAAATCGCGGTGTTCGCGCCGATGCCCAACGCCAACGATAGAAGCACGACCGTCGTCCACCCCTTGGCATGAAGCAGGACTCGCACAGCGTGACGGATATCTTTGAGCACCGAAGCCTCCGATTCCTGCGCAGCATACCGCCGTTCGGAAATTTCGTGGACGGATAATACATTGATGCGACAGGGGTTGTTGTTGCGTTCGTAGTGCCCGGCTTCAGCCGGACGACGCGGGTCAGCGTTTGGCCTCGGAGGCAAGCAGACGCTCGAGCCGTTCGATCGGCTGGCGAAGCGAACGTTTCCGGCGGAGCATATCGCGCCAGATGTCCCCGACTTTCGCGACGCGGTCCGCCATCGTCCGCAGCGTGAACGTCGCCGGCGCGGCCTCGCCCCGTTCGATCTCTTCCCACGTGCACGGCGCAGAAACCGGTGCGCCCGGCTTTGGACGGACCGCGTACGCCGCGGCAAACGTCGCGCTGTACCCGTTCCGGCCGGTATCGACGTAGATGCGCGTTCCCCGGTCGGCCTTGCTGAACTCTTCGGTGAGGTGATCCGGATCGCGGGCGATGAACAGACGGCCGACAGCGTGCGCGAAGCGGGCGACCACACCCATGTCCTGCTCGCCATTGAGCGGCACGACGATGTGATAACCCTTGGAGCCGGTGGTCTTGACCCAGCTCGGAAGGCCGAGCTCGTCGAGCAGATCGCGCAACCCGAGTGCGGCCGCACGCAGGACGTCGGGGCGATCCACCGACGGGTCCAGGTCGAAGACACAGACGTCCGGCTGATACAGATTCGGAACCCGCGAGGTCCAGACGTGGGGCGTGATGCAGTTCTGGTTCGCCATCCAGAGCAGCGAGCGCGTGTCGGTCACGAGCGGATGGTGCACCGTGCCGTCCTTCTTCGGCACTTCCACACGTTCGAGCCACGCCGGGAATCCCCGGGACACGTCCTTGTGCATGAAGCCCTTCTGGCCGATGCCGGCCGGATAGCGCTCCATGGTGATCGGCCGGCCGCGGATGTGCGGCACCATGATCGGCGCGATCATTTCGTAATAGGCCGCGAGCTCGCCCTTCGTGATACCAGCGTCGTCGCCTGAAGGAGGAAACAGGACCTTCTCGGGATGGGTAATCACGCCTTCCTCGCGCGCTCCGCGGGAACCTCCCGCACGACTTCGCGGGCGGCCTTGTCGAAGCGCACTCCGAGCAGCCGCGGATGGCGCATCTTGTTGTGCCCCGTCCACTCGATGAAGGCGACCTGCACGACGATCTCGGGCTTCACCCAGTGTGCGCGAAGCCGCGGCAGGCCGACGGCCTTCGTGAATGGTGTCTTCGGGATTTCGAGATCGTTCAGACGCCCTCGCAGGTCGAGCAACAGCTTGGTGTCCAACCCCGTGCCGACCTTGCCCGCGAACACCAGGTCGCCGCCTTCGAAGTAGCCGACGAGCAAAGCACCGAGACCGACACGCTGGCCCTGTGGATCCGTGAAGCCGCCGACGACCAGTTCCTGGCTCGCCTCGCACTTCATCTTCAGCCAATGCGGCGAGCGCCGGTGCTCGTACTTCGAATCGCGACGTTTGGCGATCACGCCTTCCCACCCCTCGGCGCACGCGCGCTCCCAGGGCTTGTCGTCGTCCAATGCCTCGACTCGTCCGACCGGCGATCGGAAGTGGACCTTCTTCAGAAGGGCTTGACGCTCCTCGAGCGTCAGCGACGTCACGTCACGTCCGTCGAGCCACAGGATGTCGAAGACGTGATACGTGAACCGCCCCTGGCGGCCCCAGGCTCCCGTGGCTTCCCCATCGAGAATGATGTCGCGCACGGGCAGGGCGTTCAGCGAATCTACGACCGAGGGGTAGGCGTCGTTGAGCGGCAGCTTGTTGCGGGACAAGAGCCGGACATCGGTGCCGTGCTTGAACGCCAGGACGCGGATGCCGTCGAGCTTGCGCTCGAAAATCCACTCCGGCCCAGTGAATCGTTCCTGTGTGAGGGTCGCTGCCATAGGCACGACCCAGTCCGGGAAGGTGGCCTTCACACGCAGCATCGTCCTTTACGACGAGCACGCGATGCAAGCGAACCCGTACACACGCCCCGCGGAACCAGACGCTCGCCGCTCAACGATTAGGCGGGGGCGATGACGCAGTCGTGAGGAACTGCCTGTCGAGGATGCGCGCAGCGAGTTGCGTACGTTCCGTTCTCTCGAGCCGGAATGACGCTCGGGGCTCCTCGATGAGCTCCTGCGGATGGAATTGCTCGCGCATCAATCCACTTCTGGTGTGCGCCCGTGAAGACAGCAGGAAGTGCCCCAGTTCGTGAGCCGCAGCCCGGCCAATCGCCCGTGCGATATAGCGATCACGGCCCGCCTGGGGAATCCTCATGAAGGGGGCGCCTTTGAAGTTTGTCGGTTCGATCAGGCGGCGCACGGCGGAAACCGACACGAAGATCAGAGGGGCCGCAGTCTTGTCATCCTGGAAGCCCACCCATCCGAGTGTGTTGGCCTGGCGCTCCGCCGGCAGTGCTTCGACGATGACCATGGTGACCCCAGTGGCCGGTCGCGGACTCAGCGCCTTTGTAAACGGGACGACATCGACCCCTAGTGGTCCCCAGACAGCAACCAGCTCGGATGCGGCGGAAGCCACGAACCGCGGGTCGAGTCCAGGCCCGGGGACAATACGGAGTTCTACCTGAAAGGGGTGCCCGGAAATGTATCCCTGAACCACACCATAAGAGATGGAACAGGCGAGGGATACGCAGAGACGCACAGCCCTGGATCGCGCGCGCATGGGACCTCCGGTGCTGCCGGACTGCAGCTGGAACGAAGGCCGCCATGGTGTAGACCTGGACGGGCGAGCGCCATAAAACCCGCCTTGGAAAGTGGTTACTTCTGAAGCGGCGCAGAATCAACGAGTTGCCACGTCGGGTTTCTCGTCCACTGATAAGATGACGCAGGCTGGACACATGCCCGAAGGGCCATTGACGCGCGATTCGCCGTCGATCGGACGCTTCAGCATTTTCGAATTCGACACGGCTACGGGAGAGCTCTGGAAAGCCGGCCGCCGAATCCGGCTCCAGGAACAGGCTTGCCAGGTACTGCGAGTGCTCATCGAGCGCCCAGGCACACTGGTGACTCGCGATGAGCTGTGCAAGATGCTCTGGCCGGAGGACACCTTCGTTGACTTCGACACTGGCCTGAACGTCGTCATCAACAAAATCCGTCAGGCCCTGGACGATTCGGCGTCGACGCCCCGGTTCGTCGAAACCCTCCCACGTCGGGGCTACCGCTTCATTGCTCCTGTCACTTCGGGGTCGGTGGCCGCGGTAACGATTCCCGCCGAGCCAGTCGGCACTCAACCAGGCACCTCTCGGTCGGTCAGATGGCTGGCGATGGCGTCCGTTCTGATAGTGGGCGTGGCTGCCGCGTTGCTTTGGTCGAATCGAACGGCCGACCGATCCAGCCCCGGGGACACGATTCAGGCCCTGGCAGTCATTCCGTTCGAGAATCTCTCGGCCGACGACAGTCAGCGTTACCTGGTCGATGGGATCACCGAAGCGTTGACCACGGAGCTTGCATCGATTCACGCACTCCGCGTCGTCCCGCGCCAATCGACCAAGCACTATCGAGGCACGGCCGATTCCATCGGAGAGATTGGGCGTGAATTGAAGGTCGATGCGGTCGTTCAGGGCTCGATGCTGCTTTCCGAGGATCGAATTCGCCTGACCGTGCAACTCATCGACGTCGCCGGAGACCGATACCGATGGACGCAGACCTACGAAGGGTCCACCCGCGACATCGTTCAGGCTTCAAGGAGAGGCGGTATCGGCCATCGCCCGCAACATCCCAGTCGCGATGACCCCGCCGGAGCGCGCACGCCTGGCGGCGGCGCGTGTCGTCGATCCAGCGGCGTACGACGCGTACCTCCGCGGCCGTTATCACCTGGCAGGGCTCGCTGAAACCGAAGCACAGACGTCGCGGGCGCTGTCCGAGTTCGAGCGCGCGGTTGCGCTCGACCCCTCATACGCGCCGGCCTATGCTGGAATCGCGAAAGCGCAACAACTGCGTGCGACCGTTTTCCAAGGTGTGCCACCCTCGGAAATCCGGGGGCCGGCTATCAGAGCCGCGCGGAAAGCACTCGCGCTGGACCCGGACCTGTCAGAGGCACATGCCGTTCTCGCGCGCCTTCAGTTGTCGGAGTTCGACTGGCCAGGAGCTGAAGCAAGTTTTCGGCGGGCTTTCGATCTTGGAGCCAGCGACCCGTCAACGCTCGTCTGGTACTCGTATCAGCTTCTCATTCAGAACCGCATCAACGAGGCTCTCGAGACCGCCCGTCAAGCCGAATCGCTGGATCCCCTGGATCTCAACACTCGCGTCAGAGTTGCGTTCATTTACGGGCTGGCGAGAGAGTACGACCAGGCCATCAGGAAGTTCGAAGAGGTCTTGACGCTCGATCCCGACCGCGCTATCGCGCAATGGTTTCTCAGTTCGGCATACGCGAATGCCAAACGCTACGACGACGGTCTGGCGACGTTGAAAAAGGCCGTCGAGCGGCACGGGCGTCTGCCGTCGATGCTCGGTCAGCTTGCCATGGTCAACGGCAGCGCCGGTCACCTGGAGGCTGGCTTTCAGGCGATGGACGAGCTGAGCACCATCTCGCGCCGCCAATACGTCTCTCCCGCTCTCTTCGCGGTCGGGTACACCCAGCTTCACGATTTCAATCGAGCATTCGAATGGCTCGAACGTGCGTATCAGGAGCGAACGAACCTGCTGCTCTATCTGTCCTGCGATCCAGTTCTCGATCCGCTGCGTGGCGACCCGCGCTACGCCGAGCTCGTCAAGAAAGTGAGCCGACCGCACGCACCTCGAGAATGATTCGGGCGCGACTACTGACCGCGCGATGCCGGGGGAACGAGACCGTTGAGGCGGTAGTAGACGACGAGCTGACCGTAATGTTCGCCGTTGTGAGCGATGAATGCGGTGAAGCCGTCAGCCACTTTCAGCGGCGGCGTGTCCGGCTGCTTCTTCAGCTCTGCTGCGGCATCGGCAACCGACTGTTTGAGCGCCTCCACGATCTTCGCCTTCGTTGCGAACTCTGTCTTCGAAATCTCGTTCGGCGCCGTGTCGACCTTTTCCCCTCGAGCGGTCCTGGCCAGATAGATGTTCCAGAACGCTACGTGACGCAACTGGTCCGCAAAGGTCCGCACGCCGTCGACCGGCTTGAAGTTGTACTTGTCCTCCGGAAATTCCTCGGCCAGCTTGACGACCTTGCCACCAATGTCGTTCCAGTGGACGAGCAGCATTTCGCGCGAGTTCGCGGGCGGCTTGGGTTGCGCTTCGGCCGGGGACCCCAGCGTCGAGAGGACCGAGGACGCAACGGCAATGACGACGGACCGAGTCAGCCTTTCCATCAGGTGTCTCCTTCCGTGAGGAATTTGCCGGCGCGCCCCGAAAGGTATCCCGTCGCTATAATGTGACCCCCGTGACTGGAGTGACGACATGATTCTCTGCCGTTCCTGCCGCTCGGTTGGTCTCCTGTTCGCAGTATGGCTCAGCGCGCCAGCCATCGCCTTTGCGCAGACTGGTTCCAATACCCCGCCGACGATGGTGTCGACGATCATGCCGTGGTGGCAGATGATTCAGCGGTCGTTCGTCTCGGCCGCTGAGGCTATGCCCGAGGACAAGTGGTCGTTCGCTCCAACCGACGGCGCGTTCAAGGGCGTGCGAACGTTCGCCGAACAAGTGAAGCACGTCGCCTGCGCGAACTACGCGTTCTTCATGGAGATCGAAAAGAAGACGCCGCCGGAGGGGTGCGAAAAAGGCGGACCCAATCCGGCGCGCACGAAAGCGGAGTTGACGAAGTATCTTGCTGACTCGTTTGCCTACGCAGGCGGGGTACTTGCGACGATGACCCCGGAGAACGCGCTCGAAGCCGCAGGCGGCCCGTACGGCGGTCAGAGCACGCGGCTTGGTCTCACGACGCTGGCGGTCTGGCACGCCTCAGATCACTACGGCCAGATCGTCGTCTACCTGCGGATGAACAACATCGTCCCGCCGGCGAGCCAGTAGGCAACGCCCAACTTCCAATTCCAAGCGTCGAGAGCGCTATCAAGTTACGTGTGTCACTCGTTCCAACTGAGCACCATCCGTTCCAGATCGAACTGCACGGCCGACACGCCAAGAGCGCGGACGCCGAGCACGCCGTCGTAGAGCTGGCGCCGAACGCCGCCGGACAAGATGTGGACGGGGCGCCGTTGCCACGTCGCGAGACCGACGGCAATCACGTCGGCTGTCAACCGGCGAAGGCGCAACGGTCCCGAAAAATCCCAGGCGTCGATTTCGGCTTCGACCCTGGACTGCCAGGCCACGGGCGTCGCGTAGTCGTACACAACGACCGCCTGAGACCCCGTGTCCACGACAAGTTGCAACGGGGTTCCATCGATCGTCACGTTTGCGACGACATGAGGCGAGCCGCGATCGAGCGGCAGCGTGGCTCGCCAATCGCCGCGACACGCGAAGCTTAGCCTTCGACGGACGTAATCGATGCTGAAGCAGGCGCCGCGCAACAATCTCGCCCCCACGACAACGTCGGCCTTGATTCCGAAGCGCGGCTCCAGGCGCGACAGGTCGGCTACCAAGGCCGGCACATCCACGGCGGAGAACGATCCGGCAGCGATTTTTGGTATTACCACGCTCTCGAGCTCGTCTGTTCGTGTGAATGAATCGAGGGGCACTTTGGGCCCCACCTTCCTGAATCGCCCTGCGATCCGCGTGTCGACAACCGTGGGGAGGGTGCCAGTGTCGACGACAAACGTCAGTCCGTCACGGTCGCCAACACTGCCGCGGACGGCAACGAGGTAATCCCGCTGGAGCTCGATCCGAACATCGTCGGGATGCCGCCGAAACCCGCCCGAGGGTGATGGGAGTGACGTGGTGGACGCGAATTCGCAGGGCGCAACCGTCGCGATGACGACGACCATGAACGTTGCCAGTCTGCTTTGTTCGAGCATGGGCGCTCTCCTCGGGCCCGACACTCGGCGCTGCTGGCGCGTCGTTCAATCGACGGCGGGTAACACGCGGGTGAATTCCTGGTGGATCGCTAAGCTGCTGGCGTGAAAGGCATTTTGGCTCCAAGTATCGGACGGGCTCGGATGTACGCGGTGTAGAATGGCCGCCGAAAGTCGCGAGGGGATGACTCAACCGCCGCGGCAGGTAGTCCGCTTTTCAACATTCGAGCTGGCGCTCGACTCGGGAGAGCTCCGAAAAGCCGGCATGCGGATCGCTTTGCAGGAGCACTCGCGCCGCGTTCTGCTGCGTTTGCTCGAGAGCCCGGGCGTGCTCGTCACGCGCGAAGAGCTGCGCGCGTCACTCTGGCCCTCCGACACGTTCGTCGACTTCGAGCACGGCCTCAACACCGCGATCAAGCGGTTGCGCGACGCGCTTGGCGACTCGGCCGACACCCCGCGTTTTATCGAAACACTGCCGCGGCGCGGGTACCGGTTCATCGCAGCGATCGAATCGGACCCGCAGGCAGCATCGGCTGGCGAGCAACGAAAAGGCGCAGGCACGCCCCGCGCCCGCTGGATGTCCGTTGGGCTTGGGGTTGCGCTGCTCGTATCGACAGTCGTCCTGGTCATGATCGTCTGGCGGGTGCGGCCTCCTGCCTCGTCCGATACCGTGATGACGCACCTGAATGTGGTCGTCACGCCGGCGGAGCAGCTGCTGACGGGGGACCCGCGGGAACGAATGCGGCCGAGCCGGACGTCCATCGCGCTCTCACCAGACGGACGGCTGCTCGCGTTCAGCGGCCGGCGAGGGGACCAGCGGCACCTCTATCTCCGCCCGCTCGACAAGGGTGACGCGATCGAGGTGAAGGGCACCGAGGGCGCCGGCAGTCCGTTCTTCTCTCCCGACGGCGGGTGGATCGGCTTCTGGGCGGATGGAAAGATCAAAAAGGTGCGCGCCGACGGGGGACCGATCATTGAGGTCTGCGCGACGTCGCCGACCGGCGACGACGAGCCGGCGAGAAGCGACCCCGCGACGAGCGGTGAGATTGTCGGCGCCTCGTGGGGATCGGACGACACTATCGTCTTCGCGCTCCCGCTGGGCGGCCTCTGGCAGGTGGCGGCGCGCGGCAGCGTACCCGCCCCGCTCACGACGCTTCACGCCGACGAGATCTCCCACCGGCTGCCGCATGTGCTTCCCGGCGGGCACGGCGTGCTCTTCACCGTAGTCCGGAGAACCTTCTACTGGGACGACGTGACCACCGACGTGCGAGTTACCGCGACCGGCGAGCGCAAAGAACTCGTCCTGAGGGCTGTTGACGCGCGCTACCTCGAGTCCGGGCATCTTGTCTATGCACGCGACGGAGTGCTGCTCGCGCAGCCCTTCGATGCGACGCGCTTCGAGGTAAGCGGCTCTCCTGTCGCTGTTCTCGACAATGTCATGCACGCGATTCGGGCGGTCAGCTCGACGCTCGATACGGGCGCCGCGCAGGTCGCCATCTCACGGACCGGGACGCTCGCCTACGTCCGCGGCGGTCCCTATCCGGCTCTCAAAAGGCGGCTCGTCTGGGTGGACGCCCAGGGCCGCGAGTCTCCAGTCGGAGCACAGGAAGGCGCGTACCTCGCGCCGCGTCTCTCGCCCGACGGCAAGCGAATCGCGGTCATGTTGCACCCTTCGCAGGATCAGGACGTGTGGGTGTACCGAGCCACCCGGCGGCCCGAGCGTGCGCATAACTTTTGGGGGGCAGAACGCATTTCCGATCTGGACACCAGACGGCAGCCGTCTCACCATTTTGCGGGCGCTGCGGGGGCCTGCGCATCTGCACTGGGTTTCATCCGCCGGAGGGCAACACGAGCCCGAGATCCTGGAGTCGGCCGAACAGCCGCGGGTGCCTGCAGACTGGACGCGCGACGGCAACACGCTCGTGTTCGTGCAGGAGGTCGCGGACAAACCGTTCGACATCTGGGCGCTGACCCGCGAGGGGACGACCTGGCGCGCGACGCCGGTGGTACGCTCGCGCTTCTCAGACGTCGAGCCGGCGTTGTCGCCTGACGGGCGATGGCTCGCGTATGTCTCGGACGAGTCCGGCCAGCCGCAGGTCTACGTCCAACCGTTCCCTGGCCCGGGGAGGAGGCACCAGATCTCGACCAACGGCGGCCGCGAACCGCTGTGGGCGCGCGACGGACGCACACTGTACTACCTCGCGCCGACCGCCCCTGCGGGCGATGACCAGATGGTCACGGCAGTGCCGGTCGCGAGTGGGACGAGGTTTACGGCGGGAAAGCCAAAGCCGTTGTTCCAGACCCGGTACGGCGGTACGACTCCGGTCCGCGGTTACGACATCGCTCAGGACGGGCGCTTCCTGATGGTACTCAACGAGCCTGTCAGCATGACTGCAGCGACGCATCTCGACATCATCCAGAACTGGTCGATGGACCTGCTCCAGAAAGTCCCTTCGAGGACACGACGTTAGGTTGCCCCTCGCGTAACCTCGATCTTCAGATCGCTCGCAGATGCTGCTTGAGAAACCGGCCCGTATACGACGCCTTGCACGCGGCGATGGCTTCCGGTGTGCCGGCGACGACCACCGTCCCGCCCGCATGCCCACCCTCTGGACCAAGATCGATGACGTGATCGGCTGTCTTGATCACGTCCATGTGGTGCTCGATCAGGATGACGGTATGTCCGGCATCGACGAGCCGGTTCAGGGACACGAGGAGCCGCTCGACATCCGCCAGGTGCAAACCGGTAGTCGGCTCATCGAGGATGTAGACGGTGTGCTTCGAGCGCTGCAGCGAGCTCAGCTCCGACGCAATCTTGATTCGCTGCGCTTCCCCGCCCGACAGCGTCGTCGCCGACTGGCCGAGCGTCAGATAGCCGAGGCCGAGGTCGTGCAGGACCTCGATCTTCTTGCGCACGGCCGGCTCTTCCGCGAAGAACGTCACGCCCTCCTCGATCGACATCTTGAGCACGTCGTCGATCGTCTTGCCGCGAAGCGTGACCTCGAGCGTTTCGCTGTTGAAACGAGCGCCCTTGCAGGCGCCGCAGATCACTTCCACGTCGGGCATGAAGTAGAGCTGCGTCGTGATGACGCCCTCGCCCTGACACTCCTCACAGCGTCCGCCCTTGACGTTGAAACTGAACCGCCCCGGCTTGTACTCGCGTTCGATCGACAGCGGCGCTTGCGTGAAGAGATCGCGGATCGTGTCGTAGAAGCCGACGTAGGTTGCCGGATTCGATCGGCTGTTGCGGCCGATCGGCGTCTGATCGATGCTGACGACCTTGTGCACGAACTCGACGCCGTCCACGCCGTCGTGCTGCCCCGGCAGCGTGCGCGTGTCGACCAGCTTCTTCCACAACGCCTTGTAGAGCACCTCGTTGACGAGCGTGCTCTTTCCGGAACCGGACGCCCCGGTGATCGCCACGAGCTGTCCCAGCGGGATTTCGACCTGGATCGACTTGAGGTTGTTCTCGCGCGCGCCGCGCACGACCAGTGAGCGCCCGCTTCTCTTCCGCCGGTTCTTCGGCGTCACGATGGTCCGCTTGCCGGAGAGGAACTGGCCGGTCGGCGACGCTTTGCAGCGCAATATGTCATCCAGGGTTCCCTGCACGACGACGCGACCACCATGAACACCCGGCCCCGGTCCCATCTCGATGAGGTGATCGGCGGCCCGAATCGTGTCCTCGTCGTGCTCGACGACGATCACGGTGTTGCCGATGTCGCGAAGACTCTCGAGCGTCGCGATCATCTTGACGTTGTCCTTCGGGTGCAGGCCGATGCTCGGCTCATCGAGCACGTAGAGCATCCCCATCAAGCCGGAACCGATCTGGGTCGACAGGCGGATCCGCTGGGACTCTCCACCGGAGAGCGTGCCCGACCGGCGGTTGAAGTTCAGGTAGTCGAGACCGATGCCAAGGAGCAGCTCGAGGCGCCCGCGGATCTCCTTCAGCACCTGGCGCCCGGCGTCAGCGCCACGTCCGGCTGGCTTGATGGTCCCGAGAAACGCGTGCAGCTCGTCGAAATTCAGTTGACCGAACTCGTAGATGTTCTTGTCGGCAACCGTGAACAGCAGCCGCGTCGGACGCAGGCGGGCGCCGTGACAGTCCGGGCAGAATGTGTCGACCATGACCCTGTCGAGCCACGCCTCGATGCGCGAGTTCGCCTCGCCGCGCTGCCGGTAACGCCGGTAGTAGCGCTCGATTCGACGCGCGATGCCGCCGAAGCCGACTTCCTTGCCATCGTGATCGTCGCGCTTGACCTTCGCGTCGGGCGGCGAGTGCATGACGATCTTCTTGTCGATGCCGTAGAGAATCGCCTGGTGGACGGATTCCGGCAGGTCCTTCCACGGCGTGTCCAGCCCGAAGTCGAGCGCCTGCGACAGGCTGAACATCATCCGGCCGTCCCAGGTATCCGGGTTGTACTTGAACGCCTCGCGCACGAAACAGCCACCGAGAATGCTGCGCTTCTGATCCGGAATCAGCAGCTCGGGATGTGTCAGCTTGTCGACGCCGAGCCCGCCGCACGTCCGGCACGCGCTCTCAGGGTTGTTGAAGACGAAGAACTCCGGCGCGATGTCCCCGTAGACGAAATGGTGCGTGGGACTGCAGAGACCCCGATAGAAACGCTCAGCGTCGGTCTTGCCTGCACCCTTGGCGACGTGGACCTGCATCAAGCCGTCGCCGACCAGCAACGTGGCGGCGATTCCAGCCTTGATGGCCTTCTCGTGCTTTCTGCCCACGATGAAACGGTCGACGATCGCGTCCATGTGCTTGACGTCAGCCTCGTCGAGATCGACCTCGGACGAGATGTCGACCGTCCTGCCGTCGATGATCAGGCGGCGGCAGCCCTTCTTGCGCACCTCGGTGAAGACGAAGTCGAGGTCTTCGCCGTAGATCTTGAACACGGGCGCCCGAAGCTCGACCTCCGCACCATCGGGCAGCGACAGGATGGCTTCGAGAATCTGACTCCCTGTCTTGCTCGGTGTGGGTTCGCCGGTGCGCGGGCAACGGGCCTGGCCGATCGTCGCGAACAGCAGCGTCAGGTAGCTCGCGATGTCGGTCATCGTGCCGACGGTCGAACGCGGGTTGTTGGCGAGCGTCTTCTGCTCGATCGAGATGACCGGTGACAGCCCGAACACGAAGTCGACGTCTGGCTTCGACACCTGGGCGATAAATCGCTTGGCAAAGCTCGACAGCGACTCCATGTAGCGGCGCTGCCCTTCGGCGTAAATGGTGTCGAACGCCAGGCTCGACTTGCCGGAACCCGACAACCCAGTCACCACAACGAGGCTGTCGCGCGGTATCTCCAGCGAGATGTTCTTGAGGTTGTGGACCCGTGCGCCCTGGACGGCAACCGTCGTCCGGGCTTCGGTTCTCTTGCCGTTTCGCTTCAGGGCAACGGGGGGCATGCGGGGACACATTATTGCTGATTTAGAGACCGCTGGATCTGGCGGAAGCCGCGAGTGACAGGGGACGGAACGAGCTGCAACTGGGAAACGGCTCATACTGAGCTGAAACGAGACTAATATTGCAGAGACGTCCTCGATGGCACTCGGCGCGGCAGGTACAGCAACCAGACCGAGAGGTCCGACAATGAGCACCACTCGGGACAGCGGACATCAAGCGCTATCCGCCGATGCCGCCGCGCGCGCGCTGGCGAGCATCACCGATACCCCGCGGTCGCTATGCCGCACGCGATCGGTGTGGGCGATCTGTGCCCACGGGGTGTTGGTCAGTTGGCTGCTACGGTCATCCACTACGGCCGCGGCGCGGTCGTGATGACCGATCGCCCGTGATGGTCTGCCACTGATGCCACCAACATGTGATCATCATCAGGCGGAAGGCCGGGCCGGTATCGGCCGCTGACGGTCGCCTGAAAACGTGCCTCCGTTGCGCCGTTTCTCTGAGTTGAAGCTCGTTCCGTTCCCTCCGTCCCCTCCGTCCGCCCGCAAGAGCCAGCCGTCGCGATATACTCCCGCCACATGACCCTTGGCCCCGGAGTCCGGCTTGGTCCGTACGAAATCGAACACACACTCGGCGCAGGAGGGATGGGCATTGTCTATCGCGCGTTCGATTCGCGGTTGCAGCGCCCGGTCGCAATCAAGTTCATCAACCCGACGGACGAGATCGATGTCAGCCAGAGCATTCTGACCGAGGCCCGGTCGGCCTCGGCGCTCAACCATCCGAACATCTGCACCGTCCACGATGTCGCCGAGCACGGCGATCGCAGCTTCATCGTGATGGAGTACGTCGACGGACGCCCTCTCAGCGATCTGATTGCGGACGGCCAGCCTCCCCGGACGCCGCGCTGGACATGGCCTCGCAGGTAGCGAGCGCGCTCGCACACGCGCACGAACGCAACGTCGTGCATGGGGATTTGAAAGCCGCGAACGTTCTGGTCTCGGAGGCGGGGCGGATCAAAGTGGTCGACTTCGGGCTCGCTCGTCGCAACGCGACGGCGGAGACGACGGCAGCGGCGATCACGGGCGGCACGCTGTACGCGATGGCCCCCGAGCAGTTGCGCGGTGGTCGTCCCGATACGCGCAGCGACGTCTGGGCGCTCGGCGTGCTGATCCAGGAGATCGTCTCGAGCACGCGGCCGTTCATGCGCCCAACCGTGGCGGAGCTCCTGACCGCCATCCTGCACGAGCCGCCGACGCCAACCCCGTCTCACGTCGCACCGGCTGTTCGTCGGATCATCGATCGGTGCCTGGCCCGCGAGCCGTCGCGCCGATACCAGCGCGCGGGCGAAGTGGTGGCAGCGCTCGAAGCCCTCTCCCATGTGAAGGCTTCACGCGCCAGTGAGAGCGATGACGCAACCACGTGGTCCATTCCGCCGCCTCCAGCGCTGACGGCCGTGGGGGCCAGCCAGATTGTCCTCGTCGGACGGGAAGATGAGTGGGGTCAGCTTCGAGCCGCCTGGGAACGTGCCCGCGGCGGTCGACGTCAGCTCGTGCTCGTGGCCGGCGAGCCCGGTATTGGAAAAACGCGCCTCGTGATGGAGTTCGCGCGTTCCGTCGGGCCTGAGGCCACCGTGTTGCTCGGGAGATGCGACCAGGAAGCACTCGTCCCGCAACAGCCGTTCGTGGAAGCGCTCGAATGGTATGCGCGTGAGAGTCCGCCTGGCGTGCTCGAGGCACAGCTCGCCGACGTGGATGGCGTTCGCGAGCTGGCACAACTCATCGCGCCGATCGCCAGGCGAGTGCGTCTGGTGGCCGAGCCGGTCGAATCCAGCCCCGAAGGCCGGCGGTACCGCCTCTTCGAAGCCGTGGCAACTCTCGTCTCCGAGGTCGCTCGCGCACGCCCGCTGCTCATGGTGCTCGAGGATCTGCACTGGGCGGACAGGCCTACGCTGCTGCTCCTGCGACATCTGCTGCGGTCGTCGCACGAGGCGCCCCTGTGCCTTGTCGGCACCTATCGCGAAAGCGACGTCGGCCGAACCCACCCGCTCACCGAGGTGCTGGCCGAACTGCGCCGCGAGGAGGGCGTGACACGTGTGGGACTCCAGGGGCTGGATGAAGAACGTGTACGGCAGTTCATCGGACAATGGATCGGACGCGAGAGTCCGCCTTCGCTGACACGTCTCGTGGCGGGTAACACTGAAGGCAACCCGTTCTTCATCGGGGAGGTGCTGCGGCACTTCAAGGAAACCGGAGCGCTGGCCCGGGAAGACACGAGCGCCGGCGGCCGGGCGCGCGATGATCTGGGCGGCTTGCCCGAGGGCGTCCGCGAGGCGATTCGCCGGCGCCTGTCGAGGTTGAGTGATGGCTGCAATCGTGTGCTGAGCCTGGCCTCGGTGGTCGGTCGAGAGTTCAATGTACCGGTTCTGACTGCGCTCGCCGAGCTATCCGAGGACAAGCTGTTCGACCTCCTCGACGAGGCCCTGGCGGCGCGACTCGTGCAGAGCGTGCCCGGAGCACCGGATCGTTACGCGTTCACGCACGCACTCGTGCGAGAGACGCTGTATGGAGAGCTGATTCCCGCGCGCCGATCGCGGCTTCATCGTCAGGTTGCGGAAACTCTCGACCGGCTGTCGCCGCCCGATCAGCGCCCGCTCGCGGATCTGGCGTATCACTACGCGCACGCGGCCTCTGCAGCCGATGCGCACAAGGCCATCGAGTGTGCGGTCGGTGCGGCCGAGCGCGCGGCGGCGACGTTCGCGCTCGAGGAAGCGGCCCGTTTCTACAACCTTGCCTTGCAGGCACTCGACCTGCTGCCGCAGGATCCTCTCCTCAAATCGCGGCGCTTCGATTTGCACTTCCGGCGCGGGCGCGCGTTCGCAGACCTCGGTCTCTGGGGGCCGGCTCGAACCGAGCTCGAGGCGGCGCTTCCACTCGTCGATCCTGCTGATTCGACGCGGCGAGCCGAAGTACTGCTCGCGCTCTCCAAGTGCTCGTTCTGGATGTTGGATGTGCCTGCCGTCCAGCGCTACGCGAACGAGGCGCTGCCGCTGGCCGAGTCGCTCGGGCGCGACGACTTCGCGGCCGATGCGATGTCGTGGCTCGCCGGTGTGCTCAACGCCGAAGGCGACGTGCAGGGCGCCGTGGACATGGATCGCCGGGCCATGAGCCGCGTCGGAGGGCCGAAAACCTTCGGACTCACACGCTCGGTGATCGCGCTCTATCACATGGGCCTGATTGACGAAGCGCTGATCCGGGCGTTTCAGGCGGTCGAAAGCGCCCGGGCTTCGCAGGATCCAAACTTCCGCGTTTATGCCCTCCAGCACCTGGCTATCAGTCTCTCGGGCGCAGGCCGCTACGAGGAGTCACGACGCGCGTTCGAGGAAATGCGGGACTTCGGCCGGCGTCACGGCGTGCTACCCATGTTGGCGCGCGGCATCGCCATGTCCGCGGGCATTCACATCGGCCTGGGCGATTACGCGCGCGGTGAGGAGCTGGCGAACGAAGCCCGCGACCTCGCGCGGCGGATCGGCTTTCCTCCACCTTTTGTCAGCGCGGGTATCGATCTGCTCACCGTCTTCGCGCGATCTCACGATCCGGGCCGGGCGGAGGCCCTCCTGGACGATGTCGCGCAAGCGGTCGTCGCCGCCAGTGGCTGGCACGGATGGTTGTGGCGCCTCCGGCTGAGTCAGGCCCGTGCGGAGCTCGCGCTGGCGCGTGGTGAGCCGCAATCGGCAATCGCGGCCGCGACAGAAGCGATTGTGGACAGCAAGGCACGCTCGCGGCCGAAATACGAAGTGCTCGGATTGCTGACGCGTGCCACGGCGAGGAAAGCGATCGGCGAGATGCCACAGGCGATCATCGACGCATCACGATCGGTCGAGATCGCGCGCACGCTCGGCGATCCGGCAGTACTCCTGAAAGCGCTGAATACGCTGATCGACCTGGACGGCAGCGATCCACTTGTCAGCGACGCACGCGACTGCACGCAGAGGATTCTGTCGCATCTGGACGACGCCGGGCTCCGGGCACGGTTTCTCGAAAGCGAACTATCGGTCGCCGTGAGCGGATGACCCTCAGCCCTCTGAGTTCAGGGCCGCGAGAACGCCGGATTCGTCAGGAAGCCCTGATCGGTCAGCGCGTGTAGAAACGCGACCAGATCGTTCGCGTCGCCGGCACGCAGGCGGAAGCCTTTCACGCGATCGCTTCGGTACGGGCTCGGCTTCCCGCCCGACGCGTAATGCGCGACAGCGGCCTCCAATGTCGGCACGCTGCCATCATGCATGTAGGGCGCGGTGACAGCGACGTTGCGCAGCGTCGGGGCCCGAAAGCGGCCCATGTCGGCTGCGCGTTTCGTCAGGTCGAACAGCCCGCGGTCCGTGTCCGGATAGCCGCCGCGCCTGTCGACGTCGTAGAGCCCGGTGTTGTGGAAGATCAGCTCGAGATCCTTCGTCCCCTCGACGTCGACTGGCCCTGACAGGTTGAACGAACCGTGGCATTCGGCGCACCGCAGCCGGTCTGAGAAGAACAACCGCATGCCGCGCAGCGCCGCCGGCGACATTCCCGCCTTGTCGTCACGATAGAGATACCGATCGAACGGCGCGTCGCCTGACACGAGCGTGCGCTCGAATGCCGCAATGGCTTTGACCATCGTCTCGAGCCTGACGGGTGCCGCGTCTTCCGGGAAGGCCGCGCGAAAAGCCGCAACGTCGTCCGGACGGCTCGCGAATCGCGCCACGACCTCGCTCTCGCGTCCTTTCAACCCGAGCTCGATCGGATGCTCGTTGAACATCGGCACGGCCATCTGCTGTTCGAGCGTGCGCAGCGTGGGATCGGCCCATCCGAGCGACGCGTTGTACGCGACGTTGGTGAGCGACATGGTGCTGCGCGCGTGCAGCGCCCCGGTCGATCCGATGGCTCGCGCGCGGCCGTCCGTGAACGCATGCGCCTGTTGATGACACGTCGCACACGAGAACGTCTCGTTGCCAGACAGGCGCGTGTCGTAGAACAGACGCCGGCCCAGAGACACCTTGGCGACGCTCATCGGGTTGTCGGCGGGAACTTTCGGGACGGGAAGGCCCGCCGGCAGCGTCCAGGTGAACGGTGCCGGCGGCGTAGCTGTGCGCGACGCTTCTTCGGCGCGAGAGCAGCCGCTGATCGCCGCGAAGACGAGCGCGATGGCCGCAGCTCGTCCGGTGCTCATGATTCGATGCGGCTCAGCGCCAGGAACCGTGGCGAACGTTCAGCGCCATCAGACGCGTCTGCTCGGCCAATCCACCGCGTTCCTGCACCCAGCTCTCGAAGGTCGACAGCGCCGCCGGATCGACGCCGGACGGATCCGTCTTCTTCTTGGCGATATAGTCCTTCATCGCCTTCATCAACATGTCCGCCTGTTTGCGATCCATCGCAAACAGTGTCAAATACGCCTGCTTCGCATCGTCGAGCCGATTGAGCCCGAGATACGCCTCGCCGCGGTACTCGATGGCATCGGGGAAATTCGGGGCCATCTCGAGCGTCTTGTCGTACATCTCGAGCGCCTTTGGGTAATCCCCCAGCTTGCGATAGGCGAAGCCCATCCCGTTGAGGGCCTGCGGCAGCTTCGGGTTCAGGTCGGCGGCCTTCTTGAAGTCTTTGAACGCCTTCTCGTACTCTTCGCGCGCCTTTTTCTCTTCCTTGACCCGATCCGAATCCTTCTTGGCCGCGGTCGCCTTTTCCTCAGCCTTGAGCCCCTTGTCGCGATGCTCGAGACCGCTGTTGTAGGCTTCGACGGCCATCTCCTCGGGCGTCATCGCCCGTGCCGGCGCGGCGGCAGGCGTCGATGACGACGGCGGCGGCATACCGGTACCGTTCGCGATGGCCGCGACCTGATAGACGCCTATGACCGCGGCCAGTATGACAACCGCTTTCACGATTCGTAACATCCTGCTCCTCCTGGTCCCGATCCTACCGCAAACAGCCACCGCGGGCGTCGATCGAGGGGCCGGCCGGTGGCAGCTGGGGCGAGTCGCAACAACTCCCAACCTCCAACTCCCAACTCCCAACAGGGAGAGCCGATCGAGCGAGTGGGGTGGACGTCGTGCGAATCTGCTATCCGGTTCGTCTTTCACCCACCTCTTTCGATCGGCTCTCCTTGGGAGTTGGGAGTTGGTCATTGGAAGTTGATTCATTGTAGAGTCGACCGTCGCGTGTAGCCACACCGAAACGGGCAAGCCGAACATGAGGCTCCACCCCAAGCAATCGCGGCCCGCGGCGCGCCATGCGCACACCCACTTCCCTATAGGTCCGCGATTGCGAGCGTCACCGACGCGAAGATCATCAGCACGGTCCCATAATCGAATCGTCGATCTCGTCTTTGAGAGTCGCGACCTCTGACATGCCAAAGGTCAGCCGCTCTTCGCATGTGCGAGTCGTGTGGATCGCCACCCGTTCGAGCGATCATGCTTCATTATAGGACATAGACGATCGGGGGCCGTCGGGTCAATTGCTTCAATCCGCAAGACGACTCACCAGGCGCCCTGTTCTCCCCACGAGCCGAGCCGGATACGCTTCCCGAGCGCTTCCTCGCCCGGCCAGTGGAGCCGGGCCATCGTGTTGCTGATGACAGCGGCACGTGTGGACTCAGCGACGTCGCTGTCCAGGAGATTCCGGCCGCTAAGCAGGCGGACACGCAGCAACGGTAACAACGCGCCGCCGATCGTCTGTAGATCGGCGGTGGGCATCCCGGCCGGGGATGCAGGTCGCCGACGCTCGATTTCGAACGATGTCCGCGCGTTGGGGACGTTACTCGCCGGAAGATTCGATGTCATCCCCACGGTCTCGACGGAGGGAATCTCCCTTACGGCGTCAAGTACGCTCCGTAAAGAAGCGAGCCTGTGACGATGAGGACGGGTAGCGCTCCTCCGGCAGCGCTATACCCGGCGATCAAAACGTCGTTCGGATCGAGGGCGTGAAAGACGCGAGTAACCTGCCTGAAGCCCGAAAGAACCGCGGCTCCCACCGAGAGGAGCACCAGTGCCGCAACGAGCTGGACGATTACTGCGACCCTACCGAACCGTCGAGTGTCAACGGCGGTGATCTCTCGGGCGGCCACGTCAACGGCGCTCAGTGTTGACGGGACCGAGAAGCTTGCGATCCAGCCGAGGCCGAGTGCAACCACGGCTGCCGTCGCCACGGAGAAGATCAGCACCGATGCATCGACCTGCAGCGTGTCCCAGCCTGCCACATAAATGGCGATGCCCCGGGGCATCGCGTCACGAATCGCTCGCAGCGCAAACCACGAGAAGGGAATGGCGAGGACGGTCCCGAGTCCTGCGAGCAGCATTGCGTCCGTAACACAGCCCAGGATCAATCGGCCTCGCGTGGCACCAAGAGTGAGTCGCATCACCTGTTCGCGACGGTGCGCCCACCGCTCCGTGAGAAAGATGTTGCCTGCGTTGATGGCCACCACCAGGAGAACGAACAGCGCCGCGATCTCCAGCATCGAGAAGAAAGGCAGCGTGTACTGGTACTGCTCCTCACGCAGCGGAAGAATCGCCAAACGCCGCCCTGCGTTGGTGGTTGGATGTCGACGGGCGAGGATATCGGCGTAGCGGTCGAGCTCAGCTTGTGCGTCCCGAACATTCGTTCCCTGGCGTAGCCGCCCTAACGCCGACAAGGTCGAACGGACCCGTTCCTGCTCCTCCGCTGGCGAGAGCTCGAGCGGCAGCCAGAAGTCTGCGCCTCTGGGGAAGTTGAACCAGGACGGCATGATACCGACCACGTCGTGCGCCTTGTCGTTGAGTACCGATCCGCCGGCCGACGGCACCCGGGTCGCCGCCGAATTGCCGTTGCCAGAATCCAAAGCTAAGGACGGCAACACGATTGCTGGCCACGCTGCCATCGGTCGGCGTCAGCGTACGTCCGCGCAGCGCCTCCACGCCGAGCATCTGGAAGAGGTTCGGCGACACGTGGAAACTGCGTGCGCGCACCGGGTCGCCCTGCCCCCCGAGCGTTACGGGAACGTACCGGTATCGCGCGAAATCGTCGAACACCGTCGACTCACGGTGAACGTCGTTCAGGTCTCCCGCTGCGAGTCGAATCGACAACGTCGCGTCCCCCGCCCGGCCCTCGCGCAGGAGCACCAGACGCTCCAGTTGGTGGAAGGGATATGGACGAAGCAGGAGAGCACGCGTCAAGCTGAATGCGATCGCGTTGCACGCCAGTCCGGCGGCAATTGTGATGGCGATGATTGCCGTCGAGGAGATGTTTCGAACGCGGGCGCGCACGCTCTGACGCAGATCCTGAGCAAGCCAGTCAGTCGGTCGACTCATGGGTCATCCTCCGTGGCTGATCGACCACGAAAGACGGCTGCAATCGTTGAAACCGCGTGAAGCGCCGATGAGTTCTGGGTGAGTTTTCTATGAGTTCAGCGTGGCGCAGCGCGAACAGACCGCCTCTTCAGAGCCTTGAGCAGAGACCCGGCACCGGACCCAGCCCCAGATGGATCCAGTGGACCACCGTGTCGTGCCAGGGAGCGGCCTCGGCCATGTGGCCGAGGACCACCCCGCTGGCAAGGCCCAGCCATAGTGCCGCCACGGTCAGGCTAACCCGTTTGCGTGGCACACTCCCGGGCACTGCTGTCGTGGGACTCTCGACGCGCACGGCAGCGATGAACCGGTAGCCGCGGCGCGGCACCGTCTCGAGGTAGGTCGGCGATTCGGCTGTATCTCCGAGCGCTCCGCGAATCCTTCGTGCGCAGTAATTGAGGCAGGCATCGAAGTCGACGAAGGTGTCACTCGTCCACAGGATGCGTCGAAGCTCGTCTCGGCTCACCAGCTCGCCGGGACGGCTGGTGAGCATCTCGAGCATGCGCGCGGGCTGATTTGGTAACCTGAGGACCGTGTCACCCCTGCAAATCTCCCCCGTGGCCGGATCGAAGCGGAATGGGCCAAAAGCCCGGAGCCCATTCAATTCCGATGAAGCTCGCTCCATGGGCCGCTCTCACTCAATCAGAAGTAGTACTTCAGCCCGAACTGGACGATCCGCGGTGGAACCCGCGTATCCGTGATCGTGCCGAACGAACCCGCCGTCACGAGAATGTTCGGATCGGCGAAGTTGACGGTGTTCAGCACGTTGAAGATCTCCGTCCTGAACTCGAGCCGCTGCTGCCCGAAGCTGAAGCTCTTGAAGATTCCCAGATCGAGCTGGAAGTAGCCGGGACCGGTGAACAGGTTCCGCTCGGATCCGGTTTGTCCGGCCTGCGGGGTGGTGAACATGGCGCGCTCTTCAGGCGTGAAGAAATCGACGCCGCGGTCGGTCCGACGCACTTCCCCGATCCCCGGGGTCCCGGAGAAGTCTGCGCGGTTGGTCACACCGTTCGCGCTGACGGTCGCGACGCGCGTGCCGGTGTCGTAGAAGGTGGAGGCGTGGAATCCGGAGTAGACGCTGAACGGGTTGCCGCTCGACGCATCGAGGATGCCATTGATCTGCCAGCCGGAGATCAGCGCGTTCACCAGCCCCGTCGCGTCACGATTGATCGCACGTCCGTTGCCGAACGGCAAATCCCAGATGAAGTACCCGCGGAACACGTGGCGGACGTCGAAGTCCGATCGGCCCTCATCCAGCTCCAGGCGGAGTGGATCGGTCGGCACGACGAGCTCGGTGCCCGCACCGCGCGTGTCATTTGACACGTCGTCGTTCGAATGCGCGTACGTGTAGTTGATGCTGAACGCGAGGCCGTCGTTGAAGCGGCGGCGCAGCTCCATCTGCACGGCGTTGTACGCCGAGCTCGAACAGGTGCAGCCGACGCCCGCGATGTTGAACTGCGGATTCGGCCTGAAGAAGTTGTCCGGCAACCCCGCCGCGGCGAGGCCGATCCCCTGGGTGCGGCGATCGAGCACGTCCGCGAGGAAGCCGACGTTGTTGTTCCGGATGTCGGCGAACGCGCTGGCCGGAATGGTCCCGCCGTAAAGACGGCCAAAGGTTCCGGTCGACTCACCGACGTTCGGGTTGCCGTTTGCCTGCAGGTTCCGCTGCGCTGCCTGAAAGTCCGCGATGAAACCGTTCGAGACGAGATCCATCTGGTTGACGTTGATCATGCGGAACAGGTTGCTGCCGCGCGTGCCGACGTACGAGACCTCGACGACCGTGTTCTTGAGGATCTCGCGCTGGAATCCGGCAATGAACTGCTGCATATACGGCGTCACCACGTCATCTTCGAAGAAGAGTGGTTGTTCGTTGCGCAGATTGGGAGGCGTCCGGTTGATGGAGGCGGGGGTCGTCAACTGCGGCGTGCCATTGCTCAACGATAGTGCCGTTCCCGACTGCGGGACTGGAAGCCGGCCCTGACGCAACAGCTCGTTCAGCCGCAGAACCTGATCGGTCCCTGCGATAGTGGGATCGCGCGGACCAATCAGGAACTGGTTGAGCGACGTCGCTGGCTGGCGCTGTTCAACGACGTTCAGCGCCCAGGTGATCAGGCGCTGGTAGGCAAGACGGTAGTTCGCGCGAATCGACATCTTGCCGTCGGACCGCGGATCCCAGGCGATACCAATCGACGGCGCGAAGTTGTTGTTGTCACGTTTGAACCATTGCAGGTCGGTACCAGGACCGGCCTGCAGGAACGTGACCGGGCCCTGGCTGCCGTCGAGCGGCCGATCCGGTGCGACCTGCACGCCGGCGTTGTCGTACGGCACGGTGTTCAGCTCGTAGCGAACCCCGGCGTTCATCGTGAGGTTAGGCTTGATGCGCCAGTCGTCCTGCACGTAGAAGTTGTATTCCTGCATACGCTGATCGAGCGTCAGCGGCTGCAGCGGTACGAACTCCGAACCGTTGCTGTAGAACACCTGGTCGACCTTGCCGATTCGTCCGAGCAGCACGTTGTACAGCGTGTTCAGGTTGTTGCTGTCCGTCGCGTTGATACCCGAACCCGTAAGGTTGGCGGAGCTGCCGTCGGGCCGCACGACGCTCTGGGCGTCTGCGCCGCTGAAGGGCGCATCGGTCCTGACGAACGTGAAGCTCGGATAGATCCCGAATGGATTACCGGCGCCGCGGGTCTGCTCGATGTAGTAGAACCGCGCGTTCACTCCACCTCGGAACGCGTGCGCGCCGCGCACCCAGCTCACGTTGTCGAGGATCTGAAACTCCGTGGGCTCACGCCCGGTGCCCGGCCAATAGACGAACGGGCTGCCGAAAATGCAGCTCGCACGGCAGATCTCGTAGGTACCGGGATGCTCGGGATCGGCAAAATCCAGCACGTTGCGCGTGAACCCGCCCGTGATCTCATTGAGCAGGTAGTTCGTGAGCGTCCATTTGTGACCGAAGGCTCCGCCCTGTTGATCCGACAATCGCACACGGGCGGGCCAGCTCATGGGCTTCGGCGTCGTGTTGATGATGTCGTTGATCAGATCGTTGCGCCAGCCGTTCGTGTAGCGCACGAAGAACGATTGCCGCTCGTTGAGCGTGAAGTCGACACGGCTCGTGATGGTATCGACCGGCGACTCGGACGGCGAGTTCCAGCGGTAGCCCGCCGTGTTGAGGCCGTCACCCGTGGAGAAATCGTTGGGGAGCGGCAGGAACGCCAGCGTCTCTTCCTGCATGACAGGATCGAGACCGAGGCGCCGGGGATCGTTGGCGACGAAGTTGTAGGACGAGACGGGTACCAGCGGGTTGCCCGACCCGTCCACGCAGGACGGACGGTTGCGCGCAGCCGTCTCGCCCGCGCACGCCTGCGTCACGAATCGGAATTGCCCTTGCCGCAGGGCCGCCGTCGGCACGGTGATCGTCTGGCTCGTCTCTTGTGTCCGCCGCATGCCGTCGTAGTTGATGAAGAAGAACGCCCGATCGCGCTGAATCGGTCCACCCAGCGCCGCGCCGAACTGGTTGCGGCGCAGCACTTCCTTCGGCAGACCCTGCTGCTCGTTGAAGTAGGAGTTGGCGTCGAGCGCCGTGTTGCGCAGGAACTCGTAGAGTGTGCCGTTGAAGCTGTTCGTGCCACTCCGTGTCACGAGCTCGACCTGCCCGCCCGCGGAGCGTCCGTACTCCGCTTTCGCGTTGCTCGTGATCACTCGGAATTCCTGCAGTGCTTCAGGATTCACCGGCGAGTTCGTCAGCTCGCCACGCGGAATCACGGGATCCGAGATATCGATGCCATCCTGGGTGGTCGTGATGCCGCGCCCGCGATCGCCGTTGATGTAGTGCGTCGCGGTGCCGCCCGACGACGTCGCTTCGGCGCTGTGTCCGACAACGCCCGGGACCAGCCCGATCAGGTGCAGCGGATTGCGGCCGTTCAGCGGCAGCGCCACGATGGTCTCTTTCGACACCAGCGTGCTCAGCGACGATTCGGTCGTCTGCACGACCGGAGACTCGCCGCTGACGACGACCTCCTGCTCGAGATTGCCGGGCTCGAGCACGATGGTGAGGTTGAGGTCCGCGCCGACGGTCAGGAGGTTCTTCTGCAGGCTCACGCCGCGGAACCCCTGCAACTCCGCCTTCACCGTGTACGGCCCGACGGGCAGGCTGGCGAACACGAACAGCCCCGCATCAGTCGTGACGGTCTGGGAATGGATGCCCGTTTCTTCCTGGGTCGCGACCACCGTCACGCCAGGAACGACCGCGCCGCTCGCGTCCTTGATGACGCCCGAGATTCGTCCGGTCCCGGTTTGCGCGTGTGAGAGGGAGGGATGGAAGAGGAGCCCGAGAGCAACAAGGATCGCCAAGCGTCGCATGGAACCTCCTTTTGGGCTGGGTGCGATTATCGTCCCGTGCCTGAAAAAGGCAACGAGAAATGGCATGATGTGCTTCGCCCGCTATGACGCCACAATCCAGCCGCCTCGTGGTCCTGACGCTGCTCGTCTGTTCCATCGGCCTGCTCGTCCCAGGTTTGTTTGCGCCCGTCCTCACAATCCGTGGGGTCCTCACAAGGGAAGGCCTCGCTCAGGTCGCGCCCGTGATGCTGGAGCGGGGCCTCAGCGACGAAACGGTCGGTGTCCTGAAATCGATGATGAACCCGGCAGTGGTGGCCTACATCGAGGCGACCGGCGGCGACCTCCGCAAGCTCGTCATCGAGAAACTCGGGCCGCAGATCACGGGGTCCCTCCAGAAGGGCATGTCCGAGGTCGAGGTTTACACGCAGACCCGCAGCATCATTGGATCGGTCCGACGCCTGTACGAGGTCGGCAGTCCGATTCCTGCCACGCTGATCCTGCTCTTCAGCGTGATCGTGCCGCTCACCAAGGCCGCGTTGGTCGCGTGGGCAACCTTCCTCGCCGAAGGCCAACAGCGCGCGCGCACGCTCGCATTCGTCGAAACCATCGCCAAATGGTCGATGGCCGACGTCTTCGTCGTCGCGTTGTTCATCGCGTACCTGGCCGCGCAGGCCAGCGCCACGCCGACCAGCGGTCCGAACGCATCGCCGCCGATGATCGCGTTCACGGCGCACTTCGGCCCGGGGTTCTACTGGTTCGCGGCGTATTGCCTGTTCTCGCTGGCGTCACAGCAGTACACGCGACGCCTGGCCGCTCGCCTCGAGCCTTCGACCGTGTGAGAGCCGGGAACGGAGTGGACGGAGGGAACGGAACGAGCTTCAAAAACGGAGACACGGAGACACGGAGGCGAGCGGAGTGACACTTCAAGCACGTGCTGCAGCCGATGCCGGCCCGGCGCGTGGCCGCGGCCGAGCGATTCGACCGCACGCCGGCCGCATGGCCGGGCCGGCATCGGCTTTGAATGCTGAAGTTCAGAGCTCTGCGTCCTCCGTTCCTCCGTGTCTCCGTTTTTGAAGCTCGTTCCGTTCCCTCCGTAACCTCCGTTATCCGGGCCAGCACCGACTGTCGAGATAAACGAACGCGAGCTCCTGCACCTCGACGTTGCTCCTTTTCGTGAGGTGCACCGGCGTCGCCGCTTTGCCGATCACCCCGCGGTCCGCAAGATACTCGCACGCCGTGGTCACACCGGAGATGCCGTAGTTGTTCTTGAAGTAATGCTCGATCTCGCTGCACGACCGCGCATCGCGTTCGTCGCGGAGATACTCGATCAGCAAACCAAAGAGTGCATCGGAGCGGTCGGTCAGGTATCCCTCGATCGCGTGAAGGGCTTTCTGCACGGCCCCCTTGGTTTTCTTCGTGTTGAGCAGATCCGTGTACACGGTCGCGAAGAAATCCGGATTCAACTTCATCGCCTGCGGAATGACCTCACGATCGGCAAGCTGACCGGCGCCGATGACTTCAATCTGCGCCAGCGACGTGGCCGTGTACAGGATCCACAGAGCCGTGTAATCGAGGTCGCCTCGCGTAATGAACCACTTGTGTGCTTTGTAGAGCGTCGACACCGCGCCCGACGCCGCGCCGAGCAACGCGATCTGCCGGTCGCGCTCGCCAATCTCCTGCAGCCGGGCACACAGATCGGCAATGGTGTCGTCGTGGGTGTAGAGCAGCCGGCCTTTCGACAGCAACGCATGGGCGAACGAGTTTCGAAGGGATCCCTCGACCGTCTTGCGGAAGTCCGTGCGCGGGACAAGCCAGGCGTGAACGTTGATGCCGTCCGCGTTGAGCGACAGATCGCCGGCCGGCACCCGCTTGTCGTCCACGGTGACGAGCATGAGATCGATGTCCGACCGCGCCCAGACGGTGTCGTGCGACAGGCTGCCACAGAGAACGGCCGCGAGGATCGAGCGATCGGCCTTGACCTGCTCGATCAGCCGGTCGAGCGCTTCGGTGAACTTCCGCTGAATGGGGCCGTCGGCCATGGAACAGATGCCTAATCCGCAGGACCGGGCGGGAGCGGGCGTCGCGACGCAGAAGGCGCATCGCTTCTGAACCCGTCGAACAGGAATCCGCCGTCAGGCCGCAGAAGATCTTCAGTCAGCGCGATCACCGCGCCGACGTCGCTTCTCGTGAACAACTGATCGAAGCTGACCGAATAGCGTGCGCACAGCTCCGGATCGGCACGGTGCAAAGCCCGTGGAATGGACTTGTTCCGTCCCGACCAGCACCCCCGCGCACGCAGGTGGTAATCGGCCAGCGCTTCGAACAGCTCCGCGCCGGTCCCGCACAGTTCCGCGGTAGTCCTGGCGGCGCGCAGATCGTCGATGAGGTTGGTGATGTTGTAACGCCGGGCGTCGCGCTCCTGCTCGGTCAAGGCCGGCGGCCCCATGGCGAGCACCGATTCCGCCAGCTGCTTCAGCCGCAACGCCGGCGACGTCGTGTCGGGGACCTCGACTCCTTCGACGACCATTTGCATCAGCGACGGGATGCCCGACGGCCGGTCGACCTCCATGAAGAAGTAGTTCAGCGTCTCCGGATCGTGAACGAATGCTTCGACCGGATAGCCCTGGAAATGGAAGGACTCGCGGTAAGCCGCGGGAAGCCGGTTGAACACCACCACGAGATCGAGATCGGAGTATGGCGTGCCCTCTTCGCGCACCAGCGATCCGGCGAGGAACATCGTCATCGCCTCGGGGTACCGCTGCGCGCGGATGATCCCGGCGATCTCGACGAGCGCGTTCAGCAGGTCGCTGTCTTTTCTACGCCTCACACATCAAATCCCACCACGCAGCTCAGCGCCACTCAGGTGCGTAGTCGCGGCGCCGGATGCGTTCGTCGACCCGGAGACTCAGCGAAAACAGCGCAAATACCTGGACGAGCGCGATGAAGGCGTAGATAGCAAAACGCGTGAACGCGCTCGGGTCCGGCCAGCAGACCTGCCCCTCATCGAGGCATTGCTGCGTCAGCCGGTCGAGCTCGACGTACTCCCTCAGAATCAACCCAACGGCGACGCCGAAGATGACGGCCGTCCCCACGATGCTGCCGATCGTCGACTGACCCTTCCGCCAGAAGAGATAGGCGAGCAGCCCGCCAGCGAGAGGTGGCAGGGTCAACGCCAGCGAAATCCAGTACCAGTTCAGCCCAGTCACAAGCCAGGGCCAGCATGCTAGCACGCACCTGTGTGTGTTCCTGCTCAGGTGAGCGCCATCCAGACGAACGTGACGACCAGGCCGCACAAGCCGGCGGCCAGATACAGCGTGGCAATGCCAGCGGACTTCATCAGGGTCCATGGCCAGCTCTCGCCGTAGACCCTGCGGAAGGCCAGCAGACCGTAGATGAGAAGCGAACCCGAAGGTGAGCAGGCCACAGATGCGTGTGAAGGTCAGGTTTCGTGAGAAGTTCGACAGCTGGGCAACCGAGAGGGCCATGAAGATGGCGGAATGCAGGTGCAGCGCGAAAATCAGGTGCACGAGGAACCGGCCGCGGCGATAGAAGAGCGCGACGATCCCCGCAAACACCGGCACCAGCACGAACAACACACGCGGCAAGTAGGTCAGAAACCGTCGCCTGAATTCGCCGGGCGTGGACAGCGCCGGCTTCATCAGAGGCTTGAGCCACCAGGGCGCGTGTTCGATGTCTCTGAGCAGCTTGTCTCGCTGTTCAGGCGGAAGCAACATCACCCCCTGTTCGGGATTGGTCAGGTCGATCAAGGGGGTGCCGTTGCGCACGCGAACGGCGCTGATGTTGGGCGCCGCGGCGGCCACGATGAAGTAGATGACGCTGGCAACCAGATACAACCGCACGGGCGAGACATAGCTCGCCCGCCGGCCTTCGAGTGACGTCCACGGTCAGGGCTCCGGGGCGGCGCAACAGGGTCCTGAACGAGCGGGCAATCCGCCCGTCGTACCCGCTCAGCTCCTGCCACGCGTCGCCGGCCATCTCCCGGACGGTGGGATATGCCGGGATCGCGCGCTGGCCGCAGGCGCTGCAGAACGCACCGGTGAGTGTGGCGCCGCAGTTGAGGCAGGCCTTCACGGCTGCGACCTATTGATAGCGGAGCACCGAGGACGGAATCGAGCGGTCGATGCGCATGCGCTCCTTCGCGTCCGCCAGCATCCAGGCCGACACGAAGATCGTGCGCGCGGTCGTTTCCATCTTCTTCGGATCGAGGAACCTGGCCTCGTCGGCCGGCAGGTGGTAGCGGTCATGGTTCCCCGAGGTGAAGCCGATCGTCAGAACCCCGCGCTCGAGAAACGGCCCGGCGTCGGTGCGTGGGTAGAAGTACTCGCTGTCTGCCCGATCGTTGTCCTGGTTCAATTTCATCTTCAGGTAGGCGTTGTTGACGCTGTGCAGCAGCGCGTCCGCCTGCGCGCTCAGCACGCGCGGGCCGAGCAGAAAGATCTCGTTGGGCCCGGTCGTTCGTGGTGTCGGCGCTGGATCGAGCGCACTGTTGGCGCCGATCATGTCGATGTTGATGTGCGTGACGATCTTGTCGAGCGGCACGGGCGGACGGCTGACGAAATATCGCGTGCCCCAGAGTCCGCGTTCCTCGCCGCTGTCCCAGATGAAGATGATCGACCGTTTCGGCCGGGGGCCGGCTGCCATGAACTCCGCGATCGCGAGGTTACCGGCGCTGCCGGAGGCATTGTCGTCGGCGGAGTTGTAGATGCTGTCGCCCTCGACTGTGCGTGATCCTACAGCCCCATCGAGGTGAGACTCGATCGTGATGTATTCGTTCTTGAGCGTGGCGTCGCTGCCCTCGAGAAGCGCAACGACGTTGTAGGGACGCCGATCGGTCGTCGCAGAGAGCGGAACATGGACGGTCACCGACTTCTTCAGCTGGAACGACGGCGGATAATCCTGCTTGTCGCCGAGCGCCAGCAGGTCCGCGCCAGCGACCTTCTCGCCAGCCATCAACGCATCCGTGGCCTGACGGGACAACATCACAGATGTAACCGGAGGCGCAGCGTAGGCCGACGGCACGCTGGGCTCGAGCTCGCGGCGCGTCAGGTTCTGCCCGCGCATCTGTTCCCAGTTGGTGACCGACGACTGGGGGATGAAAATGATTCCGGCCGCGCCGCGTCGCTCCGCTTCGAGAAATGGCGGGCTCCCGCCCACGTTGACCCTCCCGAGCAGCGGAATCTCCACCCCCTTCGGCAACGCGCGCGGACCATGGACGACCACCAGCTTGCCCTTGACGTCGACATCGGCATAGGGATCGATCGGCTGACCGTCGACCTTCCAGCCGTGCCCGACGTAGACGACCTGCTTCGCACCGGACATGGCACCGGTCAGCGAACGCAGCACGAAGTCATCGCCGAATCGCAGCCGTTTGCCATCGATCTCGATGTACGCCGCGTCGGAGTCGGCCTGTATCTCGCGCATGACGTAGCGCTGGTAGAACGTGCCTTCGTCGCCCAGCGGCTTCAAGCCAGCGCGCTGCAGCCGCTTCGAAATGTAGTCCGCGGCCATGTCATAGCCCGGCGAATCCGTGTTCCGGCCCTTGAGCTCGTCGGACGACAGGTAGTCGAGATCCTGCTTGAGTTGTTCGGCTGTGATCTTGTCGGCGGCCGCCCGAACGGCGGCAGGAATTTCGGCTTGCTGCGCGAGAGGCGCCGCCGTAGTCAGAAGGATGGCGAAAGCCAGCAGCAGAACAGGCATGGTGCGCTGATGATACATGCAAAGATCGTCAGCGCTGCCCTGCCCGCGCACTACTCATAACGCAAAGCGATGATTGGATCGACGGCGCTCGCCCGCCTGGCGGGCAGCCAGACCGCGGCCAGCGCCACGACGGTCAGCAGCACCGGTACTCCAACGAACACGAGAGGATCGGTTGCCGTGACGCCGAAGAGCAGCGTCGAGATGAAGCGCCCGAGCCCGAGCGCCGCCGAGACGCCGATGACGACGCCGATGATCGCCAGCAGCATCCCCTGGCGGATCACCATGTATTTCACCTGGCTCGACTGCGCGCCGAGCGCGAGACGGATACCGATCTCCTGCGTCCGCTGCTCCACCGAGTAGGCCATCAGGCCATAGATCCCGATCGCCGCGAGGAGGAAGGCGCTGCAGCCAAAGACGCTCATCAGCCACATGTTGAAGCGCTCCTGGGACGTCGAGCTCCAGGCGATGTTCTGCATCGTCTCCACGTCCGTCACCGGCAGGCCGGTGCTCTGGCGGATCTGATCACGGATCGCCTGCGCCAGCGACTGGGGCTGACCGGCCGTCCGCACGACCCACACCATCGGCGACAGCGCGACGTTCAGAGCGTTGGCGGCATCAGGCACTTGCGCTTGCGGGATGAACATCAGCGGCTGTGGATCGCTGTTCAGGCCGCCGTCGCGCGTGTCGCCGACGATCCCGATGATCTGGCGCTCGGGCTCGGTGGCGAATTCCTTCATGCCACCGCGGCCGATGACGATGCGATCGTCGAGCGGGTTACCTTGAGGCCAGAACTGGCGCGCCATGGCCTCGTTGATGATTACCACCGGCGCTCCTCGGCCGTCGTCGCGATCCTCGAACGTGCGCCCACGCTTGACCGGAATGTTGAACACCTCGAAATAGCCGGATGAAACTGTGTACCATCCAGCGCCGCCATGAAACGGGCCGTCACCCGGCGGCCGGCCGACGACGTTGAAGGGCAAGCCGTAACCGTTCTGGAGCGGGACACAGCAGGTGGCGCTCGCATGCACGACGCCGGGAATCGCGCGCACACGCTCTACGCCGTTGCGAATCACCGTCTCGACCGCTTCGGCTTTTGCGAATTGCGGACCGGTCATGGACGTCCGCATGGTGACAACGTTCCGGACGTCGAACCCCGGATCCACGCGCGAGAGCGCGAGCGCCGTTCGAATCAACAGTGCCGATCCGATCAGGAGTACCAGCGCAAGCGCGACCTCGACAATCACGAGGATCGACCGGACCTTGTTTTGCCTGAACCCGCTGCCCGAGCGGCCGCTGCTTTCCTTCAACGTGGTCGTCAGATCGGCTTTCGAGCTTTGCAGCGCGGGAATCAGTCCGAAGACGATACCGGTCAGGAGCGACAGTCCCAGCGTGAACGCGACGACGCGCCAGTCCATGCTCACGAGCGAACCATCCTCGCCCACGCGTGGAAGACCGGCCGTATTCACCGACAACAGCGCCCGAATGCCCACCCACCCGAACAGCAGGCCCAATACGCCGCCCGCCAGCGAGAGCAGGATGCTTTCCGTCAGGAGTTGACGGACGATCCGGCCTCGCGAACCACCCACCGCCGCGCGGATCGCGATTTCGCGCCGCCGGCCAGTCGCGCGCGCGAGCAGGAGGTTCGCCACGTTCGCGCAGGCAATCAGCAGCACGAGGCTGACGGCGCCGGCAAGCACGAACAGCGAGGTGCGCACGCCCCTGACGAGGACCTCCGTGAACCGCGCGACGCCGAAACTGGCGTTCTGCCCGAACGTTGGGAATTTCTCGCGAAACGTCGCGGCGGAGGCGCCCAGGCGCGCGTTGGCCTGTTCGACCGTGACGCCTGGCTTGAGCCGTCCGGCCACGCGGAAATAGTGTCCCGTTTCGCGCGTGTTGGGATCGAACTGCCAGGGCGTCCAGACCTGAGGCGAGGCGCCGAACTCGGTGAAATCGAAGTCGTCGAGCACGCCGACGATCGTGTAGGGCTCGCCGTTGAGGGCGATGCTCCTGCCGCTGACGTTGGGATCGCCCGCGAAGCGGCTTTGCCACAGCGTCTTGCTGAGCACGACGACTTTCGGCGCATTGGGCAGGTCCTCGTCAGCGCTGAACGTCCGGCCGGCCGCAACCCGCGCACCTATGAGCTTGAAAAAGTCGGCGGAGACTCTTCCCGACTGCAATTGTTCGGGAAACTCGCCGCCGGTGTAGTTCATGACACCAGCGGTAAAGGCCGACACGTCCTGCAGCACGTCGCTCTGGGCCCGCCAGTGCATGAACTTGGCGGGTGAGGCCGCCGGGCCAGACCCTTGCGGCGAGACGTTCATCAGCATCACGACCCGATCCGGGTCCGGAAAGTTCAACGGCGTCAGCATCACGGCGTTGACGACGGAGAAGATCGCGGTGTTCACGCCGATGCCGAGCGTCAGCGCGGCGACCGCCGCCAGCGTGAACGCAGGCGTCTGTGCGAACATCCGGAACGAATGCTTGAGGTCCTTGAAGATGGTCTCGATCATGAGGGGTTAGACGCCAGTGCAGCGAGTTTCGCTGTGTCCTGGCTGAAAAAAAGGCGTGTTACGTCTCGACGCCCGATTCCTGCTCCTCGGGGCCCTGAGGCGAGCTTTCGATTGGCCAACCGAATGCCTCGAGCGCGGCCGAAGCGAGAGTGCGCAGCTCCACCCAGTGCTCGCCGCTCCTGAGCGCGGCGTCGGTCCACAGGTCGGCGTCGAACTCGTCCCCATCGCGTGACATGGTTGCGAGCTTCCGGTCGATCGCGGCGAGCGCGTCCGCCTGAGTGCCCGACAGGTCGGCTTCGTACTCAGCCCTGACCGCCGCCGCCGACTGGTCGTAGTCGGATGCGAGCTCTCCAGCGCTTGCGGCGAGGTCGGAAAACAGTACCCCCTGCTCGGCACCGGCCGTGGCGAGCGCTCGGAGACTGCGACGAAGCTGCCTGAAGGCCCCGGAACGTTCGCTGTTGTCGTCGGGCATTGACCTATATATACCGGTTTTTGGGGAGTCGCGGGCGCGGGAACGGAGGGGACGGAGGGAACGGAACGAGCTTCAACTCAGAGGAACGGAGCAACGGAGACAGTTGTCAGGCGTCCGTCAGCGGCCGATGTCGGCCCGGCCGCTGGCGCTGATGATCCTACACATCTCGTGACAGCCACGAGACACCATGCGCCAACCCGCCGATGCCGCCGCGCGCAGGCGGCGAGCGAATCGACCGACACCCCGCGGACACAAGCCGCGGGCGAACGGTGGAGGCGGCTTGTGCCCGCGGGGTGTCGGTCGATCGCACGGCCCGGCCGACGGCCGGGCCGGCATCGGCACACCGGCGCGCTCGTCGCTACCGGTGGCACTCGTGCGTGGTCTGCCCCTCATGCCACCAATTGCGAGCAATGAAGGCCGCTGGCCGGGCCCGCTGGACGATCGCTACAGCCGCCAGCGCGAGCACGTCGAGGCCATCGTGAGCGCGAAGAAACCGGAGACTCGCGCGCGGCGCATCGAGGCCGCGGTTCGCCAAGTTCGCGCCTTGCCCGTCAACCTCACCAAATCTTGACGCGCTTGTCAGGAGCCAGCCACATCTTGTCCGTTTCCTTGACGTCGAACGTGCTGTAGAAGCTCGCGACGTTCGGCAACGGGCCGTTACCGCGCATCATGTCGGGTGCGTGCGGATTGGTCAGCACCTGCTGCCGGAGCGCATCTTCGCGATACTTGGCACGCCACGCCTGCACCCATCCGTAAAAGAAGCGCTGGTCGCCCGCCGCGCCGTCGAGCACCGGCGCCTCTTTACCGCCGAGCGACAGCTCGTAGGCGCGGTGAGAGATCGCGACGCCCGTCAGGTCGCCGATGTTCTCGCCAAGCGTCAACTCGCCGTTCACGTGCAGGCCGGGCAACGCTTCCATCGCGGCATACTGCGCGACCAGGCCCTTCGCGCGAACCATGAACTGCTCGGCATCCTTGGCGGTCCACCAGTCGCGCAGGCGGCCCTGCGCATCGTAACGGCGTCCCTGATCGTCGAAGCCGTGTCCCATCTCGTGACCGATGACGCCGCCGATCGCGCCGTAGTTCATCGCATCGTCGGCTTCCATGTCGAAGAACGGCTGCTGAAGAATAGCGGCGGGAAAGACGATCTCGTTCCGGACGGGATTGTAGTAGGCGTTCACCGTCTGCGGCGTCATACCCCATTCTTCGGGATCGACCGGCTTGCCCGCCTTGCCGAGCTGATATTCACTCTCGGCCATCCAGCCGCGCATCATGTTGCCGACCAGATCGTCCGGCTTGATTTCGACCTTGGAGTAGTCGCGCCACTTCGAGGGATAGCCGACCTTCGGACGGAAGGCGGCGAGCTTCGCCTGCGCTTCCTTCTTCGTCTCAGGACCCATCCATTCGAGCTTGTCGATGCCCTCGCGGAACGCGCCCCTGAGGTTTTCGACGAGGCGATCCATGCGGGCTTTCGCTTCAGGCTTGAAGTGACGGTCGACGTAGGCCTTCCCGAGCATCTCGCCGAGCGTGTTCTCGAGATTGTTGATGGCGCGCTTCCACCGCGGCTCCAGCTCCGGCACGCCCTGCAGCGTGCGGCCGTAGAAGTCGAACCGTGCGTCGACGAATTCCTTGCTGAGATATGGCGCCAGCGCGCTCGCCGTGTGGAATTTCAGATAGGGCTTCCATCGATCGACCGGCATCTGCCCGACCGCGGCGGCCATGGCCTGAAAGTAACTGGGCTGGGCGACGACCACACCGGTGGCACCCTTGATGCCAGCCTCATCCACCCAGGCAGACCAGTCGAAACCCGGAAACCGTTTGGGCAGTTCCGCGAGCGCCACCTTGTTGTATGTCTTCACCGCATCGCGGCTCTCGACGTTCGTCCAATGCGATCGCGCCAGCCTCGTCTCGAACGCGACGATCTCCTTGGCAGCCGCCTCAGGATTCGACTGCCCCGCGAGGGTCAGCATCTTCGTGACATAGGCGAGGTATTTGGTCCGATACTCCTTCAATTTCGGATCGTCTTTCAGGTAGTAGTCACGATCGGGCAACCCGAGCCCGCTCTGAGAGAGGTAGAGCACCGCCGTCTTCGGATCCTGCGCATCGCCGTCGACGAAGCCGCCCGCAACCGACGTCATGTTCAGTTTCACCATTCGCGCCATGTGACGAACGAGCTCGTCCTTGCTCTTCAGCGCATCGATGCGCGCGAGCTCGGGTTCGAGCGGCGCCTTGCCAAGCTGATTGGCGCGGGCTTCGTCCATGAACGCCGTGAAGAAGTCCCCGAGCTTCTGCTGGTCGGATCCGGCCGCCTTGTTCGGCGCCTTGGCGGCAGCCTCGACGATCTCGTGCAGCCGATCCTGGGTGCGATCGATAGCTTCGTAGAAACCACCGTAGGCGCCCTTGTCCGCCGGGATCTCCGTCTTCGCCAGCCACCCGCCGTTGACGAACTTGTAGAGGTCGTCTTGTGGCCTGATCGCCTTGTCGAAACCGGCTGGATCCACACCGGAGCTCAACGGCTTGGGCGCGTCGGCAGGAGGAGGCGCGGACGAGGACTGGCCCGAGCAGCCGGCCAGAAAAGCGGTGGCGAAGACGGCGAGAAGTCGGTGCTTCATAGGCTTTGGCGATGGACGCTTACAGATTGACGATTGCGCATTGACGGACGCAATTCACGATTGTGCATTGACGGTCGAGGGGTTGTCGATTCACGGATTGCGGACTGCCTGATTCGCGGTGTAGTCTCCTTGTCAGGTGGTGCGAAATGGCCGCGATTCTGGACCGGACCGAAGCCGCTGAATACTACTTTACCTACATCGATCAGGTCGGCGAGGGCGACATCTGCAGGATACTCGAAGCCCAGTTTCCCGAGACGCTGACCTTCCTGCGCGGCATCTCCGAGGCGAAATCACTGCATCGCTATGCGCCGGGCAAGTGGAGCATCCGCGAAGTGGTGAGCCACCTGAACGACACAGAACGCCTGTTCGTCTCACGTGCTTTCTGGTTTGCGCGAGGCTTTGAGGATCCGCTGCCGAGCTTCGACCAGAATCAGGCGATCGCTACGGCTGGCGCAGACGAGCGAACGTGGACGAGCCATCTCGAGGAGTTCCGCGCCGTGCGCGCGGCAACGCTGACGTTCTTCCAGAATCTGCCCAAGGACGCGTGGACAAGACGCGGCATCGCCAGCGGCAACCCGTTCACCGTGCGCGCACTCGCCTACATCGCGGCGGGCCACGTCACCCACCACATGAAGATCGTGCGCGACCGCTATATAGCCTGAAATCGCCCGTGGAACCCGCCGCCCATCCCGGCGTCAGATAGAAGCGAAGCGTGCGCGACCGCTATCGCGCCCGCTTTGTGCCATCACGACGATGATGGTGTCAGCGTGGGCACTCCTGATCAACTCAATGTGCCTGATCGAGTTCCCGAGCGCATACGCCTGCCCCATCCAGCGACGGATCGCGAACTTCGATCTGTCGGCGAGAATGCTGATGCGGACTTCTTCATTCTGGGGACTGAGTGACGCACGTGTCTCGTGGCGTGAATTTGTTGTGTGGATTGGTGTTGAATCCCGGGTCCTCATACGCCGGGCAGCAGAAGACACCGGGACATTCCATCGGTCAGGTATCGACAAACGGCGATTTGATCGTGATCGAATTGGACCGCGCAGCACTCGGGCAACCGAACCTGTTTGATCTCGTCGGCCGCACGCTGCGATTCAGTCCAGCCGGTTCCCGTTACCGTGTGACGAATCAGACGTTACAGTGGGAGGCTGACTACGGTGTTGAACTCACCGGTTCTGACCTCAGCCTTCAGCGGTTCACGTTTCCGTTCTCAGGGCAACGGTGGAGTTCGTTTTCCGTGGGGACGACGGGATCCATTCGATTCGGTCCGCCACCGAGGGTGGATGATGTCGATGCGTACGGTCAGCTTGACGGCGGAATCGCTTCCGCCATTGGACGATTTGACCGTCTCGCTGACGTGGGCGGCAGGCTGGGTGCGCGTGCGCCAGCCATCTGCGTGTTTCTGAAGCCCAGGATGGCCGGCCCGCACGACGTGCGGGAGTTAGCCGATCGCGTCGTCATTACGTGGAAGCTCACCGAGCCATTCGGAAGCCTGTTGGATTTCTCCTGGTTTCCCACGATCAATCTGTTTCAGGCGGTCCTGCATCGCGATGGCTCAATCGAGATGTCGTACAAGACCATGGCGGCGAAGGACGGCATCGTCGGGATTTATCCAATCTTATCGACGGGTGAGCGCGTTCAATCCGTACACCTGTCCCGTCTGACCCCGAACAGCGGTCCGTTCGCCGCTGTGTATGAGTCGTTTCATTACCTGGAGCCGCCGCGACCGCAGGACCTTTCCTGCACCGTCATTCAAGCGCTGGGCGACAAGTTCGATTTTCTCGCCTACTATTCGGATTTCCGCGTCGACAGCCAGGAGGCCAGCAGCCCGAGCGATGGGCCGATCGGAGGCAACGTCACCGGGATCGGGGATACTAGGCACGCTCAAACGAAACCGATCCTCGAGAGCCGCTGCACGGGCGGGCGATTTCAGCTCGGCCTGGCGCAGCCGATCTTTGTCGGTGCGAACGAAATGCAAGAGAGCCCGCCCGACAATGCGCCAGTCGGAAACCCGAAAAATATCGCGTTCTATACACGCCCGCTCGCGCAGGCGACACCCGACGGGAAGCCCCGTCCGTACAATTACGCCGTCGGGCATCTCGGTCACGAGATCGGACACCGCTGGTCGGCGTATGCTGCCGCCCGCGTGAATGGCCAGATGATCTCGCTCGGCGCGTGGCCCCATTGGGATCCCGGGTTGCAGGCGCGCGTGGCGTATCCATACTCGCTGCCTCTCGAGGCTTCCACTGAAGGTGGAGGCGTGTGGCAAGACAATCTCGACGGCACGTTCACCCAATTGCGCGATGGCTACTTCGTACCCGCCTCGCGTTACTCCTATCTCGATCTCTACTTGATGGGATTGATCGCCGCCGCTGAGGTGCCCGACTTCTTCATCGTGAGGCCGCTTGTCCGGATCGGCACGGACGCAAACGGACGCCCGATCTTCAAGGGCCAACGAATGAGGATTACGATTCAAGACGTCATCGCCGCGGAGGGTCCGCGCTTACCCGACGTCAATCATTCCCAGCGACATTTCAACACCGGGATCGTGGTGATCGTGGAGCACGGGCGAACGCCAAGCGCTGAACTCATCAACCGAGCCAACGGCATCCGACGGCAGTGGATCGACTACTGGGCCGTCACGACGGGACGTCGACGTCGCACGTCGCACGTCGCACGTCGCACGTTCAGAATATCCACCTCACCTGCACCTGCACCGAGCGCGGCGCATTGAACTGTGACGTGATCCGGCCGAACGTGGCGCTCGCGAAGTCGGCCTGCGGGAACGCCCACTGGCGCCGGTTGAAAACGTTGTAGACCTCGATCCGGCCGGTCAGGCGCTGGCCGTTCGACAGGTACACGTTCTTCGTCAGCCCGGCATCCAGGTTGCGCACGCCGTCGCCGTAGAACGTGTTCCGGCCAACCAGGCGGTTGTAGTCGTCGGGCGTGGCGCGCGTGAATGCGGACCTGGGCAGATCCTGTTCGCCGGTCGCGACGTCGCCAATGGTATTGCCAAGGATCGATGGATCGAGGATGACCGGCCGGTTCTCGTTGAAACCGTCCCAGTTGATGTCGCCTCCGCCCGTGTCGATAACCGTAAACGGCGTGCCGTGCGAGAGCTTGACGACGCCGGACAGTTGCCAGCCCCCGAGAATCTGACCGATGAGGTCACGCCGATCCCTGAATATCGGCAGCATCCAGGAGCCGTTGAACGTGAACCGGTGTGGTGTGTGGAACCGGGACAGGCCACGCGCGAAGCTCTTGTCCGGGCCGAGCTGATTAGTGTCGCCGGCGCCGACGAACGTCGCTTCCGACGTGTCGTCGATCGACTTGCTCCATGTGTAGGTCGCCGAGAACCACAGGCCGTTGGCCATCGCCCGGGTCCACTCGGTCTGCAGCCCGTGGTACCAGGTGTCTGCATCGTTCGAGATGATCAGGTTCGTGGTGTAGGCCGGATCGGGACGCCGCTCGTTGATCCGCGGCACGCGCAGGCTGATCTCGTTGTTCGCGATCGGCACGGCGTTCGGGCAGGCGGCGTTGACCGCCTGTCCAGGAATGACGCCGGTGCCTGCACAGCGAAAGTCCGTCGCAACGGTGTTGATCAGCACGCCACGCAGATCGGGCGACCCGGCGGCTGGTGCGTTGTTGGGCGCGTTGACGACGACGATGCCGCCTTCGGCCGGGGTGACGGCAAGGTTCTCGGGAACGTAGCGGATCAGTCCGGTTCCACGCGCGCCGCTGTACGTGAGGCGCAGAGTCGAACGCCACGGCATCTGCCGCTCGATGCTCAAGTTCCACTGGTGCGTCTCCGGCATTTCCAGATCCGCATTTGGCAGTGTCTCGGAATGTCGGGCGGTTTGCGGCCCGGGAGTGAACACGAACCCGGCTGTCGGGTCGGCCAGGTTGAAGATGTTCGGCGTCGTGTTGAAGGTGAGCGCGACGGCATTCGGCGGGTTCGTTCGGATACTGGCGCCGCTCTGCGAGAAAACTGACTGGAACAGGCGTCCGTGATAGAGGCCGTATCCACCTCTGACGACGAACCCGGCCGATTCACCTGCGATCGCGCCTAACGCGTCCGCCGCTCCAGTTGGGCGTCCAGGCAAACCCGACCCGCGGCTCGATGTTGTTCGCGTCATCGTCGTACGCGTAGTCCACCGAGGTCGTCCGCATCCTGCGCCGCGCCGGCATACTCGTAGCGGAAGCCGAGGTTCAGCGTCAGTGAGTTGCTCGACTCTGCCAGTCTGTCCTCGGCGTAGAAGTTGTATTCGTTGATCCGGTTCTTCGAGGAAAAACGGCCCGAAGGCGGTCTGATACGTCGACACACAGCCGTCCCAGAACGCCGCAAACGAACTGGGATACGTCACACCGCCGCAGGCGGCCGCAAAGCTCCAGAAACCCCGCGTGTTGCTCTGCGCCAGATCGTCGAGGTGCGAGAAGCGAACGTCCGTTCCAGCTTTGATGTTGTGCCCGCCGCCAAGCAGGCTGCTGAGGTTGTAAACGAGCTGGTAGTCATTTTGATCGCGAAGGATTGGGAAGTTGCCGGCGTTACCGATGATTGAGGCGGACACGTGCGATACCAGCGAAGCGGATGATCGGTGTGTCGTTCCCCGCCTTGATGTTGACGTTGGTGTCGCGGACTCCCACGCCGACGCGAAGCTCGCCGACAGTCCGGCTCGAGAGCGTGCGCGTCCACGAGATACCCGACGTTCTGCTGGTCGTTGAGCTGCTGTGTCGCCTCGCCGACGATGATGTCCTGGTTGTCGAGGTTCTGCTTCGAGTACCTGGTAGCGGCCGGTAAAGCGATCGATGCCGCTCGCGTTCCAGTCCAGCCTGATGCTGCCGTCCACCGTCTTCTGATCGAAGCCGACCAGCGATTGATAGGTCCGGTTGCTCCGCGAATCGTTCGGCGTCAGGCTGCCGAATCGCGCCAGTACTGAATCCTGGAAAGCGCGATTCGCTGGCGTGTCGTTGCCGCGCGTGAGCCGCGGTCCGGATGTATCCGCGCCGATGATCAGGTCGCGCGTGTAGCTGTTTGTGCCGTCACGACGTCCGTATTCGGCACTGCCAAACGCAAAGAGCACATCTTTCTTCAGCGGCAAACCGACGACGCCCCCGTAGTTCGGGCGCTGGTTGTTAGGTCGGACGGTGGCGAAGGCCGGCAGCGCATTCCAGTCGCTGTCCTGCCTGGTATAGGCCGCCTCGCCATGGATCTGATTCGTTCCCGACTTCGTCTGCACGAGCACCACCGCGCCGTATCCGCGGCCGAACTCGGCGCTGAAGCTGTTGCTGATGACCTGGAATTCCTTGATCGCCGCCAGCGCGATTCCCTGACGATGCTGGTTCTCGGACGAGTCGTCGTTGTTGACGCCATCGATCTGGAATGTGGCACCGCGGGTGCCGGTGCCGTTGAAGTTGATCGACGATCCCGACGAGGCCGTCGGGTTGTTCTGCCCGCTCGTCGGGTTCTCCTGGAATCCGGCGAACGTCTCGGCCAGCGACAGAAACGTATTGTTGTTGTTCAGATTCTGGAACGTCGGCTTGTCGAGGATCTGCTCGGAGTTGAGCGACTGCTGGACCTGCTGATTGGTCGTGTTGATCCGCGGAGGCTCGGCCGTGACGGTCGTCTCCTGCGTGATCGCCGGATCGAGCCGGAAGTCCACGACCGTCGTCGAATTGAGCGTGACGCTCGCCTCGCGGACGACTGCCCCGAACCCGCTGAGCGACGCCGACACTTTGTAGCGGCCGAGCGGGAGGAACGGCGCCGAGTACTGCCCGCGCTCGTTCGTCGTCGCCTGCCGCGTGGCGCCGGTCTCGATGTTCTGGATGCTGACGGACACGCCGGGCAGCGGCGATCCGGTGGTGTCAGTCACCGAACCCTGCAAGGTGCCGGTGACGGTCTGTGCGGTGCTGCTCGCGGGCAGGGCCCCGAGCAGGATGAACATGAAGAAGATGGACACGATCGCGCGTCGAACCTGCCGGGGTCGTTCGTCGAGCATCGCTGCCTCCGTACAATCAATGACGATCTGACGGCGGGCATCATAACATTATAATGATTCGACAAGCATGCTGACGTTGACCCGGCACGGCCCCCTGCCCCTCTACCACCAGCTGAAAACGGTGATCCTGCGGGAGATCGAAGCCGGACGCTGGCAGCCCGACGCGCAGCTCCCGACCGAGGACGAACTGGCGCGCACCTTCCGGGTCAGCAAAATCACCGTCCGGCAGGCGCTGCGCGATCTGGCCACCGAGGGCTACATTCGACGCGAGCAGGGCCGCGGCACCTTCGTCGAGCGGCGACGGCTGCAGCAGGGTCCGCGTGAGCTCACCAGCTTCACCAGCGAAATGCGCGGTCACGGGTCTGGTACCCGCCTCGAAGGTGCTCGAGCAGGAAACGGTTCCCGCCGCACCCGAAGTGGCTGCCGCGCTGGCGATTGAACCCGGCACCATCGTGTTCCGGCTGCGGCGCCTGAGACTCGCCAACCGCCAGCCGATGGGCATTCAAACGGCGTTTCTCCCGTCACATCTGGTGCCGGGCCTCGCGGACACGACGTTCGGCGACGCATCGCTCTACGACGTGCTGCAGAATCGCTACGGGCTGCAGCCCGCATCGGCTCGCGAAACCTATTGCGTGCGGTTGATGCGGCGGGAAGAGGCCGAGCTCCTTCGCGTGCCCGTCCGGTCGCCGGCGATGACCGCCGAGCGCATCACGCTCCTCTCGGACGGACAACCCTTCGAGTTCGTCCAGTCGGTGATGCGCGGCGACCGCTACAAGATCGTCGTCGATCTCACGAGACATCCCGGCCGCTGAGGATGTCGATCATCGGACGATTGGTTGTTTCGTCAGCAACCAGTCCGGGCGGCGGCGCGGTTCCCGAATCAGAAGTCGATGACGAACCCGGCAGACGGGACGATGGGCATAAGGGGATCTGTCGGTCCGAAGACCTGTCCGGTTGGACCGACGCCATATGGCACGCTGCGAAGATTGCGGCGATTGAGAATGTTCGCAACTTCGACGAAGAGTGTGACACGCCGGCCAGCGATCGTGAACGTGCGATCCATGCGGACATCGAGCCGTGAATAAGCAGGCAGCCGAAGATCATTGCGCGACTCGACGAGTGCGAAGAACAGTGGCTGTTCACCGCCGAAGAGTGCCGGTGCGCCGGGCGCGGCTGATTGCGCGCCGATGTAGCCGACAAGCGGGTAGTTCGAGCCGAAACGGTACTTCGCGCCCACACTGGTCCGGTTCGACAGGCGATAGTGGCCGAAAAGCGACAGCGTGTGCCGCTGGTCGTGGTCGGCCCAGAATATTTCGCCGGTCGACGTGTTCGTGAGGCGGTGGCGTCCGTACGCATACCCCGCCCAGCCGGAGAATCCATTTGGCGCATCGCGACGGACGAGGAACTCCACACCGCGCGCCTGGCCAGAAAGGGCGTTGGTCCACGGCGCGTCGGCTCGCCCAATCTGAATCGAACCATCTGACAGGCGCCGCGGTTCCGCGCCTGGCGTCCACAACAAGTCGCGCTCTTCGCGCGCGAACAATGAGACCTGCAGCGACACATCGTGTCGCAGCTTCTGCGTAAGGCTTGCATCGAGGTGCCGTGAGGTCTCCGGCACGAGCGTGTCACCACCGCCTCGGATACCGTGGATCTGATCGACGGTGGGAAACTGCTTGTAGATGCCGGCCCCGGCACGGACGCGCGTGGCCGGGGTGATTGCGACCTCGGCGGTAATCCAGGGTGATGTCGTGGACGTCCGAGAGAGACCCCAATAGTCGACGCGAACGCCGGGCGCCACAACGAGGCGTCCACGCGAACCGAGAACAGCCTGGACGTAACCGGACGATGAGACACCCGACTGGATGTAACTGGTTATCGGCGTCAGTGTCGGCGCGTCGTTGACCGAACGCTGTCGGCTATAGCGTGCTCGGAGCCGTTGCGCGTCCGCGCCAACCTCCAGGACGACCCCGCGGGCAGCGGACAGGACGGCGTCAGCCCGCCAGCCGATATCCGTGGAGAGACTGTCATCGAGCACACTCTGCTCGCGGTTCCTGTTCTTATAGGCGAGGCCTGTGGCATAGATGCGTTGCGTCAACGCGACGCGTGGCGAGGGGGTGAATCGCCAGGCCAGGCTCGTCAGCCACGAACGGCCTTTCGAATCTGCCGGATCGTTCAGTCTCAGATCGTCCGGTTCTTCGTCGAACGCCGACGCACCACCGAGCGCGAGCATCTGCAGCTGATGTCGTGTGCCCAGATCCAGGACGACCTTCGCCTGGGCGTCGGCAAACCCGAACCCGAAGTTGCCCTCGTCGTCGATGCGCTCGAGCAACAGGTCGAGATAACTTCGGCGGGCAGACACGAGCCACGAACCGCGGCCGCCGGCCAGCGGGCCTTCTGCGAGAGCGGTCGCACTCGTTCCGCTGAGGCCGGCACGCGCCCGAAACGCTTCACGGTCGCCCTCACGCATCGTCAGGTCCACCTCGCCGGTCAGATGCCGGCCGAAGCGCTGTGGGTAGCTGCCCGGCATCAGGACGATGTTGCCCAGCGCGTCGGTGTTGATCATGGCGATCGATCCACCGTCGGTGACGCCATGGACGGCATGCATCAGGTACTCGGAGGGCACACCGTCGACCACGAGCCCGACGTGACGGAACGCGCTGCCGCGGACCGCGAACTCGCTGTAGAAATCGTCGGTCGCGGTGACTGAGGGCAGGGCGTGCACGGCGCGAAGCGGATCATCGAGCGTCACACCGCGTAGCGCTTGAAGATCGCCGCTATGCAGGGCCGCCGCTGAAGGCGCCAGCGCGCTGTCCGATGGCGTGTCGCCCGACACCGTTACTTGTTCCTCGTATGCCCCGGCGCCCTCCGACAGCCGGATCGTCAGTGGCGCGTTACTGACTTCGGCGACGTCCACAGCGTGTCGCGCCACCGCGTAGCCGATCAGGGACACGACCAACACATGTTTTCCTGCTGGAAGAGCGAGGGCAAATCGGCCGTCAGCGTCGGTATCGACACCGACTGACGGGCTTTCGGCAGCGACACGGACGCCCGCGAGAGGCCGCTCCGTGCGGCTGTCGATGACCATCCCCGTCACATCGATTGTTCGAGCGATAGGTGTTTGAGGGAGCGGACGGCGTCTGAGCCGAGACGTGAGCCGGAAGGACCAGGAGGGTCATCATCACGACGTGCAGGCTGGGCATGCGATCGTCCTCGGGTATGGCGGTGCTGACGCCGCCTCCTGAGCACGCGATATGCCAGCTCTCCCTGTGACAGGCGGGGTCATGGGCTGTGACGAATCACCACCGACGACCCGACCATCTCCCCCGCCGTCTCCGGCCGAGGACGCCTGCGTCGTATCTGGATGACATTTTGTCAAAGTGACAATCTATTGTCATTTATGGTTGAGCGGTAAGATTGCTGAACGATGAAGTCGCAGCAGAAGGCGGACGCGGGCGCCGAGCTCGCAGCCCTGTTCGAGGAAACCGTGGCCCTGTATCACCAGATGACGGCCGACGCCGCCAGGATCCACGGCCTCGGATCGCTCTCCGGGCCGCGGCGCACCCTGTTGATGTCACTTGCGCGCAGCGGTCCACGCACCGTCGCGCACATGGCCCGGGACCGGGCGCAGTCCAGACAGCGTTTTCAGCCGCTCATCGATCGGCTGATCGACGACGGTCTTGTGGAGTCCAGACCCAATCCCCTGCACAAGCAGTCGCGGCTGATGGCGCTGACATCCAAAGGCGAACAAGCCGTGGCGGCGATCGTCAAACGTGAAGGGGTTCTCCGCGCGCAGCTGCGGCCGCGGAGCTCCCGACGGAGTCTGCTGAGTGCGGCGGCCGTCCTTCGCGACGTCAGGCAGACTCTGCAGGCTCAGCTACCCGGCATTATCCGATCGGTCGGTCGATCGAAACGTCCACCTGGGGTGTTCCAGTCTTGACGATGCTAATTTTTTAGCATAATGTGGCCGGATGGAAACGCTGCTCCAGGACTTGCGGTTCGCCACCCGGTCGTTTCTTCGCACACCCCGATTCACGGTCCCGGCGGTCCTCGCCCTCGCGCTCGGCATCGGCGCCACCTCCGCGATCTTCAGCGTGGTGCGCGGCGTCATGCTCAGGCCGCTGCCCTACAGCGATCCGGACCGGGTCGTCATCGTCTGGGAGAACAACCTCAAACGCAGCCGGGCCCGGAACGTGATCGCCTCGGCGAACTTCGTGGAATGGGGCGCGCGTAACCGATCGTTCTCGCACCTCGGGATGGCCGGCCCGTCGCGCATCAGCCTGATCCTGAACGGCAATCCTGAAGAGATCACCGGCATGTCCGCGTCGTCCGAGGTGTTTCCAGCGCTCGGCGTGCAGCCTGTACTGGGGCGGGCGTTTACCGCTCAGGAAGATCTCCAGGGGCAGGATGCCGTCATCATCCTCAGTCACGAGTTCTGGCAGACGAGGCTCGGTGGACGCAACGATGTGATCGGGAGCACTCTGAACGCCAACGGCCGAACGCGCAACGTCGTCGGCGTCATGCCTCCAGGCTTCACGATCGTGGGGCAGAAGGCGGACTACTTCATTCCCTACGGCTGGACTCTCGAACGGTTGCGTGCGTCGCCCGGACGCGGTTCATCCTTCGCCGTCGCCCGGATGCGGGACGGCGTGTCCGTCGCGCAGGCGACCGACGAGATGAAGACCATCGCCGCGCAACTGGAGCAGGAAGCCCCGCAACGCAACGCGGGCTGGTCGGTCACGATCGTGCCGGTGCACGAGCAGACCGTCGATCAGATCCGGCCTGCAATGTACGTTCTTTCCGGCGCGGTGTTGCTGGTTCTGCTCATCGCCTGCGTCAACGTCGCCAACCTGCTGCTGGCACGAAGCACCGTCCGTCAGCGAGAGCTCGGCATCCGGACGGCGCTCGGCGCGAAGCGCGGACGCATCGTTCGTCAGATGCTCAGCGAGAGCCTGCTTCTGTCGGCCGCCGGCGGCATCGCTGGACTGGCCCTCGCATTTGTCTTCCATCGCGGATTGCTGGCGCTCGTCGCGGAGCGTATTCCTGTCCCGCGGCTCGATCAGGTCGCGCTGGATTCGACCGTCGTGATGTTCACGATGGCGCTCGCCGTCGGCACGGGTCTCGTTTTCGGACTGCTGCCATCACTCTTCGCGTCTTCAATCGCCAACGACGCACTCCGCGAGGGCGGCCGGCACGGTGCCGGCCCGCGATCGCGCCGGCTGCTGAGCGGGCTCATCATCGCCGAGGTTGCCCTGTCGCTGGTCCTCCTCACTGGTGCCGGTCTTCTGATCCGGAGTTTCATGCGGCTCCAGAACGTGAACCCCGGATTCCGCGCCAGCGGAGTCCTGACGTCACGCGTCTCGGTGCCCGGTTCACGCTACAACGACGACCGTCGATCGTCAGGGTTCTACACGAGCACGCTGGAACGCATCGCCGTGCTTCCTGGCGTCCGTGATGCGGCGGCGATCAGCTTCCTGCCACTCAGCGGCCCGGGAATCGGCACGAGTTTCTGGCTTGCCGACCGGCCCCAACCGGCTCCAGGCGAGGCGCCGGTTACGGAAGTCAGGCCGGTGACACCGAACTTCTTCCGGACGATGGGGATCCCCCAGATACGGGGACGAGACTTCACCGCGGCAGATGCTGTGGATTCACCACGCGTCGCCATCGTGAGCGAAACGCTCGTCAACCGGCATCTCGGCGGACGCGATCCGCTCGGCACGCGTCTGCACGTCAGCATCGGACCCCCTGGCGGCGGCGATTGGGAGATCGTCGGCGTTGTCGGCGACGTCAAGTTCGGCTCGCTCGACGGCGAAACCCGCGCCGCGGTGTTCCTCCCGCACACGCAACTGGCCATCGGCCTGATGACGTTCGTCGTGCGCACCGATCAGGATCCAGCGTCACTTGCCAACAGCGTGGCGGCAGCAGTCCATGCGGTCGATCCGGAGCTGCCGGTCGCGGACGTGCGGACGATGGAAGAAGTCGTCGATTTGACGCTGGCCCGGCCGCGCACCGTCTCCGTGTTGCTGACGACGTTTGCGCTGATTGCGCTCGTGCTCGCAGGCGTCGGCGTTTACGGCGTGATGGCGTATTCCGTCTCGCAGCGGACGCGGGAGATGGGCGTCCGGATGGCACTCGGCGCAACGCCACAATCGATCTTCCGCCTCGTCCTGACCGAAGCGCTTCGCGTCGTTGCGATCGGAATCGTCGCCGGCCTCGTCGCCGCAGCCGGACTCACGCGCCTGCTCGACACGATGCTCTACGAGACCGAACCGCGAGATCCCTGGACGTTCGCCGCCACCGCGATCGTGCTCGTCATCGTCGCGACACTGGCCTCGTACATCCCAGCGAGACGCGGCACACGAGTCGCCCCCGTCGAGGCCTTACGCTCCGAGTAACCTGTCGTAGCGTCCGGCTTTTCAGCAGCCCCGGATTGTCGACCTTGAATAGTTCGTGAACCGGGCGCCGGAAGACGAACACGAGGGCAGGAGATCAGGAGTTTGAGTGGCCGTTCCTCCTCATGCACCATTAAACTTGCCGCCGCTCAACTGGAGCAAATGCAGTCGCACTCCTGATGCTTGGATCCACTGAGCTCCTGATCTCTTGATCTCCTGTCATGCCGCGATGGTCCCCGCGATGGCGACACATACCAATCGCGCCAGTCGCGGCACACACGAAGGTAGTGCTGCCAAACAGCAGATGCACTCGCCGACGACGGGACGTGACGAAATGACTGGTGGCAGTAAGAAGCGCTTCGCTTCGGCCATCCGTCTCGAACATCGACGGATCCTGCATCACCGGTCGCGCGGCAGGCGCGCCGGGTTGTCAGACATCGCCCGCTGGAAGAACTCGCGCACCGCCTGCCGTTGTGACGCGGTCAGCTCGAACTCGAACCCGAGCGCGTCGCCGGTCACCCGTGACGCCTGTGCGAGCCTGGCGATCGTGGCAACCGGTATCTCCGCAGCCACGTACGTCGAGTACTCACCGCTCGTCGGACCGAAGGGATTCTTCCCCACGAAGTCGACTTTCTCCCCACCGTCAATCGCGATCCAGAGTTCGTTCTTCGGATTCCACAAGAGCCCGGCATCGGTGCGAATCTCGAAACGCGGCGGCTGTTTGTCCGGCCACTTGCCCGGGAACCTGCGCGTGAACGTCAACGTCATCGCCTGCGGAGCCGGATTCCCGTCGGGGGACCTTGGCTCGAGCGTCAGCCAGATTTCGGTTTCGTTCCTGAGCTCCCAATACAACGCACGGATATCTCCATCCCGGGGCGGCGGAAGGGCTTGAGACGCGACACCCGTCGTGAGCACGAGCGCAAGGATCGGAAGAACACCCATGACGCTGAATCAATGCCAGATGAGGCTACAGTTGCGGCCGCCTGGCGCGTTGCCTGGCGGACACAGATTTGATCACCGTGCGTACGCGGCCGGTCGAAGAAAACGGCGAATCCGCCTCATCGACCGCCGCACGCAGCAGCCTGACAATCGTCGGCGAATCGATCATCGCCGCATCCGTCAGCCGGACGAATCGTCCGCGGTTTCCGCTCCCTTGCAGGACGCCTTCAGGATCCGGCAGATGCGCACCGTCGAGGAAGTACAGGTTCACGCCGCGCGCGTAAACCGCCAGCGAGACGATCGCCTCCGATGTTCGCTCGTTTGGCCCGTAGCCAATGGCCAACGCGTTGTAATTATCGTAGACGAGCTCGACGGCCGTCGGCAGCCGTTTGCGGAGCCTGACACGAGCGGCCCGTACCAGCTTCGCGATCGCCGGGTTGAAGCGAGCGATGAAACCGGCCAGCTGAGTGCCAGGCGGCCGCACGTCCGCAACAAGTCGCGAGCTCACTTTCGTGATGCCACCCACACTGCCCGCGCATGAGCGCGCACGAGCCATGCGCCGATCAGCAGCACGCTTCCGACGAAAAACCCGGTGTAGTGCATCGAGCGCCGGCCGAAGAGCACCGCGAGCGCAAAAGGACCCACGGCCACGATGATTCCAAGAACCAGATAGATCGTCGTCTTGTAGACCCACAGAACGAAATTCGGCGGGACGACGAAGCTCAGCGATCCAGCAGCAATCCAGGCGATGCCGAACACCAACAGAATTGGAAAGCCTGCCAGCGACGACAGGATCCCCTGCTTCCGCACGGCATCGATCTCGGACACGGACTTCACGGCGAAACACTGCTGTGCATGGTGTTCCTCAAGAGATAGAACACATCCGTGCGAAGCTGCGTCTCATCCTCGAGCCAATGACCGTAGATTTCCCAGTTGGGTCCAGCCAGAGCGCAACGGTGATCCGTGCACCACGTGCGGATGGCAGCGTGTGCTTCGTGAAGGCCGCTGTAAGGCCCGATATGCACCGCTGTGGCGACCGTTCCACCGGGCATAGCCGAGCGCACGACCTCGCCGTCACCCGCAAACGACGTCCCGCCATCCAGCTCTACGCCCACTTCCAGGTTGATCTCGCCGTCGAGGTACAGAGCTACGTGGCGCTGGGCACCTTGAACCGATCGCGCCCTAAGCACGTCCCAGACGATGCCGCAGGCCTGCGGTACGACATGCGACAGTTCGCTCAACTGCGCTCGTCGTCGAACCACAGCGGTCGGAATCGACGCAACCTGCTCGACCCTGACGGTATAGGGCATCTATCTACCCGCTAACGCACGTCCCAACAGCCTCAACGAGCGACGGGCAGCGGCCACGGCAGCGCGCGATGTGCTGCGAACGGGCCGGGCGCGGAAAGGTCATCGTTCGTGCGGCGTTGCGACAGCGCGCACTCGCACGGGCGGGTCGGGTTCAGAAACCGCAACCGACGCACTGCGGCCCCCCGGACCCCGTTGTATCGGCTGGCGCACGCCGACAAAGGGATCGTCGGGGGAATACGGCGGCCACGGCCGCCGGCGCACCTTGGCGATCAGATAGAGAAGGTATTGGATCATCTGACGCCTCATGATCTCACTGGTTCAAGGGCAGGGCAAACGGCTACCTAGTGGACGCGAATCCTCAGCGTGACTGGTCACTGCGAGCTGACCGCCCGAAGCCAAACACCCCGCGCCACAAGAGCACTTCGAGCACGATGCCGGCTGCAATGACGACCGGCACAATCGACGAGTTGAGCGCCAGCAACAGAATCACGGCGAAAGCCACCAGCGCCATCAGGCCCTTCGGATGAAAGGTCATCTCTGCTCCTCCGGGTAATGGACTCACGGGCGTCGGCATGGACCGTCCTGGATCCTATGCTATAGCGGATTTCCGCTCATCGTCCGGCATACAGAAACGTCAGCACGACATACGCGACCGCCGCAGCGATCGACCCATAGGTCAGCGCCCGCTGCCACGAGAACGGCTCGCCCGATCGCTTGGAACGCTGCAACTCAGCGACACAATTGGCGCAGAGCAGGCCAGCCGCAACGGCTGCGGGAACGGGCAGAAGGAACGAGGCAAGACCGGACGCCCCGCCCGCTACGCCGATTCGGGTCAGGAGATCTGTCAGGCGGTCTCCAGTGCAAGGGGGTCCGAAGGGGGTCCGGCTGAAGCCGGACGCTACATCATCTCGGATCCAGCGTCCGGCCGGCGTCGAGGTTGTCGAAATTCAGAATGGTGTTGAACACCAGGAAATAGCTGCCAATCGTCTCGCCGCGCCAGATGGGGTTGTTGGCGAACAGCACGACGTGGCCCTTCCCGAGCGGCACGTCCACCACGACTGGGCGCTGGGCGATGTCGGCGCCGCCGTCGAGCAGGCCGGACACGAGCAGCGAATTCTGCGCGTCGAAACGCACGGCGACACGCGGGCGGAATTGCGGCGGAATCAGCGTCGCAGGATTTCGCCTCAACTGCTCCTCGGTCGGCAGCGCGTATTGCCACGGCTGCACAGTGACTGGTTCTGGCAGCGGGCTGAGGTTCGTGCCTTCGAGCGCCGGGCGTCCTTGCACGATGTCAGGATCGTCGGGCGTGCCGCGTCCGGTCGGACGGCTTCCACGGCCGCCGCCGCGTCCGCCGCCACCGCCTCCGCCACCTCCCCCACCACCACGTCCGCCTCCGCCGACATTCGCGCTGACGCTGAAACTGCTCCCGTTGTCGCTGTACATCGCGAGGTTGTCGGGAACGCCGTAGACGATCGGGCTCGCCGAATCGACGAGCTTCGTCCGCAGCAGCGAGCCGACGACGCGGCTTGCGGCGCTCGGCGTGTTCGCACTGACGCCGTAGGTGAAGTTGTTGGTGATCGCAAACTCCGCAGAGCTGTTCGCTCCGATGTACACCCCGCCCGCTTCGATGAACGTGCGCAGGTTCGTCACCCCTTCGAGCCCCATGCCGATGCGCGTGTCGTCGGTCTGCGCCCACGTGCCGATGTTCGGGGTCTCCGGTGAATTGCGATACGGGATCGGCGTCCGCCACAGCGGCAAACCGGTGACGACCCCCTGGTTCCCTCCCGGACCGAAGATGATGACGTCGTACTTCGCCCGCAAATCCGGCGTATTCCGAATCGTCTGCGGATCGATGTACCTGGTACGGGATCCCGTTGAAGTCGAAGGCCTGACGCCACCAGCCTTCCGTCTGCGTGTTCGTCCACGAGTGCAGGATCGCGACGCGCGCGGCGCGAGCCGGGTGGGCCTTGACATTCGGTGCGGCAGCCAGCGCGTGCGCCCGCAGTCCGAGCTCACCCACGGCCTTGTCGAGCTCACCCTGCGAGACACCCTTGATGATGAACGACCCGCGTGCGAACTTCGTCCCGTTCGCCTCGAATGGCTCCTCGGCCATCTGAATGTCCGCGCCCTTGAGTCGGTATCGCAACGTGATGAGCGCGTTGTCCGCGTTGTGGTTGATCGCGAACAGGCCGCCCTGGCCCGTTACGCCGCTCGGCGCCTTCACGTCAACGGCCACGCGCTCGACCGGCACGTCGAGCACTTTGACGTCCATGACCCGCGCTGCCTGGACCGCAAAGCCTTCGGGAAATGTCCAGCCCGTGTCGTCGTACGGGCCGTGTCTGCGGATCGTTCGGCGCCCAGTATTGATAGTCGAGCAGCGCGTCGGCGATGCGTGAATAGGGCTGATCCATGCGCACGATATAGCTGCCAGCCGGAAACTCACGGGTCGTCGTCTTGGGATCCGGCGCGGGTGCCTCGCCGCTGTTGCCGTCCGCTTGTCCGTCGCCGCCACCGCCGCGGCCGCCCCGTCCGCCACGCCCCGACGCCGAAGGGCGCGACGGCATGTTGACCGTGAACGCCGCCGGCGCCCGCGAGATCTCGACCGCCTGCTTCTGCAGCACGCGCAGCAACTCCGCCTGCGCGCCAGGACGCGGATCGTTGGCCGGGAATACATAGGCAGCCGGACCCTCGACCCGTGACTTCAGGATGGAGCGCTTGCTCTTCTCGTAGAAGTTGCGGAGGAAGTACACGCGGTTGGTCGCGAAATGATTGAGCGAGACCAGCAGCCCGGTCATCTCGTAGTTGTTGTTGTTCCGCAGCGACCAGCGCACTCGCGAGATATTGGCGGATTCTGCCGGAACCACGTGCGTGACGTCTCGTTGTCCGAGAGGGTCCGCTCTTCTGTGTCGGCGCTGCCGCTGTTGCCGAACGTCTCGTACAAGCGGCTGATCCCATTGTGCGTGGCCGCCATGAACATCAGGTACCCCGGTGACCACGTATCGAAAGTGCCCCACGCGTAGACGCCTGGCATCCCCATGCGCGTCATCTCGTTCACGTTGTTCCAGCCGATCAGATGCCACTCGTTGGTGAGGAGAGGGTCGAGCCACGCGTTGTACGGACCGTTGCCGATCGTGTTGTCGTAGAGAAACGATCCCGACTCGTGCAGATCGTGCAGTACCTGCGCTTTCCAACCGAGGTAGGTGTTCAGGATGTTCTGCGAAAGCTTGAGCGTCAGCGCCATCGCGTCGCGGTTGTTGTCGTGCGCGACGTAGTGCCCCCAATAAACCGGGCTCATCGGCGTGCTCTTCGGATTCTTCTTCCGGGTACTCGTAGACATCGACGACGCGGTCCCGGCCGTCAGGCTCGACGACCGGAGTGATCAGCGTGATGACGCGCTCGCGGATATTGCGGACGTAGGCGCTGTCGTCGACCGCCAGCCGGTACGCCAGCTCCATGAGCGCTGTCGGCGCGCCCGCCTCGGTCGAGTGGATCGTGCCGGTGATGTAATAGACGGGCGCGGCGCGCCGTGCAATCACATCAGCCGCCGTATCGTCCATCTTCAGCGTGCGCGGATCGGCCAGCTTCGCGAGGTCCGCCTTGTTCTCGTCCAGCCGCGCCATCAGCGCTTCCGACGCCACGGCAACCGCCAGCATCTCGCGGCCTTCCTCGGACGTGCCAATCGTGTAGACCTTCACTCGCGGCGTCGACTTCGCGAGCAGCCGCATGTATTCGTAGATCTCTTTCGTGTACGGAAGCTTTCCCTCCGCGCCCGCGATATCGCCGAGAACCGCTTTCGGGGTCGGCACCGTCTTCGACGCCGGCATGTAGTCGACGAGCGGTGAAAGGAAGAAGGTCTCGGTCGTGTATTGCTTGATCTTCTTCGTGTACTCCTCGTCGATCGGCTGGTTCGGATCGCGTCCGGGCCGCGCGTTGGCCAGGTCGGTCTCGGACGGGCGGCTGCCGTTTTGCCGCGCCGGCTGTCCGGCGAGCGGCACAAGACCGAGAACGAAAAACGTTATGAGAATGGAGGGAATAGCGCGGACTCGTTGAGTCATGAAAATGGATTGTATGCGCAGACTACTTGAAAATGCTCTTGGCCATGGTGACGTGGACGCCGTAGACCGGCCGATCGACCAGCTGCGTGATCGCTACGTGCCCGGCGATGCTGACCAGCTGATACGCCTCATGTTTCGTCATGTTCTTTGACGCTGCGAGGAAGTCGACCATCTCCTGGATCGCGACCGTCGTCGCCACCTTCAGATCCTCGTCGGTGGCCATGGCGATGTAGTCGGTCGCGGTCTCCGCGCGGGGCCACGTGAGCGTCATGCCCTTCCGGACGGTCAGCTGCAGCTTTCCGCGCAGCGACGTTTCGATCGCGGTCTGATCGACCTCGCCATCGCCCTGCGCGGCATGACCGTCGCCCACGCTGAACAACGCGCCAGGGACGAACACGGGGATGTAAGAGCGTGCTTCCGGCGACCAGCAGCCGGTTGTCGAGATTCCCGGCATGTCTCCCAGGCGGGTTGCTGCTGACGCGTCCGAGCTCTGACGCAGGCGCCACGCCCATGCTTCCGAAGAACGGCTTCAGCGGGATGACGATGCCCGGCTTGAACTCGGACGTCATCCGCTTCGAGTCCAGCTTGAAGATTTTCTGGGGAACCGATTTGTCGCAGTTCGACGGTATGAACCCGCTGCACCCGTTGTAGCCGTAGTCGATTGCCAGATCGATCGACAGGACCTTGACCTCGAGCGCATCGCCTGGCTCGGCGCCTTCGATGAACACCGGACCGGTCAGGATGTGGCCGCCGGGGCCTCGCCGGTCGCCGGTCACTTCCGAGACAATGGTTCTGAGCGACTGTTGAATCTGGTCGGGCGGCACGCCCGAGGCCTCGAGCCGGTTGGGCGTGTTCGTGAGCAGCGTATCGACGTCGATGATGTCGCCCGATGCAATGCGAAGGACGGGAGCCGCTTCGTGCCAGTAATAGCCGTACGAGATCGTCGCCGGCGTGGCCTGCAGACGGTGCGTTCGCGGCGCCTGAGCGAGGCCGAGCGCCCCAGCCGCAATGAACGGCTGCGGCGATCGTAACGGTCCGATACATGCGCGCGCTCCTCATCCTTCCTTCCTCGATTCCTTCCATCCTTTGTATTGGTACAACTGTTGCTCGATCATGCTCAGACACACGCCCATCAGCGCGGCGTCGTCGACGAATCCGAGCAGCGGGACGACGTCGGGAACGATGTCGAACGGATTCAGGACATAGAGCAGGGCAAACACCACGGCGGCGATGGCCCAGTAAGGCACCGAGCGATACGTGCCGCGGTAGTAGTCCCCCACCATGGCCAGCAGCAGCTTGCCGTCCAGATAGAAGCGGCTGAGCGGCCCGCCGGCGGCAAACTTCTGTTTGATATCGTCAGCCTGCTCGGTCACCTTCCTGAAATCGTCATCGGTCACGCGGCTGGCTCCATGTTTGATGAACGCTTCTTTCACAGCAGGATCCTCCGGTCTTCCCTCCGTGTTGACGGCACGCCACAGGATGGCGCGCCAGGAACGCGACGAGGCCGTCCGCCAGTCCTTTCGTATTCTGCAGATGCAACAGGTGCCCGGCATCCGGCAGTTCAAAAGCTTCAGCGTGGGGCAACCATTCGAGCAACAGTGATTAGATCCGATGCGCCACGCACAGGACAGCCAGGTAGTCCACGCCGTAAGTGCCGCCGCCCTCTTCGATTGCCGCGCGCGTGCCGTCCAGCACCGCGCGCAGTTGTGACGCCGGCAGTATCCGGTGATCCGAGTGCGTCTGGGCCAGGTCCGTGTATTCAGCAGCGGTATATTCGGCGTGCCACGGGTACTCGTGGCAGTCCGCCATTCTGAATTCCGGCGCGTCGGCGAACAACTCGAGAAAATGCTCGCGCGTGTTCCGGCTGCGGCTTTCACTGCCCAGGTGCGGCGCATGCGCTTCGTAGACCTCCTGAATTCTGAGGTCGATCGCACCGGTCCCTCGCAGCGCCCGATTCGCGAAGACGGCGAGCGCGCCGTCGGGTTCGAGTGCCTGAGCGGCCTTCGAGAATCGAGTCGCCGGGTCCATCCAATGAAACGATTGGGCGGCGAAGACGAGCGCAAAACGCTCGGTGCCAATCTGCCAGTTCTCGAATGTCGTGGCGATGATCCGGGTATCGTGGTTGGCCGCCACTCGCCGCCGGGCCAACGCGGCCAGCCGCCCGCCGGGCTCCAGACACACGATCTGGAACCCGCGGCCCGAGAACAGGACCGTCGCGTTACCAGGTCCCGATCCGAGCTCCAGGATTCTGGATCCTGGGCGCAGTTTGGCCTCGCGGATGACGTCGTCGATCAGCGCCGCCGGGTAGCTGGGCCTCGCGCGTGCGTAGACATCGGCGACCTCGTCAAAGACGAAGCGACGTTCGCGTCCGGAGTCGACTTGTGTTCTTTCCAATCGCTCCATTGTACGCGCCAAAGTGACCTAGTGGCCCGTCCACGCTGAAGAAGGACCAGATCGCGGAGCGCGGCGCCCGGCTGGCTAGGCGCGAAGAGCGAGCATATTGGGCATATGTGAGCGATGAGCAACGCCGCCAGGCGGGACGCCCCGCCCGCGAGGTGGTCCTTCTTCAGCGTGGACGGGCCACTAGCGCGCGCGCCGCAGCATCGGCACCAGCGATGGCGACGAACCCACCTGGATCGTTCCGAGCGCTTCGAACCCATGCCGCTTGTAGAGGGAGATGTTCCGCGGATTGGTCGACTCGAGATACGCGGGCAGATGATCGCGGTCGCACCGCTGCAGCGCGTATGCCATCAGCGCATCGCCGTGGCCCTTGCCCTGATATATGGGGTCCACGCCGATTAATGGCAGGTACCAATGCGGCTCGACGGGGTGATGCTTTGCCATCCGTTCGAAGACGGCAGCCATTTCATCGCGGATCGCGCCCGTCACAGTGGTCGCCACGACCGCCTCGAGCGCTTCCTCGTCGGGATGGACACCAGGCGCCAGCCATAACGCGGCGCCCGCGTAGCCATTCGTGCAGTGCGCTCCTTCATGATGAAAAGCGTTGCTCCCGAAGGCACGGGCCAGCTTCGCCATCCCTTCGAGATACTGATGAGCATCCGGCCAGCTCCAGCGGGCCATCGGATCCGCGGCGAACGCCAGAACAATGGTGTCGACGGCTAATCGCTCTTCGGCTGCTGTCATGGTTCGGACGTCTGGGGATGTCAACTCGATCCTCCATCACTTCGATCGAAACGCCGGAATCCAACGTCCAACGCGTCGTGCGTATTGATCGTACGAGGCGCCGAAGTTCTCACGAAGCCAGGGCTCCTCGTAACCGATGACAAACATATTGGCGCAGAGAAACCAGATCGCCCAGTACACGGCGAGTGGAATCGATCGCATCAGTATCGCCTCCCCGAGCACGATGAGGGTGACACTGAGATACATCGGATTCCTCACGTACCTGTACAAGCCTCGCACGACCAGGTGACGTGGAGGATCCATCGGGGAGAGCGTGCCTCGTCCGCTTCGCGCGAATTCAAAGATACACGCCAGCAGAAGACACGTCCCGGCACCGATACACAGCAGACCAATGATGGGCACCACGCCGGAGAGATCGCGCACGCTGGCGAGACCAAAGAATCGCCAGGGAACGTAGGCAGCGAAGAAGCCCTGGGAGCAGGAGCATCCACAGCAGGCTACGCAGGCTCAGCCACAGCCACGTCCACACGCTCACGGTGTCAGGCATTTTCAGCCGGCAGCGTTGCTGCGCGCATTCGAACGAGAAAGTATATCGCGCAGATCCAGAGGATCGCTGCCGTGAGCCACGTCATCAGGGACGCGGTCAGGGTGAACGGTGTCATGCCACCGGCCGACTGCGATGGCACGATGTCCTTCGTATTGTTGATGGCTGCATGCATCAGCATCGTCATCAGCAAGCTTCCGTTCGTTCGCCAGTAAAGAAAGGACAGCGCGACGGACAGTGCCGTGACACTCGTCAGGTACGCAGGAAAGGACTGCCGATACGTGTCGCCTCCCGGCATGACGAAGAACGGCAGGTGCCACACCGCCCAGATCACGCCCAGAACGATGCTGGCGGGAGCAAGACCGAAACGAGCAGCCAGGCGAGGCAGCGCGTAGCCGCGCCACCCAATCTCCTCTCCTGCCTGCACCGGCGTTGACACAATCGTGACGGCCAGCATGAGAACCAGCGCGTCATTTCCGAATGTAGGCCAGGCGCCAGTCATGACGCGATGCAGGACAGCCGCGGTCAGTTTGATCGCGATCATGAATCCCAGCGCGAAGGCATACCAACGCGCCGCCTCTGGCCACACGACGATTCGATTGAGCAACCTCGCGACGCCGGCCGAGCCCTCAGCGCGTGCGATCAGAGCCAACGCGACAAGTGCCGGCGCAAAGACACCGATCAAGCGAACTGGGAAGGCAAGGGGGCCGGAGAGCATTGCCGCGCCGACGAAGAAGACCCAGCTGATGATGAAGGTGAGCGAGAAGTACAGAAGGAGCGTCATCATCATTCGTGGCTGCGGGAACGCGCTACAGATCGATTCGGAGCAACCTCTTGAGATTCCCGCTCAGGATCGCTTCCTTGCCGGCGTCATCGAGGAACGGTGCCTCGAGCACCAGGTCCACGGTCACGGGCCAGTTGAACGGAACGTCCGTGCCGTAGACGATCTGCCCGATGCCCAGCTCCGCCACCAGGTGGCGAAGTCCTGCCTGTGAGAAGACCATCGTGTCGATGAAAATCTGTGACCTGAGGTACTCGCTCGGTTTCTTCTTGTTGGCGCAGTTCGCGTCGCTGCGAACCACACACGCCGCTTCAGTCCGGCCGAGGTACGACGGCAGGTATCCGCCCGCGTGCGCGCCGCAGACGCGGAGAGCGGGGAACTTGTCCAGAATCCCGTCGACGATCAGCCGTGTCAGGAAGTACGTCGTCTCGAGCGGATTGCCGATGATGTTGCCAAGGTCGCCCCGACCCCGCAACGCGCCCTCCTTGATCAGATTCGTCGCGCCACCAGGATGCATGAACACGAGCGCGCCGAGCTCGGCCGCCTTCGACCAGAACGGGTCGTACTTCGGCAACGAGAGATCCTCGCCGTTCACGTGCCCTCCGATGGACACTCCACGCAGACCGAGCCGCTTGACGCCATCTTCCAGCTGTTCGGCCGCCAGCTCCGGATGCTGCAGCGCGACGGACGCCAGAGCCACGAACCGATCGGGATGTTTCGCGACCCACTTGGCGAGCCCCTCGTTCTGCGCGCGAACAATCCGGCGCGCCAGCTCCAGATCGGCCGCGTACCACCAGTAGCCGTTGATGCTGAGGGCCTGGACGTCCACACCCTGCTGGTCCATGAGCTGCAGCCGTTCGGGACCGAGGATGCTGCCGCCTCGTCCGCCCCCGCTGCTGGCCAGCGGCGTGCCCTGGACGATGTCCGTCACCGGGATCACGCAATGCGCGTGCATGTCGATCACTCTGATCGCACGGCCACCGATCACCACCCGGCGCCGGTCGTGCTGAGGCTGAACGACGCCACCGACGGCGTTGCCTGGCCCTCTCACGAATGTACCTGCCGCGGTGGCCATCAGCATCCCAACGACGTCTCTTCGAGTCGGCACTTAGACCCCTCCCTTTGCTACGTTGGTCCGAGATGGCCCTGATAATCGCACCTATTCCTGCCATATTGCCAGGCGTGCAACAATTGCCGCGGATTGGAGACACGCGATATGCATGCCCGACCTCGCTTCTTACTCGCCCTGCTTCTCGCGGCCAGCGCCATCGCCGTTGGCTTCCCCCAGCTTCGCGCTCAGGAAGCCCAGCCCATTCCGGGCCCCAGAGGCACACACACCGAGAACGGCCTCGCAGGCTTCGCGAAGATTCTGTGTTCGGGTGTCTTTGTATCCGGCAGGACGCCCGAGGACGTCGCTCGCGGCAGCGCCTACTTCTTCATGCCGCGCGCGGAACAGGAACAGGTTAAATGGACGATCGATCGCGACGCGAAACTGGCGCGCACGTCGTTCGGCAACGTCACGCGCGAAGCGCGATATTACGGGGATCAGGGCTGCATCATCCAGAATCCCGAGAAGCCTGGCATCCACTTCAAGCCGGTCGCGGTGAAGTCGCAACTGCCTGACGCCAGTACTCAGGCGTGGCCGATGGGCGATCGCGAGGATACGTCGCCGTTTCCTGCCGGCGTCGATCGCGCCAAGCTGGATGCGGCCACCGATGCCGCATTCGCCGATCCGGCGGCATTGACAGCTGCCTTCCTCGTCGTCCACAAGGGCCGGATCGTCGCCGAGCGTTACGCACCCGGTATCACCCGCGACACGCAGCTCGAGAGCTGGTCGATGGGAAAAAGCCTGGCGGCCACGATGTTCGCGTTGCTGGTCAAGGATGGAACCTACACCCTCGAACAACCGGCGCAGGTGCCACTGTGGCGACGGCCCGGCGATCCGCGAGGCACGATTCGGCATATCGATCTGCTGCGCATGAGCGCTGGCCTCAAGTTCCTCGGCAACCAGGAGCCGGGCTCCAACGACACGTATCCCGATCACTATTACATCTACACGGGTGGCATCGACGCGTTCGACTATTCGATCACGCGTCCGGTGGAGTACCCGGCCAACACGGACGGCCGCTACCGCAACAGCGACCCGCTGACGATCGCGTACCTCACCAAACTCGCCGTCACCAAACGCGGCGACAACATCCTCACGTGGCCGCAGCGCGCGCTCTTCGATCGCATCGGCATCCGGAAACAGGTCCTCGAGACCGATCCTTACGGCAACTTCCTGATATCGGGATACGACTACGGAACGGCGAGGAACTGGGCGCGGATCGGCATGCTTTATCTGCAGGACGGCATGTGGCAGGGCCAACGCATTCTGCCGGAAGGCTGGTCCACCTTCGTCAGCACGCCAGCGCCGGCATGGAAGCGTCCGGAGTATGGAGGGTTCTTCTGGTTGAACCGCATCAACAACTGGAACCTGCCACCGGAGACCTATCTGGCGGCCGGCGCGGGCGGACAGAACACGTGGATCGTGCCGACGCACGATCTGGTGATCGTGCGCATGGGACACATGCGAGGTCAGGGTCCCGCGCGGCGCGCAACGAATACGGCGCTCGGGCTGGTGATGGAGGCTGTCGGCTGGAAAGGCACGGGCTCCGCGGCCGGACGCTGATTCAATCCTGTCTCAGCCCCCTCGCGGCCGCACGTGTTCAAGTCATCGAGCGATTGCCGCACCTGACCAGCCTCATTTGAGATCAGCAGTACCGATGATGACCGTCGGCGCGATCGTACGTCGCGGCTTGCAACCGTCTCCACATGCGGAGGCCCCACATACTGCACACGACGTTCAGAATGAGCGGTCCGGCGATCAGCAGGAAATCCACGCTGGTCATGGGAACCGGGGCAGTCAAGTACAGAACCCGGAGCAGGAAGACCGACAGCACGAGATTGCTTAGTTGAAACACGAACCCACCGAGAAATACGTTCCACCAACCTGCTGACCATCGGGGTCCGAACGGGCCGGGCCAGGCCGCCAAGACTGTTGCTAGGATCGCTGCGGGAACGCCGCCCAGCAGCAGGCCCAGCAGGCTGAGCTGAACACCACGAAGTACGCCCGTCGGCGGGCTGTGAACGATGATCAACCAACCTGAGTCCTGGGCTGGAGCAGTCGTGGCCAGGCCCATTGCAATGGCGGCTGGTAACGTTCGCGATACAGCAACGATGGCGACGATTGCAAATCCAACCGCGAATGCCGTCGCGGTCATGACGATGATCCAGACAGGCTTGTAGTTCATCTCGAAGAAACGGACAGGGGCGGTCGTCATACGTACTGCGTCAGTCGGTCGTCAGGCGATCTGCTTCGAATGTGGTCTCCGCATAGCCAGGAACGAGTGATACCAGAAGCTTCTCCATGATCAGGTCACCTGAATAACGTCGACATCGTGTTCAGATGGCGCGACAGCGATGCACCAGGCTTTCGACTTCCCGTTCGGCCAGCTGAACTGGTCGCAAAAGTCCTCGAGCCCGCCGTGATGCGCCACAGGAGCATCACCCTCGCGAAAGCCCGCCCGTCCGGGCATCGCGCGCACTGGAGCACGAGATCTTGGACACCGATTTCTTGTTAGTGGTAGTCGTTGATGCTGATCCCGGCCACCTCAATCTGGTCAGACGACGTGAGTACGTTCACTCACCAGGGGTCTGACCCGGTCTGACCGCAAGCACGTAGCACGCCGCATCCTGCATCACGCCTGGCGCCAGGTTTGGGAACTCCGCCTGCTGAAACGTGCTCTCGCGGCGGAAGCCGCACTTCTCCAGGACATGCGCTGACGCCCGGTGCTGCGAATGGCACAGCGCCTCGATCCGCACGACGCCAATCTGCCGCGCGAGATCCACCATTGCCCGGAGCGCTTCGGTCGCGTAGCCCTGACCCCATGCGTCCTTCGCCAGCACGTAACCAGTGACCGCCTCGTGCTCGTTCTTGAAGGACAAGCCGGTGCCGCCGATCAGCCGGCCATCGGCACGCAACCGGATCAGATACGGGCCTGCTGGCGAGCGGTCCCACTCCAGCGCGCTGAAGTCGAGGAACTCGCGTGTCTCTGCGACCGAGCGATGCCGCGGCCAGCCGAGGAACCGTGTGACGTCAGGATCGCCGGCGTAACACTCGAAGATCGACTCGGCATCGCTAGCGGTCGGCGGCGACAGGGCGAGACGCGGTGTTTCAATGTGCAGCGGCGCTTTCATGATTGGCGAAGTCCATCGTATCGCGAGCTCCGAATCCCGAGCCCGGCCACCTATCCACCAAACACCACGCGGACGTTCACGATGCCCTTCTTGACGTCCAGATCTGTTTCCGTGCGTGGCACTCCCCCGCCACCTTTCAGTCGCGGAACGATCTCATCTTTCACGAACTGGTCCGGATACGTATTGTCGTAGACGTCGCCCTGTTGCAACCGCCACAGCTTGCGCAGCGCCGCCGCGTCGTTCGGCGCGAGGTTGACGAAATCCACGGTCCCGAGTCGAAACTGTGGCCCCTCTGCCACGCGAATCTCGAAGGATGCCTGCCGGTTCGAGTCATCGAGTCGTGACGTATAAGTGGCTCGCTGAATCAGATACCCCTGCTTCGCGTACGCCCTCCCGATACGCCGGAGGGCTTCGTCGAGCTTCGACATGGCAGCCACCTCGCCACCCTTCATGCCGAGCAGGGCGTCGAGTTCGGGTGAGGCGATCGCCGCATTGCCGGTCCAGATGGCACCTCCCCAGAGGTATTGTGAACCCTCGTCGACCTTGACCATGACTGCGACCCCGCGACAGTCGCTCGCGGTCCTGAAGAGCGGTGACCGGCTCATCGAACGCCGCACGCCAATACCCCGCGCGACGATACTGGTCGACGAGCGTGCCCTTCGACGCGTTGATCAGATACGTACGCGAGTAGTCGCTGCCAATGGTGTTCTTGAGCGCAGCCACCAGATCTTCCTGAGCAATCGCCGATGCACCCTCGAAGCGCAGCGTGCAGATCTTCGGGCCCGGATCGACCACGCGGAACAGGTAACCCTCGACAGCCTTGTTGAGCGCCGCCAGCGGAAGGAAATCGACCCGGCCCTCGAGGCGCTTCGACGCGAGCAACTGCTGCAGCGCCTGGGTAATGCGCTCTGGAATCCCTGCGGTCGCCGGAGCGGTCCCGTCGAACGACGGGAGATGGTTCCTGACAGAGGCCACCATCTCTGCGTCAGTGAACCAGACGAAGTTGTCGAAGACGACCGGAACGGTCCACTCGGATTCCACGATCTCGAACGTGACGACAAGGCGCCCGGCGTTCGTGGCGTAACTGTAACTGACGGTCTTGAACAGTCCCGTCGCTGCCATCCGCTCGGCCGCCTGGTCGAGATCCGGAATCGCGACTCGCTTGCCAATTTCGAGAGCGCTGAGCTTCTTGACGTCTTCCGCCGTATACCGGCGTGCGCCCACCACCTGCAGTTCACTCAATTCCAGGCTGGCCCCTGGTGGCAGCTGGCCCTGCGGGGACCAGTAAGTCTCACGCGGGAAAGCAATAAGGAGAAGCAACAAGAAAACGGGTGACATCAAGCACCGGATTCTAACAAAGGCCACAATCGGGTAGACTCCGGCGTATGAACCCGGCCGCACCGGTCTCCGCGAGCGCCCGGCTGGAAACCCTCGACGTCCTCCGGGGCTTTGCACTCCTCGGAATCCTTGCGATGAACATCAGGGCCATGGCGGCGCCATTCAGCGCCTACATGAACCCGACGACGCTGTTCGAATACACGGGCCCGAGCCGTGCTGCCTACATATTCACGAGCGTCGTCTTCGACCTGAAGATGATGGGCCTCTTCTCGATGCTCTTCGGTGCGGGTGTGTTGCTGTACGCAGCCAAGCCGACCGAGTCGGGGAAACCGCCACGCGGACTCTGGTTCAGACGGATGTTCTGGCTCCTGGCGTTCGGCCTGGTGCACGCCTATCTGATCTGGGACGGCGACATCCTCGTGCCGTACGCGCTGTGCGGAATCATTCTTCTCTGGTGGGTGCGCCGATTGCCGGCCTGGGCGCTGATGGCAGGGGCGGTCCTCTTTCTTGCCGTTGGTGCAGGATTGTCAGTCGGTCACGGCATCGCCTGGGATTCGATGGGCGAGGCCGAACGAGCCGAGATGGCGGAAATGATGATGCCCACGCCCGAGCAGTCACGCGAGCAGCTCGCGAACCTGCTTCGAAGCTATCCGGAAGTCGTCGCACATCGGGCTGCGTTCGTCTTCGGGGCCCAGACGTTTTTCTTCCTCGTGTTCTTTTTCTGGCGCTGTGGCGGAATGATGCTGCTCGGGATGTCTCTCTACAAGACAGGTTTTCTCGACGGCAGCCGCTCGATCGCGCACTACGCGCTCGTGGCGGCGACATGCATTCCCGTGGGCCTCGCGCTCGCGTGGTACGGAACGATCGAGCTCGAACGCGTTCGTTTTGCGATGCCGCAACGCACCATCGCCGACCTGTGGAACTACGCAGGTGCGGTTCTCGCGTCCGTGGGCTACGCCGCCACCTTGATCATCATCGTCAAGAGTGGTGTGCTCGGTGCGCTTCGCAGGAGCCTGGCAGCCGTCGGCCAGATGGCCTTCTCGAACTACCTTTTCCAGAGCATCATCACGTCGATTCTGTTTCTGGGCTGGGGCTTTGGTCTTGCGGGACAATTCGACTACGCCGAGCAGCTCCTTGTCGTCGCCGCAATCTGGGCGTTCCAGCTCGTCATGAGCCCTGTGTGGCTGGCGCGATACCGGTTCGGCCCGGCCGAGTGGCTCTGGCGATCGCTCACCTACTGGAAGCGTCAGCCGATGCAACGCGACACGCCGATGCCGACGCTCACATCCACCCCAGCTGCTTCAGGCTGATGCCATCGTTCCAGATCTTCGTCATGTGACGGATGCGATCGCCGTCGAACTCCATCACGTACACGTAATCCGCCTCGACACGCTTTCCCGTCGGAGGGATGGGACCGCCGTCACCCGTGTGTGTGCCGCGAAACACGGCATACGCCGAGACATTGTTTCGCCGGTCGTCGACGGCAAACGAGCGGAGCTCGTAACGCCCGTCAGGTATCGGGGTGAAAAGACCCTTCATCCACTCGGTGTAGCCTTCCAGGGTCTTGACATCCGTCAACGCGCCCGCCTGCGCGGCAAAGGTCGCGGCAGGGTGGCAGTAGCGCTGGCAGACGGACCATCCCTTGCCGGTTTCGCACGCGTCGAAGAATTGTTCGGCGTTCTCTCGAATCGAGGGCATCGTCATCCTCCAAATAGAAGCGTTTACTGCCGGTAGCTGCTCAGAATCAGGCCGTCCTTCTTCAGCTTCTCGTGACACGCGAAGCACTGCTCCGGTGACGGCGCGGCGGCTCGCTCGGTCTTGCTGTCCTTGACGAACCGCTGGAATCCCCAGCCGCCGGTTTTGGCGAACCGCTTCGAGTCTTTCACCATCACGTCCACCCGACGACGGGCGCCTTCCTCGAACAGGCCGTTGTTGTCCTTCGTCTCCAGCCAGTCGAATACGACGACCGAGCCCTCGGGAAACGACCGGCTCCGGTAGCCCGTCATCGCTTCGGGATTGGCGTAGATATGATGGAACCCGCCGTTGGCGGCGAAGTTCTGATGCGCGGGACTGAGCAGCTCGCTCTTGACGTGGACCCATGTGCGATATCCCTCGGGGTACGCGACCTGGGCCTCACCACCGTCAGATACCTGCCAGCCGATGGCTCCCGGCAGGATCATCAACCAGAAGATCGTTGCGAGTTTCATTGCGTGCTCCACGATACCGCCGTCCGTCCAGGGACGGCCATGCTTATTCTGCCTGATTTCGGCGGCTGGGATGGTCTGCTTTCGCTACACCTGAAAGTCAGTCAGGAAGATCTGCGCGCGCTTCCGGTTCTCGGTAGGTGCCCCGCATTGGCTGCGGACTGGACGACCTGCGATCTCGCGGATCCACGACTCGACGCGACGCGCTTCTGGCAGAAAGCCAGCGTAGTACATCACCACGTGAAACACGAACACGATTCCCAGCCAGACGAAATCGACCGTGCCAGTTTCGCCCAGAGCCCGGTACTGCGGAACGACGAGAAACCCGAGCAGCACAAGCACGATCACAGGGTGCAGCGTCATGCGGCCCTCGATCACGCAGCCCGTGTATGTGGACCGGATGCGTCCGAGAATCCGCGGCGCGTACGTATTCATCCCGCGGATCAGTGGCACCAGACGAAAGCGGTCCGGGCGAATCGTGCCGATATACCGGGCCGTGTGAGACGGCGTACCGCCCGACCCGTGCCGCGGCGCGGTTTGCTCCGCCATTCGCTGAGCCACGTCGGCCGTTGTTCGATCGGACGCGATCGTGAACCGACGGTAGGGGATGGTCAACATCTTCGCGAAATCATCGCCCGAGGGCATTCTCGACAACTCATCGCGACTCGCTGGATCAAGAACTGCCGAGCCTCACTACGTCCCCATGCGGAACATTCTCGAAGAACTCGACGACACCAGTCTCCAGCGAATACTCGGCGCCAACCACGAGCAGACCGGTCTCGTGGATCAGCTTCTCGAGCAATGCCGATCCGTGTCGCAGGTGATCGACCGATGTACGGACATTCGCACGAACTGCGTCGCGCACGAGCGTGTCCGGATCGGCATCGCGCCTGCCGGACAGCAAGGTCTCGACCGAGGGCCTGACGCGATCGACAATCGAGCGCAGATTCATCGATTGATTCGTCGGCCCGCCCTGCAAGTCCTCCAACGTGGCGATGACGGCGCCGCATTGCGAATGCCCCATGACCACCACGAGCCGTGTCCCGTAACGCGACGCCGCAAACTCGACGCTCCCCACCTGTGATGGAGCCACGACGTTTCCTGCAACTCGAATGACGAATAAATCGCCGAAGCCCTGGTCGAACACCAGCTCGGCAGGAACACGCGAATCCGAGCAGCCGAGGATGATCGCGAAGGGCGCCTGTCCCGATAACAGCGCACTGCGGCGTGCGGCGCTCGAGAGCGCGGTTGTCGTGGTCTGATCTGTCACGAATCGGTGGTTTCCAGCTCGAAGGCGGGCAAGGGCGTCGACGGCGTTGAGCATCGGGAGTCAGCGAAGCGTCCGGCCGACGGCTGGACATTCAGACGGGCCGGACCATGATCGCATCGCTCGCCGCTGCCTGCAAATGCCGAACTGATCCGCGGCGCGAGAATGTAAGCAGAGGTCCGGCTAAAGCCGGACACTACGCACTACATCGTCTTCCCGCCGACCACAGTCCTTATGACTTTGATGTCCTTGATCTGGTTGGGATCGACGTCGTGCGGGTCCTTCTCCAGCATTACGAAGTCCGCGAGCTTGCCAGCTTTGATCGAGCCCTTGAGGCTCTCCTCCGATGACGCATACGCGCCGTTGATCGTCGCGACGCGGATTGCCTCGTCCACGGTGATCTTCTGGTTCGGGCCCCACTCGCGTCCGCGGTAGTCCCGCCGCGTGACCATGCTCTGGATGGCCATCAGCGGTTCGAAAGGCCCCGGGCCGTAGTCGGACGCGCCGGGCACGACGATGCCCTCGTCGATGAACGAACGATGCGCAAACATCCAGCGCAGCTTGTCGTCGCCATATTGCGCCCACTTCTCACCGTGATAGAAGACGTAGGTCCAGAACGGCGTCGGAATGCAGCCGCACGCCTTGATGCGCCGCAAGAGATCCGGGTTGACGAGCGTGCAGTGTTCGATGCGGTGGCGGCGATTCGGGTCTGGCCATCGCTGGAGCACTTTTTCGTACGACTTGAGCACCATGTCGATGGCGACATCGCCGTTCGCGTGAACACCGACCTGGAAGTTGTTCCGGTGCCCGTCCTCGACGGCTTCGTCGAGCGCCTGCTGCGTCATCGTCAGGATGCCGTAATCATCCGTTCCCACATACGGCGTCGTCATCCGCATCGTCCGTTCCGAGGCTGATCCATCGGCCGCGTACTTGAGGCCGCCAATCCGGATCCACTCGTTGCCAAACCCGGTACCGATGCCGGCTGCCTTCAGGCCGTTCACGACGTCGCGGCCGCGGATCATCATGTAGGCGCGGTGACGCAGCCCGCCCGCGCGATAGGCATCCTCGTACGCCTGCACACGCGCGCGGCCGGCGCCGGCGTCGTGCACGGACGTCAAGCCCGCGGCGGTCAGCAGTGACGAGATGTGCATCATCCCGTTCTTCGCCCGTTCGCGCGACTGCTCTGGAGTGAACTCCTCCCTCTTTCCTACGCGGCCGAACACCCCACGAGCAAGCTCCGCGACGCGGCCGTTGGGTTCACCTGACTCATCACGAAAGAACCGGCCATGCTCCGGATCGGGGGTCTGCCGAGTAACGCCGGCCAGTTCGAGCGCCTTGCTGTTGTAAAAGCTCGTATGACCGCCACGATGGTTCACTTCGACCGGATGATCCGATACGGCTTCGTCGAGATGCTTGCGATGCAGCGAGACGTCCAGTTTGGTGTCGTCGAACATGTAGGCTTCGATCCAGAAGCCGGGAGGCGTATCCGCAGCCTTTTTGCGTAACGCAGCCTGCAGTTCTTTCACCGTACGGACGTTGGCGTTGACGCTGTAAAGCTCGTTGACGCCACTCGGGTGACAGTGGGTGTCGATGAAACCGGGCAGGACTGTCATCCCTGCGCCATCGATGACCTGAGTCGCGCGACTCGCGAGATTCTTGACATCGGTAGTGCTGCCGACAGCAACAAACCTGCCCTGCTTGATGGCGATGGCTTCAGCCCTTGGCTGCGCTGTCTCGCTGGTGTAGACGCGGGCATTGAAGACGACGACGTCGGGCTCTGTCGTCAGCGTCGCAGCGGTCTGCTGCGGTTCGTCCGTCGTCCCGCCTCGCAGCCTGAAAGCCGCGCCGCCCAGCAGGGCACCGAAGCCGAGGAACTCCGCTCGTGAGATTCTGTCCATTCATCCACCCTCTAAGTGAACATCACCTGTGCGGCCACCAGCGTCCGACGTGCTGGCAATAGCGGTCGTATTCTTCCCCGAACATTCGACGCAGCGTTGGCTCTTCGAACACGCGAACGAACACGTGCATCACCAGCAGGAACGCCACGACGTAGCCGAAAAGGGCCAGCGATCGATAGAAGACCGCCGCGCCGAGAACGGCAGCTGCCGCGCCTATGTACATCGGGTTCCGCACGAAGCGATACGGCCCCTGAGCGACGAGGCGGCGGGGCGGATCGAACGGTGCGGGAGTTCCGCGCCCGACGAACACGAACGTGAGAATGCACGAGACCGCAACCGCCGCGCCAGCGATCCCCAGCACCATGCCCGCCACTTGCCAGACGCCAAATGTGTCCGGCCACCTGACCCCGGCGGCGTTCAGAACCCTGGCGGGCAGGAACACCAGCACGAACCCGACAAACAACGTCGCATAGGTCAGCGCCCGCGCAAGAAGGAACATGTTCGCTCGTCTTCACGATGGAGACGACTGTCGAAGCAGACGCCACGCCCACACACAAAGGGCTGCTGCCAGGAGCGTCAGGAGGAGATACCACGGGTCGGTCGCCAGACGTGGCCATTCGACGATCATCCGCAGAATGTGCGCGATGGCAATGAGTCCAAAGAGCACACCGGTAGTCAGTAGATAGGCTTTCATTGCATCAGGTCCTGTCAGGTTTCCTCCCTGTCGATCGCCGGGACTTCGTCGGCTGCGGGCGCGCGCGGGACCGTGCTCGGGGCTGCTCGAGTTCGGCCACGCGAGCCAGGACGAGCTTGCGCACGAGCGCAACCGGCAAGGGCTTCTCCGCCTGAAACCGGATCGTGCCTTTCGCCGTATCGTAGCCTTCCAGATCCGAGGAGTGGGCGCGGATCACCGCGGGGCTCATGGGAAAGAAACTGCAGTGTTTCGCTGCGGCCCGGTAACAGACTAGCGGCCGTCCGTCGAGCCTGAAGGCCGGCAGCCCATAACTGAAGCCCTCCTCCGCACGCGGCGCCGCCGCCGCGATGGCGGTTCGGAGTTTCTGGAGCGCCCTACGTTCCTCGGGCGGCACCGTAGCCAGATAGGCGTCCACATCGCGTGTGCCCTGCGATTTGGTTTTTCGAGATGGACGTTTCACGACGCCTCCGAATGCGGCTGCCTGTCTTCTTGAAAAGGAGAAGGGCATCCTGGCTCGAAACCGACAGCATCGTATCGTGAAAGCAGCCCGGCATCGCATCGGGGCAGACATGCAAGGCTTCTACGTTGCAGCTGAGAGAATCGGCCAGTAAGATGCGAGCGCGCATGTCGAAGACACTTGTTCTCGCCGGCTTTTCACTGGTCATGCTCACGGCGGGTCTGCGAGGGCCGACCGGCCTTGACGCCGAGCAGACGGTGACGCCGTCCTGGCCTCAGTGGCGTGGCCCGCTCGCCTCTGGCGTTGCCCCGACCGGCGATCCGCCGACGAGGTGGAGCGAGACCGAGAACGTTCGCTGGAAAGTGCCCATACCGGGAAGCGGCGCATCGACGCCGATCATCTGGGGCGACACGATCTATCTGCAGACCGCCGTCGCAACCGGCGATCTGAAACCCACGCAGCAGAACTTCACCGTCGATTTCCAGCGCACCGGCGAGAGCGTGTACAACGGGCAGGCCTACGTCCAGTCGAAGCAGGACCAGGTATTCCAGGTGCTCGCTATCGATCGCGCGACGGGCAGCCTGCGGTGGAGCAAGACACTGCGGACCGAGCAGCCGAAAGAAGGCCGCCATCCGACGAATACGTACGCGTCCGCCTCGCCATCCACCGATGGCACGCACATCATTGCGTTTTTCGGGTCGCGCGGACTCTACGCGTTGACGATGAAGGGCGACGTCGTGTGGGAGAAAGACTTCGGAGAGATGGACACGCGCAACGGGTGGGGCGAGGGCGCGTCGCCGGCGCTCTATCAGAATCGCGTGATCGTCACCTGGGACCACGAAGGGACGTCCTTCCTCGCCGTCCTGGACAAGGAGACGGGCAAGGAACTGTGGCGGCGCGAGCGCGACGAGCCGACGACCTGGGCAACGCCACTCATCGTGCCAGTGGGATCGCGCACGCAAATCATCACCAACGGCACCAAGAACATCCGCGGATACGACCTCGAGTCAGGCGAAGTCCTCTGGCAAGGACCTGGGCTGACCTTCAACTCCATCCCCTCTCCCGTTTTCGGCGACGGCATCGCCTACCTGACGAGTGGGTTTTCGGGTAGCGCACTCCTCGCCGTGGATCTGGCCAAAGCGCAGGGAACGATCGCTGAGGGCGCGGGGTTGTTGTGGCGTCGGGATCGCGATACGCCGTACGTCGCATCGCCGCTGCTGTATCAAGGCTCGTTGTATCTGTTCAAGCACTTGAGCGGCATCATGACCGTGCTCGACGCGCGGACGGGCGAGACGCAATTCGGGCCGTCGCGTCTTTCCGACGTCCCGGATCTTTACGCCTCCCCCGTCGCCGCCGCCGGCCGCATCTACATCGCCAGCCGCGACGGCGCCGTTGTCGTCTTGAAGCACGGCAGGACGCCTGAAACGGTCGCCGTCAATCGTCTTGACGACGGATTCGATGCGTCGCCCGCGATCGTGGGTGACGAGCTCTATCTCCGGGGGAGAAAGTCCCTCTATCGAATCTCCGTGAAGTAAATTCGCCGCGATTCACTACGCGACAGGCGACGATTCTCTCGACAAGACAAAGTGCCGCAAGCGGGATCTCCAGGTCACGCCGTCTTCTCCGCCAGGTAACCGAACCTGGAGAGCCGGCGCTCCGCCGAGAGTCTGTGGACCATCATGAGAAAACGCTGCAGGCCGGAGAAGTTCGCCTCACCCTCGCGCGAGACCAGTTCGTCTCGATGCCGCTCGCGCGCGTCGTGCCAACGTTTCGCAATCGTCTCGGCCGACCATGTCAGGTCCTCGGCGGAGAGCAGGGTGAACCCGGCGCGTGTAATCAGGCGCTCGTTCTCTCCGGGCGGGACGAACAGGTAGAAACCAATGGAACTGCGGATCGCCAGTTCCTCCTGGGACACCAGGCCGGTCACGATCATCGCGTCCGTGAACAACATCCGGCCAGCCCGGCCGGAGCACGCGGAGCCAGTCCTCGAGGACCTCCTGGCGGTTCGAGATGTGGCACATCGCGTCATTCGAGAGCACCGCGTCGAACGACGCGCGGGGAAATGGCAGGGGCCGGCTGGCGTCCACGACCTGAAAGGTCACGCGGTCGCCAACCCCCTGCAGCTCGGCGAGACGGGTCCCGTTTTTGACCCCGTTCTCGTTGATATCGACCCCAGTCACATGGCAACCGCGTTTCGTCGCCAGGTAGACCGCCGGACCGCCGGAGCCGCTCCCGACTTCCAGCACATGGCTGTCCTCACGCACCTGTGCCTGATCGGCGAATCGAAGCCACTCTGTCGCGGTGAGCCAGCTGCTCTGCCCGATGTCCTCGCCGAAGGCATCATGCCGCACCGCAGCTTCTGCGCGGCTTGCGAAGTCGGCGTAGACGTTGTTGTACAAATCCACTGTTTCAGGCATGGTGCCCTCCTTGCGACCGTTCAGAATCGACCTGACGCGGGGTCCCGGCTACAGCCTGGCGGCAGTCCACGAGCCCGGACGGAGGTCCGGCTAAAGCCGGACGCTACATTTCCGGACGAGTCCCGAGTCCCGAGCCCCGATAACGCAGCCTCCACCGCCAGAATTGCAGCTATCCTTACTCCGTCCGATAGAAGTACGGGAGACTCCCCTCGTTTCAGGCTGCATGAAAATCCTCTACGTTGCCACCGACCGTCGTGCCGCGGAGCTTGCCGCCTACGCTCTTCGCAATATTGCACACGATGTCAAGGTTTCGTGGGCCGGATCCCAGTCCGCCGCAATGGCCTGGGCGGAGGGCAACCGGGACATCGCCGCCCTGATCTTCGAAGCCGACGTCGACGACCCGGCCTGCGCGGCGTTCGTCGGCCGCCTTCGCGACCAGGGGCTGACCGCTCCGGTCTTTGCCGTCACGGCGGAACGTGACGGCGCGCCTCCCGCGATGCTCGGAACGGGGCCAGACGACTACGTCGTCAGCAGCCAGTCGCTGCTCGCGGACCTGCCGGACGTCGTCCGCCGGGGTCTTCAGCGGGCGCAGAATCGCGACACGGTCGCCCAGAAGCTTCGTGACGCCGAACGGGCGCTGGAACTCTTGCGCCAGGAGCGCGCGGCGGACGCCGCGGCCGCGGCCGAAAAGCTCCGGCAGCGCGAAGCGGAACTGGGGACGGCGCTGGACGAATCCGTCGCGATTCGAAGCGCCCTCGAGTTCAGGGTGACCGTCGTCGAAGCCGCCCGCCAGCAGGCCGAACGGCAGGCGTCGATTGAGCAGGCGGCTGCCATCGATCTTCAGGCGGGACTTGAAGCCCGTCTCCTCCGGGAGGCATCCACACGGGAAATCCTCGAACGGAAGCTTGCCGAGGCGGAGGCGGCCCGGCGTGCCCTCGAAGAGCGGCACTCGACGGAGTTGCGGTCGGCTGCCAAGGACCTCGCCGAGCGTCAGTCCCATTTCGACGCTGGGTTGGCAGCCGCCGATGCGGCGCGTGACGCCCTCGAACAGAAACTCGCAGAATCGCACGCCGCGCTCGAACGCTCCGAGGAACAGCGCGAGTCGGAAGCGGCTCTGGCCGCCAGCGACCTGGCTCGCCGCAAGGCCGAATACTCGGCCGCCATCGCCGAAGTCACGCGCGCCCGTGACTCGCTCGCCCAGAAGCTCAGCAATACGGCCGCCACCCTCGAAGAGATCCGGCAACTGCGCTCCGCCGAGGCAGCAGCCGCAGCCGACCACCTCGCCCGCCGTGAACAGGAACTCGCGGCAATGCTGGCTGAAGCCAGCGATGCGAGGACATCGCTGGAACGCCAGCTTGCCGACGCCGAGGCGGCCAGACAACTCGCCGACGAGCGCGGCTCGGCGGATCGCGCTGCCGCTGCGCGTCGTCAAGAGGAACTCGAGGGGCTGCTCGCGCAAGCGGCGGCCACCCGATCAACCCTCGAGCAGAAGCTCGCGAATCTGGAAGCAGCGCACCAGGACGCCATCGAACGGTTCACGTCCGAGCTGAAGACCGCAGCGTCCCGGCTTGCGGAACGGCAGGAAGAGCACGACGCCGCAGCGTTACAAGCCGCGGCCGCTCGGGAAGCGCTCGAGCAACAGGTGCGAGACGGCGCGATGGCACTCGAGCGCGCCGCGCAGGAACGTGCGCAAGACGCGGCCGATGCTGCGACGACCCGGGCAGACCTCGAACGCCGGCTTGGAGACGTCGAGGCCGCGCGTGAGCGCGCCGACGAGCGAGCGATGGTCGAACTGGCGGCCGCCTCACGGCGTGAGTCGGACCTCGAGGCTCAACTCGCTCAGAGTGCCGACACGCGTGCAGGGCTCGAACAGCAGCTCCGTGACATTCAGGCGGCCTACGAACGAGCCCAGAACGAACGCACAGAAGAATCGGCGGCGGCTGCCCGGCACCTCGCGCGTCGCGAAACGGAGCTGGGCGGACTGCTCACCGAGGCCGCCGACACGCGGACCACCCTCGAACAACGGCTTGCCGAGAGCGAAGCGGCGCGTCAGGCCGGCGACGAACGCGCAACCCTCGAACTGGCAGCGGCTGCGCAACGTCACGGGGACCTCGAGGTTCGGCTCGAGCTGGCAGCGAGCACGCGACTGGCGCTCGAGCAGCAGCTCAGAGATCGAGAGGCGGCGCTCGAGCAGGCACGTCTGGAGCACGCCGAGGAGTCCGCGGCCGCAGCCCGCCATCTTGCGCAGCGCGAAACAGAGCTGCGCACGACGATTGCGGAAGCCGCCGAGATCCGGACCGCGCTGGAACGAAGGCTCGCGGAGGCTGAAGACGCGCACCGAATCTCGGAGGAGCGTGGATCGGCTGAGCGCGCGGCCGCCTCGCAGCGCCAGACGGAGCTCGAAGCTCAGCTCGATCAAGCGGCGGCCATGCGCTCCGCGCTCGAGCAGAACCTCGCAGCCGCGGAGGCGGCGCACCGCGATGCGGACGAGCGCCACAAGTCCGAACTGAGCATCGCCGAAGCCCAGCTTGCCGAGAGCCAGGCCGAGTACGCCGCGCGACTGCTTCAGGCCATCGCCGCGCGCGACGCCGTCGAACAACAGCTTCGCACCACGGCTGCAACGCTGGAGCGGGTCGAGCAAGAGCGCGCCGCACAGGCCGAGGCGGCGAGTGCGCATCTCGCGCGACGCGAGTCAGAGCTCGGGACGATGCTCGCAGAGGCCGCCGAGACCCGGACGACACTCGAACGGCGGCTTGCCGATACCGAGGCCGCGCGTCAGCTCATCGAGGAGCTCGCAGGGGACGAGCGTACAGCCGCCTCGCTTCGTCAGAGCGAGCTCGAGGCGCAGATCGCTCTGGAGATCGAGGCGAAGAAAGTTGCCGAGCAGGACCTCACGAATACCCGGCAGGCCCTCGGGCGGCTCGGCCTCGAACGGGATTCGCTGCAGCAGACGCTCAAGACTGCGCACGATCAGGTTCAGCAGCTCGACACTGCTTTGGCCGAAGAGCGAGACGGCCGCGGCCACGAACGAACGGCTGCCGAAATCGACCGACTCAAACAGGCTGCCGAGTACGCCGCGTTGCAGCGAACGCTGGACGAAGTCCGCGAGGACCATCAGGCCATCACGCGTGTGGCCAGTGAACACTTCGCGGAAGTGGGCCGGCTCAGCACCCTGCTGACCGACCGCGATGCCCAGCTTCAGCAATTGACCGATCGTCACCGGGCGTCGGAGCAGGCGGCTAGAGAAGCGCTCGCGGAGATCGAGAGCAAACTCCACGCGGCAGTCGAAGCCGGCAAGGCCGAGGCCGGGACGCTGCAATCGGACATCAAGAATCTCAAGCGCGAGTTGGAGATCACGACGAAGGATCGCGACGCGCTGCGGGCCAAGGCCGACCGATTGCCGCATCTGCAGACCCAGCTCGACGAGAGCCGCGCGGAAATTCGCCGGCTGCTCGAACACTCGCCCTACGGCATCTGCCGTGTAACTCGCGATGGCTCCATCGTCCGCGTCAATCGCGCGCTCTTGCGTCTGCTCGGCTACCGAACGGCCGACGAGCTCCGGTCCACCGATTTCGCGACGGGGGTATTCCCGTCAGCCGACGATCTGCGCTGGCTGATCGAGCGATGCCTGAGCACTGACGCAAAAGAAACTGTCGAAACGACGTGGAAGAGAAAGGACGGGCGGGGCCGCATCATCCGCCTGCTGGCGTTCGCCGCGCCCGCCGAATCGGTCGAGATGATCGTCGAAGACATCACCGATCTCAGGACGACGGAGGAAAAGCTCGGTCAGGCGCAGCGGATGGAAGCCGTAGGACGGCTCGCATCGGAAGTGGCCGTGACGTGCAACCACCTGCTTCGCGACGTGAGTGAAGATGGCCATCAGTGGCTGGATGCCATCGGCAGCGACTCGGCGCTGCGGCAGCGTGGTGAGCTGCTGCTGGGCGAGGTCACGCGCGCGGCGAGTTTCCTGCAACAGATTGCCGTCTACGGCGAGCAGCAGACGAGCGCCCTCGAGCCGGTGAACGTGACCGAGGTGTTGCGCGGGCTGGAGCCCGTACTCAAACGTGTCGCCGGCGACGAGATCACGTTCGTCCTGCCGAAGACCGCTCGCCCGCTCAACGTCGACGTCGGAGCCGAGCGTCTCGAACGGATCCTGGTGAACATTGCTGGATACGCCCGTCAACGCATGCCACACGGCGGGCGCCTGAAGATCGATCTGACGAGGGTGACGGTGGATGGCAAGTTCATGGCGAAGTATCCGAACGTGCGTCCCGGCGCGCACGCGCTGATCACCGTCACCGAGGAGCACAGCCAGAAAGCGTCACATTGGCCGAACGGCCACCGGAACGAGCCTGCCGGCGCCGACGGCGGTCAGCCGTCAACCGCGAAGCCAGGCGTGGATGTCGGAGTGCTGCTCGAACTCGTCGGCGACTGCGGCGGCCACTTGTGGATGGCCGCGGAACCGTCGGGGAACATGGTGCTCAAGATCCATCTGCCGCAGCGCGTGTCCGATGGCCTTGCGGAGCCCCAGGCGCCGTCACCCCGCACGGTCGAAGAGCGGTCGACTGGACGCTGGTTCGGGCACTAACGTCACGCACCGCGCCGGTTTGCCAGACTTCTGGGGAAGAATCGGCCGGTGCGCTCCATGTACCCACGGTAGCCATCCCCAAACCGCGCGACCAGATTCTCCTCTTCAACCCTCGTACGGATCACCAGCAGGCCGATCAGCACGACTCCGGTCACGAGCAGGAACCAGTTCGCCGCCATCAAGGAAATCGACAACGCGAGCAACGCGCCGGAGACGTAGAAGGGATGCCGGATCCACTGATAGGGCCCGTGTAAGACCAGGGTGTGTTGCTTCCGCGTGACGACCGTGTCCGTCAGGTTTGGCCCGAGGCTGCGAAAGGTCCACACCGCCAGGCACAAGCCACTGGCGAGCATGCCAACGCCGACCGAACGCAGCCAGACCGGCAATGGCATTGACGACCAGGCCAGCCAGGCCGGATTGAACATCCACGCGAACGTTCCGAACCAGAACCCGGCGGCAGCCGGACGAAGCGTCGCCAGGATGAACACGCCCTCCTGACTCCGATCGAGCTTCTCACGCGTCGCCTGTGACTTGACCCTGTGGTAGATGCCAATGGGAAGAAAGATCAGCAGGGCAACTGTCAGTACGGCGCGGAATATCTGATCGTGATTCATTGGCAGATAGTGTGTCACGTGCTGACGTGCCGACGTGCCACGTGCTGACCATTCAGTTCCGGCGGCCGGGGTCGCGCCGGCTCATTGTTGCGACACGAATGCTACGCCGTCGAATCGGGGGGCGCACGAACTCACATCCAACTGGCTGGCAATCAACGGATCCTCGAGGTGTCCTCTGCCCTCGAGCTCGCGGCCCGACCCGCACTGACGCAAGGTGTCGACGAGCCTTTCACGATGATGTTCGAACAGGGCGACCGCCGACTCGGCCTCCGGCGAACGACTGGGTGGCAGCCATCGCAGGATAGCCCCTGCGCCCAACCAATCCTCCAGTGCGGGACGGAGTGAGCCGTCCGGCCATCGCTCCCCGGCCGGAATCACATTGAAGGTGCGGCCGAGACTCAATGCTGCCTCGGCTACCGCTCGCGCATTCCGCAGACAGCCGGCGAGCAGAACGGGTGTCGTGTTCGCCACAGCGAGGCTGATTTGCGCGCCGTTCGGTGACGGAAGGACGCAGCGCAGGCCGGCAGGCGCGTCGAGGTATGACTCAGGAGCCAACGAGTATCGGGTTTGCCGTCGCCGGCCGGCGAGTTCGGCGGAATGGCGGCGCGCGAACTCAGCGGCAGACGGATCGTTCCAGGGATACGGAAGAATCGCGGCACCCCGTGAGACGGCGACATCCACGCACGTGGTGAAAGAAAACACGTCGATCACAACGGTGACGTCCGCAGGCTCGAGCCCGGTGACGGCGGCCTGACCCCATTCACAGCGACAAGCCCACGCCCTCTGACTGAAGGGGCTCATGAGCGGCCGGGACCTGGGTTGGGTATCTCCCGCATCTTTCGAATGAACTAGCCAGGCGATGCAACACATGACGCCCCAGACCAGGCTAACCCTCCCCGACTACAACTGGAACTGCCGAGACGAGGCCGACGGCTGTCGCGACGAGCACGACGACGCGACGTTCACGACGTCAAATGGTTTGCCGTCGTGGTCGTCGTGGCCGTCGCGATCGTCATGCAACCCGTGGGGCCGTCACCCGACCTCGGAACAAACACAGTTGAACACTCAGTCGGTCCGGCGACTGTTGCTAATGCGTCAACCCGTAGATCACGTAGTTGACCCCGAGCTTGTACGCCTCGTTCGATGCGTCGAACGGGTACAGCCCCTGCCCTGACCATTCCCAGTATTCCGGCACGTCGTTGTCGAAGTTGGCGACGACCATCAGCCGCCCGGACGGGTCGTTGTCCTCGTAGAGTGCGTAGTAGCTCGGACGAATGCCGGTCATCGGGTGGACGATCCCTTCGATATCCTGGACCTGAAAGAACGACCGGAAGATGCGGTGCGTGTTGTCGAGTTTGATGAAGCGGCCGTCCGGAATCACGCGTCGCATCTGCGCTTCGAAATGGCTCCACTGCTCCGGCCCGTCGAAGTCCTCGAAGACGGCGAGGCCACCCTTCAACAGGTATTCGCGAAATGAAAGCGCCTCACGGTCGGTGAGGCTCCAGAAGCCCGGTTCCCACATGTAGGCAATTGGGTAGTTGAACAACTCGGGGTCGTCGAGCGAGAGCAGAAGGGTTCGGTCGGTGCGGACGTCGACAGCCGTAAGCTCGTCGAGGATCAACGAGAGATGCTGTTCCGCACGGGGATAGTCGTGATTCCAGGCAGCGCTGAAGCCGCGCCTGGAAAACATGGAGTCCGACCCCCAGCGCAGTCGTACGAATGTGAAGCGGCCGTCGTAAGTGACGTCTGCCCGGCGCGGCTGGATCGCCGCATCAGACTGAACCGCTGCAGCCAGGATGGCGCTGAAGACGACGGCGAGCGCGGTATGAACGCGTCGACGCACGCGGTCATTATCCCTGATTCACGAGGATCGCGAGAGGCCGTTCCGGAACCTGTTGCTAGGGCGATACCTGCCTGATCGCTCCAATCACCTCGTGAGCGGCGTGGAACACCGGCGACAACGGATGACGTCCCTCACCAAGATCCTCCTCGTCGGCCTCCGCGCCTTTTATCCCATCGAACGTTCGCACGTAGAATCGCACGCGCCCGACATCCGGCAGAGGCGTCTCACCTGCCGTGACGAAGTGTGGTAGGTGCGCTTCGGTAGCCGACAGCACCATCTCTCCGGCGGCGCGGACGCTGTCGTGATCACCAGCACCAATTACGCCCCCTCCGCCGCTGAAGTACAAGCTCGTCGTGCCATCGGCGAGAACGACCAGCGTGGCAACTCCCTCCGGATACGCGGTCTCCATCAGGAGGCCCCAGACGTTCGGACGAGCAGCCGTAGGAGCGAGCCCGAGATCGCTGGCAACCACGGTGAGTGCCAGCTGGCGCAGTTCGCGAGCCGCCTCCGAGGTATCCGGCTTCGGTTTACGACGAAACCACATCATTTCACTCCCGCCTGGCGAGGATCACATCTGCCGCGGACTCCAGGTCGCACCTCGGAATCCCGGCGTTCGATCAGGCAGAAACACCGAACGCAGAACTTCGCCAACCCACGACGCTTTCGGAAGGCCTTCGGCTTCGCGTTCGGTCACAAACTGCGGCGCCACCTGGCGAAAGCCCGCGAGCCGCTCAGCGGTACTGCTTTGAAATCTAGCGTCGAGGCTTACAGCATTCACTCTGTGGCTGAAGGATCATACAGCTGCGGAACGAGGTCGGAGCTCGAAAGGTTTCTCGGCGACATCATCGGCAAGATCGCTGAAACGAACAACTTCGGCGACCTTAAGATGGGTCGGCTGACAGATCCACTATAATCCGCGCGTCATGCTCCGTCGCACGTTGCTGCAGATCGCCGCCGCGCTCGTCGTCTTGCGGCCGATCCGTAGTCTCGCGCGCGTGTTCCAGCCGCCGGCGTTCAGCGATTCCAACGTGGCGACCCTGACGGCGATTGCCGATGTCGTGCTTCCTTCCGACGTCGGTGCATCCGAACGTCAGCGTGTCGTCGACCGGTTTGTCGCCTGGTTCGCGAGCTACCGCGAGGGCGCCGACATGGGACACGGATACGGCGCGTCAACGCTGCGCGTGCCTGCAGGCCCCTCCCCCGCACGACGCTATCCCGACCAATTCGCCGGGCTTGACGCCGCTGCACGCGATCGCGGCGCCGCGACGTTCGCCGCGCTGGCACCCGCCGCCCGGCGGGACATCGTCGAGAAGCTGCTCAACGAACCCAAGCCCGTCAACCGCCTGCCCGCGCAGCCGACGGGGGTGAACCTCATTGCGGACTTCATGGGCAGCTACTTCACGAGCGCCGACGCCTGGGATCGATGTTATCGCGCACAGATAGGCCGCGACAGCTGCCGGACGCTCGACGATTCCGCCGGTCAGCCGCGTCCACTTGCGGAACGCTGACGAGACGCGATGCAACAACACGAATGCGACGTGCTCATCGTCGGTGGCGGCATCACCGCCGCCCTGGTCGCTCAGAAGCTCGCCGAGCGACGGCCGGACTGGTCGGTCATTGTCGTCGAAGCGGGCAAGCGTCTCTTCGACGCGGCGAACCGGATGAAGTACCGGCAGCGCAACATGGACTACGGCGAGAACATGTGGCCGGGGGACTTCATCGAAGATCAGTCTGCTCGCGGGATCATTTCGCGGACGATGGCCGTCGGCGGATCGGCGCTGCACTGGGGCGGCGTGTGCAACCGGTTCTCTGAAGAAGATACGCGGCTGAAGTCGATGTATGGCCTTGCGGTGGATTGGCCGATCGAATGGAAGGAGCTCGAGCGCTATTGCTGTGAAGCCGAGCGACGGATGGGCGTGTCCGGCGAGCCGAGTCCACTTCCCGAGGACTGGCGCAGCGAGCCTTACCCGATGGCGGCCATGCCGATGACCTGGAACCTGATTCAGCTCAAAGCGTGGGCCGAGAAGAGCGGCATCAGGTTCGGAACGACGCCGCAGGCAAAGAACACCGTCGAGGGCTATGACGGCCGCAGCATCTGCCGTCGATGCAACACGTGCGAGATCTGTCCCACAGGCGCGCGATACTCGCCGGACTGGACGTTCAAGAGGTTACTGACCGGCAAGAACTTCCAGCTCCATGACCAGACTCTCGTGCGGCGGCTTGCACTCGACGAGCGGAGTCCACGTGTTGCCGTCGCGCATGCCGTTCGCGAGGACGAGACTGGCGCGGCTCTTCAATACCGCGCGCGCACGTTCATCCTCGCCTCCGGATACTGCTGGAGCCCGCACTTGCTGCTGACGAGCACCGACAGCCGGTTTCCGAACGGTCTGGCCAACTCGTCGGATCACGTCGGCCGCTACATGACGGGACACCTCGCCTATCAGACGACGATCGATCTGGATGCGAAGGTCTTCCCCGGCATGAACGAGCAGCACAGCCTCATATCGCGGCAGTTCTTCCGTTGCCGGCCGGATCAGCCATACGTTCGTCACGACCTGCGAATCTGGGAAAACGCTGGAGGCCGGGGGCCGCAGCTCAGGGACGCGAGCGGGAAGCTGCTGCTGGGCGATGCGCTCATGGCGGACTGGCGCTCGCGAATATCGCGCGCCACGGCGCGCGTCCGCGCGTACTACGACGTCCACCCGGACAAGGAGAGCCGCCTGACGCTCGACCCGTCCACGAAGAATCGATTCGGCGATCCCCTGCCGGTCATTCAGCATCGAATCGACTCCTCGAGTGAGTCGCGTGCAGCCGCCACGCGCGAACACATTCAGCATGTGTTTGCGTCTTTGGCGAAGGCTAACGACGGCCGTATCGGCCAGATCAACGGCTTGAGCTATCAGGATCACCCCGCCGGCGGTTGCCGCATGGGCACCGACCCTGCAACGAGCGTCGTCGACAGCTACGGCCGCACGCACGATCATCAGAACCTGTTCGTCGTTGGCGCGCCGACGCTGCCGACGGGCGGATGCACGAATGGCACTTTGACGTTCGTGGCGCTGGCGTTGAGGTCAGCGGATGAAATCGCGCGAGGGGCGTAAGCACGCCGAACGAGCAATGCCCTACCGCGCGAGGCTCAATGCGTCGATGCCGCGACCAAGGATGAAGGTCGACCCGACTGCGCCCACCACCGCGTTGGCGCGCGTCAACCCGGCTATCGAGCGGAGCTGAAAGACAGCTTCCACACCGGTGCAGTGCGCCCCGAGCATGTACCGAAGACCGAATTCCTTCAGCTTGCTCCCGGTCCACTTCAGCACGCTGTCGTTGGCCGGAAAGAGATGGAATCCGCCAATGGCGGCCAGGACGTTTGCCTCGCGCACCACGCGGCGTGCCTGGTCGATCGTGTTGATGATCCCGGCATGACCACATCCGCTCACCACGATCAGACCGTCCGGCGTGTCGATCACGAGCGAGGCATCTTCTGCGATAGTGTCCTCGACAAGACCGGTCGGGGTCTGGACCTGACCTTTGCCGCTCCAGTTTCGTTCGGGATGGTTCCGGGGCACAGGTCCGGTGAACCAGACGGAAGGCCCGAGTTGAATCGGCCCTTTATGCTCGATGAATGTGCCGCCGAGGGACTCGTATTCCGCCTTCAGCGGCAGCAGGCCGTTGCCTTCCGATCCGTCTGGCAGGGGCCTCCGATCGAAGATTCCACGCGCAACGTGGGCGCGCGAAAGCGCACGCGAATTCTTCGCGGCCACGGCTCGCCGCAATGGCACGAGACCGCCGGTGTGGTCGGCGTGGTTGTGCGTGATGATCAAATCCGTGACGACCGACAGATCGATCCCGAGCTCCGCGGCGTTGCGCAGGACCGCCTCCGGGCGGGCGCCGGTGTCGAACAGAAACTGCTGGCCATCGACCTCGACGAGCGCCGCAAATCCCCATTCGCCGATGCCCCGTCCGGGATCGCCGGCCAGCATCGTCGAGAGGACCGTGACTTTTACGGAGCGCGCGGGTTCGGCGTGTGCCGGCGTCGCGGCGGCACAACAGGCAACAGTGAGGATGGTGACCAGCCCAAAGTATCTGCGGAATCGGCATCGTGTAACCTTGGCGTTTACGGCTGTCGTAGCGCCACTATCGGATCGACCCGCGCTGCGCGTCGCGCAGGAAGATAGGCAGCAGCCAACGCAACCATCATCATCACGACAATGACCGACGTCATCGTCACCGGATCCGACGGCTGAACCCCGAAGAGCTGCGACCTGATGAACCGGGTCAGGCCCAGTGATACGACGATGCCCAGCACCACACCCGCGGACGTGAGCAACACTCCGCGACGCATGACCATCCGCGACACGTCGATCTGGCTCGCCCCGATTGCCATCCGGATGCCGATCTCCCGCGTCCGCTGAGACACTGAGTAGGCCATCACACCGTAGATGCCCAACAGGGCGAGTACTGTCGCGATCGCGCCGAAGGCTACCAGCAATCGCATCAGGAACTGCCGTTGCGCGACCGCGGTCCCAATCAGCTCGTTCATGGTCCTCACCGAATAAACGGGCAGCTCCGCATCAATCGCGCGAACTTCGCGGGCGACCATCTCGCCCAGATTGGGAGTCTCGCCGCGCGTACGTATAAGCAGCGCGAACGACAAATCTGACGACTGCTCGAGCGAGCGATACAGGATCGGCTGGGGCGATTCGGTCAGGCGCCGATTGAGCACGTCACCGGCCACACCGACGACGGTCATCCAGGGTAAGTCGCTGGAGAACCGGACACGCTTGCCGATGGGATCGGCACCCTTCCAGAAAATGCGCACAGCCGCTTCGCTGACCAGCACGACCTCTTCGCTGCCGGCCCGATCGGAGTCACTGAACCCGCGTCCCCTCACGATCCTCACCCCCATCGTGTCGAAATAGCTGGGCGAGACCTGAAAGTGGTGGATAGCAGGACGGAGACTCTGATCCGCCGACACCGGACCGTCAAGCTCGATGAACAACGGCGGATTGAAGCCGCCCATCGGGATCTGGGATGACATGGCGACGCGTTCGACGCCCGGAAGCGCCTCGACGCGACGCTGCGCCTCGCGATAGAAGGCGACGCGGCGGGCCGGATTCAGATAGGCCGCGCGATCGACGTCGTTCGGCCTCGGAAGCGCGATGCGAGCCGTGATCAGGCGGTCTGTCTCGAAACCCAGGGGAACGTTCAGCATTCGCACGACGCTTTGAACGAGAAGACCTGCGCCGATCAGCAGAACCGTCGCCATGGCGACTTCCGCAGCGACCAGGAGCCCTCGAACGCGGTCCGCACGAGGGTCAGCAGTCCGTCCTGTTCCGCCTTCTTTCATCACGGCGAACGTCGTGGCGCGCGTCGTCTGTATGGCTGGAATGAGTCCGAAGATCATCGCAGCCACGAACGAGATGAGCCCGGTCACGACGACGGCGTCGAGGTCAATCGAGACGTCGGCAATTCGGGGCACGTGACCGGGTGCGAGAGCGATCAGGCCGCGCACGCCCCACGACGCGGCGAGCAGCCCGAGCGCTCCGCCAGCTCCCGCGAGAAGAGCGCTCTCGGTCACCAGCTGCAACGTCAGCCGGGCGGAGCTCGCGCCGAGCGCCTGACGGATCGCCATCTCGTGACGCTGTTCAGACGATCTCGCGAGGACCAGATGCGCGACATTCCCACACGCGATGAGCAGCAGCAGACCTACGCCGCAGAGCAGCATGAACATCGGCGTAGCGACACGGCCGACGAAATCTTCCTGTAGCGGAACCAGCCGGGGTATCCAGCCGTTCTGAGTGGGATAGTCGGACGGGAATTGCTGACTCACCTGGGCGCCGTACTCAGCCAGCCGGCCCTGAGCGCTTTCCAGTGTCACACCTGGCTGCAATCGCGCGAGGCAGCCTTCCAGTCGCCGTCGGCTGCGACTCACCGGCCCGCTTCGAAAACCAGCCGGACTCCACACGTCTACCTCGGCCTGAACGGTTCGTCCGGGATGCCGGAAGCCCGGGGGCATGACGCCGACGACGAGGATCCGGTCGCCGTCGATGACGACCGTTCTGCCCACGGCGTCTGGATCGGCGTTGAGCCTGCGCCGCCAGTAGGCGTCGCTGACGATCGCGATGTTGGCGACGCCAGGCACGTCGTCCTGGGGCCCGAAGGCCCGTCCGTTCGCAGGCGCGACGCCAAGGACGGCGAAGTAGTTCCAGCTCACGAGCATCATCTCGACGCGCTCCGGCTCGCTGCCGCTCGTCACGTTGGCGCTGACGGGCAGCATCCCGGCAACAGCGGTGAAGAGATCGGTGCGCGACTGATAGTCGATGAGCTCCGCTGACGAGACGCCCGTGTCCGTGGCGCCGAAGCCACGCAGCTCGCTGGTTATCCGAACCAGCCTTTCTGGCTCCGGATACGCGAGCGGCCGCAGCACAACCGCGTTGACGATGCTGAAGACCGCGGTGCTCGCGCCGATGCCGAGCGCGAGCGTGAAGACGACGACCGCCGTGAAGCCCGGGGACCGCGTCAGTTTCCGGATGGCGTATTGCGCGTCACGAACCATGCGCAGGCTCCTCCCCTCTCGCCCGGAGCTTACTCCCGAAACCTTGCCGCGGTCACGAGTGGTGGGACGAAGCGGCTGTCAGGCGATCATCTCCGGCTCGAGCGCTTTCTCGACGGCCTCTCCGCCGGACGCGCTGACGAAGTACACCTTCGCACCCGCACGGCTCGACACGACGCGCTTGACCTCGTTGTCCTCGAAGTAGATGCCCGCGTCGTTGTCGCACGCATAGCCGGGCTTCATCTCGCCCGAGGCAATCAGCTTGCGATAGAGCGGCCTCCGCTGCGGCTCGCGGTCGTAATGGGGACAGTGACTACCCTTCAGGAATCCCAGGCACTTGACCGTCGTCAGCTCTTTCGGCCTGGAATCCGTCGTCCCTTCTTCGAACCAGCAGAGCGATCCCGCGCTGGCGCCACCGAGAACGATCCCGCGATCCCACGCCTGCCTGAGGATGACGTCGATCCCCTGCGCTTTCCAGATGGCCTGCTGGTTCAGCGTGTTTCCGCCGGACGCGACGATGCCGTCGACCGTGAGGAGGACCTCTTCCCACGACTGCGTCTGACGTGTGCTGGCGATGAAGCTCTCCTGCGCCAGCGGGTAGACGTCGAGCGGCGCGCAGCTCCTGAACCACGAGATGATGCCGCTCTGGCTATCGGCCGACGCGGTCGGCAGGTAGAGGAGCTTCGGCCGCGGCTTGCCGGTGAGCGTGGCCATGTAGCGAATGAAGGCGGTGCCATAGCCGCCGCCGGCGATGAGGATCTTCCGAGTTGCCGCCTGCGTGGTTGCGTTGAGATGAAACCGCTCCAGCCCGAGGCCAAGGGAACCGAGCGCGGACAGTTTGAGGAAGTCTCTTCTCTGCATGCATCGCACCTGTTGCCGCATCAGCATACGCGTGCGCGGCGCGGCTCGCAACGTTTGGAGTCATAGTTGCGGCTCCGCCTACGAACTACGAACCGCTGACGAACGAGCCGTTCGCAGCTTCGAGCTGTTTTGTCATGAAGACACATGCGATCGGATGCCCGGACATCAAGCGCGTCTCGCCGCGGCCGACCTCCACGTATCCATTCCTTTTGTAGAAATCGACACCCGCGAGTGAGGCTTCGATCCTGATGCTCGTCGCGCCGTTGGCGGCGGCGTGTGACTCGGCCCGCCGAAGAAGAGAGGTGCCGAGACCGCGTCGCGCCGCGATGCCTCTCACGTATACCGACGTCCCGTGAGTCGCGCCCTCGATGCGGTAATCGCTGGCAAAGCCGAGAACCACTTCCCTGCCATCGATCTTTCCGGTGCCGATGAAGAAGACCTCTTCGCCTTCCATGGCTTTGAGATAGACGTTGCCTGCAAGGCCCTGCTGCCAGGCGTCGACTGCGTCCGGCGGATAGAACGCCGGGCCAATCGACCGGATCGAATCGCGATGCGCTTCCGCGATCGCATCGACATCCGAGGGCTCCGCGCGGCGAATGACGAGATCCGCGGGCAGCTCAGAATCCATGGTCGGCGTCACGCGTCTCACGTATCGAGGCGATGAACTTCGCGACGAAATCCGGCGGCCCTTCGCGATCGAGGGACTGGACAACGGCAACGAGCACTTCACGGCTGGTCCATGGAACGAAATGGTACCGCTGCATCCACGATTCGCCGTCGTGTTCGTATGAGACGTCAATCCATTCGGCGTCACCCGTGCGACCTGTCTTGCGAACAGATTGTCCCGCAGATCGAAACTTCTCCGAAGTCGGAGTCCGGTCTCGGGGCACAGGGCCGTTGATCCAAATCGACATCTCGCCCGGTCCGAGGAGGTAGAAAGGAGGATCGGGTGCCTCGTGAGGAACCACGAGCTCGAGATCGCGCGGCCAGTCGCACGTGAACACGCTGGTCTCGAGCTGCCACGCAGAGGCGCCAGGGCCGGCAGTCAGCTCAATTCCCGCTTCAAAGATGGATGCCTGGTTGCCGAGCGCGCGCCTCGCGGAGTCGATCGAGATCGTGGACTCCGGTTCCCCGTCGGTACGGATGCGGACGGCCGTTGGCGTTTCAATTGCCGACAACGATGTACCGGGCTCAGGCAACAAACGGACGCCGTAACCGGCTACTCGCGTGAACACATGTCCCATCGTCGTCGCTTCGCCTCTGTCGGAGCATCGTGCAGGGCCACATGGTGCTCACGACCCAGAATCTTCGAGCGGATCCGACCCGAAGCGCAGCACGTGCCCGTCGGGGTCGGCGACCTTCATCTCGCACGCCCATGGAAAACTCTCCGGAGGATGGAGGATCGTGGCACCCTTCGCCTTGAGCTCTTCGTGCAAGGCCTCAACGTCGCTGACGCCAATCCACACCCAGGTTCCAGGTTGGCCCTGGTCGCCCTCGGACAGGTAGATTCCCGCGTCACTCGATTTGCGACGACCTGACGGCGCTAGCAACGATCGCGACGGCCGCAACGCTCGCGACGTCACTGTTTCCGGCGTCGTGATCGTCGTGGCCGTCGCGATCGTTCCGGGAGTTCGTCGGGCCGTGCTGACGCGCAAGCGTGAGACAACTGCTCCCTCACAGCCGTTTCTCGATCTCGTCACAAACCGGATCAGGAAACACGGATGTTATACCGCGAGATCCGGAACGCCGCCGATGTCGTTAGCCGTCCCTATCGACCGAGATCTCTTCAATCCTGCTGTCTGCGCGGATGAGGCTCTCGACGAGCGCTGACAGCGGATCATCCGAAGCCATCTTGTTCCGGCCCAGAAGCCGGTCTTTCATCGAACGCACCTTGTCGATCTGGAGGGTCCACTCGATGTCCGCCGTCGACGCTTCCGCGTCACCGCTTGCGCCGACAAGATACGATGCGCCTCCACCTTCGACATCGACATACCAGCCCCAATCCTCCGTGTCCGGTTCAGTCGACTTATACCCGGCCGATAACAATTCCTGTCGAAGCCACACGAGGACACTTTGGCCGGCGATCGGGTTGATCCGGTTCGGCGGTTCCTTCGACGCGTCGAATCTCGCCGTCTTGAATGAAATGACATGAGCCATGGGCTTCATCAGGCTACGTGCTAAGTGCGACGTGCTACGGCCGACGTGCTGCTTGTCACGTGCGACGTGCAACGTGCCTGGTGCGATGCACGTCAGGACGTCAGCACGTTAGCACGCCCGCACGTTAGCACGTCCGCACGTCCGCCGTTCCATGGAGCGCAGGCGCAGTTGGCTTCGGTCAGGACTTGGGCAGGACGATCCGGTCCAGCCACTGCCGGCATTCGGTGATGTTCTGCGCCAACCACGTCTCGAAGTCCTGATCGTTCGTGGAACGCTGCGTGCGCTCGAGGGCATCGAGGTCTGCAAGCAAGGCGGCTCTGAACTGCTGCACCTCGAGATCTGGAGTCGACAAGCGCTCGATCTGGGAACGAAGTGTGGTCGGACTGTCGCGTGAGGTGCGCAACGCAGTCAGCACTGTCCTGAGCTGCGATGCCTTGGCGCTGTCGGACCGAGCGTGTTGCTCGGCTGGCTCAGGGTCCCCCTCGACGAGGCCATCCTGCCACATGACGGAAGTAATTTCGATCCGATCGACCGGTTGGAACGAATCCTCAGAGGCGCTCCGGCGCGAATCCGGTGCCAGCCGCAAGCTCGAAGGTGTACTCGGCGTTCGGCAGCACGAGTGGGAGATTACGACGCCCCCTCGGGCGGCCAGAGATCGGTTTTGCGCCGCGATAGGCTTTGAATTGAAACCACATCAGCCCGTGAGAAGACTGGTTGCTGATGATCAGTCGATAGGCCGCTGCGTTCGATCCGACCGGTTCAGCACGCGCCACCAGTTGCGCCGAGGCGCTGATCACATTCGGCGAAAAGGTCACCGCGACTGGGATCGGCACGAGGGATAACACGATCGGCTCGACGCCATAGTCGCGCAGAGCGCTCACCTCGACCGGCGCGTCGGACGAGACTCGAACGATCGCAACCTTTACCTCGCTGCTGTTGGTCCGTCCATACACGAGCATGACGGTTACGACGACGTCGGGGGCGTCGACGACATATCTCAAGTCAATCCGAATGAGCGGCGAGCCGTTTCTCGACGTGTCGGCGCCCTTGATTCTCGGAAAAACCCCGGTCCACATGCCGCCCGACGGCCGCAGCGGTGTGGTGGTGCTCCTTCCGTCGGCCCACTGGATGCGGAGGCCACGCGTGGTGTCGGTCTGTTGGGGTGCAGTCTGAGCGAAGATCGCTGCAGGCAGGGTCAGAGAAGTGGCCAGCCAGGTAACGGCCGTCGCTATCGTCAGCCGTGAGACCAGCACAGACATGTCGCTCCTCAGTAGCTGTTGCGCAGCGGGATTCTAGCATGCGGGTAAAACGCCCATTGCGGCCGCTCGACAGGGAGGCCCGTATTTCAGGACGATTCGCTTACGCCGCACTCCGGCGGACACGAAGGAGCTCGTTCCGTCGCGGGAGCTAGGGGAACGGGATGGCTGCGAAGCGCGTGGCCTATAGGTTCATGACGCCATAGACGTACACGAGCGACGCGGCGAGGCCGAGGACACTGCGGACAGCGTGCAACCGGCCCCACCGTTCAAGCAACTGCCGGGTCTCGGCGGAGGCCAGGTCCCGACCTGGAGCCAGCAAGCGGTCGTTCGTCGGCTTGATGATCGCGAGCGTAAAGGGCACGACCGCGAGAATCAGGAGCCCGCCCCACAACCACGCGATCCCCTCTCCGTGGAGCCACGTGACGACTCCCGTCACTGCCGCAGAAATGGCCAGCGTGGCTTGCATTTTCGCAGCGCGCTTGTAGCTGGGTATCCATTGGCGAGCAGCGGCCTCGGTCCCACACGACAGTCTGGCGGGATGCTCGGCGACGTTGATGTAGATTGCGGCTCCGGTGAACAGGGCGCACAGAAGGAGTGCCAGGCCGCCAACGAGATGAACCATAAGCGTCACTACCCTAGCATGTGAACGGCGTGTCAAGAGCGGAGCGTCCCTGCTTCAGCGGTCCTGCCACGCTCGAGCCACGCGATCGATGCGGCGATCAAGGTGTAGGCGGTCAGCGCGGTTGCGGCCATGGCGCGGTCCGATGGCGGTGGCGGACCGAAAGCCATGCCCGCCTGCATCAGGAGAATCGCCACGCCAAACGCTGGCATCGCGTAGCGCGCCCGACTGGTGAGCGGCCGCGATGCCGCCAGGTAGACTGCCATCGCCCCGAGGAGCAAGGCCGCCTCGACGACGAGCGTTACGTACGGGTAGTCCCACAATCCCAGGCCCACCTTGGCTGCGTCATCGTAGAGCGCGAGGTCCGGCCGGTGAACGATCAGATCGAGCGGCCAGTGGGAAAACACTGCTGCCCCGACCAACGCGGCGCCCCCTCGCGGGCCCGCAATCAGCCGCCAGACTACTGCCGCTGCCACAGCCCAGCCCAGGGCGCCGGGAAGACTGTGCGTGTACGGCATGTAATAGAGATCCAACGCGTTCGTCTTCGTGAACCCGGGAACGATCCTGACGCGCTCAATCCCAAGGAAGACGAAGATCGACCAAAACACGTCGAGGAGCTGGACAGCAATAAAGAGAATCCACAGCGGAATCTGTGGGGCGAGGCGTTTCGCCAGGAAGCTGGGGCCGTAGTGTCCGACGAACATGGCTCACCCCACTCCGAGCCGACATGCCGCTGGCAGAAGCAGAGGGCAGAGCAGAAGCTGACCGTGTCAGTACAAGAAATCGATGAAGAAAACCATTGCCGCCAGCGCAAGCATCCCACCGAGGATGCTGATCAGGAACCAGAAATGCCACCAGCCCAGCTGAAGCAGTCCATTCCGGCCCCTTCGACGGACCGTGGCGCGCCTGCCTCCCTCATTGGTCAGAGTGTGTGCAGTCACATGACACCTCGGAGTTAGACCCTGATGGGATCTGACACCGCGACAACGGCGATGTTCCCGTGGCGATCTTCACTCTATCGTGGTTTGACCGACGCGAGTATGGCTGTTCGATCAACCACCCGGCCATCGTGCACCACGCGCCAGATCCGTCGCGTGTTGCGGATATCGACCAGCGGATCGGCGTCCAGGAGCACCAGATCGGCCCATTTTCCCGCCTCGATCGTGCCGAGATCCTTGTCCGCACCCAGTATCCGTGCGGCATCGGCTGTGGCGGCCCGAATCGCCTGCGCGGGAGTCAAACCCGCGGCGACCAACTGCTCCAGTTCCATGTGGACGCCCGTCGGAACCTGCCAGATGTCGGTTCCGGTGCCGATGGTCACGCCGGCACGTGACAATTTCGCGGTTGCTTCGCGGGCACGCTTGACGTCCTCGGCCCATTCCTGGCGGGCGGCCTGGCTGAGTTTGAGCATCCAGGCAAAAGCCTCCCGTTCCGGCAGAAACCGGGCAAGCTCCTCATCGTCGTCGATCAGCGCCGGCCGCTCGTTGAGCCGCACCGCGAAGTCCACATAGGTGATCGTGGGCACGACACCGATGTTGGCGGCTCGAAACAGTTGAATCAGATCGTCGTACAGATAGGTGTCGCCGCGTGTCTCACAGAGGCCGATATGTTCCTTCGCGCCCATGCCGGCCGCGATCAGCGGCAACTGGTGCGCGCAATGCCCGGTCGCGCGCATCCCGCGGCGATGGGCCTCTGCGATCATGCGGGCATTGATGTCCCAGCGCCTGAACGTTCGCGTCTTGATGTGCTGCGCACCGAACGCCTCGGCCAACGTTACGGCTCGCAGGACATGGTCAGGATCCGCCTCCGGCTCGATCCCGCGCCCCTGCTCATCATCGAGCGGCCAGTCGCTATAGAACTGAAAGCCACCGTAGCCGACTCGGGGGCCTGGAAGCGCGCCCGCAGCGAATGCATCTGAATAAGCTACAAGAGGAGCCATCGAAGCCCCTTGATCGCGCACCGATGTGATACCGAAATACAAGAACCCTGGGAGCAGATATGGCCGATAAACGTGGGCGTGCAGATCGATCAGCCCAGGGATCGCGACGCGGCCTGCGGCGTCGATCGTGTGCACGCCTTCGGTGGAAAGGCTGCCCGCGGGACCAATCCGTGAGATCCGTCCGCGCTCGATCAGAATGTCGCGCGGAGCCGTCAACGGTCCGCCGGTGCCGTCAACGATCCGCGCGTTCCGGATCAGCGTTGGTTCTGCGACGGGTGGTGTATAGGAAATCGGCCAGCCTATCCTCTGCTCCACGCCATCGGGCGAGCGCACCCGCAATCCTCCGCCGGAGACGAAGAGCAGCGTGCCGTTGCGCGATGCCGACACGTAAAGCGCCGCGTCACGTCCAATCGGCTTCGGGTCGGATAGTACCCCTGTGCGATCGAAGGACGCGTGCCAGAGCCGGTCGTGCCGAACGAATACGATTCCGTTCGGCGTCCAGTGCAGAAAGATCGGCGCATCTGGAAAGCGCGTGAGCGTCTGCCGCTGGCCTGACAGCGGCACGAATGTCGCGCTGGTCGGCTCGTTCGGACTTGCTGCGCCCGTCACGAGCAGCCCGTCCGATTCCGGACTCCATTGCGGGGGACTCGTCCAGTCGACACCGATCGAGCCGAGGCCGCGGGTCTGAGCGGCATCGGTGACGTTCCTGGCACGCGCATCCACCACGCGCAGCATGCCGTCACCTTGCGCGTGCACGAACGCGAGGTGGCGGCCATCGGGAGAATACGAGGGATAGGCCTCCCGACCGGGCAGCGCAGTGATTCGCCGCGTCTCGCCAGTCTTCAGATCGATCGCAAACAGATCCTGCTGATCCGCGATCCCGGCTGACCATGCGACTTCGTCGCCGTCAGGCGACCACCCGAGCGACGTAGCGTCGAACGGCACATCCGCAACTGCGCGTGGACTTCCTCCGACGGGAATGATCCACAGCTTGCCAAGGGCGAGCACTCCAATCCGTTGTCCATCAGGCGAGAGCGCCAGCCCCATGAAACCCCGCGCAGGCTCCGGTCGACCCGGTTCGGGAAACCGGGCAGGTGGGAGCACGCGACTCGGGAGGTCGAGTGACAGCCTGGCGCTGAAGCGAATCTCCGAGCGTTGGCCGCCGGATGCAGCAACCGTCCACAACCGGCCGTCGGCAGAGTACAAGACCGCGCTTCCGTCCCGAAACCAGCGGATCCGCGTGGGTGTGACGTCGGTGTGATCCGTCAACCGGATTGGCGGGCGGTCAGCATCGTTGACGCCGGCGATCTCCTGCACCCAGACCTGCATGCGACCGGCGGAATCGTGAGCGAAATACGCCATGCGCCGGCCATCGGGCGAGAGCACGGGAGCGCGTGCCCGAACGGAGTCGTCCGTGAGCGGACTCGCCTGGCCACCGGATGCATCGACGATCCAGACCCGTCCGCCCTCCTCGCCGCGCGCATCGCGCGCGACAAATGCGATCCGCTTACCGTTTCGCGACCAGCAGGGGTCAGCCACCGCTGGCGTCGGAAGGCCCGCGATGGAGACCTCACGCAAGCTTCCGGAGTCAACGTCCAGGATCATGAGGTCGCTACGCAGGCGTTTGGCGGCGAAGTCCGGGAACCCGCGCGCGAACGCCACGACCCGACCATCTGGCGACCACGCGGCGTTCCCCTCGTAGCCCGTCGGATTCGGCACCTGCGTGAGCTGGCGCGGCACTCCGGTCTCGATATCCATGAGCCAGAGGCCGGTGCGACCATTTCGCTCCGCCCGAAAGATCACTCGCCGGCCATCCGGCGCGAAGGAAGGATCGAGGTCCTCGGCGGTGTCGCGCACCGCGTCCGTAATGGGGCGCGCTACGCCACCCGACGCTGGGATCAGCCAGAGCTGGCCGAGCAGGTCGAACGTGATCGACTGCTCGTCAGGGGAAAGGTCGAATCCGAGATTCGTTCCCTCACTTACCCGAAGGGTCGCGGTCTTCGCAGAATCGAGAGCAGGCCTTTGTGCGCCTTCAGGGGAGGCACATATCCACGCGAGGAGTGGAAGCAGAAAGCTGAACCGCAATTGCGCAAGCATCGGTGACCGGTGTTTCAAGGCTTCACCGCGGCCAGCCTCACCACTCGAGTGTCTGACATGCCGAAGTCGCCTACGGCATTCGTGTCCTCGTACCGAAGAACCCGCAGGCCGGGAAACAGCTGCAGCAGTTCGTTGGTGTCGAATACGACCGCCGGTCCGATCAATCGTGTCTTGGTCGCATCGCGATGAAAGGCCTCGACGACGACCATGCCGCCCGGGCGCAGCGCGCGCATGACCTTTCCGGCGAAGTCGCGGCCACCGACGTAGCTGAGGACGATGAGGTCCCACGAGGCGTCTCCCCAGTCGAAGTCCTCCACTCGCGCGATATGCGTCGTGATCTTGACGCCGATCTTGGTCGCCTGCTCCTGCGCCACCGCCACCGCCCGCTCTGCGGGATCGAATCCCACCGACTCCCATCCCCGCTGAGCGAGGTATATCGTGTTGCGTCCCTGTCCCATGCCGACGTCCAGCGCACGGCCGGGTTTCACGCCTTTGATCATCTCGGCCAGGAACGCGTTCGGCGCCGTGTTGAACATCGGCTTCGGGGAGGTCAAAACCCGATTCCAGAACTCCACCTCCGCGCGGTCACCAAGCTTCATCAGTAATTCGATGGTGCCAGCGACTTCCTTGTCCCCCATCCCCTGCGATCGCAGCTCCGCCGCATACCGTTGGAATACGACGACATCAGTCGCCTTCTGCACGTCCGCGGGCTGCTTCGAGAACCACGCGCGAAACGTCTCGTACGTCTTCAGCTGCTCAGGGGACGGCGTCGATGGAGAGGGCTTTTGTTGCGCGGCAACAGGTAGCACGAGGCACAGAGCGGCGAAGAGGACGACGTGGAGCGCCGCGAGAAAGGTTCGCATTACTCCCTCTGCCCGATCATCCATATCGTTGGAGAACTCGCCGGTTCGAACGCTGCGCCGAGCGCGTCCCCGAAAACACCTGCGACGGAAAGACCAGCACGCTCCACGACCGTACACAGTTCCTCAGGCCGATAGAGCCGCTGGTGCCGCGTGTAACGGCCGCTCTGGCTCGAACCAGTCACCTCAATTCGTTCGATCATACGTGCTGGCTCCAGCGTCAGCGTCCGCGAAATTGTCACCACGGTGCCTTCCCGCTCCTCACGAGCGTGGGTGCGAAAATTGGCGAGAATCGCGCTTCCATTCACGACCTTCAGCCCGAGGCGCCCACCGGGCACCAGGGCGCGGGCGGCTTCGGCCAATACACGTCCGTTTTCCTCCTCCGCTTCAAAGAAGCCGAAGGCATCGATCGAGATGGCAGCGGCACAGGATACCGACATAAGGGGCAGGCGGCGCATGTCGCCTCGAACCCAATGAGCATCAACGCGAAGTTCCGAACTGAGGCGCTGCGCCCGCCTCAGGAGCGCGACCGCAGAATCAACGCCAACAACATCCGCGCCTCGTTCCGCCAGTGCGAGCGCATGCCGCCCGTGGCCGCAACCTAGGTCGACGACACGCGAACCCGGATGTAATTGGAGGTGACCCCAGAGGCCGCTCGCCTCCCGCCGGATCCTGTCCGTTACGGGCGGGAGCCCCCACCGTTGGGCATAGCCGAGCTCGAAATACTCGCGGGCCCATTCAGACATCTATCGCGTGTTCAGGTCGTCACGAGCCACCGCTTAGACGATCCCCAAGCCTTCCTAAGTTGGCCTTTCATCCTGGCCTCCTCTGTCGCGAGATCTGAGCCTGCTGGTTCACTGCTGCGCATCACCTACCAGAGACGGACCGGCAATCCGGCGCCGCGTTCCGCATGCGAATGAGCGAGAACTGCAAGCTCGATGCAACCACAGCATCGCGCAAGGACCAGAGATTCGGAATGACTCGCAACTCGACCCCACGCCCCAGTAACTCAGCGAGTGGGTCCTGAAAGACCTCGACGCGTGAAGGGATAACCGGCACTCGACTCACGAAGTAACCGGCACATGCGTCAAGGCACTCGAAGGTCTCCGTCGGCATGTGGTAGCAATAGAGCCAGGTCGACCGTACGCGTTCCAGCCAGCCACTCTCGATCGCGACAACCGCGGGACTCGAGCCCAGAAACCGATCCACGTCAGTCGCAGTGGTGTCAGCCCCGGCGTAGTAGGTCACCCGCGGGCAGTCGCGCGGCACCAGGTAGTTGCACAGGCGACCTTCGTCGATCGCCCAGACAACCAGGCCGGTGGCGAATTCTGACGCGCGCGGCTCGAATCGGGCGATGTCAGACTCCTCGCTAATATGAAAGAGCATCCCTCCGGTGAGTCTCGCGGTCATTCTCGCCCGGCTGACCTGATGCCCTGGAGCTTCTCATACAGGCGTTCGGTGAGCGTGCGCCGCTTCGGCGAAAACTGAGCGACGGCCGCACGGACGTATGGTCGAAACTGCCGGCCGGCATATGTCACGTATCCGACCTGACGTATCTCGTTCAGAGTCTGCTTGTAATGATCCAGCAGCGACGCCGCGAACACCTCGCCGGTGCGCATCGCGCCAACCCGTGTCGAGGCGGTGAGCCAACGCAGGCCGCTTGGAAGGGCTCGCGCCGCTGATACTGCCATCACCGACGATGTTTCGAAAATCGACCTGTTCTGCCTCGCGGATTCTGCCTTCAGCTGCGCCCACAGGTGGCTGATGGTGTCACGCGAGGGAAGACTGCCCGGCGGCAGGAGTCGGGTTTCTTCTCGAATTGCCTGCCATTCGTGTCGAAGTCCCGCCACGTCGAGCGGTGGCGTGTTGATGGTTGCCGCGACGCGCGACGAGGTGCGTTCCAAGCCGTCCAGCAGCTGATCGACGGTCGCGAACTGTGCGTCCTTTTCCAGGAGGCCCTGTGCTTTCAGGGCGTCGGCCAGCTCCGGAATCAAGTGCCGACCGACACCGCAAAGGTCGGCCAGCGCCGCGAGGATCCAGACGGGCGATGCGCGAAAGGCAACGATCCCCAGCATCTCGACTGCGTTGCCCGCGGTCCGCCTGGCGAGGAAGTCGTCCGGCAGGGTCCCGGCGGCGCTGTAAACACCCTCGACGCCGCCGACCTCCTCGATCAGGTACTGGAGCGTCGCTTCCACGAGATTCTGATACAGCTGACCGCGGCGGACACCCTCCGGAAGGACGACCTCTCCCACTTCGTGCGCCACTCCGGCGCCGAACCCCAGCGCCGAGCGGACCAACCGCTCGGGAAGCGAAATCAAATAGGTCTTGACGGTCATGCTGCCGGTATCCGGGTCATGTTACACACCGAGCATCGGTGGCACGGACGCGCCTCACAGTTGCTTCGGGAGGCTCACGTCCGGACCGACGTGGGCCTCCTCGACAGGGGGCCAGGCTCGAACCGCCCGCAGATAGTTCGCGGGCGATTCGCCCCTGGGCAGGATGACCTGCATGTAGCGCCGCAGCTCCCGTTCGTGCTCATTCAAGCTGGATTCATCGGCGTGCGCGGCGCTCGGCACTTTGTAGACGATTCTGGTGCCCTGCGGAACCGTGCCGCGCGGTGAGAACGTCTCGCCCGCAGCGGACTTGAACGTGCGGCGTTTCGTATCGAAGTACCAATCCGACTTCAGCTTGATGTCGAGTGGCGTTCGAACGCTGCCGTCCTTCGGTAACGGAACCGCTGGAATGGTCACGACATCCCATTCTTACACCAGCGCCATGGCCTTGGGCAGGTTGGGCTGGGGGCCGATGTGCTGCGTCAGCGGCACGCCTGGACCCGCCTCTTGTGGCGTGCCGGTCGACATCAGGATATTCCTGACCTTTGCCGGCGTCATCGGCGAGCCATTCTTCGACTTCGCACGGCCCTGAAGGCAGGCCACCGATCCGGTGACGATCGGCGACGCACTCGAGGTGCCGGAGAACCGCAACGTGTACCAGGTGTTCTGCGACGTGCCTCCTTGCGCGTCTCCATAGCCGAGCGTGGTGACGTGCCAGCCCCACGCCTGCACGTTGACGATCTTGCCGTAGTTCGAGAACCAGATGCGCGAGCGGGGCACGCCGATCGACGCATAGCTGTTGTCGTTGTCGAAATGGTTGGTCGGCGGCACCCCCGCGCCGACGACGATCGCACCGCTGTCTTTCTGGAGGCCTGTGCCATTGAAGACCGCGAGGTCGAAGTTCTCGTCGCCGTTACCGGCAGCCTCGACGACGGTGATGCCCTTCGCCGTCGCTGCCGCGATCGCCGAAAAGATATCGCCCCAGAACTGCATCGCCACGTACTTGCCGTTGGGCCCTGTCGCCTGCAGCTCGATGAGGATGACGTCGCCGGCCTTCAAGAAGGCCGTGGCGTTCGCGATCGCGCGCGGCCGTGTTGAACACACCGCTGACGATGGCCGGGTGGACGACCGCCTTTGCCGAATGGCTGATGCCAACGGTGCCCCTGACGTCCGGAATCGAGATCATCTCGCCGAGAACCGCCGTGCCGTGATTCCTCCAGCCGAGCTCGTCGATCACGGTGCCGCCGATGAGCGAGATCCCGGACGGCAGATCCTCGTGCGTCCGGTTCCAGTTGCCCTCGATGTCGCAGATCGTGATCCCCGTGCCCTTCGCTCCGCCCAGCGACCACACCTCCATCGCACCGATTCCATTCGGGGCCGAGTGCAGATAGCCCTGCGATGGCTCGAAGTTACGGCTGCCGCTCTGTGATCCGTTCAGGACGGCCGCGGGAACCGGCCGGGGCGCAACGAATGCCTTCCAGACCGGCCCTTTCTTGTTCAGTTCCCGGGCGATCTTCGGCGCGTCGCTGCTCTTCTTCGGCACGACCTGGACGAAGCCGCTCTGGATGAACTCCGTATCCATGCCCTTCTTCGCGAACTTCTTCGGCTCCGGTTCCGGCGGCAGCGTGGCCGCTACCTCAACCCTGGCCTTGATCGCCGGCGAGGGCAGACCGAAGTGGGAGCGCATGGTTTCGATGTCGTACTTCGCCAGCACGTTGTTCAGGGTTTCGGCCTGGCTAGCGGCGGCAGCGGGAGCAGAAAACCTGGCACGGCTGTATGCGACGGGGCTCTCATACCGAAGCTCGACCAATACATAGTCGGGAATATCGGGAGCCTCGACGTCGACACTCACGAACCCCGCTTTCGTATCACGCCCTGTGTGGCTGACGACCTTCTTCCTTTTCTTGGCCATAGGAGTCCTCCCTAGGCGGCTGTCCGCCTACGTGTGCCAAATGCGCACTCACGTCTCCTGACCGCAGGTTGTAAGTGTTAGGTGAGAGGTGTCCCGGCCGCGCCCGCACGTTCACACCGCAAGTGCCTGGCGAATAGCTGATAGAGATACTCGCCTGCGACCAGCATGTCAACAGCGCTGATTGGATCCCAACGCCCACTGCCTCAATGGTTTGCGGTCTCAGAAAACCTTCAGCTGTCGTTCATCCCGTCTCCATAGCCAATCTCCCACATCGCAAGCAGACTCCGGCGTGTGTTCATTCCCGCTCGTGACACGCGATCTCGAGGAGCAGACACATGTCGAACCGTTTTAAGGCGCGCACTCTCATGGCCAGCCTTCTGGCCATTGCAGCAATGACACTTGGCTGCGGTGATCACCCGCTGACACCCTCGCCGCCTGAAGGACCGACTCCGGGCGCGCCATCGGCATCAACTCCGACTCTGAGAGTTTTTGCGGACGCGGCGTCGGGGTTCACCACGTCAGATCTGCGCGACGTCGACGAGCAGATCGTGCAGATCAACACGGCCGGCGAGCTCATTTGGCTCGCCGACGGTACGCGCCTTCCGGGATACGCCGTTCACGGCGGTTACATTCCCGCCGAGAGCCTCTGCGAGTGCGCCTTCGAAGTCCGCTTCGGGACCAGGGACGGCGAGAGGCGGGCCTACCTGACAGGCGAATATGGTCACCACAACCCGGGGACCATCCTCGATCTCGACCTCGTGAGCGGCGCACTGGTCGTGACCCCGAGCAACGTGTATCCGCCTGGAAGCTACACGTTGTCAGGCGTGGTCACTGAAGAGACGTCGACAGGGCGCGCGCCGATCGAAGGCGTCTGGGTTTCTCGCCTTGTCGGGGACGGATGGCGCGAGATTCAAACCGACCTGAACGGGTTGTACGAAATACCGGGGCTGTATGACGGCACGAGCGTCGTCTCGGTGGGCAAAGAAGGCTACCAACCGCAGGCTAATACCGCGTCCGTCAGCGGCGACACGCGATTCGACATCCTGCTCGTCCGACGTTGAATTCACGTTTCGTGGGAGATCGCTCTGGCCCCCGATTTGAGGAGAGTCACGTGTTCAACCGTTTCTTGGCACGCACTGTCATGGCCAGCCTTCTGGCGGTCGTGGGTCTTGGTTGCGACCCAGGCTCTGTTTCAGCACCCACTCAACCGACGACCGCCACACAACCGCCAACCCCGACTGCGCCTGTTGGCCCGTCCATATCGGCTGTCTCGCCGAACATCGGATCGACCGACGGCGGCACACCCGTGACGATCACTGGTACTGGAATCCACGCTGGCGCGACCATAACGCTTGGCGGTGTCGTCGTATATGGAACATTTGGCTGGCACCCCCGAGACCGCAACATCACGATGATGCATTTCTCTGCGCCTGCCCGTACTGCAGGACCAGTGGACGTGGTCGTGAGTCACCCCGGCGGCGCGTTTGCCAGACTTCCGGACGGATACACTTACGCTCCGCGCCAATCCTTTGATTTCAACGGAGAATGGTTCGGTAGCTCTGGTGAGGCCCTTGTCTTCAGATTTACTATTCAGAACAACCTGCTGATCAGTGTGACTTGCCAGTATTCGGGAACGGAGACTACGACTTTCTCGCCGTCGCCATCGGTCGACAACGGCGAGTTCTCTCTTTCAGGAGACAACGGCGTCGTCATCGCTGGAACGATCGTTTCGACGTCAGTCGCGGTTGGGACGATCAATATCCCATCCTGCGGCCCCGCCACCACGTGGGACGCCGGTAAACTTACACAGTAGCTCTCGCATGAGCAGCTCGTTTAGACGCCTCTTCGATGACCAGAGCATGAAGAACGGCACGTGAAACGACACGCGGCTTGTATCGCGGAGCAGCCAGACCGCCAGGCCCACGCCGAACAGAGTCAAGGCGATCATCACAGCGAATACGAGAACTCGCTCCGTCAGGACTTGGTCTTCTTGTAGAAGCCGTCGAACGAGACCGTCCAGGTCTTGCCGCCATCGCTCGAGCTCTCGAAGGTCTGCCGCAAGCCGCCGTCAGGCAACGGGCGCCACGTGGTGCGGGTCAACCCAATTGACGGCAGCGTATCCGGATGCGAGGTCAGCACCATCGCGCCGTCGCGAATCCCGCCGCGCAGCGTGACCGGGTTCCCCTGCTTGTCGCTGGAGAGCCAGTTGGTGCCGCTCGCGTCCACCCAGAACTGATGCCATTGCTTCGTCTGTTGGTCGTAGACGTTGAAGCTGCTGCCGCCGCCGCCTGCCGCGCTCTCCCACTCCTCGAGCACGACGCAGCCGCCATACCGCTTGGTGATGCGGTTGCGACCGAGGAGGTTGCCGGCGGCGTTGCGCACCTCCCAATCGCCGAGCCAGAAGTCGAACTCTTTGTACTGCGGTTCTTGACACGGCATGAGCTTCGTGACGATCGCCTGAAACCGCGGGTTGTCGCGCAGCATCTTGAAGTCGTCCGACGTGCGGAGCTGATTGAGCACTGCCGGCGCGGGAGGCGTTACCCGCTCCAGCGCCGCGATGGCTTCCGCCGTCCGCCCCGCCTTTGCATGCTCGCGAGCCTCGGCGAGCGCGACCTGGTTCGGCGGCGGCGCCTGCGCCGGTTGCTGCTGCGCCGCGAGACTGGTGGCAAGTAATAGCGTAAGAAGGGCGATGGTCGTTCGTTTCATGGGGATTGTAGTACACCCGGGACCGAGGCGCGCGCTATCACGATCTTGTGCGGGAGGAGATCGCCACGGAACCAAGTGCGTAGGTGCGCAGGTGCGAACGTGCGCAGGTGCGGTCAATACCTGACATGCGCCGTAGTTCGTGGTTCGTAGCTCGTTGCTCGTTGCTCGTAGACCCCCAGCTAGGATATGGCTTTCCGAGCGACGAGCCACGAACCACGGACTACGGACTACGGACTGCCGTGGGAGTGATCTGGTAAACGAGGCTCTCGCGACCACTCGCATCTGGTCTCGAGCCAACGCGGACAGCGCCGATCGTCTCCACGGCTCGCTGCGAGCGAAGATTCTGTGGGCCGATGAGAAAGACGACCCGGTCGACGAACCTGAACGCATGGTGAAGCATGAGTCGCTTCATTTCGCCGTTGTAGCGGCCGCCCCAGTGGGATCGGGCGAGGAACGTCCAGCCGATCTCTATTTCGCTCGCCTCCCGATCGTAACCGTGGAACCGCGACGACCCGATGATCCGGCCATCCCTCACGTCGGTTGCGATCAAGGCACCCCCAGACTCCAGGGCTTCGCGGAAGAAGGTCCGAAACTCCTCCTCCTTGTAGCGGTCCTTATGGGGATGTTGCTCCCAAATGAGAGGGTCCGAAGCCACCGCGAAGAGATCGTCGAAATCCTGGGGTCGCAGAGGCCTGAGTTCGAGGAGTTCGCCCTTCAGAACAGGCTGCAGGTCGAAGGGCATAGTGGAGCGCTCCTTCGCGCTGTCGATTTCCAATTGTCCTCCCGCGGTGGCTGCCGGACCCGGCTCCCGAGCAGCGCAGAGGAGGTCCGCATGAATCAGTACCGCCAACAGGATAACCTGCGTCACCCAGCCACTGGCGCGGCGTGGCACTCAGAAGGCGGCGCAGCGCCAACTCGGTCCAGACGTCAGCGCCACGTGCGCTTAGCCCGAGCCGTCGCGCGATGCTGATGGTGTACCGAAGGGCGGGAAGAACATCTCGTTACTCGCGAGAAATCCGAGGGACTCGTAAAGGTGCCGCCCGGCGGGCGAAGCATGCAGAACCAATCGCACAATCCCGACGCCAGGAGCCCAGTGGATGATGGTGCCCATCAGGCGGCGTGCAACACCTTGCTGCCTGTGTGCCGGGTCGACGTAGACATTGAGGACCAAACCCTCCCGACCGACTAGCAGGAGCTGGCCGGTGGGATCCGTGCGAGGAAGGAACGGCCGGAATTGGACTCCGGCGCCTCCGATAACCGAGTGCGGTGGCGAGGTGAGTTGAGCCACCCATCCAACATACTCGCCGCTCGCGAGCGCCTTCAACAAATAACCCGCACAGGATTCCAGAAGCGGCTGCTCGATTTCCGGCGTGGTCCGACCCATGTCCCGAAACATGGCCACCCGCTGGGTGGCGACGATGAGGGAATCCTCCGGGGTCGCGAGTCGGATGTCAAAGGAAGGGGTGGTCGTAGCCTTAGGGTCAACCGCTTGCAAGTGTGTCGGTTCTCCAGATTGATAGGACGAACCGCAGCCAAAACCGTCTCCGTCATGGACGCGGCGCTACGGGTTCGGTGGCCCGGACCGACTAGATCCCCGTATACCACGCCCACCCGTTCTGGATGTTGCCCTTCTCCCCGCCATCGTCGAACTCATCCTTCACGACAATGCGGTGGATGTATTTCATGCTCTTGTAACCCATTTGCCGTTCGACTCGCAGCCGGACCGGTGCGCCGTGAGGGATGGGCAGATCCCGCCCGTTCATGCCGTAGGCCAGGATCGTCTGCGGATGCAGGGCGTCGAGCAGGTCGATGCTGTCGATCCAGTCGTCGAACGAATAGAACACGACGAAGCGCGCAGGCGGCAGGAGGCCTCCGGCGGCGCCGAGCACCAGGCTGAGTGGCACGCCGGTCCACCCGCCGATGGCGGTCCATCCCTCCTCGCACGTATGGCGCGTGATCTGCGTCCGCGCTGGCATTCGCTTGAGATCGGCGAGCGTGAAGGATCCCGGCGAACCGACCAGGCCCTCGACGGACAGCCGCCAGTCGGCGAACGTGCCGCTCTGCAACTGACGATACAGTTCGCTGAGTGGCTGCTTGCCGTCACCCGGGCTCGTGGTGCCCGTGGCAGGGAACGACGTGATGTCGCTGCGGCTGTATTCTCTGACCAGCGATTGGCCGGGCAAGAGCGTGCGATGGGCAGCATAGGTCAGCGTGTCGCCCATCCGCAGAATGTTGCCGTACGTGGGCGGAAGGTCCTTCCAGTATCGCGGGACGAGGAGTCCGCCGACACCCGCTGCCCCCGCGATCAGTGCACGCCGCCGGGTGATGAGCTGCGTCTTCATGCTATCTCCCGAAAATCATGCCGCGCATCTGGCGCGCGAATCCTGACAGGACGACCATCACGACGTGTGCGATCACGAACAGGACGAGAGCGGTGAACGCGAAGAAGTGAATCGTGCGTGCAGACTGGTACCCACCGAACACGCTCAACAGGAATGGAAACGCCGCCGTCACTGCCGGCGACATCGTCAGCCCGGTGAGAATGGAGAGCGGGAAAGCCACGAAGACCACCGTGCAGTACGCGCATTTCTGAAGGAGCCCGTACTGCGGCCCACCTGTGGCTGGGCGGATCCGCAGGTGCAGGTGGTCGACGACCTCCTGCCAGAACCGGCGCGGTGTGAGTTCGACGGCACGAGGCCAGATATGGAAACGGAAATGACCGCTGGAGATCCCGGCCAGCAGGTACACGACACCGGGGATGACGAGGAGCCACGCGGCCAGGAAATGCAGGCTCCGGCCCCATCCGTTCTGATTGAAGATGTCGAACGTGCGGCTCGCGCTGACCGGAGACGACGAATCCTGGAAAAACGAGATGCGGTTCTCCCAGCCACCGTGCTTGTAGTTACGGCTGATGGGCAGTTCCAGAAACGCTGGCGTCAGATCGTTACCCGCTTCTCCCCAATACAGGCGCGGATGGACCATCAGGATCAGGACACCGGTGACCGCGAGCGTCACGAGGCTGGCGGCCACGATCCAGTGAGAGATCCTGACCCAGCGCGCATGCGCGGCGGGTCCAGCCTCTCGTTCCGTTTGCCGAAGGACTTCGGCCATCTACATTGGGGACTATCGGGTCAGGCGCGGCGCCACATCATCCTCACTCGACCCTGGTCAATACCGTCCTGGTTTCACTTGCCGGCTGATCGGCGCCGGATTTCTGGATGAGCGTCAGAGTCTTACCGTCGATCTTGAACTCTCGCGTCTGTGCATCTCCGCCCATTACGGAAGGCATCTTCGCCACGATCGGACGAGTGGTGAGGGTGTTCCCCTTGACTTCATACGTACCCGCATTCGCCGTGAACGGGTCCCACGCCTCGTAGCGCGCCATTTTCTCGGCGTCCGTCAACTTGGCCGCATCTTTCGCAGCCGGGACATCCTTCCGCGCTGCGGCACCGCGAACCGAGACGACGCTGTAGTGCTTTTTGGTGAAGAGATACAACCCGGGTTGCGGAGTCTTGTTGGTTGACGCATTGGCGCCAGTCACCACGACTTCGGTGACTCGCCAGGCCCCCTCGAGCGAAGGACCTTGCGACCGGCCAATCATCGATGCACCAGCCACGAGGAGTACGACGAGCACGCCCATCCTGCTTCTCATCTCGCCCTCATCTTCCTGCTTCACGCCAAGCTCAGCCGTTCGGATGGCCGATCATCCTTCCTTCGAGTCGCGGCTGCAATAAGAAAAAGGGGCGACGATCTTCCGGCGCCAATTCATTGGGTGATAGACGAACTCGGTCCGGACCGAGCTCAGGTCGCCGGCGTGCTATCCGCCGGTGCCTCAATGCCGGCGTTCGACTGGCCTCGCGAACGCTTCCCAGCAATTTGGCAACCGCGTCGGATGGAATGTGCCCCGCGAGGGATCCATGGGGCACCTCATTGAGGTTCAGCTGCACGATTCGCAGGTTCTGGTGGTAGGCAAGCTCGATCCCGCAGTAGGTCTCGAGATCCCGAAGCACTGACCTCAACGTCGAGTCGCGCAGCCATTCGAAATCCAGCGCCTCGAGTGCCGCCAGTTCCACTTCGACACGCGCGGCGGGCACGCCCAGATCCTCCAGCCCGTCGGCCAGGGCTTCTCGGAACGACACACAAAACTCCGGTGGCTCTCTGAATGGGAATACCACGGTGAGATATGTGGTCTGGCTAATCGCAATCACAAGGTCCACGCCATCTTCCTGAAATCGCGTGGCCGCCCATGACCCCAGAAGCCCACTAGCCGCACGCGGTTCTGTCGTACCCGAGATGTCCCAGGCACGTGCGAAACGCCACAGTTTCTGCGAACACAGGATGCGCATTGAGGGCTCGCCCTGAATTTTGCACGCCGGAGCTTGCCAGTGTCATGCCACCGCTGCTTCACGACCGGGTAACTCGTTGCACGCCCGACCTTAAGGTCGGGCCTACAGGTGCCGCCGACATCGCCTTTCGAGCGACGAGCGACGACCCACGAATTACGGGCAAGTATCAGCTACTCGATATCCGCATCCCTCGTGAAGTCGAACCAGATATCCGCCGAAAACAGCTGGTATAGAATCAGCCGGTCCAACTCGCGAGTCAGGAGTGGCCGTGACCCTGAGCCGCCTCTTCGCTCTTCTCGTCACTGCGCTTCTGGGATCCGCGACACTCTCCGCCAACCAGACCGTCGGTACCGCAACCGGTTCGGTAGTCGGAACAGTGCGGGACGCGACAGGTGCGGTACTCCCCAACGTCGCGATCACGGTCGCGGGTGACGCGCTCATGGGCGTTCGACCGGCATCTACCGCTGCCGACGGAAGTTTTCGGATTGCCGCCCTGCCGCCCGGCGACTACACGATCTCGTTTTCACTCCCCCCCTTCAAAACGCATCAGCATATTGTCAGCGTCGCGCTCGGATTCACGACGACCGTCGATGTCGAGCTGGCCGTAAACGCGCATGAGGAACGGCTCACGGTCGTGGCCCGCAACGGCGTGCTCGACCGTCAGTCCACCGCCATCACTGAAACGTTCGATGCCGGGCAGCTTGCAGACCTGCCCGGCTCGCGGAGCATGTCTGCACTCTTCGAGGTCGCGAAGAGTGTGGTGACGCCGACGGCCGAGGGCGGCGGCAGCGTCGGCGCGATCGGTGTCTCGGGCTCGACTGGCGCGTATGGAACGCGCGGCTCGAACCGCCCCACGATCGAAGGGATCGTCGTGAGCGGCATCAACTTCGGCGGACTCACAATCGACTACGGATCGTTCGAGCAGGCGTCGGTGCTGACTGGGTCTCATGGTGCGGAGTGGGCGACGCCGGGTGTGCACATTCAGCTGGTCGCCAAGTCCGGGGGGAATCAATACCACGGCACGCTCTACGCTGATTACGGGAACAGAGACTGGCAGTCGTTCAATGTCGAAAGTGATCAAATCGATCGTGGCGCACGAAGCGGCGGCGGGCTCTCGGCAGCCGACGCGAATCGTCTCTGGCAGTACCGCGACGTGAACGCCGATCTCGGCGGATTCATCGTGAAGGACAGGCTGTGGTGGTACTCCTCATTCCGCGATCAGGAGATCTCGACACGCCTACCCAACTTCCCTGTCAGGCCCCATCGCACGGACCTGACGAATTACAGCGGCAAAGGCACTTACAGGATCGCACCCGGCCATACCCTCGTCGCCTACGCGCAAGCCGCGCGGAACCATCAGCCGAACGGCCTCGACCCTTTCGCGCCCGCCGGAAGCGCGGCCACCGCCATCAATACGGACGAGAGCTCGACGGCCGATCAGCGTGCGCTCCGGATGCATCTGGAAAGGAGAGTGGCAGGCTGTCGTTCACGACAGGTTCCTGCTCGAACTCCGGCTCGGACAGTTCGATGGCGAGCAACAGTGGAATCCCTACAGCACTGCCCCTCGATTCGAGGATACGCAGACGCTCGTCGTCAGCGGAGGCAATCGCGACTGGCAGTCGCGACTGCGCCGTGACCAGTTCTTTGGAAACGTGAGTTACTTCAAGAACGGCTGGATGGGCGGCCATCATCTGAGGCTCGGCGTCGAAGCAACGCGCTGGCTGGCCGGAGAAACGTGGCACTCGGGCTACCCGGGAGATGTGCTGCACGTCCTTCGAAACAGCGCACCGGTCGAAGTGTACCTCTTTCACACACCGTCGAAATCGGCGGCCGGATTGTGGACCTACGCCGCATATGCTGCCGACTCGTGGCAGCTGCATCGCCGCATCGCGCTGAATCTCGGCGTCCGGTTCGACGGATATCGCGTGTTCCTGCCGGAACAAGAACATCCGGCCGGCAGCCCGACTGCACAACGGTTCGCAGCCGTGAACAATCTGATTGACTGGCACGTGATCCTTCCGCGCCTCGGAGCGGTATTCAACCTGACGGGCGACGGGACCACCCTGGCGAAAGTTGCCTTCGCGCAGTATCGCGTGGCGCCGGGCAATACCGTCGGATCCAATGCGAACCCGAACTCGAATCAATGGTGGACGCGCTTCGAGTGGACGGACGTCGATAACAGCGGCGTGTGGGAGCCGGGGAAGAGCGGCGTCGCCTTGGTAGACGCGGCGGCATCGCGGCGGAATCGCTGGATCCCGCTCTCCAGCTGCCCCTTGTCAATGAAGTCGCTGGATGGTTCGAGCGCGAGCTGCCGGCCGGAATCGGCCTGCGAACCGGGGTCGTCTGGCGGAGCGAGCACGACCACTTCGCACGTCAGAACGCCAACCAGCCTTTCGAGGCGTTTACGGTCGCCCGTCTCGCTTCGCGATCCGGGACCGGACGGAATCGCGGGTACGGAGGACGATGGGCCAATACTTACGGCATACGATCTCGCGCCGGAGTTCCTGGGATTGCCGGCGGTGAACATCGTGCGTAATGTCGCTGGCTCGCGCAGCGAGTACTGGACGTGGGAGATCGGAGCCGCGCGGCGCCTGCGCGGACGCTGGGCGTTCGGAGCAGGGTTCTCACACACGTGGAGCGCCGACCAGGCGTCCGTGTACTCGGGGCAGTCGGTCCGCAACAACACGTACCCGTTGACACCGAACGATCTGATCAATGCCGGCCCGGGCGGCCGCCATGAGTTCCCGACGTGGACGGCGAAGGCGCACGGCACGTACGAGATGCCTTGGGACGTTCGCGTCACACCGGTGGTCCGTCACCAGTCGGGCCAGTCCTTCGGGCGCACCTTCACCACCAGCCTGCGATACGGCACGGTCGCCGTGCTGGCGGAACCGGTCGGCACCCGGCGGATGGACAACATGACGATCGCAGATTTGCGGGTGGAGAAGGGATTCCGGATGGCTCGGAGCCGCCGTGTCGCAGCGTTCGTCGACGTGTTCAACGTCTTCAACGCGAATCCCGAGCAGAATGTCGTCATGTCCTCTGGCGCATCCTACCTGCGCCCGATCAGCATCCTGTCGCCGCGAATCGCACGAATCGGCGCAAAGCTGGACTGGTAACGCCTACGGCAGGTTCAGCTTCTTTCGGACCGAGGCGAGTCTCGGGTCCCCCTGAAGGAAGGCCATCTCGGGCAAGACCAACAGGAGCGCAGTGCGGTGCGGCAGCACGTCTGCTGCCCGGTTCAGCGCCTCCAAAGTACGGTCCCTGTCTCCGAGCGCCGCAAAGACGATGGCTTGGCGGTATGGATGATCGATGGTACCCGCCAGGCGTTCTACGTCCTCGCGCCTCCCGGTCCTCACGTCGGTATGCGCTGCCCACACGGGGCGCTGACGTGTGCTCCAGATCCCCTGCGCTTCTTCGAGCCTGCCCGAGAAGGTCAATGCTCTCGCCAACGCGAGGCTCGCGTGCGGATAGTCTGGATCGACGTTCAGCACACGGCGCAGATGCACAATCGCCTCGTCGTACCGACCCGCAACGATCTGCGTGAACGCGAGTGTGCGGCGGACGTGGAGCGACAGCGGATCCACGTCCAACGCGGCCTCCAGGAGCCGCAGCGCTTCGGCAGTCTGGGCGAGAGGGAGAAGTACCGACACCGCGTAGATCGTGGGGATGTGGGTAAGGCCGGGATCGAGTCCGATGGCCCGCTCGAACGACTTCCGCGCGTTGACCCAATCGTGCTCACGAGCGTACGTCGTGCCCATCGCGGCGTGGGCTTCGGCAAGTTGCGGATCGAGCTCCAGCGCCCGCTCTGCCGCCGGCCGCATCCGCCGAAGCGCCTCGTCGAACTGAAGCCCTGGAATCCCGGTTTCAGACTGGATTTCCCACGACATGGAAGCATACGCGTCTGCCGCTCCGGCGTGCGCGGGCGCAAAGTTGGGATCACGCGCAATGACCTGCTCGAACAGCGTGGCGGCGCGCTGTGCGTTGTCGTTCCCCCCGCGATCGACCAGCGCCCGGGCACGGAGATAGAGTTCGGACGTCTCGGCGTCCGGCCGATAGCGACGCTGCGCCCGGCCGAGTGTGAGTCGAAGCTTGCCGGCCACGGCACGTGAGATCTCGTCCTGAATCGCGAAGACGTCTTCCAGCGTTCGATCGAACGGCTTCGACCACAGCAGAACATCGTCGGCCGCACGCACGAGCTGCGCGTTGACATGCAGCCGCCCGTCCACCCGAAGAACGTCAGCCTCGACGATCAAATCGGCGCCAAGCTCTCCAGCGATGAGCCGGAGGTTGCGCGGCTTCCCCTTGAATGCGAACGATGATGTTTGCGATCTGACCTGCAGCCCGTCGATCGCCGCGAGGTTCCGAATCACTTCGCTGGTCAGGCCGTCGACGAAGTCGTCGCTGCTGGGTTCGGCGCTGAGATTCCTGAACGGAAGCACAGCGATCACCGGCCGGGCGGCCTTGGCGGTTACAGCAGTTACGCCCGGGGCAGCCCTCGACGTGAACGGGATGGCATCGCGACCGGCACGTTCCCAGGCGACGACGCCGGCGGCGACGAGCGCGAGCGCGGCGGCGACTGCATAGGCCCGGCGGACTGTAGCCGGCATACCCTCCAGCGCACCGAGCGCCTCGCCGAGCGAGTTGGCGCTGCCGTGGCGACGATCCGGCTCAGAGTCGCAGGCGCGCTCGACGATGCGGGCGAGCCGCTGCGGGACGTCAGGGCGGGAGCTTCGAAGATCCGCTCTCGTGCGCGTCGCGTGAAGGCGGCGCAACTCTGGCAGGTCGTGCGCCTGGACGGGTACGACCCCGTCAGCAGGTGATGCATCAGCACGCCAATGCTGTACACATCGCTACGCTCGGTGGCAGCCCCGCCCGAGAGCACTTCGGGAGCAAGATACAGCGGAGTCCCGGCAACGTTCGACTCCGACGTCCCATCCAGCTCCCGGCCCGTGCCGAAATCCATCAGCACCAGCCTGCCGTCGTCGGCCACCATGACGTTCTGCGCCTTGATGTCGCGATGCAGGAGCCCCGCCGCGTGGACCGCTGACACGGCGCGACACAACTCGAGACCGATCCTGGTGACCTCCTTTGCGCTGAATCGTTTACCCTCGCGAAGTACCTGTTCGAGGGTGCGCCCCTTGACGAATTCCATCCAGAGGCCGATACGCCCAGAAATACGTTCAGCGCCATGGATGGTGACGACGTTCGGATGACGGACCCGCGCGAGCAGCCGTCCTTCTTCGATGACCGACGAGGGCGGGGAGCCGACGATCGCAGAATCGGCCGGCAGCAGTTTCAGCGCGACTTCACGGTCCAGCCGACTGTCCCAGGCACGAAACACTTCGCCGAATGCGCCGCGCCCGATCGGCTCGAGCACCTGCAGATGACCCCATGACGCCGGCGTCTCGCGGTGTTCCGATTCAGCGGCTCGACTGACGAACTTCACGGCAGCGAGGGTCTTGAGCTGCTCGATCAGCTCCTGGTCGGTCGCGCCTCCGGCCGAGTCGAGGCAGCCCCAGTCGACAGGCGTGCCGTCGAGAATCGCATCCGCCACATCTTCGAGGGGCACGACCGGCCTCATGACCGCTTCATTTCCTCCGCCAGACGCAGCAACGCACGGCGGCTGGCTTTCCGCGCTGCCTCGGCGCTCGGCTTGCCGAGCGCCTCGGCGAGTTCCGGGTACGTGTAGTCCATCTCGAGTCGCCCGATGATTACCTCGCGGTCGCTCGGGCGCAGCCGTGTCAGCGCAGCCTGATAGCGTTCGACCGCCTCGCGTCCGATTGCCTCTTCCAAAGGCGACCCTTCGGCCGCCTCGAGTTCGAGCTCGTCGCCATCCATGCGCTCCGGCGCGCGTCCCTTCCGCCGCAGCTCGTCCCGAACGCGATTGAGCACGGCTTGGCGAAGGTACGCCTGGAGCGCGCCCACACCACGGACTTCGAAGTCCTCGATCTTGGTAAACGTGCGAAGGAGCGTGTCCTGGACAAGGTCGTCGGTGTCTGCCAGATCGCGGGCCCAGCGGGGCAGACGACCGCTCACCCAGCGGCGGAGGGGCTTGACGTGGCGCGCCAGCAGGCGGTCCAGGGCTTCCTTGTCGCCTTGGCGGACCCGTTCGACTAGCTCGAGCGTCGAGTCGAGTGCGGGAGACGCCTCGCTCCCACGGCTGTGCGGGGAACTTCGGGTCGTCAAGCATATGCGTGCGGAGGCGTGGTTCGCCCAGGCAAATTCTACCCCGGCATCACCAACAGCAGGGCCGGTGTCCGGGTCTCGTGGGCCGGGGCCGTTTCCAGGACTAGGTGGCACTGTCAGGCATGAGCCCGAGAACTCCCCTCCTCGCCGGAGCGACCGTCTTCCTGGCGCTGGGCGCGCTGGGCGCCTCCAACAAGCCACCGGCCGGTGCGGGACCTATCGATAGGCGATTACGGCTGGAACTGACAGGTCCCTCGACGGTAGCCCCGGGACAGCTAACAGTATCGCCTCGTCGCTGTATCGGCCGGTGGGCCAACTCGCGACGTGTCGCTCACGAGGGGTACCTGAACATCACCCGCCGCCCGCGATTAGTGCGCGCATGAAAGGAGTAGCCGTGAAAACCAGACGCTTCGGAACGACAGCGACCGCCTTCGTCTGTGGGTTGGCCCTCCTTATGTCTGCTCCAATCGGTTCGACCGCCCTGGCTGCCGATGAATCGGCCTCCGGCAATGAAGTGCTGAATTGGAACCAGATCTTCATCGACACGCTGATTGCGACGAGCACACCGAACTCCTCCAGTCAGCGGCTAGGAGCGATCGTGCACACGGCTATCTTCGACGCTCTTAACGGAATCGAACGGCGCTACACGCCAATCTTCGTTCACGGTCGAGCTCCTCATGGTGCATCGCGCCGTGCGGCGTCATCGCCGCGGCGCATACAGCGTTGCTCGGCCTCTTCCCGTCTCAACAGAAGTCGCTCGATGCGATCTACTACGGTCACTCGCAGCACTAACCGGACGTTGCAGCGGATGGCGGCTTACTGGGCCGACGACCCAGCCCATGCGAGAGACCCACCGAACGCGGCCTCCAGTGGGGGTAGAGGTGCTAAAGGTCCTCGATTGGAGGGATTCGACGGGTTCAGCGCGACCCGCCCCGCATTCACGGGGGGCATGGCGGTCGGTCAGTGGCGGCCGACACCGCCGGCGTTCGGACCGATGAGCGCACAAGGGCTGGCGTTCACCGAAATGTTCGTTCTAGACAGCAACACACAATTTCAGCCTGAGCCGCCGCGAACCTTGACTAACAGCGTCGTACTCGGACGATTTCAACGCGGTCAAGGCGCTCGGTCGGAGGACCGGCTCGACGCGCACCGAGGACCAGACGGCACTCGCTCCTTTCTGGGAAGGCAACGCCAGCGTCCATTGGAATCAGGCAGCGAATCAGATCGCGCGCAGAAACCACGTCTCGATGTCCAGGAGCAACCGCCTGCTCGCGGTTCTCAACATCGCGATGGCCGTTACGCCCTCACGTTCTTGAGCGCGAAGCGATTCTACGGCTCGCTTCCGACCGAAGTGACGTGGCGACCGGTGACCGCGGTCCCGCTGGCCGATACTGATGGCAATCCTGAAACTGCCGCCGATCTCGACTGGCTACCCCTCGTCAACACGCCATCGCATCCCGAATACCCTGCCGGGCATCCCGGCCTAAACGGCGCGGCTGCAACAGTGCTTCTCTGCCATTTTCGCGACCGACAGACGTTCACGCTTACGACAACAGGACAACCGAGATCGCACCTACACGAGCATCGCGCAAGCGTGCGCCGATGGAAACAACGCGCGCGTGTGGGGCGGCATGCACTATCCGAGCACTGTCGCCATCAGCGACGCGTCGGCAAGGCGATCGCGCGTTACGTGAATCGCAACTCCATGCAACGGCTACGAGGGAAGGAACGAGAATGAGCACGCTGGTATCCCGTCAGGCATACTCGCGTGCTGCGCGCGGCATGGATGGTCAGGCTGATTCTACTCCCCACGGCAGGGCAGGTGTCCGGGTCTCTGGGCGGGGCGTTTCCGGGATCAGGAGGAACTGTCAAGAGATGAGCCAGAGAACCATGGTCTTGCCACGGGATGGAGTCGTGAAGTTTCACCGATCCACCGGCGCCTCGTGGCCGGTCGCTGTCCTGATCGTCGCACTGGTGTCAGCGTGCAGCGAGCCGCCGACACCAATGCCAACGCCAACGCCACCGCCTTCGCCGTCGACACCGACGCCACCGCCGTCACCTCCATCGCTGCCGGTTGATCCAGCCAACGTGGTCTTTCTCCCGACGCCGGCAGCGGCGCCCTTTTTCCCGGCGGATCCAATCGTCGGGCGCTATACGCTCGAGATTGTTGCCGGCTCGGGTTCGGGTCAAAGATGCGGGGCGGTTCCTGATTACGCGAAGCGCCGGACCTACACGGCGGACATCCACGACCTCGGAGGCAGTTACGCCGTGAAACTCTACGACGCCACGTTCTTGCGGGACGGCCCAAGGATCGGCTACGGGTGCTCGGATCGCCGACTGCCGCCGGGCGGAGTCTGTCACCAGTTCCTCATGACGCGCGAGGGAAACGTCACCGTGTCGGTGACCATGACGCCCGAGGACGAGTGGAGGGGCAGCGAAATCTGGGAGGTCCTTCCGGATGGCTACTTGCTGGCAGATCCATGGCCAGCGCCACCGGCTCCGCAGGTAGCGGACGGATTGAGGCGTCAGGGACCGGAGGCGTTTGGTACGGCAACGGTATCCCGGCATCAAACTCCGCCGGATGCGGCCCAGGCGACCTGCACCTGAACTTCACGCGCCGGTGAAGGCAGACCGTGTCCGGGTCTCTGGGCCAGGGGAGTTTCCAGGAGTAGCTGCAATCGAGTGTTTCCTCTCGTCTGACGTCCCGCGAAGGAGGCCGTGATGTTTTTTCCCACCGCGCATGTGCACCGGCTGATCGTGTCGGCGAGCCTCGCGTTTGTCGTAGTGCTGTCTACCGCCTCGGGCCAGATCGCCAATGTGTCTGAGCTGGCGTTCGTACGTGACAGTCAGATCTTCCGGGTTAGATCCGATGGAACCGGGCTGGTGCAGTTGACCAGCGACGGCGTGAACAGCGAGCCGACGTGGGCCCCCGATGGGGCGAGAATCGCGTTTGTGCGTAATCAGGGCGAAACGGACATCTTTGGTCAGCCCACAACCGACATCTATGTAATGAACGCCGACGGATCAAACGTCGTTCGCCGCACCAATGACGGCCGCTCCAGCTCGCCTGCGTGGTCGCCGGACGGGACGAGAATTGCCTTTTCGAGCGTGCGTGACGGTCACTTCGGGATTCATGTGATGCGCGTTGACGAGGATTGGTGGAATCCGACGCATCTCGGGTTCGATAGGGGATTCAACGGATATCCTGCGTGGTCTCCAGATGGAAGCAGAATCGCGTTTGTGAGCGATTGGAGCGCATTCGACTTCCTTTCTGAGCTCTACGTCATGAATGCGGACGGGTCAGACCTGAGGCTGCTGCTGCGTAGCCCATTCTTGCAGAAGGGGGCAGCGACCTTCTACTGGCAGCCTACATGGTCCCCCGATGGCGGCACAATTGCCTTCACGAGCTGTGTCCCTGCCTTCTTCTTCTGCTTTCCGGACAGTACGGTAGCTCTCGTGAACGCCGACGGATCGGGACTGCGATCGATCGCGGTTGCGGGCGGCTTCGCGCGACCCAGCTGGTCCCCAGACGGAATGAGTATCGCTTTTGGCTCGTCCGCCTGTCGCGAGTGCCCGAGCGCCATTCACTATGTGACTAGAGACAGCAGTGAATCGGGCGTGCTCATCTGGGATGCTCACAGCCCGGCTTGGCGTCCCTCCACGTCCGGCTCCACGTCCGGCTTCGACGCGCTCGTCGCGAGTCACAGTCAAAAGTGCCTGGATGTGAACGGCGGATCGCTAGACGATGGCGCTTCGATTATTCAGTGGCAGTGTCATGGCGGCGACAACCAGCAGTGGCGTCTCGAGGTCGCTGGCGACGGCTACTCGCGGATTGTTTCGCGGCACAGCGGCAAGTGCCTGGATGTGAACGGCGGATCGCTAGACGATGGCGCTTCCATCATTCAGTGGCAGTGTCATGGCGGCGACAACCAGCAGTGGCGTCTCGAGGTCGCTGGCGACGGCTACTCGCGGATTGTCTCGCGGCACAGCGGCAAGTGCCTGGATGTGAACGGCGGATCGCTAGACGATGGCGCTTCCATCATTCAGTGGCAGTGTCATGGCGGCGAGAACCAGAATTGGCTCCTGCGCCGGTGACGACGGCTCCACATGTGTAGGCGTCCCGGTCTTTTTCGGGCACTCGCCTCACGCTTCCTCGTCTTTGTGGCGCTGAATCCAAACTGGGGGGCCCGCTTCGCGCAGCCCCCTGACGCCGAGCCAGTCCTTCCGCGTGGCGGTCGCAACTACGTTCTGCGAGACCGACGAGTTCCGTCTCAGGTTCTCACGGCAGCAGTATCGTGATCATCAACACTCAGGGCTCAGAAAGATGGGCGCTGGCCGGCATGCTAGGGCGAGCAAGCCCAGCCCCACCCCGACGGAAAACAAAAAAGGGGCGACGATCTCTCGACCGTCGCCCTCGCTGGTCCGGCTGAAGCCGGACACTACATCAAGCCGAGCTTCGAGCAACGAGCCACGGACCACGAACTACGGCAAGTATGCAGCTATTCGATATCCACATCCCTCGTGAACGCCTCTTCCGGCTCCACGAATACTCCATCTCCCGCTCCAGCTCCAGTTCCTCCGGAGTTGGCGGCGGCGGTGGCGGTGGCTCGTCCGCCGGGATTCTGACCTGGCGGTAATACTCGAACCCGGTCCCCGCCGGTATCAGCCGGCCCATCGTCACGTTTTCCTTCAGGCCGCGGAGGTGATCAACCTTGCCCGAAATCGACGCTTCGGTGAGCACGCGCGTCGTTTCCTGGAACGACGCCGCCGAGATGAACGAGTCGGTCGAGAGCGATGCCTTCGTGATCCCGAGCAGCAGCGGCCGGCCCGTCGCCGGCCGTCCGCCGTTGGCGATCACGCGCTCGTTCTCTTCCATGAACCGGAAGCGATCCACCTGCTCGTCTTCTATGAGGGCGGGGTCCCCTGCACCCCGCCAGGCGCTTCGCTCGTGGGGCCCCTTTGCCCCACTCCGCTCGCGCGCCCGGAACTCGGTGTCGCCCACGTCCTCGATCTTCACCAGCGCATCATCTGCCGGACGATGACCTCGATGTGCTTGTCGTTGATGTTCACGCCCTCGTTGACGAGACCACATCCGCGGCGCGCTGCTCCTTGATTTCAACGCCGTCGATGCGCCTAGTCCTGCCTTGGCGACTATCAGTCCCTGAAACCGTGACGTTTGCGGACAGGGGAGAAGAGCAGTTCGGTGCAGGCCTTCTCTTCTGAACATGGCGGCGTTTCTCCCTTCTGCTACCTGGGTCGCAAGACATGCTCGAAGACGTAGTCGGCGAGCTCAGTGCACACGGCCTGACTGGCCTCGGTGTCGAAGGTGAAATGGATGCCGCCGTAAATGCGACTTCGTGCGTGTTCGTTGGCCAACTGTCGGAATCCGGGATACGAGCGGATGAACCCGGGGGTGCCTTCCCAGAACACCTCGAATGGCACGTCATTCGTCTCGAAAAACCGGCTCAGCACTCGGGCGGACGCCGCGCTCAGGCAGGCTGCGTTTCCGGCGTACGTCGGATACGGCGGCGTGTTCAACAGCGGAGTCCAGCTGGCGTCGGCGATGGTGAGAGCATTCCCATCCTCGTCCGCGCGACGAATCGCCGTGACGGGTCGCCAGAGCCCGTAGATGAACTTGCTGACGAATGATGTCTGGAGCGCGTCGTGAAATGTCACATTCACCAGCGCGAACAGCCGCGCGGTCTCGAGCAGATCGAGACCTTTGGTTCGTGCTGCGTCGCGTGCGACATTGTTCCAGACATTGAGGCTACCGGTTCGTGTGCCGACCGATGCAAACAGCCTGGCCACCAGGGTTTGATCCGGAGTACGCAGCGCGCTATTGACCGATCCGATCGTCTTCGCCTCGTCGAAATCGGCGGCGTATCGCGCGCTGGTCAGGACCGGCGGCGGCGGCGGGAGGAAGTGTGTGGGGGCGACGACCGCAAAGGGCGTAACGCTCGCCATGTGCGTGAACGTCGCGGCGCCAAGTGCCGGCGGCGTTGGCTGCCAATTGCCTGGCGTGGACGGGAGCACATACACCGGTGGAAGAGTGTCCCATCCGTCACCAGTCCGCAACGCCAGGATCTGCTGCGCGACGGCGGCTCCGACGAGCGCTCCCTGTCGCGCCAGACCGGATGGTATCTCCGCCAGGTCGGCGGCAAGTGACTCATCGTAAACAGACTGTTGCGACGGGTAGAGCGCCACGAGGACGTCGTGAGCCGCCTGCGCGACCGCCGCCTCGCTGGACGCCCCATGGGAGGCCTTCACGAGCGTATGGTAAGGAACATACGTGTCAGCAATGGCATTCGCCGCGTCGAACATCGCGACGTGCATCATGGCGTAACTGCGTTGGGCGCCTACGGTGGGTGGCTGCTGTCCAGGGATGAAGACGGTAAGTTGGAGCAGTCGATTCCATTCGATCACGAGTTCCGCGTTCTGTGCAAACACCGGCCGAACGGGTACCATCAGCACCAGGGTGAGAAAGAGTAGTTTCCGCATACGACCTCCTGCCGCGATTCGCTGAGGAAGATTCGGTCTCAGCCCCGCGGACTCGCCTACACTGCGGCAACACGGCGTTCGAAGTCCCGAGAGATACCTGTCAGTTTCCTGAAGATTCACATCCGGGTTGAACAGGTCGCCGTTTGACAGCCTTACTGGAGCGGGGCTAGTGTCTGAGCACCCACACGAGAAACGAGGCATGAGGATCGTGCAACCGTCCGCAGGAACGCGGTTCGGCCCTTACGAGATCGTCGCACTCCTGGGTGCGGGCGGGATGGGCGCGGTCTACCGCGCGACCGATGTCCGACTCAAACGTGACGTCGCTCTGAAGCTGCTGCCAGGAGCCACCGCCGCCGATCCCGCTCGTCAGTTGCGTCTCCTTGAAGAGGCGCGCGCTGCCGGGTCGCTCGCACACCCGAACATTCTCACCGTCTACGACTTCGGTGTGCAGGGGGCGACTCCTTACCTCGTAGCGGAACTGGTCGATGGCCGTCGGCTCCGCGACGAGATCGACCGTGGAGTGGTGCCGCTCAAGCGCGTGATGGACCTGGTGGTTCAGATTGGTGCCGGCCTCGCGGCAGCGCATGCTCGTGGGCTCGCGCATCTTGATCTGAAGCCGGAGAACGTGATGGTGGCGCGGGACGGTCGCGTGAAGATCGTCGACTTTGGCCTCGCTCAATTTCTGCGTCAGCCAGCGCCGCCGCTTGGCGTAATGACTGATTCGCAGGCTGAAACGGTGGGCATGGCCGGCACGGCCCCATACATGAGTCCCGAACAGGCTCGTGGCGCGCCGGGCGATTTTCGATCAGATCAGTTCGCGTTCGGCCTGATGCTCTACGAACTTGCAACCGGCATTCATCCCCTGCGGCGCGCCACAGCTGCCGAAACGCTCACGGCCATCGTGGAAGAGGAGCCGCCTCCTATCGCGGAGCGCAGCCCGAACGTCCCGGCGGCCCTACGATGGATTATCGACCGCTGCCTCGCGAAGGATCCAGACGAGCGGTATGCATCGACTGCCGACCTCGCCCGGGATCTCGCCGTACTGCGTGAGCGACTCGCCGAGGTTGCACGGACAGGCGACGCTCGGACGTCAGGTGACGCAAATACTCGCCGGATCAGTGGTTATTTGGCGATCGCCGCGCTGGCTCTCCTCGCCGTAAGTTTCGCTTTCGTGGCGAGCGGCGCCAACGTCGTGCAGCGACGACCCACGCCCACGCCCGTCGTGACGTACACGAGCTACCAGGGCGCACCATCGTGGTCGCCGGATGGTAAAACGCTGGCGTACGTCGCCCAGGTCGATGGTGTGCTTCAGGTCTTCACGCGAAGTCTGTCGTCCACACTGCCCGGGAGGGTCACGGCATCACGGTTCGACTGCAACGATCCGTTTTGGGCACCCGACGGCTCGCGCATCTACTACCACTCTCTGGCCGGTGAGCGAGAGGGTCTGTATTCCATCGCGCCAACCGGCGGCTCGCCAGTCCTGGTCGTCCCGAACGCAAGCCGGACCACGATCTCGCCGGATGGCAAGAGCCTGGTCTTCTCACGCGAATCGGAGGAGGGACTGATCGGACAATCGCTCTGGTTCACATCGTTGGCTTCACCTCAGGCCGACCTACGGCGGTATGTCCGCGGACCTTTTTCCGATGGACTCTTCAACGGTGGTGCGTTCAGTTTCTCTCCCGACGGCACCAAGCTGCTCGCGTGGACGTATTGGACGCCCGAGAACGGACTCTCGGAATCGCGGCTCTGGATCGCGCCCTGGCCCGATGGTGAGCCCTACGAGGTGCTGAAGTCGCTCGGCGGCCGTGGGCTCGCGGGGGTCGCGTTCGACTGGGTGCCAGATAGCCGTCACGTCGTCATTGCCGTGGCCGACGAACGATCTTCGTCGACATCGAGGCACTTGTGGATCGCAGACGTCCTGAACGACACACTCGAACAGCTGACCACAACGCTCGGCAGCGAGAACGCTCCCACCGTCGCGCGCGACGGATCGCGGGTCGCCTTCACGTCAGAGTCCGTCGATTTCGATCTGTTCGAGATTCCGCTGAATGGCTTGCCGCTGAGAGAACTGCTGGCAACATCCAGAAGCGAATTGGACGCGGCCTGGTCGCCGCAGGCCTCGCAGTTCGCATTCGTTTCGGACCGCACCGGCGCGCTGGAAATCATACTCAGGACGCTGGACGGAAGCTTTGAGCGGTCGCTTGTGGATGACACGCAGTTCAAAGAAGATCCGACTCGGGCTCTTGGCTCGCTCGCCTTCTCGTCCGACGGGCTCCGACTCGCCTATCAGCGCCTCGGAGACAAGAGCGGATACCAGATCTGGATCTCAACGGTCTCCGGCGGCGGGCCGGCAACCGCCATGGCGCCAGGACTAGGCTACCAAGATGCGCCGACGTGGTCTCCAGACGGCACTCAGATCGCGTTTACGGTAACCCCCGAGGGCAAATGGGCCCTCGCCACGGCCGTGGTCGGCGCGGGCATCCCGAAAGTCATTTACAGGGACATCGAGCCGTATTCTCGACCCGCGTGGTCGCCCGATGGACGGTGGATTCTGTGTGCGTCAGCAGAAGGGCTTGTATTGGTCTCGCCAGATGGCGCAACGTCACGCACAATCAGCGACGAAGCCTGGCTTGCAACGAGCTGGAATAGCGACGGTACCCAGATTTATGGCCTCAGGGAGTCGGAAAGGCGACGACACTTCATGCTCGTCGCCCTCGATCCTGTGACTGGAACGGAGCGAGTCATCAATCCGGATCTCGGCATCATCCCACCTGCGAATCAGCCAATTCGGGGATTGAGCCCGATTGGCAAGACCGGATTCCTAACTTCTATCGCGCGAGCACGATCTGACATCTGGATGTTCGAAGGCCTGCCGCAGCGTGAGGGGCGGCTGGATGGAATCCTGGCCAGGCTGTGGGGGAACAGACAGTGAGAAATCAGAAGAATCTCAGGCCGATCTCGGGACTCTCAGGCGGCGGCGATTCAGAATGGTCGCCGCTGGCGCGACAGTCGATGGAGGACGTTCATGCGTAAAGGACTCGGCCTCTCGTCTATTGCACTCGTCGTGCTCGCTGCATGGGGTGACGTCCACGCGTGTGGCGACAAGTTCCTGATGGTCGGGCGGGGCATGAAATTCAGCAAGGCGTACGCGAGCCTCAACCCCGGGGCTATCGTGATCTACCTCCCGCGAACGCCACGCGCCGCTCTCGCTGGCGTAGACAAGATGCAGAAGTACCTGACCGACGCCGGACACCAGGTGACGGTCGTTCGAGATGTGAGTGCACTCGACAACGCGCTGGGTGACGCCGGAGTGGATCTCCTGCTGACAGAAGCCGCGGAGGCGTCACGCCTCAAGCCACGGATGGCGGCGCTGCCCTCAAGAGGGACCGTCGTGCCACTTTTGGATAACCAGACGAAGGAAACGCGCGAAGCGCTTCAAGCAGAATTCGGTGGAAGTATTCGGCCATCCGACAAGCCGAAGCAGTACCTCGTCCTGGTCGATCATCTGATGAAAACCGTCGTTGAGCGGCGTACGCGGAAGTAACCGGCGCTGAAGGAGACCAGCATGCGGCTCAAGGCTATCCGGATGGGCGGGAGCGCAGCGCTACTCTCGGTGCTGCTGGCCGCCGAGACACCCTCGGCGCAGGCGGTTGTCCCCGCCAAAGGCGAAGCGAGCATGGCAGTGCTCTTCACGAATGCGCTCTCCACGAAGCACTACCTTCCGGCAATCGCTTTGGACCGCGGTCATATCGATTCGAACACAGTCCTGGTCGACTTCACGTATGGTCTGAGCGATCGGCTGGCCATCAGCGCCAGTCTGCCGTTCGTCGCAACGCGTTACCGCGGCACCAATCCCCACCGACTGCAGAGCAATCAGATGGTAGCCCTCGACGACGGCTCGTGGCATACAACGACCCAGGATTTCAGGCTTGGCGTGCGATACAACCTTATCGAGCGCGCAGTCATCGTCACGCCGTTCATCGGGAGCGTGACGCCGAGCAACGGTTACGACTTTTTCGCCCATGCTTCCCCGGGCCGCGCCACCAACGAGCTCCTTGCAGGTGTGGCTGTTGCGCGTGTGTTCGCGGAACGAGGTGTGTTCGTGCAAGGTAGATATGGGTTCGGCGTCGGCGAGCGCGTCGTCGGGTTCCGGCCCCGCCATAGTGAAGGACAGATTGAGGTCGGGTACTTTCTGACGCCATCTGTCCGGCTCCTGGGCCTCGTCTCCGGCCGCTACGGCCACAATGGCATCGACATCACCACACAATCCAGGGCAACCCTTCCGTGGGACCAGTATTTCAATCATGACCGGATTGCCCGCGAGCACGGACTGAGCGGAGGTGGAGGTATTTCGGTGACGGTCCGAGACTCCGTTGATGTTTTCGCCTCGGTTGTCACTACGCTAACGGCTCGCAACAGCCACGGCATGAAATACTCGCTGACGTCTGGTGTGTCTTGGACGTTCCGGCAAGCCGATGCTATCCGACAACGGAACAGTTCCACGGCTCTGGCCAGATGTTTGTGTCAAAAAGGCGTGAAGTAGCCGCGACGACTCAGCTATTCTCGCGCACGTCGCTTGCCATGGGGCCGAATCGAAGACAGCGTCCGCGTGCTGTCTGCGGGCCGGTCGACGCGAAAAGTGAACAAGAAGCTGCCGATGCGGATGCGATCGCCATCAGCGAGCGACGTTGGACGATCGACGGCGCGCTCATTCACGATCGTGCCGTTCTTGCTTCCGAGATCTTCGAGCAGCGCCTCTGCGCCCAGGACCAATTGAGCGTGGCGCCTGGAAACCGTGGGGGAATCGAGCGCAATGACATCCGCACCGCTGCGGCCGATGACATTCACGCCCTCGACCAAGGGCAGACGTCCGGATTCGCCGATCAACCACGCGCTCGCCTGGCTACGGCCGTTGCCGGAGAAAGTGTCATCCGTCGGACCACAGAAGGCATATCCGAATCCATGCGCCGTGCGGATGAATCGTGGACGACGCGCATCGTCGCCGAGCGCTTCTCGAATCTCGGAGATGAGTCCCTGCAGGCTGGCCTCCGACACATACGTCGTCGCCCACAGGCGAGTGTGGACCTCCTCTTTGGAGACAGCGTCAGGGCGACGCTCGAGGAGCAGCGATAGGAGCTCGATCGCCTTACGGGTGAGATGGATCACTTCCGGGCCGCGGGTCAGCAGCCGCGTGCCCGAGTTGAATCGGAAATCGCCGAAGCGGACGTCCATGAGCAGATTTCCTTCAACTTACGAACGGAGGCGATTATACCTGCATGAAGGCGCCAACGCAGGTCGATCGCCCGAACGAGGCTAAGCCAGACACGAGAAACAAAAAGGGCGACGGTCTTTCGACCATCGCCCCGGCGTAACTAACCATCCCGACCACGGACCACGAACTACGAACCACGAACCACGGCAAGCAGTCAGCTACTCGATATCCACATCCCTCGTGAACGCCTCTTCCGGCTCCACGAAGTACCTCCATCTCGCGCTCCAGCTCCAGCTCCTCCGGAGTTGGCGGCGGCGGTGGCGGTGGCTCGTCCGCCGGGATTCTGACCTGGCGGTAATACTCGAACCCGGTCCCCGCCGGAATCAGCCGGCCCATCGTCACGTTTTCCTTCAGGCCGCGGAGGTGATCCACCTTGCCCGAAATCGACGCTTCGGTGAGCACGCGCGTCGTTTCCTGGAACGACGCCGCCGAGATGAACGAGTCGGTCGAGAGCGATGCCTTCGTGATCCCGAGCAGCAGCGGCCGGCCCGTCGCCGGACGTCCGCCGTTGGCGATCACGCGCTCGTTCTCTTCCATGAACCGGAAGCGATCCACCTGCTCCTCGATCAGGAACTCGGTGTCGCCCACATCCTCGATCTTCACCCAGCGCATCATCTGCCGGACGATGACCTCGATGTGCTTGTCGTTGATGTTCACGCCCTGCAGCCGGTAGACCTCCTGGATCTCGTTGACGAGATACGCGTGCAGCGCCTTCTCGCCGAGGACCGACAGGATGTCGTGCGGGTTGCTCGGGCCGTCCATCAACGGCTCGCCGGCGCGGACGCGATCGCCTTCCTGCACGTTCACGTGCACGCCGCGTGGCAGCGAGTACTCTCTCGGCTCACCACCATCCTCGGGGACGATGATGATCTTCCGCTGCCCCTTGACGATGCCGCCGTGGCGGACGATGCCATCGATTTCGGAGATGACCGCCGTCTCGCGCGGCTTGCGCGCTTCGAACAGCTCGACGACGCGCGGCAGACCGCCGGTGATGTCCTTGGTCTTCGTCGTTTCGCGCGGGATCTTCGCCAGCACCTGGCCGGCGAACACCGCCTCGTTGTCCTCGACCATCAGGTGCGCGTGTGACGGCATGTGGTACTTGCGCGTCACCTTGCCCGCCTTGTCGCGGACCTCGATCATCGGCTGCTTCTTCTCGTCGGGGCTGTCCACGACGATCTTCCGCGACATACCGGTGACCTCGTCGACCTCCTCGTGGAACGTCACGTCGCTCATGAGGTCCTTGTATTTCACCGTGCCCGCATCCTCCGTCAGGATGGAGAACGTGTACGGATCCCACTCGACCAGGATCTGACCCTGCTCGACCGCCTGGCCGTCGCGCACCTTCAGGCGCGCGCCGTAGACGATCGGGTAGCGCTCGCGATCGCGCCCCTTCTGATCCTGCACGACCAGCGAGCCGGTGCGGTTCATGACGATCAGCTCGCCCGGCGTCTGCTCGGTGCCCGAGCCCTTCGACTCGACCACCTGCAGGCCCTGGTAGCGGGCCGTGCCGGCGTGCTTCGCGTCGAGGGTCGACTGCTCCGAGACGCGCGACGCCGTGCCACCGATGTGGAACGTGCGCATCGTGAGCTGCGTGCCCGGCTCGCCGATCGACTGCGCGGCGATGACGCCGACCGCAAGACCGAGCTCGACGAGACGCCCGGTCGCGAGGTCGCGGCCGTAGCACTTCGCGCACACGCCGCGGCGGCTGGCGCAGGTCAGCACCGAACGGATGCGGACCTTCTCGATGCCGCCCTCCTGGATGTCCGACGCTGCTTCCTCGTCGATGTCGTCGTTGACGTCGACGATCATGCCGCCGCTGAGCGGATCGACGATCTTCTCGAGGGTGACGCGGCCCATGATGCGGTCGCGCAACGGCTCGATGATCTCGCCGCTCTCGACGATGGCCCGCGCTTCGATGCCGTCCATCGTGCCGCAGTCGTGCTCGTGGATGATCACGTCCTGCGCCACGTCGACGAGACGGCGGGTCAGGTAGCCCGAGTCCGCTGTCTTCAGCGCGGTGTCCGCGAGGCCCTTGCGCGCGCCGTGCGTGGAGATGAAGTACTCCATGACGGCGAGACCTTCACGGAAGTTCGCCGTGATTGGCGTCTCGATGATCTCGCCCGACGGCTTGGCCATCAGGCCGCGCATGCCGGCGAGCTGACGGATCTGCTGTTTCGATCCGCGCGCGCCGGAGTCCGCCATGATGTAGACGGGATTGAAGTTCCGGCCCGACTGGTCGAGCTCCTCCATCTCGCTGAACATCTCGTCGGCGATCTTCTCGGTGACGTCCGACCACACGGCGATGACCTTGTTGTAGCGCTCGCCGTTCGTGATCGCGCCTTCGAGGTACTGACCTTCGACCTTGATGACCTCGTCGCGTGCCCGATCGACCAGCGTGTGCTTCTCCTGCGGAATGATCAGGTCGTCGATGCCGATCGACAGGCCCGACCGCGTCGCGTAGGTGAAGCCGAGGTTCTTCAGGCTGTCGAGCATTTCGACGGTGTGTTCGAGCCCGAAGTGCAGGTGGCAGTACCTGGACGACCTGCTGCAGGCCCTTCTTCTTGAGCAGCCCGTTGACGAACGGCATGATCGACGGCAGCGACGTGTTGAAGATCACGCGCCCGACCGTCGTATTGATGATCTTGTTCGTGACTTCCTGAACCTCCGCCTGCAGGACGGCCTGATCGTCGCGAGCGACGGTCAGATCGAGCAGGTTGCCGCTCCAGCGCAGGCGAATCGGAGTCAGCGTTTCGACCTCGCCCGCCTCCAGCGCCAGCAATACGTCGTCGGCATTCCCGAACACGCGGCCTTCACCCTTGGCTCCGGCGCGCGCCTTGGTCAGGTAGTAGCAGCCGAGCACGATGTCCTGCGACGGAATCGCAATCGGGGCGCCGCTCGCCGGCGAGAGAATGTTGTTCGAGGACATCATCAGGACCGATGCCTCGATCTGCGCCTCAGGCGCGAGCGGGATGTGCACCGCCATCTGGTCGCCGTCGAAGTCCGCGTTGAACGCGGTGCAGACGAGCGGGTGGATGCGGATCGCCTTGCCCTCGACGAGCACCGGCTCGAACGCCTGGATGCCCAGCCGGTGGAGCGTCGGCGCGCGGTTCAGCAGCACGGGATGCTCGCGGATGACCTCTTCGAGCACGTCCCACACTTCCGGACGCTGCTGCTCGACCATCTCCTTCGCCTGCTTGATGGTGGCGACGAGGCCGCGCTCCTCGAGCTTGTTGTAGATGAACGGCTTGAACAGCTCGAGCGCCATCTTCTTCGGCAGCCCGCACTGGTGCAGCTTCAGCTCGGGACCGACGACGATGACCGAACGGCCGGAGTAGTCGACGCGCTTGCCGAGCAGGTTCTGACGGAAGCGCCCCTGCTTGCCCTTCAGCGTGTCGGACAGCGATTTCAAAGGACGATTGTTCGCACCCCTGAGGACACGCCCACGCCTTCCATTGTCGAACAGCGCATCGACCGCTTCCTGAAGCATGCGCTTCTCGTTGCGGATGATGACGTCCGGCGCCTTCAGCTCGATCAGCTTCTTCAACCGGTTGTTGCGGTTGATGACGCGGCGGTAGAGGTCGTTGAGATCCGAGGTCGCAAACCGGCCGCCGTCGAGCGGAACGAGCGGACGCAGTTCCGGCGGAATGACCGGAATCACGTCGAGGATCATCCACTCCGGACGGTTGGTCGACTTGCGGAACGAATCGACGACCTTCAGCCGTTTGGCGTACTTCAGCTTCTTCTGCGCCGACGGTTCGGCGCGCATCTTGTCGCGCAGCTCGCCGGCGAGCTTCTCGACGTTGACGCGCTTGAGCAGCTCCTTGATCGCTTCGGCGCCCATCTGGGCGCGGAACTTCGTCAGCCCGTAGTCTTCGCGGGCCTTCCGGTACTGCTCTTCGGTCAGCAGCTGGTTCTGCTTGAGGTCCGTGTCACCGGGCTCGATGACCACATACGCCTCGAAATAGAGCACGCGCTCCAGATCGCGAAGCGAGATGTCGAGCAGGTGGCCGATGCGGCTCGGCAGCCCCTTGAAGAACCACACGTGGCTCACGGGTGTGGCGAGCGTGATGTGGCCGAGGCGCTCGCGCCGGACCTTCGCCTGGGTGACCTCGACGCCGCACTTGTCGCAGATCACGCCGCGGTGCTTCATGCGCTTGTACTTGCCGCAGAGGCACTCCCAGTCGGTGACCGGCCCGAAGATCTTCGCGCAGAACAGACCGTCCCGTTCCGGCTTGAACGTCCGGTAGTTGATCGTTTCCGGCTTCGTCACCTCGCCGTGCGACCACGACAGAATCTTGTCGGGCGAGGCCAGGCTGATCCGGATCGCGTCGAAGTCGGAGGTCAGCGAGCCGCGGGTATCAAAAGATGGTCTCATTTTTTCTCGTCTATTCGAATCGGCTAAACGATGATTCGGGGCACGTGCAGGCCCGACCTTCTGCACAGGATCGGGCCTTCGCATGTCGTTTATCCCTCCGCCAGCGCCGGTACATCCTCAGCCGGCGTCTCCGCAACCACCTTGCGCTTCGTCTTCATCAGCTCGACGTCCAGGCACAGCGCCTGGAGCTCGCGGATGAGGACGTTGAACGACTCCGGCAGGCCGGGCTGGAACGACGCGTCGCCCTTGACGATCGCTTCGTAGATCTTGGCGCGGCCCGTGATGTCGTCGGACTTCGCCGTCAGCAGCTCCTGGAGGATGTGCGCCGCGCCGTAAGCCTCGAGCGCCCAGACCTCCATTTCTCCGAACCGCTGACCGCCGAACTGTGCCTTGCCGCCCAGCGGCTGCTGGGTGATGAGCGAGTACGGCCCGATCGAGCGTGCGTGGATCTTGTCGTCGACCAGGTGCGACAGCTTCAGCATGTAGATGAAGCCGACGGTGACGTCCTGCTCGAACTCCTGACCGGTCATGCCGTCGTAGAGCTTGGTCTTGCCGCTCTTCGGCAGCCCGGCCTCGTCGAGCCACTTCTTGATCTCGCCCTCGGTCGCGCCGTCGAAGACCGGCGTCGCGAAGTAGAGGCCGAGCGCGTGCGCGGCCCACCCGAGGTGCGTCTCCAGAATCTGGCCGACGTTCATACGCGACGGAACGCCGAGCGGGTTCAACACGATCTCCACCGGCGTGCCGTCCGGCAGGTACGGCATGTCCTCTTCCGGCAGGATGCGCGCGATGACGCCCTTGTTGCCGTGGCGGCCGGCCATCTTGTCGCCGACCGACAGCTTGCGCTTCATCGCCACGTAGACCTTCACGAGCTTGATGACGCCCGGAGGCAGCTCGTCGCCGCGACGGACCTTCTCCTTCTTCTCCTCGAACTGCTGGCGGATGACCTCCACCTGCCGCTCGGTGCGCTCCTCGAGCTCGCGCAGATCCTCTTCCAGCCGCGGATCGTCGGTGTTGACCTTCAACCGCACGATTGCTTCATACGGCAGGCCCTGGAGCACGTCAGGCGTCAGCGCTGTGCCCTTGCGCAGCAGGCGCTCGCGCCCGTGCTCGTCGTACAGGTCCGCACGCGACTCCTGCCCCTGCAGCATGCCGATCACGCGCTTCTTCACCTCGTCGTGAAGAATGCGGATCTCGTCCTGCAGGTTCTTCTCCATCATGTCGAGCTCTTCCTGCTCGATGGCCTTCGCGCGGTCATCTTTTTCTATGCCCTTTCGGGAGAAAATTTTGACCCCTACGATGATTCCCTCGATGCCAGGAGGACATATCAGCGATGCGTCTCGGACGTCGCCGGCCTTCTCACCGAAGATCGCGCGCAGCAGCTTCTCTTCCGGCGTCAGCTGCGTCTCGCCCTTCGGCGTAACCTTGCCGACCAGGATGTCGCCCGGCTTCACGGCCGCGCCGATGCGGATGATGCCGCTCTCGTCGAGGTCGCGCAGGTAGCCCTCACCCACGTTCGGAATGTCGCGGGTGATTTCCTCCGGCCCGAGCTTCGTGTCGCGCGCTTCGATCTCGAACTCCTCGATGTGGATCGACGTGTAGTAGTCGTCCTTCACCATCCGCTCGGAGACGAGGATCGCGTCCTCGAAGTTGTAGCCGCGCCACGGCATGAACGCGACGAGCACGTTGCGTCCGAGCGCCAGCTCGCCCAGCTCCGTGCACGGTCCATCGGCCAGCACCTGACCCTTGTGGACCTTCTGGCCCACGCGGACGATCGGCTTCTGGTTGATGCACGTGTTCTGGTTCGACCGCTTGAACTTCGTCATCGGGTAGATGTCGGCGCCCATCTCACGCGAGGTCGCCTCGGTCTCCCCTTCCACGCGCACGACGATGCGCTGGCTGTCGACGAAGTCCACGGTCCCGGACCGGCGCGCCACGACGACGGCGCCCGAGTCGCGGGCCGTGATGTACTCCATGCCGGTGCCGACGTAGGGCGATCGCGCCCGCAGCAGCGGCACGGCCTGGCGCTGCATGTTCGATCCCATCAACGCACGGTTGGCGTCGTCGTTCTCGAGGAACGGGACGAGCGAGGCGGCGACGGACACGAGCTGCTTCGGCGAGACGTCGATGAATTCCACCTTGGCGCGCGGCGCCAGGATGAAGTTGCCGGCCTGCCGTGCGTTGACCCGGTCCTGAACGAACTTGCCGTTGTCGTCCACCTGCGCGTTCGCCTGCGCGATGATGTACTGGTCCTCTTCCCACGCCGAGAGGTAGTACGAGTACGGCTCGTACTCCAGGCCGCGGCGGCGGCGGCTGCCCTTCTCGACATCCTTCGGATCCGCGCCCACGTCGGACGCTTCGACGATGTCGCCAGCCTTGTGCTTGGTGCTGCCGCCGGCGTTCGTGATGATCACGTAGTCGATGACGCGGCCGTCACGGACCTTTCGGTACGGCGATTCGATGAAGCCGAACTCGTTGATCCGCGCGTAGCACGACAGCGACGAGATCAGGCCGATGTTCGGACCTTCCGGCGTTTCAATCGGGCAGATGCGGCCGTAGTGCGTCGGGTGCACGTCGCGCACCTCGAAGCCGGCGCGCTCGCGCGACAGACCGCCGGGCCCGAGCGCCGAGAGCCGCCGCTTGTGCGTGACCTCGGAGAGCGGGTTGGTCTGATCCATGAACTGCGACAGCTGCGACGACCCGAAGAACTCGCGAATCGCGGCCATGACCGGCTTCGCGTTGATCAGGTCGTGCGGCATGGCGGTCGCCATTTCCTGGTAGACCGACATCTTTTCCTTGATCGCGCGCTCCATGCGGACGAGGCCGATGCGGAACTGGTTTTCGAGCAGTTCGCCGACCGACCGCACGCGGCGGTTGCCAAGGTGATCGATGTCGTCCACGTTGGCGGGATTCCGCCGCAGCTTCAGCTGGTACTTGATCACCTCGTAGAAGTCCTGCGGGTGCAGGATCTTCTCGTCGAGCGGCGTGTTCAGCTTCAGCTTGGTGTTCAGCTTCAGCCGGCCGACGCGCGAGAAGTCGTACTTCTGCGGGTTGAAGAACATGTTCTCGAACAGCGACCGCGAGCTGTCGAGGGTCGGCGGATCGCCCGGCCGCAGGCGGCGGTAGATCTCGATCAGCGCTTCCTCGTGCGTGTGGATCGGATCCTTCTTCAGCGTCTGTGAGAGGACCGGCCCGATCTCGTCGCGCTCCGGGAAGAAGATCTCGATCTTCTCGACGTTCTTCTCCTGGGCCATCGAGATGACGCGCGGGGTCAGCTCGTCGTTCGCCTCGAGGATGACTTCGCCCGTGGACGGGTCGACGACGTCCGCCGCGGCAAACGCCCCTTCGAGCTCGGCGTCGGCAACCTCGACCGCTTCGACGTTGGCCTTCTTCAGGTTGCCGAGGGCCGTCGAGGTGATCTTCTTGCCGGCGTGGGTCACCACTTCCGAGCCGATGGTGATGTCGCGAGCCGCACGCAGACCCTGCAGGCTGTCGCCGACGGCCCAGTAGATCGAACCGTTGCGGAGATACAGCTTGTCGACCGTGTAGAAGGTCCGGATGATCTCGTCGGCGCCGCGCAGCCCGAGGGCGCGCAGGAACACCGTCGCCAGGAACTTCCGCTTCCGGTCGATCCGGACGTAGAGCAGGTTCTTCGTGTCGTACTCGAACTCCACCCAGGAGCCGCGGTACGGGATGATCTGCGCGATGTAGAGCGTCTTGTCTTCGGAGTGGAAGAACGCACCCGGCGACCGGTGGAGCTGCGACACGATGACGCGCTCCGTCCCGTTGATGATGAACGTGCCGTTGTCGGTCATCAGCGGGATGTCGCCGAAGTAGACCTCCTGCTCCTTGATGTCGCGGATGGTCTTGACGCCCGTCTCCGGATCCTTGTTCCAGACGACGAGCCGGATCGTGACCTTCAGCGGGACGGCGTAGGTCATGCCCCGTTCCTGGCACTCGTCCACGTCGTACTTCAGCTTGAGGCCGACTGTGTTGCCGCAGATGTCGCAGATGTCGCCGCGCGCCTCGTTCGGCTTGCCGCAACGCGGGCAGAGCACTTCGTGCTCGCCATACGGATCGGCGACGAGCGTGTGGCCGCAGTTCACACACGGCTTCCGCAGGTGGTGCAATCCGGCCAGCCGGCCGCACTTGCACTCCCAGTTCCCGATCGAATACTCGATGAACTCCAGCGACGAGTTCTCGCGGAAGTCGGAGATCGGGAAGACCGACTTGAACACGGACTGCAGGCCGGCGTCCTCACGCTCCGAGGGCAGCCGGTTCATCTGCAGGAACCGCTCGTACAGACTTTTTCTGAATCTCGATCAGGTTCGGGATCGGGATCGTCGTCTTGATTTTCGAAAAGTCGATGCGCTCGCGGTAGACGTTCTTGGGAAGGCTGTACATGCGTGTGAAAAACCTCGAGGTCGAACTAGGATGTACGTGAGCGCGGAGCTTCAGGTCGGACGCCAGTGACGGTCGCGGCTAAAGCCGGGCGCTCCGGTACGAGGCGCCGGGGACGCGTCGGCTCAAGCCGCGCGCTCCCGGCGCGACGTTATTTGATCTCGACCTTGGCGCCGACGTCCGCGAACTTCTTCTGGATTGCGAGCGCCTCGTCCTTGGGGATCGCTTCCTTGATCGGCTTGGGCGCGCCCTCGACGAGGTCCTTCGCTTCCTTCAGCCCGAGGCTGGTCACTTCGCGAACGACCTTGATGACGTTGATCTTGTTGCTGCCGACTTCCGTCAGCGTCGCGGTGAACTCGGTCTTCTCTTCGACCGCCGCCGCCGCGCCGCCCGCTGCACCACCGCCGGCCGGCATCGCCATCGGCATCGCCGCAGCCGCCGACACGCCAAGCTCCTTCTCGAGCTCCTTCACGAGCTGCGAGAGCTCGAGCACGGTGATTCCCTTGATGTAATCGACGACTTGCTGCTGTGTAACTTGGCCATTTGCTGCTCCTGAATACCCGGTATGAAATACAGCTCTGGGGTAACTCGCTATCCTCTGCCCGCTTTTCTCAATGCTCGCGGGGCCCCACCCCCGCTCGCTCTCGCTTGGCGGCCAACCTGCGACCGGCTTCACTCCGTCGCCTCGCTCGGGCTCAGACTGCCTTCTTCTTTTCTGCCTGCACCAGCACGCTCATCAGGTCGCGGGCAGGCGCGTTCAGCACGCTGACCAGCTGCACCATCGGCGCCTGCAGCACGAACAGGAGCTTGGCGTACAGCTCCGGCTTGCCCGGCAACGACGCGAGGTCGGTGACCTCGGCAGCTTTGATCGCTCGCCCCTGCACCACCGCTGCCTTGATCTGCAGCGCCGGCGCGGTCTTGGCGAACGTCGTCAGCACTTTGGCCAGCGCGACCGGATCCGCTCCGGCGTAAGCCACGGCCGTGGTGCCCGTGAACGTCTCGCTCAGCGCCTCGAAGCGCGTGCCTTTGAGGGCGCGCTTCGCCAGCGTGTTCTTGACGACCTTGTAAGAACCGCGCGCACCGCGGATCTGACGGCGAAGCTCGGTCACCTCGGGCACTTTCAGACCTTTGAAGTCGACAACGATGGCGCTGTCGGTGCCCTTGAACGACTGTTCGAGGTCGCGAAGCTCTTCTTCCTTGATCGCTCTAGTTACGGCCATGATGTTTAGTGTTTCTGCATTTCAGTTACATGCGTCGTGTCGATCCCGATCCCCGGCCCCATCGTCGACGACATCGTCACGCTGCGCAGGAACTTGCCTTTCGCAGCTGACGGCTTCGCTTTGACGACGCTGTCGACCAGGGCGTGGGCGTTCTCGATCAGGCTCTGCGACGCGAATGAAATCTTGCCGATCGGGGCGTGCACGATGCCGGTCTTGTCGACGCGGAACTCGACCTTGCCAGCCTTGATCTCGCGGACCGCACGCGCGATGTCCGGCGTGACCGTTCCCGTTTTCGGGTTCGGCATCAGCCCGCGCGGACCGAGCACCTTGCCCAGCTTGCCGACCGCACGCATCATGTCGGGCGTCGCCACGACGGCGTCGAAGTCCATCCAGCCGCCCTGAATCTTCTCGACCAGCTCCTCGCCGCCAACCACGTCGGCACCGGCGTCCTGCGCTTCCTTCTGCTTGTCGCCGCCGGCGATGGCCAAGACGCGCTTGCTCTTGCCGAGGCCATGCGGAAGGACGACGGTCCCGCGGACCATCTGATCGGCATGCTTCGGATCGACTCCGAGACGCATCGCCAACTCGACCGTCTCGTCGAACTTGGCATACTTCACCTTCTGCATCAGGGGAACAGCATCCTCGATGGTATGGAGACGATCGGGCACCTGCTGCCTGGCGGCAGCGAATTTCTTACCGGTCTTGCGCATGTGCTACTCCTGTGGTCCGAACGGCCGCGTGGCCTCCCACTTTTCTTTCGAATTACTGGGTTGTTCGAGCACTGGGTCTGCGTTTCTCAGTGCTCGCGGGGCCCCACCCCCGCTCGCTCTCGCTCGGCGGCCGGCCTGCGGCCGGCTTCACTCCGTCGCCTCGCTCGGGCCGCCGGCGCTACCCAACCACATCAATGCCCATCGATCGCGCGGTGCCCGCAATCGTTTTGAACGCCGCGTCCAGCGACTCGGCGTTCAGGTCGGGCATCTTGAGCTTCGCGATGTCCTCCACCTGTTTCTTGGTCACCGTGCCCACCTTGTTCTTGTTGGGCTCGTTGGACCCCTTGGCCAGGTTCGCGGCGCGCTTCAGCAGCACCGAGGCCGGCGGCGTCTTCGTGATGAAGGAGTAGGACCGATCCGCGTAGATGGTCACGACGACGGGGATGATGAGTCCCTCGTCTTTGGACGTCTTCGCGTTGAAGTTCTTGCAGAAGTCCATGATATTGACGCCGTGCGGACCGAGCGCGGTCCCGACCGGCGGCGCAGGGGTTGCCTTCCCTGCCGCTATCTGGAGCTTCACCATTGCTTGTACTTTTTTGGCCATTGCCGTTCTTCGCGTCAGCTCGTTGCTGATTCGAGCACGCCCGACCTGAAGGTCGGGCCTACAGTTTCTCTACTTGCAAAAAATCCAACTCGACCGGCGTCGACCGGCCGAAAATCGTCACCATCACCTTGAGCGTGTTGCGGTCGACGTTCACCTCGTCCACCACGCCGTTGAAGCTGGTGAACGGGCCCTCGTTGATTCGCACCTGGTCGCCCTTTTCGAACGTGTACTTCGGCTTCGGCTTCTCGGCCGCTTCGGTCACCTGGTTGAGGATCTGATCGACTTCCTCGCGCGACAGCGGCGTCGGCTTGGCGCCGGCGCCGACGAAGCCGGTGACCTTCGGCGTGTTCTTCACCACGTGCCACGCGTTGTCGGACATGTGCATCTCGACAAGGATGTAGCCGGGGAAGAACCGTTTCGAGCTGACGACTTTCTTGCCGCCGCGCATCTCCGCGACCTGTTCGGTCGGGATGAGGATCTCGCCAATCTCGTCCTGCAGCCCGTACGCGTGCACACGCTGCTCGAGCGACTCCTTCACCTTGTTCTCGAAGCCGGAGTACGTGTGGACGATGTACCACTGCTTCGTGCGATCGTCCGTCATGCTTGTAGATGTCAATGTGTCGTGCGCTCTACGTGATGAATCGCTGGCTCTACGCACCGAAGGTGCGGAACACCCAGGCCATCATCGCGTTCAAACTCAAGTCGATGATGTAGAGGTACACGCCGAAGAAGATGGACGTCACGATCACGACGAACGTGGTGGCGTACACTTCCCGCCGGCTCGGCCATGTGACACGAGCCATCTCGTTGCGGACCTCAGCCAGGAAGCGCCGGGATCGACCCCACCATCCCGTCACGCTCTCACGGGCCCGGCCACCTAACGACTCATCGTGTTCCGCCATTGCCGCCTTCATACTTCTGAATCCTTGCCGGGGCTCAGGGCTCGGGACTCGGGGCTCGACCGAGAACCGATCGTCCGAGCACCAAGTCCCGAGCACCGAGTCCCGAAACATCTGGCAGGACAGGAGGGAATCGAACCCCCAACCCCCGGTTTTGGAGACCGGTGCTCTGCCAATTGAGCTACTGTCCTACTTCGTCTCTTTATGCGCCGTGTGCTTGCGGCAGAAACGGCAGAACTTGCTGAACTCGAGCCGTTCGCTCGTCTTCTTCTTGTTCTTCGTCGTGCTGTAGTTCCGGCGCTTACATTCCTGACACGCCAGGGAAATGATGTCTCGCATTGCTCAAAACCTTGAACCGTGGTCTCGTGGCTCGTGGTCTCGCTCGGAACCGTGGCTCGACGAGTCACGAACTCCCGACTACCGAATCCACGGCACTATTCAACAATCTCGCTAATCGTGCCGGCGCCGACCGTGCGGCCGCCCTCGCGAATCGCGAAGCGCGCGCCCTTCTCGAGCGCGACGGGCACGTGCAGCTCCGCGGTGATGCTGGTGTTGTCACCAGGCATGACCATCTCGACGCCCTCCGGCAGCTTCAGCGAGCCGGTGACGTCGGTCGTGCGGATGTAGAACTGCGGACGATAGCCGTTGAAGAACGGCGTGTGACGGCCGCCTTCATCCTTCGACAGGATGTAGACCTCGCCCTTGAACTTCGTGTGCGGCTTGATGGAGCCCGGCTTCGCGAGCACCTGGCCGCGCTCGACGTCGTCTTTTTCCACGCCGCGGAGCAGGACGCCGATGTTGTCGCCGGCCACGCCCTCGTCGAGCAGCTTGCGGAACATCTCGACGCCGGTGACGACCTTCTTCTCGGTCGGCTTGAACCCGACGATCTCGATTTCCTCGCTCACCTTCACCTTGCCGCGCTCCACTCGGCCGGTCACGACCGTGCCGCGGCCGGAGATCGAGAAGACGTCTTCAATCGGCATCAGGAACGGCTTGTCGATTTCACGCTCGGGCATCGGGATGTAGCTGTCGAGCGCTTCCATCAGCTTCATGACCGAATCGACACCGTCCTGCTCGCCGTTCAGCGCCTTGAGCGCGGACACACGGACCACCGGGATGTCGTTGCCGGGGAAGCCATAGGACGACAGGAGCTCGCGCACCTCGAGCTCGACGAGGTCGACCAGCTCGGGATCGTCCACCGCATCGACCTTGTTGAGGGCGACGACCATGTACGGCACGTTGACCTGCTTGGCGAGCAGCACGTGCTCGCGCGTCTGCGGCATCGGGCCGTCCACCGCGCTGACCACGAGGATGGCGCCGTCCATCTGCGCGGCACCGGTGATCATGTTCTTGATGTAGTCGGCGTGACCCGGGCAGTCCACGTGCGCATAGTGCCGGTTCGGCGTGCTGTACTCCACGTGGCTCGTCGCGATCGTCAGAATCTTCGTGGCGTCGCGGCGTCCCTGCGACTCAGAGGCCTTGGCCACCTCGTCGTACGGGATGAACTTCGCCCAGCCCTTGTCGGCCGCTACCTTGGTCAGAGCAGCCGTCAGAGTGGTCTTGCCATGGTCGATGTGACCGATGGTGCCAACGTTGACGTGCGGTTTGGAACGGTCGAATTTCTCTTTAGCCATGTCGTCTGTACCCTCTCGAAACCGGCGCTATCTATACTCCCGGACCTTGCTGCGCATATTCCTGTGTCCTGCCGTCCGCCTTCGCTCGCTTCGCGAGCTACGGCGGGACATCTCGCCGTAGCGCGCCTGAATCGTTCGCGCGCGGAGGCGGATGGAGCCGATGACCGGGATTGAACCGGTGACCTCGTCCTTACCAAGGACGCGCTCTGCCAACTGAGCTACATCGGCCCGCCTACGCGCTGCGCGCTACGGCGCGGCAGGCCCTCGCGCTCACTCACTTCTGCCCAGACGAAGCTCGTCAGCGAAGCCAGCGAGCGAAGTCTGCCCGCCTTCGCGCTTCGCGCTTCGGCGAGGCATCTCGCCGTAGCGCGCCTCATCTTTGGCGCGCGGAGGCGGATGGAGCGGGAGACGGGGATCGAACCCGCGACCAACAGCTTGGAAGGCTGTGACTCTACCACTGAGTTACTCCCGCCTACGCGCTTTCGCCCATCGCTTCGGCCGGGGCAAGCCCGCCTCGCTCGCGGCGACCTCCAATCCCCACTTCGCGCGCGCGGCCACGCACTTCGTTCGCCCGCAACTCGTTCTCCGACACACTGCAGCACGCTCGGCGCTCTCAGCTCGGCCCGACCGTTACGCGCTTCGCCAGCTCCGGCGGGACAACCTTCGCCAAGGCGCTGCTGGTCTTGCCGAAGCTCGTAGCGCGCAGCAGCGAGCGAAGGTTGGTGGCGAGGGAAGGATTCGAACCTTCGAAGACACTGGGCCGACAGATTTACAGTCTGTTGCGTTTGACCGCTTCGCTACCTCGCCGATAATCATCACCACACTCTTCGCTTCACGCATCCGGGCACTGCGGCGCGATTCAGCGCCGGCATGCACGCACCGGTGCTGACGACGAAGAGCGATGGATGTCATGTATCAGGATTGCGCCGCTCGCGATTTTTTCGAAGAATCGTGGAGCTGGCGAAGGGATTTGAACCCCCGACCGGCTGATTACAAATCAGCTGCTCTACCGGACTGAGCTACGCCAGCCCAGACAAAAGAGTATTTTTAGCACGACCTGTGCCACTCGTGCAAGTGGCGACGAAAATAATTGGAAAATTTATCCAAGCTCAACCGGTAGCCCTGGAGCCCGCGGCGCGGCGTTGTCGGGCCGCTTCGAACAGCGCAACCCCAGCCGCCACAGAGACATTCAGGCTTTCAACAGCCCCGCGCATCGGGATCGACACGAGCCGGTCGCACCGTTCACGAACCAGGCGGCGCAAACCGGATCCCTCTGCCCCAAGGACGATCGCCGTCGGGAGGGTCAGATCCACCTGATCGTACCGCTCTGACGACGCGCCGTCGAGTCCCACGGTCCAGACCGACGCCTCTTTGAGCTCCTCGACCGCCCTGGCGATGTTGACAACGGTGGCAATTGCCAGATGCGCCAACGCCCCCGCCGATGCCTTGGCCACGACGCCGTCGAGTGCCGCCGAATGTCTCTCTTGTCTTATGACGCCGTGAACCCCTGCGGCGTCCGCGGTCCGCAGAATTGCGCCGACGTTATGCGGATCCTCGATACCGTCGAGCACCACAATCAGCGGAGCGGCCGGTGCGGCGGACGCGACCAGCTCCGCGACGCTGTAGTCCCGGCCAGCCGACAAATCCGCCACGACGCCCTGATGCACGCCTCCACGCGCCGCGCGATCCAGCGTCGCCGCATCGACGCGCTCGACCGCCACGCCTTTCTGCCGTGCCAGCGACATCAGGTCTTCGATGCGCTTGTCAGCGCGCGGTCCGATACGCAAGCCGCGTCGCCCGCCCGCTTCGCACTGCCTCAATCGCCGGGTTGATCCCGTAGACGATCATCGCGTCGACACGATCGCGTCCGCAAACGCCCGGGCGCGCTCCCGGTTGCCGACGACGGCCGCGACACCCGCGGAGGGCGTCAGCTCCGCGCCGCGATCGATAGCCGGAACGGCCAGATCGAGCTCCGGCCCGCCAGAATGGCCGGTCAGCGCAATGCGGATCGGGTGAAACAGCGCACGACCCTTCTGCCCGGTCCGTTGCTTGACCCGGGTCGCGGCCGCACGGAACGAGTCCTTGTCGAGCCTGCCTGCTCCAGCGAGCTCGTCGGCGAGCGCACTAATCACGTCTCGCGCACCTGGCTCGTGCAGGACCTCGGCGACCTCAGGCCGCGTCAGCGCATTGGCCGCGTCGAAATCGAAAAGAAAGCGCACGCGATCGGGGATCTCCTCCAGACGATCGACGGAACCCACTGCCATAGGTAGCAGCGACGCGATGTAGTCAGCCGCCTCGTCGGTCCGCCGCAGAACGAACCCGGCCTTCATGAAGTAGGGCAACGACTCCGCCGCGATGCGCGTCGGTGCCGCCGCCTTCATGTAGTGGCGGTTCATCCAGGCAAGCTTCTCCCGATCGAACACACCCGCGCTGTGGCCGACGTCTTCGATCGCGAATCGTCGCGCCAGCTCCCCGATCTCGAGCAGCTCCTCGCCGTCACCCGGCGACCAGCCGATCAGCGCCAGGTAGTTGACGAGCGCCTCCGGTAGATAACCTCGCGCGCGAAACTCGGCGACCGACGTCGCCCCGTGCCGCTTCGACAACGGCGTGTGATCGGGTCCCATGACGAGCGCCAGGTGCGCGAACTGCGGCGGTCGAAACCCGAGCGCGCCATACAACAGGACCTGTCTCGGCGTATTCGAGATGTGATCCTCACCCCGAATCACGTGCGTAATCTCCATCAGGGCATCGTCGATCACGACGGCAAAGTTGTAGGCCGGCCGGCCGTCGGATCGCACGAGCACCGGATCGCCGATCACTTCGGTGTTGAACGTGACCTCGCCACGGACGAGATCCTGGAACTTGACCTCGACCCCTTCGGGCACCTTGAAGCGGATGACGGGTTTCTCGCCGGCGTCGATCCTGGCCTGTGCAGTGTCCTTCGAGAGCGATCGGCACGTGCCGCCATACCGCGGTGGACGACCAGCGGCGAGCATGGCTTTGCGCTCGGCTTCGAGGGCCTGCGCGGAACAGAAACAGTGGTACGCGTGATCGGCGGCGATCAGCTCGTTGGCGTACCAGGCGTACAGGTGCAGGCGCTCGGACTGCCGGTAGGGCCCGTGCCCGCCACCCTCATCCGGCCCCTCATCCCAATCGAGCCCCAGCCAGCGAAGGTCCTCGAGAATGCTCGCTTCGGACTCGCGTGTGGAACGCTCCGTGTCGGTGTCCTCGATGCGGAGGATGAACGTCCCATCCTTCCCGTGCGCGAGCAGCCAGTTGAACAGCGCCGTGCGCGCGTTGCCCACGTGAAGCTGCCCTGTCGGGCTCGGTGCGAAACGTACTCGGAGGTCGGTCATTATTTGGTTTGCGCTGGGGCCCCACCCCCAGCGCCTGCCAGCCCTTCGCTTCGCTCGGGCCGCTGGTTTGTTCCGCTTAGGATGGGTTCTGTCTAAGCATCCTTCAATGCGCACGGTCGCTTCAGCTCGGGCCGCTTTTGTACATCTATCGCTTAGAGAAGCACCCTTTCCCGCGACATCTCGCTTCATCATCGGCTCTGTCTAAGCAGAGCCACGGCATGAGTGGCGATGGCTTCGCCGCGGCCGACGGCGTCCATGCCTTCGTTCGTCTTGGCCTTGATGCTCACGCAATCGGGATCGACGCCGAGGGTCGAGGCGAGCGCGGCCTCCATGGCGCCGCGGTGCGGGCCGAGTTTCGGGCGCTCGAGGATCACCACCACGTCGACATTCTCGACGGCCCACCCTCGCTCCCGCACGATCGCCACGGCGGTGCGTAACAACTCGATGCTCGAGGCATCCTTCCAGCGCGCGTCGGTGTCCGGATAGAGCTGGCCGATGTCGCCGGCGCGGGCGGCACCGAGAATCGCGTCGGTCACCGCGTGGCAGATTGCATCCGCATCCGAATGACCGAGCGCGCCACGGTCGGATGGGACCGTCACGCCTGCGAGAATCAGCGGCCGCCCTTCGACGAGGCGATGGAGATCGTAGCCAACACCCACACGCGAAACGCCGGCCGCGGCGCGCGCGATGCGCTCGCGGGCCACGTCCAGATCGGTTGCGGTCGTGATCTTGACGTTCGACGCCTCACCGGAGACGACGCGGACGCGATGGCCGGCTCGCTCGACCAGCGCTGCTTCATCTGTGCCCTCGACGCCGGATCGCCCCAATGCCACGGCCTCTTCCAGAATGCTGCGACGGAATGCCTGTGGCGTCTGCGCCAGAAACACCTCGTCGCGCGGAATCGTCTCGGCAATGACGTCCCCGTCCGCGATGCGTTTGACCGTATCGCTGACCGGGACCGCCACGATCGCAGCGCCGTGCGCGGCGGCTGCCGCAATCGCGCGAGAGATGACTTCCCCGCTCACGAATGGGCGCGCCGCATCGTGGACGAGCACCACGTCGCTCGCTGAGGACACTTCATCGAACGCATTCGCCACCGACGCTTGACGGCTGTCGCCGCCGGCGACGACCCGGACGCCCTTCAGCCATTCCGGCGGGGAGGCCGCCATCGACGATGGCAACGCCACCACGACGTCCGAGACTTGAGGATGCGAGAGAAACGCCTCGACGCTGCGCTGGAGAATCGGCACGCCGCCCACGGCCAGCAACTGCTTCGGAACATCGGCGCCGAGGCGGCGCCCGGTTCCGCCGGCCGCGATGATGGCAGTGACGTGCATGGATTGGCCCTGTCGCGCTTGGGTCAAACGATCATTATACGCTCTGCGGTCGGTCACTAAGGGGCGACTCACGAGTCGACCAGTCCCAGTCGAGTCATTCGCAGAGATCTGACGTCCGCGCTGGCGACTCTCGACTGTCATGCTCGTCGACTGCGGTTCGCACGATCGCGCGCACGCGTTCGGCGAACTCACGGGCCTGCTCGCGGCTCACGCCTTCGGTCGAAATGGGCGCATGCACGGTCAACGTCACATCGCCAGGGCAGGTCATCAGCCGGCCCTTCAGCATGACGAACCGGCTTCTGGCGATGCTGACCGGAACGACCGGTATTCCAGCCTCGATGGCCAGCAGGAACATGCCCCCCTTGAACCGGCCCACCGCCCCGTCGGCACTTCGGGTGCCCTCGGGAAACACGATCAGCGATCGCGAGCCGCCGACCAGTCTCGCCATTTTCTTCAGCACGCCCGCGCCCGGGTTCTGACGGTCCACCAGGAGGTGTCCGGTTCGCTGCAGATGCCAGCCCAGAAAGGGAAACCGTCCGAGCGATGCTTTGGCGATGATGCGGAGCTGCAGGGGCAGCGTCGCGAACACGATCGGGATGTCGTAGATGCTCTGATGGTTCGACGCGAAGACGTAGCTTTGCTTCGGGTCGAGGCGCTCGATGCCCTTCGCCGTCACGCGCACGCCCGTGGTCACGAGGATGAGCCGCGCCCACATCCTGGCGCAGCGATGGCCGAAATCACCCGAGCGATCGAACAGCGAGGAGACGATCGAGATCGTGCCTAGTGCGATCGTATAGACACCGATGGCAGGGATCAGGAAGAAGACAGTCCGCCACCAGTGATAGGGAGGGATCAATGGGCAATGGGCGATGGGCGATGGGCGATCGCCAAGTTCACTTCGCGTTCCCCTGAATCCGGGCGCCGCCAGTTGGGGCGGCCGGCACAGCCGCGGCCTGCGTCACGCCGGACGACGTCGGCGAGCCGCTCTCGATGTAGCGGCCGAAGATCATCTTGCCGGCCGTGGTCTGCAGCACGCTCGTGACGACGACGTCGATGTTCCGGCTGATCATCCTGCGCGCGTTGTCCACCACGACCATCGTCCCATCGTCGAGATACGCGACGCCCTGGTTGTACTCCTTGCCCTCTTTCAGGATGAAGACCTTCATGAACTCGCCCGGGAGCACGACCGGCTTCAGCGAGTTGGCCAGCTCGTTGATGTTGAGGACCTGCACGCCTCGCAGCTGCGCGACCTTGTTCAGATTGAAGTCGTTGGTGACGATCTTTCCCTGAAGCGTGCGCGCCAGCTCGATGAGCTTCAGATCGACCTCGCGCGCCTCGGGGAAATCGATGTCGGAGATCATGACGTCCACGCCGACCATCTTCTGGATCTTCTGGAGGATGTCCAGGCCGCGGCGGCCGCGATTCCGCTTGAGCGAATCGGGCGAGTCGGCGACGAGCTGGAGTTCCTTCAGCACGAACTGCGGGATAACCAGCGTGCCGTCCAGAAACCCGGTTTCGCAGATGTCCGCGACACGGCCGTCGATGATCACGCTCGTGTCGAGAATGCGGTAGCGCTTCTGTGGCCCCGTGTCGCGAAACAGGCTGACGAGACGCGCCGGCTTCAGCCACTCACCCTTGCGCCCGCCCATGATGATGCCCAGGTAGGGGAACACGAGCAGGATGAAGCTGTGCAGGAAGACCACGCGGCGATCGGTCGTGTCCGCCCAGAACAAGGCGGCCCCAATCGTCTTGGCCAACCCGAGACCAATCGCGGCGCCGATCAGCGCGCCAAGCAGATCGGTGACTTCCGCCTCGCGCAGACGCGTCTCCACGAGGACCATCAACAAGCCAAGCGCCACGCCGACCGCCAGGTTCACCGTTACGTTCGGGCTGAACGGCCGCGACAGGACCGCGGCGTAGGTGACGGCGATGACGAAAAGCGCACGAACAATCAGATGCCACGGCATGCAACGAGCTCCCGGTATGAATCCGGATTCTATGATACTGCCCGTGGGGTCTGGATAGTCGGATCCGGCTGGACCGGATGTGGGGCTACCAGTCGATCGCGAGATCGAGCGCTTCGGCGATCGTCTTCGCTCCCGCCAACTCGAGGCTGGGGGGCACGTCGCTCTGCGGGCAGTTGCCGTCGGGAAGGACGCAACGCGTAAACCCCATGTGTGCGGCCTCCCGCACACGGAGCGAGGCCTGGCTTGTCGCGCGAATCTCCCCCGCGAGGCCCACCTCGCCAAACACGACCGTGCCGGGCTTGATCGCCCGGTTTCTCAAGCTCGACGCGACGGCCGCAACGACCCCGAGATCAGCTGCGGGCTCGTCCACGGCCATGCCGCCGGCGACATTGACGTAGACGTCTTCGGCGATGAGGTTCAGCCCTGCCCGCTTTTCGAGGACCGCCAACAGAAGCGACAGGCGATTCTGATCGATCCCGCTCGCCATGCGCCTCGCATTCCCGTAGGTACTGCTGCTCACGAGCGCCTGGATTTCCACCAGCAGCGGACGCGATCCTTCGATACAGCACAGCACCGCGGAGCCGGGGGCATTTGCAGCGCGCTCGGCAAGGAACAGCTGCGACGGGTTGGGCACCGCGCGCAGGCCGGCTCCGGTCATCTCGAACACACCCAGCTCGCTGACCGCGCCGAAGCGGTTCTTCACCGCGCGCACCACACGGTGCGCGTGGTGCTTCTCTCCCTCGAAATAGAGAACCGTATCGACGATGTGCTCGAGCGCCTTGGGCCCGGCCAGATTGCCGTCCTTGGTGACGTGTCCGACGAGAAACGTCGGGATGTTCTGGCCTTTGGCTGCAAACAGCAGTTGCGTCGCGGACTCCCGCACTTGACCGATGCTGCCGGGCGCGGACTGAAACTTGAGGGAGAACACCGTCTGGATCGAGTCCACGATTACGAACGCGGGACGCAGCCGGGCGATCTCTTCCAGGATTCGTTCGAGACAGGTTTCCGCGAGGATGTACAGCGGCGCCCGCTCGATGCCGAGGCGCTCACCACGCGACTTGATCTGGTGCTCCGATTCCTCGCCGGAGCAATACAGCACCGTTCCGACGGCGCTGGCGAAGTGTGCCGCGGCCTGGAGCAGTAAGGTCGATTTTCCTATCCCCGGTTCACCACCGATCAAGACCAGCGATCCGGGCACAACCCCGCCGCCGAGCACGCGGTCGAACTCGCCGATACCCGTAGACAGACGCTCGGCCACGACGGTGTCGATGTCGTCGTAGAGTTGCGGCCCGGCCGCGGCAGCAAGCGTGTAGCGCTTTTCCGTCGACGCCGCAGCAACTGCCTGCGGAACGGGACGTTCTTCAGCGAACGAGTTCCATGCGCCGCAGTCAGGACAGCGTCCCAGCCACTTCGGCGATTGCGCGCCACATTCCTGGCAGGCGAAAACGGGTTTCTGTTTCATCCAAAACAAACCGTCGTTCGTGGTCCGCCCGCCGTTGCCTGTCGCAAGGTTATCGAGCGACAGGCTTTGGCGAGGCCTCGCCGAAGCGCGCGCCAAATCAGAGCGCGCGAAGGCGGGTGGTCCGTGTCTCGCCGAACGGTTTTACCCATACACCCGTTGAATTCTGCGAGCCGACACGACACAACAATTCGTACGGGATCGTGCCGATCGACGCGGCCATCTCGCGGACGCCGATCGACTCCTCCCCCTGCTCGCCGATGATCACGACCTCGTCGCCCGGTGCGACATCCGTGCCAGTCACATCGATCATCGTCATGTCCATGCAGACCGAGCCGACAATGGGAGCGCGGCGTCCCCGGACCAGCATGAACCCGCGGCCGGCCAGTCGCAGATCGAGGCCATCCGCGTAACCTGCAGGAACCACGGCAATCGTTCGCGGGCTGTCAGACATGCTCCGGATGCCGTAGCCCGATCCTTCACCCGCACGCACACCCTTCACCGCAACGATACGACTGTGGAGTGACAGGGCGGGTCGCAGCGGAAGTGTCGAGGCAAGTGGCGGCGGGACCACGCCGTACAGCAGCAACCCCGGGCGAACGAAGTCGTACCACACACGCTCGTCGCGCATGAGCGCTGCGCTGTTGGCGGCATGGCGGAGCGGCGTGGTGATGCCAAGTTCCGGGAGCGTCGCGAGCACTCGCTCGAAACGCTCGCGCTGTTCTGCAAACGCCGGGTGCTCGGGATCGTCGGCGGTAGCGAAGTGCGTGTAAACGGCGTCAATCGTCAGGTTCGCGCTCGACGCCACTTCCGGCATCGTGCGAGCGAGATTGTCGTGGCGGAACCCCAGACGGTTCATGCCGGTGTCGATCTTCAGATGACACCCGAGCCTGACACCATGACGGGCGGCCGCGGCCTGCAGCGCGCGCGCGGCGGCGGGCGTGGAAACCGTCGGCGTCAATCCTCGCGCAAACACCCCGTCGAGATCGCTGACGCTCAATGCGCCGAAGACGAGGATCGGCGCGCGCACGCCAGCCTCGCGCAGAACGATCGCCTCCTCGATATCCGCGCACGCCAGCATCGCGGCACCAGCCTCTTCGAGGGCCAGCGCGACCTGGGTTGCGCCATGCCCGTAGGCATTCGCCTTGACGACCGCGATCACGGCCGCGCGACCGTTGAGGAACTCCGTGATCGTTCGAAGGTTGGAGCGAATCGCCTGGAGGTCGACGCGCGCGACTGTCGGCCTGATCATGCGCGGTTCAGGCGGCGCCGTGCGCCAGGTTCTCGAAGCGCGTGTGTTCCTTGATGAAGGCGAGCTTCGCGACACCGGTTGGGCCGTTACGCTGCTTGCCGACGATGATCTCGGCGGTACCTTCGGCTTCCTGGTTGGGCTGACCGTCGGCATCGCGGTACTGCTCCTCGCGGAAGATGAACATGACGACGTCGGCGTCCTGTTCGAGCGCACCGGACTCGCGGAGGTCGGAGAGCTGCGGGCGGTGGTCGGAGCGCGTTTCCGGCGCGCGGGACAGCTGCGAGAGCGCCACGATCGGCACGTTGAGCTCTTTGGCCAGACCCTTCAGCGAGCGCGAGATGGACGCCAGCTCCTGTTGCCGGCTCTCGAAGCGGCCGCGCCCCTGCATCAACTGGATGTAGTCGATGATCAGCAGGTGCAGGCCGTGCTCGGCCTTCAGGCGCCTGGCCTTTGCGCGCATCTCGAGCACGCCGATCGAGGCGGTGTCATCGATGTAGACCCGCGCTTCGGCCAGCGTGCCGAGCGCGTGCGACAGCCGGCCGTAATCCTTCTCGCTCAGATACCCGCTGCGAAAGCGGTGAGCATCGATGCGCGCCTCGGACGTCAGCATGCGCATGAACAGCTGTTCCTTCGACATTTCGAGGCTGAACAGGCCGACCGTCATGTCGGTCGACGTGCCGACGTGCTGTGCGATGTTCAGCACGAAGCTCGTCTTGCCCATCGACGGACGCGCGGCGATGAGCACGAGGTCCGACGGCTGAAGTCCGGACGTCATCTCGTCGAGGTCGATGAAGCCGGTGGGCACGCCGGTTACCAGCCCCTTGTGCTGCTGCAGCTTCTCGATCGTCGTGAAGCTGCTCTGGACCAGATCCCGCAGCGGGACGAACCCGGCGCGGATTCGATCCTCGGCGATCGCGAAAATGGCGCGCTCCGCCTCGTCGAGCAGGAGATCCGGCTCCTGCTCCGCCTCGTACGCCTCGGCGAGAATCTTGTTCGCCGAGTGAATCAGGCTCCTGAGTGTCGATTTTTCCTTGACGATCCGCGCGTAGTACTCGACGTTCGTCGAACGCGGCACGCCATCGGCGAGCGACGCGATATACGCGGGCCCGCCCACCTCGTCGAGCTCCCCCGCGCGCGCCAGCTCCTCCTTCAGCGTGATGAAGTCGATCGGATCGTTACGCTCGCTGAGCGTAACCATCTTGTTGAAGATGCGGCGATGCGCGTCGCGGAAGAAATCCTGCGAGTCGATCAGCTCGGCGGCGTGGTTGAACGCCTCGTTCGAGATGAGGATGGCGCCGAGAACGGATTTTTCGGCGTCGAGGCTGTGCGGAAGTGTACGTTCGGAAACAGCGACGTCAGCCATTGAAAGCGAAAAGACGCGAGCGATTGAGTTGTCGGGTGATCGGCATCAAGGATAACAGATCACCCGAGCTCGAGATCGCGCTCGATCGCTTTCGATCGATTTCGATCGATTGGCTGACGAGGGTCAATCGACCGACAGTTGCTCAGCGCGCTTCGGGAACGACCTTCACGCGCACCTGCGCGACGACATCGCGGTGGACCTTCACCGGCACCGTGGTCTCGCCGAGCGCCTTGATCGGATCGGCAAGCTGGATCTTCCGCTTGTCGATTTCGAACCCCTTCGTATGCAGGGCATGCGCCACGTCGGCCGACGTGACTGACCCGTACAGCGTATCGTTCTCGCCAACGCGGCGGGCGATTTCGATCTCGAGCTGCATCAGCCGCTGCGCCAGCGCCTCGGCCTGACCCTTCTCTTCCGCCTCGCGGGCCTCGGCGACCTTCCGTTCACGGTCGATCTGGCGCTTGTTCGATTCGGTTACCGCCAGCGCGAGCTTGCGCGGCAGCAGGTAGTTGCGGGCGTAGCCCGCGGCGACCTTGACGACGTCGCCGCGGCTGCCGAGATTCTCGACGTGTTCTCTGAGTATGACTTCCATTTGTGCTCACCTGCTCGCGCCACGACTTTCCGCGACAACCACGACGGTCACGACGAGCACGACGAAACTCTTTCAGGCGTCGTGATCGTCGTGAGCATCGCGCTCGTCGCGTATGGCCGGCGGCGCGTGCGCTGTTAATCAGTCACATAAGGAATCAACGCCAGCTGCCGCGCCCGCTTGATGGCGGTCTGCAGCTTGCGCTGGTGCAACGCGCACGTGCCGGAAATGCGCCGCGGCTGAATCTTGCCCCGCTCGGGCAGGAATGGCGCCAGCAGGCGGACGTCCTTGTAGTTGATGTAGTCGATCTTCTCCGCGCAGAACTTGCACACGCGGCGGCGACGGAAGAACCCGCCGCCACGGCGCGGGCCGTCCTTGCCCTTGTCGCGGTCTTTGTCCCGATCCTTGGACCCGCGGCCCCGGCCACCTCGTTCGTCACTCATCGCGAAACCTCCAGCCCTTCCCGATCGTCGTCCACGTCCTGATCGCCGCGTGATTCACCAGGCGCCGGCTCCGGCGGCAGCCCGCGCGCCACCCGGCGGCGCGCCTGATTGGCCTTCCGCGCGTCGCGCGTGCGCTCTGCCACGCGCAGCTCCTCGTCCACGCGGACGACGAGGTGCCGAATCACGTGATCGATGACTCGCAGGCGCCGATCGATCTCCTTCATCACGTCGCCGGTGCCGGTGATGGTCTCGACGACGTAGGTGCCCTCGCGGTGATGACCGATCTCGTAGGCGAGCTTGCGCCGGCCCCAGTTCTCGGTCTTGTCGAGGGTAGCGTTGAAACGCTGGACGATTTGCTCGATCTGCGTGTGCAGATCGGTGACCTCCTGGTCGGAGGCATCCGGTTTGACGATGTAGACGAGTTCGTACTGTCTGGTCGTGCTCATGGCTCTCCTTATGGACTGAGCGGCCCGCCGCAATCGGGTCCGGCTGAAGCCGGACACTACAAAACGTGTAGCGTCGCGGCTTTAGCCGGACCCTGCGACGAGCAAGGAGAAAGATAGGTTGTCTATTCCCTGTCTTCCTTCCGGTTGAATCTGTTCATCACCGACATGATGCCTTCGGTGACGAACAGCTCGACGGCGTCCGCCGCGCGGCTCACCGTCTCGGCGACAATCGGACGCTCATCGGCGTCGAACGTCGCCAGCACGTGATCCGAGAGCTCGCGTCGCGCATCTCCACGCCCGACGCCGATCCTCAGCCGTGCAAAGTCCTCGGTCCCGAGTTGCGCGATCACCGACTTGAGACCGTTGTGACCACCCGCGGATCCGTCGGGTCGTGGCCCGCAATCTCGCAAGCTCGATATTGATGTCGTCGACGACCACCAGCAAATCGCTGCGGTCGATCTTGTAGAACTGAAGCAGATCCACGATGGCGCCCCCGCTCAGGTTCATGAACGTGAGCGGCTTGGCCAGCATCACGTTCTCGAGCCGCCAGCGCGCCGTCAGCGCCTCCGCGGGCGCGGACTCCCACTCCAGCCGGTGCCGTTCCGCGATGGTGTCGAGGACGTCGAACCCGACATTGTGCCGGGTGCCGGCGTAGCGGCGCCCCGGGTTGCCCAGGCCGACGATCAACTTCATATCCGGCGCAGGAGCGGAACCTACTTCTTCTCCTCTTTCTTCTTCTCCTCTTTCTCCTCTTCCTTGTCGGTCTTGCCCTTCTTGATGACTTCGGGCTCGGCAGGCGCGGCAACGGCCACTTCGGCCGCCGGCGCTTCCTCCTCGGCCTTGAGCGCGACGACGTGGACGATCATCATGTCCTCGTCGCTGATCGACTTCCACTTCGCGCCCTCGGTCAACAGGTCACGCACGCGGAGACCCTGGTTCAGCATCAGCTCGCTGACATCGACCGTGATGTTCTCGGGGATGTCGCCCGGCAGCACCTCGATCTCGATCTCGCGGTTCACGAAGTCGACGATGCCACCCTGCTGCTTGACGCCGCGCGCCTCGCCCTTGAGGACGATCGGCACGGTGACGGTCAGCGTCTTGTCCATCGCGATCTGGTAGAAATCGGTGTGCAGCAGCTGGTGGGTGATCGGGTCGAGCTGATACTCCTTGACCATCACGCGCGTCGCTCCGCTATCGAGCTGCAGGCCGATGAGCGTGTTCACGCCCGATTCGGAGTGCAGGATGCGCATCAGGATCTTCGGATCGACGGCGATTTCGACCGCCTTGCCCTTCTCCGCGCCGTAGACGACCGCGGGGATCTTGCCCTGTGCGCGCAGCCGCCGTGCCTCGTTCTTGCCCCGTCCGCTGCGCCGTTCTGCCTGAAGTGTTGCGTCCATAGTTGCTCTCGGGTTACTCGAAGACGCCCGACCTCAAGGTCGGGCCTACAAGAATGTCCTACACGAACAACGATGAGACCGATGTTTCCTCGTGGATGCTCCGAATCGCCTGTCCCAGCAGTCGGGCCACCGACAGCTGCTTGATCTTCTTGCAACACCGCGCGCGCTCGTTGTTGAGCGGGATGGTGTTGGTGATGATCACCTGGTCGAGCGGCGCCGCTTCCAGCCGCTCGATCGCCGGGCCCGACAACACCCCGTGCACCGCACATGCGAGCACGCGTTCGGCGCCGTTGTCTTTCAGCGCCTGTGCCGCCTTCACGATCGTACCCGCCGTGTCGATGATGTCGTCCTGGATGATGCACGTCCGGCCGCTGACATCGCCGACCACGTTCATCACTTCCGGCCCCTCGTCGCTGCGGCGTTTGTCGATGATCGCCAGTTCCGCGTCGAGCCGCTTCGCGTACGCCCGGGCCCGTTCCGCGCCGCCTGCGTCCGGTGATACCAGCGTCAGGTTCGGGAACTGCAGGCGATCGCAGAAGTCGATGATCACCGGCGCCGCAAACAGATGGTCGACCGGGATATCGAAGAACCCCTGAATCTGCGCCTTGTGCAGATCCATCGTCAACACGCGATTCGCCCCGGCGGCGCTCAGCAGGTTGGCGACCAGCTTCGCGGAGATCGGAACCCGCGGCTTGTCCTTGCGATCCTGCCTGGCGTAGCCGTAGTACGGAATCACCGCCGTGATGCGCGACGCCGACGACCGGCGGAACGCATCCATCATCACGCACAGCTCGATCAGGTTGCGATCGACGTCCGCGCACGTCGGCTGCACGACGAATACGTCTGTCCCGCGGATGTTCTCGTCGATCTGGAACGAGACCTCGGTGTCGGGAAAGCGCTGCAACCGGGCATGCCCGAGCGGAACGCCCAAAAACTCGCCAATCTCGGCGGCGAGCGCCGGATGGGCGCTTCCGGAAAAGAGCTTCAGTTGCCCGCGACTCATACGGTCCGTCTCACCGGACGCCACTCCGTCCGCGCGTCAGCGCGGAGTTCTCAAACGAAGAGGTGGTTGGGGCGGAAGGATTCGAACCTTCGAATACGGGATCCAAAGTCCCGCGCCTTACCGCTTGGCCACGCCCCATTACGGGGTGCAGAGTTCAGGGGCTCCCTGAACCCTCTTCCGGCCCATCCGCAAAACGATAAGTTTATAACGTTCAGGACGGGGGTTCAAGACGGGGTTCACACGGGGTTCAGACGGCGGTTCACACGGGGGTTCAGACGAGGGTTCAGACGAACGGTTCTTGACGTGGCGGATCGGTTGTCGGTAGAACTCAGCCATTCATGACAAAGCTGCCGACTCACCGGCATCCTGGCCGTGCTGGTCTCTTACCGGGACCGGCATGCGCTCTCAGAGCCCTCCGGGACCAGCACGATTACGGTGTCACAGGGCACGTCGATGGCTGCCGCCGTGTCGCCGGACGGCACGCAGATCGTCATCGACCTCCAGGGGGCACTCTGGACGCTTTCATCGTCAGGCGGCAAAGCCGGCGCGCATCACGGATCTCTGCACGATGCGCGGCAACCGGCGTGGTCCCCGGACGGACGGCGGATCGCGTTCCAGTCCTATCGCAACGGGACGTGGGATATCTGGACGATCGCGCGTGACGGAACCGGCGCCACGCCGGTTACGCCTGGGCCCTTCGACGATCGCGAGCCGCACTGGTCGCCCGACGGTGCTCGCATCGCCTTCTCGTCGGACCGGTCCGGCAACTACGACATCTGGGTCCTCGAGCTGGCGACTGGCGACATCCGGCGCGTGACGCGGGACGAGGGAAATGACTACTGGCCGGCCTGGTCGCCGGATGGCCGCGAGATCGCCTTCGTCACCGCGCGTCAAGGCGAGGCAGGGGTGCGAGCCGTCACTCTCGATGGTCGCGAGCGCGCGCTCGTCGCGTCCACAGCGACATTAGGCGCACCGGCGTGGACGCCCGACGGCCGCACTGTCGTCTTCAGCGCCTTGTCCGGCCGGGTCACCCGCCTGATGGCCGGCGATCGGGAGATCGCGTCGGCGGAGGACATCTTTCCATTCCGGCCGCAGTGGGTGCGGGGATCGACGCTCGTCTACACCGCCGACGGACTGATCAAGAGCCGCGCGGACCTCGCAGCGAGCGTAACGGCAGGCGTCATCCCGTTTCAGGCGGATCTTGCGGTCGCGCGGCCCAGTTACGCGCCGCGGCCCCGCGACTTCGATAGCACTGCCCCCCGCCGCGCGCTCGGCATCGTTCGGCCGGGCCTCGCGCCCGATGGCGAACGGCTCGTGTTCGCAGCGCTCGGCGATATCTGGATCGCTCGGCGAGGTGCTCCGCCCACGCGGATAACTGATGATGCGCATGATGATACCGACCCGGCGTGGTCCCCTGACGGCAGGTCTCTGGCGTATTCGTCGGATCGTCAGGGATCGTTGGACGTGTTCGTGCGCGATCTCGCAACAGGCGCGGAACGCCGCCTGACGAGCACGCCCGCGGCGGAGATGAGACCCACGTGGTCCCCGGACGGAACGCAGCTGGCGTTCGCCAGCATCGGCGGACTGACGAGCGGCGAGCTGTCGGTGGTGGACGTGAAGACAGGGGCGGTCCGTCAGTTGCTCGACGGAAGGATCGGTCCGATCAGTCCAGGCTGGTCGGCCGACGGTCGAACGATTTACGTCTCGGCCCTGCGCACCTATTCGTCACGATTCCGCGAAGGCGTCAATCAGGTTCTCGCGGTTGCTGCCGACGGAGGTCCGAACGCGGTCCGCCCGATTACGCTGGTGGCTGACGTATCGAGCGGCAAGCGCGGCGAAGGTCCGGCCTGGTCGCCCGACGGACGGCACGTTGCGATGGTCATCGATGGCGAGCTGCACGTCATGCCGCTCGGTCCGACCGGAGAACCTTCGGGTCCGGCGCGGGCGCTGGGCACGGCGGCCGCCGATCAGGTGAGCTGGTCGTCGGACTCGACGCACGTGCTCTTCAGCGAGAACGACCGCGTCAAGCTCGTGCCCGCCGCAGGCGGCGCATCCATCGAGTGGCCCCTGGACGTGACGTATGTTCGCCGGATTCCGTCCGAGACGTTTGTCGTGCATGCGGGACGACTCATCGATGGCGTCACCGGCGGCCCTCGTCAGAATACGGACATCGTCATCAGCCGTAATCGCATCGCGCGGGTGGTGCCGCACACCGATGCCGAGCACTCCGCGCGCGTGGTCGACGCCTCCGCTCTCACGGTGATGCCCGGCCTCATCGAAGCTCACGGCCACTACAGCTCGGAGTTCGGCCAACGGTTCGGGCGAGCGCATCTCGCCTACGGCATCACGTCGGTCAGATCGCCGGGCAGTCAACCCTACGCCACCATCGCGGAGCGCGAAGCGGTCGATGCCGGCCGTCGTCCTGGGCCGCGACTGTTCGCCACCGGCTATGTCATCGATGGGAACCGCATCTACTATCCGACCGCGGCACCCGCGACTACCGAGGCCGCGATCGATCGTGAGATCGAACGGGCGAGAACGCTGGAGTTCGATCTCCTCAAGACATACGTGCGCCTGCCGGATGCATTACAGCAGAGGGCGATCGACGGGGCCCACAAGATCGGGATTCCCGTCAGCTCACACGAGATCTATCCCTCGGCGGCCTTCTCCATCGACAGCGTCGAGCACTTTTCCGCGACGAGCCGCCGCGGGTATTCGCCGAAGGTGAGCCTGCTGGGACGCGCGTACGAGGATGTCATCAAGCTCGTCTCGAGCGCAGGCATGACCGTCACGCCGACACTCGTGCTCGGCAGCGGGCGTGCGTCGATCCAGCGCGCAACAGGGCTCCGCGCGGAACCCCGCTGGAAGATTCTGCCCGCGTGGGTGCGTGCGCCATTTGACGCCGCCGCCACACCGACGACGGCGGTCGCCGCCGGGGCCGCTGCCACACAGAGAGGTGAAACGCTCATCGCGTATCACAAGGCCGGTGTTCGCATCATCGCGGGAACCGACGCACCGATTCTTCCCTACGGCATCGCGTTGCATTTCGAGCTCGAGCAGTACGTGCTCGCGGGCCTGACGGCCTACGAGGCGTTGCAGACGGCAACCATCAACGTCGCACGTGCGCTGCGAGTCGATCGCGACCTCGGAACGATTGAGGCAGGCAAGCTGGCCGATCTGACGATCGTGGATGGAGATCCGCTTGCCGATATCCGTGCGGCCAGGCAGGTCCGGATTGTCGTCGTCGGGGGCGTCGTGTTTACCGTTGACGAGCTCGCGAACGTCCCCGAATCCCGGTGAACCCTACGACGGGGGTTCAGGACGGGGGTTCACGACGAGGGTTCACCACGAGCGTTCACCACGATAGTTCATCACGGGGGTTCATCACGGGGGTTCGGCACATGTCCGTGAACTGTCGTCGTGAACCCCCGTCGTGAACCCTCGTCGTGAACCCCCGTCCTGAACCCGTGTGAACAAGGTTAGCGCCAGCGGCGAACGATGGGGCGGCCGCGGCGTTCGAGTTCGGCGCGGCTGAGGGTTTTCGTGAGCAGCGCGCGGGCGCCGCCTTTCGACAAGGGGCGAAGCACGCGGCGCGCGGCGGCGCGGCTACGGAACAAGCCGAATACGGCCGATCCGCTGCCGGACATGGCGGCCGCGACAGCGCCGGCCTCCCGGAGCGCAGTCTTCAGTGTGGCGATCTCGGGATGGCGCCTCACGACTGGCGGCTCGAGATCGTTGATCATCTGCGCGGCGCGAGTGGGCCATGGCACGGGCAGCACCTGAAGTTCACGCGGCTCGCGGATGCCGGCTGCGCGGTCCTCGTCGTACCACGCGTAGGCCTCGGCCGTCGAGACGCCATAGGGCGGCCGGACGATGACGACCCAATGGGGCGGCAGGTCGACGAGCGGGTAGATCTCCTCGCCGCGCCCAAGGCCCAGTGCGGTGCCGCCCGACAGAAAGAACGGGACGTCCGCGCCGACTCCAGCAGACACTTCGCGCAACAGGGTCAGCGGCACGCCACCCCACAGTTTGCCAAGGCCCAGCAACGCCGCGGCGGCGTCCGCGCTGCCTCCGCCGAGACCTGCGGCGACGGGAATGGCTTTCTCGATCGTGACCCTGGTGTCACGCGGTTCTCCCGCCCGGCCCAGCGCGCTCCACAACTTCGCCGCGGCAACCCAGACCAGATTCGTCTGGTCGAGCGGAACGTTCGCCGTGCGGCATGCAATCGTGAATGGACCGGGACGCGTTGCGCACACGAGTTGATCGTAGAGATCGATCGACTGGAACACGGTGCGAAGCTCGTGATACCCGTCAGTCCTCGTGCCGAGCACTCGAAGATCGAGGTTGACCTTCCCGTAAGCGCGGACGGCGAACCGTTTGTTCACGTGCGCTTTGCGCTGACGATCATCGCGCCTCCGTACCGAGCGGCCCCGAGCGCCGGAGCTCTTCGAGCGAGAGCGGAGCGGCATCTGGCGGAATCTCTACCTGAAATACTTCCGGGCCAAGTGGAACGTTGAGATCGACATCCGAGATACGCAGCGTGAGGTCGCTGGCCGCGCCTGCGGGCGCCGCGGTCGTCCGCAGCCGCACGATCGATGGACGATCGCCCTGGTACTGGTCGTAACGGATTTCAATCCCGCCCCGTGAGGCACCCACCACGCGCCACGCGCCGCCGATCTGACGCAGCCAGAACGTTCGCTCATCAGCATCGATCGCCAGCCAGCCGCCTTGGTACATCCGCGCCGCCCGAGGTTCCGCGAGACCGGGGCCACAACCTGACACGATGGCTCGCAACTCGTTAGCGCCGAAGCGGACGCCCGTGAGCGCCTCGACGATCTGATCTGCCGGCGCTCCGCTCAACACGCGCTTGTCCCGGGGCAGCACGAGTGTCGCCTCGGTGGCCTGCCGCGCGACGAGCACGAAGACAGATCGGCCGAACGGAGCCTTCGCCTCCAGCCGGATCTGATCCGGATCGGCGAAACCGGCCTCGATGCGCGTCCGCGGCACGCCCGACGCGCCCACGCGTCCCGTCATTTCGAGCACGCCGGCAAATGTGCGGACGCCGCGGCAGTGATCCGTGGCTTGCGCGAAGGGGGCGGCAAAGTCCGCGAATGGCGCGGCAGTACCGGTTGGAAGCACGGGCGGATTGCGCGCGCAACCGGCTGCCGCGGCGATGCTGAAGAAGGTGCAAACGATGGTGAGCTGACGAATTCTCTGACCGCCGATCACCTCGACTCCAACTTGGAGCGGGCCTCGCGGAGCTTCTGCTCGATCTTCGCGCGATCGATCGACTGCCCGTCACCGGCCAACGCGCGCTGCCAGGCCTCGGCGGCATCGGCATAGCGCTGCTGCCGGAAGCGCAAATCGCCCAGATGATCCTGCACCACCGAGCTGCTCGACAGCTTGGCTGCCGCTTCGGTGAGCGGCGCGTCCGCCAGGTCGTCGCGGCCCTGTTGAAAATAGGCCCAACCCAGGCTGTCGAGATAGGACGGGTTGTCGGGTTCGACCTTCAGCGCACGTTGCAGAAGCGCCACCGCTTCCTCGAGCCGGTCGCGGCGGTCGGCAAGCATGTAGCCCAGGGAGTTGAGCGCGATCGCATCCAGCGGATCGTTCGCGATCAGATCCCGGAGCATCACCTCGGCACCCTTGACGTCACCCTTGTCCTGCAGGATCTGCGACATCACGTGCATGCCGCGCGAGTCCTTGGCATCGGTCGACAGGAGCTTGCGGGCAGTGGCTTCCGCAGCCGGCAGGTCCTTGAGCGCGCGCTGGGCCTCCGCCAGCAGGTACAACTGCATCGGGTCCGGCGCATCGGCGCGCGCCGCAACCGCAGGCTGCAGCAGATCGCGAGCCTCCTCACTCTTCCCGCTGTTGATCAAAGCCGCGGCACGACGTGTGGTCAGTCCGGTCGCGCGCGCGTTCAGTTTCTGCGCTCGCCCGTATGCATCTGCCGCCTCCTGCCAGCGTTGCTGCTGTTCATACAGCTCAGCGACACGCAACTGGCCGCGGTAATACCCTGGGTTCTGCCGGACTACCTCTTCAATCGTCCGCGTGGCGTCCTCGAGCCGATCGGATCCTTCCTGCGCTGCTGAGAGGAGAAACGCCGCCTCCAGAAACTGTGGCTGGTCGGCCACCACGCGCTGCAACAGGGGAATAGCCTTGGCGAAGGCACCGGTCTGCACGTAGAGCCGGCCGAGGGTCAGCTCGAGGCCGACATCCAGGGTGTTGGGTTGCCTCGCCTTCTCGAGCGCCACCACGGCCTTCGCGCCATATTGTGCCGGGCTGTCCCCGGGGCGAATGGGCTGCTTCTGTCCCATGAAGGCGGCGTAGATGGTGCCGAGGATCCGGTTCGCTTCGCGGTTGTCTGGATCCTGTTCGAGCGCGGACTCGGCCATCTGCAACGATTCGAGTGCCTTGTCCTGCCGGGCATACAGGCCGGCAAGCTCTGCCCGCAGCCCCGCTGACTTCGGTTCGGCCTCAATCGCCTGCTTGTGTGCGGCAACCGCCTCGTCGATCTTGCCCTGGCTCTCGAGGTAGCGGCCGAGCATGAAGAAATAGGTGGCGTCGCTCTCGCGGGACGCCGGTGGCTGCTGCGCCGCGCGTGCCGGGGATACCCACCCCGCCAGAACGATCAGGACGAGCGCAATGTGCCGCATCTGACTGACTATAATGACCTCTAGACGCCGCGGGACGCAAACAGCTTCTGATATAGTTCAGCCCGCTCCGCGGCTACAGCGATCCGTGCGTCCGACCGGACGCTGAGGATCAACGAGCACGTCCACAACGTTCGGTACAAGCGCGGAGTCAGCCCATGCCCGTCGATCCTGAATTGCTGGAAATACTCGCCTGCCCCAATTGCAAGACCAAGGTGGATCTCGTCAAGAACGGCACCGCGCTGAAGTGCAGCCAGTGCAAACGTGTCTACCCGATCAAGGACGACATCCCGGTCATGCTGCTGGATGAGGCGACTATTGAGCAATAAAAGTGCGCAAGTGCGCGGGTGCACAAGTGCGCAAGTGCTCACGTGCACAGGTGCGCACTTGGGCACTCGCGCCCGTGCGCACGTGCGCACTTGCGCCCCTTGATGAATATCCTCTTAGTCCGCCTCCGCCTCATAGGCGACGTCGTGTTCACTACGCCTCTTATTCCGGCATTGAAGCGGGCGTTTCTGGGGTCGCGGGTCTCCTACCTGGTGGAGCCCGAATCAGCGGCCGTCGTGCGCGGGAATCCTCATCTGGATGACGTGATTGTGGTGGAACGGACGCGAGGCCTGCGGCGCGTGCTCGACGACGTGCGGCTTGCACGACGGCTGCGGGCGTCCCGGTTCGATGTCGTGCTCGATCTGCACGGTGGTCCGCGGAGCGCGTGGCTCGCTTTTGCGACGGGCGCCGGGCAGCGGATCGGATATGACATCCCCGGCCGGACGTGGATGTACACGCGCACGGTCCATCGGCCGCGCGAGCTGCGGCCGCGTCATTCCGTCAGTAACCAATGGGATTTGTTGCAGGCGATCGAGGGCTGGCCTGGCGGTGCGGCCGATCCTGACGCCAACCCGGTCGAGATGCCGCTCGATTCCGCCGTCGATGCGCGGATTGGTGAAGCGTTGCGAGCTGCTGGCGTCCAACCGTCAGACGAATTGATCGTCATTCACGTGAGCGCCGGAAATCCGTTTCGACGCTGGCCCGAGCCGGCGTTCACGCGCCTTGTGGCGGCGCTGGCCGCGAACGGAGACCGGCGGCGATTGATCCTGAGTTCGGGGCCATCGGATCGGGGTGCCGCGCAGCGCATTACCGCGGCCGCGCGTGCCGAGCTTGGACCGGGCCGTGCGCCGCGCATCGTCGACTTCGGAGATTTCGGCCTGGCGGAATTGCGATCACTCGTGGAACGGAGCCGGTTGTTCATCGGCGGCGACACGGGCCCGATGCACATCGCCGCGACGACGCGCACACCGATCGTTGGAATCTACGGGCCGACGCTGCCGGCACGCTCGGCGCCGTGGCGGCCGCGATCGGTGGCCACGGAAGCGGTCGAAACCGAAGGCCTGCCATGCCGGCCGTGCGATCAGCGTGTCTGCGAGCCTGGCGACTTTCGCTGCCTTACACTGATCGGGCCGGAGGACGTGGTGTCCGTGGCTGAACGCGTGCTGAGGCAATCGCAATGACGTCGGACCGTACGGGCCTGCTCGAGCGAGCTGCGTACTTCTCGCTTCTGGCGTTCGCCGCCATGCCGCAGTTCTCGATCGCCGCGGCGCAAATCCTGCTCGGGCTCAGCGCACTCTTGTGGCTGATCCTGGTGATCTCGCGGCGGGAGCGGATCGAAGTGCCGTTCATGTTCTGGCCGCTCTGCGCTTACGCCGCCGCGACCCTGGTCTCGTCGTACTTCTCCATCGATCCCCGCGCCAGTTTCTGGGACAGCCGCCAGCTGCTCCTGTTCACGATCGTGCCCATCGGGTACCGCCTGCTCCGCGGCGAGCGCAGCCTGAAAGCGATCGACGTGATCATCACGGTCGGTGCGCTCCACGCGATTTACGGCATCGTGCAGTACGGCGTCATGGGTGACGACATCAATCAGCGCGTGCAGGGCGTGCTCGGCCACTACATGACCTACTCGGGTGTGATCATGCTCGTCGCGTGCACGGCAGCGGCGCGCGTGATGTTCCGCCAGGAGGATCGCCTGTGGTCGGCGATCGTGATGCCGGCGCTGCTCGTCGCGCTGACTTTGACGTTGAGCCGCAATGCCTGGGTCGGTGCATGCGCCGGAATCGGGATGCTGCTGCTTCTGCGGGATTTCCGGTTGATCGGCCTGCTGCCGGTCGTCGCCGGCGTCTTCATCGCGCTCGCACCGACGACCATGACGGACCGCCTCTACTCGACGTTCAACCTCGAACGTGCGACCACCAGCGACACCAGTACCGCGACCGTGCAGTCGGATCGTGACCGCGTCGCGATGATTCGGTCCGGCTTCCGCATCATCCGGGATCATCCGCTCGTCGGCGTGGGTCCCGACATGATCATCCAGGTGTATCCGCACTACAGAGACCCGGAAGCAGTTCGCCAGCTGAATCCGCATCTGCACAACGTGCCGCTGCAAATTGCCGCCGAGCGCGGCTTGCCGGCGCTCGCCATGTGGATCTGGTTCGTTTTCACGCTGATCCGTGATTTCGTCCGCATGCGGCGGCGCACGCCGTTCCCATTCGTCCCGACTGCCGGTCTCGCGGTCGTCGTGGCCATGCTGACGGCCGGGATGTTCGAGCACAACTTCCATGATTCAGAGTTCCTGATGCTGTTCCTCCTGCTGGTCACTCTCCCCTACGCCGCGGACCGCGCGCCGCTGCCCGCGCGTACGGCGGCGGATCACCCGCGCGCCGCTTAATTGCTTGTCCGCCGTAGCCTAGGCGAAGGCGGTCCGCCGTAGCCTTGGCGAAGGCGGGAAACGGATTCGACATGCTGCTCGACGGACTTGCCGGACGCTCGGTGTTGATCGTTGGCGATCTCATGCTCGACCATTTCGTGATCGGCCGGGTCGAGCGCATTTCGCCCGAGGCGCCCGTCCCAATCGTGCATTTCGATCATGAGCAGTTCAGGATGGGCGGGGCGGCAAATGTCGCCCACAACGTAATCGCCTTGGGGGAAAGGCCGACACGATCGGGATCGTCGGCGCGGATCCCGACGGCACTCGGCTGGCCGACGAACTGTCACGGGCTGGTGCGGGGACGAGCGGAATCATCAGGGACTCGAACCGCTGCACCACCCGCAAGCTCCGCGTCGTCACCACCCGCAACCAGCAGGTGGCGCGCGTCGACTACGAGTCCGACGCGGAAGCGTCGGGGGCGCTGGAGAGTGCCCTCATCGGCAAGATCGAAGAACTGGCCGCAACGGCGCACGCAATCCTCGTGTCCGATTATCTGAAGGGAACCATTTCACGAGGCGTCGCCAAGGCCGCCGTCGATGCCGGACGGGCGCAGCGAATCCCGGTCCTCATCGATCCAAAGGTCCCGCATATCGACTACTACCCGGGCGCAACGGTGATCACGCCCAATCATCATGAAGCGGAGTCAGTCACGCTCATGCGCATCCGGTCCGACGACGAGGCCCGCGCCGCCGCACGCCGCTTCCGCGACCGCGCCCGCTGCGAGAGCGTCCTCATCACCCGCGGCGAGCACGGGATGTGGCTCCTGACGCCGGAAACCGAAATGGCCCTCCCCGCCGAAGCGCGCGAAGTCTCGGACGTGACCGGCGCGGGCGATACGGTGATCGGCGCGCTAGCCCTTGCGCTCGCCGCCGGCGCCCCACTCCAGGAAGCCGCGCGCCTTGCCAATCGCGCGGCAGGAATCGTCGTTGGCAAGTTCGGCCCCGCCACCGTGAGCCTCGACGAATTGAAATGCCACCTGTAGGCCCGACCTTCAGGTCGGGCGTGCTGGAATCAGCAACCAAGCTGGTTTGGCGTGATCGAATCAGCAACCAAGCTGGCTTGGGGCACGCCCGACCTGAAGGTCGGGCCTACAGGTGGCACCGATTCGTCACAAGCACCAAATCCGGAACGGGCTGACGCGAAAGAACGTCGCGGAGTTTGACGTTGAACGTGGGCTGCGTGCTGACGATGCAGGTCGGGCGATCGGTGACGGCGTCGATCGCAGCGTAGTCATCACGCGACATGATCACGTAGGCCGTACGCTCGTCGTCGAGAAACGTCCGGATCGGCGCCGGGTCGTAGGCCATCTCGACGTGGCGCTGAAGGTAGAACACAAGGCTCGGCAGCGCAACGTTGTAGGTGGCGACCACGTCCTTCGCGGTGGCCCGGGAGTTCAGCTCACGAGCGAATCCCGGAACAGGCTTGTACGCCTCGAAGCTTGGTAGCGTCCTCACAACGAACGTCCAGTTGATCGCCGCGAGCGTCACGCACAGGGCGACGAGCCCTGTTTGAATCCCCTGGCGCATCGCCAGCATCACGGTCAACGCCCCGCCCAGGATCGCCAGGCCGCCAATCGTCGCAATGCCCTGAAGCGAGTACGCCGAGTCTGCGCGATTGAGCAGGAAGAGAACGCCGATGCCCAGGGCGAGCAGAACTCCCCCCGTCACCATCGTCGTCACCACGAGCGCCTGTCGCGGCGAGGATCGATCGCCGGCGGCGAATCGCGCGATCGCGACTCCTGCTACCGCCGTCACGGCCGGAACGACCGGATAGACATACAAATCCTGTTTGGCCGCGGAGATCGAGAAGAACCCGACGATCACTATGATCCAGATCCACAGCAAGGATCGGATTCGGTACGACGGATCGGCCTGCATCCCGGCTGCCCGGTCGCGAAACCACCAGATTGCCGCCGCCACACCGAGAATCGACAGCGGAAACGCGTCCGTGAACACGACCGGGACATAGAACCAGAACGCGCGATCGGCGTTGACCCCGAGTCCCTCGGTGTACCGCGCGAGGTTTTCGCCGACGACGAACGAAACGATGTAGGTCCAGCCGTGACGCGCGTACTGCGCCGCGTACCAGGGCACGACAATGGCCAGGACGATGACGATACCGGCCGGGATCATCATCTCGGTGATGCGCCGCAGCTCGCGATGACCCGCGAGATAGACGGCGAACACGAGCCCCGGAAGCAGCGCGAAGGCCGGACCCTTCGTCAGCACGCCCAATCCAACAGCCACGTACATCAACGCAAGAAACAGCCGGCGCCGGCTCGGGTAGCGCTCCGACAGCGCGAAACAGAGCAACGTCATCGCCATGAACATCGAGATGTAGATGTCGATGAAGATCCGTCGCCCGAACATGACATGCCGAGGTGACACGGCAATGCCGAGGGCAGCCCACAGGCCGGCCAGCTTTGCGCCTTCTGAGGGCAGGGACTCAGGCCATGAAATACGGGCGAGATGGAAGGCGGCGACGATCATCAGGATCGCGCCGATCGCGATGGCCAGACGCTGCGCGCCGACCGACACCCCGAGGACGTGATAGAACGCGGCGACGATCCAGTAGCTCAGGACCGGCTTGTTGAGGCGTGGCTCGTAGTTGAACGTCGGGCCGACGTAGTCGCCGCGTTCCATCATTTCGCGCGGCGTTTCCGCGTAGAACGCTTCGTTCGCGTCCCAGATCGACGAGCCACCGAGATCGACGAAGTACACGACAGCCGCCGCGAACAGCAGCAGCAGCACAACGCGGCGATGCCGCGCCGAAAAAGCCGTCGGTTGCGCCGAACGGATCTCAGTGCCGGAAATGGCGTTTCCCCGTAAAGACCATCGCGAGGCCGCGCTCGTCGGCAGCGGCGATCACTTCGGCATCGCGGACCGAGCCGCCTGGCTGCGCGATTGCGGTCGCACCGGCCTCGGCGATTGCGTCGAGGCCATCGCGAAACGGAAAGAACGCGTCGGAGGCGGCGACGGATCCCTTCAGCGACGCGCCCGCCTTGAGCACCGCCACCTTGACGGCATCTACGCGGCTCATCTGCCCGGCACCCATCGCGAGCGTGCGATCGGCGGCCGTGAAAATCACTGCGTTCGACTTCACGTGTGCGCAGACGCGCCAGGCAAACCTCAACGCCGTCCACTCCTCGGCGCCGGGCTGACGCTTCGTCACCACTTTGGGGAAATCAGCCTGAGGCCAGGGCTCGGCTGCCTCACGCACGACGTCGCGATCCTGCATCAGCATCCCGCCCAGAAACGAGCGCGCATCGTCGGGTCCGATCTTGATCGGCGCGAGGAGTCTCTCGAAATCCGTCGTGACGACGCGCATGTTCGCCTTCTGGGCGAGTATCGCGCGCGCAGCATCGTCCAACCGCGGCGCGATCACCGCTTCGATGAAGGTCGACGTCAGGGCCTTGGCCGTCGCTTCGTCGAGCGGCCGGTTCAGTCCAACGATGCCGCCGAAATGCCGACAGCGGATCGGCTTCGCGCGCGCGGACGTAGGCGTCGGCGATCGATTCGCCGGTTGCCACTCCGCAGGGGTTCGTGTGCTTGATGACCACCGCCGCGGGCTCGCTGAATTCGAGAGCAATCCGAACCGCCGCGTCGAGATCGAGCAGGTTGGTGAACGACAGCTCCTTCCCCTGGTGCACGTCCCACGCACGGCCGAGCTCGGCTGGCAACGTCTGCCAGAACGCCTGCTGGTGCGGGTTCTCACCATAACGGAGCGGACGTGCCTCGCCATGCGTTTTTGGCACGGCCTGGCGGCGCATCGCTCCGCCGGCGTAGTCCACGTGCGCCAGCGTCATGGCGATGGTCACGTCGTAAGCGCCGGTGTGCTTGAAGGCCTTCTGCATGAGCTCGAAGCGAAATGCCGGCGCAGGCCCTTCGGGCCGGCGCAACTCCTCGAGCACCCGCGAGTAATCCGCGGGATCCACCACGACGAGCACATCCTGGAAGTTCTTGGCGGCCGCACGGACGAGGCTGGGGCCGCCGATGTCGATTTCCTCAACCAGCGAGTTGAACGGGGTGTCGAGATTCTCGGCTGCCTTGGCGAACGGATACAGGTTGACGACGACGAGATCGACCAGGGAGATACCTTGCGCCTTTATGGCGGCGAGGTCGTCGGGGCGGCTGCGCCGGGCGAGGATGCCGCCGTGAATCGCCGGGTGCAGCGTCTTGACCCGGCCGTCCATCATTTCCGGAAACCCTGTGACGTCCGAAACGTTGGTGACCGGCAGCCCGCCTTCGGACAGGGCGCGGGCCGTCCCGCCTGTGGACACCAGTTCGGTCCCCAACGCGACCAGACCCCTCCCCAGCTCCAGCAGGCCGGTCTTGTCAGAAACGCTCAAAATTGCGCGCATATTGGTCTGTTTTCTTGACATTTACAAGCACGACGGCTAATATTTTCGGGCGCTGGCGGGCCAGCGCCGCAAGCCGAGGCCGCGGACTCGCGGTCTTTTTTTGTGTCCGCCGCCGCCCACATGGGTGGCGATCGACGGGTGTCATGCGGCGCCACGCGCCGCGCCATTGCAAGGCAGGAAAAGTACGATGCGTATCACAGGTAAGGTCAAGTGGTTCAACAACGCCAAGGGTTACGGATTCATCGAACGTGACGGCGGCAGCGACGTGTTCGTCCACTTCTCGGCGGTCCAGGGGAACGGATTCCGCACGCTCGAGGAGGGACAGGCGGTCGAGTTCGAAATCGTTGACGGCCCAAAGGGCCCGCAGGCCGGCAACGTCACAAAGGTCAGCTGAATCTCCCGAGCGGAATCGGGGCGCCGGTGGGCGCCCCGATCTCCGTTCTTCCTTCGCCTCACTCGTCAGACCCCTTCAAGCCCCGGACCGTAAACGCAACTTTCCCGTCCTTCACGGCGACGCGGAACGCGACCTCGTTATTCCCTGCTTCCCGCAGTTTCGTGACCTGATTCTTCACGAGCGCCGCAAACTTGTGGAACGGCACGACTTCCTCGCCGTGCGTTCGACGGGCGTTCATCAGGGAATCGTACAGCGTGTGGAGCTTGTCCATCTCATGGATGGGATCCTTGAAGGCCGCTGCGTGGACGAGCTTCCCGTCAGCCGCGCGCTTCTTCGTGCGCTCCTTCGGGGGCGGCTGGGCAAACGGCCCCGGGCGGCCTTCCTCACGCGCGCGGAGGCCCCGATCCCACAGATCCGTGAGCGTCTGGAAGCGTGACTGCAGCATCTCGAAACGAAACCGGTCGCCGGTGGTCTGGATGTGGCCGCGGTCGTATCGCTTGACCATGGCGTTGACCCGGTTCCGCGTCTCCCACGGGGGCCGCGGCAGGCGGCCCGCGAAGAACATGTTGTATTCCGCCTCGAGGCGCTTCAATTCAGCGGCAAGAATCTCGAGATCGCGCTGGACGTCGGGGAGGTCGGCCATCGGGAACGTGCGAGGTCAGCGGATGAGAAACCAGATGAGCGGCAGCCATAACTCCCGTGCGTAGGGCACGGGTCGATCGTCGATGAGCACCTCGCAGGAGTCGAAACGGCCAACGACCTCGAAGAGATCGCGCAGACGCTCGGCATCCTGGGGAAAAAACCGGGCACGATGCCGCCGGCGATCCCCATGACCGATCTCCAGGTACTCCGCCGACGCGCGCGCCAGCGTCAGCGCTTTCTCATAGTCGGTACCGGTGAACGGCGCAAACTCGAGCGACACGGAAAACGGGCGCTTCGGCGTGCCGAAGAGCGCTTCCGCGAGGGCCGGATCGAGACGCGCCAGCTCCTCGTCCGTCGGCTGCTCCGCCAGATCGAGATACGGCCAGAAGCGTTCTGTCGGCCGGTATGGAGGCGCCTCGACCTTTGGCGGCGTGTTGTCGATGGGCGCGGAAGGGTTACCGGATTTCATCGGTTCTGGCGATGTTCGGAAGAAAGTCGATGGTATCGTGAAACGAGAGTGAAGGGAACACCGTCACCAGCCGTGGTTCGTGGTCCGTGGTTCGTCGCTCGAAGAACCCCATTGCCTCTTTGAGGGATACCTGTAGGCCCGACCTTCAGGCCGGGCGTGCTGCTAGCCAGCTCGTTGCTTATTCGAAATATGTCGCATGTCATTTCGAAACATTCCATCAATCGAACAATTGCGCCAGCGTGAAGGCATCCGCCCGCTCGAAGAACGGTTCGGGCATGCGGCCGTCGTCGAAGCCCTGCGCGCCGAAGCCGACGCCATGCGCGAACGCTTGACGAAGGGCGACGCACCAGCCGACATCGCGGCGACGATGGAAGCCGGATTGGTCCGCCGCCTCCATTCCGAACACACGTCGTCGTTGCGTCAGGTGATCAATGCGACCGGCGTAGTGGTTCACACCAATCTCGGACGGGCGCCGCTGTCGCGGGCGGCTGTGGAACGCGTCGCCGAGCTGGCCCAGGGCTACACCAATCTCGAATATGACCTGGCCGCCGGCCGTCGCGGCAAACGCGACATACATGCCGAGCGCCTTCTCTGCCGTCTCACCGGGGCGGAGGCAGCGGTCGTCGTCAACAACAATGCCGCTGCGACGCTGCTCGGGCTCGCGGCCGTCGCGGCAGGCCGTGAAGTCATCATCTCTCGCGGCGAGCTGGTCGAGATTGGCGGAGGGTTCCGCGTACCCGACGTCATGGCACAGTCCGGTGCGGTTCTGCGTGAGGTGGGTACCACGAACCGGACGCGTGCTGCCGACTACGCCGCAGCCATCGGCGATCGAACCGCCGCGATCCTGCGCGTTCACCCATCGAATTTCCGCGTCGAGGGCTTCACCGAGCGGCCTTCGCTCGACGAGCTCGTACAGCTCGGACGGCGCTTCGGGATTGCGGTCCTGGAAGATCTGGGCAGCGGCTTTCTCGATGTTCCCGGAGGACTCGAGTCTCTTGGCGACGAACCTTCGGTCAGGAGCAGCATCGCGGCGGGCGCGGATCTCGTCATGTTCAGCGGCGACAAGCTGCTGGGCGGACCCCAGGCCGGCATTCTGGCAGGCAGGTCGGCCACCGTGGCACTGGTGCGGAAACATCCGTTGATGCGCGCCTTGCGCGTCGACAAGATGACCTATGCCGCGCTGGACGCGACACTCGAAGCGTACGCGTCCGGAAAAGCCGCCGAAACCGTACCTGTCGCGCGGATGATCGTCATGTCCGTCGAAGCGATCGATGCGCGCGCGTCGGCCCTGGCAGCCGCCGTCCGATCGGCAGGATTCAATGCCGACGTGCGTGATGGGTTTTCGACGATTGGCGGCGGCAGCGTGCCGGGATCGCAGCTGGCCACGCGAGTCGTGACGATCGCCGCGCCAGGCGGCTCGGCCGATGCACTCGAGTCGGCGCTCAGGAGGTCCAAACCGCCGGTGATCGCGAGGATCGAAGAGGGACGCGTTCTGATCGATCTGCGCACGGTAACGCCCGAAGATGACGAACGCCTCGCCGCCCTGACGCTGTCCGCGCTCGCCGGCACGGGCCACTAGAGGGCACGCGGCCAACCAATCCGGAGGCTTCCTCGTCCAACAGCCGGCGCCACAGCGCGCCGCTGTAGGAGGGAATGCCAATGGAAACGATTCGGCGCGACGTGACGTTCGCCTTGCGCTCGCTCGCGAAACGGCCGGGGTTCACCCTGCTGGTGATCGTCACGCTGACGCTCGGCATTGGCGCGAGCACCGCGATTTTCAGCATCGTGAACGCGTTGTTGCTGCGGCCGCTTCCGTTCGAGTCGCCGGAGCGGCTGGCCGCGCTGTACGAGCGCAATCTCGGGGCCGGCGAGACGCGGATGTCGGTTGCGGCGGGAAATTTCCTCGACTGGCAGCAGGGCTCGTCGAGCTTCGAGAACATCACGGCCTACGCGACGCGGTCCGTCACGGTGGCGCCCGAGGCGAGCGATGCCGAGGCGGTGCGGGTCGGGATGTGCCATTGCTCCGGCAACGTGTTCGCGACAACTCGCGTGGTGCCGGTCCTGGGTCGCGCCTTTCGGCCCGAGGACGACCGGTTCGGAGCTCCGCGCACGGTGATCATCAGCTTCGATCTCTGGCAGCGGCAGTTTGGTGGCGCGGCGAACATCGTCGGCCGCTCCATCCGCATCGACAACACCAGTCACGAAGTCATCGGCGTCGCACCTCGCGGATTCATGTTCCCGAGCCGCTTCGTCGAGATCTGGTTCCCCCTCCTGACGACCCTGCCGCCGCAGATGCAGATGCGGCACGACCTGCATAACCTCGCTGTGGTCGGCCGGCTGCGCGCGGACGTGACCTTTGAACAAGCTCAAGCGGAAATCGATGCGATCTCCGCGCGCTACAAGGCGGCACATCCCCAGGAAGCGACCGGCGCAGGCGCCACGGTGGTCCCGCTGCACGCGGATCTCGTCGCCGACGCGCGCAGGCCGTTGACGGTCCTCTTCGCCGCCGTCGTGTGCGTCCTGTTCATCGCCTGCCTCAACATCGCCAACCTCATGCTCACGCGCGCCGCAACGCGCACCAGAGAGTTCAGCATCCGCAGGGCGCTTGGTGCGACCCGGAGGCAGGTCACCCAGCAGTTGATCACCGAGAGCGTCCTGCTCGGCCTCGCCGGTGGAGCGGGTGGAGTGGTGCTCGCATCGTGGCTGGCGAGGCTGCTCGCCGCCCGTGCGCCGGGCGCTGACACGATCCTCGCGAACGACAGCGGCTTCGTCGATCCCTCGGTGCTGCTTTTCGCTCTTGCGGTTGCCCTTGGCGCCGGCATCGCCATTGGGGTCGTCCCGGCGATGCGCAGCTCGCGCACCTCCGGCGCCGACATGAAGGGCACGGCACGAGGCAACATCGACACTCCGAGGTATCGGCGGTTTCGCAACGCGGTGATTGCGATTGAGGTCGCGTTATCTGTCGTGCTCCTGACGGTCGCGGGACTTCTGGTCCAGAGTTTCTCGCGCCTCTATCAAGTCCGGCCCGGCGTTCGCGTCGACAACATGTTGACCATGGCCACGACGCTCGCGGGCCCGGCGTACCAGCAGCAGGCAAGACGGTCGGCGACCCTCGCCCAGCTTGGCGACAGGCTGCGCGTCGCGCCCGGCGTCGAATCGGCCGGCCTCGTCTCGTGTCCGCCGCTGACCGGTGGATGCAACACGCTGTTCTTCTACATCGAAGGCCGGCCGTACGTGCCTGGCAAGTTCTTCGCGGCATTGGAGCGGAGCGCCGATCCCGGCTATTTCGCGGCCGCCGGCATTCCGCTGGTACGCGGCCGGACCTTCACCCCTCAGGACGGCGTGGGCTTCGACCCGGCGAACCCGCGGCCGGGATCGATCGTCATCAGCGAGTCGATGGCGAGGATGTTCTTTCCGGGAGAGGACCCGATTGGCAAGCGCATCTTCTTCGACTTCGAAATGCAGCGCGAGCGGAACGAGGGTTTTCCTGCCCCTCGCTACGAGGTGATCGGCGTCGTCGGCGACGTCAGGCCGACGCTCCAGGAGGCAGCGGTTCCGACGCTCTACCGACCGCTGCTCGACATCGCGAGCCGCGGCGTGACGGCCATCATCCACACTCGAGGCGAGCCGCGCTCCGTCATCGGCGCCGTCCGGGAAGAAGTCCGCCGCCTGGACCCCGCTCTGGCCGTTTTCCAGTTCCAGACGATGGACGAATTGATGGGGCGGACAACGGCGGAGCGTCGCTTCAACACGCTGCTCGTGGGCGCGTTCGCTGCCCTCGCCCTCCTTCTCGCGGCGATCGGCCTCTACGGTGTGGTGTCCTTCGCCGTCTCGCAGCGAACGTCCGAGATCGGCCTGCGCATGGCGCTCGGCGCGACGAACGCCACGGTCGGTCGGATGATGGTGATGCAAGGCCTGAAGCCGGCGGCTGCGGGCACGGCCGTCGGGCTGATCGCCGCCGCGCTCTCGACAAGGGTCGTCAGGAGCCTGCTCTTCGGCATCACGGCGACTGATCCGCTGACGTTCGCCGCCGTGCCACCTGTCTTGCTCACGGTGGCAGCGCTCGCGTGCTATCTACCCGCGCGGCGCGCGAGCCGCCTGGACCCGACCGTGGCTCTGCGCTCGGAATAGGACGCCAGCGCTGCTGCCGCGTCAGAAGATCGTTGTGATCGACGCGTGGGCAAGGTCGATGACCCACGCAGGCAGCACGCCGAGGTAGAAGACCCCCAGCGTCGCGAGACCCAGACCGGCCATCGCCGTCGCCGGCACCCGCGGGCGATTGATCTCGGCACCCTCCGTCATGTACATCATCACGACGATACGAAGATAGAAGAAGACCGAGATCACGCTCGTCAGCACGCCGATGATCGCGAGCGTGTAGTGCCCCTGCTCCACCGCCGCGCTGAAGATGTACCACTTGCCGATGAACCCGGCGGTCAGCGGAAAGCCTCCCAGCGACAGGAGAAAAACGGTCATCAGGCCGGCGAGCCCCGGCCGCGATCGCCACAGGCCGGCGAAGTCACGCAGCTCGTCGTGCTGATCCTGCGGTGTCCCGAGCAGCGCGACGATGCCGAGCGCGCCGAGGTTGGTCACAGCGTAGGCGAGCAGGTAGAAGAGCACCGCTGCCTTCCCTGTCTCGTTCGTCGCGATGATCCCGAGCAGCAGGTAACCGGCGTGAGCGATGCTGGAATACGCCAGCATGCGCTTGACGTTGGATTGCACGACACCGACCACGGTCCCGAGAATCATCGTGGCGGCAGCCACCAGCGAGAGCATCGGAATCCACTGATCCTTCAGCGGCTCGAGCGGCGATAGAAACACGCGGACGAAGGCCGCGAACGCCGCCGCCTTGACCCCGGTGGACATGAACGCCGTGACAATCGTGGGCGCGCCTTCGTAGGCGTCAGGCGTCCACATGTGGAAGGGCACGGCCGAGACCTTGAACGCAAACCCGACGGCCAGCAGTCCGACCGCAAGCAGCGGCAGGGTGCTTGGCTCGGCGGCGCCCTGCGCCGAGAGCGCCTGGCTGAGCGCATCCAGTCGAGTCGATCTCGCCACCGCAAAAGCGAAGGCTACACCGTAGAGGAAGAACGCACTCGAAAATGAGCCCAGCAGGAAATACTTGAAGGCCGCTTCCGCTCCTGCAGCGCTCGCGCGGCGGATCCCTGTGAGCACGTAAACGGCGAGCGAAAGGATCTCGAGGGCGAGAAAGATGACGAGCAGATCGATGGCGGCAGCCATCAGCATCATGCCGCTGATAGCGAAGAGCGTCAGCGCGTAGTACTCGCCAGGCGGAATCTGCTCGCGGTCGACCACCTCGTCGGAGAACATCATCGTGAGCACGCCCACGACGCAGAGCACCATGTTGACGAAGAGCGCGAAATTGTCCGCGCGAACCACGCCAAAGCTCGTGCGATCGGCGTCCCAGAGAAACACCGACGCGAGCGCGGCGCCGACGAGGCCGATCAGGCCAAGGCCGGCGATGGGCATGCGCTCACCCGGCTGACGGAACGCCTCGGCGAGCATCGCCGCGATAGCCGAGAGCACGACGATGACGATCGGGATGATGGCGGCAAACTCAGTCATTGCTCGTCCGCCTCCGCGCGAAGCGCTCCGGCGCGACCTCGACGAAGCTCGTCGAGCGGAGTCGGGATGACCGATCGGGGCTCACAGCGCGCCCTCCAGGCAGAGATTCATGTGTCGGTCCGGCCGTGTTGGCGGCCGTCGCAGGAACGCCGTGAGCGGCCGGCTGTTGATCCATTCGCACCCGCGCCGGTTGCGCGCCGTTGACGCGCTCGATCACCCGGGCGACGGCGGGTTCCATTGGCCGGAGGAAGATCCCGGGCACGACACCCATCAGAATCGCCATCGCAATCGTTGGCACGACCAGCGCCCACTCGCGCGCGCTCAGGTCGGGCAGCTCGCGGTTCTTCGGATTGGTCAGCGGTCCGTAGTTCACGCGCTGGAACATCCACAGCATGTAGACCGCGGACAGAATCACCCCCGTTGCCGCGACGGTCGTCAGGCGCGCGTCCCAGCGGTAGGCGCCAATCAGAATGAGGAACTCACCGACGAAGCCGTTCAGCGCCGGGAGTGCGATCGACGACAGGGTGATGATCAGAAACGCGGCGACGAGCTTGGGCGTCACGGACTTGAGACCGCCGTACTCCGAGATCAATCGCGTGTGGCGGCGATCCGAGAGCATGCCGACGATCATGAAGAGTCCGCCGGTGCTGACGCCGTGGTTGAGCATCTGATAAATGGAGCCTTGCACGCCCTGCAGCGTCATCGCGCACAGCCCGAGCACCACGAACCCAAGGTGGCTGACGCTCGAGTAGGCGACCAGCTTCTTCATGTCGGGTTGCACCATGGCGACGAGCGCGCCATAGACGATGCCGATCACGGCGAGCAGCGCGAGGAGCGGCGCAAAGGCCACCGCGGCGGTCGGAAACAGTGGGAACGAGAACCGCAGCAGACCGTAGGTCCCCATCTTCAGCAGGACGCCGGCCAGGATCACCGAGCCGGCAGTCGGCGCCTCGACGTGCGCATCCGGCAGCCACGTATGGAACGGGAACAGCGGCACCTTGATGGCGAACGCAACCGTGAAGGCGAGGAAGAACCACATCTCGGTCCGTGGCGCCAGTTTCAGCGTGTACAGGTCGAGCAGGTTGAAGCTCGACGTGCCGGTCGCCGCCGCGTGCGCCACCGCCAGACCGATGATGGCAATCAGCATCAGCACGCTGCCGGCCATCGTGTAGAGGATGAACTTGACCGCCGCGTAAACCCGCCGCTCGTATCCCCAGACGCCGATCAGGAAATACATCGGGATCAGCATCGCGTCCCAGAAGACGTAGAACAGGAACAGATCGATCGAGACGAACACGCCGAGCATGGCGGTTTCGAGCGCGAGGATGAAGAAGCTGAACGCCTTGACGTTCTTGTGCACCGAGTCCCACGACGACAGCAGGGCGAGCGGTGTGAGGAAGCCGGTCAGGACGATGAGGAACAGGCTGATGCCGTCGACACCGATGTAGTACTGAATGCCGAATCTCGGAATCCAGGCGTAGCGTTCCTCGAACTGGTAGACGGCAGACGTTGGATCGAAACGCGACCACAGCAGCAGCGTCGCGGCGAACGTCACGAGCGACGTGATCAGCGCGATGTTGCGGATCAGGGGTTCCCTGTCCGGACGGTCGCCTCGTCCGCCGGCAAGCAGCAGCAGAATCGCGCCGACGAGCGGCAAGAACACGATGGTTGAAAGCATGTCTACCTAGTCAGAGCGCAGCGTGCACTGCTCGAGGCTCAGCTCCACAGATACCAGCCCAGGATCAGCACTGCCCCCAGGATCAGCGACGCGGCGTAGGTGCGAACCGAACCGGTCTGCAGGCGGCGGACGACGCCGCTCGTGGTGCTCACCACCTGGCCGACGCCGTTCACGATGCCGTCGACCAGACCGGCGTCGAAACCCTTCCAGAGAACGCTCGTGGAAATCAGCTTGATCGGCTGCACGATCGCAGCGTCGTAGATTTCGTCGACGTAGTACTTGTTGTAGAGCAGTCGGTAGATCGGGCCGAATCGTGCGGCCATTGCCGCCGCAGTCTGCGGGTTCCACAACCAGAAGTAGACGGCGATCAGGATGCCGATCCCGGCGACTGCGCTCGACACCCCCATCAGCGTGAGCTCGGTGGACTTGAGATCGCCGTGCGCCTCGGCGGCCGCCTCACCGTGCTGGCCTGCAGCCGGCTGTATCCCCGCACCGGCGGATTCGGCGGTCGTGGTGAGGACCCTCGCGTGGGCGGGCGGTTCGAAGCTGGGATGAAGGAACGTTTCGAGCCGGTTGCTCCCGCCGAGCGCATGCGGAACACCGACATAGCCGGCGAAGATCGATCCGATCGCCAGCACGATGAGCGGGATCGCCATCGACGGCGGAGCGTCGTGGAGACCATGGCCGTGTCCACCACCATGCCCGTGCGACGCCGCCGCGGCGGGCGCACCGTGGCCGGCCGCCTCCGCATGATCGTGCCCGTGAGCCCGGCGCTCGCCATGGAACGCCATGATCACCAGACGGAACATGTAGATCGCCGTCAAGAGCGAGGTCAGCACACCGATCGCCCACAACACGGGATAGCCGTGGTTGCCGTTGACCTCGGACCCGACGAACGTCCTGAAGAGTATCTCGTCCTTGCTGAAGAACCCTGACAACGCGGGAACACCGGCGATCGCGAGCGCGCCAATCAGGAACGTCCAGTAGGTGATCGGCAGGTGCTTCTTCAGCCCGCCCATGTTCCGGAGATCCTGCTCGCCGTGGAGCGCGTGAATGACCGCGCCCGAGCCAAGGAACAGCAGCGCCTTGAAGAACGCGTGTGTGTAGAGATGGAAAATGCCGGCGCCGAACGCGCCGACGCCCATCGCCAGGAACATGTAGCCGAGCTGCGAAACCGTCGAATACGCCAGCACGCGCTTGATGTCGTTCTGCACGAGGCCGATCGTGCCGGCCATCAACGCCGTCAGCGCCCCGACGACCGCAACGACCTCGAGCGTGAACGGCGCATGCGCGAACAGCACCGCATTCCGCCCGATCATGTAGACACCCGCCGTCACCATCGTCGCCGCGTGAATCAGCGCCGAGACCGGCGTCGGACCTTCCATCGCGTCCGGCAGCCAGACGTAGAGCGGAAGCTGTGCCGACTTGCCGGCCGCGCCGACCACGAGCAGCAGCGTGGCAATGGTCATCACGCCGATTGCCGCCGTTTCAGGGGCGCGCGCGGCAGCCGCCGCCGCCACGTTCTGGAAGTCCAGCGTGCCGAAGTTGGTGAAGATCAGCAGCATCCCCAGGATGAAGCCGAAGTCACCGACGCGGTTGACGACGAAGGCCTTCTTGCCGGCGTCCGCCGCCGACTGCTTGGTGAACCAGAAGCCGATCAGCAGATAGGAACAGAGGCCGACCCCTTCCCAGCCGACGAACATGACTGGAAAGCTCGCGCCGAGCACGAGCACCAGCATGAACGCCGCAAAGAGGTTCAGGTACGAGAAGTAGCGCGCGTACTCGCCGTCGGTCTCCTCCTGCATGTAGCCGACCGAGTAGATATGAATGAGCGAGCCGATGCCGGTGACCACCAGGATCATCAGCGCCGACAGCGGGTCGAGATACAGCGCGAATGGCACCTGCAACTCGCCCGAAGGCAACCACATGAAGACCGTCTGTTCGATCCGGTGCGACGGGTCTCCGAGCATCGTCAACACGCTCGACACCGCCACGCCGAATGCCCCGATGATCGACCCGCAGGCGATGCCGCCGGAGACCCTCCTGGGCAGCCGGCGCCCGAACAGCGCGTTGATCACGAACCCCAGAAGGGGCAACAGAGGAATCAGAAGCAGCAAGGCGTCACCACTTCAACGACGTGAAGGCATCAGGGCTCAGCGTCTCGCGATGACGGAAGAGCGCGATGACGATGGCGAGCCCGACCGCGGCTTCGGCCGCCGCGACGGTCATGACGAAAAACGTGATGATCTGGCCGTCGACGGTCCCGATGTAGCGTCCGACCGCGACGAAGGTCAGGTTGACCGCGTTCAACATGATCTCGATGGACAGCATCACGGTGATCAGGTTGCGCCGCAGGAATACGCCGGTCGTGCCGATCGCGAACAGGATCCCGGAGAGCACCAGAAAGTAATTGAGCGGCACCATGGGATCAGTGCTCCTTCCGCGCGAGGACGACGGCGCCGACCATGGCGACGAGGATGAGCACCGACGTGGCCTCGAAGGCGAAGGCGTGCTCGGTGAACAGCGCCCGGCCGATGTTCCTCACCGAGCTCAGCGACTCGCCCTGATCCTCCACGAACGACCCCGTGCCGATGCGCGACAGCGCCCAGACGATCTCGACCGCGAACAGCACGGACAGCAGGGCGCCAAGCTTGACACCGGTCGGGCCGAGGATATTCACGACCGGTGACGGCGGCAGCGGCTCTTCACGCGGCACGTTCAGGAGCATGACGACGAACAGGAACAGGACCATGATGGCGCCGGCGTAGATGATGATCTGCGTCACCGCCGTGAACGGCGCGTCGAGCAGGACGTAGAGCCCGGCGAGCGCGCCGAACGAGCCGATCAGCGACATCACGCTGTACATCGGGTTCCCCTGCCCGATGACAATGACGGATGCGACGATGGCAATGAACGCGAAAACGAAAAACGCGAAGATCTCCATGGTCATTCCATCCACAGGACCAGTGCCGCCGTGGCGATGAGGTTCAACGTGGCGACAGGGAGCAGCCATTTCCAGCCGAACTCCATCAGCTGGTCGTAGCGGTATCTCGGCAGCGTCCACCGCATCCAGACGTAGAAGAACAGGAGCAGGAACACCTTGACGAGGAACCAGATCCACGCCAGCCAGTCGGGCAGAATCGGACCGAGCCAGCCGCCAAGATACAGGCTGACGGCGACAGCCGAAACCGTGACCATGTTCACGTATTCGGCCAGGAAGAACATCGCGAAGCTCATCGAGCTGTACTCGGTGTGGTAGCCGGCAACCAGCTCCTGCTCCGCCTCGGGAAAATCGAACGGCGCGCGGTTGGTTTCGGCAACGCCAGCCGTCATGTAAATGAGGAAGCCGAGCGGCTGGAGGAACACGTACCAGCGCGGAATGAACCCGAACCACGTGCCCGATTGGTTGAGCACGATCTCGCGCAACGAGAGCGAACCGGCGAGCATGATCACCGCGGCGAGCGCCAGGCCGTACGACAGCTCGTAGCTGATCATCTGCGCCGACGACCGGATGCCGCCGAGGAGCGAGTACTTGCTGTTGGAGCTCCAGCCGGCGAGCACGATGCCGTAGACGCCCATCGAGGTGATGGCGAAGATGACGAGCACCGCTACGTTGACGTCGGTCACCTGCAGCGGAATCGGCTGATCGAGCAGGCCGAACAGCGACAGTTCGGTGCCGAACGGCACCACCGAGAACGCCGCGAAGGCGGCGGTCGCTGAAATCACCGGCGCGATCACGAACAGGAGGGCGTCAGCCGCTTTCGGCCGCAGCTCCTCTTTCATCAGCAGCTTGATGACGTCAGCGAACGGCTGCAGCCACCCTTCGACGCCGACGCGGTTGGGCCCGACGCGGTCCTGGATGTACGCGCAAACCTTCCGTTCCATCCACACCATGAAGGCGGCCGAGAGGACCAGCATGTTGAAGGTGAAAACGATCAACACCAGGTGCACGTTGAGCGGTGTGACCCAGCTCAGGAGCCATTCGCGCATCAGTGGGCCCCAACCGGCATCTTCGATGCGCGCCAGTCGGCCGGGACCGTGCACCGACCCTCCCGCACGTGCGCTTCGAACTCGGCGCGGAAGTGTTTGACCGTCGTCAGTGCGGGTGTCGCCGCGGCGTCGCCAAACGCGCACAGCGTCTTGCCGACAATGTTGTTGCCGATGCTGACCAGCAGATCGATGTCGCGCATCTCCCCTTCACCGCTCTCGATGCGCGTCAGGATCTTGTGGAGCCAGTCGCCGCCCTCGCGACAGGGCGTGCACTTGCCGCACGACTCGTGCTTGTAGAAATAGAGGAGGTTGCGCGCGGCCCAGACCATGCACGTCGTCTCGTCCATCACGATGATTCCGGCCGAGCCGAGCATCGAGCCGGCCTTCACCACATCGTCGAACGACGCCGGGATGTCGAGCTGATCGGGCAGCAGGATGGGGACAGACGAGCCACCGGGGATCACCGCCTTGAGCTGATGGCCGTCGCGAATGCCGCCGGCGTAACCGAAGATCAGCTCACGAAGCGTGACCTTCATGGGCGCTTCGTAGACTCCAGGTTTCTTGACGTGCCCGCTGATGCAATACAGCTTCGGTCCGCCGTTCTTGTCGGGGCCGAGCGACGTGAACCACTCGGCGCCGTTGATGATGATCGGCGGCAGATTGCACAGCGTCTCGACGTTGTTGACGGCGGTCGGGCAGTTGTAGAGACCCGACACGGCGGGGAACGGCGGTTTGATGCGCGGCTGCGCCCGCTTGCCTTCGAGCGATTCGATCAGCGCCGTCTCCTCGCCCGCCTCGTACGCACCGGCACCGCGATGAATCACGATGTCGCAGTCCCAGCCGCTGCCCATGATGTTCTTGCCGGCGTACCCCTGGGCGTAGGCCTTGGCGAGCTCGGCCTCGAGCACCTGCTGGACGTGATAGAACTCGCCCCTTATGTAGATGTAGGCGACCTTGGCCCCGATCGCCCAGCAGCCGATCAAACAACCCTCGAAAACGAGATGCGGGTTGCGCTCCATGAGGACGTGGTCCTTGAACGTGCCCGGCTCGCTCTCGTCCGCATTGCAGCAGATGTACTTCGGCAGCGGCGTGTCCTTGAGCACGAACTGAAATTTGAGCCCGGTCGGAAATCCTGCGCCGCCGCGGCCGCGAAGCCCCGACGCCTTCACGATCTCGATGACGTCCTTGGGCTGCGTCGCAAGCGCCTTCTTCAGGCCCTCGTATCCCTGGTGCTTCAGAAAGAAGTCGAGGGTGTGGCCATTCGGCTCCCGGACGTATTTCGTGAGAATTGGTTCCATTTTTCTTAGAGCGCTCCAGCAGCGCGCGGCTTCGCGCGCGCCTTTGCCTTGCCAACTCGCCGATCTCGCGGTTTCCAGCCTTTCTTCTGTTTTCCCTACGTGCGCAGCTTCAGCTGCTGTCTCCAGCTCAAACAGCGGAGCTGTTTCCAGCTTCAGCGCGAGCGGCTTCAGCCGCGGCGTCATCGTTCGACCTCCAGATGACATCCTGACAGCGCGGCTGCCCCCCGCGACTTCAAGTCATCCACGAGTTTCCCCGCATCTTCCGGTTTCAGGGTCTCGTGCCACAGCTCGTTGTTGACCATCACGACCGGCGCGCGATCGCACGCGCCCAGGCACTCGAACTCGAGCAGCGTGAACATGCCCGACGGATCGGTTTCGCCGACCTTGATTCCGAGTTTCTCGGAAAGCGTCTCGGTGACGCGCTCGGCGCCCAGCAGCGCGCACGAAAGCGTCCGGCACACCTGCAGCACGTACTTGCCGACCGGTTCCTTGTAGAACATCACGTAGTACGTCGCGACGTCGTCGACCTCCGCAGGGCTCATGCCGAGGATGCCGGCGACGTGACGCATGCCGTTCGCGGTCAGGTATCCCTGCTGCTCCTGCACGAGGTACAGCGCGGCAAGGACCGCCGAGCGCTTCCGGTCCGGCGGGTACTTGGTCAGGATCTCGTCGAGCGCCGCACGCCGCTCCGGCGTGAAGATGAACGGCGGTCCTTCGTCGGGAAGCTTTCGCTCCGACTTGTGGAGCCGATCGTCATACGACATCAACGGGTGGAAACTCATCGGTCCACATCCCCCATGACGACGTCCGTGGAACCGATGACCGCGATGACGTCGGCAATCAACCCGCCGACGATCATCTTCGGCAGCGCCTGACATGCGTAGAACGACGGCGCCCGCAGCTTGATGCGATACGGCCGGTTGGTGCCGTCGGACACGATCGTGAAGCCATGCTCGCCGCGCGCGCCCTCGACCGGCACGTAGGCCTCGCCCGGCGGAACGGTGAACCCCTGCGAGTAGATCAGGAAGTGCTGAATCAGCCCCTCCATCTCGCTGTAAACCTTGTCTTTCGGCGGCGGCACGATGCGGTAGTCCTGGATGTCGTACACACCCTTCGGCGTGATGCGCGCGAGCGCCTGCTGGGCGATATTCGTGCTCTGCCGCATTTCTTCCATGCGCACCAGATACCGGTCGTAGACGTCAGCGGCCGATCCGACCGGCACCTCGAAGTCGTACGTCTCGTAACCCAGGTAGGGAAACACTTTCCGGACGTCGTAGGCGATACCGGCGGCACGCGCCATCGGACCGACCAACCCGTAGCTCAGCGTGTCTTCCTTCGAGACGACGCCGACGCCGCGGGTTCGCTTGAGCCAGATCTGGTTCTTCGTCAGCAGGTCTTCGTACTCGTTCAACTTCTCCGGGAACTTGTCGAGGAACGTCTTGACCGCCTGATGGAACCCGCTGGGGAGATCCTCGCGGAGGCCGCCGATCCGCATGTAGCTTGGAAACATGCGGAAGCCGGCGAGCATCTCGTTGATGTTCAGCAACTGCTCCCGCTCACGGAAGCAATACATCATCACCGACACGGCGCCGATCTCGAGACCGTGCGTGCCGAGCCACACGAGATGGCTCGTGATGCGCTGCAGCTCGGCGATCAGCACACGGATATCGCGGACGCGCGCCGGCATTTCCACGCCGAGCATCTTCTCCACCGACAGGCAGAACGCGAGACTGCTCGACTGCGCGCCGAGGTAATCCATCCGCTCGACGAGCGGGATCACCTGCTGCCATTTTTTCTGTTCGGCGGTCTTCTCGATCCCCGTGTGGAGGAAGCCGATGGTGGTGTCTGCCGAGACGACGGTTTCACCGGACAGTTCGAGCACGAGCCGCAGTACGCCATGCGTGCTCGGGTGCTGCGGGCCCATGTTGACGGTCATGGTCTCGGACCGCAGCTCGGGGCCGGTCACCGCGGAGCCCTGACGTTCGAGATCGGTGTTCAGCACGGTACTCCTGCGTCCTCTATTCCTGCTTCGCGCGGCTGCGCGCCGCCTGCATGTTGGCCACGAACTGTTCCTCGGACACTTGCAGCGGTTCGTACGTCTTCACGGGATCCTTGATCTGGACCGGGTAATCCTTACGAAGCGGGAACCCTTCCCAATCGTCGGGCATGAGGATCCGGCGGAGATCCGGATGCCCGGAGAACTGTAAACCGAACAAGTCGAAGATCTCCCGCTCAGCCCAGTTAGCCGCCGCCCAGATCTCGCTGACCGTCGGCGCAACCGGATCGTTTCCGGGAATGCGGACTTTCATGCGCAGCCGCTTCGGCGTATCGCCAAAGCCGCTGACGCCGATGCACACCAGCATGTAGATCAGCTCGAAGCGCGGGTCGCGGGGATGGTAGTCCACCGCCGTGATGTCGGCCAGGAATGCAAACCGGAGCGACGGATCGTCGCGGAGCGTGCGCGAGGCAGCCACGAGGTGCTCGCGCGCGACGAAAATGGTCGGCATCCCGTCACGCGACTCGGACGCCTCGAAGCGCGCGGCATCGCCGGGCAGTGCGCGGGTCAGCGCGTCGATGATGGCAGTTGCTTGCATGTCGTACTTAGCACGCCGCTGAAAAACGCGGCGTTGATAACCCCCAATTCCCAACATCCAACTCCCAAGCGACTCCCAGTCGTTCGACTCCGAGCTTTTGGGAGTTGAGGGTTGGGAGTTGGGGAGTTGACACGGTCTCGGCTATCAGCAAGCGAACGCTACTCAGGCAGACATCCTCTGCTGATCGATCTTCTTCTGCAGCTGAACGATGCCGTAGATGAGCGCCTCCGGCCGCGGTGGGCAACCGGGCACGAACACGTCCACCGGAACGATCTGATCCACACCCTGCACGATGGCGTAGTTGTCGAAGACTCCGCCGACCGACGCACAGGCACCCATCGAGATCACGTACTTGGGCTCGGGCATCTGATCGTAGATGCGCCGGAGCACGGGCGCCATCTTGCGAGACAGGCGTCCGGCCACGATCATCAGGTCCGACTGCCGCGGAGATCCCCGGAACACCTCGGCGCCGAAGCGCGCAATGTCGTAGCGCGACGCGCTCATCGCCATCATCTCGATCGCGCAGCAGGCCAGCCCGAATGTGACCGGCCAGATGGATGACCGGCGTGCCCACTGGACCACCTTCTCGACGGTCGTTGTCAGTACCGGGGATTTCGATGTTGTCAGCCATTAGTTGAATCTCTCGGGGCTCGGGACTCGGGACTCCAGCATCTATTGACTGCTGACTGATGACTTCGTGACTGTCACCCTTCGTGCCCCCAGTCGAGCACGCCCTTGCGCCAGACGTAGATATAGCCCGTCACGAGGATTGCGAAGAACACCACAATCTGAATGAATCCGGGCCACCCGAGGTCCCGGAGCGCCATCGCGAAGGGATACAGAAAGGCCACCTCGATGTCGAACAGGAGAAAGATCATCGCCACGAGGTAAAACTTCACCGGGTGGCGTTCGCGGGCGTCACCGACGGGCGGCATGCCGCATTCATAGGGTGCCAGCTTTTCGGGCGTCGGCTTCTTCGGACCAACCAGGTGCGACAACGCGATGTTGAACGCTCCGAAGCCGGCGCCGAGGCCGAGCATGATGAGGATGGGGACCCAGCCGTGCATGCTTGTGAATCTTTTCTCAAGCGGCGAGCAAAAAAACGCGCCGGGTGTCCACCGGGCGCGCAGACAGATCAGCCGGCCGGCGGCTTCCGTCCTAAACATCGCATGCTATCACAGGCGTTAGGGGGCATCCATGACACCGCCGATGGCAGCGGCCGGTTATCCGCCCTCAGCGGAGACCTGAAATAATGCTCGGAGAACGCATGACCCACAGACGACTCGCCTGGTTCAGCCCGATGCCGCCCGTTCGATCGGGCGTCGCGACGGACAGTGCGCGGGTGGTGCCCGCACTTCGCGCGTTCTTCGACATCGACGTTTTTGTCGATGCGTCCGCCACCACGGTCGAACCGGCTGCGATTGCGGGCACTTACTCGGCTCACGACTTCGTGTGGCGGCACCAGCAGGCGCCGTACGACCTCACCATCTTTCAGCTCGGAAACTCCTCGACGCACGAGTTCATCTGGCCGTATCTCCTACGCTATCCTGGCCTTGCGGTCCTTCACGACGCGCACCTCCATCACGCTCGCGCGGCGGCGCTTCTTCGTTCCGGCCGGAAAACCGACTATCGGCTGGAATTCCAATGGAACCACCCGGACGTCAGCCCCGACCTCGCTGAGCTGGCAATCGCCGGCTTCGATACGCACCTCTACTATCTGTGGCCGATGACGCGTCTGGTCACTGCGGCGTCGCGCATGGTCGGCGTTCATGCGACGTCGCTCGCACAGCAACTCTCCGCCGAAGCACCTGGCGCACTCGTCGAGCCCATCAGGCTCGGACACGGGAAGGTCGTGAACGCCGACGAGCGCGCACGAGCGCGCGCCGAAGTTCGCCAGCGTCTCGGCCTTGCCGCCAACTTAACGCTGTTCGGCTGCTTCGGAGGTCTGTCTCCTGATAAGAGAATCCCTCAGGTCCTCGACGCGTTCGCGGACACGCGCCGTCATGCAGCCAACATGCACCTGCTGCTCGCCGGTGCCGCGCCGCCGCATTACGATCCCCGCGCTGATATCGACCGGCTCGGAATCCGTGATGCGGTGACGATGACCGGATACCTCGACTCCGACAACGATTTGACGGCGTGCATTGCAGCCTGCGACGTGGCGCTGACCTTGCGATGGCCAACGGCGCGGGAGATTTCAGGACCCTGGCTGCGCTGCCTGGCGGCTGGGACCCCAACGGTGACCGTCCACCTCTCGCATCTCACGGACGTGCCCGCGCTCGATCCTCGAACGTGGCAGCTGCAGTCGGGAATGAATGGGCGAGGGGCATGGGCAATCGGAAATCGAAGGGCGGGGGCCAGCGGCGATTGCGGGGAGCCGGTCTGCGTCGCGGTCGATATCCTCGATGAAGATCACTCGCTACGGCTGGCGATGCGGCGGCTTGGACGCGACGCAGAGCTTCGCCACGCGTTGAGCGTCGAAGGTCAGCGATACTGGGAGTCCACGCACAGCCTGGCGGCAATGGTCGAGGACTACCGACGAGTCATCCCGATCGCTATGTCACGTCCGGCGCCGGAGATTTCGCTCCCGGAGCACGTGCGAGCGAGTGCGGACGAGACGCTCGTGAACGTGCTCGGATCGCTCGGAGTGCCCTCACCGATGAGCGGCGCAAGCCGCGAATCTCATCATTGAGGTAGACTTTGACCATACGCCTGAACGGCGAGCCGCACGAGATCGCCGGACCTGTCACAATCAGCGCCCTGCTCGCCGACTTGAACGTCGATCCCCGTCGCGTCGCCGTCGAACACAACCTCGTCATCGTCAAACGCGATCGCTACGACTCGGTCATGATTGGCGACGGTGATGAGATCGAGATTGTGAACTTCGTGGGTGGAGGGACGGAGGGGACGGAGGTTAGGGAGACGGAGGGGACGGAGGGAACGGAACAAGCTTTAACTCAGAGACACAGAGACACGGAGGCATTGGGGTTGGCATTGGTTGCAGATCGGAACGGTCTGCCCGAAGGGTTGGTTTGAGTTCCTCGGCGCCCGCCTATCTCACAACGAAACAGGAGCCCATGGTAGTAACACCGCTCGTCATCGCCGACAAATCCTTTCAATCGCGACTCATCGTCGGCACCGGCAAATACCCGTCGCACACCGTGATGGCTGAAGCGCACGCGGCTTCCGGAACCGACATGGTGACGGTCGCCGTCCGGCGAGTGAACGTGACCGATCGATCGAAGGAATCGCTGCTCGACTACATCGATCAGTCGCGCATCTTCATTCTTCCCAATACTGCCGGCTGTTTTACGGCGGACGATGCGATACGGACGGCGCGGCTGGGACGGGAAGTCGGCCTGTCGAACTGGGTGAAGCTCGAGGTCATCGGCGACGAGCGCACGCTCTTTCCCGACAACGTGGCGCTGCTGGAAGCGACGCGAGTCCTCGTGCGTGAGGGCTTCATCGTCCTCCCCTATACCAACGACGATCCGGTCATCTGCCGCAAGCTCGAGGAAGCGGGCGCGGCGGCGGTCATGCCGCTTGGCGCACCGATCGGTTCAGGGCTCGGCATCCAGAACCCGAACAACATTCGCATCATCCGCGAACAGGCGCGGGTCCCGGTGATCGTGGACGCCGGTGTCGGGACCGCGTCCGATGCGGCGATTGCGATGGAGCTTGGCGCCGACGGCGTGCTGATGAATACGGCCATCGCGCTCGCCAGCGATCCCGTCGCGATGGCGACCGCCATGAAGCTGGCGGTCGAAGCGGGACGTCTGGCGTATCTGTCGGGCAGGATTCCGCGCCGGTCCCACGCGTCGGCGAGCAGCCCTGTCGAGGGCATGGTCACGACCGGCGCCGGCAGCCGGGGCTCTCACACGAATGGCTGAACGCCTCGATGAAACGCTGCGGCGGCTCAGGGAGGAGCGAGACGAGGCCGACCGGCGCTACAACGACGCGCTGACCGAGCTGGATCGCGCGCACGCGCCCGGCTTTCAGGTACCGCGCCCTGCGCGCGGCTTCGACGATCATCAGCTGACGGCGCTCAACCAGAACTGGCAGATCATTGGAGCGACGGCGGCAGCGCCGCCGCGATCGGGCGTGAAGGCGCGCATCGCGGATCTCGTCTATCGAGCGATGGCGCCGTACCTTCAGCGTCAGCATTCCTTCAATTCGCTGCTCGTCGACCATCTGAATCGCAGCGTCGAGGCCGCGCGAGCCTCGCAGCGCGCGAGCGAAGAGGCGGCAGCCGCCCTGCAGGCGAAATTCGACGCGCTCGCGACGTTCAACGGCCGGCTGCTGCTCTACCTCCAGCAGATCACCGGCTACGTGGACACGAAGGATCGCGACACCGCTAGCGGCGCCCTCGTGCTGAATGCGTCGCTGAGCGGGATGGCGGAGAACCTCGACAAGCGCTGGGAATCGCTGAACGCGCGTCTGGAAACGCGGACCGCCGCCCTGGCGTCGACGCAGGAGAGCCTGCGGACCTCGGTCAGCGTCGCGCAGCAGGCCTCGATCACCTTGAAGCGCGAGCTCGAGCGCCTGCTGGGGTCAGACCAGGGTCAGACCGGGGTCAGACCGAGCTTCGAGTCCCGAGTCCCGAGCCCCGAGTCCCGAGTCCCCGGGCCAGACCAGAGTCTGACCCCATTTGCGCCGGCCCTCGACGCCTACAAGTACTTGACGTTCGAGGATCGCTTCCGCGGATCGCGGACAGCCATCCGCGCCAGGCTCGAGTCGTACCTCCCGCACTTCGCCGGAACGTCTGACGTCCTGGACGTCGGATGCGGACGCGGGAGAGTTCCTCGAGTTGCTGGCCGGCGCCGGCGTCACCGCGCGGGGCATCGACCTCAATCACGAAATGGCCGAGGACTGCCGCGCGCGCGGCCTCGACGTCACCGAGGCAGACGCCGTCAGCTACCTCTCCGCGCAGCCGGATCAGTCGCTCGGAGGCCTGTTCGCGGCGCAGGTCGTCGAGCACCTCCAGCCGTCGTACCTGCTCCAGTTTCTCGAGCTCGCCTTCGTCAAGATGCGTCCCGGCGGCGTGATCGTGCTCGAGACGCTGAACCCGGCCTGCTGGGTGGCGTTCTTCGACAGCTACATCCGGGACATCACGCACGTCTGGCCACTCCACCCGGACACGTTGAAGTACCTGGTGATCGCGAGCGGCTTCACGCGGGTCGATGTCGAGTATCGGTCGCCGGTGCCTGATGAAGACAAGCTGCAGCCGGTGCCGGGTGATGCGAATGCGCTGCCACGCGAGCTGGTGGAAGCGTTCAACGAGAACGTGCGCAAGCTGAACGCGCGGATGTTCACGAATCTGGATTACGCGGTCGTGGGAGTTCGCTAGAACAGCCAGGCCCTTTGCTAGTCGCGTGCGCGTATGGTGGCGGGCTGTCTCAGATTCTCCGAGGTGTGGGTGGCGAAGGTCATGGAACCCAAAGAGGCTGTTGCATTCGTAAAGAATCAGTTCCCTTTCGAAGGCTACATGACGTATGGCTCCGAGGACAAAGGGGCATACGCCACGGTAGCAAGAACGGTCACTCATTACCTACAGCCTGGAAGCAAGATCCTGGATTTTGGCTGTGGCCCCTGCGACAAGACCGCCATCGTGCAGGCGATTGGGCTTTCAGTGTGCTGGCTATGACGACTTGCAGGACGATTGGCATCGGCTGCCCGGCAACCTTGAAAGGATACGGAAATTTGCAGCGGAATCCGGTATCGACTTTCGCCTTGCTGATGGCAGCGCCATGCCGTTCGCCGCGAACGAATTCGATATGGTCATGATGCACGACGTCCTGGAGCATCTCCACAATTCGCCGCGAGACTTGCTGAACGATCTGCTCGGATTTGTCAGGCCGGGCGGGCTGTTGTTCGTGACCGTTCCGAATGCCGTGAATATTCGAAAGCGAATCAGCGTGCTGCTTGGCAGGACAAATCTGCCGCGCTTCGACAGTTTCTACTGGTATCCAGGTGCCTGGCGGGGACATGTGCGCGAGTACGTGCGGCACGATTTGGCCAAGCTCGCAGAGTATCTAGGCCTCGAAGTCCTGGAACTCAGAGGTTGCGACCATATGCTGGAGAAGCTGCCGAAAGCCGTTCTCCCCGCCTATGGACTTCTCACCCGCGTCTTTCCCGGATGGAAGGATTCGTGGCTGCTCGTCGCGAGAAAGCCGGCTAACTGGACCCCGAGGACGAGCGTTATCTCGAATCGAGTTCACCGAGATCTTCAAGAACATCACCTCGTATCAGTACGGTGACTGACATCGCCTGCCCGATCTGATATTTGACGTCAGGTTGCGGATCGTCTGAACTCCGTCGCACATCTAGTCGATGCCGACGAAGATGGCATTCGCGGAGCCGTACGGATCCCCATACCGCGCGTTCGTCAGGCCAGAGATGTCGGCTTCGCGCCAGCGGTTGTCCGCGGACACACGCTGCAGGTAATGCGTTCGCCGAAATCCGAGCCGATTGTCGAACACCAGGTGATCGAGCGCCGGGTTGTACCCGAGCGGAAAGCTCAGGAACAGCCGCCCGCCGTCCACCAGTAGCGATCGCATGTGAGCCAACGCGCGTTCAGCACGCTCAGAGTCGCGCGGCGTTTCGTCCCAACCCACATGTTCGAGCGTGGAAATGCTCACGATCGCGTCGAACGTCTTCGGCTGTCCGTAGTCGAGGATATCCTCGTTGACGACGCCTGGCGTAAGCTCGAACTTGTCGACAACGGTGTGCGAGGCCTCGACATAGTGGGACAGCACGTTACCGACCTCGAGCAGGCGCGCGCGGGGCCGCAGGTCCTCGAGAAAGGCCATCACCAACGGCAGTTCGACGGCGCGTTCGTTCCGCCAGGTGGCGTTGTAGTAGTGAGTGAGGTACGGGTAGCTGCGGCCGCCAACTGTAAATGTCGACGCTCGCCGTCGCCGCTTGACGACGGTATACTCCGCAAAGTCCCAGAGCTTCAGTAAACTCTTCTGCAGCGTTACGATCAGGCCTCGTTCTTTGAGGTCTATGCGCGCCTGGCGCACTAATCTCTCAAGTTCCATTTGCAGGTCGCTCAATGGTAGATCGATTTCGCTAGCGTTAATAGACGAAGTGGCGCGCCCTGTCCGCCGCATGCCCATCGCGCGACGTGAATCCTATGTGGCATTTGGCCGCGTCCCCCATAGCGCGCAACGCTGGAAGCGCAGCTGTCGCTCTTGCCTGGGTTCTCCTGTCGGCGACCTTCATTCTGCTCCTTTCGTCGCTCGGTCGGGTTGATGGTGTCCCCGGTTTTCGTCATCGTTCTAGGCGTTCTGGCATTGATGTCCGGATGGCGGCCGACCGGTGGTCTCCTGATCGTGATCACCGCAGTTCCCGTCGCCACGTGGCTCGGTATCCGAGATGGCATGGTGGCGTGGCCTGGCCGGAAGCTCTCGTCGTGGCTTTCGTGGCCGGCTACAGCGCACGGCCAGGTGTCCACGCGTCATCGCGACGTGCGCGCGAGGTCGTCGAGCATATCGTCGCTGCGGCGATCGCCATCATCGCGACTTCGCTGGCGATGCACTTCCTCTTCGAGCATGCGACGTCGGGAGGCGCAGAGCTGAGATCGACGGTGTGGCGGCTGCTCAGCCGCGACTACTTCGTCGATACCAGTCAGCTGCAATCGACGCCGCCATGCGCCTGATCGAAGGCCTGCTTCTGCTGCGCGCCGCTTGGGCTGCCGCCGCTGCTGAGCCGACGTTCGCGCCTCGCGCCGTCGGCGCGAGCATCATGGGCGCAGCAGCCGCAGGCGCGGTGAACGTCGGCTACCTGTGGACGGCTGCGTTGCGGCGGGATTCACCCTTCAGCACGTTCCTGTCGTATGTGGCGACCATCCGCTTCAACAGGCAGTATGGGGATGTGAACGCTGCCGGATCGTATTTCGTCATGTCACTATTCCCGGCGCTGGGCCTGGTCGTCCAGACGAAGCGCGTCGCACCGGTGGTTGCGACCGCGCTCATCGCGTTGTCAGTGATGTTCTCTGGCTCGCGCGCCGCGGTGATTGCCGGCGTGGCCTGCGCGGCGCTGCTCGCTGCGCGATTGGCAGGGCGTCTGACGCCGGCGATTCGCATCAATCGCCCTGGCATTGCGGTCGCCATGATCGTGATCCTCGGGGTGACGGGAGCAGGAGTCTACGCGCTGCTGAAGCGGAACCCGACCTCCTCGGTCGGTGCTCTGGAGATTCGCAGCGAATTTGCGCAGACCAGCCTGCGCATGCTTCGTTCGCAGCCGTTCTTCGGCATCGGCATCGGCGAGTTCTGGCACAGATCCGGCGAGTTCAGTTCACCGGCGCTGCTCACGCGCTACCCTCAGGCGCAGCACGAGAACGCGCACAACAACTTTCTCCAGCTGCTCGCGGAGCTCGGACTCGTCGGGTTCGCTGCGGTCATGTGGGTACTGGGCACGGCTGCGCTCGCGTGCGCCCGACAGCTCGGACGTCACCCGGATGATTGGCTTCGATGGACCGTCTGCGCAGGCCTGCTGGCGTTCGTGATCACGTGGCTCGCAGGCCATCCGATGCTGCTCGATGCGCCGGCATTCAGTTTCTGGTTGCTGCTGGGCGTGGCGGCGGGCTGGGGATCGGCGCCGCCGGTCCGGACCGATCGTCGAGCCGCGGCGGTATACGCGGCGATTGCGATCACGCTGCTGGCCATCGTCTCGATGCCCGCGCGCGTGCGTGCCGGCGTCGCCCGTGCGGATCTCGAGCACCAGGGAATAGGCCTTTCTGGATGGCACGATGGCGAGGATGGGGTCAGATATCGAGTGGCTGGCGCGGAGAGCACGGTGTTCCTGCCCTCGTCGGCACGAGTGGTGACGATTCCGCTTCGCGCGAACGATCCACATCAGCAGCTGGACGTCGAGCTGCGTCTCGACGATCGGATGGCCGATGTCGTCCGCGTCAGCGGCGAGCGTTGGTTCATGCTGCAACTGCCGTTGCCGGAAACCGGCGCCGCCCCACGATTCCGCCATCTCAATCTGATCGTCCGCACACTGCCGTCGCCGGCAGGGGCGCCCGTATTGAAGGTTGGGAAAGCGACGCCGCGCTGAACCGCCTGCGGGACCTTGAAGTCAGACCTTTCGCAAGCGTTCTCGTCCGACAGCGGCCAGGAGCAGAATGGCGCCACTTGCGACGACGAGCGACAACGCGATCGCCGCGGCGGTGTCCCTCAGGACTCTGGGCGAAATCGGTTGCGTCGGTGGCACGGCCTTGTCGATCACCTGAACCTGCGCGCTGCGCGTCGCCACCTGCAGTCGCGCCGCCTCGTAGCGGCTCGATGCGTCGACGTACACGCTTTCGCGCCAGCTCCAGCTCCGATTGGAGACGCTCGATCTCTGCCTTGCGTACGTAGAGCTCGTTCAGCTTTTTCGCTCCGGCGGCAGACAGGCTCGTCGCCCGTGAGATTTCCGCATGCTCTCGTTCGAGCCCCGCAAGGCTCGTGCGCGCCGCGGTCAGCCGTTGCTCCAACACCTCGTACACCGGGTTCGCGTACGGATCCGTCAGGTTCTCGCGCAGCGTGACTTCTGAGTTTGCTGCGGGCGCAAGCGACCGCTGGTAGTCACGCACGGGTTTCTGCCGCGCCAGCTCCTCCGTCGTCTGCTTGACGCGCGCCCGCTCCGCTTCGATCACAACCGTCAGCGCCAATAGACGGCTACGCTGCTCGAGCATCGCGTCGACCTCCTTCTGAAGGGCTTCGAGATGCGCCTCCTTTCGGTAGGTCTCAATCTTCTTCTCAGCTTCTTCCAGGCGCGCTCGCGATTCGTCGAGCTGGAGCTTGATGGTGTCCCGGGCCGTCACGATGTCGTCCTGACTGGCGCGGCGCGAGGCCTCCACGGCGCGTTCAGCCATGCGGTTGGCGAGGCCGGCAGCCAAAGCGGGATCGGTCAACCTCGCGGTGATCTGAATGATGAACGTGTCCGGGATGACCTGCACCGTGACGTTCCGCTGCATCACCTCGGACACCGACAAGCTATGCGGCGGCTTGGTCAACCCCAGCTCGTCCATCGTTTCAGCCACAAGCGTCTGGCTGTTCACGATGGCCTGATAAGTGCCGATACTGATGGCTTTGAATTCCGTCGCCGATCTTTGACGCGCTTACCAGCAGCTTGCTGCTCGCCTGATACGTTGGCGTCCTGTTCCAGCCGACAACGAACGCAAGGATACCGGCGAGGATCGCAACCACCAGGAGCGGCAGGCGATAACGCCAGAGCACGAGCACGTACTCCGCCAGGCTGACTTCCTCGGCGTACATCGGGCTCGCGGGTGCGGTGCGTGTGGCGATCCTGCTATCTTCCATGACTGTCTCGCTTGCCGGCCCCGCCCGACACACCGGCGGCCTGCGCATACGCGGCCACCAGGTCGCTGACGACCGGAACCGTCCTGAAGTCGCGCGCCCGCTCGAGTCCGCGGGTCCGAAGACGTTCACGACCGGCGGCGTCGTCGGCGACCCCTATCATTGCACGGTGAATGTCCGCCACGTTCATCGGATCGAAGTACACGGCTGCGTCGCCGGCAAACTCACGGATCGCGGCAATACTCGACGCCACCACAGGACAACCGCAGGCCTGTGCCTCGAGCACCGGAATGCCGGCGCCTTCGTAGAGGGAGGGAAAGACCAACGCCGAGGCCGCCGCATACAGGGCCGGCAGGTCGCCGCGCGACAATGTCGGCAGGATCAGAACGTCGCGTTCGATCCCGAGCTCATTGATGAGCGTCGGAACGTTCGACCCCGGTTGCGGATCCCCCCTCAGGACCAGGGGCCACGCCTGCGGGTTCGCGCGTTTGAGGTCGCGGTAGGCCAGCAGCAGGCGCTCGTGATTCTTGTGCTGATACATGTGCGCTACGTAGAGCCAGAAGCGTTCGGGCAGCGCGTAACGCCTGCGGCAGCGATCGACGACGTCGATCGCCGGAACGCTGAAGACGGATTCGAGGAGCGGCGGTATCACGGTCATGCGCGTGGCGTCCGCGCCGAGAATGGTCTGAAGAGCTTCCGCGGTCGAGCGGGACATCGGCAGCAGCATGGCCGCTCGCCGAACGGCCGCGCGCAGCTGCCACCGCAGAAAGGCTCGCTTCGCCTTCGACAGGCGGCCGTACGGCACGAAGGGCTGGATATCGTAGACGGTCACGACTGCCGGGGCGGCGTTCACAAGGCCCAGCGCGTTCGCAAACCAGTGCATGCAATCCAGCTGTTCGCGCGACGCCCGCGCCTGGAGCGCGCTGTTCTCGTACAAGACCCGCTTTGCGCGAACCGCCGACCGGAGCGCGATCCGCTCGACGCGGAAATTCGACTGTTTCGGCACCAGCGTCTCACTCGCCTCGGTCACGAAGGCCACGTATTCGTTGGAGGTGTCTTCGCGGCCGACCGCCGCGAGGAGGTTGCTGATGTAGTTCCACCCGCCGCCAATGTCCGGCAAGGCATGCAAGAGATTCAAACCGATGCGCAACGTCGTCTGGTACCTCTGTCGAATTCACTCAGCGCCGCGGATCGACCGAGACGGCAGTGGGGACGCTGGCGGGTTTGAACAACAACTCAGTGTCGCCCTCGACCTCCTCGCAGATCGACGGCTCGCCGTACCCGCGCGCGGCGAGAAAAGACGTGCATGCCGACTTCAGCTCACTGGAATGCACGCCCAGCAGCACGATCGGCCGTGCCGAGGCGAGCGTTTTCGATGCGCCTGCGAGGACATGCAGCTCCGCACCCTCGACGTCGATCTTGAGCACATCGGGCAGCAATCCGCTCGCTTGTACGATCTCGTCCAGCGCGACCGTCGAAACCAGGTCACGGTGTCCATTGGCGGGAACCGCCTGTTCGACCAGATGGCCAGCCGCCCAATCGCGGCCCGCGTCGAAGGCCATGAGCCCGCTGCGGTCGTAACACCCCGCCGGGATCACCGTGACGTTCGTCGCTCCGTTCAACGCGATGTGACGGTGCAGATACGAGATGTTCCTGGGTGATGGCTCGCACGCGACCACGCGGCCCGCTCGTCCAACCACGCGGGACGCCAGCAGTGTGTAGTAGCCGATGTTCGCCCCCACGTCGAAGACCACCTGCCCCGGCTTCAGAATGCCGAGCAACGCACGTGTCTTGGCCGGCTCGACTCCATTCACAAAAACGCTGGCGCCGCCGCCTTCGCCGGAAGCCGCTCGGAGGATGAACCAGGTTCCTCGAAGCGGACCGATCAACACCGGATACGCAATCGGCGGCAGAACTCGCGCGCACAGCCACCGGACCAAACGCCTCATTCCTCAGGGCCTCACTTCCACTGGTTCAGCCAGGGTCTGTGCTGCCAGCGGCGACGACTGCTGCCTCATGAACGCCGCCCCCAGGCCGAGACCTATGAACAGTGGCCAGCAGGACGACAGGAATCCTGCTGCCATCAGGTAGATCGCTGCTGCGCCCACGAATGACCACCTCGCCACGAACCAGCTGGGCTGGTCAGGTCCGGGTTGCTGTGATGCCCACCGCAGAGCCCGTGCCGCCGACAGAACGAATCCGATCCACAGGATAAGCGCGATGAGCCCTCCATTCGCCAGCTCGAGAACGATCCCCATCGTCGGAGGGGAGTTAACCCCAGGGCCGACATAGACGACCGTGTACGGCGTAATCGGCAGAAGGGGTGTCGCCGGGATCGGGATGAGCCCCGGACCTGTACCAATCAACCAATACACGGGGTTCGCCGCAAGGAAGAGCGCCGCCACCGTATCGAAGACTTCGAGACGATACGCAATTTCCTGAAACCAGGTACTGGCCGGGCCGTAACGAACCGTCGAGCCCACACGAACGGACAGGAGCTGCTGCAGTGCTGCGACCCGGTTCCAGTTCGCCCACACGACTGCTGTCCCGACCAGGACGATCGGCACCGCGGATCTGAGCAAGCGCCGGCGGATTCGGCGATGGGCCAGGGACACCGCACCGAGCCCCGCAGCGGCGGCTATGAGCCCCGACGTCGAGGCACTGAAAAAAATCGCCGCCGCCCCGGACGCAAACGTGCCTGCCGCGAGCCGGATGTGTCGTCGGTAAGCGATGCACAGCGTTCCAATCACGAACGCGTGCGCCGCTATGGTTCCAAGGCCGCGAGGCTCGAAGTTCAAACCTCTCACCCGGAAGTTCCAATACGTCGGCGCGAGCACGCCCTCGTTGAAGAGCAAATACCAGCTGATGCCGGTCACGTATTCGAGCACAGCGAATGCGCACGTGACGAACGCCGCGACCAGGATAGCGGTCAGCACGCGATCGGGGCGCCCCGCCTTTGCGACCTGTTGCGCGATGAAGACGGCGATGCTGAATCCCGCCGCTTCGCGCATCAGATACAGGACGGTCCTCCCTTGCGCCTGCAGGTTGAGCGGCCGGCCGATGGTGTCATGCCAGGGGAATCCAAACCCGAAGGCGAGGCCTAACACGACCAGATATGCGAAATGCGCCGACACCCAGCCAATCGGGGGAGCCTTTTTGAAGTGGAGAAGAATCCGGGCTGAATAGGGCATCAACAGGAGACCAGCCACGGAAGCCGCGGATACGTTGACCCCGGTTCTGCCATTGAAAACGTCGGTGCAGATCACCGCGATCAGCCACAACAACAGCGCGTCCCCGTCCCGCTTCATCATCAGAAAGAGCGGAACGGCGAAGATCGTCGCAAGCAGGAGCAGCTGATACCACGACAAAGCGAGCACCGATCAGACGAAGCGGCCGAACCGGCCGACCAGGTAGGCGACGGTCCATTCGCGAATCCGCGTGGACACTGCACCAGCGGCGAGCGGGCCGGTGAGCGCCGCTGCCACCAGAACCAGCAGCGCGGCGGAGGTGGACGGCCGAGCCAGATAAAGCAGGCGCCACGAACCGACCACCGCGATCGACGCACCCACGATGGCGGCAAGATCGCCGAACCAGTAGGCACCATAATCCCCGAACAGCCGCCGATGAGTAGCGGGGATACCGACGACGACATAAAGAAGATTCATGGCAGTCCACACCACCGCGGCGCCGATCGCGCCGTAGTTCACGACGGCGATGAGCAATGCCGGAACCATTGCCGCCGCCAGCGCCAGGTTGAGCGTAAACGCCAGCCGCGTCCACCCGTAAGCGAGCTGCAACGCGTACGGGACATACATCAGGCTGTTCAAGGCGCTGCCGATCACGAGGATGGCGAGAATCGGCGCCGCGCTGGCAGCCGTGGCCTCGTTGCGGGTCCAAATCACCAGGATCTCCGGCGCGAACACCGAGATGACGAGGGCGGCCGGGACAGTCGCAACCGCCACGAACTGAGACGTCAATCTGAACAGAGGCCTCACCGCGGCCTCGTGCCCCTGAGCGACGAGCGCTGTAAGCCTCGGAAACATGGCATTGAAGATCGGAGCGCTCAGCGCGGCCAGAGCTGTGGCCCCGACGCTGGCCACGGTGTAGTACCCGAACATCTCGAGGCTCAGCGACTTGCTCAGGATGATCTTGTCTGCCTGCGCCAACACGACGGAGCAGAGCGCAATGCCGGTCACACCGGCGGCGAAACGGTGCACCTTGAGCACGAGCGCGGGATCGAAACGGGGCTGAGTCGAGGCGCGCGGCAGATTGCGCCACAGTGCTGCTCGCGTGACGATCACATGAACGGCGGCGACCACGATCTGCGACCAGAAGAACAGCGTGATTTCTGCCGCAATCAGGTAGAGCACCAGAACGCCGGCCACCGCCATCATCGTCGTCATCGCACCGCGGATGACGTTGAGCAGCGGCTGACGCTCCAGGCCGGACAAGCCTCCCTGATACAGGCTGAGTGGCCACTGCAGTGCGGCGAGTATCCCCATGCTTCGGACGGCGTGTTCGAGCGTGCCGGCCGGAATGCTGCCGGCCTGCAGCCAGTAGTGCACGAGAAATGGCGCGGCAAACCAGAGAACGACTGCCACCACCACGCTGATTGTCCAGTACAACAGCTCGAACGTGAGCGTGAAGTCGCGTGCCTCACGCGCCATCTGGGCATTGACGGAGTACCGTGCGAGCTCGCGGTTCACCGTCGAGGACAGTCCCAAATCAAGGATACGCAACGTGCCCTTGCAGTGTGAGGTAGAACCCGATCACCCCATAACCTTCGACGCCCAGCAATTGCAGGTAGATGGGGACGACGAGAACCTGGACGAGCGCGAGCCACCCTGTTCCGACGAGGTTCGAGAGAACGTTCAGTCTCAGCCTTGTCATTGACGTGCGCGGCGGTCCGGCGGAAGGGGTCTGCCTGAGAAGAACTGTCCGCTCATTTCATTGGTCGTGGCCCTGACGCGTGTCACTGTAGCACAGCGCCACATGGCCTCTTCGCGACTAAGATACTCTTCATCCTCTCGAACGCTCAGCATGGACGTGTTCCGCGACATCCAACGCTACTGGCAGACGATTCGGTACTTGCGACCCACGCAGGTCGCCTCGCGCATCGATCTTCGGACCCGTGCCGCTGCACGCGCGATCAGCCCGAACAGGACTCGCCAGACGTACGCACGCCGCGCTGCTCAGTCGGGGCTGTCGCTCGACCACGCTCCATGGGCGGCGCGCGATAGCGCCACCACTGCTCGCGCGCTGACGTCGCCGTCGCACCTCCCGACGATCGATCGTAGCGCGTACGAAATCGAACGCGGCGTGTTCACCTTCTTGAACGAACGACGGGAGTTGGGACAGCCGATCGACTGGACAGCGCAGGCTGCGCCGCAGCTCTGGCGCTACCACCTCCATTACTTCGACTACCTCCCCGATCTGCTCGTCGCCGGGCAGCCACATCTCGTCCCCCGCTTGATGACCGACTGGATCGCGCGTGTGCCGATGGCGGAGAGAAATGCGCGCGATGCGTGGCACCCCTACGTGGTGTCGGTCCGGCTCGTCAACTGGATGCTGGCGATCGCCACTACACCTCAGGCCGTGCAATGGCCGGACGCGATCGCCGCGAGCTTGCAGACGCAGACACTTTTTCTCGCCGACAATCTCGAAACCGATGTGGGCGGGAATCACCTGCTGAAGAATCTGAAGGCGCTCGCGATGGCCGGCTGCTTCTGGGAGGGCGCACTGGCGCGCGAGTTGCGCGACCGGTTTGTCGCCGCGTTCATCGGCCAGTTGACCGCCCAACTGAGATCCGACGGGGGACATTACGAGCAGTCTCCGATGTACCACGCGCAGGTGTTCGGCGATGCGATCGAGCTGGCGATGGTGCTCCAGCTCAAAGGCGAGCAGAGTCCGTCACTCCTGGAGCTCCTGAGACGCATGGAGGATTTTCTGATACGAGTCTGCCATCCTGATGGCCAGCTCGTGCAATTCGGCGATACCGCGGCCGGCATGGTCAGCGATCCGTCCGAATTGCGAGCGGCCGCCGCGATCCTCGAGGGGTGCAACCCCGGTCCGCAGCTCGTGCCGCGGCATGCCCTTCTGGGATCGCGAATGGCGGAGGGAGCCCCGAGTGGCCGGCAGCGGCTGTTTCGAGCCTCGATCCGCCGAACGACCGCTGATGCTGCCCGACACCTGGGATCCGGATGCCAGCGGATTCGTCACGCTCGAGACCGCCGATAGCCGCGGGTTCCTCATCGCTGACGCGGGACCGGTATGCCCCGACGACCTGCCGGCTCACGCGCACTCGGACCTGTTCGGATTCGAAGTCAGCATAGATGGCACGCGCATCGTCGTGGACTCTGGTGTCTCGGAGTACGCCGCAGGCGCCTGGCGCGACTACTACAGGAGCACCCGGGCTCACAGTACGGTCATGGTCGATGGCGCTGAGCAGAGCGAGTGCTGGGGCAGCTTTCGCGTCGCTCGCCGTGCACGGGTCGTCGACGCACGTTATGAAAGCAGGCCGCACCTCAAAGGCTTCTCCGCAGCACACACAGGTTTCGATGCGCTACCCTTGCCGGTGAGGCACAGGCGTCGCTTTCTTCTCGTTGCCGGCCGATTCTGGATCCTGATTGACGAGCTCTCCGGCCAAGGCCAACATGCGTGGTCCACGTTCCTGCACTTGCATCCTGAGGTGGTTCTGAGCAGTCACCCGTCAGGCCTCGTCGCAAGCCGGTCGTTGTCGTCGCTCGGCATTGTATGGTTCGGGATTGACACTCCTCGCTGCGTTCGAGGCGAGCGAGAGCCGCTTCAGGGCTGGCATGCGCCGGCGTTCGGCGAAGTGCACGCCGCACCGACACTGATCGGCAGTGCATCGGGGAACCTTGATGCGCGATTCGGATGGATCCTCGTTCCGGGATTGAGCGCCGACGACGTCGTGTCCGTCGATGACGCCCGTGACGGCACGCTCGCGATTCACATCGGGCGCGAGACGCACGAGATCCCGCTGACGGCTTGAACACAGCCGATATCGAAGCGATAATCGACCGACACATGTCCGCGCGGTATCGCCTCCTGCTGGTCGTCGGTGCGCGACCGAACTTCATGAAGATCGCGCCGATTGCGCGCCAGCTCGAGCGGCACACCGACATCTTCGAGTTCACGCTGATCCACACTGGCCAGCACTACGACGCGGCGATGTCCGAGATTTTCTTCGGACAGCTCGGGCTCCCCCGCCCCGATGTCGATCTGGAAGTCGGTTCGGACACGCATGCGCGTCAGACAGCCGCGATCATGGCGGCGTTCGAGCCGGTGGTACTCGACCGCCGTCCGGATATGGTGGTCGTCGTCGGGGACGTCAATTCCACCATCGCCTGTGCGCTGGTGGCGAGCAAGCTCGGCGTGCGGGTTGCGCACGTCGAGGCAGGCCTGCGAAGCTTCGATCGGGAAATGCCCGAAGAGATCAACCGGCTGCTGACGGATCAGATCTCTGACCTCCTCTTTGTCACCGAGCAGTCCGGCGTCGACAACCTGCTGCATGAAGGTATTTCAGCCGACAAGATTTTTCTCGTCGGAAACGTGATGATCGACACGCTGCTCGCCCACCGTTCCGCAGCGGCGTCACTGGACATCGCGGGTCGCATGGGGCTCGAGCGGCATGGCTACGGTCTGCTGACGTTGCATCGACCGAGCAACGTCGACTCCCCCGAAGCGTTCGAACAACTGTTTGCCGCCATCGGTGAAGTCGCCCGCGACATTCCCATCGTGTTTCCCGTCCACCCGAGAACGCGCCGTGCCCTGGCCGAATCGGCGGTGACACGCTCGCTCTGCGACCAGGCGCGCCTGCGCCCGCTGGAGCCATTGGGCTACCTCGAGTTCATGAGCCTGATGGCCGACAGCGCGGTCGTGCTGACCGATTCGGGTGGCGTCCAGGAGGAAACGACTGTTCTCGGCGTGCCCTGTCTCACCTTGCGGACAACGACCGAACGGCCTGCGACCATCGCGCAAGGGACGAACCAGCTGGTGGGCACGCAGCCCGAGCGCATCATCGAAGGCTGGCAGAAGGTGAAGGCGCATCGCGTGGCGACAAGAGTGCCGCCGCTCTGGGATGGAAAAGCCGCAGAGCGTATCGTCGATGTGCTTCGCACCGTCGCCAGACGTCCTGCGGGTGCACCACCGGACGGAATCCCGAAGGCCGGCGCTCTGCGGTGAGGATTGCGTTCGTCTGTCAGTTCTTCGTTCCCGAAATCGGCGCCCCCTCAGCTCGCGTCAGCGAGCTCTGCCGCGAATGGGTGCGCCAGGGTCACGAGGTCACCGTCATCACCGGTCTCCCCAATCACCCGACGGGAATCGTCGCACCCGAGTACCGGGGCACGATTTTCCGGCGCGAGACGCTCGACGGGATGACGGTTTTCCGCAACTGGCTCTACGCCACACCGAACGAAGGGTTCGTCAAGCGCACGCTGTCACACCTGTCGTTCATGGTTTCGTCCATGATTCTGACCACCCCCAGGCTGAAAGGGTACGACGTGATTGTGGTGTCGTCGCCGGCCTTCTTCGCGGTCATTGCTGCGTGGTTCATGAGCCGTGTGCGGCGCATTCCCTACGTGTTCGAGGTTCGCGATCTCTGGCCGGGAATCTTCATCGAGCTTGGTGTCCTCAAGAACCGGACGATCATCCGCGTCCTCGAGAGCATCGAGATGTTCCTCTATCGGCAGGCCGCGAAAGTCGTCGTCGTCACACAATCGTTTCGCGAGATCCTGATTCGCCGCGGTCTTTCAGAAGAGCATGTGGCGACGATCACCAACGGCGTCGACGTCGACGCCTTCAGGCCGGGGCCGCGCGAAAACGACATCCGGCACACGTGGGACCTGACAGGCAAATTCGTGGTCTTGTACATCGGCGCACACGGCATCTCGCAGGCTTTGTCAGCCATTCTGGACACGGCCCATGCACTGAAAGCCGATTCTGACGTCACGTTCGTCTTCGTGGGCGAAGGGGCCGAGAAGAAGATGCTGATGGAGAAGGCGGCGCGGATGGAACTGCCGAACGTCAGGTTTCTTCCAGGACAGCCGAAGCAGGCCATGGCCTCGTGGTATGCAGCCGCCGACGTGGTGCTCGTGCCACTCCGCAACATCCCTCTGTTCGAGACATTCATACCCTCGAAGATGTTCGAGATCATGGCCTGCGGCCGGCCGATCGTCGGGAGCGTCAAAGGCGAGGCGAGAGACATTCTGGAGCGGTCTCAGGGAGCGCTTATCGTCGACCCGGAAGATTCGGCGGCCATTGCGCGCGCGATTCAGTCATTACGGCAGGCGCCAGAGCTCGCGCATCGGCTCGGTGAGGCCGGAAATCGGTTCGTGCGGGATCACTACGATCGCCGTGCTCTCGCCCGGCTGTATCTGGACCTCCTGTCAACGATCGTCGCGCGCCGTGAACTGACCACGTGAACGCTCCTGCCGTGATCGTCGTGACCGGTGCGACCGGGTTCACCGGACCCTTTGTCGTGAGGGAGCTCGCGCGGCGCTTCCCCGGCACGCGACTGCGTTGCTTCGTTCGCCCCTCGAGCGATCGGCGAGCTCTCGAAGGAACGCCGGTCGAGTTCGCCGAAGGCGATCTGCACGATGAAGCGAGTCTCGCCGCCGCATTCGAGGGTGCGGATACCCTCGTCAATGTCGCATCGCTCGGATTCTCGTGGGTCGACCCGCTCTTCTCGGCCATCCGGCGATCACAGCTGCGGCGCGGCGTGTTCGTCAGCACGACGGCCATCCTGACGAAGCTACCCGTGCGGTCACGCGCACATCGCGAACACGGGGAGCAACTCGTCAAGGAGAGCGGCCTGGCCTGGACGATACTCCGGCCGACGATGATCTACGGCACCCAGGGAGATCGGAATATCGCGCGGCTGATCGCGTTCCTCGAGCGTTCGCCGATCGTCCCAATCATTGCGCCCGAGGCCCGTCAACAGCCTGTCCACGTCGAGGACGTGGCATCCGCCGCCGCCGTCGTCGTCGACAATCCGCGGACGGTCGGCCAGATCTACAACCTGTCCGGCCGCGAGCCGTTGAGCTTCGAAGCCCTCGTGCGCGAGGCGGCGAGCGCAGCCGGTCGAAAGCCGCTCTTCGTGCGCGTGCCATTCGCGCCGGTCGTGGGCATCGTCAGGCTCTACAATGCCGTGGTCTCGAAGCCAAGGATCAAGGTCGAGCAGGTGCTTCGACTGCAGGAGGACAAGGCGTTCGATCACTCCGCTGCGCGTAACGATTTCGGGTTCTCTCCGCGGTCGTTTGCCGAAGGCGTCCGCGACGAGGTGCGGACCCGGGTTACACGCAAAGCCTAAGGTACAATGTGGAGCTGCGAAGCCTGAAGACGTCGAACCTGTATGGCAGTTGAAACAGCGGTTGAACTCAAGGGACGTGTCCGCCGGTTCTGGGACAACCAGCCGTGCGGCGTGCGGCACGGTGAAGCCCCGCCGGGAACGAAAGGCTTCTACGAGGCCGTTGAGGCGCATCGGTACGAAGCGGAGTTTCACATTCCGGCAGTCGCGGAGTTCACGCAGCACCGGAACGAGCGCGTCCTCGAAATCGGCGGCGGGCTCGGGACCGATGGCCGTCAGTTCGCACGGAATGGCGCGCGATACGTCGATGCCGATCTCTCGGGAAACTCACTCAGCCTGGCACGCCAGGGGTTCCTGCTCGAACGGCTCACCGGCGGTTTCACCCAGACAGACGCGGAGAACCTTCCCTTTGCGTCAGAGACGTTCGACCTCGTGTACAGCCATGGCGTGCTGCATCACACGCCGGACACCGAACGCGCGATCGGCGAAGTCTTCCGCGTGCTCAAGCGAGGCGGCAAAGCCATCATCATGCTCTACGCGCGTGAATCGCTGGGGTATGTGGCGGCGCATTTCCTTGGCCGCGCACGCCTCGAGCATCTGCGATTGAAAATGGGGCGGGTCGCTTTCAACCAGTTCGTGGGCCTGCCTGCCGATCATCGCGGCTGGCTTCCAACGCAGATCGCCGTGAACAACAGTACCGACGGACTCGGCAACCCTCTCTCGAAGTTCTATACCGCGAGCGAACTCCGCACGCTGTTCGGCAGGTTCGGGTCAGTCGCGCTCGAGAAGCATTACTTCCCGAGACACAAGTTCCCGATCATCGGGCCGCGGCTGCCACGCGGCGTGGCGGCGTGGCTCGGCAGGACGGCCGGGTCGTTCTGGTACATCAAGGCCGTCAAGTGAGGGCGTAGCCCGCGGGGCTCTGCGGCTCGAACGCAGCCCCGGGGGCCCCGTCGAAGAATGCCTCCATCCACAACTCGAACGTGAGCAGCTGCCAGACGTTCCAGCTGCGTTCGACACTGCCGGCACGCTGCTCTCGAACCCACGATTCGACGACATCAGGCTTGAAGAGGCCACGCCGCCGGACTCTGTCGCGGTGGAGCAGATCGTCGACCATCCCCCGCAAATCGTTCAGCAACCAGTAACCGATCGGCGCGCCGAAGCCCGCCTTTCGGCCGTTGACGACCTCTGGCAGGAGAATGTCGCCGTATGCCTTGCGGAGCAGGTGCTTCGTGACGCGCCCGTGGATCTTCATCTCTGCGGGCACGTCGTGCGCCAGCCATTCCGCCAGCTCCCAATCGAGGAAAGGGCACCCGCACCTCAACGCTCGACGCCATGCTCATCTTGTCGTTGTAGGCGAGGTTGAGCGATGGCATGAACAACTTGGAGTCGACGTACAGCATCTGATGCAGCCAGTCCGCTCCTGAGACCCGCTCGAACGCCTCTTCATGAAACCGGTTGACTGATTGCGAGTGGGCGTCAGCCAGCACAGTCGAGGCAAAGAGCGCCGCACGATCCCCCGCCGGCATGTAGGTCGCGTTCGAGATGAACTGTTCGCGCGGCGGAAGCGAGGCGCTCCGCCCCCACTTGCGAAGCAACCGCCCGTATCCTCCCCAACGCGTCCCCGGCCGCGCCGGCGCATGTTGAAACATCGGATCGAGCACGCCCGTCCGCACGAACGACGGCAGGCGCTGATAGCGCACGGCGTCGAGCGACGCGAGATACTTGCGGTACCCGCCGAGCATTTCGTCCCCACCGATGCCCGACAACAGCACGGTGACCTGCCGCCGCGCTTCGCGGCTGACCAGATACGCCATGACGATCGCAGGATCGGCCGTCGGGTCGTCCATGTGCCAGACCAGCCGCGGCAGCAACTGAGCCACGTCGGGGTCCACCACGATTTCCGAATGCTCGCAGCCGAGCCTCTCCGCTGTGCGACGCGCGACCTCAGGATCGTCGAGCGTCACCTCTCCGCGACGATGTCTCGGGTGAAACGCGATCGTGTAGGTCCGGACGGGTCGTCGCGAACGCTGTGCCATTTCTGCGACGATCGCGCTCGAATCGAGTCCCGCACTCAGGAACGCGCCAACAGGCACGTCGCTGACCAGCTGGCGCTCGACGGCATCCCCGAACCGGGAGCGGAACTCGGCCGCCAGCGCATCTGGGGAAACCGGCGCTGCAGAACGAGCCGTGGGAAAGGTGAGGTCCCAGAAACGCACAAGACGCAGCTGCCCGCCTCGCCATTCCGCGTAGTGTCCGGCCGGCAGCTTGTGCACGCCCTTGAACAGCGTCAGCGGGTCAGGCGTCCAGAGGAACGTGAAATAGAGATCAAGAGCGCCGGTCTCTATCTCCGGATGTATTCCCGGCACGGCAAACAACGCTTTCGCTTCGGACGCGAATGCCAGCCAACCGTTTCTCTCGACGTAGTAGAGCGGTTTGATGCCGAAGTGATCGCGAGCAAGAAACAAGGTGTCTCGCTTCGCGTCCCAGATGGCCAGGGCGAATATGCCGTTGAGCGCCTTGACGCTGTCAGCGCCTTCCGCCTCGTAGAGTTTCAGGATGACTTCGGTATCGCTGTTCGATCGGAAGCGAACGCCGCGTGAGGCGAGCCGCGCCCTCAACTCGCGATAGTTGTAGATTTCGCCATTGAACACGATGACCAGAGAACCGTCATCGTTTCGCATCGGCTGCTTCCCCGCCGGCGAGAGGTCGATAATCGCGAGACGACGGTGGCCGAGCACCACGTTCGACGACCGGTCGACGTACAGATCATGGTCGTCCGGACCGCGATGCGCCACCAACGCGTTCATCCGCTCGACCGCTTCCGTCTCTACGCGGCCAACCAGACCACAGATGCCACACATGATTCGATACGTTTCCTCCGCGGCGGCCTACAGGCGAACGGGTTCCCCTGTCGCCAGGCTCTCAGCCGCCGCCAGGGCGGTCCGCGTGCTGATTGCCAGGTCCTCGAAGGCGATCGGCGCGGCGCCGCCCGTCCGAACGGCCTGCAGGAACCGCCGGCATTCCTCGACGTGTCCCTTGTCGGATTTCAGGCGCTCGCGCGTGCGCTGAACCTTCCCCTGACGATGGAGCTCCAGCGTCCTGAAGTCGTCCAGAATAGCCGTTCGACCAGCCGAGAAGGTTTCGATGCGTTCCTTACCCGCGTTCCGGTCCCCGCTCGCTGCGTAAATGACCGACGCAATGCCGCCTGAAGGATACGTGAGCGTCACCACGAAATTGTCCTGGCGGTATTTGCCTGCGTCCGAGGCCGCCCGGGCAAACACCTGCACCGGACCCTCACCCTGAAGCCAGTTCGCAAAATCCATGAAGTGGCAGCCCTCGCCGAGCAACCGTCCGCCACCCTGATCCGGATCGTGCGTCCAGTGATCGGGCGGAAGATATCCGGCGTTCACACGATACGTCATCAGTCGTGGCTCGCCCGTGTCCATGAACGTACGCATCCGCTCAGCGAGCGGGGCGAAGCGGCGATTGAAACCAACCATGACCAGTCGATCGGGCCTCTGTTCGTGAACCGCCTGAATCCGCTCGAGTTGCTCAGCCGTCAGGCACAGAGGCTTCTCGACGAACACATGTTTTCCCGCTTCGAGTGCCTCCACGACCTGCACTGGCATGCAGGTGATGTCGCGTCAGGATGAACACGAGATCGGTCTCGGTGTCGTTCAGCGCTTCCGCGACGCTCGTGGCACTGAACGCGAAGCCAGACGAGCGACCCAGCGTCTGCGCGCTCAGGCCTTGCGCACTGACCAGCCCGCGCAAACGCACCTCAGGAAGCTGTTTCAGCGCGGGGATCAATGTCGTGCTCGCGAACAAACCGGAGCCGATGACGCTGATCCCCAGCGTCTGCCCACGAGCGGGCCGTGTCGTCACGCGGGTGTGGTCGACGCGTCTCGTCAGCGGCGCATCCTGCGGATAGGTCAGCAGCACGCCGAGCGAGGGTTCCTTGGACTGTCCCGCAATGACTTCGTAGGCGTGCGGGGCAGCGGAGACGTCGAATCGATGCGTGATCAAACGGCCCACCGAGACCTTGCGCGTCGCGAGCAGCTCGACGAATGCGGCAAGGTTTCGCTGTTCCGTCCAGCGAACGTAGCCGATCGGATAGTCCCTGCCGTGTATCTCGTAGTCGGGATCGTACCGGCCGGGGCCATAGGATCGCGAGACCTGGAAATGCAGCTCCTTCGAAAAGAAGGCCTTCCGCGGTAACGACAGGTCGCATGAGCCGAGCGCGATCACATGAGCGCGATCCCGCGCGAGCTGCGCGGCGAGCAGGATCGGGTCGTTGCTCGACGTATCGGCGGCGATGAGAACGACGTCGAAGCCTGCACCCCGGGAGAACGCGTCACCCCGATCTTCCGCCTCGCTTCGGACGCTCGCCCCTGCCCCATGCTCCAGCGCGAGCGACACCCGGGCGGGATCGAGGTCGACACCAAACACCTGACAACCAGCCGCGTTGGCTATCTGCACGGCGAGTTGTCCGAGCAAGCCCAGGCCAAGCACCGCGACGCGCGAGCCGATCTGGGGCTCGGCCAGTCGGAACCCGTGCAGCGCGATCGCGCCCAACGTCGCGAACGCCGCATGCTCGACGGGCGCAGCGTCCGCGAAGCCTGGCGGCAGCGTAGCGAAGAGATGCTGAGGTACGGCTACGAACTCCGCATGGTTCGCAACACCGGCCCCGGCGCAGGCCACCAGATCCCCGACCGCGGCGCCACGGGTGTTCGCACCGACGTCGACCACTTCGCCAACCAGCGAATAGCCGAGCGGCATCGGCTCGCCGAGGCGCCGCGAGACCGCCTCGAATGTGGAGACGATCCCCTCGCGACGCGCGCGTTGAAGCACCTGCCGAACCAGCTCAGGACGGGAGCGCGCCTTCTGCAGCAGGTTCTTCTTCGCGAACTCCAGCACCATCCGCTCGGTGCCCGCAGAGACGAGCGACGCGATTGACCTGACGAGGACGCCGTTGTCTGGGACCTGCGGAACCGGAACCTCGGCGACGAGGAGCTCAGAGGTCTGCAGCGACTGGAGAACCTGTTTCATGCGGACTTGTGCGGGGCACGTCGAAGATTTGCAGCATATCATCCACCGACCCGACGCCGGCGGCGGCGCCTGGCGGGCAGCCCGGTCAGGCTACCGGCCGATGCGAAGCACCCACGCCAGGCCGGCCAACGCCCCCAGCGCCGCCGTCAGTGCGTAGAGCACCGTCACGCGCGAATGCGACCATCCCGCGATCACCAGACGCTGATACACATGCGAGCGATGCGATTGAAGAACGTTTTCGCCACGGAACGCCCGTCGCAGGAAGGTCAGCGTTGTATCGAGAATGAACGGCCACAGCGACAGCGCGGCCGCGAGGGCCGCCGACGGAGACCACGCCGCGATCTGCAGACCCATGACCGCGAACGAGAAGCCGAGGAATGCACTGCCGACGTCGCCCATGAACACCCGCGCGGGCGACCAGTTGTGTATCAGGAAGCCCCCACTGGCCGAGGCGATCGCTATGGCGCACACGGCCGTCCCCGTCAGGCCGCCTTTCAACGCCGCCAGCGTGAACGCTACACCAGCGACAACCGCCTGCGCGCCGCTAATCCCGTCGATGCCGTCCATGAAATTGTAGGCATTGGTCAGCCCGACAACCCACACGACCGCGATGATCATTACCGGAAGAGTCAAAACGGTTCCGCCGGGACCTCTCACGGTCATGACGACGATCACCGCGCACGCCAGATGCACGAGCAGCCGCAGCCAGCTCGGAAGTGAGCGGACGTCGTCTATGGCACTGATCCCGGCAATCACCAACGCCGCGCCGGCCGTCGCGTCGAGGCGGACGAGACCCACAGCCGCCGCCCAGGCCATTGCCGCCGAAACCACGACGACGATGACGAGACCCGCACCGCGCGGCGTTGGCACATCGTGCGAGCTGCGTTCGTTTGGCACGTCCAGCCAGCGAGGATGTGACGCCACTCGGACGAAAATCGCGACGCCGATCACCGACGCGAACAGGCAGGCCGCTGCGAGCAGCGCTGAAGAACATCGGCTGTAGATAATAGACCCTCAGTCGACGCCGATCTTTGGCGCGACCTCCGGTGACGGTACGTAGCTCGACACTTGCTGCGCCAGCAGCATGTCGATCTCGAGCCGGTTTCCGCCCCGAGCGGCGGCGGCGAATCGCTCGAGCGGAACCGAGGCAACACCCTCTGCTGGCTCGATCACGCGCATGATGTCCGGGTGGGCGGTCGCATCGACGGTCGCGCCGCTGTCCCAGAGCCGCTCATCCAGTTTCTCTCCAGGACGCAAACCCGTAAACACAATCTCGATCTCCTCGGTCGAGAACCCCGACAGGGCGATCAGGTCCTGGGCCAGGTCAGCAATTTTCACCGGACGGCCCATGTTCAGGACGAACAGCTCCCCGCCCCGGGACATGCCGCATGCCTGGAGCACCAGGTGCACGGCCTCCGGAATCGTCATGAAGAAACGGGTGACGTCCTTGTGGGTGACCGTCACCGGCCCGCCGGCCGCGATCTGCCGTTTGAAGAACGGGACCACACTGCCCCGGCTGCCCAGGACGTTTCCGAAGCGCACCACGGCGAACGACCGGCCCCATCGCCGCGCCGCCTGCATCACGATCTGCTCGGCGACGCGCTTGGACGCACCCATGAGGTTGCGCGGCTCCACCGCCTTGTCGGTCGAGATCAGGATGAACCGCGACGTCCCGTTGTCGAGCGCGGCCGTCACGACGTGCGACGTGCCGAGCACGTTGTTCGTGATCGCCTCCTCCGGGTTCTGTTCCATCATCGGCACGTGCTTGTGCGCCGCCGCGTGGAAGACGATGTCCGGCCGGTGCCGCTTGAAGACCTGCTGCACGCGATCGCGATCGCGCACGTCGGCGACGACCGTCGTGAAGCTGACGTCGCGGAACGCCGTCCGCAACTGATGCTCCGCCTCGAACAGGCTGTTCTCGCCATGACCGAGAAGAATCAGCTGCCTCGGCCGCGCATGCGCGACCTGCCGCGAGAGCTCGAGGCCGATACTGCCGCCGGCGCCGGTCACCAGCACTGTCTGACCGGTCACGTACGAAGCGGTGTCGACGGGCCCGAGAATCTCGGGGCGGCGCAGCAGGTCTGATACGTCGACGTCGCGCAGACGGTTGATGGTCACCCTGTCCGTCGAGCAGCTCGAACATGCCGGGCACCGTGCGCGAGACGACGCCGGCCGCGGCGCAGGCTTGCGCGACGCTTCTGATCACCGGCCCTGGCGCCGTCGGCATGGCAATGATCACATCCTGCACCGTGTGCGTGACGATCATGGCCGGCAGCGTCTCGATGTTGCCCAGGACGCGAACGCCGTGAATGCGCTTGCCACGCTTCACGCGGTCATCGTCCAGAAGTCCCACAGGACGCAAGCTCAGCCCTGGATTCCGTTGAATCTCGCGCAGCACGGCGGCGCCGGCAGCGCCGGCTCCAACCACCAGAAGGTTCCGTCGCGGCCCCGACTGCGAGCCGATACGAACCATGTGACGATCGTTCAGCAGTCGGATTCCGAACCGCAGACCGCCGATGGCCACAATCGTCAGCAGCCAGTCGATGAGCATCACCGAGCGCGAGAACTCCCGGATCGCATGCGTCGTCATGCCGATCCCGACGAGCAACGCGAGCACGCCCGAGGCGGCGGTCACTCCCATGACGACGACGACCAGGTCGTTGGCGGTGGCGTACATCCAATACCGCCCGTACAGGCCGAAGGCCATGAAGATCATCGGCTTCAGGACCAGGGCGATCACCAGAAAGGGCACCCACTCGGGACGGGTCGTGGCGAAGAACCAGTCGAAGCGAAGCAGGAATGCGCCACACGCCGCGAGGAAAATCAACGGCAGGTCGATCAGGAGGACGTAGCGATTTCGCATCGGCTTTCGATTGCAGGCCCGTTGCGGCGTGAGAACCGCACGGCTGCCGGGGCGCTCAGCGAGTTTCCAGGCCGGCGGTCGTTCGCGTATTGCGCGACAACCTCTCCAAATCCGCGTCGACCATCATGCGGATAAGGCCCTCGAAGTCCACCTCGGGGCGCCAGCCCAGCGCGCTGCGCGCTTTCGATGAATCCCCGATCAGATGATCGACCTCGGCGGGTCGAAGGAATCGCGGATCCTGCTTGACGTACTGACGCCAGTCGAGGTTCACGTGACCGAACGCTACCTCGACCAGCTCGCGCACTGAGTGGCTGACGCCGGTCGCGATGACGTAGTCATCGGCGCGATCCTGCTGCAGCATCAGCCACATGGCCTTGACGTAATCGCCCGCGAATCCCCAGTCGCGCTGCGCGTCGAGGTTGCCGAGCCCGAGCGAGTCGGCAAGGCCGAGCTTGATGCGCGCGACGCCATCCGTCACCTTGCGCGTCACGAACTCCAGACCGCGTCTGGGTGACTCGTGATTGAACAGGATGCCCGATACCGCGAAAAGATCGTAGCTCTCGCGGTAGTTGACCGTGATGTAGTGGGCGAAGACCTTCGAGACGCCATACGGGCTGCGCGGATAGAACGGTGTCAGCTCCGTCTGCGGCACCTCTCGCACCTTGCCGTACATTTCGCTCGACGAAGCCTGGTAGATGCGAATCTTCGGGTCGACCTGCCGCACCGCTTCCAGCACGCGCGTCACGCCCTGCGAGTTGAACTCACCCGTCAGCATCGGCTGGTCCCACGAGGCCGGCACGAACGACATCGCGGCGAGGTTGTACAACTCGTGCGGCTTGACTTCCTCTATAACTCGGATGAGCGAGAGCTGGTCCAGCAGATCCGCCGGTCGAATGTGGATTCGATCGAGGATCGATTCGATGCGCCAATAATTTGCCGCGCTGGCCCGACGAACGACACCGTAGACGTCGTACCCTTTTTCGAGCAGCAATTCAGCCAGATACGAGCCATCCTGGCCGGTGACCCCTGTGATAATTGCACGTTTGCGCATTTGGAAAATCTAGAGCCGAACTCCTTTACGCGGCAAAATACGGCGCTTCTGAGCGAACGCAAGCAAAGTGCACGGGCGTGAAATTCTCACACACGGCGGGCAAAAACGTCCATCGACCGAGGGTGATGATATCTCAGTATTGAAATCGACTGACAATTTTGCACCAGAGAGCTGACGAAAGTCTGGAAAACACGCGAAAACGACGGCGACCGTTCCCGGTACGTGACTTGCTGACCGGGACAATCATGCTGAAATTCTATCGGGTCGGGTGGTGGTGTGTCATTGGCGCGTTCCTTTTCCTGGGTGCCGCGCAAGCAGAGGCGCAGTCGGTCACCCTGGCGTGGGACCCCAATAGCGAACCCGATCTCGGTGGATACCTGATCGGATACGGCACCGCCCCCGGCCAGGATCATCAGCTGATCGACGTGGGCGGCTCGACGTCGTGGACGATTTACGGGTTTTCCGAAGGGATCACCTACTACTTCAGGGTCTACGCGTACAGCTCGTCAGGGATGCGCAGCACTCCTTCTCCTGATCTTCAGACGACCATCAGCGGCGGCGCTCCCTCGGGCGGATCTTCGGCGGGCTGTGTGACGTCCGATCCGTTCGTGTCGCTCGGAGGCGGAACGTGTTCCAACGGAAACTGGTTGCCTCCAGGCTTTGCGCCATCGACCGGTTCAGCGCCGCCTCCAGCGCCACCAGCCCCGCCACCATCATGGGGCGGATGTTCCGGCTCAGATCCATTTTCAGGTACTGGGCGGTGGCACGTGCGTCAACGGGAACTGGCTGCCGCCAGGCATGACAGGAGTGGTCGCAGGCGCGCCAGCGCCGACGGCTCCCGCACCGCCATCGAGCCCCGCCGCGTGCGTCGGATCGGATCCATTCGCATCGCTGGGTGGCGGACACTGCTTCGAAGGAAACTGGCTGCCGCCAGGCATGCAGAACACGACCAGCTGCGTCGGTCCGGATCCGTTCGTCACGCTCGGCGGCGGCACCTGCGACAGAGGTAACTGGCTGCCGCCGGGACTCGTCTTGGCCTCCTCGAGCATGGGATCGCACTCGAGCTCGAGCTCGTGCTCGACTCCGGATCCGTTTGTCAGCGTCGCCGGCCTGATCGGTGTGTGCCAGAAGGGCGGATGGGTGCCGGTTCCCGGCGTCAACACCACCGGAACAGTGCGCGTCTTCAGCATGAACGAAACGTTCTGGGGCATCGCCGGAGAAGACGGCCGCGTGTACCGGCCGGCATCGCTCGACAGCGCGATGCGCGTCGAGGGTCTGCGCGTATCGTTCAAGGGCACGATCGGTGACCAGGTGATGATCCCGACAGCGGTCACCAATGTGAATCTCCGAAGCATCACCGCCCGCTGAGTCGTCGGCCGGCGTCCGCGATATATGATCCACCGGCAGATCCGATCCCCGGATCTGCGTTCGGCCTCGTGACTGACACCTTCGACACACTGATCGTCGGGGCCGGGTTGACCGGCCTCGCCGCAGCTGCACAGCTCAGCCGTCTCGGCTACTCCGTCGCCGTCGTCGAGCGACATCCGCGTGTCGGCATGGAGACCAGCACGCACAACAGCGGCGTGCTCCATGCCGGTTTGTACTACCCCGCCGGTTCACTCAAAGCCGCGCTCTGCGTCGAAGGGCTCTGGCTGCTGTACGACTTCTGCCGCACGCATGACGTTCCGCACGAACGCTGCGGCAAGCTCGTCGTCGCGCGTCACGACTCGGAGCTTCCGCTGCTGGAATCGCTCTGCGCGCGCGCCCGGGCAAATGGTGCCCAGGCGGTGACCATCGTCGACGAGAGCTTCGTGAAGACCCGCGAACCCCACGTGGCCGCGCACGCCGCGCTGTGGTCCCCGGATACGGGCCGTGTCGACGCTTCCGCCCTCGTGAACGCCCTGCTGCACGAAGCGGAGACACACGGCGCCGCCGTCGCCCGCGGATCGCACCCGATCGGTGCAACATCATCGGCCGATGGGTTCACGGTCACGATGGAGCGCGAAACCGTCGTCGCACGCACGGTCGTCAATGCGGCCGGACTGTATGCAGATGAAGTCTCTGCATGCTTCGGCGGCGAACCCTACCGGATCTACCCGTGTCGCGGCGAATATGCGAAGGTCCGGCGGAGCCGTCAGCATCTGGTCAACGGCCTCGTCTATCCGCTGCCTCATCCATCGGGGCATGGACTGGGCGTACACCTGACGCGCACCACCGACGGTGACCTGTTGCTGGGACCCACGATCCGTTATCAGGACCGCAAAGACGACTACGAAGACGACCGGTTGCCGCTCGAAGAATTCGCCGAGTCCGGACGCTTGCTGCTGCCATCGCTGACCGATGAGGACGTGTCGTACGGCGGCAGCGGCATCCGGGCAAAGCTCCATCCACCCGAGGAAAGCTTCGCCGACTTCATGATTCAGCGTGACCGTCAGCAGCCGCGCCTGATTCACGCCGCGGGCATCGATTCGCCAGGATTGACATCGTGCCTGGCCATCGCAACACGACTGGCCGCGCTGGTGCGCGAAACTCTGGATTAGCCGGAAGATCGAAGGTAACGGGCGAGCGCATCCTTCCAATCGGGCATCACAATTCCTGCAGCCGCGAGCTTCGCGTTCGACAGCGCACAGTAACGTGGCCGCGGCGCCTTCAGGCGAGCCGATTCGAGCGTCAGAGGCTTGATGCGCAGCGGGCGATCCAGGAGCCGCGCGACCTCTTCGGCGATCCCCTTCCACGTCACCGCGCCAGAATTCACACAGTGATACAGACCAGGCGCGACGTTCCGCTCGATCACCGCCCGCGTCGCCTTTGCCACATCCACCGTGTAGCTTGGTGACACCGTGCGATCGACGAACACCGGCACGTCCAGTCCCCCGCGGACGTTCAAGAGAATCGCATCGAGGCTTCCCCGCTGCTCCGTGACGTGACCGAAGAGGCTTTCGACCCTCAAGACATACGCTTGCACGGCTTCGAGCGCGAACCACTCGCCGAGCAGCTTCGAGAGTCCGTACGAACTGCGCGGGCTCGGCGAATCGGCCTCCGTGTACGGCGCGTCCGCCTCGCCGTCGAAGACGAAGTCGGTGCTGTAATGAATCAGGCGGGAGCCGACGCCATGTGCGGCCTGCGAAAGCGCCAGCACGCCAAAGGCGTTCACCCCGAGCGCTTCAACGACGCGATCCTGAGCACCGTCGACGTCGTTGAACGCCGCGCAATTGATGATGACATCGGGATGGATCTCCTCGACACGCTGTTGAACCGCACGACAGTCGGTGAGGTCGAGCGCCTGCCGATCGAGCGGATGGACGTCGCAGTCAGGTGAGAACTCGCGGACGATCTCCGACCCCAGCCGTCCTCTTGCTCCCGTGACGAGGACTCGCATCAGGCTAGTCCGGGGGGCTTCGCCCCGCCGGACCTCCCATCGCCGTCGCTCGCGGGGCCCCGACGCCCCGCTCCGCTCCGGCGACCGCGCTGACGCGCGGACGGCCCTGACCGAAAAACTTGACTCACGATCTCAGACTCAAGTTGGTCGAGGCCTCAAGCGCGTCAGCTATCGTCCGAACGACCAGATCCTGCTGGTCTGCGGTGAGCTCCCCGTAAATGGGCACCGCCAATGTTGAATCCGCCGCGGCTTCGGCCTGCAGGAAATCGCCCCGGCCGTGACCCAGGCTCGCGAAGCACTGCTGGAGGTGGAACGGCACCGGGTAATAGATCTCGGTCCCGATCCCATGGTCGGCGAGGTATGTCCGCACGCGCTCGCGGTCGGGAACGCGGATTACGTACTGGTTGAAGATGTGGTGGTAGCCCTCGGGCTCGATCGGCAACGTCACGCGATCCGTGAGACCAGCCTGAGCGAAGAGTGTGGCGTAGCGGGCCGCATTGCCGCGACGCATGTCGGTCCAGCGCGAGAGGTGCGGCAACTTGACGCGCAGAACGGCCGCCTGTATCGCGTCGAGGCGGAAGTTGCCACCGATGCGGTGGTGAAAGTACTTCGGCTCGGCGCCGTGGTTTCGCAGGAGCCTGACCTCGCGCGCAAGATCCGCATCATTCGTGGTCACGAGGCCGGCATCACCGAACGCGCCGAGGTTCTTGCTTGGGAAGAACGAGAAGCAGCCGGCGATCGACATGCTGCCGGCCTGTCGGCCGTGGTAGCGCGCGCCGATTGCCTGACACGCATCTTCGATCAACGCGACGCCCTGCTTGCCGGCCAATTCGATGAGCGGATCCATGTCCGCGCAGAGACCGTACAGGTGTACCGGAATGATGGCTTTCGTCCGCGACGACAAAGCTGCCGCAACCGCCGCCACGTCGAGGTTGTAGGTGACGGGATCGATGTCCACCAGTTTCGGAGTTGCGCCAAGCCTGGCGACACAACCAGCAGTGGCAAAGAACGAGTAGGTGCTCGTGATCACTTCGTCGCCCGGACCAATGCCGAGCGCCATCATCGTCGCCAGCAGCGCATCCGTGCCGGATGAAACCGCGATGGCTTCTTGTACTTCGAGGTACTCGGCAAGCTCGTGTTCGAGCGCGTCGACCTCTGGACCCATGATGAAGCGCTGGCTGTCGCAGACCCTGGCGATCGCCGTGAGAATCTCGTCACGGAGGGGACGATACTGCGCCTGAAGATCGAGGAGAGGAACCGCGGTCCTGGTCGAGGGGGTCATCGCACTACGATTTCCGGAGCACCCCAGACCGCGTGGTCGTTGTTGATATCGCCGCTGACGCCAGGTGGGCTGCCGTAGATATTGAAGATCAAGTCCACTTCTTCGCCACCGTAGGTGGACAGGTCCACCTTGACCGGAATCCATCGCCGGTCGGTCGAGTTCGCGTATGGGTTGACATGCTGGGTAAACAGCGGATCGAAGGCGCGGCCGTCCGAGATGCCCACCATGAATAGAACACCGTCGCCTTGAGCCTGCCACGCTTCTGGTTTCATCCCCAGCGACACCCACAACCAGCCGTCGTCAGGTATCCGCACTCGATAGGTGATTCGTGTGCCGGCGGACGGCGCGATGGCGATCGCTTTCTTGGTCTCGCCAGCCAGCGTCACGTCAGCGATCGAAAACAGGCTCGCGTCGGGTTGCTTCTTTGCCGAGTCGAACGTCGTGAGCAGATCGATCCGCGCCACATTGCCGCCGCGGCCGAACAGCCACCAGCCCAGGAGCACGACGCCGACGATGACGACAGCGGTGAGAACCGCCCGATTCCCTTTCATATCCGTCAATCTACCACACCGCGGATCGCACCGGATTCGGACGGGGCGGGACGCGGATCACCACAGGATTCGGACGGGACGGGACGCGGATCACACAGGATTCGGACAGGACGGGACGCGGATCACACAGGATTCGGATAGGACGGGACGCGGATAAGGGCAAGGTGCGGATAGGCAACGGGTTCAACGTTGCCGGCGTTCCTTGACCGCGGCACGCGTTTCGCGCTCGGCGTCTCTCCGCTTGATGGTCTCGCGCTTGTCGTGGGCCTTCTTGCCGCGTGCCAGGCTGATCGCCACCTTCACATGACCGTTCTTGAAATACATGCGGGTCGGCACCAGCGTCATCCCGCGTTCCACCGTCTTGCCAATCAGCTTGCGGATCTCCCGATGATGCAGCAGCAGCTTGCGACGGCGGGTGGGCTCGTGATCGGAGTAGCCGCGATGGCTGTACGGGTTGATGTGAACGTTGTAGATCCACACCTCGGCATTCTCGACGCGCGCGAAGCTGTCGCGCAGGTTCACGTTGCCTTCGCGGATCGACTTCACTTCGGTCCCGAGCAGAGCAATCCCAGCCTCGAAGGTTTCCTCGATGTGGTAGTCGTGAAACGCCTTTCGATTCTCGGCGATGTTCTTCTGCGCCTGTTCGCGTTCGGTCTTCATTCCGCAGGTTCGTCCTACGCCCCTGACTGTCGAGTTTCCGATTTCCGATTTCCGATTTCCGATTCAGTAACGCTTTCGCCACCGCTGGATCATCATCCTGCCCGCGCGTTCAGAGCTTTCGAACCGCAGTGGTGACAGGGTCAGCGGCCCCGGTTCGCGTGACACGACGAGCGCGGTAATCACCTGATGATCGGAGAGCATCTGGCCGATCCGCTCACCGGCCTCGACTGTCTCGGCGAGCAAGATGATCTTCCGGTAATAGAGCGGAAACAGCAACTGCGCCGTGAACGGATCGTCGGCGATGATGATGCGTTCCGGTGCTGCGGCGATGACGAGCACGGCCCGTGCGTCCTGGTGGTTGCGGAAGTGATAGGCAGGCAGTGTGCCGAACACGTGGATCACGATGCTACAGAGAATCAACCCGCTGCCGGCAATCGCGACAGCGCGTTCCATGCGGGCGCCGCGAAAATACTCGGCGATGCGCATCACCGCGGCGACAGTCAGGAACGGCAGCAACGGCATCAGCAGGCGTGGGCCAAGCGACTTGCCGCCATTGGTGTCGGTACCGATGAACGCCACGATCACGTAGGTGACGGCCGTGAGCGCGAATGCCGATGGCATCCACCCGTATCGCGAGCCCGAACGCGGTGACGGGAAGAACGCGAGCACGATGTACGGAGCGACGTGAATGAATCCAGCCGGCCACTTCGGCGTGGCTACAACCTCCACGACGTCCATCACCGCGATCGCCGCGATTCCGAGGGTCACGGCAAGCAGACCAAGCGATGTGCCGAACGCGAGGCGCAACGACACCGCAATGACCAGCGCGATGGCCATCCCGGCGATCGTCCAATTCGATCCCGATCCTGCGATCCAGTAGTTGACGACCGTTTCGTAGCGATCGCGGAACGTGAACGGCTCGAGTGCCGGGACGTCAGGGTTGGGCTCGTCGGTCAGTCCAGTCGCGACCTGCAGGATGTGCGCGGCGTGACGAAGGTGCGCGGCGGCCGGACGCTCGAACCACCAGACCTCGATGGCCGCGGCCAGCGCGAGCGGCGCTACGATGCCCGCCATGGCTGCAGCCAGTGGCAGGATCGGCCGGCCTGGACGTTCGCGCAACCACAACACGAGCAGCAGCCCTGGCGCCAGGAGCAGCATCTCGTCACGCAACGTTGCGCCGGCGCCCACCATGAAGCCTGCCACGATTGGCGCGAGGCGGTGCTTCCATCGGACCGCGACGGCGAACGCGCCGGTGCCGAAGGCCATGGCTGGCGCCAGCTCCCAGCCGCTCACGGCATAGAACCAGAGCGGGCTGCCGATTCCGAGCGTCACCAGCAGCGGAAGGCCGAGCTCGTCGGGCACGAGCCGCCAGGCGGCGAGCAGCACGAGCGCGCCGGCGATCAGCGACACCGCCGCAAAACCGCGAATGCCGGCAATCTCGGCCGCGCCGGCCTGCAGCATTGCCGCGGCCGGGGGAAAGATGGCCTGGGTTTCGCCACCGGTCGACATCACGAACGGCGGCACGATCGGAAAGAACGCTCGAGTGGGATCGAGGAACTCGCCCGGATACGGAATGTTCAGGCTGGTAAACCGCTGATCGGCCAGCGCGCGCGCCTGGACGTATTTGACGCCGATATCGCCGGAGTACACCCCCTCAGGAAGCAGCACGATGAGCCCGAGCACGAAGTAGCCGACAACGATCAGCCAGAATGCGTGCGCCGCCGGGGAGAGCCGTCGCGTACCTGCCTGGTTGAACAAGCCGTTCTCGAGCAGCCCGAAGACACGTGCGCGGGTCACGATTGCTGCCCGGCTCTGGCGCCAAGGCGCGCCGCGAGCATCACGGCCTCGATCATGCTCGAAGGATCGGCGATCCCCTGTCCCGCGATATCGAAGGCGGTCCCATGATCGACTGACGTCCGGATGATCGGCAGACCCAGGGTGACGTTGACCGCCCGACCGAAGGCAATCAGTTTCACCGGGATGAGTCCCTGGTCGTGGTAACAGGCGATCACCGCATCGAACTCGCCGCGCACGGCGCGCACGAACACGGTATCGCCGGGAATCGGACCTTCGATCGTGATGCCACGGGCGCGCGCCGAATGGACGGCCGGTGCGATCACCGCTTCGTCCTCATGGCCCATCAGTCCGTGCTCTCCGGCGTGCGGGTTCAAGCCGGCAACTGCGAGCCGCGGCGAATCGATGCCGAAACGCGGCAATGCCTCCCAGGTGAGATCGATGGTGTCCTGGAGACGCTCGACGGTCAGAAGCTCTGGGACGCGCGCGAGCGGCACGTGGATCGTCGCGAGCACCACGCGCAGCTGCTCCGCGTAAAACATCATCGCCACGCGCGGCGCCGACGTCAGGTGCGCCAGGAGCTCCGTGTGGCCCGGCCAGCGAAGGCCGGCAACCGAGAAGGCTTCCTTATTGATCGGCGCGGTAGCGATGGCATGGATCCGTCCGCTCATCGCATCATCGACGGCGGAGGTAATGGCGTGGTAGGCGGCCCGGCCCGCTTCCGGCGAAACACGTCCGCGCGCGAACGCGGCGAGCTCGTCACTCGAGTGAGGGCCGTAGAGAACCGGCTCGCAAACGGATATGACCCGTGGATCCGCCCCCGCCTTTACCGCGATCTCCGGCCCGATGCCCGCAGGATCACCAACCGTAATCCCGACTCGCGGGCGTGTCGTCATCGGTGCTTGCCGCACCCGCCGCTCGAACAGGTGCCGCAACCGCCACCCGGGCCCGTCGGGTTGCTGCAGCTGCCGCAGCCGCCCTCGTCGGCGCAGCCGCCGTGTGTGACGCCTTTCCCGTTCGGCAGCTCGTACCGCAGACAGCATTTCAGCCGCCCGCACATGCCCGAGAGCTTGGAGGGATTGAGGCTCAGGTTCTGCAGCTTGGCCATCTTGATCGACACCGGCTCGAACGTCTGGAGCCATGTCGTGCAGCACAGCGGGCGCCCGCAGGATCCGTAGCCGCCGAGCATACGGGCTTCGTCCCTGACCCCGATCTGGCGCATCTCGATCCGCGTTCTGAAATGCGCCGCGAGATCGCGCACGAGCTCGCGGAAATCCACCCGTCCTTCGGCCGTGTAATAGAAGATGAGGCGCGAGCCGTCGAAGATCTGTTCCACGCGCGTGAGCTTCATCGGCAGGCCGCGCTCGCGGATCTTCAACAGACAAATCCGATGCGCCTCCCGCTCCCGTTGCTCGTGCTTGAGGCGCGTGACGATGTCGTCGTGGGAGGCTCGCCGGATCACGCGCGCAGGCGAATCGTCGGCGGGGCGCTTTCGCTCCGACGCCACAGGAAGCGGACGTGTGACGGTACCGACCGCCGTTCCTTCAGCCGTCTGCACCACCACCTTGTCGCCGGGGGCAATCGGCGGTTCGGCTGAAGCGGGCGGCGTGTCAGGGGAATCCGTGTCGGAATCGATGACGAGGTCGGGCAGCAGGAAGTTGAACACCCTGCCAACCGGATTGAACTTCACGCTGACGAACGGGCGCTGATGCACGGTGCTCATGACGCCTCTTTATCCGCGAATGTTTGTGGCGAACGTTGTGTGTGCGGACCGTGTAGTGTCCGGCTTCAGCCGGACCATCGTAGCGTCCGGCTTCAGCCGGACCCAATCATACTGTCCAGCCCCACCCGGACCTACCCTACTACAACTGAAACGCGATCCAATCCGCAACTATCTTTGGACTGGCGTTCCGATCGAGGGCATCCAGCGCCTTGTCGATGGCGGCAAACCCGCGCAGCGCGCGGTCGGCGTCGAACGCGTGCAGTACCTTCTTGAAGACCGGCTTCAGATCGGCATTGGCGAGCCAGCGATCGTCTCCCGGCGCCTTCAAAAGGAGGATGTCGCGCAACATCGTGGCGAGCGCGCGCAGCCGACGTGCCAGCTCATCGCGATCCGCTCCCGCGCGGCCGCCTCCTGCGAGCGTCCTCGCACCGTCGAGCTTTCGGCGCGGATCGGTTGACGACGACACCGTTTGCAGAAGCTGCATCGCGGCGTCCCTGGCATCGACGAAGCCCTCTGACCCGCCTTCGAGCGCAGCGCCGACACTGCCGTCCGATGCGGACGCCGACGCGTGCGCGTCTGCCTCCGCGTAACCGTGCGACCGCATGAGGACGGCGGCGACGTCAGCCGGCGACAACCGGCCGAACCGGAGGCGCTGGCACCGCGACAAGACCGTTGGCAGAAGCAGATCGGGCCGCGACGTCACGAGAACGAATATCGAGGCTGCGGGCGGCTCTTCGAGAGTCTTCAGCAGCGCATTCTGCGCCTCGATCACCATGGCGTCCGCATCGTCCACGATGACGACACGCCGGCGGCCCTCGAATGGCCGGTACGCGGCGCGCTCGATCGCCTCGCGCACCTGATCGATCTTGATCGTGCCGGTCTCACCCGGCTCGATAATCAGGACGTCCGCATGGACACCACGTGCGATTCGCCTGCAGGATGCGCAGACGCCGCAGGCATCGGCTGCGGCAGGAGTCAGGCAGTTGAGCAACTGGGCAAGCGCGACGGCAGCCGTGCGCTTACCGACGCCATCAGGACCGGCAAAGATCAGGCTTGGAGGCAGTGACTGGCGAGTGGCCGCGCCGGCCAGCAATTCGAGGAGATGATGGTGCCCCGCGATCTCTCCAAAGGGCGTGGCCGTCAGAAGCGGCCTCCGGGCTTCCGCTCGTTTCTCTTGCGCTGTTCCTCTTCCTTCTTCTTGCGCTCTTCCTCTTTCTTTTTCTCCTCGTCGCCGCGGCCGAATAGCCGGCCCCAGAAGCCGCGCTTCTTTTTCCCGTCTTCGACTTTTTCGTCCTTGGCGTCATTCTTCTTGCTGGGATCTTCCTTGTTTTCGACGGACGGCGCCGGTACCGGCGCGCCTGACGTGCTGACGGCGCCGGGGAGCGGAGTGCCACTGGCATCGACCGACACCGGCACGCCGGAGTCCTTGCCAAAGATCCCGGCCAGGCGATCGATAAAGGAGGGCGACTGGTGCAACGGGCACATATCGGTCGGCTGCGTGCCCTTCACGAAAAAGTCCGTGTAGACCATCGACCGCTTTTCGAGCTGACCGGTGCTGGCCGGCACGATCACGCTCTCGCAACCCTGGCTGGGCAGCTTCCCCGACACGCGGCAGACGTTGACCCCGACGACGTTGGCGGGGCGCTCGAACCACTCGGGTTTGGCACCCTTCGTCGCCTTTTTCATGAACGCCGCCCAGATCGGAACGGCAAGGTCGCCGGCATAACCGTTGTCGATGATTTTCTTGGGCTGATCGAACCCGACCCACACGCCCGTCACGATCTTCGGCGTGAAGCCGACGAACCAGGCGTCGACGTAGTCGTTGGTCGTGCCCGTCTTCCCCGCCGCCGGCAGCGTGAAGCCCATCTGACGCGCGCGGTACGCCGTGCCGGCATTGATCACGTCCGACAGCATGCTTGCCATCAGGTACGCGGTCGCGTCGCTCACCGCCTGTTGCGAAGCGCCCTCGTCGCTGTAGAGGACCGTGCCCTCGTTGTCTTCGACGCGGCGAATCAGGATCGGCTTGCGAACCGTCCCGTGGTTGGCGAACGCACCGTAAGCAGCGGTCAGCGAAGCCAGCGTAACGTCGCTGGCGCCAAGCGCGAGCGAGGGAACGCTCGGAGGCGTACCGACGTTCAGTTTCTGCGCGTACCCGACGGCCTCCGGAATGCCCACGGACGTCAGCAGTTGCACCGCCGCGCGATTGCTCGAGGTCCGCAGTGCGGCGCGGAGCGTCATCAAGTCGGCATCCGAATGTTCGTCTTCAGGGAGCCAGTCGCCCTGCAGCGTGGGAATCGGCTCGTTCAACCCCGTGATCACCGACGCGGGTGAATATCCCTGCTCCAGTGCCGCGGCGTACACGAACGGCTTGAATGCCGAGCCGGACTGGCGTTTCGCCTGAACCGCGCGGTTGAAGCCGCTCTCCGCGAAATTCCGGCCGCCGACCATCGCAAGGACCTGCCCGGTGGCTGGATCCATCGCCACCATCGCGCCCTGGAGGTAGTCTGGTGTGACGCCCTCCACAACGGTGACGGCGCGTCCTCGCGCCGGGTATTTGTAGCCGCGCCGCTTCTCGATGTCCTCGAGACCCTCGGCCAGGATCGACTCGGCCGCCTGCTGCATCTCCGCGTTCATCGTCGTGTGGACGCGAAGGCCGCCCTGATAAACGCGCTGCCAGCCGAACCGATCGACCAGCTCGCGACGCACCTGTTCCTTGAAATAGAGGCCGAAGGTCTCCTTGATCTCGAGCGCATTGGCCAGATTGACGGGCGCCTTTTTCGCGCGATCGGCGGACGCCTGGTCGATCGCGCCCGACGAAACCATCGTCTGCAGCACGACGTTGCGCCGGTTCACCGCGCGATCCAGGTTGACCGTTGGTGCGTAGCTCGATGGGGATTGGATCAATCCGGCAAGAAGAGCCGATTCGTCGACGGCCAGCTCGACTGGCGCTCTTGCCGAAGTACCCGCGCGCGGCCGCTTCGACGCCGTAGAGTCCGTCGCCAAAGTAGACCTTGTTCAGGTACAGCTCGAGGATTTCCTGTTTCGTATACAGGCTCTCGATGTAGGTGGCGAGAATCACTTCCTTCAGCTTGCGGCGATACGTCTTGTCGCGACTGAGGAAGCTCTGGCGGGCGAGCTGCTGCGTGATCGTGCTGCCGCCCTCCGCCCTTCGTCCCGCCTGCACATTGCGAAGCACGGCGGCGCCCACCCGAATCGCATCGACGCCGCTGTGATCGAAGAACCGCTGGTCTTCGACCGAGACGACCGCCGCGATCAGGTTGCGCGAGACCTTGTCGAGCGGCACCTCGATCCGTTGTTCCTTGAAAATCGTGAAGACTGGGCGATCGCTGGCGTCGTAGATGGTCGTCGATTGCGCCATGTCGCCGAGGCCGCGGATGGCTTCGCGGTTGGGAAGCCCGGCGGTGAGGTCATAGCTGAACCAGGCAAGCCAACCCGCCACCATGAAGCAGCAGAGCGCGAGAAGAACGACCGTCGTGACAAGGGCTCGCGGCTGGCCGACGAAAATGTTCCTGATCGACGAGAGACGGTTGCGGATCACAGACATCGCCAGAGGATGTCACGCAAGATGCGGGCCCGCCGGACGGCGGCGCCGCTCGACAGGCGCCCCTGCGCCTATCTCGCGCATTATCCGTCGTTTGGGGGAACAGGGCAACCGCTAAGGAGCGGCTGCCTGAAGCGGATGTCCCCCCGGCGCTACAGAAAATTCAACCCTTCCGACCTCGGGTATTCCGCGTCGTGACAGACGGGCTCGTCGCCGGAAGCGCTGCTCAGCGTCTCAGGACCTGCAACGGGTCGACCGACGCGGCGCGCGCGCGGGCACGAAGCTCACGATAGCTGCCACGACGAAGAGAATCGCCGGCACGGCGAGGAAGCTAACCAGATCGATTGGCGCTGTGTTCGCTATAGATGTGTCGATCGTTTTCCATCACTGAACGGTCCACACGTTTCTTGCGTGCAATTGCGTGCTATAGTGTGAAACTCATTAGCGAATCTGGTTAGCGAGTTGCCGAACCGTCGGGCGAATGGGTCACCCACCTGGTTCCCACTCGGCTAAGCCCGCGGATTTGGGGCGTAGACATGGTTGCGAAATGTCTCTCCCTGAGGGCGGCGCGAGCCGACTTTACGCGTATTGGTCTGCGTTTAGCCTCCAGCTCGATCGTCATAGCTCTCTTCTTTATCGTTTTAGGTCCAGCACCCGAAGCGCAAACGCCGTCAACGGTGGGGCAATGGTCGGCTGTCTTGCCTTTACCCACCGAGACCGTTCACGTGCACTTGTTGCCGACGGGCAAGGTGCTGTTCTGGCCGTACAGCGACGACGCCCGACTGCTGGATCCGGCCACCAACACCATCACGCTCGCCTCCCTCGCCGGGTACAACATCTTCTGCTCGGGACACGCGACGCTGCCGGACGGGCGGCTGCTCGTGATTGGGGGACATGACGCGAACGACGTCGGCTTTCCGTTCTCCTCCATCTACGACCCTTTCACGAACATCTGGACGCGCGTGCCGAACATGAACGCCGGCCGCTGGTATCCGACCGCGACGACGCTCGCCAACGGCGACATCCTGGCGATTTCCGGCTCGACTCGATCTGGTAGTCGGCGAGAACAACTTGCCACAGGTGTACGAACAGTCGCAGAACCGCTGGCGGGATCTCGTGAATGCCCGGCTCACGGTGGGCCTCTATCCGTTCATGCACCTGGCGCCGGACGGGCGCGTCTTCTTGTCGGGTGGTTGGCGGCCGTTCGATGTTGTTGAACACGAGTGGCACCGGGAGTTGGACCGATCGTCGGGTCCAACCCGGTCCGTGACTTACGGATCGAGCGTGATGTACGACGAAGGCAAGGTGCTCGTCGTCGGAGGCGGCGATCCCCCACTTGCGACCGCAGCCGTCATCGACTTGAAAGCGGCCACGCCGACGTGGCGGGCGGTGCAATCGATGTCGATCGCGCGACGGCAATTGAACGCGACGATCCTCGCGGATGGGACCGTCTTCGTCAACGGCGGCACCTCTGGACCCGGCTTCGCGAACGATACGACGCCCGTTTACACCGGGCAGATCTGGAACCCGACGACGGAAACGTGGACCACTATGGCGAGCGCGGCTCGGCATCGCCTCTATCATTCTGCCGCCGTCCTGCTTCCTGACGGGCGCGTGTTTACGTCCGGCGGACAATCGGAGGAGACTGCCGAATACTTCTCGCCCCCCTATCTATTCAAGGGTACGCGGCCGACGATCACGACGGCGCCCGATACAATCGCCCACGGTCAGCAGTTCTTCGTCGCCACGCCGGAGGCCACGTCGATCACGAAGGTCCACCTGATCAGGCTGTCGTCGGTGACGCATGCGTTCAATCAGGATCAGCGAATAAACCGTCTGCAGTTCTCACAGGGCACTGGCGGGCTGAACGTCACGGCGCCCGCGAGCGGAAACGTCAGCCCGCCCGGGTACTACATGCTCTTCGTCGTGAACAGCACGGGTGTGCCTTCAGTCGCAAAGATAGTACGCGTCGGACCTCCCGGACCGGCGCCGGCCGCACCTGCCGGACTTGCTGCAACCCCCTCGAGCGGTCTGGTGTCGCTGGTCTGGTCGAATGTCAGCGGTGCCAGTGGTTACAAAGTGTACCGGTCGACGACATCCGGTTCGTACAACTTCACGTCGCCGCTGGCCACTGTGCCCTCTCCGAGCTATCTCGACTCGGCAGTGACGAATGGTACAACGTACTACTACACGGTCCGCGCGACGAACGGCACGGACAGTCCCAGTTCGAATGAGGCGAGTGCCACACCGAACAGCAGTGTCCTGCGCGGGACAGCGACGTTCGTCAGGACCGATACGACGACACAGGGGAACTGGATGTCGAAGTATGGGAGTGACGGGAACCTCATTGCCAACGAGATCGCAAGCATGCCGTCCTACGCGCAGGTGTCGGTGACCGGCGCCTCGACGTACGTGTGGGAACCCAGCACCACCGATGCACGGGCGCTGCAGCGGCCCGGTAACCCTACCGAACGAGTGGCCTCACAGTTGTTCTCGGAAACGCACTACACATTCGATGTGCGGCTCGCTGACGGACAACCGCACTGGATCGCGCTCTACTGTCTCGACTACGACTTCGGCTGGGCGCGAACAGACCGTGGACATTCTCGAAGCGGCCACCGGGACGCGTCTCGACAGCCGGATCATCACGAACTTCACGGGCGGCACGTATCTCGTCTGGGCCGTCACGGGACACGTGCAGATCCGCGTGACGAAGGAGCTTTCTATCGGGCCGAACGGCACAGTGTCCGGACTGTTCATCGGTCCGGCCGCCGATTTGCCGACCGTCACGCTCACATCGCCCGCCAACGGCGCCAACTTCATCGCGCCGGCCACCGTCGCCCTGAACGCGACGGCGACGACACCGACAGGAACGGTGAGCAAGGTGGAGTTCTACCAGGGCAGCACGAAACTCGGTGAAGACCTCACTGCGCCCTACAGTTTCAGTTGGACGAACGTCCCGGCCGGCGCCTACGTCCTGACCGCGAGAGCGCTCACGAGTGGTGGTGCGACTGGTGTATCGGCGCCGGCGCAAATACTTGTGGCGGGCGGCACGGCGACCGCATCGTTCGTCCGCACCGATACGACGACCAAAGGCAACTGGCGAACCGCATATGGTGGTGAAGGTTTCGCGGTGGTCGGAGATACCACTAACTACCCGCCATACGCGCAGGTGGTCACCACAGGCAACGGCTCGTATGTCTGGGACACTTCCCCGACCGACGTCCGCGCGCTGCAACGCGCGGTCGGAAGCGGCCGTGTCGCCGCAACCTGGGTGGCCGACAACACGTTCGACATCGACGTGAACGTGACGGATGGCCAGGTGCATCAGGTCGCCATTTATTGCATGGACTGGGATTCGACCGAGCGCGTGCAGCGGATCGACGTGCTCAACGCCATCACCGGTGCCGTGCTCGACACGCGCACGATTAATGGATTCAACGGCGGCCAGTACCTGGTCTGGAACGTGAGCGGCGGAGTCACGCTGCGCGTCACGAGGGTGGGCCCATACAACGCCATCGTCGAGGGCATTTTCTTCGGCGGTGTCAACTCGACCACCGCGACGCTGACGACGCCTTTGAATGGCGCCAGCTATACGGCTCCGGCCAACGTCGTCCTGAACGCCACGGCGTCCACCACGTCGGGGACGATCAGCAAGGTGGAATTCTTCCAGGGTACGACGAAGTTGGGTGAAGACCTCACCGCGCCGTACAGCCTGACCTGGTCGAGCGTTCCCGCTGGCGCCTATACCTTGACCGCGAAAGCCACGAACAGCGGTGGCGTGACAGCCACATCGGAAGCGGTACAGATTATGGTGGCGGCGGGGGATCGGCGGCTGCGTCGTTCGTACGCTCGGATACGACTACGAAAGGCAACTGGCGCGGGACGTTTGGCGGCGATGGTTTCGCGGTGGTCGGCGATACCACCAGCTACCCGGCGTACGCCCAGGTGGTTCCGAGCGGGCACTTTACCTGGGTCTGGGAGACCGCGACCAGCGACGTCCGAGCGTTGCAACGTTCGGTCGGTAGCGGCCGCGTTGCGGCCGCGTGGCATGCATCCACGCCATTCAACGTCGGCGTGAACGTGTTGGACGGGCAATTCCATCAACTCGCGATCTACTGCGTAGACTGGGATTCCACCGAGCGGGTGCAGCGTGTGGACATCCTCAACGCGGTGACCGGTGCGGTCCTGGACACGCGCACGGTCAGCGCCTTCAACGGCGGACAGTGGCTGGTCTGGAACGTCACAGGCGGCATCACCCTGCGCGTCACGACCGTTGCCGGCATCAACGGCGTGATCCAGGGCATTTTCTTTGGTGGTACACCCAACACGGCGCCGGCCGTTACGCTGACTGGCCCTGCGAGCGGAGCATCCTTCACGGCACCCGCAACGGTCCCGCTCACCGCCACCGCGACGGACACGGACGGCACGATTGCACTGGTCGAGTTCTTCCAGGGCACGACGAAGATCGGGGACGACGCCATCGCGCCATACAGCTTCTCGTGGACCAATGTCGCAGCGGGCGCCTACAACCTGACCGCGCGCGCCACGGATAACGCGGGCGGCATCACCACGTCGACGGTCGTCGGGATCACCGTGAACCCGTCGGCGAACGTGCCGCCGACGGCCAGCATCACCGCACCGGCCAACGGCGCCACCTTCACGGCCCCGGCGTCGGTCACGATCACCGCGACGGCCGGCGACACCGATGGCACGGTGAGCCTGGTCGAGTTCTTCCAGGGCACGACGAAGATTGGGCAGGCCACGACGGCGCCGTACACCTTCTCCTGGACGAATGTCGCCGCCGGCGCCTACAACCTGACCGCGCGCGCCACGGATAACTCGGGCGGCATCACCACGTCGGCGGTCGTCGCGCATCACGGTGAACCCGCCGGCGAACGTGCCGCCGACGGCCAGCATCACCGCACCGGCCAACGGCGCCACCTTCACGGCCCCGGCGTCGGTCACGATCACCGCGACGGCCGGCGACACCGATGGCACGGTGAGCCTGGTCGAGTTCTTCCAGGGCACGACGAAGATTGGGCGAGGCCACGACGGCGCCCTACACCTTCTCCTGGACGAACGTCGCCGCCGGCGCCTACAACCTGACCGCGCGCGCCACCGACAACTCGGGCGGCATCACCACGTCGGCGGTCGTCGCGATCACGGTGAACCCGTCGGCGAACGTGCCGCCGACGGCCAGCATCACCGCACCGGCCAACGGCGCCACCTTCACGGCCCCGGCGTCGGTCACGATCACCGCGACGGCCGGCGACACCGATGGCACGGTGAGCCTGGTCGAGTTCTTCCAGGGCACGACGAAGATTGGGCGAGGCCACGACGGCGCCGTACAGTTTCTCGTGGACGAACGTCGCCGCCGGCGCCTACAACCTGACCGCGCGCGCCACGGATAACTCGGGCGGCATCACCACGTCGGCGGTCGTCGCGATCACCGTGAACCCGTCGGCGAACGTGCCGCCGACGGCCAGCATCACCGCACCGGCCAACGGCGCCACCTTCACGGCCCCGGCGTCGGTCACGATCACCGCGACGGCCGGCGACACCGATGGCACGGTGAGCCTGGTCGAGTTCTTCCAGGGGACGACGAAGATTGGGCAGGCCACGACGGCGCCCTACACCTTCTCGTGGACGAATGTCGCCGCCGGCGCCTACAACCTGACCGCGCGCGCCACGGATAACTCGGGCGGCATCACCACGTCGGCGGTCGTCGCGATCACCGTGAACCCGGCGGCCAACGTGCCGCCAACGGCCAGCATCACCGCTCCGACCAACGGCGCCACCTTCACGGCACCGGCGTCGGTCACGATCACCGCGAGTGCCGCCGACACCGACGGCACGGTGAGTCTCGTCGAGTTCTTCCAGGGCACCACGAAGATCGGACAGGACACGACGGCGCCGTACTCCTTCTCGTGGACCAACGTCGCCGTTGGCTCGTACACGCTGACGGCGAGCGCGACGGACAACATCGGCGCCGCGACGATGTCGGCGGCTGTGAATATCACGGTGGAGCCGCTGACGGCGCCCGCCGCCCCGTCGCAGCTCGCGGGCGACGCACAGAACCGAAGGCGAATTCGCCTGACCTGGCAGGACAACGCGTCGAACGAAAGCGGGTTCCGCATCGAGCGATCGCTCAACGGGACGACATTCACGGAGATCGATACACGTTCTGCAAACGCGGAGTCGTACACCGACGACAACCTGTCGCCGAACACGCTCTATTACTATCGCGTGAGGGCGTACAACTCGGCGGGCAACTCCGCGTACACCAGCGTGATCAGCGTGCGCACGCGATAGTTAGCAGCGAATCAGAGGAACCTCGGCCATGACAATCCGGACCACCAGCCGACTTGCCGCCATCGGTCTCGCGTTCTGCGCCACTCTGCAGGTGCATCTGACCGTGGCGGCCCAGCCTCCCCAAGCCCAGTATCAGGTCACCGACCTCGGCACGCTCGGTGGCAGCCGCAGTTCCGCGTACGGGGTCAACAATCGCGGCCAGGCAGTCGGCGTCGCCGAAACTGCCGGCGGCGAGATACACGCGTTTCTCTGGGATTCCGGAGCCATGGCGGATCTGGGAACGCTTGGCGGACGTTCGAGCTACGCCTATCGCATCGACGATAACGGCACGGTCGTCGGGCGGGCTGAGAACACCGGCGGGAAGTTCCGGGCGTTCGTCGCGAAGTTCGGTGGTGCGCTCGCCGACATTACACCCGACACGCCGAACGACAGGCTGCCGTACGCCGCCGCCCATGCCATCAACCGCGTCGGGCAGGTCGTCGGGTATGCGGCTCAGCCCGGTAACCATATGACGACGGTCAACCGCAACTTCCGACCGATGGCGCAGTTACCGAGGAACTTGGGAACTTCGGAGGTGAGACGAGCGTGGTCATGGCAGTGAACGAGTCAGGGCAAACGGTGGGCTCGTACAGCCTCGACGCGCACGCCGACTACGCCGACCGGCGCGCCTTCATCGCCACCGGCAGCACGGCCGTGAACCTGGGAACCCTTGGCGGACGTGTGAGCCTGCCGGTGGATATCAACAACTCCGGCGTCGTGGTCGGCAAATCACAAACAGAGAGCGGTGAGTTTCACGGATTCGTCTACAGCGTCTGGTTCGTTGATCGACATCGGCGTCCTCGCCGGCGGCGGTCAGAGCTTCGCCTACGGCATCAACAACCGCGGCGACGTCGTCGGCGCTGCCGACAGCGGCGGTACGCTGCATGCGGTGCTCTATGAAAAAGGTGTGCTGATCGATCTGAACAGCCTCATCCCGGCCAGCTCGGGCTGGGTTCTGACTGAGGCTCGTGGAATCATGAAAGCGGCCAGATCGTCGGGACCGGCGTGCTCAACGGTCAGGAACGGGCGTTCCTGCTGACACGCTGAGCGCGCGCCTTCAGCGCTCTCGCTGGAAAGCGGCACGATCAGCCGCCCCGGGTTACCCGTTGCGGCAACATAACTTCGGGCGATCGCTGCGCCAGCCGCAGCAGCGACATCGCGCGCGACGAGCGCCACGACGGCCCCACCGAAACCGCCGCCCGTGAGCCGTGCGCCAAAGATGCCCTCTTGACGGCACGCCAGATCCACCAGTCGGTCGAGATCCGGCAAGGACACCTCGTAGTCGTCACGCATGGATTGATGTGACTCCCGAAACAACGCGCCGGCGCCTTCGAGGTCGCCAGCACGAAGCGCGGCGACTGTCTTCCGCACGCGGGCGTTCTCGGTGACGACGTGACGCACACGTTTCAGAAGTGTGGGCGACAGGCGTTCATCACCGCAAACGATTCCGGCAAATCGCGGAGCTCGCGCACACCCAGCCTCACAGCCGCCTCTTCGCACTCGCGCCGCCGCTGAATATAGCCGCCGTCGGCGTGCCGATGCGTCAAACCCGAATCGATGACCACGAGCGCCGCGTCGGCGGGCAGCGCAACGCGGTCGAACTCGAGCGTCCGCGTGTCCAGAAAGAGTGCCGTCTGCTGCGCCGCGAGGCTGCATGCCATTTGATCCATGATCCCGACCGGCGCGCCGACGAACTCGTTCTCCGCGCGCCGCGCGGCAACGGCCAGCTCGACGTCACTCGAGCGGCAACGCAAACGCCTCTCGCAGCGCGCGGCCGACGGCGATCTCCAGGGCCGCGCTCGACGCGAGCCCCGCGCCGGCCGGCACTTCGGACTCGATTCGCAGCGCGAAACCATCAGTGACGCCTGCCTCGCGCAACACGACTGTCATCCCTTTGACGTAGTCGATCCATGATCGATCGGGGTGTTCGTCACCGATCGAGTATTCGGCGACAGAGTCTGAAAAGCCCGCGCTCCACACTCTAACGCGCCGGCCATCTCCAGGCGCCAGCTCAACCTTCGTATGTTGTGGAATCGCAGCAGGCAGTACCCAGCCGCCGTTGTAGTCGGTATGATCGCCGATGAGATTGACTCGCCCTGGAGCATCCGATCGAACAGTCGGGCTTGTGTCGAACAGGTCCTGAAAGGATGGCTTCCTCATCTATCCTCGCACCGGCACAACAGTTGATAGGTAACTGTGCCATGGAGAGTATGCGTTGAGCCACTTCGCGGGTGACCGCGCGTCCGCGGCCGCCGGCCTGGAACTCCTGGGCACCGAGCCGCTCGAAGAACGGGCACGGCGGCTTGCTGCCCTGTTGACTTTGGCGCGACGGCAGCGCGGCGGCAGCCGCACGCACCTGCGCCGTCTCGACGATCACGCTCGCGTCTTGCGCCAGGTCTACACCGCACTCGCCGAGGACGCGCGGCTCGGCGAACCGTCATCGCCCGCGGCCGAGTGGCTCCTCGACAACTTCCACATCATTTCCGCCGCGGTACGCGACGTTCATCACGATCTGCCGCCTTCCTTCTACAAGAAGCTGCCAAAAATCGCCGCCGACGAATCAGCCGGGCAGGCGCGTGTGTTCGTCATGGCGCTCGAGTTGATCCGGCGCAGCGCCGGACACCTCGACGCACAACGGCTGCACCGGTTCGTGACCTCGTTCCAGTCGATTGCGCCACTGACCATAGGGGAATTGTGGGCCTGGCCGAGCGCCCTGAAGCTTGCGCTCGTCGAACATCTGCGCTCGCGCGCCGAGGTTCTCGCCATCAGCCGCGCCCATCGGCTGAGCGCAGACCGCCTCGCGAGCTCGCTCGACTCCGGAACACTGGCGCCAGGGCTCTGGCCCGCCGAACTACACCCGGCATTCGTCATCCGGTTATTGCAGCGGTCAAGGGAACGTGGCGCCATTGCCGGCGAGCTGCGAAACAAGCTCGACGATGCGCTGGCAGCGATCGGCGAGACGGTCGAGGATGCGATCCGGTCGGAGGGCAGGCATCAGGCCGCCGAACAAGCCTTCATGTCGAATCTTATCGGCAGCCTGCGGCTGGTCTCGACCTTCGATTGGAGCGAGTTCTTCGAAAGCGTCAGCCTGGTCGAGCAGGTGTTGCAGCGGGATCCTGCGGGCATCTACAGCCGGATGGATTTCCCGAGCAGAGACCGGTACCGCCACGCGGTGGAGGAACAGGCTGAGCCAACCGGCGAGGCTCAGGTGCGCGTCGCGTTGAAGAGCATCGAGCGCGCCCGGCAGGCGGCGGAACAGACGCCCGACGCCCGCGAGGGTCATGTCGGGTACTACCTGATCGGCAGCGGCCGACGTCAGTTCGAAAAGAGCATCGGCTGGTCACCAGGCGTACGGCAGCAGATTCGACGGCTCTTCTTCCGGCGCGCGACGCCGGGATACCTCGGCACTATCGCGCTGGGCACCGCAATCCTCGTCGCAGGCGCGATCGCCTATGCGCGTTTCCACGGTTGGGACGGGGAGATGCTCGTGTGGATCGGCTTGCTCACCGTTGTGCCGGCGAGCGAGCTGACGATTCAAATCCTGCAGCGGATCATCAGCAACCTGATCCCGCCGCGCCGTCTCCCACGCCTGGAGCTGGATCACATCCCTGAGTCAGCGCGCACCGTCGTCATCGTGCCGACGATTCTCGACAGCGTCGAGGGCGTCCACGATCTGCTCGCCCATGTCGAGGTCCAGGCCCTTGGCAACGTCGATCGCAACATCCAGTTCGCTATCCTGAGCGACTTCCGCGACGCCGCCAGCGAAACGATGCCGCGCGACGGCGAGATCCTGGCCGCCGCGCGTGAAGGGATCGACGTGCTCAACGCCAGGCACGCGGAAGGAGGGCCTGATCGCTTCTTCCTCTTCCATCGGGCCCGGCAGTGGAACGAGCAGGAAGGCCTGTGGATGGGCTGGGAGCGGAAGCGGGGAAAGATCGAAGAGTTCAATCGCCTGCTGCGGGGCGCCACGGACACCAGCTTCGTCGTGCAGATCGGCAACCTGGCAACCCAGCCGCCCGTTCAGTACTGCATCACGCTGGACAGTGATACGCGCCTGCCGCGCGACGCAGCGCGACTGCTGATCGGCGTGATCACACATCCGCTGAACCGGCCGACGTTCGACCCGAAGGCCGGCCGCGTCATTGACGGCTACGGCATTCTGCAGCCTCGCGTCAGCGTCACGTTCGCCAGCGCGGGCGGGTCGCTCTTCGCGCGCGTGTACTCAGGACATACCGGCGTCGATCCCTACACGACGGCGGTCTCGGATACCTACCAGGACCTGTTCGGCGAGGGCATCTTCACGGGCAAGGGCCTGTATCACGTCGATGCCTTCACGTCGGCGCTCGCGGACATCGTTCCCGAGAATGCGCTTCTCTCCCATGACCTGTTCGAGGGTCTGCACGCCCGGGTCGCACTGGTGTCCGACCTGGAGCTCGTCGACGAATACCCCTCGAGCGTGCTGACGCACGCCCGGCGCCAGCACCGCTGGATTCGCGGGGACTGGCAGATCCTGTTCTGGCTCTTTCCGTTCGTGCCGTCACGCCAGGGCATCAAGCGCAATTCGCTTCCGCTGATCGGGCGCTGGAAGATTCTCGATAATCTGCGCCGCAGCCTCGTCACACCGATGCTGCTGGCGTTGCTCGTCGCGGGATGGACCATTCTGCCGGGCAAGAGCTGGTTCTGGACGACGGCGGTTCTCGTCGCAATCGCCTCGCAGCTGCTTCCGTTGCTGGCCCGTGTGCTGGTCGGACCACGCAAAGCGCAATCAGTGCCGGTGTTCCTCCGCAACCTGCGCGAAGACACGCTCACCGCGCTGGCGCAGGTCCTGCTCAGCCTGACGTTTCTCGCCTATCACGCCTGGGAGACGATGCACGCCATCGGTCTCACGCTCATCCGCGTGGGCGTCACAAAGCGTCGCCTGCTCGAGTGGGAGACGGCAGCGACGACGGCAGCCAAGGCCACCGGTCTCGTCGGCCGGAAGGGCCTGACGCAGTTTGTGACCGACATGATGGCCAGCCCGGTGATCGCTGCGGTTGTCGCGGTGGTCGTCGCCGTCTTTTTCAGGCACGGACTCCTCTCGGCGGCGCCGTTTCTCGTCCTGTGGGCCGTCGCGCCGGCGGTCGCCTATTGGCTCAGCCTGCCGGTCGGGCCGCGCGAGCGCGCGCTGAATGATCGCGAGCGCTCGGTGCTGCGCACGACGGCGCGCAAGACCTGGCGGTTCTTCGAAACCTTCGTCACGCAAGCCGACGGATGGCTTCCGCCCGACAACTTTCAGGAAGACGAAGGGAACCGAAGCTGGCTCACCGCACCTCGCCGACGAACATCGGCATGAGCCTGCTCTCGACGCTGGCGGCGCACGACCTCGGCTATATCGGAACAGACGAGATGGTCAGACGCCTTGACGACACGCTGACCACCCTCGAGGGACTGGAGCGCTACAACGGCCATTTCCTGAACTGGTACGACACGCAGACACACTCGCCGCTCCATCCGCGCTACGTCTCGACGGTCGACAGCGGGAATCTCGCGGCCGCGCTCCTCGCGCTCGCGCAGGGGATCGTCACGACACTCGCCAACCCGCAGACGCAGGGACGGAAGCTGGCCGGGTTGATCGACACCGCGGAAGTCCTGCTCCTGTCGTCAGCCTCCGACACGTCCAGCGACGGATCGAACCGTCAGGCCATCACCGCCGTCAATCGGCTGGCACGCGACATCGTCGCGGAAGCGCGTGCGGTCCTCCGCGGGGACACGAATTCCCGTCTCGAACTGCTCGCCAACAGCCTGATGGAAGCGTCGGCCGGGATCGACGGTGGTGGCCCTGCGCTGAGCAGCGCGGGCGACGTCCGCTTCTGGGCGCGCGCCGTCGCCGATGCCGTGTCGGCGCTGAAGGTGCGGCCAACGGTTCAACAGGAAGTGCTCGACTCGATCGCCCGGCGTGCATCGACGCTCGCCAACGACATGCGCTTCGACTTTCTCTTCGACCGGCGGCGCCGCATCTTTTCAATCGGCTACCGCTTGCCGGACGCGGACGGCCCGGGCGGGCCCGACGGCGCTTTCTACGATCTGCTCGCGTCGGAGGCCAGGCTGGCGAGCTTCGTGGCCATTGCGAAAGGCGACGTCCCCCAGCACCACTGGTTTCATCTCGGGCGCCTGGTCACGAACGTCAACGGCCAGGCAACGCTGATGTCGTGGGGCGGCACGATGTTCGAGTATCTGATGCCGCTGCTGCTGATGCGCGGGTTTCCGGGAACGCTGCTGGATCAGAGCTGCCGCGCCTGTGTTCGGCGTCAGATTCAATACGGAAACAAGCAGGGCGTTCCCTGGGGCATTTCGGAGTCGGCGTACACGTTCACCGATCGCGCCGGCAACTATCAGTATCGGGCGTTCGGTGTGCCCGGGCTCGGCCTCAAGCGCGGGCTGTCCGACGATCTCGTCGTGGCTCCGTACGCCACCGCGCTGGCAAGCCTCATCGACCCTGGAGCGGCAGCGGCAAATTTCCGCCGGCTGGCGCGTGAAGGACTCGACGCACGGTTTGGCTTCTACGAAGCGATCGAATTCCGGCCGCGAACGCAGATCGCGCTGGATGCCAAGGCGCCCACCGGCGAGACGCCGCCGGCGCTCGTCCGAGCGTTCTTTTCGCACCATCAGGGAATGTCCCTGGTCGCGCTGGCCAACGTCGTCTGTGAAGACGTCTTCGTGACGCGGTTCCACGCCGAGCCGCGGGTGCAAGCCACTGAACTGCTGTTGCAGGAGCGCGTGCCCAGGGAAGCGATCCTCTCGGAGCCGCGGCCGTCGGAAAGCGCGACGCTGCCGCCGTCGATCCCGGTGCTCGCGTCGCGACGCTTCAGCTCACCACACACGACGAGCCCGCACTCGCATTTCCTGTCGAACGGCCGTTACACAACGGCTCTGACGCACACGGGCGGCGGCTTCAGCTCGTGGCGAGGGCTTTCGGTCACCCGTCAACGTGAAGATCGCACCTCGGACGTCGGCGCTCAATACATCTATCTCCGGGATCCGCGATCGGGCCTCGTCTGGTCGCCGACCTATCAACCGATATGCGGTGAGCCGGACGAGTACGAAGCGACGCTGGAGCTCGACAAGGTGACGTATCGCCGGCGTGACGGCGATTTCGAGACGCAGCTGCAGGTCGCGGTGTCGCCGGAAGACGACGTCGAGGTGCGCCGGTTGTCGATCACCAACCGGAGCGACAGGGCGCGGGAGATCGAGGTTACCAGCTACGCCGAGATCGTCCTGGGGCGGCCGGAGGACGACTTCGCCCATCCGGCATTCGGGAAGCTGTTCATCGAATCGGAATACGACGCGCCCAGCGCGGGGCTGCTCTTCAGCCGGCGTCCGCGAGCGTCCGACGAGCCGCAGGTATGGGCCTATCACGTCCTGGGCGTCGATCGCCGTCTCGGCGGCGCCGTCGAATGGGAGACGGACCGTGCGCGCTTCGTCGGCCGTGGCCGCACGCTTCAAGACCCGCTCGCGCTCGACGGCCGTCCGCTCTCGGGCACCACGGGTGCGGTGCTCGATCCGATCGCTGCGCTGCGCGAGCGCGTGCGCATGCCGCCGGGCGCGTTCGTCCGCGTGACCTTCGCAACCGGGATCGAGCACGATCGCGAGACAGCGCTGGCGCTGATGCGCAAGTATCGCGACGGCACCGCCGCTGCGCGCGTGCTGTCGATGGCGTTCACGCACGCGCACATCACGCTGATGCACCTGGGCCTGAGCGACGATCACGCGATTCTCTACGATCGCCTGGCGTCGCGTGTGTTCGGCGCCGATGCGTCCTGCATCAGCCCGAAAGATATTGCGCAGAACGCTCTCGGGCAGTCGAACCTCTGGGGCTACAGCATCTCGGGGGATCTCCCAATCGTTCTCGTGCGCGTCACCGAAACCAGCGGCCTGTCGCTCGTCCGTCAGGTGCTTCACGCCCAGGAATACTGGCGTCTGAAGGGGTTGCGGGCGGACGTCGTGATTCTGAACGAGCATCCCGCCGAATATCTGGACGAGGTTCAGAACATTCTGACGAACCTGGTGCAGGAGCCGCGGTGGGTCGGGTGGAGAAACAAGCCTGGCGGAACGTTCCTGCTGCGTTCGGAAGGCATGGCGGAAGCCGATCTTCGACTGCTGTCGGCGGTCGCACGAGTCGTCCTGCGTGGCGATCTCGGCGATCTGGAGCGGCAGCTCGATCGATCGTCACCGTGGCTCTATGACGAGCATGAAGTTCCGCCGAACGCCCAACTCGTCAGGCCCGAGCCCGCAGCGAATCCCGTTCCGGTTCCACCGATGGAGCTCGAGAACGGGCTGGGCGGGTTCACGCCTGACAGCCGCGAGTACGTCATCGTTCTCGAAGGCGAGCGCGAGACACCGCTTCCGTGGTCGAACGTCCTGGCCAACTCCGAATTCGGAACGCTGATAAGCTCGGCGGGATCGTCATTTACATGGGCGGAAAACAGCCGCGAGAACCGGCTCACGCCGTTCGCCAACGACCCGATCATGGATCCCACGGGCGAGGCGATCTTCATCCGGGACGATGATTCGCGCGCATGCTGGGGTGCCACGCCAGCACCGTTGCCGCGATCGGCCGATTCGGGGCGATGGATCGTGCGTCATGGCGCCGGCGTGTCGAGGTATTTGCACGCGGTCGCCGGTATCGAGCAGGAGCTAGAGGTATTCGTGACCGCCGGTGACCCGGTGAAGTTGTCGAGCCTGACGCTCACGAACACGTCGACGGCCACGAAGCGTCTGAGCGTCTTCGGGTACGTCGAATGGTGTCTCGGTCCCCCTCGATCGGATGAGCGGCGGTTCGTTGTCACGGAGCTCGATGACACGACCGGTGCGATTTTCGCGCGCAATCGGTACAACACCGATTTCAGCGAAAGGGTCGCGTTTTGGCACGCCACCGAACCCGCCGTCTCGCGGACGTGCGATCGAGGTGAGTTCGTTGGGCGCAACCGGTCGCTGAGCCGGCCGGCTGGCCTCTGGAAGGAGCGGTTGACCGGCCGCATCGGCGCGGGGCTCGATCCGTGCGCCGCGCTGCAGATCGCCATTCAACTTGAACCGGGCGCATCTCGACGGATCGCGTTCGTGCTGGGTCAGGGGCGAGACGCTGCGCACGCCACGGAGCTTGCCGCCCGCTACACGGCGATCGAGAAAGTCGATCACGCGCGCACCGAGAGCGAACGCTTCTGGAACGATACGCTGGGCGCAATCCAGGTGCACACGCCGGACGACTCGTTCGACGTGATCGTCAATCGCTGGCTGCTCTATCAGTCGCTGAGCTGCCGAATCTGGGCGCGCACCGGGCCGTATCAGCCCGGCGGGGCGTTCGGCTTCCGCGACCAACTGCAGGATGTGCTCGCGATGATCTACACGCGTCCGGATCTCTGCCGTGAGCACGTGATCCGCGCCGCGTCGAGACAGTTCGTCGAGGGTGACGTTCAACACTGGTGGCATCCACCGAGCGGGCGTGGTACGCGAACGCGCTGCTCGGACGATCTGCTCTGGCTGCCCTATGCGGTGGCGGCGTACGTCGGCCGGACCGGCGACGATTCCGTGCTCGACGAGGTCGTCCCGTTCCTCGAAGCGCCGCCGCTGGAGCCGAACGAGTCGGAGGCATATCGGCATCCGTCCGTTTCGAACGAAGCGACGTCGATTTTCGACCATTGCGTGCGCGCGATGGACCGCTCCATGAAATACGGGGCGCACGGCCTGCCCTTCATCGGCTCCGGCGACTGGAACGACGGCATGAACCGCGTCGGCCACGAGGGACGCGGTGAAAGCGTGTGGCTTGGATGGTTTCTCGTGGTCGTCCTGAACGACTTCGGCGCGCTCTGCGACAAACGTAATCGCGGCGAGCTCGCGGTGCGCTACCGCAACGAGGCACGCTTGCTGACGGGGATGCTGGAGCTGGCCTGGGACGGCGATTGGTACCGGCGCGCGTACTTCGACGATGGGACGCCCCTTGGATCGGCGCAGAATGCAGAGTGCCGCATCGACTCCTTGACGCAGTCCTGGGCGGTCCTCGCAAACACGGCGCAACCGCGGCGTGCGGAGCGGGCGATGGAAGCGGTGCGGGCACATCTCGTCCGCCGTGACGCGCAGCTCGTGCTGCTGCTGACACCGCCCTTCGATCGGGTTGCGCACGATCCCGGCTACATCAAGGGCTACCTGCCCGGCATTCGCGAGAACGGCGGTCAATACACGCACGCCGCGCTCTGGGCGGTCATCGCCCTCGCGCGCCTTGGGCTCGGCGACGAGGCGATGGAACTGTTCCACATGATCAATCCGATCAACCACGCGCGAACGCTCGAGAGTGTCGAGCGCTATCGCGTGGAGCCGTACGCCGTCGCGGCAGACGTCTACGCCCACCCGATGCATCTCGGTCGCGGTGGCTGGACGTGGTACACAGGGTCGGCCGGTTGGATGTATCAGGCCGCGGTCGAAGCAATCCTCGGCCTGCGTCGAAACGGCGCGACATTCGCGCTCGATCCATGCATCCCGGCTATGTGGCCGAACTACTCCATCGAATGGAAGATCGACGGCACGCGTTACAGGATCACGGTCACGAATCCCGAGCACCTCTGCCGCGGCGTCAGCTCGGTGGAGGTTGACGGAGTACCGGTCGATCCGATGTCCATCCCACTGCAGAACGACGGCAACACCCACGAAGTTGCGGTGACTCTCGGCCGTGAGCTGACGCCAGTGCACGTCGCGCCGGCTGCGACTCGCGAGAGCCGATAGGGACTCAAGTTCGACGGTGCTGACGGCATTGGTAACGATCACGACGGCCGCGACGCTCACGACCTCACTTTTTTCCGCGTCGTGTTTGTCGTGGTCGTCGCGATCGTTCGGGGACTCGTCAGCCGTCCGTCCCCTTCTCCCTCTTGTTAAGTCACGTCGATGACGTAGTCACACTCTTGTCACGCTTCTACCCTCCTCATGCCACGGAGAGATCGTTCAATAGCCTCAGGAGGAACGAAGTCAATGAAGGACGACAAGAACATCGACGTGATCCGCCGGCAGCTGGTGCAGGCGATGTTGACGCTTCCGGCGCTGACGTTGATCGGCTGCGGCGGCTCTTCCCTTGCCAGCAGCGCGTTGCCGTCGTCACCGACATCACTGGAGCCGACCCCTGCGTGCGACGATGGCGACGACGATCCGACGCCGGCGCAGACCGAGGGACCGTATTTCAAGAGCAGCTCGCCGCAGCGCTCGTCGCTGCTCGAATCTGGAGTGACCGGCACATTGCTGACGATCACCGGACGTGTGCTGTCGACCTCGTGCCAGCCGATCTCCGCGGCGAAGCTCGATTTCTGGCAGGCGGATGACAGCGGCAACTACGACAACAGCGGCTTCCGTCTGCGCGGCCATCAGTTCACCGATGCCGACGGCCGTTACACGTTGCAGACAATCGTGCCGGGACTCTACCCGGGCCGGACGCGGCACATTCACGTGAAGGCGCAGGCGCCGAATCAATCGATCCTCACGACGCAGCTGTACTTTCCGAACGAAGCGCGCAATGCCACCGACGGCATCTTTTCCTCCGAGCTGCTGATGACGGTCAGCGAGGTGGCCGGCGGCCGGGCAGCGACGTTCGACTTCGTCCTCTGACGGGTCGGGACGAGAGTTTGTGGTCCGTGGTCCGTGGTTCGTAATCCGTCGCTCGTCGCTCGTAGAGCCTCGCAGCGGCATATGGGCTCTTCGAGCCACGAGCGACGAGCACCGAACCACGGCCAGCGAACCCTCGTCGTGAACTTTCGTCCTGAACCCCCGTCGTGAACCCCCGTCCTGAACCCCCGTCCTGAACCCCCGTCCTGAACCCCCGTCCTGAACCCCTTGACCCGAGGAACGGACGAGATATAGACTTCAGTTGGTTTTGATTCTTCAAAATTTAAGTTTGGCCCAATGGAACTAACGCGAAAACTGGCGCGAATTGCCATCTGCGCCGGCTTGAGCCTCGGTGCAGCCGCAACTGTGGCTGGACAAACGGGCGCGCCGGCACAGCAGTCGGAATCCTCTGAATCGAAGACGGGGCCCTTCTCGGGCTACATGGATTTCCACTTCAACAAAGTAGAGGGTCAAGACGGCGTTCTCGACTTTCACCGGTTCGTGCTGCTTTTCAATCACAGCTTTTCGCAACGCATCAGATTCGTCGGCGAGCTCGAGCTCGAACACGCGGTGGTCGAGGGGCTCGAGGAGAAGGGCGAACTGGAGCTCGAGCAGGCGTACGTCGACTTCCTGCTCGGACGCTCGTTCAACGTCCGCGCGGGAATGCTGCTCATGCCGCTCGGCATCATCAACGAGCGTCACGAGCCACCAGTATTCAACGGTGTCGAACGGCCGTTCGTCGATACGGTGATTATTCCGACGACGTGGTTCGACGTGGGTGCCGGCGTCCACGGCGAGATCGGCCGCGGAATTCGTTACCGCGCATTCGTCACCGCCCCGCTCGACGCGTTGGAGTTCAGCGCGGACGAGGGCATCAGGGGCGGACGGCAGAAGGGCTCCGAGGCGAACGTCCGCAACTTCGCGTTCACGGGCCGCGCCGAATACGTCGCGATTCCCGATCTGACGCTGGGTGCCGGATTCTGGACTGGAGACTCGAGCTTCTCCGCGCCACGGCTCGACACCAGCGTGTGGGTTGCGGAAGCTGACGCGCGGTATCAGCGCGGACGGCTCGAGCTGCGCGGGCAGTTCGCCGACGTCGGCATCAGTGACGCGGGGCCACTCAACGACGCCATCGAGCGCCTGACCGGCGTCTCGCCCAACATCGCGCGCCGGCTGCGAGGGTTCTATGGCGAAGCCGGGTATCGCGTGTGGGACGCGGGCTCCCCGCGCGACCTCGTCGCCTTTCTGCGGTACGAAAACTTCGACACTCAATACCGGATGCCGGACGGTTTTCTGCCGCTGAAGGAATTCGATCGTGACGCCTGGGTGCTCGGCGCGACCTATTACCCGGATCCGGATGTGGCCGTGAAGATCGACTACATCTGGTTACGCAACCAGAGCGACGTGATCGGAGCGCCAAACAGCTTCAACGTCGGTCTGGGTTGGTGGTTCTAGGCTCTTGGCTCGGCATTCCACGAGCTCCGGCGACGGTCGACTCAGCAATGGGGAACAGGAGAAATCTCATGAAGGCGCGGTGGGCGCTCGTAACAGTGCTGATGATGGCGTTGCCTGGCACCGCCTTCGAGGGACAGGACAAACGCGTCATCCGGGTCACCGCCGAGCGCTTCTCGTTTACACCCTCGCGGATCGAGATCGATCCTGGCGAGGATGTCGAGATCCGCATCAAGAGTGACGACACTGCGCACGGGTTCCGGATCGTCGGGACCGAAACCGAGGTGACCATCCCCAAGCGCGGCAAGGGCGACATCGTCGTCCCCATCAAGTTCGACAAGCCGGGACGTTACGTCTTCGAGTGCAGCCGGATGTGCGGTGCCGGTCACAACTTCATGCGCGGCGAGCTGGTGGTTCGCGAACGGACCGGCGCGGGCGCGAGCCATGGGAAGGAAGCCGGACGATGAAGTGGAAGGCTGTCTTCGGCGTCGCATTGCTCGTGTGGATCTCGAGCGTGGCGAGTCACCCCGTGCTCAGCGGTCAGGCGCCGACCGGTCAGCCCGGCGATCCGCTGGCGGGACTCACGCCGCGGGAATTCACCGAGTTTCGGCTCGGCCTCGACGACTTCACCGAAGTCGAAACCGCTGAAGAGGGGCTCGGGCCGGCCTTCAACGGAACGAGCTGCGCGGTCTGTCACAACGTGCCGGCGATCGGCGGCGCCGGCATCATCCTCGAAACGCGGGCGGGCTATCGCAACGCCGATGGCTCGTTCCGAGGATTGAACGACGACGGCGATACGTTTGATTCACCTGTTTTCGGTGCCGACGCATGGATGCCAGCCGCAGATTCCAGACGATGTGACGATGATTGCGCGGCGGGCACCGATTCCGCTGTTTGGAGCCGGGCTCGTTGAAGCGATCCCGGACGATGCGATTCTGGCCCTGGAGGATCCGCAGGATCGGAATCGGGATGGTGTCAGCGGACGTGCCGCCATGATCACCGATACCGCCACCGGTGAGCGCCGGGTCGGGCGCTTCGGCTGGAAGGCGCAACACGCGACGCTGCTGACGTTCGGCGCGGATGCGTATCGGAATGAAATGGGGATCACGAACGACGTGTTCCCGCGCGAATCGGTCTTCGCCGTCTCGGAGGATCAGATGCGGCGCTGCGATCCGTTGCCCGAGCCCGAGGACGTGCGTGAGCGCTCCACGGGACGGCGCGGCATCGATAACTTCGAGTCGTTCATGCGGTTCCTCGCGCCGGTCGCGCGCAGCCATTCGGACGAGAACACACGTGACGGTGAACGCCTCTTCTCGGCAATCGGTTGTGCCTCCTGTCACGTGCCGACACTGACGACCGGCCCGGCCACCAACCCTTTGTTCGATCGGCGGCCCGTGGCCCTCTTCTCCGATCTGCTGCTGCACGACATCGGGACCGGTGATGGGATCGTCCAGGCCGCGGCACAAGGGCAGGAGATTCGCACCCCTGCTTTGTGGGGTCTTCGGCTGCGCCGCCCGCTGCTGCACGATGGCAGCGCGGCCACGATCGCCGAAGCGATCGAGCGTCATCGGAACGAGGCCGATCTCGCCCGCCGCGGGTTTTCCGGCCTGACGCCAGGCGAGCGCGATCGTCTGCTCGCCTTTCTGCGTTCGCTCTAGCTTATCCGAGGGGCTTCGCCCTCGGACTCCCCTACACGCGCTCTCGCCCGCTTCGCCGGCGCGCTCCGCTCGCGTGGCTCTCGCGGCGCTCGCTCGCACCTTGGAAGGCGACAGGTTTAAGACAGCTTCAGACTAGCGACCGCGTCGTTCTTGCGCGGACAGGGCGAACGGGACAGAATGCCAACAGGCGTTCTCGATACCCATGACAACCCACACGCGCAGACTGCTGCTCGCCTTCGCGCTGCTTGGCCTTGGTGCGTCGGTCATCTCGACCTACGTGCATCACACGCTGCTGACAGACCCGGCCTACACGAGTTTTTGCGATGTCAGCACGTCGGTGAGCTGCACGCAGGCTTATCTCAGCCAATACGGCAGCTTTCTCGGCGCACCGGTCGCAGTGCTCGGGGTGATCTTCTTCGCGGCCATCGTGCTGATGGTCGCTTCAGCGCCTCCGCCGCGTGTGATCCCGGCTGGCAAGAAAGTACGCGCGGCTGAGGCGGTGGGCGTCGCTGGCGAAAACGTCGCAGGCTACGTGTTCGCGCTGTCCCTCATCGGGCTCGCGTTCTCGGGTTATCTGGCGTGGGCGTCGTTCTTTCAGCTGAAGGCCCTGTGCATCCTGTGCGCGATCACCTACGTCGCCGTCATCGGTCTGCTTGATTTTCTCTTACCGGGCAATGGCAGCGCCTCTCGGTTCGCTGCCGGAGCGCTTCCTGCGTGATGCGGAACTCCTGGTGAAGCGGCCCGCTGTCCTGGCCATCGCGGCGGCGCTGATCGGCGGTGGTCTCTTCACGATCGCGTCCTTCCCTGTCGACAGGGCCACGCAGTCCGAGCACAACCCTGCTCCGTACCAGCCGCTCACCGATCTGCAACGCGCGCAATTCGAGAAGTGGTACGACCTGCAGCCCGTGGTCAACGTTCCGATCGACAGGGGCAGCGCCAAGGTGCTGATCGTCAAGTTCAACGACTTCCAGTGTCCCCCGTGCCGGCGAAGCTACTACGACTTCAAAGGCATTCTGGCGAAGTACACGGCGACCGGCGACGTCAGGTACGTCTTGAAACACTTCCCGCTGGAGCTCGAGTGCAACACGAAGAACGCCGGGCACATGGCTGCCTGCGAAGCAGCGGCGGCCTTCAACATGGCGGGCAAGAAAGGCACTGCAGAGAAACTCGAAGCGTGGTTGTTCGCCAACCAGGGACCACCGTTCCTCACGCCGGACCAGGTTCGCAGGGCGGCTGAGACGGTCGGCGGCGTCACTGATTTCGCGGCGCAGTATCCGGCTGTTCTCGAAGAGGTCAAGGCCGACTCACAGCTCGGAGCGCAGCTGAACGTCCAGTCGACGCCAACGTTCTTCATCAACGGCCGGCGTATCGACGGCGCCATCCCGGCGGCCGCGCTCGAGGCGGCTATTCAGCTCGAGCTGCAGCGCGTGAACGGCGGCAGTTAACTTCGAAACTCCATCCCGAGGACCGCGCTGCGTGCGCGTCGGCGCACGACGCGCTCGAGCCCGATCGTGACGGCGATGAGCAGGATCGCCAGAATGGCGATCGTGGCGAACCGTCGATAGAAGACACCGAGCAGGATCGGCGCAATGCTGCTGGCGATCGCGGCCAGAAAGAACAGGCCCATCACCTGCGACGACCGTTCCGCCTTCCGGGGTTCCGTGGCAAAAGGCAGCGCAGGGTGCAGGATGACCGCACCCTGCAACAGGAAGTGCGCCAGCAGACCGACGAAGGCGGCGTGCACGACAGCGTGCCACACCCGCTCGAAGTAGAAGCTCCACACGATCGCGATCAGGACGATATAGCCGCCAAGAAAGAAGATCGCGACGAAGTTCTTGGCCGAGACGATCAGCTTGGCAGGATCGGCCGGCGTCGCGAAGAAGATCCAGGCCGAGCGCCAGCTGTCGCTGTACAACAGTGAGCCGTGGAGCGTCATCGGCAGGAACGCCACCGCAAAGTACATCGGCGAGCCGAAACTTCCCCACCGCGAGACGAAGGGATCGGTCATCGTCCCGTTGTTGACCCCCAGCATCATGTAGAAAGCCGTGATGGGGAGCACACCGAGGATCGCGAGGCGGAAGCGTGGATCGTAGCGAAACTGCGCCCGGACCAGCGTCGCAATCGCAAACGCTTCGGCCGTCCCGAAGCCGGGCAGGATCCTGCGCCGCCGGGCCGGCGGTTCCGACGCCGACGCGATCTCCGACAACCGCTCGGCATAGTCGAGCGACAGCCGGCCGGCCGCGAGAGGCACGCAACAGGCGACACACACGATCGCAGCCGCCGATCCCGTCCATTCCGCAGCACCGGCCAGGCCGCCGGCAACCGGCACGAGCGACGCGAACCACGTGGAGGGGAGCGACCACAACCATCGGACGTTGCGTACGGACAGGTGGCGAAGCTGCGCAGACTGCGATACCTGGGCGACCAGATAGTACCCGGCGATGAAGGTCGTGGACGCCGTGAGCTGAAGGTAGCTGAGCGCTCGCGACAAACGGCTGGGATGCACGAACGACACGAGCTTCGCGTACGCCACGATGACGATCACCGCGGCGCAGGTGCAGCACAGGAGCGTCGCCAGCAGGGCTGCCAGAAAACCGAGCACGCCGAGCCCGTGCCAGAAGCCAAGGACGAGCGATGGCGGCAGCGCCATGACACCTGCAATGACGGCAACGTAGACGAGCACCGACGTCAGGCGAGCGGCCAGGTACGTTCGTGAGTCAACAGGACGGCTGGCGAGAATGCGGTAGTCGTCCGGCGAAACCACGAGGCCCGTAAAGTCCACCAGCAGCAACAGCGAGGTATTCATCGCCGCATAGGTGGTCAGGACCACCGAAACGGTCAGCGGATCCTCGAGCACGACGGCGGCGATGGCGAGGAAGATGCCGCTGATCGAGGTCATGAGGATCAGGCCGCTGTAGGCGGCAAACACGTGACGGCCCGGTCTCTCTCCGGGCCGCGACGCCCCACCGGCGCGGCGCCCGTCCATGCGCAGGTAGGCCACGACGAGCGCCTGCCACTGGATCCGATCGATGCCGAGCCAGGAAAGGTTGCGCTCGGCCATCAGCGGCTCAGGGCGTTGATCAGGTCCTGGGTAACCTGCGCCGCGTCCCGCTGTCCGGTCAGCGACACAAAGGCGGATTCGAGCGACGCCGTGCCTGTCCGCGCGGCGATGTCGGCTGCCGTTCCGTCGGCGATCGCGCGGCCGCGATCGATGATCACGATGCGCGTGCACACGCGTTCGACCACCTCGAGCACGTGCGAGCAGAAAAAGATCGTGCGCCCCTGCGCGGCGAGGCCGCGGATCAGCTCCTTGACGACGAGCGCCGCGTTCGCATCGAGACCGGTCAGCGGCTCGTCGAGGAACACGATCTCTGGCCCGTGCATGAGCGCAGCGGTGATCAGGACCTTCTGCTTCATTCCCTTGGAGAACTCGCTCAGCCGCTGGTCGCGTGCGTGCGAGAGATCGAACCGCTCGAGCAGTTCGTCGATGCGCGCCTGAGCCGCGGTCCTGGGCTGGTGATGAAGAGAGGCGACGAGCGCGAGATATTCGCGTGCGGTGAGCGTCTCGTAGAGAGCGGCCGTTTCAGGGACGTAGCCGATGCGGCGCTTGACTTCCAGCGGGTCGCGCGCCACGTCGAATCCGGCTACCCGGGCCGTGCCGGAGGACGGCTTGAGCATGCCCACCAGAATCTTGACCGTCGTGGACTTGCCGGCGGCGTTCGGCCCGAGGAATCCGAGAATCTCTCCCGGCTGGACCTCCAGATTGAGGTCGGTGAGGGCAAAACGGCCACCGTACTCGCGGGACAGGTTCTCAGTGTGAATGGACGCGGCCATCAATCGCGATCATACGGGAGCAGGACACCGGCACGAAATGACCCGGATTCAGAGACCGAGGGCCTTTTTGATGAGCGGATCGATGTCGGCGCTTTCGAACCAGCCGTTCGGCTGCCGTCGCAGCTCGAAGGCAAACGCTCGCGCCGCTTCGTCAAGATCGCGCTCGTTGCACGACCACACCAGCGCCGACGTGCGATCGCACTGAACGAGCGTCTGCGCGCGCGGGATCCGCTTTTCCATCCGGGCGGACTCGTAGGAAGCCACGAACGCCAGGCGATCGCCGGCGGGTCGCTCGGCGAGGTGGGAGATGTTCCGGTCGAAGTCGTCCAAAGCACCGTAGGCAGACTGCTCGAATGCCCCTTTCTGAGAGGCCGACAACTTCTCGTAGGCCGTCAGAATCGATCGGCGATAGCTGGCGGCGATTACCGATTCCGCCTTGCCAGGGAAAATCTCGGCTTCGCTGCGAGTGCGAGGCTCGAACACCATCAGCCGCTCCTGATGCACCGGAGCAAAGTGCACCATGTTCGCGTGATACAGGATCGAGCCGGTGGATAGAAGACGCAGGCCGTATCCCGATAGCCGAGCCACAGTTCGCAGGTTCGTTCGATTCAGAAGAAGTCCAACACCAGCGGACGGATTGGCATGTCCCTCGATGAGGATGTAGCGATCGCCGACACTGACGCCGAGCACGGACCCAATCTGCTGGCGCAGCGCAGCGGCGTGCCTCCATCGCCCGCTCGTCCGGTCGAACACGCTGACGTGAAGCCTGCCGAGCCCCTGGCCCAGCACCTCTTCCCTCAGGTAGTACGCGGCTGCGAACGTGCCGCCGCTGACGCCAAACTCCGAGCTGGTCAACGGCGCGTCGACCTTGGGCATCTCAGGCGCACCGATGGCGGTGGCGAATCCGTGGTGCAGGAGTGCGGCTCGCAGGGTCCCGGGCACTTGTCCCTGCTCGGACGGCCCGAGTCCGAACGCAACTCCCGCAAGCACGATGACAAGGCTTGTTGCGTATCCCATCTAGTCTTATCTGTTTGCGTGATTCCCGTGAGTCTATCCGCAACGGCGTTCTTGCGAGCCGATCGGCTGACAACCGGCGCGCGCCCTTACAGATTTCGCGGGAGCCGCACCGAATTGTCACGCGATCTGCCAACGCGTCAACCCCAACGCCCATGCTTATCCAAAGCGGGAGCCAGGCCCCTGGAGTTGGAGTGGGGCGTTGAGGTGTCAGCCCGGTAAGCAATCGCGCCGGCTTCAGTGAAGCTCGACTGGCAGATGGACTCGAACGGTTCGGCGGTGGAAGAGTTGGGGCGGCGGGCGGATAATGAGGTGTGCAGTCTAGCCGCGTGCTGCTGGTCGTAGCCGTGCTGGCCTTCGCGGGCGCTTGCGGGTCGAGCTCATCATCGCCGCAAACGCCGAACACTCCCTCTCCTTCCGCACCCTCCGGTCAGCCGATCCGGATCCTCATGATCACGACGACGCTGGGCTTCCGGCATGGGTCGATCGAGACCGCTCGTCAGGTCATGTCGAGCCTCGCCGGCGCGAGCGGCGGTGAGTTCACGGTTACGGCGACAGAAGACCTGTCCACGGTCAGCGCCTCGAATCTGGCCAACTACGAGGTGCTGTTCTTCGCGCTCACGACGGGCGAGTTGCCGTTCAGCGCGGATCAGAAGACGGCGATTCTGGATTTCATGAATCGCGGCGGCGGGTTTCTCGGCACGCACAGCGCGACCGATACGCTGTACGAGTGGGCGGATTACGGAATGCTGGTGGGCGCGTACTTCAAAGAGCATCCCTGGACGCAACAGGCCACCGTCGTCGTCGAAGATCAGTCGCACCCGGCGGCGTCAGGGCTCGGCGAGCGCTATTCGACGTTCGAGGAGTTCTACACGTTTCGCGAGAATCCGCGCCCGCGGGTTCAAGTCCTGCTCCGTCTCGACGCGGCGTCCGTCGGCACGACTGGTGACTATCCGCTCGCGTGGACGCACTCGGTCGGCAACGGCCGCGCGTACTACAACGCCCTCGGTCACTTCGACGAAACGTGGCGCGACCCCCGCTTCCAACGCCAACTCACCGGCGCCATCCGGTGGGTCGCCCGGCGCTAGGGGTCAGGTCTTGAATTCCAACATTTTTCCGCGATTCAAGACCTGACCCCAACGGTCCGCCCGCCGCTAGACGGGGTCAGGTCTTGAATTCCAGCGTTTTCCCGCGATTCAAGACCTGACCCCAGGAAGGCAATCACCACCCCGAACGCGATGATGGGGGGGCCTTCGAGGAGCAGCCACAGCAGGGGCATGCCGGCGTGCCAGTCGATGGCGATGATCATCAGGCCGAAGAGGACGTTCATGCACGCGACGAATCGGACGATCGTCAGGTGCTTGATCGGATCGCGGGAGATCAGCAGCAGTAGCGCGCCGTGGAAGCCGTAGAGCGCGGCGGCGGAGCGCGCCAGGTAGTCGACGACGGGCATCCGAGGAAATTCTCCCAGCCCGAGCCATCGATGTGTGGAGACCATCCACTCCACCGGCAGGAACATCGCCAGAAACGCCGCCGCGGTGACCGTACCGGCCAGGCGCAGCAGAAAGGTCAGGAGCCGCAGGCGAGTTTCGTTGCGCAACACCACTGATTCTAGCGTTGAATCTGCACTACTCGCGCCGCAGCGCGAGCACCGGCACGATCCGCGATGCTCGATGGGCCGGCACGTAGCAGGACAGGATGCCGACGACGATCAGCAAGAGTCCGGCAATGGCATAGGTCGACAAGTCGGTTGGCGTGACTTGATACAGCAGGTCACGCAGCATCATGGCAACGACCATGGCGATGGGTAGCCCAATCAGCAGGCTCAGACCAATCAACCCCAGCCCCTGGCGCATGATCAGGTTCCTGACGCGCGCGGGCGGCTCGCCCAACGCCAGCCGGATGCCGATCTCGCGCGTGCGCTGCGTCAGCGAATAGCTGATGACGCCATACATCCCGATGGCGGCGAGGACGACCGCGAGCGTGCCGAAGAGACTCATGAGCATCAGGCTGAATCTGGACTGTGCGAGTGCGTCACCGACGTAAGCGGTCATCGGCTGAAGGCGATCGAGAGCCAGTTGTGGATCGAGTGAACGCACCGCGTCATGCACCGGACCAATGAGGGATTCGGGGGTGCCCTGAGTCCCGATTGTTACAGAGAACGTGGGCGGTCCGAACAGCGGCCTGAAGATCAGGCCGCGCACCGGCCGTCCGAGCTCGAGGATGCGCATGTGCTCGATCACTCCGACGACCTCCGAGTACATGTTCGGAGAACCCGTCGGGCTGACTTGCAGTTGCTGCCCCACGGCACTGCGGCCGGGAAACGCACGCGCCGCCAATGTCTCGTCGATGATGATGACGTTCGGCCGGTCGTCAGCATTGAAGAAGCGTCCGGCCATCAGCCGCGTTCCCATGGATCGGAAATAATCCGGCGATGCAGCGCGGCCGTCCGCCGTCGCGCTTTCCCAGTTGCGCGCGGTGCTTTCGTCATACGCGTAAGGTGACAGCGGTCCGCTTCCGGTCAGCGGAAGCTGCGACACGAAGCCCACCGCTTCGACACCCGGCAGTGCGCGGAGCCGTTCCTCCAGGACGCGCGTGAACTGGCGGCGTGCGTCCGGATTCGGATACGCGACCCGCGGCAGCGCCAGCTGGAACGTCAGCACACGCTCGGGTTGAAACCCCGGCCGAACCCGCTGCAAACCGACGAAACTGCGGATCAGCAGGCCCGCCCCGACCACGAGCACGACCGACAACGCAATCTCGGCGATGACGAGCAGGTTGCGCATCCTGGCCTGCGCCGCGGTGGCTGACGACGATGTCGCCTTCAAGGCCTGGCTCGGGTCTACGCGGTGCCAGTGGATCGCTGGCGCCACGCCGAAGAGCAGCGCCGTCATGCCGCCGATTGCGGCTGTGAAGGCGAGCACGGCCCCGTCGATCTGAATACTCTCGGCGCGTGGAAGGCTGGCCGGAGCCAGGGCGCGCAGAACGGCCAGACACGCGGACGCGAGCGCCAGGCCGGCCGCGCTCCCTGCGATCGCCAGCAGAACGCTCTCGGTCGCATGCTGACGAACGATCCGCCAGCGGCTGGCGCCGAGCGCCGTTCGCACCGCGACCTCACGCTCACGGCTGAGGCCACGCGCCAGCAGGAGCTGCGCGACGTTCGCGCACGCGATCAGCAGCACGAACGCGACCGTTCCCAGCAGCGCGAGCAACGCAGGCCGCGCCGCTTTGACCACATCGTGCTGCAGCGGAACGACGCGGATACGCATGTCGGATGATTCGTGAACCGGATGCTCTGCCCGGAGCTGGCTGGCAATCGACAGTCATCTCCGCCTGGGCCTGCTCGAATGTCGCGTCCGATCGCAACCGGCCGAACACCGTGAAGAACGTGAAGTTGCGTGGCGGTGCCTGCGTGTAGTTGAACTGCAGCGGCTTCCAGATCTCGGAGTCCTGCACGAGGAAGGCTTCGGCCGGCAGCAGCAGCCTGAACTCCTGCGGCATCACACCGACGACCGCATGCGGCACGCCGTCGAGCTCGATCGTGCGGCCGACGAGGCTCGGATCGCCGCCGTATCGCCGGCGCCACAAGCGATAGCTGAGCATCACCACGGGCGGACCTTGAAACACCTCGTCGTTGGCCTCGAACTGTCGGCCGTACACGGGCTCAATGCCCAGCAACGGAAAGAAATTGGCGGTCACGGTCGAGACCGCCACACGCTCCGGTTCCGTGCCGCCTCCGGTGACGACACCGGCTGCGCCGACGATGTTGCCGCCAGATGCCGCGGCGAAGCTCTCGAACGTCTTCGCACGCTGCTGATAATCACGAAAGTCCAACGGTGTGACCGCCGGCAGCGATTGGTTGCCGACACCCAGATCCACCCAGATGTTCGCGAGCTTCTCCGGTTGCGCGTACGGCAGGGGCCGGAGCAGGACGCCGTTGACCGCGCTGAAAATCGTGACGGTCAATCCAATCCCAAGAGCCAGCGTAAGCACCGTCACCACGGCAAAGCCCGGAGCTTTTCGCCAGGTGCGCAGCGTAAATACCAGATCGCGCAAGACGTCGGACATGGTCACAGCATAGTCTGCCGGCGGGCGGGCCCACCTCCGTTGTGACAAAACGCTGGATTGGGGGATGGCCGGGTGGCCTTGTCCGCCCTTAAACCTCCTGCGGTGCCGGCCGGTCAAATCTCACGAAGCGCCTGACGGAGGACATGTCATGAAGAACCGCGCGATGACGATTTGCGGAGCAGCGCTGATGATGTCGCTGCCGATGTTCGTGAACCCCGTGTCGGCCGACCAGCCACCGCGCCGTGACCGTCGCGAGGACATCCGGGATCGCGCGGAGAATCGCCGCGACAGGGTCGAAAACCGGCTGGACCATCGCGAGGACCGCCGCGACCTTCGTGAAGATCGCCGCGACATCCGTCACGACGGCGCATGGCGCGATCGGGTCGAGGACCGGAGGGATCGTCGCGAAGATCTCCGCGACGCCCGCGAAGATCGTCTCGACCGCCACGAGAATCGTCGCGATCGGCGCGAGGACCGTCGCGATCGCCGTGAGTGACAACTACTAGCTCTGGTAGTAGTGGACCCTTCCACACTCAAATCCCCTATGTCCAACCGACGGCGGGGCCGGCGTGGCCTTTAACGTCCTCAACCGCAAGATCCACTACTGGGCCAGTTTTGCCGTCGCGATTCCGCTGCTGGTGATGATCAGCAGCGGTCTCCTCCTCCAGGCGAAGAAGCATTGGGCGTGGGTGCAGCCCGTCGAGAACCGCGGGACCGGCACTGAACCAGTGCTGGACTTCGATGGCATTCTCGCCGCCATCAAGCGCGTGCCGGACATGAACGTTCAGAGCTGGAGCGACGTGAATCGGCTGGACGTACGTCCGGGACGCGGCATGGTCAAGGTGTGGCTGAACAACGGATGGGAAATCCAGGTCGATCTCAGCAACGGCAACATCCTTCAGACCGCCTATCGCCGTTCGGATCTGATCGAATCCATTCACGATGGCTCGTTCTTCGGTGGTGACTGGACAAAACTTGGCCTCTTCCTGCCGGCCGGCCTCGTACTCCTTCTTCTGTGGTTCAGCGGCCTCTGGATGTGGTGGGTGCCGTTCATTGCCAAGCGGCGACGAAAGGCCGCGCGCACGCCGAATATCAAAATGCCTGGCTCGCTGAAAGCCAGATCCCTATTGATGACGGCCCGGCGCCACGCCGGGCTTCGCTCCGCCCCCGCCCCTATCCCCGCCGTCTCCGCCGTCCCATCCGATCCCCCTGACCGCCCGTAGTACCCAGCGACCGACCGGCCTGCGCCAGAAATTCGCCAGACCAACGCCGGCGGCACAAAGAGAAACGGAGGTCGCAGATGACGATTTTTGAGCCGACGGACAGGAGCGATAGCCGCGCTGGTCCTGGCCGCCGGGGTCGCCGGGCAGGGTTCGAGCCATCGGGAAGCACCAGGTATCACGAAAACCCCGAAGCTCGACGGAACGGACTTCTACATGTTCCGCAGTTACGAGACGGGCCGTTCCGGCTTCGTGACGCTGGTTGCCAACTACATGCCCCTGCAGGCTCCCTACGGCGGGCCGAACTACTTTACGCTGGACCCGGATGCGGTCTACGAAATACACATCGACAACAACGCTGACGCGGTCGAGGACATCACGTTCCAATTCCGTCCCTCGATCAACGTCAAGGATCTCAGCGTGCCGGTTGGAGGGCTGATGGTCCCGGTCGCGCTGATCAACATCGGGCCGATTGGCCCAACCGCCGGAGACACGGCGGCGCTCAATCGCGAGGAATCGTTCACGGCGAACATCATCCGCGGCGATCGGCGCAGCGGCGTGTCGCAGGCGATCACCAATGCCGTCGACGGGGCCTCGTCGTTCCGCAAACCGGTCGACAACATCGGTAACAAGTCGATCCCGCAGTACGACGCATACGCGAAAGATCACATCTACAACATCGCCATTCCCGGATGCGCGGATGGCCGCATGTTCGTCGGTCAGCGCAAGGATTCGTTCGTCGTGAATCTCGGCGAAGTGTTCGATCTCGTCAACGTGACGAATCCGCTGGGCCCCGAGAACGCCGAAGCCGACGACGTCGCCGACGCGAACGTGACGTCGTTCATCCTCGAGGTGCCGATCGCGTGCCTCGTCCAGTCGCAATCGCAGCCGATCATCGGTGGCTGGACGACGGCGAGCCTCAACGTCGGCGTGACGCCTGGCGGCAGCACGCCGGGGAATCCGCCAGCCGGCGCAGGGCCGTGCCCAGCCGGTCAGCCGGCCGCCGCCAAGCCGCTCGATATTCCCGGCCTGACGTGGGTTCCGGATCAGAGCTGCTCGGGATGGGTGCCGAGCAATCATCCGGCCGCTCGCGGCAATGGCAACAGCGGAAACGGCAACGGCAATGGAAACGGCAACGGCAACAGCAGCGGTCAGAGCGCTGCGTGCCCGGCCGGTCAGCCGAGCTCGCCCAAGCCACCAGACAGCGCCGCGATCACCTGGGTGGCAACGCAGAACTGCGACGGCTGGGTACCGACTGGGCACCCGCTCGCGCGCAGCGGCAACAACGGGAATGGCAATGGCAACAACGGATCACCAACGCCGCCGTCAGCCAGCGGGGTTCAGGTGTCCCGGTTGAGTGCGCCACTTGTCAACGAACTGTTCATCGGCCTGAAAGACAAGGACCTCTTCAACTCGGCCGAGCCGACTCAGGACAGCGCGTTGGCCACGTATGTGACCAATCCGACGCTGCCGGAGCTGCTCGAAATCCTGTTTGGCAGCGCTGGCGTTCGCGCGCCGAACAATTTCCCGCGGGCCGATCTCGTCGCGGCGTTTCTCACGGGGATCCAGGGTCTGAATCGTCCGAACGCGGTGGTTGCGTCCGAGATGCTGCGCCTGAACACGAGCACCGACCCGGTCGCACCCGGCAGTCAGAGTCGTCTTGGCGCGCTCGGTGGGGATAACGCGGGGTTCCCCAATGGCCGACGTCCGGGCGACGATGTGGTGGATATAGAGCTGCGAGTGGCCATGGGCGTGTTGTGCCACGCGTTCCCTGGCGTGTTCGGCTGCGGACCAACCGATGCGCCCTCCGGGCTGCTGCCCTTCACGGATGGTGCATTCGTGGACGCCTCGTTCTTCGACGCGACGTTCCCGTATCTGCGGACGCCGCTTCGCGGATCGCCGAACGGTACTCCGTAGTCCGTAGGTTCCGTAGTCCGTGGTTCGTGGTTCGTCGCTCGCAGGGCTCATGTCGATAGTAGAGTGCTGCGAGCGACGGACCCGCGCACGGACGATCGGCGTTCGGGATGAACGCGAATCTGAGATGGAATCTCAAGTTATCGTTAGGGCTGCTTCCGGTGCAGCACCAGTGCGATCGGCGATTCCGAGTGCTCGACGAATGTGTTCATCAGGAAGCGCTGCCCATCCGCCGTAACCACGTAAGTGTGATGCGTTCCGCCTGGTGGCGAACTCTCGACGCGGGTCATGAACAAGGGGGTGGGCGTGCCCAACTCGAGACGCCGGCCATCCGCCGACGGCGTGACCGATACCGACATCAACCGTCCGTCGGGTGCGATGTAGAAGATTTCCCGGCCGTCGCCCCGCCAGCGTAGTTGCGATCCGCCGCCGCTCGATACCTGCAATCGCGCACCACCGTCGGGAAACGCCTGCACGAACAGATCGGTGCGGCCCGATTCGGTGGACTCATACGCCACCCATCTGCTGTCCGGCGAGAACTGGCCCGCGCGCTCGTCGAAGTCCGTCTGGGCCACGTCAACAGGCGTGTTCTTCCCGTCGGCAGACAGCGCGATGAGGTTCCACCCCTTGTCTGGATCACCCGTTCGACAGAGCACGAACCGGCCGTCGCGGGACCAGTCGACTGGAATCACCTGAGTGGTACCCCGGTCGGCGATGACCGCCTCTCGCCCGGTTCCATTCGACGGCGTGACATGCACGGTGAAGCCCTTGTCCTTGATTGGCTTGCCATATCCCACGCGCGTTCCATCTGGCAACCACACCGGACTGATGTCAGGCAACGGATCGGACGTCAGACGGGTCAACACCGGCCGCTTGAGATCGAGTACCCAGAGATCCGTGTTCCCATCGATCGATCGGCTCATCACGATTCGTGAGTTGTCTGGGGATAGCGACGGGTTCATCGGATTCGTCGGATCAGGATCACCGACTGTGCCGAGCTCCTTGCCGGCGCGATCGAACCAGATGAACCTCCGCAAACGGTCCAGGGTCCCGGTGCGATAGACGATCGAGCCCACGCTTGACGCAGAAAGGGCGGCGACTCCGCGCGCATCAAGGGTGATGCCCTTGGCAACTGGCACTGGCTCGCCGGTCAGCTCCAGCCGCTCGAGATCGAGCCGCTGAGCAAACAACGTTCGTTCACGCACGAACAACACCTGTCCGGGGGGCGCAAACACCGGCGCGGCATCGGCGTCGAACAGTCGACGACGCTCGGGTGCATCGAGCTGACCCAGGAACACACCACGGGACTCGGCGACGAAGTACAGAAAATGACGGCCGTCTGGCAGGAATTGCGGAAACCGTTGGCCGGTCCCCGGCCGCTCCGGTGTCCCCGGCAGTGCGGACGCCTGGCCACCCTCTGCCGATATCCGACGAATCGGCGCGTCAGCAACCAGCACAAACAGGATCACACCGTCGCGGTTCCAGGTACCGCCCGTGCCAACGGGCGCCCCGGCCAGGACCTTCGGCTGACCGCCGTCGAGATCGATCCGAAAGAGCTTCTCGTTGGCAAAGAATCCCAGCGACCGGCTGTCGGGCGACCAGAACGGCAGATGGCCCCCATCGGTGCCCCTCAACGCCCTCGCCACGCCGGATTCGAGCGAGCGGAGCCACAACTGAGGCCGTCCATCCGCGGAGGCCACGAACACCAGTTTCTGCCCATCCGGCGAAATAGCCATCGACGCGGGGTCGGTTGTCGGAGGCGTTGTGATCTCGACGCGCATTTCGGCGGCGGACGGGACAGCAGGCAACCAGGCAGCACGCCACAGCGTGCCTCCCGCAAGGGCCGCGAGCATTGCAAGCGCGGCTGACCAGAGCAGCCGCTCGCGCCTTCGTGATCGATCGGATGCAGCCACTTCGGTCGGCGACGGCCGCTGCGCGTCGTCGATCTCGAGGCGTGCGTCGCGAATGTCGGCGAGCCTGAGGTAAGGGTCCTTGGCGAGGCAACGGCGCAGCAGGCGGCGTACGCTCTCCGGCGTATCGGCCGGCAGCCGCGTCCAGTCCGGATCCGCTCGAATGATCGCTGCGATCGTCTCGGTCGTATCATCGCCAGCAAATACCCGGCGACCCGTGAGCATCTCGTAAAGCACGCAGCCAAACGCCCAGATGTCCGCGCCCTTGCCGACGGATCGGCCGCGTGCCTGTTCAGGGCTCATGTACGCGGCGGTGCCGAGAATCACGCCAGCCTGGGTCATCGCGGGGGACGTGACGGTTGGTGAATGGGCCGCTCGAATCGGGTCGTCAGGTGCGCCGTCGCCTGCGCTGGTGAGCTTGGCCAGCCCGAAATCGAGCACCTTCACCGAACCGTCGGGCCTCAGCTTCACATTGGCCGGCTTGAGGTCGCGATGAACGATGCCCTGCTCGTGCGCGGCAGCGAGCGCGTCGACAAGCTGCCCGGCGATCTCCAAAGTCTCCTCGAGCGGAATTGGTCCCTTGTCGATGCGCTCCGCAAGCGTCGGGCCTTCGACGAGTTCCAAAACCAGGGCGCGAATGCCGTTCGCCTCTTCCAATCCGTAGATCGCGGCGATGTTGGGGTGATTCAGGGAGGCCAGCACGTGGGCCTCGCGAGTGAACCGGGCAAGCCGATCGGAGTCGAATGCGAAGATCTGGGGCAGGATCTTCAAGGCCACGTCGCGATTCAGCTTCGCGTCCCTGGCGCGATAGACCTCGCCCATGCCACCGGCCCCGAGCGGCGCCGTCACCTCGAACGACCCGACCCGCGAGCCGACGGTTACGGGCACTTCAACGCCGCCTGGTGCTCGTCGCGCAGCTTGAACTTCTGGATTTTTCCCGAAGCGGTCATCGGGAACTCGGACACGAAGCGCACGTGCTTCGGCACCTTGAAGCGCGCGAGCCGCTCGCTACACCACTGGACGATCGCCTCGGCACACGGGTCGCTTCTCGCAGGACCTTCGCGCGCTGGCGCTGGTGCCGGGTGACGGAGGCGAACCGCCGCCGCCACGATCTCTCCGAAGAAATCGTCGGGAAGCCCGTAGACGTATGCGTCGGCCACCATGGGATGTTCGCGGAGGCAGTCCTCGATTTCTCTGGGCGAGATGTTCTCACCGCCGCGAATGATCAAGTCCTTGATTCGACCGGTGATGCGCACGAATCCACGGTCGTCGATCGTCGCCTCGTCTCCACTCCGCAGCCAGCCGTCGCCATCGATCGCGGCGCGCGTGGCATCGGGGTTGTTGTAGTACCCCTGCATCACGTTGTACCCACGCACGCAGAGCTCCCCGCGCTCGCCGGTCGCACGCAGCGAGCCAGTGCATGGATCGATCACCTTCACGTCAAGGTCCGGCAGCACGACGCCAACCGTCTGCGAGCGATCCTCCACCGACGAATCACGCGGGGTCTGGGTGATGGCCGGGGAAGACTCGGTGAGGCCGTACGCAATGGTGATCTCCGGCAGGTGCATCTCGCTCATCACGCGCCGCAGGAGCGGCTCCGGGCACAACGCACCCGCCATCACACCGGTTCGCAACGACGTCAGGTCGAACCGTGCGAACTCCGGATGCTCGAGCTCTGCGAGGAACATCGTCGGCACGCCATAGAGCGCGGTGCAGCGCTCCCGATCGACCGTGGCCAGCACGCGCAGCGGGTCGAACGATTCGATCGGGCAGAGTGCCGCGCCGTGGGTGTAGCACCCGAGCACGCCGATCACGCAACCGAAACAGTGAAAGAGCGGCACGCACAGGCAGAGCCGATCGTCAGGCGTATAACCCAGTGTGTGGCCAAGAGCGGCACCGTTGTTGACGATGTTTCGGCTCGACAGCATCACGCCCTTTGGAAACCCGGTCGTGCCGGACGTGTACTGCATGTTGATCACATCGTCGAGCCGGACCGCTGCGCTGCGAGCCGCGACAGTTTCCTCCGGCACCGCGTCCGCATCGTCGCGAAGCGCGCCGTAGGGGATGAAGCCGGCTGGGACCGCCTCATCGCCACGATCTATCAGGATCAACCGTTCGAGGGTGGGAATCGCCCGACGCGTGGCCCCGATCTGATCGAGCGCCGCGAGGTAGTCGAGATCGCGGAACCCGCGAATCGTGACAAGGGTCGAGGCCTCGCACTGCCGCAACAGATAATCGATGTCCCTGGCACGCAGCAGCGTGTTGGCGGTGACGAGGATGGCGCCGATCTTCGCGAGCGCGAACTGCAGCACGACCCATTCGGGCACGTTCGTCGCCCAGACGACGACCCGTTCACCCGGCTGGACGCCGCGTGCGATCAAGCCGCGGGCGATGAGACGGGCCTCCGCTTCCAGTTCCGCGAAGGTGTAGCGGGGCCCGCGTTCGTACAATAACGCAGGCCTGGCGGGCTGCGCGAGCGCCAGGTGCGTCAGCAAATCCCCGACCGTGACGTCACGAAAAGGAGGAGTCGACGCCTGCAGAATGGCAGGAAGGATCTACCTGTTCGCCGCTTTCTGCAATGGCTTTCTTCGGCACCGGCGCGATATGCGCGTCT
>CAWARA010000014.1:0-46454 GCA_963784195.1 uncultured Acidobacteriota bacterium | reverse complement strand
CTACTTGGTACAAATCTCCGGCGAGGTACTTGAGTCCGGTGTCGACGGCCACCGTCGCCACGATTCGGCCTGGTCCGAGCTTGCGCGCGAATCTGAAGCGCGCCCACCAGATTGAGGCCGGTCGATGTCCCCGCGAACACCCCTTCCTCTTTTGCCGCCCGCCGCACCATCGCGCGCCCTTCGTCCTCGCTCGATTGCCCTCGCCTCATCGAACGACCCTTCGATCAGGTGCGGCGGCCGGAAGCCCGCCGCCGTGCCCTCGACCCGGTGCGGCCCACTCTTTCCTGCTGTGAGGACTGGTGAGGTGGCTGGCTCGAGCGCGATGATGCGCGTGGCCGCGCCAGCCTGCCGCAGGCGTTCGAGACACCGACCAGCATGCCCGCGGTGCCGACGGCCCCGACGAACGCATCGACGCGGCCGATCTGGTCGACTAATTCGCGGCCGATATTGGCTAGCCTTCGAGTGCGTCGGCGTTGTTGGACTGATCTGTCCAGAACGTATTCGGATCTTTTGTGAGCTCGGCGATCCGGGCCTTGAAGCGGTCGAAATCGCCGGCGTCCCTTCTCCTCGTCGCTCGGCACGACCTCGAGGTCGGCGCCGAAGGCGCGCATCGTGTCGAGTTTCTCCACCGCGAAGGCGTCCGATGACAACGGATGGAACTGGTACCCTTCATCGCACAGACCATCGCCAGGGACGAACCCGTGCTGCCGCCTGTGAACTCGACGACGCGCATGCCCGGTCGCAAGGCGCCTCGCCGTTCGGCGCCGTCAATCATCGCGAGCGCCATTCGGTCCTTGTACGACCCTGTCGGTCGAAGGACCTGAGCTTGACGACGACGTCTGCGGAGCCCGGCGGCACGAGCCCGTGCAGCCGGACCAATGGCGTGCGGCCGATTGTCTGGAGCACGGAATTGGCGAGAGCTGGGTATCGGGAGCGATGTCATCAGGTGCTCTGAAATTTCCGGAGGCGTGAGCGTCAGGATGACGCGTCCTCGGCCAAGAATATCACTCGCTTCGCAAGGCGATGCTTCAATCGATGCTCAGACGCATGGAGTGCAGGAAGATAGCTCGCCAGGCCACCCACGAGGAGCAGCGTCGGAACAGCGACCCCAAAGCTCACCGGTCGAAGCGTGCCGATGCCAATGAGCAGGCTGCGGAGCGCGGTTCCGCCGACCAGTGCCGCGCCCGTTCCCAACACGACGCCGATCATGGTCAGTAGAAAACCGTCGCGCATGATGAGGGTGATCACCGACCTGTTCGATGCACCGAGCGCCATCTCCCCGATCTCGCGCGTTCGCTGCGATGCCGCAAAGGCGATGACGCCGTACAGAGCCATGACCGCGAGCGCCAACTCCAGCACGGCCGTGGCCATCGCTGCGCCGGCACCGACACGTTGCGGCAGTGTTACACGATCGAAGTGATCCTCCATCGTTTCCGCGCGCCTCAGACCCGCCGTCCGATCGATCTCGTGCAACGTCCGCTGAAGAACCGGGGCGAGCACCAGCGGCGGCACCGCCGTGCGTAGATGCAGCGTCATCCGCGGTCGGGTACGCTGGTTCGCACAGAAATAGATCATCGGCAGGGGCGCTTCGCCGAACGACCGATGCCGAAGATCGCGGACGACCCCGATGATGTGGACCTGCTCGCCCGTGCTGTCTTGCGTGAACGTCCTGCCTATTGGCTCGCCCTGCCAGAACTGTCGCGCCATCGCCTCGTTGACAACGGCCACCTGCGGTGACGACTTGTGATCGAAGTCGGTGAACTCGCGACCCTGGATGAGGGGTATGTCGAGCAGCCCGAAATAGCCCGGCCCGACAATGTTGATGTCGGGTGATGTCAGGATGGCAGACGGACCGTCGGCGATGCGGACCGTGACCTGGCTGTTCGATCCGTCCATCGGCACGAGTGCGGCCAGAGCGGCTTGCTCGACTGCAGGCAGTGCTGCCACGGAACGTACGGCGTCCTGGTAGAAACGAGCATGGGCTCCGCGGGTGTCGGGGATTGTCGACAGGTCGATCCCCACGCTCAATACTCGTCGCGGCGGAATCCGGGGTCGTCGGTGCGGCCGGCGTGAGAACTCCGCAGCATCAGCGCTGCGCCGATCGTGAGCGCGAGCGACAGCGCCACCTGGATCACGACGAGTCCGTCGCGAAGCCCGAAGCGAAATCCGCGAAACCGGAGCGGTCGCGCCCTGTCCCGGAGCTCCGCGTTCAGCTCCGGCCTCGTCGTCTGGAGGGCCGGCGCCAGCCCGAACAAGAAGACGGTGAACAACGATGCGCCGATGCTGAAGACCAGGATGCGGGAGTCGAGCGTCAGGTCCAACGCCGGCATGCCGTCGGGACGGAAGCGGACGAAGAGCGCGGCGATGGCTTGCGCAAGCAGCAGGCCGAGCGCGCCGCCCGCGCTGGCCAGCAGCGCGCATTCCGTCAGCAACTGACACACGATCCGACTTCTCGACGCACCCAGCGCCAGCCTGACGGCGATCTCCTTGCGCCGGGCCGCCGCCCGCGCCAGCAGCACCGTTGACACGTTGATGCACGCGATCGCGAGAAGCGCCAGAACGCCTGCCATCACGCTGGAGAAGATGGACAGCACGGAGCCCGGTTCCGACCCGGCGAACCGTGCGGCCATTTCCGGCATGACGGTGATGACGCGTCCGCGTCCGCTGTCATCGCGCCACGCTGACGGATCCTGTCGAAGGAGATCCGCAGCCATGACCCGGAGCGCCGCGTTCGCCTCGGGCATCGAGACGCCAGCCTTCAGCCGGCCCAGGATTCTGAACGATTGCGCCCGCCGGTTCCGAAGGAGGTCCCGTTCCGGCGTCATGATGTCCTCCATCATGACGGGCACGAAAAAGTCGGCCATGTCTTCGATGCCCGTGCCTGCGAATCGCGGAGGCCCGACGCCGATGACGGTAAACGCCCGGCCGTTCAGCTCGACGATGCGGCCGACGATTGCGGGATCGGCGCCGAATCGGCGGCGCCAGGCATGATGGCTGAGGACGGTGACCGGATGCGTTCCGCGAGTCTGGCTTTCCTCGGGGCTGAAAAACCTTCCCCGCGAGGCCCGCAGACCGAGCACATTGAAGTAGTTGCCTGAAACGAGCAGGCCGTCGATGACATTTGCCTGACCGTCATCGCTCAGCGTCGCTTTGACCCGCATCCAGGCGAGCAGACCCTCGAAGACCGGGAGCTCCTGGAACGATTCGTAGTCGGCGTACGACGATCGCCGTACAGCGGGCCGCTGAAATCACTGGTGAAGATCTGGATCAGCTCCGTCGGCCGGTCAGCGTGCAGCGGGCGGAACAACAGCGAGTTCGCCACACTGAACAGGACGGTCGAGGCCCCGATACCCACAGCCAGCGACGCGATCGCAACGGCGCTGAAACCCGGCGCCTTCCGGATCAGACCGGAGACCATAGCGCACGTCATCGATCGGCCATGGCTGGGATCGGCATGGCTGTACCTACGGACTGGTGGCCCGGAAGGTTAACAGCTGACGGTGACTTTTCACCGGTCTTACTTTACGGCGAGAATCTCGACGTGGCCTTCGCGCCGCAGTACCTGAATTCCGACGTCCTGGGTGTGGCGCGTGAGCAGGAGGTCCACATTCCCGTCGCCGACAGACAGGTTCGTGAGGCGAATCCACTCGATACGGTCTGGAAGCATGGCGCGCCGGAAAGACAGGCGGCGCGAGGCGCCGTCAATCTCGAGACCCAGGCATGCGGCCAGGAGCATGTAGGCGGCCCCAGCCGCCCACGACTGAGGCGCGCAGGCGACAGGGTAGAGTGTCGGCGATTCGCCGCGACGGCGGTGAAAGCCGCAGATCAGTTCCGGGAGCCGGTAACCGTCGACTGACTGACTGAGATCGAGCATGCCACTCATGATACGGGTGGCTTCGCTGGTGAAGCCGTACCGCCCAAGCCCCGCGGCGACGAGCGCGTTGTCGTGCGGCCACACCGAGCCGTTGTGGTACGACATCGGGTTGTAGCGGGCTTCGCCTGCCGCTACCGTTCGCACGCCCCAGCCGGCGAACATCGCGTCGTCCATCAACACATCTGCGAGCGCGCGGGCCCGGGCCGGTTTCGCAATCCCGCTGAACAGCGCGTGCCCGGCATTCGAGGTGCGCACACAGCACGGCCGCTTCTCGCCGTCGAGCGCGAGGGCGAATGTCTTGAGGTCCTCGCACCAGAACGCCCGGTCGAAATGCGACAGCAGCCGCGCGGCGCGAGTGCGCCAGTCGCGACTCTGCTGCAGATCACCGCGAAGTTTGGCGAGCTTTGCGGCGCCGCGCCATGCCTGATAGGCGTATCCCTGAATTTCGCACACCGCGATGGGCGCATCTGCGAGTGCGCCGTCCGCGTGAAACACCGAATCGTAGGAGTCTTTCCATCCCTGCTGGATCAACCCTGAGTGGCTGCGTCGCGCGTACTCGATGAATCCATCGTCGTCCGCATCGCCATGTTTTTCCATCCACTCGAGCGCAGCAAGGATGTGCGGCCACAGGCGATCGATGAACTGGCGATCGGCCGTCCGTTCGAAGTACGCCACCGCGAGCATGACGAACAGGGGGGTCGCATCGGCGCTGCCGTAGTACTTGCCGAACGGAACCTCGCCGAGCGCGGCCATCTCGCCGTCGCGCATTTCGTGAAGAATCTTGCCGGGCTGCGCGTCCTGCACGTCTGACTCACTGGTCGCCTGCGTCGCGGCGAGGAACTCGAGAACGCCGCGCGCAATGCCGGGCGAGGCCCACAGCATCTCCAGGGCGGTCACGATCCCGTCGCGGCCGAACGGGGTACTGAACCAGGGAATCCCCGCGTAGGGATAGATCCCATACGGTGTCTCCGTGAGCATCATGCGCAGGTCCGCCGCCGATCGGCTGAACCAGCGGTTGAGGCTCTCGTTCGAGCTTGCCACGTCGCAATGGCCGGCCTCGCGCGCAGCAGCACCGTTTCTGGACCGCTGTACGACATCGGCATACCGAACATCTTTGCGGGGTTCGGCAATTTCACAGGCAATCGCGATCTCGATCTCGGTGACCTGCTGGGGTTCCAACGTGATCGAGAACACCGCTGAGCCGTTGTCGTAGCGAGACGGAGGCCGATCCCAACTAATGATGGTTCGTCGTTCGATATGATCGAGGCCCACGTACCGTAACACTCCGCCATCGGCGGTGAACCGGTCGTCGCCTCGATGCCCCCGCTGGTCCCGGCGCGTTCCGCGCACTTCGAACACATCGCAAAAGTCCGCGTCGAACTTCAGCGCCAGCGGCATCTGGATTGGATGCAACGCGTGGTTCGAGATCCGCACCCGCTCGATGCTGTGGCCGTTCCACAACGTCCTGGCTCTGAAGATGTGCAGCGAACCGCGCGGGACGATCACGCGATCGCCCTGCACGACGTCAGGATTGGTGAGATCGACTGCGAGAATCGTGTTGTCTTCGCTGATTGTGGAGCTCAGTAGCAGAGGACGGCGCCGGCCGAGCAGCAGCTCGAAACTGGACAGGAATCTCGTTCCCGCGTGATAGAGACCCTGCTCGCCCTTCTCGAACGACAGGACGTCGCCGTGCAAATCGAACACGCCGAACGTGTCGCCGTGCTTGAGCACGCGGTTCGCGCCCCCGCGGTCGCCCTCGGCGACGATCGCGAAGTTTTCGTCCAGGCTGATCACTTCAGCCATGGTGCAGGTCCGTCATGCCACCATGCCTGATCTCGTGCCGACCAGTTTCTGATAGACCTCGACGTAGTCGGATGCCATGCGACGAACAGCGAATCGCTTTTCAAAGGTCTTCCGGCACGCGCGGCGGTCGATGCTCTCGACTCGGCAGACGGCATCGATGGCATCGTCGACGCTGTCGACGATGAATCCGGTCACGCCATGATCGATGAGTTCCGGCACGGACCCGCCGGGAAACGCGATGACCGGCAGCCCGCATGCGAGCGCTTCGACCATCACCAGGCCGAACGGTTCCGGCCAGTCGATAGGAAAGAGCAGCGCTTTTGCACGGCCGAGGAACTCGCTCTTCTGCTCGTCCGCAATCTCGCCGATGAACTCGACGAACGGATTGTCGAGCAACGGCGCCACTTCGCGATCGAAATAGTCGCGGTCGGCCGGATCGATCTTGGCCGCAATCCGCAGAGGCTGACGGCATGCCGTGGCGATCGCGATCGCGCGGTCGACGCGCTTTTCCGGTGAAATGCGTCCGAGGAACGCCAGATAACTGCCGGGATCTGCATGAAACGTGAACAGCTCGAGTGGCAGACCATGATAGACCGTTGAAATCCATCCGGCGCCAGGCAACGGCCGCCGCTGTGCGTCGGAAATCGATACGACGGGCATGTCGGCGAACTCTCGGTACAACGGCCATAGCTCTTCAAGATCCAGCCGGCCGTGCAACGTCGTCACGTGCGCAACCGACGGCATTCGGCGCAATACCGGAAAGTGAGTCTGGCCGATATGGAAATGAATGAGGTCGAACTCTCGCGCTCGCTGCGCAACCTTCTCGACCATCAGGAGGTGTGGCGCGAGATGGTCGATACAACTGCCAGAGAGCCGAAGCGCTTCACGACACGCGGGGACCAAAGTCGCCGAGGTGCGCGAGTCTCCGCTGGCGAACAGTGTGACGTGATGGCCGAGCCGGACGAGCTCGTCAGTCAAATATGAGACGACGCGTTCCGTCCCTCCGTAGAGTTTTGGAGGGACGCTCTCGTAGAGGGGGGCCACTTGCGCGATCCGCATACATCAGGCGCTCCGATGAGGTTGCTGGGACGTCGAGCTTCGACGACGCTTGGGTGACATCTTTCGGTGCAACCCGTGCGCCAGTTGCGACGATCGATTCACGGGTGTTCGCGTATCCCGGATTCGATTGATCTGGGAAGCGCAGCCGGTCACATGCGCATCTGTTGGGTGTTCGAATCGGCTGTGGTCGGCGTCATAGCCTGCAGAGTTCGGATTTCTGTCGAGGAACGACTATCGCAGAGCTGAAAAACGCCGCGCGCTGGCTGCCAGACGTTCTTGGGCTACCGCATGCTCGTTTGCTGGCCGCCGGTGCGCGACGCCTGTCGGATGAACCGTGAAGTGTCGGGAGCGCGGCGCACAGGGCGTCATTATAGACGTGGCCCCGTGGCCGCCTGGGTCGGTGCTACAGCGATTCGTTCGAGATCGTCAGCAGAAACCCGCTCGGGTCTGTGACCTCGAATGCACGACTCTTCCACTCGGTATCGTGCGGCTCTGCGGCGAGCTTGATGCCGGCACGCTTCGCGCGGGCCGCGATCTCGTCGACGTTCTGCGTCGTCGCGATGAACACGCGCATGCCGATGCCTTTCTTTCGGTCGCGACCTTTCTTCCAGTCGTCCTGGCTCAGCCCGATCTTGTTCTTGCCGGCGCGAAGCATCACGCCGAGCAACGTCCCGTTCTCCTCCCATCGCTCGTCGACAGCGAAGCCCAGCCCTTCATAAAAGGTGATGCTCTTCTGAAGATCGTCGACGGTAAAGTTTGGAACGATGCTGGTGATCTGAAGTGTTTCTTGCGCAGTTGCCATACTCGATCACTCCTTTGATGTTGTTGATCTACGTTCAGTGGATCGTAAAGGCGTCTTCACCACCCTCGCAAGCACGACAGCGCAAACGGGGGTCAGATCTTGTTTCTTGCACGAGTGTCCTTTCTCCGGTACGTACCTGGAAAAGGACAACCGTGCAAGAAACAAGATCTGACCCTCTCCACCCCGTCTCCCCTCCTCCTCCTCCTCTGCTTGACCGCTAGGCTCCGCATGCCAGCACAAGGACACTGTGCCCGAACGGCAGCCGGTAGGATCGTCAGGGTGGATCGAGGAGACGGCTGCTCAGCGCGGCTACGTCAAACCAGGGGACTTCGCGCAGTTTGGTTGCCCACCCGGCTGGCTCGGAGTCGAGGACACGGCCGCCGCGTTGCGCGGCAGGCAAGTGTCCACCGTCTACATGGGGACGGACCCTCCACCGCGCGACGGCACGGTCACGTGCGTTGCTCAAAAAGAATTCGCGTTGCCACCTCTGTACTCGCTGACGTCCGAACAAGAGCCGATTCGCCAGCCGCTGGCGCCCATCTGGCTGGACATCGGAGCCGATTCCACCACCATCGGATTCAGATCCGAAGTCCCACTGAGTGCAGCAATCTATATCGCCGAGGAGACGCCGTGTGGTCCGCGCGTCATCGGCGTTCGCCTCGGCGATCTGCTGAAGTGGCTAGTGGATCCGCAGGCGGCAACGAAACGCGATTTCCTTGGAATGACCAGCGGCGGATGTCCCGAGCGTGGAGGAAACTGAGGGGACGGAGGACGGAGCGGACGGAGGGAACGGAACGAGCTTCAACTCAGAGACGCAGAGAAACGGAGGCATTGATCGTGATTCGATTCACGGGCGAGGCGGATGTCGCCACTACCTACTGCAGCCGATGGCGGCCCGGCCGACGGCCGGGCCTTGCGATCGACCGATGCCCCGCGGACACAAGCCGCTCACCCGTTCCCATGCGGCTTGCGTCCGTGGGGCATCGGTCGATCGCTCGCCGCGCACGCGCGGCGCCATCGGCTCGGAGCCCGTCATTGGCCTATCGTCTCCGTTGCTCCGTTTCTCTGAGTTGAAGCTCGTTCCGTTCCCTCCGTCCCCTCCGTTACCGCCACCCCTGCCTGCTGTAGGCTAGGGCATGCTTCGAAGCCTTCTTGTCGTCACTCTCGGCCTCGCCGCGATCACCGCGCAGGAGAACGCGTCGAACATTGGCGCCGGCGCATACCAGGAGCTTCGCTATCGCCTGATCGGCCCCTTCCGGGCCAGCCGCACGGTGGCCGGCGTCGGCATTCCCACGCAGCCCTCGGTGTTCTTCATGGGCGTCCATACCGGCGGCGTGTGGAAGACCGACGACTACGGACGCACGTGGCGTCCGATCTTCGACAGCGCGCCGACGGGATCGATTGGCGACATCGGTGTTTCGTGGTCGAACCCCGACATCATTTATGTAGGAACCGGCGAAGGGCTGCATCGGCCGGATCTCGGGGTTGGCGACGGCATCTTCAAGTCGATAGACGGCGGCAAGTCCTGGAAGCACGTTGGCCTCGGCGACGTGCAGCAGGTCGGGCGCCTCGTTGTCCATCCCACCAACCCGGACATCGTGTTCGTCGCCGGCCTCGGCCATCCGTACGGAGCCAACGCCGAGCGTGGCATCTTCCGCACGACCAACGGTGGCGCGACGTGGGAGAAAGTCCTGTTCGTCAACGAGAACACAGGCGGGGTCCAGGTGGAGCTCGATCCGAAGAACCCGAATGTGGTCTACGGCTCGATGTGGGAGCACAGCGAGGGTCCCTGGGAAAACGCGAGCTTCTTCGGGCCGAATAGCGGCCTCTACAAATCGACGGACGGCGGAACGACCTGGCGGCAGCTCAAGGGTGGCTTGCCCAGTGGTGCCGACGGCGCCGGCCGCATCTGCCTGGGAATCGGCGTCAATGATCCGAATCGGCTCTATGCGGCGGTGATGGGACAAGGGCGTGGCGCCGAGGGGTTCTACCGATCGAATGACGGCGGTGAGAGCTGGGCGCTGGTGAGCAAGGACTCGCGCCTGGGGCTCGACGTGCGCGTGCACCCGGCGAACGCCGACGTCGTCTTCGTCGGCAACATCGCTGCATATCGATCGGATGACGGCGGCAAGACGTGGACTTCCATCAAGGGTGCGCCGGGCGGTGACGACTACCAGCGCATCTGGATCAATCCGCTCCAGCCCGACATCATGCTCTTCACGGCGGACCAGGGCGCCGTCGTCACGGTCAACGGCGGACGCACGTGGAGCTCCTGGTACAACCAGCCGACCGCGCAGATGTATCACGTCACGACCGACAACCAGTTTCCCTACTGGGTCTACGGTGGCCAGCAGGAGAGCGGCGCGATCGGCATCGCCAGCCGCGGAAACGGCGGCCAGATCTCCTTCCGCGACTGGATTGGCGTCGGCGCCGACGAGTACGCATACATTGCGCCTGACCCGCAGGACGCGAACATCATCTACGGCGGCCGCGTGATGCGGTTCGACCGGAGGACCGGGCAGGCACAGAACGTTGCGCCGGAGGCGCTGCGCTCGGGCAAGTACCGCATCCTCCGTACGATGCCGTTGCTCTTCCACCCAGCGGATCCGAAGACGTTGATCTTCGCGACGAACGTCCTCTGGAAAACGACCACTGGCGGCCACAGCTGGGAGATCATCAGCCCGGACCTTTCGCGCGAGCAGCCGGACGTGCCCGAGAGCGTCGGCATCTATCGCACGCCCGAGATGAAGACGATGCCGCGGCGCGGGGTCATCTACGCGGTGAGCCCCTCACCACGCGATGTCAATGTCATCTGGGCCGGAACAGACGATGGGCTCGTGCACGTGACGCGGGATGGCGGAAAGACGTGGACGAACGTGACGCCGCCGGAGCTGCGCGCCTGGGACAAGGTGTCGCAGATCGACGCCGGCCATTTCGACACGAACACCGCGTACATCGCGATCAATGCGATCCGCCGCGACGACATGCGTCCGCACATCTATCGCACCCACGATGGCGGCCGAACCTGGACGCGCATCGTCAACGGCATCAATCCCGTCGGGCCGGTCAACGTCGTGCGTGAAGATCCGAAACAGCGGGGACTGTTGTTTGCGGGCACCGAGCGCGAAGTGGTGTTCTCGGCAGACGATGGCGCGCGATGGCAGTTGCTGCGGATGAACATGCCGCCGTCGTCCGTCCGTGACCTGGTGATCAAGGATGACGACCTGGTCGTGGGGACTCACGGACGGGCGATCTGGATCCTCGACAGCATCGCGCCATTGCGTCAGATCGCCGACGCGGTGCGCGCGAGCGGGGCGTTCCTCTTCACGCCGGCGCAGGCCACGCGCGTGCGGTCGAACATGTTTGCGGATACGCCCTTACCGCCGGAGGAACCGACGGGGGAGAATCCGCCCGACGGTGCGATCCTCGACTACCACCTGCCGCGGGACGTCAAGAACCTCACGCTGGAGATCGTGGGGGCGGACGGGGAGGTCATTCGCCGCTACTCGAGCGCGGACGAACCGGAGCGCATCGATCCGACGACGCTTCCGTACCCGACGTACTGGATCCGCCCGCACCAGCCGCTGCAGACGACCGCGGGGCATCACCGGTTCGTGTGGGACCTGCGCTATGCGCCGCCGCGCGGAGCGCGGCGCACGCATGCCATCGCGGCCGTCCACCAGAAGACGCCGAGTGGACCCGTCGGACCGCTCGTTCACCCTGGTTCGTATACGGTTCGCCTGACCGTGGATGGTGCGGCACAGCAGCGCACGCTCGAGGTGCGTCTCGATCCGCGCGTGAGCATCGCGCCGGAAGGTCTCCGGCGTCAGAGCGACGTCTCGCTCGCCTGCTACCGCGGTTATCACGAGGCGCAGGAGATTCGCGAGGCGATCGACGCCAGGACGGCCGGCGATCGTGCAAAGCTGCAGGCGTTGCGCGGCAACGGTGAGCCGGGCGTGCAGGACGTCCTCTACGGCAGCATCACTGCGGTGCCGGCCGAGCAGGAGACGATCGTCGGGCTGCAGCAGAAGTTCCTGTTCATGTTGACACTGCTGCAGGGCGCCGATGCTGCGCCGACGCCACAGGCGCTGGCGGCCGTCACCGAGCTGCAGAAGACCCTCGCAGCGTTGAAGACCCGCTGGAACTCGCTGCGTTGATTGGGTCCGACCGAGGTCAGCCTGACGAGCGGCGGCGATTTCCGCGCTCTCGACGGAGTTGCCGGAGAAGGTCCTGGGTTCCTGTGAGCTGATTGTTGAAGATCTGCCGCGCCACGGCGAGCAGGTCGGCGACGAGGGGATCGCGAACGGAATACCGGACGCTGGCGCCCGATTTCCTGCCAATCACGATGTTGCTGGTCCGCAGCACGCTCAGGTGTTGCGACACGACCGGTTGTTCGAGTCCGAGCGCTTCCTGGAGCTCCTGAACGTTCAGCTCCCCCTGGGCGAGCAGCTCGAGAATCCGGATGCGCACGGGATGGGCGAGCGCCTTGAAGAACGCCGCCTTGAACGCTTGGAGCTCGCCCACAGCCGCCGGCTCAGCAGACGTCATAATATTCAAATATTATAATATAATGTCATTCGTGTCCCGCCCTTCACCCGGGCGGAACCTCTCAGGACACGCATGGCTCTCCCTGCACTGCCCGCGCCGAAGCTCATTCAATGCCTCAGGGAGGGGTACTCCGCCAGCACCCTGGCGAGCGACCTGATCGCCGGCGTGACCGTCGGCCTCGTGGCGCTGCCCCTCGCGATGGCCTTCGCGATTGCCTCCGGCGTACCGCCGCAGAACGGCATCTACTGCGCGGTCATCGCCGGGTTCACGATTTCCGCCCTTGGCGGCTCGCGCGTCCAGATTGGCGGCCCGACCGGCGCCTTCGTCGTCGTGGTGTCGGGCATCGTCGCCCAGTACGGCCTCGAAGGGCTCTTCATGTGCACGCTGATGGCGGGCGTGATCCTGGTCCTTCTCGGCATCACCGGCCTCGGCACGGCCGTGAAGTACATCCCGCGGCCGGTCGTCATTGGATTCACCAATGGCATCGGCGTGCTGATTGCCAGCACGCAAATCAGGGATCTGTTCGGGTTGCAGACGCCGGAGCTTCCAGGTGAGTTCATCGGCCGGCTCAAGATGCTCATCGCCCATGCCGGAACCGTGTCGGGCACGGCGACGCTGATCGGGCTGACGACCGTCGCAGCCATTCTCGTGTTGCGTCGCGCGTCCAGGAGAATTCCCGGCAGCATCATCGTGTTGCTGGTTGGATCCGCGGCAGTCTTCATCGCGGGGCTGAGCACGGAAACGATTGGGAGCCGGTTCGGTGGTGTCCCCGCGGGCCTGCCCGCATTGCACGTGCCAGCGTTTCGACCCGACCTCATCCTCACGCTCCTGTCGCCGGCCTTGACCGTTGCCATGCTCGGGGCCATCGAGTCGCTGCTCTCAGCGGTGGTCGCCGACCGTATGTCGGGGGATCGCCACGATCCCAATATGGAGCTGACGGCCCAGGGTGTCGCGAACGTCTTGTCGCCGCTCTTTGGCGGCCTCCCGGCCACCGGCGCCATCGCGCGCACCGCGACGAACATCCGTTCTGGTGCGCGAACCCCCGTGGCCGGAATGACCCATGCGATCACGCTGCTTCTGGTACTGCTGTTCGGAGCGCAGCTCGCACGTCATATTCCGCTCGCGATGCTCGCGGGCATCCTCCTGATCGTTGCGTACGACATGGGCGAGTGGCGCGAGATCCCGGAAGTGATCAAGCTTGGGCCGGCGGAGGCGGCGGTGTGGAGCATCACCTTCGCGCTGACCGTGCTTGCCGATCTCACGGTGGCTGTCGAAGCCGGCATGATCCTCGCGGCGCTGCTCTATATCCGGCGTGTGACGAGCACCACGACCGTCGCTCGCGTGACGGCCGACTACATCCGTCAGGGACGCGCGCACAGTCTGCAGCTGCATGAGGTTCCCGACAACGTGGCGATCTTCCGGATCCACGGGCCGTTCCTGTTCGGCAGCACCGACAAGCTGCTCGATCTCGAGCGTGAGGTCGACAGCCTGCCCAGGGTGGTCATCCTTCGCCTGCGTAACATGACCGCTATCGATGCGACCGGTCTCCATGCCATCGAGCACTTCGCCGACGTTCTGCACGCGAGCGGACGATCGCTGCTGCTCTGTGGCATGCGCGATCAACCGGCGCGCATGATGGAACGGGCCGAGTTTCATGACCACATAGGCACGAAGAACCTGCTGCCGTCGGTCGAAGCGGCCCTGGAACATGCCCGAACGCTGCGCGAGGGACCGATCGCCGTCGAACATGCCCTCTTGCAGCCTCGCTAGAGTCAGGCTGCGCTCGCGGAACAGGGAAGGCCATGCCCTGGCGGCTCAGCGCGGTCGCCCCGGTGCGCGGTGCGAACCGACCTGCTGATGGCGCTACGTCATCAATAGGGCGCGTTTGCAGCCGGCGACGGCTGGTGCGATCATGAGCGGCCGCGGCTGATACGCATGCGTGACGCACTTCTGACGGCCTGGCGGACCAACAGCCGGGTTACTGCCTACCTCGTGGAGCACCTGCCAGCTGCCCTCTGGGACGCCCAGATTCCCGGAGCTCCGCGGCGCACGGTCCGGATGATCGGCGGGCATCTGCACAACGCGCGTTGCACCTGGCTCAAGACTCTCGGCCAGGAACACGGGATCGTGATCCCCGCATCTGTCGACCGCCGCAAGGTCACGCGGCATGAATTGCTTGCCGCCCTCAAGCGGAGCAGTAAAGGGATTGAAGCGCTGCTCGAGCTCGGCATCGCTGCAGGAGGCCATGTGCCTCCATCGAAGGCCTACGTCTGGCGCAACCTGCCTCTGGACGTCCCGCACGTCCTGACGTACTTCGTCGCACATGAGGGCCATCACCGAGGCCAAATCGTCATGCTCGCGCGTCAGCTCGGCCATCGACTCCCGAATGACATTACCGGCGGGCTCTGGCAATGGAACAAGCGAATGCAGGAAGCTCGGCCCGCGCGGCGCGAGACCTGATGCCGTGCGTGCTGACGTGCGTGACGTGCGTGACGTGCGGACGTGCGTGACGTGCTGATGTGCGGACGTGCGGACGTGCTGAACGTGCTCACGTGCTCACGTGCGACGTGCTTGGTGTGACGGGTCCCGTTTGCAACGATTCGCCCCTGCCCGCCGTCTAAGACAGGACGACGGACTGGTAAGAAACTCAGCAGGGGACGACGTTGGGCACACTCATCGGCGAATTCCGCTACGCGTTGCGGCAGTTCTGGGTCGCACGGATCTTCACAGCCACCGCAGTACTGACGCTGGCACTCGGCATCGGCGGCACCACGGCCATCTTCACGCTCATCCACGCGGTGATGCTGCGCTCGCTGCCGGTCAGCGATCCCGCACGCCTCTACCGCGTCGGCGATGGCGACGCATGCTGCGTGCAAGGCGGTCCGCAGGATCGCTGGGGGATGGTCTCGTTCCCGTTGTTCGAGCGCCTGAAGGCGGAGATGCCGGAGTTCGAAGAAGTGACGGCGTTCCAGGCCGGCGGCATGCGCCTGAGCGTGAGACGCCAGGATGGCGACACGACGGCGAGGCCGGTCCGCTCCCAGTTCGTTACCGGCAACTACTTCTCGACGCTTGGCGTCGGCGCGTTCGGGGGCCGGGTGTTCAACGCCGCCGACGACACGCCGGCGTCGCAACCCGTGGTCGTGCTGAGCCATCACATCTGGCAGGGCACTTACGGCGGTGACCCTGCGGTCGTCGGAGCGACGCTCTACGTCGAAGGCAGTCCGTTCACCGTCGTCGGTGTGACGCCGCCGGGATTTTTCGGCGAAACGCTTCGCGGCGATCCGCCGGATTTGTGGATTCCGCTGCAGCAGGAGCCCGTGATCAATGGTGACACGTCGATCCTGCGGCAGCCGGTGTCCGCCTGGCTGCGCGTCATCGGCAGGCTGCGGCCGGGCGCATCGATCGACGGCATGGGGCCGCGGCTGACCGGCATTCTCCATCAGTGGATTCAGCACGACTCCGGATACCCGGCGAACTGGATGCCGGCCATCATCCAGGCGTTGCCGAACCAGGTCATGGCGGTCGTGCCGGCTGGCGCCGGTGTCGGCATCATGCGAGAGCAGTACGGACGCAGCCTGCAGATTCTGCTCGGCGTGTGCGGGCTGGTGCTCCTGATCGCGTGTGCCAATGTGGCGAACCTGCTGCTGGCGCGTGCCGTGGCGCGACGCGGGCAGACCGCGGTGAGGCTTGCGCTCGGCGCATCGCGGCGGCAGATCGTCACGCAGGCGCTCGTCGAGAGCATCCTGCTCGCGGTGCTCGGCGGGATCGCCGGGCTTTGCGTCGCGATCGGCACGGCGCGCCTGCTCATCGCCCTCGCGTTTGCGGGAGCGGCCTTCATGCCGATCGAGACGCGTCCCGCGCCGATGGTCCTGGCGTTCGCCTTCGCGTTGGCGTTCGTGACCGGCCTCGTCTTCGGCGCGGCACCAGCATGGTTTGCGACGCGTACCGATCCAATCGACGCGCTCCGCGGCGCCGGCCGCAGCACCGGCGATCACTCCTCGTTCACGCGCAAGGCGCTGCTCGTCGTCCAGGCGACGATCTCGGTCGTGCTCGTCGCCGGATCGACGATGCTGGCGCGCAGCCTCGGGAATCTGGAAGGCCAGGACTTCGGTTTCGAAATCGATCGGCGCGTCGTGGTGGCCTTGAACCGGCCGCCGGCGTCATACACACCCGAGAAGCTCTCAGCGCTCTATCGCGACGTCGAAGACCGGATGAATCGCCTGCCGGGCGTTCAGGGTTCGGGACTCGCGCTCTACAATCCGCTCACTGACAACTGGGGCGAGGGGGTACTGGTTGCCGGCCACCCGGCACCGAAACCTGGGGAACAGTCCGGCGCGTCGTGGGATCGCGTCAGCGCGAACTACTTGCAGAACTTCGGCGTCAGGCTCGTGCGCGGGCGCTACTTTACCAGCGCCGACAACGAGACCTCGGCGCTCGTCGCGGTGGTCAACGAAGCGTTCGTCCGCCGCTTCTTCAAGAGCGACGAGGACCCGCTCGATCAGCACTTCGGCCTCAACCTTCCAGAGAACGTCAATACCTTCCGCATCGTCGGCATCGTGCGCGATGCGAAGTTCGCGGGGTTCGCGCTCGATCGGCCTGCGCGCCCGATGTTCTTCGTGCCGCTCGCACAGACTGTCGACTACGCCAACCCGATGATGAAGCGTGTCGAGGCCTCGTCACACTTCATGCGCGGGCTGATGCTGGTCACGGACATGCCGCCCGGCACGGTCGAACCGCTGCTCAAGCGGGCGCTTGCCGAAGTCGATCCAAACCTGACCGTGACGAGCGTGAGGAGCATGTCGCAGCAGGTGGACCGAACGTTCGATCAGCAACGCGCCGTCGCGAGCCTCGCCGGCCTGTTCGGCGTCGTCGCGCTCGCCCTCGCCGCCATCGGCCTCTACGGCGTGACGGCCTACAGCGTCGCGCAGCGCACGAACGAGATCGGGATCCGGATGGCGCTCGGCGCCGATCGCGGGAAAGTCGTCGGAATGGTGTTGAACGGCGCGTTCCGCCGCGTGATGATCGGCCTCGTGCTCGGTCTGCCACTGGCCGTCGGCGCCGGGCAGCTGCTGTCGGCGCAACTCTACAACGTGAAGTTCTGGGATCCGGTGGCGCTCGGCGTGGGCGCGCTGTCGCTCGCCGCCTGCGCGTTCTTCGCTGCGGTCATTCCCGCCGCGCGCGCTGCCGGGATCTCGCCAATCAAGGCGCTGCGGACGGAGTGATTGAGCCTGGCGCTCCGAGATCGTTCACTCGACTGACGACGCGCCGTCAAGTCTGCCGACGAAAACAACTTCAGGCGATTGTCGGCTTCGGTCCAGCACGTCCAGAGGCGCCGATAGCCGGGTGTCGAGGCGTGCTGTCCGTCGTAGAAGCCGTCCCGTTGTATTTCGCACCGGGCTGGATTGGTGAAGTCAGCGAACGAAAACCCGAACCGCTTGAACAGTGGGCTGAGACGGTCGGCGAGTTCGAACATGTATCCGTAGTGGCGTCGATCCTGCTCGAGCGCGTGATACACGGGTGGCGAGAATGGCGGCAAGAAGCCAGCCACGTAAATACCGCGCCGCTGGCACTCACTGAGAAACGTTTCGAGCTCAGAGATTGTTTCGGGTGAGACGCCGCTGCCGTAGACGTATACATCATCGTCATTGGCGATTTTACGGAGGTCTCCGGCGTGCGACTCCCACCAGTCCCAGGTGAAGCCGCCGTCCTCGTGGTGCCCACTGTTGTGGGCGATGGCCTGGAGCCCGACACGCTGCACTCCATCCGAATGCGTGCGCGTCAGATCCGCGATGCTGAATTTCCCTGCGAAGTAGTCCTTATATACGTCGGGCCAGTGCGCCCGCACCATGGGCCACCCGAGCCGCTCGTGCGTGCGCATTGGCAGGAGGGTCGAAAGGATTGGCGATACGGCTGGTCCAGCGCGTGTTGAAGAACTTCTGATCGAGTCCGACGATGAGCAGCTTGGGCTCGCGGCCGGCGGGAATGCGGCGGAGGTAGGCCAGAAGATCGTCGAATTGGTGATACCAGCCGCTGCCCGCGTTGAAGAACCGCGCCGCGAAAAAATCCTGCCGGAAGATCGCGACCCGTGACGAACCGAGCGCGACAACCTCGGGAGCCTCGATCCTGGACGGCCTTCAGCTTCAGATGGCCCATCGAGTCCGAGTACGCCGGGCCGAACAGAAACGGGCGGGACTCGCGTCGCATCTGCAGGAACACTTCGTCCGGTTCGAGCTCGCCGGACGTGTGCAGCACCCAGGCCGGAAGCGCCAGCGCCAATACCGGTGGCACCAGAAAGATCACGAACCGGAGAAGCAGGCGGCGCATCGCAGACTCGTCAGAACTTGACGTAGATGAATCCGGTCGCTCCACGCTGGTCGAAGATCATGATCGTGAAGAGGCACGCGTAGTAGAGGCACCAGCGCGGGACAACGGGCAGCGCCTGCAGGATTCTGGTGCCCTGCTGCCGGGCCTGGATCCAGTGGACGATTTCCATGACCGCGACGGCGGGAATCGCCCAGGCTAGGGATGCGGGCGAGCCAAGTCCGCTCGTGTCGAACGCGAGAATCTTCGCGATGACTTCGCTGGCATGGCTCAAGGATTCGGCGCGAAAGAAGATCTCGCTGACAGTCCAGAGCTGAAATGTGATCAGCGGCGCCCACAGTCGCCGGCCGTGAGCCAGTACCGGATGGCGGGCGAAGAACGCATCGCGCCGCGGCAGCGTGAAGACCGACAGGCACATGTAAAGGGCGTGCAACAGGCCGAACGCCAGAAACGTCCAGCTCGCCGCATGCCACAGACCAATTGCCACGAAGTTGATGGTGATCGCGGCCGCGATTCCGAACGCCCCCCAACGTCTCAACGCCATGCGGAGTGGCAGGAACACGTAGTCGGCAAGCCACCGCGTCAGCGTGATGTGCCATCGCCGCCACAGAACCTGAATGTTCGACGCGGCAAACGGCATGTTGAAATTGGGCGGCGTCTCGATGCCGAGCACGCGGCCTGCACCGATGGCAACGTCGGTCATCCCCGAGAAATCCGCGTAGAGCTGAAAGACGAACGCGTAGCATCCGAGGAGCATCGCCCACGAGGAGTACAGATGCGGTGCAGCAAACGTGTCGTTCACGATGGGTGCGAGCAGCTCGGCCACGACCCTCATCTTGAAATAGCCGAAGAGCATCAAGCGCAGACCGCTCTTGATGAACTCGGGTTCGCTCACAATCGGCCGTTTGATCTGTGACAGGAAGTCGTCGGCCCGCTGAATGGGACCGCTCAAAATCTGGGGGAAGAACGCGGGGTAGAGCGCGAATGCGATGGGATCACGTTCGGCCTCCAGCTTGCCCCAGTAGACATCCACGACGTAGCTGAGCAGCTTGAACGTGTAGTAGGAGATGCCGAGGGGCATGACGATCCGCGAGAAGACGGATGCGGCATCAGGGGTTCCGGCGGCGAGCGCCAACGACGACAGAACGCCGGAGTACTTGAACACCGCCAGCGTGGCCAGCAGAATCGAGAACACCGGCCAGCAGCGCGTGACGCCTTCCGGCATCGGTCCGGGAGCCATCTATCCACCGAGCGGTACCGTACGCAACGAGCGTCGCCGCCACGAGCAGCTGCAGGTACGGGACGCTCCAGAGGCCGTAGAACGCGTAGCTGGCCGCAAGGAGGACCAGGTTCCTCCTCGACGGCCGCACCATGGAGCAGGCGAGCAGCGTGGCACCGAGGAGAACGAAGAACTTGGCCGAGGTGAACAGCATGGCGTCAAGTCAGCCCTGCGTCTTGCGATCAATCATCCTGACGAGGTCTCCGACCGTCTTCAGCGCTTGTACATCACGCGTCGAGAATCTCACGCCGAACTGTTTTTCGACCGCGAAGATCAGCGTCACGTGAGTCAGCGAGTCCCAGCCGGCCACGTCAGCGGCGGTCATCTCGTCGTGGATGTCCAATGACGGTTGACTGAAGACCTGGCGAAAGACGGCGGTGAGGCTGGCCCTGGTGTCAACGGGCTGCATGCAGCGTTTCCCCGGCGTCGAGCTCGATGAAGTGGATCCCCGGCCGGTACGCCGAGGTCTCGAGCTCCCAGTCGATGACGCCGTCGGCGCTCTCCCTTACGCGTTGAAACCCCAGGCTCCCGAACAAGTGCTTGACCATGCCGTTCTTGGCGGTCGGGACGTACCGAGCCCTGATACGCTCGATTCCCCGTGTGCGGGCTTCGTCGGCGAGGAAGTTCATCGCGAACTGCTCGACGCCTCGTGCCAGAACGCGGCAGCTCATCACCCATTCCTCAATCGACATGACCCCCGGGTCGAGCCGGCCGATGATCACGCCGATGATCCCGTTATCCCCGGTACTTGTCGCGCAGGCTCAGGTACAACGGCAGCCAGTTCGCCGTGTCGTGCATGAACACTTCACACTGCGCCTGGTTGAAGCGCCGCGTGAGCAGGTTGAACTGATTCGATCGCTGCAGCAACTGGACGATTCTCGGCAGATGGAACGGCTCGAATCGCTGGCAGATGATCTTCATCTCCAGAGACTTGAGGTGGTCCTCGGCATTGGCGAACGTTCGTTCCGCCAGCTTGCGCTGCGCCTCGATGCGATACAGCTCGGCGCGCCCGGCGTCGAGCGCCGAGTAGCTCGTGGTCTCGAACAGGTTGAGCTCCGTGAGGCAGCGGACATAGTCGGCAGGGTCTTCAGGGAGCTCGGGAACGATCACCTCGGGCAACGCGTCACGCACCACGCCACGCTCGAATGGATTGTCATCGACAAAGACCATCGAGCCGAGCCCGACATGCAGGATGTCGGCGATCTGCTTGAGGTTCTCCGCCTTGCTCACCCAGTTGGCGACGAAGACCGTAATGTCGTCTTCCCTCAGAACCATCTCGGGGTGTTGGCGGAATGGCAAGCGTGCGGTCTCGGAGTCGTTCTTGCTGCACACCGCGAGGAGGATGCCGCGCTGTTTCAGGGCGCGGAGGAAGTGCTGAAACCCAACGAACGCTTCGCCGTCGCCGAGATGGCCCAGCCGAATTCCTTCGAGCCCATCGTCTCCGATGATGCCGCCCCACAGCGTGTTGTCGAGATCGAGGACCACGCATTTCACGCCCTTGCCGTTCAGCGACAGGATGATATCGACCACGCTCTTCACGGCGTGCGGGAGGTAATCGAAGGCGCAGTACGTCTTGGCGAGCAGCCACATCTTCTCGTCGAGCCAGTGCTTGCGTCCGTAGTAGGCGGCCACGTGGTCGACGTCGCAGATGAACACGTCATTCTGGCTGCGCGACCCTTCACTCAGCTGGTGGTTGAGGAGAGCGACAGCCGACGTAAAGGAAGCGCCCACCCGGTCGTCGTAGCTGCCGAACAGTTTCTCGTTGGGCACGACGTAGTTCGTCTGAATGATCGCCGCCGTGCTACGCGCGCGCAGCGCTGCCCAGAGTGAGGTCGACGACTCGACTTGATCGGCAACGAACCGGGTCCGCTCTGCCGTGAACGTATAGTACCGGTCGCGCAGCGCGAGTACGGAGTTCGCCATCACGACCACATCCGGATTGAACGTATAGAGACCGGACGTCGCATCGAAGACCTCGAACTCAGCCGTGCCGTATGCGGGTTCATACACGTCCGCACGGATTCCGTTCTGACAGAGAAGCGTCTTGAATAGCGGGGTCAGGTACTGCGGTGTTGAATTCGACAGGAGCGCAATCCGAATGGTCCGGCTGCACGCGGAATAGTCGAGCGATCGCGATGCGTTGTTGAGCTCGAGGTAGTTCATTGTCGGAAGCGTCGGACCTGCGCACTCCCGAGCAGCGTCACCGAGGTGTCGTGGAATCCGGCCGGTTCACTGAATGCAAAACCTGTTTCTGAGCCCGGCACATTTTTCGCAGGCAATTCCCGCGGTTGCCAATTCGTCGGGCGTAAAGCGCCGCGTGAGCAAGCAGTTCGAGTGGAGCTGTTTGGGGTGCTAAAATGGACCGTCGCGAGGCAGCCGACGATATTCTCTCGAAGAATCGTACCAGTTGCCCGCGTTCGGGCGCGGGAAGGCCGCGACAATAGTTCCACGTGCGTCAGCTTTTTGGGTCACACGAGATCCGACGCGCCCATGGGGAACGGCTCAAGTGCGGATGCTGCTTTGAGACCCTGTAAGTGACCCTATGCCGAACGAATGTCGCGCTACGCGTCGTGGGCGGCCGAAGAAGTTCGCGAGGCCATCGCGTTCCGTGGCGCTCACGCTGCCAACCGACGTCATCGGTGTCCTTCAGTCGATCGATGCTGATCTGAGCCAGGCGATCGTTCGCATCGTAGAGACAGCAGCTCCTGGGGCGCTCCACGCGGCCGCCGAACTGACGAGGTTCGGCAAGCGCGCCGTGATCACGGTGCCTTCTTCTCGGGATCTAGCATCACGGACTGGCGCGGAACTGGTCCCGGTTGCAGACGGCCGGGCGCTGGTGTCCTTCAACGAGCACGTCTCCATTGCCGAACTCGAGCTGCGGATTGGCGATGTGCTCGCCGAATCTCGTCTCGACGGCGAGGAACGCGCGACGTTCGAAGCGTTTGCCGAGATCCTCCGACGCGCTCGTCGATCCGATGCGGTCGATGTGCGGACTCGCCGCATCATCGTCCTGGAGGATCGAGTCCCGACTGAGACCGAATAGCATCTCCTGGGCACTGGCACTGCCGTGTTCACGACGGCCCGGCGTTAATTCGCACATCGACATTGCGGGGACTGTGACCACAGTTCCCGAGCCCAACTCGCTGATCTTGCTTGGATCTGGACTTGCCAGTGTGTGCGACGCTTACTTGACCACGGAGACGGCCCCCGAGTTGGATGTCCTGTTGGACGCTCAGACGCGTGCTGATCGGCCTCGTGCTCGGGCTGCCACTGGCCGTGGGCGCCGGGCAGCTGCTGTCGGCGCAGCTCTACAACGTGAAGTTCTGGGATCCGGTGGCGCTCGGCGTGGGCGCGCTGTCGCTCGGTGCGTGTGCGTTCTTCGCTGCGGTCATTCCCGCCGCGCGTGCCGCGGGTATCTCGCCAATCAAGGCGCTGCGGACGGAGTGATCTCGTAGAGAACTGCCAGCTGTGAGCACCGCTCGCGTCGTGCGTTGTCAACTTAGACGGCCTGACGCGTTCCAGTTAGACGGCCTGACGCGTTCCAGGAACGGTCACGACGATCACGACGAACACGACGCCAAAATCACTGACGTCGTGGTCGTCGTGGCCGTCGCGATCGTACTGACGCCGAGCGGGTGACGCTCGATTGGCCCGGAGTTGGGAGTTGGAGGTTGGGAGTTGACGCGAGCTGACGCGCGTCAGTCGACAGCCCACGAATACGACAGTTGACCGAAGAATCTGTAACCGCACACAGAGCACAGTAGCCACCACACTCCAATCGCAGCGCGATCGTTTCGCATGAAACAGGCGGGCACAATGCTTGCTCGCGGCAGGCGTGCGAAAAAAGGAGCTGCCTGTGCGCCACTACAAATCGCTATTTTTGGTTGCGGTCGTCGGGATTGGAATCATCGGGCGCGAGCCTGTACACGGGCAGCCATCGCGCGTGTATCTCGTGGAAGACATCGGCACGCTCGGCAGTTCGTACACAGAGGGCTTCGCCATCAACGAGAACGGCGACATCGCCGGGTACTACCAGGAAGCCTCAGGTGATTTCCACGCGTTCCGCTACACCGACTCCGGTGGGATTCAGGACCTGGGTGGCGCGGCGTTCGGGACATTCAGTCAGGCGTTCGGCATCAACAACGCTCGAACGTGATCGTTGGGTGCGCCGGCTTGGGAGATGTCGTGAGCCACGCGTATCGCTCGCGCGAGTTCATGCCGCTCGAGGACCTGGGAACGCTGGGCGGATCGTCGAGCTGCGCTGAAGGCATCAACGATAACGGCGAGATCGTCGGCTGGAGCGATCTGGCCAATGGGCAGGGACACGCGTTCGTTTACACCGACCACGAGGGCATGATTGACCTGAACACCGCCGTTCCTGCGCACCTCGGTCTCAGGCTCGTGTTCGCCCGGGCGATCAACAACCGCGGCCAGATCGTGGCGGTTTCGAACACGCTCGAGGGAGTCCGAACGTATCGCCTGACCCCGGTGGAAGACACCGTCGCCCCAATGATTACCAGCGCCTCCGCTGATCCGTCGGTGCTATGGCCACCGAACGGCCAGATGATCGGGGTGCAAGTCCACGTCACTGCAACCGACGCCGTCGACCCGGCGCCCCAATGTCGAGTCACACAGGTGCAGGTGCTCGAGAACGACATCGCACAACCAGCGGCTCAGGGCGACGCGCAGATCACCGGGGATCTGACGCTCGCACTGCGCGCACGACGTTCCGGCGGAACCGTGCGCACCTATCCCATCGTGGTGAGTTGTTCAGACGCCGCGGGGAACACCGCCACGACGACGGTCACCGTCACCGTGCAACCAGACACGTCGGGCTGAGGGCTGCCCACACCGGTGACGCAGATTCTCGTGGAAAAGAAAAGGCCCGCCAACTGGAGTGCTGGCGGGCCTCAGTCTTACCGACGCTCAGGGCTTAGAAGATCATCTTGAACCCGAACCGGATCTCGCGCGGCGTCTGCCAGGTACCTGATCCTGCAGGAAGCGCGGGTCGCGCGTGATGTGCAGCGCGTCGATGCGCGCCTCAGTGTCGAAGCCAGCGAAGAACTCCTCCAGTTCGGAATCGGCATGTTCTGCCTGGTTGCCACGCGGAAGACGTCGGTGACCTCCTTTTGGTCGAACAGGTTCAATACGTTCACGCTTACCTGACCACGGAGACGGCCTCCGAGTGGGATGTCCTGCTGGACGGCTCAGATCGAACACGGACAACCACGGCGTGCGGCCGTCGCTCTGGCGTCCGAGGTAGAAAACCGGGAGCGAGCTGATCATGTTCACTTGCCGCGTGATCGGAATTCCGCTTGCCGCGCGGAAGACACCGGACAGGATGGTGCGTGTGGGCAGCATGATAGCTTCCCAGCAGTTTGATCTGGTGTGGCCGCTCGGTGTTGAGCCCACCGTAGACCGGCTGACCGTTCTGATCGAACGCCATGACCAGGCCGTCGAACAGGCGGGTCACGTTCGGTGATACGCGTGCGATCTCGTCGGAGCTGGCCAGGCCAGGGTAGTTTCCGTCCAGCCGAGCGAACGTGTAGCTGCCAAGGAACTGCCAGTTGTCCGAGAACCTTTTGTTGAGCTTCAGTTCGAGCGCGTCGTAGTCGCGCCTGATCTCCGGCAGCCCCGGACACGTCGGGCAGTCATCGGCATTGATCGTAGTTGCGGTCCCTTCCCCGGGGTTGGCAATGAAGAATACTTCGCCGACGCCGGGCACGATGACGCCAACGTCTTCGATCGCTCGATCCACCTGCTTGTGGACGTAGCGTGCCGACACCGCAACCCTGGGTGAGATCTCGTGATCGATTCCGGCGACGAACTCCTGCTGCTTGAATGGCTTGAGGTCCGGGTCGATCGCGCCGCACTCAGGGCACGACGGATCGTTCGACGGGATGCGGAAGTCGACGACTTCGAGGAATCGTCCTGGCTTCAGGCCATCGGCGCCGGTGGCCAGGATCAGGTTCCAATCCAGCGTGTCCAGCGTGTAGTACTCCTCGTCCCACACGTCGCCGCCGAACGCGCCGCGCGGAAGCTCGAGCTTCATCGTGTCGTAGAACACGCCCCAGGAACCGTAGATCTTCCACTTGCCGTCGCCGGCAACGTCGTAGGCAAACCCAGCGCGCGGCGCCAGCTTGTCGGCAAAGCTGAACTCGATGCCGTTGAGATTCTCCCGGTACGACGGCACGTCTTCCCGCTCCGTCCGGATGCCGAGATTCAACGTCAGCTTGTTGTTGACCGTCCACGCATCCTGGAAGAAGAGCCCGAGGTTGTTGACGTTGACCTCGCCCAGAGTGCCGAACTCGACGCCACGACCAGTAGCCGTACGTGCCGCGCTCGATGCGTCCGTCCAGCGTCGTCCGCGACTGATCCCAGTAGAAGGAGACGTTTGGCTGCTGCTCGATGTCGGCGACATCGTTGCCGATGCGCTCGAACTGGAGGCCGGTCTTGAACGTGTGCTGACCGCCGGCGGTCACATAGAACGTTGCGTCAGCCGTTGCGCCCATCCGCGTGTAAATGTCCCGTTGGCGCGCGCGATTCGTCAGCAGGCTGCTGAATCCGGCGGCCCTGACGAGGTCTGGCCGCGTTTCGAACGTCGCGTTGGAACCTTGCACGAACTCGTGCCAGGTCTCGTCCGGGATGCCGAGGTCTCTGGTGTCGTACTTCAAGTAATTGACCTTGGCGTTCAGGAAGACGCTGGGCGAGAGCCACCCAGTCGAGATTGCCTGTCGTCGTGATGTTGTCCTGCTCGATGCCAAGGTCGGCGAACTGCGTCACCGGGTTGCTCCCGCCGTCCAGGTTCGGCAAGCGGCCGTCCTGTTCGAATGGACGGTTCTGGCCCGACACACGAAGTCTCAACGCGTCGGACATCTGCCAGGTCACGTTGCCGACCATGTTCTGCGTCGTCTCTTTGCTGTTGAACGTATCCGTCAGCCCGTTGGAGGTGAACGTGACCGTTCGATCGGTGTCTTCAATCTGCGGCGTGTAACCGGCCCAGAACCACAGCCTGTTGCGCACGATTGGGCCGCCCACCTGGAAGTGCGGATCCCAGCGCGAGTAGTCGTCCTTCGGGTATTCAACCGTCTCCGCCTCGTTGGCGCCGCTCAGCAGAAGACGCAACGCGCGTCGAGTGCCAGTTGTTCCTGCAGCGAACTGCGCGAACCGCTTCCGGCGCGCGCTTCCACCTGCGGTTCCGAAGACGTTGTTCAGCGCCAGATCGCCGTTCAGCCCATCGTTGTTGAAGTAGACGCCAGCCTCGCCGCGAAACTGGTTCGTCCCGCTCTTGGAAATGACGCTGACGACGCCACCCGTGGAGCCGCCGAATTCTGCAGGATAACCGGACGATTTGACCTGTACCTCTTCGATGAAATCGGTCAGGAACGGAGTCGCCGAAATTCCGGTCCGCAGGTTCGTGGTGTCGATGCCATCCAGATACCACTTGTTCTCCGCAGCGGATGCGCCGTCGATCGAGACTCCGCCGCTGCGGCTCTCGGCGTTGGCGCCCGGCGCCATGGTGACGAGGGAGGTGAAGTCGCGCCCTTTTGGCAGGCGATCGATCGCATCGGCACGAAGGTTCGTCGCGGCCGTCGACTGCTTCACGTCGATCGTCGGCGATTCGGCGGTCACCTGAACGCTCTCAGCAACGCCCGCGACGTTCATCGCGAGATCCACCTTGAGCAGTTTGCCGACCTCGACAATCACCGGCGCGCTCTTCGCCGTGACGAAGCCTTGCATCGTGGCGCTGATCTCGTATCGCCCGGGATTCAATGCCGGGAAACGATAGATACCGTTGGCGTCGGTCACTGCCGTGAACACGCCCGCCTCGCTCTTGGCCTCAACAGTGGCCCCGGGCAGTACTGCACCCGAGGTGTCCTTGATGATTCCCTCGACAGCCCCGCGTGTTTCCTGGGCCGCAGCAGGCCAGGCGCACAGCAAGGCAGCGAGAAGTAATCCGCATGTAAGTCGCCGCATGTCTCCTCCCCCAGTTAAAGAATTCGACTCAACCCTGCGATCACGTATTCGATCAATTCGAATTAGCAGTCTACACCCAGGCGCATGCCATGCTCATCCCTGCCAACTAAGGCATGAGCTACAACTGCTGAGGTTAGATCTAACGGTACCTGCTAGGTGGCCTTACTGCTGAGTGGCGGTATCAGGAAGGTGAGAACGCGGCATGTTCCGACCGTCGCTTCGACACCAGATGTCTTTGTCATCGGGTTCCCACATCTCATCATCGAGATGCACGGCGCATGGCTCGCATCGCAGGGTGACCCGCCGGGCGTGATGCACGCGCAGCGGTGTGACGCTGGAGGGGTTTCTTCTGATGTCCGACACGTGCTGCTGGAGCCACGGGCGCTCGCGCGCTTCGACCAGCGCAATATCCAGCACGCCATCGGCGCCGTCGGCATGAGGGGCGAGTGGAGGTTTGGCCCGGCAGCACCGAAGTTGAGAATCTCGATCAGCAGGTACTGGCCAGACAGCTGGAGGTCGTCCAATTCGATCTCGCAGCGTCACGGGCGTGGATCGTTGCAGCACGCGTTCGAGTACGTCAAGAGCTGCGGTCAGTCTGGCGTTGCGGCCATCCATCTCGTTGACATACCTGGCCCCACCCGCGTCGATTTCGGAGATCAGGTTTGCGAGAAGACCCACGCCCACGCTTTCGAGGAACCGATGCGTTCCCCACGGCCCGCGGGCGACGCCGAGATCGAGAGGTCGCAAAGACGCACGCGCCCATCCGTCGACCAAAGCTTCGAGTGGAATTCCACTCAGCCCAAGGTATCCCGCGATGTTGTTTGCGGTTCCGGTCGGCAGAATGGTGATGGGAATGTTCCGGGAGGCGGCAGCCCGCGCCACTTCGCCAACAGTGCCGTCCCCGCCCGCAACGACGAGGAGATCAGGATTGTCGTCGAGTGCCGGGTGCCAGAGCGTGTTCGACCTGTAATACGTCGACGCGGTGACCCGCGCGCGCAAGCAGGTCGATGAGGTGCTCACCGGCGTGGTCGTCGTCACCAGACCCTGGATTGTGAATCAAGACCACGCGCATGCCGCGCGCACGTGCACGTTCCGGGCCGTAGTGGCCGATCGTAGTGTCCGGCTTCAGCCGGACTGGACCTCATCCCGAGTGAACGTCGATACGCCGCGTTCATCGCCGTGCGTTTATGCGCACCATGCCCGGACCACCCAGCGGAAGGCTGACATTCAGCGAGAACGTTCGGCCGCGAAGCACGTCGACCGTTCGCGAGTACGGGCGGTAGCCCTCTTTCCGGATCTCGATTTGATGGGGCCCTTCCGCCAGATCGATCGAGAGGCGGGCTTCTCCCTCCGGACGATCCCAGACTTCACCGTCGATCAGGATCTCCGCGTCCGGAGGATTCACGCGAACCGTAAGGGTGCCGAAGTCAGCTTGCTGACCCTCGCGCGGCAGCGGCATCGGCGCCCGGCCTTGATAGCGATCCGGCGCCTGAGGAGTATCGGGACCTGGCGCGGGTTTCGGCTCCGCCGTTTCGCCAGGCGACAACGGCTGCATCGCGTGCTCGATCTTCACGGTCGTCCCGCGTGTGAAGAGCACCTTCTGTGTAAACGTGCGATGTCCGTCGAGGTAGATCTGAATTTCGTGTGGACCGTTCTCGACATGGAGCCGCTGCAGCGATCCATCGAAGTTGTCGACCCGTCCGGCGAACTGGCCGTCGACATACACCTCCGCGTTGCGAGGGCTGATCAACAGGCGGGCCGAGCCGCTGTTGTCATACCAGTAGGACGGATACGGGTAAGCATACGGATACCCGTAGCCTCCCCAATAGGATCCCGGCCACCCCCACCCGAACCCGAAGCTGAAGGCGAAGCTCGAGTAGTACGGGTAATAGAAGGGGGAGTAGTAGTAGGGGCGAGCGAAGGCGTAAGGGTAATAGAAGCGGCTGTAGGAGTACGGGTAGTAATACCGGGACGGATAGTAGGGGCGATAGGAACGGGGCGCGTGGGTCCGCGGTACCGCAACCCCGGTCGTCCTTCCTGGCGGCGCGCGCCGCTGGGCCGCCGCATCGGCCGGCCATCCCAGAGAGATTGTGGCAAAGAGCATCAACGTGATGAGAGATCGGGATTGCCGAGTCATGATGACCTCCGAGGAAGGGGCTCTCTGGACAGCAATTGCAATGCCACGGCTGCAACGCGATTTTTACGCGCGGAGACAACGCCATGCGCTCGATTGCGTCATCGGATGATCACACGTGCGCGGCTAAAGAGGACACTGAATTCGACGGCCACCACCGTCAGTTCAGGATCTGGCGGAGGAATCGCTTGGTGCGCTCGTGCTGCGGGTTGTTGAAGAACGCATGGGGCGTGTCGACCTCGACGATCTCGCCGGCATCCATGAAGACGACGCGATCGGCGACCTGGCGGGCGAAGCCCATCTCGTGAGTCACGCATACCATGGTCATGCCATCTTCCGCCAGTCTGACCATGGTCTCGAGTACTTCCTGGACCATCTCCGGATCGAGCGCCGACGTCGGCTCGTCGAACAGCATGATCTTCGGGTTCATGCAGAGTGCGCGGGCGATGGCCACGCGTTGCTGCTGGCCGCCCGATAACTGAGCGGGATACTTGTGCGCCTGCTCCGGAATCCGGACGCGGTCGAGATAGTGCATCGCGATCTCGCGCGCTTGTCGCGCGGGCAGTTTCCTGACCCACATCGGCGCGAGCGTGCAGTTCTGGAGAACCGTCAGGTGCGGGAACAGGTTGAACTGCTGAAAGACCATGCCGACCTCCCGGCGCACCTCGTCGATCGTTTTCAGGTCGCCCTTCAATTCCACGCCATCGACCACAATCCGCCCGGACTGGTGCTCTTCCAGCCGGTTGATGCAGCGAATCAGCGTCGACTTGCCGGAGCCGGACGGCCCGCAGACGACGATGCGCGCGCCGCGGGTCACGGACAGGTTGATGTCACGCAGGACGTGCAGATCGCCGAACCACTTGTTCACGTCCTGCATATCGATGTGGAGCATGGGCTGACGTCCTCTCGCGCCGCCATCAGCGGGCCGCGGCCACTTTCAGGATTCTCTCGAGACGTTGCGTGTATTGGGAAACCGCGTAACAGAAGACGAAATACACGGCGCCTGCGAACAGATACACTTCGACGCTGAAACCGAACCACTTCGGGTCGACGTTCACTGCCTTGGCCGCCCCCAGCAGATCGAACAGCCCGACGATGGCCACGAGCGACGTGTCCTTGAAAAAGGCGATGAAGGTGTTGACGAGGGCAGGGATCGTCATGCGCACCGCCTGCGGCAGCACGATGAGGAGGGTGGCCTGCCAGTAGTTCAAGCCCATGCTCGCGGCGGCTTCGTGCTGGCCCGCCGGAATAGCCTGCAGCCCGCCACGAATCACTTCAGCGAGGTAGGCAGCGATCACCAGCACGAATGCGATCTGCGCGCGAAGCAGCTTGTCGACGGTGAATCCTTCCGGTACGAACAGCGGAAACATGACCGAGGCCATGAACAGGAACGTGATGATCGGCACGCCGCGAATCAGCTCGATGTAGGCGACGCTGAGCGCGCGGATCGCCGGCATCGCCGAGCGACGCCCGAGGGCGAGCGCCACCGCCAGCGGAATCGCCGCTTCGAAGCCACACGTCGAGAGCACCAGCGTCAGCGGCAGCCCGCCCCACACGTCGGTTGCGACGATCGTCAGCCCCGGAACACCGCCGCGTAGCAGCACGATCGCGGCTGCCGGCACGACGATCCAGAGTGCTGCGAGCCAGAGCGTCCACCAGGCACGCACAGCGCTTGCCGCGTAGAGCGCCACGAACATGAGGCAGGCCAGCGCCGGCCGCCAATGCTGATCGTAGGGATACGCTCCGAACAGGATGAAGCGGCTGCCTTCGGTCACGACCGGCCAGCACGCGCCGCGGCCTGCCAACGCCCGGCATGCCGTGGAGTCTGCGCCTGGCGGCAGCGTCCAGATGGCGTCGAGCACGGCCCAATGCAGGAACCAGAACGCGGCGTAAGCAGAAGAGCCGAACAGGACGGCCGACACGATGACACTGGAACGGCTGCGGCGTAACGAGCCGCGCAGAGAGCCGGACACGAGAGGAAACGCGGGCGTCATCGCCTCGCCCACCGAAGCTTCAGCGGAGGCGGCTCGAGGCTCGTGATCCGGCAGTCGAGCGTCGAGACCTTGTGATGGGAAGCAACGTGCGGGGCTGACATCCGGGGCCGCGCCTTGTCTTCACGGAGCTGGACCGTCCGGTTGTAGATGTTCATGCACAGCGAAATCGTCAGGCTGATCGCGAGATAGACGATCATCGCGAGCGTCAGCGCTTCGATCGCCTGGCCGGTCTGATTGAGCGTGGTGTTGGTGACCGAGATCAGATCCGGGTATCCGATGGCGACGGCCAGCGACGAGTTCTTGACCAGATTCAGAAACTGGCTGGTCGCAGGCGGAATGATCACCGGCAGCGCCTGCGGGAGCACGATCAGGCGAAGCGCCCGCCCGCGTGAGAGGCCGAGCGCTGCGGCCGCATCCTTCTGTCCCTGATCGACCGCGAGAATGCCACCGCGGACGATCTCGCCGAGGTATGCCGCGGTGCAGCTCGTGAGGCCGATCAGCAAGGCCGCGAACTCGGGAGAGATCGAGGTGCCGCCGCGGAAATCGAAGCCGACGAGCTCCGGCCAGTCGAGGAAGGCCGCGCCATCATGCCAGGCGAGCGCGGGCAGATACAGGCCGCGGAAGCAAAGGAACACCCCCGGAACCGGATTCAGCGCCTGCTGCGGAGGTGGCAGCGATTGCGACAGGGCGTACCAGAAGAACAGCTGGAGCAGCAGGGGCGTGTTTCGCAGGTACTTCCACGTACGTGCTTGCCAGCGTCGACGCGATGCCAATCCGAGAGAGGCGCGCGATGCCGATCACGACACCGAGCCCGGTCGATGCAATGATACCCAGCGAGCTGACCAGCAGCGTGTTGAGCAGGCCGACCGCGAGCGCCCGGCCGTACGTGTCGCCGGAGGAATATGAGAGCGGACCGCGCGCGATCTCGAAGCCTGCTGCGCGGTGCAGATAGTCGAAGCCGGACGCGATGCCCCGCCGCCTCAGGTTCTCGGCCGTCTGCATCGCGATCGCCGCGAGTATCGCGGCCACGGCCATGACCGCGATGGCCTGCCAGATGACCGCCCGCGTCCGGGGATTGCGCGAGGCCAACCACACGCGGCGTGTTCCGGTGTTCTCGAGGGACGTACTCAACGCAGATCGGGGACGTAAAGGAGCCCGCCGTCCTTCCACAACCGGTTCAGGCCGCGCTCGATCCCGAGCGGCTTCAGGTTGCGATCGAAGCTTTCGGCGTAGTTGCCGACCTGTTTCACGATCCTGAATGCCCAGCTCGCATCGAGCCCGAGCATTTCGCCGAAGCCACCGTTCTTGCCAACGAAGCGTTCGAGACTCGGATCGTCACTGTTCAGCGCGGCATCGATCGTCGCGGAGGTGAGCCCGAGCTCCTCGGCGTTGACCATGGCGTAGACGGACCACCGCACGATCTCCATCCAGCGGAGATCGTTCGGCATGACGCCAGGGCCGAATGGCGCCTTGGAGATGAGTTCGGGCAGCACCACGTGATCGGCCGGTTGCGGCGCCCGTGCGCGAACGGCCGCCAGCGAGGACTGGTCCTGGCTGAAGGCGTCACAGCGTCCGGCGAAATAGGCGTTGGTCGACTCCTCGAGCCGCTCGATCACGACCGGCGTGAACTTGAGATGGTGCTTGCGGAAGTAGTCCGCGATGTCCAGTTCGGTCGACGTTCCCTGCGAGACGCAGATGGTGGCGCCGTTGAGATCCTTCACCGATTTCACGTTGAGCGCGCGGCGCACGATGAACGTCGTGCCGTCGTACCAGTTGATGGCCGGGAACTCGATGCCGAGCTGCACGTCGCGCTGAAACGTAATGGTGGTGACGCGCGACAGGACGTCGATTTCGCCCGACTGCAGCGCCGTGAACCGCTGCGCGGCCGTGAGCGGCGTGTACCGGACCTTCGTCGCGTCACCCAGCACGGCCGCGGCAATCGCGCGACAGATATCGACGTCGAGCCCCCGCCACTCTCCCTGCGCGTCCGGAGCCGAGAAGCCGGCAACGCCGGTGGTGACACCACACTGCACGAACCCCTTGCGCCGCACGCTGTCGACGGTTGGTGTGTGCGAGGACGGGTCCAGCCGCCCGACCGCGTGAGCCGACGCAGTATCGGTGCCGGCGCTCGTGCAGCCGGACAGGAGCAGCGCGACTCCGAAGATTGCGAGGCAGCCGAACCTACGAACCGTCGTCCTGAACATTCGTGTGAACCTTCGTGTGAACCGCCGTGTGAACCTTCGTGGTGAACCTTCGTCCTGAACCCTCGTCCTGAACCCCCGTCCTTAAAACGTCCATCCAATCCGCGCGTACAGCGTGCGACCGTTCATGCCAAACGGCGAGTGGCTCGGGAACGTCTGGATGCCGTTGAACGAGTTGATGGCGATGTTCCGGTCGGGGAACACGTCGAACAGGTTCTGCGCGCCGACGCTCAACGTGTAGATGCCGGCGAGGTACGAGGCCTCGATGTCGGTCAGCCACTTCGCGCCGTACTCCTGATCGTCAGGCGGGTTGAGCGTGAAACTGCAGAACGAGCCGAAGCGGCTGACGTCGAAGGCCAGCGCCGCGCGATTGCGGCGCCAGTTGATTCCGAAACGCCCGCTGTCGCTCGGCTGTCCACACTCGATGCGCCGCTGCTCGATGCGATCGAAGAGCACGGACTCGAAGCCCGCCAGCTGCGGCGGTGTTGCGATCGAGCCGACGATTTCCGTGCGGGTGTTGTTGTAGCCGGCGCGCAGCCACACGTCGCCGGCATCCTGCATGCGAACGCGGTAGCTCGCCGTCACGTCGACCCCGTTGGTGCGCGTGTCGATCGCGTTGGTGAAGAATCGCGCGCTGTTGGCGCCGAAGGGCGCCAGGAGCGCCGCGATGGGCGGGGCCGTGAAGTTCCCGGAGAGCACGATGCGATCGTCGATGGCGATGCGGTAGTAGTCGATCGTCAGCTGCAGATCGGCGATCGGCGCAAACACCACGCCGGCGCTCGCGTGCCGCGAGTTCTCCGGCTTGAGTGGTGCGGCGCCGAGGACCTGCGCCGGCGCCGAGTTCACGGGAAGTGTCAGGGATTCCACCGGCACGAGCCCCTGTCCGAAGTTGAGGAAGTTCGTCGCCGTCGACGAGAAGAACGATTGCGCGAGCGACGGTGCGCGGAAGCCTGTGCTGATCGACCCGCGGACGACGACACGCGGGTTGGGCTGGACGCGAGCGGTCAGCTTGCCGTCCACCGTGCTGCCGAAGTCACTGTAGTGTTCGGTGCGGCCTGCGGCGCCGATCCTCAGCCAGCTGGTGAGGTTTCCCTCCACGTCCACGTAACCGGCGACGTTGTTCCGCGACTCGCTCACCTCGTTCGACGGCCGGAACCCCGGGAAGACCTGCGCACCAATAGCCGCACGGCCGCCAAACTGATTGGGCACACCACCATCGCCGTAGGAGTCAAGCTCGCCGGCCTGGATCTGATAGTTCTCGCGGCGGAATTCCAGCCCGAACGCGAGGTTCACCGGGCCGTCGAAACCGCGAACGTCGAAGCGGCGGCTGGCGTCCACGTTGCCCACGATCTGATTCAGCACGAGCGTGCCAGCGTCGAACTCCGTCTTGTTCGGAGGTGCTTCAGGGCCGAGCGAGACGTTCAGCGTGTCGCCGATCGTGAAGTCGAAGCTGTTACGTCCGAACCCGAGGCTCGCGTCGTAACTCCACTTCTTGTGCAGACCTTGCACGCCGCCCGTGCCCGAGAAATCGACGACGGTCGGTTCGATGACCGGCAGGAAGCCGAGCGGGTAGATCTGTGGCCAGTTGCGTGCATCGAGCGCACGACGGTAGAAGCCCGCGCTGTTGGCAGCACGCCGGCTCAGGCCACCAAAGGCATAGAGATAACGTGTTTCGGAGGCATTCAGGGGCACGCTCGCGTTGACGAACGTCATCACATCGTCCGTGTCGGGATCGCCCCAGCGGTGATTCGGCTGCGAGACGGCGTTGTTGCCGGCGTCCCCCGCGACAACCTGATCGCGGGGATCGAACGACGCGCGGTTCGTGCGGTTGTGGTGCCGATACTGCGCCGCGACGGTCACGCTTCCTTTCCCGGCCGCGATGCCCCAGGAGCCGCCGACGTCGACCAGTTCGCCGTCCGAGAAGTCGATCGGGCTTCCTTCCGCGCACGTCAGTCCATCCGGCGTGCAGAGGTTTCCGGTGAACGAGCCCATCGACAGGCCGAAGTTCGAGGTCACGTTGGGGCGCGCCACGCCGCTCTTGAGCACGATGTTGATGACTCCGGCGATGGCATCGGACCCGTACTGCGCCGCAGCGCCGTCGCGGAGGATCTCGATGCGTTCGATCGCTGACACGGGGATGGCGTTGAGATCCACGCCGGTGGATCCACGTCCGATGCTGTTGTTCAGATGCACCAGCGCGCTCTGGTGACGCCGCTTTCCGTTGATCAGTACCAGCACCTGGTCAGGACCCAGGCCCCGCAGCGTCGCCGGCCGCACGGTGTCGGTGCCGTCGGTGATGGTCGGCCGCGGAAAGTTCAGCGACGGCGCCAATGACTGGATGATCTGCGCGGTCTCGGCGTAGCCGCTCGAGGCAATCTGCTCGTTCGTGATGATGTCGACCGGCACGGCCTTTTCGGCCTCAGCCCGCGACGCGCGCGATCCGACGGTCATCTGCTCGCTGAAATCGAGCGTCAGCGCGACGTCCACGGTCATCGTGGCCGCATCGACGACGACGTCGACAAGTGTCGGGCGCAGGCCGAGTGCGTCCACCTTCAGCTTCAGCTGCTTATCCCGCGTAACGGAAGACGGGACGACCAGGCTGTAGCGGCCGTTTGCATCGCTCGTGGCAGTCACGTCAGAGCCGCCGACCGACACCACCGCGTTCGGGACCGTCAGCCCGTCGGCGCGGGTGGTGATCGTCCCCGAGATCGTGATCTCACTCTGCGCCGAGGCCGCGCCGCAGCTCACGATCAGAACCAAACTGGCCAGCATCATCTCGATGAAATATCGTGTTGCCATTCCCACAGGTCATTCCTCGCGGTTGGTCGCCACCGGGAGTTGTCTGGCGCGTCACCCGCGGTCGCACACAACCGCTCGGGCGCCACTTTCATAGGCAGATGGGACCGAACTCTTTCAGCGCCGCGACGGGAGGGATAACAAGGGCAATGGGCAATGGGCAATGGGCAATGGGCAATGGGCAAAGGGCGAAGGGCAATGGGCGAAGGGCAATGGGCGAAGGGCGAAGGGCAATGGGCGAAGGGCGATGGGCGAAGGGCGATGGGCGAAGGGCAATTGCCCATCAGGCCGGCTGTTTTCAACGCCTGTAAGCCGGGCCCGCGCCGGGACCCGCCTGCGGACATCACGAATCAGGTCAGTCCACTCGCACTCCTGTAATCTGCCTCAATGGTGAGGGGACCCGATTGGTACATCCACGGGGGACGGCAGCCCTCACCGGTTGGCACGGCAGTTGGACCAGTCAGCAGACAGTGGCATTGCTGAAAAGGCGTTCTTTCGCGCTGGCGATCGGGATCGCAACGCTCGCGGTTGCCTCCGCCTGCTCGTCGGGTTCGCCTGCCGGACCCAGCGAGACGCTGTCCATCACGGCGCAGCCACGGAGTCAGACGATCGCGCCCGGCAGCACTGCGACGCTCGCGGTCGCGGCGACCGGCTCCGGCGCGATCACGTATCAATGGTTCGTCGGCGCGGCCGGCCAGGCGTCGTCGCCCATCCCGAACGCGACCGGTTCGGAATACACCACGCCGTCGCTGTCAGCGACGACGCGATATTGGGTCCGGGTTGGCGGGGCGGTCGATTCCGAGACGGCCACCATCACTGTTGATCCCGCTGCCACTCCACCGAGCGCGCCGACGATCACGGAGCAGCCCGAGGACGAGACGATCGCGCCGGGACAAAAAGCAACCATCTTCGTGGAAACCACGGGTTCGGCGCCGTTCGCATACCAGTGGTTTCGCGGCGCGAGTGGGGCGACCGACAACCCGATCGCCGGCTCGACGTCCACTCACTACACGACGCCGGAACTGACCGAAACGGCGCGTTACTGGGTGCGCGTGTCGAACGCGGTCGGCTCGGTCGATTCGCAAACCGCGACCATCACGGTGTCCGCGCCAACCGCCCCCGCGCCCCCGGCGCCGCCTGCACCCACGCCACCCGCACCGCCAACGCCACCACCAGTGCCCCCGCCGCCCGATCCATCCGCGACGGTGTTCGAAAACGAGGTATTGGCGCTGGTCAACCAGCGCCGCGCGGCCGGCGCGACTTGTGGCGGCACGGCGCATCCGCCAGTCGTGGCCCTCGCCATGAACGCAAACCTGCGTCTCGCCGCGCAGGGGCACAGCCAGGACATGGCGACGAACAACTACTTCTCGCACACGAGCCTCGACGGCCGAACGTTCGTCGATCGCATCCGTGGCGCCGGCTACACCGGGTCCGGCCCTCTGGGGGAGAACATTGCGGCCGGCCAGGGATCTCCCGCAGCCGTCGTCAACGGGTGGATGGGGAGCACTGGACACTGCCAGAACATCATGAACGGCAGCTACCGGTCGATCGGCGTGGGCTACGCCTTTCGCGCCGGGTCGCAGTTCGGCTCCTACTGGACACAGACGTTCGGCGGAAGCTAGCAGGCCGGCCGCAAGGGCCGGCCTGATGGGCGATGGGCGATGGGCGAGGGGCGAGGGGCGAGGGGCGAGGGGCGATAGGGCGTTGCGCGAGCGCGTCAGGGCGGCAACACGCCGTACCTCAGCCATTACGCTTACCCATTACCCTTACCCATTAGCCCATTACCCATTGCCCATTGCCCATTGCCCATTGCCCATTGCCCATTGCCCATTGCCCATTGCCCATCTGCCCATTGCCCATCGCCCATTGCCCATTCCCTATTCGCCAGGGCGCCGGCCGTCGAGATTGGCCCACTCACCTGACTGGATGAAGCTGGCCCAGTAGAAGGGGTGCTGACGTCCTGGCCGCTTGAGCATGGCCAATTGCGCCTGCCGCAGGGCATCGCTGCGCCCGAGACCGGCGCGCAGTCCCGAGTAGTACGCGACCATGGCCTCGCGAGCGACCGCGTCGCGGACGGGCCACAGACTCATGACCACGGTTTCAGCACCCGCCAGCACGAACGCACGCCGCAGTCCGTACACGCCTTCGCCGTTCCGGACTTCACCGATCCCTGTGTCGCACGCCGAGAGCGTGACGAGTTTCGTTCCCCAGAGATCCAGGCCGGACGCTTCGAGCGCGGTGAGCATCCCGTCACCGGGCTGGCCGTGGGTCAGATTCGCGCCAGCAAGGGCAAGACCCGAGCGCAGTAGCGGATTGTCGACCGTGGCGCGCGCGTCCTGCAGGAAGAAACCATGCGAGGCGATGTGCAGCATGCGCGGTCCCTTCACGCGTTGCAGGGCCGCCTTCGTCGCCCCGTGCCCCGTGTACAGCGTCGAGCTCGGAAAGAGTCCTTTGATCGCGCGTCCTTCTTCCGCCGTCGCCGCAAGCGGCGCGAAGTACAACGCCGAGAAATTTGCGGCAACCGTGACGCTGCGGCGCACGGCTCGAGTCGGCGATGCGCTCGGCGTCCGTCGGAGCTGACGCGATCGATGGCTCGCCGAAGATCGGATCCGCGAAGATGACGGGACGGCGGTGGTTCGTTCGTGCCGGCTGCATCCGCAAGAGGTCTCGGCCGCTCGTCAAATAGGTGACCGTGTGGCGCTCGACGAGATAACGGCCCTGGGTGTCGACGAGCGCTTCGAATGGCACGAGATTGAGCTCGCCGTCGGGTGAGATGAGCAGTCTCGACGCGTCACCGAGTGCCGAGCGCAGCGGTTCCATCACTCGTTCGTCAACGTCCCGCGCTCGTTGTGCGACGTCCGCACGTGTCGGATCGCGCAGGGCTTCGCGAAGCGCGCCGATCGCGCCATCGATCGCCTCGGCCGGCCCGAGGTCGAAGCCGCTCGGTGCGCGTCCGCGGCGGACGATGTAGGCGGCGTAATGAGGTCGGTCGTACGCCTCGCTGTTTCGCTCGGCTCTCGGGTTGAACGGCCGGAAGATCGTGAACTCCACGAGCGCCGTGCGCTGGGGAAGCGCGGACTCTACGCCTTCGAGCGTAATCGGCTGCATCTGCGCGCGGAACTCTGAACTGTGCTCCGCGAGCTCGCCTTCGAGCCGTTCCTTTCTCAATGCCAGGTCTGCGATCGCCCGCTCGCGAGTCTCGGGATGTGACGCAAACCGGGGGTTCAGCGCGAGACGTGCCAGCTCGGCGGTCGTGGTGTTCAGCCGATCGAGCAGGCCCGCATCGCTGGTATTCGTGATGCGCTGACGCACGGCCGCGAGTGTGTCGATAAGCGTGTCCAGCACGCGGCCCTTGCGTTGCAGCAGCACGAGGGTTGCGAGGGCGGCGGCCTCCCTGTTGTGCGGCGCTTCACGCAGATGCAGGGAGATCGTTCTGTCGGTGCGCTCCGACACGCCCTGAACGAACATCAGTTTCTGCCGTTCGGATCCAATGGCCAGGTTCAGCGTCAGCTGCGTTTCGACGATGGCGTCGGCCCGGCGTTGATACGGAAGAGCACGGGCGATGTCGCCCATCGCCGCGTAGGTCTTGGCGATATTCCCCACCGACAGCAGCGTCGCACGCTGATAGGGACCGGCGGCGTTCTCCCAGATGCGCAGGGCGCGAAGGTGCGTTTCCAGCGATCGCGCATAGTCGCCGCGCGCACGGTAGATGTTCGCCAGGTTCGTGAGGATATGGGCCACGTCCGGATGGTTGAGTCCGACCGCGCGTTCGCGGATCGACAGCGCCCGCGTGTTGTACTCCTCGGCCATCGCGTAGTCCTTGCGCTCGCGCGCCACGATGCCGAGGTTCTGAAGCGGGGTGGCGGTCGTGTAGTTGGCAGGTCCCAGCAGCCGTTCGCCCAGCGCGAGTGACTGTTGGAAGAGCGCCTCCGCGCGGCCGTAGTCCTCCTTCTGACGGCGAACTTCGCCAAGATTGTTGAGCAGCGCGGCGTACTGAATGCTGTCCGTGTCGCCGATCGTCTCGGCGATCGACATCGCCCGCCGGATGATGGCTTCCTCTTCCTCGAGATCTCCCGCGCTGTCGCGAAGATTTCCGAGCGTCGCCAGGGAGCTCACAAACCAGGGGTGCTCCGCGCCCAGCGTCTTTTCGATCACGTCAAGCGACTGCCGAAGCAGTGCTTCGGCCTTGCGGCGCTTGCCCTCGCGCTGATAGAGCACGGCGAGCTCCGACCGTGCCCGTGCGGCTGTTGGGTGACCAGCGCCACGCGTCCGATCGAGTATGGCGATCGCCCGTTGGTACAAACATTCTGCTGCCGCGCCGTCCGCCAGCTTTCGCTGCACCCCGGCGAGTTGCGCGGCGACAGCGGCGACCTGCACGTCATTCCGCCCGCGCACGCTCTCGGTAAGCGTGAGCGCGCGTTCGAGCATTCGCCGCGCCTCGTCGAACCTTCCCTCCACCTCCAGCTGCGCGGCGGTCGTCCGCAGCATGCGCGACGCGTAGATCGAGCGTTCGCCCTCGGTGGCCATCCGACGCCGGCTGACGCGAATCACATAGGAGCCTGGTGACATGGTGCCGCGGGCCGGCTTGATGGTCACCGTGTAGAGGCCGTTACTGGTGGCGGCCACGTCGACCTGCTCTCGACCCTGACGCCCGGCTTCGTCGTCGAACTTGGCGCTTGCGTTGTCCCTGGTGCCGCGAACTTCGACGACGACATCGATCCCTCGCTGTTCGACGAGGATCTCTTCGTATTCGCCGGCTGACAGACTGATTTCGTAGCGGTGATGCTCTCCGCGCATGAGTTCTCGTTCGATCGGCTCATCGGGTTCGAGCGTGGTGACGACAGGAAGGCTCGGCACGATGCCAAGGGTCGCCGCGCGTGGAAACACCTCGGGCTGACGCGCATGATGTGTCAGCAGTGCTACTGACACAGCGCCCATCGCCAACCTGGAACAGACAGTCGTCAGTCGAACCATGGCGTCATGCGAGCGGCCGGGTTGTTACTACCTGACCCGGAAGGTGTAGCTGCCGACGACCTCCGCGCTCTTCGCGCGCGCACCCAGTACCGTGAGCGAATAGTGTTGCGGCTTCAGCACGCGAGCTGGAACGAGGACGCTGAGAGCCGTTGTCTGCCCTGTGACGGTGGCGGCAGCCGGGCCACTACGCCAGACGATCCGATTGGAGGCTGGATCCTTCAACTCGATTTCGTATCGCGGGAACTCGTTCGAATCGAGCCTCAACTCGAAGGCCGCGTGGCCGGCGCCTGGAAGAATCGTCACCTCCGGCACCGGATCGATCGCCCGCGTCTGTGGCGCCAGCACGAGGGCCGTCACCGGTGCAGTTGCTGTCCGAGGTGCAGACGCCGCCTCCGGATCGCGTTCAAGGGGAGGCGCCGAGGCCTCCTTCGGTGCGAGGCGGGGTTCGTTCTGCACCTGGACGAAATGAAACAGCAGGGCTCCGCACACCACCAGCCACAGCGCCGCCGCCACGACCAGCCGGGAGGGCAATGTGTGCCGCCTCCAAGACAGAGGAACGGACAGAGGCATCGCGCTCTCGCGGCTCACCGCGGCTGCGGGTGCAGACCGCTGGATTGCCGCGAGGAAACCGGTCGCGAATCTGACGTTCCTGCGCCTCAGCGGTGACGAAAGATAATGTGATTCGAAACGCTTCAGCGTGTCGCCTTCGAGAGCCCCGACGACATAGCTGTCGACGAGGTCTGTTTCGGCGATGCGCAGACGGGCCGCGAAGTCGTCGTCGGCGACGCTGGCCTCATCAAGACGTTCGGCCTCCCTGTCCGGAAGCAACCCCAGCAGGTAGCGGGTGAGTTGACGGTCGTCGGGCATGCCCGATTCATCTCGCAGGAAGATGCTCATCGTGAAAACAGGGGCCTACCCTGATAGGAGAAAGGTCCGTCAAATCCGTCGCCGCTCCCGCCGGCAGGCTTCGACGCAAGTCATCAGCGAGTCGCGGATCCGGCACGCGCGGATGCCAAGCGCATTCATCGAGATCCCGAATCGCTGTGCCAGGCCGCGGCGACGCTCGATGCGCTGCCTGCCCGAGTCGCGGAAGTACTCGATGGCCAGCTCGCGCTGATCCGGACGCAGTCGCTGGAGACACGGATCGAGACACTCGAGGCGTTGTTCGCGGAGTGTGCTCGTTTCATCCGAGTCGATGGATCCAATCGTTCGTCCGCGGATGACATCGTAGCGTCGCGGCTCGTCGAGGGATACGTGCCTGCGGTCGCGCCGTACGTCTTCGAGCAGCACAAATCGCGCGACGACATAGCAATAGCGGGCGGGCGGGCGAGTGACGATCCTCCCGCTCTGCTCCAGAGTCCTCGCGACGCGGCTGAGCGTCTCGTCAGCGAGGTCTTCGGCCCCCGGGCGATTCCGCCGATCGAAGTACAGAACGAGCCGCCGGCGAATCTCGAGGTACGTCTCGCCATTCGACTCACCGCCATCGTCGAGCCATTCGAGCAATCGACCGAATGCGAATTTCGTAAATGATGGTGTTTCTCGTAAGGCTGCTTCTGTGCGCACGTACAAACTGCTCTCTGTTAGGAGGCCTTTCTCAGGCACCAAGGGTTATATGAGGCGAAAGACCTTGCAGGCGAGGGCACTCGCGCGTTGCGAAAGCAAGAACGAAACCGCTCGCTGGCTGACGCGTTTCAGCCTGTCTTAATGTGTGCTGGACGGAAACCAGACTGGTTGCCATCATAGGTACGCGATGTTCCTCACCTTTGACGCACGATTGTCGGACTCGGTTTTCGTCGAGAGGGTCTGGCGCTGTCATATGCGATCGCGCGGCAGGTGCTCGATTCTCGACACGGTCCATGAAGCCGGTTATTTCGATCAAGCACGACCTCGCCCAATCGCTCAAATAGGACGACACTCCTTCCATGAACCGATGATGCGAGTGGGTTGTTGGCTTCAAGTCGATTCAGGAGATCGAAGGCGAAACAGAAGAGACGACGTTGCCGTTGCTGAAGCTTCGTGAGTTCTTCAGGGCCAGCCCCATCTTTCCATCCATCCCGTCGAACATCGTCCTTCCACTGCCCAGCACGATGGGATTCACGACGATCTGATACTCGTCGATCAGGCGGGCCGCGCTGAACTCGAGGGGTCAGATCTTGTTTCTTGCACGAATGTCCCCTTTGAGTAACGTCCATCGAAAAGGACAATCCTGCAAGAAACAAGATCTGACCCCGATGTAGCCGCCAGCGGTCGGCTCATGTCCGCTGGCGAACGTATTTGATCACACCGCTCGTCCACGCACGCAATTGTCGAGACTTTTCACGCCTCAGCTGGCCTTTCCATTGCAAATCGCCGCGAGATGCTCTCTGTCCTGCGTCGCCAGTTTCGCGTCCAGCCGCTGTATGCGCTGACGTGTGTCGGGATTCTTGCGCTGGCGGTGGCTGCAGCCGCTACCAGCTTCGCCGTCGTCAAGCGTGCGTTCCTTGATCCGCTGCCATATGCCGACGGTGAGCGCCTCGTGTCGGTCGTTACCGGCATTGACGATCGTCAAGGAGGGATGTCGGTCTTCGTTCTTGAAGACTTGAGGAAGGGCAGTCAGGCCGTGCTGCGGGACTTTGCGCCGTTCCGGTACAGCAGCCCGACGCACGAGACGAACGACGCCGCCGAGGGCGTGCAGGCGCTCGACGTGACCGACGCCTACTTTCAGACCATGGGCGTTCTGCCGGCGATGGGAACGGTCTGGTCTTCCGGCGATGCCAGCGCGGCCATCGTGAGCTGGAGCTTCTGGCAGCGGGCGCTGTCGGGCGATCCCAACGCGATCGGACGGTCGATCACCCTGGACGGTGTCCGGCGGCAAGTCGTCGGCGTCATGCCGAGTGACTTCATCGCGCCGTTCGGTCCTGAAACAGCGGTGTGGCTGCCGCTCGACATGCGGCCGCTCCTCGCCGATACCGCACGCGCACGGCGCATGCTGACGGTATTCGCGCGCCTGGTCCCCGGGGTGACGCTTCAACAGGCGAACGCCTACATGGATACCTTCTCCCAAGGCCAGCGTTCGCAATATCCGGCGATACACGCGCGCGAGCGGTGGTTCGTCAAGCCGCTCCGCGAAGATCTCATTGGATCATCCGAGACGGCGCTGATGGGTACTGGTGCGGCGGCCGCGCTGCTGATGCTGATCGTCTGGGCGAACATCGCCGGGTTGTCGGCCGCGCGCGCCTCGGCCGAGCGTCAGCACTACGCCATCCGCACGGCGCTCGGCGCGACCGCCGGCCGGCTGTTCCGCGAACGTCTCGCAGACAGCCTTGTGGTGTCGATCGTTGGATCCGCCGCCGGCCTCTGGCTGGCGTACACGCTGATCGCGTTCGTGGCGCGCTATCAGCAGCAATTCCTGCGCTGCTCGCACCGGTGTCCTTCGAACCGTCGACGGCCGCGATCGGACTGTTTCTCGGCCTGGCGACCGGCGTGTTCGCGGCGCTCGCGCCGCACGGGCAATAGTCCGGCTGCAGACCGAGGACCCGCTGCGAAACGCGCGCAGCACGACGTGTGTGATGCGGCTCACGGCGGTGCGCTCGGCCTGGTCCTCGTGCAGGTCGCGGTTGCGGTCGTCCTGGTCGTCGCCGCCGGGCTGCTCGTGCGCACGGTCAGCCACCTGTCGGCGACTCGCTCGGCTTCGACACCGGCAAGCTCACGTACTTCCACGTGACGTTACCGTTGCCACGCTATCGTCAACGGAAACGCAGGTCCGCTTCGAGCGCGACGTGCTCGAGCAGCTCGGCCGGCTTCCGGCGTCTCCAATGCCAGCGCGTCGGTGGGATTTCCACGATGGGCTCGATGGGCGCGCGCCTGACGATCCTCGACCGCCTGGAGCAGGCGCCCGCCGAAATTACGTATACTCGGTCACGCCCCGCTTTTTCTCGTTCCTCGATGTACGATCACCGAAGGGCGCGACATCGCGGAGAGCAACGATTTCCCGCGCCGCGCGTGGTCGTGATCAACCAGACGATGGCGAAGATGTTCTGGCCCGAGGGGAATGCCATCGGCGCAAAGGTGAAGATGGGTGCGGGCGCCGCGACTGACCGGGAGATCACCATCGTTGGCATCGCTGGAGACGTCCGGCAGGGTGGTCCACACAGGACGTCCGGCCCACGGCTTACGGCTCGACGCTCCAATACTCCTGGCCGCGAAGGCGCTTTGCTGTCAAGCGGATGGCCGTCTCGCGTCGCTGGCGACGGAGATGCGCGCCGCCGTCCGCACTGTCGATCCATCGGTGGCCACGACGACGGCGATCCGATCGACGATGTGGTATCGCAGCAGACCGCGCGGCACCGGCTCGTGATGGTCACGCTAACGTACTTTGGCGTGGTCGCAATCGTGCTCTGCGGCGCTGGCCTGTACGCGGTGGTGGCATTGACCTCCCAATTCCGCCGGCGCGAGTACGCCATCCGCGTGGCGCTCGGTTCATCGAGACAGCATGTCCGCTGGATGGTCGTGCGTCAGTCGCTGATGCTCGCCTCAATCGGCGCCGTGCTCGGCCTTGCGCTCGCCGCCGCCGGCACCCGGGCGCTGCAGGGTCTGCTGCACGGCGTCACGCCGATGGACCAGGCAACCTTCGTCGTGGCTCTGGGGTCCGTGCTGCTGCTTGGGCGGTGTCGGCGTCGCTGCCGGCGTGGAAAGCGGGCCGTGTCGATCCGA
>CAWARA010000013.1:0-425967 GCA_963784195.1 uncultured Acidobacteriota bacterium | reverse complement strand
TTCGCCTCGGGACCGATGGAGTCGGCGCGCGTCGTGTCGAGGGTGACGATCAGGATCGAAGGCCGCGTCTGCGGTGAGGGGGCTGCTGACGAGTCCCGTGTATCGGTCCGGCCACACGCAGCCGGCAGAATCCCCAGCGCTACGGCAAACGATGCGACGATGAGCGTGCGAAACCCAGCCTGAACCTTCGTGTGAACCGCGTGTGAACCCCCGTCCTGAACCCCCGTCTGAACCGTCATTCACGTTGAGTCGACCCGGTCCGGCGCTTCTCGGCGAACCCGGGCTCTGCCATCAGCTTCTCGATGGCATCAACCTCCATCGGCACGAACGCCGACAGGTTCTCGTAGCCGTTCGCGGTGATCAGGATCATGTCTTCGAGACGCACGTAGACGCGGTCCTCCGGAATCGTAAGTGCTGGCTCGATTGTGAAGACCATCCCGGGCTTGAGGCCGTCGGTCATCGGCGCCGTCACATCGTGCACTTCCATGCCGACCATGTGGCCGAGCGAATTGCGCCCGCCGCCCGTGGCGTTCTTGCGGTAGTTGTCGACGAACCGTTGCGCCGCTTCCTTGTACTTCGGGTTCTTGAACGTGAACGAGGCCATCACCGCATCCATGCGGCCGACGGCATCCTTCAGGATCGGCTGCACGGGTCCCGGACGAATCGACGCCATCAACGCCTGATACAGACGCAGATAGATCGTGTAGAGCTCTTTCTGATCCTCGGTGAACCGGCCATTGACGGGGAACATCCGCGTGACGTCGGCGGTGTAGTACTTGTAGTCCGGCGCGTAATCGAACAGCACGAGCTGTCCGTCCTGCGTCTGCGTTTGCGCGGCGTGGTAGTGCGGCCAGCTTGCATTCTTCCCGGCGGCGACGAGCGCGAAGTAGCCAATCCCCTGCGCGTTGTGCTTCTTGAACACGTAGTCTGCGATCGCCTCGAGCTCGTATTCGTACATCCCCGGCTGCGCCGAGCGGATGGCTTCCATGATGCCGAGCCCGGAGATGCGCGTCGCCTCGCGGAGCAGGGCGATCTCGCGCGGGCTCTTGATCAGGCGCATGGCGTCGACGATGGGATCGAGATCCTTGACGGTGGCGGACGGGACCTTCTGCTTCACGCGATCGATGAACGCCGCTTCACGCGACAGCCGGCCGTCCCACGGATCCTCGAGCGACTTGCGTGCGTGGTTCGCCGTGTAGGAAGGCGTGGCTGCACCCAGCGCCTCCGCCCTGTGCGGAAGGTAGATTGTCCGTCCAGCGGCGCCAACCTGTTCGAGCGCCACGCCGAACTGATCGCGGGGAAGGATGCGGGTGATCCCGGTCAGCTTCTCGGCTTCGGGCCCCGGCGTCAGGACCGGACCTTCGGATCGCTCGGCTCGTTCGTCGCGGGGGTTGAGGAACAGCGTGGACGTCTTGGCGCGTCCGTCGATGATGAGGATCGCGCGCGGAACCGCGACGCCGGTCAAGTAGAAGAACTGATTGTTCTGACGGAACTTGACGTACGCCGGATACTCGGCCGCTCCCTGGATGACGACGGCGCCGTCGCCGATCTGTTCCATGACCTTCGCCCTGCGCGCGGCGAATTCCTCGGCCGGCAGGGAGTCGGTGAAAAGCGGCGGCTGCGCCGCGGCGGTGGACGCGAGGGTCAGAACGGCAGTGAACAGCAGCGTCAGATGGCGTGTCATACGATCGAATTATATGAGGAACGGCGCCGAAGCCGCCCGGTTCGCGCTAGAATGGCGGCGCCAGCCCTCCGACCCCTGGAGATCTCATGACCTTGCGATCCGCCTGCATTGCCGCGGCAGTGTCGGCGCTCGTCCTCGCGGCCGTTCCCGTCAAGTCACAGGAACCCATTCGTGTCGCCACCCGGCTGGTCCAGGTCAACGTCGTCGTTCACAAGGATGGTCAACCGGTCAGCGACCTGACGCGAGAGGACTTTCGCGTCCTCGAGAACGGCAAGGAGCAACCGATCGAGCTCTTCGAAATGAACGTCATCCCGGCTACGTCGACCTTCACGGAGGGGCCCGCCGTGCCGACGTTCACCAATCGAATCGCCGATCGGACGATGTCGGTGTCGGTCATCTTGATCGATAACCTGAACACGACCATCGTCGATCAAATGGGCGTTCGCGATCAGGCGCTCGCCTTCCTTCGCGAACTGCGTCCCACCGATCGGGTCGCCGTCTACCTGGTCGACGAGAGCAGCGCCATCCACGTCCTGCATGATTTCTCGTCGAACACGAAATCGCTGATCGCGGCGGTGTCGCGAGTTGCGACTCGCACGTCGAATCAGGTGGCCGCGGCCGAAGACGCAGCGGCAATTGGCGAATCGGCGTCCATCGCCGACAGCGGCATCAGGCCCGAGCTGGTCGCCTGGCTGGAGGGCAGGGAACTGGAGCGCCAGAACGAGGAAATTCGCGACCGCGTGACTCACTTCAACTTCGCGCTCGAAACCATCGGCCGTCACCTCGCCACCATACGCGGCCGAAAGAACCTGGTCTGGATCTCGGCGGCCTTTCCGATTGCCGTCACCACTGCATCAGGCTTCGTCACGTCGTTGAAGCACGAGATGAACAAGGGGATGCGCGTGCTCAACGATGCCAACGTCGCGGTCTACCCGGTAGACGCGCGTCGCCTCATAGGCGCTTTCTCCTCGCGAGCAGCTGCCAAGCAGCAGACGTTTACGACCCTGGGGACCGTCCGCGGCGGCGGCGTCGATGCCATGGAGGTCGTGGCGGAGGAAACGGGCGGACGCGCCTATTTCAACACCAATGACCTGCGCGGCGCGATGCGGAGGGCCATCGACGATGCGCGGGTCAGCTACGTACTCGGCTACTACCCCACGAACTCCAAATGGGACGGCGGTTTCAGGCAGATCAAAGTCGAGGTCAAGCGCCGCGGCGTCGACGTGCGCCACCGCAAGGGTTACCTTGCGACGCCTACGCCAATCAACACGACGGTCAACCGTCGTGATGCGCTCCAGGCGGCAGCGCTCAATCCGCTCCCAGCCACGGAAATGATCCTGTTCGCGCAGCCGGCCAAACCGCAGAACGGTGCACCCTCGAGCGTCGAGCTGACGCTGCGCCTCGATCCGGCCACTGTCACCCTCACAGCGTCGGGTGACCGATGGACCGGCGAGGTGGACGTCATTGTCGCGGAGACAGCCGTGGGCAAGCCGACCAGCCTGATTTTCTCGACCAGCCTCAAAATGGATTTGACCGCCGAACAGCGCGCGCGCTTCGTGGCCGAGGGCATCACGCTGACGCGAACGATTCCCTTCACCCAGAACCTGCGTCAGCTGCGCATCGTCGCCTTGGACGTCCCGAGCGGCGCCGTGGGATCGGTGCATATTTCAGGCGAGGATTTGAAGCGCGCGGTTCAATGATCGCGTCCGGCTGAAGACGTGCGCGACGTCGCGGAACAGACCACCGTCCACGGCGCGGTAAGATGGGGAACGCCCGCGATGCCCACTCGCCCCGTCTATCCCCCCAGCCGAATCGCTGACGTCGTCGACACGTATCACGGGATTGCCGTCCGCGACCCCTATCGGTGGCTCGAGGATCCAGACAGCGAGGAGACTCGTACCTGGGTCGACGCGCAGAACGCACTCACGGCCGCGGCCCTGGCTGGTCCCACTGCGGGAGTCTCTGGTCCGCCGGCTGACCGATCTTCACGACTATCCCCGGACATCCGCGCCGCTGAAGCGCCAGAACCGTTACTTCCTGCTGCACAATGCCGGCCTGCAGAACCAGCCGGTGCTCTTCGTGCACGAGGCGGGCGCCCTGGCGCCGAGGGCGCTGCTCGATCCGAATGCCCTCAGTGCCGATGGAACCGTCGCGCTGACCGCGCTTGCGCCAAACGATCAGGGCACGCTCGTGGCGTACGGGCTCTCGGCGGGCGGCAGCGATCGGCAGGACATCCGGATCCGTGACGTCGTGACAGGAGAAGACCTGCCCGATCGAATTCTCTGGACCAAGTTCGTCAGTATCGCGTGGGTGCCGGACGGCTCTGGTTTCTACTACACGCGATTTCCTGCTCCCGGCTCAGTGCCGGAAGCGGACGAGAACTACTTCTGCAGCGTCTGGTTCCACCGGCTCGGCGATCCGCAGACGCAGGATGCGCTGGTATTTGAAACGCCGGACCAGCCTGAGACCGTATTCGAGGTCGACGTCGCACATGGCGGCCGTTGGGTCGTGATTACGGCACAGAAGGGCGCCAGCGACCGCAGCGAGGTGTATCTGATCGACAGGCATTCGGCGTCGGCCGCCCCGGTCAAGGTCTTCGCTGGCTTCGACGCCGCGTTCAGCGTGCTCGACGCGGCCGCAGGACTGCTCTTCTTCCGGACGGATCGACAGTCGCCGCGCGGGCGGATCGTCGCCCTCGATCCGGAGAACCTCGAGGCCGGAATCAGAGAAGTCGTGCCGGAACAGCAAGACAAGCTCTCGCTCGCGCTGATCGCCGGCGGGAAAATTGTGGCCTCGTACCTGCGCAACGCCAGCGATCGGCTGCAGATCTTCGAATTGAGCGGCGTTCCGGTCGCCGAGATTGGCCTGCCGGCGCTCGGGTCGCTGACCGGGCCTGGAGGGCGACCCTGACGATTCCGAGCTCCTTGTCGGCTTTACGTCGTTCGCGCTGCCGCCGACGAACTTTCACTGCGACCTCGCCGCCCCCAGGCTGGTCCGCTTCAATGTGGCCCTGCCGGGTGCCAGAGATATCGCCGCAGGCCTCGACACGTACGAGACTACGCAAGTCTGGTACACGTCGAGAGACGGAACGCGCGTGTCGATGTTCCTGGTGCATCGAAAAGACCTGCCTCAGGATGGCGAGCGGCCCGTTCTGATCACCGGATATGGCGGTTTCAACATCTCGCTGACGCCCGCGTTCGATCCGGCGACGTTCGTGTTGCTGGAGCGTGGCGGCATCTATGCGGTCACGAATCTTCGAGGGGGCGGCGAATACGGGGAATCCTGGCACGAAGCCGGGATGCTGGGTCGCAAGCAGAACGTCTTCGACGACTTCATCGCCGCAGCCGAATGGCTCGTGCATTCAGGGTGGTCGCGTCCGGGCAGAATAGCGATCGAAGGCGGCAGCAACGGCGGACTGCTCACGGCGGCGGTCATGCTCCAACGGCCCGACTTGTTCGGCGCCGTCGTCTGCCGCGTACCCGTCGCAGACATGCTGCGGTATCACCTGTTTACCATCGGCCGGTTCTGGATTCCCGAGTACGGATCGGCTGACAACCCGGAACAGTTCAAGTTCCTCTATCCATACTCGCCGTACCACAATGTGCGCGACGACGTGGCGTATCCGCCGATACTGATTACCACGGCCGATACCGACGACCGCGTGTCGCCGGGCATGGCGAAGAAGCTCGCCGCGCGGCTGCAGGCCGCGACGGGCAACGGCGCGCCGGTGTTGATACGCGTGGAAACCCGGGCGGGGCACGGCGCAGGAAAGCCGATGTCGAAAGTGATCGAGGAAGACGCGGATATATTTGCGTTCGTGTTGATGTCGCTCGATGTTGATCAGCCTGACGGATCGTGAGGAGCAACGTGATTAGATCGATTCTTGTCGTCGGGTCGGCCGCGATTGTCGTCAGTGCAATCGGCCTCGCCGCGCAGACCCGTGCTGCCAACCCGTTGGCCAATCTGAAGACCACCCCGGAACGGACGAATTACGAACAGACCAGCCGTTACGCCGACGTCATCGCATTCATGCAGGCAGTCGAGCAGGCGGCGCCGAAGCTCGTGCACCTGACCACGTTCGGATACACCAACGAGGGCCGCCCCCTTCCGCTCGCGGTGGTGGGTGCGCCAGATGCCACGCCGCAGGCCGTGAAAGCCACCGGCAAGCTGCGCGTCTACATCCAGGGCAACATCCATGGCGGCGAGGTCGAGGGCAAGGAGTCAGCGCAGATGCTGCTGCGTGACCTGGCTCAGGGCAAGCACGCCGAGTGGCTGAAGACGATGGTCCTGCTGATCGGTCCAATCTACAACGCGGATGGGAACGAGCGGGTCACGCTGACGAACCGCGGACGGCAGCACGGGCCGGTGGGCGGCATGGGCCAGCGGCCGAATGCGCAGGACCTCGATCTCAACCGCGATCACATGAAGCTCGATTCGCCCGAAGGCCGCTCGGTGGTCAAGCTGATGAACGAGTACGACCCACACGTGTCGGTCGATTTGCACACGACGAACGGCTCGTATCACGCCTATCACCTGACGTACGCGCCGCCGCTGAATCAGGCGACCGATCCCGCGATCATCGATCTCCTTCGCAAGCAGTGGCTGCCGGCATTCACCAAGACCATCAAATCGAAGTACGGGTGGGACTATTACTACTACGGCAACGTGACTGGTGGCGGCCGTGGCGGACGTGGTGAAGGCCGCGGCGGTCGCGGCCGCGGGGGCGCACCGGGCGGACGCGGAGAGACGGCCACTCCGCCGCCGGCGCAGGCTCCTCCTGCCGGAGAGCGCATCTGGGCGACCTTCGACAACCGGCCGCGCTTCAACAACAACTACATCGGGCTGCGCAACCGCATCGCGATCCTGAGCGAAGCGTATTCGTATGCGACCTTCGAAGATCGGATCACGGCGACGAATCGTTTCCTCGAGGAGAACCTGACGTACGCCGGCGCGAACGCCGACGCGATCAAGCGCCTGACGGCTGACATCGACAAGAAACCTATCGTCGGCACGACGCTCGGCCTGCGCGCCGAGCTCGACAGGTCGCCTGAACCGGTCGAGATTCTGATGGGCGAAGTCACCGAAGAGCGCAACCCGTACTCAGGCCAGATGATGTTCAGGCGCGTGGACGTCAGGAAGCCGGAACGGATGATCGAACAGGGCACGTTCAAAGCAACCGTGACCGAGCGCGTGCCCTCGTCGTATTTCATTCCATCGAATCTGCGCAACGTGATCGATCGGTTGCAGGCGCACGGCATCGCGACGACCACACTTCCGGCGGTTCAGACGATGGCAGTCGAGGAATTCAGGCTGGAAGGCATCGAGCCTGCGGCGCAACCGTTCCAGAACCGGACTGAGCGCACGCTGCGTGGTTCATGGGCCGAGGCCGATCGCGAGCTTCCGGCCGGCACCGTCCGCGTGGACCTCTCGCAGCCCCTCGGCAGGCTGGCGTTCTACCTCATCGAGCCCCGATCGGACGACGGGCTCGCGAACTGGAACCTGGTGGACGGTCTCGAGGGGGACGCGAAGGTGTATCCGATTGTGAGAACGCGGAACTAACGTGCCGCTACTAGTTGAGAAACAAGCGACCGTGGTCCGTGGTCCGTGGTCCGTGGTCGGTCCGTGTCTCGCCGTGCTGCCGGGTTGCGGGCTCGACGAGACACGAGCTACGAGCCACGAACCACGGCTAGAGCCTTACGCCTGGAGTGAACCGAAGGCAACCAGCCTCAGAACGAGGAACTGACGGACTCGGACTTCATCAGGGCGGCGCCGAACTCCGCCGACGACTCGAATCGATCTTCGGGTGCCGGGCGGAGCGCCCGGGCGATCGCCTGATCGGCGGGCTCGGGCAGCGTGGGCTGTCGATCGCGTGCGGGCGGATGCGCTCCGCGCAGCATGGTCCCGAGCAGATCGGGCATCGACGATCCGTCGTACGGCAGCGCGCCCGTCGCCAGTTCGTACGCGAGCACACCCATCGTGAAGATATCGGAGCGGATGTCGGCGGTGCGTCCGGTCAGCAGCTCGGGTGCCACATAGCGAATCTCGGCGTCCGCGAGCCCGATGCCGCGCAACGTCTGTTCGTTCAGCGTCGCGAGCAGATCCTGCGCCTGCCAGATACCGGCGCTCGAGATCATCAACCGCTCGCCGTCTTCATCGCTGGTGACGCGCATGATGTCGGGGGTCACTCCGCACAGCAGGCCTTTGCGGCGGTGCAGCGCCCTCGCTGCGTCGACCAGCTGCGAGAGGAGGGGCCTGAGCCGAGGCCAGGCCAGCGGACCAACCTCATCCATCAACGCTCGCAGGCTCGAGCCTTCTATGAAGTCGGTGACGACGTACACCAGATCGGGCTCTTCCCCGTAATCGCGCACCTGAATGATCGACGGGTGCGCGATCTGCAGCGTTCGCGCCTCGTGCAGGAACCGCGCGCGTGCGCCTTCCCAATTCCGTTGCGTGTCACGCCGCAGGAGCCGGATTGCGACCGGATGGCCGAGCGCGCGATGCGTGCCGCGGTAGACGTCGCTGCCGAGACGGCCGGGCCCCACCCGATCGGCGATGTCGTAGGTCGTGAGCAGGCTGGACGTCGTGCCACGACTGCGAGCTTCCGTGGTGCTCGTCGCGCCGCCAGCACTGGCCAGCGCCGCGCCGAAATCTGCGATCCGCTGCCACCGGTCATCCGGATGCTTCGCCATCGCCCGGCAAATAGCCAGATCGACCCAGGCGGGGATGTCCCCACAAATCGAGGATGGCCGCGGCACCGGCGAGTTCAGGTGCGCGTTCAGCACCGACATCGGGTCCACCTCGCCGAATGGTGGACGTCCGGTCACCATCTCGAACACCACGGCGCCCAAACTGTAAATGTCCGACCGGTGATCGACGACGGCGCCGGTGAGTTGTTCGGGGGATGCATAGGCAACCGTGCCGATGAACTCGTGAGGCCCCGTCAGCCGCGTCTCGTCAGACTCGCGCATGTTGGCGAGTCCGAAATCGACGACCTTGTAGACGCGCTGATCGGGCGCGAATGCATGCGCCACCACGTTGGCCGGCTTGAGGTCGCGGTGCACGATCCCCGAATCGTGCGCAAACTGCAATGCCTCACAGACCTGCTGCACGATGTCCTGGACGTCCTCCACTGGCAGCCGTCCGTTCGCCGCGATTTCGTCCTTCAGGCTGGGACCGTTGAGCAGTTCCATCACCAGGAAGGGGTGCTCTGCCTGGTCCGCGTTGAAATCGAGGATCGAGACGATGTGTGGATGGCGGAGCCGGGCGCAGGCCCGGCTCTCGCGAAGGAAGCGTTCCCGGGGGGCGTCGCCGGTCTGGTCGGCACGGACGATTTTTATGGCGACCTCGTCGCCGAGGAGGGTGCGCCGTGCGCGGTAGACCGCTCCCATCCCGCCCTCGGCGAGTGGTGCCAGTATTTCGTACCGGCCGTCGAGGATCTGTCCGGCGGTGTACACCTGCGCCAATTATGGCCCAATGGTAGCCCGGCGGCGCAGATCGCTGCGCTGGTGCTCAGGCCCGCGATTTCGCGCCGTAAATCAGCAGCACGACGCCGCCGGCGAGCGCCAGACCTCCAAGGAGCGGGGGCAACGGGATGGTCTCGCGCCTCTCGGCAGTCGCCTCGATTGGTCCAATGTCTACCACTTTCTCGCGGCGGGTGTAGCTGATCCCCCCATAAGCGAGCGCCACGACACCCAGAACGATGAGCACGACCCCCATCAACTTGGTCACAACGACCTCCTGGGTCCAGCTATGCCATACGCGTACCGCCGATCGACCTGACTCATCCGTGACCGTATCAGATTCGCGAACAAGTCTGTTTTTCGTTCGAAGCGTCGCGCATGATCGACTGTGACGGTCATCGACGTGAACGGGATCGAAATGCAGTGGACGGTCACCGGCGAGGGCGAACCTCTGCTCTGGCTGCATGGACTCTTGGGCTCAGGCGCGGACTGGCGGTACGTCTTTGAGAAACCGCCATCCGGCTTCAGTGTGATCGCGCCTGATCTGCGGGGGCATGGCGCGTCGACCAATCCATCGGGCGAGTTCACGTTCCGTCAATGCGCGAAGGACGTCCTGGCGTTGCTGGGCCACCTGAATCTGACCCGAGTCAAGGCTATCGGCCTGAGCGGCGGCGGCATCACCTTGCTGCACATGGCCACAATGCGGCCAGATTCAGTCGATGCGATGGTCATCGTGAGCGCACCGCCCTATTTCCCGCCTCAGGTGCGCCAGGTCCAGCGGCAGTTCTCCGAAACGATGATCGGTGAGGACGAGATGACACGCATGCGCGCACGCCACCAGTACGGCGAGCCGCAAATCCAGCAACTCTTCGAGATCACCAGGCGAATGGCCGACAGCTATGACGACGTCAGCTTCACGCCACCGTACCTTGCGACCATTCGCGCGCAGACGCTGATCGTATTCGGCGATCGCGACCCGCTCTATCCCGTTTCACTGGCGTTCGAGTTGCGGAACTCGATTCCCGGTGCGCATCTCTGGATAATGCCAAACGCCGGCCACGGCCCCGTCTTCGGCGAGGCCGCGCCCGGATTCGTTCTTACTGCATTGAGCTTCTTGCGTGGAGAGTGGACTACGCTGCCGTAGTGCATGGTTCGTGACCCGTGTCTCGTCGGAGGATGGGCGCATCTCGACCTCCTCGACGATTGCGACCGACCCGGATGCGTCGGCGAGACAAGAACCACGGATCACGGACCACGGCAGGATCAACAACCATCCATGATCCTTAGCGGACGATGCCCCGTATCTTGCGGCCCAGAATGCTGAAGAAATCTTCCATCGCCCTCCGCACCCGCTGCTTCATCGTCCCCTGATGCAGCGTGCAGAGCCGGCCGGGCGTCTGGTCGTCCGGCTTGAAGTACTCGGTGTAGATCGGGCAGCCCTCAACGGGACGCTCGTAGGAAATCCGGCACAGTTGCATCTCCCGCAAGCCGCCGGGAATCTCGAACGACTCGGGACGCCGGATGCGTGACGACCGGCGCATGAAGTCCGACCAGATTGGCAATGCGTACCGCGAGCCATACCCGTCGCGGCCGATCGTCTTCGGTTGGTCGAAACCAACCCATACGCCGACGACGACCGACGAGGAGAAGCCGACGAACCAGGCGTCCTTGAAGTCGTTCGTCGTTCCGGTTTTCCCGCCCGCGGGGAAGGTGACGCCCCAGCGTCTGGCGGCCGAACCCGTGCCGCGATCGAGGACGTCGCTCAGCATCTCGGTCATCTGGAAGGCGGTCTGGGGCGAGATCACGCGCTCGGTGTGAATGTGGTTCTCGAACGCCACGCCGCCATCGGCGTCGAGCACGCGGGCGATGGCCCGCGGGGTGACCGCCATGCCGCCATTTGGAAAGATCGCGAAGGCTGCGGTCAGGTCGAGCGGCGTCACCAGTCCGGTCCCGAGCGCGAGCGAGGGCACGTCAGGCATGTCCTCGAGGCCGACGTCCGACGCCAGCCGCAGCACCGGCCGCGTCCCGACGCGCTGTTGCAAGGCGGTGGCTGCGCGGTTGTTCGACTCGAGCAGTGCCGCGCGCAGCGTCAGCGCATCGGGCACCTCGCCAGTCGCGTTGCGCGGCGACCATTCGTCCGGCCCCTGCGGCTCGATGTTCTCGAGCCCGTCGATCATCGAGACCGGCGAGTAGCCCCGTTCGAGCGCGGCCGCATACACGAGCGGTTTGAACGCGGAACCTGGCTGACGGCGGCTGCGGGTCGCACGATTGAACTGTGACTGTCCGAAGTCGCGGCCTCCGACGACCGCCAGGAGATCCCCCGTGCTCGGATCGATCGCCACGAGCGCTGCCTGAAGCCCGTTGTCACCGAAACGCTTCAGCCCGTCGGCGACGGCACGTTCAGCGGCATCCTGCAGGTCCGGGACGAGCGTCGTCCGTACTTTCCAGTCGGGTGGATGATCTCCGCCGAACCGATCGCGAAACAACTGACGCAGATATTCCTTGGCATACCCGGCACGGGCGTTGGTCGAGCTTGGATACGGGCGGATGCGGATGTCCGCCCGCTTCGCTTCGCGCTCCTGCGCCTCGGTGATGAACCCTTCCTGTCGCATGCGGGCGAGGACGACATGGCTGCGCGCGATCGCGCCGTCGAGATTGGACCAGGGCGAGAGGGCGGACGGCGCCCGCGCGAGGCCGGCGATCAGCGCCGACTCCGCCAGCGTCAGCCGCGCGGCCGGCCTGCCGAACAGGCTGCGCGACATCGCCTCGACACCGTAGACGCCCGCGCTCAGATAGATCCGGTTCAGATACAGCTCGAGCACCTGATCCTTCGAAAGCTGGGCGTCGATGAGGAGCGCGAGGACCGCCTCACGCAGCTTGCGGCCATATGTCTTCTTGTTCGAGAGGAACAGCGTACGAGCCAGCTGCTGTGTGAGCGTGCTGCCACCCTCGACCGTCCCCGGCTCGCGCACGTTGCGGAAGACGGCACGGCCGAGCGCGATGGGATCCACGCCCGGATGGTGGTAGAAGCGATGATCCTCGACGGCGATGAACGCGTTCTGAAGGTGTTTCGGGATCTGGCTGAGCGACACGTCCTGACGGTGTTCGTCGAGCCTGAACCACGGCCGTCCGTCAGCCGCGAGGAACCAGGTGTCGCCGACCCCGCGCGTCAAACGATAGACGGCATAGCCCTGACGAACGAGCCAGGTCACGCTGACGACGGTCATGACGATCAGCGCGCCGAAGATGATTGCGGCGATGCGATCGCGGAGGCGATCCGTCCATTCGATCACAGACGCGCTCCGGTGCGATCACGGCGCTGCCAGAGCACGAGCGACAGGATGGTGTAGTAGACCGGGAAGAAGAGCGATGTCGTCAGGAGCAGCCGCGGCACGTCAGGAAGCAGGACGATCACGACGATCATCATGACCGCCCAGATGGCGCCGAGTGCGACGGTAAGCCCTCGAAGCGTTGGGGTCCGGGACGGATAGATGTAGCCGATGCGCACGAAGACGAGCGCACAGAGGGCGGCCAGGATGACGCCGTTGATCGATGGTGAAAGCCGGAAGGCAAACATATAGAGCGCCACGATGTTCCAGTACGACGGAAACCCCATGAAAAAGTGATCGGCGGTCTTGGCATCGAGCGACGCGAAACCATAAGCGCTGCTCAGGAGTACCGCGCACGCGACCACCAGCCCCCAGCCGTCTGGCAACGCTCCGGCCTGGTGAAGCAGCAAGATCGGGACGAAAACGAACGTCAGGTAATCGACGATGTCGTCGAGCCGCGCTCCGTCGAAGCCTGGCAGGGTCTCCTTGACCGAGGCCAGCCGGGCCAGCACACCATCGGTTGCATCGAGAAAGGTCGAAACAGCCAGCCAGATGAACGCGTCGCGATAACGGCCGCCGATCACGGCGAGCGTGGCCAGAAACGCGGCGACGACTCCTGACGCCGTATAGAGATGGACGCACCACGCGAACAGGAGGTTCGTATTCGTGTGCGTACGTGTGAATTGCTGAGCTGACGGCGGTCGAACTGATTGCATAAATGCGCACTCGTCCGTTTACAGTGCTGCTCCGGTCGTGTAAAATCTGAGCACATTCCACATCCCCAGCGGAGTGACCTTTTTCAATCTAGAGATCTGCCGACCAGGCCTGTTTCAGGTCAGGTGAAATGTCATCCGGCGCGTGCTCCCCTGCCCCGCCTGCATCTTCGCTTGCCTGCCACCAGTCTGCCCGGCTACTTACGTCGCGAAACCGAAAGAGACGCGAAACGGAAAGAGAACTGTGGATTTATCGCGATTCCGTCAGCCCCGCTACCTTCTTCTGATCGCCGCAATCATTGCGATTTTCGCGGCGCCCGCTGGGATCTACTTTGCGAACCGAACGCCTATAGAGCCACCGATGGCCTTCTCCGATTTCCTCAAGGAGGTCGAGGCCGGAACGGTGACGCAGGTGACCTTCGACACCGGCGTTCTTTACGTGTCGTTCAGCAACGGGCGAGTGATTCAGACGTTCGCCCCGCCCAGTTTTCTTGCCGCGAACGCGACGTTCGTGACAGACCTCGCGAAGAAGAACATCCGCGTCGACGTATCGGCTCCGCAGGATCCCGCCGCATTGAGCTGGAGCGCGCTCGTGACCGCGGCGGCATTCCTCGCCTTGCTCGGTTTCACTGTATATAGGACGACGGCGGGACGCATACCGTCGATGTCAGGCCGTGCGAGGGTCGCGGAACGGGGCGCGAACGTCATCACCTTCCAGGACGTCGCGGGTGTCGACGAGGCGAAAGACGAGGTCAAGGAAATCGTCGACTTCCTCCGGGAGCCACAGCGATTCTCGGCGATCGGCGGCCGGATTCCCAAGGGCGTCCTCCTCGTCGGCCCTCCGGGAACCGGCAAGACGCTGCTTGCCCGCTCCATCGCGGGCGAAGCGGGTGTGCCCTTCCTGTTTGCCAGCGGCTCTGATTTCGTCGAAATGTATGCCGGCGTCGGCGCGTCCCGCGTCAGGCGCCTGTTCCGCGAAGCGCGCCGCCACGGTTCATGCATCGTCTTCATCGACGAGCTCGATGCCGTTGGCCGCAGCCGCGGCGGCAACTCGCTCAGCCACGAGGAACGCGAGCAGACGCTGAACCAGCTGCTCGTCGAGATGGACGGTTTCGAATCCCACAACGGAATTGTCGTCGTCGCGGCGACCAACCGTCAGGATATTCTCGATCCCGCACTCCTCCGCCCGGGCCGGTTCGACCGGCAGGTGATGGTCGCCAACCCGGATCTGAAAGGGCGCGAGGCGATCCTCCGCGTCCACACGCGTAAGGTGCAGGTCGACCCCGACGTCGACTTCCGCTCGATCGCTCGGGGAACGCCGGGGTTCTCGGGCGCCGACCTCGCGAATCTGGTCAACGAGTCTGCGCTGCTGGCCGCACGCGCCGGCCGACACACGGTGTCGAATGCCGATTTGCACGAGGCGCGCGACAAGGTGCTGATGGGCGTCGAGCGCCGCTCGATCGTGCTCACGGAGCTGGATCGCGTCAACTGCGCGTATCACGAAGCTGGCCATGCCGTAGTTGCGGCCCTGCTGCCCCAGGCTGACCCGCTTCACAAGGTGACGATCATTCCGCGCGGCCGCGCCATGGGCGTCACGATGCAGCTGCCCGAGGCCGATCGCCACACCTACACGAAAGAGTTCCTCGAGACGCAGGTCGCCGTCCTGATGGGCGGTCGTGTTGCCGAAGAACGGTTCATGCAACACATGACGAGCGGGGCGTCGAACGACATCGAGCGCGCGACCGACATCGCCCAGCACATGGTCTGCGAATGGGGCATGTCCGAGCTAGGCCCGCTCGCGTACCGCAAGCCGGGAAATGCGTTCGAAGGCGACAAGCAGCACGTCCTGAGCGAGGCGACGGCGCAGCGGGTGGACGACGAAATCCGCAAGGTGATCATGACGGGCTACGATCGCGCGCGCCAGATCATCGACGACAACACCGAGGCCGTTCGAATGATGGCGGAAGAGCTCCTTCAACAGGAGTCACTCGAGGCGGACGAGATCAAGGTCATCTTGGAAAGAGCTGGACGCAAGAAGCACGAAGCTAGAAGCTCTAGCGAGCTAGCTCTACGCCTAGCCCTAGCTCTAGCTCCTTACCATTTACAATGACCGGCGGATGGTCACCCCTCCGCCAGCAGGTCGCACCAGACTCGAACAGCTGCCTCGAACGGCGTGGGGCATCATCGCCGTTCTCGTCCTCTCCGTCTGCTACGCCATCCTCCAGACCGGATTCGTGCGGCCGTACCTCTGGCCCGCAGGCGCAGGGGCGCTCCTTGCCGACGATCCCTCAGCCAAGCTGCCGCTCATGGCCCGGCCGTCAGACGTCCGCGGCGAGCTCGCCAAACCACTGGAAGTTCTCGAAGTTGCCCCAGGCAGTCCGGCAGCAAGCGCAGACCTGAAACCTGGCGATCGGCTGGTCTCCGAGCGGCGCGTCGATCCTCCCGCTGAGGTCCAATTCGGTGCGCCGGACGCCAACGCGCGCATCGGAGTCTGGCGCGACCTGTATTGGCTGGGCGTAAGCGGCCCGGTCGAGTGGACACTTCAGCGACCGGCCGGGCGCGGCACTGTCACGCTTGACCGGCCGGCGGCGTGGACGACGGAAAGCGATGGCTGGGCGGGACGGCATCTCGGGATGATCGTTCAGCTCATCGTTTTCACCGCCGCCGCGCTCGTGCTCTTCGTGCTTCGCAGCTACGACCTGACCGCCGGGCTGTGCGTGCTCGCACTCGCGCTGAGCGCGGTCGCCGGCGGGGGGCCGCTCTTCGGAACGGAAGGGCAGGTTCCGTTCGTCGGCTGGGTGCTGACGGTCTTTTCCTGGCTCGCCAGCCCCTTCGCGTTCCCGGTGATCGCGCTCGCCATCTTCTACTTCCCGACGCGATCGCCGCTGCTCGGACGCTACCCTCTGCTGCACACCGTGCCGTTGCTTGCCGCCGCGCCGATGATCCTGCCGGCACTCGGCACCAGCCTCTTTCTGATCGGGATCGAGTCGATGCGGCCGATGGCTGTCTGGGACGCGACGCATCCCGGCATCTTCTACGCGTCGTTCGCGGCGGCGCTGGGCATCAACGTGCTGGCGGTCATCGAAGGCATCTACCGGTATCGGTTCAATCACGACGCGAACGAACGGCGCCGGATTCGGATGGCCCTCTATACCGGCGTGCCCGGCATCCTCGCCTATGCCGTGAAAGAAGGACTGCCCATTGTGGCGACGCTGATGGGCAGAGCCTCGCCGCGCTTTCCGCCGGCCCTTTACATCACGTTGCAGGCGATGGTGCTGCTGCCGGCGTTCGGCCTGGTGTATGCCGTCGGCGTGGCGCGCGTGCTCGGCCCGCGCGTGGTGCTCCGCCGAAGCATTCAGTACGCGCTCGCCAACCGCACGCTGACGCTCCTCGCCGTGCTGCCGGCCATCGGATTGCTGGTGTCGCTCGTCAGCGATCGTCAGAAGACGATCGGCGAGCTGGCCACCAGCAGCCCGGGCCTGTATGTTGTCCTGATCGTCGTCTCGGTCGCGGCGTTCGTGTACCGGGACCGCGCTCGGCAGTGGCTGGATCAGCGCTTTTTCCGCGAGGAATACGACGCTCGCAAGATCCTGCTTTCGCTCGCGAGCCGCGTGCGGTTCGAGACCGACCCCACCGACCTGGCGAACATGGTCGTGACTCAGCTCGACGAGGCGCTTCATCCCGAGATGATCGCGATTCTGGTGAGCGGCGTGGAAACCGGTCAGCTCACGCCCGTGACCGCGCTGCAGCAACGGCCCGAATCGCTGCCGCTCGAAGGCGGCCTCGTGTCCATGTTGCGGTGGTCCGACGAGCCGTTGGAGATCTTTCTCGACGATCCGAGGTCGCCGGCGCGTAGGCTGCCGCCGTCAGAGCGTGAGTGGCTCGAGCGAACGGGTGCCGTGCTGATGGTGCCCGTCCTTGGCCAGGATCGATCGCTTGTTGCCATCATCGCCCTCGGCGAGCGCCGTTCGGAGGAGGCTTACACGGCCGAAGATCGTGAGCTCCTGGCGAGCATCGCCACGCAGATTGGGCTCGGCTTCGACGTCGCGCGGCTGCGTCAGCAGAGCGGCGCGAGCGCAGAGTCCGACAGCGATCGCACGCGGGTCGTCACGCCGCTGGTGACGCCGATGATGGAGTGCCCACGGTGTGGACGGTGCGAGGACTCAGAGGTCAAGACCTGCCCGTCGGACGGTTCGACGATGAAAGCCGTGCCGTCGGTCCCGCGAACGGTCGAGAAGAAGTATCGCCTCGAGCAGCTGCTGGGGCGGGGCGGCATGGGCGCCGTGTACCGGGCGCGCGATATGCGCCTCGATCGGCTGGTGGCGCTGAAGGTCGTGCGCGCGGAGCTCCTGGGCGATGTCGAGGCCCGCAAGCGTTTCCGGCGCGAAGCACAAATCGTCGCGCGGCTGCAGCACCCGTCGATCGTGTCCGTGTTCGACTACGGGACGTTCCAGGATGGGGGCGCGTACCTGGTGATGGAGCTCGTGCGCGGCGAGGACCTGCGCCGCGTGCTTCAGCGCGAAGGCCGTCTGGACTCTCAACGCGCGTTGCGGATCCTGACAGCCGTATGTGCCGCGATCGAAGCTGCCCATCGCGAGGGCGTACTCCATCGCGATCTCAAGCCGGAAAACATCCTGCTTCCGGGCGGCTCGGTCGACGCAAAGGTGCTCGACTTCGGCGTGGCCAAGGTGATCGACAACGAGGCGACCGACACGACCGTCGCGCCGAGCGAGGCCCCAACGTTCATTACCGCGGCCGGGATGCTGATCGGCACACCCGCCTACATGGCGCCCGAACAGTTTCAGGGCGTTCAGCCTGACACGCGGACGGACGTATTCAGCCTTGGCGTCATTGCGTACGAAATGCTGACAGGAGAGCTGCCGTTCGGACGAGGCTCGCTCGGCGAAGTGGTGCTCGCGCAGGCGCGCGGCGTTCCGCCCATGAAAGGCGCACAGGTGCCCCCCGCCGCCGAACGCGCGATTCGGACTGCCCTGGATCCCGATCCGGATCGTCGCCCCTCGTCGCCGGAGGCCTTCGGCCACCTGCTTGGGGCGTCTCTGGGATTGGGATAATCCTGCAGCGCGCAGCTTGGAGCGCGCAGCTTTAGCTGCGCGATGACCTTTAGCTGCGCGATGACGCGGCGCTGAAGCGCCGCGCTGCTAGTTCGCGATGCGCTTGTCGATCTCGGCGATGGCCGCCTTGATCTGCTGCTTCCGAACCGGATGCGTCGTCACGTCCGACTGACGCTCGAGCTCGGCGCGTGCCAGCCGCAGCGATTCGATCTGCCGGATCCGTTCCGGATCGATTGCCGGCTGCGCGGTGTTGCGGCGACGACGTTCGGACTCACGTTCTTCGATCTGCTCCTGGATGCGCGCTTCGGCGTCGACCAGGCCTTCTCCGGAATCACCCATCTTTCGATTGTGGCTGATTACGGCTTCGTGTTCAAGAAATTCTGATCCTTGCCGTGGTTCGTAGTTCGTCGCTCGTAGCTCGTAGTGCCTCATCGCCGCTGACGGATTCTTCGAGCTACGAGCGACCCGCCTTCGCGCACGCGCTTCGGCGAGGCAGGCGGACTACGGAATGTTTCAGTGATGGAACATTGAACCCAGGCGGCTGAACACGACAGAATTGGTGTGTGGCGCGCAATGATGTGCTCGCGCGGTTTCACCCGGCGGTCGCGGAGTGGTTCCGCGCATCGTTCGAGAATCCCACGCCGCCACAGCGACAGGGCTGGCCGGCGATCGCCGAAGGGCAGTCGACCTTAATTCTGGCGCCAACAGGAAGCGGCAAGACGCTGACCGCGTTTCTCTGGTGCATCGACCGGCTCATGTTCGAGCCGGTCCCGGCGCGCGGCGCGCGCTGCCGAGTCCTTTACCTGTCGCCCCTCAAGGCGCTGGCCGTCGACGTCGAGCGCAACCTGCGGGCGCCCCTCGCAGGGATCGCGAACCGCGCAGCGGCGCGCGGCGACGCGGCGCATGCGCCGTCGATCGCCATCCGGACGGGAGACACGCCGGCCGTCGAGCGCGCCCGATTTCAGCGCGATCCTGCGGACATTCTGATTACCACCCCGGAATCGTTCTACCTTCTGCTGACGTCGAACGCGCGTGAGGCGCTTCGGTACGTCGATACGGTCATCATCGACGAGATCCATGCGCTCGTGCCGACGAAGCGTGGGGCGCACCTGGCGGTATCGCTCGAGAGGCTCGATGCCATCAGGGCGCCGGACGCCCCGCCGATGCAGCGAATCGGGCTGTCCGCGACGCAGCGTCCACTCGACGAGGTCGCCAGGTTCCTCGGCGGGACCACCGGCGCGAAGCGCGAGCGCTCGGGAACCGCGAAGCCAAAGACCAAAGATCCCGACGAGATCATCCATGACGAGTTCGGGTCGGCTGCCGGCCGGTCGCCGACCTACCGTCCGGTCACGGTCGTCGAGACCTCGGCCAGGAAAGAGCTCGACCTGCGGATCGAGGTCCCGGTGGAAGACATGGCGGCACTCGGTCAGCAGGACAAGATTCCGAGCGGTCCGGCTGCACAAGGGATGGTGCGGCCGTCGATCTGGAGCGCCATCCATCCGCAACTGCTCGCGCTGATCAGGGCGCACACCTCCACGCTGATCTTCGTCAACAGCAGGCGTATCGCGGAACGCCTGGCGTCTGCGCTGAACGAGCTGGCGGGTGAAACGCTCGTCCGCTCTCACCACGGATCGCTGGCGCGCCCGCAGCGAATCGAGGTCGAAGACCGCCTGAAGGCCGGGCAGTTGCGCGGCCTCGTCGCCACGTCGTCGCTCGAGCTCGGGATCGACATGGGCGCGATCGATCTCGTCGTGCAGATCGAGGCGCCGCCGTCGGTTGCGAGCGGGATGCAGCGGATCGGCCGCGCCGGCCACACGATCGGGGCCGCGAGCCGCGGCGTGATCGTGCCGAAGTTCCGCGGCGACCTGGTCGCGTGCGCGGCGGTGACGCGAGCCATGCACGAGGCACGCATCGAGTCGAGCCGGTACCCTCGCAACCCGCTGGACGTCCTCGCGCAGCAGATCGTCGCGACGGTGTCCATGGACAGCTGGAACGTCGAACAGCTCTTCACTCGCATGCGTCAGGCGGCCCCATTCGCGGATCTGAGCCGCAGCGTGTTCGACAGCGTGCTCGACATGCTGTCGGGCCGATATCCATCCGATGACTTCGCGGATCTTCGCCCCCGCCTGACCTGGGATCGACTGAACAATGTCCTGACAGCGCGCGAAGGTGCCAAGCGCATCGCGGTGAGCAACGGCGGAACGATTCCCGACCGCGGACTCTACGGCGTCTTCCTGTCGGGCGAGCGCGGACCTGGCGCGCGGGTTGGCGAGCTCGACGAAGAAATGGTGTTCGAGAGCCGCGTCGGCGAAACGTTCCTCCTGGGCGCGTCGACCTGGCGCATCGAGCAGATCACACACGACCGGGTGATCGTCTCGCCAGCGCCTGGCGAGCCCGGGAAGATGCCGTTCTGGCGGGCCGATGCCGCCGGACGCCCGCTCGAACTGGGCCGTCACATCGGCGAGATGGTCAGGTCGCTGCAGCAGCTGTCACCGCCAGCAGCCATTCAACGGCTGGTTCGTCATCACGATCTGGACGAGCAGGCGGCCGAGAACCTCCTCAGGTATCTGGCGGATCAGTCAGCCGCAGCCGGGGCGGTCCCTGACGATCGCACGATCGTCGTTGAACGCTGCCGCGACGACCTCGGAGACTGGCGCGTGTGCGTGCTCTCGCCTTTTGGCGCACGAATCCACGCTCCATGGGCCATGGCCGCCGTCGAACGCGCCAGGACCGAACGCGGCGTAGACGCGGAAACGATGTGGACCGATGACGGCTTCGTCCTGCGCTTTCCGGAAACCGACGAGCCGCCCGACACGTCCCTCCTCATCCCGTCGTCGGACGAAGTGGAGGCCCTCGGTACTCAAGCAATTGGGCGGAACGGCGCTCTTCGCCGCCAAGTTCCGTGAGGCAGCAGGCCGGGCCCTCCTGCTCCCGAAGCGCCGGCCGGGCGGCCGCACACCGCTGTGGCAGCAACGGAAGCGCGCCGCAGACCTCCTCGCAGTGGCCGCGCGGTTTGGATCGTTCCCGATGATCCTCGAGGCCTACCGCGAGATCCTGCGCGATGTCTTCGACATGCCGGCACTCGTGGAAACGTTGCGGCGCATCGAGCGACGGGAGGTCAAGACCATCACGGTGGACTCGTCGATCCCATCACCGTTTGCCTCGTCGTTGTTGTTCGGATACGTCGCCAATTACCTGTACGACGGCGATGCACCGCTTGCCGAGCGGCGCGCCCAGGCACTGGCCATCGACCAGGCTCAGCTTCGAGAGCTGCTCGGGGAAGCGGAGCTGCGCGAACTGCTCGACTCCGACGCGATCTCCGATGTGGAGAGCCAGCTGCAGCAGCTCGCGGAAGACTACCGGGCAAAGACGACCGACGGCGTGCACGACATGTTGCTCAGGCTCGGCGATCTCACATCCGCCGAACTGGCAGCCAGAAGCCTCGTCGACGCGCCTGTTGCCATCGACGAGCTGACGCGAACCCGTCGTGTCCTGCCGGTCAACATCGCCGGCCAGTCGCGGCTGATTCCGATTGAATACGCGAGTCGCTATCGGGATGCGCTCGGCGTGCCGCTCCCGCCGGGTCTCCCGGAGACGCTGCTCGAACCTGCGCCGAACGCCGCGCACGATCTCGCCCGGCGGTACGCGCGAACTCATGCGCCGTTCACGACCACCGAGTTCGCGTCACGCTACGGACTGGGGCGATCGACCGCGGAAACGATTCTCAAAGAGCTGGCCGCTGCCGGCCGCCTGATCGAGGGCGAATTCCGCCCGGGCGCGACCGGCCGCGAGTGGTGCGATCCAGACACACTCGCGTCGATTCGACGCCGATCGCTCGCGAAAATCCGAAAGCAGGTCGAGCCGGTCGAACCGGCCGTGCTCGGCAGGCTCCTGACCACGTGGCAGGGTGTCGTCAGGCCGCGCGCTGGACTCGATGCGCTGCTCGACACGATCGAGAACCTGCAAGGTGCCCCGCTGCCGGCGTCGATCCTGGAATCCGAGATCCTGCGCACCCGCGTCGATCGCTACAACCCAGCCGACCTCGATGCGCTGACGGCGGCGGGAGAAGTCGTGTGGTGCGGCATCGAGCCTCTCGGCGAACGCGATGGACGGCTCGGTCTCTTCCTGACCGATCACCTCCCGCGCCTTCATCGCCCACCTGCCCTCGACGATCTCCCCGATCGCGAGCGCGCGATCGTGAAGCACCTCGAGAAGAATGGCGCGTCGTTCTTCAATGTGTTGCACGACGCGTCGGGAGGCGGGTATCCAAACGAGACGGTGGACGCGCTGTGGAATCTCGTGTGGCGGGGGGCGATCACCAACGACACGTTTCACGCGTTGCGCGCGTTCACGCGCCCGCCTGAGCGCCGATCGCGCCGGCCACAGCCGGGACGTTCCTTCCGAAGCCGCCGCGTCGCACCGCCGTCAGCCGAAGGACGATGGTCGCTGGTCAGCGATCGGGTCGGAAGCGCTGTCTCGCCCACGGAGGCAGCGACCGCGCTCGCGCAGCAATTGCTGTCGCGTTACGGAGTTCTGACGCGCGAGGTCGCAGCCGCTGAAAATGTCGCCGGTGGATTCAGTGCCGTCTACGACGTGCTGAAGGCAATGGAAGACTCGGGACGCATCCGGCGGGGATACTTCGTCGCCGGCGTCGGCGCGACACAGTTTGCGCTTCCGGCGGCGCTCGACCTGCTCCGCTCGCTCAGAGACACGCCTGATACGCCGGAGGTCGTCGTCCTGTCAGCCACCGATCCCGCGAATCCCTACGGCACAATCCTGCGCTGGCCCCAAGGCGGTGTGCCCGACGAGGCCGGCCGCGGCCCGACGCGAACCGTCGGCGCACTGGTCATCATGATCGACGGCACCCTCGCCGCCTACATCAGCCGCGGCGCGCGTCAGTTGCTGGCCTGGCTGCCGGAGGACGAGCCGGCGCGCTCGGCAAACGCGAAGGCGCTCGCGTCGACGCTCGCCTCCCTCGGAACCGATCAGGACGGCCGGCTCCCGATGCTCATCGCCGAGATCAACGGTGTGCCGTCGCCCGAACATCCGCTCGCCAGCTATCTCGTCGACGCCGGATTCAGCCCGTCAGCGATGGGATACCAGATGCGCCGGCATGCCTGAAGGCGACACGATATATCGAGCCGCGCGCACGCTCCATCGCGCCCTCTCCGGTCACGTCGTCGAGCGATTCGAGTCCGTCTTTCCGGGGCTCACCCGCGTGCACGACGATCAGCCGATCACGGGGAGGACCATCGAGCGTGTGACGGCAGCCGGCAAGCACGTGCTGATGTACTTTTCAGGTGGTCACATCCTCCGTACTCACATGCGCATGAACGGAAGCTGGCACATCTACCGGCCAGGAGAGACCTGGCAGCGTGCGCGCCGGGACATGCGCGTGCTGTTGGCGACGAAAGAGTTCGAGGCAGTCGGCTTCAACATCCCGGTCGCGGAATTCGTCAAGACACGTGACATCGACCGGCATGACGAGTTGCGCCGTCTGGGACCTGACCTCCTCGGCGACACGTTCGATCGCACCGAGGCCATACGCCGCATCCGCGAACGCTCCGAGACGGCGATCGGTGACGTGCTGCTCAACCAGCGAGTTATGGCGGGTGTGGGAAACGTCTACAAGTCAGAGGTGCTTTTCGCGTGCGGCGTGAACCCGTTCGCGCGCGTCGATGCCCTCACCGACGGACAGGTCGACTGCCTCGTCGACACGGCGAGGCGCTTTCTTCAGGCGAACGTCACGGAGAGACTGGCCCCGATGACCACCTATAGTGGGTACCGGCGGACGACCCGTCACGACGACCCTGCCGAACGGCTGTGGGTCTACGGGCGGGCGCGGAAGGCCTGCCGCAAGTGCGGCAGCGCGATCCAGGTCAAAGCGTCCGGCAACGACGCCCGTCTCACCTACTGGTGTCCTGCCTGCCAGCCATCGGTTGGCTGAGCGACGATGTGGTGATCTCATTGACGCTCATCATCTGGCTCGCGTTGGTTCTCGGTCTTGCCGCGGCGTCCGCTGCGCTCTACGGACACTATCGAGTCCTTCCCGGCTGGCTGACCGGGCCGGAGATCTGCCGTCTCGAAGACGGCGGCTGTTCGGTGCTGTTCCGAAGCCCACGGTCACGACTGCTGGGTGTCCCGAACGCGTCGCTCGGCGTCGCGCTCTACGTGCTGCTCGCTGCCGGACTGATCCTCGGCTGGCCGCCGCTCCTGCTTGTCCTGATGACCGTTCCGGCCGTCGCGATGAGCGTCTTCCTTGGACGGAGCCTCATCGTGAACGGCCATCAGTGCCGCATCTGCTGGCTGGGGCATGTTGCGAATGGAATTCTGTTTCTGATGCTTTGGATTCGTGCGTCGCAAGGCCTCTGATTGAGGCGAGCCGGCCACGCGCGTGTGGGCCGGCGTCCACTTCCGCCGTTCAAATGTCGCCGGCACGGAGCTTGGATCCAAGGTTGGAAAGTGGGTGATGGAGAAGCGACCTCTCTCTTGTTGTGTGTTCGGGGCGACCGGTGCAGCGCTGATTGTCAAACGGAGTTGTCTATGAACGCGTGTCGAAAATCTTGGATGCGCCTTCTGTCGGTTCTGCTCATTCTGGTGGCGTCATTCGCCTGCGCCACCGCTGATCCTCCTGTCCATTCGGTCACCATCATCCAACTCAACGATGTCTATGAGATCTTTCCGCTCCCTGCCCGGGTAGAGAACGGGTACAAACCTCGTGGCGGGCTTGCGTATGTCGGGACACTGGTCCGCGATGCGCGGCAGCGCGGACCGGTGCTCGTTCTGCATGCGGGGGATTTCCTGTCTCCGTCCCTTCTGTCGATCAAGTTCAAACACGAAGGGGCGCAGATGATTGATGCCATGAACGCGCTTGGGCTGGACGTCGTGACCTTTGGCAACCATGAATTCGATTTCGGGTGTCACACGCTCGCCGAGCGTATCCGCCAATCGAACTTCAAGTGGGTCGCAGCGAATGTTCGGCTTCCTGCCGAGATGGACGTGCCAGAGGGGAAGGTCGCTCCCTATCGCGTGCTCACCATTGCGGGCCTACGTATAGGAATCTTCGGCTTGACCGTGCCGAAGGAGCCGGTTCGGTGCAACAACGACAACATCACGTTTCGCGAACCTGTGAGTGCGGCTTCGTCCGTCATCGAGGAGCTCAAGCGAGAGCGTGTGCAACTGATCGTCGCCCTCACTCATTTGTTGATGGCAGAGGATCGCGCGCTCGCGTCGTCGCTGCCCGACATCGACGTCATCGTCGGCGGCCATGACCACGACCCGATAGCGGAGCTGATTGGCAAGACGTTGATCACCAAGGCTGGCGCCAATGCCACAAGCCTCGGGGTCATCAGCGTCAAGGCGATGCGTGCCAGTGGTGCCACGGTGGTTGAGAAGAGCTTGAGCCGACAGCCCGTAGATCCAGCTTCGATAACGCCGGATGTCGTCGTATCGCGAGCGGTGTCACCCTACGCCGCCGAAATGCGCACGCTTTCAGGAAACATCGGTGCTACCGAGGTGCCCCTGGATATACGGGAGGAAGTCGTGAGGGAGACTGAAAGCAACTTCGGCAGTTACATCGCCGATCTCATCCGCACCGAGATGGGCACCGACGTGGCGTTCGTCAACGGTGGAGGATTACGCGGCGATCGTATGGTGCCGGCAGGCCCGCTGACACAGGAGGACCTCGAAGCTGCAATCGTCTACCAGGATCGAATAGTCGCCGTCAAAGTGACTGGCCACCAGCTTCTTGAGGCCCTCGAAAACGGCGTCAGCCGGGCGGGGCAGAGGGACGGCCGTTTCCTCCAGGTCTCAGGGCTGAAGTTTGCATTTGATCCGGATAACCCAATTGGTCATCGCATTCTCTGGACTGTAGTCGGCAACGAGCCGCTCGAACGGCACCGAATCTATACGCTCGCCACCGTAGCTTTCCTCACGACCGCGGGCAACATGGATGGATACACGCTGCCGACGGCGCACTTCGAACTCGGTGGCGACCTGCGAGACATCGTGCGTCGCCGGTTGGCCAACGGGCCCATCAAGCCGAGCGTCGACGGCCGTATCGTCAGTCTCCGTCAGCCAGGACGATAAAAGGCCAGGTCTGTGCCGAGAATCGACTTCATCAGCCATCAGCTTTGAGCTTTGAACCTCGAGCTGAGAGCACAGCTGACAGCTGACAGCTGTGGATCTACACTACCCTCCGCATTCCGCCTACTCTCGAAGGAGTCGAATCCATGACGCCGTCCAGACTCCGTCCGCTGCTCATTGCCAGCCTCATGCTCGCCGGCCCCGTTCTGATCGGACAGCCCCACGCGCTTAACGCCGACATGTTCGGGCAGCTCCGGTGGCGGCATATCGGGCCTGAAGGCAATCGTGTGAGCGCCGTTGCCGGTGTGCCGGGCGATCCGCTCGTGTACTACGCCGGCTCGGCGTCCGGCGGCATCTTCAAGACCTCGGATGGCGGCGCGAGCTGGGAGCCGATTTTCGACGGTCAGCTCGTGCACTCCATCGGCGACATTGCCGCAGCTCCCTCGGATCCCAGCACGGTCTGGGCAGGTACAGGCGAGTCTTGCATCAGGAGCCACATCTCGGTTGGCGAGGGTATTTTCAAATCGACCGACGCAGGGAAGAGCTGGAGCCGCATGGGGCTCGAACAGACCGGTCGCATCGGCAGAATTGTCGTCCATCCATCAAAGCCGGACGAGGCGATGGCCTGCGCGCTGGGGCATGCCTATGGGCCGCAGCAGGAGCGCGGTGTCTTCCGGACCACCGACGGCGGCAAGACCTGGGAGCGGGTCTTGTTCGTCGACGAGAACACCGGCTGCTCGTCGCTCGCGATGGATCCGTCGAACCCACGCAAGCTCTTCGCGGGCATGTGGCAGTTCGACATCAAGACGTGGGGGCGTGAAAGCGGTGGACCCGGCAGCGGCCTGTTCGTCTCAAACGACGGCGGAACGACCTGGAAGCGTCTCCAGGGACGTGGTCTGCCCACGCGCGAGGTCGGGAAAACAATCGTCACCATTGCGCCGTCGAACCCGAACCGCGTCTATGCGCTGATCGAGACCGGGGACGGCGTGCCCTGGCGTGGCAAGGAGACCGACCGCGGCCAGGTCTGGCGATCGGACGATGGCGGCGAGACGTGGCGGGTCGTGAGCTACGACCGCAACGCGATGGGCCGGTCGCATTACTATTCGCACGTCTTCGTCGCGCCCGACAACGAGCACGAGACATACTTCCTGACGGCTGGCTACAGCGTGTCGCACGACGGTGGGGCAACGCTCGACGCGCAGGGCGGGCGGTCGTCGCCGGGTGGCGACAATCACGACATGTGGATCGATCCGACGAACCCGAAGCGGATGATCATCGGCAACGATGGCGGGCCGTCGATTTCGCTGGACCGCGGGCGTTCGTGGGTGCGTTATCGGCTGCCGAACGCGCAGATGTATCACGTGACGGCCGACAATCAGATTCCCTACCACGTCTACGGCAACAAGCAGGACGGTCCTTCGTACCGCGGGCCGAGCAACAGCCGGACCGGTGGATCGATCCCGCGGGCCATGTGGCACACCATTGCGGGCGGCGAGAGCGGGTGGTCGACACCAGATCCCGTCGATCCGAATCTGATCTGGTCGAGCGCGTCCGGCTCGGGCAGCGTCGGCGGCATCGTCGCGATTTACGAGGAGAACCGGCGCCAGGCGCGCAACGTGGAAGTCTGGCCGGATCAGTCGAATGGCCCGCCGGCCGACTTGAAGTACCGTTTCAACTGGACCATGCCGCTCTCGATCTCGCCGCACGACCGTAACACGGTCTATGTCGGCAGCCAGCACGTGCACCGGACGACAAATCGTGGTCAGAGCTGGGAGGTGATTAGCCCTGACCTGTCGACGAACGACAAGGCCCGCCAGCAGACCTCTGGCGGGCTGACGCCGGACAACATCGGCGTCGAGTACGCCTTTACGCTGATGGCGATCACCGAGTCACGAGTCGAGAAGGGGCTCATCTGGGCAGGGACCAACGACGGCCAGGTGCAGCTCACACGCGACAACGGCAAGACCTGGACGAACGTCACGAAGAACATCCCGAACCTGCCGCCGTGGGGCACGGTGGGCAACATCGAACCGTCGCGGTTCGATGCCGGCACCGCGTATCTGACCGTCGATCTGCACCAGGTGAACAACCGCGATCCGTTCGTTTACAAGACGACCGACTACGGGCGCAGTTGGCGACCGATCACGAATGGGGTTCCGAAAAGCATGTTGAGCTACGCGCACTGCATCCGGGAGGATCCAGTGCGTCGCGGCCTGCTCTATCTCGGAACCGAGAACGCGATCTACGTGTCTGTTGACGATGGCGACAGCTGGCAGCCGCTCCAGGTGAATATGCCGCACGCGCCTGTGTACTGGCTCATGGTGCAGGAGCACTTCAACGATCTGGTGATTGCGACCTACGGGCGCGGCTTCTGGATCCTGGACGACATCACGCCGCTGCAGCAGTTCACCGCGCAGGTCGCCGCAACGGACGTGCACCTTTTCGCGCCGCGTCCGGCGTACCGCTTCCGCGAGATCACGCCACCGGCGTCGCTCGCCAACGATCCGGCGACCGGCGACAACCCGCCATACGGTGCCTCAATCAACTACTTCCTGAAGTCAGAGCCAGCTGGGGAGGTTGCCATCACCATCCTCAATCCCGAAGGAACCGTGGTGCGGCGCCTCCGTGGGCCGAAGAGTGCGGGACTGAACCGCGTCCACTGGGATCTGCGTTACGAGCCCACACGCGAGGTCCGGCTCCGGACGCCACCGCTCTACGTGCCTGATGTGACGTTCAGCCCGGACGGGACGCGGTCCGCGCCAGGAGCGGGACGACTGTCAATCCTCGCGCCGCCGGGAACCTATACCGTTCAAGTCAGCGTCGGGGGCAAACAGTTCACGCAGAAGCTCGAAGTCCGTAAGGATCCCAACTCGGGCGGGAGCGATGCCGACATCCAGCAGCAGATGAAAGTGTTGACAGAAATCGCGGCCGGCATCGACCAGGCGGCTGACATGATCAATCGGCTCGAGCTGGTGCGCAGCCAGATTGCGTACCTCTCGCGCATCATCCCCGATCAGGAGATCAGAAAAGGTGGGGACGAGCTGGACAGGAAGCTCGTCGATCTGGAAACCAACCTAATCGAGGTGCGGATGACAGGGCAGGGGCAGGACGGCGTCCGGTGGGGCGCGAAACTGCAGGGCAAGCTGGTCTACCTGGCGAACGGCCTGATGAGTGGCGACTTCGGCCCAACGGCTCAGCAGCTCGAGGTGCAGAAGGTCCTGGAAGGCCGCTTGCGAAGTCTGGCCAGCGACCTCGAGACGCTGTTCACCCGCGACGTTGGTGCGTTCAACGAGCAGCTTCGGGCGCGGAATCTGCCGACGATCGTGACTCAGGTGGGGCGATCAGGAAGCTGACCGCTACTCGAGAAAACGTGGTGGCTCTGCGCGTAGAGTCGGAAGTGATCTGGCGCTACTCGATGCGCCCGGGATGCGAATACACGTTGAAACCCGCCGTCCCGGACGAATCCGAGCAGCGTGATCCCTGCTTCGTGCGCGAGCTCGATGGCCAGGCTCGACGGGGCTGACACGGCGCAGACCAGCGCGATGCCTGCGACCCAGGCCTTCTGCACGATCTCGAAGGACGTCCGGCCGCTGACCACGAGCGCGTGCGCTGTAAGCGGCACGCGGTTCTCCATCAGCATCGCGCCGACCACCTTGTCCACGGCGTTGTGACGGCCAACATCCTCCGCAATCAGGTCGCAGGTGCCGTCTGGCTGGAACAGACCGGCGGCGTGAAGACCACCGGTTTCCGCGAACGTCACCTGACGTTCGCGAAGGCGGTCGGGCAAGGCCGCCACGATCTCGCGCGTTATCCTCCACGTGCTGACGATCGGGTCCACGCGCAGCTGCAGCGACTCGATGGTGACCCGCCCGCACAGGCCACACGACGAATTCGTGAGCACGTTGCGGCGTTCGTGCAAAAGACCTTCAAGGTTCGCCGCGGCGTGGCCGTGAAGGTAGACGTCGACGATGTTGTGGGTTTCGGGATGATCGGGGTGACGGCAGTGCTCGACCGCGCCGAGATCGTCGAGGCCGGCCACGACACCTTCCGACAACAGGAATCCGGCCGCCAGCGCCCGATCGTCGCCGGGCGTCCGCATGATCACCGCGAACGGTCGCCCGTGCAGCCGCACTTCGAGCGGTTCTTCCACCGCGGCGAGATCGTCCACCGCATTGTCACGCTGGCGGCCAATTCGCCGCACCTGAACCCTCGTGAACTTTGCCGCCGACGGCCGGGCTGGAACGTCAGACATGGTTGCGCAGCATCAGTTCACGCGGGTGGGGATCGAGGTAGGTCTGGCCGACCAGATACTCGACGTCGTGCACGCGAACGTGGTGACGGATCAGGGTCAGCGGAACGACCAGGGGCACGAGCCCGCGGCGGTACTCGTCGATTGATTGATGCAACTCACGCCTCGACCCGTCGTCGAGCAGACGTTTGAGATGTCCGGCCATGTGGCTGAGTACGTTGGTATGTTTGCGCGTGGTCGCCATCGCCGTAAGGGTTTCCATGAACAGCCGTTCGTACCGGTCGCGCAATTCACGCTTCCCCAGCGCCTTTGCGCCCGCCACGAGCCGGCCCAGCTCGTTGTACGCCGTGGTCGAATGTGCGAGCAGCGCCATCTTGTGCGAGGTATGAAAGCGAACGAGCGCTCCTATGTTCCAGTTTGCGGCGAGGAGATCCTTGAGACGCCGATACGCAAATACCCGCTCGATAAAATTCTCGCGAAGGCGCGGATCGGAGAGCCGTCCCTCTTCTTCGACCGGTAGCGAGGCGAAACGGTTCTTCAAGGCCGTGGCAAACAATCCACGCCCCGATCGCTCGGGCATGCCATTCGCCGGATACACCTTCACGCGTTCCATGCCGCAGCTCGGCGAGTCCTTCTTCAGAACATAGCCGGACAGACCCTCCAAAGCGAGCTCCTCCACGCGCCGGGCCGCCCAGCTGTTCATGCGATCGGTGTAGTCGGTGGCTGTCCGCGTCGAGACCATGAGGAGACTGCTGCTCGACCGCTTCGGGCGAACGAGTCGAACCGGCTCGCGCGGCGTCCCCATGCCGACTTCGACTTCCGGGCACACGGGCACCCACTCGACGTGTGGACCAAGGATGTCTGTGAGGAACGGATCACGCTTGTGACCGCCGTCGAATCGGACTTCCTGTCCGAGAAGGCAGGACGAGATGCCGATTCGAATGCGTGAGTCCGCCATGAGGTTGGGGTCCCGGCTGACAATGGGGTCCGGCTCACGATGGGTCCGGCTAAAGCCGGACACTACGTCAATTCCAGCGCAGGCCACGCAGCTGTTCGAGGTCGACGTTGCCACCGCTCAACACGCACGCTACCTTCGTGCCAGGGGGCGCCTTGACGAGGCCGTCGAGCAACGCGCCGACGGGCGCTGCGGCGGCACCTTCAACGACGAGCTTGGCGTGAGTCATGATCCAGATCATCGCATCGAAGATCCGCTCATCCGGCAACGTCACGATCTCGTCGACGTACCGCCGCACGACCTCGAATGTCGTTTCGCCCACGCGCTTCACCCGCAAACCATCGATGATGCAATCGACCTTGTCGAGCGTCACCACCGATCCGGCCCGGACGCTGTCGTACATGCCGGGCGCGCCGGAGGACTCGACGCCGATGATCTTGACGTTCGGCTTGAGCGCCCGTGCTGCCATGGACACGCCGGAGATCAATCCGCCGCCGCCGATGGGCACGACGATGATGTCCACGTCGGGCCAGTCACGAACGACTTCGAGGCCGAGCGTGCCCTGACCCGCGATCAGGTCGAGATCGTCGAACGGATGCACATACGTCAGGCCACGATCGCGGACGAGCTCCTTGGCCTTCTCGTTCGCCTCGTCCCAGATCTGCCCGTGCCGGACGACCTCCGCGCCATAGCCACGCGTGGCGGCGACCTTTGACGCCGTGGCGTTCTCGGCCATCACGACGACGGCGTTGATGCCGTAGATCTGGGCAGCCAGCGCGACACCCTGGGCATGATTGCCCAGCCGAGGAACAGACGACGCCCCGCGCGCGCTGTTCGTCCGACAACCGCGAGAATTTGTTCAGCGGTCCGCGGATCTTGTAGGAACCCGTGCGCTGGAACATCTCGGCCTTCAGGCGCACGTCGAATCCGCTTCGCTCGCTGAGCATGCGTGACGTCAGCAGCGGCGTCCGATGGGTGTGCGGTGCAACCAGCTCGAACGCCGACTCGAACACGTCACGCCCCAGGGGCAGTTTCACTGTTTCACCGCCGTGAACATGATCTCCACGAGACCGTCAGCTGCGACGAGGCCCGACTGCACCGTTGCGCGAGCCGGGAAGTCCTTCTGGAAGAACTCGCGGTACGGGCCGTTCATCGCGGCAAAATTCTGCAGGTCGGTCAGGTAGACGAGCGAGTCGACCACGTCGGCTGGCGTGCATCCGGCGGCTTCGAGCGCGCGGCGAATCCGGGTGAGCGTCTCTCGCGTCTGCGCCGCCGTATCGCCCTTGGTTTCTGGCGTGTTCCCAAGCATCCCTGACACGTACACCTTGTTGCCGGCGCGGATCGCCGCGCTCAGGTTCGGGTTCGCCGGACGGCCATCCGAGATGACCTCCTTCTTTGCGGTCGACGCCACCATCGTGATTTCGACGGCATACTGACTACCGGCCAGGCCCATCTTGACCGTCGCACGCGCCGGCGGGGCGGACGGGAAGTACGTGCGATACGTCTCGTTCATCTGTTGAAACACGGCAGTGTCCGGCAGATAGATGCGCGCGCTCACGACGTTCGCGTGCGTCAGGCCCGCCGCCTTCAACAGCTCGCCGGCATTGTCCAGGACCGTCTTCGTTTGCGCGATGATGTCACCCTGGACGACGCTGTTGTCTTTGCCGTTCCGAGACACCAGGCCCGAGAGGAACACCGTGTCGCCGCTCTTGATGGCATAGCTGTAGGGGTTCGGCGACTTCATCCATCCTTCAGGATGGATGACGACGCGCTCGGCGCCGGTAGGAACGGCGATCATGCTCATCTCGACCAGCGCCTCCGGCAGCACGAGATCGCTGATCACGGTCGTACGGGTCGGCGGATTGGCTGTCCAGAACGTCTTGTAGACGTCGTTCATGGCGGCGAAGTCGCCCGCCGACTTCAGGTAGACGGTGACAGCGACCACCTGCTCCAGCGACGAACCGCTCGCCTTGAGCACCTCGCGCATGCGCTCGACGACCTGTCGCGTCTGCGCGGCGATGTCGCCTTTGCCAACCATGTCCCCATTGGCATCCTGTGCAAGCGTGCCCGAGACGTAGATGAATCCGCCGGCCTTGGTCGCCGGGCTATAAGGACCGACAGGAGCAGGTTTCGTCATGATGATCTGTTTGGATGGGGCTTGCACGAACAGAAGGAGAGCGGCACACGCAACGGACGCGGCAGCGTGAAACATGAGGGGTATTTTAGTTCACACGGGGGTTCAGGACGAGGGTTCACACAGGTGGTTCAGGACGAGGTTCACACAGGTGGTTCAGGACGAGGGTTCGGCGGTCCAGGCGCAGAGGGCGTCGACGTCGGCCGGGCTGAGGCTCGCGTGGCGGTGCATCCACGTGTACGACGACAGTGGCATCTCCTGTTCGCGCGCCAGGCGGCAGGCGGTCGCGAGCAGCCGGCGGCCTTCTTCGGCGTCGTAACGAGACCAGTCGGAATAGTTGAAATGACTGCGCCCGTGGTTGACGTGGTCGATCACGAACCAGGACACAGGCGCCACGTTGCTGTACCACGGCCAGCGCGTCTCGTTCGAATGACAATCGCGGCAGGCCCGATCGAGCGCGGATTGAACGTGCGCGGGGACCGGTCGAATGTGAAGCAGGTTGCGCGCGGGATCGGTTGTGGGATTCGTGCGGGCGGGACGCACGAACTGGCCGAGTACAACACAACCGCCAGTAACACGCCGGCGGCCTTCGCGATCCTTCGCATCAGCGACCTCCGCTCGAGAGGACGCGCACGAAGGAGTGACTGTTACTCGTGGTCCGTGGTCCGTCGCTCGTCGCTCGTCGCTCGTCGCTCGGAAAGCGCTGCGTAATGCTACGAGCTACGAGCTACGAACTACGGCAAACGTCAGCGCCCTTCACCAGTCCTTCTTCCACATCCTCCACCACGTCGTGCTGTCGAGGCCAAGGCTGTTCCACCAGGCGTCGATCGCCACACGGTCGCCGCGCAGAATGGCTTCACGGGTGATGCCGGATGGCGGTGGCGAAACAGCCGTCATGCGCTCGAAAACCCTCGTGCGCTCCTCGGGCGAGCCGCGTCGAAGCAGATGCCACAGCGTGAGGGCATCGCGTGGGCGCGCGCGCGAGAGCACCAGGTCGAGCGCCGCGGCACGGCCAGGATCGGATGAATCGCCGAAGTCGAGGAGGTCGAGTGCGGCGGCGTAAACGTCAGGAGCATCCTCATAGCGCGGCGTGCCCGGTCCGACGCCAGGGCGTGTGGCGCACACCGCCTGTTCCGGGATGAATGATTCCCTTTCGCCGTTCTGAAACGCCACCCAGCCGTGCGTCACGCGGACGAGGCCCGAACCATCAGCATTCACATGCAGCGTATATGCGCAGCCGAGATCGATGGCGACCGCCGCCGGTGTGTTCACGTAGAAAAACTTCGGCGGCGCCCAGATCCGGGCGTGGATCGTGCCCTGCGCCAGCGACATGCGATGCTCGCGTCCTCTTGCCTCGACGAGCTGCACGCGAGTGTTCGGTTCAACGACGATGCGGCCGATGGGGCCGGCGTTGACGCGCGCGCGCGAATCGGTGTTCGTCTCGAGCCATGCGCCGACGGCGAGCCTCGAATTCCTGTCGATACGTTGACCGTCGACGACAGGCTCGCCAGCCAGTGATTCAACGGCCCATCCGATTCGCGGCTGAAGGACGGTCAGCCATGCGGTGCCGGCCATGAGGATCAGTGCCGCAGCCGCTGCCATTGTCGAGACGGCATACCACGCGCGCCTGCCCAGGGACACCCTCGTGCTGATGTCGGCCGACTCACGCGCCGGCAACTGACCGAGGGGCCGGTCGTGCCGCAGCGTGCCGAGCACGCGTTCGAGGCGCGCCACGTCGGGATCCGGCTCGCCGGTTTTGTCCCACAGATAGGCGTCGTCGTGTCGATCGGATGTCATGCGTCCAGCTTCTCCCGCAGGAGCTTCATTCCCCGGTGCAGATTGACGCGAACCGAGGCGGCCGTCAGCCCTGTGCGCTCGGCGATCTCCGGGCCGGTCATCCCCTCCACGAGCCGCAGCACCAGCGTCTCGCGGTAGGCCTCAGGAAGCGACCGGATGATCTTCAGAACAACGAGCGCCTCGGTCCGGGCGGCCGTGGCATCGCGCGCTTCCAGATGAGCCGGCAGCTCCTCGTAGTCGTTCCCCCGGCGATGATGATCGGTGGCGCGGTTTCTCGCGATCGTGGCCAGCCAGCCGCCGAACGCCGCCGGATCCCGCAGCGCCTTGAGCCGGTGCCAGGCCGCGAAAAAGACCTCCTGAACGAGGTCCTCGGCATCGGCGCGGCCGACGCGCGCCAGGAGAATCCCGTGGACCATTCGCGCATACCGCTCGTACAAGCGGGCGAAGGCCGACTCGTCCCCGGCGCTGGCCTGCGCGACGAGGCGCGCATCCTCTGTCGCATGGGCTGTTCCGAACCGCTCAGCCGCCGATGACGGCCGGTGTCGGCGCGGAGCCCACGACGGCAATCTCCATCTGGGAGGGAGGACGGGCGTTGGTGGACATCTGTTATCCGTGCCAGGAGCTTACGGAGACTCGGGGACGGAGGTTACGGAGGGAACGGAACGAGCTTCAAAAACGGAGACACAGAGAAACAGAGGATAACGGAAGACGCGCTGCGCCTCACCAGCCGATGTCGGCCCGGCCGTCGGCCGGGCCGGGCGATCGACCGATGCCCCGCGGACACAAGCCGCGTGGGAATGGTGGAGGCGGCTTGTGTCCGCGGGGCATCGGTCGATCGCTCGCCGCGCACGCGCGGCGACATCGGCTCACCAGGCGCGACCCTCACACCCTCTGCGCGTCTCCGTTTCCCCGTGTCTCCGTTTTTGAAGCTCGTTCCGTTCCCTCCGTCCCCTCCCTCTCCCGATCTCCGTCTCCTCCGTCCCTCATGGCGCGCGAGCCGGACGCGCGCTAGAATGTAGCGCACCCCACGGACTCCCGTACCACGGAGGATCTGTCGAATGAAACGCCTGCAGACGACGTGTGCCCTGGCCCTCTCACTGGTCGCGGCCGGTGCGCTGACCCTCAGCGCCGAAGTCAAGACCAAGGACAAATCCCAAGTCAAGTTCGAAGGCACCCTCGGCCGGATGATCAACCTGTTCGCCGGCAAGGCCGCGAAGGAAGGGTTGCTCTCCAGCAACGCGGTCAAAGGCGATCGCAAGGCCACCTTCAACGATACGGTCGGACGGATTGTGGATCTCCGGGAAGAGAAGATCTACGACCTCGACATGAAGAAGAAGACGTATCAGGTCACGACCTTCGACGAGGTGCGCCGCCAGCTGAAGGAAGCGCAGGAGAAAGCGCAGCGCGACGCCGAGAAGGCGCGCGCCGAACAGCCGCAGCAGGAGCAGCAGCCGCAACAGAAGCCTGACAAGGAGCTCGAGGTCGATTTCGACGTCAAGGAAACGGGTCAGAAGAAATCGGTCGCCGGCTACGACGCGCGTCAGGTCGTGATGACGGTCACGGTGCGCGAGAAGGGCAAGACGCTCGAGGAATCGGGCGGGCTCGTGCTCACGGCGGACAACTGGATCGGCCCGGACATTCCCGCCCTGAAAGAGATGGCCGAGTTCGAGATGCGCTACTGGAAGGCCATTGCGCCCGAAACTGCGGCGGTCTCCGCCGAGCAGATGGCAACCGTCATCGCCATGTACCCGATGGTCAAGCAGGCGATGGAGCGGATCAACAAGGAGAAGGTCAACATGAGCGGCACGCCGCTCGCCACGACGATGACCTTCGAGGGCGTCAAGAGCAAGGAACAGGTCGCGCAGGAAGCGCAGAGCAACAACAGCAGCGGCGGCGGCCTCAGCGGCATGCTGGCGCGCCGGATGATGAAAAAGGACACCGCGCCGCGCGCGACGTTCATGACGATCAACAACGAGACGCTTGAAGTGGCGACGACCGTTGCTCAGCCCGACATCGAGATTCCCGCAGGCTTCAAACAGAAGAACTGACGCGTGAAAGTCCGGGAGTTGTGTGAGGAGAGGTCCGATGAAGCACGCGAATGATCCAAAGGTGCGGCTGGCGCTCCTCAAGCGCCGGCGTTTTCTGAAGACCGTGCCGGCTGCTGTGGCAGCCGGGCTCGCCGCCCCGGCACTTGCGGGTCAGCAGACTCAGGACCAGCCCCTCCGAATCACGAAGGAAACGCTGGACTGCGGGGAGAAGTTGCTTGGGGTCGACTTCTCCGACGCGGACCAGGAACAGGCGCTGCGCGGCGTCAATCGCAACGTCGACGGATTCGATCAGCTGCGCAAGATCGACGTGCCGCTCGACACCGAACCCGCGGTGACGTTCCGGCCCTATCTGCCGGGTCATAGACCGAAGCCAGGCGCGACACCCAACGCGAAGCTCAAGATCGCGCTTGCAGTCGCCGGCGGCGCGGCATTCGTCGCTCGACGATCTGGCGTTCCTTCCGGTCACGGCCCTGGCCGCCCTGGTTCAGCGCCGCGACGTCAGCTCGACCGACCTCACGAAGATGTATCTCGAGCGCCTCAAGACGCACGGCGCCCGGCTGAACTGCGTCGTCACGCTCACCGAGGAGCTGGCGCTCACGCAGGCCGCGCAGGCGGATCGCGAGATCCGCGCCGGCCGTTACAAGGGACCGCTGCACGGCATTCCCTGGGGCGCGAAGGATCTGTTCGCGACGAAAGGTATCCCCACGACGTGGGGGGCCGGTCCCTATCAGAACCAGGTCTTCGACTTCGACGCGACAATCGTCGAGCGCCTTCGAGACGCCGGCGCGGTGCTCGTCGCCAAGCTCTCAATGGGCGCGCTGGCGCAAGGCGACCGCTGGTTCCGGGGACAGACGAAGAACCCGTGGAATCCTGAGGATCCGCAGCGCGGCGGATCGAGTGGATCCTCGGCCGGACCGGGATCGGCGACGGCCGCCGGGCTCGTCGGCTTCTCCATCGGCACCGAAACGCGCGGATCGATCATCTCGCCGTCAGCGGTGAACGGCGTCACGGGCCTGAGGCCGACGTACGGCCGCGTCAGCCGTCACGGTGCGATGGCGCTCAGCTGGACGATGGACAAGATCGGCCCGATGTGCCGATCGGTCGAGGACTGCGCGTTAGTCTTCAACGCCATCTACGGTCCCGACGGACGCGACGAAACCGTCGTCGACGCGCCCTTCGTGTGGAACCCAGACGTACCGCTGTCGAAGCTTCGCATCGGATACATCAAGACGGAGTTCGAGGCGAGACCCGATCCCCCGCCCGACGCGGGTCGCGGCGGTGACACCGGCAGGGGTGGCGCAGGGGGAGCCGGAGGCGACGCCGCTGGGCGGGGACGCGGCGGTGTGTCCCCCGAAGAACAGCGTCGCCGTCGCGAGGCACAGTTGAAGCTGCTGAACGACGCGCTGGATGTCTACCGTAAGGCGGGCGCGACCCTGCATCCCATCGAGATCCCGGGCCAGGACATCGCCAGCGCCATCGGTTTCGTCCTCAGCGTCGAGGCAGCAGCGGCGTTCGATGACCTCACGCGAAGCGCGGGCATCCAGGACGCCTCGCTCAACACCTGGCCGAACACGTTCCGCACGCATCGTTATGTTCCGGCCGTCGAATACATCCGCGCGCAGCGAGCCCGGACACTGCTCATTCGACAGATGGACAAGCTGATGTCGGAGTACGACGTGTTTCTGTCGCCAACCGGCAGCGGCAGCCTGGGCTTGACGAACCTGACAGGGCATCCAGCACTGGCGATGCGCGCGGGCTTCGTCGCCAACGCGCCGGTGGAGCTGATGGTGACCGGACGCCTGTACGACGAGGCGACAGTGCTGCGAGTCGCGCTCGCCTACGAACGCGCGACCACGTGGAATTCGGTCAAGCCGCCGCTGACGACAGGAACACCGGTCGTCTAGACCGCTCTACCGACCGTTTCGCTTCTCGCTCTTCACCAGCGCTGCCAGTACGCGGCCCTGCTCGAAGTCGCCGAGGCGCTCGGCAGCCGCGACGTAGATATCGCGCGCCTCGCCGCTGACCGTGTATTTCGATGCGACGGCCAGGAGCACCTGCGAGGCTTCGAAGCCGCTATCCATGTTGCTCGCGGATCGCAAGACGGCGAGGACGGTCTCCGGTGACGCATCGCCGCGTTGCAGCACCGTCTGCAGGACGCGGCTGCGCTCGAACGACGAATCGATGGTGTCGACGACCCGGAAGAACGATGCCCGCAGGCTCTCGTCGATGACTGGCGTCCGCTCGATCAGGCTCATCAGCAGCGATGCCTTCTCGAAGTCAGACTCTATCGAGACGGCAGCGTCGAGCACAGCCTTGCGCACATCGGGGCTCGCGTCGGCGTTGGCCAGCGCCGACGTCAGCGCGCGACGCCGCTCGAAATCGCTCTCGACGGTGTCGAGGAGCTTGAAATAGGCCGGTCGCGTCCGTGCGTCGAGCGCCTGAAGCTTGGCGACGTCGATCAGGAGCGACGCCGCCTCGAAATCGGACTCGATGGCGGTGCTCGCATCGAGGAGGCCGAACATCACGTCGGGGCTCATCGTGCCGCGCTTCATCGCGGAGGAGAACACCCGGCGCATCTCGAAGTCGGAATCGATCGTTCGCGCGGCCTCGAAGTACGCCTTGCGCGTGGCGTCGTCCACCAGGAGCCGATCGGCGGATCCGATCAGCATTGAAGCCATCTCGAAGTCGGAGTCGATTTCCCTGGCGGCCTGATTGAGGGCGCGCTCGACGAGCTTCGGGTCGAGCTTCTCGGTCTTGAGCAGCTCGGTGAAGTAGATCCGTTTCGCCCAGCTGCCATCGATGAGCGCGATTTCTGCGAAGACGCCCTCAGGCCCCTTCTGCCGCATGATGCGTGCGACCCTGGCCTGAGCACCGATCCCCGTCTGCCGGATGAATCGTGGAAGCGCCTGCGCCAGCCATTCACGCCCCTCCGGCTCGAAGGGCCGTTCGGACTTGCCGACCCAGAAGCGCCGCTCGATCGTGCCGGATGCGTCCGCGCGGAACTCGACCGTCCGGCTCGCCAGCAGTCCGCCATCCTTGATCTTCAGGGTTCCGCCGGGCGACAGGCTCTTGATGTCCGTGTCGTCGTCGGTGAATTCAATCGCGCCGTCGTAGCTGACCGAGAGCTTCTCGCCGTCGTTGGACCACGTGAAGGTTCCCTTGCTCTTCTGCTGGGCGATCAGCGCGAATGGCTCCATGAGCGCAGCGGCATCAGCGAGTGCCGCATGAGCGCTGGCCAATGCCGATTCACTGGTGGCGTTCGCCGTCGCCTGAAGCGTGGCCGCAGCCAGATCCAGTCTGGCCGAGTGCCGGTTCAGCGCATCCAGCGCAGCCGTGTCGAGGGTCACGGCCCGTTGCGCGATAGCGGCAGTCATTTCGGCCAGCTGCCGGGCGAGTTCCCTGGCCTGACGTCCAGCATCCTCGGCGGCCGCCGCCGCGGCCTGTGTGGTTGCGATCGCAGGTGCGACCGCGGCAGTTGCCTGGGCCACCGGCGCAGTCGGCCGAGTCGCGGCTACGGCCGGCCTCGACGAGGAAGACGTGGCGGAGGAGGATGACGTGACGGCAGCGATCGACGGCTGGGCCGGTGCCTGTTCCTGCTGATCGGAACCGACGACGTCCGTCCCCAGTGCGCCGGCAGCAATGGCCGAGATCACCAGGACAGAAACGCTGGCGGCGAGCCAACCCGGGCCGCGCCCCGCATGCGTCGGAGCGCCGAGCAGCCGGCGCACGCGATCGAGCAGTGAGCCGCCGTTGGCCGCGAGCACGAACTGGCCGCCGCGGCTTCGAAGCTCCTCGAGTTCGGCAAGCGCTCGCGCGTAGGAAACCGGATCACCACAGAGGCTGACCGCCAGGTCGTCGCAGCAGTGCTCTCGTTCGATGCGAATGCGGCGCGACAGCCACCACACGGCGGGGTGATAGAAAAGCAGCGTCTCGACCAGCGTCTGTAACAGGTTGACCAGATAGTCGTGACGGCGGATGTGTGCGAGCTCGTGCGCAAGAATCGCTTCGAGCTGGCTGGGGGACAGTCCGGCCAGCGCGCTCGCGGGAACGAGAACGACGGGCCGCAGCCATCCGATCACGGTGGGCACATCGACGAGTGCCGATTCGAGAAACGTGACCGTGCGCGTAATGTGCAGCCGGCGTGCAAGGCGCGCCGCCATGTCGCCGACAGCGGCGGCCGCCGGCACAGTCGCATGCGACTTCAACCGCTGCACCCAGAGCCACCCGCTCAGGAGCCGCAGTGTCAGCAGCGCGACGCCGACGAGCCACGCGAGGAACAACACGGGCATCCACGTCGAGACCGAGGAGAAAGACGCAAGCCTTGTCTGTTGGGACGGAGGCCTGACGGCGCTCGGTTCGTTCGCGGTAGCGCGAGCTGACCCTGCCGTAAGGGCCCTCTGCCCTTCGACCGTCATCGCCGCAGATGCTCGGCCGCGATGCTCGATCTGTGCCGTCTCGATGGCGGCCGGCGTGGCGGCACGCCAGGTCTGCACTGCGGTGACCACCGGCATGGTCAACATCAAGGTGAGGCCGATGGCAGCCACGACATAGCGAATGTCCGCCGCGCTGCGGCGGAGCGCCGCGAGCGCCGCTGCCGTGATCAGCCCGATTAGCGCTCCCTGCCACACGAACTGAATCAGGGCCCAGCCGATCGCCTGAGCCGCCGGTTCTCGCAACAGCATTTCAGTCGCGGTCATGTGAATCCTCCCGATCGTCCTGACGGGGCTCCTTGTCGGCCTCGCGGCGCCCGCTTTCAACGGAATGAAGCAGGCGTCGAATCTCTCCGAGCTCCTCGGGTGATGCACGCCTGGCGGCGAGAGCCTGCATGACGAGCTTTGACGCCGAGCCGGCGAACGCGCGATCGAGCAGATCCCGGACGAGCTGCCGCTGGGTCTGCCCTTCGGTCAGGCGGGCGTGGTACACGTGCGTCCGGTCGGTCTCGTCCCGGCGCACGAGCCCCTTCTCCGTCATGATCTGCAGGAGCTTGAGAGCGGTCGTGTAAGCGGCCGGCCGCTCGCGTGACAGCACGTCGTGGACCTGACGGACGGTGCTGGCACCGCGCTCCCACAGCACGCGCAGAATCGCGAGTTCGGCGTCGGTGGGCCTGGGCAATTCGTGCTTGGACATCGTGGCCATCATTTATCTACGAACGTCTTCGTAATGTCAACGAAGAACTTCGTAGATGAGAGACTTCCTGCCGTAGTCCGTGGTTCGTAGCTCGTGGCTCGCAGAGCAAAAGGGCTCACGTTCCGGTTTGCGAGCGACGAGCGACGAACCACGGACCACGGACACTTGCTGGGCCACGCCAAATCGGAGGGTTAGACGGAAACTCGCGGTATTTTGTTGGCTATAATGACGATCCGTCGCCGCTCGGGCGCTGTCCCGAGCTCAGCGTTTGCAATTCCACGTCATCCGAAAGGCTCGCATGGCTCGTCAGCCCGGCACTTACGCGCTCTTCGACACAAACCAGGGATCGTTCACGATCCGGCTGTTCGACAAAGAGGCTCCGCAGACCGTCGCCAACTTCGTCGGTCTTGCCGAAGGCACCAAGGAATGGAAAGACCCGGAGAGCGGCGAACGCAAGACCGCTCCGTTCTATGACGGCGTCATCTTCCACCGCATCATCAACGGATTCATGATCCAGGGTGGCGATCGGCTGGGCCAGGGCACCGGCGGACCCGGCTACAAGTTCGGCGACGAGTTCAATCCGGCGCTCCGGCACGACAAAGCCGGAATTCTGTCGATGGCCAATGCCGGTCCGAACACCAACGGCAGTCAGTTCTTCATCACGCTGGGTCCCACGCCCCACCTCGACAACCGACACTCGGTGTTTGGGGAAGTCGTCGAAGGGCTGGATGTCGTCAAGAAGATCGGCGCCTTGCCGACCGGCCGCAACGATCGTCCTGTCAATCCGGTCATCATGAATACCGTCCGCATCGAGCGGGTCGGCTGATGAGCGAAGAGCGGCAGTCGCTCGATTCCCTTCTGCCGCTCGTTTATCAGGAGCTTCGGCGGCTGGCCGCCGGCTACATTCGCCGCGAGAAGCCAGGGCAGACGCTGCAACCCACGGCGCTGGTCCACGAGGCCTATCTGCGCCTGATGAAGGATCGTCCCGATCGCTGGCAGAACCGCGCACACTTCTGCGCGATTGCCGCCCATTCGATGCGGCAGATCCTGATCGAACGGGCGCGCGCGCGGCACGCGCAGAAGCGCTTCGGCGGTCAGGCGCGCGTCACGCTCGAGGATGCGCTCATTGCCGGCGGCGAGCAGTCCATCGACCTTCTCGCCCTGGACGAAGCGATCGATCGGCTCGCCGAGCTCGACACGGATCAGGCGCGCATCGTCGAATTGCGATTCTTCGGAGGCCTCACCGTCGAAGAAACCGCGGAAGCGATGGACACCTCCCCCGCCACCGTGAAGCGTCACTGGACGATCGCGCGTGCCTGGCTTGCGCGCGAGCTTGAGCGCAGGCCGGAGCCGTGACCGCCGAACGCTGGCGGCGCGTCAACGAAATCTTCCACGCCGCGCTCGACGTCGACCCGGCCCAACGCGACGCGTTCACCCGCACCCAGGCTGGTACCGACGCGGAGCTTCTGCGCGAGGTGCAGAGCCTGCTCGACAGCCATCGGCGATCGCATGACACCCTCGACCTGCCTGCGTGGGCCGTCGGCGCGGATCTGCTTCTCGACGACGAGGCGTCGCTCGCCGGAAAGACGATTGGCAAGTACCAGGTCGTGCGTGAGATCGCGCGAGGCGGGATGGGCGTGGTCTACCTCGCGCGCGATCAGGTCCTCGATCGCGCGGTGGCCCTGAAGTCGCTGCCATCCGAGTACTCGGAAGACCCATCGCGACGCGACCGGCTGGTGCGGGAAGCGAAGATGGCCGCGCAGCTGGAACACCGCGCCATCGCCACGGTGTACGAGCTTCAGGAAGAGGAGGGGCGGTTCTTCATCGTTTCCGAGTTCGTCAACGGCGTCACGCTGCGGCGCGAGCTGGATGACGGCCCGCTTCCGCCCGGACATCTGCTGGGCACGCTGACCGAGATTGCCGCCGCCCTCGCCGCGGCGCACGCGCGCAACATCGTTCACCGCGATTTGAAGCCGGAGAACATCGTCCGCCGCGAGGACGGCCAGATCAAGGTGCTCGATTTCGGGCTGGCCAAACGTCTGAGCGCGGGCGGGCTTACCAGCACGCGGCTGACGCAGCCGGGAATCGTGGCAGGCACGCCAGGCTATATGGCTCCGGAGGTCCTCGCCAACACGGAAGCGGATGCGCGCTCGGACATCTTCGTCTTCGGAGTGATCGCCTGGGAGCTCGCGACCGGCAAGCACCCGTTCGGCAACAACCCGAATTCGCAGATGGCACGCCTGCACGATCTCACGGCGGGAAACGAAGTCGTGCTCCCCGCTCCGCTGACCACGCCCGGCCTCGACGCGATCATCCGGCGTTGCATGCGACGCCTTCCGCAGGATCGCTACGACACGGCAGACGCGCTGCTTCACGACCTCCGCAAGTTACAGACGCAAGAGATCTCGATGGCGTCATCAGTCGCGCCACGGGCCGACGGGCTATGGTGGTGGCAATTCCATCAGCGCGTGATGGCGTTCCTGGTGGCAGCCACGCCGGTGCTCTCGTGGCTCGTGCGCGAGTGGATAGGGCGTCCGGCAGGAACATGGACGTTCTTTCTCGTGCTCGCACTGGCCACCATGTCGGTCATGCTCCGGCTCAACCTGCTGTTCACGTCCTTCGTGCATCGCCCGACAGTCGCACTGCACCGCCGCCACCTCTTTCCGTGGATTGCTGCCTCGGAAGCCGTGCTGGCCCTCACCCTTCTCGGGTCTGCCGCAACGATGGCTGGGAACCACGAAGCGACCGCCGCAATGCTCATCTGCCTGGCGATCGTCATCAGTGCATCACTGGCCGTCATCGAGCCAGCCACCACCCGCGGCGCAGACTTGACGACGCGCTTAAGGCGATGGGCGATGGGCGATGGGCGATGGGCAATCGGACGATGCGGCAATGGGCGAGCGGGCGAGGCGGCACAAGACTCTGCCACGACCGACGGTCTTAGTGGGCGTAGGCCATTGCACGATAACCGTGGCCACTTTCCGATGGCCACTTTCCGATGGCCGATTTCCCATGGCCCATCGCCCATTTCCCATGGCCCATCGCCCGATCGCCCATTTCCGATTGGTACCAGCCTTGCTCCAGCTGGAAAGCTTGTCGCCAAGGGGCTGGCTAGTGTATCGAGGCCAGACATAGAAGGTCCAACGGCTGAAGGATTGCCGACACCACCAGGGGTGCGCATGGGTGAGGCGAGGGACCAGGTGCTGCCGGCCGCGGGTGTGGTGCCCGGGGCGGTGGAGCTTTCATACGACTCCGAGCTGATTCTCAGCGCGATGCCCGGAGGCGTGTTCTGCGTCGATCTCGAGGGGCGCGCCACGCTCATCAATGAAGCGGCCGCACGGCTTCTCGGATGGACGCAGGCAGAGCTTCTGGGCAGTCGGATCCACGATGTCATTCACAACCGCCGGCCCGACGGCAGCCCTTATCCGTCTGACGAGTGCCCGATCCATCGCGCCCTCATCGACGGCGAAGCCCGCCAGAAAGAATCCGACACCTTCTGGCGCAAGGACGGGACGAGCATGCCCGTGGAGTTCGATTGCCGCCCATCGTCAGGCAGCAGGGCATTGTCGGTGTGCTCGTTGGCTTCCGCGATCTGTCGGAGAAGCAGCGCGCCGAAGAGCGCACCAGCCAGCTGATTCGCGAGCAGTTCGCGCGTGCGAAGGCTGAGTATCAGCACGCGCATTTGCGCGATCTGCTCGTGCAGGCTCCAGCGCTCATCTGCGTCACGCGCGGGCCGCAGCACGTCATCGAAACGATCAACGAGCTGTACTCGCGCGCGATCGGCGACGCGGACGTGGTCGGGAAAGCCATTCGCGAGGCCTTTCCGCGTGCGCCGTCCGATCAGCTGGCCATGATCGATCGCGCGTACCAGACAGGCGAACCGTGCACGGGCAGCGAGGTGGCGGGGCCGATCCTTGGCAGTGTCGGATCGGTCGGCCAGTTCTTCAACTTCGTCTTCCAGCCGCTTCGTGACGACACCAATCTGGTCTACGGCCTGCTGATGCACGCGGTGGACGTCACCGATCTCGTGACCGCGCGGCGCCAGGTGCGCGCGCGCGCCGACGAGTTGGCGCGGCTGGCGCGGGCGCTCGAGATCAGCAATCGCGAGCTCGACTCGTTCGCGTACGCGGCGTCGCACGACCTGCGTGCGCCGCTGCGTGGGATTGCCAATCTCGCGCAGTGGATCGAGGAGGACCTTGCCAGCCAGGGCATGCGCGACGAGACGCGCGAGATGCTGCAGCTGATGCGCGTTCGGATGCACCGCATGGAATCGCTGATCGAAGGGTTGCTCGAGTACTCACGCGCCGGACGCACGCGTCAGCGACCGGAGATGGTCGACACGGCGCGACTGGTCGCGGAGATCGTCGATCTCCTTTCGCCGCCGGACGGCGTCGTCATCTCGGTTGCGCCCGACCTGCCAGTGTTCCCGACGGAGAAGCTGCCGCTCCAGCAGGTGCTGCAGAACCTGATCTCCAACGCCATCAAGCACGCCTGTCGCGATGATGCGGTGATCACGATCACGGTGCGCGACGCCGGCGACTTCTACGAGTTCTCGGTCGCCGACAACGGTGCCGGCATCGAGCGCCGCTATCACGACCGCATCTGGGGAATCTTCCAGACCCTCGAGGCGCGAGACAAGGTCGAGGGCACCGGTATCGGCTTGTCGCTCGTGAAGAAGCTTGTCGAGAGCCAGGGTGGACGGACCTGGGTGGAGTCCGAACCGGGTCGGGGCGCCACGTTCAAGTTCTTCTGGCGAAAGGCTCAGGACTGAATGGAAAAAGTGCTGAACATCCTCCTGGTCGAAGACGACCAGGTGGACGTGATGAATGTCAGGCGCGCGTTCGACAGGAACCGGATTGCCAACCCGCTGTTCGTCGCGAGCGATGGCCTCGAAGCGCTACGGATGCTCCGCTCGGGAGAGTTGCCGGCCGAGCGCCGCATCATCCTGCTCGATCTGAACATGCCGAAGATGAGCGGCATCGAGTTCCTGCGGGAGCTGCGCGCGGATCCGGCGCTGCAACACACGCCGGTCGTCGTGCTGACCACGTCCAACGACGAGCGCGACAAGATCGACGCCTACAACTTCAACGTCGCCGGCTATCTGCTCAAGCCGGTCACCTTCATCAACTTCGTCGAGTTGATGGCGGCGCTGAACAAGTACTGGACCCTCGTCGAGCTTCCCTGAACGACGGCCATGAATCCCCTGCGCATTCTCCTGGTGGACGACGACGAAGTCGATCGGCTATCGGTGAAGCGCCTCTTTCGGCAGGCGGGCATCGATGCGGAGATCCGCGAGTGCGCCGAGCGCTCGGCTGCGCTGGCTGCGGCGCGCAGCGAGGCATTCGACTGCATCCTGCTCGACTACCATCTGCCAGGCACGGACGGGGTCGAGCTGTTGCGCGAGCTGCACAACTCGGGAGTGTCGCTGCCTGTGGTCGCGCTGACGGGTCAGGGTGACGAAGAAGTGGCGGTGGCGCTCATGAAGGCCGGCGCCGCCGACTACATGAACAAGAACGCGTTGTCGGCGGAACGGCTGGAGCGGAGCCTCCGCTACGCCGTCGCGCTCCACCGGGCGGAAGAGGAGCGCCGGCAGCTCCTGGAACGCGAGCACCAGGCACGCCTCGAGGCGCAGGCGGCGAACCGGGCGAAAGACGAGTTCCTTGCGACTCTCTCGCACGAGCTGCGCACGCCGCTCAACGCCATCATGGGATGGTCCAAGCTGCTGGCGAGCGGCCATCTCGACGAGGCCACGACGAAACGCGCGATTGCGATCATCGATCGCAACACCAGGCTTCAGGCACAGCTCATCGAAGACCTGCTCGACATCTCACGCATCGTCACCGGCAAGCTGCGGCTCGAATTCCGCGCCGTGGCGCTCAGGAACATCCTCGAAGCCGTGCTGGACGCGGTCAGGCCGACGGCAGACGCCCGGCACGTCGCCATCGACTACGACCACAGAAATTGCAACGAGGCGATCCTGTGCGACCCTGCGCGATTGCAGCAGGTGCTCTGGAACCTTCTGAGCAACGCGATCAAGTTCACGCCAGAGGGCGGCCGGGTCAGCCTCTCGGCAGCCCGGGACAACGGCGCGATAGTCGTAACCGTCCGCGACACAGGAAGCGGCATCGATCCGGAATTCCTTCCTCACGTGTTCGACCGGTTCCGCCAGCAGGATACGGCGACGACGCGCAGACATGGCGGGCTGGGCCTCGGTCTCTCCATCGTTCGTCATCTCGTCGAGCTGCACGGTGGAACCGTGGCCGCCGCCAGCGACGGACTCGGCAAAGGCGCCACCTTCACGCTGACGCTCCCCGTCGCACCTGCCCGCACGAACGACATCGTGATGATGCAATCGCAGGAGGACGACGGACTGACCGGGTTGCCGTCGCTGGCCGGCGTCCGCGTGCTCGTCGTCGACAACGAGCCGGATGCCTGCGCGCTGATTGCGGCGGTGCTCGAACGGTTGGGGGCGGAGGTCAGCACGGCCGGCTCCGCCGCGGAGGCCATCGCAAGCATTCGCCGGTCGCGGCCCGATGTGCTGTTGAGCGATATCGCGATGCCCGGAGAGGACGGCTACGACCTGATCCGTCAGGTGCGCGCGCTCGACGACCCCAAAATGGGACCGCTACCGGCCGCCGCCCTCACCGCGTTCGCCAACGCGAGCGATCGCGCGCGCGCGCTGCTGGCTGGTTACCAGGCGCACCTGCCGAAACCAGTCGAAGCCGCGGAGCTCGGCGCCGTCGTCGCAGCGCTGGCCGGACGAACGGTGAAGAGCGTCCGCTGAAGCGCGGGTCAGGGCTTCTGAAATTTACTTCAGGCGATCGGAGAGGAGTGCGATGCTCAACGCGTAGCTGTGCGCGCAGTTGTAGTCGAGCAGCGTTTCGTAGTTGCGGTAGACCAGGAAGTATCGTGAGCCCGCCGGCACCAGCGACGCGAGCACCGTCGCGTTCGGCAGCGGCTTGCCCGCCGCCGTCGTGACGCCGAGTTTCTTCCAGTCGTCGAGCGGCATCGGGATGGTCATCAGCCGCTCCGCCCGGCATCCCTCGGGTCGACGCGGCACGGCATCGACCTGCTCGCGCACCGCTGCGGGCACGAGCACCTCGCGACCCCACAACTGGCCTGACGTCCAGCCATGCTGCTGAAGGTAGTAAGCAATCGACGCAAAGACGTCACCCTGCGACGCCCAGATGTCGCGGCGGCCGTCGCCGTCGAAATCCTGGGCGTACTGAAGGTAGCTCGAAGGCATGAACTGCGGCTGACCGAGCGCTCCCGCCCACGAGCCCTTCAAACTTTCCAGCTCGATGTCGCCACGATTCACAATCTCCAGCGCACTGAACAACTCGCCACGAAAGAGCGGTGCCCGCCGCGGGTCGTAGGCCAATGTGGCCAGCGTGGCGATCGTCGGACGGACGCCTGAGAACCGGCCGAAATTCGACTCGAGTCCCCAGATTGCGACGATGATCTGCGGTTGAACCGAATACGTCTCTCCAATTTTCTGCAGCAGCTCCCGATGCTGCGCGTAGAGACGCGCGGCGGTCTTCAGCGTCGGCTTGGTCAACCGTCGCTTCAGATAGGCATCGAGATCGAGAACGAATTCCGCCTGCGTTCGATCGCGTTCGAGAATCTGGTCGACCGGCTGCAGGTTGCCGAGCGCGGTCTCGATGATCTCGGTGCGGATGCCTCGGGTCAGGGCCTCGGCACGCACTTCCGCCAGCCAGGTGTCGAATGGTGGCGGCGCTTCCACCGGCGCAACGGGCGGCGCTTCCTGGGCGGAAACCGAAGCAGCGACGCACAGAACGGCCGCAACAAGGAAAGGGGGGACCCGCAGCATAATCCATTTTAACGCCCGGCTGCGGCGACGGCCCGCGAATCTTCACGAATGCGCGCGAAGTTTTCCCAGATCGACACACATTCATCTCTCTACGATCGCGTGCGGCAGCAGACGCCTCGCCCACTCAAAACGAAATCGAGTACACAATCCTGAAATTCCGGCCCATCTCGGGCACGAAATCCTTCACGAAAGATAGGTGATTTCGGTACAGCTCGTTGGTGAGTTGTCCACACGCGCCGTGATCGTGTTCACGCCACGGGCGCCGAATGAGTAAGCAGCAAACAGTTTCAGCAGGTTGTAACCATCGGTCGGCGTCTCCTCTCCGAACACCCGATCCTGCTTCGCGGCCGACACCAGTTCGCCGCCGGCCTGGAACGCGCCGCCTCTGATAGCGCAGCCCGCCGCGGACGCGCATGGGCGGAATGCGCGGCAGCGGCTCGTTCGTCTCACGCAGTCTCCGCGCGTACCAGATCGAACCCGAGCTCGGCGACAAGGCCCGCGCCCAGGTCCATATCGGCATGCGCTTCGATGCCCTGAAGAGACTGTCGGCAGCGATGGCCTCGACGACCGGAAATCCTTGTGCCGTGGTCCATCATCTGGAATGCGTTCCGCAAATTCCTCTTCACTCACCGGGTCGCGGAAGATGTAATCGTCGATCCGGTTGTAGAAGTACGCGATCTCTCCCGAGAACCGGCGATGACGCCACCTCACGGACGCATCGAGGCCGAGCGCGTTCTCGGAATCGAGCGCAGGGTTGCCGATCTCGAACGCGAAATTGCCAGGATGGATGCCGAAGAAATACAGCTCTTCCAGCGCCGGGTTGCGCGCAGCCATGCGCGACGCTGAACGCAAACGTCAGCCTGTCGTTCGCCGCTGCCGGCCGAAACAGAATGCCGACCGAACCCGATCCGTCGGTGAAGTCCCGGTCCGGCAGACCACCCTCCGGAGCTGAACCCCGCCCAGTTGACCCGCCCGCCGAACTGCACCGTCACATGCGGCCAGGTCACCTCCTCATATAGAAAGAGCGCAAAGGCGTGTTCATCGACGGGCGGAGAGAGCGCCTCCGCGCCGGTCGCCGTAAACGCGCGCGTCAGGAAGGACCCGCCGATCGTCCCCGTCAGGCGGCCCAACTGCCGATGCTTGGCCTGGAGGTTGAGATCAGTGGTGTTGTTTTCGAACTGCGTGCCGATCTTCTTCGCCCTCGAGCTCGTCGTGCCGATAGTGCCTATACCCGAACAGGGCCCGGAACGAACTGAAGGCTCCATCCAAGCTTGTCCGCCCCTGTGCGCAGGCCGAACGTCTGCCGGCGCGGCGTCAGCTGGATTTGGCCTTCTTCGACAAAGGGCAAGCCGTACTTGGTGTTGTCGTAGCCATAGCTGCCTCCGAAATAGCTGCGCTCCCCCGTCCACGCGACGCCGACCGACCCGAACCCGCCGCGCGACTGACTGTTTTCGATCGTGCCCTCCGGCGTATCGACGTCACCCGACCGTCGGCCGCTCCCGGAGGCGCGCACCGCCCATGTGTTGTTGCCATACAACAGGTGTCCTGCCGCCCCCACTTCTGAGGCCGCGCTTCCCAGATCCGGTAGTCATCCCACCACGCACGCCGCTGACCCGAGTTGTGGGGATCGTGTCGGAAATCACATTGACGAGGCCGCCAATCGCGTTCGAGCCATACAGCAACGTCGCTGGACCGCGGACAACCTCGATCTTCGCATCGCCCGTCGGGTTGATGACCACGCCATGGTCTCCCGACTGACTCGACAGATCGCCAACCCGCTGTCCATCGTCGAGGATCAGCACACGATCGCCGTCGAGACCCCGGATGACCGGCCGCGACGGACCTGGCCCGAACGAACGCTCGGCAAGCCCCGGCTGTGTCGCCAGCGTGGCGCCTATGGTCCCCTCCAACTGCCTCGCCAGGTCCTGTCCGGCGAGCACCGTTGTCGGCTGATACGAGTCGAACTGGCTCCGCGCGTCCGGACTGACGGACACCACCTCGGTGTAGTGCAGTTCAGGATCGACGGACACGTCGAGCGAGACCGGAGCCTGCGCGACCTCCAGTTCCGCCCGCGCCGGTACGAAGCCGTCAGCGATCACGAGCAGATGATGGGACCCGGCCGGCACGCCGGTGATGGTGTAGGTGCCGTCCGCAGCCGACTTCGTTTCCAGCTTCGTGCCTTCGACGAGAACGGTCGCTCCTGCCACGGGTTTCAAGGTGACGGAATGAAACAGGCGCCCCGATACCGTGACTGCCCTGCGCCGCCGCCGGGGCGATTGAAGCGATGACAAACGCCGTTGCCAGCGCGAAGCGCGTGGCAGATCGAACGAGATCGATCGAATACATGAATCCTCCCGCGAAATGAGAACCAACGCCCGCCATCACGCGAAGCCTGCATCGACTCCCGGCGGAGTCGTCGAGGACGCGGATGGATCGGCCAGATGGTCCGCCGCAGCGCGGCGAATCAACTCGCGCGAGGGCGGACGCTAAGCGACGAGGGTTGGAAGGTGGGAAGCGGGAGGTGCGCGGGCTGGAACGCGATTCGAATGCCGGACCACGGCGTGGCGATTCAATCGGGAGATCGACGACGCCGATTGCGGCACGCTGCACGGGGCCGCGCGCGGCGGAGTGCAACGCGGAGCGGAAGCTGCGGGCAGAGTGGCAGATTGCGCAGTGATCGGGCTGCGATACCGAACTCGGCTTGTCGACACGCCCGGGATCGCCTTTGTCAGCTGCCGTGCGGCGACGCAGATCGGGTCGTCGTCCGCATAGTGCGGCAGCGCCAGCGGTACGACCCATCCCGTGACCAGGACGAGCGCCGCGAGCCATCGGCTGACGTGACGATGCCGCAGGAAGTGCGAGTGCACGCTATGCCAGATTAGCTGGGGCAGGCCGATCGGTCAAGCCGTCCTCAACATCGTCACTGCTGTAAAGCAGGCCCCGATCGGGGCGTTCTCGAGCGAACCCAGATCGCGATCAACGACGAGGCGAGGATGCCGGTGATGAGCGTGCCCATGAACCCGCCAATCGCGTAGTTCATCGGCGTATAGAACTGCAGCCTGTTGCCAACCTGCTGCTCGATTTCGGCCGCACTCTTTCCCTGCTGGGCGAGGATCTGGCGATCGAGGGACTCGAGGCCACTGAGGTAGTCGGGGTAAACAACGGTGGTGAAGAGCAGCGAAGAAACGATGACCACCACGCCTGCGACGATCGACATCATGGTGCCCGCGATGATCTGACTGCCGTAACCCCGACCTTCGGCAGCGGTCCGGCGCAGGCCCCACCAGAGGCCAAGCACTTCGAAGAGGATGACGACGTAGAACACCCTCGCCATCGCCGGATCTTTGTACCATCCGGTTGCGCCCATGACGAAGGTCCAGATGGCGCACCCGACACCGATGAGGAGTCCCGCGCTCAGAACCGGATTCACTGGGCTCTCCCGTTATTTCGTGCGTGGCACCAGCGTGCGGGTTGCAGCCTGACCCGAGCGCCCAAGCGGCGTCGCGGCCTGCCCGTCGACCGAGATCGTCACGGCGCCGGCATCGCCGGCCCTGACAACGATGGCGCGATTCGCACCGAAGCGGAGGCGCAGCCCCTCATCGACTTCCTGCTCAATCGCCCGATCGCCGTCGACCGTGACGCGCATCCACACTTTGCGAAGCGCAACCAGTTCGACCTGAAGTGGCAAGGAAGGGGCCGGTGCGGCGGCGGCGCCCCCTTGCCGAGGGCTGGTCCGCTCTCGCCGGACCCGCAGGGCCCCTGACGCCCGGCTGACTGCTTGCGGGTGTGGTCTGGCCCTGAGGCGGTCTCGCCGGCTGGCGTCCCTGAGTCACCGCCGATCCACGACACAATCGCCAACACGACGACCAGCAGGACGGCGGCGGCGGCGATGATGTACTTGTCGCGGGTCCGATGCGAAACCGGGTCAGGAAACGCCGCGGTCGCCTCTGACATGTCGTCGAGTCTCGACACGGAGACGGGGCTGGGCGGCGACGGCACCTCGAGCTCGGGCGGCGGCCCCGGCGACCAGGACGGCACGTGTGCGGCAGCGAACTGCGCCCGTTCTGCAACCTGAACCGGTGGCGCCGTCTCCGCGCGAAGCTCGATATCGTCGTCCGGATCCACCCCCACGGCGCGTAACGCCTCGCGCCTCGCCGACATCCGCGTATCCCTTACGAACGTTTCGAACTCGGCGACTTTCTCCTCTCGCTTGGAGCGAGCCAGACGTATGGCGCCGCGCAGCCGCTCGAGTTCCTCGAGAACGGCTGTCTCGTCAAACTCCGGCTTGCCGGCCTCGTTGGTCACGCGATTAGTTGAACGCGTTCCGCGGTCCTCGTCAAGTAAGAGAGGACGGGTCATGAAAGGGTTTTCTGCGAGAGGTTCGTTCATTCGCTGCGAAGACTGACCATGGGATCGATACGGGCCGCCCGCCGGGCCGGGACGTAGCTTGCCAGCAATGCCGTCAGGCACAGCACGACGGCAATGCCCAGGAACGTCATGGGATCGGTGGCGCTGACACCGAAAAGCAGGCTGGTCATGAAACGCGTGGCCAGGAGCGCCCCGACCAACCCGGCAACGACCCCGACGAAGGCGACGGTCATCCCCTGCCGCACGACTAGCATCAGTATTTCCTTCGGCGTGGCGCCCAGCGCCATCCGGATGCCAACCTCGCGCGTTCCCTGGCTGACAAGATACGCGATCACTCCATACACGCCGATTGCGGCGAGGCCAAGTGCGACGCAGGCGAAGAGCGTCAGCAGCAGCATCGAAAAGCGTCGCCGGGCCAGCGATTCGTCGACTCGGTTCGTCATCGTCCTGACGTTGTAAAGGGGCATATCGGGGTCGAGCGCGCGGATCTCGCGGGTCACCGCTGCGGTCAGGCCGGCTGCGTCCGCGGCGCTGCGAATCACGACGGTCAGCCCGCGGGACTGCGTCTGCGTATGCGCGAAATACATCGCCATGCGCGGATCGGAGTCGAGCGAATCCTGCTTCACACGGCCGACGACGCCGACCACCGTCATCCAGGGCGTGTCTGCCGTCGCGTCGAAGCCGCCCGTCCGGATCCGCTTGCCAAGGGGATCCTGGCCAGGCCACAGCTGCGCGGCCATGTGCTCGTCGATGACCACCACGCGCGGGTTCGTGCGCACGTCGTGCTCGTCGAAGAGACGCCCCTGCTTGAGCGGGATCTCCATCGCTTCGAAGTAATTCCCGGCGGCGGTCCGGATGTCCACGTTGATGAACTTTTCGCCCGCGGACGGGACCCTCCCCTCGACGGTGATCGGGCCCCACGCCATCATCTGGCTGAGCGGCAGGGCGGTGACACCGCCGGCGGCGACGGCCCCGGGAAGCTGCTCGAGGCGCTGCCAGAGCAGGCGGTAGGTCTCGAGCGCGACGCCCTGTTCGGCATACTTCCGCCCCGTCATCGTCAACTCGAGCGTCAGCACGTTGTCAGGGTTGAAGCCGGGGGGAACCTGCTGGAGCCTGATGAAGCTGCGGACCAGAAGTCCGGCACCTATCAGCAGCATCACCGACAACGCCAGCTCGGCGACCACGAGGATTCGGCGGACGTTCCGGCCGCGTCCCCAGACCGCGCTCGTTCCCGACGCGCCACGGCTGGCATCTTTCAGATTGCCGTGCAGATCCAGTCCGGTCAGGCGCATGGCTGGCGCCAGGCCGAACAGGACACCCGAAATGATCGACACCACGCAGGTGAACAGCAGCACCTGCCAGTTGATGCCGATCTCGTCCAGCCGTGGAACGCTGGCCGATCCGAGCGCCCGGATGCCGTGGAGGCTCCAGATCGCGAGAACCAGGCCGAATGCGCCTCCAGTGATCGCCAGCAACACGCTCTCGGTGAGCAGCTGACGAACGATGCGCATGCGTGTCGCGCCCAGCGCGGCCCGCACGGCGACCTCGCGCTGGCGGGCCAGCGCGCGCGACAGCAGCAGGTTGGCGACGTTGGCGCAGGCGATCAGGAGCACGAACCCCACGGCGCCCACGAGCACGAGCAGGGAACGCCTGACTCCGCCGACGACGTACTCCTGAAGCGGAACGATGGAGAACGTCAGCCCGCCGTTGGCGGGATAGAAATCAGGATGCTCCTGCCGGAGGCGGGCGGTCAGCGCATCCATCTCGCGTTGTGCCTGATCGACCGGGACACCAGCCTTCAGTTTGCCGAGGATGTTGTAGTCCTCGCGATTGCGGATCCTGGCAGCGTCCGCGGCGAGCGGCAGCGGAATCACGATCTCGGCCTGCTCGGCGCCGCCGAGCGTCGGCATTGTCTCGCGCGGCAGCGTGAACGAGGCGGGCAGCACGCCCACGATTTCGAACGGCTGCCCATTGAGGGTGATCGAACGGCCTATGACCGACGGATTGCCGCCGTACCGCCGCATCCACGTGCCGTAACCCAGGACGGCCTTGCCCGTGCGACCCGGCAGATCGTCGGCCGCATCGAACAGCGTCCCGTGCAATGCGCGAACGCCGAGCATCGGCAGAAGGTTCGACGAGACCCGAATCGTGCCGATCCGCTCCGGCTCGCCGTCGCCCGTCAGGTTGTAGTTCCCGCCGATCGCGATCGCGACCTGCTCGAACCCCTGATGCGTGTTCTTGATATCGAAGTACTGTGCGGTCGAGAACCAGTCTTCGGTGATGCCCAGGCCGGGCGAGCGGTTCCACAGGATCGCCAGCCGATCGGCGTCCTGATACGGCATCGGCCGCAGCAGGAGGGCGCTGGCCACGCTGAAGATTGCGGTGTTGGCACCGACGCCGATCGCCAGCGAGAGGATAGCCGCCACCGTGAACCCCGGTGTCGCCATGAAAGCCCGGCACGCGTAACGCAGATCTTGAAGCATGGTGTTGATTACCGCGAATTGCGCGTCAGCGTACACGAATCAGTGCCAGTCCGTCGTTGCACGCCGCGAACCGTTGAAGACCTCGGACGGGTCGCAGACGAGCCGGAATCCCCGCGAGTTTGTCACCCACGAAGGAGACATTAGTTCGCGGAACCGGCCTTGAAACTGGCGTTTTTGCTCGATATTTTGAGCTTTTCTCGCAAACCGCTGTGGCCTGCCCTGGCGTTTTTCTTGCCACGACAGGCTCAATGCCCGTCGAACTGGTGATCGGACGCTGGCTGGCCTGGTGCAGCCATCCCGTCGCTGCCTGGCGCGTGCTCCCGATGTCAGGCCGCGTGTTGATCCTGGCGTCCTACTTCGCCTCGTCCTACGCTGCGGTGTTGCTCGCGCTGATCGCCTTCAAGGCTTGATCAGTTTCGCGCCTGACAGTTGACCGACCGCCGCCAGCGTCGTCTGCGCGGCATTCAGTCCCAGCCGGAAATCCTTGTCGCTGAACGTCGTGAAGACATCGGTGGGCTGGTGCCAGTGCGGATCCCACCCGGTGCCGATGTGCGCGCCCCGTTCGTTCTCGCGCAGGCTGATGGCCGCGACGTAATCCTGGAACGGAACCGAGTCGGTACTCTGCATGCGGTTGCCGACCGCCGCAGGATAGTCGGTGGCGTAGCGTTCGTTCGCTGCGCGGAACGCCCACGCCAGCGTCTGGGATTCCGGGGACATCTTCGAGTTGCCGGCGAACTCGATGTTCACGTCAGCCTCCGGCCGCTGTTCGGGACTGACCGTTCCGTCCGCGCGCGGCATGCCGTGGTCGAACATCATCATGTCGTGCTGGATCATCCCGAGCCATTTCGGTTCGGGATAGCGGCCGGAGGCGGCAGGGTCTTCCTTTCCCTGCAGCTCGCGCCGCTGGTCGACATACGCGCGGCTGCCGTTCAGCCCGCTCTCCTCGTTGTTCCAGAGGATGAAGCGGATCGACACGTCGGTCTGCACGTCCGGCGAGTGAAGGATGCGCGCCAGCTCCATGACAATCGCCGTTCCCGAGCCGTCGTCGTTGGCCGCTTCACCGTAGCCGATGCCGTCCATGTGCGCGCCGATGATGTACATCTCGCCCGGGCGTGACGTGCCGATCTTCGTGCAGTACACCTCCTCGCGCGGTCCCGGCTCACTCGGCGGCGTGTTCAACTCGCGGAGCTTCTCGTTGGGTTGCTTCATCGGATCGTTGTTGACGCCCGTCGGTCCGCGGAAGCCCTTCTGAGGTGTGCCGGCCCCTCGACCGCCCCCGCGCCCAGCGCCCGCACCGCGCTGACCGCCGGCGCCCTCACCAGTGCCGCCGCCACCGCCAGTTCCCGTCCGCGGCGCCGGCGCATATTCATACTTGATGCGCTCGGTGTTCGTGCAGCCGTAACTTTTCAGCTGCGCTTCGATCCAGTCAATCGCCGCCCGGTTGCGCGCGGTTCCCTGCCGGCGATCGCCAAACTGCGTGAGCCCTTTGATGGTGGCCTTGTATTTTTCGAGCTCGAGACGCCCGACGATGGTGCGAATCGGATCCTCGGGGGCCGGTTGGGCAGGCTGCGCCGGTTGCGCCGGTTGCTGCCCCATCACGAACGCCGCCGACGAGGCGACGAGAACAAACGATAGAAACGTAGACCTCACGGACATCCTCCCGCCGAAAGTCTACACTGCGCGAATTCTCAGGTCGAGGCGGGATCTGCTCGTCTAAGAGCTCTCGCAGAGGACGCCGAGGGCAGGGCTCGCAGAGTATTTGCCAATCGATGAACGGTGCCAAAACGGCCGCGCCGCAGGCGCGGGGTGAGATGCGAGTGATCACCAATCAGAGCGCCCGGCGACCAACAAATGGCGTTCTGACTGGTGATCACTCGCATCTCACCCAGCCTGGCTTCGCCAGGCTGCCGTTTTTCGGCAGCCCTGGATTGCTCCACCAGCTCTCGCTTCAGCAAAGCCCCCTGCGAACTCTGCTCTCTGCGGGCTCTGCGAGAGCTCTTCGTGACAGTGAAAGGACTGACTCGTGATCCTGTGCTGTCGAGACCCTTACGCCGCGCGTGCTGCGCGAGCTGTCTGAGGGGTCCCGAGGGCTGCGGCACCGAGCAGGATGAACGCGATCCAGATCGCGTCGGCGACGAGCAAATGAACGAGCTGAAGCCAGACAGGGGCGAGCAGGAACAGATTGAGCACGCCGAGCGCCAGCTGAAACATCACCAGCCCCGACACGGCGCTGGCGAAGCGGCCACCAGCCGGCCCCGCGATCTGCGACAGACGTGGCGCGATCCAGAGAAGCGCCAGGGCACCGCCCACAGCGAGCACGGGATGCAGCACGCGCAGCCGAATGAGCACGTGCGACGAGGTCGAAAGGTCAGCCGCCAGCCCCTGAGCCAGCGTGCCGGACGGAAAGAGCGTGTCCCCAAGCGCCGCAACAGCGCCGCTGGTGCTCACCAACATCAAGGCGGCGCAGCCGGCAAGCACGCGCCACGCGACCGGCGAGCGGTCCCGGAAACTGAGCGCCTGCCCGCCGGACAACCACCAGGCCGTCAGCGTGATGCACGCAAGCAGCACGAACGTGTTCAGCAGGTGAACCGCCATGAACATCGCGCGCGCCAGCGTCGCGTTGTCGGCGACCAGCTGAAAGAGCACCAGCCCCGCGCCGACGGCCGCTTCGGTCAACATGAAGAACACCGACAGCGCACCGCCCAGGCGTGCCGGATGACCCTGCGGGCACGTGCGGCGGATCCAGATCGCCAGTGCGACAACCGCGAGCAATGCGATCCCGCTCGTGATGCGATGCGAGAACTCGATCACCATCGCGACGTCAGGCGAGCGCGGCAGGACCTCCCCATTGCAGAGCGGCCAGTGGCTCCCGCAGCCCGCGCCGGAACCGGTCGCGCGGACGTAGGCGCCCCACAGAATCACCGCAACGTTGTAGGCGAGAACTGCCCAGGCGAACCGCGCCAGACGCGTCATGCTCATCAGATCATAGTCCGCGACCGCAGGCCGCGTCGCGTCTGGCGCCCTCTCGCGGGTTCCAGTTATCATGCCCGGATGACCTCCCGACTTCTGTCCGTCATCTCAGCCGTAGTCCTCGTCCTCGTGTGGACCAGCGCTGCTACCGCCCAGTCGACGCCGGACTACAAGCCCACCGTGGGCCAAGCCGGAAAAGACGTTGTCTGGGTCCCCTCGCCGCCGGAAATGGTCGAGCGCATGCTCGATCTGGCCAAGGTGACGACCCAAGATCTCGTGGTCGACCTGGGTTCGGGTGATGGCCGCAACGTGATCGCGGCAGCCAAGCGCGGCGCCCGCGGCCTCGGCGTCGAATACAACCCGGATCTCGTGGAACTCTCGAAACGCACGGCGGCGGCCGAGGGTGTCGGCGATCGTGCCACCTTCGTGCAGGGAGACATGTACGAAGCGGACATCTCGCAGGCCACGGTGCTCGCGCTGTTCCTCCTGCCCGAGAACCTTCGGAAGCTGACGCCGAAGTTCCTCGACCTCAAACCCGGGACGCGCGTTGTCGCCAACACGTTCGCGATCGCCGGATGGGATGCCGTGGAAACGGTGCGCCTCGAGGGCGACTGCCGCAGCTGGTGCGAGGCGATGCTGTACATCATCCCCGCCAAGGTTGCCGGCACCTGGACGATGCCCGAGGGGCGGTTGACGCTGGAGCAGGACTTCCAGAAGGTCACCGGAACGATCGAGTCAGGCGGAGAAACCCGGACCATCGACAGCGGAAGTATTGTCGGATCGGACCTGACGTTTACGATCGGTCCGCGCGCGTATAGCGGGCGTGTCACCGGCGACCTCATCGACGGGCTGGTCAAGGCCGAGGGGCGCCAGGAAAAGTTCAACGCCCGACGCACGAATCGCTGAAAGTTCGGCGCGTTCTGCCGATTATTTCATTCGGGCGCCCGCACGGGGCGCCGCAGCGGGTAAACTATGTAGACATACGGGTTTCGGCGAAGTCGGCCGGAGGCCCGCGACCCTTCGACTTCGCTCAGGGTCGGCCTGAGCTTGTCGAAGGCCGGACCCTTGAACGGGGAGGCACTGATTATGGCGAATCGATCCCGGCCTACTTTGATGAAGCGCGAGCGGGAAAAAGCCCGGCTCGAAAAGCAGAAAACGAAACAGGCCCGGAGGGCAGAACGAACCCGGCAAGGAGACCAGCGCCCGGCCGACGGGATCGATCCCGACATCGCGCACATTCGTCCCGGTCCGCAGCCGCTTGCCGAATGGCAGATCGATGAAACTTCAGAAGAAGAGAAGAACTCCTGAGCCAGCCGGCCCGATTGCCCGTCTGCCGTCACGCCTCGTCTCGCACTTCGCCGAAGCTTCACAACCGTCGCCATTCTCGTCGCCGTCGTCGCTGACACCATCACCGACCGACGCGACACTGCTGCGTTGGCGGAGCGTCGCAAAGGGCAGTTGCCTTGCATGAAGGAGGCGTATGCCGCGGCGACAACTTCAAGACGGTCAGCGCGGATCTCGGAGCAGACCCGCCGATCAACGCGCCCAACGCTCGACCCAATCGGGTCGCGCATCTCATCCATCGGGCGTCACCGCTGTCGCGCCACGACCACGGAGCGCGAAACCTCGCGGACCTCATCCACGACGGGCCGCGGATCGTGCTCGTGGCAACGAGCCGCCCCCTTCGGCGGAAGCGCCGGCCGCCGGCGGCCGGCAACCAAGCGGATCACTGATCGATTGGCGCGAGCCGGCTCGAAACGCCCACGTGCTCGACTGGCGCGAGCGCGCGCACGAATTCGGATTGGTCCCGATCGACGAGTCCGACGAGCCCGGGACGTCTGTGGAGCAACCACCCGGCCGGTTGCTCGAGGAAGAGGAACCGGAGGCGTTCCGCCGGGATCCGGTCGGGCACGAGGAATACGATGAGGCCGCCGGCGATCCGGAAGAGCGATCGCCGGACATGTCGCATGAGGATCTGGACCTCATGCGGGTCTACCTACGGAACGTCGGCAGGCGGCGGCTGCTGAAAGCGAGCGAAGAACAGGCGATCGGACAGCGGATCGAGATCGCGCGCAGCGAGCTCCAGTCCGCGTTCAGTGAGATGCCGTGCGCGTTGCGCACGCTTCTCGGGCTGGCCGATCGTGTGAAGCGAGGCGACGCCCCGGCCGCCGAGCTGATTCTGCTGCCTGATGGCGGCGAGTTGAACGCCGAGAACGTCACCCCGGTGCTCGATGCTTTCGACCACGTCGCGCGTGAACTGCAGGGCGTCGACCGCTGGCGCAGGAAATGTGAGGATCCTCGCGCGACGATGGCGTCGCGAGCCGGTCACCGGAAGAAGATCGCGCGCGCGGCGGAAGTGATCGGCACCACGCTCGCCACCCTTCCGATTCGTCCCTCGCTCGTCGACGACATCGTGACGGAGCTGCGGGCCGTGGACAAGGCTGTTTGGCGACCTCGAGCATCTGCCCGCGCCGCAGCGTCAGCAGGAGCGTCACGTCCTCGAGCGCCGTACCGGCCTGCCCCGCCGCCGCTTCCGTCAGGCTTTTGAACGCGTCCAGGAGCGTGAGGATGCGGTTCTCGCCGCAAAGCGCGAGCTGCTCGAGGCGAACCTTCGCCTGGTCGTCTCGATCGCCAAGCGCTATGCGAACCGGGGCCTGTCCCTCCTCGATCTGATTCAGGAGGGCAATATCGGCCTGATGAAAGCGGTCGACCGCTTCCAGTTCCGCCGGGGGTTCAAGTTTTCGACGTACGCCACGTGGTGGATCCGGCAGTCGATCACGCGCGGGATCGCGGACTACGGCCGGACGATACGCCTCCCGGTGCACGTCTTCGATTCGCTCAATCGCCTCATGCACCAGCGGCGGGCGCTCGCGAGCGACCTGGGACGCGATCCGACGCCCGGCGAGCTCGCCATCCGGCTGAATCTTCCGGTTGGAAAAGTGGAGCTCCTGATCGAAGCTGCCCGGGTGCCAACGTCACTCGAAACCCCAATCGGGACCGAGGGTGAAACTCACCTCAGCGATCTGCTGGCGGATCAGGACGCCGAGTCGCCCGAGGACGCGGCCATCCGCGGCCAGCTCGCCGACGAGGTGGAACGGGCGATGTCTCCGCTGAGCGATCGCGAGCGCGAGGTGATGCGGCTACGCTACGGTCTGGGCACGGACCGCGCGCACACGCTTGAAGAAGTAGGACGACGGCTCGCGATCACACGAGAGCGAGTCCGTCAGATCGAAGCGAAAGCGGTGGCGAAGATGCGGGCAGGCCGCGGACAGGCGGCCTGACGGGGGTCGGAAATCGGAAATCGGAAATCGGAGATCGGAAATCGGAAATCGAGGCAATCGGAAAAGCCGACATACGCGGCCTGCCGATTCCCATCCCGATTCCCGATTTCCGATTTCCGATTTCCGATTTCCGATTAACGTTGGGAGCTGTCGCTGATCTGCAGCCCCTGGCGCACACGGCTGAAGGTGTTGAGGTACAGGCGCGCTTCATCTGCCGGCGCCACGCCAATCACGAACAGGACGCTGCCGTCGCGCAGCTGGGTCGTGGACACGTTGACAGCTTCGCTTTCGCCAGTGACTTCCGACACGTTGCTGAGCGTGGTTGTCAGACCCTGACGGCCGCCGATGTTTGCGCGGCCGTACCCACCCTGCCGACGTAGTTGCGGGTTCGACTGCGCGAAGCTCTGAAGCAGTTGCTCGGTGCTCCGCTGAAGCGTGCTGCCGTCACCCTGCATGACGCCGATCTCCACACCATGGGTGAAAGCCGACTGGTTCTGCGTACGGATGTAGCCGCCCTCCGGTGCATACGTCACGGTGTTGCCGCTGGCGATCTGTTCCCAGTTGGCCGGCACGCTGACCCGGAGGAAGTTACCCGGGCTGTAGGTTCGCCACTGTCCTGACGGCGGTTCGATCTCGGCCGGCCGGCGATCGGTCCCGACTGTTCGCGAGCGCCCCTGCTGCCGCGCCGCCTGTTCGGTCGTCAGCGCGGGGGACATCTGCGACAAACGGGATCGCGCGGCGCGAAACTCGTCGGCGGTGTTGGCCGAGCCTTCGACCTCGAGCGCCGCAGCCTCGCGGTTGATCGCGTCGAATCGATTGCCCGGATCTGGATGGCTGCTGAGCCATTCAGGACCACGACTGCCACCCTGTTCCTGAATCGTGCGGAACATGTTCGCCATCTGGCGGGGGTCGTAGCCGGCGCGCGCCATGATTTGCGCACCGAGCAGGTCCGCTTCGCGTTCGTACTCGCGGCTGTATTTCAGAAAGTACGCGCCGAGACCGAACTGCGATCCCTGCGAGATGACGGCGCCGGTGCGGCCGCCGACAATCGCGCCAAGGACCTGGCCGGCAATGGCGCCGATCTGGAATTTCTGTCCTTTCGTCGCCTGAACGGTGCCGTGCCTGAGCACCACGTGACTCAGCTCGTGAGCCATGACGCCCGCAACCTCGGCATCATTCTTCGCCGCCTCGATCATGCCGCGATGCAGGAACATCGGGCCGCCGGGCAGCGCAAACGCGTTGATCTCTTTCAGGTTGACGACATCGAACGTATAGCGGAACGCCGGCTGCTGAAACTCGCTCGGAATCTCGTTCACCAGGCGCCTGCCGGTCTGCTCGACGAAATCATCCGTTGCGCGGTCGTTGAGCAGCGGCAGCTGCTCGCGAACTTCATCGGCCGCCTGACGGCCAAGCTCGACGTCCTGTTCGGGTGAATAGCTGTTGCTGTGCGGTTCGATGCGCGTCTGGGCCGTCAGCGACAAACCCAGCGCGATCGCCGTGATAACTGGTATCGAAGCTGATGAGCGGCGAAGTCGTTGAGTCATGCCTGGGGTTTTGCAAAGTGAACGCCAGGCCACTACTCGTTCAAACCGTTCATTTTCAGGCCAAAAAACCTCCGAAAGTCTACAGGTGTCCTCTATTCGCGACAATGCGCTCGTCGCTCACTTCACACTACGAGGAATCCCGATGTCCGCTGCTGTAAGCCCTTCAGCATCCCGGCGATGACGATCGCCACCCGCCTCGAGCACGGCGCTGAGCATGCGGACGTTGCCGCGCGACGCAGCCTGATGCACGGCGGTCCAGCCGCGCTGATCGGGAACGTTCGGGCTTGCCCCCTTGGAGAGCAACCACATCGCGGGCTTGAATTGTCCCCACCGGATCAACTCGTTCAGGATCGGCCGCCCGCCGTCCCGTGCATCGTCGATCCTTGCGCCACGCGCCAGCAGCAGATCGCAGAGGTCGTAGTCGGCACGCCACGCGGCCGGCGGAAGCGCGGCTGTCGCATCCGCTCCTGACTCGAGCAGGAGCGTGATCATCTCCGTGTCGGCCTGACCGACCGCGAAGTACATGACGTCGACGTCATGCCCCCAGCTTCGGACCGTCTCGTTGGGGTTGGCGCCGGCGTCGATCAGGAGCCTGGCAGTCTCCAGGAGTCCGCGGGCGGTCTTGCGGTCGCTTCGGCCAAGCCTCGATCCGGCGCAGCAGTGAAGCGCGGTGACGCCTCCCTCATCGCGGGCGGTCGCGAGATTCGGATCCTTCGCCAGCGACTTTTTGACCTTCGACGCGTTTCCGAGCGCCGCGTCGCCGAAGAAGTCCAGGCGCGCGCCACCGTCGAGCAAGGCCGTGACATATTCGCGCTCACCCGTGAAGGCGGCGACGATCAGGGCACGCATCAGGGGCCAGGCGCCGGTCAGTTCCGGATCGGCTCCATGCGAGAGCAGCCATTTCAAACATGCGACTCGCTTCGGCGTGGACGAACCGCCGTGGTGCGGCTTCTCCTGAATCAGCGCATGGAGGGGGCGATAGTTGCGGTGCGACGCGTTCAGGTCGCCGCCGTGCTTGGCCATCAGCGCGAGGCCAGCCCGCCAGCCGAGGCCGGCGGCGTGGACCATGTCAGCGGCGGCGATCGCGCTGCCCGCCGCGAGCTCTTTCCCGAGCGTCTCGAGATCCTGGGCGCGCACGGCGGCAGCCAGCTTCCTGGCGGCCGCCTTCTTCGCGTCCCGGCTTGCTGACGACCTCGCCATCAGTCCATCAGACCCCGAAGCGTCGCGTGCTGCACTGTTCACGTCGCACGTCGCACGTAGCACGTGACAAGCAGCACGTCCGCACGTCGCACGTCGCACGTCGCACGTATCACGGCTTTCCCCCTCTCAGCCTCAGCTGCGCGACCTGAACGGCATTGCGGACCTCAGGGTTCGTATCGGTCCCGGCCGCTGTCAGCGCAGCGGCCGCATCGGGGCCGCCGACGAAGCCGAGGGCAATCGCCACGTTCTCGCGCACGACCGGCTCCTGATCGCGCAAGCGGGCAGCAAGGTCCACGGCATGGGCCGGGCCGATCTCGACGAGGTACTCGAGGGCCTGGTCGGTCAGGTCGTCGTCGAGCGAAGCGTCCACCAACGGCGCGATCGGACGTCCGGCGGAGGCGAGCGCGAAGGACATCGCGAGGCGGACGCGCTTGTCGCGCTCCGACGCGAGGGCGCCTTCGATCCGAGGGGCCGTCACCTTCGCCGTACCCGTGCGGGCAAGTCCCTCGTAGGCGGATTGGCGGTGGGCCGGATAACCGGAGTCTGTCTGGCCTTCGAACAACGGTGCGCTGGAGGGATCGCCGATCCGGGCCAGCGCGTCGAGCGCCGCGCGGCCGGCAATGCCTTTGACGTAGAACTGGAACTGATCGGTGAGCGCAGGAACCGCGGATGTCTCTCTCAAATCGCCGAGCGCACGCATGGATGCCAGGCGCACGTCGAGTACCTCGTCGTTGACCCTGCCGACGAGCGCGATCCCCGCAGAGCGAACGCGCAGCCGTCCCAGCGCGCGTGCCGCCGCGATGCGGACGGCCGGATCGCGATCGCTCAGCGACGCCTGCAGCTCGAACGCGGCCGAGCTCGAAACCGGAACCGGCGCCACGATGGCGAGCACATACGCCGAGTCGCGGCGCACCGACGGGTATTCGTCCGCGAGCGCGCGAATCAACGCGCGCACCAGGTCAGGAGGTGCCGGCCACGGCGTCGCCCGATACGGCGCAAGAAGGAAGCCTTCCTCGGCGCTCCCCACCTTGTGCTTGGGCGGTGGCTCGATGTAGATCCGCATCACGAGATCGATCGCGTCCTCGCGAATGTCGAGCTCCTCGTCGTTGACGAGGCGGCCGAGGAGGGCCAGCGGCTCGGGTCCGCCGCGCTCACGCAGAGCGCGAAGCGCTTTTCTCCTGACTTTGGCATCCGAGCTGTCGACTTCCTGAGCGATCTGCTGCAGCGACGGCGGAACGGCGGGTTGCCCGGCCGTCTGGCTGCGCTCGGCGGTGATGAGGGTTGGAAGGGCGAGAACGATGAGCGCGCTCAGCAGGGCCGTCATCAGAAGCGCACCGTCACGAATCCGCTGATCGGCAGTGACCAGCGGCTGCCCGTGTCGTTGACCGCGGCAAGGCTCGGATCCTCGAACACGGTTTCCGCGCCCGGCTTGGGTTGAAATCGAAGGCCGAGCTCGGCGCCGATGGCAATCGTGTCGGACATGTCGCGGCTGATGCCGGCATCCCCGCCAAAGAGAAAGAGTGTGGAGGATTTGAAGTACGGAACGTCGGCCAACGTCAGGCCCAGCTCGCGCACGATGACCGTCACGTCGGTCGACTGCAGGAATCGCAGGCCAACCACGCCGGCGACATACGTGCGGACGGGCCCCTCGGGCAGGAAGTAATAGCGAAGACCGCCCTCGATGTCGAATGCGTCGCCGTTCGAGAACCGCGTGTAGAGCGGAAACCCTCCGACCGAACCGGTGATGCGCTCCGTGCCGTTCGACTTACCGTAGGCGAAGGCGGCAAAGGCCTCCTTGTTGTAGTCGAGGCCGTAGTTGCCGACGAACTTGATGCGAAATGAATCGCTGTAGTGGTTGCTGTAGGCCTGCTCCACGAACACCGCGGGCGTGCCATCGACCGTTCCGATGGCCTCGTCGATCACATTCCCCGAGAGACCGAGGCCTGTCCCCAGAGAGACGCTGGCCGATCGTGTGCCTTCCATCCCCTGCGCACGAGCCGACGCAGGCAACACCACAGCAAGGGCAAGGACGACTCCAGCAATCAGCAGACGTTTCATGTTCACGAGCGCTCCTTCGGCCGCGATCCTCGCAACGCAGCCAGACATTCTGTGCAATAGCCCATGATACACAGACAGCATGGGGTTCAACACGGGGGTTCATCACGAGGGTTCATCAACGGGGGTTCATCACGGGGTTCATCACGGGGGTTCACACAAGGTTCAACACGTGGGTTCACAGGAGGCGCGCGATCACAACGGTGGTTCGCTGCGCGCGTGTGCGATGAGCGTCCATTGCTGACCGTCCCATTCCCACATTTCATCGGAGTCCTTCACGCGCCCGTCCTCACGAATGCGGCCGCCGTAGAGCACGAGGCGCTCGCGGTGGATGTCGTAAACCATGCCGGCGCCGGTGCGTCTGCCAGGCCGCGGACCGGTTACCTGTATCTCCTTCCATGAGCGGCCATCCCACTGCCACAGGTCGTCGAGATGCTCGGCGCCTGTCGTGCCGCCCCACATGAGGACGACACCCGCCTTGCGATCGAACACCATGGCGTGCCCGTTGCGGCCTGGGGGGCCTTCGCCGCTGACGGCCCGCCACGCGCTGCCATCCCACGTCCACGTGTCGCCGAGTCTGAGCGTGCCCGACCCCAGGCCTCCGAAGAGCACGATTTGCTTCCGCGCGCGGTCGTAAACCATTTCGGCTCCGCCGCGCGCGCCCGGACCAGGGACCTCGAGCTTCGTCCATTTCCTCCCGTCCCACTCGCTGGTCTCGTCCGGCGACGCTCGTGTATAGCCCGTTGGCGTCTCGATCGACGTCAGCCCCCCGAACAAGACGCTCCTGCCGCGCGCCTCGTCATAGGCCATGGTGTGGTGATCGCGAGTGCCGACGCTGGTGTCCGGCATCTCGAACCAGCGTTGGCCATCCCACTCCCAGGTATCGGCTCGCGGATCGTCGAGGCCTTTCCTGCCGAGTCCTCCATAGACCACGACGCGCTGCCGGCGCGAGTCGTAGATGACGGCGTCCAACGTCCGCATCGAGGGTCCGGCCGCTGCGGGAAGCAACGCCCAGGCTGGGCTGCGCCACGCCCGCAGTTCCAGCAGCTCAGGAACCGAAGGGGGCTGATTGCCACCTACCATCAGCAACCGGCGATCGCGCTCGTGATAGATCAAATGACCGGGGTTGAGCGGAACGTTCGCGCGTGCGACCACCGCGCCGGTCTGGCGGCCCGTCGCAACAACTCGAAACCCACTCGAGACGATCAAGCCGACGCCGGCAACCAACACCAGGAGTGTCTTCATCCCCTCGACCTTTCCTCAAGCGCGTGTGGCCGGAATGGCCATGCAGCTCTGCCGTCAGTGTCGGGCCGTCAGGAGCCGGATGACGCCGTCGTGACGCGAAACCTCCCAATCCCGGCACTGACGTGAGCCGCGCGTGGGCGAGGGCCGTACGCAGTACCATCCAGTCATGATTCTGGTCGCGGGAGGCACGGGCGTGCTCGGCACCGCGATCGTCCGGCGGCTGATCGAAGGCGGCCGGTCGGTCAGGGTGTTGACCCGGCGGCGGGAGCGGGCCAAAGCGCTCGATGCTGGCGGAGCCCAGGTGACAATTGGCGACCTGCGCGATCGGTCATCACTGGCCGAAGCGTGTCACGGCGCCACGCACGTGATCACGACCGCAAACGCGTTCATGGGGACCGGCGCGCAGTCAGTCGCCGCGGTTGACGAGCTCGGCAATCGCAATCTGATCAACGCCGCGCGCACCGCACGCGTCAGGCAGTTCGTCTTCACATCGGCGCGCGTACCGGACGCTTACCGCTCGATCGACTTCTTCGCCGCCAAGTTTCACACCGAAGACTATCTGCGCCAGAGCGGCGTCCCGTGGACGATCCTGCGCCCCACGGCCTTCATGGAAACGTGGGCGATGATCGTCGGCGATCCGCTCGTACGGACCGGCTCGACGAAGATCTTCGGCTCCGGGCGCAATCCCATCAATTTCGTGGCCGTCGACGATGTCGCGGCGGTGGCGGTGATGACGCTGGATCGCCCGGATGCTTTGAATGCGGTCGTCGAGATCGGCGGGCCCGAAGACCTCACGCTCCTCGACGTCGCGGACACCTTCGGGCAGGTCACCGGCCGCAGGGGGCGGCGCATCCGGATTCCCGTTCAGGTGCTTCGCATGCTCGCTGCGGTGATGCCCTGGGTCAATCCTGTATTCGGGAGACAGGTGCAGGCGGGCCTGTTGATCGACACGATTCCGCAGACCTTCAACCCTGAGGAGATGTTGACTCGCTATCCGGTCAAGCTGACGCGGCTGGAATCGTGGGTTCGCGCCCGTTATCAGCCCGGCAGTGAATTCGACCCGCAGCCCGGCCGGTTAGGTCGCCACACCAATTTTCGTGTATTTTCTCGGGAGCGATAGATACCCTCCGCACTCGACTTATCCTGAAGGAGGAAGCCCCCATGGACAGCCTGGCTCCCAGCGGCTTCACCGTGCCGGCCCCCTCGTGGGCCGCGTCACTCTCGGCTGCGGTCGAATCATTTCTGCGTCGTCTTCTTCCGACGTTCCCCTGGGAGCTCGACATTTCCGACTGGACCGGTCGGCGCTATTCGGTCGGGCTGAAGCAGCCGCACTGGCGCGGCTGTCCTCTGCGAATTCAGATTGGGACCGCCGCTGCGGCCCGCGACCTCCTCGCCGTTCACCCGCTCGGGTTCCTCGACAGGTTCCTGACCGGTGAAGTCGAAATGAGCGGCAACATGTACCTGCTCCAGGAGATTCGAAACTACGGACACCTGGAGCTGTCGTGGTGGCGGATGCTGCCGCAGATGATCGCGAATCGCGCCGCCTACGCCTTTCAGGATCCGAGACGCGCGCGCATCAACGTCAAGACGCACTACGACATTCCGCAGGAGGCGCTCGCCATCTACCTCGACCGCGAGTATCTCGCGTACTCGTGCGCGATGTTCGAGCGGCCGCTCGAGAAACCGGTCGAGGAGCTGGTGAGGATCGGGACAGGCAAGGACGACACGTTCGACTCGCTCGAGAAGGCCCAGTGGCGGAAGTTCAAGGATGCAGCTGACTACATGAATCCGGCACCCGGCGAATCGCTCCTGGACGTCGGCTGTGGCTACGGCGGGCAATTGCGTGTCGCGCTCGACTGTTACCCGGAGTGCCGGGTCGTGGGCTGGACGCATTCCTCGAACCAGGTTCGCGAGGGCACGGCGCGGCTCGGGGCGTATCCGCGGTCACAATGGGAGATGCATGAAGGTGATTTCCGGGAGGAGACGCGCGTCTTCGACCACATTTCTTCAACCGGCATGGTGTCGCACGTCGGGCCGCGCGGGCTGGTGCCCTATGTTCGCAACGTACGCAAGCTGATCAAACATCACGGCCGGTATCTCCATCACGCCTTGATGACCCCGTATTCGAACCGGCCGTTCGACTCCGCGGTCGGCGTCGCGTTCAACAAAAAGTACGTGTGGCCCGGCTTTCACTGGTTCACGGTGGGCGATCACGTCAAGGCGCTCGAGGAGAATGGATTCGAAGTGACCCGGCTCGTCAACCTGTCGCCGCACTATTCGAAGACGACGGCGGCCTGGTACGAGCGGATGATGCATCAGGCCGATACCGTGCGCGAGCTGTTGGGCGAGCCGACGTTCCGCGCATGGCAGGTCTATCTGGCGCCGGCGTCCGAAGGGTTCGCGGCGCGGACGGCTCACGTCTACCGGCTGTATTGCCGGGCCGTCTGACGTGCTGAAAGTCGAGCTGCACGCGCACACCGATCAGGACCCGGCCGATCGCATCGCGCATTCAACCGAGGAACTGATCGATCGCGCGGCGCAACTCGGCTATCACGCGCTCGCCGTCACGCTGCACGACCGCTACTTCGATCCCTCCAAGTGGCACGACTACGCCTCGACACGCGGCGTCGTCCTGCTCTCCGGCATCGAGCGCACCGTCGTCGGCCGGCACCTGCTGCTGATCAACTTCCCTTCGTCGATTATCGGCGTCCACACGTTCAGAGGTCTCGAGGCGGCGAGGGCCGAGACGCCCAACGGCCTGGTCGTCGCACCGCATCCTTACTACCCGTCCCGCACCGCGATCGGCCAGTCGCTCGATCAGGTGGCGCCCCTGATCGATGCCATCGAGATCAACGCGATGTATACGAAGCGCCTCGATTTCAACCGGCGCGCCGCCACATGGGCGCGGTCGCAGGGCAAGCCGATGGTCGGCAACTCCGACGTGCACCTCCTCGAGCAGATGGGCACGACCTATTCGCTGGTGGACGCCGCGCCCGATCCCAATGCCATCTGTGACGCCATCCGCAACGGCCGCGTGACCGTCGAGTCGAGCCCGCTGACGGAGCTGCAGGCCGTCAGCATCTTCAGCCGCATGCTGTGGGGAGGGGCGCGGGGCCGGTTGGGTGTGTGAGGCTAGCTGCGCGGTCGGCGACGGAGGCTGACGGAGGTCACGGGGACGGAGGGGACGGAGGGAACGGAACGAGCTTCAACTCGGAGACGCGGAGAAACGGAGACGAACGGACTCATGACCTGTTCCGAGCCGATGGCGCCGCGCGTGCGCGGCGAGCGATCGGCCGATGCCCCGCGGACACAAGCCGCGTGCGAATGTGTGGGCGGCTTGTGTCCGTGGGGCATCGGCCGATCGCCCGGCCCGGCCGTCGGCCGGGCCGCCATCGGCTGCAGTAGGTAGTGTCCGTTTTTCTCCGTGTCTCCGTGTCTCCGTTTTTGAAGCTCGTTCCGTTCCCTCCGTCACCTCTCCGTCGTCCGTCCCCCTCCGTCCCCTCTGTCCCACCACTCACCCCAAGCCTGTTGCAACGTCCGCGCGCTCCCACCTATAGTTAGGCTTCCTACATATAGGGAGGCTCAGTGTGTTCAGTTCCGAGCTGAAAAAAGGCAGCACGGAGATGCTGGTGCTGTCGCTGCTCGAAGCGCGTCCGCGACATGGCTACGAGATCGGCAAGCTGATCGAAGCGCGGTCCGGGGGGCGCCTGAAGTTCGCGCTGCCGACGCTCTATCCCACGCTGCTCCGCCTCGAGAACCGTGGCTGGATCAAGGGGCGATGGGTCGAGAAGGCCGGCGAGCGAGAGCGCTGTTTCTATCGGCTGACGTCCGAGGGCCGGCGCGTGCTGGCCGATCAGCGCAAGACGTGGAAGGCCTACGTGGCGGCGGTCAACGAGGTCATGGGCGGCTGACGTGCGGAACTGGGAAGCATTCGTGCGATCGCGGCTGACGCTCCCCGGGCTGACCCCCGAGCGCGAGTCACGGATCGTCCGCGAGCTCGCGGCGCAGCTCGACGACTTCTATCGCGAAGCGCGGGCGCGCGGCGCGAGCGAGGCGGAGGCGGACGCGCACGCATGCAGGCAAATCGGGGACTGGGATCGGATGGCCCAGGATGTCTGGCTGGCCGATCGGCCGCACGCGCGGCCGCGGATCGACCGCCTGGCCGACCGAATCGAAGGAGCTGCCGAGACACGGCGCGGAGGGTGGAAGGTGATGGCTGATTTACTGCGCGACATGCGATATGCGGTTCGACAGCTGGCGAAGGCGCCCGGCTTCACCATCGTGGCGGTGCTGACGCTCGCGCTCGGGATCGGCGCAACGAGCGCCATCTTCAGCGTCGTCAACGGGGTGCTCCTGCAGCCACTGCCCTACCCGGATCCGGATGGTCTGGTGCGCGTGCACGAGGTCGTGCCGCAGTACGGACGCTTTTCGGTCGCGCCCGCAAACTTCCTGGACTGGCGCAAGCAGAACTCGGTCTTCGAACGCATTGCCGCATACACGGCCGGCGGCGCCGCCGCGCTCGCAAGCACGGAGGGGCCCGAGCGCGTGCTGTTTGCCGCGGTGTCGTGGGACACGTTCGAACTTCTCAAGGTGAGTCCCGTGCTCGGGCGCAGTTTCACCGAAGAAGAAGAGATGCCGGGGAAGGCCAACGTGATCGTCCTCAGCCAGGGCGCCTGGCAGCGGCGCTTCGGCGGCGATCCCAGCATCCTCGGACGGACGGTGAACGTCAGCGGTGCACCCGCCACGATCGTCGGCGTCATGCCGGCCGGATTCTATTTCCCCACGCGCGACGCCGAGCTCTGGATGCCGCTGACGATCAATCCGGCGAACCCGCCGCGTGGCGCGCACTTTCTCGGCGTGCTGGCCCGCCGGAAGCCTGGCATCTCGACCGATCAAGCCCAGGCGGAAATGAAGACGATCGCCGAACGGCTGGCCGTGCAATATCCGGCCTCGAACGCCAACGAGTCTGCCGAGGTCGTCCTGCTGCACGAGCAGATCGTTGGCGCCATTCGCCCGGCGCTCATGACGCTCTTTGCTGCAGTCGTGGTGGTCGTGCTGATCGCCTGTGCCAATGTCGCCAATCTCCTGCTCGTTCGTGCCTCGGTCCGCGAGAAGGAGATCGCCATCCGTGCCGCGATTGGGGCGGGACGGAGACGACTCGTGTTGCAGATGCTGGCCGAAAGCCTCGTGTTGTCGCTCGCCGCCGGCGGCCTCGGCCTGCTGCTCGCCTATCTGGCGATTCCGTCGATCCAGACGCTCAGCGCCGGCAGCATTCCGCGCGTGCTCGACGTCGCCATCGACCTGCGCGTCCTGGCGTTCGCGTTCATCACCTCGCTCGCGGTTGGCATCGTGTTCGGCCTGGCACCAGCCTGGCAGGTGACGCGGACGACGCTCGGAGACGTACTGAAGGAGGGCGGACGCGGCTCGTCGTCATCCGGCGGCCGCTGGTTGCGCAGCGGGCTCCTCATCCTCGAGGTGGCGCTCTCGATCGTCCTGCTCGTCGGCGCCACGCTGCTGCTGCGAAGCTTTGCGAGGCTGACGAGCGTCGATCCTGGGTTCAGACCGGAAGGCGTGCTGACGTTCCGCATCGCGTTGCCGCAGCCCTCGTACCCGCAGCCACACAATCGGGTCGCGTTCTACGACACCCTGCTGAACAAGCTCGAAGCATTACCGCAGGTCACGTCGGCGGGAATGGTGCAGGCCTTCCCGATGCGCGGTGATTATTCCCTGTCGTTTGCCATCCAGGGACGGCCGCCATCCAAGCCCGGTGAAGGGCCGTCCGCCAACCATCGCGTGGCGAGCCCCGGCTATTTCGCGACGCTTGGGATACCACTGCTGCGAGGACGCACCTTCACCGACCGCGACTCGGAGAAGGCGCCGATGGTCGCGGTGATCGACGAGGCCTTCGCCACCCGTCACTTCCCGAATGAAGATCCGATCGGCCGCGGCCTCGACATCGGCAACGGCACGGACGGCTTCTACGAGATCGTCGGGATCGTCGGCAACGTGCACCACGAAGGCCTCGACTCCGATCCGTCGCCGACTATGTACGTGCCGTACCGTCAGGACATTTTCAGCGGCATGTGGCTCGTGGCCAGGACCAATGGCGATCCGGCGCAGTTGACGTCTACTGTCCGCCAGACCGTCCGCGAGATCGATCCGGCGCTCCCGGCCTTTTCCATCAGCCCGCTCGAGAACGTCATCAGCGACTCGGTCGCTCAGCGGCGATTCTCGATGCTGCTGCTCGGCGTGTTCGCGCTGATCGCCCTGTTCCTTGCGGCCGTCGGACTGTATGGGGTCGTGGCCTACACCGTCAGCCAGCGCACCCAGGAGATCGGCGTGCGCATGGCGATCGGCGCCGACCGATCGGACGTGCTCAGGATGGTCGTGGGTGGAGGCATGAAGCTCGCGCTCGTCGGCGTGGTCATCGGTATCGCTGGCGCGCTGGCCGTTGCCCGGCTGGTGGCCGCCATGCTGTTCGAGGTCACGCCGTTCGATCCCACGAGCTATCTGCTGACCGCCGCGACGCTGCTGACGATCGCCGCACTCGCCTGCTACGTACCGGCACGCCGGGCCATGCGCGTCGATCCGATTGTGGCGCTCAGGCAGTCGTAGCCGGCGGTCATCTTTCGGCGACGCGCGATCGTCTGTCGTCAATGGGCAACAGGCTGACGCTCGTACACGATGCGCCCGCCGACGATGGTCATCGTGCTCACAGTGGCCGGAAGCACATCCCGAGGGACGGTGAAAATGTCTTGCGAGAGGATCGCCAGGTCCGCAAGCATGCCGGCCGCGATCGTGCCCTTCCGCGTTTCCTCCATTTCTGCGAACGCAGAACCGGACGTGTAAGCACGGACGATCTGCTCACGGGTCATCGCCTCGGACGGGTTGTTGGCGTTGGTCGTCGCGAACATGAGGTTCAGGAACGGACTCAGCGGACCATCCGAGCCGAGCGCGACAGGAATGTCTGACGCGAGCGTGGTCTTCAACAGGCTGGTGCGCGAGACGCGATCGCCGAGCCGCTGATGGAAGATCTCCGGCAGCATCAGATGCGAGGGGTTCTGAACGAGCACCACCCCGAACCGCTTCGCCCGGCTGAAGTGCCCTGGTTCGAGCATGTCGCCGTGTTCCAGGCGCGGCCTTAGACGCTGCCACTTCTCGGCACCCGTTCGTTCGAGCGCGTCGAGCACGAGGTCGATTGCGGCATCGCCAACCGCATGAAACATCGGCTGCTCGCCGGCAGCCAGCGCTGTCTTCAGGAATGCGGACAGATCCCCTGCAGAGAAGTTCGCGCGACCTCGTGTCGTCTGCCGATCGGCATATGGGGCGCGCAACAGCATCAGACGTTCGATGGGAGTGCCATCGAGGATGAACTTCGTGCCCGACACGCGAACCAGTGATCCTCCGGCCGTCGTGGGGGTTGCCTGAGCCTGCCACGACCGCATCCCTGACATCGGAAAGTCGATCAAGCGGACGCGGAGTGGAATGGCGGCGGCCAAGGCGGTCTTCGCGGCGTCGGCGATCGACAGCGACGTCGACATGATCTGAACCGACGTGATCCCGAGAGAGAGCGCCTCCTGGCTCAGCGTCCGGAACGCAGCGACCTGCTCGTCGTGCGTCGCCTTCGAATTGATCTGGCGGCCGATGCGGTAATCCGCGTATTCGTGAGCGAGACCGGTGATGGCGTTCGCGCTGCCGAGCCGCGCGAAGAAACCGCCGGGTGGATCCGGTTCGTTCTCGCGGATTCCGAGGTCCGCGAGCGCGCGCGAGTTGAGGAGCAAGCCGTGGCCGGTCCACGCGGACAGCGCCACCGGATGGTTCGGAGCCACGGTGTCGAGGAGGATGCGCGTCGCTCTCGGATCGTCGAGGACCGCTCCGCCAATCTCGCCGACGATCCAGCCCCCGTGCGGAGCCCTCGCCGCCGCCGCTTTCAGCCGATCGAGCACCACGTCGAGCGACGGATCGGCCGTCATCGCCGGCGGCCCTTCGAGCCTGGTTGACGGCGGGCTCGCCCCCACGTGAACGTGCGCATCATTGATCCCGGGAATGATCAGGCGCCCCGCCGCATCGATCTGTCGGGTCGAAACTGACGCCAGCTTCCTGACAGCATCCGTCGTCCCGACAGCCGTAATGCGATCGCCGGTGATCGCAACCGCTTCTGCCCAGGGCTGCGTGGCGACTCCGGTGAAGAGTCGAGCATTGAAGATGACGAGGTCCGGCGCGACAGCTGGTTGCAGGAGTACGAACGCAAGAACTGCCAGAACGAACGACCGCATGGGCCAGAAGTGTACCCGCGTTCCTTCCGCTCGGGTGCGCGCTGATTTGCGGGCAGTCGTTGCGCAAGACGTGCAGGTGGAAATCGGTCTACATTACGGCGTTTATGGCGACTCTACTGCCCCAGGCTCGCCTTGGGAGGTCATCTTCCCCGCGCACCAGATTCCGACCTCCGGGACGTCCACGCCCAACTCGCCACCAAACTCACCACATCACTGATCTGAGCGGCAGAGGCGTCGGCGTTCGCTGCGAGCAGTTCCTTCTTCGCCCCAAACCCCCATAGTGCTGCAATGGATCGAATCCCGTTCGCGCGAGCCGCGCGGATGTCCTCTGGCTGATCACCAATCATGACGGCATCCGCCGATGCGGTGCCGAGTAGCGCGGAGGCAACAAGATCCCCTTTGTCGTAGCGACGATCCCCAAGCGCCGGTGCATATAGACCCTCGAAGAACTCTGCCAACTTGAAATGTGTGAGCACCCGAGCGGCATAGGGCTCCGGCTTCATCGTGACAACTTTCATCTGGTGACCCCTGAAGCGCAGCGTGGTCAATGTGTCATGCACGTCCGGATATAGAGAGTTCTCCAGGATTCCGATCGTTTCGTATCGTTCCCGATAGGCCACGATGGCCGGTTCGATCAGGGCGGTGTCCTGAACCGGCAGTAACGCCTCGAATACGCGATACAGAGGAGGACCTACCGCAAGATGAACCGGGACATCGATGCCAGGGCGTCCCACGTGATCGAGAGCATGTGCGAAACAACGAAGGATACCAGGTGCTGAATTGGTCAGCGTGCCATCAAGATCGAACAGAGATCCATGGGGAGGACGGCCTATTTCCGTTGACGCGCTACATCGGTGAGATGCGGCACCGTGCGGCGAGCAATCCTGTGGCTCTGCTGAGGTCCAGATCCGCCACCAGGAGGCCTTCCTGGCCGTACGGCTGATAGCACTGCAGGGTACCGTCCGGGCGTACGACCGCCGACGTCGTGCCTGAGCCTTCGCTGGCACAATTCACCGAGGCGAAGTAGCACGTATTCTCCGCGGCGCGGCATAGCATCGCTTTCTCGTGGAAGGTGTTGGCGGGATCGGCGAACGTCGCTGGCGATAGCTCCCGGCTTCGGCGACGTGCGCGTGTGGGTGAAACACCAGTTGCGCGCCTCGACGCACCGCCCACCGCACCGTTTCTGGATAACGAAAGCCCTCGTGGCAGATCACCACGCCGAATGTCAGAGGCCCCACGCTGAACAGGCGGCGCTCGGTGCCGAGGGCGGGATAGTTGCGTTCCTCCGACGGGTCGATCTGGCCCTTGTCCTGCCAACCTGCGATGGCGCCGTCCGGATTGATCACACTCGCGGTGATCTGCAAGCCGCGGTCGGTGACCCTCTCCGTGCCCAGAATCACGGCGACGCGAGCACGTTTTGCGGCATCCGCCACCGCGGCGCACGCGCGCTCGAGGAAAACGGGATCGGGTGACGGTGCCTCCTGTCCAGGCCACCGATAACCAGGGACGAAGCACTCCGGAAAGCAGATCACAGCCGCGCCTCGACGCCCCGCGTCAGCAACCGCGGATGTGGCGAGGTGCACGGAGTCATCCGGTGTCGTCGGCACGCGGATGTTTGCGAGGGCAATTCGGACGTTGCTGATGAGGGTCCTCCTCTTCGATCCCGTGAAGCCGCCGAGATCTTTGCGGAAGCGGAGGCGCTCGCCTCCGGAACGGCAATCTTAAGGTTACTCTCGAGTGGTCGCCAAGGGCCGAGGAATCTGCCGGTGGGCGATCCCTTGTCACTGCGGCGTATCGCGGCGAATCCCACACCGCGACATCACCGATAACCACTCAATTAATCCTGCGACAGCGCGTACGCGCGAACCAACACTTCGTGCGCACAATTAAAGTCACTGTTGTCAGGGAGAAGGAGCTCGCGGCGGTCGTCGCCAGTACTTTGGCCACTTGCCCCGATCACGTGGTCACGAGTGACTGTGCTGAGCCGTACACGACAAGGGTCTCCGTCGTGGTGGCGCGATTTATTCCCCGGCCGAAGGAGGTCAGATATGTACTACCGCGTAAAGTTGATCGTGACGGTCACGAGAACGGGCACGGGCACGCCGTTCAGGAGCGTCGGCGTGTACTCCCACTGCCGCACGGCGTCAAGCGCGGCCTGGTCGAGCAGCGGGATCGACCGCACTACCTTCGCGTCTATGACTTTCCCGTCGGGTCCAATTGTCGCTTCGATCGTGACCGCCCCAGCGACACGCGCCGACTGCGCAATGGCGGGGTAGACCGGCTTGACGTCCTTGATTTTTTTTGGTGCCCTGATCTGACCCCCGATGCGGACCGGCGCTAATTGGGCCTTCGCCCTGGCCGCGGCAGCGTCGGCCTTCTTTTTGGCCGATGCAGCATCGGCCTTCTCCTTGCCCGCGACAGCATCGGCCGCCGCCTTGTCGCCGGCCGCCTTCGCAGCGACTGCGAGTTCCTTGGTCTTGTCGTACGACTTCAACCACTTGCCTTCCTGAGCTTTCAGCTCGGCGTCGAGGGCTGCCCGGGCATCCTGGGCAGCCTTGAGCGACGCGGCGGCATACTGATCCGCGCGGTCGGTCGCGGCCCGGTCGACGGCGGCCTTGGCCGCATCCACGTCCGCGGTGGGCGGTGACGCGCAGCCCGTGACCGTGAGCGCGAAGCCCAGGGCAATCACTCGGAATCTCACACAGACAGGCATAGTTTTCTCCTTCATGATCAATGGCATTTCACCTGGCTGCCCGGACAGGCAGATGTACACCCGTGCGCGACTGCTGTGGCGAGCGCTTCCGTGACGGGCCGTCCGGAACATCGAAACCGGAAGCTGTTAGAGACCCGTGGAATCGACGGGAAACGCGTCGGTTCCACTTCATGCGGCTCCGCGTTCTTGACTGAAGCGCTCTCCTCCTCTGGCCCCAGCGATGGGAACGCCGCCGCAGGAGGATGCGTGATCGGAAAATGGCAGGGACCATTTGAACGTTTGTCGACTACCCACACTTGGGGGCCGGCAAGCAAGGCGTTCGGAGAATAAGTCCCCACTTGTCGCCTCCTGTTTACAAATTCGGCTTGCGGTGCAAACCCGGCCGCGACCGCCGCGCGGTCCTGTTGCTTGCAGCCCGGGACAGGCGGTACGGTGGAGGCGTGGCGCCGATCCCATTCACGCGTCTGTTCGGCACGAGCGGCCGCCGCGCGGTCGAGTCGATCGTGCCGCGCCGGACATTCGACGATGTGATTCTGCCGCCCGCGACCCGGCGCGCGCTCGACACCGCCCTGGCGCAGGTGACGCAGCACGATCTCATCTTCAATCGCTGGGGCCTCGGCGAGCGGCATCCCACCGGGCTCGCGCTCGCCTTCAACTTCGCTGGTCCTCCGGGCACCGGCAAGACGATCTGCGCCGAAGCCATCGCGCACTCGCTCGGCCGCCGGCTCCTGCTCGTCCGCTATGCCGAGCTCGAATCGCTGTGGATGGGCGAGACGCCGAAGAACGTTGCCGCCATCTTCCGCACGGCGCGCGACGAGCGGGCCGTGCTGCTGTTCGACGAAGCCGACGCCATCGCGGCGCGGCGATCGACATCAGTCGATCACGGGTTTCAGCGCGAATCGAACACCGTCGTCAGCGTGCTGCTGCAGGAGCTCGAGTGGTACAACGGCGTGGTGATCTTCGCCACGAACCTCGCGGCGAACTTCGATCCGGCATTCGAGCGACGCATCCGGACACACGTCCTGTTCGAGATGCCAGGGGAGGCCGAACGCGCGCAGATTTGGCGCGTGCAGTTGCATCCTGCGCGGACGCCGCTCGCGGCCGACGTCGATTTCCAGGCGTTGGCGCGCCGCTACGAGGTGAGCGGCGGCGACATCCGGAACGCGGTGCTGAAGGCCGCGCTTGCGGCCGCGGCTGAACCCGGTCCCGATTCGGCGAAACGGATTCACCAGCACCACTTCGAGGCGAGCATCGAGGAAGTGATTGCCGGCAAGCGGGTGATGCGGCAGTCGCTGTTTGCGGGCGAGCCACTCGTGCTGCCAGAGGCGAACCTCGTCGCCGGCGCGACGGCGTCCCACGCGTCGCCGCTCGTGGCGTACGCCCTCGCCGGCGCCGCGCTGCTCGTGGCGCTCATCGCGCTCGCGGTGGCCCTGCTCAAGTAAATTCAAATCATGATGGGCGGGTCGGCTGCATTCGTAAACACTGCGGCGTTTATCGTGAGATATCGGCCGGAGTCCGATCCATCGCTCTCATTCAACCAGTCGCGCCTAAGCGCAGCCCCGGGCCACCTGTCGTGACCGTGGCGCGCGCCGCTCCCAAGATGAGCGATGCGGCCCGCGGGTCCTCGGCAATGAGATCAGCAGGCTGCATGTGCGCAGCAAGCACTCCGGCAATTGGCAACCGCGGTGCCGTTCACGAACACCGACGTCGTTGGCTCTCTCAATAATGCGGATCCCGCGCCACAGTGGCTCGCGCCGAGCGCGTGAGGCGCCGGCCGACGTCGGACCTGGTGCCTGAAGCACGCACGGGCGCATCGGAGACGGTGAGTGGACGGGACGCGTCAGATCCCGAGATGCACCACGGTATATGAGCGCGGCGGCAGCTTGAGCGTCATCCGATCGCCGGCGGCTGGCGCCGGCACCGCCTGCGGGATGACACGCCGTGGCGCGTCGAACGTGTTGAAGGCCTTCAAGTCGGTGCCCGTGAGGGTCTCACAGGCGAGGACCCGCTTCGGGACGACGTCGTCCCATTCCACCGTCAGCTCGCGTTCGTTGGACAGGTCGCGGTTGAGTACCAGGACCGCGGCCTGCCGTGCGGACTCGTCGAGCGTGGCCACCACGTCGACGAAGGGCACATCGCCGGCCCGTGCAAAGTCCGCCTGGAGGCCGGTCGGGGTGATCGGATACGTCTCAGACTCGACGCGCAGGTCGAGAACCCGACCCTTCGCATAGCGGAGCGCCCACGCGTAGGGGTAGTAGGTGCTCTGGCGCAGTACGCCCTGATCGTTGGTGACGAGCGGCGCGATCACGTTGACGAGCTGAGCGAGGCACGCGACGCGGACGCGGTCCGAGTTGCGCAACAGGGTGTTGACGAAGCCGCCGACCAGCAGCGCGTCCTCGAGGTTGTAGACCTCTTCGAGCAGCCGGGGCGCGGCGGTGCCTCGGCCGTCGGTCGCCTGCTCATCGCGCGCGCGATACCAGACGTTCCACTCGTCGAAGGACAACCACAAGCGCTTGCTGGAACGCTGCAGGCCCCGCACGTAGTCGCACACGGCCGCCACCTCGTGGATGTGCCGGTCCATGTCGAGGTTCATGGCGAGATAGCGCTCGGCGCTGTTGCCGGAGAGCTCCTTCGTATTGCCGTAGTAGGCGTGCAGGGAGAGCCCGTCCACCTGGTCGTAGCATTCCTCGAGGACTTCGCGATCCCAGGCGAGGTACGTCGGCATGAACGTGCCGCTCGATCCGCAGGCAATCAACTGCATGCGCCTGTCGATGACACGCATCTGCTTCGCGGCATCACGCGCCTTGCGCCCGTACTCGCGCGCCTGGAGCTGCCCGATCTGCCAGGGGCCGTCCATCTCGTTGCCGAGGCACCAGTACTTGACGCCGTGCGGCTGCTCGTAGCCGTGGGCGCGCCGCAGGTCGCTCCAGCGAGTGCCGCGCGGAAGGTTGCAGGTACTCGACGTAGGCCAGCGCGGACTCGACGCTGCCCGTGCCGAAGTTCATGCCGAGCAACGGCTCCGCGCCGACCAGCCCGCACCAGTCGATGAACTCGTTGGTCCCGAACTGGTTGGGTTCGAGCGTGTTCCATGCGCGATCCATGACCGTCGGACGCTGGGCCTTCGGGCCCACGCCGTCGAGCCAGTTGTAGCCCGACACGAAGTTCCCGCCCGGGTAGCGGACGATGGGCACGCCCAGCTCCTTGACCTCGCGAACCAGGTCCGTCCGGAACCCCTTGGGGTCGGCGAGCGGCGAGCCTGGCTGGTAGACGCCCGTGTAGACGGCCCGGCCGAGGTGCTCCAGGAACGAGCCAAGGACGCGACGATCGAAGTCGGTCCGGCCAGGAGCCGACCTGACGAACGCGCGAGCTGGCCCACGGGTCTGCGCGTAGCCGATGGCCTCGAGCCACGACCCCGTCGCCATCAACGCGCCGGCGCTGCCCAGGCCGGCCAGGAAGGCCCGGCGATCGACTGTCGCCTTGCCGTGCGATGTGCCTTCCGCGTGATGTGCGTGCCCGTGACGCCTGCTGTTCATCGAAGCCATCGATCACTCCAACGTGCCCACGTCCGTCTCGCCGTGCGTCAGCTCAAGAGGAGCTTGCGCGCTTCGCCATCCGGGTCGTCGACCATCAGGCAGGCGTCGTCGAAGACCATCGTCGCGCAGCGCTCGGGCGTGAACGCGGGCCATGGCAGGCCGGGCTGGCTCGGATTGCCGGTGCGCGCGAAGTTGGCCCACGCGGTCGCCATCTTCTTCGCCAGCGCCTGCGCCTCCGGGCCGTTGCCGGTGCCCTGCGCGCAGCGGGCGGTGTTGTCGAAGCAGAAGGCGAGCTCGGCGGTGTGCCAGGCCCCGGCGTCCTCCAGCATCGGCGACTGCCACCTGAAGTACCACGCGAACACCGGCGCACCCTTCTGTTCGGATTTCATCGTCGCCATGCGCGTGACGTTGTTCCGGATGCCGAGGCCGTTCAAGCCGCCGCCGCTGCACATGTAGGAGAGGGTGCGGACGCTCTTGTTCGGATACGCCCGCTTCAACGCGGCGACGATTGCCGCGGCCTTGGCGTCGCCGTAACTCTTCGTCAGCGTCGCGACCCATTCGGCCTCGGTCGGGCGGGACGACATGCGGTTGCCCTCTTCGCTCACCGACCCGATCAGCATCGGCACGTCCCGCGAGATCGCCGGCGCCCCCTCGAAGAACGACCGCATTGTGACGACCCGGCCGTCGACGGTCGGTCCCCAGCCGACGCGCGGCGCCGATCCCGGCGGCGGTATCGGGCCCGCCGCCGCTCCCGGCTGTGGGTTCATGGCCGCGACCACGGCGTTGCCCGCGACGTTCAGCCGGGCCCAGTCCATCTTCTGCAGCGCGGCCATGTCCTTGACGCCGAGTTCGGCGACCAGCCGCTTCGTGAGCTCGCGCGACTGCTCGGCCGAGGGCGGATTGCCGCCGCCGCCCGACTGGGCCGACGCGCGGTGGACCAACCCCTGGGCCGACGGCATGCCGAGCAGCGTCGTGACCTTCGAGCCGCCCCCGGACTGGCCGTAGATCATCACGCGGTCCGGGTCGCCGCCGAAGTTGGCGATGTTGTTGCGGACCCATTGGAGCGCCGCGACCAGGTCGGTCATCCCGACGTTGGCCGAGTCGGCGTAGGCGGGCCCGCCGAACTCGGACAGGTCGAGGAACCCGAGGACGTTCAGGCGATGGTTGACGGTCACCGAGACGACGTCATGGTGCCGCGCCATCTGCGCCCCGTCCTGCGACGCCAGCTCGTAGGCCGAGCCGAACGTGTAGCCGCCGCCGTGGATGTAGAACATCACGGGCCGCGAGCCGGTCAGGCTCGGCGTCCAGATGTTCACCTTCAGCATGTCCTCGCTCTGCCAGCCATCCGTCCACTGGTAGAGGAAGGTCTGCTGGGGACCCAGTCGTGCAGGCGCTGCGGACAGTTGGCGCCGTAGATCAGGGCAGGAAGCTCGCCCTCCCAGGAGGCCGGGGGCTTCGCCGGCAGCCAGCGGTTCTCGCCCCCGGTCGAGGCGCCGTAAGGCACTCCCTTGAACGTCAGCACGCCGTCCTCGACGTAGCCGCGCACCCTGCCGTACTGCGTCTTCGCGACCGCTGTCCTCGGTGTGCTGCACGCGCCGGAGGGCGCCGCGGTGCGGGCCGCCGGGCGTGCTTGCGCCGCCCCCGCCGAGCGAGGCAGCGCGGCGCCTACTCCGGCCGCGGTCGAGAGCCGAAGTAGTTGTCGGCGATTCAGCGTCGAGCGTTCCCCACGTGTCGCGTCGGACATGCAATCCCCCCGAGTCGGCGATGAAGCGCTTGCATCGCGCGACCGCGAGCAGGTTCTCGGCCAGCGAGGCTGCGATGATCGCCATGTAAGCGCGTGCAGGGAGTATACGGTCGGCGGGCAGAGCGCACGAGGGAAAATCGCGCCCGGACGACATCGCCATAGTCGTCGCTCACCGCGCCGCAGGCCGCGAAAACGCGTACGTCGCACGCGATCCTGTGCCATCATCCGCGTCGCGCAAGCGCGGCGACATCGAGTGGAAGCGCGTACAGCGCGCGCCCGGAGCTCGGAAATCGGCAAAAGATCTCGACGGGCGGCGGCCATCTCCCCCTCTGGTCGCGTGACGGCCGGGAACTATTCTTCAGCAGCTTGGACAGTCGGCAGATCCTTGCGGTCCCGGTGCAGCCAGGGACGACGCTCGTCGCCGGGCGTCCGCAGGTGTTGTTCGAATTTGCAATGTACGCCGTTCTCAGTGGTCGGCCGTACCACATCGCCCCGGATGGACGGTTCGTGATCATCGGCAGTGGCCAGCCGGAAGGCGGCGGCGGCGGAGCGGCGTCGAACCTGATCCTGGTGCAAAACTGGTTCGAGGAGCTGAAGCGGCTCATGCCGACGAAGTAGCGTCGCGTCGCAGCGGCCGCGTGCGCTTCGACGTTCTGAGACGCCCCGTGGAGGATTACTCCTCACTGGTCGCCAAGTGACGAGGAATCCCTGCCAGGCCCGGCCCGATCAGAAGCCCGCCCCCCAGGCGTCACGGGCGTTGTCTCATCGGGATGCTGGTCAACCTGCACCGCGGGGCGGCGCCTTACATGACCGCGACGTCTCGCGTCCGGAGGACGGAGACCTGTTCGTACGCGCGTCGTAATGATCGGCAGATCGTCGGTCACCAGTTCCATCTGAAATCCGGCATAGACGCCGTGCAGTTTGAGGAAGCCGCCGCCCAGCGAGCTGCCGGCCACGCGCGCCGGAGTGAAGTCGGCAAAGAACGCCCCTCCGCGGACCATGACCGATGCGATGTCGGGCACCATGACGACGATCTCGTAAGTGCTGTTGCGGGTGCGAACGATGAGTCGATCGTGCGGCGCGAGATGGGGAAGGAGCACGCCATGGCTCCAGTCGTGCGCCGTCCACGTTTCGAGCGTGGCGGCGGGCACCGTCGCCGGTGACTTCGCGATCGTGGTGTTCATCGATCCTGCCGAACGCGGTGAAGTTCACGCCAAGGATAACCCGTCAAGGTCTCAACTTCCCACTATGGCGTTACTCGCGAGTAACGCCTGCGCTCACCAGCGGCCGCTGACAGATCGCGCGGCCGTCTGGTGCAGCGCACGGTTAGACGACGATCGAGTCAGCTGCTGCTCGGCTTCTTCGTCGGATCATCGGCAGGGTTCACCCAAATGACCTGAAATGGCCCAATGCCATGCACCTGGATAATCACATCCCCTTTCGCCCAAGCGAAATGCGGCATCTGCTCGGGTACCAACATGTTGGAACCGACCGTTAGCTGCTGACCTGCGGCGGGATCAAAGGTGCGGCCCATTCCGACGACGAATGTGCCCGTCAGCACGGTGATGTGTTCGTCCCCCGGGTGCCAGTGCGGGGGAATCTTCGCGCCGTTTGGGTTCTTGATGCGAATGACGAACGGCGCCCCGGCTTCGTCAGGGTTGCCAGACAAAACAGCTATCTCGGAGCCTGGCGTTACGAACGGCTTCCACGGGACGTTGCCGGGCGTCGTTACCGTGTGGGTCGCCTGCGGCCCACTTGCGCGGGAGCCTTGGGTTCTCCGTTTTACCGGCTTGAACCAGGCAAATGGACGCCACGAGGAGTTGACAGCCGATGAGCAGGTGTACGACGTGTCATGGATTCGCTCCTTCCCGGCAGCTGATACTTTTGACGCCATGGATTCCTCGTTTCACGAGTTCCTTGTCGTGGTCTCGGAGCCGTCTAACGATACTGCCGTTCATTGGAACTGTGGGTGTTGCAGGCGCCCCGAGCACGAACCGTCGCCAGATTAGACCGACCTCGATAACATGACGTCAACCCGAGGTCGTCGCCGCGACTGCGCGCCGATGCTGCATCGGTCCCCGAAAGTCGCCCAGTGTTTACTAACCCGCCGAGTACACGCCCGAATCGCGCGACTCGAGTGGGTGACGAACTGCAGCGGTTCGTGCCGGTCAGGGTCTTGCTACAGGCTATAAGGAGAAAAGACGCGGAAGAATCAGGACGACCATCGTTCGGATACCTGAAGGATTAAGGTCCGGCAGATCGAAAACTGTTCAGGGCCTCCGCTTCCGAATCGAACGCCTGGATAAAGGTTGCGAGCTTCGTGACCGTCAGCAACTCCTGAACGCCTTTGGCGACCTGACACAGCTTAAGGGCACCACCTGCGCCTCGAGCAATTCTGAACCCGTCTATAAGGTCTGCGAGTCCCTGAGAATCGATGTACGGCACCTGACGCAGGCTGACAAGTATGTTGCAGTCACCTTGCTGTACCAGTCGGTCCAATAGGGAGGCAAGACCGCCCGGCGGTACGGATAACGTCATCGTGCCCCGCACATCGAGAATGACTACGTCACCGTTTCGGCGCTCCACGATATCAGTCCACCGCATGGATCCTCGACCTGTGGAACTCCTAGTTCCAACAGAGAGGGATACCTCGTTCGCCCTGCTGCCTGTGATTGTTGGGCACGGGAATCATCCCTCTAACGGACCGCGGTACCTTCTTACACGGAGACAACCATCGTCTTATGTGAGGGCGTTTAACGAACAGCGGCGCGGCACCGCGGCGTATACTCCGCGGAGCGGAGAGCGACGATGGGCGTGTCTTTCAACTCCAGTAGCTGGCGCCGCTCACTCATTCCTGTCATCGTCATCTTGGTCCTGGCCTGCGCGTTGCGCACGATCCAATACCTGGGACACGGCTCGTTCTGGGCCGACGAACTATCGTTGGCCCTGAATTTCCAGCAACGGTCGCTTGCGGACCTCGTCTCGCAGCCGCTTGGCTATCGTCAGGTGGCACCCATCGGATTCGTTGCCGCCGTGAAAGCCCCGAGCGAACTGTTGGGTGTGAACGAACTCGCGCTCCGGCTCGGCCCATGGATTGCTGGCTGTAGCGCGGTCTTCCTGTTCTGGCGAGTGTCGCTGCGCGTGCTTGGCGGTGTCGCACTCTGGTCGCGCTGATCCTGTTTGCAGTAAGCCCATCGCTCATTTGGTACAGCGGCAATGTCAAGCCGTATTCTGGGGATGTAGCCGCCACCCTGCTTTTGGTGCTCTTTGCGCTGCGTATCCAGAGCGGCCCGACGATCGTCGCCAGGCGATTGTGGCAGGCCTAGCCGGTGGACTCACGATGTTCTTCTCTTTTCCGGCTGTTGTAACGGCTGGCGTGCTCGGCTTGATCCTTGTGTGGTGGTGGTTACGCGAACGCCCGCAGGCGTCGGTGTTGCCGCTGCTCTTTCTGAGCGCGCTGTGGGCGTCTGCTGCCGTCGCCGCGGGTGTTCTCGCGCTGAAGCTCACGGATCCGGAGACGAACAGTGTACATGCGCCGATTTTGGATCGACGGGTTTGTACCGGCGCCATGGAACGGTGTCTTGGCGCTCCTGTGGATTCCCAATCGCTTGTTCGACGCCCTCGGGTTCCTGCTGCTGTTCATCGCTGCAGAGTGGACGATCGGCCGATTCTTGGTGAGTGCCTGCGCTGCTCTCGCTTGTGTTGGCTTGATTGTGTTGGGGCGGCACTCTCCTTGGAAAGCCTCTTTGATTGTTGCCCCGGCTGCAGCGGCCATCCTAGCGTCGTCTGTAAGACTCTTGCCCTTTCAAGGGCGCGTGAGTCTTTATGCGGGTTGGCCGCTTTTGGTGCTCGCCATGGCTGGACTGGAGGCGATTCACAAGCTGGTTGCCGGGAGGAGGACGTCTGGTGCCAATCGCTTTGGCCGTTTTGATTGCCAGTACGCCGCGGGCTTGGTGCTGCTTGTGCACCCACCGCCTTACCTGTACTCAGGAAACACGCCCGGTACTCTGCTGCGCTTGCAAGCCGCTGGCAACCCGGCGATCGCCTCTACGTTTACTTTGGGGCGCAGAAGGCTATCGAATTCTATGGAAGGCGCTTGGGCTTGAGCGATTGGGTCAGCGGCGGCTGTCATCGCGAAGAGCCGCGCGCTTACTTCCGTGAGATCGATCAGTTCCGAGGCCGGCCGCGGGTGTGGTTCTTCTACACGCATTCAGCGCCTGGTTACCGGGAGCCGGAGGTCATCCGATCGTATTTCCGCACCATTGGCGAAGAGCGCGATCGGATCCCGGATCCATTCGACATACGGGGACAAGGCGAGGCTGCGGCCTACCTATATGACTTGTCCGATCGAAAACACTTTGCCACGACGACGTGGGATCGTCACCAGTTTCCCAAGCCGACGACGGGAGCACCGCGCATTCTCTGCGACGGCACGCGAGTTGGAACAGAGTGATTGCAGCCAAGGGGACTGTCGAGCGAGTAGCTCACGGTGATGGCGAAGATACTCGCCGCCCCATGAAAGGCCAGGCAGGCACCGCAATCGTCCCGTGTACCACCAACGTGAGGTCACCCTGAATGGTCCTGGGAAGGTGAAGGCTGAAGGTCGTTGCTATACAGGCTTCGTCCAAACCAAGGAGTACCGGCCAAGCAGGTGCCGTTTGTAACAAACGCCAGGAAGGACGCGGCTCGCGATGCCCTTCATTTCTCGATAGGTTGCTGGAGGTGGCCACGCCGTCGACGCGGAGTGTTCCCAGTGCCCGCGCGCGAAACCCAGGGCGAGCCGAGCACTGTGTGCGACCAGCGCGTAGGGGAGGTCCCGCCAGTTGTTCGCTGCAAGTCCGACAACAGCCACCACGCCTCCAGGCTTCACCAAATCGGCGAACCGGGCGAGCCCTTTTTCGGGATCCATGTGATGAAGGGTGGCGACCGACACCACGGCGTCGAACGAACCAGCCTGGAAGGGAACGTCAAGAACGTCGCCCTGCCGCCACTCGACCGTGATGCCAACGTGGCGCGCCCGCGCTCGGTCGAGTACGGCCCCGTCCACATCGAGCCCGATTACGTGCGGAACGCCGGTCCGAGCCAACCGCGCCGCGAGGATGCCGTCACCGCATCCCACGTCCAGAACCCGACGCGCTCCGTGCGGGATTGCCTCGATGAGCAGCGAATGATAGTGAATATTGGCGTTCCAGAGCTGCTGGGATGCCATCCGACGCGAGACTACTCCAGATCAGTCGCCCAGGGCCGATTGAAGCATCCGCCTTGGCGGCGGTTCCGTCAAGCGGCATCAGTACACCGTAGCGGCGAGGACAAGATGACGCCGATTCGAATTCGTGTCGTGGCAATCGCGCTGAGTATTGCCTTGGGATCTGTTGGCAGCGCCGGCTCGACGCACGTTCAGCGAAAGACCAGAACGTGTCCGGCACGATCTCTTCTTCCAAACGGATGGCGGACGGTAAAGAGTGGACGACTGCCAATCTGAACGTCAACGCGTCGCCATCCTATTGTTACGACGATGCCGAGCCGAATTGCCGTCGATATGGCCGTTTGTATACGTGGGAGTCGGCGCAGCGGGTGTGTCAGTCGCTCGGAGACGGTTGGCGCTTGCCGACCGATGACGAATGGCGGCAGATGGCGAAGCGCTATGGCGGAGTCAGCGACGATTCGGCTGACAAGGTAGAGCAGCGTTCACGGCCCTGCTGAGCGGAGGCACGTCAGGCTTCAATGCTGTGCTCGGTGGCAATCGCTCCGATGGACAGTACGCACGGTTAGAGGCGCACGGGTTTTACTGGACGGCATCAGACAACGATCCGGGCAGCGCCCCGTATTACAACTTCGGCCAAAACGGGCAAGCTCTCCATCGTCAGCCCCAGGGCGAGAAGCAGATGGCTATTTCCGTCCGGTGTATCAGGCAGTGACTGGTTAAAGCTAGCGCGCTGTCGCTGGGTGCCGCACTGATGCACGGCGCATTCGGATCGAGCGGCAGACTTGCGCTGGAAATAGTGATTCGTCGCTTAGCGTGATCGAGCCGACGCCAGGTCCGGCGGTGACTAGCGTGCCGGAGAAGACGCGTCGAGGCGCTGCCGCCATTCTGCTGCGTGTGCCGCGCGCGCTGCGTCTGGCTGCTCTCGATTCCATCGCTCGTAGAAGTCCGCGACGAAGCGAATGGCTCGGGTCGAAGCGGCCGTCTTCGCCGGCAACTGCGGCACTGACTCGAGCAGGATCGCTTCGGCCTCGGCCCGCCGGCTGAGCGCGGCAAGGGCCATTCCCTCCTGAACGCGCAGCTGCTGCGTGAGCGCCGTCCCCTCGCCGATGTCCTCCCCCTTGGCCTTCTTGTCTGCGAGGATCGTCAGCTGACTCCGCAAGAGCGCCTCGGCCTCGACCGCTCGTCCAAGGCCCAACAGCGCCCGCGCGCGGGTGCCGTGCGCGGCTACGGTATCGAGGTGCCTCTCGCCGAGGGTGGCCAGCAGCTCTCGCGGCTGCATTCGCCGCGAGATGCTCGGCTTCCGCGAAGCGGCCCAGGTTGACGAGCACCCCAGCCAGCCGCTCGCTCGATTGCAACGTACGGGCGTGGTCCGGCCCGAGCGCGCGGCTGCGGCCCTCGAGTGCCCGGCGGTGGAGGGCTTCGGCCTCCGCGTCATGTCCGAGCAGCTCGTTGAGGCTCCCGAGACTATCCACGGTGTTGAGCGTCGTCGGATGACCGGCGCCATAGAGCTCTGTCTTGAGCGCGAGGGTCTCGCGCATGAGGGTTCCGGCTTCCTCGTACCGTCCCAGCAGCGCCAGATCGTTGGCGAGGTTGTTCATCTCGCTGACGGTGCCGGGCGCCTTCGGTCCCTGGACGCGACGCCGCGCCGTCGAGCGCGCGGCGATGGAGGGCCTCGGCCTTGTCGTAGCGTCCGGTCTCCTGGTAATGGTTCGCGAGATTCCCCATGGTGTCGAGCGTGCCCGGATGGTCGGCGCCGAGGACACGCAACCGCGTCTCGAGATTGTGCTCGTAGAGTGGCTCCGCCTCCTGGAAGCGCCCGCGTGCGCGGAACACGTTGGCCAGGTTCATCTCGTACGCCATCGTATCTTCGTGGTCGTCGCCGAGCCGGCGGCGCGTGACGTCGTACGCTTCTCGAAACAGCGGCTCGGCCTGGTCGAGTCGTCCCTGGCGCCAGTGGAGGTTCGCCAGTTGATTCACCGCGCGGACGGTCTCTTGATGGTCGGCGCCGAGTGCGCCGCGCCGTAACTCCACGGCGCGCCGCAGGTGCGGCTCCGCCGCCGCGTACTCGCCGAGCGCCCGATAGGTGGACCCGATCGCGATGCGAATCGCCGCTTCGACGAGCGGTTCGGAGGCGAAACGTCCTGTGCCCTGAGACGCGCGATCGATCCGCTCGGCCGCGACGTCGAGCGCCTGGCGCATCGTGACGTCCTTGCCCTGGCCTCGCGCCGCCGATGGCGCCGCGGCGGCGAGCAGATCGTTGTTCAGAAATCCGTTGACCGCCTCGGCGATGGCGGTCTGGCGCCGCGCTTCCACCGCTTCCGTGGCGGCCTGCCGTTCGGCACGCACCGCCCGCAGCAGCGCCCAGGACGTGCCGACGACGCCGGCGATCAATGCGAGGACGACGGCGGCGGCGGCGACGATGCTCACGCGGTGGCGGCGGAACATTTTGCGCGCGCGGTAGAAGCCGCTCGGGGGACCGGCGAGGACCGGCTGGTCATTGAGATGGCGAAGGACGTCGAGTGCGAGCGCGTGCGCGGTTTCATATCGCCGCACGCGATCCTTCTCGATCGCCTTCATCGTGATCCAGTCGAGGTCGCCCGCGATCGCGCGTCCAAGCGCGCGCACGTCCGCACGCCGGTTGGTCGCCGAGACCGTCGAATCCTCCGCGCCGAAGGTGACTCGGCTGCTCGGCCGCGGCGGTTCGTCGTGCCGCAGCTTTCGCTGGATCTCGGCCATGCCGGCCCGCCGCAGCTCCTTGGCATCGAATGGCTGATGGCCCGAGAGCAGTTCGTAGAGCAGCACACCGAGCGAATACACGTCCGTGCGGGTGTCGATGTCGAGATTGGTCATCTCGGCCTGTTCGGGGCTCATGTACTCCGGCGTCCCGATCAGCTGTCCGAGCTCGGTGTAGGCCGTGTGCTCGGTGAGCCGCTGCGAGATCGCCTTGGCGACGCCGAAGTCGATGATCTTCGGGATCCGCTCATCGTCTTGCGTCGAGACCAGGATGTTGGACGGCTTGATGTCCCGATGGATGATGCCCTTCTGGTGCGCGTGCTGCACACCCTCGCAAACGTCGACGAACAGCGTCAACCGGTCGCGGATCGCGAGCCGATGCTTGTCGCAGTACTCCGTGATGGGAATCCCCTGCACGTACTCCATCGCGAAGTAAGGGCGGCCCTCCGCCGTCGCCCCCGCGTCGTAGACGCGCGCGATGTTCGGATGATTCATCAGGGCCAGGGCCTGTCGCTCGGAATCGAAACGGGCCAGGACTTCCTTGGTGTCCATGCCCCACTTGATCAACTTGAGCGCGACCGTCCGGCGAACGGGCACCTCCTGCTCCGCCTCGTAGACGACGCCCATGCCGCCTTCGCCGACTTTCCGCAGGATGCGGTAGGGACCGACGCGCCGCGGGCTGTCGCCGCCCGCCGGCGCCGGCATCTGGGTAAAGGTCGGGCGGTTGCTATCGTCCGGGCGGTCTTCGGCCATGCTGCGTCCTCGCGTGCGATCCGGCGTGGTAGGTGGCCCCAGAATAGTCTGGGAGACGGCCAGCCGCTGGCAAGGGGAATCGGCGAGGGCGATGAGGAGGGGCGGACTTCCCTGCGATGACGTGACGACAGCTGCGGCCGCAGCATACTCGGATCATAATGGTGAATGCCGCCCGTTGATGTCGCGCGCTGGACGACGACACTGACGGCGTCGTATCTGGCGATCACGGCCGCCTTGGTTGTGATCCTCGGAAATACCGTTCCAGGCCGCGTCTGGCTGGTCGCGGTGCACGTAACGCTCTCCGGGTCGTTGCTGATCCTGAACCGCGCGAGGCCGTCGGCGGGGATCCTTCGCGTGATTCGCGACTGGCATCCATTGATGCTGTTTCCTCTCCTCTACAAGGAAGTGGAGGTGCTCGCGGCGGCCATTGGCGACTGGCGGTTGACCGCGGCGATTCCGGCCTGGGAGTCGGCGCTGTTCGCCGGGCAACCGAGCCTGTACCTGAGCGAACGGCTGGCGTTCGTGCCGCTGTCCGAGTACCTGCATTCTTGCTACCTGTCCTACGTGATCGTCATTCCATCGGTGACCGCGTACTGGTACGTCAGCGGACGGCGGGCGGCCTTCGGTGAGCTGCTGCTGATGCTCTCGACCGTGCTGTTGGGGAGCTACCTGTTCTTCATCCTGCTGCCGGTGGACAGCCCGTACTACCTGTCGCAGCGCCTGGGCCCGCCGCTCTCCGGCCACTTCTTCTTCGATCTCGTACATCAGATGTCGGCGCGCGGCGGCGCGCGCGGCGGGGCGTTTCCCAGCGCGCACGTGTCGGGTGCGGTCGTCGTGAGCCTAGTCGCGTGGCGGCACCAGCGTCGGCTCGCGTACCTGCTCGTCCCAATCACCGGGAGTATGATGATCGCCACCGTGTACGGCCGCTTCCACTACGTCCTCGACACGCTCGCGGGCGCGGCCCTCGCCATCGTCGTCGTGCTGGGGTATCGATATATTTTCAGCGACGGGCCCGGTGAGAGACAGTCAGCTTGTCTGGCGAAAGCTTCAATGGATCGGTCCGACGCGAGTGCCTCGATCACGCGATCGCAAATTGCCACGTGTGCAGATGAAGGGCATTCCACTGCGCGTCATTGAGCTCGCCCAGTGTTTGGTAAGCTGCGCAGGACACACTGCTATGGCGACACAGGTGCGATCGGCTCTTGCGGCATTCACGGCGTCACTCGCCCTGTTTCTGACGGTCGCCGGGCAGACCCCACCGGCCGGAAACGTCAAGGCATTCGTTGGAGCGACGCTCGTCGACGGCACAGGCGGACCCCCGCTTCCCGACGCCGTCATCGTCGTCCGCGATCAGCGCATCGTTGCCGTCGGACCGGCGAAAACGACGCCGGTGCCTGCCGGGGCCACACGGATCGACGTGGCGGGAAGAACGATCGTGCCCGGCATGATCAACTCGCATGGGCACATCGGCTCGACCTTCGGCCTGGAAAGCGGCGCGGCGCAGAACACCGCCGAGAACGTGCAGCGGCAGCTGGCATTGAACGCGCGCTACGGCATCACGACCGTCGTCAGTCTCGGCGACGATCGTGAACCCGGCTTCGCGGCGCGCGATGGGAACGAGAAACCCGATATCGATCGGGCACGGCTGCACGTCGCAGGGCCCGTCATCACCGCCAAGACGCCTGACGAAGCCCGCGCAGCCGTCGACGCTGCCGCGAAACTCAAGCCTGACTGGATCAAGATCCGCGTGGATGACAACCTCGGCTCGACGGCCAAGATGACGCCAGAGGTCTACACGGCGGTCATCGAACAGGCACACAAGCACAAGCTTCGTGTGGCCGCGCACCTCTACTATCTCGACGACGCGAAGGGACTGCTCCGGGCGGGAGTGGACCTGATTGCGCACAGCATCCGTGACGCGCCGGTCGACACTGAGCTCACGGCCTTGATGAAAGCCCGCAACGTCTGCCTGTCGCCCACGCTGATGCGCGAAGTGTCGACCTTCGTGTACGAAACCCGCCCAGCGTTCTTCGACGATCCGTTCTTCCGGAAGGAAGCCGATCCGAAGATCGTCGCTACGCTCGAAGAGCCGGCCAGGCAGGCCAGCATGGCGTCGAGCAAGTCGGCGCAGACATACAAGAAGTCGCTCGAGGTGGCGCGGCGCAACGTGAAGGCGCTCTACGATGCAGGCATCCGTCTCGCGTCCGGCACCGACTCAGGTCCTCCGGCTCGCTTTCAGGGCTACTTCGAGCATCTCGAGCTCGAGGAGCTCGTCAAGTCCGGCCTGACACCGTCAGCGGCCCTCGTCGCCGCGACCGGCAACGCCGCGAGCTGCATGGGTCTTGCGGATCGCGTCGGCACGATTCAGCAGGGGCGCTTCGCGGACTTGATCGTGCTCTCGAAGAGCCCGCTCGAGGATGTGAAGAACTCGCGGACGATCGAGTCGGTGTGGATCTCGGGGAATCGCGTGCCGGCCGCGCGATAGCGCCTCTTCGTGCTTCTGAAAACCGACCACCTCAGCGCGCGGGACGGCGTAGAATTGGCTCGCTTCCCTGAGACTGTTACCAATGGTCGAGCTCTTGCGGGGCCGGCGACTGGGGACATATCAGATTGTGTCGCAGCTTGGCGCTGGCGGCATGGGAGAGGTCTATCGCGCAAAAGATCTCAAGCTCGGTCGCGAGGTCGCGATCAAGGTGCTGCCCGAGCGGTTCACGGCCGATCCGCTTCGGCTAGCGCGCTTCAAGCGTGAGGCGCGAGTGCTCGCCGCGCTGAACCATCCGCGCATTGCGGCGATTTACGATCTCGAGGAAGCCGGCGAGACGTTCTTTCTGGTGCTCGAGCTCGTAGAAGGCGAAACGCTGGCCCATCGCCTCGCGCGCGGGCCGCTCAGAATCGACGAATCCCTCGCGATCGCGATGCAGATTGGCGAAGCCCTGGAGGCGGCGCACGCCAAGGGCATCGTGCACCGCGATCTCAAGCCTTCGAACGTCATCCTTCAGCGCGCGGCCAGGCGCGATTCCCCGCCAGACGACACGGTTGCACTCGTGCAGCCGTCTGACAGCATCTCCGTCAAGGTGCTCGATTTCGGGTTGGCCAAGGCCAGCGCCGCTCTGGCCGAGTCGCCGACGGTTACGGCGGATGGCACCGGCCACGCAGTCATCATGGGCACGACCCCTTACATGAGCCCGGAACAGGCGCGCGGGCACGCCGTCGACACGCGCACCGACATGTGGTCGGCTGGAATCGTGCTCTATGAGATGGTCGCAGGCCGAGTGCCCTTTACAGCCCAGGAAGCGCACGCCGTGCTGTACTCGATTGTTCACAGCCCTCACGAGCCGCTGACGGCGTTGCGCACCGATGTTCCGATCGAGCTGGATCGTATCGTCGGGAAGGTGTTGTCAAAGAGTCCTGGCGAGCGTTATCAGCACGTCGACGAGCTGCTTGTAGATTTGCGCAAACTCCAGAAGGAGCTGGAGGCCCCGGCCCCAACGGCAACACGCCCGCATCTGCTGCCGCCGCCACGAGCTCTACAACGCAAGCGGGTCATCGGTGTCGCTGCCCTTCTGTCACTGCTCCTCGTCGCAGCCGCGACAGCCCTGTGGCTGTGGGACCAGCCGGCCGCGCCGCGGACCGACCAGGAATCTGTGCGGCGTTTCTCGATGCAGCTTGGCCACGTGCGCCCTGTCGTGTCGCCCAACGGGCGGCACATCGCCTTTCGGCGGGATGGCAGCTTGTGGATTCGGGACCTGGAGAGCGAAACGCCTCGCGAGATCGCCGGGGGAAAAGCCAGTGGCGGCTACTACTCGGACTCCGGGTTCTACCTGACCTGGTCCCCGGATAGCCAGGATCTCGTCTTTCCGGCGGAGAACGAGTTGCGGCGTGTGTCGATCGTTCAGGGCAGCGCTGCCAGGACGATCTGCGCGCTGCCTCCTGGCCGTTCGACAGGGCGCAAGGTCGCTGGGCTCGCGTGGAGCAGCGACGGCCGCACGATCGTGTTCAGCAGGTATGACGCGGGCGTGTATGAGGTACCTGCCGGCGGGGGATCTCCCAGGCTGTTGTGGGAGGAACCTCACGCTGACGATCTCATCCTTTTCGACACGCCTCAGGGTCGTGCGGTGATGTTTGCATCGCTCACCGGCACTGCGACCGGGGCTATCCACGCGCTGATCGTGCGGACGCCGGACGGTCAGAAGCGGGAGATCGCGCCGCTGGAGGCCAGCTGGCCAGAGCTCGTCTACTCACCCAGCGGCCACATCCTCTATCGAAAAGATCCGATGGAAAGACCGTCGATTTGGGCCCTGCCCGTGTCGCCAACAACACTCGATCTGAATGGTGAGCCGTTTCTCGTGGAAGGAACCGGGCTCGGCATGAGTGTCGCAACGGCGGGGACCTTCGTCTACCTCGACTTCGGACGTGACATGGGACAGTCATTCGCCTGGCGGAATCGCGGCGGGGGCGTTCTTGCGCAGGCCGCAGAGGGACACGACACGATTCAAAACTTCTCACTCTCGCCGGACGGGAATCGAGCGGTCATCAACGCGGTTGACGGCGGACGCCAGTCATTCTGGCTGTATGACCTGGCGCAATTCGCGAGAACGCGATTCGACCTGGGAACCGCGGCCGAGGGCAAACGTGTGCTGGGAGGTTACTGGCTGGCCGACGATCACGTCTATTACACGCTCCTGACGCCGCCATCGGCATATCAGTTGTGGGCGAAGCCTGTCGACGGAAGCGGTGGAGCGCGCCCGCTGCCGTTTCCCGAAGGACTCAAGGTCGTCACCGATCGAACGCGGGATGGCCAGTATCTGGTCGTGAGCCACGTGCCAGCTCCCGGCAAACCAGCGACGGATCTGGTTGTGGCGATCGAAGCCGTCCGACGGGCGAGGTGAAGCCATTGACTTCTCGCGGAATTCACAGGCCGAGTTGTACGGCGTGCTCTCGCCCGATGAGCGCTATCTCGCGTACACATCCGATATCAGCGGGAGACTCCAGGTTCATGTCCGCCCCTTTCCAGAAGGGTCGGGTCAGCTGGCAGATTTCCTCGAACGGCGGCAGTGCACCTGTGTGGGGCCCCTCGGGGACCGAGCTGTTTTTCGAATCAGGTAACCAGCTGATGAGGGTCCGCGTCTCGACAGCCGGAGGGTTCTCCGTGAGTCATCCGCAGAATCCCTCTTTCAACACGCTCCCCTGAGCGTCCGCGAGGTGCCCGCTCCACGTTACGCCGTCAGCGCCGACGGCAAGCGCTTCCTGACCGTGGAGCACAATTACGAGTTTCGCGAACCGGTCGTGCGGGTCGTCGAGAACTGGCTCACCGAGTTCCGTCGTGCGCGTTCACCGACGCGAGAGTAGAGGTCCAGGGCATGAGTTGCCACTCTTGCAGATGCGGCTCTGCGACAGCTAAAGCCTCAGTACCTTCATGGGACCAGGATGACGAGCACCCCCGGAAACCCCGCGATCAAGGCCTTCGAACCTTGATGACCAACGACCGCCAACGCGGTCGAGAGCGCATCGGCAGTCGCCGCATCTTCTGCGATGACGTGAGCGACGATATGATTCGTGACGCCAATCCCGGTGCGCGGATCGATGACATGTGAATAGCGCACTCCATCAATCTCGACGAACTGCATCGTCGCGCCAGAGGTGGAAAGGGCGCTGTTAGTCAGCCGGGACGCGTGCTCGCGGAACGCCGATCGTCACAGGAGACGTCGATCGTCCAGCCATTCGCGGCCGGGCGGCGCATCGCCAACCACGATGTCTCCGCCGGACTCCACCAGCGCCCGCGTAACGCCAGCAGAACGCATAATCTGCCAGCGCTTCCTGTAGGATGTAGCCCTTGGCAATGCCACCGAGGTCCAGGCGCATTCCCGGCGTTCGATGCGGATGGTCGAGCGGACGGTATCGAGTTCGAGGCGATGCGACCCAACCAATGCCCGAGCGCGATCGAGAGCCTCACGCGGCGGCATGCGCCCGGTGCGGCGTGCCTCGCGCCAGAGCGCGACGAGCGGCGCGACCGTCGGATCGAATGCGCCATCGGTCGCCCGCGAGATCTCCACCGCACGCTGGACAACCGCCAGGAGATCGCGGCTGACCACGACCGGCTGGCCGGCCCGGGCCTCGAGTCGACGAAGCTCGCTGTCGGTGCGGTAGTCACTCATGATGCGGTCGAGCGCGGCGATTCGCTCGAACGACAAGCGGGCTGCGGTCCTGGCCTCCGATTCGCTGGTGGCATAGAGGGCGAGACGGACCGGCAGGCCCATGTGGACCTGCGTAAACTCGTACGGAGTGGTCACAACCTGCGTCGGCTCCAGAGCGATCGACGCAAGAACGATCCCAACCGCGCGTGATATCCGTGATGCGATCAACTCGACTTCCCTTTCACCTTGCCGCGCTGGCCGCAGCCTGCATCCCGGCGATCGCGGCAACGCGGCCACTCGCCGGACAGCGCGCAGGCGCCGAAGCCTATCGCGAAACGATACCCGGCACGCTCGTCAGCTTTGAAATGGTGCCCGTGCCTGAAGGAACCGTCGACGGCATCGCCGTCAAGCCGTTTCATATCGGGCGCACGGAAGTGACGTGGGACATGTACGACGTCTTTGCGCTGGGCTCGACGTGGCGAAGGAGAAGACCGGCGCGGACGCCGTCGCGCGTCCATCGCAGCCTTACGGAGCACCCGATTACGGCTGGGGACACGCGGGCTTTCCCGCCATCAGCGTCACGCGGGACGCGGCCGAAGCATTCTGCACATGGCTTTCGACGAAAACGGGACGCGTCTATCGACTGCCCACCGAAGCGGAATGGACGCACGCTGCGAACCTCGCCAAGGGCGCGCCACGCTCTGTCGTCCGCGCAGCGCGATGCGATCGCCTGGCACAATGGCAACGTCATCGGCACGGACGCATGCAGTAGGCGAGCGAAAGTCTGATGCGCTCGGACTGTTTGATCTTTTCGGCAACGCGGCCGAATGGGTCACGACCTGCGACGGCGCCCGCGTCACACGGGGTGGGTCGTTTAGAGACGGCGCCAACGTCGGTCGGCCCTTCGGCACGCGCCGTGCAGGCCGATGCCTGGAACGAACGCGATCCGCAGCTCCCGAAGAGCCGCTGGTGGCTCTCGGATGCACCCGTTCGCGGGATTCAGGATTGTCCGTAACCCCTGAGTCTCGGCAGTTCGAGCCATTCGGAGTTAGGATTCGATTGCCAGATCGGTGTCGGTCGCCGACACTGTTGCCGCCCGCAAGGCCCGAAGCTGAGAGGATTGCCATGACCGAATCCGTTTCGCGGCGCACGTTCATTCAGACCACCGCGGCGGCCAGTGCCGCCTTCGCATTCCCGAGCGGCGTTCGGATTGCGGGGTCCGATACGATCCGCGTCGGCCTCATCGGCTGCGGCGGCCGAGGAACGGGCGCGGCCGGCGATTGCCTGCGCGGCGCGACGGGCGTCGAGCTCGTGGCGATGGGCGATCTCACCCCCGATCGTCTCGCGAAATCGCGCGACGAGCTGTCGAAGATCGCCGCCGCCAACGCCGACTTTGCCGCCAAGTACAAGGTCAGCGAAGACCGGTGTTTCACAGGCTTCGACGCGTATCAGAAGGTCCTGGCCGCCGACGTCGACCTGGTCATCCTCGCGACGCCGCCAGGATTCCGTCCGGTGCACCTCAAGGCGGCAGTAGAAGCGGGCAAGCACATCTTTGCCGAGAAGCCGGTCGCCGTCGATCCCGCGGGCGTGCGGTCGGTGCTTGAGACCTACGAGCTCGCGAAACAGAAGGGGCTGGGCATCGGCGTCGGCACCCAGCGGCGTCATCAGCCTGAATACCTGGCAACGATCAAGCGTATTCAGGATGGAGCGATCGGCGATGTGATGAGCGGACAGGTCTTCTGGAACCAGGGCGGCCTCTGGAGCCTGGAGAAACTCCCCGAGTGGAGCGACGCTGAATGGCAGATCCGCAACTGGCTGTACTTCGTCTGGCTCTCAGGCGATCACATCGTCGAGCAGCACGTGCACAACATCGACGTCGCCAACTGGGTCCTGGGCGCGCATCCCATCAAGGCGACGGGGATCGGCGGGCGGCAGCGCCGCACCGAACCGCGGTTCGGGCACATCTACGACCATTTCGCCGTGGACTTCGAGTATCCGAGCGGCGCGCGGGTGCTGAGCATGTGCCGCCAGATTGCGGGCACGCGCAGCAACGTCGGCGAACATTTCATCGGTCCGAAAGGCACGTCGAATGCCGCGGGCCGCATCACCGGCTCGAAGGCGTGGGAGTTCGGGCAACCGGCGCAGAAGGTCAACCCGTTCGTTCAGGAACACACCGATCTGGTGGCCAGCCTGCGGTCCGGCAAGCCCTATAACGAGCTGAAACAGATTGCGGAGAGCACGCTCAGCGCGATCATGGGGCGCGAGGCGGCGTATACCGGACAGGAAATGACGTGGGACGAGGTGCTCAACGCCGATCAGGATCTGACGCCGCCGCAGGTGGCCTTCGGCCCGCTCGAGGTGCCGCCGGTCGCGATGCCAGGCGTCACCAAGCTGAATCGCCGGTGGAGCACAACGACGTAGGGAGCGTGCAGGGGTGAACCGGAGAACCTTCGTGCGGTCCGGGCTGACGCTGGGCGCCGCGCTGGCGGCGTCACGCCTCAGCAGCGCCGCGCCCACGGTGTTCGCGCCGCAGCCGGCGCGCCGCAAATTTCATCTCAGCTACGCGCCGCACTTCGGCATGTTCCGTCAGCTCGCCGGCGAGGATCTCGTGGCGCAGCTCGAGTTCATGGCCGCCGAAGGATTCACCGCGCTCGAGGACAACGGCATGCGCGGCCGGCCCGTGGAGGAGCAGGAGCGCATCGGGAAGGCGCTCGCACGGCTGAACATGCGCATGGGCGTCTTCGTCGCGCACACGATCAACTGGAACGAGCCGACGCTCACGACCGGCGATCCGGCGATTCGCGACACGTTCCTCAAGGAGGTCCGCGAGTCCATCGACGTCGCCAGGCGCGTCAACGCGAAATGGATGACCGTCGTCCCCGGCCATGTCGATCGCCGGCCGCACATCGACTATCAAACCGCGCACGTCGTCGAGACGCTCAAACGCGCGTGCGCGATCCTCGAGCCGCACGGCCTCATCATGGTCCTCGAGCCGCTGAACACGCTGCGCAACCATCCAGGAATGTTCCTGACCACCATTCCTCAGGCGTATCTCGTGTGCAAGGCGGTTGCGAGCCCGTCGTGCAAGATTCTCTTCGACATCTACCATCAGCAGATCACCGAAGGGAATCTCATCCCCAACCTCGACACCGCGTGGGAAGAAATCGCCTACGTCCAGGCAGGCGACAATCCTGGCCGCAAGGAACCGGGCACGGGCGAGATCAATTACCGCAACGTGTTCAAGCACATTCACGGCAAGGGCTTCACCGGCATCGTCGGCATGGAGCACGGCAATGCGGTTGCCGGGCGTGAAGGCGAGCGCGCCGTCATAGACGCGTACATCGCTGCCGACGGGTGGTAGCCAGCCGCCGACGCCGCAACTCCCTTGTCCGGAATGATGTGTTGTGCTTTTGATCGCGTAACCTGGCGGAAATCTGCGTTTGCTACGCTGTCTGACGAACGGACGAACCAACGAGAGGAGCTCAAAATGATTCCCCTCGTGCTCATCCTGGCAGTCACAGCGGCGCTCACCCTCGTGATCGTGATTGCAGCCCGGCGATCACCCAGCAACGTCTCCCGTTCCGGAGACACACGTTCATCGTCAACCTACATCAGCAGCGATTTCGGCGGCTATGACTCCTCAGGCGCCGACTGCTCCGACGCGTCCGGCGGCGGCGACTGCGGTGGGGGAGACGGGGGTGGGGGTGGGGGTGGAGACTAGCGTTTGTCGGCGACGGAGGGGACGGAGGAACGGAACGAGCTTCAACTCGGAGAAACGGAGACACGGAGGGGATCTGATTTGCGCGGCGAGCGAGCGGTCACCGGGTCCGCCGATGCCGCCGCGCGCGCGGCGGGCGATCAATCGACGCCCCGCGGACGCAAGCTGCTGGTGAGATCCGTGAGCAGCTTGTGTCCGTGGGGCGTCGATTGATCGCTCGGCCCGGCCGATGGCCGGGCCGGCATCGGCCGCTGACCGGTGACCGGTTGACTCGCGAGTCACCCCTCTCCGTGTCTCCGAGTCTCCGAGTTGAAGCCTCGTTCCGTTCCCTCCGTCCCCTCCGTCTCCGATTCCCCGTACCCTCAAGTCACTGACTACTGCTCTTCTCCAACAAAGCGATGGCGCGATCGAGCGCTTCCTTGTGACGGGCGTCGGTCGCCGTTTCTTTGATCTTCTTCAGCGCATCGAGGTGCGCCGTGGTGAGGGCGCGGGCAGCTTCGACCTTGATGTGCGGCTCGATCCCCGTGCCCTCCCAATTCGTTTTCGTGATCGGGCTGATCGCGCGGCCGGCCGGGACCCAGATGGCGAAGTGATCGGTGATGCGACGCGTGCCGCCGGGATGCGCGCCGCCGCCTGTCGTCTCGCCGACGATCGTCGCGCGCTTCAGGTTCTTCAGGTTGTACGTGAACTCTTCCGCGGCCGAGAACGTGCGCGTGCTGGTCAGAATGTAGACCGGTTTGCTGGCGCCGTAGCGACGGCCCTGCACGTGTGGCGATGTCCAGAACTGGCGCGTCTCGTCGCTTTCGCGCCAGTAGAAATCATTCAGGTGCACGACATCGTCGAACAGGTAGCTCGAAAGCAGGCCGATCATTGCCGGTGAGCCGCCACCATTCCTGGTGAGATCGAAAATGAGGGCGTCGGTGGCGGCGAGGAAGTTCATCGCCGCAACGGCCGTCTCGCCCGCTTCCGGCGATCCGCTGAACCCGCGAAGATCGATGTAGCCGACGTTTCCATCCAGCCGCTCGACGCGCTCGAAGGCGAAATTGCGCCGGCGCTCTTCTGCGATGGCACGCGCGCGATCCTCCGGGGAAGGCGATTCGCCGTTCGGGTATCGGATCCGCCGTGTAGAGGACGCGCAGATGCTTGTCGTGGCTGACCTCCTGGAGGTGCTTGGTCAACGCCTCAGCAAAAGCCCGCGCGCTGGTGATGCTGTCGTACTCCTTGCGCTCCGCGCGTGCCCGGATCGCGTCCGACATCTTCGCGGCCGTTTCCGGAAAGACGTAAGCCGTCTTGAGGTGATTGAGCGCGCCATCGATCACCTGCGATCGCATCGCGGCATCGACGGTGCCATCCGGGCCCTGTGGCGGCTGCTGCGCCCGGCCAGAGACGGCGGCGAGCAGGGCAATCGGAACGATGAAAGCACGAACGCGAGTCAGCTTCATGTCTTACTCCCGCCGGGCTTCAGCCCGGCTTCGAATCGTCCGGCACTATAGCAGAGCCTTTCACGGATGAGCCTGACTGTGTGACGGGTGACAGTGGGAACGATTCTGGCAGTTCTCAGCTCTGGCGGCTGACAAAGCGTCAGATCGCCACATGTTGCGGCCGAGGCCGCAGCGAGAGGAGAAACCATGAACTCAGGTGGCCGTTTGTTTCGTCGTTCGGGCTTCCTTGCGTTACCCATCCTGGTAATCTCGACGGCCTCGTGGGCCGGAACGGTCGAGCTCGCGACGCCGCCGCAGACTCCCGCCCAGGAAGCCAAGCAGGCACCCCAGAAAGCAGGCAACGCGATTACGGACTCGTGGATCACCATGAAGATCCACTCCCAGTTCATTCCCGAAGACTCCCTCGAAGGTAGCGACATCGACGTCGATACCAACGGCGGCGTCGTCACGCTGAAGGGAACCGTTCTCGCGGCCGCTGGCCGGGACCGTGCGATCGCCATCGCAAAGGCGACCGACGGCGTGAAGAGCGTCACCAGTCAGCTGAAAATCGGCCCGGCGCACTCTGACGCCGCCGAAGCGGGCCGCAAGGCTGGTGAAGCGACGAAAGACACGGCTGGAACTGCCGGCCGCGCCGTCACGGACGGATGGCTGAAGTCGAAGATCTACTCGCAGTATCTGACCGAGGACGCTCTCGACGACAGCGACATCGACATCGATATCGCCAAGGGTGCCGTGACCCTGAATGGAGCGGTGCGCACGGCGGCCGGGCGCGAGCGCGCTGAGTCAATCGCGAAGGCGACCGACGGCGTCAAGAGCGTGAAGAACAATCTCAAAGTCACACCGAAGTCGTAGACCACTGCGCCCGCCTGACGGGACGACGGCCGCCGGACACCGGGTCCGGTGGCCGTCCCACCGATCCCCCGTTCTCTGTTTCGCATTTGCCCGCACCGCTGAGCCGGTGTAACCTCCCGCCATGCTGACGCTGCTCCTGTTGCTGACGCTGGCCACCACTCCCGAACCGATCACCGGTCAACAAGGGGCCGCGAACCCACCTCCCGCTGCAGCGACCGCAGCCACGCCGGCAGCGCCGTCGCTCGATCCCGCGATGATCGAGCGCGTCGATGCCTACCTGCAGGCGCAGCAGAAGGTCAACGGCTTCAGCGGGACGGTGTTGCTGGCACTGAACGGCGACGCGAAGTTCAAGAAGGGTTACGGGTGGGCGAACGCGGAATGGGAAATCCCCAACGCCGCCAACACGAAGTTCCGCGTCGGCTCGATTACGAAGCAGTTCACGTCGATGGTGGTAATGCAGCTGCAGGAGCAGGGCAAGCTCAAGGTGCAGGACGCCATCTGCGTTCACCTCTCACCCTGTCCCGACACGTGGAAGGCGGTGACCGTCCATCACCTCCTCACCCATACCTCGGGTATCCCGAGCTACACAGGCCTTCCAGACTTTCAGAAGATCTCCATCCTTCCGAAAACGACGGACGAGATGATCGCGCTCTTTCGCGATCTGCCGCTGGAGTTCGAACCGGGGAGCGGATTCAAGTACAACAACTCCGGTTACTTCCTGCTCGGCGTGATCATCGAGAAGGTCACGGGCCGGAAGTACGAGGACGTGCTGCGCGACCAGATATTCACGCCGGTCGGGATGTCCGACACCGGCTACGACCGGAGCAACGTCGTCCTGCCGCGACGCGCCGCCGGATACGCGCCGGAACGGAGAGGCCATCGCCAACGCGCGGTACCTGGATATGGGCCAGCCCTACTCTGCCGGTTCGCTCTACTCGACAGTCGAGGACCTGTTGAAGTGGGATCAGGCTCTGTACGCTGACCGTCTGCTCCCTGCTGCGGCCAAGGCCGCGATGTTCACGCCGTTCAAGGACAACTATGCGTACGGCTGGGTGATGCCCATGCCCTCTCCGGCGACGTTCGGAAGGCGCCAGACGACGCATGGTGGTGGTATCAATGGGTTTTCCTCGATGTTGATCCGCCTCCCCGACGACAAGATGACGATCGTCGTCCTCGCGAACAACGAGTTCACCAACACCGGCCGAATTGCGCGCGACCTCCTGGCCATCTCTCTGGGCGAGCCTTACCAGACTCCGGTGCAGCGCGTGGCTATCACCGTCGATCCGGCGATCTTCGATTCGTACGCAGGCCGGTATCAGCTCCGGCCGGACTTCATCATGACTGTCACCCGCGAGGGCGATCGACTGATAACCCAGGCAACGGGTCAGCAGACGATCGAAGTATTTCCGGAGTCCGAGACGAAGTTCTTCGCGAAGGTGATGGACGCGCAGATCACGTTCGTCAAGGAGGGCGGCAAGGTCACCCACCTGATCCTTCATCAGAACGGCCGCGAACAGCGCGCCGTGCGCATGCCGTAGATAACCGCTTCTGACACAACCAGTTGCGACCACAGGTCGGCACCGGTTGCAGTATTCCTCGTCGCTGGCAGAACAGAAGGCTTCCGCCGTAAGATTGCGCGGCAGGACCGCCCATGAATGACGACGCCGGGCCGGGAAATCCTTCGCAGGGAGCCGGCCAAAGGCTCGCTCGACTCGACCTTCTACCTGATCGCCAGGGTCAGGGCCGGCGATCGCGAGGCGCTCGAACGTCTCTTCGCCCGTCATCTCCCGCCACTTCAGCGATGGGCAAGGGGCCGGCTGCCGAAATGGGCCCGCCAGCTCACCGACACGGACGATCTTGTCCAGGATGCCCTGGTTCAAACGTTCAAGAGGATCGATGAGTTCGAACCGCGCCGCGTCGGCGCGCTTCAGGCGTACCTGCGCCAGGCCGTGCTCAACCGGGTCAGGGACGAGGTGCGCCGCAAAGGACGGTATCCGGTGACCGAGGCGGACCTCGAACTGCTGGAACTCGAGAGCGCGGCCTCGCCGCTCGAGGAAGCGATCGGCCGCGAGGGGGTCGAACGCTACGAGCGGGCGCTCGCACGGCTGAAGCCTGCCGAGCGGGACATCATCATTGCCAAGGTCGAAATGGGTTACTCGTACGCCGAACTGGCGGAGGTCTTCGACAAGCCCAGTACCGAGGCGGCTCGCAAGGCCGCCCAGCGCGCCATCGTGCGCCTGGCAGAAGAGATGAGGCGTGAGCGCCGACCGTGACCGGTTGATCGACGACCTGGCTCAGGCGATCCTCGACGGGACACCCATCGACTGGTCTGCCATTGACAGCTCCGCAGGCGGAGACCGCGAACTGATCGGCGAACTGCGGCTGCTGTCGGCACTGGCGGACGTCCACCGATCCGATCCCGACGAGCCCGCCGCTGAATCGGACCAGTCCTCCACGACTGAAGACCGCACATTCCCGCAATTATGGGGACACCTCGAGCTCCTCGAACGAATTGGCGTCGGGACGTTCGGCGAGGTTTACCGCGCCTGGGATACGCGCCTCGATCGTGAAGTCGCCGTCAAGCTGATGCCGGCGGCCAGCTCTGACGATCCGCAGGTGGCCTCGATCATCCGCGAAGGCCGGCTGCTGGCGAAAGTCCGTCATCCCGGCGTCGTCACGATCTATGACGCGCAGCAGATTGGCGACAGCGTGGGCCTCTGGATGGAGTTCATCCGCGGCCGCACGCTCGAACAGCGGCTGCAGGAAGACGGCCGCTGCGATGCGAGCGAGGCGATCGATATCGGGATGGAGCTGTGCCGGTCAGTGAAGGCGGTCCACGATGCCGGGCTTCTCCACCGTGACATCAAGCCGCAGAATGTGGTCCGCGCCAGCGACGGCCGCCTGGTGCTCATGGATTTCGGGATCGGGCGCGAGCTGGCGGATGGATCGATCAGCGATCTCGCCGGAACGCCGCTGTATCTCGCGCCAGAGATCTTCCGCGGCGCACATGCCACCGTGCGCACCGATGTCTACAGCATCGGCGTTCTCCTCTATCACTTGCTCACGGGGACGTACCCCGTTGCAGGCGACGATCGTGTCGGATCTCCGCCGGGCGCACGAACGCGGCGACACGCGGCCCATCCGATCCGTCCGCCCAGATCTTCCGGTCAGTCTTGCCGCGGCTGTCGATCGCGCGGTGGACCGGGTACCGGAACGGCGCTATGGAAGCGCTGCGGCGCTCGCGCACGATCTGGAGGCGCTGCAGCCACGATCGCACGCCACGCTGAGACTGCTGGCCGTCGCCGCCGCGATCCTGCTGACCAGCGGCGCGATCTTCAGCATCAACCACGCGTGGTTTACCAGAACTCGCAGCTCGGAGGCCGCGCGTGACGCGTTCATCGCGCCACGGGAATGGCTGCTCGTTGGCTCCTTTACAGGAACGACCGGCGATGGGGACCTGGAAGCCACGCTGCGGCAGGCAGTCACCGGTGAGCTCGAGGAGTCGCCGTACCTGAACGTCTTCCCCACGACGCGCATCGCCGAGTCACTGGAACGGATGCAGCGGCCGGCGACGGCGAACATCGACGAGCAACTGGGCCTCGAGATCTGCAAGCGCGAGGGGCTCGCTGCGCTCGTCACAGGCTCCGTCGATGCGCAGGACGGCCTCTACGTCGTCAGGCTCCGTGCCAGGCATGTCCCGAGCGGACGCATCCTGGACACACAGCCGGAGAGCCGGCGCACGCGTGCTGAAGCGCTGCATGCCGCCCTCGGTCAGGGCCGACGGATGCGGGAGCTGCTTGGTGAAAGCGTCAGCTCCGTGCAGGCCCTGAGCGCGCCGCTCGAACCGGTCACGTCGAAATCGTTCGAAGCCGTCCGTCATTTCACGCTGGGAAAGGGGCTGTACACGATCAGGAGCTGGCGCGCGACGCGCTCCCGCATTTCTTGCAGGCCACGTCGCTCGATCCAGGTTTCGCGATGGCGCACGTGTACGCTGGCCTGGCCTACGGATATCTCGGTCAATTCGACCAGCGCCGGCAATCATTCGAAACAGCCGCAGCCCTGGCCCGAAGCAGCGAGTCCCGGCTGGGGCCGACAGAGCGCGAGAAGATCCTCGCCGACTACCACACCTTCTTCGAACGATTCGACCTGGCCGCCGCTCACCAGCGGGCGATGCTCAGCCTGCGGCCTGGCGACGGACGCATCCTCGCCAACCTGGGTCTCAGTTTGGGTGCGCTTCGCCAGCATCGACAATCGATCGAGGCGCTCGAAGCGGCATGGCAGTCCTATCCGCATCCTCGCGTCCGCTGGATGCTCGCGGACATGTACAGCGCGACCGGTCAGCCTGAAAGAGCCTCTGCACTTCTGGCGCAGTATCTGGACCAGCCCTTCGACTGGATCGCGTATGCGAAGCACCTGCTGATCGGCGGGCGTCGCGATGACGCCAGCGGCGCGCTCGACGAAGCCGAACGACAATCGAACAAGGCTGGATACGTGTCCTGGCCGGAACTGGCGCTCGGCAAGGCGGACTTTCTCAGATCAGAGGGACGGTACGAGGAAGCTGCGCTTGCTCTCCGGGCGGGTCTCGATCGCGGGGGCAGCTCCGGCGTCGAGCGACTCGATCTGGCGATGGCGTCGTTGCTCATCGACGCGGGAAGGAAACGTGACGCGATTGCGCACCTGAGAAAGATCAAGGTCGAGCTGGCGCGGAACCGGATCGTTTACGGCGTGCTGGCGGCCCGTGCGGGCGATCTGGCCATGGCTGACGCGATTCTCCAGCAACTGATCGTGGACGCCCGAGAGCGGCAGTCGCCGCGTCCCGAGGCGCGTGTCGAGCAGCTTCGCGCCGAGATCGCGCTGGCACGCCATGCAGGCGCCAGCCGCGCACGAACATGCTGTTCGGGCAGTTCGCACGTTCACGAGTCCCTGGACGCTGGTGACGCTGGCGCGCGCACAGCGTCGCGTCGGGGCGGATTCCCGACGCGATTGTGACGTGGACGTCGATTCTCGAGCGAAGCGGCGAGCGCGCGATAGATGGTGACGCGCCAGCGTACTCGCAAGTCGTCCTCGCCCACTTCGAGATCGCCACGCTCCTCGAGCGGGTGGGTAAGCTCGACGCCGCACGCGAGCACTACGATCGCTTCCTGCGGTCCTGGGAACGGGCGGATGAAGGGCTCGCTCCTTTGGATCTTGCACGCGAACGCAGGCTTCGCCTCGGGCCGCCGGGTGATTCCACGGGATCCTGATACGGCTCCGCGGTCGGCCACGGCGCCCATGCGGCGCCGGCCGGACGCGTGCCGAATCCTGCAGCGTACATCACCGCCTCCGAGATGCCATCGATGCCCACATCGCGTTCGATGACGGAGTCCGCGAGCGCCATCGTGCAGAAGGGCGCAAGACCTCGCCACGACGCTGCCAGACAGAAGGTCTGGCAGAGATGCCCTGTCTCGGCCAGCACGACGCGATACGCGCGGGGGCTCGAATAGCGCCAGCGCGTGCGCGCAAAGACGGCGGTCATCAGCACGACCACGCTCGCATTCCCGTACCAGCCTTGTCCTGGAAGATACCGGGCCACGTGACGAGCGGTGACGGTCCGCGGCAGTCGCTCCAGCGCGTGCGTGTCAGCCCGATAGTGGTAGAGGCCGCGCGGAAGCCCGCGCACGCGGAGCGCGAGGACGTAGCATTCGATCGGATGACGAGCACCACCGGACGGGGATGTCTTCAACGCTACGCGACCAATGCCTGGCAGCTCAATCCAGCGCTGCACGCGGAACGTGAGGCCCAGCACGTCACTGAGCTGTGCCAGCGTCGACGGCGTGCGCGAGAATCGGCGCCAGGTCCGCCGGTCTTGCAGCACGCGCGCGAACTCGCCGTCAGTGTCAGGCTTCGGGAGCCTCGTGACCGGTAGTCCGCGATACCGCTTCACGGCTGCGGGTAGCGGATCCCTGCGAGCCTTGGCGCGCATCTGGCGGCCCGCCGCCTCGAGGTCGCGTCGTATACGTCACGTCACGGGTTGCGCAGTGAAAATACGCGGCTGCCGGACTCCATCCACCCCACGCTTCGAGACGGGCTTCGACGCCGCTGATCTCGCGATCGGACCGCTGAAGCAGTGTCAGCTCCGCCAGCGACCGAATCAGAGGAGCGAGCGAATGCCTCGGATACTCGGGCAGCAGCTGGCTCACATCCGCAATCGTTCGCCAGCGATCGCAGGCCGTCAGGATCTGCTGAACGATGGGCAGACCAGAAACCAGCCGGCCGGTCGCGAAGTTCTCGACGACCGGTCCCTTCGTGGTCCAGTGCGCGACCAGATGCGGTGAACGGCGATACCTACGTTCGGCGGCGCCGGCGCTCGGCGGGACATCGATCGTGAACTGGTTGTCGCCTCGAGGGTTCGGACACCATTCGGGAATGCTCTTCAGCGTAACCTCGAGATGCGCGAACCACGCGTCGGTTGTTCGAAACGCCCCCTTGGGGACTCGGTTGGCCAGCGCCTTGAACTCCTCAGGATCCGACCGTCTCAACTCTCTGAGTTGGCTCACGACGCGGCCGAGAGAGACACGAACACTCTTTGTGCGGATGCGTGTGATGCGTTTCGCCATGCGACGACCTCCTTTGCCAGACAAGTCCGAGGGCACCACATCTATAACGCGGAGCCCGAGCGATCCGGACAAGAATTCAGGGCCGGTCGAAGACCCGGATCGCCAGGCCCGCGCCAAGAACTGCCATCAGGACAGCCACGATCAGGGCAACGAACGTCCACATCAGCATCTTGCGCAGGCCCGGGTCCGGTGGTGGCATCGTGAGGTCGCGAAACTCCGGCCGTCGAAGCGTCACCAACTGAGCCCTGAAGCGTTGACGAAGCGCCCCATCAGGCCCCAACCGCCGAAGGTGTCGGTCAGGAGGATTGCCAGGTCGTTGTCTCCGGCGGCGAGCGGCAGATACAAACGCGCCTGATCGAACCCGATCAGGCCTTCGCGACGCGGACGATCGAACGAATAGCTCGCGTCGCCGCGAAAGACCGGCCGTCCGTTCAGGAAGACCGTTGCGATATCGCTGAAGCCCAGGTCCAGCGCATAAACGCCCGCTTGTGCGGCGCGCACGCGAAGTCGCGCCAGGGCGGCAGAAGGGCCTTCCGCCGGCACCTTCACGTGACGATCGAGCTGGAGAAGGCCTGACGGTTCGCTCTCGAGCTGCCGCATCTGACCCAGGACGTCCGCCGCAGGAATCCCGGGCGTGTCGCCTGGCTTCGAGACGAACGACTGCGATACGTTCCAGCTTCGAACGATGCCGTCTCTGGACGCAGGCGGCGCTGCGGCTTTCGCGAGGGCCGCCTTGAAATCGAACTCAACCACATCGGGGCGGATGACGACATTGGCGAAGCGCGCAGAAGGTCCCTGGCCCGGGCTTCCCGGCGGAACGAAACTCCCGACCGCAATATATCCCGCCCGTGGATCGCGCGCCAGGTTCGGCACCAGCATCGCCGGCGCCTTCATATCGCTGATGAAGACGGCAGCGTGCCGTCCCTGCATGACCAGTCGTACGTGGGTCCATCCGCTTGGGTCGAAGGGAACGGCTGCCGTGCCGCCGGCCCGTGGTACAGCTGCCATTGGCTGCGCTCCTGCCAGACCGGCGCGTACTGAAGTGCATCAGGCAGCCCGGACTTGTGCGGGCGCAGGTAGATCTCTTCCCTTTCGCCCTCGCCTGCGACGCGGAAGTAAAGATAGACGAACGATCGGCGTCGCGACAGCTGCACGTCGAAGTCAATCGTCCCGTTCTCCAGCTGAATGTCGCGCCGGTGAGCGTATCCGTTCTCAACCTGCAGTATGTCGCGCGATCCGTCCTTGACGACGGCGATGCTCTGGCCAACGAGATTCCAGTCCTTGTCGAAGGGAAGCGGACGTCCGGCGGTACCCTGGGAAGTGATGAACGATGCGAGGATCGAGGCGAACAGCGCCGCTATCATGCGAACCTCCTTTTAGAGCGCCCGGGTGCCTGCCCGCGTGGCTCAGAGGTTCGGCGCCATCACATCGAACGGTCCTCCGGCCGCGAGTCGGCCAGGGAACCGCTGCTTCTCTCCGTGCCGGACACGCACTCTCGAGTGCAGAGCCCCAGGGTCCGTCACGGCGGGTTGCGAGTTCCTCGATTTCTAGCAGGGCGATGCATTACCGTCAATCGTCGAGTGACGAAAGCCGCATTGAGGGACGACGAACCCCCGTATGATGTCGTCCGATGCGGATCCAGACTGCGATTGCCTGCGGCGCGCTCGTCGCTCTTGCATGGGCTGACGTCGGCGGCTTCGCCGACGAGGGCCACCGGATCGTCGGACGCCTTGCCGAGCTCCACCTTCGCAACTCGCGAGCGCTCGAGGAGGTTCGGAGGATTCTGCGTCCCGGCGAGACGCTGGCCGATGCGGCGATTTGGGCCGACACGATCAAGTCGGCGACGTACGAAGACGAAGACACCGCCCCATTTCGCCTCGAACATCCGGCACAGGATACCTACCACTACGCGAATCTGCCGTTCCAGACAAAGCGGTACGAAGCGTCAGTCCCCGGTGCGCGTCCCACGGACGTCGTCCAGATGTCGCGTGAGTGCATTCGGGTGCTGCGTGGGAACTCTCGGGTGTTCACACCACGCGAGGCGCTGCGGCTGCTCGCACACTTCGTCGGCGACATGCACCAGCCGCTTCATGTCGGTACGGGATTCATCACTGCGCAGGCGCCGTTCAGGTTCGTGTTCCCTCAGGGCACGACTGGCTGGCGGCTCACGCTCGGTGGCAACGCTTTGTTGTACGGACCGCAGGACCGCTTCAACCTTCACTCATACTGGGACGCGCACGCCGTCAACCTGACGATGCGGCGCGACGATGAGATGACGTTCGTATCGAGGGTGTTCGAAGCGCTGCCCGTGATGCCGGGATGGGCGGACGCAGGTGACCCCGACGAGTGGCCGCAGCGGTGGGCGGACGATGCGTTGGAGCAGAGCAGAATCGTTCACCACGACATCCGGATCCTGGCCTACCTGGGACCTGACGATTCCGGCCGAACGCCACACCGCTGGCGCATCGAACAGCCTGCAGGCTACGACGAGCGCGCGCGCACGCTCGTCCGGATGCAACTGGCAAAGGGCGGTTACCGCCTCGCTGCCGTGCTCAGGGCAATCTGGCCAGATAGGTAGTGTATACCGCTGCAAGGCGGTGGTCTGGTGTGCGGCCGCGGAGGCCGAGACCGGTCCGACCAGTCGCTGCGCGATATACGACATGAACAACACGAAGATTACCGCGCCGATGGCCGCTCCAATGGTGCGTGTCACTGTGATCCCCTTTTGGTGGTGCAACTACGAATTCGGCTGATGCAGGGCAAGGGGAGTGCCCACGTCTCAGCGCGCCGCCAGTCGTGTGTTTTCAGCGGGTTGCAGCAGTCGATGGGTGCGCCGGAGAGCCCGGGTCCTGACATTCGTGGCGCGCGAGTTACAAAACGGTAAGTCGATCGGAGCCCTGCTGCCTTTCGCCGACTACTCCGGCTGATGGCCGAGAGCCTCGTAAACACGAGCTGATCGGCTGGGCTGACCCAATACCTGTCGTGCTCCACCCCCATTCGTCGATTGACCCCGGCTTCTCGAACGCTTTGAGATCCTGCAGAATCGAGAATCCGAACCCGAAGCCTTGTCCCGGACCGTACGCGATTCCGTTCATCTGATCGATCGTCATCGAACGCACCGATGCCTGGCTGAGCACGCGCGTGCCGTCGAGCTCGCCGCCGTTCAGCAGCATCTGGAGCAGCCGGCCGTAGTCGGCCGCCGTCGAGAGCAAACCGGCGCCGCCGGAGAACGCACGTCGGGGTCCGTCGACATACGCACCCTGGCCGACGTTGCCTGGATCCGGCGCCCGCACGATGCCGCTGTCGCCGGGCGTATAGACGACGGCGAGCCGATCCTTCTTGTTCGCGGGAAGATAGAAGTGCGTGTCGCGCATGCCGAGCGGCTTCACGATCTTCGATTGCAGGAACGCATCGAGCGACTCGCCCGACACGCGCTCGATGACCACGCCAAGGATGTCGGTGTTGTAGCCGTAGACGTAGCGTTCTCCGGGCTGCGCGTCGAATGGCAGCGCCGGCATCCTCGCCACGACGTCCGAAACAGGCTCGTTCCTGTCGGCGAAGTACCAGCCTTGTATGCCGGCCGCCTTCCAGCGATCGCTGGCGACGCCCATGCCGTAGCCGATGCCGGCCGTGTGCGTGAGGAGGTCGTGGATCGTGATCTGACGCTTCGCCGGAACGACTTCATAGCCGGGCGTCGAGCCTGCGGGAGCCCGGACGGCAACGGTCGTCTGGGCGAACTCCGGAAGGTACTTGGAAACCGGATCGGTGACCGACAGCTTGCCCTGTTCCTGCAACATCATGATGCCCACGCTGGCGAGCGCCTTCGTCTGCGAGGCAATTCGGAAGATCGTGTCGCGCTTCATCGGCGCTCGTGATTCGCGATCGCGCTGGCCGAAGGGTTCGAGATACACGACCTTGCCGCGATGCGCGACGAGCACGACGGCGCCGGCGAGCTTCCCATCGTTCACATACGCCTTGAACGCATCGGTGACGCCGTTCAGCCGTCGGACGAACGCACGCGAATCCACGTCGTTCGACGGCCGCGTCTGGCCGACGAGGAGCGTGGCCACGAGAACGACCGCCAGGGTGGACGTGGCGATTCGAACAGCGGCGGGAATCCTGGAAAACCGAGCAAGCATGTGTCGCATGGACTATCGGACTTTCATTTCTTCGATCGGACAGTCCCCGGCTGAATGTCGACCAGGGCTGGATCGATCGTAATCTCGACGCGGCGTACACCGTCCACGAAGAGTGTGGCCGTGGCTCCGGATGCTCTGGCGGGGTCGAATCGTTCGACGACGACGGTGAGCGCGACGGGCTCGTTCGACGGCAACAGACGCGCTCGGCCCGTGAAGCTGGCCCAGCGATCGGCCACCTGCAGGACGCCGGGATCGACCATTTCGATCGTCGAGTTCGACTGACCTGTCCGGCTAAAGCCGGACGCTATGCTGTCGGCTGTCAGACGAAACGTTCCTGTGGCTGTTCGAGCGGCGGCGTCTTGCCGGACATCCAGCGACAGCGCCTTTGACGCGGCAGCCTTCAACGTCAGGCGCCGGGCAACGGCAGGCGTCATTGGCCGGCTCGGCATGCCCGGCATTCTCTTGAGCGCGTGTCCCGCGCCGCTTCCCGTTGCCTTGCCGTCGCGCAACGCCAGCTGGCCGTTGAGGATGACGTGGCGGATGCCCTCGGATGGGCGGGTGGGATCGTCGAAGGTTGCGTGATCGACGATCGTGGCCGGGTCGAAAACGGTGACGTCAGCGGCCATGCCGGGTGCGAGAAGACCGCGGTCGATCATCCCGATGGTCGCCGCCGGAAGACCCGTCATCTTGCGAATCGCATCCTCCCAGGTCAGCGCCTTCGATTCGCGGACGTAACGGCCAAGCACTCGTGGATACGTGCCGAAGTAACGCGGGTGGGTCGCGTTCCCTTGCGACGACCCACAGTCGCAGGCAATCGATGTCGTGGGGTGTTTCAGGATGCTCACGAGGTCGGACTCGATCCCGAATCTGAGGATGGCGGTCCGGTTCCGTTCTTCGACCAGGCGCAGGACCGCTTCGCCTGCCGTCACCTGCCACTCGCGCATGATGTCGACGAGCTCCTGACGCGTGTCGGGCAGGTAGACGCCCGCAGCGCCCCCGAACCGCGCGGTCATCGTCTCTTCCGCCTCGGCGATGATCTTCTTTCTCAGGGCGGGGTCGGCGAAACGCTCCAGCATGGCTTGACGTCCTCCGTCCTGCGCCCATCCCGGAACGATGAGCGCCGCCAGGCTGGTCTGACCGGCCAGGTATGGATAGGCATCAGCAGCGGTATACGCGCCACGGCCCGTCGCCGCGCTCATCATCCCGGTGATTTCCGGTACTGTCCCCTGCGAACGGCCCGCCGCCTTGATGTGCGTGATCACCGGGACCATGCCGACGGCTTCCGCGATCTGGATCGTTTCCGCGATGCCTGCTTTCGAGCTGAATCCCGTTTCCGGCGTCACGCGATCGTGATTCGTGAAATTCGTCCGCGCGTGTCTGGTGGTGTTCAGCACGCGGATGACCTCTTCGGTATGTGCGTAGTACGCCGGCTTGTAGTCCAGACCTGCCGAGACGCACCACGCTCCCTGCTCGAGGCCTGCCTGAACTTTCGCGCGCATTCGAGCCTCGTCGTCGGTCGTCGGCCGGCGATCGACTGGCCCGACGACCTCGTTCCAGATGACATTGAAGCCGATGCAGGCACCCGCGTTGACGGCGAGCGGAACCGACCCGAGTCGTGACAGTTGTTCTGTCAAATCGGCCGACCCGCCGCCGTCGGCGTTGAGAATCTCGGTCGTCACGCCCTGCGTGAGCATGTTCTCCGCTCGGCTGAGACCGGCCGGCGTCGCGTGGCTGTGGAGGTTGATGAAGCCCGGCGTGACGTACAAGCCTGCGACATCAATGTCGATCGGCGCGCGACGATTCCTGAGGTCCCCGATCTCCGCGATGTGCCCCTTGATGATGCCGACGTCGGCGCGAAAGCCGGGAGCGCCCGTTCCATCGAACACGAGTCCACCGCGGAGAATGATGTCGAAGCCGTTTACCTGCGCGGTCTGCGCACGTGGGAAACTGATGAGAACGAACGTGAGTACGGCAGCGAGCGCAACCGTGGGCTTCAACCTCGACATGAGCGCTACATCTTAGCCCAGGCGGCGTGAGTAGCACCGCGGCTACACACAGTAACGCCGGCTGGGTTTCCTGGATTCACACCCAAACATGGTCGAGTTAAGATTTTCGCGTATTCAGGGCAGAAATCAGCGGCTTCCAGCGTGGCATTCCGGTTGCTCTATCAAGCGGTGTCGGAAAGCGGAAACGCATTCCGGCCCACCGCTTCGGCGTTCAGCTGGAGCAACCGCCTCGCCACCACTTCCTGCCAATAGGCTGCAGGGGGCGTCTTCGGACCTCCCTGCCCTGTCATGTACGGACCTTCTTGCGCCAGTTTACGTAACCGTTCAGGTACATCTTCTGCACCCGTTCGATGAAGCAAACTAGAGAGAGACGGAGGTGACCATGTTCAGGGGCCTGCTGAAGCTCATCATCTTGATCGTCGTCCTTGTCGGCGTGGGCGGGTTCCTCCTGGGCTGGTGGGGTTCGGGCCGCAGTCTGCTGCCCGACAATGCCGGCGTGGATGCGCAACGCGCGCGCGAGGTCGGCGCGCAGGTCGGCGAGAAGACCGCCGAGGTTGCCAGTCAGGCGAAGGCGGCGCTCGACGACGGCGCGCTCACGGCGAAGATCAAATCGAAGATGGCCCTCGACGACTCGGTGAAGGCGTTGGACATCGACGTCGACACCACGAAGGGCGTCGTCACCATCAGCGGAACCGTGCGCACGCAATCCGAACACCAGCGCGCGCTCCAGCTCGCGAAGGAAACCAACGGCGTGCGCGAGGTCGTCGATCGCCTGGTGATCAAACCGTAGCGTCCTCGTAGCGTCCGGCTTCAGCCGGACCTCGTGACGTCCGGCTTCAGCCGGACCTGGCTAAGGCCGAGAGGCGGATGTCCGGTTAAAGCCGGACGCTACAATCACCGATATCCATGCCTCCCCGGTCCGACACTACCGCGATCCATCGTCGATGAGGTCGGCTCGAACGTCCGCTGCTCGCGCGAAGGCAACTGACCCTGGGCCTTCGTAATCATGTCGGGCCCGCCTGGCATCTGGCGAATGGCGTTCACGGTCATCCGCTGAGTGGTCATGCCCGTGAACGTGGCGAGAGCCCGAAACGCGAGATACGCATCCAGGAAGTTCGACGCCGGCACTTTCACTGTCTTGTTGTCGACCGGCGTGGCGTGCGGGAACATGCTCGCTATCGCTGCTTGATCGGGCAGGATGTAACTGAACTGGTTGTCGAACGACTTGGCAATTGCCGCCGGCCTCCAGGGTTTGACGTTCTTCCTGTTCCGCAGCGCCCGTTCGGCCGCCGCTTCGATGTCGCGCGACACGTCCGCTCGCGGCCGGGACTCGGCGGAGGAAACGCTCACCGCCTTTTTGACGATCACATACTCGGTCGACGGGGAGAACGCCCGGATTTCATCGCGAAGCACGTCATCTCCAGTTACCAGGATGAGCGGCACATTGAAGCGCGCGGCGGACGCGGCCACGAGCATGCTTTCGTTCATGTCGTGACCGGCCATCACCCAGCGTGTGTGGCCGTTGTAGGTGTGCGCCAGGAACGCCTTGCCGCCAGCCTTCCCATGCATCGCGATGGTGACCATCGCGTCGAAGGTCTCGTCCATCGCTTCGATGTACGGGTCGTACGGCGAATCACGGATGTCGAAGCGGGCGCCCTTCGGCAGTTTGTCGAGAAGATAATCAGGGTCGGGGTTGCCGCTGCCATGGCCGTCGGTCAACACGACCTCGCGTGCGCCTGCTTTGAGCAACCCGCGAATCGCCGCATTGACGTCTTCGGTCAGCGACTCGCGCGTGGCGGGATAGGTCTCCGATCCCATCGAGACGTCCTGCGGCCGGATCGCATCCGTGACGCCTTCCATGTCGTACAGGAGGAGAACCTTGGGTCCCTGCTGGGCCGGGGCCGCGACGCTTGTCATCGCGGCGAGAAGGACTGCGACGAGCAAATGGCGTGTGCGCATGACCCGCGATTCTAACAGCGGGCTGCTAAGGCGTCGTCACCGAACGGACGACGGTCGTCGCGCGACGCCGAGCTCGGCCAGCCGCCGGGCGATATCACTTCCGTGCGATTTCGTATTCACCTGTTTGTCGACGTGCAGAATCTTGCCGTCCCGGCCGATGTAGAAAGTCCATCGATTGGCGTAGCGCGAGGTGCTGCTCACGACGCCATACGCGGTGGCGACGCGTTTTTCCGGATCGCTCAGCAGCGGGTAGTCAAACCTGTTCTGCGCAGCGAATTTGCGGTTGGTTTCGGGTGTGTCGACACTTGCCGCGAAAAACGCGACATCGAACTCGCGAAGGGTGTCGCCGCTCTCACGGAGCGACCGACAGTGGGCCGTTCAGCCGTCGGTGAAAGCTTTGGCGAACCAGGTCAGCACCACGACCTGCTTGTCGCGGTAGTCAGACAACCGGTGCGTTCGGCCGTCCGTTCCGGGCAGCGTGAAGTCCGGCGCCATCTCACCCGCCGCAGGCGCCCGGGCGACCGCTGCCGCAGGCGTGCACTGTCTCGCATCCGGTGCGGCCGACGCCACCAGACACACAGCAACGGCGATCACTGTTCCTCGCATGAGATCTCCCGTAGCCAACACTCCGGGCCTGACGGTGGTCGCTGGGCATTATAATCGCATTCCGCAATGGTGGTGCGTGTGGGCGCCGTTCTCGGCACGTACGAACTTATCGAGCTCATTGGCGAGGGCGGCATGGGCGCCGTCTACCGAGCTCGCGACTCCCGCTTGGGACGGGAGGTCGCGATCAAGGTGATCCGCCCCGAGCTCGCGTCACATCCCGACCGCCTCGCCCGATTCGATCGCGAAGCACGGTTGCTCGCCTCTCTCAATCACCCCAATATCGCAACGGTGTACGGATTCGAGCTGATCGACAATGTTCCATTTCTGGTGATGGAGCTCATCGCCGGGGAGACGCTTGCGGACCGTTCCCATCTGGGTCCGCTGCCAGTCAAGGAAGCCCTCACTATCGGTGGGCAGATCGCCGCCGCGATGGAGGCTGCTCACGACCGCGGCGTCATCCATCGCGACCTGAAGCCGTCCAACATCAAAATCACCCCGAGTGGGTCGGTCAAGGTGCTCGATTTCGGCCTGGCGAAGGCGCTTCACACCGACTCGACGGCCCAAGCGATCGCGGAATCCCCCACCCTGACGTCCGGCGCCACCGCGGAAGGTCTCGTTCTCGGTACTGCCGCATTCATGAGTCCCGAGCAGGCGCGCGGTAAACCGATCGACAGGCGGGCCGATGTCTGGGCGTTTGGCTGCACCCTGTTCGACATGTTCACGGGGCGGTCGGCTTTCGCCGGCGGCACAATTTCGGACACGCTCTCGAACATCCTCACGCGCGATCCCGACTGGAGCGCCGTGCCGCAGGACGTCCCTCCCACGATCCGTCGTCTCCTGCGACGGTGTCTCGAGAAGGACCTCTCCCACCGCCTTCGAGACATGGGTGATGCCCGGCTCGAACTGGAGGAGGCTGTCGAAGGACGGGCTGAGACGGACTTGGCACCGAGTCCGGCGGCGGATCGTTCAGCCGGCAGCCGAATGCGGCTTGTGGCTGCGGTCAGCGCGTTGCTGGGGGGTGGGGCGGTGGCGGGTGTGATGTGGTTGGTGGGCGCTGGCGATCCACCCTCGCAGCCGCGCGCCATCAGTTTCGCGCTGTCGCTTCCCCCGTCCGAGCGGCTCGAATCCTCGGATTTCCCGGTCGTCGCGTTCGCACCGGACGAAGCGCACGTCGCATACGTCGCGACGCGCGGTGGGCGATCGCAACTGTTCGTGCGTTCCCTTTCGACGTTGGAGTCGATGCCGTTAGCGGGCACGGAGGGCGCGCTGACGCCTTTCTTCTCCCCCGACGGCCAATGGATTGGCTTTTTTGCGGATGGCCAGCTGAAACGAGTTCCCGTTCAGGGAGGGCCGGTGCGCACGTTGGCAGAGGCGCCGATCGGCTTTGGCGCGAGCTGGGCCAACGACTCGATCGTCTTTGCGCCAGCGAATGGTTCTGGGTTGTTCCGGGTGTCGGCCGAGGGCGGTACGCCGAGCGCCGTGACTGAATTGAATACCGCAAGGGGCGAGTTCAGCCACCGGTGGCCGGATCTGCTCCCAGATGGCAGCGCGGTGCTCTTCACGACGGGAACGGAAGGCAGCTGGAATGACGCCGAGATCGTCGTGCAGCCGCTCGGGGGAACGGTGCGGCACGTGCTCGTGCACGGCGGGAGCAATCCTCGGTTCGTGCGCGGAGGCCGGCTGGCCTACATGCGTGGAGGGACCATATTTCTGGCATCGCTTGACCACAGGAACTGGCGGCTCACGTCGGAAGCCGTGCCCGTGCTCAACGGGGTGGCCCATTCGCTCGACGGCGCAGCGCAGTTCAGTGTGTCGGGCTCTGGCGGGCTGCTCTATCTGCCCGGAGCGGATGACGAGTCGGCACGGACACTCGTGTGGGTGGACCGGAACGGCGCGATCGAACCGGTGGCTGCACCCCCGCAGGCTTATACGATGGCGCGACTCTCCCCTAACGGTCGCATGATCGCGGTTGCCATCGACGGCCGGACGGCTGAAGACATCTGGACCTACGATATCGCGCGGAACGCGCTGTCGCAGCTCACCTACGACGCCGGATCGGACCCCCTCTGGTCCGGCGACGGTTCACGAATCATCTTCAGCGCCGACCGGGAAGGGTCGTCCGATCTGTTCTGGAAGGGAACTGAGCGTTCCGCCGTGGAAGAACGATTGACACGGAGTCCCTTCCGGAAGATCCCGCACTCGGTTTCAACGGATGGCTCGACACTCGCATTTGTCGAAGAGCGCGAGAGCACAGGACGAGACGTTGCTCTTCTGACCTTCGATGACCGGAGCGCCCGTCCTTTTCTGAACACCACCGCGAATGAGACGTCATTTGCGTTCTCTCCGGATGGACGATGGATCGCGTATGTCTCCGATGCAAGGGGACGAAACGAGGTGTTCGTCGCCTCACGCACCGATCCCGCGAATGCGGTACAGGTGTCGCTAGGGGGCGGAACGGAACCGCTCTGGAGGCGAGACAGCGCCGAACTGTTCTACCGTGTCGCGGACCGTATGATGGCCGTTGTCGTGAGGACGAGCCGCGCGGGCGATCGGCCGCGAGAGTTGTTTCGGGGCCAGTTTCAGACTGGTCGTGGCGGGCGTGCGGCCTATGACGTCAGCGCCGATGGCGCCCGTTTTCTGATGATCAAGGCGCCCGAGGCCGAGCGGCCGCCTCGAGATCTGCGTGTCGTTCTCGGATGGTCCGCAACGGTGCAGCGGGACGATAGGAAGCATTAGGCCCCCTCCTCCCTCACACAGGCTTCTCTCAGCGACCTGACGAGACGACTCCCGCCAGCAGCACCACGTCCGCTTCGCCTTCGCCGAGTGCGCCAAAGATGGATCGGCTGTCGGACGACCACGACAGGCGCCGTGCGATGAACGTCGCCCGCCGGCCGAAATCGGTGAGCTGGCGAAACGTGCCGTCGGCGGTCGATATGGCCCAGATGTTGGACGTTCCGTTGTCGACGAGCGGCAACGCGAGCCACTTACCATCCGGTGAGATCACAGGTTGTATCATCAGCCAGATCGGGACGCGGCTGGCGGGGATACGGGCGAGCGTCCGGGCGGGGCCGTCTTCAGGTGTCGCGGTGCGAATCTCATAGTCGGCGAGACCAGATCCTGCGAGCAACTCGACCAACCAGTACAAGGCCGATCCATCGCGGCTGATCGCCGGGCGTGCCGCCGTATCCGTCCGCACGGCAACCGGTTGTCCACCGTCAATCATCACCTTCGAAACCGCCGCACGATGCGGATCCTCGGAGTAATACACCCAGCGACTATCACCAGACCAATCCGCCCAGCCGGCGTGGAGCCTGAGATTGCGTAGACCACTGCCATCAGGGCTCACCACCCAGTAGCCGTTTTGGCCCTTCGGCGCGTCACGACTGGAGGCGAAGACGATGTGCTGCCCATCAGGCGACCACACTGGAACGCCGACAGAGATGTCAGGATCCCGCTCGTAGGTGATCTGCCGGCTCTCCCCTGTGTCGATCGTCGTCACCCAGATGTTCGCGTGACCGCCACTATCTGACACGTACGCCACTTCTTTATCGCCCGGGCCCACCGTCGGTGTTCGCACCTGTCCCGTTTGCCGCGTGACACGCACGCCGCGACGGACGTTCTCGGCGGCGCCCAGGTCGACTGGGTATCGCCAGATGTCCGACCGCAACTGAAGCCGCGAGACCATCAACGTTCCAGTTCGATCGACGTCAGGATACAGATACGAGACTTCGCCGAATGTCTCCTGACGCCAGGGGCCGCCTGTGATCGAGACACTCCACAGGTTGAAGGATGGCAGATAGTACAGCGTGCTCCCGCGTGACGAGCTCATGACGATGCCCGATCCGTCGGGCAACCAGGCGAAGCCGCTCATCCGATTGCTTGCCTGCGTGATCCCGCGCGGCTCGCCGCCGCTTGCCGGAACGACGAACACATCATCGTCCAGGCTCATCCTGTTTCGCTGGTACGCGATCAACGTGTCGTCCGGCGACCAACGAGGTGATACGTATGAATAGCCCGCGGCGAGCGGGGCGATGACCTTGGCATTGGTGCCGTCGCGATCGGCCGTCACCAGCTCGAGTCGTACGCCGGCCGATCGAACAAAGGCGAGCCGCCTGCCGTCGTGGCTGACATCACCATCCGCGAGGCTGTCGACGATGCGGCGTGGAGTGCCGCCAAGAGCTGAGATCTCCCACAGCGTCCCCGTGAGCCCGCCACCGGAAGGCGGCGAAAAGTAGATAAGCGAGCTCGAATCGGGAGACCAGCGGGGGCGCAGATGCTCACCCGCGTCGCGCGTGAGTTGCAGCGGCGCGCCGCCGGCAGTCAGCTTCACCCAGATCTGACGCCTCCCACCCTCGTCCGCGGTAAACGCGACGGACCTCCCATCGGGAGATATGGCGGGGTATTCCTCGAGCCCGGGGAAGTCGGTCAGCCGGTCAACACGAATGGCGGCTAGCCGGTGCCGGCGTGGCACGGGTACCCACGAGGTAGCCGCCGGCCGCCACCGCGCCCAGTGTCACGATCGTCAGAGCCGGAACCGTCCACCGTCTGCGAGGTTGCCGAACGGTCGCTGGCGCGTCGACTGCCTCGGCATCCGATTCCGCCAGCCACTGCAGCTCGCGCATGAGATCGCGGGCGGTCTGCCAACGATCGTCGGGATCCTTGGCCAGACACGTTCGAACGATGCGCTCGAGCGCAGGCGTTGCGCGCGGCTGGAGACTCGAGAGCGGCGGCGGCTCTCGTTCGAGAATCGCAACCATCAAGGTCGCGTGGTTATCTCCCTGGAACGCCTTACGTCCGGTGACCATCTCGAAGAGCATCGATCCGAACGCAAACAGGTCCGTGCGCGCGTCGGCTGCTTTCCCTTCGATCTGTTCCGGCGCCATATACGGCACGGTGCCGATGATCAGGCCGGTCGCCGTGAGATCCGGCGACCCCGCCATCGACGTGGCGCTCGTCCCGATGGCCGGCGCCCTCGCCTTGGCCAGCCCGAAGTCGAGCAGCTTTGCGCCGGCCTTCGTGAGCATCACGTTGCCCGGCTTGAGATCCCGATGCACGATGCCGGCGCGGTGCGCTCTGTCGAGCGCTGAGGCAATCTGAATGGCGCACTGAAGCGCCTGCTCCAACGCGAGCGGCCCCCTCTTCAGACGTGCCGCAAGCGTCTGGCCGTCGAGATACTCCATGACGAGGAAGTCAATTCCGTCATGACTCCCGATGTCGTGCAGCGTGCAGATGTGGGGATGGTTCAGTGCTGCGGCGGCGCGCGCTTCGCGCTCGAAGCGCTCGCGCGCTTGAGAATTGTGCCCGACGTACGCCGGCAGGACTTTGATCGCGACAGTTCGATCGAGCCGCGTGTCGCGGGCGCGATACACCTCGCCCATGCCGCCGGCGCCCAGCGCATCCACGACTTCGTACGGACCGAGGCGATCCCCGTGGTGCAACTTGTGCGCGGACCTCTCGAGTTCGCTCACGATCTGGGCGGCGGTTGTGGGAGAAAGCGGCGCAGCGGTAGAGGTCCCCGCCCAGGCCTCGGCGGAGGAATCGCCCACTGGCGACTTGTCGCGGAATGGCAATCGATCCGTGAAGCCCATGTCCGAGCTGTCCGACTCGAGCAGCGACTCGACGTCACGACGCAACGCTTCATCGCCACCGACGGCGGCAGCGAGGAACTCGCCGCGCTCGGACGACGGCCTGTCAATCGTCGCCTGAAACAACGCCTTGACCTGGTGCCAGCGCGCGTCCGTCATGGGCGTTTCCCCGCCCCGAGTTCACGCGAGAGCCACGCCTTGGCGGTGCGCCACTCTCGCTTCGCCGTCGAAGCCGAGACCTTCAGCACGTGCGCCGCTTCTTCGACCGTCAGCCCGCCAAACGCGCGTAGTTCCACGATCTGCGCGAGGCCGCGATCGACTGTTTCCAGCCGCCCGAGCGCATCATCCAGCGCGAGCACGGATATCACGTCGTCGGTTACCGCCATGTCCGCAGCCTCATCAATCGACACGCACTGGACACCACCGCCCCGCTTGTTCGCGTTGTGGCGACGGGCGTTGTCGACGAGGATCCGCCGCATGACCTGTGCGGCGACACCAAAGAAATGCGCCCGACTCCGCCAATCGACCTGCCGTTGATCGACGAGTCGCAGATACGCTTCGTGGACGAGCGCCGTCGGTTGCAGCGTGTGCCCCACCCGCTCGCGGCGAAGTTGGCGGCGCGCGATGCGGCGCAGCTCGGCATACACCAGCGGCAACACCTGATCGAGTGCACGGTGATTCCCGCGATTCCAATCGTCGAGCAGCGCCGTGATGTCCGGAGGTGTGGCCATCACTATCTTGTCGAAGGGCTGAAGCAGCAACAGGATAGCGGGGACGACCCTGCAAACTCAAGCATTCCGTCATCGACCAGAACAACGTGACGGGGAACACCAACGGGATCCTCGTGGCGGCTGGCACACGGGAGACGACAGTGTCGGAGCAATTGCACGTGCAGCGACGAGGTCAGCGGGGTCATCACGCGAACGTGCATGATCGTCGAGGTCACCGACCTGACAGGGAATGTCGTGTACGATATCTCCGCTACAGGTCGATCTTCAGGCCCAGGCTGAGGCTCGACATCGAGTCCACGAAAAACTCGTTCACTGTTGGGCGGCCCTGGCGCCACTCGACAAAGATCCGAGATGCCCTGCCCGCACCCCGGATGACGATCCCGAAGTCGGTTGTCACATCGACCCGCCAATCCCGCTCCTGCATGGCGGAAACGTCGGCCGCGGCGTAGCAAGCGATGCGCTGACCGCAAGGACCGGGCCCCGACTGGTACTCGACTCCCGCCTGCACGCGCCACGGCTCGAGCGACGGATGACCGCGACTATAGGCCACTCCCGTCTCGCCATACGTGCGCCAGCGCGGAGACCATCGCCAGGTGGCGCCCACGCTCAGCTCCTCGCGTGTGTAGTTGATCCGAGGGCGACCGGTACGTTCCTGATATTCATCGCCTACGTGGGCCGAAATGTGCAGCACGGCGATCTTCAGCGCGATCGGGCTGCTCGAGGCGGTGGTCACCGTCAAGCCGTAGTTGCCGTCCCACCCGACCACATCGAGCCGGTTCTGCGAATCGAAGATCGCATCGAAGCCAGCCTCGATGCTGACCTGCCACACGCGACCGTCCGGCTTCGCCGGTTCGATCCGCATCACGCCAAAGCGACCGCCCGCGCCAAGCCGGGTCAGAGGGCTGTCCGTGGCGGGCATGCCACCGCCGATGGTGAAGGCCTCCGCGACGACGTTGGTCGGGCGGTGGGGATCGGCGACGTAGACCGGGTAAACGTCCCCGCTTGGAAAGAGCGTCAACGACGCACCGGAGGAGAAGACCCACGTGGGTTCCTGCTTTCGCTCCCCACCCTGTGGCTGCGCCAGCGCCGTCGATCGGCTCGCAAGCGTCGTCGCCACGGCCAACGCGATGATGCGGAAATGGTTCGTTGCGCCTCGGCGCAGGCGTCCATGCCAGCTCGCGTCGTCGATTCTGTCCATCTGAGTGCGCAGCCAGCATAGGGCCGGGCGCCGTGCGGGGCAAGATCGTGGCCCCGTTCTTCGTCGGTTTGCGCGTACATGGAAGGAGGCACCGCTCGAGCGGTCGCACATCAAGGGGGGGCCATGAGCCAGCGCAGATGTTCGCTCTTTCTTCTCTTCGTCGGATGTCTGCTCGTACCGCGAACCGGACTGCCGCAGGGGCTCACAGGCACGTTGATCGGCACCGTGAGAGACGCACAGGGCGGCGTCCTTCCCGGCGCGCAGGTCACCCTCAGCTCGCCGGCTCTTATCGGCGGACCCGCCAACTCGGTGACCAACGAAAAAGGGCAGCTGCGATTTCAGGCCCTGCCTCCCGGGCTCTACACGCTCGAAGTACGGATGGACGGCTTTGCCTCGTATCGTGACGAACAGGTCGCGGTGGGCGCAGGGGCGACCATCGAACGTTTCGTTGGTACTGACCGTCGCGGGCATTGCCGTGGCCGTCGAAGTCGAGGAAGGCTCGCGCATCGAGGCCAGAGGCAGCGGCTTCGAGACGCGCTTCGGCGCCGACTACATCAAGGACATCCCGGGACGCCGGTTCAGCATGTTTGACCTCATAAAAGTGGCTCCAGGCGTCTCGCCAACGAGCGTGGGTAACGGCACCGGCAACACGGTGTCGGCCCTGGGCTCCGGCGTCAACGAGAACGCGTTCCTGCTGGATGGCACCAATTTCACGTGTCCATGCAGCGGCGGCGCCGTGGCCGAGCCCGGCATCGACGTCATTCAGGAAGTGCAGGTCCAGACGGTGGGGGCGTCCGCCGAATTCGGCAACATCCAGGGCGCCGTGTTCAACGTTGTCACCAGGCAGGGGGGCAACGCTTTTCAATACGACGCGTCGTACTACTGGCAGGGCGCAAGCCTGACCGGCCAGCCGGTCGTGCTTCCCGTTCAAAGCGGAACCCAACCGGAGAGCGGCTACGAGCGCGACGGATACCGTGACTTCACGACCAGTCTTGGTGGGCCCGTCGTACGCGACAGGCTGTGGTTCTTCGCCGGCTATCAGTACCTTCGCGATTCCGACAGTCAGCCGGGCACCGACCCGGCATTCCCAAGGCAATATGAGCAGGACAAGCTGCTCGCCAAGCTGACATGGCAAATCGCGCCGAGCCTGCGTCTGCTTTCGAGCTATCACGACGAGTTCTGGGTCAACCCCGATCGGCCGACGCTCGCGACGCCGTTTGAAACCACCATCCGATTCAATGGCAGAGTGCCCACCACGACCTTCGCTCACGTCACGCACACGCTTTCCAGCAATACGCTCTGGGACGCCCGTGTGGGCCGGTTCGTTCTCTCGCAGGACAACGACCCAGCCAGCGGCAGCATCACGGTACCGAATCGATTTGATCGCGTGACTGGGCTGTCGAGCGGCGGCCCCCCGAGCTTCGGTGACTTCAACCTCCTGCGGACGACTGCCAAGGCCACGATGACCCATTACCGCCCGGGACTGCTGGGCGCCGACCACGAGCTGAAGGTGGGTGGGCAGGCCGAGAAGGGGCACCACAACGCGCTCGTGATCATCCCGACTGGCGTGCGATACATCGACAGCAACGGGCAGCCGTTTCAGGCCGTGTCCCGCGATCCGGCGACGCCGGGAGGCGAGTTCATCACTGCCGGCGCATTTGCCAGTAACGCCATGACGATCGGTGATCGTCTGACGATCAACGCCGGCATCAGATTCGACCACAGCCGCGCAATCAGCCCTGACCTTCCCGCCCGCGATCTCGCCGGGGAGGAGACAGATGCCACCGTGCAAGGCCTCGGCACGCTTTACACCTGGAACGTCTGGTCACCGCGCCTGGGCGTGACGACCAGGCTCACCGCGGACGGTCGAATGATGCTGAGGGCGAGCTACGGGAGGTTCCATCAGGGTGTGCTGACTGGCGAACTTGCCCCGATTCATCCAGGCCAGACGCCAATCACGACCACGGCCTTCGACCCAGCCACCGGCGGGTATACACGTCTGGTATCGGTGGTCGATCCCAAAACCAACCTCCGTCTCGATCCCGAGACCGGCGCACCCTTCACGGACGAGTATTCGGTGGGCGTGGACCGCGAGATCGGTCGCGGGCTCTCGGTGGCGATTGCGTACATCCGCAAGAACGGCGAGAACTTCATCGGTTGGACCGATACCGGCGGGATCTATCACGATGAGACACGAACGATGGCTGACGGCCAGGTCGTGCCGGTCTTCGTACTCGACCAGCGGCACCGCGAGCCGGCGCTTCCTGCTGACCAACCAGGATGGCTACCTGCTGACCTATAACGGTCTGGTGACTGCCGTGGAAAAGCGACGGTCAGACGGTTGGCATGCCTTCGCGTCCTACACGTGGTCGCGGACCTACGGACTACAGCCCTCGAGCGGAGGCGCTGCCGCAGATCCCCAATTGAGCAGCATCGCTCGGCGGCGGCACGTTCGGGCGAGACCCGAACAGCCTGACCAACGCCGAGGGGCGACTGCCGAACGATCGGCCGCACATGTTCCGCGGCGCGTTGTCGTGGGATGTGCCGCGCATCGGGTTGCACGTTGCGGGCAACGTCCAGTTCCTGAGCGGCAAACCGTGGGCGGCGACCGCACAGATCTCGCTACCACAGGGCGACCAGCGGGTCCTGCTCGAGCCGCGGGGCACGCGACGGCTACCGTCGCTGACGATGCTCGACGTGCGGGTCTCGAAGACCGTGGCGCTCGGCGGTCTCGGACGCGTCGAGCTCCTGATGGACGTGCTGAACGCGTTCAATCAGGCCACCGAAGAGGGGCTGGCTACCGACAACTTCTACAGTCAGAACTTCGGGCAGCCGACGGTCTTCGTCGATCCGCGGCGCGTGATGCTCGGCGTGCGGATGAACTTGGGACGCTGAGAAGCGACAACGATGGCAAGGACACCAATCGAAGGTGTCATCGGATGTGCGACGCCACTCGGTCGGCTGTGTTCGGTGGAGACCCGGGGCAACGCCGAGACGCTGCCCCGGTGGGGATGGATTCCTGGCTGCGCCTTACAGTGCGGCCGCCAGGCTGCTCAGAATCTCGACCTGAGCCTGGGTCAGGAAGTTGGGGACACTCGCCTTGAGCTGCCGGATGTATGCGTCCAGTGCGTTCCGCTTCGCATTCGCGTTGCCGCGGGCGGCCGCGGCTTCGGCGGCGCCGAGCTTGGCACAGAGCGACTCGCCCAGCACCTGCTCGTCAGGGTTTGAGGTGTCCAGGAACTGCCGCGTCAGGGTGCACAGATCCGCATACGTGACGACGATGTTGAAGCTCGCCGTCGCCGTCTTCACATTGCTGGCGAAGTCCATCGCGGTCGCGGAGAAGCGTGTTCCCCGTGAGCGAGAACTGCCAGGCCGGGCCGGAGATGTCGGCGCACGTGTTCAAGAGCAGGCCCGACAGACTGTCGCTGGCCGTGCACGTGATGTTCACGGTGTCGAGCACGCCATAGGTGCCCTGATTTCCCGCATACGCGATTGCCGGAAGGGTCTTGTCGAGGCTGACCGTCACGTTGTGCGCGGCTTCGGTCACGCCGCTGTTGTTGGTCGCGTAGTACGCAATCGTCGTCTGCCCCTCGACGTTGATGGCAATCGAGGCGGAGGCGCCGGTCACCGGGGTCAGTGCGATCGGCTGTGCGCCGGTCGCTGAGTAGGAGACCGTCGCAATGCCGGTCCCGCCTGGCATATCCACCGCGTTCAGCGCCACCGTCACATTGGCGTTGTTCCAGCCGTTGGCGTTCGGCTCCGGCGTCAGCGTCGCCGTCGTCGCCGGCGTCACCGCGCCTCCCTTGATCAGCATCGCGCACGACGCGCTCGCCGCGCCATTCTGGACGACCACCTCGACTGGCCGGACACCTTCCTCTGCAATCGAGTCGTCGGGACGACGACATCGTGACAGCGACCCGTTCGCGCCTGATCGAAGCGCTCCCGGATTTCACGTCGGCAACGAAGATGTCGACCACTCGCGATGCCGGCATCCGGTTCGCCGTAATCGATACGGTCTGACCGGGTTTCGCGACCATCGGCCCGACCGAACACGTCGGAAGATCCGGCGGGACGAGCGAGATCACTCCGCCCGTTCCGCTCGCGGGAAGCAGGTCGACGTTCGACTCTCCCGCTGCCACCGCCTGCACCCGCAGCTGGTTGCCGGCCGCGCCGCGAACTGCATTCGGCATCTGAATAGTGACGATCCCCTCGCTGCTGAGCGGAGCGTCATGATGACCGGCCACAGCTCATAGGCTGTGGCGTGATGCCCGCGATCCTGGACTTCCATCCATGTCGCCGCCCGCGCACTGCCACACGGTCGGTGCCGCGTGGCGCCTGTGCCGCTTGCGTTCACGGTTACGAGCGTCCGCAGTTCCGCGCCCAGGAACTCGGGCTGGCCCGGCTCCGACGCCGAGCATCCGGTGGCCGGGTTGTTATCGAGGTCACCGTAGACCCAGTAGCTGTAGGTGCCACCGTCTGAAGCTCGAGCAGGCTGTGGGTGAAGCTGGTGACTTCAATTCCCGGCGTCTCTGCCACCGCGATCTTCTGAGCTTGATCGCCGAGGGTACATCGCAGTCGGGCGGACAGGACCCGGGTGCCGGCAGAAGGTAGCCGGCTCGACTCGCGACCCCGTCCGGCAGCGCCGCACCAGGCACCAGTCTTCGCCGTCGCGCGGGCCATCTCGCGCTGCAGCGGCGTGAGGTTTTTGTCGGCGCCGGGCAGCATCAGGGTGCCTCCTGTGGTGTCCTCCATCGGGCCCTTGACGTCGCAGTATTCATCGAAGCGCCGGCGTCCGAGGGTCGGGGGCAGAAGACCGTCGGCGTTGTCGTCCAGGCCATTACCATGCCCGAGCATCATCGTGTGCGCCAGCTCGTGCGCGACCACTCTCGAGGGCTCGAACGTTTCGGCGGTATACGGAATGATCTTGTACATCGCAGGGTCGTAGTGCGCGATCTGCAACATCTGCGTGACATCGGCGGCGGTCAGGTCGCGCGGATTTCCGCACATGGCGTCGCCCCGCGTCCCGCCGCATCTCTTCAGCGCTCATGCGGCACGCCGGGCGCTATGCCGGCGACGGGCACGCTGACCCCGGGAATGACTCTTCCTCGCGTTGACGACGGTGATGCCTGTTTCTGCCGGATACTGCTCCATCCAGGCTTGTTCGCATATGTCGACGGCTCTGCCCCACTCGCCATCGAAGAAGCCGGTCATGAGTGAGAACGCCAAGATCGACGACTTGGTCGGGTCCGGTTCCGGGTCGGCCACGACCGGAATCCCTTGAGGAGCGAACGCATGCCGGAACAGGATGCCCGCCTGAGGCAGCCAGATTTCGTCGGTCGCTTTGTCGCAGTTCCGACGAGCAGCCTCTTTCCATCCACGGTCTCACCGGGCTTTCGTCCCTCCGCCTGCTGGCTTCCCTCGATCACGCAGTAACGGAGCGGCACCTGGATGATTTCGCGGAGCTGTCCGGGAATCACGACGGTGAGGTCCAACTGGCGTTCGGCCGTGACCTGGTAGGCGCCAATCGTGCTGAAACCGACGGCGATCTTGCGCGTCCCCAGATCGAGGCCCTCGATCTCGAACGCCAGGTCGTTCAGCGTCGCCATCTCGCCGGGGGCGAGCAGCCTCTGGTCGATGAGGTCCGGAGCCGGAGATGTCGATGCCCGCCCATTCGATCCTGAAAGTCAAGGGCTGCGTTCGTCAGATTCTTGAACACCGTGGCAGGGAGTCGAACAGGCTGCCCGAGCTCGATGACGGTGGGATTCGCGGGAAAGACCCCTGAGTAGCAGACCTGTTCGCCCGCGGTGCCGAACGGACGCAGGCCTCCTGTGCGGAGGCAGTCAGGGGTGTGAAGAGAGCTAGCGTCGTCAACAGTAACAGTTTCAGTTTCATGGTGTGTTCCCTCGCCCTGTAAATCGGATTCTGAAAGTCAGACCGGTCATCGTGCGGAGGTGAGGGCGGAACGACGCGCAGATGCGATTGGGAGATCAGCGGCGACGCGGGTCGACGGCCCAGCGGCGGGCCAGCGAAGGACGCACTCGAGAAAGCCGGAGGCCTTGAGGTGATCGTACTCGGCGAGCAGCGCCACGAGGTCGGCGGCGAGTGCCGGATCATGGGCGCCGATCGACGCGATCCAGCCGGCCCGGCGATCGCCGCTGAGTCCGAGCGCTTCGTCCAGATACGGGCTGAGCGCCCGCCAGCGCTCAGGAGAGAACGGCGGCATGGCGTGCGATCGAAGGCTCGCGGGAGAGCGCATGGTGCAGATAGAGCCGGGCCTTGTCCCAATCGCGCCGAACCGTTCGCTCCGATACCCCCCGCAAGGCCGCGATCTCCGCGAAGGAGACGCCACAGAAGAATTTCAACTCGATGATCTCGGCCAGGTCAGGTTCCACGGCCGCCAGTTCGTCGAGCGCGTCAGCCAGCTGCAACAACGTGCGTGGGTCGGAAGGGTCGTGTTCGTGCTCCGGGCCGAGAGAAGTCAGGTGGAACAACCCGCCCCGCTTCTGCGCACGGCGACGACGGATCTCGTCGATGATTGATCCCCGCATCACACGAGCGGTGTAGGCCAGGAAGCGGGCTCGATCGGCGAAGACCGGTGCGCCGCCGGCCGCCAGTTTGAGATAGGCCTGGTGCAGAACACTCGTCACGCCCAGTTCACCGAAAGACCCCTGGCGGTTCAGCTCGCGTCGGGCCAGGCGGCGGAGGTCGGAGTACAGGCTGCCGAACAGTTCATCCCGTTCGACATCGTCACCCTCGGTGTTGCTGCCGCTCAGAAGTGTCGCGTTCATCACGTCTCCCCTGTAAACGGCCGGCGCATCGACGTGTGATGACTCCGCAGCGAAGGTATTTCTCGCAACAAAAGGAGGTCTTCACGCTGGATGCCGGTCGATTCCTCTCTGCAATGAGAATCGGAATCGAGCGGGGAAAGACGACAGTTGTCCCCCTGTTCACCTGAACAGGTAGACGCAGTCACAGGCGGCCGGATTCAACGCTGCGCAATCATCATGATGTCGGTGTTGCGATAGTCCTCCTGCGCCCAGACGAGCCATGACTCGTCCGGTGCCACGGCGAACATCGACACACCGCGCCCTGCCGGAGCTGTCAGGGAGAGCACGCGAATGGCGCGGTTGAGCGGCTCTCCGAATGGAAGGAAGTCGATGCCGGCAGCGCCGGCCGCCTGCTCGTTGAGGTAGTAGAGCCCCCGTGCACCGACGATCCAGTCACCACCCCAGTGCGTGCCTGTCGTAAACGTCGTGACCAGCTGATCAGGCGACTGGGCCTGAAGCGAGCGCCGCCACACCTGCGGCACGTCGTTCGCGTAATACAGGAACTGCCCATCCGCCGATTCCTGAGCACGCAGACCACCGCCCTGCGTCACGCGGGTGGCCGCTCCCCCGTCGACCGGGATCTTCCACACGTCCCAATCGGCTGTCCGATCCGAAATGAAGTAGAGCGACTTGCCGTCAGCGGCCCACGACAGCAATGTTTCGTAGGAGGGATCGGTGGTGAGCCGCCTCGGCGAACCACCATTGGCATCGACGATCCAGATGTCAGGCCGGACGAGTCCCTCCGCCAGCGCGCCGAAGGCGATCGACTGTCCATCGGGCGACCAGCGCGGCCCGCTCGCCACCGGGAGGGAGGTGACTCGGCGCGGGCCTGACCCGTCGGTCGCCGCCACCCAGATCTCCGCGCCACCACCGCGGGTGGACATGAACGCAATGCTCCGTCCGTCGGGGGAAATCTGGGGAGCGCCGTCAGCGCGCGTCGACGCAATGATCGGGCGGGCGGGGCCAACCGCACGTCCATCGCGCAGATCGACCCGGTAGATGTTCGAGTCGTCGTGCGCCTGACTGTAGACCAGGCCGACCCGGTTGGCCATCGGATGCGTTGCGCCGTCGCCGGTGTTTGGGATCCGCCCGATCGCCCCATCGGCAAGCGAGACGCGATACAGGGCTTCGACGCCGCTGCGCGGCGACGACATGATGACCGCCTTGCCGTCGGGCGCCCAGGTCAGTGCCGACACCCGATGGCCGTCGCGCGTCAGCCGGGTTTCGCTCCCGGTGACGAGATCCAACACATAGACGTCGCGGCCTTCGTGGGTCTCGCGGAGGAAAGCGACGCGCCGCCCGTCGGGCGCCACGACCGGGAGGAAGTCGCCTGCAGCTGCAATCTCCTTCGCCGTTGGCGGATTCGTCAGGATCCGCACCTCGAAGGTGGCGAGATCCAGTGACGCGAGGCGGTGGTGTCCTGTTGCGGAAACGCGGGCGGGAAAGAGCAGCGCGTTGCCGCCTTCCCACCAGGTCAGCCCCGGCATGCTGTGCCCCGTGGTGTGCAGCACACGCGGCTGGCCGCCGGTCACGGGGATTACACAGATCTGCCGTCGCGGCTCGGGCTCGCGGAACGTCCGGATGAAGGCGATCTGTTGCCCATCCGGAGACCACACGGGATTCGAGTCGTCGGCACCATCGGTCACCTGGGACACCGAGTCCGAACCCAGCAATTTGATCGCGATGCGGCCGCCCGGTGCACTCGGCCCGACCCAGGAGAACGCGACCCGGGTACCGTCTGGCGACAGGGTCGGCCACCGCTCGTCACCTGGCTCGCTCGTCACGGGCGCGACGGCCTGCGGCTCGGGAACCGCCCCGCGGTCGGACTCCACCGGCGGCAGGAACGCGTAATAGGCGGTGACACCGGCGAGTGCGAGCGCTCCCATCGTTCCGGCGGTGGTCAGCGAGGGATGACGTCGAACGACGCGCGCGGTCCGTCGTCGGAGCGAGTCGCGGCGCGCGCGAATCGGCTCGGAGGCGAGATGCCGCCGAAGGTCGTCGGCCAGGTCGGCGACGGACGCGTAGCGATCGAGCGGCTCCTTCTTCAGCGCCTTCCCGACGATGGTATCGAGATCACCCTTGAGCAACCTGTGCAAGCGCTCCGGGGTCGTCCCGCGGTTCGCCGCCCGAGTCGAGGGATCGGTCTCCGCATCCGTTCCGGCGACCACAGCGGCCGATGGCACGGGTGCGTCGACCTCGACGATCGCTTTCATCAGATCGGCCGGCGAGGTGACATCTCCGCACGGATGCTGTCCCGTGAGCAGAACGTAGAGCAGCACACCCAGCGCGTAGACATCCGTGGCAGTGGTCACTGCTCCGCCGCGGACCTGCTCCGGTGCGGCATAGGCCGGTGTGAGGGCCCCGCCCCCCTCGAGCGTCACTGTCGAAGGCTTGCCCGCGTCGTCGTCCCGGAGCAGCTTGGCAATCCCGAAGTCCAGCAGCTTCACGTGGCCGTCTGTACGCACGAGCACGTTCGGCGGCTTGATATCGCGGTGGACGATGCGGTGGGTATGTGCGTGCGTCATGGCGCCGAGGACGTCGAGAAACAGTTCGACGCGCGCGCGCACGTCGAGCCGCCGATCGTCGCAGTAGCGATCGATCGGCTGCCCGTCCACGAGTTCGAGCACGAGGTACGGTTGGCGGTCCGACGAGACGCCCGCGTCGATCAAATGGGCGATGTTGGGATGCGTGAGGCGAGCAAGGATGTTGGCCTCGCGGCGGAATCGCGCCTCCGATCGGCCGAACCGGATCTCCAGCAGCTTGACGGCGACCTGGGCTTCGAACTGGCCATCGCAGCGCTCCGCGAGCCAGACGACCCCCATGCCGCCCTGACCGATCGGTGAGACCAGCCGATAGGCGCCGACGGTCCGGCCCGCGAGTGGTGATGGATCCACACTCGCCGCGCCAGCGTCAGGCGAATGGTTGTGACCGAACAACACCCCTTCTTCGAGAAAACGCTCGTGGCGTATGACGTCGTACTCCTGGAGCAGGACGCCCACGTCGTCCGCCAGCGTTGGATCCTGCTGGCGAAGCGCCGACAACCACTGTGCACGTTCGTCTTCTGCCAGCTCCAGCGCCTGGTCCAGCCGAAGGCTTGCCGCACGCCAGCGTTCGGGATCCATCCGGGGCATATTAGAGGATAGGATCGTACACGCGACGCGCCGGAAACGTTGCTCGAACCTTGGGGGAGACGACCCGCACCAAGCCGAACCCGAAGCCTAAGCGATCGCGCGACACTCGATTTCTATCAGCCAGCTATAATCTCGGCTGAAACCATGTCGCGCACGGTCTCCCATTACCGGATCGAGGAGGAGCTCGGCCGCGGCGGTATGGGCGTCGTCTATCGCGCGACCGACACACGCCTGGGCCGTCCGGTCGTGATCAAGATGCTGCCGTCGGAGGCGACGGCTGACGTCGACCGCAATCGGCGTTTCGTCCAGGAGGCGAGGGCCGCCTCAGCGCTCAATCATCCGCACATCGTCACCATCTACGACATCGGCGAGGATGCCGGGACGACGTTCATCGCCATGGAGCTGGTGGATGGCACACCGCTCGACAAGCTGCTGGCGCAGGGGCCGCTTCCGATTGCCACGGCTCTCGAATACGGAGAGCAGATCGCGTCAGCGCTGGAAGCTGCGCACGCGAGCGGCATCATCCACCGCGACATCAAGCCGGCCAACATCATCGTGACGCGTGACGGTCGCGCGAAAGTTCTCGATTTCGGCCTGGCCAAACTGGTCGAGCGCGGGCCAGCCGAAGCCACCGTCACCGGCACCAGCCCAGGCTTGATCCTGGGAACGGCGGCCTACATGTCGCCCGAACAGGCCGAAGGCCGCGCGATCAGTACGCGTTCTGACATCTTTTCATTCGGCGCTGTTCTGTACGAGATGCTCGGAGGGCAGCGGGCGTTTGCCGGCGATTCGGCGCTGGCTGTCATGAGCGCGATCCTCCGCAGCGAGCCGGCTGCGCTGCGGACGCTGCGATCCAGTGTGCCGGCGGGCGTTGAATCCATCGTCAACCGCTGCCTGGTGAAGGATCCTTCTGCGCGGTACCCCGATGCGTGTGCGCTCAGAGCTGACCTCGCCGCTGTGCGCGCGCGGCTAACCGGCCCGCGCGATGCGACGTGGCGCAGACCCATGTTGCTCATCCCTGTTGCGATCGCACTATTGGCCGTCGCCGCATTCGGCGCGTGGCAGACGCTGCAAGCCCGCAGGATGCGGCAGGTCGAGCGAGAGGTCATCCCTGAAATCGATCGGCTCGCCTCGACGAACCGGAATCTCGAAGCCTATAGACTCGCCCGCGACGTTCGCCGCTATGCGCCTGACGACATCGCACGCGTGCGCCAGGGGTGGTACAACTTCAACCTGACGACCGAACCCGAGGGGGCTGAGGTCGCGATCAGAAACTATCTGAACGTGGACGGACAATGGGAGCCGCTCGGACAAACACCTTTTCAAGATGTCCGATTGCCTGGGTGGCTACTATCGCGTTCGTATCGCGAAGGCGGGCTATCTTCCGCTCGAAGTGGCGCGCGATTCGATGCGACCAGCCTCAATCGCACTGACGTCGGAGCGAGCGGTGGAGCCGGGGATGGTTCCTGTGCCGGGTGGTTCATTCACCGTCGGCATCGCCGGAACCGTGGGCCTGCCAGACTTCTGGATGGACAAGCTCGAAGTCACGAACAGCGATTTCAAACGGTTTGTCGATGCTGGAGGCTACCGCGAATCAAAATACTGGAAAGAACCGTTACGGGAAGGCGACCGGGTGCTGGCCTTCGACGAGGCAGTCCGACGCTTTCGCGATGCGACTGGCCGAACCGGCCCGGCGACCTGGGAGCTTGGCACCTATCCGGAGGGGAGGGGAGATTTTCCGGTTGGCGGAATCAGCTGGTTCGAAGCGGCCGCGTATGCCGAGTTCGCCGGCAAGAGCCTTCCGACGTTGTATCACTGGTATGGCGCCGCTCCGCCAGATGAACTGTCGTCGGAGATTTTGCGCCTGAGTAACTTCGATGGAAAGGGACCCGTCAAGGCCGGAGAGCGACAGGGGTTAGGGCCGTTCGGTACGCTGGACATGGCCGGCAACGTGAAGGAGTGGTGCTCTAACGCCGTCGAGGCATCGGCCCTGCGGTACATCCTCGGCGGCGGCTGGGACGAGCCTACCTATCGCTACGCCGAGGAAGACGCGCGCAATCCGTGGGATCGGCTTCCAACCTTTGGGGTGCGGCTGGTAAAGAACCTCGGTCCCCTCGACAGGGCAGGGGCTCCCGTCGCGCACATATCGGGCGACCCCAAGAGCGTCATCCCGGTCTCCGACGAGCTCTTCGACGTCTACCGGCGCTTCTACTCGTACGATCGCACACCGCTCAACGCGCGGGTCGACAGTGCGGACGACAGTTCTCCGTACTGGCGCAAGGAGAGCGTCAGTCTCGACACGGCCTATGCGGGGGAACGTCTGCCGGTGCATCTTTTCTTGCCGAAGAACGCGTCCCCTCCCTACCAGACGATCGTGCTCTTTCCGAGCAATTATGCGCGTGGCGTCACGTCGAGTCAGAACCTTGACTACTCTCGTTTCGACTTCATCATCCGTAGCGGCCGTGCCCTGCTCTATCCCGTCTACCAGGGAACATACGAACGGCGACAATCTACGGTCGTCGGGGACAGCGGCAGACGCGATCTTCAGGTTCAGTGGGCAAAAGACTTCTTCCGGGCAGTGGATTATCTCGAGACGCGGAACGACATCGACATGGGCAGACTCGGCTACTACAGCCTGAGCCTCGGCGCCTACTTTGGTCCCATCCCTGTGGCGTTGGAGCCTCGGGTCAAACTGGCCGTGTTCGCGTCCGGCGGCATGCGGTTCAACTACCCGCCAGAAATCCAGCCGGCGAATTTCTCGCCACGTGTCAAAGTGCCCGTCCTGATGGTCAATGGCCGCGACGATTTCCAGGCACCGCTCGGAGTTCAACAGCGTATGTACGAACTGCTTGGCACACCGCTCGAGCACAAGCGTCATGTGCCGCTGGAGGGTGGTCATGTGCCGAGCGACTGGCGCGGGTTGATCAAGGAAGTGCTCGACTGGCTGGACAAGTACTTCGGGCCGGTCCACTAGCGCCGCCGATGCTGGGGCGTCGTGTCTTACGGCTTCGCGTGCTCGAAGTCGCTCGAGCGATCGGCCAAACAGTTCAAGACCGACGAGGACCTGTATCCCCTTCGCGTGCCGCGCACCCCGCTCGCCCTCGCCGACGTCGTCCATCGCGCGCTGGCGGAGGACGGCGGACATTTCGATCCGCTGCTCCTTCGCTCTCGCACGCTGCTGCGGCTCGAATGGGACGATCGCAGCAGCTGGGAGACATGGGTCACGGTCCTGCCATCAGGCCTGAAGTTGTTTTGTGATGCCGGCGAGGAGGAGCCGCACGTGCTCGCGTCGGGAGGCCGCCACGCCAACGACGAGACCGACCGGCAGTTCCTGCAGCTGCTCGCCGAGTCTGCTGGCGAGCGGTTCGGCATCGAGATGTCCGGCGGCGCACCTTCGCGAGTCTGGTGCTCGGTGAACGACCGTACGTTTCTCGTCGATGTCTTCACCGAGTTGTTCGAGGTGACGGGCGCCGAGGAATCCGTCCGCGAGCAGCTCGCCGCCACCGGACGGCTGAAGGACTCCGGCGAAGCAGACTTCCGCGCGGAAGTGGAGGTCTGGCTCTCAGGCGCACTGCGCCGGGATCAGCCAGGTTCGCCGGCGAGACACGGACTACGGATCACGGACCACGGCTCGAGCCAATGACTCCCGAATTCGCAGTCTTGACCTCGATGATCACGCCGGCAGTCCTGATCTCAGCCTGCGCGGCGCTCATCCTGTCGACCTCAACCCGTCTCGGGCGCGTCGTCGATCGCGTGCGCGCGCTCTCGGATCGCTTCGAGGAAATGGCTCACAAGGACCCAAGCCAGGTGGTCTTCTTCGACGAGCGCCTGGAGCTGACGTTCACGCAGCTCGACTTCCTGACGACCCGCGCACGATACCTCCAGCGGGCGATGACGACGTTCTACGTGGCGCTCGGCTTGTTCGTCGCGACGAGCGTTTCGATTGGCTTTGTTGGGGCCGTCGTCGGGAACGGCAACCCCTCGAACCAGTGGATCCCGGTCATTCTCGGAATGGTGGGCGCGGCGCTGCTCTTCGTCGGGACGCTGCTGTTGGGATTCGAAGCGACGATCGCGCTCCGCGCGATACACGGCGAGATGGACTTCCTCTGGAAGCTGGGCCAGCATCACGCCCCCAAGCCAATTCGCGATCGCCTGGCGTCGCGACGAATCTGGCCTCAGATCTTCCGATAGAGCCCCGCGCCCGACCCGTCGTCTACTGAGCCACTTTGCGTCGGGCGAGCGGCATGGCGAACGCTGCCTGCAAGGAATGACCGCGCTGCGTGAGGATGCGTGCGTAGAGCTCGCGTGCCTGGGTCGGGTTCTTGTTCAGCTCGTATGCCTGCGCGAGCAAGCTCGAGACGAACGGGTCCTGCTGCTCCGCCTTCGACAGCTCGGCAATCGCGGCGTCGTATTTGCCTTCGTAGAACGCGATGTAGCCGAGAAGGTGTGGGTAGTTCGCAATCTGCCCCTCGTCGAGGTTGCCGCGATCGACGATCGCCTTGACGGCGGCTGCGTGCTTGCGAGCGACATCGAAGCGCTTGCCGCGTGCGGCGATCCGAGCTTGCGCGTGCTGCCACCGCATCTCCCACAGGTCCTTGTCCTCGGGCGTCAGCTTCTCGATCTTCTGCGACGTCTCGTATCCGGTTCGGTACCACTTCTCGGCGTTGGCGAGGTCGCCCGTCTCGAGATAAACGCGCGCGAGTGCGTTCGCGGTACCCGCCGCCGCATCAGGCGCATTCGCTTTCATCTGCCGGTCGAACACCTGCTGGTAGTACTTCGCCGACTCAGCGGCCTTGCCTTCGAACGCGAACGCGACCGCCATCGTCGACAGCGCGGGGCTCAGGCCGTTCTCGGGAGCGGCATCAATTCCCTTCTGAATGTTCTGACGTGCCTCCTCGTATTGGCCCTCGACGTCCAGGATGCGCCCGATCCCCAGGTACGCGTCGAACTGTGACGGGTTCTTCTCGACCGCCTGCCGGTATAACGTCAGCGCCTCTTTCCAGGTATCGCCAAACTCGAGCTTCGCCGCCTGCTTGACGAGGTCGGCCGCCTCGGCCGCTGCGCCCGTCTGAGCGTAAGCGGTGCCACCGGCTGAGATGAGGGCAACGCCAAGGATCGCGATCAGGTTCTTGGGCATCGTTCAATTCTCTAATCTATCCAGCTTGGGAGCAAAACAACGCGACGTACACCGGACACCCCGAACGATCGCGACGGCCACGACGACCACGACGCCTAAGATCAACGAACGTCGTGAACGTCGCGGCCGTCGTGGTCGTTACGAGCGCCGTCGGCACGTCGCTGTAGCGTCCACAGCTTTCTCACTTGAGGCCCCAGATGCTACTTCCCCAGCGCCGGCTTTGCTGACGACGACGCCAGGTCCCACGCCGCCTGATAGACGAGGCGCGTGATTTTTTCCATCTTCGGATAGTTGATCCTGTCCGCGTCGTCGTTGGCGGTGTGGTAGTCGGGATGCAAACCCGAGTGGATCCAGACGCCCGGCACGCCGCGATTGAGGAACGGCCAGTGATCGCTGCGGCGCATGAGCTGTGACGCGTTGTTGTCGTAGCGCAGACGCAGCGTGAGGCCGATGCCGCCATTCGCCTTCTCGATGACTTCTTTCAACGACGCGCTGCGCGTCGTGCCGATGACGTTGACGGCGTTGTTGTTCGATTCCGACGTCTGCGCGTCGAGGCCGCGGAACCGCCCGGCACCGGCTTCCGGCACTTCCTCGTTGCGTCCGATCATGTCCATGTTGAGAACGGCGACGGTTTGCTTCAGCGGCAGGAGCGGCTGCTCCGTGTACGCCCATGCGCCGAACAGTCCCCGCTCTTCCGAGTTCCATGCGGCGAACAGGACCGATCGTCGCGGGCGCTGCCCCTTGGCCGCCGCAGCCACGAACGCCTCGGCAATCTCCATCACGCCAATCGTTCCGGAGCCATCATCGTCCGCGCCGTTGAGGATGCTCTCGCCGTTTGCACCGTCATGGTCGTAGTGCGCGCAGACGATGACTACTTCATCGCGAAGCTGCGGATCCGATCCTTCCAGCAGGGCGACGACGTTGCGGTCAGGGATGACCTTGCGATCGACTGAGGTCGTCAGGTCCATGGAGACGCCGAGCGGCAGCGGCTTCGAACCCTTCGGCGTCTCCGAAGCCTTCGACAATTCCATCAGCGTCCGGCCGCTCCCGTTGACCAGGGTCTCCGCGAGCGCGGGAGAAATTTGCGCGGCCGGAATGCGCACGCGCTCCACCCAGCTTCCGAGCATGAACCGAGGAATCCGCGGCGGCTGCGCCGGCCAGTAGTTGCTGGCCGATCGCGCGAACCCGTCGCCAGCCGCTTGCGCGCCACCGGCGGGTGGCGCAGCGCCGCCGCCACCACCGCGTCCGCCACCGCCGCCCTCGTGATTGTGCACGTCGCTGACGAAGACGATGCCCGCCGCACCCTTCTCTTGTGCGGCAAGCGTCTTCCAGAGCTGGTCCGAGGCCTGGGCGGTGACTATGCCATCGAACGGGCTGTTCGGATCGGTTTCACCAGGCTCGTGATCGATCGCGACGACGATCTTGCCTTTCACGTCACCGGCGTAGTCGTCGTAGCCGAGATCGGGTGAGGTGATGCCGAACCCGACGAAGACGAGCTCGCCAGACGCCTTCGCTGTCGCGCTGAACCGCAGCGGGTAGAAGTCCTGGCCAGAGGTGGGACTCGGTGCGCCCGCCAGCTGCGGACCACGAACGACCAGCACGTTGTCCGCTCCAGCCGTGGAGGTCATCAGGTTGTACTTCTGAAAGTACGTGCCGCCGTCACCGATCGGTTTCAACCCGAGACGCTCGAATCGTGACGCAATCCACTCAGCCGCAAGCTTGTTCTCGGGCGTGTCGGTGAGGCGGCCGCGCATGCTGTCGGACGCGAGGAAGAAGAGGTCGGCCTTCATCTCCTCCTGTTTGATCGAGTCGATCTCCGGCGCACGCTGCTGGGCGCTGAGCGTTGCGGCGGCAACCACGATGGCGGGAATCAAGGCGCGGCGCATAACTTCATCCTCCGGCTGGGAATTGTAGAACCACGAACTACGGATCCGTCCTTGCCGGACTACCGGCCGCCCCCGTTTGTGGTAATGACCGTCCCGCGCTGCGTCTTGCCACGCACCGGATACGCAGGGCGTGTGGTTTTCGCCGGCGGATTCTTCTTCAAATCCGCCATCACGACCTCAATCGCCTTCTCGAGCTGCGGATCGCGGCCGGCGATCACGTCGGCCGGCGTCTGCTCCACCTCGATGTCCGGAGGTACGCCCTCGTTCTCGACGATCCATCCGTCTTCGGGCGTCCAGATCGCGAGATTCGGGGCGGTGATTCCGCCGCCGTCCATCAACACAGGAAACCCGAGAATGCCGACCAGGCCGCCCCAGGTCCGCTGGCCCACGAGCGGGCCCATCTTGAACTTGTGGAACATCCACGGCAGCAAGTCACCGCCCGATCCGGCTGTCTCGTCGATGATCATCGTCATCGGCCCCTGGATGGACGCGAACGGCGTCTTCAAGTCTTCGCCGTACCGCATCGCCCAGTTCGCGACGAAGGGGCGGCGAAGTATGTCGATGTAGTAGTCGGCGACCTGGCCGCCGCCGTTGAACCGCTCGTCGACGATCACCGCATCCTTGTTCACCTGCGGATAGAAATAGCGTTTGAAGTAGGTGTGGCCGCCGCCCCCGGTGTTCGGGACGTAGACGTAGGCCACGCGACCGCCGGTGGCTTTGTCTACCTTCTTCAGATTGCCTTCGACCCAGTCGCGGTTGCGCAGGGCGCCCTCGTTCGCAATCGGCACGACCTGCGCGACACGCGAGCCGGTTCCGTCCGGATTCGGGCCGAGCGTGAGCTCGACGATCTTGCCGGAGGTGTTCTCGAACAGGCTGTAGATGTTGGTCGGCGCCTTCAGATCGCGGCCGTTGACGGCGAGGATGTACTCACCCGCCCTGGCGTTGACGCCAGGTTCGGTCAGCGGCGCACGCAGCAGCGGGTTCCAGTTCAGACCGCCGTACACCTTCTTCAGCCGGTAGCGGCCGTTCGCGACTTCATAGTCTGCGCCGAGCAGGCCACCCGGCACGTTCCTCGGCTCGGCCAGCGAATCGCCGCCGCCAACGTTGTGGTGGCCGACCGACAGCTCGCTCGACATCCACTGCAGGACGCGGTTCAAGTCGGCGCGCGTCACCACGTGTGGAAGGAACGCTGCGTACTTGTCACGCTGCTTCACCCAGTCCACGCCGTGCATGTTGGGTGCGTAGAAATAGTCGCGGTTGATGCGCCAGGCTTCGTCGAAGATCTGCTTCCATTCGGTCCGCGGGTCGATTCGCACCTCGATCGAATCGACCGCGATTCGCCCCTCCGCCGGTTCGATCTTGCGGCTGGTCGGCACGATCGACCAGGCGTTGCCGTTTCGATAGAGCAGCTTCTTGCCGTCGGCCGACACGATGTAGTCTGCGACCTCCGGCAGGATCACCTCGTTTTTCCGCGTCGTGAGGTCGAAGCGATTGAGCGCCGAACGGCCATCCACCGTCTTCAGGTAGTAGACCTGCCCGGCGGTGCCGGTCTGCAGGTTGGTCAAGGTGCCGGGCGCGATCGGCAGATCGAGAATCCGGTACTCGAGGCCCTCGAAATCGATTCGGAACGGCTTATCTTTCGTGGCCGGCGGCTTGTCCTCCGGCACCGCACCGGCCGGAGCGTCCGGCTTCTTCTCGTCCGGCTTCGCGTCAGGCTTCTTCTCGGCACCCGGCGGCGCCGGTTTCTCCTCGTCGCTCTCGCGCGCGAGCGGCGAGACCTGATCGTTCGGCAGCACCGCGAGATAGATGCCCGAGGTCGCACGCATGTCGGCGTGTGGACTGCGCGAACCAGTCCTTCACTGGTCCAGCGTCCGTCGAGGCAAAGAAAAAGAGATACTTGCCGCTCTTGTCGAAGACCGGGTTGCTCACCTCGCTCAAGCCGTCGCTGATCTGCGACGTCTTGCCCTGCTCGATTCCATGCGCGTACACGGTCGTGATGTTCGCCTGGTTGTTCATCGCGTACGCGAGCCACTTCGAGTCCGGCGACCACGAGTAGCTGATCACGACGTCGGGACCGTAGATCGGCTGCGAGGCAATCTTCTTCGAGACGCCGCTCTTCACGTCCACCCAGTACACGCTTCCGGGAATTGTCGAAGTAGGCGATCTTCTGAGAGTCGGGTGACCACACAGGCGCGTTGTAGAAACCCTCGCCGGCAACTTTGATCGCGCGCGGCTCACCCTTGCCGTCCTGGCTGCCGATGAAGAGCTGGTATTCGCCCGAGGCATCCGAGAACCAGGCGATCGACCGGCCGTCTGGTGACCACGACGGAAAACGATCGTGCGCGCCCAGGCTGTTGGTCAGGTTGCGGACGTCACCCTTCTCGCCTGGCACGGTAACGATCTCGCCGCGAAAATCGAACACGGCGCGCGCGCCGGTCGGCGACAGCGCCGCGTCACGGATCCAGCGCGCACCCTTCACGAACCGCGGCCGCAGCTCGCGCAGGTCGGAGGCCACGCCAATCGACAGCTTCTTGCTGGCCCCCGACTGCGGGTCGAGCACGTGCAGCACGCCCGCCTGTTCGTAGACGATGCGGTTGGCACCGTTCGATGCGCTCAGGACGGGAAAGTCGGTATGCTTCGTGATCTGACGAACCTGTTTGCTCTTCGTGTCGTAGGCGAACACGTTGAATTCGCCGTTGCGATCGGATCGGAAATAGACCGTGTCGCCAATCCACATCGGATCGGTGTCGTTCGATCGTGTTTCCGGCTGCGGGACCTTGTCGATCGCATGCGACTTTCGGTCGTACAGCCACAGGCGCGACACGGTTCCGCCGCGATACTGCTTCCACTGCTGATATCGTCCGGCGATGGGGTTGTAGGCGATGCGCTGCCCGTCGGGGGAATAGGTGGCGCGCGCCGCGTTCGGAATCGGCAGCGCCTCTTCGATGCCCCCGCCGACGGGAACCGTGAACAGCTGGCTGTAACGGCCGGTGAACGTGGCGCGCTGCGAGGTGAAGAGGACCGCCTTGCCGTCCGGCGTGAAGCTCTGCACGATGTCGGCGCCGGGATGCCACGTCAGGCGCACCGGCGCACCGCCGCTGACCGGCACGACGAACACGTCGGTGTTGCCGTCGTACTGCGCGCTGAACGCGATCGTCCGGCCGTCCGGAGAAAACACCGGGTTTGACTCCACACCGTCGTCGGTCGTCAGCCGCTGCGCGGTGTTCCCGGACGCATCGGCAACGAACAGGTCGCCTGCGTAAATGAAAGCCACGTGAGTGGCGCTGATCGCCGGCTGCGTCAGCAGCTTCGTATCGGCCGTGTCCACACGGGCGTCGAGGGGTGACGAGAGGCTCGCCGCGCAGGTCAGGAGCGCGGCCACGGTCAGAAATCGAAGGATTCGCATGGGCGAAGTATATAGTCGCCGGAGTTCGGGCGTCCGCATGCTCAGGCAGGCCGCAATCATTTCGTTCACGCTCGTCGGCGCAGCCGGGTCAGGCCAGGCCCAGCCGGCTGCCGCGGTCGATCCTCCCGAGATCCGCGCCCTCTGGGTCGATGCGTTCCACGCCGGCATCCGATCTCCCCCGGAGGCGGACGAACTGGTCGCAGCGGCGCAGCGAGCACACCTCAACACGCTGTTCGTTCAGGTCCGGCGGCGCGGTGATGCACTCTATACGAAAGGCGTCGAGCCGCCGCTCGACGAGGCTGGCTACGCCCCCACCTTCGACGCGCTTGCCTACATCGTCGAAGCGGGTCATCGCGCGGGATTGCAGGTGCACGCGTGGGTGAACGCGATGCCGACGTGGCGTGACGAGGCGCCACCGAAGGACTCGCGCCACCTGTTCAATCGTCACGGGCCGTCAGCCGCTGGCGACGACAACTGGTTCACATCGTCACCCGCGGGGGATCCGAAGTTCCCGGTTGGCTACTTCGTCGATCCCGGACACCCTGCTGTCGCGGCCTATCTCGTCGAGATTTACCTGAACATCGTGCGCAGCTACGCCGTCGACGGGATTCACTTCGACTACATCCGATATCCCGAGACCGAGGAACGGCTGCCGCGCGGGGCGGCCGTCGGCTACAACGCGACGAACCTGGCGAGATTTCGACGCGTCGCGGGCAGGACCGATGTCCCCGCACCCGGTGACGAAGCATGGATGACGTGGCGGCGCCAGCAGGTCACGAATCTCGTCCGCCGCGTGTCGATCGAGGCCCGGGCGATCAACCCGCGCATCAAGATCAGTGCGGCCCTGATTCCATGGGGTGAGCCTCCGCGCGATGAAAGGGACTTCGAGGACGTCGCGCCCATGCAGCGCGTCTTTCAGAACTGGCATCAATGGCTGAAAGACGGACTGATCGACCTCGCCGTCCCGATGAACTACGCACGGGAGACCGACGAGCGCGTGCGTGGCTGGTTCGATGGATGGATCAGATGGGAGAAGCGGCACAAGCATGGACGTCAGCTGGCGGTGGGGATCGGCGCCTATCGCAACACGCCGACTCACATCCTCGATCAGATCGCACGCGTTCGACAGGCCGACGGCGGGCATCGCGCCGACGGCGTGTCGTTCTTTTCCTACGCGTCGCCACAGCAGCCGTCCGAGGGCACAACGGATGGAGCGGGCCCTGCCGCATTCCCTCCGCGTCCTGCTGCTGAACAACTCGCATTTCTCTCCGAAGGGGTCGGACAATCACCGGCCGCCTTTGCGCGTGCGGCGCCTGTGCCGGCCATGCCGTGGATAGACCACCCGCAAACAGGGTGGATCGCCGGCATCGTGCGCGGTCCGGACGCTCCAGCCGACACCATACTTGTAAAGATCAAACGAACCGGTTTCGCGCTGTTTCGCAGAGCGACGCGCGTGGAAACGGACGGAAACGGATATTTCGGACTGACGAACGTGAAACCCGGCCGTTACCGCGTCTGGCTCGACGGCCACGAGACGGAAGGAAGTTCAGCGGAAGTGATTGTCGACGCTGGAAAAGTCACCCGCGCCGAACTGCGCTCGGCGAAGGATCGTTAAGAGCACTAGAATCAGGCTCGATTCATGACACTGTCCGCTGGCACGCGCCTCAGCGGTACGAAATCGTCGCGCTGCTCGGCGCCGGCGGCATGGGCGAAGTCTATTCTGCGCACGACGCGAAGCTCAATCGGCCGGTTGCGATCAAGTTCCTTTCCGACGAGCTCGCCGACGCGGCGGCCCGCCGGCGGTTCCAGCGCGAAGCCCAGACAGCGTCCTCGCTGAACCACCCGCACATTCTCACCGTGTACGACGTCGGCGAGTTGGACGGCCGTGCGTATCTGGTCACCGAATTCGTCGATGACGGTACGCTCAAAGATTGGGCCGCCGCCGAAAGACGGCCGTGGGCCCAGCTCGTCGAGTTGCTCGCCGGCGTCGCGGACGGCCTTGCCGCCGCGCACGACGCTGGCATCGTGCACCGGGACATCAAACCCGAGAACATTCTGGTCGCGAAGAACGGCTACGCCAAGCTCGCCGATTTCGGCCTCGCCAAACTCTTTGACGCCAATCCCGGGGAGGCGGCAACGCGCGCGGTCTCGGTCGGACATACACGCCCGGGCGTGATTCTTGGCACGATTGCCTATATGTCGCCTGAACAGGCCTCGGGCCGGCCGGTCGATGCCCGCAGCGACATCTTCTCGTTTGGCGTCGTGCTGCACGAGGGGCTAGCGGGGCGGCAGCCCTTTGCCGGCGCCACTGATCTGGAGACGCTGCAACGAATCCAGCACCAGGCGCCCGAGCCGCTCGGCCAGGAGATTCCACCTGCGCTCCGGATGCTGGTCGAGAAGGCGCTCGAGAAAGATCCCGCACGGCGTACTAATCGATGCGCGAGATGGTCATCGACCTGCGGCGGTTGACGCGGGTGACACCACGTTCGGAGCCCGGATCCGCGACGGCCATCGCGAAACGCTGGAAGGCACTGGCGGCAGCCGCCACGGCGCTGCTGATGCTCCTCGCTGCGGGTTACATCTATTTGCACCGCGCACCGAAACTCACCGACAAGGACACGATTGTCCTCGCCGACTTCACGAACACCACCGGGGACCCGGTGTTCGACGAAACGCTGCGGCAGGGACTGGCCGTCCAGCTCCAGGAGTCGCCGTTTCTCAGCCTGATCTCGGACCAGCGCATCCGAAAGACGCTGTCATTGATGGACCAGCCCCCGGATACGCGACTGACCGCCGATACTGCTCGGGGTGTGTGCGTCCGGACGGCGAGCGCCGCGGTGCTGGAAGGATCGATCGCGGACTCTCGGAAGTCAGTACGTCCTGGGCTTGCGCGCAAAGAACTGCACCACCGGCGACATCCTCGCCGACGAGCAGGCGCAGGCGAAAAGAAAGGAAGATGTCCTCGGCGCGCTCAGTCAAATCGCGAGCCGGTTGAGAACGCGGCTCGGCGAATCGCTCGCAACCGTCGAGCAACACTCGACCTCGCTCGACGAGGCGACGACGTCGTCGCTCGAGGCCCGGAAAGCCTACGGCACGGCGTCGAAGGTGTACTCTGCGTCCGGCACGGCGCCGTCCCAGCCGTTGTTCAAACGTGCCATCGCGATCGATCCGAATTTTGCGATGGCACATGCGCGGCTCGGAATCAATTACAGCGTGCTCGGAGAGTCGGTGCTGGCCAGGGAGAGCACGCTCAAGGCGTATCAACTGCGCGAACGGGCCAGCGACAGCGAACGACAAGTGTTGACGAACGGGAGGCACTCCCTCAAGTGCCCCTGGGGCACACACCCCGCCCTCACGAGGTAGCGGCAACCTCTCGTGCGTCACAGCAATCAACGCACGGCAAACAACCGAACCTTCACGTAAACCCTTCGCGGAAGCTGGTGACGCCTCCGTCGCGTGAGCGGTGGAAGAAGGGTCGGTGGGTCAAGCTCTCATGGACGCCAGAACAACGGGATGCCATTCTGCGGCAGGACGAAGAATATCGTCAGGCCGATGCGAGGTGGGCGCTGAATCACGGTCCCGCCCCTGGAGGGGCTGTTGTTCTTCCAATCTCGACAGAGTTGGTGAAGACCGTCGAGGGCGAGTGACGAATCTGCAAGCGTGTCCAATGAGTCGCGACATGTAGCCGCCTACCTCCTCAGCGCCTCGACTATCCGCAAGCGTCCCGCTTTCCGCGCGGGAAGGACGCCGGTCGCGAGTCCCAGCAGCAGGACGAACGCCCCGCCGATCGCCAGATCCCCGGTGGGTAAGTAGAACGCCGGCAGGAGTCCGCCGGTGGGATCGCCGCGGTGAACGACCAGCCACGCCAGACCCAGACCGAGGGCGCCGCCGCCTATCGACACGCCAACGGACTCGAGCAGCACGAGACTCAGGAGAAGTCCGTCGCTGAAGCCGAGCGCTTTCAGCACCCCCAGCTCGCTCGTCCGTTCCCGCACGGCCTGCGCCATCGTCGTGCCGGTCACGAGGAGGATCGTGAAGAACACCATGCTGACGATGGCAATGAACGATGGTGCCGATGTCGCCGATCTGGCTCGCCCAGGCCTGAAGGAAGGCCTTCGTCGTCGCAGTCTTCGTTTCGTCGGACGAATTGGCAAATCGGCTGTCGAGATCGAGCCGCCACCTCGCGGGCTGCCGCCGGATGCGTCACCCGGATGATGTACCAGCCGACGGTGTCGCGCGTTCTGGCGCGCCGTCTCGTTCAGGTACTCGTAGTGGAAGAACATCTGCGTGCGATCCGCACCTGGACGCTCCGCGTCATAGATGCCGAGAATGGTGAAGGTCCACGGAGCACCGTCCGGTGTGGGCCACGACGCGCTCTTCAACGGGATTCTGTCGCCGACGCGCCAACCGATACCTCGTGGCCACGTCTCGGCCGACGATGCACCCGGAGCGGTCCGCCAGCCACGCCCGCCGCGCGTCGGGAGCCACGCGATAGTCCGGGTGCAGTTCCAGGAAGGACCGGCCGTCGACGGCCATTTGCGGAAACCAGTTCTTGGAATCCTGATAGACGCCGCCGAACCATGTTGCGTGTGTGACCGCCGCGACCCCCGGTGTCGAGGCGATTTGCTGGTAGTAGGCGAGGGGGAGTGGGCGAGCCAACGAGACTTTCTGGAACATCATCAGGGTGTCGGCTCCCGCGATCTCGACTCCGAATGAGAGGCCGGCGCGAACGGCGGCCAGAAGCCCGAACAGCAGGAAAGCGATGGCAATCGACAGGGCGGTGAGGAGCGTGCGGAGTCTTCGTCGCATCGCGACTCGCCACACGAACGGCAGGAACTTCATGAGTGCTCAGCCGCGGCCGCCCGCTCGTGCGTGAGAGGCCGGCATATGTCGTATACGACGCGTCGTATACGACATATTATGTGCGGGCCTGAAGCCTGTCAAGGCGCATCGGCAAGGCTGGGGGCGAACACGTTGTCGAGTACAATCCGGCGCGTGCGCAAGCATCAGCCACATGCCGGGTTGGCGCGCGACGCGGATGCGATCCTCGGCCAGCTCAGAACGCTTCGGCGTGCTCTGCTGCGCAATCCTTACGCGGACGCCGCCGCGCACGGCCTGACAGGACCGCAAGTGACCGTGATGGCGCTGCTGGTCAGCAAAGGACCCCGTGACGCTCACCGAGCTCAGTCGCGCACTGAGCATGAGTCACAGCACGGCATCAGGCATCGTCGACCGCCTCGAGACGCGCAGCCTCGTGCGCCGCACAACCGATGCTACCGACCGGCGCCGAACAGACGATCGCCGTCACCGGAGTCGTTCGACGATACGTGCGCGAGCTCGAACGGAGGGACCGTCCGGAAGGCTTGTCAGGGTGCTTCGCACAGCGACGCCCCGCGCAACGGGCAGCGATCAAAAGAGGGCTGTCGTTGCTCTGCGAACTCCTGGCTTCTTCTGACGCGTCACGATCGGGCTGATTTCGCAAGCGCTGAGCGTGCGCGAGCTGCAACCCCTCCTGTCTAGCTGAGATCACTTATGCAGCTGCAGCGGCTCCGCAGGCTTCCTTGCTGCCTTGCGTCGGTCCGCGAATGGCACGCCCGAACTCAGCGCGATTCGAGTCTTGCCAACCAGATGTTGCCCGTGCGCTTCCTGGCTCGGGATACACCAGCTTGTCCGGGCCCACTGACAATTGGATGCGCGCAAAAGTCGTCAGGAGCGTAGCTGAGACGCGCCTGATGGAAGTGCTGGACCACGAACGGCTCGCCTTTCGGGCGTTTGGTCTTGGCTTCCAGCCGCTGTGCCCAGAAACATCGGAATCCATCACGCTCGGACAGGAAGTACATCAGAGTGCCATCGGGTGCCCAGACAGCGTTGCGGTCAGGTGTGCGCCGTTCGTCAGCGGAACCCAGCTCGACTCGGGTGCTGCACGCCAGCCATGAATCGGCGCCACAAAGATTTGCCGTTGCCTCTGATTGATCACCGTCTGAAACAGCATCCACTGGTCGTCCGGCGAAAGACGCGGAAACGTGAGCGCATACTGCTGGATGCTCGAGCCAGAACACCATCCCGACCGGACTCGATATCCCGCACCCTGATGCGGCAGGGCCGATCGGCTGACCGGTCATTCCAGATCACTTTCGTGGCATCGCTCGACCAGCCGTACCACGGGCCGTCGCAGTCCGCGCACACCTGTCGAGGAACGCCGCCCGCGGCGTTCACCACCCAAAAGCTGAAGGACGGCTTCTGGTCAGGACGAAAGATGTAATACAGAACCTTCGAATTATCCGTGCTCAGAAATGGTGAGAACTCGTTGACGTCGGTCGCGGTCAAAACGCTTTCGGTTCCCGGCTCGCAGATCCCTGATGACAATGTCTTGGTTCCGCTGCCTGTCGGACGAGAAAACGATCGTGCTGCCATCTGCTGAAATGGATGCGTACTGATTCTCGAAGAGGTTGGTGGTCAAGCGCTCCGGCTCACTCGTGACCTTGCCTCGCGGACAACGGCAGCGCCCAGACATGCGTGTTGCCAGGCGCGCTCGCAGTCATCAGCGCGAGTCGAGCGGTCCCGTCCGATCCCCGCGCTACAGAAGGCTGCGTCTCGGCGCCGGAGGCGATGGTCAGTTGCCGCGGCTCACCCTCGATCCGCCACGGATTCGAGGCAAGACGCACGCTCCAAATGCTCGACTGATTGATCAGGCCAGTGCTCAGCACGGTCGCGTATTGACTGGTCGACCCAGCGAACACGATCGAATCGTCGATCCACTCGCTCGGTTCGCGCCACACCGGGGACACGCCCTTGCTGCGAAGGGCTGACAAGGCGCCCGTCGCGACAGGCGCTCCTCCGGCAACCGGCACGACCCACCAATCGTACGCTCGGCCACCGGCTTCTTGTCGTCTTCGGCACCGAGAAACAAGAATGTGCTGGCCGTCGGGCGACCACAATGGATCGTCGGCCGAGAAGAACGTCGAGGCCAGCCGGCGAGGTTCGCCACCGGAGAAGCGAACGATGTATGTCTGATTCCTCGGCGAACTGCTGGCGCTGGTCGCCGACCCAGTACGCGATCCACCGGCCGTCTGGCGAAAAACGTGGTCTCCGCGCCCTGGTCCGCGATGCGCCGCGGCTCACCGCCGAGTGCCGGAACAATGTAGACTGCCGCCACCGTCGCGCTCCGATCGAAAAGCGATCGACGGTGCCATCGGGAGAAAACGAGGGCTCTGTGTCGTCGGCCGGTCCGTCGGTCACGCGCACCGGTTCGCCTCCGGCCACCTGCTGGACCCAGATGTTCATGATTCCGCCAGCGCGATCGGAAGCGGATGCGAGCAGCTTCCCGTCGCGCGAGAGCGCGGGATAGGCAGTCAAGCCCGAGTCGGAGGTCACGCGCGTCAGTTCGACCGCCTGCAACGTCGGGCTCGGCTCGCTGCCAGACGATAACGACAGCGCTGATGGCGACGGCGGCCACAACCGAGCCGCAGCGATCAGCCACCAGCGCCGCCACGTGCCGGCCGAGCGGAGCCGCGACTGCAGCATCTCGCAAGTCCGACAAGACCTCTGACGCGAGCTGGTATCGCAGCTGCGGGTCGGGCTGCGAGCAGTTTCAGAACGATCCGATACAACTCGCGATTCGAGTTCGCGGTGGTGCCGGGCGCCGTCCAGTCCATCCACCTCGGGAACGCCCGTTTCCCCGTCGCCATTTCGTACAGGACGGCGCCGAACGAGAACAGGTCGCTCCGAGCGTCGACAGGTTTCCCGTGAGCCTGTTCAGGCGACATGTAGACAGCGTGCCGAGCGCCACGCCCTGGCTGCGTCAGCGTGTGTTCGTCGATCGCCGTCTCCGTGCTCGGCCGAGGTGATTTCTACAGACTCCACCTCCGCGACGAGCTTGGCCAGGCCGAAATCGAGGACCTTCGCCTGGCCGCGATCCGTGACGAAGATGTTGGCCGGCTTGATATCGCGGTGCACGATGCCCTTGGCGTGGGCAGCCTCGAGAGCGCTGAGCACCTCTCATGCCGAACCTCAGGACATCCTCCATCGGCAGGGGGCGGCCTTGAATGCGGTGCTTGAGAGTTTGCCCCTCGAGCCGCTCCATGACGATGAACGGCCGGCCGTCCTGTTCGCCGATATCGTGAATCGTGCAGATGTTCGGGTGATTCAGAGAGGACGCGGCGCGCGCCTCGCGTCGGAACCGCTCGAGGGCCGCCTTGTCTCGCTGGAACCGCGTCCGGTAGGAACTTGAGCGCAACCGGGCGATCCAGCCGGACGTCTTCGGCCGCATAGACCACGCCCATGCCACCGCCGCCAAGCCTGCTCACGGCGCGATAATGCGCGAACGTGTGGCCGATGATGTCGGCCGCGTCTTCACCGGTGTGCGTCGCAGGTTCCTGGTCGTGCGCCGCGAAGGATCGACCGATCTTCATCGCCGGGACTTCGATGAAGCTGGCGGCGGCTTCCTCGTGCGCGAGCAGCGACGCGACTTCACGGCGAAGATCCTCGTCAGCCGCATACACGTTCCAGAAACGCTAGGCGCTCGCTTTCCGGGCGCCCGAGCGCTGACTCGTAGAGGCGCTCGATCTGACGCCAGCGTTCAGGCTCCACGCGGATCGCCTCCGTTCAATTCCCGGAACAACCAGACCTTCGCGAGCCTCCAATCGCGCTGCACAGTCTGCGGCGACACGTCGAGGGCGGCGGCGGTTTCCTCGACGTCGAGGCCGCCGAAGAAACGAAGCTCGACGACGCGGCTCTTGCGCGGCATCGAAGACCGCGAGACGTTCGAGAGCGTCGTCCAGCGCGAGGATGTCGACTGGCGGCTCAGGGTCCGGGACGATCTCATTCGTCCATCGGCACGTGCACGGCGTGTCCTCCCGCGCTTCTGCGCGTTCCGCGAGCGAGCCACGTCCACCAGCACTCGCCGCATCAGTTGGCGCAGACCGCGAAGAAATGTGTCCGACCCGTCCAGCCCATTCGCCGAACGTCGACGAGTCGGACGTACAGCTCGTTGACGAGAGCAGTCGTGCTCTCAAGTTCCGTCAAACTCGCGTATCACGCGATATCACCATCGCGACACGGACGCTTCTTCGGTGACCGCGATAATATCTACCTCGTTGGCACGAGACGTTTCAGCTCTTCGTGCCAGTTGAGGACAATGACCATGCTGGCCGGCGACGTCTGGTCTGGAGACGAAGGGTCCTTGATCATCAAAAACCGCTGACCGTCACGAGATACGTCGTAGGTGCGGCCGAGCCCCGACACATATCCTTGGAACAGCTTCGTCGGAGTCCCTGCCGAGAACGTGGGCGTCGTCTGCACGGCCACCGACATCACGCTGTCCCCGTTTCGGTAAAACAGTTCCCGGCCGCTCCGTGCCCACAGCGGGACGTTCCCGCCGCCGACTGAAATCTGCCAGAGTCCATCACCTACCTTGGGAAACGGTCGCACGTAGATCTCCTCCTGGCCCATTCGTTCGACTCGTCGCGAGCCAATGGCCGTCGGGGGAAATCTGTGGGTTCCTCTCGGCGAAGGGCGTCTGGAGGAGCGGCTCGGTCTTCGGCGCACCGTCCAGCGAAAGCATCATGAGATCCTCGCCGGTATTAGGTATCACTTCCGTGAAGACTACGCGCGTGCCGTCAGGAGGGAACGAAGGCGTCCCAAACTGTACATGAGGGCTGGTCGTCAGTCGTTCATCGCTGCCGGTGCCGTCCGCGAGCCGGCGATATAGATTGAACACGCCTCCGCGCGCCGACACGAAGACGATACGCCGCCCATCCGGCGTCCACCCCGGATACCACTCGCGGGCGGGGTCGAACGTGACGCGCGTCAACGCTTGGCGCGTAAAGTCCCACGACCAGATGTCGAGCTCCTCGTCGTCGATCGCCAGCGCGGCGCGCGTACCGTCGGGAGAGAGACTGGGATAGACGTAGTTGCGAAGTGGGGCTACGATTCTTTCCTCGCGCCCCTGGCGGGTAACCCACACGAGCGACCGGGTCCCGATCGTCTCAGAGCCTGCCCCTGCGGGCACGTAAGCCAGTGTTCCGTTCCGCGCCACGCTAAAATTCGCCGCGCCACTCCCCGCGGTCATGACTTCCTCCAGGACAGCCACCGGATCGCCGAGCACTTCCAGTTTCGCGAGATCGAAACGCACGGCACGCAACGTTCCGGCCGCGTTATAAATCAGATGGCCGGTATCCACGTATTCTGCCTGGCTCGCGCCGCGGATCAGAGTCCTACGCTGACCCGTCTTCAGATCCAGGACCTCCACTCGGACGTTCTCACCACTGCCGCTAAGCCGGCCTGCCCCCCAACGCGCGGCCACTGGCGCGACGGTGAACAGCACCGACTGGCTCCCCGGCAAGACGGACGGGAAAAGGTGGTCTTCCTCCGCACCTTTGGTCAAGTCGGGCGTCGTGAGCACCTCCGGCTCGACCGCCGCCCGCGTGGACCCGCAGCAATCCGGTGGTGGGTTCGTTAGTCGCGAACACAATCGTGTCGTCCTCGCTCCAACTGGCCCCGCGTGCGACACCCACGATGCGACAGACCGAGATGGGCGGCTCGCCCGTAAGCGAAACCTTCCTCAGTTCCCCGCTGACGCCAGTGAAGAATCCGACCCAACGCCCGTCGGGCGAGGGGAACGGCGCACGTGCATTGGTGACGCCTGGCATCGGAAGAGCGTCGAGCCAATCGAGGGGCGGACGATCAACTGCCCTCGGCCGCCTACGTAGATCAGGGAGGTACCGTCGCGCGACAGGGCGAGGTCGCGGGCGGTACCGCTGGCGACAAGCGCCTGCGCGGGCGGCGGCACGATCGTGAAGCGTGTCGGCACCATCGGAGCTTGCGGTGCGGGTCGCATCACGGCCCAGACGATGAGCGCCGTGATGAGCGCAACGCTGGGCAGCGCCACCGCGACCGCCACGAGTCCCGCACGACGGGATGCCGTCTGAGTGTGCGCGACCGTCTCGGGTTCCGGAGATGCCAGCGTCTCTTCGAGCTCCAGTCTGGCATCCGCCGCATCGGCCAGCCGCCGTCGGCGATCTTTCTCGAGACAGCGCCGCAGCAGCTTGCGGATCGCCGCTGGCGTCGCCGGCGGCAGCGTCATCCAGTCCGGCTCGCGACTCAGAATCGCGGCGTTCACGTCCGATACTGTGCCTCCTGTGAACGGCGGCCGCGCCGTCAGCATCTCGTACAGCACGCAGCCGAACGCCCAGAGGTCGCTCCGCTTGTCGAGCGGCAAGCCCTTGAGCCTGCTCGGGGCTCATGTAGGCCGCCGTGCCGAGGATCACGCCCTGTCTGCGTCATCGCCGGGCTCGTGATGCGTCGGGTGAATTCGCCTGGGCGGCGGCCGCTGTGGCCGTCGGCGAATCAAGCGTTTTGGCGAGACCGAAATCCAGCACCTTCACCGTGCCGTCCGGCCGCACCTTGACATTGGCGGGCTTCAGATCGCGGTGGACGATGCCCTGTTCGTGCGCAGCTTCGAGCGCCTCGGCAATCTGCTTTGCGATCGGCGAACGCCTCGTCGACCGGGATCGCGCCTCGGGCGATGCGATCCGCCAGGGTCGGCCCCTCGACCAACTCCATCACAAGCGCGCGGAGGTCGCCGTCGAATCTTCGAGGCCGTAAATCGTGAGCGATGTATGGGTGATTGAGTGACGCCAGCACCTGCGCTTCGCGACTGAAGCGTGCGAGGCGTTCGGGATCGTACGCCAACGGCCGCGAGCAGAACCTTGATCGCGACGTCGCGATTCAGTTTCCTATCGCGCGCGCGGTAGACCTCCCCCATGCCGCCAACACCCAGTATGGAAACCACTTCGTAGGAACCGAGGCAAGTGCCAGGGGCAAGACTCATCTTTGGAGGGGAAGTGGCCCAATTATAAGGCAACCGCAGGAACCGCCGCCCTCGAGACCCCTAGTCTCCCTCAGTTCCTTCTGCGCATCCTCCCCCGCTCACGCCACCGCCCTGTAGCGGTCACCGGGGGAAGCCTCACAAGAAACGTCAATGAAATGGAGTGCGGCTGACGAAACTCCGACTTCATCTTGCCGGGGTCCGACTTGAGCAGCCCTGTGAGGTCCTGGAACTGTTCGCGCACCCATGACGGGAGGTCTGTTAGCCACTCAGGCGGCGGCATCTTCTCCAGTTCTTCCACGCTCAGCAGTCGAAATGTGTCTTCCGGCTGTGGTGTGGCTCCGAGATTTGCATCACTCACAAACACTCACCTTCTCCAAGGCCATACCTTGGCTGATAGAAATCGTGGGCACGCCGATGGTTTTGCGTGCGCACACATTCACCTGCTGCGCAGGTGCTTATGCTCCATTGGTCGTTGTCAACACTCCATCTCCTCCGGCGCTTCCTCGCGCCAGAAATGAACGAATCGCTTCTGCGTCGTCTCGTTTCGTCTATTCAGTTGTCAATCCGGGGTAGGCGACCGGGATGTGGTCCATCCTCCCGCGCCGTCCAGCAGGCCCGCTGCCGGTTCGGTCTTGCGCAAAACACGACCTGCAGACTCACTGTCCACGCGGTAACCCACTTACACTGCGTCGGGGGCTTACCACTTTCAGCTCGAAGGCCAGACCCTCCGAACTGCCCATGTCACAGCCTTGTGGCTGTCGCCGTTTCCACCGTGTGCTGCTGATGAAGCAGCGTCGGTTCGGCAGGTGTCATCTCTCTGGCGACTTCCCTTTGGGAGTTGGAGGTTGGGAATTGTTCCGTGTCTATACCCGGCGGCAGCGCCGTCGCGTCTCGGATCGGCGGCGCCGATCAGCGTTCCATCCTCGCGCTGGGCGATCGCGTGTACGGCCGCGAACATGAGATCGGCGATGCGCGTGGATGGCGCGTAGCCGTGGGCGCGGAGCTCCTGATACACAGGTAACGCGAACCCGGCTTCGATCTCGAGACCGCCTGTGGCAGTCGGATTCATCCGTGGCGCCGCCAGGGCGGCGTACAGAGTCCTGCTTCAGCCCAGTCACCCGCAGAATCACCTGCGCAACCGCGCCGGGTATGTACGCCGCGCCCGCGGCACCGACGGCCAGACGCGGCTGATCGCCCTGCATCACGATCATCGGCGCGACCGCGCTCGACGGGGAACGATTCGGCGCGCGTGTGCCGGCGCGGAACAGGTTGCCGCTCGAGTTCAGGAACATCCCTCCCGCGTAGACGCCGGACCCGAACAGAACGCCGATGCTGCTCGTCAGCGAGACAACGTTTCGGTTCGCGTCGATCACGGAGAGATGTGACGTGTTCGTGGCGCTCAGAGATTCCCATGATTGATCCGGTGCAGGCTCGGTGGCCGGCCGTGTGCTGACCGGGTATGGGTCCACCGTGGAGCACGCCGCAACCGGTGCGACCGTTTCGTGCGTCCACGCGTCCGGCGAATTGCTTCCACCCTCGGGAACCTTCGGGTTCCACGACGCTCGCGCGGCGGCGAACTCGTCGCTGGTGACTCCACGAACGGGGGACGGCCGCCACTCGGGTCCACCGCCATACCTCCGCAGATCCTGCACGCCAACCGACAACGCGTCCGCCAGGAGTGACGCCGCCTGCGGCGTCGCGGTCGGATCGCCAAGCCTGTGAACACCCGCAGCTTCGGCGACGTTCAGCATTTCGATCACGTAGGGGCCAGCGGACGCACCGGCAGCGCCGAGCACACGATGGCCGTTGAATTCGCTGCAGGCCGGCCTGCGTTCGACCGGGACGTAGGCGGCAAAGTCAGCCTCCGTCAACAGCCCACCAGCCGCCCGTATTTCCTCGGCCGTCTTGCGCGCGTACTCACCCTTATAGAAAGCATCGGGGCCGTCCCTGGCAATCGCCTCCAGGACGGCGGCCAACTCTGTCTGCACGACGCGATCGCCGAGCGCAGGTACCTGGCCATTCGGCAGGAACACGGCCGCGGCGCGTGTGGCGGCCACCTTCTCGCGCTGCGCCGCAAGGACCCGGTGCATCAAGGGACCGACGACGAATCCCTCGCGGGCCAGACGGATCGCCGGGGCCATGACGTCGGCCCGCGGAAGCGCGCCATGCCGCCCATGCATCGCCAGCAGTCCCGCCACGAACCCCGGCACGATCGCCTGACGTGGATTGACGGGTCCGGTCGCAGTGGGATCGGCCATCCCCCACGCCGGATCGGCCCCCGTCCGTCCCATGAACTCGAAGACGACCGCACGGCGCTCTTTCGCCAGCCAGATCGTCGCGATCCCGTACCCGCCGATCCCGGTCTGCGAGTGGTCGACGACCCCCAGCGCAAATGCGGTGGCGACCGCCGCATCAATCGCGTTCCCGCCGCGCTGCAACGTCGTGAGACCCGCAGCGGCCGCGTCAGCAGACGACGCCGCCACCATGCCACGCCGCGCTTCGACCCGCTTGCCCGGTGGTGTCGAGATTCGCGGGGACGTCGCAGGGCCTGATTTCGCGCAGGACGACAGGAGCACAAGAACCGCCGCGACGGCGGCGGCGCAGCGTCCGTGGTGACCCGGCCATGGAGAATGCGTGTCTCATCCTCATCCTTGAATGACGCTGTGAGTATACAAGCGGCGCATCGAACGTCGAGATCGCTGAAACCCGCGCGAAAGTGATACCCTGCGCTCGTTCTGGAAGGACACTTTATGCGACACCGTTCGACTGCTGGCGTGCTTAACGCTGGCGTCCTCCTCGCGATCCTGACGCCTTCACTTGCCGTCGCACAGGCACCGGTCACGCCGACCAACCTGACGATCGAATCGCACACGCTCGAGAACGGCCTGCAGGTCGTGCTCGCGCCGGACACGTCGCGGCCGGTCGTCAACGTGCAGGTCTGGTATCGGGTCGGTTCGAAGGACGAGAAGAAGGGACGCACCGGCTTCGCGCACCTCTTCGAGCACATGATGTTTCGCGGCTCCGCCAACGTCGGGCCCGAGGAACACATGCGCATCATCCGCGAGGCCGGCGGCACCGTGAACGCGTACACCGACTTCGACCGCACCGTCTACTGGCAGACGGTGCCCTCGAATCACGTCGAACGCGTGCTGTGGCTCGAAGCGGACCGCATGGCGTCACTCGTCGTCAACGAGGAGAACTTCAAGAAAGAGCGCGAGGTGGTGAAAGAAGAGCGCCGCTTGCGCATCGAGAATCCGCCGTACGGCATGCTCGGGGAATGGGTGCTCGACGCGACGTTTCAGGTCTATCCCTACCGCTATCTGCCAATCGGATCGATGGACGACTTGAACGCCGCCACGATCGAGGATGTCAAGGCGTTCTTCGACACCTACTACGTCCCCGACAACGCGACGCTCGTCCTCGTCGGCGACTTCGAGCCCAAGACCGTTCTCGCGCAGGCGCGGACGCATTTCGGACGTATTCCGAAGAGTAAGGGCGTATCCAGGGTGACGGCCCAGGAGCCGTCGCAAACGGAGCTCAGAACGCTGACCAAATCGGATCCCAAGGCGCCGCTGCCCGCCGTTGCCAGCGCGTTCAAGCTCCCGCCGCGAGGACACGCCGATGCGTACGCCCTGCAAATCGCGTTCGACATCCTGTCGACTGGCGAGAGCTCGCGCATGTACCGGCGCCTCGTCTACGAGGAGCAGTCCGCTGTTGCCGCGCAGGCGCAGTTGCTGCTGCTCGAAGGGCCGTCGATCGGATTCCTCTTCGGCGTCGCCAATCAGGGCCGCGACGTCAACGCCGTGTCGAAGAGCATGCGCGAGGTCGTGAACGGCCTGGCTGAAAAACCGCCCGCGCCAGAAGAAGTCGAGAAGGTCAAGAGCACCATCGTCTCGCGGCTCGTCGTCGGCCGTCAGACCATGCAGACGAAGGCGGACGCCGTGGGCGCTGCCGCGTCGTTGCTGGGTGATCCGCAGCGCTTCAATACGGAGCTGGCGAAGTACCAGGCCGTGACTGCTGCGGATGTGCAGCGGGTCGTCAAAGAGTATCTTCCCGAGTCGCGGGAAACGCGTCTCTTCATCAAGCCGGGGCAGCCGGGCCAGCCAGCGCCCGGCAAGAACTGAGCAGCGAGTGATCACATGCGCTCAAGAGCTTTCGTCACGATTGCGTTGACCACGGCACTGGCGGGCGGCCTTGCGACTGCGCGGGCGGACGCGCAGACCGCCACGGGCAAACAACAGCCTCCGCCAGTCGCACCGGAACGTCCTTTCAAATTCCCCGCGCACACCACGGTGAAGCTCGAGAACGGGCTCACCCTGTTCGTCGTCGAGGACCACCGGCAGCCGATGGTGTCGGTGACGCTGATGCTGCCTGGCGCCGGGGCCAGCAGCCAGCCGGCCGCCAAGGCGGGGCTCGCCGCGATGACGGCATCGCTGCTTCGCCAGGGCACGGCCACGCGGTCCGCCCAGCAGATCGCGGAAAGCATCGATCGCGTTGGCGGTGCATTGAATGCGTTCGCCGGCGCCGACTCGACGGAAGCATCGGTGACGGTCCTGACGAACGCGCTCGACATCGGCTTCGAACTGCTCGCAGACATCGTGCAGAAGCCGGCGTTCGCTGCCGACGAGATCGAGCGCTGGCGCCGGCAGTCGCTCTCGTCGCTGCAGGTCGCCTATCGCGACCCGGAATACCTTCGCGACATCGTCGGACAGCGGGTCGCGTACGGCGACCATCCGTACGCCTATCCCACCGACGGATTCCCGTCGACTGTCAAATCGCTGACCCGCGACGACGTGGCCGCGTTCCATCAGGAGCGATACACGCCGTCAGGTTCGTTCGTGGCGGTCGCCGGCGACATCACACCGGCGCTGGCGACCGAGCTCGTTCGCAAGCACTTCGGTGCCTGGAAGGGAGCCGCAGCGCCGGAGCCCAAAGCGTCTGCTCCAGTGAATCAGCGGCGCATCGTCGTGGTCGATCAGCCGGAGGCCGTTCAGACGCAGTTCGGGATGTTCGGAACAGCTGTGGCGCGGAGTCATCCCGACTGGATCCCGCTGCTGGTGGCGAATCAGGTCCTTGGCGGAGGCTTCAACTCTCGCCTGAACCTGCGCCTGCGGGCCAAGGAAGGCTTGACCTACGGGGCTGGATCGTCGCTCGATGGCGCGCGGCTTGCGGGTCTGCTGAACGTCACGAGCTTCACGAGAACGGAAGAAACGGGCAAGGCGATCAACGTGATGCTCGAGGTCGTGAACGACTTCCGGAAGAATCCGGCGACGCCGGCCGAGCTCTCTGAGGCGACGTCGTACGTCTCGGGCGTGTTCGCGATTCAGACCGAGACTGCAGGCGCCGTGGCTGCACGGGTCTTGACGTCCGCACTCAATGGATTGCCGGACGACTACTGGCAGACCTATCGCGAGCGGGTGCGCAAAGTCAGCGCTGCGGACGTGTCGCGTGCCGTAGAGCGGCACGTGATTCCGGATCAGTTGTCGATCGTCGCGGTCGGCAACGCGAGCGGCTTCGCCAAATCGCTGGAGCGCTCGGCAGCGTGACCATCGTGCCGCTCGCAAAGCTCGACGTGAGCCAGGCCGGTCTGGTGGCAAAGACTCCCTGATCGGAGAACCGGCTATCGGTTCGCGACCTGAGTCCAGTTGGAGAGCAGCGTCAGCGGGGCGGCCGCGTCTTCCCGCGGCAGCGAGTTGATGAGAAACCGCTGACCGTCGGCGGTGACGTCGTATTGGAACAGCACGAACGATGGCCGCACGATGCGTGTCTGGAACAGCGCCTTGGGAGGCCCAGGTTCGAGCGTTCCGTTCTTCATTGCGAGTTGAACCGCCATCAGCTTCTTGTCTGGAGCGATGTAGAAAATCTCCTTGCCGTCGCCACGCCAGCGGGGCTGACCGCCAGAACCGTCAGAAATCGGTACGCGGCCGTTTCCCGTCGTAGGCCTGACCGTCAGCGCCCAGGAAGGCGGGCCGACCGAGGCAATCCATTTCCCGTCGTGAGAGTAGCTGGCTTCGGCCCCGCCTTCAGCAGGCTCGTCTTTTTTCGTCTTGAAGTCGTAGCGACGCACCTCCGCCTGACCGCTGCGAAAGTCCATGTACAACATGTCTCGGCTATCAGGCGCGTACGCATTGACGAGGAGATGGGCGGGTGATTCCATGATCGTTTCTTCCGTGCCCGATCCATCCGCCAGCCTTCGGTAGATGCCGTTCTGGTTCCGAATCGACGAGAACAGAATCCATTTGCCGTCTGGCGACCAGTTGTGCGCCGTGTCCATCCCGGTGGTCGTCAACTGGGTCGAGATGTTCCGCTGGAGGTCGTGAATCCAGAGGTTCTGCTGCCCGGACCCGGTCTGGTCAAAGGCGACGGCGACACGCCGCCCATCCGGCGACAAGGCGGGCGCCGAGAATCCCGGTGAACCGACGATGCCCTGCTCGTGTCCGCTGCGGTCGTACGATACCAGCTGCGTGTTATAGGCGAGGCGCGACTGGAATACGAGCATTCCGCTCTGCGACGCCGTCAGCGGCAGATCGCCGAATCGCCAGTCCAGCACGACGTCGTTGCGCAGAATCGCGCGCGGCACGCCGGTCAATCGGCCGCTCGTCGAGTCGAACGCCTGGGCCATCAACGTTCCCCCCTGCATGAACAGCAGATGGTCGTTCGCGAGCAACACGCGGCCTCGAATCTCGGACGACACGAGCTCCGGCGCCCCTCCGTCGAGGCTGGCAAGGTAGACTCCTCCACGCTGCTGGTTGGTCCAGCTTGCGACGTACAAGAACCGCTTGCCGTCTCGTAAGAACTCAGGAAACCGGTGTGCTTCCCCTGTTACATTTGCGGGTACCGACGTCACAGGGGTCGCGGCACCGCCAGCTGCCGGCACGCTCAGCAGCGGTCCGAGCACGTTCCCAGTGAACACAATGACGTCACGGGCGCTCCAGGCTGCCATTTCGAGGGCCCGGGCTGATATCGAGAATCGTCTGGATCCCCGTGCCGCCCGGCTCGACCTTCATGAGCTTCCTGCTCGTGAAGAAAGCGACCCAACGGCTATCGGGCGACCAGAAGGGGGAAGCCGCTCCCATCGTGCCAGTCACTTCCACCGCTTGCGACGAGTCGAGCACTTGAACCCAGAGCGTGGGCACGCCGTCGACACCTGCGGCGACGAAGGCGACCCGCCGGCCGTCCGGCGAGATGGCGAAATCGTTGGGCACGAACGAATGTCCCGCCGGCGGCAGCAGCGACGCACGCAGAAGCGGGTTGACGGCCGGAGTCGCATCTCGAACGCGCGTCAGGCCGAACGCTATCGCAGCGACGAGGCTCGCCAGCGCCAGGCCCCACGCGATGGCCTCGCGCAGGTTGCGGCGTGGCGCGGGGCCAGCGTCCGCTGCATCCCCGGTGCGCGCACGCAGACTCTGCAACTGCAGTTTCACGTCATGCGCGGTCTGCCATCGCTCATCCGGGTCCTTCGAGAGACAGCCGCGCACGATATCGTCGAGCGCCTTCGGCGAGAGTGGCTGAAGCGTGGAAACGGATGGCGGATCGCGCTCCAGAATCGCGGCGATGACGCTGGCAGGGGTTTCGCCGTCGAAGGCTCGCCGGCCGGTCAGCATCTCGTGCAGCACCGCGCCGAACGCAAACACATCGCTGCGGGCGTCGGCCTCCTTTCCTTCGACCTGTTCCGGTGACATGTACTGGAACGTGCCGAGCAACGTGCCCGCTGCGGTCAGCGCGCCACTGACCGTTTCGCCGCCGCCGGCACCTCGAACCGCCGGTGCAAGCGGCTTCGCGAGACCGAAATCGAGCAGCCGCGCACCCGTTCGCGTCAGCATGACGTTGCTGGGTTTCAGGTCGCGATGAACGATGCCCTTGCGGTGCGCGCCCTGAAGAGCGTCGGCGATCTCGATACCTGTTTTCAGTGCCTGATCGACGGGAAGCGGCCCGCGCTCGAGCCGCGCGGCCAGCGTCTCGCCCTCCAGGAACTCCATCACCAGAAAGTCGATGCCATCCTGGTGTCCGATGTCGTATAGGGCGCAGATGTTGGGATGGGACAGCGAGGAGACCGCTCGAGCCTCGCGGTCCAGCCGCTGCCGCCATTCGGGGCTTGATGCGGTGGACGCTGGCAGGACCTTGATGGCGACGTGGCGTCCGAGCCTGGTGTCGACTGCCCGATAGACCTCGCCCATGCCACCTGCACCTGCTGACGAGACGACCTCGTAGGGGCCCAACCGCGTCAGCGGGAGGAGTGGCATGGCGCGCGCATTATAAGTGGTAAGGCATGTAACCGCTGGCCCGTCACGACAGAACTGGAGTCCCGCTGACACTTCTGTCGTACCCGTCACCGCACGATTTCGGCTCCCCGTCAGTGCCCTGTTGCACTTCGGTCCTGCCCACGCCGTGGTACAGGCCTTGCCGTTGAGCATCAGGCACATTTAGGAGCCTGAGCTCATGAAACAGTGTCCGCACTGCGGCACCGAGATATCGGATTCAGCGAGTATTTGCGACTTATGCGTCGAGCGAACGGCGGAGTCCGCCATCGCGTCAGCGGAGTATCCCTCCGCAGACTATCGATCCGCCCCTGAGACCCAATACTCGACCGAACCCTACGCGTTCACCGGCTACACATCCGAACGCGACGGCAACGATTCGTCTTCGCGCGACACGCTGTCCGACTACACGTCTGAGCCGCTCCCATCCGATGACTACTCGTCGGAGGCGACGACAGACTACCGATCGGACCCGGTCACATCTGCGGAATACCTCACGACGCCAGCCACCGAGCCGCAGGCGCCTGTGAACCTCGCGGCCGCGGCCGCCGGTGTAACCGCATCCTCGGGGCGCCATACCAGTCAACGCGATCGAAAGATGATGGCGATTGGTGTGGGCGTGGTTGGAGTCAGCGTCGCGCTGGGGCTGCTGATGGCAGCATCCGGCACGCCTGCCGGACCCGCTGCGGGCGCACCTACACAGGTGACGTCGGCGCCGGCGCGCAAGATTGCCCAGACGTCGCCTGTTGCGAACCAGGTCACGGCGACGTTCAAAGAGAAGTGGAACAGCACGAACCGCGACTGGATCGGCAATCAGCGAAAGGCCGTCGCCTTCGAGCTGCCCTCTGAGAGCAAGGTAGCTGTCTGGCAGCGCCAGGTGCAGCTCACGCTGGTCGTGCGCTGCATGGCGAATCGTATCGATGCGTTCGTCTTCACGCAGTCCCCCGCCAAGATGGAGCCGCAAGACGACGACCACACGGTCAGGATCGCGTTCGACGGCGAAGCGGAGAGCGTCGAGCGCTGGCCCGATTCCGACGAGCATGACGCGCTGTTCGCACCCGATGGCAGCGCGTTCGCGCAGCGGCTGGCATCAGCCAAGACGATGACGTTCGGCTTCACGCCGCACAACGCCAGCCCGGTGAGCACCATCTTCAACGTGGCCGGTCTTGCCGAGGTGATGGCGCCCGCCGCAAAGCAGTGTGCGGTGAAAAAGTAGCGCTGAGCCACACTTCGGGCGGTTGACGCCTTCCGGTACGGAGGCGCCCGTGTCCGAGGTCATCGCGCGTGCGAGCTGCCGGCTGTGGGGTCATGCGGTCGACAACCGCGCGCTGGCCGGCTCATCCGCCGCACACCGGCGATGCCGGTGCGGCAGCCGATACCTGGCGGAAGACGGGACCCTGACCCGCGTCCGCCACACGCTTTCCTGCTTCCTTCGCCACCACACCTACATACGGCTCGCGGCGCGGCAGGGACATCATGAGTATGTCTGCGTCAGGTGCGGACATCCCCTCGTGTTCGACGCCCGTCACGACCGGTTCGCGCAGCGCGAGACGTTCCACAAGAAAGTGCGCTACGCGTGCGGTCTCTTCGGCCATCACGTGCATGCCGTCACCGAACGCGACGGGTTCGTCGAATACACCTGCTTCTGCGGACATTCTTTTCTGAAAAACGAGCTCGTCGGCCGGAAGATTCGGCACCCCCTCATCTGCTTCTTCACGGCGCACCGTCTCCGCTACGTCACCACGCGCGCCGGCTACGCCGAGTTCGTCTGCCGCGATTGCGGGCATCCGTTCTGCTTTCGCGGGGAGGAGGGGAGTTGAGGGGGGAGGAGGGGAGTTAACGGGTGGGGAGAAAGGGGAGAAGGGGAGAAAGGGGAGGGATCTGGGTAGCGGTGCGAAAATCTGGAATTCGAGCTGCCACCAAAGTTGGCAAAATCTGCCGGGCCGCAATGGCCTTGAGTGGAACTTCCAGCATTTTGTGACTCTGCGCGCGGCGCGGCGTTTGCCTAAGGGCAAGCATGTTCACCAGCGAAGCAGGTTACGAACACCTGACCAAACGAATCATCGGGTGCGCGGTGGCGTGCACGTCGTGTTCGTCGTGGTCGTCGCGATCGTTCCGGGGACTCGTGAGCTCCTGCGTTGTCCACCGGTTCTCGGCCCCTCCCCACTCATGTCACACTCCAAAAGATGCTCACCTCCTACCTCACCCGGATCGGCGTGACTCGGCCGCCGGGGCCTACGCTCGCCGCCCTTCGCGAGCTGCACGCCGCTCACGTGTCGGCGATTCCGTTCGAAAACCTGGACATCCTGCTCGGCGCCGGGATCAGTCTCGATCTCGAGCGCATCTACGCCAAGCTGGTCACCAAGCGGCGCGGAGGTTACTGCTTCGAGCACAACACGTTGTTTCTGAGCGTTCTGCGCGACCTCGGGTTCTCCGCTGCGCCGCTGGAAGCGCGCGTGCGTATCGGATCGACCGCAGTCCGGCCTCGCACGCACATGGTGCTGGTGGTTCGAGTTGGGGAGGACGAGTGGCTCGCCGACGTCGGCTTCGGCGGCGAGGGCCCGATCGAGCCGGTTGCCATGAGTCCGGATCGGCCGTCGGATCTCGTTCATCGCGTCGTGCCCGAAGGGTCCGGACACGTGCTCCAGATGCGCTCGGGAGGCGCGTGGATCGATCTCTATGCCTTCCTTCCCGAGACCGTGCACCCTGTCGATTTCGAGGTCGCGAACTGGTACACCAGCACCTACCCCGAGAGTCCATTCGTCCGGACGCTGACAGCCCAGCGAACGACCAGGGATGTCCGCTACGTCCTCCGCTACCCGACCTATTCGGAGATCCGCGGCGACAACGTTCGGACACGAGAGATCAGCCGGAGCGATCTGGTTCCGCTGCTGCGGGACGTCTTTCTCATTGATGTTCCGGCTGATACCCGCTTTTCGGCGATCGACTGACGCGGCGGCGTCAACTTGTCACTTGACGCTCGAATCGTTTCGCCGCGTCGAACCACGATCCGCGGCTCTGAGGGACAGCGGCCACGGCGTCGAGGAACCGGTGGGCCTTCGCCGCGAGCAGTCGCCACTCGTCCTCGGATCCTCCGGCACGCTCGGCGAGCCACACGAGCGCCATCGCCGTCGCCCAGGCGCGGCGCATCTCGTCGGGGCGGCCGGTGGCGCCTGACAGCGCCGCTTCGAGGGCGGTCAACTCGTGCCCGATGATGGCGCAGAGTTCGCGCGTCAGCTCCCAGGATCCATCGGCACGCTGCAAGGCAATGAGCGCGTGCATCCCGCCCGGCGGCTGAGCCGCCGATGACGGCCTGCGCGCGCGCGAAAGGCCTTCGAGAGCGCGTGACAGGAATGGCCGCTTCGGAGGCTCGGTCTTCAACATCTGGATCTCGTCGTGAGCGCTTGCGAGGCTGAACGCCGCGGGCGCAACGTGCGGACGAGTGCGTCGGGGCCGGCGAGCTCGGCATCGCCCGCGCCGCGTGAACGTGGGTGCTCAGAAGCTCGTCCTGGAGACCTCCCCATCCGGACGTCAACGCAATCGGGATCCTTCGCAGCTGGATGTCCCCGGTCACGGCCGCCTCACGCCGCTCGATCGCGACGAACGACGTTTCTCTCGAGATCAGCCCGTAGCGAATGCTCAGGTCGACGATCTCGCGAGAGATTCCGGTTGCCTTGCGCTCACGCTGTCGCGATCCGCGCGACAGCACCCACTCCGGGCTTTCCTCGAGCTCGCGGATGCGCGCGCGCGCGGCCAGGGTTGCCACGGTCCGTCCATCGACGGCCTGCGAACGATCGACCGGCACGTCGAACTGAAGGGGTCCCGCAGGCCCTTTTGCTGTCAGCCTGACGATGGACGATGGGGTGAGTGACGCGTCGAGACCGTAGACTAACAGCCGGCCCGAGCCGAAGACAGGCGGGAGGACTGTTGGCGCCTGTGTCACGCTCAGATTCCCCCACTCGAGCCGGACGTCGGTCAACGCCGAAGACAGCAGCTTGCCGAACTGCCGGACGACCTTCCGCTCGATCCTCTCGCCTGGATAGATGAACTCGGCGGAGCCACCGCCGGCACGCGCCAGGCCGCGAACGAGATGATGGCTGGCCCCGGCACCGATGCCAAACGTGAAGACGCGCGAATGCGCCGCATGTTGCTTCGCCAGCGCCAGCACCGCGTCGGTGTTCGTGACCTCGCCATCGGTCAGCACGACCAGCTGCCTCGTCAGCTCGCTGTCCCGCCTTTTGCTCGAAGGCGAACTTCAAGGCTGGCAGGATTTCGGTGCCACCGAGATCGGCCTGCATTCCTGCGACGTGATCGCTGGCGGCCTTCAGGCTGCGCTCGTCGTACTCGCGGCTGGCTGGGAACAACGCTTCGACGCGCGATCCAAAGCCAATGATGTTGAAGCGGCAACCTGGAATCATCGAGCGCAGGCACAACTGGAGCGCATTTCTCACTTCTTCGATCGATGAGCCGCCCATCGATCCCGATCGATCGACGACGAAGACCACTTCCGCAGGCACCTGATCGGCACCCCACGACGGTGAAAAGGCAATGGCGATCGCGTGAGTGTTGTCGTCCGTGTTCCGTTCGATCCAGGCCCGGGGCGTGTCCAGGCCCGCCGCCTGAACGTTCAGCACGAAATCGCGATCGAGGGCGGCATCACGCTGCGACAACGCGACCGTCGCCGTGCGATCCGCGAGTGTGACCGACACCGGATGCGATGGCGATTCCACCTGAGAGATCGCCCCAGGCATCGCGACGCGAACGGTCAGGTTCAAGCCATACGGCACCTGCCAGCCCCGCGGCGGGTTCAGCGTCTCGCTGTCAGGACGGCCGACGCCGACCTGATCGTCGGTGGGCGCATAGCGCGGCGACACGGTCGTCGGAACCGTAAAGCGCAGCCCGCCGTCAGCGACGTGCAACTCGGTCACGTAAGTCAGCTTGAGCAGTGCCTCTTTGCCCGGCGGCAGGTTGCCGACACTCGCCTGGAAGACATCCGGCCGTTCCTCGTCCAGCAGGAACGCGCCATCACCTCTTTCCATCGCATCGTCGTACATGCGAAACGCTTCTTCACGTTCCCTGACCTCGCCGACAACGACCGTGTCGTCGACGATGGCTTCGAACGCACATACGGCAGCGCCCTCGTCGAGCGGAAACACGTACGCGGCTTCGATCGGCGTCGATTCGCGATTGACGTAGCGCTGCGTCACCGAGATGCGCGCGCAGAAACTGCTGATCTCCGCCTCGACCGAAACGCCGGTCAGCGGAACGGGCGCCTGGTCACGCGTGAACAGACCGCTCCTGTTGGTCTCCTGTTCAATCTTCGGCATCATCTTCTCCGTTCGCGCCGCCAGGACAGTTGAGGCGACACCAGTTGGCGAGGGCTTCGAGTTTGGCCGGGCCAGGCAGCCGGTTGTTCGCAGACACGTGCAGCTCGACGCCTGGCGCCAATTCGATGCGCCGCCAGAGCGACCGAGGTTGCTCGACGATGGCCCGGTGCATCAGGGCCGCCGCCGGGCGCCCAGGTTTCTGCCCGAGCTCGTTGCGGATTTCCTCGAGCGTCCTGCCTGATTCCTGGAGCGCCTTCACGCGCAGCAACTGCGCGAGGTGCTCCTCCCCGTAGTGGTTGCCACGCCCGAGCCCCAGTGGCTGCGGCAGGAGTCCTTCCTGGACGTAGTAACGCACCGTCCGGCGCGAGACGCCGCCAAGGTCAGCCAAATCACCGATGGCGTAGCGGGTCGAATCAGCCACGCCGTCAATATACGACAGTTACTGTCACATTATCAAGTGTCACATTAACCGCTTTTCAACAGGTGGCTGGCACCTTCCCGGGCCAGGTGCCAGCCACCTATTGCAGGATTTGCGCGCGCGCACCTCCGAGGCCGTAAACCCTATAATCCGCGCCATGACTCCAATCATCGTCCTCGCCGTCCTCGCCGTGCTCGTGCTGATCGTGGTCGCCATGTACAACGGGCTGGTCCGCTTGAATGTGCAGGCCTCGAACGCGTGGTCGGACATCGACGTGCAGCTCAAACGCCGCACCGACCTGATCCCGAACGTCGTCGAATCTGTGAAGGGCTACGCGAGCCATGAGCGGCAGACGCTCGAGGCGGTGATCAATGCCCGGAATCGCGCGGTGTCGGCGCAGGGCGCTGGACCGGCGGAGCGCGGACAGGCGGAAGGCGCGCTGACGGGCGCGCTGCGCGGACTGTTTGCGCTCGCCGAGTCGTATCCGCAGCTGCGGGCCGCCGAGAACTTCGCGCAGCTTCAGAACACGCTCTCGCAAATCGAAGACGCCGTCCAGAACGCGCGCCGTTACTACAACGCGGTCGTTCGCGACCTGAACACGCGCATTCAACAGGTCCCGTCCAACATCGTCGCCAGCCTGTTCGGATTCAAGAACCGTGAGTTCTTCGAGATTCCCGACACCGAAAAGCAGGTGCCACAGGTGAAGTTTTGATGGCGGCGATGAGCGCACGCAGCATCATCGCGCGCTGGGCACATCGCGCCACAACGATTCTCGCGCTCGCGTTGCTGACCGCCGCACCGGCCGCGGCGCAGCGCACGCTCGTCATCGAGCGGTTCGACGCCACGATCGAGGTGTCGGCCGACGGATCGCTTCGCGTCGAGGAGTACATCGTTCCGCGGTTTACGGGTACCTGGAACGGCGTCTTTCGGACGATCCCCGTCGAATATCGATCGCCGCAGGGGCTGAACTACACGCTCCGTCTCGACATTCAATCGGTCACAGACGATGAGGGCCGCAGCCTGAAGTACGAGAGCAGCCGGGAGCGGCACTATCGCAAGCTGAAGATCTGGGTTCCAGGCGCGACGAACACGACCAGGATCGTCAAGGTGGTTTATCGCGTCTCGAACGGCTTGCGGTTTTTCGACGAGCACGACGAGCTCTACTGGAACGTCACCGGCGACGAGTGGGAAGTCCCGATCGAATCGGCCTCGGCGCAGGTAACGCTGCCGGCCGGCGTTTCCGGCGTGCGCGCGACTGCTTTCCGCGGCGCATATGGATCGACCGAACAGAGCGACGTGACGATCGAAGACAACCGCGTCAACGTCAAGACGACTCGAGGATTGGGCATGCGCGAGGGGCTGACGGTCGTCGTCGGCTGGAATCCGGGCGTCGTGCACCGGCCCACGTCAATCGAGCGGACGGCCGACGCCGTCTACAGCAACATGCCGCTCGCGATTCCTCCGCTGGTCTTTCTTGGCATGTTTCGACTGTGGCGGCGACGCGGGCGCGATCCCGAACTGTCGCCGATCACTACCCAGTACGAGCCGCCAGCGAGCATGACGCCGGCGGAACTCGGCACGTTGATCGACGGCAAGCCGGACATGCGGGACATCACGTCGACCATCGTGGACCTCGCTGTCCGCGGCTACCTGCACATCACCGAAACGAAGGATGAACATCTCTTCGGCCTGTTTTCCAGCAAGGATTACAGTTTCACGCTGAAGAAGACGCGCAACGAGTGGACGAGCCTCAAGCCCCACGAGCGTGAGCTGCTCGACGCGCTGTTCGACGGAAGTTCGTCGGTGACGCTCTCGGATCTCAAGAACAAGTTCTACAAGCATCTCCCAGGTCTCCGGAACGGGCTCTACGGCATCCTGGTCTCGGATGGCTTCTACACTGGCCGGCCCGATCGAGTCCGCTCGATGTACGTGATTGGCGGCGTCATCTTCGGCTTCCTCGTCGGATTCGGGAGTGCCTCGTTGATGGCCTGGCTCGGGATGCAACCCGGAGCCGGCATCATCGCGGGCATCCTGTCAGGGCTGGTCGTGGTGCTGTTCGGCTGGTTCATGCCGTCGCGCACGGTCCAGGGCACACGCCAGCTCGAAAAGGTTCTCGGTTTCCGCGAGTTCCTGTCGCGCGTCGAAGGCGAACGCCTCGACCGGATGGTGAAGACCCCGGAAATGTTCGAGAAGTTCCTCCCATTCGCCATGGCGCTGGGCGTCGAGGACAACTGGGCGAAGGCGTTCGAGGGAATCTACAAGGAACCGCCCTCGTGGTACACAGGACCGGGCGGGGTGCACATGTTCAGGCCGAGCACGTTTGCCAACAACCTCGGCGTCATGTCCACGCAGGCCGCGTCGGTGATGGCTTCGGCGCCGCGGAGCAGCGGCGGATCGGGCTTCAGCGGCGGCTCGAGCGGCGGTGGATTTGGCGGCGGCGGCGGGGGCGGCTTCTAGCGGTCGGGCGGGCGCTCGCTCGGCATGCGCCAGATTTCAGAATTGTTATTCAGTCTGCTCATCATCGACGGGCGTCAACGGCGCAGTTTTCACGCGGCATCCGCGGTGTATCATCCGACTAGGCGCACGCATCGACCGCGTCGTCCATCTTCGCCGTGAACCTTCGTCTGACTCCCCCGGAGGTTATCCATGGGATCGCGATTTCGCTTTCTCCTTCTGCCAACGCTCGCCGTGATCGGCGCGAGTGTTCTTCTCCAACCTGCGTCAGCGCAATACGGACAAGTCTCGAGCACCACCCTGCGACTGAGCGACTGGGAGAACAATCGGTTACGCCTGCGGCGGATCGCCGTCGATCCGGGCGCCAGCGCACGCGCTGAAGGAGGCGTCGATCGTGTTCTGATTTATCTGACCGCGAACCAGGACGGCAATATGCCCGATGCTGATGCTGTCTGGCAGCCGGCTGGCTCGCCCGACCTGCAGAATCGCGGAGCGCGCAAGCTCGAGGCGCTCGCGGTCGATCTGAAGGCCGCGTCGGCGGCGGCATCAGGCGGAACGCCGCCGGAAGCCTTGCACACGTCGTATCGTGCCGAAGTCAAGACGCTCATCGACAACGCTCGCGTCCTCGTGACCAAGCACCGGTATGCTCCGACGACGTTCGTCGATCCACCGCACTTCCACTCGGATGACATGCTCGTCGTGTACCTGCAAGGCGGTTATACGTGGCCGGTATTCGGCGGCTGGGGCGCGTACCAGGTTCGGCGGGGCGAAGTTGACATCGTGCCAGCGAATTCGCTGCACACGCTCGGCAATGCGGGCAGCGATCCGCTGGAGTTCCTCGTCATTCTGCCCCGGTGACAGGGACGCGCTTCATCTCCTCAGCACCCGCGGCTCGGAGGCGACGCCTTTTCTCGTTCTCCGCGCTCCTTGCCGTTACGCTCGTCGCCTGCCGTGGCGCCGGCGATCTTCCCAAGCCGGAGATCGTGGCGCCCGGCATCAGGCTATACCGGCTCTCGGATCCCTCTCTGATCGACCCGGCGGGGCCGGTCGCAGTTCAAATCCTTCGCCTCGATCCTCGACGCGTCACGCTGAAGAGCGCGTTGTCCGACGACTACGTCGTCGGCACCGAGACCGTGCTGGACACCTTCCAACGCCACAAGGCGATTGCGGCGATCAACGCCGGCTTCTTCCTGCCCAACGGGGATCCCAACGGCCTCCTGCAGGTGGATGGCGAGCTTGTCAGCGATACGGCGCGTCCCCGCGGCGCGATTGCGGTCACGATCGAAGATCAGGTGACCAGGCTTCTGTTCGACGTGGTCACGGCAGAAGCGCGCGTCCGCTTCGGGAATGATGACGACGCGCCGAGCGTCGAGATCGCCGGCATCGATACGACTCGCCAACGCGGCCGGCTGATGCTCTTTACACCGAAGTACTACGCGCACACCGATACCGCAGCTCGCGGCATCGAGTGGGTCGTGGGTGGCTCGCCGTTGACCGTTCGCGAGCGGCGCGACGACCTGGGAAGCGCGCCAATCCCGACTGAGGGATTCGTGCTGTCGTACGGCGGCCTCGACCCTCCGGCGGAACTGGAGGCGGTGAAGGTGGGTGACCCGGCAAAGCTCGAACGCCGGTTCGTGACGCGCCACGGAACGCCGCCGGCGCGCTGGGCCGCAGCCGATCACGTGATTGGCGGCGCCGGCCTGCTCGCGAGAAACGGACAGTACATTACCGATTGGGCCGTCGAGGACCTTCGCGGCGGCTTTGCGACGGACCGCCATCCCCGCACGATGGTCGGCGTCGACCGCGACGGCGACATATGGCTGGTGACCGTGGACGGCAGAAACCCTCAGATCAGCCTGGGCATGACGTTCGTCGAGCTGCAGCGCCTCGCCGCGCGCCTGAAGCTGACAGATGTGCTGAATCTCGATGGCGGCGGATCGACGACGATGGTGGTGAAAGGCGCGATCGTGAATCACCCGTCCGACACGGCCGGCCCACGTAAAGTGAGCGACTCGCTGATCGTCATTGCCCGCTGATGTGGCGTCCGGCTTCAGCCGGACCTCACGGTGGTCCGCCTGAAGGCGGACACTACATGCTTTGAATACGTGGAGAGCACGATGCGACGAACGACCTTCCTTGCGTACGCCACGGCCGCCCTGCTGGTGACGACCATCCAAGCGCAGCAGCAGCCCACCCCGCCACCCTGGACGCTGACCGAGGAGGCGATCCGAACGATCGTCGGACGCGCCCGCGCGGGCCGCGACCTGACGCCGAAGTCATGGCCGGGCGGAGCGCGTGTCGCCGTGGGGCTGTCGTTCGACTTCGACAACGAAACGGGCAGCCTGCGCGACGGACGCGATTCGCCGGGGCTCCTCTCGCAGGGCGAATACGGTGCGCGTGCCGGACTCCCGCGTGTCCTCGACCTGCTGGATCGGCATCAGATTCCCGCCTCGTTCTTCGTGCCTGCCGTGAGCGCGCTGCTCTACCCGGACGGCATGAAGGCGATCGTCAAGAGCGGCCGTCACGAAGTTGGCCTCCATGGCTGGATTCACGAGCGCAATTCGCAACTCGATGAAGCTACCGAACGCGAGCTGATGAAGCGCGCGAGCGACACGCTCACCCGCATCACGGGAAAACGTCCTGTCGGTATTCGCACGCCGTCATGGGACTACAGTCCGCACACGCTGAAGCTCACGCGCGAGCTCGGCCTGATCTACGACAGCAGCCTGATGGCCGACGATCGTCCTTACGAGGTGCTGGCCGACGGCAAACCGACGGGGCTCGTCGAGCTGCCGGTGGAGTGGATTCTGGACGACTATCCGTACTGGGGCATGGATCGCAACTCAACGCTTCGGCCGACGCTCAATCCTGACGAGGTGCTCGCGATCTGGAAAGCCGAGTTCGATGTCGCGTACGCCGAGCGCACCATGTTCATCCTGACGATGCATCCGCACTACATCGGTCATCGCGCCCGCATGTCGATGCTCGACACGCTCGTCACGTACATGAAGTCGAAGCCGGGCGTCTGGTTTGCGACGCATGAACAGATCGCCAGATACGCCAAGGAGCAGGCAGGTTTCTGAAGGCCGTCAGGACCCGCCGGTCTGCGTCTTCGCCCCGTAGGCACGCTCGCCCGCCAGAATCTTCACGGGCAGACGATTCTCCTTGAGAGGAATCGGGCAGGTCGTGAACTGATTGAACGCGCAGGGCGGATCTGTACGCCGCGTTGAAATCCAGCACGGTCGTTCCATCGTCGCGCAAGTCCGAATACAGAAGGCGTGCTGTCGCATAGGTCTCCTGACCGCTCGACGCGTCGCGGAATACGATGTAGAAACGCTTCGGCCTCGTCGTGAACGGGCGCAGCCGCAGTGTCTGCCCGAGAAGATTGAACTCGACCACCCCTTCAGTGCTGTATTCATCGACATCGTTGTAGGTGTTCAACACCTTCAGCTTTCGCGGCTCCGCATCCCGGATCAGACGACCGACGACGCGATACTGCGCGTCAACCGGGAACCAGGTGAAGCCGAGGAAACCCTTCGCGAGCGGTCCGTTTGGATCGCGGACACGGATCGAGCGATTGTCACCGCTGACGTGGGCGGCCAGCCGGACGTCGCCGATCACCAGTTCGTCGGAGTCGTGAGTGACGTCGGCCTTCAAGTCAATCGGTGCCGTAACGGGCTGGTTCTTGAGCAGGACCTTGACACCCGTCGCAGGCTCGAACCGGACGTTCTGCCCTTCCAGGACGAATTTGCCGAGCGACGGCGGCGTCGCGGAAAGAACGATGTCGTTCGTCTTGTCGCTGCCGGCGGTGTTGGTTCCGGGCTTCAAGATGTGAAGACCTGCAATGCTCACAAAGTCGCGGCGGTAATCCGTCTCGTGTTTTTCACGCCACGCAACGACTGCAGCATTGGCCGCATCAGCATCGAGCGGTGGCGCCTCCTTCGCCGTGCGGTTGCACGCGCTCACAACGATCGCCGCCAGGATCACGGCAGAGGCTCGTGGTTGAAGCATCGGTTGTTCCGCTCGCGCGCAATCGTATATCGGATCGGGCGGAAAAGAATTCAATGTCGACCTTGACGTGGACGACATTCGGGTTCATATTCTTTTCAACCGCCTCGTGAAAGGAGGCACCGTGGAGCTTCCACCGGGCTGGAATGTGGGCCCACGGGGTATGGCCACTCACGCGCCGCGCAGTTCCGGTGAAGTCCGGCACGCGGTCCCAACACACGCGTGGCCGCACCCTGTGGGCCCTTTCTGTTGACCTCACTTTTTTGGGCACCTGCACTACCCTTCCGGCGTCATAACCTCATGTCCATTCGCGCCATCAAGCAGATCATTCAGGCGTCACCCACAGTCGAGGGGGCCGGCGTCAAACTTCATCGTGGCTTTGGATTCGGCAACACGTCGGAATTCGATCCGTTTCTCCTCTTCGACGACTTCCGCAACGATCGGCCCGCCGACTATCTGAAAGGCTTTCCGTGGCATCCGCATCGCGGCATCGAGACCATCACCTACGTGTTGGCGGGCACGGTCGAACACGGCGACAGCCTCGGCAATCGCGGAACGCTTGGTGCGGGCGACATTCAGTGGATGACAGCCGGCAGCGGCATCATTCACCAGGAGATGCCGCAGGGCGATCCGAAGGGCCGCATGCACGGATTTCAGCTCTGGGCGAACCTCCCGTCGGCGCTCAAGATGACGTCACCGCGCTACCAGGACGTATCGGCGCGCGACATCCCGTCGATCGTCGATGACGACGGGACGCACGTTCGCGTCGTGTGTGGAGAGTTCTGGGGCAAGCGCGGGCCGGTCGACGGAATCGCCGCCGATCCGCAATATCTCGACATATCGGTGCCACCGAATCAGCGGAAGACCCTGCCGGTGGAAGTCACACGGCACGCATTTGCGTACGTATTTGCCGGATCCGGGTCGTTCCGTGACGCGTCGGGCCCGATGCCCGTCAAGACTGATGACACCGGTGACCTCGACAACGCCGTCTACTACGATGCCGGCGATCGGTCGCTGATTCTCTTCGATCGCGGCGACGAAGTGACCGTCCAGGCGGGCGAGCACGGCATTCGTTTTCTGCTCGTCTCTGGAAAACCGCTCGAGGAACCGGTTGCCTGGTACGGACCGATTGTGATGAACACCGAAGCGGAGCTGCGCCGGGCGATTGAGGAATTCCGCAACGGCACGTTCATCAAGCATCCCCGGGGATGACCGACGGTCGTCCCCTACCACACTTCAAAACTCGACCAGTCCGCCGGCAGCCGAGCCAGTGGTAGACTCGGCGGAGGTACGCGTGCTCTCGCAACCTGGGCAATGCGGAGATGAAGCTTATGAAGAGTGCTGCTGATCCGGACGTCCGTCGTGCTGGCGATTCTCTCTGTGATGGTGGCATCTCTTCCGGCCCAGCCGCCCAAACCGTCATCCCCCGGGAGTCAGGCCAGGCCGTCGAAGCAGTACACGATCGAGCAATTTCTCGATACGGTCTCGATCACCGGCGCATCGTTCTCGCCCGATGAGAGCCGCATTCTCTTCTCGTCGAACAAGACCGGCATCTGGAACGTCTACTCGGTGGCCGTCACCGGCGGCGAGTGGAAGCAGATCACCAGCTCGACGACCGACTCGACCTACGCCGTCGGGTACTTTCCAAAGGACGAGCGGATTCTGCTGACCCGCGATCAGGGTGGCAACGAGCTCAATCATCTCTACGTTCGCACGCCTGATGGACAAGAGCGGGATCTGACACCGGGCGAGAAGCTCAAGGCGGCATTTGCTGGATGGACGCCGGACGGCACCGCCTTCTACGTTTCCTCCAACGAGCGCGATCCGAAGTTCTTCGATCTCTACCGCTACGACGCGAAGACCTACGAACGCGCGATGTTCTTCACCAACCCCGGCGGCTACTTCCCTGGCCGGGATCTCCGACGACGGCAAGTGGGTGTCGCTCGTGAAGTTGAATACGACGGCGGATACCGACCTCTATCTCTGGGACGTGCAGAAGAAAGAGGCGCGTCATCTGTCGCCGCACACGGGCAATGCGCAGTTCACGCCCGCGGCCTTCGATCCGGCATCGAAGTATCTGTACTACCTCGCCAACGACCGCGGTGAGTTCACCGCGCTCAGGCGCTACTCGCTTGCGGATGGAAAGCACGAAGACGTCGAACAGGCCAAGTGGGACATCGTGTCGGCCGGCTTCTCGGAAAAGGGCCGCTATAGAGTCACCGCGATCAATGAAGATGGCCGCACCGCTATCAAGGTGGTTGAACACGCGACCGGCAAACCCGTGCCGCTGCCCTCTATCCCCAATGGCGGTGTGAGTGGCATCGTGTTCGCGCGCAGCGAATCGAAAATCGCGCTGTATCTGAACGGCGATCGCTCGCCGAACGACCTCTACGTGTTGCAGATTGGCGGTGGTGAAGCAAAGAGGCTCACGTCGTCGCTCAACACGGAAATCGATGCCGCCGATCTGGTCAACTCGGAGGTCGTGCGGTTCAAGGCGCGCGACGGCATGGCGATCCCGAACATTCTGTACAAGCCGCACCAGGCCACCAGCACGAACAAGGCGCCGGCGCTCGTCTGGGTGCATGGCGGACCCGGCGGTCAGACCACGTCGGCCTACAGCTCGGTCATCCAGTACCTGGTGAACAACGGCTACGTCGTGCTCGGGATCAACAATCGTGGCAGCTCCGGGTACGGCAAGACGTTCTTCTCCGCTGACGATCGAAAACATGGACGCGAGCCGCTCTGGGATTGCGTCGACGCCAAGAAGTACCTGGCGAGCCTGCCGTACGTCGACAGCAACCGCATCGGGATCATCGGTGGCAGCTACGGCGGATACATGGTTCTCGCCGCGCTCGCGTTTCAGCCTGATGTGTTCGACGTAGGCGTCGATTTGTTCGGCGTGTCGAACTGGGTGCGGACGCTGGAGAGCATCCCGGCCTGGTGGGAAGCGCAGCGGAAAGCACTCTACGCTGAGATCGGCGATTTGAAAACCGACGCGCAGATGCTGCGAGACGTGTCGCCTGTGTTCCACGCGGACAAGATCCGGAAACCCCTGCTCGTGTTACAGGGCGCCAACGATCCGCGCGTCATCAAGCCGGAATCCGACGACATTGTCGCCGCGGTGAAGAAGAACGGCGTCCCGGTCGAGTACGTCGTCTTCGCGGATGAGGGTCACGGCTTCACGAAGAAAAAGAACCAGATCGAAGGCTACAGCGCCGTGCTCAAGTTCCTCGATCAGCACCTGAAGAGCAAGCGCGCGACATCATTCTGACGATGAGAGTAGCGCTCGTCAGCGACGTCTTCTTCGGGCAGAACGGCGAGGCGCGTCTCCGCCAGCGCCTGGCCGATGCCAAGGCTCGCGGCTCGAGCCTCGTCGTGCTGCCCGAGATTCCGCTGAACCCGTGGTCGCCGGCCACGAGCACGCCTCGGGCCGAAGATGCGGAGCCGCCGGGGGGACCGCGCCATCAGATCCTCAGCAGGTGCGCCCGCGACGTCGGGATCGCCGTCGTCGGTGGCGCGATCGTTCAGGATCCCTCGTCAGGCAAGAGACACAACACTGCCCTCGTCTTCGATGTCGATGGGAACCTGGCTGGCATCTACCGGAAGGTCCACCTGCCCGACGAGGAAGGCTTTCGCGAGCCGTGCCACTACGACCCGGGCGCCGATCCGCCGGGCGCGATTCGCGCCGGCGGCCTCACCTTTGGTGTTCAGATTTGCTCCGACATGAATCGGCCGCAAGGATCGCAGCTGCTGGGTGCGATGGGCGCGATGGCAATCGTCAATCCGCGCTCCACGCAGGCGATCACCTACGAACGGTGGAAGCTCGTATTTCGCGCAAATGCCCTGACCAGTACATCGTATGTGCTGTCGGTGAACCGGCCCGGGCCTGAACAGGGCGTCGAGATCGGCGGACCCTCGATTGCCGTGGATCCGAATGGCGACGTGCTCGTCGAATCGAGGGAAGCATTGATCACCGTCGATGTCGATGAGGGAATCATCAAGGCCGCGCGCAGGCGATATCCGGGCTACCTTGCGCTTTTCCCCGGCATCTACGCACGCGGCTGGGCCGGACTCGATTCAGTCTGATTGCTGCTTTTTTGCGAAGTATTCCTTCCGCGCCCGGACCTTCATTCCCTTGCCGGACACTTTGACTTCGAGATCGTGCATCTTGTCGTCGAGGCGTAACGGCTCGAAGCCCAAGGCATACTGGTGTCGCAGCTCTTCAGCGACGCGCGCGAACGTCGAGCCGAGGTCGTCCGCGCGGGTCAGCTCGAAGTAGCCACCGCCGGTTTCGTCGGCAATCGTCGCCAGCCCGGGATCCGGCCGCACGACGGTCATCGCGCCCGTGAGCGCGCCGATACCGCCCGCAGCAGCGTTCCCCGACCCCCGCCGGATCGCCGTCTGCGAGAGCCCAATCGAATACACCATCACATCGTCCTGCTGCGCGCCACGCATGATGTCCATGATGCTGCTGTTCGACTTGCCGAAGTTCATTGGTGAATCGCCGCCGTCGCTGAAGATCAGCACGACCTTGCGGCCGTCCTGTCCCCGTAGCGCTTCCAGCGCCTGATTGGTGGCGTTCCAGAGCGGTGTCGGACCCTTGACGGGCACTTCGGACTGCAGCGCCCTGAGCAGCTGTTGGTGATCGCTGGTGAACTCCGCCGGCTCGATTTCAATGCGTTCCCCGAACGCTCCGACTCTCGCCTTGTCCTCGGGACGCAGCCGCTTGACGAATTCCGCCGCGGCCCGTTGGACGAGTCCGGCGTTGCCCATCATGCTGCCGCTGCGATCGAGCATCATCACGATGCTGAGGGGCTGGACCTCATTGGAGAACACGGTCAACGGCTGAGGCTTGCCGTTGTCGCGGACCTCGAACACCTCGCGCTCGAGATCGGGAACCAGGCGGCCATCCTTGTCAGTGACCGTCGCGTAAACCGCGACCGTCTTCGCGCCGCTACGGATCGGCGGCTGTTGCGGGGTCTGCTGGGCCCAGGTGGCGTGCGTCAGCGCGACGGTGAGGACGGCAACCGGGACGATGAGACGAGTCGGAACACCGAGCTTCATGAAGGACTTCCCGCGCGGCGCGTGTATCGCCGCGATTGTGGCAGGCCCTTCCATCATCGCACATCCGCGGTTGGGGCGTAACTCCGGCGATCCGGGCGTATACAATACCGCCCGAGAACCATGTCCCTCAGTTCGGTGGCGGCTGACAGAGGAACGTTTCGGGCGCTGACTGCACTGCTGGCGACTGGCCTCGTTGGACCACCGCTGGTCGTCGGTCTGGCGGCTGCCGGCGTGCCTGTGATGGCCGGGACGGTCGCGGTCATGCTGGTCGCCGTTGGCTTGTTGGTGCACCCGGCCGTGCGCTCGCGACTCGCCGGGCTTCGGCTGGCCATCGGCACCCCTGTAACGCTCCTTTTCATTCTCGGTCTCACCGTCGCGACCTGCTACAACGTCCGCCTCAGCCGGTTCATGATCGATGCGACGCGGTCCGATCTCTCGGTACTGCCGAACCGGAAGTTCTTTCGCGAACACGCCTGCCTGACCTCGTACACGGAAGCCGCGCGTTTTGCCGCTGCAGGATTGAACATCTACGAGGTGCAGCGCTATGCGGACATTCCAAAACCAGGCGAGGTCAAGGAGCGGTACATCGGACCTATCAGCGTCGACATCTATCAATACCCGCCGACCTTCCTGGTCCTCCCGTATCCCGCCCTGGCCGCCGGCCTCGACTTCTTCACGGTCCGGCAACTGTGGTTCGTCATTCAATCGGCCGTGCTCTTCGCGGGCATCGTGCTCCTGGCGCGGTGGATCTCGGGGCCGGCGGCCATCGTCGCGCTCCTGCTGATGCCCGCAATCTGGCTCGCGCAGACGACGAGAGTCACGTTGCAGGTAGGCAACTTCCAGCTGACCGCGTTTCCGCTCGCTGTCCTCGCGATGATGGCGTTCGAACGCGGCCGGAATGTGGCGGGGGGACTTGGACTTGGCCTGGTAGCGGCCAGCAAGATCTTCCCCGGTGTTCTGGGCCTCGTGCTGATCGGCACGCGACAGTGGAAGGCGGTTGCCTCAACTATTGGCTGGAGCGTGGCGCTGACCCTGCTCGCCTGGATGCTGGTCGGCAGCAAGCCGTTTACGGACTTCGTCACCTTCCAGCTACCGCGCATCGAATCCGGAGAAGCGTTCTTTTGGATCGACCAACCGGAGATCGCGCCGATCAATCAGAGCGTCTACGGCCTCGTGACAAAACTTCGGCAGCTGGGTGTGCCCATGACCGGCCGGCTCGCCGGCAATCGCGCGTCGTCCGTCTATGCCCTGTTCGTCTTTCTCCTCGCCGCGTTCGCAGGCTGGCGATTGCTGAAGCTCGGATCGACCGGAATCCCATCCGATCGGTTGCGGATGCGCCACGCGCAGGTGTGGCTGGCCCTGCTGACCCTGGCGTCGCTTCGAAGCCCGTTCGTGCCCGATGCCTACGGCCTTGTCGGAACGATGTGGCTGCTGACGCTGGTCGCGGCGGACAGGCGATGGCGCGGATATTGGTGGGCTGTTTTCGGCGCCGCCATGATTGCCTTCTCGCTGGTCCTCGACGGAGGCCTCGTCACGCCGCCTGTTCCAGCGTGGATCGTCCTGCTGACGCTCGCGATTCAACTCGCAGCGATCGGCGTGAACGTCGCGGCGGTCGTCGGACATTCGTAATCGGAAATCGGAGATCGGACATCGGAAATCGAAGATCGGACATCGGCAATCGGGGATCGGCAATCGGTGATTCGCGGGGCCCAGTCAGTCTCCTGATTCACCATTGCCGATTTCCGATTTCCGATTTCCGATTTCCGATTTCCCGGCTAGTGGACGACCTGATCCGTCTCGTCTTCCCACTCGAGATGTGGAATTTCGAGTGCCTTGATGGCCTGGAGGGCCAGTTCGAGCGCTTCGTGTGCGGTGCGCCGGTCACCCTTCCGAAGGTCCTTCCGCACCTGTCTCAGCACCCGCAGCACCCTCGCGCGGTCGAACCGCTGACCCTCACAATGCTCGCAATAGTTCATCGTTTCTCTGCCTTGGATTCCTTCCACTGTACCCCGATTTCGCCCTCTAGGCTCGAGCGCATCGTCACGGGCCACGGCGCCACGCTGAAGGTTGAAACGAAGCTCCGTCGCGTAACCGAGAGCGAGATCGAGGCCTGTCTCGATGCCAGGTACGTGGCGCCCGGCCACCACTCGCGCGACTGTCGGGCGTTTGTCGACGCCGACAGGAGGACCAAGGCGCAAAGCGAGACGGCTGGGAGGCAGCGCATGACCGCCGATTCTACAATGGGTGAACCATCAGACCCGATGAAGGTTCGAGACGTCTTGAGGATGCTTACGGCTGCCAGCAGCTCGTCTTCCTACGAAATCCCAGCGTAGGCCCATTGAATCGGCCCACGCTGTCCGCCTACTCCGCTCTCATGGCGACTATCGGCTGCACGGCGGCCGCCCGACGGGCCGACGGGATGCCCGCGAGCGCGGCCACGACGAAGGCGGTAGCGGCGGCGAGGGTGTAGACGAGCGGCTCCACGCCACCGAGCGGGTACCACGCGGGATCCGCGAGGCGCACCCACGCGATAGCGAGCAGCAGACCGACGGCGATGCCAGGCACCACCAGCGCGAGGGCATCGCCCAGGACGTCGCGCAGCACGCGTCCGCGGGAAGCGCCCAGCGCGACACGGACGCCGATCTCGCGCGTGCGCGTCGCGACCATGAAAGCGATGACGCCGTAAACGCCGAGCGCGGCGAGAATCAGCGCGACCACGGCCGCGGCGCCGCCGACGCCGGAACTCGTCAGCAGGTCCCTTCGACTGTTCTCGATCAATCCTTCGCCGGTGATCAACTCGCCAAACAAGGCGCTCGGCGCTGGCCCGGCCTGTTGAACGCGCGCCCCGGCGACCAGGCGAAGGCCGGCGGCGATCGCGTTGTCGAACGCACCGCGCACAGACGGATCCGACGGCGCGCCGCGCGCGATCAGCAGCACGGACGTGGCGGGCTGCTGCGCGAGTGGCAGAAACAACTGCGGACGCGGGTTGCCCATCTGCGTCGAAACGAGGTCGGCCGTGATGCCGACGACCGTGTAGGTCTGCGGCTCGTCTCCCGCAAGTCCGAAGGTGACGCGCTGCCCGATGGCGTCGCCGGACGGGAAGAGCTCTCGCGCGAGCGGCTCCGAGAGGAGGACCACCCGCTCCGCCCCTTCGCGATCGTTCGCGCCGATCGTGCGGCCGGCCAGTAGCCGCGTGCCGATCGTCTCCACGTAGCCGGGTGCGACGCGCGTCGTGTGAGCCGTGACGAAGTCCGCCAGCCCTTCCCGCGTCACACGGGCGTTGCGGTAGATGAAATCGAGCGGCAGCCCGTCGCCGACGCTGGCGGACGTGACGCCGGGGGCCAGCGCAAGGTTCTGCTGCACCGCGCGCAGGAACAGCCGTCGTTCTTCCGCACTGTTGGTGATCGCCGGGAGATCCAATCGCGCGGCATAGAGACCCTTGGGTTCAAAACCCACGTCCGTCAAGGCCGTCACACGTGCCTGGTCGAACTGCACGCCGCAGATGACGAGAAACGGGACCGCAATGCCGGCCTGCGCCGCGGCGGTGAGCCGCTGCAGCCATCCAACGCGCCGGCCGCTGCCGGTCGAGTCGTTCTTGAGCGCGTCGATCACAGACGTGCGGCTGAAGCGGATCGCCGGCAGCAGTCCGAGCACGAGGCTCGTGACGAAGCAGAGACCGAGGCACTGCAGGATGACGCCCACATCAGGTCTGAACATGTCGAGCCAGGGTCCCCACGCGTCGAACGCCCATGCGACCGCCACCGGCCCGAAGAAGAGCACGGCCGAGGCAAACGCGCCGCCGAACAGCGCCAGGACGAGCGCCTCGGTCAGGTGATGCCGCATGAGGCGCCAGCGGCTGGCGCCCATCGCCGACCGGATCGCCAACTCGCGCTCGCGGATCGCGCTCCGGCCGAGCATCATGCCCGAGATGTTCAGGCCGACCACCAGCAGCACGATCATCGAGAGCCCGAAGATGATCGCGCGCGCGTTGGTCACTTGCGACCGCAAGCGGGCTCCGGCGGGGAAATATGCCTCAACACCGCCCGCCTTCTCGTGGTTCGTCGCCGGGTACGGTGCGGCGAGAGCGGCTACGGCAGACTGCACCGCCGCATCCGCCTGCGGGAGCGTAGTCCCCGGCGCGCGGCGCGCGACGATGCGTACCCAGTTGGCGTCGCGCTGGAAGCGCGTGTTCTGGGCCGCGTTCAGGCGCGGGTGGTGCGAGAGCGGCAGCCAAAGCTGGTAGGCCGCTTCGTTGAGTCCGCCAACGTGCCCGCGGAACTCCTCCGGCGCCACGCCGACGATCACGTGCTCGGTGCGATTGACGGTGATCGTGCGGCCGATGATGTTCGGGTCGCTCCCGAACCGCAATTGCCAGGCGCGGTGGCTGATCACCGCCTCCGCTTCCGCGCGCGAGGCGTCGTCCGTCGGCGTGAAGCCCCGGCCGAGCGGAAGACCGATACCGATCGTCGAGAAGTAGTTGCTCGACACGTACATCGTCGCCACGGGGACCGCGGCGCTCAGGTCAGGGAGCTGAAAGAGGCCTTCGCCGCGGCTCCAACCAGTGATGACCAGGCCGGCGGTGCCGCGGACGTCGAGGTAGTCCGGGTAGGACCAGGTGTCGATGATGGCGCCGCCCGCCTGCGCTCGCAGTTGGCCACTCGGGCGGATCACGAGTTCCACCAATCCATCCGCTTTCACGCCCGGCGGCGTGCCGAGCGTCGTGCGCATGAACAGGAGGATGAGGATGACGACGCCCATCCCGAGGCCGAGGGAGGTGACGCAGACGGCTGTGAAGGCACGCGCGCGAACGAGCGTGCGCGCCGCATGACGGAGATCGTTCATGTAGTGATCACGGGTCTAATACGTGGCCGCGCAGCGTCGCGTTCCGCGGCGAGCCCGGCGGTATGCGGCGCTTCCGGACGGTGGCCCCGTCAACGGTGAAATGTTCGTCCGACATCAACCCCTGCGCCCGCTCGACGACCCGACGGAAGAAGCTGCGCGCGATCTCCTGGTCAGCGGACGCGAAACTCGATGATGCCGAACTCACGCCACGCTATGGCAGCGTCCAGAAACATTGCGTCGGGAGGCCCAATCTCGCCGGATTTGTAGTGCCGTGTCGCTGGTTCGACCTCGATCCGCACCGCCGTGGTCGTGACCGGAGCGAAGTCAACACGGTTGAAGCGGTCCTTCTCCACCGAGAACGGCGACGTCGCTTCTACAGGCTTCCACGCGGAACCGTCCTTGTATAGGACACGCCACGACGTCGGAAGGCGGCAGAACCGGCGATCGTCCGCCCAGTAGACCGCGGCACTCGAGACCGGCGTGGGCTTCCTGAACGTGTACTCAACCCAAGCCGGCTTCCCCGAGGCCGGCCGCATCCTGAAGTACAAATGTGACTCGTCGGCGGAGCTCAGCGGATCGATCCCGTCGTACACGGCTGCAATGTCGTCGTTCTGATCGTTGTAGCCGGTCCAACGTTTGTCGATGCCGCCCGACGACCTGACGCCGGCGAGAGCGGCTGGCAGCGCGACCGGGCTCATCCTCGCTCGCTCCGCCTGCCGCGGCAGCCAGACCTGCATTTCACCCATGCCACGATTGGCCCACGCGTAGTACGGAATGGCGACGAGTTGGTGCGGTTTGGACTGGGGCTGCCCATCTTTTCCGGGTGACAGGGCCTGGACACTCCCGGTGATCACTTCAACGCCATTCAGAAGTCCTGACCGATACTCGCTCGTCAGCGGAACGTCGTCTGGAACGACGACGTTCAACGCCCGTCCGCCATTGTCGGGCCACTCCGCGGCGTACACGACTGGACCGCGCGCCAGCGCCACGCGGCCCTCGTCGTCTTTCACGCGCTCGTCGGCAACGACGCGGCGCACCGGCATCGGGAGGGTCAGCTCGACGACATCGCCTGGCTGCCAGCGCCGTTGAATCCGTGCGAAGCCGCTGACGACCTGCAACTCCTCGTCCCGGCCGTTCACGCGGATCGATACGTGACTCTTGCTGCCGCTCGCATTCATGAACTGATACAAACCACCTGGCATGACCTCCGTGTCGATCCATCCAGGAATACGCACCGCGACGTCGAAGGTGGCGGGCTGCGCGGGGTCGACGGCAATCTTCACCCGTCCCTCCCACGGATATCGAGTTTCCTGCCGGATCTTCACCGGATTGTCAGCCAGTCGAACCGTGGCCGTACTGCCAACGAAGAGGTTCACGTAGATCGCCGAATTGTCGGTTTCCCTGGCATAGACGTAACTGCCCAGTGATGCCAGCAGGCGAACGACGTTCGGCGGACAGCACGGGACGTTGATCCAGTCGAAGCGTTCGTAGTTGCCGTACGAGGTCAGCGGATTCTGATAGAAGAAACGGTCGCCGGCGACTGACACGCCTGCGAGAAAACCGTTGTAGAGCGTACGCTCCATCAGGTCGAGATAGCGGCCCTCCCGGTGGCGAAGGAACATGCGGTGATTCCACAGGATGTAGCCGTACGAGGCGCAGGTCTCGTTCCACGCGCTCAGGTTCGGGAGTTCGTAGGCGCCGCCGAACTGCTCGTGAAAACGAATAGAGCCGATGGCACCGGTCACGTAGGTTTTATGGGACGACGCGTCCTGCCAGATTGCATCGAGCGCTTCGTCGTACTCGCGCTTTGCCGTCAGCGCCGCGACGTCTGCCAGCGGCACGTAGAGGTACGTCGCACGCACCGCGTGGCCAACCGCCTCGCGCTGTGCGGTGACGGGTGCATGGTCCTGAGCGTAAGTTCTATCGATCGCATACTCGCCCGTCCGTGCATAGTCGTCCTTCCCGCGCTCGTCCATGAAAAATTGCGCGAGCCGTGCGTACCGCGCGTCGCCGGTCTGACGGTAGAGACGGATCAGGCCGATCTTCAGCCCCTCGTGACCGGAAATGTAGGTTTTCTTCTCCGGGCCGAAGGTGGCATCCATTGCGTCCGCCGCCTTGATTGCGGCGTCGAGCATCTTTCGTTTTCCGGTGGCCTCGAAGTACGCGACCGCCGCCTCGAGAAAATTGCCGGACACCGGCGGTGTCACCATGGGCTTCGCCAGCCGGCGCTCGAGACCAGCGACCGCATCGTCGATCAGCCGGTCGACGTACGACTCGAGCGCAGGGTCCGGCCGCTTCGCGATCATGTAGGCAGCGGCCTCGATCGCGCGCGGCGCATCCGTCCGTCCCCGTTCCTCGTACTTCCGGAACAGATGCTGAATGGACACGGTTCGATTGACTTCGATCTTCGGCGCCCAGAAGTCGTCAGCGATGTCGACCTGCGACAGCGGAACAGGTTCAACCGGGTAGTCGCTGGTGCGATGCGTCTCGCGCGTCGCACACCCGCTGATGGCAGCCGTGAAGAGAAGCGTGGAGAGCGTGAATTTCGATAGGCGCATGACGGCTGGCCAGAGCCTAACGAGGCCTCCGGCCGACCGCAAGGTTATCTTTCTTATCGCCGCATAAAGGGCTGAGTCAGACTGGGGTCAGACACATGTCTGACCCCTTCGTGCCTTCATGAGCCCGAGGGAGCGTTGACGTGAACGAACCCCCCGTCATGAACCGCCAGACACTTTTGTGAAGCGCCAGTCCCCCGCCAGCGCACCCGTCAGAAACGCCTTCAGATCGCGCGCGTGCCGGCATTGACCGCGATATTCGAACCCCGGACAGGTGCAGATGACGTCCGCGCCGTCGACAGTGATCTCATACTCGACACCAGGATGTGAAGCGCTCGCGAAGCGATACCGTTCGACCGATGGACCAGTGAGGGCCTTCGCGAGCGCCTCGAGCGCGCGGCGCAGCGCGGCGGTCTCCTCGGGCGTTCGCGCCGGGCCGCCCTGGGTCTGCGAAAGAGACGCTTCCATCTCCAGCCGCGCCCGATCGAGCAGCCGCTCGATCAACGCATCATCATCGAGGCCGTGCGGTGAATCGGCGAACCCTGCGGACAACTCTCGCAACGCGCGCTGCAGCTCGTCGAGCACGTCGCCTGAGTCATCCGGAACGAGCGCCTTGCCGTCGACGACTGCGCTGACCAGGGCGCCCTTCCGTTCGAGCACGGCCTGCACGAAATCGTCGATGGTGTTGCTGGCGACCATGTAAGTGACGTTGACCGTGCGTGTCTGTCCGATCCGGTACGCGCGGTCCTCGGCCTGCCAGTGGTTCGCAGGCACCCAGTCGAGATCGTTGAAAACGACCTGCGTCGCCGCCGTCAGATTGGTGCCGATGCCGCCCGCGATGATGTTCGCGAGGTACACGCGAATGTTGTCGTCGGTCTGAAAGCGATCGACCAGCGTCTGACGCTTGTCGGCCGGCGTCTGCCCCGTCACGACCACCGCGGATCCACTGAAGTGATCCGTCAGCCTGTTCATCGGTTCTTCGTAGCACGAGAACACGATGACCTTCTCGCCCTGGTCGATCGCTCCGCTCACGAAATCGATCGTCGCGCTGACTTTCGCCGCCGCGACTGCCTGACGAGCTTTGGTAATCGCCTGGAGCAGCCGTCCACGCAGCCGCAACTGATTGACGTCGGACTTCGGTGCGACCTTGTCGTGGCTGACGAGAAGCGCGACGGCCTTCTTCATGTCACCGACGCCGGTGCCCTTCGGCACCTCGACAGGCAGCCAGGTTCTGATCTTGGGCGGGAGCGACAGCACGTGGTCTTTCGAGCGCCGTAACATGACCCCGTGGAGCTGCACGGTGAGTTCCTCAATGTTCGAGGCACCGCCCGTCTGCCATCCGAAGTCGTTTTTCTCGGCCGCGCAATAGCGCTTCGCGAAGGACAGAAAGCTTCGTCCCAGAGGGTGACCGACGAGTTGCAGCAGGACGAACAGGTCGCGAGGCCGGTTCGTCAACGGCGTGCCGGTCAGCAGGTACACCGCGGGATCGGCGGCGCCTCGCTTCTTTGCCTGATCCGCAAGCTGCCGCGCGAGACGGCTGCGCGCGCTCCTGTGATTCTTGAGGTAGTGCGCTTCGTCGAAGATCAGCCCGGACCACTTTCGTTGCGACAGCGCATCGATGTGCTTCGCGAGGATGTCGTAGTTGACGATGACCCAGTCGGGATCGCCTGTCGCTGCTGCGTTCCGTTCGATGATGTGGATCGATGATTCCGGGATCGCTATATCGATTTCCCGCGCCCAGTTCCGCTTCACTGACGCAGGACAGACGACGAGATATGGACCGTCCGGGACTACGTGAGTGAGTGCGACGATTGCCTGACGCGTTTTGCCAAGGCCCATGTCGTCGGCGAGAATCGCGCGCCGGCGCCCGAGGAGAAATGCGACGCCTTCAATCTGGTGCGGGAACAGACCCTGGGAAAGCTCGACAGCCTTGCGGAAGGCGGCATCAGGATCGCCAGGCGCCAGCGCCAGGAGTCTCGCGAACGCGTCTGCCTGCGCGTCGAGGGATCGATCCATTGCTCACAGCATCCTAGCAGCCGGCCACCGGGTCAGATTCTGGCGAGGAGACATCTAACTTGTCGAGCGCCGCAGCGACGTCAGGAATGACGTGCCCGTCGCCTTCAACCGTTGATCGAGGCGCGCGGTGCAATCGCAGTCCGAGCATGCCCACGGCTCGGCACCGTTCTCGTGACGGCACTGCGCACGGGCGTGCGCGTCCTGCACCTTGTCGAACGCGAAATACTCTTCCCAATACGGCCGTTCTTCCATCAACGGGGTCGGACAATAACAAACCTCGACCCAGCGCACCGTCCCGTCCGGCATCTGACGGGCCTCGTGTCATGTTGCGAAGGTATTCGTCGCCGGCGATCGAGCCTCGGCCGAGAGTCTCGTCATTGATCGCCTGAAGGAGATCCGTAGCACAGCCGGGCTTGACCCGAGCGCGAACAAGGTAGCGCACGATCGGAGTATACCGGGCGCAATGTCTCAGTTGCGTTCGCGCTCACCCGAGTCGCGCCGCTTCGCCGGCGCGCTTCCGCCTCCGCTAAAGCTCCGGCGAGACCTCGCCGAAGCGCCTACCGGCGCGAAGGCGGGCCGGTCGCGTGGCTCGCTCGCACCTTGGAACGAGCGGCAGGTTTATGAGATAGCTTCTGGCCTCAGGGCAGACCGTGCAGTTGCGCGCGCCGGAGGAGGCGGCGACTGATGAACGCGCCGAGAGTGGCACTGATGACCGCTGGAACAGACAGGAACCCGAAGACGATGAGGCCGAGCGGCAACAAGCCGCCGGTGGGATTGAGGACCATCGCCGCTGACGCTTGCCCCGCGAACAGCGCCAGCCCCCAGCGCCACGCTCGGCGCGGGAACAGGAAGCCAAGCGCACCCGCAAACAGCACGAGCGCCGGCACGAACATCGTGAAGTACGACGACGTGTCCCACGCCTCCCGTCCAGAGGGTATCGCGAGCGCAAGCCAGCCACAGGCGCCAGCCATCAGCGAGAGAATCAGCGGGAGCTTGTCGCCCATGATTGGCGTTATCGGTCGATCGGACCCTCCAGCCCAGAGCGTTCCGTCAGTGAACTCCGCGTATGAACCTCCGTCTGAACCCCCGTCCTGAACCCCGTGTGAACCCCCGTCCTGAACCCTTGTGGTGAACCTACGTGTGACCCGTGTGAACCCCCGTCTGAACCCCTGCTATGATCCCGCAGCGCATGGACAGCATCGAACAATCACTTGGGCGCATCACGATGGCGCCGTACATCGTGAAGGCAATGGCCCTGATCGGCGTGAAGCGCCGGGGCGGCAGCAACATGTTCCGTCACCAGATCAGCACCATGGGGATCCTCCTCGATTACAAGATCGTCGATTCGGTGCTGCTGAAGGCTGCCGTCATCCACGACCTGTTCGAGGATGCGCCGACGATGCCGGGGGTGACGGAGGCGGAGATCGCAGGAATCGATTCGGATGGACCGGCCGTGTATGCGCTGGTCATGGAAGTCACGCCGCGCGTGGTCGACGGGGTCAAGGAACCCAAGACCGAGTATCTGCGACGCGTGATGGAGGAAGGCAGCCATCGAGCCAAGGTGCTCAAGCTCGCCGACCGCATCAGCAACCTCACGGCGCTCGGGTTCGTCATCGACGCCGCGTTCGTCCGGCGCTATCTTGCAGAAACCCGGGCCTGCATCCTGCCCCTCGCCGAAGCGGTCAACCCCGATATGTTCAAGGAATTGTCGGACCTCGTCGAGAACCGTGGCCGATTCCTGCAGCAAATCGGCACGACCGAGCCAATGCCGCCGCGGACCGGTGACACTTCCTGCCGTGAGGGATAATCACGCCTAGCGGAGTTTCGGCCCATCAGGGCATTCCCGGCTTTCGACGATCCTGAGAGCGCCTTTATGAAGACGTCTGAACATCTGGAACCGACCGCGGAACGTACATTCGGGAAAACCATGCGGCCGGAGTGGCCGCTGGAGCCGCGCGTCACCTATCTGAATCACGGAACCGTCGGCGTCACGCCGAATCGCATCCTCGCAGCTCAGCAGGCGATCCACGACGAAATCGAGCGGCGGCCCAGCGACTACCTTCTGCGCGAGCTCACCTCCATCGTCGTTGGCCGGCCACGGCCGGACAAACCGCGCATGCGTCAGGCGGCTGACGTCGTCGCTGAATTCCTTGGCGCGCGCGGTGACGATCTCGTGTTCGTCGACAACGCCACGACGGGCGCGAACGCCGTCCTGCGATCGTTTCCGCTGGAACCGGGTGAAGAGATTCTGGTGACCGATCTCGGATATGGCGGCGTGACCCAGGCTGCCGCGTTCGCCGCACGCGAGCGCCGGGGTGTGCTGCGAACCGCGGTCACGCCGTATCCGGTGCGTTCGTCGGCCGAGCTGGTGGATGCTGTCGTCTCGGCGATCGGACCCAAAACCAGGCTCGCGGTGATCGACCACATCACGTCTCAGAGCGCGTTGATCCTGCCGGTCGCTGAAATTGCCAGGCAGTGTCACGCACGAGGTGTGGCCGTCCTGGCTGACGGCGCACATGCTCCCGGCGCCATCAGCTTCGACATTCCCTCACTCGGCGTGGACTGGTACGTCGCCAACCTGCACAAATGGATGTGGACGCCGCGCAGCAGCGGCATCCTCTGGGCGCCGGCGGAGCGTCAGCAGGATCTGCACCCGGCAGTGATCTCGTGGGGGCTGGATCAGGGATTCACGGCCGAATTCGATCTGCCTGGAACGCGCGATCCCTCAGCGCACCTCGCGGCGCCCGCCGCGATTGCCATGATGCGCGAGTTGGGTGTGGCCGACGTGCAGCGATACAACCATGCGCTGGTGTGGGCGGGTGCCCGCAGGCTCGCCGAACGGTGGAACGTGCAGCTCGAAACGCCGGAATCACTCGTCGGGACGATGGCAACGGTCGTCCTTCCGGAGAGCGTTGGGCGAACCGTCGACGAGTCGTTGGACGTTCGCGACCGATTGCTGTTCGAGCATGGGATCGAGGTGCAGCTGCACTCGTTCAGGGACCGCCTGCACGCGCGGATCTCGGCCCAGATCTACAACACGATGGAAGACATTGACCAGCTGGCGGAGTCAGTTCTGAGGATGGCCTAGCGTCTTTCGGTGACGCTTCAGGCGCCGCCGGACCCCCATCCAGAAGGCCAGGTAATAACCGAGGACGACCGCGCCCGCGGCCATCGAGCCGGCGATCCCGGACTCTACCGCCCAGGACGAGTACTCGAAGCCGGCCGTCCACGCGTGCCAGCTACGCCAGAATCCATACAGCACGCGCGCCGTCACGATCAGCGTGACCGCCAGGACGAGCAGGCGATTCGGCGTGTAGTAGAGGAACCTTGGCGTCGATTCCCACCGCGTCAACGCGAGGCCGAGCAACCCGAGCGAGAGCCCCGCTGCAAGCCCGATCAAAGTGTACGTAAACGCTTTCGGAACCCACGTGCTCGTGATCGCCGATGCGGCAACGAAGAGCGCGGCAGAAATCGCCGTTCCGACCAGGTTGATCGCGACCAGCCACGCGCGTGCCGGCCGTCGCGCCGTGCCGACGCGGTAGCGTTGCACGAGCGTCAGCGGCAACAATGCGATAGACGCGAGAACGATGAAGGCGAGGAACAGAAGGAGCGCGATGACGGGCACGCTATTTCCGTGCGAGCTCTTCGAACCAATTCAGCACGATCTGGATCTGCGTTTGGCCCGCGCCAGAATCTGTTCGGGCGGTGCCCGTCAGCGCGAGGAATTTCCCTTGCGAGATTGTGTCGAAGGTGCGCTGCGCCTGCGGAGGGGCGTTGGTGAACGGACGCGGGAGCGTCATCGGTTCAGCCATGGCGAACGCCGGCTTCGTGGTGACCGGAACGCCGATGAGCGTGGCGCCTGGACCCGGTGTGTAAAACAGCTCCTTCCCGTCCGTCGCCCACGCCTGGTGATGGCCGTCCTCGGTGCTCTTCGAGACCTGGAACAGTGCGCCGGTTTCCGGGTACGGCTGGACGAATACGGTAGTCAGCGCATCGCGACCCACGATACGCATGCTATACGCGACCCATCGGCCATCGGGCGAGAATACGCCGCCCTTGGTCGTCCCCATCTGCCGCCAAATGGTGTCGCGCTTCTGTCGTGAAGCGAGAGCGCCATCAGCGTGAATTCGGTGCCGTCCGAGTCATCGAAGAGCAGGACGCGGCCATCCGGTGACCACGACTGTGGAATATGGGCACGTCCTTTCTTCGGGATAGTGAGGCGTTCGGCCGCACCCGATCCGTCAGCCGGCTGCCAGTAGATTGACGGATCTCCGTCGCGATCCGACTGGAACATCACGCGCCGGCTGTCGGCCGACCACACGGTGTAGCGGTCGCGTCCGCCGAATGTCAGCCGCCTCGGCGATCCGCCCACCTTCAGGTCGTAGACCCAGATACTCACGTCGCGCCCGTCGTCACTCCCGAAAGCCATATAGCGGCCGTCGGGAGACATGCGCGGTTCGCTATACGGCCCCGGGGGCACTTTGAGGATCTGTTCCCCGCCGGACCGATCGAACGACGCGAGCGTCAGTCGCGAGAGCACGGACGGCGAAACGGGCCCCGGCAGGTACGCGAGCGTGCCGTTCGACGAGACGGACACATGGGACGTGCCAGGCGAAACAAAGCCAGTTCCACGCCGTACGCCCTCCACGACGGCTACTGCCGTACCCCGGACTTTGAGCCTTACCGGATCGAAAGGCACGGCAAACAGCACGCCACGCTGCGCATACACGATGTGCCCGCTCTCCCCCGTCTCCCCCGTCTTCCCCGACTTCCCCGACTTGACGTAGCGCCCATCGGTGCCCTCCTCGAGGATCGTGGTGCGCGTGGATTCGCCCGGCCGCTGCGCGACCACCTTCGCGGACTCCCAGATTTCAGGGCCACTCCCGGATGCCACCGTGAACAGGATCGTCTGGCCATCAGGCAGCAGCTCCGGACGGATCGCCAATTCACCATTTGCCAGCTCGATCACCGTCTCGGATTTCCCTCCTGCCGCTGGGACACGCATGATGCTGCTGCCTATGGTGAAGAGGAGCGCGTCCCCGCTCCACGTCAACCCCTGCGGCGTCGCCTCGTACGTGCCAACCGTGACTGGCGCCCCTCCATTCACCGACATCCTCTTGATCGCCCCTGCATGGTAAAACGCGATCGACCGTCCGTCCGGCGAGAAGACGAGGTTCGTGACCGCGCCGCGCTGCTCGTTCTCGAAGATCAGCCTGGCTTCGAGCGCCGCCATCGGTCGAATGAAGATCTGGCGGTTCGCGACGTAGCAAAGCTGAAGGCCGTCGGGCGACAAGGCGATGGTGCCCGGCCCGAACGGAATGATTGTCTGCCCTGAAGGAACCTGGACGCTGAAACGCGACACGGGTGCCGGCCGTGGTTGTGGCGAGGGACGCGCAAGCCATATCGTGGCTCCTGCCATACCTGCGGCGATCAGAGCGGTTGCCGCGAACGGAAGGGCCCGGCGCCACAAGGGCTGCGCCACTGGCGGCGCGGTGACCGGTCCAACCGACGGATTGGCCAGTAGCGACTCGATCTCGTAACGGATGTCGCCAATGGCTTGCCAACGCCGCTTCGGGTTCTTTTCCAGACAGCGCTTGATCAAGTCCGCCAGGCGCGGCGCGAGACCGGGCGGAAGCACCGACAGATCTGCATCGCGCGCGAGCACCGACGCGAGCACGTCGGAGATCGTCTCGCCAGGGAACGGCTGGCGGCCGCTGAGCATTTCGTAGAGAACCACACCGAACGAGAAAATGTCGCTGCGGTGATCAGCCGCATAGCCCCGTGCCTGTTCCGGCGACATGTACGACGCGGTCCCGAGAATCACTCCTGCATGCGTCGCCAGGGCGCTCATCGTCGGCGAGTGCGCCACGTTCATGGACGAGGCACCCTCGGGCTCGGCGATCCGCGCGAGGCCGAAGTCGAGCACTTTCACCTTTCCGTCCAACGTGACATGGATGTTGGCGGGCTTCAGGTCGCGGTGGACGATGCCCTTCTCGTGCGCGGCCTCCAGCGCCTCGGCGATCTGGCGTGCGAACTGCAGCGTATCGTCAATCGGGATCCCTGCCGGGTACTGGGCGATCCGTGCGGCGAGCGTCTCGCCCTCCACCAGCTCCATCACCAGGAAGTGGCGGCCGTCGACCTGTTCGATCCCGTGCAGGGTGGCGATGTTGGGATGGTTCAGCGACGCGAGCGTCTTCGCCTCGCGCTCGAACCGCAGCGTCCGCTCGCGATCGGCCACGAAGGATTCGAGCACCAGCTTGAGGGCCACGTGGCGTTCGAGCCGAGTGTCGCGCGCCCGGTAGACTTCACCCATGCCCCCGGCACCGAGCAGATTGATGACTTCATAAGGACCCAGCTTTGTACCGACGCTCAGCGCCATCGTCGTGACGTTCCATGGGACCGGAGCAGACGGATGACTTCATACGGACATGGCCGTGAGCCCGGGTGGATTGGCATGTTGTGAGGGCAGGATTATAGCTGACGGACGGGGGTTCAGACGTTGGTTCACACGGGGGTTCAGACGAGGGTTCAGACGAGGGTTCACGGCACGACGCGGGTTCACGACGGCGGTTCGGGACGAGGGTTCAGGACTGACCGCAGCGGAGGTTCATGACCAGGTTTCGACCTCATCGTGAATCCTCAAGTGACCGTGTGAACCTTCGTCTGAACCAACGGTTGAACCCCCGTCGTGAACCTTCGTCTGAACCCGCGTCGTGAACCCCCGTGTGAACCCTCGTCTGAACCCCCGTGGGAAGATATGATCATAGATTCGTGGTTGACCGACCCTCTGACAGCGTTCCCAACGATGCGACCCGGGAGCTGATGCCGGCGCGCATCGGTCACTACGCGCTCGCGCACAAGCTTGGCGAGGGTGGCATGGGCGTCGTCTATGCGGCTCGCGACGAGCGGCTCCAGCGCACGGTGGCGCTCAAGACGCTGTCGTCGCTCGGCCGCGACGAGAACGCGCGCAAGCGGTTCTGGCGCGAGGCGCGGGCCGCCGCGAGCGTCAATCACCCGAACATCTGCCAGATCTACGAGATTGGCGAGGACGGCGGCGAGCTGTTCATCGCGATGGAGTTGCTCGAAGGCGAGGTGCTCGCGGACCGTCTGCGGCGCGGTCCCATGGGCGCCCCGGACGCCCTGCCCGTCACCCTCGGAATCCTGTCAGCTCTGTCCGCCCTTCATTCGCGCTCCATCGTCCATCGCGACCTGAAACCGTCGAACGTGTTTCTGACCGCGCACGGCGTCAAGCTCCTGGACTTTGGCCTCGCGCGTCCCGAGATTGATGGCTCTTACAGTGGCGAATCGGATGTCACCCGAAGCGGCGTCGTGCTCGGCACACCGCGCTATATGGCGCCAGAGCAGGCGTCCGGCGAGACGATCGATCCACGAAGCGATCTCTTCGCGGCGGGCGCGATCATCTTCGAGATGCTCGCGGGACGCCCGGCGTTCGGCGGCCGCACGCTTGCCGAGATCGTGCACGCGACGCGATACGAGCAGCCGCCGGCGCTGACAGGTTCTCCCGTCGTGGCGGCGATCGACCGTGTCATCCGGCAAGCGCTGGCCAAGAAACCGGCAGATCGCCCGGCGTCGGCCGACGAGATGGCCGAGGAGTTGCGCGCGATTCGCGGCGTCAGCTCCACCGGCGCACCCGTCCTCGCACGCGCGCTCACGCGCATCGTCGTCCTGCCGTTTCGGGTGCTGCGGCCGGACCCTGAAACGGACTTCCTCGCCTTCAGCCTGGCTGATGCCATTTCCACCTCGCTGTCGGGTATCAGCTCGCTCATCGTGCGATCGAGCGCGGTCGCGGCACGTTTCGCGAAGGAAGCCCCGGATTTGAAGGCGCTCGCGGCTGATGCGGACGTCGATCGGGTCGTGATCGGCGCGCTGCTCCGGGCGGGCGATCAGTTGCGTGCGTCGGTGCAGCTCGTCGAGGCGCCAGAGGGGACGCTGCTCAGCTCCTACACGGTTCAATCATCGCTCGGCGATCTCTTCGGCCTGCAGGATCACATCTCGAGCCGCGTGGCCGAAGCACTCTCGCAGCCGCTCGGTGGCACGACGATCACTCCGCCGCCCACGCCGGACGCACCGGGCGATCCGCGTGCCTACGAGCTTTACCTGCGGGGGAACGAGCTGGCGCGCACGTACGAAGGACTTGCGCGCGCGCGCGACGTCTACCAGCGATGCCTCATGCTCGATCCGAACTTCGCTCCCGCGTGGGCGCAGCTCGGTCGGTGCTACCGCGTGATTGGCAAATACGTCGACGGGAGCGCCGACAGCGAAACGAAGGCCGAGGACGCATTCCGCCGCGCGCTCGCGCTCAACCCGCGACTCACGATAGCCCATCGCTTCTACGCGCAACTCGAGGCGGACATGGGGCACGCGGACCGGGCCTTGATGCGGCTGCTCGAGCAGGCGAACCGCCGTGGTAACGATCCAGAGCTCTTCTCCGGCCTCGTTCACGCATGCCGCTATTGCGGGCTCTTCGAGCAATCCATTGCCGCGCATGCGGAGTCGCGCCGCCTGGACCCGAACGTCCCGACGGGTCTCGAGCAAACGCTGCTGTTGAGCGGAGACATCGACCGCCTCATGGACATCGAATTGCCGCTCATCGTTGCAGGAGCCGACGATGGGATCAAGGTGATCGGGTTGGGGCTCGCGGGGCGGCGAGACGAGGCGCGGCGGCGATTGAACGACATGCGCCAGCCGTCACGCATTGCCGCGTTCCAGGCGTGGATCGATTACCTGGAGTTCTGGCTCGATCGCCGGGCCGAAGAAATGGTCGAGCGGCTCTCGATATTCAGAACGCTCAAGATTCAGGACGACCCCGAGGCCATCTTTCAGGAAGGCTGGCTGCTCTGCGACATTGGCGAGCACGACCGCGGCATGCCGTATCTGCGCCGGGCCATCGACAAGGGGTACTTCGTCGCGCCGACACTGTCGAGCCGCCCGCAATTCGACGCGCTCAGAGGCCGGCCGGACTTCGAGGCGTTGCTCGCCGATGCGGAAGCCGGCCGCCAGCGCGTGCTCGCCGCATTCCGCGAAGCTGGTGGCGAGCGATTGCTCGGGCGGTAACGCGCAATCGTAATCCGGGGTTCGTCGTCCGTGGTTCGTAGCTCGTGGCTCGAAGAACGCGGCGAGCAGATGACGCCTGGTTCTAGCGCTGGTAGTTGAGAACATGCCCACCCTGGCGCGGGACCCCGACAAGGACGAGCTCCTCCGCAGACTCAGAACGCTGCGCCCCGACAGCGTGCGGCTGTGGGGACGCATGTCCGCACACCAGATGGTCTGCCACTGCACCGACGCCTTCCGCATGGCGAGCGGCGAGAAGCCCACGAGCGACGTCTCGAATGTGGGCACGCGAACGGTTGTGAAGTGGATCGCCCTGCATCTCCCGCTGCGCTGGCCGCCGGGCATAAAAACCGTACAGGAAGTCGATCAGGAAGTCGGGGGCACGAAGCCCATCGAGTTCTTTGCCGATCTCGCCGAGCTGGAAGCACGCGTCGAGCGCTTCGCGGCGCAACGTGGCGGCTGGCCGGCGCACCCCATCTTCGGACGGATGTCAGAGGCCGAATGGCTGCGATGGGGATACCTGCACACGGACCATCACCTGCGGCAGTTTGGCGTGTAACGATGGGAGGAATCATTGACGCACGGGGCGCACGGAGGGGGGTCAGGTCTTGAATTCCAGCACCGTTCAAGACCTGACCCCTGCCCCCTACGCCAGTGACGGACGAATCTCGGCGGCAATCTCGAACGATCGCACTCGCTTCGCGTGATCGTAGATGTGCGACACGATCATGATCTCGTCCGGGCTGGTCAACTTTATGAAGTCCCGCAGACCCTGACGGACGGTAGACGGCGAGCCTACCATCGCCACCGAGCTGATCTCTTCGAAAGGCCGGACGCCGAACGGCACGACATCCCTCGCGTACTCCTCGCTCGGCGGCGGCAGCGTCGTCGGCATTCCCCGCCGCAGGCTGGCAAAGGCTTCGCGGCCGGATGACGCGAGGAGGCGCGCCTCCTCGTCGGTCTCCGCCGCAACCACGTTGACACCCAGAATGACGTAGGGCCTCTCGAGCCGTGCCGAAGCACGGAACGTCGCTCGATACGCGTCGAGTGCCGGCATCAGCATCGCCGGCGCAAAATGCGAGGCGAAGGCGAACGGCAGGCCAAACGCGGCTGCCACGCGCGCACCGAACAGGCTCGATCCCAGGATGTAGAGTGGAACCCTCAAGCCTGTTCCTGGCACGGCGTGTACCGTCTGCCCTGGTCGTGGCTCGAAGTACGACATCAGCTCCAGGATGTCCTGCGGGAACGCGTCGGGATCGCTGACGAGTGTCCGGCGCAGCGCACGTGCGGTGGAGTGATCGGTACCGGGTGCGCGTCCAAGGCCCAGATCGATTCGGCCAGGGAAGAGCGACTCGAGCGTCCCGAATTGTTCGGCGACGACGAGCGGCGCGTGGTTGGGAAGCATGATGCCGCCGGCGCCGACGCGGATCGTCTTCGTGCCACCGGCGACGTGCGCGATCAACCACGGCGGTCGCGGCGCTCGCAATGCCCGGCATGTTGTGATGTTCGGCGAGCCAGAAGCGGATATAGCCGAGCCGCTCGGCATGACGCGCGAGATCGAGGGTGTGCTCGAGCGCCGTCGCCGCATCGCTCCCCTGCGTGATCGGCGCGAGATCGAGCACCGAAAACGGGATCATCGGACTCGAAGGTAACTCACCGATCGAGTATATCGAACGATCGTGACGTCACGTCGTCGGCGCCGAGCAAGTTGGCGACAACATCGAAGTCGCCCTCCAAACGCTCTGCTTACTTCTGCCTGCTCAAGTAGTCGAACAGCGCGTAGCTCATGACCTTGATCCCCACTGGCACCGAACTATCGTCTGCCAGAAAGGTCGGCGTGTGATGATCGCCGGTGGTCGTACCCGGTTTGACCTGCCCGAGACGGAACATGAATCCGGGCACTTCGTTGGAAAAGAACGAGAAATCCTCTGAGCCCATCGCCGGCGCGACAACCGGGCCGGACCGGCCGCCTTTCAACACCGCGATCACGCCGTGTTTCGCGACTCCGGTCCGGACCTCGAGGCCGAGCTTGCGCAGATAGTCAGCAACCAGCGCCGCTGTCTTCTCCTCGCGGTTCGACAGCTCGGGGTTCTGGTGAATCTGATGTCGGATGTCAACGATCGCCGGAGTGACCCGCGCGGTTTCCTTCTCGATGCGCGTCAGCGGATCCTGGGCCAACAAGCTCGTAGTGGCGAGTGCAAGAGCGATGAGCGTCGAGCGAAGGTGTGGCACTCTACCCTCTCAATGTTGACGTGGTTGAGCAAGACGGGCGGCAATTGCCGCGAGCTCGCCAGATAATTCTGCGGTGCGTGCGGGGATTATAGTGCGGCCTCAGGCGAGCTTCGCGCCATGCCCCTGAAGGAGGTCTTTCAGGATGGATCGATGGCAACGCCGCTCGTCGTCGCAGTAGCAGCCAACCGAAAAGTTGGACGTATGCGACAGCGCCGCCAGCAATCCGAGCAGTCTGGCTCTTTCCGGCTGTTTCATCTCGGCTCGATAGCGCTTTTCCAGCTTTCGCCACGCAGCATCGCCGCCGTCCGACTTCTGGAAGTCTCCGACGACGTCGGCGCTCGGCGCAAGATCCGGAAGCCAGACGTCGTAGAAGTTGAGGCGAGCGTAGTCGGATTTCGGGACGCCCCTCGGTGGGCGGCGCACCGTGCCGATGCGAAGCCCTTCGTCCTTGAATCGGTCGGTCCCGAGCTGCACGATTCGAATGGGCACGTGAATGGATCTATCGTGAGCGGGCGCTTTTCTTCCGGGCGGTCTTTCGGCTGGCCTTCGCCGCTTTCTTCGGGACCTTGGCCTTTCGAGCTTTCGGTCTCGCCGCCGTCGATTTCGCGACCGTTTTTCCTGCGCGCTTCGCGCTGATTCTGCCACCGGCTCTCGTCGCGCTGCCATCAGCCTTCGCCGCCCGATGCGCGACCATCTTGGCAATGTACGCCGAGGCGTCCGGCGTGACGCAACCTGTCTCGCCGTGGTCCACATGGACCGTGCCGATTGCCCTTGCGACCGCCAGCACGCGTGGCCGGAGCGAGGCCTCGTAACCTCCGATGCTGATCAGCACGTTGTTCATCGCGTGCCGCGTCCGGTTCGGCTGTGCGTGAATGCCCTCTTGGATCTTCGCGAGCAGGCCATCCACGTCATGACTGGTCAGCGTTCCCATCGCGCCGTTCGACGCGACCACGCTCCAGCCGGCGCTAGTCGTCCACTCGCCGCCCTGCTCGATCCACGAACGGGCCATCTCCAGACCGTCCGGCATCTTCGACGCGACGCCAGCGACTGCCTCCGTGATCACGTAGTTTGTGCAGTCGCTCAGCCAGCGCTCGACATCGCCGCGCGTCATCTTTTCTGGTTCGGCAATCATCGTCGCGACCACGCGTGCGTCGTGGACGCCGGAGTCCCACAGCCCGAGCGCGACGTCGTGATTGCGCCCGATCTTCTTCACCAGCGGTTTGAGGTCAGCGTAGTTCACGCCGTAGCAGGGCCCGGTTACGCCGTGGCGCACGTAGATCTTGATCGTCTTGGGTTTGCCAAGCCGTTGAAGTTCCGTCAGCACCGCCTGAGCGTTCATGACTGCTCCGTTGTCTGCGAGGGCAGGTCAGCGACCGTAGGCCAGATCGCGAATCTTTCGCGCCCACCCGGGCCCTTCGTCGTTGATCGTGTCCAGGCACGATCCGATGCGCCCACCGGTTGTCTCGCCGAAGTGAAGCTCGGACAGATCGACACGATACGAGGTCTTTTCGACGACCACGTCATTGTGAAAGAAAACGGCCACGATCACGTCGGATGGCCTGTCGGTGGAGCAATACCGCCACTCCTGAACCGTCGCAGGATCGGAAGACCATGGCGGTTTACCCAGCAGGGTCGTCACCTCGCCCGTGCTCATCCCGGCCTTTATCTTCTGGGTGTTCGAGAGGGTGTTGCCGTTCAACGACGCGCAGCCGCTGATTGCAGCAACAGCGGCAACGATCAGCCACCCACGCCATCGCATATGCGACCCCATAGCGAACCGGAACGATAGGTCCATCGGCATGGGAAGTCAACGGCGGGGGTCAGGCGGGAATTCCGGCGGGGTCAGGTCTTGAATTGCAGCATTTTTCAAGACCTGACCCCCTCCTGGCACTCCTCTACTTTTTCTTCGGGGCGGGTGGTACCGGCGCGGGCTTTGGCGACCAGAATTCAGGGTCGCCTTCGGTCCACGCTTTGCTCAGGTAGCTCATCTTCGGGCTGAACGCGAAGATCCTGCTCTGTTGCGATTCGATGGCGTTCTGGGTCATGTCCGCATTCTTCGACCGGCCGTTTTCGCCGACTGCCTCCCGGTACGCGGCGTCCCGGTGCTTCGGCCCCGAGGCGTCCATGGTCGAGAGCGAGTCCATTGCATAGAAAAAGAGGAACGTGCCCGTCTGGCCTCCCGACGTGATCTGGTACACGGCCCAGTGCTCGTCGAGCTTCGCCTTTGTGTGCGCGGCAACGATGGCCTCCCAGCGCTCAACGAATTCGCCGACATGGCCGGCCCTGACCACAATCGTGTCCACGCTGAAGTAGCGCATCTTCGACAGATTGGCTGCCGCCTGATAGCTCAATTCCGGGCGGTAGGCACCGATCAACGTCGATGTCCGCGTCAACATGTCGCCCTCTTGCGCGGCAAACTTCTCGGCGTCGCGCAGCGATTCAGCCGCTTCTTGCGCAGTTCGATCTTTCTCGAAGGCCGCCAGCGAGTCGAACCCGGTGAAGAACCAGGCCTCGTTTGGGCCGGTCACAGACGTCGCCCCCAGCCAGCCGGTCGGCCATGAGGCCTTCGCCATCATGCCGGCCCAGCCGATTTCGTTCGCCGTGTGAGCGGCATTCCTTCCCGGTTTCACTTCCTCGCGGAAGATGAGCAGCATGGGCGGCGGATCGTTGGGATTGCGCGCCGGGGTCTGGGCGGACACAACGACTGCTGCGCTGCCGATCGCTAGCCCGGCGATCAGGAGACACGTGGAGCCTGATTTCATCGAAAACACCTTCTTGGAACACACCGCGTCCGGAGCGCGGGCAGGGACACACGCCGTGAGCGTTCGCAGCACGACGGCTCACACACCTACGGCAGGGGTTTTAGTCGGGACGTATGGATGAGAGGCATGTTACTATAGTCGGGCTGGCATTTCGCGTCAATTAACGCCTTTGCCATCAGCAAGCGGCGATTTGTCCCAACACCAGGAAGTGCAGCATCGCGAGGTGTGACAGAGCCGCGCGCGGCGCCGCAAACTCGATGAACCGTGTGGTCACTTGACGGCGGCCACGCTCCACGCGCGCAGGTCGCGCCCGACGATACCGACGACCATCCCGATATCGCCCGCAAACACCAGGGCGTCGGCAGCACTTCCGCATCGCCCCATCCAGCCGGAACAACGAGCACGCCTGCAGCCAAGCACTGTCGCAGAACATCTCTGCGCGACCATCGGGGTCAGGTCTTGAATCTCAGCATTTTTCAAGACCTGACCCCGTCCTGGCGGTTTCCGGTCTAAAGCCCGGCGATCAACTGACGCTCATGAGGTGCGGCCGTACGTTGAGCCCCAGGTTGTTCTGCATGTACTCACACCATTCATCGTCACCGAGCGCACCCATGGCCACGAAGTCTTCGTCGGTCATGCTCGCGCGCCACGCGAGGATCCCCGCCGCCGCGGGACCGCTCGGGTAGCGTAGCTGCCAGCTCTCGTCCGCAACGATGTCCCTGATCTGTTCACCCACCACCGAAGCCGGCACCGGCTGTTCGAGCGCCGCATCGAAAATCGCGTTCATACGCCGAGGCCCCGGATAGATCGCGCGCGATACGTCGGCCCCTTTTCCGAAGATCGGTGTCTGGATCACACCCGGCTCGACGATGGCGATGCGGATGTTGAAAGGCCGCGTTTCTGCCGCGAGCGATTCGCTGAGGGCCTCGAGTGCGAACTTCGATGCGCAATACGCGGATTGACCAGCTGACGCCAGCCTGCCAGCCACCGACGTGACGTTGATGATGCGGCCGCTTTGCCGCGCGCGCATGCCCGGGAGCACCGCCTGGATACACCGCAGCGCACCGAAGAAGTTCGTTTCCATGATCTGGCGGAACTCCTCGAGCGGCATTTCCTCGACCGACCCGACCTGGCCGATGCCCGCATTATTGACGAGGACGTCGACGCGTCCGCGCATTTCCTGAATCTTCGCGATCTCATTCGTCACCGACGCATCATTGTCGACATCGACGGGAACGATCGCGATCGCCAGGTTCTCCTTCTTCGCGAGCGCCTGCAATTCTGGCGACCGCGCTGGATCGCGCATCGTCGCAAACACGTCGTGCCCCGCGCGCCCGAGTGCGACTGCCGTGGCGAATCCAATGCCCGTACTTGTCCCTGTGACGATGATAGTTTTCATAAGCTGTCATGACCTCTGGATTGCCGCGAGTCATCGATCGAGGGCGAAGTGTAGCACCGGGGCCTGATAGACTCACGGACAGGAGATCCAGATGACTTCCTTCCGTTCCCTCGCGACAGCCGCTGCCGGCCTGAGCGTCGTCCTGATGTCGGTGTTCCCGGCCGTGTCGCAGGAACTCGGCACCATTGCATTCCCCACGTCAGGTGCGGCGGCAGCGCAGGAAGCATTCCTGACGGGCGTCAAGGCGCTCCACAGCTTTCAGTTCGACGAGGCGGCTGTCGCGTTCCAGCAGGCGCAGAAGGTGGATCCATCGTTCGCGATGGCGTACTGGGGCGAGGCGATGAGCCACAACCACGCCCTCTGGGCGCAGCAGGACGTGGAGGCCGCGAAGCGAATCCTCGATCGCCTCGATCCGACGCACGAGGGCCGTGTGGCAAAGGCGAAGCTTCCGAAGGAAAAAGCGTTCCTCGAGGCGATGCAGATTCTCTATTTCTCGCCGGGCGACAAGCTCGCGCGTGACACCGCCTACTCGGAGGCCATGGCGAGCATGGCCGCGCAGTGGCCGGACGACCACGAGATCGCCGTCTTCTACTCCTTGTCGCTGCTCGGAACCGTGCGGCCGGGCGACACGGGCTTCCGGCGTCAGGCGCTCGCCGCCTCGATCGCCCAGCGTGTGTTTCAAGAGAACCCCAAGCATCCGGGCGCCGCGCATTTCATCATCCACTCCTTCGACGACCCGGATCACGCGCCGTTGGGTCTGACGGCTGCACGGGCCTACGCGACGATCGCCCCTTCCGCCGCGCACGCGCTGCATATGCCGTCGCACATCTTCATCCAACTCGGGATGTGGCAGGAGGCGGCCGCGTCCAACGTGGTCGCCTACAAGGCTGCTGTAGACCTCAACACGCGGATGAAGCTCGCCGAAGGCCGCGAAGATTTCCACACGCTGTCCTGGCTGGCGTATGCCCACACGATGCTCGGCAGGCTCGACGATGCGAAGAAAAACGTGGACCTGGCGAAGCAGGCTGCCGATCGAAATTCGGGGAACACCAACATCCGCGACGGCTATCTGGGCATGCGCGCGCGGCTCATCTCGGATACGGAGCAATGGGAAAAGCTGGCACTCGTGACTGCCGGGAGCGGAGGGAGCGAGCACGCGAACATGCCCGGCATGTCCGCCATGTACGGCAGCGGCTCTGCCACCTGGACTTACATCGTCGGCGTGAGCGCTGCGAAGATGGGTGACGTGCCAACGGCAGAAGCCGCGGAGAAAGCGCTGAAAGGTCTAACGGCCGGTATCGCCGGCGGGCCCACTGCGTACGCTGCCAAACCCCACCTGATTCGGGAGAAAGAGCTCGGCGCAATCGTGCGGTGGGCGAAGGGACAGAAGGACGAGGCGCTGCAGTTCGCGAAGGAGGCTGCTGATGTCGAGAAGTCGATGTCGCCGTCGTCGGGCCCACCAGACCCGATCAAGCCAGCCTCCGAGCTGTACGGCGAGATGCTTCTCGAAGCCGGACGCGCGAAAGACGCGGTGCAGGCATTCGAGCAGTCGTTGTTGCGAACGCCGAAGCGAACGCCTTCCGTGCTCGGCCTTGCACGCGCCGCGGCGGCCTCGGGGGACTCGGCTACAGCGCGTCAGCGATATCAGGAACTGTTGAGCATGCCGGGTGCCGCACCCACGTCGCCGGCCGCGCAGGAAGCACAGCGCGCCCTCAAGACCACGATCAGTCACTGACTTCCGGCGCGTCGGGAAACTGCGACTCCAGCCGTTGGTTCAGCCAGGTGATGAACGTCGCCCACCGGCGATCCCAGGCCGCAAGCGCCCGTTTCTTCTCGTCGGGGTTCATCGCGGAGTGAATCAGTGAATTCATGGCGAGCTGCTTCAAGCTCCTCAGATCGAGGCCCCACGCCATGAATGCGGCGTAGAAATCATGCGATAGCGATTGCCTGAAGATGGCGGGATCATCAGTCGAGAGGACGACCGGCAATCCGGCGTTGATGTAGTGGACCGCCGGATGGTTTCTCAGGTCGGAGACATAGCCGAGGAGCTGGTTGCTGATTGGACAGACTTCCACCCCAATGCCGCGTTCCTTGACGATCTGCATCAGCCGCGGATGCTTGATCAGCGCCACGCCGTGTCCAATCCGTGCTGCGCCGAGCAGAATGGCATCGTAGAGGTTTTCATTCTCCGCCCAGCTCGTTTCGCCAGAGTGCAGATAGAACGGCAGGCCGACGCCCCTGCGCTCAGCCTCCCGGCGCGCGGCGAGCAACTGCTCGATGTAATACAGGTTGGTGTTCGTTCGATCCTCTTCCTGCACGAGGTCGAAGCCCACGATCCGACCAGGGTCTTTCGCGCGCAGGTCGATCGCGTTCGCGAGCGCTTGCGCGACCTGCTCGCGCGTGCCTGCCCGGCCGGCGGCCGCAATGAACTTGACGTCGAAGTCCGGATCGCGGGTCTTGACGTCCTGAACAATCGACAACTCGATGGCGACTGAACGCGACTCGAGGTATTGAATATTCTCGTCGACCAGCGCCAGGAGCATGTTTCGCCAGTACGTGGCCCTCACAGATGGATTCCCCGTGAGCCCAGAGACCCGCTGAAACACCGTCGTGAACTCCCGCCAGATGTCGGGCGCCTGCATTTCCTCTTCGCCCAGCGTGATGGATCGGTAAATCCCTTCGTCGAAGGCTTTCCGGTCGGCCGCGGAGGCTCGTACCTCGCTCACGAGGCGCCAGCCTTCCCCAGGCGAAGTATCCGCAAGCCGAAGAGCACCGCGAGGCACAGCAGGGCCGTCGCCCAGATAGATGTAGCAATCCGGACGATACGAGACGTCACTGACAAGCCAGCGAAAATCTCCCAGCGCGCCCCCGTGGGCGTGCAGCACGCCGCCCTTGGGGAGGCGCCGCATGACTTCGAACACCGGCGATTCCGCGATGATCTGTTTGGTCTTTTCCTCGAGGAAGCTGTGCGCCGGCGGAAAGTACTCCCGAGTCCGATCCAGCTCGGCCTGCTTGAGCGCCATGAGCCGGCGGTTGGCCGTCTCTTCTGCCGGCGTGAGTAAGAGATTTGCGCCCAGCCTGGTCGCGCGATCTTCTGCGATGAGCCGCTCACGCGCCGCTCGATATGCGGCGATATCCGAATAGGGTGCCGGGGTGGAGGCCGGCGTTCGCGTCGGCGCGGACGCACACGCCCCGCCCAGTATCAGAACGAGAAGGGGTACGGAACCCCTCCTCATCGTCGTCAGTGAGAAAGACTTCGATCGCATCAGCAGCGGACGCGCTACTTCGGGGGCGGCGGAGGCGGCAGATCGCTGTTGTAGATCGCGTACGCGACCTTCCAGCTTCCTCCGATGCGCTTGACGATCACGACATATTTGCCCGAGTCCTTGATCTCCGAGCCGCCAGTTGGCGTGACGGTCTGCCGGTATGTACCGGTGTCGTATCCCGTATCACCGGAGGACCGGCTCTCCATATGGGTCACAGCAAACGACCCGATCTTCGCCGCCTTGAAGTTCTTCTCGTAGAGCTGCTGGATCGCGGCGCGACCCTTGACCGCCGGCTCGTTCGGCGGCATCTCCACCGCGTCGTCGGTATAGAGCGCGGCAACGGCCTTCGCGTCGCCGGCAAGAGTCGCCTTGACGTATTGATCGGCCACAGCGGTGATCGCTGGGTCGTTCGCGCCGCGCGCGGGCTGGGAACCGGCCTGCAGCGCGAGCAGCGGCGCGCCGCAGAGACTCAGCACGATAGTCAGCATTTTCATCTCGCCCTCCGTTCAGAAGACCGACAGCCTCCGCACCGATGTCGTCGGCGGCATCTTAGACCAGATGCGGGGGGGTCAGGTCTTGAATCCCAGCGTTCTTCACGACCTGGCACCCGTGGAGACTGTCTTGAGGGTTTCATGCGCTCGGGTGGGGTCAGGTCTTGAATCGCGGCATTCGTCACGACCTGGCACCGGTGGCGCTGTCTTGCGGATCGTGCTCCGAACAGGACGCGAGCCTCGTCACGACCATTGGATGGAGGTCGAAAAACCAGTCCCTCTGCCGACGGCCGAATTGTGATTGACGCCTCTAAGCCTTGCCCGATACATTGACGCGCTGTTCAACTGACAGGCTGAGGAGGTTCCGATGCGGTTGCGTGAAATAGCTGTAGCAGTCGGTACGTTGGCGATATGCCTCACCGCGAACATCGGGCGCGCCCAACCGCCCGATCCGATCGTTGGGACGTGGCACTTGAACGCTCAGAAATCGAAGTTTTCCCCTGGTCCGCCGCTGAAGAGTGTGGTGTTGAAATTCGAGCAGACCGCGCAGGGCATGAAGGCCATCTCGGAGGTGACGCTCCCAGATGGACAGCCGAGGAAAACCGAGTTCACTGCCCCCACCGATGGACAGGATGTTCCGCTGACCGGCTCGCCGATCGCCGATACGGTGTCGTTGAAAGCCGACGGTTCCAAGCGCACGCGCGTGGACAAGAAGGGCGGAAAGGTCGTGATGACCTACGCTGGCACCATTTCGCCTGACGGCAAGACGTTCACCGTGCACCAGAAGGGCACGAACGAAAAGGGTGAAGCGCTGGAGAATCACCTCGTTTTCGAGAAGCACTAGCTGCGGAGGGGGTCAGGTCTTGAATCGTTCAAGACCTGACCCCTGCTGATCGTCCCGGATCGTCCCGGGATGCCGCACGGGGGACGTGATCACGACTACCGGAGCGCCTCGGGATAGCCGATCTCCTCGATGTCATCTGCGAGGGAAACTATTTCTGCCTTCGGGTTGAGGCGTCGCACGAGGTCCGTGGTGAGCGGCTCGTGCCGATAGATCGAGGCAACATCGGCGATCGCGATCTCCCGTTCGTAATACTCCTCGGCAAACCGCACATACAGCCCGGGCCCGCCTGCGAGGATCGACAGCAGTTCCTGCGAGCCGTCAGGATCATCGCCAGGCGGTAGCTGCACGGGCCCACGATGCCAGCGATCGTCCGTCACGCGACGCCAGATACAAAACGTGCTGTTGGCTGTGTCGAATGCCGCCTCGTCCAAGAAGCTCGCGTGGAATTCCTGTGGCAGCCCATCGAAGATGCCCGGCCACGGCGAGTCCGGCCGGAAGTTCAACGCCTCGTGCGCGAGGCCGTGGAGCGCGACACCCGCGGACGTCAGCAGCGCAAACCAGTGATCGCCCGACCCGTTACGCATCGACGCCATCATCTCGCCCTCCCACCACCGCGAGTTGAAGGAGTAGTAGCGGAACTCCCACGTGGGCGACATGATCGCATCGAGCATCGCCAGCGCGCGGGTCAGGCGCCGGAATGAAGGGATGTCGGGGAGAAGGGTCAGGTCCTGAATCTCAACATTATTCACGACCTGGCACCCTGTCGACGAGACCATCCTGTTGACCGTCCTCACGACGGGTCTGGGTCGATCACGGAGGGGTCAGGTCTTGAATCTCGGCACTTATCAAGACCTGACCCCGGTGCGCCGAGACGATCTTGCTGATCGTGCTCGGATGCACGTCCAGATACCGTGCGATCTCCGCAAGCGGATACCTCTCTCGAAACGCAGCGATGACCCCCGTGATTCGAGCGGTGCGGGTGACCGCGCCGCGGAAGATCGTTTTGAGCGCGCGACGTGCCGCGCGCCGCGGTACTTCACGGCTCGCTCGCGTCCGATACGGCTGGAACCGAGCGACGAACTTCTCGTCCCCGAGGACCGCTTCACGGCTCAAACGCAGTGTCCGCGCATTCACGCGAAGGACGAACTTTCTGTAACGCCTGGAGGCCCTTGTACGGTCGCCGTTGCTTATGTGGTCCAGCAGCTCCTCGCAGTGCAGCCACGACGGGGCCCTGATCACTCCGGCAGTCGCGCAATAGCTGCTCCAATGCCAATGCGCCGGCCCCGGAACCAGCTGCGCGCGCACCGGGTTGAGCACGATATAGCGGCAGACGTTCAGAAGGTAGCGGCCGTCCTGGACGATTTGCGCACCGAAGCGGCTCTGGAACACATGTCCGACACGCCGGTGACGCCTGTTCCACCACTGGGCGTACTCGCCATTCAGTTGCTTGATCGCACGCGACAGATTTGCCTCGGTCGTCGTGGCCGCGAGATGAAAATGATTGGTCATGAGGCAATAGGCGTGACAGCGAAGTCCGAAGTGGAGCACGACGCGAGCGAGGACTCTCAGAAAGCGGCGACGGTCGACGTCGTCCAGGAAAATCTCCATCCGATTATTGCCGCGCGCGGTGACGTGATAGGTCAGCCCCGGCGCCTGAATTCTGAGCGGGCGCGCCATGCGGCACGACGATCCACGATCCGATCCGTCGCGAAAATGGCCGGTTTTCCGCTGTCAGTCGTTCAGGCTGCGCAATCGTTGCAAGGCACCTCACGCGGACCGATTGAAGTAATTGCGGACCGCGCTCGGGCCAGGAAGCGAGAACTGATGGGGGCAGGTGATGAAAAATGTGCGGATTCAAGACCTGACCCCTCACCCGCCGAGGTCGCGGTCGCCTCCCGTTCGTTGTCACCCTCGCGCACAGCCATCGTTGTCGGGCGCCGGGCATTCGGCCGATGCATTTCGCGAATCGCACGACCAGCGCGAGAAGGGTCCCGATTCCCTCAGACGCTCATCACTTTCTGGACGACGACGACGCCATCGTCATTGAAAACGAACGATATGGGGCGTTCTGAAACTTCGATCGGCCGCGATCTTGCGGCACCGTCCGCATCTTGTCGACAAGTCCCCGGAAACATCGGAAGCACAGATCGTGATCGCGATCGGCGCGAATGGCACCACGATAACGGAATCGGGCGCGCCTCGAACGGCATGAAGAACACGTATGGCGGGGGAAACGACGCAACCGGGCGGTGACGGCTGGGGACATCGACCCTCCTCATTCATGGAGCGATGGTATCGATGACCCGTGACAGCGCCGGTCATACGCTAAATCTTCGCTAACCTTTGGCTCGCGGCACGGAGAGGAGCGCGAATCTCTGAAGCTAATTGCTCGCGCCAGTCTTCGGAGAGCGTCTTGAGAAATCCCAAACACACCTGAGGACGTTGCCCACGTTGCTCGATGGAGCAGCAGATCGATGTAGTGTGAAAGGGTTCACGCGGTCGAAGCTGGGCTACTGCAGATCCTGCGTCACCCACATGAATGACTGCACGTCGATGTAATCCTTTGCACCTAGTGGCTCGAGCCGGCCGAGCAACGCCTCGGTCATCTGCAGGACCCTCTCGTAGCAGTGCCAGGTCACCTGCGACGAGTAAAGGATGTCGAAGTTCATCCGGCGAGCCATCTTGCGGGTGATCTGTGGCTTGACGACCATGAATCGCTGGTCCGGCTAACTTGTCCGCAGTAGCTTTAGCGAAGGTGGAAGCCGGGCGCCACGTTACGGCGCCACCGGCTCCTTCACCCACCCCATCTGCTGATACATCCGCAGAAAGTCGAAGACGTTCCATCCCTCAACGAGCTTCCCACCAACGACCCGCGCGATAGTGATCCCGTAGAAATCCACGGTCTTGCCAGTCGCTGGACCACCGAGCGTCTCGCCGACGTGACGGGCCACGACGTGGCAGTGCGCGGCGACGGTGTCGCCCTGGACGATCGTGCGCTCCACCGTCACTTCCAGATCGCCAAGCGCATTGCGCATCGCGTGGAAGAACGGCTTGAACTCTTTCGGACCGCGGATAGACCCTCCACCGAGACCATGCACGATCGCGTCGTGCGCCATCAATCTATCGATGGCCTCCTCGCGGCCTTCATCCCATACCTCATGAAACCAGGCTCGGACGAGAGAATCAGGATCCATGGCAGTCTCCCCGCCTTCTCCGCGCCGCTCTTTCTCAGCGCGGCGCGGCGTCGGCAAGCAGTCGTTAGTCGGTCGTCAGTCGATCGTTACTCACATTCGTTAGCCAATCGGCAATCGTCGGTCATGTGCACACGGCTCGATCGACACGCTCATTACACAAGCCGAGCTCCGCCGGGAAGCAATTGCCAGACAGCTTGGCGGAATGACCGGGAACTTTCGGGATTCGCCGCCAATAGTCGCCGTGCTGTACTGAGGCTGTCAAGACGGTTTTCTATTCAGAACTCGGAATGAATCTGACGTTCCGACGAGTCTGCTGCCTCGTCACAAACGCCGGATTGTCTGACACCACACCTCAACTGGCATTAACGCTGTAACAGACGAAACCGAACTGCAATTTAATATGGAATGTGCGAGGTCTTCCCAGGCCGCAACTAAGTGACCTAAAACCGCAGACGCAACCCTCCACCAGTCTGAAATCCTCCGGCCTTGAACTCTACGTCCACCTCGGACAGCGGCTCGAACACTTCGACGGTCCCGCGGCTGTATTTGGCGAACCAGCCAAGACCGACGACGCGTGTGAAAAAGATATTGACGTCGCCGCCGACGTGGAATCCCCAGCCGCCCCCATCCTCGAACTCGATGGTTGCGGTCTGATATCTCGTGATGTCTACGGCATGGACCGGGGAGAGAATCAAGAAATCGTGGTCGAAGATGATGTTGCTCACCGCGTCCTGACGAATCCTGAAGTACGAGGGTCCGGCGAACACGCGGGCGGTTGTGCGATCTGACAGGTGGCTGACGAACATCGCCTGGATGTTCGCGCTCCCCTCGGACCGCATCAGCGTGTCGTCAGTCTGTCCAGTGTCGGTCGCATGCGCGTTGAAGAACGTTGGATGCGGGATGCGGATGCCGAGCTCCGCATTGTCCTGGTGCGCTGTACCAGCGAAGCTGACGCCAATCCCGAAGGCCGGCGTGAACATGACGCCTCCGCCGAAATCGAACTCGGCGCCGAGCGGCGCGTGGTAATCAGCGGTGAAGGTGGCGGTTTCGCGGAACAGTTCCCCCTCGAAGATCGTGCCGTAGCGCGATTCTGCCGCGACCGCTAAGCCCAGGTTGACGTCGATCCACCCGCGGGCGAACGGCCGTTGCGGACTCACGGGCTGAGCGGCAGGCCGTACCGGCGGACGGGCGATCTCTGGTACGGCGGGTACACGCGCTGGCTCGCGTCCGACGGACAGGTCCAATGGCTCGAGTTCGGGCCGCAGGATCTTGACGTAACGCGACTCGATGAAGCCGATTCGCTTCCCGAACTGCGGATCCTGGAACTCCACTCTGACCCATCCCTCAGGCTTCTCCTCCAGCACCTGCAGGCGCGTGTTCACTGCGGCGGTTCGCAGCGGGACGCGGTTCGAGTCCGGCAAGACAAAGATTGGTGCCGCGGTTGTAACGATGGCGCCCTGTGCGGAGGCAGCGGCGGCCGCCAACAAGCAGGCCAGTGAAACGACTAAGTGAGTGACAGTGAGCTTCTGCATCCCGCCAGCGTAGAAGGCCGGGCGGACAGGGGTGGTCCTTGGAACTCCGTTCGTGAGTAGGCCGTCTTCTGAGTCGTCAAAAAGCGAAGGAAAAGCGCATGACCTGACCTGTCAGCGTCACGCGCTACGCTCCTTCCATAAAGCAAGGAGGCTTGGCGTGGCTCGCAACGCGGAACTCGTTAGGCAGTGGCAGATTCTCAGGGCGCTCGACGCCGCCAGGAACGGCATCGCGATCGCGACGCTTGCTGAAGAACGCAACGTCCATCCGCGCACGATTCGTCGCGACCTCGACGCGCTCTGCCGGGCCGGATTTCCACTCTACGACGATGACACCAGCGGCACGCCAGTGTGGAAGCTCAACGCACAACCCTTTCGGGCACTCGGGCAAACCGGCCTGGGCATACCGGAACTGGCGGCCATCTATTTCGGTCATGCGGTGCTGTCAACTGTCGCCGGCGCCACGTTCGAGAACGAAGGCGAGCAGGCGTTGATGAAGTTGGAACGCACGACACCTGAAATCAGCCGAAAACTGATGAACAGCTTCCCACGCGTCCTCCACGCCAAGAGAATCGGCCGCAAGCGGCTCGACGAACGTAAGACGCGTGCTGTCGCCGCACGCGCGATAGACGCCATCCTTCGCCGGCGATGCGTGACCATGCGCTACGCGTCGAGGTCGTCGAAGAAGACGCGCGAGTATGCCGTCGAACCGCAACGCCTGTCGTGCGCAAACGGCGGACTCTATTTGACCGCCTGGGTGCCGGCCTACGGCGAGCTCCGAAACTTCGCGCTCGAGCGAATCGAAGCGCTGGCAATCGGGGATGCGCAGTTCGAGCCGCGGCCGCTGCCGGCCGAGCCGTTCGCGAACTCACTCGGCGTGTTCAGCGGGCCCGCGGAGGCCGTGGCGGTTGAATTCGACGCTGGCGCTGCCGCGTACGTTCGTGAACGGCAGTGGCATCGATCTCAAACGATCGAAGATCGTGAGGACGGCTCGGTCGTTCTGCGCATGGATGTCTGCATCGACTGGCCGCTGCAAGGCTGGATCCTCGGCTTTGGCGCGGCCGCTCGAGTCCTCTCACCGTCAGCGCTCGCCGCCGAGATCTTCAATCAGCACAGGCGCGCGGCCGACAGGTATCTGTCCGTCCCCAAGCCAGAAACCGCGCGCATGCAGATCGTCGGTGCTCAGCGAACGCTTCCGAACGCCGGCTGAATCCGACTCACGTCGTTTTGTGTCACATGGAGGCGACGGCACACGTTCGTCCCAGAACACCCCGAGATCCGCCCGCCATCCCCCTGAATTCGCCGAGCTGGCGGGTTTCTCCTCTCTTTTTCGTTATTGAAAGTAGAGCGCAGCCAATCCGGCAGCGCGAGGAGGCCCCATGCAGGCAGTTACCGAGCCACGTCGTGAGCGCGGCCCGCTCAACGGGGTGGATACGCCCACGCTCTTTGCCACGATCAATGCGGTCAGATCGAACCCGGAACTGGCGAGGTTCCGCTTTCGGGCCCGCAACCGGTGGGTCGAGGGCACGCACAGCGAGTCGACGATCGACTGGTTCAGCGGCGCCGGCGGCGAGCACACGCACGCGCTCACATTCAGATATGCGGCCGATCATCCGGCAGTGCTGGTCGGGGCGGACCGCGGTCCGACACCTGTGGAATTCCTGCTGCACGCGCTGGCGAGCTGCATCACGGCGGGGATCGGGAACATCGCTGCGGCACGCGGCATCACGCTCACCAGCGTGACCTCGACGATCGAAGGCAACATGAACCTGCAGGGGATCCTCGGCCTGTCCGAGGAGGTCCGCAACGGCTACGAGAAGATTCGCGCCAGCTTCGTCATCCAGGGGGATGCACCGGCGGCAAAGCTTCGCGAAATCGTCGAGCAGGCACGCGCTCGCTCCGCGGTTTTCGACGTGTTGACCAACGGCGTGGCAATCGAGCTGACGGTTGACGCGTGATTGTGACCCTGAGCGATGTCGGCGTGACGGCAGCAGCGGCTTTCGCGCGTGCGAAATGCAGGTGACATCATGAAGCGAGTCGAGACGTTGATCGTCGGTGCGGGGCAGGCGGGGCTGGCCATGAGCCGCTGCCTGACGGACCTCGCGATCGATCACGTGCTCCTCGAGCGCGGCCGCGTGGCAGAGCGTTGGCGCACCGAGCGCTGGGATTCCCTTCGATTGCTCACGCCCAATTGGCAGACCAGGCTCCCCTGGTTCACCTACGACGGTCCCGAGCCCGATGGCTTCATGACGATGACGCAAGTCGTCGGCTTCCTGGGACAGTACGCGCAATCCTTTGACGCGCCAGTCGAAACCCTCACAACGGTCCTCAAGGTCACGCCAGTGCCGGCCGGCTTCCGCGTGTGCACGGATCGAGGAACGTGGATGGCCGCAACGATCGTGATCGCCACCGGACACTGTGACGTGCCATTTGTGCCATCGACGGCGTCACGACTGCCAGCCCATATCCATCAGCTGACGCCAGGCGCGTACCGCAATTCCGCGCAGCTTCCGCAGGGTGACGTGTTGATCGTGGGCGCCTCGGCATCAGGGATTCAACTTGCCGAGGAGATCCACCAGTCCGGCCGGGCGGTCACGTTGTCGGTGGGATCGCATACACGCGTGCCCAGGCGCTATCGAGGGCGAGACATCATGTGGTGGCTCGATCGCGCGGGAGTCCTCGAGGAAACCGCCGACGAGGTGTACGACGTCGAGATTTCGCGGGCCGAACCGTCCCTTCAGCTCGTGGGCCGGAACGCCACGTTGGATCTCCTGTCGCTCAGAACACTTGGCGTCCGCATGACAGGCAGGTTGCTCGCGGCTGACCGGGACGATCTCAGGTTTGCTGACGATCTGGTGTCCACCACGGTCGCCGCCGACATCAAGCTTGCCTCTCTGCTGAAGCGCCTCGACGACTTCGGGACTCGAAGCGACACCGCTGGAGCCCTCGAACCTGAGGAGCCATTCACCCCGATCTGGCCCGAGTTCATGAGTGGTTCTACGCCAGTCAGCGTCCGGACATCCGACATTCGCACGATCATCTGGGCGACCGGGTACCGTCGTGCGTATCCATGGCTGCAAGCGCCTGTGCTCGACAACAGAGGAGAGATCCGCCATCACGGCGGCATCTCGCGCTTCCCCGGCCTCTACACAATCGGTCTCTATTTTCTCAGCAGGCGAAACTCGAATTTCATCGATGGTGTCGGAGCGGACGCGTTCCGGCTTGCCGAACACATCGATGCCTACCTCAAGGGCCGACTGACCGCAATTGCCTGACGGACCTGGGCGATGTTGACATCTCTTGATTCGCGTTATGACGTGGTGATCGTGGGAGCCAGGTGCGCCGGTGCAGCGACGGCGATGCTGCTGGCGCGTTATGGACTTCGCGTGCTCGCTGTCGATCGCGGGCAATACGGCGCCGATACGCTCTCCACGCACGCGCTGATGCGGGGCGGTGTGCTCCAGCTGCACAAGTGGGGTGTTCTGGACTCAGTCAAGGCGGCCGGTGCTGTGCCTATCCGGCAGACGACGTTCTATTACGGCGACGACCTGCTGACGATTCCTATCAAGCCACGCGACGGAATCGATGCCCTGTACGCGCCGCGGCGCGCGCTGCTCGATCGGTTGCTCGTCGATTCGCGGTTGCGTCCGGTGCTCACGTCCGGCACGGAATCCAGGTCGATCGACTCCTGCACTCCGGCGATGGACGCGTCGCCGGCGTGGCGATCCGGGACAAGACAGGCGAGGCGCGCAACATTGCTGCTGGGATCGTGATTGGCGCTGACGGACTTCGCTCGATGGTCGCCCGCCTCGTCGGTGCGCGTGCGTACGTGACGGGTCGTTACTCGAGCGCGGTCGTCTACGGTCACTGGGAGGGTGTGCAGCTGGAGGGTTACCGCTGGTACTACAGGCCAGGCATCAGCGTCGGAGCCATTCCCACCAGCTCGAACGAAACGTGCATCTTTGCGGCGGTCCCATCGAGCAGGTTCTTCGATGCGTTTCGCGGCAACATCGCAGCAGGACACCTGCGCTTGCTTCACGAGGTCTCGCCGCAGTTGGCTGAAACCGTCATGGGAGCGCGGAGAGTCGGCAACCTGAATGGCTTTGCCGGCCACACGGGCTTCTTCCGACAGAGCTGGGGGCCGGGATGGGCGCTCGTCGGCGACGCGGGCTATTTCAAGGATCCGCTGACCGCTCACGGCATCACAGACGCGTTGCGCGACGCGGAGTTATTGGCCGACGCGGTAGCGACCGGCTCGACGGCCGCACTGGAGCACTATCAGCAGATCAGAGATGGACTGGCGGCGGGGGTGTTCGACGTCACCGACCGCATCGCGTCGTTCGACTGGGATCTCGGGTCGGTGCGGACATGCACGAAACGCTGGCGTCGGAGATGGCGCACGAAGTACGCATGCTGGCCACTCGTGACGAACTCCGGTGTTCTTTCGGGATCTCTGGGTGTACACTCGCCCCGTTTCGTGTGTAGCTCTTCTGAACGGAGCGGGTTGTACGGAGCACATGCTCGTTATTCTGATCCTCGCGACCATTGCTGTTCTGGTCTGGGCGCTCCTCACGCCAAGCCTCACATTCGCACGCGGATTCGCGACGCTCGTGGACCAGCCCCGCGTCATGCGGATCGCGCCGGGCTTTCCTCGCGCCCAGTCGATGGTCAGCGGGCAATTCAAGGGCCGTGCAGTGCGGCTGACCCTCCTCCACCCCGCACGAAACATTCCCGGCGAGGTCGCGCTGGCAATGGCCACGTCAGCGCGGGGCGGTGCGCCCTGGAAAGATGCGATGCTGACGCATGGAAACCCTGACATCAGCCGCGCGACGTTCGATCTCGAAGGGAAGTATGGATTAATCCTGTCGCTAGCCGATGGCTGGCTGAAAGCGACGTGGAGCCGGCCGGGCGTCATATTCCCCGGGCCGTTCGACGAGGGGATCTGGCGTAACACGCTCGAGCAGATGGACACGATTGCGCGCTGGATGGAACACCGGTAATAAGCACTACTTCTGCTCTCCAGCCGCCGGACGTTTCCCTTCCCTGGCCCACGCGAGCAGCGCATCGAACGCCGTGCCAGCCTGTGCTGAAGTGAAATTGCAGTGCCCGTTAGCATCGACGAAACGGGCGACGAAACGATCGGACGTGCCCGCGAGCGCTGTGGTCACCTCGTAAGCAGTCACGTCGTTGCCGAGCACCAGCGGATCGACGGTCGTGTGAATCGTCAGCACTGGATCGGAAATGTGCCCGGTGGGTGACGCGTACTGACGAATGTACTCGCGTGCGGCACGATCAGCAGTGAACCGCTTCACCGTCCGGTTCAGCGCCGCGTCGTCGCCGAAGCCGCTGTAGATGCGATTCCGATTGTCGAAAGGCTCGCCGCCGGCGCGCTGTTTGAGCTCGCCAAGAATGGTATGGAAGAACGACAGGACGAGCGGTAACTGATCGACCGATCGCCCGAAGCGGCGTGCGTAGATTGCCGCCTTGTCAGGCTGGGCGGCCAGCGCGGCTTTCACCTTTTCGGCTGTGCCGGTGCCGGGCTGATACGGCGAGGGCATGGTGTCCGGGAACAGCGCCTCGAACGTCACCACCATGTCGAAGAGGCCGTTGTTGAGAAAGTCGAGCGCCGCACCAAGGGGACCGCACATCGGCATCGCCCCTTGATAGGCTTCCGGATAGCGCTCGATTGTGGCCACGCTGATGTGCCCACCCATCGAATGCCCGATCATGTACGACTCCGATGGCTTGCCGTACTTCGACACGAAATGCCGTCGAAGCGCCTCGGTGTCCTCGACGCCTTCCTTGACCGCCCACCCTTGCGCGCTGTAGCCAGATTGCGCGAACGCGAAGCCACGAGAGGTGAACACCTCGCGGAACGCTTTCATTCGAGGGCTGTCGGGATCCGGCGGCTTGCTCCCGGCAACCGTGTAGCCGTGCGCGTACATCACGAGCGCCTTGTTCCAGTTGACTGGCACCTCAATGTGAAAGGGCGCACCGTTGATCGATCCGGTCTCGACGGTGCCGGTGGGCGCCGTCTGGGCGTGAAGCGCAGGAACCCACAGAAGAAGCGACGCCGCGGTGACGATGCGCGCAAATGTCATGGGCGGATTATAGGTTCAGGACGGGGGTTCATCACGGGGGTTCATCACGGGGGTTCATCACGGGGGTTCAGGACGAAGGTTCACGGCGAGGGTTCACGGGTCACTGCGGTGCTCCACAGTAGTGCATCAGCAACGGCCATGCCCGCGGAGCGGTCGGACCACTGGAGGCGGGCGCGCGTCCGGCTATGAAACCGCGGGAAATGCGTCACCCGCGGTTCACGCGGGTTAGTAGCCCCCGAGCCCCGAGCCCCGAGTCCCGAGTCCGAGTCCCGAGTCCGAGTCCCGAGTCCCGTGTCCCGAGTCCCGACAGACAACGTACACAAGAAAGCCGGCGACAGGGATGACCCCGCCGCCGGCTCGAGAAACGCGCGAGCTTTCCTGACTAGAAGGAGAGCTTGCCGCTCAACTGGAGGATGCGACGGCCCCAGTTGTTGGTATTGCGTCCGAAGTTGACGTTGCTCATGCTGTTGATCGGAATGCCGTAGCTATCCTGGTTGAGCGCATTGAACGCATCAAGCCGGATGAGCAGGCGCGTCGATCCCACGATGTCGATACGCTTCGAGAGCGCGAGGTCGGTGTTCCAGAAGCCGGCGCTACGCTCCGAGTTGCGGGGGGCGTTGCCGTTGCCCAGACTCTGGTTCAGCGGCAGGTTGTTCGAGCCGAGCGGCACGACATAGAAGCCGGTGTTCGTGAAGGTCTTGTGGTCGTCGTCCCACACGAAGCTGCCAGCCGTGTTGATGTCCGGGCGATCGGACCCGGTGTTGCTGTCCCCGCTCGAGTCCACACCAGTGACGATGGTAAACGGCCTGCCGGACTGCGCCTGCGTGACGCCGCTAATCTGCCAGCCGCCCAGGAGGCGACCCGTCCACCCCTCGCGGGGGCCGGGAATCTCGTAGATGTAGTTCACCGTGAAGCGGTGTGGCCGATCGAACTGCGAACGGCTCCACTCGGACTCGTAGTCGAACATGCTCTGCGGGCGCTGGCTCGAACCGTCCGTGCCACCCTCGCCGAGTGAGGCGTCGTTGTTGCTGTACCAGCGGCTGTAGGTATACGACCCGCCGAATTGCAGCCCGTCCGAGAAGCGCTTGTTGCCCGAGAAGAAGATCGCGTTGTACTCGGAACGCGCCTCGAGATCCGTCCCGTCCGGCCCGACGGTGGCCGGGATCAGCACGCGGCTGCCGAACTGCGGGGAAATGCGCCGCTGTTGCACCGTAGGAATCACAGCAGTGCTGCCCGCCGCCACGACGGCAGCAGCCTGCTCCGGCGTGAGGGTTGATGGGTTCAGCTCGATCTGATTGATCCCCTTGTAGCCGCGGCTGCCGCTATAGCCCACCTCGAAGGTGTAGTTGCCGATCGCACGTTGCAGAGTCAGGCTCTGGAAGCGGCTCTCGGGTGTTTCGGTGTCTTCCGCCGAGTTGACGTATGGCGCCAACGGGTTGAAGACAGGAGTTGCGCTCCCCTGGAGCAGGTTTGGATACAGGTCCCGCTGATCCGTCACATCCAGTCCGGAGATGCGCGGATAGTTGCTGCCGTTGACGACGAGCAGGTTGTAGAACAGAAAGTCGTAGGCGATGCCGTAGCCGCCGCGGATCACCGTCTCGCTGTTCCCAAACCAGCGGTTGTTGGTCTGCGGGTTCCACGCAAAACCGACGCGCGGCGCCCAGTTGTTCGTATCCTTTTTCACCGGTCCCGGCACCAACGCGGCAAGGCTCTCGGGATCGGTGGCTCCAAACAGGCCAAGCGGGACGTCAGAGATCTCATAGCGCAGCCCGAGGTTCAAGGTCAGCGCTGGCGTCACTCTGAAGTCATCCTGTGCGAAGAAGGAGCTCTGCCACTGCGTTGCGGTCCAGTCTGCCTTCTGCAAGGCCTGCTGCACGCGAGCGGCGACGTTGTTCATGTATGCCTGCAGGTTGTCGAAGTTGAAGGTGCCCTTCGAGTTGAACCCCGACACGTTGTCCACGTCGTTGTAGCGGATGTCGGCGCCGAATTTCAGCGTGTGCTTCGACAGCGTCCACGTCATGGTGTCAGAGAACTGATACGCGTTGGACACGCGCGACTGTGGGAAATTCGTCGGACCGCCGATCGTGAACGCACCCCCAATGATCGCCGTCGGACTCAACGGATCGTTCTCGGGGAAGTCAAGGTCGCGGCGCACCAGTGAAAACCGCGCCTCGTTCAGCATTCGCGACGAAAAGATGTGCGCATTGCTGACTGCAAGGTTCGTATCCACGAGATCCTGATTGGTCGCGAAAAGCGAGCCAAAGCCGTCCGAACCGTTGTTCTCGTCCAGTCGATCATTCAGTGAATAGCGGACCGTAAACGTGTCGTTGAGGAACGGGCGGACGTCGACGCGGCCCAAACCCGTGTGATACGTGCTCGGATCAGTGATGTTGAAATTGGTCTGTCCGGTCTCGATTGACACACCGTTGACGAGCGTCGAGGACAAGTTGCGGAACGTCGGGTTCTGCGCATACATGTCCTGGAGGAAGCCGATCTCGTCGAGAACGTCCTGACGGCTGGCAGCGGTCTGCCCGGCGCCCAGCGGCACACCCTGCAGTGCTGCAAAGCCCGTCGGAGTCGGAATCGTTACTGCCGTTACACTCGGCCGATTCGCGGGACGCTGCGTGTCACGCTGATACAGGCCGAAGAAGAAGGCCTTGTCCTTGTAGACGGGACCGCCCATGCCGCCGCCAAGCTGATGGCGAATCAGCCGCGCGGGTGTCGAAAGGTTGTTGTCCTTTTCAATGTTCGTGCGCGAGTTCAGACCGCTCGCCTGGTAGTAGTCCCAGATGTCGCCGCTGAAACGGTTGGTGCCTGACTTCGTGATGACGTTGATCTGGCCGCCACTGTTGCGGCCAAACTCCACGCTGTACGGATTCTGCAGGACCTGGAACTCCGCCACCGCCTCCGGCACCATCTGCGAGGTCGAAATCGTGACCGAGATATCGTTGTTGTCCGACCCATCGACCATGTAGTTGTTGTTGCGCGGCCGGTTGCCGTTGACCGCAAACGTGCCTTGCCCCGTCGTCGACGCAGAGTTAGGAACGGTCAGGATGAGATTGTTCAGGTTGCGTCCGCCGGCGAGCGGCAGTTCAACGACCTGACGCGTATTGACCGTCGAGGCAATTGTCGGATTGGTGCGGTTCAGACCGACCAGCGGGCTCTCGGCCGTGACCGTGACTTCTTCGCCAACAGTGGCGGGACTGAGTCGAACGTCGACCGGCGTTTCGAGCGCAGAGCGAACGATGACCTCCTTCTGCTCGACCCTTCTAAAACCAGTGAGCTCGGTGATCACCATGTAGCGGCCCGGCTCGAGCGCAGCGGCTCGGTAGAATCCCTGCGCATCGGAGACGTGGGTCTGAGATGCGTTGGTATCCATGTTGGTCACCGTAACGGTGGCCCCTGGGACCACGCCTCCGGATGCATCGCGGACCGTGCCCGAGATGCCGCCGCGCGTGATCTGCGCCGAACTTGTGGTGGGTAGCATGGCAGCGACCATCAATGTCGCCACCAGGCATCGCACTACCCGTGACAAACGTGGCATGTCTGACTCCCTCCTCGACGTGAAAAACGTGCAATCGACGACCAACACTTCCGTTGTGATGGCCATCTTGTAGCTCGCTGTGCAATGCACACGCTGAGCCGTCAATCACATCAGGGACGTGACGAATGCAACGTCAGTGATTCAATGATTTAGTGACGAATGGTAGACGTGGCGGGACGGCGAACCTTCAATGGATTGGACTGATGGTTCAACAGGTTGAAATGCGCGCGAATTCGAACAGCATTTCACACCTGAAATCAGGTGTTTCGTCCCACGCGATCGTTTTCAAAACTACCTTGTCTCAAATCGTCACGAGAGCGCATACATCTGTTGTAACGATGCAGCTGCGATCTCGTCAACGCTTACGAGCTGCGAAGTCGATTGGTACCAGCGGGACATCCCAGTGCGCTTCTAACAACTCGAACCGCCGGTTCTCTTCACTGCGGAACTTGACTTGATCGGGATACAACTTCCGGATCACTTCTTCCTCGCTCGGCGTGTCCGGCGCACCCTCACGCACGACGAGCTCGACAGCAAAGGTCCAGTCTGATCTGCCGTCACCATGGTATCGAGGCTGATACGTGCGAACCGCTGAGTAGTACCCGGCGTCCATCCGCGCCTTCAACACCGGGTAGTGGTTCTTCTGGAACAGATCGAGGAACTCGTTCTGAAAGCCCCACTTGACCGTGTAGAAGTACCACGTCGTCGTCTGCGCCGGTTGCGCCTGCGCAGCCGGCGCCTGCACGTGCGTGACGACGCCGGTCAACACCTGCGCAATCGAGATAACCAACAATGAAGCAGCCCATTTGAACGCTGTTCTTGACATCGCATCCTCCTGACGATGAACAGATTCTGCCGTGGCCAGGCAACTGCGCTATTTTATTGGAATGACTCGGGGGGCCGTGCTCCTCACCCTCGTTACGATATGCGCCGTTACCAGCCTCGGCGCGCTCGGCACTTCCTCACTTCAAAGCAGTGCATCGATCGCGGGAACCGTCGTCGATGAGCTGACCTCGCGACCGATTGCCGGTGCGACCGTTCGCGCAAACCGCACTGGTGAGCCAACGACCGGTCAGCGTCGCGAGCTGCTCCCCGACGTCGTCACGGGACCAGATGGACGCTTCGAGTTTCGCGACCTGATGCCGGGCGGCTACGAGCTGGAGGCCACCAGGGCCGGCCATTCGGCGGCCGCGTACGGCCGAACGCGACGTGACGGCGATACGGAGGTTGTCCGGCTCGCCGACGGACAGCGAATGGCCGGTGTGGTCCTGACGATGTGGAGGCTTGGTGCTATCAGTGGCACGGTGCTGGACGAGGCAGGCGAACAGGTCGTGGATGTTCGAGTGCGGGCTTGGCAATCAACGTTCAGGAATGGCCGGCGACAACTCGTCGGCGTTGCGGCCGCCAGGACCGATGACCGGGGCATGTACCGGCTGACCGGCCTCAACCCCGGTGACTATGTCATTGGGACCTCAGTGGGGCGCACAATCGTGCCGGCAGCGGACGTTCGAGCGGTGCGAAAGCTGGACTCACGCACGTACTCGACGCCTGCCGAAGGGACAGCGCTCCTGCTTGGGAGCACTCTCTACCCGATCGCCAGGGGGTCGGCGATTCCACCACCTGTCTACGGTGGGCGACTGTCCATTTATCCCACCTCATTTCATCCGTCGGGAGCATCAGTGACGCAAGCCGGAGGCGTCAGGCTGAGCGTAGGTGAAGACCGTCAGGGGGTCGACATCCAGGTTCAGCCGGTGCCTACGGTGAAGGTCGAGGGCATCGTCACCGGCGTTCACGTCATCCGGACCGGCTTGGTGCTGCGGCTCGAACCGGCCGACACCATTCAGTCCGGCCTCGACCTCGACGAGGATGTGCTGCAAGCCACGACGGATGGCACCGGTGTATTCACATTCCCGGCTGTTCCGGCCGGCCAGTATCTTCTTCGCGCCCGTGACACGTCCCGAGCTCCCACGCCGGGCTATGTCGAACCGACCGAGTGGTGCAGCATCCCCTTGACGGTCGGGGATGCGGACCTCCTCGGATTGCCCGTTGTCCTGCAGCGTGGCGTGCACATCCATGGTCGGGTCGAGTTCGACGGCATGGCTGAAGCACCGATCAACGAGTTGACGGACGTGGCGATCGAGATCACCTCGGCGGATCAGGCGCCCTTCGCGATCCTGCCCGACCCGCCTGCGCGGGTAGACGCGAAGGGTCAGTTCACCAGCGTCGGTCTTCCGCCGGGACGATATTTCGTGCGCGCGGGCAAGGCGGGAGGCAAGTGGATGTTGAAGTCCGGCACGGTCGATCAGCTTGACGTTGCCGACACCGCCATCGAGCTCGACCGTAAAGACCTGACTGGGGTTGTCATCACGTTGACGGACCGCATCACGACGCTGTCGGGGATCGTGCGGACGCCGTATGCCGTTCCGGACAGCAACGCTGCCGTACTGATCTTTCCTGCGAACAATCAGTCGTGGTCTCTCCCTGGATTCAATCCTCACCGTTTCCGGCGTGTGCGGACGCGGGAGGACGGTGGCTATCTGGTCAACGCTCTGCCGATCGGCGACTACTTCGTCGTAGCCCTCCCGGACGATCGAGCGGAAGGCTGGCAGGACCCTAGCGTCCTCGAACTACTCGCGCGCACCGCGGTCCTCGTCAACATTCGCGACGGCGATCGGAAGACCCAGGATTTGCGTACCGAGGAACGCCGGTGACGCACTCTCGATTGCTGCTCGTTTCGGCGCTCGTCACCGCCAGCGGAACCCTCATCGGAGCGCTGCAGCAGCCGACACGCGACCAGCAAGTTGCGGGTCAAAGCGGCTCCGCCTTCATTTCAGGCATCGTCACGTCCGACGAGCCGCAGCCCAGACCCCTGCGGCGCGCGCGCGTGATGCTGAGGAGTGCCGATCCGCTTGGCAGCGCAGTCATTACGAATGACGATGGCACGTTCGCGTTCGAAGGGCTGCCAGCAGGCCGCTATGCCGTCAGCGCCGCGAAAGATGGGTATGTCACGGCGAGCTACGGCGCGCCGTGGCAGGGCGGACAGGGCCAGCGGATTTCATTGCGCGACGCCGAAGTCAGGAAGATATCGATTCGTCTACCGCGCGGCGCTGTGATAACTGGCACGATTGCCGACGCGTTCGGCCAACCGGCAGCAGGGGTCACGGTGTACGCGCTGATGTGGCAGTACATCACCGCAAGCGGCGAGCGACGTCTCGTTCCCTCCGGACGATCCGCGGGGGTGACCGACGATCGAGGTCAGTACCGAATATACGGCCTCGCCGCCGGCGAGTACTACGTTTCGGCACACGACGAGCGCCAATTTGCCAATCGCGGTCTTCTGATGGCTATGGGGACACAACTGCGACCGGTCGCGTCCGTACCAATTGCGTATCCCGGAGTACCCTCAATCGATGGCGCCACGAGGATCGTGCTTGCCGCGGGCGAAGAGAGAACGGCCGTCAATTTCGCCATGCAGTACGTTCCCGCATCCTCAGTCTCGGGCACAATTTCAGTTGACGCCGATGGGCGGAATCCAAACGGGGTAATGCTCGTCCAGGCCAACAGACTTTCGACGATGGTGTTTCGCGGCGTTGGTAAGGGGGCCGGTCCGACCGGGGAGTTCAAATTCGACGGCCTCCCACCCGGTTCGTACACGCTACTGGCCACGGCAGGCACACCATCAAAAATGCTGGCCATGACTGAAGTCACCATCGAAGGTCAGGACATTTCAAACGTCCAGCTGACTCCCCAGCCGTCGCCGCGGATTTCCGGCCGGATCGTATTCGAGGGGCGCCGAAGCCCGCCGCGATTGATGCCCACCTCGCAGGACCTTCCCCTGAGATTCAGCCTGTGGGAGGCCAGTCTCTCGTTCAACCCGTGGGGGGGCAGTCCCTCGCCATCTCTTCAGATCGCCGATGACGGGCGGTTCTCACTGACCGAGTTCCTGCCGGGCGTCCACGTCCTGACCGATCCGAGTCGCGGCATCCGTGCGCCGATTTCCGGCTGGTGGATCGCGTCGGTCGCGTCGGACGGGCGCGAGCTGCTCGATGCGCCGCTCGAGCTTCGCAACCGTGAGAACGTGATCGTGACAATGTCCGATCGCGCGAGCGAACTGAGCGGCGTGGTGAAAGGCGCACAAGCTTCGCCGGTACCGGAACAGTTCGTCGTCGCGTTCTCGGCGAGCCGCGATCACTGGTTTCACCACTCGCGACGAGTCGCTGGAGCCCTTACGGATGCAAGCGGTGCGTACACGATCAGGAACCTTCCTGCGGGCGATTACCTCGTCGCGACGACAGCCGGACTCTCTTCGAACGAGTGGTTCAACCCTTCCGTTCTCGAACGTCTCGCGCTCGACGCGCAGACAGTCACGCTTCGCGACCTCGAGACCAAGAAACTTGATTTAGGAACGGACAAGTAGGATCCCGCGGCGACGCGTCTGGTCATCTGCCCGCGCCGGGATTCCGATCGGGATCGGTCAGCTCACGAACAGCCTGTTGGACCTGCGGCTGGTTCGGCGTGATGGCCAGCGATCGGCGAAGCGCAGCGAGAGCGCCCGTGCGATCGCCGGACTCGAGCCTGGCGAAACCGAGGCCATTCAGAACCGCGGCTGATTGCTGTCCGGCGGCAACCGCTCGTTCGAGGTAGGGAATGGCTTCCCGCGGTTTCCCCGTGCGAGCGAGCGCCACTCCCAGCGCCGCAAGCGCTTCGCCGTTCTCGGGCTTCATCCCGGCGACCGGCCGGAGGAGCGCGATCGCGTCCTCCATGCGGCCCTGACGCCCGCGAACGAGACCGAGGCCTTGACGCGCCGCCAAGTTGGCCGGATCGCGGCTCAGCACGCGTTCGAACTCAGCGCTGGCGGCACCCGCATCACCGCGTGCCAACGCAATCTCACCCAGCCCCACGGCAGCCTCGCTGTTGTCGGGCGACAGCGTGAGCGCGCGGTTGAAGGCGGCCGCCGCCTTGTCGAGATCGCGGGCGATCATGAACGACCGGCCCTCGGTCAGCGCCACCTCAGGGGATTTCGGGTCGAGCGCTGCGGCCTGCTGCAACGCCTCCGCAGCTTTGGCCGTGTTGCCAACCGCGCGGTTCGCCTCGCTCATGAGCAACAGATCCTCCGCCGACGCCGTGCGATCGGCGGCCAGAATCCGGAGTTGCTCGATCGCACCTGTGTGATCGCCGATCGCCGTGAGCGCGACCGCCAACTGGCTTCGCGCGACGGCTATCCCCGGATCATCGGCGAGCACCGCTCGAAGCTCCTCGATCGCTCGACGCGGATCCCTCCGCACCTGCGCGATGCCTCGCTCGAGACGATTGATCAACTGGATCCCGGTTTTGGGATTCCGACGCGTTCCGGCGACTTTTCGTTCTGCTGCTTCGCGTCCATGCCGCCGCGCCACAGCGCATCCGATGTTCCAGCGGCTTTGAGCTTCTCTTCCAGCTGCCCCGCGAGCGTGTCGCTCCGTCGCGGCGCGTCGGTCGCGCGGTTCTTCATCTCGGCCGCATCCTGCAACAGGTCGTACAACTCAGGCTCTGGCGCATCGATGAATTTCCACCGCGAGTCACGGAATCCACGCAGTGGCGCCCAGCCGAACTGGCGTTCGGCCAGCAGCGATTCGATGTACGTGCCCTCGTCGTCCATCGTCCGGCCTTCGAGCGCAAGTTTCAGGGAACGTCCGTCGAGATGTTCCGGCACCTGGAGACCCGCGACGTCGACCAGCGTGGGCATGACGTCGACGCCGCGACCGACGACGTTGGAGACGCTGCCTGCGGAGATGCCCGGACCGGCCATGATGAGCGGCACGCGCAACGTGGCGTCATAGATGAAGACACCGTGCGTCTCTTCGTTGTGATCGCCAAGGCTTTCGCCGTGATCCGCAGTCACGGCGACGATCGTCTGAGACTCCGCACCCATCTGAGCCAGCTTGCCGAACAGGCGCCCGATCTGATCGTCGACGAACGCCACTTCGCCGTCGTAGGCGGTCGGCATTTTTCCCTTCCAGGGCTGCGGCGGATCGTAAGCGGCGTGCGGATCGAAATAGTGAATCCACAGGAACCAGGGAGGCGCGGCGGCTGAGGACGAAGCCCGGTTGCCAGCAGAGGCGGCAAGCCACGCGAGCGCACGCTCGGTCGTGTCGTCCGCGCGCCGTTCGGTGTACGCCGCGCGACCCGGACGGTCGCTGCCCGGCAGACGATCGTCGTAGGTCTGAAAGCCGGCTGCAAAACCGAACCGGCGGTCGAGCGGAAATCCCGATACGAACGCAGCCGTGGCGTACCCGGCCGCCCGGAACGTGCTCGCCAGGGTGATCTTCTCGGTGAGCACGAATGCGCCATTGTCGCGGACCCCGTGACGGACCGGGGTCAGGCCGGTGAGGATCGACGCATGTGACGGCGCCGTCAACGGCACGTGCGCGATCGCTGTCTCGAAGCGGGTGCCGCGCGCGGCGAGCCGGTCGAGGACCGGTGTCGGGTTGTGCGCCGCGCCGTACGAGCCCAGACGATCCCAGCGCAGCGTGTCGATCGTGATGAGCAGCACGTTGGGATCTGCGGGCCGGGTGGATCCGAGGTTCGCACTGCGCAGCATGAGCGGGATGATCGCGGCACCAGCCAGGATCAGGGCGAAACCCATGTACAGCGGCCATCGCGCCCGCCAGGATGCTCCAGGCGTTGATGAGTACGTCCGCACGCGGCGCGTCCGCTTACGCACTCGTCACCTCGTCAGGGTTCGTCCAGATCATCGGCGATATGAGCGGTGAAGTTGAGAGCTGCGCGCGGCTCGATCGTCGACAGCAGAGCTAGAAGAAGGACGCTCGCGGTCGCGATTCCCCGGCTCCTGCCAGCCTGCACCCCCCATAGTAGGGAAAAAGAGGCGGGCAAACCAGACCAGCTAAACCTCGTGCGAGGCGCGTTTTTCAACGATCTGTCCCATTCACGAATCGCAGTCCGCTGAGGGACTCTAGGATGCGGCGTCATGAACCTGAACCGTTTCTCTCGAAGCGGGATGGCTCGCCGCACTGGACGATTTCCGCAACTGTTGACGTGGGATTGCAGCCCGCGAAAGCTCATGACAATCCGGTGCGGGTCAGAATGGCACCGGTTGAGAAATGTCCCAACGACATCGACCAAAGCGGCCTTGACCGCGACCCCTGTTCAACCGCGAGTGCCCAACAGGAATGTCTCTTGTCTCTGAAAGCGGAACGTCGCATCGGGAACAACGTACTCCAGACGGTCGCACCAGAAAGAGCCGCCCGGCGCGGTACCAGCCACCCGGGCGCACAGTCTCAGGCTGTCGTCGATCGAGAGAAACTCGGCGATCGTCATGTGTGCCGGAATCTGGCGTCTGCTGTAGACAGCGCCCGCGAACACCGACGCCTGGTGGATAGTGCGTTTCAGCTCGTCGAATCGCTCCTGGGGAGCAACCGGATACGCCACACCAGCATGCCGGGTTGATGCGGCGGGCTTGTCGTAGTGCACTTCAAACGGATGGACGGTGCGTAACAGTCCCCTGATCTCTTCCCGCGCCTCGCCGTCCAGTTCCCGACGCAGCGGGTCTGACACCGAGATATGCGCAGAGCAGATGGCGTGCGCCTTCGGGTCGTACGCCTCTCTCATCGCGTCAATCGACGAGGCGACGTGCGGGGGCGGCATGACGAGCATGACACCGAAGCGGTAGTCGCGCTGCCATGGCTTCCAGTGTGAAGTGTCGGCTACATAGCGCTCGCTCATGGCAACTGACCACCCGATTGGCGACCTCGTTAGCCCGCTTCGCCGCCGAGTTCTACTGTTGCGATTTGCCGTACCGGCCGCGGCGTGACCTCCACATAGAACGACGGAAATCCTTCCCGGGTTCTTCGTGCTGACCACCAGGTCCGACAAAGCGGGAACACGCGAGATGAACGAGTTGTCGCTCGCAATTCGAACCCTGAAAGGCTTGGCAGTAGTAGCCGGCTGCTCTCACCCAGGCGTCGAGAATATTCTCATGGCTGCAGCGCAAATCGACAAGCAGCTCTACACGACGATTGGCGGATTCCATCTCGTGCAGACACCGCGCGAGGAGATCGAGCGCGTCGCAGGCATCCTGCACGACACGCTCAGACTGCAGCGTGTCGCGCCAGGCCACTGCACCAGCGAGCCGGGCTTCGCAGCGTTCATGCGCAAGTTTGGCGATCGATTCGACGAGGCTGGTCTTGGTGCTATCCTGCAGTTGCCGCGATAGCAGCGGACGGAAGACGCGTGCGAGCGGCGGCGGTGACGGCGCCGTCGTCATGAGAGTGATGCGCCCGGACCACACCTCCGGTGTGATCGGCGGCAGATGCCGAAAGTTGTTGGTCCCGCCCTTAACAGAGGAAGACGTGAAGACTGAGCCGACGCTTCGTCATGGACTGATCGGAGCCGCGGTCGCGGTACTCGCCTTTGCAGCACAACTGTCGGCACAACCGATCACGGGAACCGCGATCCCTGGAGGCTGCGCCGACCCCCCTAAACGGCCCAGCGAGGTTGGCTGTTATCTCAGCGCGGTGCAACCAATTGAGAAGTTGCCCGATGAACCGCTGTTCTGGCATCTGTACACGTATCCGACTCGTGCTTCGGCGGAAGCCGCCGCCAAATCAGAACCGACGAGCACGGTGGCCGAATCACTTGATAAAGTGTGGGTCTTCACAATAGCCAACGCGCAATGGCGGCCGGCCGCTGGCGACCGGATCGCGGTGATCGGCCCGTTGCCGGTTCCACGAGCAAAGGAGTACGTAGCGCGATACATGGAAGCCACCTTCCCGCCGAATCAAGCAATGCGAACGAGCGTGCATCGGCATTCGGGGGGGCCCGAGGCTTGGTACGTGTTGACAGGCGCACAGTGCTTACGGACGCCCGAACAAACAATCGTCCTGCGAGCGGGGGAAGGCGGCTTTGTCCCATCCGGTCCGCCGATGGTTCTGACCAGCATTGGTGCGGAGACCCGCCGAGCGTTGTTCCTCAACCTCTATGACGCCTCGCATCCATGGATGACGAACACTACGGAGTGGACACCGACACGTGAGTGTCCGCCGCGCTAGGGAGCTCCGGCGGCCACTCGGCGTTCGATTTCCGCTAAGACGTAGGACAATTGGCGCTCGCGGCCGAGTCTCGGCATTCCGTGTTCATGTCGCCGAAACCAATTCGTGGGACGTGACCCGGTAACGTCTCGCAACGGGTTCTGCTGAAAGAGAGTCGACCGCCGACCACCTGGCGTCGGCTCGATCACGCTACGTGAAATGCAGAACGGCAGGCGAATATTCGCCTGCCGTTCGGGCCGTGCGCTCTTACGAGAATCCGTCCTACTTCACAATCAGCGTGGCAGAAGCCAGTCGCGTCACACCTCCGAACGTTCCGCTGAAGGTGATCGTGTAAGTGCCAGGCGCGGCGCCGGCAGGCACCGTCACCGTGACTTTGGCATCGGCCGTCGGACCAGAGAGAGTAACCGACGCCGGCGACGCCGCGCACGTCGTGTTCGGCGGACCTCCCACGCAGCTCATGGCCACGGGTCCGGTGAATCCGCCCTGTCCGGTCACGGTGACCTTGTACGTCGCCTTCCGGCCTGAGACGCTCTGCGACGTCGGTGACGCCGAGATGCTGAAGTCGATGGCGCGCACCAGGACGCCGGCTGACGTACTCCCATTGAGGCTGTTGTTGCCGTCGTAAGTCGCCGTGACCGTTCGCGGGCCCAGCGTGGAGAAGGTGAGGTAGCACCCGTTCGAGTCGCCGCCGCTCGAGCAGGTCTCACCCGTGCTCGCCTGGATGGTGACCGGGCCATGCACGGAGAAGTCACCCGCCGACACGCTGGCTGCGACGAGCGTGGAACCATTTACGAACACGGGGTTCGGGGAGAGTGACACGATCGTCGTCGTCGTATTGCCCGTTGCCCCACTGCCCTGGAGCTGGACAGTCTGCACGGCGCCGGCAGTGCCCCCGCTATTGTCCGTGAACGTCAGCGTTCCGATGAGGCCCCCAACCGAGAACGGTTTGAACGCGACGCTCTCCGAGCAACTGCTACCGGGCGCGATCGGCGACGCGGACTTGCAGTTCTGAGTAGTCGTGAAGTGCCCGGTGACGCCGACGTTCGTGACGTGCAGCGGCGCCGATCCCGAATTCGTGACAGTAACGGTCTTCGGCGCGCTCGTCGTGCCGACCGGTTGAGAAGTAAACGTCAGGCTCGCCGGCGACACGGACGCTCTCGGCGTGGCCGCTGCCCCGGTGAAGACGTAGGCGGCGCCCTGAAACAGGCTGGCATTGATCTCAGTCCCAGGTGCGCCAACGACTGCCACCGCACCATCACCACTCAGGCTCGTCGACCAGCCGAACCAGTCACCATCCGCCCCCGGCGACATGACCTTGGTGTCTTCAGTGGCATCCGACCAGCCAGCCGCGGGCTTGGCGAAGAAGTACACGCCCGGAGCCGACGGATTGTCTTGCCCCTTGAACGTTGAGGCCGCAATCGTGTTGCCGTCGAGACTGATGTCCACCGACGTACCCAGTGAATCGTCGCCGTTGCCATCGCTCGTCGTCAGTTTGGCCGTCTCGGTGAGACTCGACCCTGGGCCTCCCCAGCCGGCAGGCGGTCTCACGAACACGTACGCCGCGCCGTGCGGCCGGACGTTGTCACCAGAGTCCCCCGGCGCGCCGACGACGATGGTGGTCCCGTTTCCGGTCATGGTTATGGTCCAGCCAAAGATGTCGTATGGCACGCCGTCGGAAGGGGTCAACCTGGCGGCAGCGAGGTAGGATGCAGCAAGTCCAGGATTGTTCCGCACGAAAACGTACGCAGCGCCCGTGTCGTCCGGCGCGCCGCCCGCAGGATTCACGCCGTTCGCTCCTGCGACCAATGTCGAGGCATCGTCGCTCAGCGCGACGGAGCTGCCGTGGTAAGAGCCTACGGTGCCCTGGATCTTCTGAGTCTCGCTCGTATTCACCCATCCGACCCCGGGTTTCAGGAACACATACGTCGCCCCATAGTGCACGCCACCGGCCCGCATGTCCGGAGCTCCGGCGGCAATCGCAACGCCGTCGCCGCTGACCGCAACGGAGGTGCCGAAGCTGCCGTGGTTGTCGACGCCGCTCTGCGGTGCTGGTGCAAGCCTGGCGTTTTCGGTCTGAACCGCGAAAGTTCCCCAACCGCTGGCGGGCCTCAGGAAGACGTAGGCTGCCCCGGTGGGGGTTGCAGCACCTGAATAGGACAGTGTCGGCGCTCCCGCCACGATCGTCTTGCCGTCGCGGCTGATATCGACGGAATAGGCGAGGTGGAGGCCGTTGGTCGCCCCGTCGGATGCGAGCAGCTTTGCCTTGAAGCGGACGCCGCTGTTCCAGCCGCCTTCGAAGTCGCCTGGCTTCACGAAAACGTACGCGGCGCCACGCGCGACGGAGTTGGTGTACTTGTAAGGCACCCCAACGACCACCGTGCTCGCGTCGGCGCTGATGCTGACGGTGTAGCCAAAATGATCGAACCATGCACCGTCGTCGCAGTTGCCGGATGGATCGCACGGCATTACCGTCGTCAATGTCGTGGCCTGCACGTACGGATCGATTGTCAACGGATATCGTGCGCCCGCATCGTCGACGCGGATGCGCAGCTCCTTGCCGGCAACCTCGAGCCACGCTGGCAGCTCGTGTCCGTTCGCATCCAGAGCAGTCAATCCGCCGTACCGGAGCGCGGTAGATCTGTTCTTGCGAAGTGTCAGGCTCCGCTTGCCTGGATCGACCGAAGCCGCCAGGTTGCCCGACATCGCGAACGCCAGCGTCAGCGGCTTGCCGTTGGCGGCAGTGGGTCGGCGCTCGAGCGTGAAGCCCTGCTCCAGGCCCTTTGGTCCGTTTACATACCATTCCGTGAGCGCGCCGCGCCTGTACTCGACGCGATTCGCGGCTCCTCCGGGACTCGTGCGGGGCGCGTTCAGGAGCCTGTCGCCATGCCCGTACGCGCGCAGGTCCATGCCCCACTCATCCGCGCCGTTCCGGAAGCTCACTCCTGCCGGCGTGAAGTCGGCGGTGACGCCACGGCCGGCGTTCGTCATGCGCAGGCCGTCGGGCCCGGCAACGAAATGGTACGCGGACAAGTCCTCTGCAATCACCGACGAGATTTGGGCTTGCGCGGCGGGTGAAAGTGCCCTGACAGCAGCGCGCTGGTCGACGCCTCTCGCGCGGATCGAGTGGATCGGCGTCCCCTGACGCGCACCGATATCGAAAACCGGGATCTGCTGCGTGATTCCGGCCGCCGTCACCGAAAGGAAAGCCAGCACGATAAATGTTGCATAACGGCGAGAGAACAAATTCACGGGTTCCTCCTTCGAAAAAACCGACGTCGATCAGGTACATCGGATTGCGAGGAGAAAAAGCGACAGGCGGGCTAACGAGATCCTCGAGTTCTGCGCCGCCGGCGGCATGGGCGAGGTCTAGCGGGCGCGCGACAGGCGGCTCAATCGGGACGTCGCGCTCATGGTACATGCCCGAGGGCTACTTTCAGAACACCTACACAACGTCCAACGGCGACCTTATGAACAAAACAAGATATGTGGCCTCCCAGCTCTATGACGCCAGCGCCAATTCAGGGTCGAGTGAGTGTATTTGTTCAAATGCCCGCGCCAATGGCGGTTGACGACGCGAACAGCGCCAGTAGAATGGGCCCATTTGAACACGTTGCTGAGGGAAGGCGCTGGGACCAGAGCGAGGCGAGCACCAAGGAATGGCGCCATACAACCCATACGACGTGATGCCGCGTGACCACTCGTGCTCCCCCCACGCGAAGGGAGTCATGATGAGGCTTGCCGGAGCCGTGCTGCTCCTTTTCTTGCCCCTTGAGGCAGCGGCGCAGGCGCGTCCCCTTCCGATAATCGACATGCATCTGCACGCCAAGGACGCTCAAGACCCGCCGGGTCGATTGTGCCTGCCTGTCACGGTGTACGGGGTCATCGATCCTGCATGCTCGGCGCCTCTCCTGGCGCCTTTGACCAATGAACAGATGGTCGAGAGGACTGTTCGGACCCTTAAAACGCGAAACATCTTTGGAGTTATAAGCGGCCACACACTGGAGACTGTGCGTCGTTTCCAGAAGGCAGCGCCGGACCGCCTCATACCTGCCTATCAGTTGAACCTTGGTCACGACACCTACCTGTCGCCTGAGGCCTTACGCCGCCATGTGAAAGCCGGCGATTTCAACGTGCTGGGCGAAATCGAGAATCAGTACGCCGGCATTGCACCCGACGACAAGCGTATGGAGCCCTACTGGCAGCTTGCCGAAGAACTCGACATCCCGGTTGCCCTTCATCTTGGAGAAGGCTATCCGGGGGTTCCCTACATCGGCAGCCCGAACTATCGCGTCCGGTTGGGCAGCCCCCTCCTGCTCGAAGAGGTTCTGATCCGACATCCCAAGTTGCGTATCTACGTGATGCACTACGGATCTCCGCTGGTGGATGAGATGCTGGCGGTGCTCTACACGTATCCTCAAGTCTATATAGACATTGGCGGCAACGTGTGGCCGTATCCGCCGGAATTTTTCTACGCGCAGCTCAGGAAGTTCATCGACGCAGGCTTTGGGAAGCGGATTATGTTCGGGTCGGACCAGATGTGGTGGCCGGATCTAATAGAAACCTCCATCGCGATTCTCGAACAGTGCCCCTTTCTGACCGAGGACCAAAAGCGAGACATTCTCTACAACAACGCGGCCCGATTTCTCCGCCTCACCGGAGAAGAGATCGCAAGACATCATGGGAAGTAGCATGACGAACCCGCGGCATAACAAGCTGTTGCACCAAGCCGTTAGTAACGATCAACGCGGACTCTTCCGTCGAAATGACAGCGGGCGCGAGAGGGAATTCGTGAGCGGGACGCCGACGAGGATCAGGTTTCGGAGGTTTTGTTACGCGCTCCTGCGACCGTGAGCTTGTTCGCACCTGCCCTGCGCCTTTCCAAAGAGAGGAAGGACATGGCATCCAGGCGAGGGCGCACGGTGGTGTTGACGATGTGCGGGATGGTAATGGCACAGGTGGCTGTGCCCACGCGCGCATTGGCACAGTCGGCGCCAAAGCTAGCGATCAGCGCAGCCGCTGGTCTATCGAATCCACTACACGGCGACTTCGACTTCACGGCACCGGCGTGGCAGATCAGTCTGCGGACCGCGGTCTCCGACCACTTCCTGCTCGAAGGGTTCCTCGACGAGTGGCGTCACACGACCGACGAGGTGTTCGAGAACCAGACGCTGTTCGATCCGAACGGCATCATCGGACGAGCCGGCCGGGTGACGACCCGAACGGTGCACGCGACGAAAGTGGTGGGGTTCAACGCGCTCGCGAGAGCGACGGTCGATCGCGTGACGCTCACCGCGGGCGGCGGGCCGGGCTTCTGGCTCTACGACCGGCGGTACAGCCAGACCGTCACGGACTGCCAGTCGAGTCTGCCAACATCCTGCCGGGACTCCGCGAATCGCTTCTCCAACAGCAGCTTCAGCGTGCAGGGCGTCGCCGGCCTCGAGGTCGCGATCACCTCTCGCCTTGCAGCGTTCGGTCAATTTCAGTTCATGGCCCCGACCATCGACCTCGCGGGTGGCCACGCGACCGTCGGCGGCGGCGTGCGTCTCCGCATCTGGTAACTCCGAATTCCCAACTTCCAGTCTCCAACTCCCAAAGACGTCTTGGTTGGGAGTTGGCAGTTGGCAGTTGGGAGTTGAAATAGACACGATCACACCCGGGACCCGTAGTACGATCGAAGCGTGAATACCGCGTGGCTTCTGGCACCTGGCGTGACGGTCGCGCTCATCGCGGGAAACGGACCCGGCCTTCCTGAGACTCATAGCGGCCCGCATCCTCGTCCCGCGGCTGCACAGGCACAGTCCCGCGGAGAGCGGCCTTCCACGCAGCTCCTGATCGACGTCGTGGCAATCGATCGCGACGACAATCCCATCACCGATCTCAGACGTGACGAGGTCGAGGTCTGGATCAGCGGCTTCCGCGTCCCGCTCGATTCCTTCATCTCGATTACCCCCGGCGAAGCGCGCAGCGAGCGCCTGATGGTGCTGATCCTCGACGACATCACCGTCCCGCTTCCGATGATGCCGCGGGTCCGGGAGGCAGCACGCCGTTTCGTGGACCGCATGGCGCCCGGTGACGAGATCGCGATCGTCTCGCTCAACGGATCGATCACGATGGAGAGCACGAGCGATCGCGCGAAACTGATACGCGCGATTGATTCGTACAACGTTCGGGCAACCGGCGTGCTTCCCTTCGACGCGCTCGGCGCCCAGGTCCTGCAAACCGTCGGCGGGCTCGCCCGTCAGCTCGGCGCGGCTGACGACAGGCGCAAGACGATCGTCGGTATCGGTTCCGGGTGGGTCTTCGACAGGCCCATTCCGCTGCCACAACTCGGTCGCGACCTGCGCGCCGAGTGGACCGACGCCATGCGATCGCTGTCGGTCGCCAACGCCAATTTCTACGTGCTGGATCCGGGAGGCGTCGGTTCCGCGCCCGCAGTCGGCGGGTCCGGCGGCTTCGCACGTGAAGCTGGTGGCTTCGCTTTCCTGAACAGCAACGATTCGGCCCGCGCCGCCGATCGGATCATGCGCGAAGCCTCGAGCTACTACCTGATCGGCGTCACCGATCCGCCGATCCAGCGGAAAGCGGAGCTACGGCAGATCGACGTCCGCATCAACCGATCCGGAGTCACGGTGCGGGCGCGGCGCATGGTGTCGGGGACTGGCTAGGTCGTGTAAGTGCGCAAGTGCGCAAGTGCGCAAGTGCGCAGGTGCGCAGGTGCGCAGGTGCGCAAGTGCAGAGTGCAGGGGTGCAAGATGCTTGCACGTGCACGATGCACTTTGCACTTGCACTTGCACTTTGCACTTTGCACTTTGGCACTTGCGCACGAGCGCACCTGCGCACTTGCGCACTTGCACCTGCACAAGAATTCAGCGGTTCACGAAGGGCAGCAGACGCCTGACACGAGCACGGTGCAGGTCCGATCCGGCGGCTGCGCAGCGATTCGACACGTCTTCGGCGTACCGGATCGCCGGCACGATCCGCATGAGCCGCGCGATGCGCACAGCGCGGTCGGCATGCTGGCGGGCCAGATCGCAAATCATCGCCGCCCGGCCTTCGACGAGCGAGGCACCCGCGAGCGCCCGGCGCCACGCCGCGCTTCCCGCCTCCAACCGGCGTCCTTTCAGCAGCATCGTCGCAGCGGCATTCATGCGCCCGCGCCGGGCATCCTCGTCGACGTCTTCCAGATCGTCCTGCAGCTGGCCGCAGATGGCGAGGTGATGCGCGTACCGTCCGAACTGACGATACGCGCGAGCCTGGTTCGAGACACTGCAGGTCGCCGCAACGCCCACGTTGAAGATCGACGCAACCTTTGCGTAGAGAGGCAGCGCCGCCATACGCATGCCCGCCGGCGACCGCTGAAGTCGATCCACTTCAGCGATGCCGTGCAGGGTCTCCCGGACGAGCCGACGGTACAGCAACCAGAAATCCCGTGAATCGACGTGTCGCGCGAACTGCTGCTCAGCCTCGATCAACAGATCGTCTCCCGCTGGAATGAGCCAGCGCGTGCCGGCTTGATCGTCCAGGAGATCGTCGTGAACGCGGATGGCAAGAAAGAGGCAGTACTGACCGAAGAGGACGTCTGGAAGGAATCGGCGGCCGATCGCCGCACGCCGCCGCGCGTACCAGCGTGGAGCGATCAGCCAGAGAGGCAGTGCAGCCGGACTTCCCGCGGCGAAGCGTCGAAGCGACGGGCCCGCATACTGGTTCAGTGCGGTCCGCAGTTCGGCAGGCCGGCTGTCGATGTACTGCACCAGCCGCCGGGCGAGCGCCGTGGACGTCGACACTCGTCTACTTGTGCTTGCGCCTTGTCGCGCCGCGGGCCTTGGCCGGAGCGCGCCTGGCTTTCGTTTTCACTTTCGATGGGGCGCGTCGTTTCTTCGCGGCTGTCGTCTTGAGCGGTGGTTTCCCCCGAATGGGAACTGGCGCGGGCCGCTCATCACTGAAACGCAGCCTCATGGGATCTGCCCACATTCCCGGCCAGCGCGGTCCTGGCTGGCGACCAGACCCAACATCCAGCCGGCCGCTGTGCGACGAGCGGACCCATTCCGCGAAGCTGAACGTGATGGCCATCTGCTTGCCGGCCAATGCCGAATCGAGGGTCGCACGCGCTTCGCTCGACATGTAGATGCCGGCATCAGCGAGCGCGGCATCAGCGTCGCTCAACAGAGCGTCGAAGAAATCAGGATTGCTGATAGCCAGTTCCGCTACACGGATAAGGGGAGTCTCGCTGAAATCCATGCCTGCCTCCGCGATTCCGCGTTATCGCCCGCGCCCGCGGCGCAATGCCGCCGCACGCTCCCGCTGATCGCTGGATTCCCGTATCTGACCTGTGTGCTGGAATGCGGCGGCCAGCTTATCACGGCCTGGTAGACGACCCCGGCGCCGCCGGAGCCAATTTCCTCGACGATCCGATAGTGACCGAGAACCTCGCCCACCATGGCCGGAGCGATGGTAGGTTCGCTCCCCGGCGCTGTCAAACTGCGCTCGCGGTCGCGCGTCTAGTGGCCGGTCGGAGGCAGGTGCTGCCAGAAGTACCGGGCGATCAGCTGATACACATGCGGGGTTGTGCCGGAGCCTTCGGCGATCGCGTGCGTGCGGTTCGGATACACCATGAGATCGAACGGCTTCCCCAGTTCCACGAGACGATTCACGAGACGTTCCGTGCCCTGATAGTGCACGTTGTCGTCGCCCGATCCATGCACGACGAGAAGCCGTCCCTTCAACCCTTCGGCAAAATTGATCGGCGAGCCCAGGCGATAGCCATCGGTGTTCTCCTGCGGGAGTCCCATGTACCGTTCCTGGTAGATCGTGTCGTACAGCTTCTGATCGGGAACGGGCGCAACGGAAACACCCACCTTGTAAAGGTCCGGGAACCGGAACATACAGTTGAGCGTGTTCGATCCGCCGCCGCTCCATCCCCAGACGCCGATGCGATCGGCGTCGATGAAGGTGTGTCTAGCCGCCAACGCGCGAATGGCTGCTGCCTGCTCCCTCGACGAGAGATCGCCAACGGTGCCGTAGATCACTTTCCGCCACTTCGCGCCTTTCGGCGCGGGCGTCCCGCGATTGTCGAACGAGACCACGACGTATCCCGACTCCGCAAGCGCACGGTGGAACAGCATTCGCCCACCGCCCCACCGGTTGGTGACGGTCTGCGATGCCGGCTCGCCATACACGAACACGATCACCGGATACTTGCGCGCTGCGTTGAACGACGACGGCTTCAGCATCCAGCCATCGAGCACGACGCCGTCACCAACATCGACGGTCAGGAACTCGGTTGGAGTCTTGAGGACGCTGCCCAGCTTCGCTTGAAGCGCCGAGATGTCCGTAAGGGCGCGCAGCGATCGGTGCGATGGCAGCTCGATCACGTCCTGCGCCGGTGGACGATCCATCTGCGACCATGTATGGAACGCCAGGCGTCCTCCCGGCGCCAGATCGTAGGTATGTGTGCCTCGTTGATCCTCAGGCGTCACGCGCTCCGGTGTCCCGGACCCATCGAGCTTCGATCTATAGAGGTAACGTTCCGTCGCATTGGATGGCGAGGCGAGGAAATAGAGCCAGCCTCCTGATTCGTCGGTGCCGACGACGTCGGTCACATCCGCGTCGAACTTTGTAATCAACGTTTCGTTGCCGCCGTCGCGCGCGACACGATAGACGTGCTGCCATCCGTCGCGCTCGCTGATCCAGAGAAACGCACGGCCTTTGTCGATCCAGCGAACTTCCTCGACCACCTCGACCCAGGTGGACGACGTGTCCCGAAATACGCGGGTGACGGCGCCGCTGCCTGCATCGCCGAGGAGGAAGTCGTTCTGGTTCTGCAGCCGGTTCAGATGCTGCATGGCGACGGTCCGGGGGTCGAGCCACTCCAGCCGCGAGAGATAGTTCTGCCGGAAATCGCCCGGCACCTGCATCCACTTTGTGTCGCCGCCGTCGGCAGACACCACGCCAATGCGCACGGCGGAATTCGTCGTTCCCGCCTTGGGATACGGGATCTTCGTGATCGTGGGATACAGCGCCGTCGTATCGTCGATCAGCGAGAAGATGCCGACGCCGGTCGAATCGAACTGCCAGTACGCGATGTGGCGGCCGTCGGGACTCCAGCGGAAACCGTCGCGAATGTTGAGCTCCTCTTCGTACACCCAATCGGAAGTCCCGTTGATGGTCGTCGCCGAACCATCCTTCGTGAGGCGGGTGATCGCGCCAGTATCGAGACGTTCGACGTAGATGTCGTTGCTCAGCACGCCGTCTTCGACGGCTAGGCTCAGCACGCCGTCTTCGACGGCCAGGCTCTTCACGTAGGCGACACGGGAGCCATCAGGCGAGAACTTCGCAAACATCAATCCGGATCTCGACTCCGACGCCGGCTTTGCCGCCGCTCCGCCGCCCAGTTTCTTGAGCGCGCCATCCTGCACGTTGAGCACCCAATAGTCGCCGCGCGTGTTCTGACGCCACACGCGTTCCGTATTCGTGAAGATGAGCAGGCGCTTACCGTCTGACGACCAGGCATAGTCCTCGACGTCGAGCGGCAGCCGGGCCGCCGGCACGAGCACGCTTCGCAACCCGGTGGCTGCGTCGTAGCGGACGATCTCGGATCCCTCGGCCGACCCCTTGGACCGTTCGACAATTGCGTAAGCGGTGCCGTCAGGCAGCCATCGCGCGGGGCCGAACCGCGGCGCATCGTATTCGCGCGCGTTGAAGATCCGGTCGATCTGCTGCTCGAGCGCGGCGCGCGCGGAGCCGGCCTGCTGCGCCTGAACGGTTGCCGCGGCGACCACGGCGGCACCGAGCATCACGATGGAGCGGACGATTCGGGAGGTTCGCATCAGACTAAGATTAGCTCAGCCACGTGCGACGTGCGACGTGCCAGGTGCGACGTGCCATGTGCGACGTGCGAAGGTGCGACGTGCTACGTGCTACGTGCCACGTGAACCGGTGGAGGCAGTGCGCTAAACTTCGCCGTTGGAGGATTCTTGTGATCAGCTCAATCTCCGCCCTGATTCTGTCGCTCGTGCTCAGCCATACGCCCGCGCTCGCGCAAACGGGAGCGGCGCAGCCGCCGGCCTCGTCGCCAGCAAACGAAGAGCTCTGGGATGCCGCGCGGGCCGGCGATGCGGCCAGGGTGACCAAGGCGCTCGAGAATGGAGCGGACGTCAACGCGAAGACACGTTACGGCGCGACCGCGCTGACCTTCGCCGCCGACAAGGGACACGTCGCGATCGTCAAGCTGTTGCTGGACAAGGGTGCGGATGTCAACGCACAGGACTCCTTCTACTCCATGCGCGCCGTCGACATGGCGATGATGAACAAGCACGTCGACGTCGTGAACCTCCTGATGGAGCGGGGATCGAAAGGTGCCGGCAACGTGCTGATGTCCGCCGTGCAGCAGGGCAACGTGGCGCTGGCGAAAACGGCGCTGGCGTCGAGCGATCTCACACGGGCAAACATCACGGCCGCGCTCGGAATAGCGAAGCGTGGGGGCAATACGGAAATGCTCGAGCTTCTGAACGGGAAGCTCGCGAGCATGCCAGCAGAGTCCGGGCCGCCGCCGGTCACGGTCGAGCGAAGCACGCTGCAGACCTACGTCGGGGCCTATCGCAGTGTCACCGCGGGCATGAGCATCGCCGTCACGCTTCCGGGAGAGCAGCTCACAATCACGACGGCAGGACAGCCACCGCTGACGTTGGTGCCCACCTCTCAGACCAATTTCCGCGCCGCCGAGTTCGAAGGTCTCTCGTTCGCGTTCACCGGTCGTGGAGGAACGATCGAACAGCTTGTCTTCGCCCAGGGGAATACCACGACGGCATTCGATCGGATCAGTGCCGATCCGGCGGCCGCCGCGGCTGCGCCTCCTGCGTCATCGGCCCCTCCCGCATGGCACGACCACGCCTGCCAAGGATCCGGACACGGTACGGCCAGCCGAACGAGGCGCGGCTCGCAACTGGCCGGCGTTCCGCGGGGACAACGCCGCAGGCAACGGTGACGGGCAAGGGGCGGTCGTCGAGTGGGACATCGATACCAAGCAGAACATCACCTGGAAGACCGCGATCCCCGGCATCTCCAACGCCAGCCCGATCGTCTGGGGCGATCGCGTCTTCGTCGTCACAGCGATCAGCAGCGCCGGCAACAACCTGTTCAAGCCCGGTCTCTACGGCGACGTCGCGCCTGTGGAAGACGTGTCCGAGCATTCGTGGAAGATCTATTGCCTCGACAAGAAGACCGGAAAGATCGTCTGGGAGCGTGTCGCCTATACCGGCGCGCCGAAGGTCAAGCGGCACACCAAATCCAGTCAGGCGAACTCCACTCCGGTCACCGACGGCAAGCGCGTGGTTGCCGTGTTTGGATCGATTGGCATGCTCGCCGCCTGGGACATGGATGGCAAGCCGCTGTGGACAGAACAGATCGGCGTCATCGACAGCGGATGGTTCTTCGACCCTGAGTATCAGTGGGGCCACTCGAGCTCTCCGATCATTTACGGCAACACGGTGATCGTGCAGGCCGATCAACAGAAGAAGTCGTACCTCGCCGCGTTCGACCTGGACACCGGCAAGCAGGTCTGGCGGACCGACCGCGACGAAATTCCCACCTGGGGAACGCCGGCGCTGTTTCGCGCCGACGGCAAGGACCAGATCGTGACCAACGGCACGAAAGTGCGCGGGTACGATCCGAAGACAGGCAAGCTGCTCTGGACGCTCGGGCCCAACTCGGAAGTCACCGTCGGCACGCCGGTCGTCGGCGAGGGGCTGGTCTTCGTCACCGGCGGCTATCCCCCGGTCAGACCGATCTACGCAGTGAAGCCGACGGCGGCCGGCGAGATCACGCTGACGAAAGAGAAGAACACGAACGAGGCGATCGCATGGAGTAACGAACAGGGCACGTACATCCCCAGCCCGATCTTCTACGAAGGCCTTCTCTACACGTGCGGCAACAACGGCATCCTCAGCGCGTATGACGCGAAGACCGGCGAACGGATCTATCGCTCGCGTGTTGGCGGCGGCGGCTCATTCGTCGCGTCACCGGTCGCCGCTGACGGCCGCCTCTATCTCGCCAGCGAAGAAGGCGACATCTTCGTCGTCCGCGCCGGGCGCACCTACGAGGAAATGGCGAAGAACGAGATGAAAGAAGTGATCGTCGGCACGCCCGCCGTGTCCGATGGCTTCATCATCATCAGAACGCTCGGCCACGTGTACGGAGTCGGCAGTCGTTAGTCGTCAGTCACGGTCGTCTGTCGTAGTCAGCTCACCGAGGCTCTTGGCACTGAGCAAAAACCGCGGATGCGGTCGCGCATGCATCGGAGTAGACTTGGGCCAGTCAGGCTGCAATGCTCAGCGCCTCCCGGCGTCTCCCCGCGCTTCGCCGGCTGGCCGGCATCTTTCTTATCGCCATTTCAGTTTTCTTACTTGGATCCGGGCCGGTATACGCCCAATCAACAACTGCAAGCCTGTCAGGACGAGTCTTCGATGCCGGTCTCGCGCTGCTGCCGGACGTGACCGTCGTTCTCACTAACCGTGAGACCGCCACAAGCCGCAACACCACTTCCGATTCGACTGGTACCTTCCGGATCGCAGCGCTTCCGCCAGGCGTCTACGACCTGCGGCTTGCGCGGGCGGGGTTCTCCGCTCTACAACTCGAAATTACGGTTGTGATGGGCGAGGACCGCCGTGTCGATCTCACGATGACGATCGGGCGGATCGACACGACGGTCACCGTTGTCGCCGGCGAGTCACTCGTTGACCCCTCCGGGACTGTGCTCGGCCGTCGGATCACCACGCGCGAGATCGCAGACCTGCCGATTCAAGAACGCCTGTTTCTCAACCTGGCGCTTCTGACGCCGGGAATCCTCAATAGCTACAACACCACGGCGAGCGGATCCGGCTTTGCCGCCGCTGGACAAACTGGTCGTAACAACACGCTGCTCATCGACGGTCTGGCCCTCGACGACCTGAACTCGGCGACGCCGCGGAGCGGTCTCCCGCTGGATGCGGTCAGCGAGTTCGTCGTCGCCTCAAACGCCCCCAGCGCCGAGTATGGGCAGGCCTCAGGAGCTATCGTCAACGTGCTGACCAAGTCAGGGTCGAACAGATTCACAGGCGCCGCCTCCGCGTATCGCAGAGACGGCAGATGGAATGCCAGACCTGGTGCGGCCGTGTTGGTGGTGCCGTCGTTGCCGAAACCTGATCTGGAGCAGAACATTGTCGCCGGCAGTCTGGGCGGTCCGATCAGACAAAACCACTCGTTCTTCTTCGCATCGGTGGAGAGGGCGGTTCGAGAGTCCGCATTCATCGTCACATCGCCCCAGGCGCCACTGCTGGCTCCTGACGAGCCCGCGAGCTTCCCCCAGAAAATGCAAAGTCTTCAGGTGTTCGGGCGGGGTGATGCGAAGGCCGCGGGTTCACAACACGTGACTGTGCGGTATCGGCTTTCCGATGACCCGACCATTGGCCGCATGGGTGATCAGGACCGCGCGAACGGCACTCGTCAGCGCGCACACGATTCCACCAGGAATGATGACGATCTTGCCTTGATCCACACCATCACGTTGGGCGCGGCCACGCTGAACGAGTTTCGCGTTCAGCGTGCCGGGCGCCTCATCGAGTTCGATCCCACTGGTTACTGCAGCGGCTGCCCGTCCCTCGAGTACCCTCACCTGAGGCTCGGAAAAAACCCCGGTGTGCCGAACTGGCGGCACGAGCGGCAGTGGCAGATCGCCGACGCCGTCACCCTGGTTGCTCCCGACTTCTTCGGCGAGCACCTGCTCAAGAGCGGCATCGACCTGAACGTCGTGCGCAGCCGCTTTGAACAGCTCAACGACCGCGACGGTACGTTCAGGTTCGAAACCGATCTGCCGTTCGATCCGCTGGTTGCGAGAACATATCCGTCCAGGTACACGCGCACGAGCGGCGAACCGTTCGCCGAAATCGACGATACCGTCGTCGCAGTGTTCGTTCAGGATCAGTGGAGACCCCGGAAATGGTTGACGATGAATCTGGGGCTTCGATGGGATTACGAGCGATCACCTGGCATGCGCGAGGATCGAGACAACATCGCGCCGCGAGTGGCGGTGGCTCTGGACCCCTGGCAGACCGGGCGCACGTCGTTTCGCGGGAGCTACGGCTTGTACCACGACCAGGTGTTTCTCTCGATTGCCAGGGACGGCCTCCAGGCAGAGACGGCGATCAGGAATCATCATCGTGAACCCAGGCTATCCCGATCCGTTCGGTCCCAATCCGCTTCGCGGCTCGGCACCGTTGGGCCGGGCTCCGACCACGACCCGTCTTGGGGATCGAATGGACACTCCCTTCAGCGAACAGGTGACAGCGGGAGTTCAGCGCGCCGTGGGCCAGTCACTTTCGCTGGCGATGGACGGCGTGCTGGCGCGTGGCCGCCATCTCCTTGTCACCAGGGACCTCAACTATCCGAACCTGGATCAATCGCCATCGGTGCGACCGGATCCCCGGTTTGCCCAGATTAACGCGGTCGAGAGCACGCGCAATTCCTGGTACCGCGGCCTGCAAGTCGGCATTCGTCAGCGTCATAATGATCGTCACTCGTACAGCGTGGCCTACACGCTGTCTGTGTCGGAGCGAGATACGGAAGACTTCAACTTCGTGCCGCAGGATCAGCGAAATTACGACGCCGATCGTGGACCGAGCCTCAATGACGTTCGTCATCGACTGGCGTTGAGCGGGGATGTGGAGCTCCCACTGGGAATCACGGTCGCAGGGGTACTCGACAGCCCGGAGCGCGCTTCCCTACAACGTCATCACCGGTGTCGACACGAATCGCGACGGCGTCGCGACGACGGACAGGCCAGCCGGCGTCGAGCGCAATTCCGAGCGTGGTGCGGCGTTGATTCAGGCGGACGTGCGATTCAGGAAGACCTTTGCGCTGGGCGCACGCAGGCTCGAGCTGATCGCCGAAGCGTTCAACTTCACGAACCGAAGGAACTGGATATTTCCGAACACTTTCGTGAGCGGGGCACCGATCAATCCGACGGGCGCCGAAATTGCGCGTGAGGTTCAGATCGGTGTTCGCGTTGTCTTCTAATCACCGCAGATTCGCGGTCCAGTTCAGCTTGACTTTCAGCGGCGGTCGGTACGGCTGTACCGCGCTTACAAGAAAGCGCTTGCCGTCACGGGTCACCGCGTAGTCATTGCGTCGGCGCGTAAGCTCTTCGGCCAGCCTCACCGCGAAAAGTGCTTGCGGCTGTCCCATGGAAAGACCATCCGTTGAACCGGCACGAACATCTACCGACATCATTGTCTGGTCCCGAGCGAGGAAGAATAACTCTCCGCCATCAGACCGCCGCCACTTCGGCTGGGCGCCGCCGTGCTTCGAGACCTTCTGCTTGGATCCGCCCTTCGGGAACGCCTGCACATACACCTCCCACGTGCCAGATTCATCCGACGTGTATGCGATCCAGCGGTTGTCAGGTGACACTTGTCCCTGAAGCTCATTGAACCGCGTCGCGTCGAACCGGTGAGCGACACCGTCGTCGAGGGAGAGCCAGTAGATGTCCATTCCTGAAGTGGCGCTGGTGGCCATGTAAACGAGCGCGCGACCATCGGGCGACCAATCGTCGGCGCGCAACGGAATGGGTCGTCGTCCGGTTTCAGCAACAGCTCGGGTGGGCGATCCCCGCGCAGGGGAGCGCGGTAGAGGCTTCCGCCAGATGTGAACGCCACGCTGAGGCCGTCGGGCGACCACACGGGCAGTCCGCCGCGTGCCAGGCCCGTGTCAAATCGTGAAGGCGTTCCACCCGCCGAACTCGTCTGCCAGATCTGGGTATCGGTTTCCGACTCCAACCGCATCGCGAGCACTGTTCGTGTCATCGGGTGAGAGGCTCGGCATCGGTGAACGCCGCGGTACCGTCGAGCACTCCGCGAGACCGCCCTTCTCGATCGAACCACTCGAGCTTCACGTGGGTCCCACCAGCCACGTAAGCCACCCGATCGTGTGCCGCGCTGAATGGAAGCCCGGTGTAGTCATCGGGCGCTGCGACATTCGCAGCGAGGGGGAAAACGGGCCCCTCCAGCCGCCGGCCAGCCAGATCGAGACGTTGTGCAACGAGCGAGCCGTCCCGCACGAACAGCAGGTAACCCGGCGGCGCGTAAATTGCTGCGGAACTACGGGCATCCAGGAGCCGTGTTTTTTCGGTCGAATCCAGAGAACCAAGATATGTGCCTGACTGCTCCGGGCTTGAGACCCACAACCCGATAGACAAAGTGCCGCCCGTCGGGGAGGAACGACGGCCAGACGTGCGCTCGCTCGCCGTCGGCAAGCGTGGTCAGTTGAACAGGCGTGCCTCCTTCTTGCGTTGATGCGAAAGAGCGCTGATTTGAACGCCGCGGGCATCAGTATGATTCCCGACTGACTCCACGTGCCTCCCCGCGCGGTTCGATCGACCTCCGCAACCATCCGCGGCGGCTGGCCCGAAAGGTCGGTCCGCTTCAGCTTGCCATCAGCACAAAACGCGATCGATCGACTGTCTGGAGACCAGAATGGGATCCCGGGCGCCCTCCGTGCCTGGGACGGCGGGTGCCTCGCCGAGAGCCGAGCACTCGCACGCGCAGAACCTCGTGTCCTTTGTGATCCCTTGTGACGAACGCCAGCCGCTGGCCATCGGGTGACAGTGCACCGCCGGAGACCAGCGCTGTTCCCTCTGGCGGATTCAATTCCCATTCTGCTGCTGTCAAAGGCCCGGACGTCGGACGACGGAACGCGAACGCGAGTGCCGCGCCGATCATCATCGACAGAACGGCGAGGCCCGACCCACCCGAACTTGCGAACATCGCGGCGCTTCGTTCGGCGCGAGCGCAAGGCCTTGACGTCGACGCTGAGACGGCTCAGCGAGCACCACCGCGATCGCCGAGTCCAGCTTCAGTTAATCGGCAGAAATGAACCGATAGCCGCGTCTCGGAACGGTGGCGATGTATTCCGGGTGCTCGGATGTATCGCCGAGGGCCTTGCGTATGGTCGAGATGTTCTGCGTGAGCGTTTCCTCGGAGACATGGACATTCGGCCAGACGATCTCGAGCAGGTCGTCCTTTTCAACGACATCGCCGGCCTGCCGCACCAGTGCCAGCAGCGTCTCGAAAGCTTTCGGCGTGAGTGGAACGAGCTCTTCGCCCTTCCACAGCCGCCGCTTCCGCGCGTCCACTCGAAACGGACCAAACAGCGTAGTCGTCTTTCACCCTTTTTGAGCCTTTTTGAGCGGTCCTTTCAGGACATCAGACCGCCGGTCGCGTAACGTCCGCTGAATCGAGCGAGCAGCGGATCGGGTCATCTTACTCCGCGCGCGTCTCGAGGTCCCGAACTCTATCTGCAGGAGGCGACAATGAGAACACGCATCGGACTGTTACTGCTCATGGGCGTGATCTGGGCGGCGGAATATGCGCCGGGGGTGCCATCCATTGAAGTTGCGGCGAGAACCCCTTCGTCCGGCATCACGCAGGTTCTTGTGGCAACGGGGATTTTCGAGCCATTCAAAGTGAAACAGGATCAGGAAAACTGGGAAGCCAAGCTGAAAGTGAACGGGATTCTCACCAACATCACTTACCAGTCCAGCGTGGCAGTTCCCGGAGCAACAACCGGCTGGCACTCTCACCCGGGCCCGCTGTTCATCACTGTGACGGCAGGCACGGTCACCGTGTACAACGCAGAGGATCCCGCGTGCACGCCACGGGTCTTCACCGCCGGACAAGGCTTCGTCGAGCCGGAGACCCAGCACATTCTCCGTAACGAGGGAACGGTCGAGGCTCGATGGACGTCAGCCAACATTCGGCCGATCGACCAGCCCGCGCGGTTCGATGCTCCTGCCCCGGGGACCTGTCCGTTCTAACTCGCGCCCCTGAGCGGCCGTGCCTGATACAGCGATCGCGCATTCGCCTTACGGCTGTTTCCGATGGGCGATTGCGCATTGCTCGGTCATTCAGCCATGCATTCGCCGTTAACGAACAGGACATCATCATGTATACGAAGGATCGCGATCACCGTCGGGTACATGCTCACCGCGCTGGTGCTGTGTTGTCTGGTTCCAAACGCCGGTTGCGGCGGATCACCGCCGTCGCCGACCAGTCCTTCAGCGCCCACGCCGTCCGGTCCACCGGCGCCCGGCCCTGGCGTGGTTCAGATTGGCGAGCCGATCAGCGGCGCGATTACTTCGTCCGACTCTACCTGTCGGTTCACGACGGTTGCAGGCGGTTGGGATGGGCTCTGCAACGCGTTCAACGTCACGGCTCCAGCGACGGGAACTCTCGTGGCCACGGCTCGGTGGGCGGCAGACGCTCCGCTCGCGATGTTCTTCAAGACGGCAGCAGGAGAACAGATAGATCTGCTCTGCTGTGGCTCGCCGATGGCGGGGCGAGTGCCGGTTGAAGCCGGCACGACGTATCGCGTCGAGCTCGCCTATGTGGGTCGACCAGCCGGCTATCCGAACGTCCAGTCCGTCCCCTATACGGTGGAGACGGCCCTGATACCCGCAGACGCGGCCCAACCGCGCGGGACTCTGAGCGCGATCATTTTTGGCGATTCCTCACGTACGCAGCGCTTGTCGCGCGCCCGTCTCCAGGTCGCGGACGGGCCAGCGGTTGGCAGAGTGGCACAATTCAACGACGCAACAGGGCTCTACGAGATTCCCGATCTCCCTGCGGGGTTCGTTCAGATCCGCGCCTCAGCGTCAGGATTCGCGGCCATCGATGCGCGGCTTCCGGTCGGTTCGAACATCGCTCGCGAGCTGGTGCTGCAACGAAGCGAACCGCTGGTTGATGCGACACACGCACTCGGGGGCCAAGCGTTCGCGGCGGGCTCCACGAACACTTCCTACCCCGGCGTAAAGATTGAGATACTGGACGGACCGCTCGCAGGTATCTTCACGTTCACTGACGAGTTCTTCGGCGAGTACAGTTTCCGCGGCCTGCCGCCGGGCGTGATTCAAGTTCGCGCGTCCTCGGAGCGACTGCAGACTCAGACGGTCAGTGTCGAGGTCTCTGGGAACACAACCCGGAATTTCTTCATGCAGTCGAAGTAGTGACCGTGGGCGGTTCTGGCACGCAGCGACGTGCCTCGACTCCACGGGCCTCGGCCATCCAAGGCCGGCACTGCGTGACCGGCAACCGCTGTAGCTCTTAACAGAATGACCGGGCCGAATGACCGGTCCGTGTCGCATTCAGGCCGCTTCAGGACAAAACGCTGTCCCTTCTCGTTCGCCAGCGAGGATGCTGGCTGACGACTGGAGGGAACATGCGAAGGTTACGACTCGCTGGAACGATCGGACTCTGGGCGCTGCAGGTTCTGTCTGGCGCGCTGTTCGTTCTGGTCGGCACTGGAAAATTCGGCGATCCCACGTGGCCGCAGAGACTTCGCGCGATGGGGGTATCCGGACGGTTTCTATATGGTCGTCGGCGTCCTCGAGGCCGTGGGTGGACTCATGCTGTTCGTTCCACGCCTCGCGTCGTACGCCGCGGCCATGCTCGGGATCATCATGATCGGTGCGTCGTTGACACATTTCGTCCACGGCGAGATGCACCGCGTGGCTCCGCCGTTGATTTACCTGGCCGTGCTGGCAATCGTGGGCATCGCGCGCCGTCGCGCTGCGGTTCGACCGGTATCGATGCGTCCGGCGGCACCCGAACTCGGCCCGATGTAAGCTGACCGCGGTGAGCGACGGACGATCGCTGCCGGCATCTTCGGTCTGGCTGACGTCGGCGGGGTGCTTCACAGCCCTTGCGCTGCTGTTCACGAGCCAGGTGTGGGTGGACTACAACTACGCCGGCCGTCCGCTGTCGTGGGGCCTGGCCCTGCTGGTGGCGCTGATCGACTGGGAGTTGTGGACGATCCTCGCTCCTGCAATCGTTCGCCTGAGCGAGCGCGTCGGCTTCTCGCGGAATAGCTGGCGCCTGGCGCTCGCCGTGCACCTTCCGGCAAGCCTCATCGTCGGCGGCCTCAAGCTCGTCATCGAGGGATTCATCGTCAGCCTGATCCTCGGGCCAGGCCGAGGGCCGTTCTCGTTCCTCAAGTTCCACCTCACGCTGCTCACGTACTGGGGTATCGTCGCCGCCACGCACGTGGCCCGGCACTACCGCCGTGCGCGCGAGCGGGAGCTGCGCGCCGCTCAGCTCGAGACCGAGCTGGCACGTGCGCAGGTCGAAGCGCTCAAGATGCAGCTCCATCCCCATTTCCTCTTCAATACGCTGAACGCCGTCTCGGGTCTCATGCGCGAGAACGTCGACGCGGCTGACGTCATGCTGTCCAAGCTGGCGGAGTTGTTCCAGCGCACGTTCGAGACCGCCGATATCCAGGAAGTGCCACTCCGGCGCGAGCTCGAGTTCATCGACGCGTACCTGACCATTCAGCGAACCAGATACGGGGAGCGATTACGAATCTCGATGGCGGCCGAGGCAACGGCCAAGGACGCCCTGGTGCCGAGCCTGATTCTTCAGCCTCTGGTGGAGAACGCGATTCGCTACGGTATCGCCGACCAGCCTGGCCCCGGCCGTCTCACCGTGGACGCGCGCGCGGCCGGCGGGCGCCTGATGCTCACCGTCACCAACGACGGTCCGCCACTGCCGGCCGCCATTCGCGAGGGATATGGGATCCGCAACCTGCGCTCGCGTCTGCAGGCGCTCTACGGAACGGGAGCCACGTTTTCGCTGACGCCGAATCCGGGAGGCGGGGCCATCGCGGTGCTCGACCTTCCGCTTGCGCACGAGGACTCTCGATCGTGACGCTCAAGGCCCTTGTCGTCGACGATGAGCCGGTGGCGCGGCGAAAGCTCAAGGCGCTGCTCGAGGGCGAGGCGGCCGTCGAAGTCGTCGGAGAGTGCGAGGACGGGGCCGGCGCCGTCGAGGCAATCAGGCGGCTGCGACCGGACGTCGTGTTTCTCGACGTGCAGATGCCAGGCCTCGACGGGTTCGACGTGATCGACGCGCTCGAGCCACGGGAGCAGCCGGACATCGTCTTCGTCACCGCCTACGATCGCTATGCCGTCCGCGCCTTCGAGACGCACGCCGTCGACTACCTGCTGAAACCGTTCGAGCGCGCGCGGCTGCGCAAGACGATTGAACGCCTCACCACGCGTGCCGGCGGCCGCGACGCCGGCCGCCGCGTGCACGCCGCCGTCGACAGTGTCCGCGCTCATCAGCCGCTGCGGCGCGTGCTCGTGAAAACCACGGGACGGATCTACGCCGTGCGCGTGGAGGACATCGATTCGATCGAGGCCGCCGGCCATTACCTCGAGGTGCACACAGGATCCACGACCCACCTGATCCGAGAATCGATCGCCGCGCTCGAGGCCCGCCTGGACCCCGCGCGCTTCGTTCGCATCCACCGCTCATCAATTGTCAACGTAGACCACATCCGCGAGCTTCAACCGGCATTCCACGGCGAGTTCGTCGTGACCTTGCACAGTGGCAGGCGATACCGCTGCAGCCGAACGTACGGGGAGAAACTGACCGCCGCAATGTCCAAATGATTCTCGGCACGTAGCACGTCCGCACGTCCGCACGTCGCACGTCGCACGTCGCACATCGCACGTCCGCACGTACGCACGTGGTACGCTGTCCCCATGATCGAGCTCGTCGCTCTCGACGCGGATGACACGCTCTGGCACAACGAGCCGCTGTATACGACGACGCGGGAGCAATTTCGCCAGCTGCTGGCGAAGTACGAACCGGCGGGTGTCCTGGACGACCGCCTGTACGAGGTCGAGCTTCGTAACCTGCGGCATTTCGGCTACGGCGTCAAAGGCTTCGTACTCTCGCTGATCGAATCGGCGATCGAGATGACCGATGGCCGTCTCGGGACGGCGGATGTAAGCCGGATCATCGAGTGGGGGCGCGAGATGCTCCTGTCCCCCGTCGAACTGCTCGAAGGCGTTCGCGAAGCGGCCGAGGAGCTTGCGGCCGTCTATCCGCTGATTCTGGTCACCAAGGGTGACCTGTTGCACCAGGAAACGAAGCTGGCCAGCTCCGGGCTCGGACACCTTTTCAAGGGCCTCGAAGTGGTATCGGAGAAGGACGAACGGATCTACCGCAATCTGATCGCCCGCCATGGCGTGCAGCCGCATCGATTCGTCATGGTCGGTAACTCGCTGCGTTCAGACATCCTTCCAGCGCTCGAGGCCGGTGCACACGCGGTATACATCCCTTACGAACTGTCCTGGGTGCACGAGCGCATCTCGCCCGAGGCGATGTCGGCCACCATGCGCAACGCGCGCTGCCACCAGGTTGCGCAATTTCGTGAACTTCCGGTACTCCTCCAGCGTCTTGAAACCACTACGGGCGCGGTGTAAGCTGCCCGACGGTCTCAATTACAAGGGCTCCGCTGCGCTGCACGCAGTGGACCGTCCACGGACAGTCCACGAGTTCGCGTCCCCGCTACGGCGGCGCTCGCTCATGTCTCTAATTTGGTTCGCGGGCGCTGCCCGCTCTCAAGGAGCCTCGCGATGCGAACACGGCTCGTGCTCGCCCTACTCGTCGCCCTCGCACTTCCGGTCGTCACCACCGCACAAACGCAGATCACCACAGGCGTCATCCAGGGAACTGTTGCGGATACCACAGGCGCCAGCATTCCCGGGGTCACCATCGAGGCGCGGAACATAGACACCAACCAGATTCGAACGCAGGTCACGGAAGGAGACGGCCGGTTCATCTTCCTGCAGCTACCTCCCGGCAACTACCGGCTGACGATCACGCTCACCGGTTTCGCCTCGGTCGTGCAGGAGAACGTGCAGCTGACCGTCGGCCAGTCGGTCACGCTGCCGGTCGTCATGAAGCCGTCGGGTGTGGCTGAAACAGTGACGGTCACCACGTCGCCCAGCGTGGTCGAATCGACGCGCACCGCGTCGGCGAACACGCTGAACCAGCTGACGGTCGAGACGACGCCGATCCTGGGGAGGAAGTTCGAGGACCTGCTGACGCTGACCCCTGGCGTGAGCGTCGTGCAGGGCCCTGACGGCGACGAGATCACGTTTGCCGGCCAGCGCGGCATCTTCAACAACATCAGCCTGGACGGCGGCGACTACAACAACGGCTTCTTCGGCGAGCAGGCAGGCGGCCAGCGCGCGGCGATCGACATCACGCTCGAAGCGGTCAAGGAGTTCCAGGTGATCGCGACAGGTGCGCCGGCGGAGTTCGGCCGCACGGCCGGTGGCGTCGTGAACGTCATCACCAAGTCCGGCACCAACACGCCACATGGCAGCGTGTTTTACTTCCAGCGTATGGAGGAATTGACCGGTGAGCTCTCGGACGGCACGAACCTCGAGGGCTTCCATCGCGAGCAGTGGGGCGGCACGTTTGGCGGCCCGATCAAGAAGGACAAGGCGTTTGCCTTCCTCGCGCTCGAAGGGATCAACGGCAATTTCGAGCGGCCAAATCTCGGCAGCCAGCTGGGCGACACCGCCTGTCCGGTGTCGAATCCCACGGTGCAGAGTAACGAAGCGCTGATCAACGGCAACGCCGACTGCCAGCGGGTCGCGCTGCTGAATTTCATGAGCACGAGAATCGGACAGGATGAGTCGCTGCCGATCAGACATCCGGTGGAGACCGTGGCCCTGCTTGGCAAGGTCGATGTCGTCGCCAATGCGAACAACAACGTGTCGGGATCGTATAACTTCAACCACTCGCGCAAGGAGAACGAGACGTTCGACGTCGCCACGTACGGCACGTCGGCGAACGGCATCGAGGGCGATCCTGCCCGGATCAACATTGCCAACCTGAACTGGTTCACGACGCTGTCGTCCCGGATGCTCAACGAGGCGCACTTCACGTATTCGCGCGAAAAGCGGCCACGCACCGCGGTGCCTTCGAATCTCGCGGCGGATACCGGAATCGGCTTCGTGCCCACGTTCCGTTTCGGCAATCCCTTCTTCCTGCAGCCAAACGTCGACGAGCTGATCTGGCGCACGCAATTCAAGGACAACGTCTCGATCGTCAAGGGCTCGCACACGATCAAGGTCGGCGGCGAGTGGATGCACACGCTCAACGATCAGATCTTCCGTGGATTCTTCACCGGCCGCTATCTGTTCGACAGCGTGTCAGGCTTCCTGCGCTACGCGTCGCCGTCAGCGCCGGGAGGTTTCGGACCGACGACCGTCGCGTGCTCCAACGCCACGAGCAGCTCGTACGTCACGGGCAACGCCTGTCCGGCCGGCATGACCCCCAATGGCGGACCGCTCCTGCTGTATCTGCAGGGTGCGGCGCTCGACGGGCTGGCGACGGACGCCACCGGCGCCTCCAACATCACCAACGACGAGTTCTCGCTGTTCGTCCAGGACCAGTGGCAGCCGCGCAACAACCTGACGATCAACTACGGCCTGCGCTGGGACGCTCAGCTCATGCCGGAGACCGTCGATCCCAGAACGACGGTGTACGGGTCGTTCCTCGACGACCCCACCTTCCCGTCCGATGGCACCATCCCCGACCAATTGGCGATGTTCCAGCCGAGGGGCGGTGTGGCGTGGGACCTCAAGAGCGACGGACGTTCCGTGCTGCGCGCGAGCGCCGGCATCTACTCGGCGCGCCAGAACATGCTTTCGCAGGTGGGGTCGGTGACGACGAACGGCCTTCAGCAGCAGACGCTGTTCGCCAACACCGCCAACTTCACGAGTTTCGGTGCGCCGACGCCGGCCTGGCCGGGAGTCCTGACCCCAGCGCCCGTGGCTCCGGGCGAGTTCCCGCTCTTCAGCGGCGTGCGCGTGTTCCACAGGGACTACAAGAACCCGCGCATCTACACGTACAACGTGGGCTACGAGCAGGAGTTCGCGCCGGATTGGTCAGGATACGCCGACTTCACATGGGCCGAAGGCACCAACCTGACCAGATTCCTCGACTTCAACCGCGCCAACCCGGTGTGCTGCGATGTCTCGACCGTCACGCAAACCGGCAACAGGTTCGTGTACACCAGGCCGTGGGGCCCGCAGCTCGACGAAGTCATGGTGGCGAACAGCCTCGGCGAGTCACGCTATCGTGGATTGACCCTCGGCATCCGCAAGCGTTACGCCAACGGGTATCAGCTGGAAGCCAACTACGTGCTCGCAAAGGACGAGGACAACGACTCGAACGAGCGCGACCCGTTCACGGATCGCAGCCTCAACTTCTTTGATCTCGATAGCGACTGGGGGCCGTCCGATCGTGACATCCGTCACAAGTTCAACGCGTTCGGCTACTTCGGTATGCGCTACGGCATCCAGCTCAACACGCGGGTGCAGGCCCGCAGCGCGCAGCCGATCACCATCGACCCGCGTGTGCTCAACGGCGAAGATCGCGGCCGCAACGGCGAACGGAAGGACAACAAGTTCTTCTCCTTCGACTGGCGCATCCAGCGGCCCTTCAGGTTGGGCGGCGGACGGTACGAGCTGATGCCGATCCTCGAGATGTTCAACACGTTCAACAACGAGAACAACATCAACCCGCTGAGCACGCCGGCGCTGTTCGACTTCAACGGCTTCCTGCGTGTCGGCGTCGGGGATCCACGCCAGGTGCAGCTGGCCGTGAAGTTCTTGTTCTGATTACCAGCAGCGCGCGGCTTTAGCCGCGCGGCTGCCACTGCGACGCAACGTTCGCGGGCGGCTGGCGCGCCGCTGAAGCGGCGCGCTGCTGGTGTCCGAGTATGATCGACTGTCCATGATCGGCGCCACGATCTCTCACTACCAGGTCATCGAACAGCTCGGGCGCGGTGGGATGGGCGTGGTCTATCGCGCCACCGACCTGAAGCTCGGTCGGGAGGTCGCGCTCAAGTTCCTGCCCGACAGCTTCCCTGCGCTCAGCGACGTGCTCGACCGATTTACACGCGAAGCGCGGTCGGCGGCCGCGCTCAACCATCCGCACATCTGCACGATCTACGAAATCGGCGACCACGAAGGCCGGCCCTTCATCGCCATGGAGTTGCTCGAGGGGCGTACGCTGGCAGACGAGATCTCCGGCCGGCCGATGCCCATCGGCCACTCGATCGACCTCGGGCTGCAGATCGCGTCAGCTCTCGAAGCCGCCAACACCAAGGCCATCGTCCACCGCGACATCAAGCCGGCGAACATCTTCGTGACTGCCGCGGGCATGGCGAAGGTGCTCGACTTCGGGCTGGCCAAATCCGCCAACGCCACCGCCGTCAGGCCTGATGCGGCGACGACGGCCGACAGTGGAAACCTGACGATAGCCGGTTCCACGTTGGGAACCGTGGCGTACATGTCGCCGGAACAGGCGCGCGGCCAGGACATCGACGGTCGAAGCGATGTGTTCTCGCTGGGGCTGGTCCTCTACGAGATGGTCACCGGCCGTCAGGCGTTCTCCGGCGACACGACGGCGGTGATCTTCGACGGCATCCTGAACCGGACGCCGGTTGCGCCATCGTCCATCAACTCCGACGTGCCGCCAGACCTCGAGCGGATCATTGCCAGATCGATCGAGAAAGATCGCGACCAGCGCTATCAGGGCGCCGGAGAGTTAGCAGCCGACCTGCGCAACCTGAAGAAACGGACCGAGTCGGGCGGGATGCTCGCGACGACCGCCGCCGTCGCGCCGGCAAGCAGCACACAATGGCCGTCGGTGGCGACCCGGCCTTCGATTCCTGTCCAACCTGCGACGGCGCCGGGCCGTGCATTTGCCAGCGCGCGGTGGCTCTCGATCGCGGCGGCCGTGCTCGTCGCCGCCGGGATCGCGTGGTGGCAGCTTCGGGGCCCGAGCCAGGCACTCGGCGAAGCCGACGCGATCCTGCTCGCCGACTTCAACAACACGACCGGCGACGCCGTGTTCGACGGCACCCTCAAGCAGGCACTCGCGGTCAAACTCGAAGAGTCGCCGTTTCTGAATGTGGTGTCCGACCAGCGCGTGCGCGAGACGCTAGCCTACATGAACCGGCCGGCCGACACGCCGGTAACCGCGCCGGTCGCCAAGGAGATCTGCCAGCGCCAGGGGATCAAGGCCTCGCTGCTCGGCGACATCGCATCGCTCGGAAACACCTACGTCGTGACGCTGCGCGCTGAAAACTGCCAGACCGGCGACGTGCTGGCGCGGGAACAGGCCACGGCGGCCGGCAAGGACCAGGTGCTGACGGCATTGGGCACTGCGGTCACGTCGATGCGCCGGAAACTCGGCGAGTCGCTGGCCTCGATCGACAGGAACGATCGGCCGATCGAGCAGGCCACCACCTCCTCGCTCGAGGCGCTGAAGGCGTTCAGTCTCGGCGATGAAAAGCGCAACACCAGCGATCAGGAAGCCGTCCCTTTCTTCCGCCGGGCCATCGAGCTTGATCCGGAGTTTGCTCTGGCCCACGCGCGTCTGGGAACGGTCTATGTAAATATCGGTCAAGGGGCCCGGGCCATCGAGCATCGCACCCGGGCTTACGAGCTGCGCGAACGGGTCAGCGAGCGCGAGCGGTTGTACATTACCGCCCACTACCACAACGGTGTGGCCCGGGATATCAGCAAGGCCCTCGAGACCTACGACATCTGGAAGCAGGCCTATCCGCGGGATGCGGTACCGTACGTCAACAGCGGCCGCCTCTACGCAAACCGCGGTGAAACCGACAAGGCGCTCGAAGCGTTCCTGAAGGCGCTGGAGCTCGAGCCCACGCTCCGCCTCGCCTACACCAACGTCATCGGCACGTATATCGACACGGGCCAGCTCGACAAGGCCCAGGCGATGGTCGAGCGCCAGGTCAAGGTGCTCGGCGAAACACCCGAGACTCATGCGCGGCTCTACGACATCGCGGCGCGCAAAGGCGATCGGACTTCAACCGATCGGCTCGCGGCCATCCTCGAGAACAGTTCGGCCGCTTCCACGTTCCTCGGCAGGCGCGCCGACGAGATGGCCTATTACGGTCGCCTCCGCGAGTCCCGCCAGCTCACCGCGCGGCTCGTGAAGCTCCTCGAGCAGGAGGGATCGAACGAGCGCGTGGGATTCGTCCTCTCGTCTCAGGCGAACACGTCGGCTTTTCTCGGCGAAACCGCGGTGGCGCGATCGCAGGCAGCGGCCGTGACCCAGACCACTCTCGACATTGCCGCCAACCTCGCGTTTTGTTTCGCAGCACTCGGTGACGAAACGAAGGCCCGACGGCACTTTGGTGAGATTCCGCCCGGCTCGATTCCCGACGCGATTCGTGCCTCGCTCGTCCAGACCTTCGAAGCGGTGCTGGCGATCAGCCGTGGCCGGCCGCAGGAGGCGATCGATCGCCTCAAAGACCTGGCTACTGACGGCAACCAGTCGATGATCGCGAATGCGCTTTACACGCGGGCGGAAGCGCACCGGGCACTGAAGCAGCTGGCCGAAGCGGAACGCGACTATCGTGCGGTCCTGACAAGAGCGAATCCGTTTCCTTTCGCTCTGAACAAACCGCTGTCGCGCGTCGGTCTGGCCCGCACGCTGGCGGCGGCTGGCAATAGCGACGCCGCGCGCCGCGAATATCAGGCGTTTCTCGAGTTCTGGAGCGGCGCAGATCAGGACCTCGCGCTCCTTCGAGACGTGAAAACCGAACTGGCGAAGCTGGGAAGCTAAGGACTAGGACGGCCGCGCGCCGTTGGGCACGAGGTGATGGATCGCGGTAATGAGCCGCCTGGCCGGACTGGCGACCGGCAGCACCACGTCGAACGGCAGGCGCTCGCGTCCGTGGCGGATGAATGGATCGATGCGCACGACCGGTATGGCCTGTGCCAGCAGGCGCGAGCAAATGGCCTCCCGCGCGGGCCGGTGATCCGAGAAGACACACGCAGCCGTCAGGTCGCCGGGCAACTCATCGAGAGCCGCGTAGCTGCTGACCCACACCGGTTGGAATCCGCAGAGGCGCAGTACCATCTCGTACCGCGTCCGCAGTTCCTCATCATCGACGACTAGAAGAATTCGGGATTGTTCCTGCAACTCAATCAGCGAGTCTACTGCCGCCACATCCCTTTTCGCAACGATCAATTCCGAAAGACCGGCGTCGAATTTGTAACAAGCTCGACGATGGCCGAAGGGTTTGCGAGCGCCTATGACACCGAAGGTCTAGACCGTCAGGGTTGCGTCGACCCGCGCTTGACCATCGTGAAGGCCACCTGCGACGGGTGCTGCTTCGAGTGATGCAGCTTGTTCTGGGCCACGACACCCTTGGATTCGTCGTAGTTGTTGCCCCCGGTGTTCAGGTTGCGGTCGAACCGTGGGAAATTGCTGCTCGACACCTCGATCCGGATGCGGTGCCCGGGCGCGAAATAGTTGCTCGTGGTCAGCGGCTGCAGGGTGACCTTGTAGACCTTCCCCGCTTCCATCCATACGAGCGGTTTGTCGTACCCCTCGCGATAACGCATCCGTTGAATCGACTCATCGAGGTTGTATGCGCGGCCGTCGGGGTAGACGTCGAGGACCTTCACGGTGAAGTCCGTGTCCTTCGCGTTCGACGACACGTATAACGTCGGGGTGATCGGGCCGCTCAGCTCGACGCCCTCCTTGAACGGCTCGGAGGTGTAGACGAGCACGTCCTCGCGCGCCTCGTTCACTTTCTGATCGAACGACCCGGCCTGGACCGCATTGCCGGTGCAGCAGACGTTGCCGCCAACCGACATGACCGGTTTCATCGGATCGTAGACGAACGAATCCGGCTTATCCGCTTCAGGCGGCGCTGATCCAAGGACGCCGTCGCCACCCGCCGTGTTCGCGCGGCCACCGCTCGAGAGATACATCGTCAAGGGCTCGGCGCCGCGCGGCGGCCACGTGTCGGACGACTGCCACTTGTTCGAACCCATCGTGAAGTAGGTGACCTTCGGCAGCTTCGCCAGCCGCTCGCTGGCCACGCCTTTCACGAAGCGGTCGAAGAAGCCGTACATGATCTCCTGGTAGTCGAGCCGCGCGTCGCCCATGCTGCGTTCGCCGACAATCGTGTTCTCGGTGGCGCGGGTGTAGGCGCAGTGTCCCACCGGCGCGATGATCGCCCACTGCTGATCGGCGATCTCCTTCGAGGCCGTCTTGCGCACGTGGTTGTACATTGCCAGGTTCGGGCCGACCGAGACGTCATACCAGGACATGTACCAAAGGCCCGGCAGCTCGAGCTTCATATCGTCGTGCCACAGGCCGCCCTTGTACCAGGCGGGATCGTTCGGCGCGCGCTGGATCATACGGCCGCCGGTATCGACGGGCATGGCGTCGGCGAAGATGCCCTTCGGCGCGTCCACTGCCTTGAGGATGTCCTGCGCGGGCAGGTGCGCCAGCGCTTTCGACCAATCCACCGTGGGCATCTGCGGCGCCAGATCGAACAGCCGTGACGCGCGGATCAGGTCCTCTTGCGAGGCGTCCTTCGGGAACATCGGCCGGACCTGGTTCTGCTGGCCGTAGATCCAGGTGATGAAGAGCATCTGGACAGCGCCGCCGCGATACCAGTTGCCCTGTTCGTAATAGCCGCCGACGCGGCCGACGCCGGCGCCAAACCCCTGCACGTTCATCGCCGCGAACGCCGGATGCCCGGTCGCCGCGACGCCGGGCTGATACTCGGCGGTCGAAGAGCATCCTGTCGCGCCGACCTTGCCGTTCGACCAGGCCTGCTTCGAGATCCACTCGAGCGCATCATACCCGTCGGTGCGCGGCGGCCCGAGGATGTCGTAGTTGCCCTCGGAGAAGAAGTGCCCGCGCTCGTTCTGCACGACGTAGGCATAGCCTCGCTTCACCGCCGTCAGCGCCGCCGTCATGTCGGACGGCACGCGGTTGCGGACATCCCAGTAGTTGAAGTTGTATGGCGTCTTGACGAACACCGTCCCGACCTTGCCGGTCGCATTCTTCGGACGATAGACGTCCGTCGCCAGCCTGACGCCGTCACGCATCGGCACCATGACCTTCCGCTCGACGACTGCGAGCGACTGCAGCTCGCGCTCAGCCTCCCAGCGGCGGTCGGCCTGCTCGGACGTCATCGTGCCGCCTCTCTGCGCGAGCACAGCCGCGGATGCTCCGGCGACGGAGACACAGATGGCAATCAGCAAACGGTCAGCGGCAAACTTCATGAACACTCCTTATGTCGATGCCGATTCTACCGGTTTGGGGACCGGCCACCGCCAGCGGTACACTGGCGCCCCGCAGCCGCGAATCCCCCGAATCGTTACGGGACGCGGATCCAGGGGGGTACGGGACGCGGATCCAAGGGGTACGGGACGCGGATCTCTGCAGATTGACGCCACATGTCTCAACGTCGGAATCCCTTGAAAGGCAATCGGCAAAAATCCGTGTCCCGTGACGCCCAACGAGATCCGCAAAAATCCGTGTCCCGTGCCCCCAAGGAAGATCCGCGAAAATCCGCGTCCCGTGCCCCCAAGGAAGATCCGCGAAAATCCGCGTCCCGTGCTCCCCAGGGAGATCCGCGAAAATCCGCGTCCCGTGCCCCCTGGATCCGCGGCGCTCTCGCATTGGCGTTCGTGGTTGCCATCAGCGGCTGCGGCGGCCGCGTCAGCCCCGCGGCCTTGCCTGGCGACCCGGCGCCGGCGGCAGCTGCGGGAAGCGGCGGCATCAATCGTCCGGAGCAGCGCGACAAGCCCTATCTGATTCTGGTGTCATTCGACGGCTTTCGGGCGGATTACCTCGACAGATTCGCAGTTGCCGAACTTCCAGCGCGTGATGCAGCGGGGTGCGCGGGCACGAGGAATGGTGCCGGTGTTCCCGTCGCTGACGTTCCCCAATCACTACTCGCTCGTGACCGGCCTGCGCCCTCAGCGACATGGGATCGTCGCGAACTCCTTCTACGATCCAGCGCGCGCTCAGACCTATGCGCTGGGCGATCGAACGGCGGTGGAAGACGGCACCTGGTATCGCGGCGAACCCATCTGGGTCACGGCGGAGCGCCAGGGGATGGTGGCCGCGTGTTACTTCTGGCCCGGTTCGGAGGCGGCCATCAAGGGCATCCGCCCGACGCACTGGAGGACGTATGACGGGGACGTCCCGAACGCCGCCCGTGTCGACGCCCTGCTCGACTGGCTCCGCCTGCCGGAAGAGCGGCGACCGCATGTCATCACGTTGTATTTCAGCGACGTGGACACGGCCTCGCACCGCGGACCGCTGGACTCGCCCGCGATCGCGCAGGCCGCCACCACGGTCGACCAGATGCTGGGCCTGCTGATGGCTGGTATCGAGTCGCTGCCGATTCGTGACCGCGTCTACCTCGTCCTGACGTCAGACCACGGGATGATCGAAACCGGCGTGTCCCAGACCGTTCGCCTCGACTCACTGATCGATTCAGGCCAGATCAAATACGCGTTCGGCGGTCCTGTCGCGAATTTGCACGTGACAGGAGGGCGAACCACCGCGGTCACGGTGCGCAATCAGATCAACGCGCGTCTTCAGCATGGCCGCGCCTATCTCCGCGAGGAGCTCCCCGAGCGCTATCACTACCGCGCCGACCCCCGCATCGGCGACGTCGTCGTCGTCATGAACGAATCATGGACGATGATGACGTCCGCCCCATCATCATCGGATCGCAAGGTCGAACGGTGGGGCGCACACGGCTGGGATCCCGCCGTCGAAGGCATGCTCGCGCTCTTCATCATTGCCGGTCCAGATATCAGTGCCGGCACAGTCATTTCTGAAGTTCAGAACGTCGATGTCTATCCCCTGATGACCGAGCTCCTCGGCCTGACGCGCACCCGTGACATCGACGGCAAGCCCGGTGTCATTCGTCGTCAAATCGCGCCAAAGCACCCATAGCACCCCCGAACGGAGGGACGGAGGGAACGGAACGAGCTTCAAAAACGGAGACACAGAGAAACGGAGGAAAACGGAAGACGCGCGGCGCCTCACCAGCCGATGTCGGCCCGGCCGTCGGCCGGGCCGGGCGATCGACCGATGCCCCACGGACACAAGCCGGATGCGAAGGGTGGAGCGGCTTGTGTCCGCGGGGCATCGGTCGATCGCTCGCCGCGCGCGCGCGGCGACATCGGCTCACCAGGCGCGACCTCTGCGCGTCTCCGTTCCCCCGTGTCTCCGTTTTTGAAGCTCGTTCCGTCCTCTCCGTCCCCTCCCTCCCGGGACCCCTGACACCTTTGACAGAGCCATTACAAAAGCGCAGTCCCCCAAACTGATTTGTAGGCCGCCGGCAGCACCGATCCACCCGAATCTGCCCGGATCGACCATCACAGGCGCGGTCCTGGAGTTGCAGACCGGAGAGGTTCCCTTGTGTCCCCTGGGTGGCTCGTGGCGTAGAGGTCGAACCTGCGGCGACCCGCTGGCTAGATGGAGTGCTGGGGATACTGCGCGAGGCCACGCTGCCGGAGGATGTCCGGCGCGGCGGGCCAGGTCACGAACCACAGGCGACAGGACACTGAATCGTGGCGATGGAATTCCGGGACTACGCTGCTAAAGAAACGTCGGCCCTGCTCACGCGGCTGCTGGCCAGCCAGGCAGAGGCCTCGCTGGAACAGATCCGCTCGCTTCGCGAGGCGCTGGATGCGGCGGTCCGTACTGTGGAAACGACCGCCGGCGGCACGCCGCAGATCGAGAAGGATCTGCAGGATCTGATTCGGCGGCTGCATAGCGCCGCGGGCACGGCGGCGCGAGCCGCTGCGCAGAAGGTCCAGGACGAAGCGCGCGGCCTGCTCGACGTCGCGCATCGAGAGATCGAGACGCAGCGCGCCAGGACCGAAGAGCTCGAGATCTCGCTCGCCGCCGCCAATTCCCAGATTGAATCCCTGCACTCCGAGATCGGCACGCAGGCGGACCGTCTCGACGCGCTGACACGCGACGTCGCGGACGTCCGCGCGGCGCACGACCAGACCGAACTGGCGCGTCAGGATGCGGAGAACGCCCTGCGCGAGCAAGCGGACGCACGAGCCGCGGCGGAAGACGACCTCCGCGAGACACGCGGGCTGCTCGATGCGGCGTTGTCGGAGGCCGCGCGTCTGAGCGCCCAGCTGGAGATCGAGGCGGCCGAGAACAACCAGCTGATCGGAGATCTGAGCGCCGTCCGCGCCGACCTCCACGCGCTCGAGATCGCCCGAGAAGGGATCGCGACCGAGCGCGACGAGATCGCGATGGCGCGCGACGAGATCGCCATCGCGAGGGATTCCGCCAGGGCGGAACGCGATTCCATCGCCGCCGAACGCGACGCGCTCATCGCCGAGCGGACCCTGACGGCAGCCGAACGCGATGCCGCCGCTGCGGACCGCAACCTCGCCGCGGCCGAGCGCGATGTCGTCGTCGCCGAGCGCGACGCGCTGTCGGCTCGGCTCGACGCGAGCAACGCCCGCGTGCTGGCGCTCGAGAGCGCGCACGCCGACTACGAGTCGAGCATTCGTCATCTCGAGGATCGGCTGACCGCCGCAGCGGAAGCCGAAGCGCGCGCGCGCGAGGGCTCGCACGAGAGCGACGTGGCCAGGAGCGAGGCCAGCCTGCTGCGCAACGACGTGGAGCGGCTCAGCACGCTGCTCGACGCTGCCGTGCACGCTGCCGACGATCTCGCCGGCGCGACGAGCATGACCGACCTGCTGAGCGCAACCGTCCGTCAGCTGTCGGTGCACTACTCGCGCGTGGCACTCTTCCGCGTCAAAGGCAACCGTCTCGAGGGCGAACAGCAGATCGGCTTCGATCAAGCCACGGACATGTCCAAGCTGGTGATCCCGCTCACCATGGACTCGCTCCTGACGCGCGCCGTGGCCTCTCGTGACGTCGAAAGCATCAGCGGCTCAGAGCTGAGCGACGGCAGGCTGGTACCCTTCGGCACGCTTGCCACATCAGCCATCGCGATTCCACTGGTCCTGCAGGAGGAGACGCTGGCCGTCGTCTACGCCGAGGAGTCTGACGCGACCGAGACAGAATCGACTGGCATCGTGCATCAGTCACGCATGCGGTTCGCGACGTTCCTGATTCGCCACTCGGCCGCGCTGATGAAGCACCTCACGCAGGAGCTGAAGGCGCTCTCGGAGCTGCGCGACTACGCTGCGCTGCTCCTGAAGGAAGCCGAGGAGATGCACACCGCCGACTCCGACGGCGGCAGAGACGAGGACGAGATCCGGCGACGCCTCAAAGACAACCTGGACTGCGCCCGGCAGCTGTTCATGCAGCGAGCCTCGTTGGACGGCCCGGCGGCGGCCGGCCTGCTCGACGAACAGATCATGGCCGCCGTGGAGGCGCACACCGCCTTCGGACAAGACCTTGCTGCCGTGGTAGGCCACAGCAGTGTCAGTGTCAGCGCCACCACCACGGCGATGCGCAAAGGACGTAAGGCCGAAGCCTCCTAGCGCCTAACCGGCGCTTAGCGCGCTTCGCGGCCGCCGGTCATCACCACCATCTCCAGATCGATCAACTTTCCGAAATCCAGAGGATGCCGCGCATCGACGGGTAGCGCTGCAGGATGGACGTCAGCACGTGTCCGTGACCGCCTGCAACGTCGACGATCGTGCCAATCCCTGTGAAGTCGTAGACGTCGAGCGCGGCGGGAATCACGAACGCGCTGAACATCGTCATTGCGTTGTTGAATACTTCCGAGAGCTCGCGATCCTTGCCGAAATACTCGAACACCGGGACGCCTGTCGCCTTTTCCACTGACGGCTGACCCGTCATCACCGAATGCAGCATCTCGGCGTAGGCCCGGAAGTGAAACGGATCCGAGAGCCAGATCGCCATGTCGTGCACCGACCCCTGCACCCCAGCTTTTTGGGGGGACGGAGGAGACGGAGAACACGGAACAAGCTTCAAAAACGGAGACACGGAGGAACGGAGAAACGCCGATAAGCCATCGCAGGCAAGTCACCGGTCAGCGGCCGATGCCGGCCCGGCCATCGGCCGGGCCGAGCGATCAATCGACCCCCCGCGGACACAAGCTGCCTGTGGTGCGGGAGCAGCTTGTGTCCGTGGGGGGTCGATTGATCGCCCGCCGCGCGAGCGGCGGCATCGGCGGACCCGGTGACCACCCCGCGCAGCCTTCTGACTTGGCGCCTCCGTTCCTCCGTTTCTCCGAGTTGAAGCCTGTTCCGTGACCCCCGTCCCCTCCGTCCGGTGCCCATCTCATAAGCGCAACCGTTGAGTTGCATTTCTCAGACAGCGCTGGTAATATGCAACCAGGAGGTTGCATGGCCGACATGGTGAGTACGGATCGCATTCACAAGACGATTGTCATCAAGGCCCCGAGATCGCGGGTCTGGCGCGCGTTGACCAATGCCGACGAGCTGAGCCAGTGGTTCGGCGTCAACCTGAAAGGGGCCACGTTCGCCCCCGGTCAGGCGGCGCGGGGGCCCATCACGATTGAGGGATACCGTCACGTTGTCTTCGAGGTGCTCGTCGAGCAGATGGTGCCGGAACGGCTGTTTTCATGGCGCTGGCATCCGTACGCCGTCGATCCGAACGTCGACTACTCAGGCGAACCGCGCACGCTCGTCGTGTTCGAGCTCGAGGAAGTCTCGGGCGGCACGAAGCTGACCGTCATCGAGACCGGGTTCGACTCGCTTCCGGTGCACCGCCGGGCCGATGCGCTCAAGATGAACGACGAGGGCTGGGCCGAACAGGTTCGGAACATCGAGAAGCATGTCGCCACGAACGCGTAACGCGGCGGCGCTGGACCGTGGACTTCAGGGGTCGGCGCCGCTCTTCGCGGCACTCGGCGACGAGACGCGGCTGTCGATCGTCTCGCGGCTCTGCTCGAACGGTCCGACCTCGATTGTTACGCTCACGGAAGGGACCGGCGTGACTCGTCAGGCCATCACGAAGCACCTGCAGGTGCTGGCTGACGCCGGTCTCGTCCGCGACATGCGCCGCGGCCGTGAGCGTGTCTGGGACATCGAGGAGCACCGCCTCGACATGGCGCGCCGGTTCCTCGAACGGATCTCGGAGCTGTGGGGTGAGCGGCTCGAGCGACTCAAGAAAGCGGTGGAGTGAAATACCGGTCTATTGAGGAAACCCCAGCTTCCGGCGGAACGCCTCGACCCGTGGGTCGCCACGTAGTGACGCAAGTTCGGGCTGGCTAAGATGCCACCCGGCACGACCTGGGTTCAGGACCGCCAGCCGCTCGAGGGCCTCCAGCGCGCGGTCGTAATCTCCCAGGAAACCATAGATCTCCGCCTGCCGCTGCGGGAAGTGAGCGAACCGTGCCGCGATCGCTTCGGCCTCCGCGCGCTGGCCGGTGATCGCATAGATCCAGCCTTTCACGCCTTCGCCTTGCCCCGCAGCAGACTTTCGGGAAACAGCGTACTCGTTGAACCAGTCGAGCGCTTCAGCCCTCCGCCCTCTGAACAGCAGCGCGCGGGCACGGAACAAGGCCACGATTGGGAAGTTCGGCTGCTCGTCGAGGACTCGCTGGCAATTCTCAATCGCGTCGTCATACAGGCCGGCGCTGATTTGCACACCTGCCAGGACGCGCCGGACGTCCAGCGACAAGGGATCGGCCTGAAGCGCTTTCTGCATCGTACTGAGGGACTCGTCGAGCCTTCCCCACGGCAACAGGGTGGACAGTACGAAATCCCCGTACACCGCCGTGCGGGTGGGCTCGTATTCAATTGCGCGGCGGAACGACGCTTCGGCGTCTGCCCAGCGCCGCGCGTATGAATGAATGAACCCCATCGCCGCGTGCGCCTCGGCCAGCATCGGATCTATCTCGAGCGCCTTTATGGCCAACGGCTCCGCCAGAGCCACGGCTTCACTGTGGGGCATATAAATCGGAGGAAGGGATGCGTCCGGGTAGAAGAAGCCGAGGTACCCGTATGTGGCCGCGAGCGCGGCCAGCGCCGGCGCGTACGACTGGTCCTTCCGAATGACCTCTTCGAACAGGGGAATCGCCTCACGAGCTTTTCTGGCGCGAGCATCGCGCAGCGCGCGAGCCCTCAAGTATGTTTCGTACGTAGGAATGTCGATGTCATATCTGCGCTGCGTTGGGGGCAGCTTGAGGCGAAGCTTGTTGACAATCGTCCTGGTCACCTCCTCCACTGCGCCGACGACGTCGCCCTCGGACGTGAGATGACGCTCGACCTTGTTGGACCAAAGCTGCCGATCCTCGGTGACCGACACCAGCGCGGCGTGGATCAGCAGCCTGTCCCCGGAGATCTGCATGCCTCCCTCGACGGCCAGATTCACGCCCAGCAGCTTGCCCACGTCGGAAATGCGGCTTGTCCTTGAGCAGGAACGAGGAGTGCTGCGACTTCACCTGCAGCCCATCGATGTTCGCAAGTTGATGGATGAGACGGGTCGTGACGCTCTCCACCAGCAGGTCGCGGCCGGGCTCACTGCTGAAGTTCTTGAACGGCAGGACCGCGATGACTGGGCGCGCGACGGGACTTGGGGCTCCGGCAAACAGGCTTGCGAGTTGACTGCTGGGGCCTCGGCGGTCTCCGTACCGGCAAGCACGAACTTCCAGCGCCGACACCGCGACGAGGAGAACGGCAGCCGCCGCGGTCGCCTGGTAGGCAAGCCGCACGATACCCGGACGCCGTTGCAGGGCGGTCAAGTCTCGCGCGAGCGCATCGGCCGTCTCGTAGCGACGCTCCGGCTGTGGATCGCTGGCGCGGTCGATGACGCGCGCGAGAGCCGGCAGCACATCGGATCGCGCCGTGCGAACCGTGACACGTTCGTGCTGCTCGTGCGCACGTCGCAGGTCTCGAATCGTTCGGGCCAGGACCGGATACGTACCTGTCACAAGGTGATAAAGCAGCACACCCAGGCTGTAGATATCGCTTTGCACCGTCGCCGGCCTTCCGGCAAGCACTTCCGGCGCCAGACACAGCGGAGTGCCCGTCAGATCGGACGAAGAATCAGCGAACTCTTTGCCGGTGCCGAAGTCCATCAGCACGGCGCGGCCGTCCTCGGTGCGGATCACGTTCTGAGCCTTGATATCGCGATGCAGCAGGCCGGCCGCGTGCACGGCAGAGACCGCGCGGCAAAGCTCCACGCCGATGCCGATGACATCGGCCGCGCGAAAGACCGTGCCGCGCTGGAGCAGTTGCTCGAGCGTGGAGCCGCGGACGAATTCCATCCACACGCCAACCCGATCGCCGATCCGTTCCGCGCCGTGGACGGTGACGACGTTCGGATGCCGGACTTTGGCGAGCAGCCGGCCTTCCTGAATGGTTTCGCTTTCGGCGAGCGGGTTCGAGGAAGGCTCGACGGGCAGGAGCTTCAGCGCGACTTCGCGTGCGAGCCGCGGGTCCCAGGCGCGGAACACTTCGCCGAAAGAGCCACGCCCGACGCGCTCGAGCAAGCGGAGGTGGCCCCAACGCCCGAGATCGGCGGTCTCTTGTCCTGTCTCAGGCGACCCAGGCAAGGACTCCAGCGGCGGGTCGTCGCGGAACAAGCTGACGATGGATGCCACGAGCTGCAGGTCCCGAATGAGCGGCCGGGCGGCCGCCCCCGCGCTTGATTCGGCTGCAGCCCAATCGACCGAGGCGTCATCGAGGACGGCACCGGCGAGGTCGTCGAGTAGTTGCTCGCTGGCTGGCATCTCTCAGGCTCTCGTTTGGCTCCCAACCTTCGGGATGAAACGCCGCGCCGGACAGAATCGGACACGCACCAAGTCGGGACGGACTACTTACCCGGCAGATTCATCTGCTGAACCAGCCGGACGAGCGCCCGCTGCGCCGCCTTACGTGCGGCGTCCGCGCTCGGCTTGCCCAAAGCGTCGGCGAGTTCCTCGTGCGTATACCCCATCTCGACGCGGCATACGATCGTCTCCCGATCGTCCGGATTCAACGCCGCCAGCGCCTGCTCGTACCGCGCGATGGACTCGCGCCCGATGGCTTCTTCGAGCGGTGACAGCCCGTGGTGGACCTCGAGCCCGTCGAGCTCGGTTGCGATCGGCCGCCGCCCCTTCTTGCGAAGCTCGTCGCGGACGCGATTGAGTATCGCCTCGCGCAGGTACGCCTGCAGCGCGCCGACGCCACGACACTCGAAGTGTTCGATTCTCTTGAACGTTTGGAGCAGGGTGTCCTGCACCAGGTCATCGGTCTCCGCGATATCGCGTGCCCACTTCGGCAATCGGCCTCGGGCCCAGCGCCGGAGTCGTGGAAGATGGCGGGCCAGGAGACGGTCGAGGGATTCCTCATCGCCTGCCTGAGCGCGTTCAATCAGGCGGGCAGTCGATTCGAGATCCGCCGCCGCCTGCCTCACGGCCGGCCTGAGTGGGTCGCTTCCCGAACGGTCAACTGCCATAGGCAAGGGGTGAGCGAATCTTACCCCATGCTCGAAGATTGAGCGGTCGAAACGAAGGGCGGAAACGGTTAATCAGGTTGGCGCTCGTCGGCCCGCCGCATACAATCTGAGGGTCTGCTTCAGGGCGGTGAAGGGTGGAAGGTGGCGTGTTTCGGCGCGGCGGCCTTCTGACCGTGTTCGTGCTGGGAGTCCTCGTGCGCCCTTCGGCGCATGCGGCCCAGACGGTGGGCGCAGCCACGGGCGCCATCGACGGCACGGTCACCGACCGCACAGGCGCCGTTTTACGGGCCGTCACCATCGATGTCTCGGGCGACGCCCTCATGGGCACACGCACCGAGGTAACCGGTCCGGACGGATCCTATCGTTTTCCCGCGCTCCCTCCTGGCGAGTACGCACTCGTGTTCAAGCTCGAGGGATTCCAGCCCGCGAGCCGAAGCGTCCGGGTCACGTTCGGATTCACGACGACCGTCAACATTCCGATGGATGTGGCAGCGCATCAGGTCGATCTCAACGTCGATGGTGGCGTACGCGGCGTCGATCGACACACCACGATGATCGCCACGAACTTCGATAGGCGGGATCTCGCCTACCTACCTGGGTCGCGCAGCATGAACACGATTCTCGCTGCGACGCCGTCCATTCAGCTCGCCCGGTTCGACGTCGGCGGCAGCGCTGCGCTCGCTCCCGGCCCGTTCAGCGCCTATGGCATCTCCGGCTACAACCGGCCGACACTCGAGGGCATTTCCGTCTCGAACATGAACACGTACGGCTTCACGCTCGACTACGGAGCGTTCGACCAGGTCTCGGTCGGAACAGGGGCGTACGGCCCGGAGTTTCCCTCGCCCGGCGTGCATATGCAGTTCATCACGAAGTCCGGAGGGAACCGATACGACGGCACGATCTACACGGGCTACGAGAACCGGACCTGGCAGGCGCACAACATCGACACCGAGCAGATCGCAAGGGGCGCCCCCGGCGCAAGTGGACTGCCAGCAGACGAAGCGAATCGTCTGGACGGCTATCACGACGTCAACGCCGACGCCGGCGGCCCAGTCAAGAAGGATCGCCTCTGGTGGTACGTCTCGTTCCGCGATCAGGGAACAGAGGCGAGGCAAGTGAGCTTTCCCATTGAGCCGCTCGAGACGCGCGTAACGACCACGACGGGGAAGGGCACATTGCGCCTCGGCGATCACCACCGGCTCGTCGCGTTCGGCCAGGGCGCGCGCAATCGGCAGCCGATCAAGCTGGATGGCTTTCTGCGCTCGGCGACGGCAATCAACGAATCGGTCGACTCCACATCGTCGCAGCTTTCGACAGGGCTCGCGTGGAAGGCCGAGTGGAACGCCGTCGTCGGCAAGACGGTGTTCTTCGAAGTCCGGGGCGGCCAGTTCGTTGCTACCCGCTCCGAGGCACCAAATGGGACCTCGGCGCGATTCGAGGATCTTTTCTCTCCGGTGGTCGCGGGCGGCAATCGCAGCTGGCAGGAAGACCTGCAGCGCGATCAGTTCTTCGGGTCCCTGAGCTACTTCAAAGATGGCTGGGCCGGAAGCCACCACGTGAAGGTCGGGGGTGATCTCCATCGTCTCGTCTTCGGGGAAGCCTGGAGGCGGGGCTACCCAGGCGACGTGCTGCATGTGTACGAGAACGGCGTCCCGCGGCAGGTGTATCTGTTCCAGACGCCCTCGCGTTCGGAGAGCGGCCAGTGGTGGTATGCGGTCTACGCCAGCGACTCGTGGCGGGTTGGCGGCCGGACGACGGTCAACCTTGGACTGCGGTTCGACCGGCTTCGCGCGTTTCTCCCGGAACAGGGCCACGCGGCAGGCAGGCTTACGCCGACAGCGGAATCGTTTGCTGCCGTCGATCTGATGGACTGGAACGTCGTTGCGCCAAGGATCGGCGCGAGCCATGACCTGACAGGCGACGGCCGGACGATCCTCAAAGGCAGCTACGGCTTGTACTGGCTGCCCCCAACTGCGGAACTGGGATTCAACGTGAACCCGAACTCGCGCGTCTGGTGGCAGCAGTACGACTGGTCGGATGTCGACGGTGACGGCGTCTGGGGGCCGGGCGAGGAATCCCGCCTGCTCAATCATCGCGGCGGAGAAGCGATCGAGGCGCTGGATCGCGGGCTGAAGCTCGCGTTCGTCCGAGAGGTCACAGCGCGCCTGGAACGCGAAGTCGCTTCGGAGGTGAGCGTCGCCACAGGCGTCGTGTGGCGGGGCGAGCGCCAGCAAGGCCTGGGACAGCGGGCGGCCTGGCCGCTCGAGGCGTTCACGATCGAACGCTCCTTACGCGATCCGGGTCCCGATGCGACACCTGGGACGGGAGACGACGGACGCGACATTCGTCTCTTCGACCTGCCATCTGACCTGGTGGGCGCTCCGGGCGTGATCGTCAGCAACCTACCCGACGCCGACATGAACTACCTGACCTGGGAAGCCGCGGCACGAAAGCGACTGAACCGGCGATGGTCAATGGTCGCCGCGTACTCGCATACGTGGAATCGTGATCACGCCAGCGCGTACTTCGGCCAGCCTGTCCGCGCCAACGAGTTTCCCGTCACGCCGAACGATTACATCAATACGGACGAGCATGGCCGGCACGAGTTCCATGTGTGGTCGGCGCAGCTCTACGGCACATATGAAGCGCCGTGGGGGCTCCGCATTGCGCCGTTTCTCCGCCATCAGTCCGGCCAGCCGTTTGGCCGGACGCTGAGCACGGGCACGCGGCTCGATTACGCCACGATTCGCGTCCTCGCCGAGCCCATCGGCACGCGTCGGCAGGACAACATCACGCTCGTGGACGCCCGTGTCGCGAAGGACTTTCCGATGGCCGCGGGCCGTCGCGTCACGGCATACGTGGATGTCTTCAACCTGCTGAACGCCAACGCAGAGCAGAACATCAGCTGGGCGACAGGCGAGGCGTTCCTCCGTCCGCTCGCGATCGTGCCACCGCGCATCCTGCGGATAGGTTTCCAGGTGGAGTGGTGACCGGCGCCGAATACTGACTCCAGGCTCTTCCAGAAGTCCCTGACAGCTCTTGAGCGGCGACGCGCCTCCGCATGAGAGTGACCGGGCGGATGCCGACGACGGCGGAACTGCTGGCGCGTGCGCTGCGTGAGGCGGGGATTACCCGGATGTTCGGCCTTCCCGGCGGCGAGATTCTCGATTTCATGGATGCCGCCCGCCGGGAGGGCATCGACTTTCTGCTGACACGGCACGAGGCGACGGCGTCGTTCATGGCCGACGTCACTGGACAGATTCAGCGCCGGCCTGGCGTCTGCGTGGCGACGCTCGGTCCCGGCGCCGTCAACATGACCCTCGGCGTCGCGAACGCCTACCTCGATCGATCGCCGCTCGTCGCCATCACCGCGACCCTCGCTCGAACGGCCACGCGCGTCGCCACGCATCAGGATCTCGATCTGAATGCCGTGTATCGGCCGTTTACCAAGCTGGCGCTGACGCTGGACGGCGAGGATACCGAAGCGAAGGTCAGATGCGCACTCGCAGCTGCGGTCGCGCCGCGCATGGGCCCCGTGCACCTGGCGCTGCCGAGCGACGTCGCTCGCGCCGAGGATCGCGTCACTGGCCGGTTTTCGCCGGGGTTTCTGACGGGCGGCGTTCACGAACCTGATGCGATCGACCGAATCGTCACCAGGCTGCAGACCGCACGCCGGCCGATCGTGATTCTCGGTCTCGACCTCAACCCGCACACCGACGCTCCAGCTGTTCGCGAGTTCGTGGATCGTCTCGGCGTCCCGGTGTTCGTGACGCCGAAGGCGAAGGGCATGTTGCCCGAAGATCATCCGCTCTTCTACGGCGTATGCGGCGGCGTTTCCGCCGACAGCGTCGTGCTCGAATGCTTCGCGCGGGCGGACCTCCTCGTCGGCGTCGGCTTCGAGCCGGTAGAGTCGGACAAGCTTTGGCACGACACCGATCGGATCGTGTCGCTTGGCCCCATGTCCATCGCGCACGCCGAGTTCCGGCCGGCCGCGGAGGCAATCGGCGACGTCAACGAGCTCCTCGCAACCCTCGGCCGCGCCCGACTCGGTCCCTACGACTGGACGCCCGAGGATCGCTGCAGTTTCCGAAGCGGCCTGGATGCCGCGCTCCGTCCGGCGGCGCCGCTCCGCGGTCTCTCCGGCTACGAGCTGACGCTCCGGCTGCGCGAGCTCTTTCCGCGCGACACCGTGCTCGTCACCGACGTCGGGTCCGTGAAGATGATTACGTCGCAGGCCTGGACCAGTTACGAGCCACTGACCTTCTTCGAGTCGAACGGCCTTTCGGCGATGAGCTACAGCATGCCAGGCGCCATGGCCGCCCGTCTGCAGTTCCCGGACCGTCCGATTCTCTGCACGATCGGCGACGGCGGGTTCAGCATGACACTCGGCGAGATCGAGACGTGCATCCGCGAGCGCCTGCACTTCGTGACCGTCGTCTACAACGACAGCAGCCTGAGCCTGATCGATGCGTCGCAGCAGCGGCGGGGATACCCGACGCTTGGCGTCCGTTATGGATCCGTGGATTTCGCCGCAGCGTCTGCCGGGCTGGGCGCGTGGGCGCGGCGGGTGGAGACGATGGAGCAGCTCGACGCCGCGGTGCGCGAAGCGCTGAGCGTGGATCGACCGGCGGTCATCGACGTGGTTGTCGATCCGGCCGAGTACTTCCCCAGGGAGCCAGCGTCACGCGCGACGTGATGCGCCGCGTGACGAAGCGGCGCGCGAGGACGAAAAGTCGATCGATTGAGGCTCGCGCGCCGCGACGGAGTGCCGCCCGCTATTTCTTGTCGTACACAGCGACGTTATTGACCTTCTGGCCTTGGGCATTAATGCCCGTCATCGTAATGGTCAGCGTCTTTCCGTCGCCGCTGACGACGCGCTTCTGCTTCGTCAGCTCTTTCCCGCCCTTCTTGGCCACCGCCTCGTGGGTGTTGGGGTCGACTCGTTTCACTGCGATCGAGTCGGCATTCGGGTTGCCCGTCATCGGTGAGTCCTTGCCATCGAGGTCGGTCGTATAGGACCACTGGAGCGCCGGCCCTGAGGCGGGCTCGGATTTTACCGTGACCTTGAAGCCCTTCCCTGCCGGCTCATAGGTAGTCGTCCCGCCCTTCGGTCCGGGACCCGGATCGTACTTGCTCTTGGCGACGTTCAGGGTCCAAGTGCCGACGAACGGATCTTTGGTCTGCGCGGTGGCCAGCACCGCCGCCGCGAGCATTCCCGCCGCGAAAACGATCGTGACGCGCGTGACCTTCGGCATCATCTTCATCCTTCCTTAGTGGGGGGATAAGGTTCGAGACAACCTGGATGACGGTGGCGAACGCGAAGATTATCACCAACAGTCTCGCCTTGGCGATGGGCTATGTCCGTGGTCCGTGGTCCGTAGTCCGTAGTCCGTCGCTCGTCGCGGGATTGAGTCGTCCGGCGAGACACGAACTACGAACCACGGACTACGGCTACACCGTCACCTTTCCCAACTCCCAACGTATCTGATTGCCGGGTGTCCACGCGGAGCTCCCGCGCTGTCCCGCGCGGCTATGCGGCTGCCGACGCAGCGCCGGCCTTGTCCGTCCGAGGCCGACTTCCGCGAGCCGGAAAACGGCCTCCGCTCATACTCTCGCTGCGCTCGCGCCCGCGGCGAGTAGACTCCCCACCATGGATTTCGCCGCAGCGTCTGCCGGGCTGGGCGCGTGGGCGCGGCGGGTGGAGACGATGGAGCAACTCGACGCCGCGGTGCGCGAAGCGCTGAGCGTGGATCGGCCGGCGGTCATCGACGCGATTGTCGATCCGACGGAGTATTTTGCTAGATAGGGCTCCACTGGGTGAACCTTCGTATGAACCCTCGGAATGAACCCTCGTGATGAACTAACGTTTGAACGCCTCCCTGACCTCGGCCAGCCAGTTCGGGACATAAAAGAGTTGCGGCTCGGTGCGCCCTGGATGCGGCCGCTTGACGACGTGAAACCGGGTGCCGTCCAGCGAGGGCTCGGGAAAGTTGGCCTCGATTTCAGGATCGAGGGTGACACTGCCTGACGCGAGCACCGGGGGCCCCGCCTGGAAGTCTGCCCCGGTCGCAGCCGGTGCGACCTGAACGCTCCAGATCGCACCGCCTTTGAGTTTGCTATAAAACAGCCTCCGTCCGTCGCCGACTCCACCGGGCCCTGCGAGCCTCCGAGGCCACATGGACTGGACCCCGCGCAGGGTCGGAGAACGAGCGCACAAGAATCTGCCGCCCAGTCGCATCGAGAGCGATGTACGCGACCCAGCGTCCGTCGGGCGAAATCTGCGCATCGACGGTGTTCACGTCACTTCCGAGGAACGGCTGCGGCACGCCAGGAGGCTCGAGCGGCATCGTCAGGAGGTCATAGTCGTCGGGCCCAACCTGGCGCGAAAACATCAGCACGTTGCCGTGAACGCTGTTCGCGTCATCGTGCGCTTTCTTGTCGAGCCGTACTCGGCATCTCTTGACAGTTGTTGCGGTTCGCCGCCGTCCGCGCGGATGCGGAACAGAGTGGGAGTGCCCGGCTTCTGCGAAAACACGATCCATCGTCCGTCGGAAGACCAGACAATCTCACCGCCCGTCATTTGTCCGCGCGTATCTGGCGTGCCGCTCCCGGTGGCGATGTCGTACGTCCAGACGTCCTCGGTCGCCTGCACTCGCAACATGGACCGCGACACGCCGCCCGTCGGGGTCGAGAGAAGGGAGACTGTAATCCCTGCGATCGGCGACGACCGGTCTTGAGTATGTCCCTGACCGTCGAGCCAGACCAACTCCGCCTCTGCAACCCGCGGCAGCGGTGGTGTGAAGACGAGCGCTCCCGTCATCGAGACATCGAATGCCGAGGTCTCCGAGCCACCTGGATTGAAACTGACACCCTCGAGCACCCTCTGCGACTCACCTGTCACCCTCAGGCCTTGTGAGGTCGAAGGGCGCGGCGTGCAGGGTCTCGAACCTGCGGAACACCAGGAATCCCTGCACAAATCGCGGGGTGCTGCCCGCGAACAACGTGTGGAGAATCGCGCCCGTCTCCAGGGACACCAGTCCGATCGTCTTTGGATCCTTCGTGAGCAGCATCACGAACGCGGCTTTACTGCCCGGCAGGACGTGCGGGAAGTAATACATTCTGACGTCCGCGGTGGGACTGGTCAGGACCGTCGGTGTTCCCCCGTCGGCCCGGACGCGCCGGAGGGCGCCGTCCGCGCCGTCCGTAAAGACGATCCTGTTATCGTCACCCCAGCTCGCACCGCGAAGCTGGTTTGGCGCATCGCAGATCGGCTCGTGTTGGGTGCCATCCACCCGCATCTTCCAGATCGATCCATTCGCCCAGAAGCCGAGCCACTTGCTGTCAGGGGAGAAGAACGGCGACGACCCCTCTCCTTCCCTCACAAACCTGGGCTCGAGCTCGCTCAACGACCGGAGATACAGACCGCTTCTACTTCGATCGCTGCTGACGCCGTGAAACGCGACCCATTGACCGTCGGGCGAGATCGCGAGGATCGGCACCGCGTTTTGTCGCGGCATTTGAACGCCTGATGGAGGCTCCACGGTGGTTCGTAGTCTCTGCGTGCGCGCCTGCGTCGCCGGTTTCGGCCACGCGAGATAGGCGACACCGCCGTGCCGGCAAGCCGCATCAGGCTCATGACGAACCACAGCGAGCGTCTCAATGGGCCACGCTCGGCAGCCACAGCTTTGCTGCTGCTCGCCTTCAAATCGCCGGACTGCATATCCTGCCGAATCTCTTCCAGCTCGTTCCTCAGGTCGAGCGCAGACTGGTATCGGCGGTTCGGGTCTTTGGCGAGGCAGCGCCGCACGAGGCGTCCGAGCTCGGGCGGCAGATCCGGTCGGCGCTCCGTCACTGACGACGGTGTGTCCTTGAGGATGGACGACAGCAGCAGCGCGGTCGATTCGCCTGCGAAGGGCCGCTGGCCGACGGCCAGCTCGTAGAACAGCACCCCGAGCGAGAAGATGTCGGACCGGTGATCGACCGTCGTGCCCCTCAGCCTGCTCCGGCGACATGTAGGCGACCGTGCCCAGCACGCGGTTGTCTTCGGTGATCTCATGCTCTGCCGCCGTGGTCACATCGCCGGCGATCGCGGGAACCGTTGTTCAGCTTCGCGAGCCCGAAGTCGAGCATCTTGACTCGTCCGTCAGGCGTGACCATGACGTTGCCTGGCTTGAGGTCGCGATGGACAACGCCGCGCGCGTGGGCCGCGCCCACGGCATCGGCGAGCGGAATGGCGATGTCGAGCAGCCGATCGAGCGGCAGGCCGCCAGGCGGAATCAGCTCGCGCAGCGTCTTGCCCTCTACAAGCTCCATCGTCAGAAAGTGATGGTCGCCACTTTGCTCGACCGAATGGAGGGTGACGATGTTGGGGTGGTTGAGCGAAGCGATGATCTGTGCCTCGCGAGCGAACCGCTGCTGGCGCTCGACGTCGGCCGCCTCGCGCGGCAGCACCTTCACCGCCACGTCGCGTCCGAGACGCGTGTCCCGGGCGCGGTAGACCTCGCCCATACCACCGGCGCCGATCAGCGCCTCGATGCGATACAGACCCAGCGTCTTTCCAGGCTCGAGTCGGGGCGAATCGCTCTGCGCGAAGACGGGCGTCGCGCCGAATGATGCGGCCTCGGGTCGCTATGAGCCGCCAGAAGCCGCTCGACGTCGGCCCGCAGCGACTCGTCATCCCGGCAGGTTTCTGCGAGATAGCCCCGCGCATCGTCACGTCGCGCGCCAGCGCAGTATGAAAGATCTCCGTCACCTGTCGCCACCGATCCGGTGTCATCGCGGTCGCTCGCCCTTCAAGGCCTCTTATAGCCATGCGCGCGCGGCCTTCCAGTCTCGCTCCGCCGTTGCCACGGAGATATCCAGCACGTGCGCCATCTCTTCTAATGATAGGCCACCTAAAAAATTTAGTTCAGCGATCCGGCTCTTGCTGGGATCGAACTCCGCCAGCCTGTCAGCGCCTGATCCAGCATCAGGACATCGACGTGCGGTGAACAAGCACCGATCACTCGCTCGTCCAGCGTGACCTGAACCCATCAGCCCGACCGCTTGGCCATCTTGGCGCGCCTCGCGTAGTCCACGAGCATTCGCCTCATCATCTCTTACGCGACGCTCAGAAACTGCGCACGATTCTGCCACGCTGTTCGTTTTTGATTGATCAGTCGAAGGTAGGCTTCGTGTACTAGAGCGGTCAGCTGCATTGTGTGGTCTCGTCGCTCTCTGCGCAGTATGCCGCCGCGCGCCCGTGTAGGTCCTGGTACCAGCGCTTTGCTGGTCTCGCGCTCCGGCGTCCTCAGCGCTCCAGGCGTGCAGCAGCGTCGTCACGTCTGTCGCGCTCACCGGCGCCCCTTCATCGGTCCAATCCTGCTGCGACAGCCTCCATCAGTCTAGACAGTCGTTCGGCGTTGAGTAACTCTGCCCAGATTTTCTTATCTTTCTTTGGAAAGCTATTTTTTAATCTATTATAGTATTTCTCTCAATAATATCTAAAACTTTTATTATCAACATCATCTTTCATTATCATTCATTATATCTCATTTACTTTCTAGTTAATTCTTCTCACTTCTCTAATCATACTTATCTCTATATCTCATCATCTTTTTTTTTCATATTTGTGCGTCACAAAATAAAAAAATTATAATCTCTAATAATCTCACTATCAAATACTACAATATCAACACAATCTTCTCTCATCACACTCACATCTCTCATCTTATATATCTCTATCTTATCCGTTTGTCATCGTTCTGGATGGAAGCCAGAATCAGCGTGCGGAGACACCCAGGCGTTCACAGCACCAGGAGTCGGTCGTGTTCGTTTGCGCCGCTCGGTCCTGCAAACCTGCGCGACAGTTCCGCGCACTCGTGTGGCTCTCATCCACGAGGTCCTGCACACTCTCTAGCTCAGCGAGAATCCGCCATCCTCCGAAGAGATCACCGAGAAGGTCCGACTCCGGTGCTGCAGTTCGTGACAGTAATGAACCGACGCGGTGAACCTCCTTTATTTAACTCTCGGAATGAACCCTCGTGGTTGAACCCTCGTGATGAACTAACGTTTCAACGCCTCCTTCACTTCGTCCAGCCAGTTCGGAACATACACGAGGAGTCGCTCCTTCCGCTCCCGCTCCGGGGTTCGGACCAGAAGAAACCGCTGGCCGTCCGACGACGGCTCGACCAGGCCGTCGCCTCGCGGAGATCAGCGAATCGTGCCTGATCAGGAGTTCTGGTGTGCCGGCCTGGAAGTCGTTACCGCCCCCGCCCCGTGTGGACAGGAACCTGCCAGATCTCTCGGTCTCGACGAAAGAACAGACTCCGGCCGTCTCGACTCCAGCGAGGGCCCCATCCCTAGCCGCGACGTAGTGACGTCGGGATTCTTTCGAACCTTCGAACGGCTGCACGAAGATCTGCTGCGCCCGAGCGACGACGTACGCTACCCAGTGGCCGTCTGGGAGAACTTTCCTTAATTTTTTGGACCTTTATGACTTCGATGTGCGGGAGCCGCTCCGGCGCTCCTCGAGGGTCGAGCGTCAGCGTCAGAGGGCGACAACGCCTGCACTCTCTATGCCTGGCGCGCGAACAGCACCACATTGCCGTAGAAGCTCAGAGCCTATTCCGTCAATGCGAGCCGTCCGTGAGCGGCTCGGGCGCCCCGCCATTGGCGCGGATGCGGAACAGCTTGGGGTATCCTGACCGTTTCGAACTGAAGAAGATCCACTGTCCGTCCGAAGACCAGACAATCGAGCTGAGCGTCTCAAGCCCCTGTGTGAGACGAGTCCAGCTCCTGGCGCGGATGTCGTACACAGAGAGATCACCATCATTCAGGCTCGAGTTGATGTGCACTGCGACGCGTTGACCTTCGGCGATCCAGTTCCGCTCTACTGTAGGCTTGGCGCTCGACCGCCAGCAGCTTCGGTGCGACCCTGGCGATCGAGCCAGACCAGCTCGGAGTTCTCCGTTCGCGGAGCCCCCGGCGTGTAGATCAGCGATCCGTCACTCGAGACATCGAACGCTGAAGCTCCAGTGTAGGGGTAGTAATTGACGTCTTGGAGCACGGGCCGCGGATCACCGGTCACCTCCAGTCGCGCGAGATCGAACGGCGCGACATGCACGGCGTCGAGCCGCCGGAAGACCAGAAACCCGCCGCGGACGTATCGAGGGGAACTGCCCGCGAACAACTTGCGGATGGCGCCGGTCTTCAACGACACGAGGGCAATCATTCGTTGTGCTTCGCCCCACGCCCGCGCTGATCGTAAACAGAGCCGCTTCGCTGCCGGGGAGGACATGCGCACTAAAGTGTCGCTCTCCCGCGACGGGAGGCGATAGGACGCCCGGCTGCCCCCCCGATCCGAAACGCGCCAGAGCCCGCCGTCCGTCCTGTTCGTGAGGACGATCGTGCCATCGTCACCCCAACCCGGACGAAGTGAGTCGCCTTAGCTTCGCAAATACGTACGGGTTCGCCCCCCGTAACCGGGATCTTCCAAATCGCGCCGTCCGCCCAATAGGCCAGCCATTGGCTGTCGGGTGAGAAAGAGGGGGTGAAGGTCGAACCAGGTCGTCCACCGATAACAAGCCTCGGCTCGAGGTCGCTTGCCGACCGGAGGTACAGACCACTCCGATTCGGATCGTTGCTGACGCCGTGAAAAGCCATCCACTGACCGTCGGGCGAGATCGCCAGCCAGGGCGCCGCAGCCGATTCTGTCAGGCGAACGCCAGACGGAGGCTGCACGGTGAGCCGTAGCGGTCGTGCAGCGCTACTCCCCGCCCCCTTGCCCAGGCGACATACCCAATGGCGACGGCGCTTGCCAGCGGGATCGCAGCTACGGCCAGCCACAGTCGGCGCTTCAACCGCCGAGGCGGCGCGGGCACGGCCGCGCCTGCGCAACGGCTTCGATAGCTGCCGGACTCCAGATCCTGTCCTGATCTCCTCCAGTTCGTTCCTCAGGTCGAGCGCAGACTGACATCGGCGGTTCGGGTCTTTGGCGAGGCAGCGCCGTATGAGGCGTCCGAGATCGGGCGGCAGCTCCGGTCTCAGCTCCGTCACAGCCGGCGGAGTGTCCCTGAGGAGGGACGAGAGCATAAACCCGGTCGATCCTCCCGCGAAGGGCCGCCGTCCGACGGCCAGCTCGTATAACAGCACCCCCAGCGAGAAGATGTCGGATCGGTGATCGACCTCGCGTCCTTCAGCCTGTTCCGGCGACATGTAGGCGGCCGTGCCCAGCACGCGCTTGTCATCGGTGATGTCATCTGCCACCACTGTGCCCGGCATGCCGGAGATCGCGCTCGGCCGGCTTCAGCTTCGCGAGCCCGAAGTCGAGCACCTTGACCCGTCCGTCCGGCGTGACCATCACGTTGCCAGGCTTGAGGTCGCGATGAACAACGCCCCGTGCGTGGGCCGCGCCCACCGCATCGGCGAGCGGAATGGCGATGTCGAGCAGCCGATCGAGCGGGAAGGCCGCCGGACGGAATCAGCTCGCGCAGGGTCTTCCCGTCCACGAGCTCCATCGTCAGGAAGTGATGGTCGCCGCTTTGCTCGACGGAATGGAGGGTGACGATGTTGGGGTGGTTGAGCGAGGCGATGATCTGGGCCTCGCGGGCAAAGCGCTGCCGGCGCTCGGCGTCGGCCGCCTCCGGCGGCAGGACCTTCACGGCAACGTCGCGTTCGAGACGCGTGTCCCTGGCGCGGTAGACCTCGCCCATGCCACCGGCGCCGAGCAGTGCCTCGATGCGATACAGACCCAGCGTGGTTCCAGGCTCGAGGCGGGGCGAATCGGCTGGCATGAAGACGGGCGTTGCGCCGAATGATCCAGCCTCGTCATGAGCCGCGAGCAGCGCATCGACGTCGGCCCGCAGCGACACGTCATCCCGGCAGGTTTCTGCGAGATACGCCCCGCGCGTCGCGGCATCCCGCGCCAGGGCGGTATGAAAGATCTCCGTCACGTCTCGCCAACGATCTGGCATCATCGGGGTCGCTCACCCTTCAAGGCCGCGTAAAGCCGTGCGCGCGCGGCCTGCCAGTCGCGCTCAGCGGTTGCCACGGAGATATCGATCAGTCGAAGGTAGGCTTCGTGCACAAGGGCGGTCGGCTGCAGCGTGTGGTCGCGCCGCTCCCGACGTAGGTACGCCGCCGCGCGCCCGTGGAGGTCCTGGTAGACCAGCGCTACAAGCAGGTCGCGCGCCCCCGGTGTCTCCGGCGCTCCAGGCGTGCAGCAGTGTCGTCACGTCCGGCGCCCTCAACTCGGTCCCATGCCCGCCCACAGCCTGCTGCTACGGGCGCCACCAGTCAAGGGCTCAGTCCACGCCCCCCTCCACTTAGCGGTGAGCAAGTCTCCCTGAGATCCTCGCGTCATCCTCTAGGAGGGCACGGTCTTCGTGATGGACTGCGCCATTAGCCCATTATAAACACGTCAGGAGTCATCAATGCTTGGTTCGCACCGGTTTGCGCTCGCGTCTTCCCTACTGGCTATCGTTCTTGTTAGTTCGATTCACGCCCAGAAAGGCGGGAAACCGGGAGGCGGGGGCGGGGGAAACACGCTGTTTCCGGTCACGGCGGAATTCCGCTGTCCCTCTCGGTGCCGACTGCTTCACCCCCGATCAAATCGAAGGCGATATCTTCGGCCCGTACCGCGGCACGACGCCTGCGGGCAGCGCCACTACCCAGGAGGGTCAGGCTGCCAACATGGGCGGCTACTTGACGGAGGGGAACCTGTTCTTGTTCGTGCTCAAATCAGGTCTCGGACGCACGATCTCGCTCGATTTTAACGCGCCCGAACGGCATCGCCCCATGTGTTGGGGCCGGGAATTGTCGCAAGAATTTCCCCACGGTCATTTCGGACGAAACACCGCACGGGCCGCGCACGTATCCAGTCGACGCGATGGGCACCGATCTTCCGAACGGGTTCGCGAGTATTCCTGTCGGTCAGTCGACACCTGCGCGTATGTTCCTGAACTTCGCCGATCCCTCGGGGCGCGACTCTCCTGTGGACTGTTCGCTTCGATCCAGGACCTGCATCCTGGCTCAACCTCATCTCACTGTCACGCGAACCGCAACCAACCAGTGGGTCATCGAAGCCGGTGACTCGGATATCGCCGAACTCGTCTCGGTTCCCACCACGAACGGCAAGGTCGTGAAAGTCAACGAGGGCTACTACACGATGCCATTCCGGATCACGGTGACGAAGTAGCGCGGCGCCCAAAAAAACGGCCGGTCATTTCTGACCGGCCGCACTCATCACGACACAGGGCAGTCGGAAAGACCGCCCTTCTCGACGCCGCCTCGCTAGAAGTTCAAGCGCGCGCCGAACCGCAGTACTCGCGGGCTCAGGTTCGACGACAGGAACTGGAAGTTGGTCGCGTCGATGTTCCGCTCGCGGGTGATCTCCGTGTTGGCGTTCAACACGTTGAACAGGTCCGCGATGATCTGGAAGGACCCGCGCCCGAACCTGAAATCCTTGGAAAAGCGCAGGTCGAGGTTCCAGAGGTTGTCGAACCGGGTCGAATCCAGCTCCGGTGAGACCAGCGTCCGGACGGTCCCATCGCGGCCGAGGGAAGCGTTCCGGAAAATCGGGAAGGGCGTACCTTGCTTGGCAAACAGGTTCCCCGCCGCTTGCATGTCCCATGGGAGCTGGTAGGCGCCGTTCAGGTTGAAGTTCCAGCGCTGATTCACGAACACGTCGCCGGAGCCGCTGCCGGCGCTCCGCGGCGCATACTGTCCACCCGAGATGAGCGGGAAGGTGTCCGACCGCGTCGGCTGCCCGTTGTCGGTGACCGGCGGATCCTGCCCATAGTGCTCCCGCGGATTGCTGAAGGAGGCACCGAGCCGCATCATCCAGCGGTCCGACATCCGCTTGTTGACCGAGAACTCGATCCCGTGGAAGTACGTGTAGTAGTCGGGCCAGTTGGTGAGCAACCGGCCGCCGCCGACCGCCGCGACCTTGTCGGCATTGGGGATGTAGGTCGGGACGTTGAACGTGCTGCCGTCGGGGAGCGTCCCGACGAGCGGCGTTCCGGGCGCATAGTCGGCCGCCGTCAACCCGATGAACGGCGTGTACGGGTGATCGGTTGTCCGGCCGTACGTGTAGTTCACCTGCACCGCCAGGTTGGGCATGAGCTCCCGGTCGAAACCGAGGACCACGCCGGTGCCGACTGGTGCCCTGAAGTCCGGATCGATCAGGTTGGCAGAGGTGACCCCCGCCGGGTTCGCCGTGTTGAAGCCATTCCCGGACGCCAGGATGGCGGCGGCGGTGTTGACCTCGTTCGTCTGGGCGAGATGATCGCCGTTGAGGTCAGTCCACGGATATTCCGCCCATCCCGCGTTCGAGCTGGGGTTCGCGTGCCCGATGTTGCCGTTGATCCCCGAGAGCTGCCCCGCGTTGCGACTGAAGCTGGCGCGGAGAATTGTCTTGTGGCTCTCGTCGAGCGCGTAGGTCACGCCCACGCGAGGCGTCAGGTTGTTCCAGTGGAACGGCGCATCGTAGCCGGTGAAGGTGATGCCTGGTACAAGGTTCGGGAAAGCCTCGTTGGCCTGCGTGCTGCTGGCCAGCGCGTAGCCCCATTGACGATCGTAACGGAGCCCGACATCGAACGTCGCGCGGCCCACGCTGATCGTATCGCCGACATAGAAGTTGAGATAGAGCGAGCGGTTCGTGCCTACGCCCTCACGATAGACTCTCGCGCGGAAGTTCGTCGCTGAGTTCTCGTACGCCACGATGTTGTTGCCGGGGTAGATCGTCCGCGCGTACGCGTCCGTGCGACGCCAGCCCATGCCGAACTTGAAGTTGTGCCGCTGCGATCCAAACGTCCGGAAGTGGTTCGCGTCGACGTTGACCGTGTGCTGCGGCCGCAGGAAATACTGCGCGTTGGTCGATCCGAACGTCTGGCCCTGCAGGGCGCTGATCCCCATCTGTTCATCCAGGCTCCCGATCGATTCCAGCGTGAAGCCCGTGTTGTAGTACGCGTACTTGCCAGTCACGAACAGATTGGGCCCGAACATCCGGTTGTCTTCGATTTTCCACAGCCCGTGCAAGGGGGTGTCGGTGTAGTAGTTGCCCTGGTTGTACCGCGCCGAGCTTGGCTCGAAGCTCGCGTTCCCGGGCGCGCGGCCGTTCTTGATCTTGTCGCCGTTGAAGAACAGGAAGTTGATCATGTCGTCCCGGGTGGCCTGCCAGTTGACCTTGGCGTTGTAGGTCTTGAGGATCGTGCGGTCGATACCCTTGGCAGACTGCCGGAACAGCCGGATGTCCTGGTTGGCATACGAAGCCCAATAGAACAGCCTCTCGCGCACGATCGGCCCGCCGATGTCGATCCCGAACTCCGAGATCTGCTGGTTGTGGTCGGCGGTCTCGGGGGTGATTCCGCGCGCGATCAGCTCGTCAGGCAGGTTCGTCGCCTCGAGCGATTCGTCGGTGAAGTAGCCTCGCGCCGTGCCCCGCATGCGGTTCGTCCCGCGCTTCACGACGAAGTTCAGCCCCACGCCGCCGGTGGCCTGGCGGATGTCGTTGCCGCTCGTGGAGATTTGGATCTCGTCGAACGCGTCGTAGTCGAAGTAGGTCGGCGACGCGCCATTGGTCGCCATGTCGGTAATGGGAATTCCGTCCATCGTCCACACGGCGTCTCCCTGACGCCCGCCCTTCGACACGAACGACGACTGTTGGCCGGTCTCGTTGCCCGCGATGTTCACGCGGTCCAGCGACACGCCGGGCACGGTGCGGAGCAGCGCCCAGGGATCGCGCGAGTTCGGCACACGTGACAGCTCGTCCGCGCTGAAGTTCGTGGCCGTGCCCATCTGCTTCATGTCGACCACCGGCGACTGGCCGCTGACGGTGACGGACTCCTCCACCGCTGCAACCTTCATCGCAATCGGGATGTCCACGTTCTGACCGACCTGCACGACGACCTGTTCGCGAATCACCGTGCTGAATCCGTTGAGCGCGACGGTGAGCTTGTAGCTGCCAGGCGGAAGATTCAGGAACCGATACTGACCATCCGTCAGCGTGGTGAAAGTGATGACGGGGCCTGTGCCCTCCAGCGTGACCACTGCCCCAGGCAGCACGGCGCCCTGTTCGTCTCTCACAGTGCCCGAAATGTTCCCACTCTGAAGCTGCGCGCTCGCACTGCCGGAGAGCCCCAGCAGCAAGGCGAGCGATACGCACATCAAGCGAATGCTCATTTCGTCCTCCAATCGGCGAATTCGTCCCGGATAATAGCAAATCTGCAACAGATTGGCGTCGTTTCATCGCCACCAGGATCCCGAGAGTTGCGTTCGGAGGAGGGTGATGCCGGACGCGGTCCAGCTAAGGGATGGATGAGGCGGAGCTGTGGGGGGAACGCCGGGCGCACACCGCCGTTCAGTGTGCGCCCGGAGGCTTCTGACGTCCGCTACTGCGGCTGTGTCGGCTCACCCTTTCTCGAGTACTTCTCGAACCAGTACCGCAGGTAGAGCTGGGTGCGCAGGAAGTTCGACGGCTTCGACGACGTGCCGTGGTACTCGCCGTTGAACCGCAGCATGGCCGTGGGCACCCCGACGGCCTTGAGCGCCTGGTAGAACTCCTCCGTCTGGCTGATCGGCGTCCGCATGTCCAGCACGCCGGTCATCAGCATCGTCGGCGTCTTGACCTTGCCGACGTACATGAGCGGCGAGCGGCGCAGGTGCTCGCTCGGATCCTCCCACGGGAACTTCTCGAAGTCGTCGTACCAGCGAAGGGGGTTGCCATCGACGTTGCCGACGAATGAAATCCAGTTGATGACCGGACACTGCGACGCCGCAGCGGCGAAGCGATCCGTGTGTCCGACCGTCCAGGCCGTGAGCACACCGCCACCCGAGCAGCCGTAGACGAACATGTTGCGCTCGTCGACATAGCCCTTGGCGAGGACCGCGTCGACGCCTTTCATCAGGTCGTCGAAGTCCTTGGACGGATAGGCGTACTTGATGGCGTTGCCGAAGGCGCTGCCATAGCCCGTCGACCCGCGCGGGTTCGTGTAGAGAATCACGTACCCATTTGCCGCGTGTTCCTGCCACGCGTAGTTGAAGCCGACGCCGTACATCGCGTGCGGCCCTCCGTGGATGGAGAGCATCATCGGGTACTTCTTCTTCGGATCGAAATCGGGCGGCTTGATGATCCAGCCCTGAATCTTGTAGTTGTCGAGCGAGGTGTACCAAATCTCTTCGACTTCCCCGAGCTTCACCTGGCCCAGTACATCGTCGTTCACGTTGGTGAGCTGCTTCAGGCTCGAGGGATTCGACAGCGAGAGCGAGATGACGTCACCCGGCTTGTAGAAGCTCGTGAGCGTCCCGACTGCCTGACCGCTGCGATTGACGTCGCTCAGCGAGATCAGGTGCACGCCCTTGGTGACCTGAGTAATCGTGCCATCGAGCGACGCGAAGTGAATATTGCGCGATCCGCTGTCGTCGGAACTGAAATAGATGCCCTTGGAATCCGGCGCCCACGTCAGGTTGTCCGGCGATCGATCGAACTTCGCCGTCAGCTGCTTCGATCCGGTGCCGTCGATGCCGACGATGTACAGCTCGTTGTCGATGTAGGTGTCCGTCGTCCAGTCATAACCCAGATACGCGACAGACCGGCCGTCCGGCGAGAGCACCGGGCTGGTGTCCGGTCCGCTACGGGTGGTGAGCTGACGGAAGTTGCCGGTGGCAACGTTCAGCGCGTAGACCTCGGACTGGCGGTACTCGCGCTCCCAGTCCTTGCCGCGTCCGGCCGAAAGGATGATCTCCTGCCCATCCTTGGTGAAGCCGAACTCGCCACCATATTCGAACTGGCCGTCGGTGATCTGCCGCTCGGTGCCGCCCTCAGCGGGAACGATGAAGATCTGGTTCAGCCCCTGCTCGATGAAGCCCTGACGGTCGGCGCGATAGGTCAGACTCTCGACGATGCGCGGCGCTTCGGTCCACTTCGCGCCTTCGGGTCGCGTGGGCATCCGAATCTGCCAGGTGTCGCGCTTCGGCACCAGCATGGTGAAGGCGATCGACTTGCTGTCCGGCGTCCACACCAGGTTCGATGGGTTCTGCGCGATATGGGTGATCTGCGTCGTGGCGCCTTCCGCGTCCATCCACCGCACCCAGATCTGTGACCCATTTGGCTCGCCATCACGGGTGAACGCGATCCGCGTGCCGTCTGGCGACCAGATCGCATTCGATCCGTTGGTCAGGAATCGCGGCTTCGTGCCATCCGCATTCATGATCCAGAGCCCAGAGCTGCGCCGATCGTTGACCTTGTCCACCCAGCCCCGCGTGTACACGATCTGCGTCCCGTCCGGTGAGATGCGGGGATTCGAGACGCTTTCGATGTCGAAGAACTGCTCCAGTTGCAGCTTCTTGCCCTCGCGCGTCTGCGCAACGGTGGGAGTGGCGGGCAGCATGAGCGCCCCAAGGACGCCAATACTGATAAGTGCATGCCTCATCGTGACCTCCAGATTTCAGGAACGAGGGCCGAGCGGTGGGACGAATTATACACGCCCGACGGAGGTTCAGGGCGGGGGTTCATGACGAGGGTTCACGACGAGGGTTCAAGACGGTCGTGAACCCCGGTATGAACCCGCGTCATGAACCCGCGTTCACACCGTCGTGAATCCCGGCGTGAGGCTTACTCGTCGCGCAGGATGCTTGCGGGATCGACGCGGGACGAGCGCAGGGCGGGGACCGAGCAGGCGAGCACGGACGCACCTGCCAGAACGAGCGCGACCGTGACGAGCGTTGCGGGATCGTGCGGGCTGACATGGAACAACATCGACGACAGGCTGCGCGTCAGGAGCAGGGCGCCCACGGTCCCGAGGACGAGGCCGGCGGCGGTAAGGCGAAGGCCGGCTGCGAGCGTGCGGCCGACGACGTCGGCGACGCGGGCGCCGAGGGCTCGGCGGATTGCGGTTTCGCGGCGGCGCTGGGCGACGTGATATGCCATCACACCGTAGATTCCGGTGATCGACAGCGCCAGCGCCAGCGCGGCGATCATGGTGAAGATAACGCTGCGCAAGCGCGGCTCGAGCATGGACGTGTGAATGCGTTCGCTCATCATCGAGAAATCACGCACCGGAAGATTCGGGTCGATCTTCCTCACCGACTGCTGCACCGCGGGCATGATGCGCGATGCGTCGCCTGGCGCTTTGAGGATGACGTATGTGGACTGCACCCAGCGATTTTGCGAGTGCGGTCGATAGACCGTCATGTCGGCACCGCCCCACAATCCCTTCCCGTATGGAACGTCCGCGACAACGCCGACGATGGTCGTCCACGGATCCGATGGATCCCAGTTGCCGCCCTTCAGTCTCTTGCCGATTGCGCGGCCATCAGAATAGTGACGCCTGACGAAAGATTCGTTGACGACCGCGACCGACGGCGACTCCGCGCGATCCACGGATCCAAAGTCCCGGCCCTCGATCAGCCGGATCCCCATCGTGGAGAAGTAGCGATCGGAAACGACGTTCCATTCAGCCACGCCCGACGCACCTGCCGAGCCCACGGCCGCGCCCTCGACGGTGTAGTTGTTGGACATGACGAGCAGGTGCGGCGGCAGCGAGAACGCGAACGCAACAGATGACGCATTGACGTCGCGGCGCAGCTGTTCTTCGAGGGCCGCGATGACAGCCGCGCGACGTTCGTCGTTGTCGTACGGGTTCTCGGGCAACGTGATCCGGAAAGACGCCAACCCGTCCGCACGGAATCCGGGGTTGACGTCCTGGAGGCGCATCATGCTCTTGGCGAGGAGCACCGCGCCGGTCAGGACGGTCACCGTCAGCGCGATCTCGGCGATGACCAGTGCCTGTCGCGCGCGGCCGTGTACCGGGCCCGAGCTCGCGCTGCGATCGCCCTCGCGAAGAAACGTCGCGAGCCTGCCCCACGGAACGCGGATCGCGGGGACGATGCCGGCAATCAAGCCGGCGCCGACGCCACACGCGAGCGCGAAGAGCGCCATCCCGGTGTCCGCGCGCAGTTCGTTCACGCGCGGAAGCACGCGAACAGCTTCTTTACCAGCCAGGTTGAGCAGCAGGTAGGCGAGCACCATTCCCCCGCTGCCGCCAATGGCACCGAGGAGTGCCGATTCGGCCAGCAAATGTCGAGCGAGACGGCCGCGTCCGGCACCGAGCGACGCGCGCACGGCGATCTCCCTCGCTCTCGCCGAGCCGCGTGCGAGAAACAGATTCGCAACGTTGACGACCGCAATGGTCAGCACGAGCCCCATCGCGCCAAGCAGCAACAGGAGCGACTGACGGATGTCGCCGACCAGCGTGTCACGGAGAGGCCGCAGGCGGTACTGCCAGTCCGGTACGACGCCAAAGCGCTCGCGCAGGAATGCCGACGCGGATGACGTCAGCTTTGCCGCGACCGCGTCCGGACTGTTCCCCTCCTTTACGCGCACGACCGTTATGTAATAGAAAGGCCCGCGGCGAGTCGGCTGACGGCTCAGCGCCTTCAGCCAGGCTTGTCCGTTGCGTTGTCCCGGAATGTTGAACCCGGCGGGCATGACGCCGACGACGGTGTACGAATCTCCGTCGAGGACGATCGGCTGGCCGATTGCGTCGGGCGACGCGCCATATCGTTCCCGCCACAGCGTTTCACCGATCAACGCTTCGGGAGCATTCGGCACCGACGAGAAGCCTGCTCCCACGATCGGAGAAATTCCGAGCACACCCGGGAGCCCCGCCGTCACCGTCGATCCATCGATCAACTGCGGACCTTCCGCAGTGCCCATCGCGAACCCGTCCTCGGGCGGGAAGTATGCGGCGACGCTGGCGACGTCGGTTCCCTGCTCCTCGAGCGCAACGAAGTCTGCCGGCGACAGGGTCGAGGAGAAATCGTTCCACCAGACTCGCATCATGTAGAGGCGATCCGGCTGGACGTACGGCAGCGGCCGCAGCAGCACCGCGTTCACGACGCTGAAGACCGCCGTCGTGCCACCGACACCGAGCGCCAGGGACACGACGACAGCGAGCGTGAACGCCGGATTGCGGCGAGCGGCCCGGACGGCCACCCGCAGATCGCTGATGGCATCCTCGACGATACGGCCCGGCCGTTCGTCGCGAACGGCCTCGCGCACCTGATGCAAACCTCCGGCGCGCACCAGGGCGCGCCGACGTGCGTCCTCGATCGGAACGCCCTCCGCGAGCTGACGTTCGATCTCGCGTTCGAGGTGATCGCGCAGCTCGTCCTGAAGGTCGCGATCGGCGCGACCGGGCCGAAATGCTTCGCTGATTCGCTGCCGGATGCCTTCGAACCAGGACATGGTTCCTCACGTGCGACGTGCGACGTGCTGACGTGCTGACGTGCTCACGGGCCCACGTGCTATACATCGAGAATTCGGTTCACCGCGACGGCCGCGCGCAGCCATGAGGAGCGTTCCTCGTCCAGTTGCTTGCGCCCGGCAGCCGTGAGCTTGTAGTAGCGCGCGCGGCGCGCGTTGTCGCTGGTGCGCCACTCGGCCGCGACCCATCCGTTGCGCAGCAGCCGATGCAGCGCGGGATACAGCGTCCCTGTCTGCAGCCGGAAAACGCCGCGAGACAGCGTCTCGATGCGATCCGCCACGCCCCAGCCATGGGTTGGCGAGATGTCGAGGGCCTTCAGGATCAGCATGTCCAGCGTGCCCTTCACGACGTCCCGGGCATCGTCTGACGCCGCACTGCGTTCGCGCTTCATGTTGCCAGCCTACTGTAGATTACATACGGGAGAAGGTCAAGGAGGGGTCAGGTCTTGAATTCCAGCGAAATTCACGATCGGACGGACCTGACCCCAGGCGCGTGAAAAATGTGCGGATTCAAGACCTGACCCCGATTCGATAGAGCTTGGTCTGGGTGCGAATCAGCAGGCCGTCGGCATCCGCGGCAGGGGTGGCGAAACTCATTTCGCCGAGACTGTTCTTGGCGATCTCCTCGTACTGCTCGCCAGCCTTCAGCACGAACATGTCGCCGTCCTCGCTCAGGCAATAGATGCGCCCCTGGCTGGCAACGGGCGAGCTCGAAAACGTGCTGCCGCCACCGCCGACGCGCGCCTTGAAGACCTCGACGCCGGTCTTGGCGTCGGCGACCTGCATGATGCCGTTGTCGTTCACGACGTAGACGCGCCCGCGGTAGACGAGCGGTGACGGCGTGTATCCCGACAGCCGTGGCTGGAACCACGATACGAACTCATTGCTCGTCTGCTCCTTGGCGAGGGAGATATCGCCGCTCGCTCCGGGACGAACCGCGAACAACGGACGATTGGCTTCGCCCTGCGAGCCGGATCCGACATAGAGCAGACCATCGGCAGCGACCGGGAGTGGTGTCGCCTGCGTCATGCCCTTCAGCCTCCACAGCTCGCGGCCGTCGGTGTCGTAGCTGATCGCGAACCCGCGTCCGATCGTCACGATCTCGGTGCGCGTGCCGTTTTCCCACACGAAGGGCGTCGCCCAGCCCGATGCCAGGCGGCTGGCAAGGTCGGTCCGCTTGACCGTCCAGATCTCCTTGCCGGTCGTCGCGTCCAGCGCGGCGAAGAACGACTGCCCATCGTTGTCGTGCAGGACGTAGACGCGTCCGCGATGCACGATAGGAGAGGAGGCCGTTCCGAAATCCAGGTAGATCGGCTGCGGCGGCCAGGTGTGCTTCCAGATCAAGGTGCCGTCGAGCGAGTACGCGAAGATTCCGACGTTGCCGCCGAACGAGGCGTAAACCCGCTCGCCGTCCGTTGCCGGCGTTTCGGACGCATACGTGTTCTTGCGGTGGCGTCCGCCGAACGGCGTGCCCTTGTGCGCTTCCTGTTTCCAGAGAATCTTGCCGGTCCGCCGATCGAGCGCGAACACCATGTAGCTCAACTCGCCGGTCTCGCTGGTCAGCTCGATGTCGCGGGCGACCACGCGCTTGACCACTTCCTCCTCCGAAAGGCCCTGCTTGGCGAGCTCGGCGGCGTAGTCGTTCCCGTAGATTCCAGTGGAGGGCGCCTTGAAGGTGCCCGGGCTCACCGCGGAGGTGACGAACACGCGATCGCCGGCCACGATCGGGGACGACCAGCCGCGACCCGGCAGCTCGACGACCCACGCGACGTTCTCGGTCGCCGACCAGCGCTCGGGCAACGCCGCCTGATCGGCCACGCCAGCACCGCCGGGACCGCGGAACTGGGGCCAGCCAGGCTCCTCGGCGTGTCCCGCCTGCGACGCGCACAGGGCGGCCGAGATTGCGCAAACACCGATCAGGCGAACGACGATTTTCATGGTCGAGTCCTCAGAGCGTTACATACGGGAGCACGCGATTATAGTTCGCGGGAGGTAAGTCTGCCCCTAGTCGTCGAGCAGCGAACCTGCAGACAGGGGCCGGCCGGCGAGGGCGACGTAGAAGCCGTAGCATGCCAGGGCAACGACGCATGCGGCGGCAAACCATCCGAAGGGTGCAAACCAGACCGAAAGCCCGAGCGGAAGCGGTTGGTCGTCAAGTGCAGGACCGCTGATCAGGCTCACGATCAGTGGCAGCACGCCCACCCGCGACAACATCACCACCGCAGTCGTGATCACCGCGACGGCGACGACGATGGTTGCGACGGGGAGCAGTCCGCCGATCAGCTGCGGCCCGAGAAACGCAACGACGACGATGGCCATCGCCAGCTTGCGGCTGCGGACGAAGAGTGTCGTCACGAGCAGCAGGAGAAGCAGCGCGAACGAGATCAACACGGCGTCGATCGGCCTGTCCAGCAGCCCGCCGATCAGAAAGCGCCAGCCATCGAGCATTTCCGGCGTGGTCACCGACAGCGATGACATCAGCCCCAGCCGGATGTTGATTTGATCGGCAGCCTCGATGCACAGGAGGATGCCGACGGCCGTGGTCACGCCAATCAGGACGTCACGGCCGACGCGCGGATCGCGCCATCGGCCCGAGATCAACCGGGCCCATGAAATCAGCGCCTCGGGCCAACGGCGTCGCACGTGCGGCTCGAGTGCTGCGTAACCGACCCAGACCAGGGCCGAGAGGAACAACGCCTCGGCGATCAGCAACGTGACGAGCGTGATCAATTCAGATCCGCCATGCGGGTAATCGGCCGTCAGCGCGCTCGCCATCACGTGCAACAGGAAGAGGACGGTCGCCAGACGCGTCGCGCCGGCGAGATCGACTCTCCCGAGCCGCAGATTGCGGATGGCGAGCAGCGCGCCCGTAATGCCGAGCAGGAGGAACATCAGCATCAGCCACACCGCGCTCGGCAAGTTCGGCATGTCGGTCGGCATCAGGCCTGAAGCTGTCCACGGCTCTCGCAGGGAGAAATAGACAGGACGCCCGAAAGCCGAAGCCGAATCGAGCCGTATGCGTACCGATGGATTGTCCGGGTACACGCCCTCCCATGCCGCGCGTCGGTCGGCAAAGACCGGCGGCGTCACATCCGGCTCGACGCTGGTGAACTGCTTCTCGTCCAGTCCCGCCGCTGTAAACAACCGACGCCACGGGATCTCGTCAGGCTTCGTCGGCGGCTGTTCGCGATCGGGGACCGCGACGAACGTCTGCAGGCGGCCGTGCGCATCGAGCTGCAGCGCGATCATCCCGGATACCGGCGGCAGCGGATCGCCTGCGTCGATGCGGCCGCCGCTCCAGAATCGCGTCGCGCTGAGCGGAGCCGGGCTCTGCCGGTACCAGAAGAGCACCGCCGATGGCCGCCCGGCGGCCGCGTCGGTCCAGGGCCATCCTGCCTTCGCCTGCTCAATCATGTGCATCACGAAATTGGACAGCATGAATCCTGACGCTGAATCGATTGGCGGCGTGTCATAACCCAGATCACGCACGACTGCGTTGGCGCGGTCGCGCAGGACGTCGGGCGACCGCGGCAGCGGCGCCACGCTCAGCAGGTGCGTGAAGGCGCTGGCCCATGCGAACACCACGATCCCCGCAATCACGAAGAGCAGCGACGCGATGAGCACCGACGGAGCGACCATCCCCTCCCCGCCTGCGGACGCGACCAGCGCCGGCGAGGGCGTCTCTCCGCGCGCCAGCGCCGCCGCGAGCGGATCGCCGCCCGGCAAGGCGGCCGCGACCGCAAGCGCAGACGAGGGGCGCGCGTCCGGGTCCTTCGACAGGCATCGCTGAATCACCGTGTCGATCGAGCTGTCGATGTCCGGCACGATCTGGCTCGCGCTCGATGGCGGACGCTCGCGATGGTCCCGCGCCAGCTCGGCGAACGACTGGCTCGTGAACATGCGCTGGCCGGTGAAGATCTCGTAGATCACGAGACCGAGCGCATAGATGTCTGCGCGAATACCGCCCGCGCGGCCATCGAAGAGCTCCGGCGCCATGTAAGCAGGCGTGCCGGCGATCCCCTTGCCGGGTCGATCCGCGGCACCGGCCAGCCCGAAATCGGCGAGGCGAACGTCGCCGCGCTCGTCGATCATCACGTTCTCGGGCTTCAGGTCGCGATGGGCCACGCCGCGTTCGTGCGCGGCGTGCAAGCCGGCGCAGATTTGCCGCGCGATCTCGATCCCCTTGTCGCGAGGCAACCGGCCGATTCGCCGCAGGAGTGACGCGAGATCCTCCCCGGTTACGTACTCCATCGAGAGGAACTGCAGCCCGTCGGCTTCGCCGATGTCGTAGACCCTGCAGACGTTGGGATGCGACACCTCGCGCGCGGTGCGTACTTCGTTGCGGAACCGCGTCAGGCGATCCGCATCGGCCGCGAGGTCGCTGGGCAGGAACTTGAGCGCGACGGTCTGCCCGAGCGTCAGATCGTCCGCGCGATATACCTCGCCCATCCCGCCGCGCCCGAGCAGCGCCACGATGCGATAACGGCTCGCGAGTACGGTACCGGGCACGAAGTGCCCTGAGGTGCCATCCGCGGGCGTCGTCGCACGCGTGGCTGGCGCGGGTGACGGCGAGGTTCTCGTGACATCAACCCCCGCCGCCGCCAAAGGTGGCGCGGATACTGGTTCAGTGACGCTGTCCTGGGTACTCGTGACGGTGGGGTCAGCGGGCTGCGACGTGACCGCAGCGCCGCAGGCGGAACAGTACCGCGAATTTGCCGCGACCTGGCTCGCACAGGCGGGACAACTGGGCACCGCGGGATCGTATCAAACGGCTTGAACGAAGATCCGTGGTTCGTGGTCCGTCGCTCGTAGCTCGTAAGACCCATACCGTTCTAGAGGCATTCCGAGCCACGAGCGACGCACGACGAACCACGGCGTCAATCAGTAGTTAGTTGCGCGCCTTCGTCCGCACGCGGACCTCGTATGCGGTCTTCGCACCCGCGTTGTCGCGGTAGGTGACGAGGAGGGTGTCGCCTTTGCCGACAAAGTCCGACAGCACCGGTTTTTTACCTGCGGCGCGCATCTCGCTCGTCTTCGTGGTTCCACCGACCGCGACGACTTCGGTCTTGTCGTCGACCGCAAAGGTCATCTCGCCCGACGACGCTTTGATCGTGATCGAGTTGCCGGTCACCGCAGTCACGACGCCACTCGCAGTCTGAGGCGGCGGCTGTGACGGCGGGGCGGCGCCAGCCGGCGGCGCGGGTGCGGGGGGCGACGACAGCGTGCGGATGGTCGCCGCGTGCATTCCCTGCTCGTGGTAATCGACGACGACGCCCTGGCCGACCGTCAGGAGGTCGGCAATCTTCACGCCTTCCTTGCCCTGCGCCTGCGCCGCACGCGTTTTCGACGAGCCGCCAGGCGTGGTGATGTCGGTCTTCGCGTCGACGTTGAACACCATGTCTTTCCCGTCGACGGACACGGTCACCGACGCCGGCCCGATCGTCTTGAGAATCCCCCGAACGGACTTGGTACTCTGGGCCACGGCCACCGTTGCCGTCAGCGACAGTATGGTGAGAACACCCATGATCAATGAAAATGGTGACGATATCCGCCTCATAACAACCTCCTCAGCCTCCGCCATGCGCCTCGCCGGGCTTGCGGGGCGTCAGATTATTTCACTGTTTCGTCCCGGCCGGCTGATCAAACTCGTTTGGTCTTCCAGTGCCCGCGCCTGAAGATCACGATACTGACGAGGGCGAGCGTCGAGTAGGCCACGGCCAGGGCCACGAAAACCCCTCGAGCACCCATCCCGCCCCGCGACGACAGGAACCAGGCCAGCGGGATCTCCCAGAGCCAGAAGACGAACAGGTTGATGACGGTCGGCGTCCAGGTGTCCCCCGCGCCGTTGAACGCCTGAGTCAGCACCATCCCGCATGCGTAGAACACGAAGCCGAGGCTGACAATTCGCAGGCAGCTGATCGCATACGACAGCACGACGGTATCCTGTGAAAAGAGCCCGGCGATCTGCGGCGCGGCGAGCAGAAACACCACGCCGACGGCTCCGAGAAACAGCATGTTGTAGCGGGCAGCGGTCCAGGCCGACTGTTCGGCGCGATCCGGCCGTCCCGCCCCCAGGTTCTGCCCGACCATCGTTGCCGACGCGTTGCTGATGCCGAAGGCCGGCAGCAGCGCGAAGACGATCACGCGAATGCCGATTGTGTAGCCGGCGAGTGCGGAACTGCCGAACGCCGACAGGATGCGGACGAGGCCGACGTAGCTGGTGGTGCCGATCAGGATCTGGAACGTCCCGGAACCGGACAGCCGCAGCACGCTGCGCATGATCGAGAAATCGAGCCGGAGATCGCGGGCGGTGACCCGGATGCGCCCGTTGCCGCGCGCGAGGACGTACAACTGATAGAGAACCGCCGTGCCGCGGCCGGTGTTCGTCGCCACCGCCGCGCCGGTCACCCCGAGCTCGGGAAACGGCCCGAGCCCGAAGATGAAGCATGGGCCGAGCACGAGATTCAGGAAGTTACCGAGCCACAGGACGCGCATGGCGATCGCCGCGTCGCCGGATCCCCGAAAGACGGCGTTGATGAGGAACAGGAGCACGACAGTCGCATTGCCGCCCATCATCACGCGCGTGAAGCCACTGCCGGTCTGAATGACGTCCGGTGTGGCGCCCATCAGGCCGAGGAGCGCCTCTGCGCGCGGCGCGGCAATCAGGGCGATCAGCATCGAGACGACGACGCCGAGGACGATCGCCTGGCCGGCGACGCGGGCTGCGCCGGCCGGATCGTGCTCGCCGGTGCGCCGTGCGACGAGCGCCGTCGCACCGATCGACAGGCCCATCGCCGCCGTGTAGATGATGGTGAGCATCGACTCCGTCAACCCGACCGTGGCGACGGCATTCGCGCCGAGATGCGCGACCCAGAACACGTCCACGATGGCGAAGATCGATTCCATCGCCATCTCCATCACCATCGGCACCGCCAGCATGATCACAGCCCGGCCGATGGGCGCCGTCGTGTAATCGATCCGCGATCCGCGGACGGCTTCACGAAGCGTGGCAAAGACGCCGGCGTTGTGATCTGAAGCCGCTTCTATATCGGTATCTGTCATGACGAACGACTGAGTCCGTGGTCCGTGGTCCGTGGGCCGTGGTCCGTGGTTCGTCGCTCGTGGCTCGAAGAGCCCGGCGGCGACGGGGGGCACTCCGAGCGACGAGCGACGAGCGACGGACCACGGCACGGAAGCGATTATTGACAAGGAACCGCAGACGTGGGATTCGCGTTAGCGATTATAGTGATGTAGTCATGCCCGGCCGGTGCGACGTCCTGTTGACCAACGCGACCGTGCTCACGATGGACGAGCAGTGGACGATCCATCGCAACAGCGGCGTGGCGATTCGGGGCGACGCCATCGAAGCGGTTGGGCCACAGGCCCTGACGCTCGAAGCGGCCGAGTCGATTGACTGCCGCGGGCGCGTCATCATGCCGGGCCTCGTCAACGCTCATACCCACGCCGCCATGACACTCCTGCGCGGCCTGGCGGACGATCTCCGGCTCGACGTCTGGCTGATGGGCTACATGATGCCGGTCGAGCGCGAGTTCGTCAGCGCCGACTTCGTGCGGCTCGGCACCAGCCTCGCCTGTGCCGAGATGATCCGCTCTGGTGTCACGTGCTTCGCGGACATGTATTACTTCGAGGAGGCCGTCGCGCAGGCGACCGCCGACGCGGGGATGCGCGCCTTGTGCGGCCAGACGGTATTGCGATTCCCGGCGCCGGACGCGGCCAGCTACGAAGACGCGCTCGCGCGCACGCGCGATTTCGTCTCCCGCTGGCGCTCGCACCCGTTGATCGTGCCCTCCCCGGCCCCACATGCGCCGTACACGTGCACACCCGAGATCCTGCGCGCCTGCGCGGAGCTGGCGGCGGAATTCGATGTGCCGCTGCACACGCACCTGTCGGAGACGCTGCTCGAGGTCGAAGAATCCCGGCGGCTCAACGGCATGCCGGTGATCCCGTGGGCGAAGAAGCAGGGACTGTTCGGCGCGAAGGTGCTGGCCGCGCACTGCGTGCACGTCGACGAGGGGGAAATCCGGGCGCTGAAAAACGCCGGCGCAGGCATCGCGCACAACCCGACCAGCAATCTCAAGCTCGCGGCAGGCGTCGCTCCGGTCGCGAAGATGCTGGAGCTCGGGGTGAACGTCGGGATCGGCACGGACGGCGCCGCGTCCAACAACGACCTCGACATGTTCGAGGAGACGCGGCTCGCCGCGCTGCTAGCGAAAGGCACGAGCGGGGATCCGACCACGCTCCCGGCGCGGCAGGCGCTGACGATGGCGACGCGCCTTGGCGCGGCCGCGCTGCACATTGATCGCCTCACCGGCTCGTTGCAGCCGGGAAAACGCGCCGACCTGATCGTCGTCGACGTGAGCGCCTTGCACAACGTTCCGTCGTTCCACCGCGATCCCAACAGCGTCTACGCTCATATCGTCTACGCGGCGAAGTCGACCGACGTCAGCGACGTCATGTGCAACGGCCGGTGGCTGATGCGCGACCGCCGGCTGCTGACGCTGAACGAAGCCGAGCTGCGGCGCGAAGCGCAGGAGTGCGCGCGGCGGATCGACGCGTTCCTCGGCAGCCGCGAGGTCAGCGTCCTGCAGAAGCTGGTCGCCGTCGGCGGCGCGGTTCAACAAGAAAGCTTCGAGGTCCAGGTGAAGGCGCGGATCCCGTCGGCCGAACAGGTCCAGCGGGTCATCGACAGCGACGAGTTGACGGTCATCCGCAGCAGCCGTTACCGTCAGCACGACACGTACTGGTCGTTCGACGATCTGGAACAGGGACGGCTGCGGTATCGTCAGGACGAGTTCCTCGACCAGTCGGGCCAGGTGACCGGCGAGCGCTCGCGGCTGACGCTGACCGGCCGCACGCGCGAAGAAGATCGGTTCGGCTCGGTGCTGCTCTCGCGGTCGCGTTACCTGGCGCCGGCGGCGCACTCGCAGCGCTTCTACCGCGAGTACTTCCGCCCTGCCGGCGAGCGCGTGGTCGAAAAGGAAAGGCTTCGCTGGCTGGTGGCCTATCGGGGTGTGGAGTTCTACGTTCACCTCGATCGCCTGGTCAGCCCACCGACGCCTGGCTATTTCGTGGAAGTGAAATCACGGACATGGTCGCGACGCGATGCTCGCGACAAGGCGGCGGTCATCTCCGAGCTGCTGGCGCTGTTCGGCGCGAAGCCTGACGACACCATCAGCGACGGGTATGTGGAGCTGGCGGCAAAATCGCAGTAATTGGGAGGTGGCCATCATGACCATCGTGACGATGAGAAGACTCGCAGTTCTGTTGCTGGGTCTCGCAATAGGTGTCGGCTCTGCCCGGACCGCCGTGGCTCAACATCAGCACGAATCCGGCGCTGCACCTCAAGGGCTCGGGAAAGTTCACTTCGACACCTCCTGCTCGAAGGAGGTCACAGCCGACTTCGACCGCGGCGTAGCTCTGCTCCATTCGTTCTGGTTCTCGGCCGCCATCGAGACGTTCGACAAGATCCTGGCGAAGGATCCTGGCTGCGCGATGGCCCATTGGGGGATTGCGATGAGCTGGTGGGGGAATCCGTTCGGTGGATTCCGAAGCACGAAGGCGATTGCGCTCGGGCAGGCAGCCGTGGACAAGGCGCGTAATGCGGCGCCGAAGACCCCGCGCGAGCGTGACTACATCGAGGCCGTTGCGCTGCTCTACAAGGACGCGGGCACCGTCGACACCCGCACCCGGACGGTCGCCTACGAGAAGGCGATGGAAAAACTGGCCGACACCTACAAGGAAGATTCGGAGGCCCGGATCTTCTATGCGCTGGCGCTCGATCAGACGGCACTCCCCACCGACCGGACCTACGGCAACCTGCTGAAGGCGGGCGCCATCCTCGAACGCGAGCTGCCGGCCCAGCCTCAACATCCCGGGATCGCTCACTACATCATCCACAGCTATGACGTGCCGCCGCTCGCGCCCAAGGCACTCGAGGCCGCGCGCAGCTATTCGAAGATCGCGCCGGATGCCCCGCACGCGCTGCACATGCCGTCGCACACGTTCACGCGGCTCGGCTACTGGGACGAGTCGATCGAGACCAACCTCGCGTCGGCCGCTGCCGCGCGCAAGGACAATGCAGCGACCGAGGAGCTGCATGCGCTCGATTACCAGGTCTACGCGTACCTGCAAACAGCGCAGGACGCCGCGGCACGAAAAGTCGTCGAAGCGGCGCCCGCAATTGGCGTCCGCATTCAAGGTGATGCGGCTGGCAACGCCGCGCCGGCACCCGCGGGATTCTACGCCCTTGCCGCGATTCCCGCCCGTCAGGCGCTGGAGCGCAACGCCTGGAAGGAGGCCGCGGCGCTTCCCGCTCGCGAAACCGCGTTCCCCTGGGCCGATGCGATCACCTACTACGCGCGAGCGCTCGGGGCGGCACGAAGCGCGGATCCGAAAGCAGCCGCCGCAGCGATCGAGAAGCTGGCGTCGCTGACGGCTGCGCTGAAAGATAAGAACGAGGCCTATTGGGCCAATCAGGTCGAAATCCAGCGTCGCGCCGCCACCGCATGGATGATGTTTGCGGAGGGGCGCAAAGAGGAGGCGGTGACCACTTTGCGCGAAGCGGCGACCATGGAGGATGCGACCGAAAAGTCCGCGGTCACGCCCGGGCCCATCAAACCCGCGCGCGAACTGCTCGGCGAGATGTTGCTCGAGGTTGGACGTCCCGGCGAAGCGTTGACGGCATTCGAGGAAACGCTGACGCGTGAACCGAATCGCTACAGAGCCATCGAGGGGGCCGCGCGTGCGGCCCAGGCGTCAGGCGATGTGCAGAAAGCCCGAAGCTACCTACGCGAAGCTGATCGAGCTGTGTCCGCGCGGCGATCGTCCGGACCTGGAGGCGGCACGGAAAGCCGCCAGGCAGCACTAAACGCCGCCCTGTGCGTTTTCGCATCCGGCAGTCATCCTCGGTTTGATTGCAAACTACCGCAGCCATCGCGGACGGTACAACCCTGCGCCACACGATCGGACCATCTGCGAGTCGCCCCAGTCCCACAAGCGCGCGTGGGCGTGGTCCACGTTCACCGGCGATCCGTTCCAATCTCCATTCGGATAGCAGAAGACGCCGATCGCTTGTGCCCCGATCGACCAGACGAGCGCGGTCACGACAACGACGGTCGCGCCGCGCGTTCGACTCGACAGCAGGCGGCCCCAGCCACACGCGATGATCATGGCGACGGGCACCACCAGATCGGCCGCATAACGCGGACCGTAGGAGTGACCGCCCCACCAGACCGCGTACTTCGACCAGATCAGCACGAACAGAAGGCTCGGAACAATCAGCGCCCAGCGGAAAAACGGACTGTTGGTCCAGACCGCACGTGCCGCGGGCCACACAAGCCAGACGATCGGCACAAAAGTCAAAATGCCTCTGCTCGGGCTAATCAGAATCCCTGTTAAGCCGACGAACGGGTTTCCCGACCATGCTCCGTCAACACGATGCGTCTGCTGATGGACCCACGCCGACTCGAGAGACGCCTGTCCACCGAGCAGCGCACCGAACGACGCCAGGTGATATATCCCGAGCGCCGCGAGAACCACGGCGCATCCCGCGACCAGCCACAACGAGTGACGGTGGTCGCGTTCGACCAATAACAAGCCGACGAGTGCGCCAACCGGAAACACGGCCAGGAGCGGACGGCACGCAACGGCCAGCCCGAATGCCACACCTGCGATGACTGCCCGTGATGACGTCAAAGGCCTATCGATGATCCACATTAGCGCGAGAGCGAGAAAGCACGCGGCCGGAGCATGGCTCCAGAATGCCTGGGATGCCGACGACCACAGCGGCGTTGCAAATCCGGCGGCCAGCATGAACGGGACGGCAGGCGCAGTCGTCCGCCATTTTCCCAATGAGCAACCCAAGGGCGATGCACGCCAGCGAGGTCCAGACGCTGGCGGCCAGCTTCCCCACGGCTTCGATCTGAATCGAATGGGGGCGCTCGGGATCAAGCAGACCAAAACGAATCGCACCCCAGAAGAAGGGCACCGCCGCCAGCGAAGTAACCACCGGATACGTCGCCCGCACATGACCATCTACGCGGATGGTGGCCCCGCTGGGATCTGCCAGGTGCTCGGCCGGATATAGCGCGGGGAATTCGTTGAGGTCGGCGTCAACGCGCGCAGCGATGCTCAGCGCGACGTGCTCGATCGTCCTCGTGTCTCGAGACTCGATCGCGCGGAGATTCAGATTGTACACAACAAACAAGCTGACACCGGCGACGAGGACCTGACCACGGCGCGTCACGGGCCAGAGACCGTGCCCGTGCGTTCGACAAGGAACAGGAACAGGCACTCCCAACGTCGTTCACTCCAACACAAGAGAATGTGGGTTGTCGATCGGGGAAAGCGAAATTGCGGAAGCCGAATCGCCGCGACATCCGGCGTTGAGACGTGCGGTCTCGGAACCGCCGATTGACCCGGCGCACCTCGAAGCAGCACAAGAGTCGATGACAAAGATTATACGCCCGGAACGCGGCGCGAAGTGGCTGATCTGGCCCACTGTTTGGCGCGACAGTGCAGACACTGACAACCTTTCTCGCGATCCTGCACTTGGTCCCTGCTTTGGCGCGCGCGGGATGCCCGGACGCTCCAAAATCTCACACCGCAGCTCGGCAACCCGCGTCGTACAATTGATGCTGCTATGACATCAGCGAGGTCTGCCTTATTCGCGCTGTTGCTGTTGACAATCGCGAATGCGGCCGACGTTTGCGCAGAGGCCCACGGCGGCGGAGCTCGATCGTTCGGGCTGGGCCGCCGTTCGTGCGAACAGGCTGCAGGAAGCGGCGGATGCCTTCCGCGAGGGCCTTCGCCTCGAGCCGCGAAACGTGCGGCTGATGCTCGGGGCCGCGGTGACTGCACACCTGCTGGGCCGTGCGGAGGAGGCCCGCCAGCAGCTGGTGGCCGTCCTGCAACTGCAGCCGTCCCTGACCGACGCCTCCATTCTGCTCGGACAGATCCTCTATCGCGATGGCGATCTCTCCGGCGCTATCCAGACCTACGAGCAAGCGCTGGTTCACGCGCCGGACAATCAGGTGCTGACCGCGAATCTGGAGACGTGGCGGAAAGAGATCGCGCTGCACGACAAGTTCACGCAGCGCTTCGGCGATCACTTCACTGCGATGTTCGAGGGGCCGAAGGAAGAAGCGCTCGCGGCCAAGATCATCGAGATGCTGGAAGCGTCCTATTGGCGCATCGGCACCGCGCTCGGCGCCTATCCCAATGGCATTCTGACGGTGGTCCTGTACACGAACGAGCAGTTCCGCGACGTGACGCGCTCACCTACGTGGGCGGTCGCATCGTTCGACGGGCGAATCCGCGTGCCGATGCGCGGTGCCGTCGAGAATCCACGGGAGCTCGATCGCGTGCTCGCGCACGAGTTCACGCACGCGCTCATCTACAGTCATCGCTCCGCGAGGTGTTCCGCAGTGGCTCAACGAGGGGCTCGCTCAACTATTCGAGCCGGACCGCGGCGGCCAGACGCCGGAAGAGACCGGGCCGATCATTCCTCTCAAAAGCCTCGAGCGAACGTTCGACGGCCTCGACGATGCGCAGGCGCGCATGGCGTACAACCAGAGCGTCGCCGCTACTCAGGCGTTCGTCGATCGCGCGGGGATGACGGGGGTCCTCAACCTGCTCTCGTTCGTCGGCCAGGGCGTGCCCTTCGCAGAAGCGTTCGAGCGCGCGGCATTCATCAGCTACGCAGAGTTCCAGACGTCCTGGGCGGCATCGCGCACACCGTAAGCCGGCACGGGCGCGGGCGCCGCCGGCGCTGCCGGTTCCTGCAGGTGGGGCATCGGCGCGGCAATGAAGAAGCGACGGACGCCACGAGCCAGCAGCCGGGCGCGTTTGGCCGACCTCGCGACTCGTGCGCTATCCGTGGCGATCCCGGTGTTCGCGTACATCTGTCGATAGAGCTTGGATATCAGCACGAATACAAGGCGCGCGCGCAGCGAACGGACGCACGACGAGCGCTCCCAGATCGCGGACAGCTTGTAGAACTCGTCCCATGCCTCCTGCGTGCCGGCGCGGATCTGGCTGGCGTTCATGCTCGGATGCGGCATGTAGATCTTCGGTCGTGACGCCGAGGGTATGAGCCAGTAGCGGGTAAGGGGCACGCCGTCGACCGTCTGGACCGCACCCGCGTTGCGCTCCCAGTTGTTGAAGTCCACCGTACCCGGGAACGGCGTCAACATCACGAACTGCGCAAATGTGACGCCGGATCGCTTCGCGAGATCGGCCGTGGCATTGAACGTCTCGGCGTTGTCGGTCGGCAGACCGAAGATGAACGAGCCCAGCACGTGGACCCCGTGCCGCTTGAACGCCTGCAACCTGTCCACCAGGGCCTCACCAGCCTCGTTGAAGTTCTTGAAGACCGCTTTCAAGCCCTCCGGAGTAACCGATTCGACGCCCACCAGCGCGCCACGAATACGCGCGCGCTTCATCGCCGCGAGGAATTCCGGATCCTCCGCGGCCTCCATCGTGATCTGTGTGTAGAACACCAAATCGCCCGGCAGCTGCTCGAGCCGTTCCATCAGCTCGAACCGTTCGCGTCGCAGCGCGCTGAGCACTTCGAACTGGCGGGAATCGGAGCGTCGCTTGGCCTGGGCCAGGTCCTGCAGCGTCACCGGGTAGAAGTTGTCGTCTGCAAGCAGGATGAACCGGAATCCCTGGCGCCTCAGCTCGACGATCTCGCGAACGACGCCGGTGACGCCGCGCTGTCGCGGTTTTTGCCCGTCAGTGCGCCAGACCGAACAGAACGAACAATGCTTCGGGCAGCCACGGACCGTCTGCACCGAGCCCCACATGTAGCGATCCTTGGGAAGCAGATCCCATCTCGCCGGAAGAAAAGCATCGCCATCGACCCGGCCGCCATCGTACCGTGCCGCCAGCCGGCCTGCCGCGACATCCTCGAGAACCGTCGACCAGATCAAATCGCCGTCGCCGGTCACGATCGCGTGCGCCGCACCATGCTCGCGTGCCTCGTCCGGATAGAGGCTCGTATGGATACCGCCGAAGATGACGACGGCGCCGCGCTCACGCGCGATACGCCCGACCTGATAGCCGCGCAGGACGTTCGCCGTGTGGATCCCGATGCCCACGACGTCGCCCGGCTGGACTGACTCAGGATCGAATGGCTCGAGCGTCTCGTCGACGATCGATGGTGTTCCAAAGTGCTCCGGCGTCGCAGCCGCAAGCACGTACAGCCACCGCGGCGTGATCACCGCGGTGCCGAAAGACAGGTCGCTCGGATTGACGAAATGAACGCGCATGCGGAGTGTTGTCGTCAGAAGCTCTTGGCGACGTTCTTGCCAAGACGGGTGAAAAATCCGGCTGTAGCGACCGCGGCTCGCTGTGAGCCGCGGGCAACGGCCGCTCCGGTGTCGGCGGCCGCGCCCCAAGGTGCGGTCTCGCGCTGCTTTTCGAAATCGGTCACGACCGTTGGATGCGGGAGCGCGGCGCCAGGCGCGCTCGAGAGGGAGGCCAGCGCCCCGCTCTCTGGTATCGGCGGCAACGGACGAACGTCGTAGGCCGGCGGCTGGCTGGCCGGCCCGGTCCCGGACTTCGGAGTGATTGTGGTCAACGGGTCTTCAAGAACTGCGACGATGGGTCGCACGGTGTCACGAGCGGGATCCGAAGGTCTGCTGCGCAACGCCGGGCGCCCGCCGGCCGACGACGACGTCACGGCCAGTGGTCGATCGACCATTTCGATTGGTTTCGGGAACGTCGAGGCTGCGCTCCCCAGCGAAGCGGTGACAGCGACAAGTTCCACGACCGGGCGCATCGCGATGAGTGAGACGCTCGAAAGGGAACCCGCCAGCGCGGTGAGCACCACAATCGCGGCCGTTCCAGTGATCGACGAGGTGACGATCGAGGGCAGCGCCCTGCGGGCGAGCACCCGCTCGATGCGGCCAGTCAGCTGACGGGCGTTCGCGGCCCCAGGTGTCAGCAGCGCGGCGCTCGACGAACCGCGCAACTCTGCCAGTCTGGCGAGACATGCGGCGTAGGCGCGAGGCGACCCCGTCACGCGGATCGCGCGTTCGTCGCACGCAGCTTCACGCTCGCTGTGGAGCTGACGATCGATCCACCACACGCCCGGGTGCCAGCCAACCGCCGCGCGCGCCAGGATCTGCAGCAGATTCGTAACATCGTCACGGCGTTGCACGTGCGCCCACTCGTGGATCGCGATCCTGTCGAGATCGTCGGGGCTCAATCGCGCCAGCAGCGCCGGGGCAAACGCAATCACCGGCGACGTAATTCCGAGCACCGCTGCCGTGGACACATCGGGAGAAATCACCAGGCGCGCAGGCCGGCCAAGGTTCTTGACCTCGTTCCAGTGAGCCAGGCATGCCTCGCGCGCGGGTGGAAATGGCTGGCATCGGCGCTTGAGACGATGGAGACCGACGAGTGCCAGAGCCGCCTGCCAGACGAGCAGGATCGACCAGCAGGCCGCCACCCCGGCGAGCGTGAACACGACGGCGGGTGAAACCGGGCCCATCGAGATAGCTGGAATCACCTTCGGCTCTTCGCTGGCGACAACGGCACCTGGTACGTCCATCACCTGATCGGGCACCGTGGACGGCATCAAGCGCAGCGGCAGGAGCAGAATCAGCAGCAACGCCAGCCACAGGACGTAGCATCTGATCGTCGCGCTGGTCCGTCGAGACACCTTGAGAGCGAGCGCCGCCGCCAGCGCGATGGAGGTACCCTGCCAGAGCCAGTTCAGGAAAATGTCCACGTCTCAGGCTTCCTCGATCATTTTCTTGAGGCGCTCGAGCTCCGCACGATCGATCTGCTCGTTCTCGAGGACGTTCAGCACGAGCAGGCTCGGAGAGTTGTTGAACATCCGGGAAACCAGATGAGTCAGTGCGCGACGCCGGGCCAGTTTCTGATCGACAACCGGCCGATACACGAACGCCCGGCCCTCTTTCACGTGCGCCACGTATCCTTTCTGTTCCAGGATCCGGAGCATCGTTTGAACCGTGCTGTATGTACCTTTAGGCTTCAAGTCGGCCAGCACGTCGGACACCGTCGCGGACTTCCGGTCCCAGAGCACCGACATCAGTCGGGCCTCACCGTCGGTCAACGTTGGAGAGCGACGTCTCGCCATACTCTTAAATCTTTCAAAGTTACAGCGGGACTATACACACAACGCTGTGGCCTGTCAACGAATGAATTAAAAGTTCGCCAGCTCGTATAATCCGCAGGGGCCCGAGCTGAGAGGGAAACAAATGACCGCAAACGTGAAGTGGGCGGTGCCCGCGACTGCGCTGTCCGTGCTGCTCCTGACGATCGCCGTCCGGGCCGGCCAGACCACCATTGCAAAGCCGCTCATCCCGGTCGCGGCGAGCACCCTCGCGGACAAGCCTGACACCTATGTCGGGCAGCTGGTGACCGTCACGGGTGCTGTCGAACAAACCCTCTCGAAGTCGGTGTTCTCGATCGATCAGGACAAGACGAAGAGCACCGGACGAAACGTGCTCGTGATCGCCCCGTCGCTCAACGGGACCATCGGTCTCAACGCTTACGTCACGGTCGTCGGCGAGGTCGTGCGGTTCAGCGCCAGCGAGATCGCGCAGCGGCTGCCCGAATACGTGCTCGACCTCACGCCCGACCTCATCTCGAAGTACGAAGGCATACCGACGGTGCTCGCAACCGCAGTCGTCGACACGGCGCTGGTCGATCTGGCGAGAAAGGTGCCACCGCCGCTGACGCCGGAAGAAGAGGCCTTCGACAAGGTCATGAAAGCGACCGGGCCGGCCTTCACCACGCTGCGTCAGACGTTGACGGATGCCGACGCCGATTCGCTCAAGACCCAGACCGTGATCCTGCGCCGGACCTTCAGCGACACGGAGGCATTCTGGAAGGGGAAAGGACGTACGGATGCGATCGGTTGGGCAACCGACGCGCGAGGGCACGTCGAGGCGATCGAACGATCGGCGCTGAAGGGAGATTGGGACGCCGCTCGGGCGTCAGCGTCCAGCCTTGGGCAGATGTGTCAGAACTGTCACGGCGCCTACCGGGAGCGCCTCGACGACGGCACATACCGTCTGAAGGCGATCCCGGAAGTAAGGACGTGCACGGTGCACGGTGCACCGTGCACAGTGCACTGCCTTTTACGACAGCTTGCGCGTGACGGTCGTCAGCTTGATCGGCGCGTCAGCGTAGTCTTCGATCTGGACGCCGGTCTCGCCGCCGGGCTTCACGCGCGCAGCCGCCGCCATCCGTCCGCTGCCAAGGCCCACGTCGTCTACCGTCATCTCGACAACGGCAACCTCAAATCCCTCGCGCGGTTTCGCATCGGCTGCTCCCCCGCCGACGAAGAAGACCGGCTTGTCGGTAACGACGACGATGATCCGTCCTTTGGCCGTGTCGGTCTGGCGCGCCCACCGGATAGGCGTTTTCTGATCGCCGAGCTGCACGTACCCGACTTCAGGTGCCTTGCGCAGCGCGGTGACGAAAGCGGGGTAGCCGCCCTGCTTGAGTGCCGTCTCGACTGCCGTCCGATCGTGCGTCAGGCGTGTACCGCTCGATGTGAATCTGCACCGTTGCCGCAATCGCTCCAGCGCCCGGCTTGGCGGCATTGGCATTTGCGCTGAACGTCTCAGGTGCGCCGACATTGCGGCGAGGCGTCTGAGCCATGCCCGGCATTGCGATGCCAGCCAGGAGCGCGAGGGTCACGAAACACCGAATACGCACGGAAACCTCCTCGTAAAATCGCGTTATCGCTTTCACAGATTCTGGTTAAAGGGCCGTCGCGGCGCGTTATTGCGTCTTCCGCCAGCGCCCTACGGATAGCGGCTTCCCGCTTTCGTCCTTCGTCGTCAGCGTCAGCATGTTCCCGTTGACTTCCCAATGACGTGGACGCGAGAGGGACAGCGGTCCGCTGCCGGGCTGTCCCTGGACGATGTAGGTGAGCGTGCGGTTCTGCATATCGACCGCCGTGCGACCGTCAGACGAGATCACGCCGTCCTGGATGTCGATCCCCGCCGCGCGCAGCAGGTCGGACGACGCCTGATCGGCCCGAATATCGATCTTCAGGTTCCCGAAATCGTCGTAGCTCAAATTCCCCGAACCCTTGAGGGTGATAGCCGGCTTTCCCGGCGGATAGACTTCGAACGATTCGAGCGCCCAGTTTCCTTCCAGGTACTTACGGGCTGCGGTCAGCGTCTGGGGCCCCGTATCGACTGGCCCCATCTCGACCGGCCGCTGCCGGGGAGCGGCCGCGCAGCCGGCATTCGCGATGGCCAGCGCACCGACGGCCAGACAGGTCAACGAAAGACGCAAAGTCATGCTGTTTCTCCGGACGCGACGATGCCATATTCGTGCCCGCCGTGCAACATCATGGCAGCACGCTGCATCACAATTGTGTGTCAACCGGGCCACGAAATTCAGTGGGTTACCGTGAGGCCGACACGGATGCTCCCACGGCTCGTCCTACCGGAGATGGGTGCCGCGGGCGCGGTTTCCGGTTGCCGAGCCGAATCTGAACGCCTGATGTCCGATCCCGGACGAAACGAGCCACCGCGCGTCAAACAGAAGTAGAGTGTTCACATGGGGCGGGTACTCATTATTGCGAAGAATGGAGAGGTGACGGACGCGCTGCGCGGGAGCCCCCTGCTGCGCGATCACGAGGTTCAGACGTGCGGTGGTGACGTCGAAGGGCTTCGGATCGTGCGTGAGCGGCAAGTCGATGTGGTCGTCACCGATCCCGCGACGTCGATTCACGAGGACCTCGCGGTCGTGCACGAGCTGTTTCATGCGCGGCCGGGGCTGCGGATCGTTGTCCTCGCGCCGGCGGCAACCCACGCCGACCTGATGGCCGCGCTCAGAGCGCACGTGTTCGCCTGCTTCACGCCTCCGTTCGACCTGAACGAAATTGCGGACATGGTGCGATCCGCGCTTGCCGTTCCGTTCTGGCGCGACGGCATCGAGGTGGTCTCCAGCCTGCCGCACTGGGTGACGCTCCGCGTCTCGTGCCATCTGCTGACGGCGGAGCGTCTGGTCAGGTTCATGACGACGCACCTGTCGTCCATTCCTGATAGCGAGCGCGACCTGCTGATTGCGGCGTTTCGCGAGATGCTGCTCAACGCGATGGAGCACGGCGCCGGGTTCAACGTGGACAAAGTCATCGAGGTCACCGCCGCCCGGACGGCGCGCGCGCTCGTCTATCATTTTCGGGATCCGGGATCGGGATTCGATCGCGAGGACCTGGCGCACGCCGCCACTTCCCCGGACCCGGACGAAGTGCTCGCGACCGCGCTGCGACGGGCAGAAATGGGGCTGCGGCCCGGCGGCTTCGGGATGCTGATCGCCCGTCAGGTCGCCGACGAGCTGGTGTACAACGAGAGCGGGAACGAGGTATTGCTGATCAAGCACCTTGGTTCGTGAGGCCGGTCGATGTGGATCCGTCCGAGACCTTCACTCTGTGTGCTGACGTCGTCATCGCGGCCGCGGCCACGCTGCCGCCTGTCGCGCGGACGGCCGCGCGTGCGCAGGAATCGTCGACATTTGCCTCGCGAATCGCCGCGTTGTCGGAGCCCGGCGGCCGCTTCGACACCGACAACCTGATCTCCAACGAGCGGTCGTACCTGGACGTCCTCCCGGAGCTCAAGCGCCGCGGCGTCAAAGGGGGCGCCTACATCGGCGTCGGCCCCGATCAGAACTTTTCCTACATTGGCGCGGTCCGGCCGTCCATCGCCTTCATCATCGACATCCGGCGTGACAATCTCCTGCTCCATCTGCTCTTCAAGGCGCTGTTCGCGCTCTCGCGGACGCGCGTGGAATATCTGGCGCTGCTGCTCGGCAGGCCGGTGCCGCCGGATCTCGAGGGTTGGAAAACGGCACCAATCGACCGCATCGTCGCCTACGCCGACGTGGCCACCGCGAGCGGCAGATCGCCGGCCGTCGACGCGGCCATCAGGAAGCTGGGCGTGCCGTTATCGTCCACGGACATGGGGACCATCGACCGCTTCCATCGCCGATTCATCGACTCGGGGCTCGATCTCAAGTTTCAGTCGCTCGGGCGGCTGCCGCAGAGTCACTATCCGTCGTATCGCGATCTGCTGCTCGAAACCGACTCGGCGGGCACCCACGCCAACTATCTGGCTTCCGAAGAGTCGTTTCAGTTCATCAAGCAGCTTCACGCCCGCGACCTGATCGTGCCCGTCGTGGGCGATCTGGCCGGGCCGCTCGCACTCGCGTCAATCGGCCGGTTTCTCGAGCAACGGCAGGAACACTTCTCGACGCTGTATGTCTCGAACGTCGAGTTCTATCTGTTCGGCGACGGCCGCTTTCCCCGCTTCGTCGACAACCTGGGCCGCCTCAAGCCCACCGATCGCTCCGTGATCATCCGATCGATTTTCAATCGGTTCGCACCATCAATCGTGCGGCCCGGCTCAGCGAGCGCCTCCATCGTTCAACCAGCCCGCGAGCTCGTCGAGGGGTTCGCGGGGGGGAGGTATCGGAGGTATGACGAGTTGATTGGCAGGCCTTAGCAGGTGCGCAGGTGCGCAGGTGCGCACGAGTGCCTCGGTGCCGGGGTGCGACGCGTGCTAAGTGCCCCGGTGTATTCAGAGCGATTTCAGGCCCGCGTACTGCAGTTCGGCGAACACGGCCACTACCACTGCTTGAAAGAGCACGAACGCGACGCCCAGGGCGGTCGGTTCGGTCCAGCCGGCGGCCAGCAGCATCACGCTGGCGACAACCCACGCGATGTTGAGCGCGATGATCGTCCAGACTCTTGGGCGCGACAGGCGCGCCGGGTTGGACCAGTAGAACACCATCGCGGCGAACGGAAGCAGGATCAGGCCGGCGTAGCGCATCAGGGACTCGGGCATGCCGAGCAGCGTGGTCAGCATTCCAGCGCCAGCCATCAACATCAGTCCAGTCGCACCCGAAATCGTGGCGTCGGCAATCATCGAACGATGAAGCAGAGGGGACGGTTGCTGTTGTCTGTGCATCGGTTTCTCCTGGGCCGATGATTCCATCGCTTCGTCGTCGTGTCGATTACCTGCAAGGTAATTGGCGAGGGCCGGAATAGCTGTACTCTGAGAACATGATGCAGGTCTCTCGTCCGGTCGGCGACATGCTGCGCGAGTGGCGGCAGCGCAGGCGCATCAGCCAACTCGATCTGGCGCTCGATGCCGAGGTCTCGGCGAAACACGTGAGCTTCGTGGAAACGGGCCGCGCGCAGCCGAGCCGGGAGATGATCCTGCGGTTCGCCGAGCATCTGCAGGTGCCGTTGCGCGACCGCAATGTGCTGCTGAATGCGGGCGGGTATGCCGCGATGTACCCTGAGCGCTCGCTCGATGATTCCGCGCTCGCGACGGCGCGGCGCGCGGTCGATCTCGTGCTGCGCGGACACGAGCCGTACCCGGCCATCGCGGTCGATCGTCACTGGACGCTCGTCGCGGCGAACGATGCGGTCGCTCCGCTCACCGCGGGGATCTCGCCGGCACTCCTGCAGCCGCCGAGCAACGTGCTGCGGCTCAGCCTCCATCCCGACGGCCTCGCCTCACGCATCGTCAACTACGGCGAGTGGCGCGCGCACGTCATCGAGCGCGTCCGGCGTCAGGTGGATACGACCGGAGATGCAGTGCTCGCGGATCTGCTTCGTGAGCTGCGTCAGTATCCGAGTGCCGTCGGGTTCGGAGACACCAACCGCCCGGGACTATGCGGGCGTCGCAGTCCCGCTGGAATTGAGGACGGACGCGGGCGTCCTCGCATTCATCAGCACGACGACCGTGTTCGGCACGCCTGTCGACATCACGCTGTCAGAGCTCGCTGTCGAGAGCTTCTTCCCTGCCGACGATGCAACGGCGGAGGCGTTGCACCGTGGTTCGTGGTGCGTAGCTCGTCGCTCGTAGGGCGATTGATACGGTTTTCGAGCAACGAGCGACGAAACACGAACCACGGCCAGGTGCGCCCTTTACGCCACACTCCCCGCCCATTTGGTATATCGTCAATAGGTTTCCGGGTCAGTCCGGCAGCGCGTGCAGCGAGGCTCTCGCCCGCCACAATCGACGTGAGGGAGCGATGAAAGAGATCAGGAAGGTGATGGAGAAGCTGCGGGTTCCCCCTGGAAGAGAAGATCTCCCTCAAGGACTACGACCCGGACTGGACCGGCTCCATCAAGAACAAGGAAGAAGCCACCGAACTGCTTGAGAAGGGCGTCGCCGAGCTCGTCGAAACAGCAGGAGAAGCTTTATGCGCAGGACACCTACGCGGCGCTGATGATCTTCCAGGCGATGGATGCCGCCGGCAAGGACGGCACGATCCGGCACGTGATGTCGGGGATCAACCCGCAGGGCTGCCAGGTCTTCAGCTTCAAGTCACCGTCAGCCGAAGAGCGGGACCACGACTACCTCTGGCGGTCGATGAAAGCGCTCCCCGAACGCGGACGCATCGGCATTCACAACCGCTCGTACTACGAAGAGGTCCTCGTCTGCCGCGTGCACCCGGAAATCCTCGGCGCGCAGCAACTGCCCGAAGACTGCCGCGGCGACGGGTTGTGGAAGCAACGCTTCCAGGAGATCAACAACTTCGAGCGCTACCTGGTGGACAACGGCATCATCGTCCTCAAGTTCTTCCTCAACGTCTCGAAGAAAGAACAGAAGCAACGCTTCCTCGACCGGATCGATCAGCCGGAGAACAATTGGAAGTTCTCGGTGCAGGACGCGAAAGAGCGTGCGCACTGGAAGGACTACATGAAGGCGTACGAAGACGTGTTCACGCACACGAGCACGAAGCGCGCGCCGTGGTACATCATCCCCGCCGACCACAAGTGGTTCATGCGTCTGGCGGTGGCAGCGATCACCTACCAGACGCTCGAAGATCTCGACCTCAAGTATCCGACAGTCACCGACGCCCGCAAGAAGGAGCTGCTGCAGGCGCGGAAGCTGCTGATGGCCGAGAAGGGATAGTCCGTTACGCGGAGCCCGGGCGGCCCATGTAGCGGCTGGCAAGGCTCAGCAGATCATCCACCATCGATCCATCCCGGTTCTGATCGAGGACGGGCGTGAGCATCGACATCAGATCGCCTGCCGGCGCTCCCGTGCCGGGGGACGCATTCGACTGACGCGAGAGCCCGCCCATTGCCAGAGCCGCGACGAGCGGCAGCATTCGCTTCAGCGTCGACGGATCGATACCGGTCTGCGTCGACGCGTTCTGCGCGACCTGGCGGCTGATGTCCTTGGTGCCGAACACGTGCGCAAGGATCCCGTTGCCCTCCTGGAAGCTGGACGAATCGGTCAGCGAGCCCGCATCGTCCAGGTAACGCTGATGCTGACCCGATGCGAGGGCAGACGTCAGACTGTCGAGACCGCCCTGACTCGTCATGTTGCGCTGGAAGCCGGCCGCAAGCGCGGGCACGAGCGCCGCGAGCGCCGCTTGGGTCTGATCGGGCTGGAGACCGAACTGGTCGCCCAGCTGGCGGACCGCGTTCCCGTTCTGCGACTGCAGGATCGTTTCGAGGATATTCATAGGTACTTCTCCGCTGACGATGCTCCCGGCCTGGACAGCTTACTCCAAAGCGGCAGCCGAATCGTTGACGTAACGTTTCCGAATTCTGGTCATATGTCAGCGAAGCCTGAAGCGTGGTGTGTGCCCGGAGGCTGCACTCGAGGGGGTTTTACCGTGTCAGAACTACCTCACCCCGTTAAGATAGGCGGCGCGTCCCGCATGCCAGAGACCAACTCCTCACGATCGCAGAAATGTGACGACAGCGGGTCGTCACTCGAATCGACGACTTACCTGATCGAGCAGGTCAAGGCGGGCGATCGCGATGCACTCGACCGGCTATTCGCCCGCCATGCGGCCCCGCTCCGACGTTGGGCCACCGGGCGCCTGCCCAGGTGGGCGCGCCAGCTTTCGGATACCGACGACCTTGTCCAGGATGCACTCGTCCAGACGTTCAAGAAGATCGAGGACTTCGAGCCACGCGGAGTGGGCGCGCTTCAGGGATACCTCCGCCAGGCGGTGCTCAATCGGCTGCGTGACGAGTTGCGCCGGCGCGCGAGGATGCCGGAAATGGCCGAAATGACCGCCGTGGAGATCGAAAGCGGCGATTCGCCACTCGAACTGGCGATCGGGCGTGAGGGCGTCGAGCGCTACGAGCAGGCCTTGCAGAGTCTCAGACCCGAGGAGCGTGAAGTCATCATCGGGCGAATCGAGCTCGGCTACAGCTACGAGGAGCTGGCTCAGATCCTTAGGAAAACCGACTGCCGACGCCGCTCGCAAGGCTGCGCAGCGCGCGTTGATGCGGCTTGCCGAAGAACTGCGCGACCGCTGAGCTAGCTGGGCTCCGAAAGATTTCTTTCCTGTTGAGGTGAAGAATCGGTGTCAAACTGCGCGTGCGTGTGTAGCTATAGCGCACACGCGCTACGGCACGTTGCCGGGAATCTGCTACCCTGACCGCGGCCTATGCCTACAGTGCTGATCATCGAAGACGATCCGGACATGCGAGAGCTGGAACGTACAGCTCTGGAATGCTGGGGCTTCGACGTGCACGTCGCGCCGAACGGTCACGAGGGGCTGCGCGTGCTCGCTGAGCATCGTCCCTGCGTCATCCTGCTGGACCTGATGATGCCGATCATGGACGGCCTGACGTTCCTCGCAAAACGACGGCAAAACAAGAACAGCGCGGATGTCCCCGTGGTATGTGTGTCGGCGGCGGGACCGGAGATGATGGACCACGCGCTCCGACTTGGCGCGCGTGAATGCCTGCACAAGCCGACCGACCTGGACGAGCTCTGCGAGCGTGTAGGAGCGTACTGCCGCCGGAGCGACAGCGTCAGTCTTCCCATGCACGCATCGCTGGCCACGCCGACCGGCGCGGGCTAGCCTACTGCTTCGCGATCGCGGGACGCCCGCGAAGGACGAACTTCTGGATCTTGCCGGTCGCGGTTTTCGGCAACTCCGGAACGAAGGTCACCGAATGCGGCGCCTTGAAATGCGCGAGGCGGCTCCGGGCGAATTGCCGTAACTCCTCCGCGGTCGCCGAAGCACCCGGCCTGAGCACGACGAACGCGTGCGGTGCCTCGCCCCACTTCTGGTCCGGCAGTCCCACCACGGCAACCTCCTGCACGGCCTCGTGGCGGAAGAGCACTCCTTCGACTTCGACCGACGAGATGTTCTCACCGCCGCTGATGATGACGTCCTTCAGCCGGTCGCGAATCTCGACGTACCCGTCGGGATGCACGACAGCGCCATCGCCCGAATGGAACCAGCCTCCGTGAAAGGCGCGCGCTGTGGCTTCGGGATCGCGATAGTAACCCTCCATCACGACATTGCCGCGAACGACGATCTCGCCGAGGGTCTCGCCATCATGCGCGACCTCGTTGCCGTCTTGGTCTTGGACCATGAGCTCGCCTGACGTGATCAGCTCGACACCCTGGCGCGCTTTGATCGTCGATTGTTCGTCCGCCGACAGCTGGACGTGCTCCGGCCTCGACTCGCAGACGGTGATGAACGGCGACGTCTCCGTCAGACCGTAGACCTGCCGAACAGTCCAGCCGAGATCGCCCTCGACACGCTGAATGGTCGCTGCCGCCGGGGGTGCACCGGCCGTCAACACGCGAACACCCCTCGGCGCCAGGGCGCGGAGTTCGGCCGGAGCGTTGGCCAGGCCAACGAGCACCGTCGGTGCCGCACACAGCATGGTCGCGGATTCCCTCCGCATGATGTCGAACACGACGGCTGGGTCAACCTTGCGCACGCAGATATGCGTGCCACCCACCGCCGTGACGATCCAGACGAACGTCCAGCCGTTGGCGTGGAACATCGGCAGCGTCCACAGGTATCGATCGGCAACCCTCATCGGTTCGTGAATCAACGTGCCGACGACATTCATGTAGGCGTTGCGGTGCGTGATCATCACGCCCTTCGGCTTGGCAGTCGTTCCGCTCGTGTAGTTGATCGTGAGGAGATCGTTTTCCGATATCGACGGCCGCTCGAAGATGGCCGCTGCGCTGGCAATGCGAGCCTCGTAGTCGATCCAGCCAGGGCGCTCACCTTCGAACGCCACGAACGCGGTGACGTCTGGCAACTGATCGCGAACGCTATCGACGGCCTCCAGGTAATCCACGTGCGCACAGACGACACGGGCGCCGCTGTGGTTGATGACGTAGGCGAAATCATCAGCCCTCAGACGGTAGTTGATCGGCACGAGCACGGCGCCGATCTGCGGGACCGCGTAAAACGACTCGAGCTGCGCGTGCGTGTTGGGCGCGATGCAGGCCACACGATCGCCCTGCCCGACACCCATCTTCTGCAGCGCCGACGACCAGCGATCGCACCGATCGAAGAACTGCGAGTACGTATAGCGCTGGTCGCCGTCCACGACTGCTTCCCGCTCGGGGTAGAGGCAGCGTGCCCGGCGTGCGAACTCCAACGGGGTCAAGGGTAGCAACATGGGTTAACCATTCAGACGGGGGTTCAGACGGGGGTTCACACGGGGGTTCACACGGGCGTTCACACGGGCGTTCACAGAGGGTTCATATAATACGGTGTTCGCCACGGGTTAGCGCGGGGAGCCGCGCAGGCGGACCGAGCTGATCCGGTTCCGCAGCCCGACCGATCCGAGGTCGGACACATCCGACGAGATGCTCACACCCCCGTCCCTGGCACGATGATACTGCGGAGTCGCTCTAGCTCTGATCTTGCTCGCCGTGGTTCGTGGTTCGTCGCTCGGCTCGTCGCTCGGAGAGCCTAGTCTGACGTCAATGCTCTTCGAGCGACGAGCCACGAGCAACGAAACACGACCAGCGACTATGGAACGGTCACCTCGTCGAACGACATGATCACATGATGACCATGGCCGTCAGGAACTGGCTTGTTGCCGGGGCGCACCGAGAGCCGCGTTTGCATCCCGCTCTTTCGCCGCAGCATCCAGCTCACTAATGACATCGGAGATGAACAGAATGGACGACGGTGGCTCACCCATTTGCGCAGCGATCCGCTCGTAACTGTCGGCGTGTGTTTTGGCACCGACGGTCGGATCGAAATACCAGCGCAGCATCGGCGTCAGATCCCCTGCCGTTGAGTGCTTGAACAGAAGCTGCTGGGCCAGCACGCTGCCAGACGAAAAGATGCCGATTGAGATGCCGCGCTCGCGCCAGCGTTTGAAGGCAGGCGGCACATCGGGAAACACGTCCCCAACCAGTTCTCCGCGTGCGTAGCCGTCCTCCCAGATCAATCCTTGCAGCTGTTTGAGGGGAGCGGTCTTGCTGTCGCGATCCATCAGCCACTCGGCGTAGCGCGCGATCGACGCCAGTTCGTCGGCTGACGATCCGTCATGCCGAGGCGGAATGTCGAGACCTGAGGCGATGTTCGCATCGCGATCCTCGCGCAGGCTCTCCAGGACACGCTGATAATCTGCGTGACCTGCGTGGGTCTCGAGGTGTTGTCGCAGGTTCGTCCGCACGTACGGAAACAGTACGTCGTAGACGAACGAGATCGGTGTGGTCGTGCCCTCGATGTCCAACAATATCGAGTGGACACCGGTCCGAGGCCCGGGGTTCACATTCCGACGACCGGCTGCGGCGGCAGAAACGACGGCCCGAAGCAGATCGGCTGAAAGCCCTTGTCGATCCCGGTGTCGGTATAGTGCGGCGTCCACCCAGACATGTCCTGGAAGAGCCGGATCGCGCGGATCCGGCGATCCGCACACAAATCGAACCAGTGGTGAGTTCCACGCGGAACGCGGATCAGATCGCCCGCCGTGACCTCGATCGCAAAGACCGGTCCGTTCTGCGGATGCACGTGGAACAGCCCGCGCCCTTCGACGATGAAGCGCACCTCGTCTTCGTCGTGCCAATGCTCCCGGCTGAACTTGGCCAGCATTGCCTCGAGGTTTGGCGTTTCCGGACGCACGTCGATGACGTCGGCGGTGCGGTACCCGCCGCGCGCCATCAGCGTCTTGATCTCGGCGTCGTAGGCCGCGAGCAGTGTCTCGGGCGACGCGCTTGCGTCGACGGCATGCTCGGGCGTCCACTGTTCGTAATCGATTCCGTGACCGGCAAGGAAACGGGTCACGTCCTCCGGCTCGGTGATCACGGTGTTCTCGGCTGGGATTTTTATGGTTGCCATGTTGGAGCCTCACTTCGGGCAACGGCCTCGAGCAGGAACTCGACAATTTCCACGTGACGAACGGCCTGGGCCACGGTATCTCCCCAAGTGTACAACCCGTGGCGGCGGAGAAGGAACGCATGCGCGGTCGGGTAGCGGATGAGGATGCCGCGGACCTTGTCCGAGAGGCGGGTCGTATCCTGGTCGTTCTCGATGATTGGAATCCACTCCCGGTGCTTGTGGGTCGTGACCCCTTCGAGACCTTTCAGCATCTCGTAGCCTTCGATCATCAGCCCGTGCGTGGACGCGTACCGTTCGGACAGCACGGTGCTCCAGATCGAGTGCGTGTGGAGGATGGAACCAGCGCCCTTCACCCGCGCGATAGCCACGTGCAGGCGGGCCTCCGCTGAGGGCCGGACGACGGCGCTTCGTTGCACGACGGCACAGTTCGCATCGATCTCGAGAATCTGATTGGGCGTGAGATCGCCCTTGGGGATTCCGCTGGCCGTTATGGCGAGCCGCAGCGGCTCGCGCTCGAGGACGATGCTGAAGTTGCCGCTGGTGCCGAGCACCCAGCCGAGCGCGTCGAACCGGTGGCCGATCTCGACCAGTCGACGAGAGCTGTTGGAGAACTCTTCGCGCATGCCGCTCTTATCATAAGCCTGCGGGGCACATTACAATTTCGCAGCTGGCCTGAACCGTCTCATGAACACTCGTGCGACGAGCCAGACGACAGCGCCCCAAAGGATGAGAACGGGGCCGGCGCGGAGCGTCCAGAGCGAGGCCTGGATCACGCTGTCCAAGGCTTCGCGGAGGCCGTCGACGAGCGCATTTCGCAGGCGGCCGCTGAGCGGGAAGGGGCCGGAGTCGAGCGTCGCGCGGCGTTCCTCGGTCACGCGCAGGCTGACGGTCGCGTAGGCGACGCGATCGTCGAGCTTCACGCGCTGAGCATCCAGGCTTTCGATCTCGCTGCGCACGCGGGCGATCTCGCGCTCGACTTCCAGCACCGACTGCACGTTGCCCGTACGGTTGGCGAGGATGTCGTTCAACCGCTTCTCGCGTGTTCCGCGCGTTCGCCAGCCGAGCGGCGACGTCCGTGATCCGATCGGAGACATCTTCGCCAGACTGGATCTCGTCGGCAACGTGACCGAGTTGACGGAACGCGGCGAGCGCCTCATCGAGCCGCGCGGCCGGGATCCGCAACGTGGCCTGCACGGATCGCACAGACACTTTCGGCTCAGACGACCTGGATGTGGCCGACGAACCCGCTGACGTCGCGCAGGATCCGCTCGATCGTCGGTTTCACCGCATCGAACTCAGTGGCGACGACATGGAGCTGGACCGTGCGGCTGATCTTCGGGCCGGTTATGGTCGCCGAGAAGCCCGACTGTCCTTGGAGCTGTTGGATGGACCTGTTGATTGCGGCCTCCGAAGCGTCGGGCATCCCCGGGCCAGCCTGAATGCCTCCTAGTTTCACGGACATCGGGGGGGCGCTCACAGGAGACGCCTCGCTCAGAGCCATCTGGACTCTGGTGGTCACCCAGAGCGTTCCGATCGCGAGAAAGAACACCGCTGCCGCGGCGAGCTGCTTGTGCGCCGCCAGGAACCCGACGACGCCGGAGGCGGCCATGGTCCGCTTGACGACGGGCCCGGCGGGCGCCGCGAGCCGTGGCGTCGACACGTGCCATTGCGCCAGCGACTGCGAAACGCGTCGCACATCGTCGGCAACGGCCTGACAGGTGTCGCAGGCCGCGACGTGTGCACCGACGGCCGACGCCCGACGGGGTTCGAGCTCGCCGTCAAGGTAGGCCATCACTTCTTCCGGCTGAACGACGTGAGCGGGTTCGGCTGCCTTCATCTCGGACCTTCGCTGCCCGTCACGGGCACATTCGACAGGGCATGCTTCAAGTCCATGCGCGCGCGAAAGAGACGCGAGCGCACGGTGTTCACCGGAATACGCAGCAGCTCGGCGATCTCCTGGTAACTGAGCTGCTCGTACTCGCGAAGCATCAGCACTTCACGGTGGTCGGGCTCCAGCGTGCCCAGCGCACGACGGACCCAGATCGCGTCGTCCGGATCGGGCTGCGTAGCCGCTGGTTCATCGACCAGTTGTTCCGTCCTCCGGCCGTCCTTCCGCCGATCGGCCTTGAGCGCATTGAACGCGATGCCGAACAGATAACTACGAAAGGCGGCCCGGGGTTCGTAGCGGACCGCGTTCTGGAGGATGGCGACGAACACGTCCTGCACCAGCTCCTCGGCCCTCGCGCCATCGTCCACGCGACGCCTGAAGAACCGCCAGACGGCGTCGCGATACCGGTCGAACAACACCTCGAACGCTGCGCGCGAGCCCCCGCGGACGTCGAGCATCAGCGCTTCGTCGGTGACGAGCGCGTCGGGTAGCTCCGAATCCGCCGGCTGACGTGCCCTGTGCATCGCTCCTGATACGGTAATGTCGCTCGAGGCCGAAAAGTTCCTCAACTTCTCCCTATGACCAAATAACTTGGGAGTAGGGGTGTGTTTGCTTAGCGGGCTCACTCTTCTTCCCTTCCGCCCAGCAAAATGGATACCTGGGAGCTTGTTCGCTGTGGACAACGACTGACGGCTGACGCGCTTCAGGAGCGATCGCGACGATCACGACGACGACGCGAACGTCGCGGCCGTCGTGATCGTCGCCAGTGTCGTCACCGTCTCGCTTGAGTCCACGGTGCCCGACGCCATTGGAGTGCTTGGGAGCTTGGAGGTGCGTGTGAGGGCTCCCGACGTGTGCTTTGCGAGAAACGCCACCGGCAAGAGCCCACAGGAGCTCACGAGATCAAGAGCAGAGTAGGCAGAAGTTCTCGTGATCTCCTTAGCTCGTGTTGAGAGGTCGCCCAGCGATCAACGAACCGACGCGCAAATCAGATACGTAGGGTTGGATGTTGGGATTTGACCTCCGTCACCCTCGAGCAAATCGCTGATTGATATCGGCGAACGGCACGGCGCGTGTCAGACCTTCGAAGGTCCCGCGCTCGGCGATCTCCCTGGCAGCCCCGAGGAAACCTGTCCACGCGGCGCGTGCGAGGGCGCCACCGACACTGATTCGTCGCGCGCCGAGCTTCGCGAGCTCGGCGACAGTGGTGAAATCGCTCCCAACGAGCACGTTCACGGGCTTGGGTGCGACGGCGCCGATCACGGCGGTGATGTCGCTCGTCGTGCGGATACCCGGAGCGTACAGACAGTCCGCTCCCGCCTCCGCGAACGCGGTCAGCCTGCGGATCGTTTCCGCCAGGTCCGGGCGGCCGACGATGAATCCTTCCGAGCGCGCGGTGAGCAGAACACCGGTACCCGTTTCGTCGATGGCGCGGCGCGCCGCGCGGATGCGGTCGACGGCCAGCGAAAAGTCGAAGAGCGGTTGAGAGGCGTTTCCCGTGGAGTCTTCGATCGACAGCCCCGCGACGCCTGTCGCCGTCGCAGACTTCACATTGATTGCCACGCGATCGGGCTCGATCGCAAAGCCACCCTCGAAGTCTGCGTTCACCGGCACGTCGACGCCGGCAGCGATCAGGCGCATGTGCGCGAGGGCGTCGTCGAGCGACACACCGTTGTCCGAACGGCCGAGCGTCCAGGCAAGACCGGAGCTGGTCGTCGCCAGTGCCTTGAACCCCAGCTGGACGAGCACGCGAGCGCTGCCGAGATCGTAGGGATTTGGAATCACGAAGCAGCCGGCCTCGTGGAGGTGACGAAACACGCGTTGGCGATTGTTGGTGTCGGGCATGATGTCGAGAATACCGCAGGCAAAATGGACGAATCCGGACCAATCCGAATCTGGCGGCCAAGCGTCGAGCGCAGGCCGATCGTGAGACACTGATCGGGTCATGCGCTTATCTGCTCGCATCATCCAAAACCTCGATGGCGGGGGCCATCCTGCTGCTCGGCCTCATGGGTGCCGCGCCTCGCGGACAGCAGCCACCAGCCAAGAAGCAGCGCGTGCCCGTACTCGCCGAGCTCTTCACGTCGGAGGGATGCTCGAGCTGCCCTGCAGCCGACGACCTGCTGCGCCGGCTGATCGAGGAGCAACCAGTGGAAGGAGTGGAAGTCATCGCCCTCAGCCAACATGTCGACTACTGGGACCGGCTGGGCTGGAAGGATCCCTTCTCCTCGAGCGAGTTCACCCGCCGCCAGGAAGAGTACGGGCGGGCGATGCGGCGGGAACCGATCTACACGCCTCAGCTCGTGATCGACGGGAGGATGCAAGCCATCGGCAGCGAGTGGTCCGACGTGCAGCGATCGCTCGTCGAGGCATCGCGCACGCCGCGCGCCGCGGTTTCAGTGACCGCAGAGACACGACCGTCACCTGCGGCTGCAGCGATTGCCGTCGTCGTCCGAGACCTGCCCGCGGCTGCTGCCAAGGGCGACGTGGACGTCTTCGTCGCCGTTGTGGAGGACGGTCTGACCACCGAAGTGCTTCGCGGCGAGAACGCCAGGAAGCAGCTGCACCATTCGGCTGTCACACGCTCGCTGACGAAGATCGGAACGCTGGGAAAAACAGAAACGGCCGGCGAATTCTCGCAGGCCGTTCCTCTCGATCGCAGCTGGCGAGCCGAGCACCTTCGTGCCATCGCGTTTCTTCAGGACAGCCGCAGCGCGGCACGTTGCTCGGCGCGGGAACCGCACGCATCCGTTAGGCCGCTACCGATTCGTGTTCATGTCCTTCCCTTCCTTGAGGCGGATCACGGCTGCCTCGAGGCTCTTCTTGTTGATGTCGTCCGGCGCCTGCGTCAGCGCCATCTCGGCGTGCTTCAACGCGGTCTTGTAGTCCCCTGCTGCCGAGAAGCCGCGCGCAAGACCGACGTGCACTGGCCAGGCGTCACCGAACCGCTTGGCGTTCTTCTGAAACACCGCCAGCGCTTCCTTCGTCTTGCCCTGCGTGAGAAGCTGCCGGCCGTACTGGTGAATCTGGATCGGCAGGGCGCCTGGCAGGTCGAGCGCAGTGGCCATCACGGCGTCCGCCTCGGTCGTCTTCGACAGTTTGTTGAGGATCTGCGCCTTCGTCGAGAGCGTGACGAAGTTCGCCTGACCGACACCCGGCAGCGCGATCGCGTTTTCGGACCAGGTCAAAGCTTCGTTGAGATTGGTGTCCGCGAGCAGGCAGTATTGAGCTGCCAGATTCCATTGCTGCCAGCTGAACCCGGCCGCGCCTCTCAACTCTCGTCTGATGTTGTCCACATAGAGCGTGGCGATGTTGTCGACGCTGATGGTGAACGGGACGCTCAGCTCTTCCCACGCCAGTGCGACCGTCGCGCGATCCGGCTTGCGGTCGATGAAGTCGTAGGTGAGCCACTCGCGATAGGGCGACTTGACCGGTTTCACGGTGACGCGCAGGACATCCTCGGCCTGGTTGTAGCTAAAGCTGCCCCACGACGTCGAGTTCTTCGAGAAGATGATCGTCCACTCGGTCTCGCCGGCCAGCATGTGCAATCCGTAGCGGCCCGCCGCGAGCGGCTTGCCGTCGATCTTCACGTCGTGCGACACGCTGAAGACGGTGTTCTCGTTGGAACCGGCGCGCCACGGTCCTTTCGCGTTGTTGAATCCCAGATCGTGGATGCCCCAGGGCACGAGCGTTCCCCAGATCTTTCCACGGCGGTCCTCACCGGTTGGCCCGTGAACGTCCGGGCTGTTGTTACTCGATCGACGTGCGCACCAATCCGATGTACTGAATCACTTCCGACCGTTGATTGTCGCCGTTGGGTGGCAGCGTGATCGTCTGCGCCGCGCTCGTGACGCTCGTCGCGATCAACGCCGCCGACGTAAGCAACAGCATGCATCGCATGGAACACCTCCAATGCCGGCGCCTCCGCCGGCTGAAAAGGAAGGACGTTGCGACACTAGCACCGCGGACCTTGTGGCCGTGTCGATCTGGGACGAGTGGCTGGGGGCTGTTTCAGACGGTGCGTGTGACGGCACAGAGTGCGAGCCTGGAAGCGCGACACGATGCTTACGGCCGGCGCAGGACCGACGCGGGTTTAATTACATCTCATTTGTATAGATAATGGGTCGCGCCGTATGGTTCCTGTGTGCGCAAGGCGGCGTTCATCGTCGTCACGCTCTGGTTGACGCCCGTCATCGCCGCGGGCCTTTACGGACTCCGCCTCCCGGGGCCGGCAGCGGTCGTTGTGGCGCTGGTAGCAGCGGCCGGCGTCGCATCCCTGGTCTCCAGACCGCTCGCCACGACCTTGCAGCCGGCAGAATCGTCAGCCGGCAGTCATGATCGCGGTGGCCGTCGTCACGCTCGTGGCCATCGTGCAGATCGCGCGCTTGTCGGTCTTCATGAGCAACGTCGGCCGTCCCGATCTGTCGATCGATCCGTCCAGCGTCTGGCGCATACAACATTGCTGTCTCACCGCCTACTCCGAGGCTGTTCGGCTCGCCGCTGAGGGGACGCGAAACATCTACGAGGCGACGCTCTACGAGCCACGAATCATGGATGGCTTGAAGGTCGACCCGTATCATTATCCGCCGCCGTTTTTGCTGATGCCGCGCGCGCTGCAGGCACTCACGGCTGATTTCCTCCACATGCGCGCCTTGTGGTTTTCCATCCAGGCACTGGTCCTCGGTGCGGTGGCGATGGCCCTGCCGTGGTGGATTGGCGGCCGTCAGGGCGCGTACGCTCTGGGCGGAGCGGTGCTCTTTCTGGCAACCCCGCAGGGCCTCTTCAGCCTGCAACAGGGAAACTTCCAGACGACGGCTATCGCGATCGGGGTGTGGGCGTTCATCGTGTTGTGGACGAAGCACCTCAAGAGCGCTGCACTGCTGCTGGCGTACGTGTCGGTGTCGAAGGTCTTTCCAGGCGTGCTCGTGCTCTATCTCGCCGCAGCACGACGATGGCGCGATGTCGCGTGGGTTGTGGCGTCGGTGGTCGTGCTCGTGTCGCTCGCGGTTCTGCTGTTCGGCACGCGCCCGTTCAGCGACTTCATCGACTACGAGGTGCCGCGCATCGCCAACGGCGCCGGATTCCCGCAGGCAGAATTGCAAGCGGCCTTCAACAATCAATCGGTGTACGGGCTGACCGTGCGGCTGCGGTTGCTGGGCGCCGACTGGCTCGATGCGCCGACCGGCAGGGCGATCGCGTCGCTGTACGGCTTCCTGATTCTCGCGCTGGCGGCCTACGCCGGCTGGAAGTACCGGATCGATGTGACGGAACCTGACACGCGACTGCCGATCGTTCAAATCGCAATGGGCCTCGTCGTGCTCGGATCGTTCCGCAGTCCGTTCGTCGGGTTCTACGGCATGGCAGGCGTCGTCTGGCTCATGACGCTGCTTGCCGCCGACGCTCGGACCTCGCGCGGTCTCCTCGTGTGGTTCGGTGGCATTGCGACGCTGTGCGCGGCGCACACGGCGCAACCCCCGCCGTTCATACCGGTGACTCTCACGATAAAGCTGATGTCGACGATCGTCTTCGTGGTGGCGCTTGGTATGGGGTTCTGGGCGATTCGCCACGTCCTGCGCGGCGCGCCGCGACCGGAACCGTCGGCTTACCAGGCGATCCCGTAGTCCTCGCCGTGATTGCTCGCGCCGCCCCACATCGACCCGTTCTTGACGTCGAAGAAGATCGCGTTGATCGGGCCTGACGTCAGTCGCTGGAAATCCAGCCGATATCCCATCGCCCGCAGTTCCTGACGCACCCACTCCGGCACGCTCTCGTTCAACGTGAGACGGCCCGGCTCCGACTTGTGATCGTCGAACGAGCTGCGCATCTGATAGCTGTTGATATTGGCCGCTTCGACTGCCTGCTGCACGTTCATGCCGAACTCGACGACGTTGAGGAAGAACTGGAGGAGGTTCTGATCCTGCGTATCGCCGCCTTGCACGGCGAACGACAGGAACGGGCGGCCATCCTTCAGCGCAAGGCTCGGCGTCAGCGTCACGCGCGGGCGCTTGCCAGGCTCCAGAACGTTGAAAGGCCCCTGCGCGCGGTCGAGCACGAAGCTTTGCATGCGCTGGCTCATGCCGATGCCCGTACGTCCCGCGATCGCGGCCGGGATCCAGCCACCGCTCGGCGTGATGGACACGACCCACCCTTCCTTGTCGGCCGCCTGCACGGATGTCGTGCCGGCAGTGAAGCCCTCGTCGAATGAACGCGTAGTGTTGCCGGGACTCGGTTCTCGGGACTCGGGGCTCGCTGCTTGGGCCGCGGGGCTCGGGGTTAAATTCGTCTTGTTCGCACCCCACTGCTGAAGAAGATCGGCAAACGGGTTCGTACCGTTCTGAAATGGATACGGATCCCCAGGCTTCACGTTGGGATCGTTCTTCGTCCAGTCGATGTTCTTCATCCGCGCGCGGGCGTAATCCTTCGACAGCAGTCCGGCCATCGGCTCTTCCGGAGGAAAGTAGGTGTCGCCGTAGTAGAAGTCGCGATCGGCGAACGCCATGTTCATCACCTGATAGAGCGTGTGAATGTAACGGGCGCTGTTGTAGCCCATGGACTTCACGTCGACGCCTTCGAGCATGTTCAACGACTGCAGCAGCGCGGGGCCCTGTGTCCACGCGGTGAGCTTGTAGACCTGGACGCCCTTGTAGTCGGTCATCACCGGTTCTTCGACATGCACCTTCCACTTGGCCAGATCGTCGGCCGTGTGCAGCCCGCCCATCTCCTGCGAGCCACGGACGAACTCCTGAGCGATATCTCCCTTGTAGAAACGATCGTAGGCGGCGTAGATCGCTTCCTTCCGGCTCTTCCCCGCGGCGAGCGCCTGCTGTTCGGCCTCCACCAGCTTGCGCAACGTCGCCGCGAGGTCAGCCTGGCGGAAGATCTCGCCTGCGTGAGGCGCCTCGCGGCTCTCGCCGGCATGAGGCAGGAACACGGTCTTCGAGTACGGCCATTTCTTGATTTCCGCTTTCTGCCGTTCGATGCCGTCGGCCGCCTGTCCCTCGATCGGGTAGCCATCGGCCATCTCGATCGATGGAGCCAGCACGTCCTTCAAGCTGAGTGTTCCGAATTCCGCAAGCATGACGAGCAGTCCGCCCGGCGTGCCGGGCGTCACCGCCGCGAGCGGACCGAACTCCGGCGGATACTGCATGTTCTTGCCGCGGAAGAACTCCGGCGTGGCGCCGGTCGGCGCAGCGCCGAGCGCGTTGATGCCGATCACCTTCTTCGTCTTCGGGTTGTAGATCAGCGCCTGCGTCTCGCCGCCCCAGCCGAGCGTGTCCCACATGGTGGCGACCGCGCCAAGCATCGCGCATGCCGCGTCGACAGCATTGCCGCCCTTCTGAAAAATCATCGCGCCTGCGGTAGCACCGAGCGGTTTCCCCGTGATGGCCACCCAGTGGCGGCCATGCAGGACGGGCTTGACCGTCCGCTGAGCGTGAAGCGTGGGCGCGACGAGCAGAGCGGTGAGGGCAAACAGCAGAGTCCGGCGCATCAGAATGCCTCCGCCGCTGATTGTAGTCCTCGCGGGCCCAACCGGAAACCGAGCCGGGCTCGGGTGCCTTAGGACCCAAATCGAGGAGACGGAGGAAACGGAACAAGCTTCAACTCGGAGACTCGGAGCAACGGAGTTCCCTCTAACCTGGACGTTCAGAGCCGATGCCGGCCCGGCCATCGGCCGGGCCGGGCGATCGACCGACACCCCAGGACGCAAGCTGCGATTGATCGCTCGAGCAGCTTGCGTCCTCGGGCGTCGGTCGATCGCTCGCCGCGCACGCGCGGCGGCATCGGCTGCACCTCGTCGCGTTACCCGCGCGTCTTCCGTTCGCCTCCGTTCCTCCGTGTCTCCGTTTTTGAAGCTCGTTCCGTTCACCCCCGTACCCTCCGTCCCACCAAGCGAGGCTGAGCGCGTCTAGTCAGCCTTCACGTCTACCGCTCACCGAGGGCGTAAACGGCGTCGGTAGTGCGCAGAATCAGGCTATTGCCCGCAATGGCCGGCGTGGCGAAGACCGGGGTGCCCATCGAGTTTCTCGACAGCAGTTCGAACTTCTCCCCGGCGGCGACGACGTAGACATCGCCGTCCTCGCCTGGGAAATAGACGCGACCGCCGGCCGCGATCGGTGAAGCGGAGAAGGGCCCGGCGCCATCGGCCAGCCGGTTCTGATACACGAGCGATCCATCTTTCACCCGGTAGACGGACAGGACGCCGTTGCTCGCGCAGACGTAAATCAATCCGCGATAGCCGAGCGGTGTGGGCATGTATGGAGAACCTTTTTCGGTCGTCCAGGCGATCGCCTCACTGGCCCGCTGGTTTGGCTGGAGCGAGATGTCTCCCGAGGCCGATGGCCTGACGGCGAAGATCGGGCGATCGCCTCCACCTCCGGCGATGATCAGCAGCCCTTCCGAGGCAATCGGCGTGACGACGCGATCCCACGATCCTTTTGCCGTGTTGTTCAATCGCCAGAGCTCGCGGCCGTCACGCGGGCTCAACGCACGCACCCACCGCGACGAGTTCAGCACGACCTGTTTTCCGGCTGCAGACTCGAAGACGCCCGGCGTCGACCACGACAAGCCCTCGTCGCGTGCGATGCGCCAGCGCTCGTTGCCGGTCTTCAATTCGTATGCGGCCACGAACCCGTCCTTCTGCCAATCGTTCTGCACGATCACCGCATCGTCAACGATCACCGGTGAGCTCGCCGGATCGAGGCTGAGCTCCGGATTCGATGGCGCCATTTCTTTCCGCCACAGGAGCTTGCCTTCCATGTCGAGCACGAACAGGCCCTCGTTCGCGAGGACGAGGGCGATGTGCGTGCCATCCGTCGCGGGCGTGGCATTCGCGTACGTGGCCCTAACGTGCCGAGGCTGTCGCGGCGTGCCGCGGTGGACGACGCGGGCCCAGCGTTCGTGGCCCGTGTCGCGATCGAGCGCGTGCAGTTTCCATTCATGCTGCACCGTATCCTTCGCGAAGACCACGCCCTCGGCTTTCATGTCGAGCGTCGAGCCATCGGCCACGGCGCTCAGCACGTAGACACGATCGTTCCAGACGATTGGACTGGCATGCGACAGCCCGGGAATCGCGGCCCGCCACTTGACGCGCGTGCCGCTTGGCGCGTTCCACGAGGACACCAGCGAGGCATCGTCCGCGACGCCCGACGCCAGTGGTCCGCGGAACATCGGCCAGTTGGCGTCTGTCTCCGAGGCTCCATTCGACACCGGGACGCTGGCCGAGATACGTGACCACGCACAGCAGTGAAACGGCCAAAGAGTTGAGAGTCATGGTCCGTGGAGTCTGGCAGGACGAGTCGGCGGCTCGAGGGGAAATGTGACGACCCGCATCACCGACGTTCGAGCGGGGAGCTATCCGTCGTGAGTGTCCGCCATACCCTCAGCGGGGCATGTCCGGACATACGAACGGGACCGTGGCAAGACGATAGCGCTGCTCGTTGATCTCGCCGCCGAGCCGGACGCGAAGTTGGAGCTCACCCGGAGAAGGTTGCGCGATCTCTGCTTCGATCTTTGCGGAATCCTCCTGCCACTCGACGCGGCGCTCGTCGAGCGTTCGCCATTTCGCCAACCGGTACGTCTCGACGCAGGAGTCCATGACCAGCGTGCCATCGGGCAGGAAAATGCGGAACGTCCCGAGCGGCGCCGACGCATCGGTCGACAGCCAGATTTGCCGACGAAGGGCTGCGTGTTCCCAACCGCGACGTCGACGGATACCGGCGTGCCGCAGGCAAATGCGGGCACACACGCAACGAGGCAAGCGCAGAGAAGGAACGGAGCCTCATGGCGTGATCCTGTCAGAGTGAACACACGAATGTCCACGTGCTGACGGATCCCTGTCACTCCATCGATACTTTCAGCCGGTATTCGGCTTCGGGGAGCCACCCGAATCCACGAATGCGAACGCTGACGGGTACGTCTGCCGGAAAGACCGTGCTACGCGCGACGACGGGTGACCAGGGTGAAGCCGTGGGACGAAACACGTCATTCCCAATCCACACCTCCAGGATCACGTCCCAGAAGAATGCGTCGTATGACACTTCCAGCACGAGCGTCCCGCTATTCGGCGAGGTGAATTTAGGAGCGGCCCTCTTGCGTGACGATGTGCTCCTCGATGGTCTCGCCGACGCTGAGCACCCGCGGCTCCAGAGGCGCGGGAGGAGGCGGAGGCGGTGGTGCCGGATTTGACGGGGGCGTTGGCGCCGACGGTATCGGCACCCGTCGATCCTCCTGACAAGCGACGAGGAAGCTCAACAGGCAGATTGCCAGGAGTCCGAATGAACTGAATCGTTTGGTCGTCACATCAGGTAAACGCATTCGGGCGTCACAACCGGACGCCCCGTGCGGAACCTATCGCGACTGATTGACCGTGAAGGTCTGACCACCGATGAAGATGGTCCCGCTGCGATTTGCGCCGGCGGCCGGCAGCACGCTGAACTGAACCAGTCCGTCACCCGTACCCGACGCGCCGGACGTGACCCTGATCCACTCGACCGTGCTCGTGGCCGTCCACGTACACGACCCAACGACGATGACCAGGATCGCGCCGCCGCCTCCGTTGCCGTCATACGTGGCAAAGGGCGGAACCAGCGTGAACGTGCACGGCGACGCCTGACGGACGGTGAACGGCTGACCTGCTATCGTCACCGTGTCGATTCGCGGCGGGCTGTTGTTCCCCGCGACGACGAACTGGGCAGGACCGGGACCTGCGTTGTTGGGCGACGGGAATGTCACCCAGCCTGCTCCGCCCGACGCGTTCCACGGACAACCGGGCGCCGTGGTGACGGTGGGTGCGCCAGTGCCGCCCGCCGCCGGAATGTCGACGCTGGTTGGCGACACGCTGTAGGTGCAGCCGCTCGCTTGAGCGATTGCGAACGTGCGGCCGGCGATGGTCAGCGACGACTGCCGGGCAGGTCCTGAGTTTGCTGCGATCGAATAACCCACCTGACCGGGCCCGCTGCCACTGCCACCGCTCCCGATCGTGATCCAGGGCGCGCCACTCGATGCGGTCCACGCGCATCCGGCAGTTGTCGTCACCGACACGGAACCGCTGCTCGCTGTCGAGGCGACCGTTGCACCGGCTGGCGAGATGTTGAACGAACAGCCACTCTCTTGTGAGACTGCGAACGTCCGGCCGGCGATCGTCAGCGATCCCTGGCGGGCAGGCCCGTCATTCGCGGCAATCGCATAAGCGAGCTGACCGGGTCCGCTGCCGCTGCCCCCGGAATTGATCGTGATCCAGGAAGCGCCGCTCGACGCCGTCCACGGGCAGCCCGCCGAGGTCGTGACCGACACCGTACCGCTGCTGCCACCGGCACCTACGGATTGCGTCGAGGGCGAGATGCCGTACGCGCAGCCGTCGGTTTGCGTCACGGCTACCGTCTGTCCCGCGATCGTCAGCGATGCCTGACGCGCCGTTCCGGAATTTGCGGCGATCGTGAACGCCACCTTTCCAGGACCGTTGCCGCTCACACCCTCGGTGATCGTGATCCACGGTGCGCCGCTCGCGCTGGACCAGATACATCCGGCCACCGTCTGCACGCCTACGCTGCCGGATCCTCCGGAGTTCCCGGCGTTATGGAAGGTGGGATCGACGACGTAGCTGCAGCCCGCCGCCTGAACGACGGTGAGCGTCTGCTCCGCGATCGTCAGAGTGCCCGTCCGCGATGCCCCGGCGGTTGCTTCGACGGCGAACGACACAACAGCAGGCCCGCTGCCGAAGGGAGAACCGATGATGGACATCCAGCGCGACATTCGATCGAGCGGACCAGCCGCATCCATTCGGCGTGATGATGGCGACCTGACTCGGCCCGCCTGACTGGCTCACGTTCATGGCCGACGTTGCGAGCGAGTACGTGCAACCCGGTCCGGGCGGAATCGGCGGAACGGGCGGCACCGGAGCCCCTACCGCGAGTTGCACGACCTGCACGCTCGCGCCAGCCACGGTCAGCGACCCGGTGCGCGTGCCTCCGGCGAGCGGTTCGAGACGGAACGTAACATTGCCATCGCCGTGGCCTTCGCGCCCGGCCACGATCGAAATCCACGGATCGTTCGTCGAGGCCGCCCAGGTACACGCATCAGCGTTGGCATTCACTTCGATCGTCCGCTCGCCGCCGGCCGCGTCCACCTGTTCGAAATTCGAGGACACGGCTCAGCTGGCAGGGCCTTCCTTCCTGTGAGATCTGCAGACGCTGGTCGTTGACGCTGAGCCCTGCCCCGCGCGGTGTCGGATCGGCATTGCTGGCGACGGTGAAATTCACGGATCCGTCGCCCTGCCCTTCAGCAGGATTCGCGACACTCACCCATCCGGCTTCGCTGCGCACCGACCACGCGCACTCGCGGTTGGTGACGATCCGCACTGCGCCAGATCCACCCGCAGGCGGGAACGTGGACGTCTCGGCCTGAACCTGCAACGTACATCGAGCGGGTGACGGCGACGTCGCGGTCTCCGAAGACGAACCGCAGGACATCGCAAGAGGAACGGTGAGAATCGCGACAATCGCGTGAACGCGCAGGGATGGCATGGCCGTGCCCATAGGTCGTCATCCGACGACTTGGCATCGCTGGAGAACGAACATCGGAGGACGAACACTAGTATGGGAAGCGTTGTGCTGGCAAGCGTCGGCCGTGCCAGCTGATCCATTACGGCGATTACAATTTTGCGGCGCGATGAGCCCGTATCCGCGTCCTCGAAACCAGCTGACGAGCAGGATCACGGTGCCGATGATCAGCACCGGAAATCCGCGGCATCCGTCAGAGAAGATCGAATGTCACGATATGCGCGGGTGAATCGAAGCGAACGGTTCCGTCGGGCATGGTAAAGGGTTCGAGAGCGGCCTGCGCCTGGTCGACGAGCCTGTCGATATCGTCCTGCGAGAGATTGATGCCGACGACTGGCATCCATCCTTTCAACTCGGCTTCGACCATCGCGCGAATATCGGGAAACCTGCCGGTGCCCACGACCGTGGCGATCGTCGCCGCAGGCATGCCTGCAGCATCAAAGAGGTCCGCGAGCGTTTGAGGATCGCCAAGCGCGAACGGCGCGCGCAGCGCGTTAGAAACCTGCCCTTCGGCGAATCGATCGAGCAGTCCAACGAGCGCGAGGTATGCGGGCGTGCGCTCGAGCGTGTCCCACACGGCAACAGCGAGGCAGCCCCCGGGGGCCGCGACGCGCAGCATCTCGCGAAGCGCCTGCAGACGGTCCGGAAAGAACATCAGTCCAAACTGGCTGACGACTGAATCGAACGCCGCGTTCGTGAATGGCAACGACTCGGCGCTTCCACGGCACCACCGGATACCCGGGGAGACGCGCGAGGCGATCGCCAACATGCCTGGATCCAGATCGAACCCCGTGACGAACCCGGAGGGCCCCGCACGCGCCGCGACTTCCCTGCTCAGTACGCCGGTGCCGCACGCCACATCGAGTACTCGGTGACCTGGCCCGACGCGCGCGGCTCCAGCGACCCTCGGTGCCCACTGCTGGAACTCGGCGGGAACGAAGAGCCGTTCGTAGGCCGTCGCCGCGTCGATGGACTCGCGGGTGGTCACACGGCGGCTTTCCAGCTTTGGAGGAAACTCGCGAGCCGTTCCATGGCTTTCGGGTACCACTCGGGACCGACGCCAAAGCCGAGACGGACGTGATCGGGAACGCCAAAACAGTCGCCTGGCGTCAGCAAGAGACCGTGACCGACGGCGCCCTCGCAGAACTCGCGCCCGTTCCCGCCGCGCACGCGAACGAACGCCGTCATCCCGCCCTCCGGGCGAGTCCATTCGAGCAGATCTCCATGCTCGCCCACGAGACGCTCCACCTCGCGCAGATTCGTTGACGCGACCTCCTGCGTGCGGCCGAGGACGATATCGCGATGCGCAACAGCAATCTCGGCAAAGAACTCGCCGATGGTCGTGTTCGAGATGCTGAAATACTCCCGCATGTTGAGGTATTCCTCGCGGCGTTCCTCGTCCGGCTCGATGATCCATCCCAGACGAAGACCCGACAGCGCAAACGCCTTCGAGAAGTCACCGAGGACCGTGGCGTGCGGGAGCCGCGCTGCCGACGCTGACGGGCGCCCGTGATAAATCGGGTGGAACACCTCGTCGGACACGAACTGGATCCGCCGCGCCGCTGCGAAGTCGTGCAGGTCGCGCATCTCGTCGTCGGACAATGTTCCGCCAGTCGGATTGTGCGGCGAGTTCACGAGAATCAGTTTCGTGTTTGCGTCCGCGAGACGCTTGACCTCATCGAGATCGACACGGAAGCCGTTCTCGCGTCTGACGTGATACTGGCGAACCTCGAGCCCCATCGATTCTGGCAACGCGTGATACGGAGGAAACCCGGGAAACGGAACGATGACGTTGGCGCCCGGATCCGCCGCGAGGAACATCAGCAGGAGCAACGCCTCGGATCCACCGGCGACGATGAGCACGTGCGACGAGGGAACCTGACGCATCGCGGCAATACCCTCTCGAAGGCCCTCGCTGCCGGCGGACAAGCCGTACACGACGCCGGACTCGAGCAGACGCTGACGGGCGTCATTTCCCGTGAGCCGGAGCAGTTCATCGAGCGTCCAGCGCGGGCCCGTGCTGCCGCCCAGGTTGTACTCGATTGACGAGGAGGCGTGGCGGGACAACCACTGGTCGAGAAGAAAGGGTTTCAGGCGCATGCCGTTCAGGATACCGGCACATGGCCCTGGAGGGGGCGGACCAATCTGCGGGCGGCCTGGGATGAAGGGCTGAAGGAGGAAAGGAATGAAGAGAGGGGCGCGCCCATACGGCGCGCCCCCAATCGAGTCACTTACCGGGCAGTTGCGAGCTCGGTCACGGCATCGGTCAGCATCTTGACCTTGGCCTGGCCCGCTGCCGCTGATGCGTCCTTGCTCAGCTGCGACGCAAGCTTCTGAAGCGCCTGCTGCCGCTGCTGTCCCGAGAGCTTCTCTGCGCTCGCCAGTTCCGAACGCGCCGAGCTGATGCTCGCCGCAGCCAGACCGTTGTCGCGCTCGAGCTGATCCAGAAAGGCCCGAGCCTTGGCGAAGCTCGGCGGCCAGACTATCTTTCGCTGCTCCTGCGCGTTGAGGTAATCCCACTGGACGGTCTTGGCGGCATCGATTTCGTTCTGAGAGATCAATCCGCTCGGAAGCAGCTCGTAGATATCGAGACCGCGCGCGATCTCGGAGCTGACGATCAGGCCGTTGTACCAGTAGACCGACCACGAGCCGCCGCTGATCATCCGGGTCGAATCCACCGGACCGCGGTCGAAATAGGCGATTTCCTTCGGCTTCGACGTGTCCGTCCAGTCGAACACCGAGATGCCGCCCTGATACCAGCCCTGGACCATGACTTCGCGGCCGGGGATCGGCAGGAGCGATCCGTTGTGTGCCACGCAGTTCTCGAGCGATGTCTGCGGTGCCGGTATCTTGTAGTAGCTCTTGAAGTTCATCTTCCGGTTCTCGATCGTGAAGAGCGCGTTGGCGCCCCACTCGGGCTTGTCCGTGTCGCGGCAGCGCGGCTGCGAACCGCCACCCCACTCGTCGGTGAAGAGGACCTTGGAGCCGTCGTTGCTGAACGTCGCGGAGTGCCAGAAGGACATGTTGATGTCCGCGGCCTGGTCGATTCGCTTCGGGTTCACAACGTCGCTGATGTCGAGGAGCAGTCCGTATCCGCCGCAGGCGCCGCCCGCGAGGCCGATCTCCGGATAGACCGTGATGTCGTGGCACTGGTTCGGTCCGGAGTTGCGGGCGTTCGGATCGGCTCCGCGGCCGCCGCCTCTGCCCTCTGCCGCGCCAGCACCGGCACCGGCAGCAGCACCTGCGCCAGCACCCGCCCCCGCACCGGCTCCGGCGGCGTTGTTGGCGTTACCGCCACGACCGGGCTCGACGCGTCGAGGCGGCGGCGCGAGGCCGTAGAAGATGCGCGGGTGGCTGACGATGGCCGCGTTCTGCGGCGCGGCGATCGGGACCTTGATCACTTCGAGGCGGAAACGCGCGCTGTTCGGATCCTCGATCGGGCCGTCGGTGCAACCCGGCAGCTCGTCAGGCGAACGAACACGCGACGAGCCGGAAACATAGATGTAGACGTTTTCCTTGTCCTTCGGATCCGTCACGACCGTGTGGGTATGGGACCCGCGGCAGGTCTGCACGTTGGCCACGTACTTCGGGCTGGCGATGTTCGAGATGTCGAAGATGCGGATGCCGCGCAGACGGTCCTTGCTGACGGGCTCGGGCACGCCCTGGATACCGCAGTCGAGACGGCCGGTCTGCCCTTCGCCCGAGACGAACAGCAGGTTCTTGTAAACCGACACGTCGCTCTGCGACGCGGGGCACACGTAGGTCATCACCAGCGTGGGCTTCGCAGGGTTCGACACATCGAAGACCTGGAATCCGTTGTAGTTGCCCTGGATGGTGTACTTCCCGGTGAAGGCGAGATCGGAATTGGTGACGCCGAGGAACTTCTCGGTCGGCGGCGTGGTCGACACGAGGCGAATATTCCAGGCCGCCTGCGCCGCATCCCATCGGCCCGCCGCAAGACCGACGCGCGGATCCGGAGTCGGTGTCGTCGCTGACACGATCGGCTTCACCGGCGCCGGCATGACACTCGGCGGCGGTGGTGGCGGAGGTGGCGGATTCCCACGGCCGCCTCGGCCGGCTCCGCCACCCGCCGGCTCCGTCGCCGGTGGCGTCGCCGGAGCAGGCGCGGGCGCAGGCGCCGCGGGTGCCGGCGTCGCAGCGGCCGGTGGCGCAGGTGCTGGCGCCGGCGCTGCAGCCGGCGGATTCGGGGCGGGCGGCGACGCTGCGGGCGGCGACTTCGGCGCGCACGCGACGGTCAGCATTCCTACGGCAAGCGTGGTGAAGACCAGCGATTCCATGTGGACTCCGTTCGTCTTTTCTAGTCCGGGGGACTTCGTCCCCCGGACCCCCTATCGCCGTCGCTCGCGGGGGCCCTTCGCCCCGCTCCGCTCCGGCGGGGCGCGCCGTTGGCGCGCCTACCCGTTATATCCGCTCTAAGTAAAGAACCAGGATTTTATTTCGAGCCGCCCTTCTGCGAGCCGTCGAGCATCTTGTGCATGCGCTCGATCTCGATCGTCTGGTCGGCGTACATATCGGAAGCGAACTTGTAGATGTCTTCGTCCTGCAGGGCGCCGAAGGCCTCGAAGAGATCGTCGACCATCTTGAGCGCACCCTCGTGATGGCGAATCATGAATGTCAGGAAGAGCCGGTCCCACTCGGTGTTCCGCGCCTTGTCGAGCTGCGCGAGCTCGGCAGGCGAGAGCATGCCCGGCATGAGCATGTCGTGCTCCACGCCGTTCATCTTCATCCGGTGGTGTGTGGCGTTGGCATCGGGCACCGTCTCGCCCCGATCGCGCAGCCAGGTGCGCATGAACTCGATCTCGTCGCGCTGGCCGACGACCATCCGCTGGCACAGGACCAGCACCTCGGGCCGGGCGCCGTGAGACTCCGCCCACCCGGCAATCAGTACCGCCTGGGCGTGATGGGGAATCATGCCGGACATGAAGTCGATGTCCGCCTGGCTGTAGGGCGCGCGCACGAGATCGGGTCTGGGCTTGGGGTCGGTCTGAGGCCCTTGCGGTTCTACGGCCACTATCCCGATGGCACGAATACTGGCCACCAGGATGAGCAACCCTGCCACGAATAGTCGGCGTTTCATGTCTCGCACCATATATGAGGGTTGCGAGATGTTAAGACATTCGGACGGTGTAAGGAAAGTGGGGGGCTGGGCGGTCGCAAGGATTCGGCTAGAATGCCGCGCAAGAGGATGGGTCTCGCCCCGGAACGCCTGCCATGATTGCTGTGATCGTCCTTGTAGCCGTCGGACTCCTCGGCGTAATCCTCATCAGCCAGGGGCGCACGCACCCGCTGACACTGCCTGAACGTGCGTACCTGTGCGTGTCGCCGCTGCCGGTTCTGATGACGTTTGCGGTGCCTGCCGCCATCGCGTTCCAGTCCGTCGACCCCCAGAGTCGTTCGTGGAGCCGCTGGACAAGCAACGCTGGCCTCTTGGTGAGCGCCGGCCTCGCGGTCGCGGGCGCTGCGCTGCTGGCGTGGAGGTGGGGGCGGGACGACGCCAGCGAGCAACGGCTCGTCGCGAGCGTCGCGCTGGCGTCGATGCCTGCGTTGCTCAGTCTGTTGGTCGTCCTGCTTTACGCTATTCTCAGGTTCCGCTAGAAGCGAACGATCTGCCGAACGGACACCCCGCGTTCATGACGGGGGTTCACCATGAAGGTTCACCACGAAGGTTATCTGCCGTCGTTCGTGGTGGCTTCTTGGGGAGGGAGTTGTGCTACTCTCTATGTCAATCTAGGAGAGTGCGGGTGGCGACGACGACCGAACTGCTGCAGGGAACACTGGACCTGCTCATCCTCAAGGCGGTGTCGCTCGGCCCGCTTCACGGCTACGGCGTGCTGCTGCGGATTCAGCAGATTTCCCGCGACAAGCTGCGAATTCAACAGGGATCGCTCTATCCGGCGCTCTACCGGCTCGAGCACCAGGGGCTCATCACCTCCGAATGGGGCGAGTCTGAGAACCGGCGCAAGGCGAAGTACTACAAGTTGACGGCGGCGGGCCGCCGGCGCATGACCGACGAGCAGGCGTACTGGAAGCGCTTCTCCGAGGCGATGGCGCTGGTGCTCGACGCGTCGCCCGGGGATATCTGAGGCCATATGACGCCCTCTCCCGCCTTCGGTCGTTACTGCGCACGCTCCTGTGGCGATCGCGGATGGAGCGCGAGATGGACGCCGAGCTCCGGTTTCATCTCGACGCGAGGACCGATGACCTTGTCGCCTCCGGCCTGGCACCAGCCGAGGCTCGCCGGCGTGCGATAGAGGAGTTTGGCGATCCACTGCGCTGGAAAGAACAGGGGCGCGAAGTACGTGGCGTAGGTTGGATCGACGGGATCAAAGCCGACCTGCGATACGGACTCCGGATGATGATGCAGTCGCCAGGATTCGCGGCCGCCGCCGTCCTGTCGATGGCCATCGGCATCGGCGCCAACACGGCCATCTTCAGCCTGGTCAACAGCGTTCTTCTCAAGCCGTTGCCGGTGCGGGACCCCGAGTCGCTGATTCTGCTTGCGGTCTCCTCGGATCAGTCCGGAGTCGGCTCGTCCTTTCCCTATCCGTTCTATCGCGATCTCCGTCAGGCGAACGAGGCGCTGTCGGGCGTGCTCGCCAGCGCAAGCATGGCGCCCAGTCTGGAAGCAGACGGACCACCAGAGCAAATCGAAGGCGAGCTGGTGTCGGGCAACTACTTCGAGGTGCTTGGCGTACAGCCGCATCTCGGCCGGCTGTTTACCGACAACGACGAGCGCGCGGGGGTCAACCGCGTCGCGGTCATCAGCCACGGCTACTGGCACCGGCGCTTCGGCGGAGACCCGCACGTGATCGGCCGTTCCATCCGGCTGAATCGTCTCCCGGTCACCATCATCGGCGTGACACCTCCGTCATTCCACGGCATCGAGCCTGGAGCGCTGCCGAGTGTCCGTGTGCCGATCACACTGCAGGCGGAGATGCACGGAAGCGCGTCGCGCCTGGACAGCTCGGACTACTGGTGGCTCCAGATCATGGGACGCCTGCAGCCGGGAATTACGCGCGCGCAGGCCGCAGATGCGCTCGACCGACGCTACGATTCGTTCCGCGCGCAGTTCCCCGGTCAGAAGGACTCGCCCGAACGTCTCGAGGTGCTCGATGGCAGCGGCGGACGGCCGACGATACGCAAACGCTTTTCGCTGGCGCTCGTCATCCTCACTGTCCTCGTCGCGATCGTGCTCGGGCTCGTCTGCGTGAACGTGGGCAACCTGATGCTCGCCCGCTCGACGGCGCGCCAGCGCGAGATGTCGCTGCGACTCGCGCTCGGCGCGGGCCGGCTGCGCATCGTTCGTCAGCTTCTCGTCGAGACCCTGATTCTTGCGACCGCAGGCGGCGCGCTGGGATTGCTGCTGTCGGGCTGGTGCGTCGACGTCATGGCGAGACTCGCCGACGTGCCATCCGATATCAGGATTCCGACCGACTTCCGAGTGCTCGGCTTCGCCACGCTGGTCACGTTCCTCACCGGCATGCTATGCGGCCTGGCGCCGGCATGGTCGTCGGCGAAAGTGGATCTCGTTGGCGCGCTGAAGATCGGCACGTCGCAGGTCACAGGCCGGCGCTCGATAGCACGCTCGGCCCTCGTGGCCGGCCAGATCGCCCTCTCGCTCGCACTCCTGATCGGCGCTGGCCTCTTCGCGCGCACGCTCTTCAACCTCCGTCATGCAGGTTTTGGCTTTCAGGCCGAGCAGCTGGCACTGGTCTCGATGAACCCCATTCTCGCCGGGTACAGCCGCGAGAACGTGCGGGGGTTCTACGCCGATGTCCTCGAGCGCGTCTCGGCCCTGCCAACGGTCGAATCGGCAGCCTTCGGTGTGATGCCGCTCCTTGACGGAAACATGTGGGGAAGCGGGCTCGTGCTCGACAACGGCCAGCGTGACGACCGGCCCGGACCCACGCGCAACGCCGTCGGACCCGGATTCTTCCGCACCACGGGCCTGCCGCTGAAGGAAGGACGCGATTTCACCGCCGCGGACACCGCCACGAGCGAGCCGGTGGCGATTGTCAATGAAACATTCGTCCGCCGCTACCTTGGCGAAGGCCCGGCGCTCGGGCGGCGCATCGGGCCGGGCGGGTCCCGAGGCCCCGCGAGACACACGATCGTCGGCGTGACGCGCGACAGCAAGATCGCGAACGTGCGTGATGCCGAGATCGCGTTCTGGTACATCCCATACGCGCAGCTGACGAACGTCAGTCAACTTACACTGCACGTGCGCGCCAGACAGTCGCCGGAGGCGGCGCTGCGCGACGTCAAGGCGGCCATTGCGTCGATCGATTCCGGGGTGACATTGTTCCGGACGGGCACGATGCGGCAACAGATCGAGGATCAGGTGCAGGTCGAGCGGCTGCTCGCCACGCTGGCAGCCGTGTTCGCCGCGCTGGCGGTCGCGCTCGCCTCACTCGGGCTCTACGGCGTCGTCAGCTACACGACGTCCGCGCGGACGCGGGAGATCGGCGTCCGCATGGCGCTCGGCGCCACGCCTCGCGCGATCCTTCGGATGATCTTCGGACAATACGTGCCGGCGATCGTGGCAGGAGCTGCCGCCGGTGTGGCGGTCGCCTCGGTCTTTGCGCACAAGCTGCAGCCGCTCCTGTACGATCTGCAACCGTTCGACGCGCCGACGCTTCTGGCTGCGGCCACAATCGTTGGTGCCGTGACAACCTTTGCGGCCATCCTGCCGGCGCGCCGGGCGGCGCGGATCAATCCGGCTCTGACGCTGCAGTAACGGAGGGGACGGAGGGAACGGAACGAGCTTCAACTCGGAGACGCGGAGGAACGGAGAATCTTTGTTGGGCAACACTCCCCCGGCATCGGCGTGATCATCAAGAAAGATAAGTCTCCGTTTCTCCGTTTCTCCGAGTTGAAGCTCGTTCCGTTCCCTCCGTCCCCCCCGTCCTAACGCTCCACCACAATGTCGAAGACGCCGGTCTCGAACGTCCGTCCGTTCGCGGTTCGCGATTGGACGGCGATCGCGTTCTCAGCGCGATACATCGGATCCTTCTTGTGCGGGTCGTCCTGGAAGTGAATCTCGGTCACCAGCGGCCGGTAGCCTGGCGCGACTACGAGCAGATGGAAGTGCGCGCAACGCCAGAAGTCTCCGCCCTGATTCGGCCGATACGGGATCGGACGAATGCTTTCGAGCTCGTACGATCCAGTCTCCGAGGAAATTACGCGGCCGCGGTTGCGGAAATCGTTGACACCATCTGAATACTTCTCCTTGGTGTCGACGTGCCAGACGTCGAGCACGGCGCCCGACACCGGGCGGCGCGTGTCCAACGCCCACACGCGGCCGGTCAGCACGAACGTCATCCCTGCTTCGCCGGGCGGACACAGCTTGCCGCGAAATGGCGCGCCAGCCTTGTAGAACGGACCGTAGGGCTGCGGCGTGATCTTCTTCAGCTCCCGGTCCGGTGTGCTCGGACCCTGCGCTGCAGGCCCCATCTGGATCAGAACGCGGTGCGCTTCATTGGTATCGGCGACCGTCGGCGTCGCTTGCGCATCGGCCCGGAGAATCAAAGAGCCTGGAGACGAAGCGAGGCCGAGGCCGGCGAGTGCGGAGGAAGTGAGGAACGTGCGGCGGTCTTGTTCTGACATGGCGCACGCATCCTAACACCGCTTCCGCTCGGCCCTGGGTCGCGGCGGTTGATTGCGGCGGTGTCCCTCTCGTCCCACTTCGGCGCCATCATTTGTCGAACCTGGATAGCGCGGTGCGCCAGCTCCTGGCCAGCGCGGGGCAACTCGCGAGCTCCCGCCGATCTTCAGCGGACTCCGACTTCAGATACATTAGACGGTTGACCCGAGCGATGCTCCACTTCGGATAGGGCCGCCTCGCCAGCTCGAGATGCTGACCGGCGGCAATCTCGCCCTCTTCGATGACGCGGAAATACCAGCCCGTTCGATTCCAACGCAGAACGGACGGATCGTGCTCCGGACCCGCCTACATATGACGCCTGTGCCGGGCCGGGCGTCACCCGGTGGCGCTACAGTAGAGCATGCCGACCTGGCGCCCGGCCCGCCCGCTCGACTTTCCCGCCATCGTTGAAATGTGTCTCGCGCTGTACGCCGAAGATGCCGGCTTGCTTTCAGTTACGGCGGAGCAGGTCGAACGGACCTTGAATGTCTTCGAATTCGAGCCGTCCCGCGGACTGGCGGTCGTCCTCGATGTCGAGGGCACTGCTGAGGGCTATGCCTTCCTCGTTCCGTTCTATTCCAACGAGCTCGATGGCGTCGTGTGTGAGGTGGATGAGGTTTTCGTCCGGGCGCCGATGCGTGGGCGCGGCTGTGGAACAGCCCTGTTCGACGCGATCACCGAGAAACGTTTCGGTGCGTTTGTCGCAATCGCCCTCGGTGTGACACCAAACAATCAGCGAGCTCGCAGGCTCTATGAACGGCTGGGGTTTCAGGTTGCGGGGATCGGGATGTTGCGGCTTCGAACCGTGGGGCGGAGGTGACCGAGAGGGGACGGAGGTAACGGAACAAGCTTCAAACACGGAGAAACGGAGACACGGGGAGCCTGGCGGTCGCAAACAACATGGAGCTCGCCGGGCAAAACGCTTCCTGAATCGAACGCACTGACACCAGTGTGGTCTCCGGGTCTCTGAGTCTCCGTTTGCGCGAGCGCGGGTTCCGTTGGCTGAGCCTGGCGACCCGTCCACCGTCCGTCGACCAGTCTGTAAACACCCGGCGCGAGCATGCTCGCGAAACCCTCAGCGACGAGTGCGCGGTTGCCGAGTCCGGCTTCGGGCCGGGGCAGACCGGTCACGCGGGCCATCTCACCGGGAACAGTGACGCCCGCTCCAGTCAGAAAGCAGCGCGCGATCTCGCGCAAGGCGTGCTCGCGCTTCACGCGGCGGACCAGTGCGTCGGGGAACCGGCCGACGCCGAGCGTCCAGATGTAAGTGAACTTTGGAAGGTAGCAGACCTCACTCGGCACGACGATCATGGCCGCCTTGCAGTTCGTCGAGTGCGCGCGTGAACGCCTTCCGATCCGTCACGCCGGAGTCGGTGCGCAGGTCCAGCGTGCTCATCTCCCATTCCCTGCGCAGCACGCGCAGGATCTTTTGCGCGTTCCTGCTGAGGCGTGTCTTTTCCTCGGATCGGCGGAGGCCCCAGATGGCGTGGAAGTGCGGGATCATCCGCGGCGCGAGGAACATCGTCTTGCCGCGGGCAAGCTTGGCGTAATAAACCTTCCCGCGACGGACCAGCTCGTCCTTCAACTGCCAGGTGAGCGATGTCTCGGAATCCTTCTGGACGTTCCGTGGCAACACCGCGTCCCGGCGCCCACACACGGCAACATAGAGCGACGGCCCCGGCCGGCGGCAGTCGGTCAGACACGCGGCAAAACCGACTTCCTCGATGAACCGTTCGGCTTCGAACGCGGTGCTGACCTGGCGCACCGCGTCGCGGCGCCAACGGCCGTCGCGGTACTCTTCGATCTCAGGAGGAAGCTGCGGCCGCGAAACACGCACACGTACATTCTGCGTCATTTCCTGACGCAGGACGTGCGGGCGTTATTCGTCCCGCAACGCCTCGGTGGGGTGCACGCGGAGGCCCCGGCGCGCGGGACCGATCGACGCCAGCAGACCGACGGCGACCATCAGCATCGACATCACCGGAAGCAGGATGGCCGCTGCGCCTCCCATCATCTCGCCGCCGCTCAACACGTCGATCAGGATCGCCATCGTGATCCCGGCGGCGATCCCGGACGCGAGTTGCACGGCGGCGCGTGCGAAGATGCTGCGCAGAATCCGCTGCGGGTCGGCGCCGAGCGCCGCGCGTATGCCTATTTCCTTCCGCCGCTGCGCGACCGTGAACGACATGAGCGCATAGACGCCCGCCGCTGACAACATCAGCACGCTCACGATGACCAGCACGAGCGCGGCCGCGACGAGCCGCATCGCGACGTTCTGCTGACGGTAGATATCGACCAGCGGATAGGCCGAAATGCGGACGGTCGGATCGATCGCCCCGGTGAGCTCTCGCACTCTGCCGATGTAGGTCGAGGGCGCGCCGCCGGACACGCGCAGCACCAGGCTCCCGGTGCTGGCGGTTCCTGGGGTCAGGACAAAATAGAGGATCGGCGCCGTCAGTTCTGAGTCGATCGGATTCGTGTGGAGGTCACTGACCACGCCGACAATCTCGCACCACGGTCCCTCCTCAGTCCTGTCGGGTTCAGTGGTTGCCGCACGCCGAACGCGGCGGCCGATGACGTCGCTCCCTCCGAGCACGCGCTCGACGAACGTGCGATTGACGATCACCGGAAGCGTAGTCATCGCTCGTGTACCGGCTCGTGCATCGACCAGGTTTACGCGATCCGCGGACGTGAATAGCCGGCCTGTCAGCACGTGCGCGTCGAACGCTTCGAAGAAGTCGAGATCGACCTGATTCACCCGCACCTCGAAGCGGCTCGGCCGTTCCGTCCCGGCCAATGGCTCGACTTCGATAGGCAGCGGTGTCTCCTGCCCGGGCGGTCGCATCGCCACGGTCACATCCGACACCCAGGATTCAGACTCGAGCTTCGCGAGCAGGTCGGTTTGAACCTGCTGAAATCGTGACCGCAACTCACGGCGATACGCGGCCGCTTCCACGTCGGGTGGAGGCTCGGGATCCATCGCAAATGAGGCAGCAAGAAACTGCTCGACTTCAAACACCGGGGACGTCGTCGCGGATCGCACTTCCGACCACCCGAGAGCGACAGCGATGGGTAACGCGGCAACGGCCAGCGCGAGCTGCGTGACGATCAACATCGTCCACGTTCGCCCCAGCCGCATGTTGCTGCCGCCGCTCAGATGACGGAGCGTCGATTGGACCCGGCGGCCCGTTGCGTTCAGCGCCGGAAGAACACCGGCGATCACGCCTGCGAGCAGCGTCAGCCCCACCACGTAAACGACAGCGGCAGCCGGCAGGCTGTAATCGATCCAATACGGAGGCCGCGCGGTCTCCAACTGCATGATCAAATGCGCCTGGCCGAGCCCGAAGGACGCCAGCCCCAGTCCTGCAGCGGCGGCGACGGCCGACAGCACCAGCGCTTCCATGAAGAGCTGCGTGACGATACGGCCGCGGCTTGCGCCCAGTGCGGTCCGCACGGCCAGCTCGCCTTGCCGCGTCGCCGTCCGCGCGTATATCAGGACGGCGACGTTCACCGCCACGACAACCAGCAGCACGCTGACGATGGCCTGCATCAGGGCGACCTGCGTCAGCGATACATCCTGGATGTCCAGGATGGGATAGGCGTACGGGAGCACACGAGGCCGGAGCTTCGCGTGCGTTTCGGGATAGGCGGCGGCACTGCGCTGCCCTATCGTCGTCAGCTCGGCCTGCGCACTCTCCATCGTCGCGCCTCGCGCGAGACGGCCAAAGATGAAGATAGCGGGCCCTTCTCCACGCCTGAATTGCTCGGGGTTCACTCGCAGAGGAACCCAGTAACTGTGACTGATCGGAAACTCGAAGCCTTCGGGCATCACACCGACGACGCTGTGCATCGTGTTTCCGAGACGAACCTGACGGCCGATCACTCCCGGATCGGACGCGAAGCGGGATTGCCACACGTCGTGCCCGATTACGACCACTGGACTCGCACCGGGGCGCTCGTCCTCGTCGAGCAGATGGCGGCCGAGCATCGGCGGCACGCGTGCGATGCGGAACGCGGAAGCCGTGATTTCTGCGAGGCGCACGGCCTCGGTCGTGCCACCGGGAACGATCAGATTACGGCCGACGTTCCTGAACGCGCCAACCTCCTCCATCGACGACATGTCGGCGCGCCACTGGACGTAGTCGTGAAGCGCTTGCCGTTGCTCGTTGTTGGCCTCGACGTCCCAGTTCTCGAGGGCGACGATGCGTTCGCCTTCGTCGAGTGGCAGCGTCGAGTACAGGTATGCATAGAAGAATGCAAAGAAGGCGGTGCTGATTGCGATGGCGACAGCCATTCCGATGGCCGCTACGGCGGTCAGGCCCGGATACTTGACGAGCATCCGCAGCGCGAGCTTGAAGTCGAGCCAGGACGTGTCCATCCAACGGAACGAACGCGCATCACGGTGACGTTCTTTCATTTGTTCAATCTGGCCGCCAAACGCGCGCCGGGCTGCGTAGCGGGCGTCGTCGGGGCTCATGCCCTGCGAGATGAATCGATCTTCCAGCAGTCGAAGGTGCGCGCCGATTTCGCGCGACAGCTCGGACTCGGCTCGTCCCGTTCGGAAAAACGACAGCAGGCGTAGCATGTGCCTCGACACCGCGCATTTCGAAGGTGAAGAACTCCAGATTGGCGATCTCGGCGACCAGCAGAGTTTCTTCATCAGCGCTGATGAAATCGCTCTGATAGTCGAAGCCTCGAGCACATCGAGCCACGGGACGCGATCACGTCTGCGCGAGCGCGGGTTCGTTGGCTGAGCCTGGCGAACCCGTCCACCGGTCTTCTGCCAGTTTGTACGCGCCAGGCGCGATCATGGTCGCAAAACCTTCAGCGACGAGTGCGCGGTTGCCGAGTCCGGCTTCGGGCCGGGGCAGACCGGTCACGCGGGCCATCTCACCGGGAACAGTGACGCCCGCTCCAGTCAGAAAGCAGCGCGCGATCTCGCGCAAGGCGTGCTCGCGCTTCACGCGGCGGACCAGTGCGTCGGGGAACCGGCCGACGCCGAGCGTCCAGATGTAAGTGAACTTTGGAAGGTAGCAGACCTCACTCGGCACGACGATCATGGCCGCCTGCAGTTCGTCGAGTGCGCGCGTGAACGCCTTCCGATCCGTCACGCCGGAGTCGGTGCGCAGGTCCAGCGTGCTCATCTCCCATTCCCTGCGCAGCACGCGCAGGATCTTTTGCGCATTCCTGCTGAGGCGTGTCTTTTCCTCGGATCGGCGGAGCCCCCAGATGGCGTGGAAGTGCGGGATCATCCGCGGCGCGAGGAACATCGCCTTGCCGCGGGCAAGCTTGGCGTAATAGACCTTCCCGCGACGGATCAGCTCGTCCTTCAACTGCCAGGTGAGCGATGTCTCGGAATCCTTCTGGACGTTCCGTGGCAACACCGCGTCCCGGCGCCCACACACGGCAACATACAGCGACGGCCCCGGCCGGCGGGAGTCGGTCAGACACGCGGCAAAGCCGACTTCCTCGATGAACCGTTCGGCTTCGAATGCGGTGCTGACCTGGCGCACCGCGTCGCGGCGCCAAGGGCCGTCGCGGTACTCTTCGATCTCAGGAGGAAGCTGCGGCCGCGAAACACGCACACGTACATTCTGCGTCATTTCCTGACGCTGGACGTGCGGGCGTTATTCGTCCCGCAACGCCTCGGTGGGGTGCACGCGGAGGCCCCGGCGCGCGGGACCGATCGACGCCAGCAGGCCGACGGCGACCATCAGCATCGACATCACCGGAAGCAGGATGGCCGCTGCGCCTCCCATCATCTCGCCGCCGCTCAACACGTCGATCAGGATCGCCATCGTGATCCCGGCGGCGATCCCGGACGCGAGTTGCACGGCGGCGCGTGCGAAGATGCTGCGCAGAATCCGCTGCGGGTCGGCGCCGAGCGCCGCGCGTATGCCTATTTCCTTCCGCCGCTGCGCTACCGTGAACGACATGAGCGCATAGACGCCCGCCGCTGACAACATCAGCACGCTCACGATGACCAGCACGAGCGCGGCCGCGACGAGCCGCATCGCGACGTTCTGCTGACGGTAGATATCGACCAGCGGATAGGCCGATATGCGGACGGTCGGATCGATCGCGCCGGTGAGCTCTCGCACTCTGCCGATGTAGCTCGAGGGCGCGCCGCCGGACACGCGCAGCACCAGGCTCCCGGTGCTGGCGGTTCCTGGGGTCAGGACAGAATAGAGGATCGGCGCCGTAAGTTCTGAGTCGATCGGATTCGTGTGGAGGTCACTGACCACGCCGACAATCTCGCACCACGGTCCCTCCTCAGTTCTGTCGGGTTCGGTGGTTGCCGCACGCCGAACGCGGCGGCCGATGACGTCGCTCCCTCCGAGCACGCGCTCGACGAACGTGCGATTGACGATCACCGGAAGCGTCAGTCATCGCTCGTGTACCGGCTCGTGCATCGACCAGGTTTACGCGATCCGCGGACGTGAATAGCCGGCCGGTCAGCACGTGCGCGTCGAACGTTTCGAAGAAGTCGACGTCGACCTGATTCGTCCGCACCTCGAAGCGGGCTCGGCCGTTCCGTCCCGGCCAATGGCTCGACTTCGATCGACAGAGGTGTATCCTGCCCGGGCGGTCGCATCGCCACGGTCACATCCGACACCCAGGATTCAGACTCGAGCTTCGCGAGCAGGTCGGTTTGAACCTGCTGAAATCGTGACCGCAGCTCACGGCGATACGCGGCCGCTTCCACGTCGGGTGGAGGCTCGGGATCCATCGCAAACGAGGCAGCAAGAAACTGCTCGACTTCAAACACCGGGGACGTCGTCGCGGATCGCACTTCCGACCACCCGAGAGCGACAGCGATGGGTAACGCGGCAACGGCCAGCGCGAGCTGTGTGACGATCAACATCGTCCACGTTCGCCCCAGCCGCATGTTGCTGCCGCCGCTCAGATGACGGAGCGTCGATTGGACCCGGCGGCCCGTTGCGTTCAGGGCCGGAAGAACACCAGCGATCACGGCCGCGAGCAGCGTCAGCCCCACCACGTAAACGACGGCGGCAGCCGGCAGGCTGTAATCGATCCAATACGGAGGCCGCGCGGTCTCCAACTGCATGATCAAATGCGCCTGGCCGAGCCCGAAGGACGCCAGCCCCAGTCCTGCAGCGGCGGCGACGGCCGACAGCACGAGCGCTTCCATGAAGAGCTGCGTAACGATACGGCCGCGGCTTGCGCCCAGTGCGGTCCGCACGGCCAGCTCGCCTTGCCGCGTCGCGGTCCGCGCGTAAATCAAGACGGCGACGTTCACCGCCACGACAACCAGCAGCACGCTGACGATGGCCTGCATCAGGGCGACCTGCGTCAGCGATACATCCTGGATGTCCAGGATGGGATAGGCGTACGGGAGCACACGAGGCCGGAGCTTCGCGTGCGTCGCGGGGTAGGCGGCGGCACTGCGCTGCCCTATCGTCGTCAGCTCGGCCTGCGCACGCTCCATCGTCGCGCCTTGCGCAAGACGGCCGAAGATGAAGATGGCTGGCCCTTCTCCTCGCCGGAATTGCTCGGGGTTCAATCGCAGAGGGACCCAGTAACTGTGACTGATCGGAAACTCGAAGCCTTCGGGCATCACTCCGACGACGGTGTGCATCGTGTTTCCGAGACGAACCTGACGGCCGATCACGCGCGGATCGGACGCGAAGCGGGATTGCCACACGTCGTGCCCGATTACGACCACGGGACTCGCACCGGGGCGCTCGTCCTCGTCGAGCAGATGGCGGCCGAGCATCGGCGGCACGCGTGCGATGCGGAACGCGGAAGCCGTGATTTCTGCGAGGCGCACGGGCTCGGTCGTGCCACCGGGAACGATCAAATTTCGGCCGACGTTCCTGAACGCGCCAACCTCCTCCATCGACGACATGCCGGCGCGCCACTGGACGTAGTCGTGAAGTGCCTGCCGTTGTTCGTTGTTGGCCTCGACGTCCCAGTTCTCGAGGGCGACGATGCGTTCGCCTTCATCGAGTGGCAGCCTCGAGTACAGGTATGCGTAGAAGAACGCAAAGAAGGCGGTGCTGATTGCGATGGCGACGGCCATTCCGATGGTCGCTACCGCGGTCAGGCCCGGATACTTGACGAGCATCCGCAACGCGAGCTTGAAGTCGAGCCAGGACGTGTCCATCCAACGGAACGAACGCGCATCACGGTGACGTTCTTTCATTTGTTCAATCTGGCCGCCAAACGCTCGCCGGGCTGCGTAGCGGGCGTCGTCGGGGCTCATGCCCTGCGAGATGAATCGATCTTCCAGCAGTCGAAGGTGCGCGCCGATTTCGCGCGACAGCTCGGACTCGGCTCGTCCCGTTCGGAAAAACGACAGCAGGCGTAGCAGGAAACGTCTCATACCTCTATTCAGGCCCTCAGCGCGTCAACGGGCTGGACGCGCAGCGCTCGCCGGGCTGGCACTGCGCACGCGAAAAGCACAACAGCCTCGTGGCGATCCTTGGACGTCAAGTGGTGTCGTCCGAGTTCCGGAATCAGGATTCGAGCAGCAACTTGTCGACGAGCCCGGCGAGCCTGCGCCAGCGCTCGGTCTGCTGGGTCAGCGCCCGCTCCCCGGCACGCGTGATGGCGTAGTACTTGGCATCGCGGTTGTTCTCGGTCTTCTGCCACTGCCCTTTGATGTGCCCCTTCTGCTCGAGCCGCACGAGCGCCGGGTACAACGTGCCCTGATTGAGCGAGAGCGGGTGATCGGAGACCTGGGCCAGCCGGGTGGCCAGGGCATACGCATGCAGCGGCCCCATCGTGGAGAGCGCGCGAAGCACGATCAGATCGAGCGTGCCCTGGAGAAGCTCGACCTGGTTGTCTTTACTGGACATTCCAGTGAAGATGGCACGGTATCTACTTGGGTGTCAAGTGAAGATGCCGTCAACTCGGTCCGGACCGGACCGAGTTGATGGTGGATGACGAACGGATCATCTGCTCCGCTATCGGCCCAGGAATCCGCTGGACGCGGACGGGTGCTGGCCGTCGCTGCAGTCTCGTGCGGGGTGATTGAGGCGACCCTTCCGTCCCGACCGACCCGCCGAACAGCCCGGCTCGCGACCTCCCTGCCCCATCCGCCGCCTTCCGATTCCTTTCCCTCGCTACCCTCACCCGCAGATTGCTGCGCTCATCGCGCTGGAGTGTCTATGAAGATGCGTCTTCCTCCGATCGTCGCCGCAAGCGTGTTCGCGGCCAGCGCTTCGAACGTGGCGGCACAGGCCCAGGCGCCGCCGGCTGATTCACCTCGAGCGGTCATGGAGAACTACCTGGAAGGCCTGAAAGCCCTCGATCAGGATCGGATGAACCGCTACTACGCCGATACCGTGACGTCGCGCAGCCTGACGGGCGACGAGAGTCCCGTCGACCGGCATGCCATGCACAACATGCGCGACTTCGAGCGAGCCGTCACGACGTCGTGGACCTATCGAATCGTTGCCGTCAGCGGCGACAAGGTGAGCGTCGAGCTGACCGAAGCCAACGAATTCTACGACCTGCTCGGGGTGGGCACGCGTACGCAAGCCGTCGACTACTTCGTTCGTGACGGCCGGATCTATCGAATGGAGACCACTGGCCGCAAGCACGTCTCCGGCGATTTCACGAGTGCCTACGAAGACTTCAAACGCTGGCTCTCCACGACAGCGGCGGCGCGCGACCAGAAGATCATGCGTGGAGGAGGGATCGTCTTCGACCGCGACAGCGCAGGATTGCTGCGTCCGTGGCTCGAACGGTGGGCCGCCGAGCGGAAGCGCAAAGAATTGAGCGGCTCCGGGCTCTCGGCGTTAACGACGACTTGACGCCGTCCGTCCTCCTCGCAGCACGTCGGGGAGGAATGGTGACATGTTGACGCGCGTCGTGAAAGCGCTTGTCGTGACGATCTCGGCGCTGGTAGCCATCGTCGTGCTGTTGTACGCGACTGGGGTCAAGATCGGGGACGAAGGCGGTGTGCCAGAAGCCGAGCGGCGGGCGATCCGCGATCGCCAGGCGCTAGAGATAGAGAAGCATCGACAGGCGCAGTCGCACGGCATCACCAAACCATCCCCGGCCAAGGCCGATGGCCCAAGTGATCACTCACGCCCCGACAGTGCCGGTACTGGACGGGACTTCCGCGGCCCGCGCCGCGACGGCGACTACCGGGAACGTGCCAATCCTTGAAGGGAGTCGCTACGGACGCAGTAGCGTGCGGACAGGGTCATGCTGTCGTCATGGCCTATCACCTCGTACTCCGGTCGTGTCTCGGCTGCGGCGCTCGACGATGACGCATCGGCTCGTCGACCGAGCTCGTCACCTCTCGGTCAGATTTGGTCTCACCCGGCGGCTGGTGCGGCCTGTCGCTCGACGGCGCGCAGGTCCTCCTGTCCGCGGGAAACGCGAAGTGGGCATCAACCCGTCGCAGCTCGCTCATCCTCGGTCACGATCGCGGTGTTCGTGTCGACAGGCTACGGAATGGGCGCGCGATGTTCTTCGCTGTCGCGGAAGCAGTGCCTTCTGGCGATCTGGCACGAACCGATGAAGAACCAGTTCGAGCCGCTTTATCACGACGGCTACATTACGGCCTGGATGAAGTCATTCGCGTGCAACCGCACCTGAAGGCAGGTGGCGCTACCTCGCACTGGTGCGTGCCACGCCCGATCGTCACGTGGGAGCTCGCGCGTGTGCCCGCACCTCAGAGCTGGCTCGAATCGTGGAGTGGATCATCCGGCGATGGCGGATGGATATCTGCTCATCAGAAACGCGAGCGAGATGGCGGCGTCTGCGGGTCAAACAGTAGTCCACACACGGGCCCGATCGCTCACTCGAATCCGCCAGCGAGCCGTTCGCGCACGCGATCCCACAGCGGCCACACCGGATGGTTCGACAGCTTCGCTCCGGCCGCGTCCAGCGAAAACCACTGCCGCTCCCTGAATTTCATTTCCTGCCACTCTTTCTGTTCCTTCGAGACCCGCATCACGTAAAGCGCCACCGTCAGGGAGGTATCACGTTTCTTGTACCTGGTACTCACCGATGGCGGTGCCCCGGACCTCTCCCTTGAGCCCCGCCTCTTCGATCGCTTCGTTCAACGCAGCCTCTTCCGGAGAATCGCCGCGCTCGACGAATCCCTTCGGGATGCCCCATTTCTCGGCATCCTTCCGGCGGATGAGGCACACCTCGAGTTCGCCGTCGGCGCGACGCACGGGTATGACCGCAACCTGCCTGGCGTTCGCCATGCCCACACCTCGTCAGTTCGCTCGTCGTTACTTTAACTCGTGCGTCGCCCTCTAACAGGTTGGCCTGCATCGTGCGATCAGCAGGATAGGAGGTAGAGATGATGGCTGAACCCAGGAACGGTCGGGCCATGTGGCTCTGCAGGATGTTGATCGTAGTGGCAGCAGCCGGCGCGTGCAACCGCGGGGAGCAGACACCTGGTGCCGAGACACAAACGGCGACACCGCTGCAGAAAACGAATGCCCCGGTCACGGTGACTGGATGCCTGAGAGCAGGTGACGCATCCGACACGTTCGTGCTGACCGCGGCAAGAACAGCCACCAGTGAACAGACGGCGACGTATCAGCTGTATGAGTACGAGGGTGTCAAGCTTGCCGAGCATCTGGGCCGGCAGGTGGAAGTCAGCGGCGTCTTGCGCGCGCAACAGGAAGTGAGCACGCAATCGCCGACAGATCCCGCAGGGAAACCCAGGGGAACAGCGGGAACGCCGACGGTGTCGACCTCTACCGAGCTCGATATCAAGCAGCTGAACGTGAAACAGGTCAGAGAGGTGGGAGGAACCTGCACTGACGACGAGCGAAAGTAGCCGGGTGCATCATCGATCGTCGCGTTCCGTGCTGCACAAGTCAGTCATCGATTCGCGGTCAAGCGCGCCGCACTCAGCCCCGAATCAGGTTGGCGCCGATCCGGTCGCCTCGTGGGTGGTGGGCCCGTCAGGCATCTCCGGCAGCCATGTGTCTTCGTGCTTCGGGTAGTAGTTCGCGTACTCCCGATGATAGGTACGGCAGGTATGATTCACCGGCTCGTCCGAGCTCAACCCGATTCAGCATGGCGCCCACAAGATTGGCGCCCACGGAGTTGAGCTGCTCCACTGCTGCACTGGCCACCTCGCGCGACGTCTGGCCGCATCGCACCACGAAAAGCACGCCGGAGGCCACGCGTGCGATGAGGCACGCATCGGTCACCGCCAGCACTGGCGGCGTGTCCAGGACGATCCAGTCGAACTGCGGGCGGAGCATGTCGATAAACTGGCTGAAGCGTTCCGAACCGAGCAGGTCGGCGGGATTGCGCGACGTGCTGCCAGCGGGTAGCAGCCACAGCCGAGCGACTTTGGTCTTGCGAAACGCACCGGCCGTGGTCGCTCGCTTCAGCTCGCAATCGACCTCGAAGAAGGATTTCGCGAGGACGTCGGTCAGTCCGGGCTCCTGTTCTTGCCCAAAGAGCTCATGAAGCCGAGGCTGCCTGAGGTCGCCGTCGATGAGGAGGACGCGCTGATTCAAACGCGCGAAAGAGGTGGCAAGGTTCGCCGCCGTCAGGGTCTTTCCCTCTCCGGGCTCCGAGCTCGTCACGACCAATGTATGCGCCACCGCGAGCTCGGGCGACATCAGGAGGTTCGTCCGCAAGTCCGTGCACAAGCTCGGTGAACTGCGCCGGTGGGCGGTCGCTGAGCAGAAGCGACCCGTGTCCGTTGTGTGACTTCACATGTGGCGCAATACCCAGTACCGGGAGCCCGAGATGCCGTTTCACATCGTCTGGCGATGTCATTCGACGATTGAGGAGCTCGAGCAGCATGACGAGTCCCAGCGCGAACCCGCCGCTCCCGACCAGCGCGAGTGTGAGGTTGCGCTCCTGGCGCGGCATGATCGGCCAGCCGGGCACCTCAGCCGCATCGATGATTCTGATGTTCGTGGTCTTGAGATCGCGGGCGAGCGCAGCCTCGCGCGAGCGCTGCAGCAGTTTGTCGAGCACGTCACGGTTGGAGGTCACTTCGCGTTCGAGTTCGTTGTATTGACCAGACTTGGCGTTCAATGACTGAACGTCGGCTTTCTGACGATCGAGGGCGTTCACCAAGGCACGCTCGCGCGATCGCGCTGCCGCGAGATCGTTGCGCATCGCCTGGACCACATTCGACATTTCAGTCTGCAGCTTCCGCTCCGCGTCCTGCATCGCGCCCTGCAACTTGATTCGGTCCGGGTGGCGTTCGCCGAGCTCTTCGGACATCTGCACCATTTGCCGCCGCAACGTAGTCAGTTCCCCCTTCAGTCCCTGGATGTAGCTGTTCGACGCGATGGCTGGCAGTGTGTCCAGCGCTTCCTGGTTGCCTTGCACGGCGGTCAGCTGGCCGTACTGCGCCTCTTTCTCAATGGTCTCTGCGCGCGCCCTGGTTACTTCTTGTTGCAGGTCCGCCAACCTCTGCACCACGATGTTCTGCCGCTCGGTACCTTCCCGATCCGCGAACAGGGCATCCGCCCCGTGCTTCTCCCGGTAGCGCTGCAGCGCCGCTTCGCTCGCCTGCACGAGCTTGCGCTGCTCTTCGACTTGTTTCGTCAGCCAATCAGACGCTTCGGCTGTCGTCGTCGTTCTGACCTTGACGTTCAGCTGCACGTACGTCTGCGCCAGCGCGTTTGCCACGCGCGCAGCCAGGGCCGGATCGGTGGAACGGAACGCAATGCTGAGGAGGCGAGTGTCTCTGATTGGTGAGATCCTGCGCCCCTGGATGATCTCGGAGACCGACGGTACGCGCCGCTCGTCTTCGAGAGGCGGCTGCCCCTTCGAATCGGCGGGCGTCGCCGCCGCCGAGCCCATACCGACAGCGTGGGAGGCATTCTCGAGCTTCAATTGCTCTTGAGCCCTCCGGGCGAAGTCGCGGCTCTCCAGGATGCTGACCTGGGTCGGCAGGAATTCACGTGCCCAATCCCGCTGGTCGACGAGTGGACGATCGAGCGCGAGGACGTTCGGATCGGCCTCGATCTGAACGATCGCACGGGTTTCGAAGATCCGCGTGGCAGTCCGGTTGTAGACGACAGCACCCAGCACTCCGGCGCCGAAGATGCCGGCAATGATCAAGCGGTGCTTGTTGAGGATCCGCAGGTAGTCGCGAATGTTTAGATAATCAGACACCAGGAACGCTCCCCCGTGACCGTTCGGAAACGCGTCAGCGGGGGAAAAATCCGTTCGGTACCGGTCGGTTGGTCTCTGGGAACCTTCGCATCAGACACATCTCTCCCGTACGGCAGCTCAGCGCCAGGGCCTGAGCCGAATTCGGCGTTCACCACACCCGAAAGATGCGGCGACTCCTGGCACATTTCGTCGAACCGGCATTCAGTGCACCTCGAAAGACAGTCAGAACCGGTAAACGATCGACATGCCGGCTCGAGTCACTTTGTACTCACGGCCAAAGGCCACCGACGAACGCCGATGATAGTGAACAACATCGAAGGCGATTCGGGTGTCGGGTCCAAGGCGGTAACCGAGCTGGCCGCCGTAATCCGTGACGTTTCATGATTCTTCTCCAGCGGAACAGCAGTTTCCGGAAGAGGTTCAGGAACAGACCATACGTCGCCCGGTACCTGCCAACGCGGCCGCCGATATCCCAGTTGCCATCGAAGCGATGCAGCACCGACAGCCTTCACCTGTTCGAGCAGGAAGGCGTGCTGGCCACGAATGGCCGAATACGACAAGCCACGCTCGGCCTGGATGCCGAACCTGGTCGCGCCCAGGAGCGTGTAGCCGAGATCGACCGACGTGACGAATCCGCTGAATGATGACGCCCCTGCCTCGATCACGTCCACGCGAGTCCACCCGAAGAGGGCACGGCCGCTGATCAGAGCAAGCGGCTTGAATTCGAACCCAGAGGAAATTCCGAACGCGTTGCTGTCGCGTTGCGGAAGGATGTCGAACCGGTCCTGATACCCATCGACGACGACCGTCACGGCAGTCAGCGGGGTCAAGTCGCGCCGCACTGTGAGACCCACTCCGTGTGAGGTGTAGTCGTAGTAGTCAGAGACCAACGGGTCTCGCAACGTATCCGCTCTCGTGAAATCCACACGACTTCGTCGTCCAGCGAGATCGATCTGCGTTCGTCCGGCCAAGCGCAGGACGACGCCGCCAACGACGCTCTGCTCGTTGCGCCGCGTCCGCTCGTCGATTTCGAAACCGAAGCGCTGTCGGCCACTGATCCAGCGCCCCGACACGTACGGGCCGACACGGCTCTGCGTCAGTTCGATCCGGCCCTCGGTACGCTGTATCTGTCGAGCGTTCGCTCGGGTAGTCGCGGAAATATGCGTAATTCAACGCCCCACGGAACGTCGCGCGTGCCCGGCCAAGTCGCAACCACCCCTGCAGCTCCGGTCCGATCGACGCCGTGAAATCACCGACGCGGATCCGCGTCCACCGGCAGCTGAAACACATTGGAGTCCCACCCGAGGTTCGTCAGCGCGATCGTGGGTGCGAGAGCGAGCGGGCCCAGACGCAGCCACACCGACTCGGGCGGATCGCCAGTTCCCGACTCAACCTGACCGTAAAGGGCGGATGGTGCGCAAAGCAGCCCGGCGAGGCATGCGGCCAGTATTCTGCCTACACGCATGACACCATTGAGGTTGCCGAATCTATGGTCTCCAAGTGTTTGCTCGCCTTATTGACCGCCGTCCCGCAACGCCAAGCATCTATTCTTCCGCGTTCTCGTGGTGCGTGCGCGTCCGAATCGGATGTAAGGGAAGGCGCGAGCACGAAATGTTCCACGTTGGGTGAGTGACCGCAGTGAAGTTACTAGCTTGGGTCGGTCCTTTTTCTTCCAATGAGCCGACAAAAGTCTGCCGTGTTTACATTTTGTCACCAATCCGCACAGACGAGGGATTGGGTCGACTCTACCCGCGGATACCAGCAAAAACTGAAATTGCCGGGAATCTGGCCGCGACGACTACGCGGAATGCCTGTTGCAGCAGGGTTTTCAAACCGCTGGCGGGCATTTCCGAGGAAAATCGGACCTGACGACGAGCTGAGGGCTGGTCAGGTGCGCCGTGCTGGCGTGAGCTTTGAGCTCGCGAATGCACGACACTATCTCAACAATCCCAGTTGCAGAACCCATCCCGCATGCGGGGGCGTCACGGGTGCGTGTGGCGCCGCGGTCTGCGGGCCGTCGCCCCATGCTGGTCCAGGGCGCAGCTCTGGTCGCCTGCCTGGACAGTCTGGCCGCCATCGCCGCGATCCTCGCCGTGCTCATCAACGGCAGCCTCCCGGACGTCGCTGGTAGTCTGGACCGCTTTCTGTCGGCGCGCATCACGGTGAAGAACGTCTTGCTGCTCATCCTCCTGTCGGGGGCGTGGCCGATGGTCTTCTATCTGTTTGGGCTCTACGACGCCCGCCACCTTCGCCGATTCGGGTCGGAGGCGAAGCGCCTCGTCGGCGCCGTCACGGTCGGATCCATTCTGGCGCTCGCGTTTCCGCTTACCAGCGTCACCGGCACCATGACCGTCGGTGACGTGCGGTACTTCTGGCTGACATCGCTTGCGTTCTGTCTACTGGTCCGCGCCGGGAGGCGAGCAACGGACCACGCCCAGCAACGTCAGGTCCGGCGTACCCTGATCGTCGGGACTGGGCCGCTGGCCGGACGCGTCTACCGGGACCTGACCCTCGACCGGCGCCAGCGATATGAAGTCGTCGGCTTCGTTGACGAACCGACCCACGCTGCGGAAGCGAACCATGTTCAGTATCAGCCGCTGGGCACACTCGACCAGCTCGAGCAGATCCTGATGCGCCAGGTGATCGACGAGGTCGTCATTGCCCTCCCGGTCAAGTCACGTTACCAGCAAATTCAGCACGCGATCAGCGTCTGCGAACGCGCGGGCGTGCACGCCAAATACGGCGCGGATCTCTTCGAGAGCACCGTCGCGTCTCAGCGGTATGACGCCTACGGCGACCGGGCGTTTGTCGCGCTGCACGTTGCTCCGGACGGTTACCGGCTCGTGGTTAAGCGTGCGATCGATATCATCGGCTCCGTGGCCGGCATGATCATCTTCGCGCCGGTGTTCGTGATCGTGGCGATCGCCATCAAGCTTACGAGCCGTGGCCCGGTCATCTACGCGCAGGAACGGTGTGGCCTCAACAAACGTCCGCTGCGCATGTACAAGTTTCGATCGATGTTGGTGAATGCCGACAAGCTGCAAACGACACTCGAAGATCGGAACGAAGCCAGCGGACCGGTATTCAAGATCCGCGACGATCCGCGAATCACTCCACTGGGTCGGCTGCTGCGGAAGTCGTCGCTCGACGAATTGCCGCAACTCTGGAATATCCTGCGCGGCGACATGTCCCTGGTGGGACCGCGCCCGCTGCCGTGGCGGGACGTGCATCGCATCACCCGGCCGTCGGCCATGCGGCGCGTCAGCATGCGGCCCGGGCTCACGTGCCTGTGGCAGGTGCAGGGCCGGAACAACCTCGACTTCGAGCGCTGGGTGGAGCTCGACCTGGAATACATCGACACCTGGTCGCTCGCCCTGGATGTCTGGATCTTACTGAAGACGATTCCGGCGGTGCTGAGCGCCAACGGGGCCGAGTGAGTCGAAAGGTGTTGGATTTCGGCAAGCGTAACATCCTGGGCGTCCAGATCAGCGGCATCGACTACGAAGCCGCCGTGGCCAGAATCACCGCGGCTGCGGAGACGCGTGAGCGTCTGACCGTCTCGGCGCTCGCCGTCCACGGAGTGATGACGGGTGTGCTAGACCCGTCACATCAGTTCCGCCTGAATCACCTCGACTTGGTTGTGCCCGATGGTCAGCCGGTGCGGTGGGCGTTGAGGCTGCTGCACGGAGTTCGCCTGCCTGATCGCGTGTACGGCCCGACCCTGATGCAGAAGGTTTGCGAGGCGGCAGCGTCGCGTGGTCTGTCTGTCTTTTTCTATGGAAGCCGACCGGCGGTGCTTGCGGCCCTCACGGATAATCTGAAAGCTCGAGTCGGCGGACTTCGAATCGCTGGGAGTGAGCCGTCATGCTTTCGTTACCTGTCGGATCGCGAGCAGATCCAGCTCGCCGACCGCATCCGAAGCAGCGGGGCGTCAATCGCGTTCGTCGGGCTGGGGTGCCCGCGGCAGGAGGTCTGGATTTACGAGATGGGTCATCTGCTTTCGCTGCCGCTGATAGCCGTAGGCGCCGCGTTCGATTTCCACGCAGGGACGTTGCCGCAGGCACCCCGCAGCTTGCAGCGGGTCGGCCTCGAATGGCTGTTTCGACTAGGCTGCGAGCCCCGGCGATTGTGGCATCGGTATCTGACTCTCAATCCGAGGTATGTGTGCCTGGTGATGGCCCAGGCATTTGGCCTCAGGGCATTTCGACCGGGTTCCGACGTGCAACCGCCGCAGTTCATCAGACATGGATGACAGTTGCGCGACCAAATAGGCATCGATCGCCGTGAGCAACGGTCTACTGACGCTGCGTTGGCTCTCGCCGGTGCCGCTCGGCCGCTGTCCCAATCGTTCGTCAGCGAAAACGGTCCGAGGCGCTGGTCGTCTCGTGTCAACGGCGTCGGACCAGAGGATCGGAGTCGCATGACGAGGTCACGCTGATGCCGCACGAGTACGCAGTCGTCACCGTCGCGTACAGGAGCCGGGCGCTGCTGCAGCCCGTGATGCAAAGGTTTCCGCCATCGACCCCCATCATTGTCGTCGACAACTCTTCGCATGAGGAAGAAATCCATGATCTGGTCCGCACCCGACCAATGACGACCTACATAGACTCGGGCGGGAACGTCGGGTTCGGGGCAGCCTGCAACCTCGCTGCAAGAGTTGCGTCGCAGCCGTTCCTCGCATTCGTCAATCCTGACGCGGAGGTGGACGCTTCTGTTCTGGACAGGTTGGTTGCAGAAGTCCGCTCTGATCCTCGAATTGCTTCCGCAGGTCCCTTGCTCGATGCCGATGAAGGTGAGCGCTCAGCATCGGGAGGATGGCTGCCGACCCCAGCGCGCGCGCTGGTCCACGCGACAGGGTTGTTTCGTGTGTTGCCGCACTCGGGCATATGGCTCGGAACTGTGACGCAATCGCGCCTCCACGTGGACTGGTTGGCAGCGACGTGTCTCGTGATCCGAAGGGATGCCTTTCTGGAGCTGGGGGGTTTTGCGTCACGATATTTCCTGTATCAGGAGGACATGGACCTCGGTCGCCGGCTGCGTGAACAGCACTACCAACAGGTTCTCGTCGGGGATCTTCGTGTTCGGCACGCGGCGGGTAAATCGTCAGCATCCCCGGATGTTCGCCGGCTCGCCTGGCTCCGCGCCTCCGCGCTCGTGGATTACTTGGCTGCGACCCAAAGCTGGCCGATGGTGAGGCTGACGTGCGCCATCCTCGCGGCCGGAGCAATCCTGCGGGCGGGCTATCATGCGATGCGTGGCCGCACTGCCCGGCTCGGCGAATTCGCGACTCACGCCGTGACATTGACATGTCCGGCCAGAACCCTCCAGAAGGTGCACGCAGAGCGCCAGCGTCGCACGGCGCCGGCGACGCCGCGTCAGCTCGCCGACTCGCACTGAATGGTCGCAGTTCTCCAGCCCGTTGCGCGACCGTCAGCGTTCCCGGGGCGGCTTTTGATTTTGGTGGGACCCGACGGGGTTGGCAAGACCACTGTCGCCCGAGCCGTCATGCAGCGCCACGCGGGTCCGACCGGATATTTTCACTTTCTTCCGCCGTTGTCGGGACCTCTGGCTCGTGCGCCGGAACCCACAGTGCTGCCCCCGCCGCCCAAGGCGGGTCCGGGTGGCTCGCGCGTGCTCGGCTGGCTGCGTCTGCTGCGCAATGCAGGAAAGTGTTGGCTGGGGTATCTCAGCACCGTCCGTCCCGCACTGGCGCGCGATTGGCTCGTTGTCGGAGACCGGTGGATGTACGGATATCTGGTCCAGCCCGATGCGCTGAAGTTCTACGGGCCAGCCGTTCTGGCGCGTGCCGTCTTGCACCTGTTGCCGTGTCCGGATCTCGTCGTGAACCTGTCCGCCCCGCCGCAGGTCATTCGCGCACGCAAGCAGGAACTGGGGCTCTCGGAGATCGAACGCGAGCTGCTCGCCTGGTCGGCGCTCCCCGTCCCGAACGTTCGGACGATCGAATCCGCCACGCGACCGCCAGACGCGATTGCAACGGAAATCCTGGCGGCGCTCGGCGCGCCCTCCAACAGCGGGCATTAAAACACATGTTAATCCGCCGAAACCGTCTCGATCATCGGACGCGAAGCACTGAGGGGCCTCTTCGGCGCTTCCTGATGGCGTTCAGCGACATTCGCGTGTGCATTTCCGTGTATGCGCGACCCGACCCGCGGCTCGGAACCTGGTATCGGCTGGCAATCCGCGCGAGGTGGCCGGCGCATCTCGTCTGGGCGGTGACGCGACGCAAAACGAGCGGGCCATTGCCGGCGGAACTGTCGCGTGCGCCATTGCCGAATCTCCAGATGGTTTATTACGACCTACCCTCCGCGCGCGTCTGGAAGCACGGGCAGATTGGGATCAAGGTGTACTACCGATTGTGACAGCGGCTCACCCGAAAGCTGATACGTCGGCTTCACCGGGACGTGGGGCTCGACATCACGCAACACGCGACGTTCGGCCGATACTGGGGGCCGACGTCGGTCGCGTATGCGCCGGCGCCGTTCATCTGGGGTCCGATCGGCGGGGGCGAGACGGCGCCGGCGGCCTTCCTTGCGGACTTCACTCGCCGCGGCCAGGCGGGCACCAATACCTTCGCGACTGCGCGCCGGTGTGGCGAACGTGATCCCGCGGTGCGCAGGGCCGCGCAGGAGACGGCGCTGGCGCTGGCCGTGACGTCGGAAACGAAAGCGCGGCTGCAGGCGCTCGGAACGAGGGACGTCGAGCTTTTCAGCGCAATGGGTTTAGCCGCGCACAGGACGCGGCACTGTGCGAGGTGCCGCCCGCCGGCGACGACGTGATTCGGTCCGTCAGCATGGGGCGCCTCCTGCAGTGGGGAAAGGGTTCCACCTGGGACTCAAGGCGTTTGCCGCCGCCGCGGTGCCGCAGTCGGAGTACCGGATTGCGGCGGGACGGCCCGAGCGCGCCAACCTCCGCCAGCTTGCCGAGCAGCTTGGCGTGGCGTAGCGGGTGCGCGATCTCTTGGGACCGTTGTCAAGACCGGAGGCGCTCCAGACGCTCGCGGCATGCCACGTGCTCGTCCATCCCAGCGTCCACGACTCGGGTGGCTGCGTCTGCCTGGGAAGCCATGGCCGCCGCCAGGCCGGTCATCTGCGTCGATCTCGGCGGACCGGCGGAACAGGTTACCAGCGCAAGCGGGATCAAGATCCCGGCAGCGACCCCGACACAGGTGGTCCACGACCTCGCGCACGCGATGACCGCCGTGGCGGGTGACGCCGGCATGAGGGACGCGATGGGCGCCGCTGGGCGTGCGCGCGTTGGCGACGAATATCTCTGGGAAAAGAAAGGGTGAACGACTCGATCCGATTCTTCGTTCAGTCCTCAGCCGCCGCGGGTGTGCTCGTCGCCGCTGCCGGCAGCACATGCGCGTCCGAGGCAAGCCGTGCATGCGCGCTTTCGCCGGCTCGCTGCTCGGAATACGCGCGGCGCGCGCGGCGGAAATGCCACCACCAGTTCGGAATTCTGAAGCACCCGACCACGGCATATGCCCACGCTGCGCCAATTGCCCCTGCAGCGGCTGCGCCTACCGTCGTCAGCACGACCAAGGAGACACCGTCGAGGATCGGGCTGAGGCTGGCGGGCGCGGCGGCGAGCGCCCGCAGACCCGCCATCGGGCCATAGGCCAGCGCATACCCCGTTGTACCGATCGTCAGCGGCACGACGAGCGCCGAACCTTCGACCCAGTTCGCGCCCAACGCGGCCTGGCCCAGAGAAACCGGCAAGAGAGAAGCGACAGCCGCCCAGGAGAGCGTGCCGAGCGTCAGGAAGGTCGAGATCGTGTAGACAGCATGATCCATCTTCCTCGGTGACCGGACCCAGGAGCCGCGACGTCTCGGCGACGGCCACAAGACCCGCCCCTGGAAGAGAATGTTGAGGGGACCGAGGATAATCTGACCGGCTCTCAACTGTCCGACATCGGCGAGCGTCGCGAGTGCGCCGATCAGGAACAGGGAAAGCTGTGTGGCACCGTTGGAGACGGCGAATTCACCAAAGAACCGGAATGTGAGGTCGCGCTGCTCGCGAAGCCATTGCGCCGCGTGATCGGGGCGCGGCACGACGCCAGCCTGTACGAAACCAACCGCCGCGGCGGCGCATCCAGCGCCGGCCCATACGGCCATCAATGTGCCAATTGATTCGCGTCCGGTGATCAGAAGAAGCGCTGCGCCGGGAAACAGGACAGCCACCCACACGAAGTCATTCCAGAATGCCCACGCTCCCCGGCCAAGCGCGAAGAACGAGAACCGCCAGGCGTCCTGCAGCAGGAGCGCGGGGAGCGCAATCCCGAGCAGAACCAAGCACTCCGAATGGGCCCTCGAATCGCGGCCGCAAGCAGGATCAGCGTGCCGACCAGCGCGCCGATCGCCAGCGCGGTGCCCGCGGCGCGGCCGGCGGCCGTGCGCCACTGCTCGGGCGAGGCCGCGCTGAACCTGACGACGAGCGGATCCAGTGCCAAGGCCCTCGTGGCGCCCAACGCCGACGAATAGGTCGCATACGCGAGGCCGAATGCGCCCAGCTCGCTCGCGGTAACAGTCCGGGCGATGAGCACGCCGAGCAGGAAATTGGTAACGCTCGAGAGGATCTGATCGAGCAGCCCCCATCCGAAACTGCGGACCGATGGGTCGACGCCGCGCACGAGCCGTCGCCGTTGCTGATTGGACAACGTTCCCGCTCCCGGTCTCCACGAACCGAAGACGACGATCGTTCACGCGGCGCGACGCCGATGATCGATGCTGGGACGGCCCACCTCGGTCATCACCACGCGCGAAGGAAAATCGTTTCGGCCCCAACGACAGCAGCGCGCCCCCTTACGATCGAGAAGGCGACGAGCGACGCCGTACCCCCATGTCCGACTCTCTCCACGCGAGCGACTCGTCTGTCCATGCGAGCGGCTCGGCGGCTCGATTTTTCGCGGCAAACGCCCTCACCACGAGTCTGTCTACGTGCGTGCGCACTTCGTCCAAAGGACGGTCCGCGGCGAGCACCGCGGCCGCCGGCATCTCCGGCCAGCGTCGCTCGCCAGACGGAGTACTCGCGAGCCGCCTGCGCCGCGCGTGAGCCCGGGCCGCCGGCGGCACAGCACCTCTTCAGAGACCTGAAGCAGCACGACGAGATCGGGCCTGGGCAAACGGCGCCAGCCGAGGCCGGCGCCCGCGGCCGAGCGCAGCCCGAACCGCCGCGGGGTTGACGATGAGGTCCAGCGCGCACCCTTCGTACACGATGAGTTGCTGTCTCGCCGAGCGCAACCGATCGGTGATCAGGCCGCGGATAGCGCCGCGAGCACAAAGCCGGCCAGCCGCAACCAGTGCTGCGCCCAGCTGACGGCTGGTGGGTGCGGGGTCGCCCATTGTTCGGCAACACAGCGCGTGAAGATGAGGCGATCGCCGTTGCAGACGGCCTCCTGCACCGCGCCCTTGCCGCTTCCCGGGGGACCGACGATGCAAATGACGGGACCGCATGGGGAGAATAGCTGCCGGAGGCGCCTCCAAAACGCGTGCCCGAGGCGCGCCAGAGCGATCCCAGGTTTCTTGAGCCACACCCTGCGCGTAAGCGCCTGGCGCATGCGCGGGACCAGCGGTGCAATCAACGCCTCGTGTCGTTCCTCGACGAGTTGCTGAAACGTGTGCGCAAGCGGCGCGCCGATGAGAGCAGGCAGTCGAGTCGTTGCGGCCGCGGCTTCCGCCAGGTCGAGCGGCGAGCGTTCCAGCTCCGCCCGGATTTTCGCGATGTCTCCGACGAGCGTCGGCAGCAGGATGCGTTTCGCGAAGCGGACCCACGGGTCCACGGCAAACGGCCCGACACGCATCGAAGGCGTGGGGACACCGGTCAGATTCGCGAACCCCCACGAAATCGCGCCGACGATGTGGATTTCCAGGAGGTCCGGCTCTGGATCCAGCGCCGCCGCGACGATCCGATCGCCCCAGAGGCGTGGAGGCCTGAACACCACCAGGCCGCGGCTCTCCAGCAGGTCCTCGGCAGCATCGAGCATCCGTGCCGATTGCCCGCGCCCCGCCAGGACATCCAGGTCGCGGCCAACCTGTCCGGGTACGACTCGATCCCGTGCGCCACCGCGTAGACGAAACCGTCCCGGTTCCAGCGCTCTGCAACGCCCTCCAAGAGCGCAATCTTATCCACGAGCCCCCGCGCCATACCTGCGATAGGCGTCAATCAGGATTGCGGCGGTTCGAGGCCAGCTGAATTCCGCGCTCACCACATCACGAGCGCGCCGTCCCATTGCGCGAAGCGTATCAGCGTCCAAGGCACACATTTGACGCACCGCCGCTGCCAGCTCGTCGACCGCCGGAGGGACCGTCAGCGAAGCGCCACCGCGGGCAAGAGCGCCAGCGGGGTCCGCGGCGGCACTCAGCAGGCACGGGCGTTCGAGCGCTGCCGCCTCGAGGACAGAAAAAGAGAGTCCCCCTCCCACCGAGAGGGATGCACGAATACATCGGCTTCGCGCAGCAGATCGTTCTTTTCCTTCCCGAACACCGGACCGGGGAACACGACCGCATCCGTAATGCCGCACGACGCGGCGATGCGTTCGAGCTGACCGCGGCCACCCCGCCAGTCGGGACCCGCCAGCACCAGGACCGAGTCGTCCGACCGACCGGCCGCGAACGCGTGCAGCAGCAAGTCCAGTCCTTTTTGCTCCGGATCGAGGCGCCCGAGAAACAGAAATATCCGTCGCCTCTGGACCCGTTCGTCGATCCGAATGAGTGCGGACTCGGCGCACGTTACTTCGAGAGGCTCGAGCTCTATACCGTTGGGGGCCACGACGGTTGTCGTCGTCACGCCGTACGAATGCAGCCCCTGCAGATCTTCCTCGCTAATCGCATGAACGAACGCCGCGCGTTGGAGATACGGACCCTCGAAGAAGACGCGGAAAAGGCGTTTCATCCAGCGGCGACGTCGCTGGGCCACCGGCGAAAGCCCGCCGTGGATGGTCACACAATATGGCACACGCGGCGAGAGCCGGCGCGCGAGAAACACGTTCGGCGGAATGTGAACGAAATGCAGGTGCAGGACGTCGGGTCGCCAATCCTGGACTTGCCGGACAAGCTGCCGGGGAACGTTCCACGGGGCCCGAGTCACCAGCAGATTGTACTGACGTTCTGTGAGGAACGGCAGCGGAAGCTTGATGGGTGGACACGTGTACACAGTCGCGCCGGGCACGGGAAGCGGTGGCTTGCCTGTGAGAGAAAACACCGCGACATCGTGACCCAGCGCGGCTTGGGTGCGCGCCAGATGGTAAACTGACTGGTCGACGCCATTGGCGCTCTGTGGATTGCAGCGACCGAGCGTGAAGTGCGCTATCCGCAAATGTCGTTCTGAACACATCGGAAGTGCGGGGCTTGAGAAGCGCACCGGAATATCGAGCGCAATCCAGTATACAGGATGCTTCGGGGCGTAATGCCAGTTCGCGACATGACAGAAAAAGGCTTGCCGTCCATGGACGTTTCGCAGGCACGTTGGCGAACTCCACGTCCCACGTGGTTCGACAGCCTGCTGTTCTTGGCGCTGATGTCAGGACCGCCAAAGTTCCGGCTTCGCGATGTCGCCGCATCTCTTACAGGGGCGATCGATCCGGTTGTGCTCCTGCACCTCTGCGTCTGGTTCGCGGGCGGTTTGTGGGTGCTTGCGCGCGTGTGTCCTTCGCTGTTGACACGGGCATCTTTACCAGGCTTAAGTCCCGTACAGGTCTTCGGAGCGCTGTTCATCTTCGGGTTGTCGCTGTCGATGTGGATATCACCAGGGTTCCTCCTCACGGGATTCATGCTGGGACAGTTTGCCGTCATGCTCGGTTTTTCCTGGGTATTCGTGGATCGGTTCGGACAGCGACCGCTGTGCGGCACCTGTTCGTCGGCGTCTGCCTGCTCGCGCTGGCCTTGCTCGTAACGGCGCTCCTCAACCCGGACGCCGTGATTGCTGCGGAGCAAATGCGCTTTCGCGGTGAGCAGATTGTACCGACGGGGGCGGGCACAGTGGCAGCGATGGGATTGGTCTTCTGCCTCTCAATGTTCCGCGGCTGCGGTCCGCGGTCTTCTGGGGGGCATTGGTGGTGTTCGGCGGTCTCCTCGTTTGGTCGCGAATGCGCACCGCCTACGCCGCCCTGGTCGCTTATCTCGTCATCGGCTTGATGTTCGGCCGGGGGCTGCGGGTACGCCCGCTCGTTGGGGTGTTCGTGGCCGTTTCGGTCGGCCTTCTCCTGATCGAGGTGTTTGCGCCGGCGGCGACTTACGTCGTGCGAGAGACTCAGGACATCGAGAGCTTGAACGATCGCATACCGCTGTGGAGTTTCCTGACCGAGGCAGTCATGCGCGATGAGCCGGTGATCGGCCTCGGGTACTTTGCCGCGTCTCGTGTGCTCGGACCCCAATATAACGAGGACCTCGGGACCGCGCATTCCGTGTTTTTCGAGGTCCTCGTTGGCGGCGGCCTCGTCGGCGCCGTCTCGTATCTCCTGTTTTGCGCGTCGCTCCTGTGGTATGCCGGTCGTCTGTTGCGAGCCGCCCCCGAACGACCCGAGACCATTGTGACCGTTGGGCTGCTCGCGTTTTGCCTCGTGGTCGGCCTCACAAGCACAGAGGCGGCGCACGCCGGTCCGGTTGGCTTCACCTTTTGGTGCATGACCGCCGTGCTGCCGGCGGTGTGCCGTGAAGCCGAGTATGAAGCTGTCCTGCGTGCCACACGAGTCCGTTCGCGCGGGATCACTTCGCCCGTGCACGCTCTGCACGGTCGTCCGGAAGGTTCGTGAATTCCCGCCGGCCCGTTCGAGTCCTGCTGGTCCACAACTCTTACCGGCAACCGGGAGGGGAAGACCGCGTGTTTGCGACAGAAGCGCGGGTCTTGCGGGAGCACGGGCACGAGGTGTTCACGTTCACCAGGCAGAATCCCGGCAAGGGAAGCGCCTCGGTGCTGCGCCTGACGAGCCAGACGTTCTGGAACCATCGGACATACGTCGAACTGCGACGGTTGATCAGGCGCACCGCACCCGATGTCGTGCATCTCCACAACACGTTCCCGCTTATTTCGCCTGCCGCATGCTATGCGGCGCGACACGAGCACGTCGCTGTTGTTCAGACGCTGCACAATTTCCGGCTCCGCTGCGCGAATGGTCTGTTCTTTCGAAACGGCGCGCCCTGCGAAGACTGCCTGCACGCACGGGTCCCCTGGCCAGCGGTGATCCATGCCTGCTACCGCGGCAGCTACGCGGCCAGCCTGGCGGCGGCGGGCACGATAGCCTTACACGGGGCACTCGGCACGTGGGCTAATCAGGTGGACCGCTTCGTGGCTCTGACGGAATTCGGGCGCGAGAAGTTCATCGCCGGCGGGCTGCCCGCCGATCGCATTGTCGTGAAGCCCAATCTCGTTTTTCCCGACCCCGGGCCGGGAACCGGCGACGGGGGATTTGCGCTGTTTGCGGGCCGTCTTTCAGAGGAAAAAGGGATTCGGACGCTTCTCGCCGCCTGGAGTCGCAAGGTCCCAATGCCGCTGACGATTGTCGGCGACGGCCCGCTTTCGCCCCTCGTCCGTCGCACGATCGCAGAGAACCGGAATGTGTCCTGGCTGGGGTATCGAAGCCACGACGAATTGCAGACGCTCGTCGGACGTGCAGCGTGCGTTGTTGTACCGTCGATCTGGTATGAGACGTTCGGATTGATCGGTGCCGAAGCGTTCGCGAGGGGCACCCCCGTCGTGGCGTCGCGATGCGGCGCTCTCATCGAACTCGTGGAGCACGAGCGCACAGGCCTGCAGTTCACACCGGGAGATCCGGACGACCTTGCGCGCCAGGTCGCGTCGTTTTCTGAACGTCCCACGGACGTGGCGCGCATGCGCACGGCAGCCAGAGCCGAATACGAGAAACGCTATTCCGTCGAATCGAACTACCCGTCGTTGAATCTCATCTACGATGAGGCGATCGCCACCGCCAGCGCGCGTCGAACCAATTGAAGGAAATGCCGGCGTGCACACACGTGCCGCCAGGGCGTCGGTGACCGCTATCGGCGATTCACATGACAGCTCGGGACAGACGCGCTCGCCGCGTTGACACAGGGCAACTGCCATGAATAGACCCTCGCGTGAAGAGCTCCTCTGGATTGGCGTTCTGTTGGCGCTCTTTGTCGTGGTAAACGTGCTCACGGCGACGGTATTCCCGGTCCCCTGGCAGGACGAGGTCAGTCTGGTCGATCCCGCAGCGAACCTGTATTTCGGCCACGGCTTTACCACAACCGCATACGACTGGCAACCACGAACGGTATTCAATTCTCGTCATCCGCTGTATTCCCTGGTCCTCGGCGAATGGTTTCGAGTCACAGGTTTCGGAATTCTTCCTGCGCGTGTGCTGAATTATCTGCTGACCGTGTTGTGCGCCGTGACCATCTGGCTCAGCGTGTTACGAACTGCGCTCGTGCCCTCCCCGACGTATCGCGTCTACCTGGTCGCGTTGCTGCTCTTTGGTTATTTCATGAGTTTCCCGTACCGCGCGGGCCGCATCGAGCCGCTATTACTATGGTTGTGCGCGCTCGTGTTCTTCCTCTTTACAATCGAGCCTCGCCCTCTGCGCATCGCGCTCATGGGTGCGCTCACCCTTGTGTTCGGTTTCGCTGCCTATCAGCTCATGGCGTTTGCCGGACTCCTCGCCGTCATCGTTGCCGTCTACTGCGGACGCCGGGTCCTGCCAGAAATCGTCACCATCTGTCTCGGCCTGGTAGTCGGACTCGGCGGCGCCGCGCTCTTCTATGCCATGCAAGGGATCCTACCGATCGCGTTTGGTGCTATCGAGCACGAATCGAGTCCGCTCTTGAGGATCCTGACGACCGGCACGTTTGACCATCGAAATACGCTTCCCAAGGACCCCAGTTACACGGTTCTGCTTGTCCTCCTTGCGATTCTTCTGCTTTTTCAAATCAGACGACAAGAATTCCGTTATAAATCGCTACTGTCGTGGGGAACCGCCGTCGCAATCGTCATTCCGGTGTTCTTGATAAGCTCAGCCAAGTTTCCGACGTATTACACGTGGATGGTAGCCGTTCCGCTGTGCATCTCCCTCAGCGCGACGCTCGCGACGACGCGGGTGCCGCGGTCAATCGAGCGCGTCATGCAAATGGGCTTCGTCCTCGCCTGCGTCACCGGGCTGCCGTTCCAGCTGCTCGCCGTCAGCTATGACTGGTCCGATCGCCGCCCCGCGCCCGCGCAGCAACTCGTCGCGTCGCGGCTGACGAAGAGTGACTGGGTGATCGCCGATTACCAGGCGTACTACGGCGCGAAGACGAGCGCCGGAGAAGTGTTCCTGCCAGGCTACGTGGGGCTGTTGACCCCGGAGGAAAAGCGGAGAATCACCGTCCTCATCGGACCCAGGGACACCGTCGCGAGATGGCGTTCCATCGTCGGAGGAGAGTGGAGTCTGGCGGACTCCGGGATCGTTCCGACGAAACAGACTATTCTGCAGCGCCTCACCGGTGAGGACATTGATGTTGCGCTGATCCACCAGAAGTACGACTTTGCGATCTACCGAAGAGTACCTGGGGATTGAAATGGCGCGCCGCGTATGCGCATCGGTGGAGCGAAGACGCGGCGCCCGATCGGTGGAGCGACCCACCCGTCTATACGGTGCGGGCGATGAGATACGGTCAATACTGCACGAACGTGCCCGCCGTGTCGTTACCAAGCGCCTGCCATTCGCTCCATAACCTCAGCGAGGCAGATCCAAACCCCCAACCAAAGAACTTCGTCGTCAAGGAGGGCACGTTGTAGTGGTTGCTCAGGAACTTGTTGTTCTTCGTCGAGCCGTTCAGGTACGGCTCGACCTGTGTCGGCGTGCAGCTCCCTTTGGTCCCCAACGAGTTCGCCAACGCGCCCAACCCCGTGCCGACCGTGATTGTGTTGTCACGGACGACGTTGTTGGCCAGGTCGAGGCCCGCCGGGAGCGCGTCACAGTTCACAAAGTATGTAATCGCGCGGAAGTTGTCGACCACCGTATTGCTGTAGGCCTCAATACCTTGTGACATCGAGATGAAGATGCCCGTATCGGCGCTCCGCCGGACCGTGTTGTTGCGGATGACGACGTTGCGGCTGGCCTCGGCGGAAATGCCTGTCCGGCCACTGTCCTCGACGACGTTCCCCTCGACAATCCCGCCCACTGAGGTGTCGTACCAGATGCCGTCGTCGGCGTTGTGATGAACGAAGTTGTTGGTGAATGAGACGTTAATCGCACCCACGAGCTTCTGATTGCCGTTGAAAGCGAACTCGTTGTTGTCGAACACGGTGTTTGCCGACTTGAACGCATTGTAACCCCCGGTCGCGTTGTGGTGAACGTAGTTGTTCGCCACCCTGGAGTCGTTGGGTGCGGCGATGCCGATGTCGGAGTTGTACAGCTCGTTGTTCACGACCGTCCACCGGTGGGAGGCGTCAGCGGACGCGAAGATCGCCCGCTGGGGCATATTGCGGATGACGAGATTCTTGATGGTAACGTCGTCGATGTCTTGTTTGTACGACAGAAACGCTCCTGATGTTCGGATCGGCCGTGACCCAGCCGGTCCCGTCGAGGATGGCGCCCTTTTCGCCGACGAAGGTGTTGCCGGTCTTCGGGGTGATCGGGCTGTTCAGCTGATAGACGCCGGGGGTCAGGCAGAACGTGGTCGGCCCTGCAAACGTGTTCACGAGATTCTGGATGTTGTCTGTCGGAAAGACGTCGATGGCGCCACTCGGGCAGGTGATGCTGTCCTGTGGACCCACGCCCGTCGTCGGCGGCGGTGGTGGCGGCGGCGTCGTCGCATCCTTGACGTCGCAATGTTTCGCGACGCCAGCGATCGGGTCGCCGAAGACGTTATTCGTGCAGGCCACGCCATCAGTAAACGTGCCGAAGGCATATGTGTTATTGGCGCCGTAGCGGACTTCTTTGGTCCCGCTGAAGCCGCAAAAGCCGTTCTCGTTCGCGCAGAACGTCCACCCGTCAGGCGGGGGGCGGGGGGCGGCGTCGTCGCATCCTTGACGTCGCAGTGTTTCGCGACACCAGCGATCGGGTCGCCGAAGACGGCATTCGTGCAGGCCACGCCATCAGTAAACGTGCCGGAGGCATACGTGTTATTGGCGCCGTAGCGGACGTCTTTGGTCCCGCTGAAGCCGCAAAAGCCGTTCTCGTTCGCGCAGAACGTCCACCCGTCAGGCGGGGGCGGCGGTGGCGACGAACCTGTCAGCACCACCGACACTGGCACCCGCTGGGGTGTGTTTCCGCTCGCGCTCACGACGAAAGCGGCGGCATAGTTACCCGCGACCACCGACGAGGTGTAGGAGACGGACACCGTGAGTGTGCCCGCGTTCGTCCCACTGGTGGGCGACACGGTCAGTGTGAGGCCGGATTGGGTGAACTGCTCGGTGGTGACCGACCATTTCAGAGCACGGGTCCCCGCGTTCCTGACCTGCACGGTCCGGTTCGGCAAGGGCTGACCGACCTCCGCCGCCATGCTGACGGTCGTCGGGTTGACCGACAGCACCGGCTGGGCGGAAGCCCGGATCGGCTGCAAGGCACTCAGAATGACAAGAGAAGCCGCAATTCGGGCCGGCGAGACGTTCATTTCGAGCTCCTATGTTTCCGCGCAGCTGACATACGGCTGTGCATACACCGCCGCAACACCCTTCAGTTTTGTGAAAAAAGATGAGATGGTCGACGCTCGGCTGCGCGTGACTAGCGGCACAACGCAAGGTCTAGCCGGCCGACGCTATCTGGACGTCGGAAGAGTATGCCTCTTTTTTGTCTGGATGGCACCTTTTGCCGCCAAACTGGCGAGTTTGCGCGGCCGGCTGAGACTATTTCTAGCTCTGCAGAACCGCCGGTCTCTCGAGGTGGGCCAAACTCTGCGCCTGCGCTGGGTTCCATGCAGCCTGAGCTTCGTCTGCCGCGTGATTCCGTGGGTCTTTGTGCTGTGGTGCGGAGGGCACGCGGTAGCTGTTGGTGCGGAACTGCAGGTTTTTGTTGCGGAACGTGATGGAAGTGGCGCCGACCACCTTATCTGAATGCGGATCCGCTCCAGTGGGGTACTGGGGTCCACGAAGGGCCGGCCGCGCCCTTCGTGGTCTGGCGCTGTTGTGTCTGACTTCAGAGTTCACTCGAATCACCAACGCCGCCGTTGCTCGTCGCTGGTCGTGGCTCGAACTGCGCCACGGTCGTCAAACACAAGTCTGCCGTGTCGGTCCTGGCGGGATGGCACGCAAGCGGCGCGGCCACCCGCGTCCGCGGCCGCGCTCGCGGCGGTCTCAATCACCGCACCTGCAGTACACCGGTCGTATCGTTACCGAGTGCTTGCCACTCGCTCCAGGACCGCAGCCCGGCAGATCCAAACCCCCAGACAAAGTAATCCGTCGTCGAGGACGGGACGCTGTAGTTGTTACGCAGAAACTGCAGGTTTTTGGAGCCATTGAGGTACGGCGCGATCTGTGTCGACGTGCAGCTCGAGGTGTACGTCAACGTATTCGCCTGCGCGCCCGACTCGGTCCCGACCGTGACCGAGTTGTCACGGACAACGTTGTTGGCGAGGTCGAGGCCCGCCGGGAGCGCGGTACAGTTCAGAAAGTACTGAATCGCGCGGAAGTTGCCGACCACCGTATTGCTGTACACCTCAATACCTTGTGACATCGAGATGAAGATGCCCGAAGTGGCGCTCCGCCGGACGGTGTTGTTGCGGATGACGATACTGCGGCTGGCCTCAGTGGAAATGCCCTCGCGGCCACTGTCCTCGACGACGTTCCCCTCGACGAGGCCGCCCGCGGAGGTGTCGTACCAGATGCCGTCGTCGGCGGTGTGATGCACGAAGTTGTTGCGGAACGTGATGTTCGTGGCGCCGAGCACCTTCTGTTTGCCGCTGTTGTAGGCGATCTCGTTGCCCTCGAACACCGTGTTCGCGGACTGGTAGGCGGAGTAGCCCCCGTCCACATTATGGTGGATGTTGTTATTCCTGACCAGCGAGTTGTCGGGCGCGGAGATGCCCACCCGGCTCGATGCCAGCTCGTTGAACTCGACGGTCCAGCGATCCGAATGATCTTTATAGGCGTGAATCGCGCGCTGCGGCATGTTGCGGATCACGAGGTTACGGATCGTGACGTCGTCGATGTCTTCGTTGTGCGCGCGGAACGCCCCCTGATTCGGATCGGTCGTCGTCCAGCCAGTGCCGTCCAGCACCGCGCCGTACTGGCCGACGAAGATATTCCCCGTCTTCGGCGTGATTGCGCTGCGAACAGAATGCGTTCCGGCCCTGAGACAAAACGTGGTATTGCCCCCAAAGTTGTTGACGACGCCTTGAATGCTCGTGCCGGGCCAGATGTCCACCGCGCCCGCCGGGCACGTGATCGTCGACTGCGGCCCAACCGCCGAGGGCGAAGGGGCTGGAGCGGGCGAAGGGGCTACCGTACCGGTCGTCGTCGCCCTGGTGTCGCATTGCTTTGCCGCACCCACCGCTGGGTCGCCGAACACGCTATTCGTGCAAGCAGTGCCATTGGACAACGTTTTGTAAAAATACGATCCATTCGCGCCATAGCGGACCTCTTGAGTGCCGCTGAATGCGCACGTTGCGCCTTCCCAGGCGCAGAAGGTCCAGTCGGTGCTGCCTCCGCTATCAGTACCGCCACCGCTATCAGTGCCGCCACCGCCATCAGTCGCCCTGGTGTCGCATTGCTTCGCCGTACCCACGGCTGGGTCGCCGAACACGCTATTCGTGCAAGCGGTGCCATCGGACAACGTTCTGTAATAATACGACCCGTTCGCGCCATAGCGGACCTCTCTCGTGCCGCTGAATGCGCACGTTGCGCCTTCCGAGGCGCAGAAGGTCCAGTCGGTGCTGCCTCCGCTATCAGTACCGCCACCGCCATCAGTGCCGCCACCGCCACCGCTACCGCTGCTGCTCCCCTGGAGTGAGCACTGTTTCACGCTCCCGGGCGCAGGGTCGCTGCCGAACACCTTGTTCGTACAGGCGGTGCCGTTGGAGAGCGTTTTGTAGACATACGAGCCGTTCGCGCCGTAACGCACCTCTTTCCTGCCGCTGAATGAGCACGTCCCACCCTCCCACGCGCAAAATGCCCAGTCACTGGTTTGGGCCGACGCGGAGACTGAGAAAATCAGAACGGTCGCGACGCACACGAACAGGCAAACGGCAACGGGACGGCTGCTCATTGAGCTCCTCTTCTTCTAGTTGTTTCGGAACGCGGCATCGGCTCTCCCAGCCCGCAAGAGTCCTCGAGGGTGACGTCTCCGCACACACGACTCCCTCGTGGTCGGCGAAGGCGATGAACCGACCTCTCAAGCGATGACGAGGAACCGGGAAAGCCAACCGAAAAGACAGTCCAAAACTCGGTGGCCGGGATTGCCGGATTTAACGCTCAGCCCGCTGTGCAACCGCTGTGCCGGTTGTGAAATCGCCGGAAATGCGATGAAAATGCGGGTGACGGGAAGCTGTTCGTGGACCTTACCCGGCAGTTTTGCGGCGACTGTATGATGACGTTATGCGTTTGTTAGAAATCTTTACACAGGCGCGGCCGGCGATCCCCACTGTTTCGTCGAAATCTGGCCAAAAGGCCAGGGTCCTTGCAGCCTGGTAAAAATTATTGCTCTGTTCGATTTTTGGATACGTCCTCGTGATTCCTTCGGGGCAGAGGGCGGTGGGCCCAAGAACTGTAGCCAATGCTCACGCGACATTGAAGGGTATCCTTGAGACGTTGGGCAAGCGCCCTCAGACGCGTTTCGAACGTCGTTTGCGATGTCCTATCGGCAGCCGGACGCCGCGCCCTTCATCCATCCGATTCCGTCGAGGATGGTCGCCGACAAGAGTATTCCCGGTCTTCGGCGTGATGGAGCTCCGCAGAAGAATGTGTGCCGGCTCTTGAACAGAGCGGGTCGCGCTCAGTGGAACATGTCGATCGCGGACGCCCTTGCCGCGCTGGATGTGAATCAGCATCGACCGACTGTCGATGTCCTTGACCTGCAGGCTCCGCATCTCCGCGTTCCGCATTCCCGGAATACAGCATGCATCGGACGGTCCGTCAGCGTGCGGGCCGCATCGATCAATCGGGGACTTCCTCCACCGTCAGGATGGTCGGCAGGCGGCGCGGCAGCTTCGGATACGGAATGTCGTCGAGCAGTACGGTCGCTTCAGCGTCTTGACGAAGAAGAACCGGAGCGCCGGACGCACCTCACCATTTTCTGGGCGACCTGGTCCGTTGCCGTTCGAAAGATAGCCTTCGCCGAACCCTCAGGCGGGAGAATGATCGGGCGAGCGAGCCGGTCAGCTGTGGCGCGATCCGTTCGTCCAAGCGACCACGGCCATTCGGGATTGCTACGCACCCCTTGGCGAACTCAGTTTTTGGACACCTGTTGAGAAATGACGCCCTCGACATCCTGTCCGAGCCGCTGCCACTCAGTCCAATTCTTGCGTCCATCCCCCCACAGCCAGGTACGACGCCGTGAGTGAAGGGACCCAGTATGTGTTGTTGGAAAAGGTCAGGTTTTTTGAGCCATTGAAGTACGGCTGGAGCTGTGTCGCCCTGCAGCTCGAGCTGTTCGTCAAGCTATTCGCCAACGCGCCCGGCTCGGTCCCGACCGTGACCGAGTTGTCACGGACGACGTTGTTGGCGAGGTCGAGGCCCGCCGGGAGCGCGTCACAGTTCACAAAGTATTGAATCGCGCGGAAGTTGCCGACCACCGTATTGCTGTGAGCCTCAACACCTTGTGACATCGAGATGAAGATGCCCGAAGTGGCGCTCCGCCGGACGGTGTTGTGGCGGATAATGCCCTGCCCGCTGGCCTCGTACGAAATGCCGTCGCGACCGTGGTCCTCGACGACGTTCCCCTCGATGAGGCCACCCGTCTGCGCGGTGTCGTACCAGATGCCGTCGTCCCTGTTGTGATGGACCCAGTTGTTGCGGAACGTGATGTTCGTAGCGCCGACGATTTTCTGCTCCGACCCGTTGTAGGCGATCTCGTTGCCCTCGAACACCGTGTTCGCGGACTGGTAGGCGGAGTAGCCCCCGACCACATTGTGGTGGATGTAGTTATTCCTGACCACCGAGTTGTTGGGCGCGGAGATGCCCACCCGGCTCGATGCCAGCTCGTTGTGCTCGACGGTCCAGCGCTCCGAATGATCTCGGAAGGCGTGAATCGCGCGCTGCGGCATGTTGCGGATGACGAGGTTACGAATGGTGACGTCGTCGATGTCCTCGTTGTGCGCGCGGAACGCCCCCTGGTTTGGATCGTTGGTCGTCCAGCCGCTGCCGTCCAGGATCGCGCCGAATTCGCCGACGAAGGTATCAGCGCTCTTTGGCGTGATCGCGCTGGTGATGGAGTAGATTCCCTTCCGCAGGCAGAACGTGGTGTTACCCGGATACCTATTCACAACCGTCTGAATGTTGGTGCCTGGTGAGATGTTGATCGCGCCAGCGGGGCAGGAGATGTTGGGAAGCGGTCTTGCTGTCGACACGATTCGGAGATTCGAAGGTGGATCAGGCGGCTGGGCGAGTAGATCCCCGCCCGCCGTGTTCAGACTGCCCATCATTGCGATGGAAAGCACGACTGGAGCGAGCAGTTGCATGCTCCTCATCTGAAGGCGGATCCGCTCCAGTGGGGACCGGGTCCACGAAGGGCCGGCCGCGCCCTTCGTGGTGGCGCTTCGTGTCAAATTACTCGAATCACCAACGCCGCCGTTGCTCGTCGCTGGTCGTGGCTCGAACTCGTCACGGTCGTCAACACAAGTCTGCCGGTGTCAGTCCTGACGGGATGGCACGCAAGCGGCGCGGCCACCCGCGTCCGCGGCCGCGCTCGCGGCGGTCTCGATCACCGCACCTGCAGTATACCAGTCGTATCGTTACCGAGTGCTTGCCACTCGCTCCAGGACCGCAGCCCGGCAGATCCAAACCCCCAGACAAAGTAATCCGTCGTCAAGGACGGGACGCTGTAGTTGTTGCGCAGAAACTGCAGGTTTTTGGAGCCATTGAGGTACGGCGCGATCTGTGTCGCCGTGCAGTTCGAGGTGTACGTCAACGTATTCGCCTGCGCGCCCGACTCGGTCCCGACCGTGACCACGTTGTCATGGACGGAGTTGTTGGCCACGTCGAGGCCCCATTGGAGCGCGTCACAGTTCAGAAAGTATTGAATCGCGCGGAAGTTGCCGACCAGCGTATTGCTGTGAGCCTCAATACCTTGTGACATCGAGATGAAGATGCCCGACGTGGCGCTCCGCCGGACGGTGTTGTTGCGGATGACGATACTGCGGCTGGCCTCAGCGGAAATGCCCTCGCGGCCACTGTCCTCGACGACGTTCCCCTCGACGAGGCCGCCCGCGGAGGTGTCGTACCAGATGCCGTCGTCGGCGATGTGATGCACGAAGTTGTTGCGGAACGTGATGTTCGTGGCGCCGAGCACCTTCTGTTTGCCGGTGTTGTAGGCGATCTCGTTGCCCTCGAACACCGTGTTCGCGGACTGGTAGGCTTGGTAGCCCCCGTCCACATTATGGTGGATGTAGTTATTCCTGACCAGCGAGTTGTCGGGCGCGGAGATGCCCACCCGGCTCGATGCCAACTCGTTGAACTCGACGGTCCAGCGATCCGAATGATCTTTATAGGCGTGAATCGCGCGCTGCGGCATGTTGCGGATCACGAGATTACGGATCGTGACGTAGTCGATGTCCTCGTTGTGCGCCCGGAACGCCGCCTGCGTGTCGTCGCTCGTCGACCAGCCGGTGCCGTCCAGCACCGCGCCGTATTCGCCGACGAAGGTATTCCCCGTCTTCGGCGTGATCGCGCTGGACAGCGTAATGACACCCCTGCCCGGATGCAGAACGTCGTCCCGGCCGCAAACTGGTTCACCATGTTCTGAATCGACATGCCGGGCCAGATCTCCACCGCGCCCGCCGGACATGTGATCGTCGACTGCGGACCGACCACGCCCGTGGACGGGGCGGCGGCGGTGGCGGCGGCGGTGGCGGCGTATAAACGACCGTCACGGAGAAACCGCAGCTCGCGGCCTGACCATCGCTGGACCGCGCAGTGACCGTCACCGGCGTCGTCCCGACCGGAAAACGCTGCCCGAGGCTGGCGTGCCGCCGACGGTCAGTGGCGCAACCCCTCCGGAAGCCGTCGCGCTGTAGGTCACGGGAACCGGCGATCCGTTTGACGAGGTGGCCGACATGTTCGCCGGACAGGAGACTGTCAACCGAGGAGGCGCTGTCGATGGACGCGAGACGATCTGCAGGTCCACGAAAACCATCACAGGCGATCCGCCGTTGCTCTGAACTTGAAACCAGACCCGGTGCAGTCCGAGAGGGAGCGCGGACGTGTCGAACGACAAGGTCAGTGTACCCGTATTCGTGCCGTTCCCCGGCGAGACGCGAAGCCAGCCCGCGCTCGGCGGGACGACTGACCATTTCAAAGCTCGCTTTCCCGCATTGCGTACCTGCACGGTTTGTGAAACCGCGTTGTCGCCTTGATACGCCTCGAGGGTGAATGCCGTGGGGTTCACCGCAAGCACCGGCTGCGCCGATGCGGACACCGGCGCAAGCAGGGCGCCAAGAATCACAACGAGAAAGAAGCCGGTTCGGATAAAACGGGTGAACATATCTGCTCCTTCGGGCACCTCACTGCCTCGTGCAGATACCCGTTCAGGCAGAGCACCACCTTCACGAGCAAGGGGCTCCGCAATCTCGAATGAGCGTTTCTTGCGATCAGTCCGAACGAGGTCTATATCGACGGTGACGTCCGCAGCTCGCTCGCATCGGAGGATTGCGGGGGCGGTCGTCCAGGCCTACCGCAAGAGGGGTACCGCGGTGGAAAAGCCCGTAAACATGGCGGTCTTTCTGCGCCACACCAGACATTGGGAGTCGAGTTCTGGCGTGCCAGTTACACGCTCGTAATCGACTGCGGACCGGCGTTCGAACGTGGCAGTGGCGGGAGCGTTTGATCGGGGGAGGGTGCGGGAACCGCGATGTCAGCCGTACCGTCGAGCGCTCGGGTCAATTCCCGGTGATAACGCCGTTGCCCGTCTGCTGCAGGGGCCCGGCGTCTACGGATGCGAGGACCTGGAAAGCCGCAACTTCTCGGGCGGACCGTGCCGTGTCCTTCGCTTTGCGACGCGACAACGTTCTGTCCTTCTCGTCCTGTTGGAGGTTGGCGTGCGCCAGCCAGAACCTGGCAACCTCAGGGAGCCGCCCCAGCGATCCTGACCCCACCGTCCGTCTGACCAGGCCGGCAATTCGCGCGGGGCTGCTCCAGCCGAGCGAATGGTAGGCAACGATGTAACGAACGAGGTCAGCCAACGGAGGCGCCCATCCTGCATCCTCCCAGTCGAGGAGCCACAGCTGGCCGCGCTCGTCCTCACGCAAGTTCCAGGGCACGAAGTCGCCGTGGATCGGGCGCCAATGTGCGGGAATGTCGTCGGGACGTGGCAGCACGCCTTCCAACGCGACTGACACATCCTCCGCCACCCGGGACATGCGTTCCGCATTCCATCTCGCGGGCCGATGGAACCGCGGCAATGGCTCGTCATTCCCGGACCGACCAGGTTCCGTAAGCGAATGAGTCTGTGCACTGTGCAACTCGGAACGACGGTGTCGAAGGGACACGACCGTGCAGGTCGCGCATCTCATCAGGCTCAACGACGACGAACATGCGGGGCGTGCCATCGGGCGTCAGGCCGAGCATGCTGAACCGCTGCTTGCTCCACTGGGACTGGAAATCGATCCATTTCAACGAGGGGTGACCATTCCGCCTTCGAACGTTCTCGCGGATGGCATTCCAAGCTGTCCACCCGCAGACCGGTGTGCCTCGCAATGCGGGTTCGGTAAGCAGGCGGCGTACTCCCGGCAGGCGCACCTGCGTTGCCAGCGCACTCTGTATCCAACGCGGCATCCGGCGTCCGAACCCGTACACCATGACGCCCTCTGACAAGTCCCGCGGCGTGTCGGCGAATACCTGCGGCTTGCCTGCAGGGAACGCCCACACCCTGGAGGGCTGCGCGACCCTGTCACGACCGACCTCGAAGGCCGTTTCGTAGGCGGCTAACAGCTCCTCCTCGAACGAGGTGATTGGACGACGCGGAGTCCTGGAAACCGGGGGCGGATGGAACAAGAAGCGATCGATCGCCGCGGCGAAGGCTCGGGCCGTCCTGTCCGGCGATTGAGGCGGCACGGCCTCGACGTTCGCGCCAGGCCAACGATGCAGGAGCTCGGGGGGACCTCCTCGATCGAGACAGACCACAGGAGTACCCGAGGGACAAGGCTTCAGCGACGGCGAGACCGGCCTCGTCGTGGAAGGCTGGATGCAGGAACGTGCCAGCCGTTGCGACGAGTTGCAGGAGTTCCTCACGCTGCACACGGCCCTCGAAGCGCACCCGATCGGCCACACCCCATCGGCGGGCGGCACGCGCAATTCGCCGCCGTTCCGGCCCGTCTCCGAAGATCCGGAGCACCGCGTCGGGATGTCGGACGTAGCGGAGCGCTCGAACCGCCAACCGCCCGCCCTTCCACGGAAGGAGGCGGGCCACCAGAAGGACGTCCGCTCGCCGTGGCCCGGTCGCGGCAACATCCTGAACGTCGACAGCTGTCGCGTTGGACAGCACGCGCAGGCGTCCGCTGGTGCGAATGACGGCGGCGGTGTCTTTGTTTTGAGCAAAGACGACGACGGCTCGCTGCTGCGTCACGCGTGCGGGTCCAATCTTTGCCAGGAGTCGACGAGCGACGACACGTCCGACTTCATCGATGACACCCCGCCACCCGAGCTCTGTGATCAACGACGGAGGCATCTCTACTCCGCCGCCGACCGGTCCCCACACGAGCGGCTTGTCGACGGCCGTCACACCCGTTCGTGTCCAATGCGCTGCGAGCGTCACATGATGAACGACGTCAAAATCGATGCGTTGGTCCAACTCGACCGCGCGTACAGCGGCCCGGCGCTGCCAACGATCGTAATATCGATGAAACCCAGGAGCGGTGAGCCGCGGATACAGCTCGTCGTCCACGTCGAAGTAAATCCCTTCGAGATGAATCCGGTCGGCCCACGGATAGCTCTCGACGGCATGGCGAACGATTGGAATGGTGGCGCTGTTTGTGAGGACCCAGACTTCATGCCGGCTCGCGGCAGCCAGCAACGCCCGGAACCCGACTTCCAGTTCCGAACCCTTTCCGGGCTCGCACGCCAGGGCCGACATGAGAATCTTCATGGGGTTCAATCAGGCGGTCGACCCGTCACGTCGACGAAGCGGAGTCGCGGATGGGAGGCACTCTCACTGGATCGCAACCATCGCGCTGACCATCTCGGCCGCGGTCTGAGCGTGGTGGATATCAACAAGGATACCATCGCCCTGCGCGGTCGGATGGTGGCAGGAGCACGCTCCCCTATCTGTGATGCGGATCGTCTCTCCCCAGGATTTCGCTCGCTGAATACGACCGCTGGTTTTGCTCCAGCCCGTTCCGATAAGCCTCCACGAGTCTGGTAGCGATTGCCGGCCAATTGAAATGGCCCGTCATCACACGCCGGGCACGTGCGCCCATCGACTGAAGCTCGTCGCGCGCCAGGCCGGCCGCGTGTCTCAATCCATCGGCGATGCTCGCGGTGTTGGCGTCCACCAGGATCGCGGCCAGCGCGCGCTCGAGCTCGCCGAACGGATCCGCGTCGCGGGTGATCAGGCATGGCTTGCCGGCGGCCGCGGCCGCCAGCACCGACAGCGACAAGCCCTCCCATCGCGAGGGGTGCACGAACACGTCGGCGCTGGCGAAGAGATTGGCTCGCTCTTCCCCGAACGCCGGTCCGGTGAAGACGAGGCTGGGACGAGATCCCAAGACGCTCGGCGAGTCCCGACAATGTCTTCTGGGAACCGAACCAATCCGGGCCCACCAGCACGAGTGCCGTCTCGCCGAGTCCAGCCTGCGCGTACGCCTCGATCAAGAGGTCGAGCCCCTTTCTGCCAGGGATCCAGACGCCCCAGGAACATGAAGATCCGTCGGCCTTCCAGCGAAGGATAAGCCTCGAACAGCGCGGCCGGTCGCGACGGCGGCACATCCGAGTTCGGAGGAAGTCCATTCGGAATCACCGACGACTGGCGTGGTGACGCCGTACCTGCCGAATCGAGCCGACCTCGCGAGGGCTCACCGCCTGGATGAAGACCGCCTCGTTCAGGTACCGACGCTCGAACATCAGATTGAAAATGGTCTTCTTGACCCGCCTTCGTCGAAGGGCCGCCCGGAACAACCCGCCGTGCACGGTGACGCAGTACGGGCATTCCAACGCTGCGAAGATGCGCCGCCAGGGCGACGTTCTGCGGGATGTGGACCGAGTGAAAGTGGACGATCTGCGGTTGCCACGATAGTACGTCTTCCGCCAGGTCCGGCTCGAAGTGTCGGGCGAGGAGCCGTTCGCGAAGCGATCTACTCCGATCTGCCGCTCACGCGGTGTGAATGGCGCGGCGTGGATTCGGGATCATTCCTGAGGACGTACATCGCGCGGTCGTCCCTCGAGAATACAGCCACCGATTGCCCGAGATCGGCCTGGGCCCTGGCGAGGCAGTAGATCACCTGCTGGACGCCATTCGCGCTATTTGGGTTGAATGGCTCGTTGACGACGTGCGCAATTCTGAGTGGGGGAGTCGACACCTCTAACGCTCTGAGGTGGCAAAGCCGCCGAAAACTGATCGACGAATCACCTGCATGGGCGGACCTGAGGCGATGACGAGGGCCGCCAGAAGACCGGCAACCGCCCAGCTCGCCAGTTCGTCCCAGAGGTGCAGCCACTCGGAAAGGCAGCCTACCCACAGCAGCACCACCAGCGCCACGAGCGTCGTCGACGCCAACGGCGAAAGCCGGTGAGTCGGCGTGCGAACCCAGTCGACAAGCTGAGGAAATGTCAGCAGAAGAAACACGAGGCGGTAATCAAAGTTGTTGGCGGCCGCAAAGGTCCCCAGATAGATCAGCGCTCCCGCATGGAAAGCGAGGAGTGAAGCCGTCCCGACGCGCGGCTCATCGTCGGGCGGAGCTAGCCGACGATAAACCCGAACTGCGATGGCGACGACAAGGAGGCCGAGAGGGACGATGGCGATGAGTTGCTTCAGAATCGCCGGCGCTGCCCAACGGTCTGCCCCGACCTGATGGTAGAGATGCGCCGCGAGGATCCGCGCTCCGTAGGAGAATCCCTGTCCCTGTGTTGCGATTTCCTGAACGTGTACGATGTCGCGGAAGAAATAGATTATGTACACTCCAAACGCGGCCATACAGACCAGCGCAGCGTGCACCGCGGCGCGTTTTCGTGTCGACCAGAAAGGCTGGCAGTGCGAACACCGGATACATCTTCGCTGCCGCGGCGAGCAGCACGAGGACCGGGCTGAGGATTCGCGCAGCACTCGGAACCGCACGCCACAAAAGGCACGCGACGGCGAGGACCGAGAATAGCGCGATGTCCATGTTCGCACGCTCGACCGCCAGCATGACGGCCGGCGAGCACGCGGCTACGCTGAGCAAGATGCCTGTTCCGGCCGGCACGCGCCCGACCAGTATGGCGAATGACACGAACATCGAGGCAACGAGCACTATTGACAGCACAAAGGTGTGCGATTGGTCGAGACCGAACACTCCAAGAAGAAGCCAGGGCCGCAGATACATCAACGGCCGCCCCAACGGGTCGCACGGGCTCTCGTACAGCGGATCGTAGCCGAGCCGCTGGCATTCCCAGGCCGCGGTGAGATTGCGGGCGTCGATGAACGGTAACCGATGGGCAGGAACGCCGAGAAACGGCCAGGGGTCGAAACCCCACACCAGCGCGAGCCGGCGCGATGGTCGCAAGATATCCTGGCGACGGCCGCGAGCAGTATCACCCGGCCATCCACCCGGCGACCCCATGTCAGCAGTCGGCCACGCAAGCCCGGTCTTACGGCTCTGGCCTGTAGACTGTAATAGCGCCCCACCAATCCCTCGGCCCGGTACGCCTTGCGAAGGGCGGCGACAACACGGGGGCCGTAGTGGAAATCGTTCCACCAGTACTCCACGCTCTTGTCGTCGAGCGACACGACGAGCACGACGAGGTCGAACCGCCGTTCGGCGATCCACGAGATCAGCGGATCGACGCGATGCGGGATGGCTGTACTCCAGCCGCATGACCATGAACGGATCCATGACCACCGGCCGGCGGCCCATCGCGACATAAACAGACGGATCCTCCGCCAGCACCTGCTGGTCCGGCTGCACCATGCTGGCAATGAGTCACCTGCGCGCGGCGGTGTCCCTCCCGCCCCGGGAAGCCTGAACGCCGCAAGTCGAATCCTATGGTCCGCACCAGCCCGATGCCCGCGGCCCAGAGAACAGAGACGATCACGGCGCACAGGATGACCTGCCCCGTGGGCCGATCGACGCGAGTGGCGGCACGACCGGCCAGATACCCGACGCTGAGAGACGTGAGGACGATCACGTCGAGCAACTGGTTGGCGCCGGTACCCACGTCCGTGTCACGACGAGGAGCAGTACGAGCGCATAGCCGAGCGCCAGATGGATGACCGATACCTGGCGCCAGTCTCTCGACAGCAACACTCCGACGACGGCCAGCGGGAACAGCACGACCGTCCCGGCTGCGAAGCCGAGGAGGTTGTAGAGGACCTGATTTGGACCGCGCAAAGAGCGAGCGGCCATGGACACCGGCGACCGAAAACGCCAGCAGGTGTTCCGTGAGGCCGCCCGCCGTGAGCAGCTGCACCGCCCCAGAATGGCGGCTGCCGTCGCCACACATGAAGCCGCGAAAATCGCCGCGCGTCGCCACTGATGCTGCAGAACCGACCAGGTGGTGATGGCGAAGAACGCCCAGAGGCCGGTGAGCTTGCTGGCTACGCCCAAGCCCGCCAGTCCGCCCGCGGCGATCAGCATGCGGACTGACGGGGAGCGACGCCAGCGCCAGGCGCCGCACTTGCAGCAGGACCGGTAGGAGTCGCCGCCGATGCTGGTGCCCGCCTGCAGGCCGGCGTCGGTCCTATCACCACGGCGGCGAGCGCCACGGCCACAGTCCACGGACACGAGAAGCGGCGCAGCATGACCACGATCGAGCGCCAGCAGGATCGCCATGAGACTGGCGGCGAGTAGTTTGCCGCCCACCAAGGGATCACCGGCAAGGGCCGAGGCGAAAGCCGTCAGCAGAATCGGCAGCGGCATGTATCGCGTGCCGGCGTAGTGCTCGCCGTCGAAAATCGGCGGATACAAGGAACCCGCGCGGGCGGATTCCGCAACGGCGATCCAGACGCCCTGTGTTGTGCGTCACGCGATAGTCGTCGTTGACGTGGAGCACGGCCAAGCGAGCCAGCCCAGCACGGCAGCCGTGGCGACCAACGCCAGCATCAACGCGCAATGGCGTCTCCAGCAAGAGGCCCGGTTCGGCGTCGGCGTCTACTCCCTCGTCTTTCGACTGTGCCGACAGAACGCGAGGAGGCTCCAAAGCTGGCCTAGGGAAGATTTGCGAGTTCGCGTTGACTGCCCTCGCCTGGCGGAACACCGCTTCGGGGCTGACCCGAACTCGCTGGCGCATCTGCGCTGAGAGTGCTACCGGTCTCGTGCGGCTGACGGCGACGCCTCTCGCGAGTGCGTACGCGCCACGCATCTCCAGCATCTTGATGTGTATCAGTTCGGGAATCACGGTAAACAGGTATCTGAACTGCTGGACGGTTGTGATGTCATTCTCGAACGTCACTTGCACTGGAACTTCGGTGACCGGAATGCCAAGGGTCCGACTGCGGATGAAGATCTCGATGTCGAACAGGAAGCCGTCGGTGTACAGCTGCTGAAATATCTGCGCGGCCGCGCTCCTCGAAAACCCCTTCAATCCGCTCTGCGTATCTCGCGTCGTCAGACCAAACAACAGGCGCACGAGCGTATTGAACGCGTTGCCCATGCGGTGCCGGCGATAGACATACTTCACGAGCGCGTTGTTGACCACGTACACGGATTCCGCAAGCCGGCGATTCCCCACGACCAGCGGCTCCCCGCTTTCCAGTCTCTCCAGCACCGTGAGCAGGTTGCGCTTGGCGTACGCCATGTCGATGTCCGTGAAGATGATGTACTTCCCTCTCGAATTGAGGATGCCGTTCCGGATGGAGAATCCTTTGCCCATGTTCCGCGGATTCCGCAGCACGTTGATGGCCGGGACTTCGGCCTCCAGACGTCGCAGAATCTGCAGTGAATCGTCGAGGCTTCCGTCTTCGACGATCAGCACTTCATACTCGCGACCGGTGCCGTCGAGAAACTCGACCAGATCCAGCAGGCGCTTCTCGAGGTGAGAGCGCGGCGTTGTAGCAGCCCACCACCACCGACAGGTGGGTTGTGGCCCGGCGCATCAGTGGCGATTCCGGATCCATGCGTGGTAATCCCTAAGACCAGCCGGAGCTGCCCGGCCTGCGAGGCCTGGTCACATTCGATGGCGTAGCCTGACTTCCGCTCAGGCCGGCCGTTAGCCTCGGGGTGCTGGTGGATTCTACGCGGAGCAAGCGGCTGGCCATAGGCTCCGGTACGACACCCGGCCAAAAAACGGGCGTTTGGCGGCTCTTCCCGGCCGAATCGGAGACCAAAGTCATCGGATTGTCAGACTTTGCTTTGCCGGGACTACCGGAACGGCTTGATAGCGACAGCGACGAGAATCATGCCCCAAAGGGAGCGGCGCTCGAGCTCATGCGTGAGCCGCCGATGAGCCAGCTTGGGGGCGATCAGCGCCAGAAATGGACTCAGCCCGTAGATCGTGCCGAAGTACTCGATGCGCAGACCTGATTCGCTCAAAAGCTGCCGCAGGGTGTCAGGATAAAAACGAGCGATGTGCTGGGCCCCCGCCATCTTCGGCGCGACCTTCAGCATGTCGACCCCTCGTTCCATGACCGGCCAGAGGCTGCGGTAGTTCGGGGTCGTCACCAGCAGACGCCCACCAGGCCGGAGTACGCGGGCGGCTTCACGAATCGCCCGGTGCGGAGCGGTGAGGTGCTCGATCACTTCAGAGAGGAGAACGCAGTCGAAACTCCCGTCAGCGAGCGGCAGCGATTCGCTAACCGCCTGCGTGCAGGCAAACGCGCCCGGCCCACCGTTACGAGTGCTGGCCTCCTGCAGACGTGAGCGAACGAAGAGCAGCGATCGCATGGAGAGGTCGACGGCGACGGGATAGCTGCCCGGACCGGGCGCGCAGCAACAATTCCCGCGCCACAGCCAATTTCGAGCAGACGAAAGCCAGGGTGAACGTGAGGCAGGATCAGCGGTCGATGAGGCGAGCTTGCCGCCGTGCCAGAAACGCTGCATCGCGGCCCGTGCGCAGCGCGATACTGGTAGTCACCCGGGACGGCCTGGTAATCAAAGGACACGGGAGTCTAGCCGCGCTTCTCGAGGAGGAAACTGCCGATCGCCAGAGCGTCCATGCCGGTGCCATAGAAGCAGCGAATGGCATCGGTCGGACTGCACACGATCGGTTCGCCCTTCACGTTGAATGACGTGTTGAGAACACCTGGGACGCCCGTGCGACGCCGGAATGCGTCGATGAGCGCCCAGAACTGCGGGCTCACATCGCGCCGAACGGTCTGTGGGCGCGTCGTGCGATCGCCAGCGTGCAGCGCGGCGGCGATCTCCGATTCGCGGCCAGGTACGACCTCGAAGGCCATCACCATGAACGGGCGCGTCGACCGCATTCGACGATGTAGTCGGCGGCCCGCTCGGCGAGGATCGACAGTGCAAACGGCCGCCAGCGTTCGCGGAATTTCACCTTGTCGTTCACCAGGTCGCTCATCTCCGCGCGGCGCGGATCCGCGATGATCGAGCGGCCGCCGAGCGCGCGCGGACCAGCCTCCATACGGCCCTGAAACCACCCGACGACCTTTCCCTCGGCGACGAGCGCCGCAGCGGCCTCCGCGATATCGTCGCTGCGTCGGTAGCACAGGCCGTTACGCCGCAACACCGCCTCAATAGCCGCATCGTCGTACTCGGGACCATACTGCACGTGTTCCATCGTGAACCGGCAGTCGTCGTTCGCCTCCTCGGCCGCGAGCATCGCCGCTCCCAAAGCCACTCCGGCATCGTAGGAAAGCGGTTGGACGAACACCCGCTCCGCGATACCGGCCCGTTGCAGCCCACCAGTCATCTTGCAATTCAGGGCGACGCCGCCGGCGACGCACAGATTGCGGCTTGACCGTCTCGCGCAGCGCAAGGCGCGCCAGGTGGAGCGCAGCCTCCTCGAGCCGTTCCTGGACAGCGAAGGCGATGTTGCGGTGCTGTTGTGTAATCTCCTCGTCGGGGGCGCGCGGCGGCCCAAGGCGGGCGGCAATCTTGTCGCTGAAGAAATCGCCGTAACTTCGGCGGCCGTAGAAGATGGAGTCGCGGATCGATCCGAACGCCGTCTGGAGTCAGCTGCCAGGAACTCTTCGACGAACGCGCGGGCCTTCGCGTCCGGGCCGACCGTACGGCGCCAGGCCCATCAGCTTGACCTCACCTTCGTTCGCGTCCCAGCCGAGGTACTCCGTCATCGCGGAGTAGAACCAGCCGAGCGAGTGCGGCAGGCCGAGGTGGCGGACCTCGTGAAGCGAGCGTCCTTCGCCGCGATAAATCGACACGGTGCGATCTTCGCCGTGGCCATCGAACACCAGCACCGCCGCCTCGGTGAATCCCGAGCAGTAGAAGGCGGTGGCCGCGTGACAGAGGTGGTGCCGGTAGAAACGGACGGGCGGAATGCGGATCGCGGACGAACCCGCCGTCGCGCAGCGCGAGAATCAGCTGCTCGCGAAGATTCCACGGGTGCAGGTGCAAGAGCGTCTGCAGGCCCGCGAGCGCCGCCGAGCCCATGGCCGGACGTCCCGGCATCGCAGCTGGCGCTTCGGTAGACGAGTGACGTCAGTCGGCTGCGCACGAACGATCGCGACCATCGACATCGGCATGCGAAACCAGTTCACGTTGGCATCCCAACCGAAGGCCAGGGCGCCCACGTCGCTGAGCGACACGCCCCCCTCGCGCAGGCACCAGGCCATGGCGCGCGAGGGAAGCAGACCAGCCGCCTGCTTCACACGGGCAAAGCGCTCCTCTTCCGCGAACGCGACCAGTTTTCCGTCCCGCAACAGACAGGCTGCCGGATGGACGACGTCGGTGGCCCCAAAAACGCCGAGGACGTTCACTCAGGCACCTCGCGTGGCCGCTCCGACGGTTGGTCGCCGTCGAGAGCACCCGTACTCGCGCAGGAGTTCGCCGAGTTCGCGGCTGCAGACGACAGCCGCCTCGCGGTCGCGGTCGGCAGAGAGGTACAACACCGCGGAGCTCCGGGCGATCGCTCCAGAGCGACGCCTCCTCCGGGCGAGCGCGCCCTGGGTGGAAGAGGATCTCGACGTCGCCAGCGACGCCGCGACGACGCAGATGTTCGAGCGCGGCGCGGACATGCGCAAGAGTCATCATTCCGGTTCCCAGCACGCCGACGAACGCCTCGGTGGTCCTCGATTGACCGCGCGTGTGAGGGCCGGCCGCGCACGGCCGCTGAGCGCGCGCAGCAACAGGTTCTTGACGACATTCACCAGTGGCGGCTGCGGCGCGCCGGGCGTGAGCGGCCAGTAAAGCGGTTCGCTCGGCAGTCGTATCGTGCCGATCGGGTATTCCGCGCACAACATCAGCAGTTCATCGAACACAGGTGGGAGAAGATGATAGTGCACGTGACTGTCCACCACGAGCCGGCCGCGGTCGCCGAACGCCTCCTGGAACCGCTCGATTTGTCGTCGCAATTCCAATCGGATCTGCGCGCGCAGGCGGCTTCCCCGCGCCCCAGTCGCCGCGGCCCAGAGCGCCACGAAGCCTCGATTGAGGCGGCCATTTGCGTCGACCAGCAGGTCCACTTCCGCTGGCGGTGAAAGGGAGCGCCCCTCGAACAGGTTCAAGTGGAGAGCGACGGCAAGGGCCGGACGCCGGCGGAGCGCAGCGACGGCGTGGTCCCAGCCGGCCCCGTTGGCGACGACGCTGGTGCGCTGAAGCGAGCCATGGTCGTGGCACGCGACAATACCGTCAGTGACGCCCAGGGAGAGGCCGCAGTCATCTGCATGAACGATTGGCCGGATCCGGTGTGCGTCGACGCCCGCCGACGGGGAGGAGGGCATGGATAGAAGGCCTACTGCAAACTGCCTGCCTGCCCTCCGCGGCAGTCGGGGCGAAGTTTGACGTCAGACCGGCTGCCCGATCAACGCAGTCCTGCCGGCGTTCCATCGCCTCCGGCTGCCCACATTACGAGAGGGTCGAGATTGTTCACGGCTGTTGGCGTTTCCCGTAGTTAGAATCCCGTCATGCCGCTCGTCTCGGTGGTCGTTCCCAGTCACAATCGCGCGCGCCTCCTCACGCGGACGCTGCGATCGATCCTCACGCAGGAGATGGGCGACCTCGAGGTTATCGTAGTCGACGATGGCTCGACGGATGACACCGCGGCCGTGGCGGCCGCCGCAGACTCGCGCGTCCAGGTGATTCGCAATCAGGAGCCAGCCGGGGTCAGCGCGGCACGCAATCGCGGCATTGCCGCGGCGCGCGGCGAGTGGATTGCTTTCTGCGATGACGACGACTTGTGGTCACCTGCCAAGCTTGCCCGTCAGCTGGCGGCCGCGAAAAGCGCCGAAGCACATTGGGCATACACTGGCGACGTGAACGTGGATGAGGGCCTGCGGGTCCTGAGCGGCGGTCCGCCGCCGGACCCTGACACGGTGCTGGCGCTGATGCCGCGCTGGAACCCTCTCTCGTCCGGCGGCTCGAACGTCGTCATCCGGTCGGCAGTGTTGGCGAGTGTGGGAGGCTTTGACTCGGGTTTGCGCCGCACCGAGGACTGGGACATGTGGATCCGACTGGCGCGCACAGGGCGCCCGGCCTGGGTTCGCGCGCCCCTGGTTGCGTATCGATTCCACTTGGGAAACGTCGCCACCAACCCTGAGGAGATGGTGGACGAGGCGCGCCAGCTGGCGATCCGGCATGGAATCCCGGTAGACATTGCCGCGATGAACCGGCGCGCAGCGTGGGCCAGCCTGCGTGGCGGCCGGCGCCTGTTGGCGGTACGCTACTACGCTCGCGCAATCGCGAGCGGGGACCTCCGCTCGCTGGGGCGCGCCGCGGTTGCACTGGTTCACCCCGCGGTAGGCAGCGACCGGCTGTTCGAGCTCCTCGGACGAGATCCCGGATGGATCGCGGAGGCGGAACAGTGGCTGTCGGCTTTCGCGTCGCCGGCTGACGTGCGAAGCGGACCATGATCTCGCTGACGCGCCGGGTCGCGAGAGCGCTATTGCGGTCGTCCACGGTGAATCGTGCCGTCCGCTCGCTAGCACGCGCGCGCGGCCATCGTCTTGTTCTGGTTTATCACCGGTTGGGCCCGGCAGCTCCAACGGGCTGTGAGGTCGTTCCTTCGGTACCGGTGGATCTGTTCAGAGCGCAGCTGCAGGCGCTCGGCGAGGTGGTTGAACTCGTGACGATCGATGAGATCCTCTCGGAGGATGTGCGGCGGGCCGCGTCCACCGACCGCCGGCGGCCTGTCGTGGCACTCACCTTCGACGATGACTTGCCCAGCCACGTCGACCAGGCACTGCCAGCCTTGCGTGGCGCTGGCGTGCCGGCGGCATTCTTTCTCTCTGGACGCGCGTTCCACGGCCGAGGACCTTACTGGTTCCAGCACCTCGAAGCGCTCTTCATCGCTCATGGCGTGGCACGCGCCGCAGCGTTGTTGGGCCTGCCGCCAAGCGACGCCGAAACCTTGACGGGCGCGTGTGTGCGGAGTGCCGATCTCCGCCGGCGAGTGACCGAACTCGCAGAGGACCTCCCGGCGCCGGCGATCCTCCAAACGGACGCCATTGCTGCCCTGGCGGCTGCGGGCATGACCGTCGGTTTTCACACCATCGACCACGACATCGTGCCCAGCCTGGACGACGCGGGTCTCGCTGCCGCTGTGTCGCGCGGTCGCGAGGATCTCGCCGCCGCGACTGGTGCCGCAGTGCGCTACTTCGCCTATCCGCTACGGCAAGACAGACGCCCGCTCGACTGCTGCCGTCAAACGTGCCAGCTTCGACGCCGCGTTCACGGGGCTGCCGCACGCTATTCGGAGCGGGGATGACCGCCACAGGCTCGGACGCTGGGAACCCGGGCCGCTCGGAGTCGACGAACTACTCGTCAATCTCGCCATGCGCCTCCACCGGGTGGCCCCTGCCTCCACGCTTTCTTTGCATCGCGCGAGCAGCGCCTGATTCCAGCCTGACATGGACAACTGCGTCACAGCAGGAAGATTGTCATGGATGTGAGTGTGGTGATTCCGACACGTGATCGACCGGAGTTCCTCGCCCTCACTCTCCGCAGCGTGCTTTGGCAGGAGGGCGTGGAGACCGAGATACTTGTCGTGGACGACGGTCAGGGACCGGGGACGGAGGCACTGCTCAATCGCCTTGGCGACGCGCGGGTGCGTCTGCTGCGCAACACGGGGCCGCCGGGCGTGAGCGGTGCCCGCAATACCGGTATCGCGGCGGCAAAAGGAAACTGGATTGCGTTCCTTGATGACGACGACCTGTGGGCACCGGCCAAGCTCGCCAGCCAGCTGGCGGCAGCGAAGAAGAGCGCCGCCGGCTGGGTGTACGCTGGTGACGTGACGGTCGACGAGGCGTTGCAGGTACGCGTTGGAATTCCGCCCGCCTCACCCGAACGGGTCGTCGACGAACTCAGGCGGCACAACGCGGTACCTGCCGGAGCCTCCAACGTGGCTGTGCGCCGCGACGTCCTTGCCGCAGTTGGCGGGTTCGACCCGCAACTGCGCACCAGCGAGGACTGGGACCTCTGGCTCCGCCTCGCGGCCACCGGACTCCCCGCCTGCGTGCCGCGTCCACTGGTCGCCCTGCGAACGCACGCCAGGATGGCATCGCGTGACGTGGACCGCATGCTCGCGGACATCGAGGTCATCGCCAGCCGTCATGGCATTCCAGTCGACCGCGCTCGACACCAGCGGTGGGCGGCGTGGACCTGTCTGGAGGACGGACGGCAAGGCGCCGCGCTCCGCCATTACGCTCGAGCGGCGATGGCTGGCGACCTCGCCTCGATCGGACGGGCAGCCGTGGCCACTGTCTACCCTCAAGTGGCGCGCAGGCCTCGGCCTCTGCCAACCGACGACTGGGCCCGCGAGGCCCAGGCGTGGCTGAACGCCCTTCACCAGACATCGTGTGATGCCGGTCCGCCAGACTGATCGGCAACGTCTCCAGTGAACAGTCCGAGAGAGAACCATACGCCGGCTGGGGACCGCGCAGGACACCACTGCAGCGGTACGCGCCGGCCGCGCCATTCTTGGAGTGACGACAGTCGGCTTCATCGCGCTGGCGGTGCCGCTTCTGTGGCGAGGCGCCCCTCTTGCCGACGATTTCAACAACTGCGTCGCCGGTACTGAACTTGGACTCGGTGGGTTTCTTGCGGCGTCGTGGCACCAACTTGGCGCGATTCGACCGGCAAGGTTCCTGGAGATTCTGGTCACCGCGCCGCTCTGTGGTCCTCTCCCCTTCGGCGTCGTCATTGCCGTGCCCCTGCTGCTCACGCTCGCCGTGGCCTGGATGGTCCGTGGACTGCTTCGCGACCTTGACATACCGGAGCCGTGGGCGGATGTGGGCGGCGCACTCTGGCTGCTCCAACCACTCGGGACGGAAGCGGGCCTATGGCCCGCCGCGCTTCACGTCCCCTTGGGACTGGTTTTCGCCCTCGTCGCTGCCCGGTTGTATTGGCGCGGTCACAACGGGTGGGGCGCCGTTGCCAACCTCACTGCTGCGCTGTCGGTCGAACAGGTCATCTTTCCCATGCCCCTCGTGGCATGGCTGATCGCTCCAGCAAAGGAGCGACGACGAGCCGCGGTATTGAGCGTGATGGTGAGTGCCGTCGTGGTGACTGGTTTTCTGATGTGGCCTGGCGCAAACCCGCGGCTCCGTGCCGGGCTTGTCGAGCGCATCATTGGGCTTGGCGCCAATCCCGGTTTCTACGTCGGGTTTCCTGCCGTGGGTCTTGGCCTTCACTCGATTCCGCTGGCGGTATGGTGGGCGTTGCCTTGGAGCATTCTGGTGCTGGCGCTTGGCGTCGCGGGTGGATGGCTGACTGGCCCGCACCTGGCCGCAGTCAGTCGTGCGGTTGGCCAACGGGACCTGTTGCGTGGGCTACTTCTGGTGACAACCATCATCGTGCTCGCCAACATCGTTGTCGTGTTCGCCGTGCCTCAGCAAGGTTCGCCACGTGTATTCGCGCCAACCTGGCTCGTGTTGTCGATGGCGGTCGCGGCAGGTGCAGCCGCGATCCGGTGGTCGCGTCCTCGGCTGATGGGGGCGATCGGTGGATTGTTCGCCGCGGGCGCCATCCTGTCGCTCGCGCTCAGCGTTTCGGTTCGCTTGCGCCATGCCGACTTCACCGAGCGCGCGGCCGCGGTCGTGGCGTCACGAGTCGCCGAGGGCGGGCGCGTGGCAATCTGCGGGGTGCGGCGTTCCGTGATGCCGGTCGCGCCCCGCGGCGCATTCGCGGTTCATGAATTCATCTACGACTGGGCAGCGGAACGCGCCGTCGTGTACTACACTGGGCGTCACGCGACCATCTATCTCGCCGGAGACTTGTGGGATCGGCCCTGCCCGCAGGTCCCCGACGTTGACGCCGTCATCGATTTCGACGAATTGCTGGCTGCAGCGCGCCGATGATCGGGTAGTCAACGGGCCATCGCGCGTGACGTGACGGTGATCGTGCCGACCATGGGTGGCTCGGTGCTGCAGGGATGCCTCGAATCGATCGCTGCGGGAACCGTCTGGCCGGGCCGTCTCGTTCTGATCGACCAAAGCGGCGGGTCAGCCAGTCCCTGGGCTCCGGCGATGCGGGACCAAGGCCTCGACGTCTCACATATTGTTTCGAAGCAGACCGGCATCTCCGCGGCGACCAACCGCGGGCTGGAGCACGTGCGCACGCCGTATGTGGCGATCACGCACGACGACTGCAGAGTGCGGAACGACTGGCTGGAGCGGCTGGCTGCCCGCCTCGCTGAGGTTGGCGATGCGATCGTGACCGGACGGGTCGAACCGGAAGGTGACGGCATCGTGCTCACCGTGAAAACCGCCGATGAGCCTGCCACCTACACGACGCCCCTGCTGGACGGCGACGTGCTGTTTCCTCCGAACATGGGCTTCGCCGTTCGACTGCTGAATCGCATCGGTTGGTTCGACGAGCACCCGTCACTGGCGACGGCCGGCGAGGACAACGAGTGGGCGCACCGCGCGCTGCGCGCGGGGGTCGCGATCGTCTACGAGCCGACGATCACGGTCGGGCACCTCGCTCGTCATGGTCCCGGAGATCTACCTGGTCTCTATCGACGCTACTCACGTGGTCAGGGGGCGTTCTACGGGACGTGGCTGCGGCGGGGCGATCCGTTCATTGCCTGCCGCGTCGCACGCGACCTGCTGCGCGCCCCATGGCTCTTGCTGCGCGGAGTCGTGACGCGCAACCCCGAGCTCATCGCGATGGGCCGCGGTGAAGTCACCGGACTGCTGCCCGGAATCCTCGACGGGCTCCGGAACCCCGGCGTGCGAGCTCCACGTGGGTGACGTGCGCATCGTCCGCTCCGGATATCCTCAATACTGGCGTTGACGACGGCAAAAATCACGGCTGGGGGAGACTTCTACGGTGGGCGACAACCAGCAAGGGCCTTTGCTGATGAGCTAAACCAATGTCTCAGAGACGCTTCCGGATGTCCCCGGGCGAGTGCCGGGCGTGGGAAGGCAAATTGCTGCATATGCCAGTTGCCGCGGTCGCCAAATGTAACCGACAGGGGCGGAGCCTTGCCTGGGCCTCCCAACGATTGCCCTATGCGCTTTTCCGTCATTACGCCGAGCTTCAATCCGTCGCCGTGGTTGAGGCTCTGCATTGCCTCGGTCGCCGATCAAGGGGTGGACGTCGAGCACATCGTGCAAGACGCCGGGTCGTCTGATGGGACGCTCGACTGGCTGACCGCGGATCCACGGGTGACGACGATCGTCGAACGTGACAACGGGATGTACGACGCCGTCAACCGCGGCCTCCGGCGCGCAGGCGGGGACATCCTGTCCTATCTGAACTGCGACGAACAATACCTGCCCGGGTGTCTGCCAGCGGTTGAACGTTTTTTCCTGACGCATCCTGACGTCGACGTGTTGTTCGGCGACTTCGTGGTGGTGAACTCCGATCTGGACTATCTGTGTCACCGCAAAGTGCAGGTGCCGCTCAAACATCACACATGGGTGGCCCACCTGGCGGCCTTCACCTGCGCGACGTTTTTCCGACGGAGCGTCATCGAGAAGCACGGCCTGTATTTCGACTCGCGACTTCGCGACGTCGGGGACGCCGAATGGATGCTTCGGCTCTTGAAGCATCGGATACCGATGGCTGTGTTACGTCAGTTCACGTCGGTGTTCACCGTAACCGGACAGAACATGGGCGCCAAGCCAAATGCTGTCCGTGAAAGACAGGAGCTGGAAGCATCTGCGCCGCTGCTGGCTCGGACGTTGAAGCCTCTGGTCGTCGTTCACCATCGTCTCCGCAGACTGGTGGGCGGGATTTATCATCAGCGTCCTTTTTGTTACGACATCTACACGCATGGAAGTCTCGACAGGCGCGTCGCATTCGAAGTCACCAGCCCGAGTTCTCGCTGGAGGGCGAGTTGAAAACCGCCCGGCTGATTGAGCTTCAGCACGTTGCCGCCAGGTCGCGATGATATGCCGCCCTGTTCGCTGTCACTTGCGTATTCGATTGCCGATCAGACCTTTGCGCGGACAAAATCACTTGGCATCCTGAATCTGTCGCTGCAGCTGGCCGAGGCTCTTTCGTCGAGATCCGAGATTCAACGGCTCGAAGTCTTTTCGAATTCATCGTTGCGGGAACGGCAGGAACGGTTTCACGATCGTCACGTGCACTACTTCGATCGTGCGTGTGCCACGCGCCTGGGCCGGATGTGGTGGATCAGGTGCAGGTTTACGCGGAAGCGAAAAACCGTGGCGTGGAATGGTTGCTGCTGCCGAAGGGCTTCGCATCGTTCTGCCGGACGCCACGGATCAAGGTTGCTGCGTACGTTCACGATGTGATCGGCGATCGCTATCGTCAGCAGTATCCCGGCGCCGTCTCGGCCAGCGAGGCGTGGTACTTTGGGCAGAGCTTGCTGGCCACAGTGAGGCACTGCGCGCTGATTTTCACCAACAGCGACTTCACGCGCCGGGAGCTGCTGGCGTTTGCCGAGCGACACGATATTAGCCGTTCGAACATTGTGGTTGCTGGCATCGGGTTCTACCCCGTCAGCACTCCGCTTCCTGCACAGCGTCATCGGATTCTCGTCCTGGCAAGTGCCTTGCCGCACAAGCGCACCGACCTTGCCGTGCAATTCATGACGGCGTGGCAACGCACGGCAAACTTCGCCGGTCGCGTTCACTGGGTGGGGCGGTTTCCTTCGGGACTGCATCAGCCGTCGCATCCGAATTGGGAATATCACGAACGTCTGGACGAACTCGGCTATCGTTCCCTGCTCACCGAGAGTAAAGCGCTTGTCTACTTCTCCGAGTAACGAAGGCTTCGGTATGCCGCCTGTCGAGGCGGTCCTTGCCGGGGCTTGTCCGGTGTACTCCGCAATTCCGGCGACTATCGAGACCATGGCCGGATTCGGCGCGCCTTTCGAGAACCGCTCGTTCGAATCGTTTGCCGACGCGATGCGGCATGCTCTCCAAATGGAGCCGGCAGAACTCGCGAGTGCGGCAAAGTCTCTTCTTGCTCCGCCACAATTGGTCCGCCGTTGCGGACCGAATCGTTGGCGCGCTGAAGGCTCAGAGCCGACTCTGAGTAAGACATGGACGTGTCTGTTGTCGTGCCGACGCGCAACCGCAGCGCCTGCTGGCGATGACCTTGCGGAGCGTGCTGCGCCAGCAGGACGTGGAGCTCGAGGTGATTGTCGTCGACGAAGCGTCGACGGACGAGACACCGGCTGTCCTCTCGGCACTGGGCGATCAGCGTGTTCGGGTGATTCGTCACGACGCGCCTCGCGGGTTATCGGCGGCCCGCAACAACGGAGCGGCGGAAGCGCGCGGCGAGTGGCTCGCGTTCATCGACGATGACGATCTCTGGGCGCCCGACAAGCTCGTACGTCAGCTGGATGCGGCGCGGCGAGCAGGTCGCGACTGGGTCTATACCGGCTCGGTAAACATCGATGGTAGTCGGATCGTCTACAGTCGACCCCCGCTTCCTCCGGAGGAGATCGGTGGCCGCGCTTCCTCGATACAACGCCGATTCCCGGTGGAGGGTCCAACGTCGTCGGCCGGCGTAGGATGTGGCTGCAGGTCGGTCCGTTCGACACCCGATTCCAGGGTGGCGAGGACTGGGAGATGTCCCTCCGGTTGGCCAAGCACGGACCTCCTGCGTGGGTGTGCAGTCCGCTGATTGCCAAGCGCGTGCATTCGACGAACATGTTTCTGACACCACAGAGATCGTCCGGGCGACCAAGCTGATCGAGACTTTGCATCACACGCACGGCGATTGGGGCAGGATCCATCGCTGGCTCGCGGAGCGGCACTTGCGAGCAGGCCGGCGTGGCGCGGCGCTTGGTCACTGGGCACGGGCTGCCATCCGTGGTCAACTACCAGGTGTGGCGTCTGACCTGACGCATCATTCTTCGGCGCCGTTTCCAGCGCGGCGCTCAGGGGGCCGGGAATCAGTCGACCTCAACAGATGCCTGGACGGCGGCGGCGGTGGCATGGCTGCGGGAGTTCGAAGGCGATATTCACTAACGAATCAGCGTCCTGCCTGACGATTTGATATGGACGTCTCCGTCATCGTGCCGACGCGAAACCGCAGCGCCTTGTTGGCGCTGGCGTTGCGCAGCGTGCTGCGCCAGCAACGCGTCGAGCTCGAGGTGATTGTTGTCGACGAGGCATCGACCGACGACACACCAGCGGTGATCGCCGCCCTCGCGGATGACCGCATTCGCGTCGTGCGCCACGACGCACCCGTCGGCGTGGCCGCCGCGCGCAATCGCGGAGCGTTCCTGGCGCGCGGCGATTGGCTGGCGTTTCTCGATGACGACGACCTGTGGGCTCCGGACAAGCTCGTGCGTCAGCTACAGGCAGCCAACGACATGGGTTGTGACTGGGCGTATGGCGGAGCGGTCGTCATCGAGGCTCATGGCCGGATTCTGCGTGCGCAACGACCGCTGCCTCCAAATGAGATCGTCAGAGCGCTCCCTCGGTACGACGCGATTCCTGGGGGAGGCTCCAATGTCGTGATACGCCGGGCGACGTGGCACCAGACGGGCCCATTCGACCCGCGTTTTGACTACATCGAGGATTGGGAGATGTACATCCGGCTGGCGAAGCACGGACCACCGGCATGCGTCTGCAGTCCACTCGTCGCCCGTCGTCTCCACGGTTCGAACTCGACGCTCGATCTCTCCGCGATAGTCCGGGGTACGCGCCTGATCGAGACATTGCATCACACGAAGGCGGACTGGGGCAGACTGCACCGGTGGATGGCGCATTCGTGTCTGCGCGCCGGCCGTCGCCGGGCAGCGCTCGGTCAGTTCGCGCAGGCCGCCGTGCGCGGTCAGGGCCGCGGCGTTGCTGTCCGATCTGAGTGCTATCCTTCGACGAAGAGTTTTCGGTCCTCCGAGCGTCGGGGATGCCAGCCTGCCGACAGGTGATGCCTGGATCGCGACGGCGACGGGCTGGCTGCAGGACCTTCAGCACGGTGCCATCGACGATTCTCGCGCCGCGCTCGCTGACAGTGATGTGGCACAGACCTCGCCGAGGCAGTCGATGACCCACATCGACGTATCCGTGGTGATCCCAACGCGCAATCGCAGCACGCTCCTCGCGATGGCGCTGCGCAGCGTGTTTCACCAGCAGGACGTCGAGCTCGAAGTCATCGTCGTCGATGAAGCCTCGACCGACGACACATCGACGATGCTGGCCACGATCGGTGATGCCCGCGTGCGGGTCATTCGCAACGATGCGCCGCACGGGGTGAGCGCGGCGCGTAACAGCGGAGCGGCCGAGGCGCGCGGCGAATGGCTGGCGTTTCTCGACGATGACGATCTGTGGGCGCCGACCAAGCTCGCCCGGCAAATCCATGCGGCTGAGGACAGTCGGACGGCAGTGGACTTACACGGGCTCGGTCAACATCACCGAGCCATTGCTGTATCGTGTATGGCCGCCCGCCACTGGCACCCGACGAAGTCGTGAGGGCGCTCCCGCGACTACAACGCGATTCCCGGCGGCGGCTCCAATGTCGTCGTTCGCCGGGACGACCTGGCTGGCGGTCGGTCCGTTCGACGGGCGCCTGCGCAATACAGAAGACTGGGAAATGTGGATCCGACTGGCAAGCACGGCCCCCCCGCGTGGGTCTGCAGTCCGTTACTCGCGTATCGCGTCCACGAACCAAACGCGTCGCTCGACGTCGCAGAAATCGTGCGCGGGACGAAGCTGATTGAGGCACTGCATCACACGACGGCTGATTGGGGTAGATTGCATCGATGGCTCGCCGAGTCTTACTTGCGACGAGGCCAGCGTCTCGCAGCCGTCGGACAGTTCGCGCGAGCCGCGGTTCGCGGCCAGGCACTGCCAGTTGCCTCTGATTTGGGCGATATTCTCCGCCGGCGCGTCGGCCGTCGGTTCCCCCGGCCGCAGGCACAGGGGACCCGCGCAAATGATCCCTGGATCGCCACGGCCGCGGAATGGCTGCGGGAGCTTGAAAGCACCGCGGTCTCGAACCCGGTCCCACGCCGGCCGCTCCTCGCGTGACAGGCAGCGATCTTGAAGATAGCCCTATGATCGAAAGGCATCCCGCCGACCCGGTTTTCATCCACGGCATCCTGCCGCGCAGCGGGACGAACTTTCTCTGGGATCTCCTGCTGCTTCACCCCGACTGTGCGCGCGCACGTGAACCCATCAACGAAGATCTTTTTCTCGACGCGTCCGACCACCTGGTGCAGTTCATCGATACGGTGCGCGGTTCGTGGGATCCGAGATGGGGAACGTTTGCGGCCGACCTCCCCGACGAGTTGGCAAGGGGTATTGGAGAGGGTCTGGTCTCGTTCCTGTGGACCGACCGTCAGCGGCGGCTGGTGTCGAAATCGCCGAGCGTCGCTCACCTCGAGCGCTTCTTTGCGTTCTTTCCCTCGGCGCGATTGCTGATCCTGGTGCGCGATGGCCGGTCCGTCGTGCAGTCCGCCATGGAGACGTTCCGCTGGGATTTCGACCGGGCGGCTCGCGCGTGGTCGGAGGCAGCCCACGCGATTCATCGTTTTCAGCAAGCCGAATCGGCTCGTGCGGACCGTTGGCGGATCGTCCGGTACGAGGATCTCGTCGATGATCCAGAAGGTCAGCTGCGGGCGATATTCCAGTTCCTGAGCCTCGATGCCGCTGCGCTACGACTTCCAGGCCGCGCGTAACCTGCCAGTTCGAGGATCGTCTGCGTTCGGGCGTCAGGACGGCAAAGTGCACTGGGACAAGGTGTCGAAGGACGCGACGTTCGCACCCAAGGAACGCTGGCGCTCGTGGAGCGCTGATCAGCGTGCAGCGCTTCGACTGGCTCGCCGGCGAGCAACTCGCGAACCTCGGTTACGAGCCCTCCCGCAGCCGGTTCTCCATGATTGACTCGGTCACCCACACGGCGCGGGACTGGCGGTGGCTCACGGCGAGAACGATACGCCGGATCGTCTATCGCGCGCGGGTCCGCCTGGCGCTGCGCAGCCGGATCGCGCACGCGCTTGGGACTCTGGGCGTCCGGCCCGCTGCCCGCTCGAATCCGCACTCCTGAGCTCATCAGAATCGACGTTTCTGTCTAACACTGACGCGATGGCTTTCCTGACCAAGCGGTGGCCCGCTCTGCTCGCCGTCATCATCGTCATGTACGGCGTCGCATTGGCGACGTTCTCGCACGAAGGGTTCCCGTCATCGACGGGATACGGCTATGGCATGCCGTATCTTTCGGATCGGCCTGTGGGTGAAGACGCGTATTACATGCTGACAGTTGCCTGGAATCTGGCTGAGAAAGGGCGGCTCGTCTACAACCGCGACAAGACCACCACTGGTATTCAACCACTTGCAACACTTATTGACGGAGCCATCGCTTACGTCGTGCAGTCCATGGGTGGCGACAGGTGGTTTCTCATACGCGCCATCATCGTCGTCAATGTCTTGCTGTTAGTGGTATTCGCGCATCAGATCGGGCACATTGCGCGCGCACTTGTGTTGGACGGCGAGGTCAAGGACGTCGCCTATGCTCTGGGCGTCTGTCACGACGCTCTCGAGTATGTGGGTCTTTCGAGCATTCATGTACGGCCTCGAAACCGGACTCTACCTCGGTACTCATTGCAGGTACCGTGCTGATGACTCTCCGTAAGGATCGACGGCTCGACCCGGTGATGCTTGGCCTCCTCGCAGGACTCGCTGGACTGGCGCGCATCGACTTCGGTGTGATTTTTGGTTTCTACCTGCTGTGGTTGCTGAAGGACAGGCGTCTGCGGCTGGGCGGAGCATTCGGTGCGGGACTGATCGCCCTACTGATAACGTCCCCCTGGTTCATCTGGATCTACACCCAGACCGGGACGTGGCTGCCGTCCTCGGCGGGTGCGGAGTCGGGTTTCATAACCTCGGGTGACGCGCTGCTGAGACTAAAGCGGATGGCCACCGCACTGCTCTGGAACGTGACTCCATGGATCTCGTCCTGGGACTGGGAAATGCGATTCGCGTGGGCGGCGATAGTTCTCGCGGTGTTCCTGGCGTCGATACTCCGCCCAGCTCTCCGCTCTCTCCGAGCGGGCGCTGTTCTCACCGATCGATGGGCTGTCCGCCAGCTGGCCGCGTGGGCAGTCTGCATCGCCGCGCTGATTCCGGTGTATCTGCTCGGTTTCTGGACCTGGCACTTCTACGGTAGATTCACGGCTCCGCTATTGGTAGTGGCTATTCCAGCGATAGCCCTTCTGGCGACGCTGGCCGGAACGCAACTCAAGCCACTACCGGCAGTCATGCTCGCGTTGTCGCCCACCTTCTTTGTCGTGCTGGCCTGTTTGCAGATGCACAGCGGCCACATGACCCTCGACTTGCCCATCAATGCGGGGTTTGTGAGAGATCAGATTGGTGACAAACGTCTGGTGGGCGCCGGACAGAGTGGAACCGTTGGCTTCTTCAACCAGAATGTGATCAACCTGGATGGCAAGATTGACCATCAGGCACGATATAGCATGACCCACGGTGGCATTCGGACCGTACATCATCACGGAACACATTGACGTCATAGTGGATTGGCCTTCCGTGTACAGAACATTTCAGTTGGACGGATACGCTGGAGTGGAATGGCAGCTGTGCGATCGCCAGCCCACGGGCAAGACCCGCTGCTATGAGCGGAGGCCAAATGACGCTGCGCGCGACCTCCAGCATCGCTCTCCTTTCAGGAGGCGACCGATTCGAAGACTTCTTCGACAAGATCGGGGTGTCTCTGGAGACGTTTCGAGAGGAATTCACCGGAGGCTGGCTGTTCAACTACATCGAGGCCTTACGCCTGGTCGGTGTCCGAACGGTATTGTTGTTCATGTCAGCGAGAGTGAACGAACCGCAACACTTCACGCACGTTGAAAGCAAGGCCGCGGTCTGGGTTCTGCCCTCACCCCGACTCCACAGAAAAATCCGAAACGGTCAGCGCCGATTCTTCCCGGATTCAACGTCACTCGTCGCCGCCGCATCGTATGCGGCCACTCCACTGCGGGCGCTCACGACGGTACTTCGCAAGGAGCAGTGCGACGCGATCCTGTGTCAGGAGGACGAGCACGCCCGCTTCGACACCTGCGTCCTGCTCGGACGACTGCTCGGCCTGCCCGTGTTCGCCACGTATCAAGGAGGGAACGAAACGCGAACCCGGGTGGAGCAACCTCTTCGGCGGCTCAGCATTGGCGGATGCGCCGGACTTATCATCCCGTCGCGCGACGAGGTTGCCCGCGTACAGCGGACCGATGCAGTCCCGGCCGAAAAAATCGGCTCTATCCCAAATCCCGTGGAGCGGGTGGCAAGCGAGAGTACGACCGGCAGGCGACGCGGGCCGCGCTGGGAATCGGCAGGAATACGCGAGTCGTCGCCTGGCACGGACGCATTCAGATAGAAACGAAAGGACTCGATGTCCTGCTCGATGCGTGGGACGGCATCTGTTCAGCGCGCCCCGACGACGACATTTTCCTGCTGCTCGTGGGAAGCGGCCGCGACGCGGACGCGCTCCGCCGGCGACTCGCATCCAGCCAAAAGGCCCGATGGGTTGATCGATACGTCTTCAATCGCCATGAGCTCTGGTCGTATCTGTCCGCCGCCGACCTCTACACGATCCCATCCCGCCGCGAGGGCTTTGCAGTGGCGGTGTTGGAGGCCATGGCGTGCGGACTGCCGGTCGTCGCTTCCGATGCGCCAGGCGTGGCGGATGTCTTGCCTCGAGGCGAGGCCGATGGCGGCATCATCGTGCCCCGCGAGAACCCTCAGGCCCTTGCGGCTGCCCTTCGTCGGTTGCTCGACGACCAGGCGCTGGCGGACCGGCTGGGAACCATCGCCAGACAGCGGATGGAGCAGGATTTCTCCCTGCAGGTCGTCGGTCAGAAGCTGCGCGACTTCCTTTTCTCTCAGGCCGGAGCACGGCGCCCTGACTGAATGGCCAACTCGTTCAGCCATGGACGCGCCTGCTCGAGCCAAGGATCTTGAGCGGCATACCGGCGCGAGGAACGCATAGCTCGTTCAGGCGCTGCACTGCCGGTGATGGCCCGAGTCAGACGATGTCGAACGCTGCGACCCATGACCCTGGGCCATCTCGATCAGATCGGGCACGAAGTCTCCGTTGCGATACTGACGATCCCTGGCTGCAGCCTGACAGTAATAACGCAGGCCGTCGCGGTGGCGACTGGCCCGCAGAGACACACGTGCGAGATGCCGGTAGAACCTGGCTCGATCGATCGGCCCCCCGTAGCGCGCCTCGATGATGTCGAGCTCGGCGATCAGGCCGACCGTGTCCAGCGACTTGTTGCTGCCGTGGATCCTGTAGCCGACCAGCGGAGCGGATACTCCCACCGGTCGATCAAGGCGTGAGAGCCGGATCCACAGATCCCAATCCTCTAAGTGGCGATATGACGGATCGAACGGGTTCGAAGGCAGCAGGTCCCTACGCACTACGACCCCTGAGCAGCCTCCCGGGATAAGGTTAGTTCGCGGCAGCGCCCTGACGACCTCCTCGGGATCAGCCGGCGGTGCACCTCCCAGCAGACGGAGGTCTTCCGACACGTTCACCGAGCCTGCATAGGCCCAGCCGCGCCCCTGGTCCTCGGCGGCGCGCACCTGGGTCACGCAGCTTGTTCGGTGCCCACAGATCGTCGTCGTCCACGAACGCGATCCAGCGCCCACCCGCCTCGGCGACGCCCCGATTCCGCGCCACGCTGACGCCCTTCGGCGGTTCCTGACGAAGCAGGCGGACCCGAGGATCTTCAGTTCGTGAACTGTGCCGCGGAGTTCGTCAGTGGATCCATCGTCGACCACGATCACCTCGAGCTCAACCTCCTGCTGCTGGAGGACGCTCTGAGGGTGAGGGGTAGCAGTCGGACTCGGTTGTGCGTCGGCACTATGATGGAAACCGTCGGAATGGAGGGCGTCATGGTTGGAGTCACGTTTCAGCGCCCAACCGGCGCCGGCCGTAGAGGTAGTCTGTGGTATCGTGCCGATGCTGAATTCGACCCGGATCATTGGCCCCACTCCCCGTCTGCCAGCAAAGGGATGACCGACCTTCCGGTCACGATCTATACGCCTGAGTCGCCGCTAGGCAGCCCGGCCAAGTTCGTGCGCGAGATGGTAGCCGACCTGTTGGCCTCCCGCGAGCTTGCCTGGCGGCTGTTCATCCGCGACCTCTCACGCGCAATACCGCAACAGCATGCTCGGGTACGTCTGGGTCTTCGTCCCGCCGCTCATGGCCAGCCTGCCGTTCATCTACCTGAATTCAGCGGGCGTGATACGGATGGGCGACATGCCGATCCCGTACGCCGCCTATGCGACGGTCGGCACGATCATCTGGCAGACATTCGTAGACGCGCTCAACAGCCCGCTCAGGACGGTCAACGCCGCTCGCTCGATGCTGACCCGCATCAATTTCCCGCGCGAGGCCATCCTGCTCTCCGGGCTGCTGCAGGTCGGCTTCAGCTTTCGTCGTCCGGCTGCTGCTGCTGCCGGCGGTGTTCGCCGCTTTCCGATCTGCGGCCGGCGGCGACCGCACCGCTGTTCTTCGTCGGCATGCTGAGCGTCGCGCTGACCGGGTTCATGATCGGCCTGCTCCTGACCCCGCTCGGCCTGCTCTATGGCGACGTGCAGCACAGCCTGCCGATTGCCAGCACGTTCCTGATGCTGCTGACGCCGGTGCTCTATCCAGTGCCGGCCGCTCGGCCTCGCCGCGTCGGTCAGCGCCCTCAACCCGCTGACGCCACTCGTCACGACGACGCGCGACTGGCTGACGACCGGTCACCCGCAGCCGATCTTGCCGGCTTCGTGGTCGTCAGCATGGTGACGTTACACTCCTGGTGTTCGGCTGGATCGCTCTACCGCCTGGCGCTGCCCCATCTCATCGCGCGGCTGGGAAACTGACGGGTGTGCCATGCCCGACGACGTGCTGGTGCGCGTCGAGAGCGTCTCGAAGAAGTTCTGCCGCGATCTGAAGCAGCTCGCTCTGGTACGGCCTCGCAGACACCGCGGCCGATCTCTTCGGCCGCAATTCGGCAGCGAACGCGCTGCGCGACGCAGGAGTTCTGGGCGATCGACGGCGTCTCCCTCGAGCTCAGGCGCGGCGAATGCCTCGGCCTCATCGGCCGCAACGGCGCCGGCAAGACCACGCTGCTGAAGATGCTGAACGGGCTCATCAAGCCTGACAAGGGCCGCATCGAAATTCGCGGCCGCGTCGGCGCGCTGATCTCGCTCGGAGCCGGCTTCAACCCGATTCTGACCGGACGCGAGAACATCTACGTCAACGGCTCGGTGCTGGGCCTGACGACGAAAGAAATCGAACGCGAAGCTCGACGAGATCGTCGACTTCGCAGAGATCGGCGAGTTCATCGATGCGCCGGTGCAGAGCTACAGCTCCGGGATGCAGGTGCGGCTCGGATTCGCCGTCGCCACCGCGCTTCAACCAGACGTGCTGTTGCTCGACGAGGTGCTGGCCGTCGGCGATGCCGCGTTCCGCGCCAAATGCTACGACCGGCTGGCCACCATCCGCGAACAGGCGGCCTTCGTGCTGGTCAGCCATGACACGGACCAGATCGCGCGGGTCTGTTCACGTGTGCTCTTGTTGGACAGCGGCTCTCAGCGCTATCTCGGCGACGTGGAACAGGGGATTCGGCTGTACCAGGAACTCTCGCCTCAACCTGGCCACTGGTCGTCGCATGAGCAAATGGCAGAGGAAGCGATCGCATCCGTTGGCTCGTGCGATCAAGCCGTCGGCCTCGACGGCCTGCTCAATTTTTCCGTGTCCGTGCAGCTCACGCGAGTGGTCCCTGTTGCGGACGTACGAGTGGTTCTGTGGGACGAGAACGGACTGCCCGCATTCGACTCGTATACGAGGACGCAAGGCTGGTCCCTGTCCTTGAAGGAGGGCCTCAACGTCATCACATTGGCTGTTGGTCCTCTCAGGCTGAAGCGTGGGCGTTACGCTGTGAGCATCGCCCTGTTGAACCGCTCGAACAATCGTCATCTATACTGGGGAGACAGAATACGCATCGTCGACGTGGACGGCCCAGTCAGTGCTGCGGTTTCCTATACGCCAGCACTCACCTGTGTCTCCATCACGGCGACTGCCCAGCCCGCCGGTCAGGAACGCCGCAACGACTCCCCGTCGTCATGATTTGAAGGGCCTTTCGTGAATCGCGCCTTGAACAACATGAAACGGGCCATTCCGGAATCGATACGACGTCGATGGCGGAGCTTACGAGCCAGCCGGGGCGGCGCCAGTCTGGATCACATGAAACTTGCGCGGCAAGCCCTCCTGCTCTCTCATTCGCGGATATCTGGATTCGATCTGGTGTTGATTCCGGGCCAGCCGCATCGTCCTGATCACGCGCTGACGTCGTCGTTCTACGACCATCAGCATGAAGATGTGCAGTATCGGCAGAATAACTGGCTCCTCGACCAGTTGGACATCCTGAAAGGCATACATCCTGTACCGTTGTGGAAGTCGGCTGTGGCAACGGCCGTTTTCTGCGGGCAGCGGCACCCTACGCAGAACAGGTTATCGGCATCGATTGGGCGCAGTCGCCAGAGCTGTCGAACCTTCCTGCCAACGTCCAGATCCAGCGGCTCGATGCTGTCACAGCTGCCATTCCCTCCGGCGATCTCGTGTGCTCAGCGGACGTGCTCGAACATTTTGCGCCGCGCGATGTTGACGTCGTCGTTGCAAAACTCTCAGCCGCGGCTCCGTATCAACATCACGTGATCGCCTGCTACGACGACGGCCACACCCATCTTTCCATCCTCCCCCCGGCGGCATGGCTCGCCATCTTTCGCAAGCACTGCCCGACGGTCTATCTCGCCGATGTCAACTACCGGCGTAACGATCCAGCACAAATCGTGTGCATCATTTCCAACCTCCCGCCGAGGTCCCTTTGATCCGCCCCGTGCCCGATACCCCACGGAGCCGCCGGACCCGCCGGATGTCGCCAGTCTGCGTCGGGGGCCCACATGCCTGACAGCAAGACAGCGTTGTTCATCTGCGAGAAGTACTTCCTGCGGTTCTACCGTCCCCTGGCTGACCGTCTGGCGGGCTCCGGTTTCCACCCCATCTGGGTCACCCTAGACGGCCTGGACCACTGGAATTACGAATGGATCGATCCCAGCTGCGGCTATCGAGAGACTTGTCGACGATCCCGATCTGACTTGCCGGGACGGCATCGAAGCGATGTGCGTTCTCGAGCGTGCGGTGTTCGAGCGGCCCAAGAACTTCAAGAGCTATCCCTACACTATCAACGTTGTTCGCACGCCCGAGCGGGCGCCGCGTCTGGCGGAGGTGTGGTTTCGAACGACATCGGCGCTCCTGCGGCGTTTTCAACCCGCTGCAGTCTTCATATGGAACGGCCGTTATCTCCAGTACCGCGCCGTGTCTGCCGCATGCGACGCGAGCGGACAAACGT
>CAWARA010000012.1:0-38297 GCA_963784195.1 uncultured Acidobacteriota bacterium | reverse complement strand
CTGGCGAACAGGAGCAGGATGAAGGGCCGCGCAGCCGGCTGGAGGAACAGACCGTTAGCGGCCAGATCGGTCCGCTCAGTAGCTCCAGCCGACCGACATCACGACCCCCACGTCGTTCGTGTCGGCGGAGGGATTCGGGGGGCGGTTATCGTAGGTGTTGTACAGGTTCAGCGCGAGGAAGAAGTCCTTCCAGAACTCACGCTCTGACGCCGGCGTCGAGCTGTACGCGCTGCCGCCCCGGGTCGCTCAGGCTCGGGTAGTCCTGCAGGTTGATGTCGAGATTCGTTTTCGGCCGGTCGTAGGTGTAGAACGAGGTGCGGAAGGTGACGAGCGCTTCGAGGTTTTGCGTCGCCTCGACGTCGACGCCTTGCTCGTCATTCACGACCAGGCCGCCGCCGAGCGATAACTGACCACGATTGCTGTTGACGAGGCGCGGACCGGTGGCCACGGCAATCTGCGAACGTAAGGTCAGGCCCAGGCTCTCGTTGCTCTCGAAGCGCGCGGCCGCCGTGATGAACCACTCGCGCCACGGAAACCGGAGGTAAGACGCTTCGAGCGATCCTCGATCATCGCGTCCCGAGTCGTCATCCTTTTCTGTCACGGTCAGCGAGGCGGTGAGTCGTGCCTTGGACGCCAGCGTCTGAAACACGGTATCGGAGTTGAAGTTCAACTGCGCGACGCCGCTCGATCGCGTGTAGTCGAAGCCGGCGTCGACCGCGCCATCGAGTTTCTTCCAGAAGCTGCCGCCGATCGGCCTGATGATCGTGACCTCGCCCATCAGCAGCGTGACCGTTCCACCAGGGGCGACGACCGCGATCGACCGAACGCCGGCGGTACCGAGCGACCCAACGAACCGCCGGCCGTCGCTCGTCACCACTTCGACGATGCGCGCCGCCACCACACTGACGAGCTTGTCCCACTCCAAATAGAGCGTACCGGCATCGTCTGTGCTGAATTCGAGTCGGCCGCGGTCGAGAACTTTGACTTCGCCAGTGATACGGTCGCCGTTCGCGAAGGTCACTACATCTGTTTTGGGTTGAGCGTAAAGTGTTGCACCCGGGTACAGAGCGAGGCCGAGGGCAACGAGCGCCATGTCTCGCAGACTGCGGCGGCACCTGGCGCCATTCATATGGCTGTATCGTCCACGGCAGGGCGATGTTCACGGCGCCCCAGAGGGCCAAGCATGATGGCCGGGGTGCCGACGAGCGCTGCCACGACGATGCCGAACGCGACCAGCACCATGTCAGTCACGTCCGTCGCACCGTCGTGAACGCCGATCTGTTTTACCAAACTTGATCGTGTTAGTTCTTGGCTCTTGCGGCGTACGGGTTACCGCCGAGTGCATTCGAGACGTCGGCGATCGCCCGCTGCGCGCGCACGCTGTTACCTGCGTCGTCGAGAGGCGGCGAGACGACGGCGATGCCGAACTTGCCCGGAGATACGGCGATGATGCCGCCCCCAACGCCGCTCTTGGCGGGCAGCCCCGTGTGGTACAACCACTTCCCGGAGTCGTCATACAAGCCGGCGGTGGCCATCACCGCGAGCACGCCTGGTACCTTCGCCGGATCCATGACCTGCTTATTGGTCACCGGGTTCTTACCGGCGAAGGCCAGCGTTGCCGCCATCATCGCCAGGTCCTGCGCGTTGACGCCGATGGAACACTGACGCGTGTAGAGGTCGACCGCCTGCTGCCAGTTGTTCTTGATGTAGCCATAGGCCAGCATGAGGGCGCCGATCGCCTGATTCCGCTGATTGGTGTCCGACTCCGATTTGTAGACATCCTGCAGGACGCTCAGCTGCCGGCCCGCCGCGTCGTTGTGGAAGCCGATGATCTTCTTCCAGACGTCGTCGGACGAGCTACCGGACACCATGCTCGTCGCCGAGATCGCGCCCGGATTCACCAGCGCGTTCATCTCCGGCGCGCCGGATCCGATCACGGTCCTGACCCCTTCGACGGCGATGATCGAGTTGAAACGGGCACCGGTGGCGTCCACGCCGATGCGCTTCTCGATGGAGTCCAGCCCTTGTTCCTGGATGACCTCGGCCATCGTGAACACTTTCGAGATCGACTGGATCGAGACCTCGGTCTTGACGTCGCCAGCGGTGTAGACCTTGCCGTCGACTGTCACGACCGCGATGCCGAACAGGTTCGGATCGACTTTCGCCAGCGCGGGAATGTAGTCGGCATTCTTGCCTTCCCGGAGGTCTTTGAACTTCGCGTAGGCGGCGTCGACGGCCCGCTGCACGTCACCGGCCGCCTGTGCGTTGAGCGCCGGGCTCGTCATGGTCAGCATTCCCAGCGCGACCGCGCCCGCGCTGATGGAAAGAACCCGCGTGTATCCATTCATGGCTAGCCTCCCAGCTTCCAGGAGAAGTTGTACTTGAACGAGAACTGCAGCTTGACGCCGTCGCTGCTGAATCCGTCGGCGAAGTTCTCGCGGCGGCCCCACTGGAACTCGCCGCCGAACATCACGTTCGAGCGTGGGATAGTAGAGAAGGTTGCCAAGCGCGTAGTGGCCGGCCTTGAACGCATCCGCGGCTTGCGCATCGGTGTTGTCGTTGTCCTGCCATGAGTAGCCGACCGCGCTGCTGAACTTCTCGTTCCAGGTGTGATCCAGGAAGATGCTGATTGCGACGATCGGTATGGGCTTGCCGACGATTGGCGTCACCGGGTTCGACAGGTTGTTCTCGATGCCGATGTCGATGGGTGAGTCGTTCATTTCGTTCTGAACGCCTTCGCCCACCGTGAACTGCATCCGGAGGGCGTCGTTCTCGCTGGCCTTCAGGACCGAGCTGACGTTCCATCCCCACCCGGTGGCGTCTCCGGAAAGATCGAATGCGTCGTCGAGGGTATCGTCCCAGTTGATACGTCGCAGTATTCCTGCGGTTCGAACGTGGCCCCAGTCACCGGTGTATTTGTACGCGGCTGCAAAGTCGGGCAGGGGGAACCGCGCACGGATGCCCTCGAGCTCGATACGGTCGGCATAAGTCCCCTGGTCGCCGCTTGCGCCGGGGCGCGCGAGGGCGAGCATCAGATTACTCTTGTCGGTGCTGATCGCCGTGTAGCGAAGCTGCACGTTGCGGAACCACGGAAGACCCGTGGGCCCCCAGTATTCCAGCGAGTTCGGGAACACATCAGGGTCGGTAAAAGGGCTCCAGGTCCTGACCGGCTCCCAGCTTGCCGAGCTCTCCCCACGCATGGCGCAGGCGGAACGTTGTCTGTCCGGAGTCCACGCCGGTGCCAAACAGCTCGAACTCGAAGATGGTCTTGAGTTCGCCGATAGGGGTCTGCGTCGAGGACCTGAAGCCCAGGCGGCTCTGCCGCACACCCATGAACGTGCTGTTGTCCTCACCGAACTGGTCTTCAAAACTCGGCAGCCTGGTCAGCCGCAAGGTATCGTACCAGTCGGGGTCGATCTGCGTGAAGTTCTGGCCGACGTCGAGCATGGCGAAGCCGTAGATCTCGAAACTCGTCTTCGGCCGGCCCGGCTCCGCGCTGACGAGGACAGTCTGTTTGGCGGGGGCATAGGGGTTGCCACCGAGCGCGTTCGAGATATCGGCGATCGCCCGCTGCGCGCGCACGCTGTTGCCGGCGTCATCGAGCGGCGGGGAGACCACGGCAATACCGAACTTGCCTGGCGACACGGCGATGATGCCGCCGCCGACCCCGCTCTTGGCTGGAAGTCCGGTGTGGTACAGCCATTTCCCCGAGTCGTCGTACAAACCGGCAGTGGACATCACGGCAAGAACGCTGGGGACCTTTGGCGTATCGACGATCTGCTTGCCGGTCACCGGATTCCTGCCACCCGCAGCCAGCGTTGCCGCCATCGTCGCGAGATCCTGCGCGTTGACCCCGATCGAGCACTGACGCGTGTAGAGATCGACCGCCTGCTGCCAGTCGGTCTTGATGTAGCCGTAGGCGAGCATCAGCGCGCCGATCGCCTGGTTGCGTTGATTGGTGTCGGACTCGGACTTGTAGACGTCCTGCAGAACGCTCAACTGGCGTCCAGCCGCTTCGTTGTGGAAGCCGATGATCTTCTGCCATACCGCATCCGACGACGGCCCCGTGACCATGCTCGTCGCCGAAATCGCTCCAGGATTCACCAGCGGGTTCATCTCGGGGGCCCCGGTACCGACGACCGTCCTGACGCCTTCAACCGCGATGATCGAATTGAACCGTGCGCCCGTGGCATCGACGCCAATCCGCTTTTCGACGGATTCCGTTCCTTGCTCCTGGATCACCTGAGCCATCGTGAAGACCTTCGAGATCGACTGGATCGAGACTGCGGTCTTCACGTCACCGGCGGTGTAGACCTTGCCGTCGGTGGTGACCAGGGCGATTCCGAACAGATCAGGATCGACTTTGGCCAGGGCCGGAATGTAGTCGGCGTTCTTGCCCTCCTTGAGCGTTCTGTACTTTGCGTATGCGGCATCGACCGCCTGCTGGATCTCGGCCGGCGATTGCGCCTGCACCGGTATCGCCACCGCGAGTACCCACAACCCGAGCAGGCACGCCTGGACACAGCGACTGCGAAGACGTCTACCCATTTCTATCCTCCACGTCATGACACGTTTGCCTTTTCCCACGCGCGGACTCTCCGCCGCCCCTCGTCGAAGATCCGCTCGTAGTTCCCCCTGCGCACCTTCTGGCTGGCGTCCGGCGTCAGCTGTTTCCAGACCGGCGCCCACAGGTCGAACACCGCGTAGTACGGCTTCGCACTGGCCGGGGCGACGGTATCGGTGCCGAACAGGAACCGATCGGGATACTTGTTGAACATGGCCGCGACCCGCGAGGCGGTTTCCGGCGTGGCCACCGCGTACTTGGCGACTTCGTCCCACGAGATGTCGAAGACGACGTGGCTCAGCGCGGGATCCGCCAGCATGGCGGCGAGGGTCTCGAGATGCGTCGCGGGCCGCTCCGCAGCCTCGGCGGAGACCTGGACCGGCCGCACAACCCGCCCGAGCCCGGTGTGCGCCCAGATGATCGTCGTCTTGGGGTGCCGCGCCAGCAGCGCCTTTGTCTGCGTCAGGTAGACGGGCTCAGCGTCGACCTTGCCGAACGGCATGTCGATGTCGTTGTGCAGGATCACGACGAGGCCGGTTTCGGCGGCGAACGCCAGGATCCGGTCCAGCGCCGGGTTGGTCAGGCTCGCCGTCTCGCCGGCGATCTTCGAGGACACGAACTCCTTGTGGATGCTGAACTCGCCGATGCCGGTGAAGACGCCGGGGAATGTCTTGAGCACGCGGCGGATGTGGTCGGCGCCGTACATGTCCGCGGGGTTGAAGCCGGTGATCATCGGATCGAACCGCGCCTGCGCCTCCCGGGGGAGCGCGCGGTAGACGCTGGCGATGTAGGCGTCGGTGAACGAGTAGTAGTAGAGCGGCGCGTCGGTGTGCAGGTAGTAGGTCGGTGCGAAGTCACCCGAGTTCGCGTACGACCACTGCTGCTGCAACGGAATACCGAACAGCGTCGATCGAGCCACGCGCGTGCCCATGATCTTGAGGAAGTCCGACGGCTCGATCCCCTGCTGGATGTAGTTCGTCAGGTGGAAGTGCGAGTCGTAGAACTCGTCGGCGGCACCCTGACCCTGTGCGTCGAGCGGACGCGCGCGCGCGACGAAGATCACCAGCAGCGTCAGCGCGAGAAAGGCGCTGAGAACGGCCGCCCAACGAGACGAAGGTCTGCGAGTCATGCTCACCTCGTCGATTAGAAGTTCATCTCGAGGTTGATGTGGAACACCGTGCCCCTGGCGCCGACCGGGTAGGGATAGGCGGTGTATCCCACGGGTGATCGGTTCACGTACATCAACTCGCCGTTGAGGCGAATCCCGCGCTCCTTCATCACGTACCAGTTCTCGCCGCCTCGCACTTCCCACTGATCGCCGAAGCTGCCGAACACCTGCGAGGCGCCGAAGTAGAGCTGAAGAATCTTGGGAACGACCATCGCCGACGCCTGCAGCTGATAGCCGTGGTCGTTGATGTCGGGAATGCCGCTCGTGTTGACGCCGTCGTAATTGCTCAACCAGCGCCAGTAGTACTCGCCCTCGAGCGACAGGCCCTGGTACTTGACTCCGGCATCAACGCTCGACATGCGGTAGTCCACCTCGTTGACGGTGATGCCGGGTCCGAACAGATCCGGTGTGAAGATGACGCTCCCGTCCGTCAGCCGGATCTGGCTGTTCTCGATGCCTTCGGTTCCCGGCTGGCTTTGCTTGTCCTCGAGGCTGTGGGTGTAGTGCACGGCGATCCGCGTCGCGACCTTCTGGTGATCGTCGTAGTCGCCGAACGTGTTCCACAGACCGAACTCGCCGGTCGTCGGCATCCATGCGACCGAGTAGGACTGCGTGTCGAGCCTGTTGTCGAGTTGCGCCGCGCTCACGCCGAGCGTGCTCAGGTTGTTGCCGATCATCACCTGGTACTTGACCTTGGTATGGAACTCGCCTTTGAGCCAGACGCCGGAGGTGTACAGACCCACGGAAAAATTCGTCGGCTATCAAGCGGTTGTCCACGCCGAGCCAGTACGGAAACTGACCCTCGGTGCTTCGCACCGAGGGCAGCGACGTGATGCCGGCCCCCACGGCCACGAACCGGTTGAAGGTCCAGGTCAGGTTGCCCGCGCCGACGACCTGCGCCGGATCCCCCTGCGATGCGTTCGACGACCAGACGTAGAGGTAGTAGCGCATCTTCGGCGTGAGGAACCATCCCGAGAACGGCGCGAAGAACTTCTGCAGCTGGATGTCCTGGCGCCGCTGAACCGTTTTCGTGTTGCCGAAGGCGTCGACGTAGTCCTCGTCCAGATTCCGCTGGTTCAGATACCGCGCGTAGCTGAAAAGCCGGAAATAGATCTGGCCCTTGTCGCCGTCGAACAGCAGGAAGCCAACGTTCGGAACGTGCGAGAGTGGCTTGGGCTTCGTCGTCTGCGGTTCCGCGACGGTGCCGGTGCCGAACTCGGCGCTGCAGCCGTCCGACACCCAGACACTGGTCTGGTCGTAGCCCCACGTCCTTCCGAGCAGACACGGCGCGTCGCCCATCGAGCGCAGCAGCACGACGCCCTTCGACGTGTCGGCCTGGCATTGGGTGCGTTCACCGAGCTTCGAGTTGCAGGTCACGGTTGTCACAGGTGGCTGCGCGACCTGCTGAGCGAGGGGTGCGGGTGCGTCCGTTGGCGGCGCCACCACGTCCTGCGCGTAGGTTGGAGCAGTGAGAAGAAGTGTGAGGCCGAAGAAGGCAGCAATCCGCATCGCCACGCTTTGAGCACGGCGGATGCCACGGTCGAATCGATCTGCGGCACCGAACGTCAAGTTACTGAAAGCGAACAGCTCCGCGACCTGCGGAGATCGTCACCCTTGACGCAAGAGGCTCCGACATTCCGGAGGATCTCCAGTCCGTTCGGAGGTCTTGGGACGGTCACGACGCACGAACGAGTACGGAGATCCGCGAAAAAGGCCGCACACGCCGTATCGAGTTGCGCATAGTCGCGCATACCCATTTGGCACGTCGAGTGCTGCAACGGCAGGCGGAGAAAGGAAAGCTATGCGGCACACAACAACCTTCGTACTCGCAGCAAGCCTTCTCGCGACGCTGTCAGGGGTGGCACAGGCGCAAGAGAAGCCGGTCAATTTCTCGTTCGGCGGCGGTTTCACCGCTCCCAATTCAGAGGTGCGCGATCGCCTCGGTGACGGTTACAACTTCAACTTCGGCGTGCAGTTCAACGTGTCCCCGGCAATCGGCATCGAGGGTCTTTACAGCTTTAATGGTCTTGGTTCCAAGGACCTCACCATTGATGTGTTCCCGCAGCCAATCGTGGACGGCGGTGTTCCGACCGACATATCTGCTGACATGAACATGCAATACGGAACGGTGAACTTGATAGTCCAAAGACCCGGAGGCGGTGTCCGGCCGTATGGACTCGTGGGGATGGGTATCTACTACCGGCCGATCAAGGTGACGACGCCAGGCGTCGGCTGGGTGCCCGGGTATTGTGACCCGTGGTGGTACGTGTGCTATCCCGGAGGCTGGGTCGAGACCGAGAACATCATCGGCGAGCGCAGCTCCACCGACTTCGGGATGGACTTCGGCGGTGGTGTGAACTTCGGCGTGATCTACGCCGAGATCCGCTATCACTACATCTGGGGACCGGAAGTGCAATTGCAAACACCGGCGCAGCCGATTGCGGGTGTCGATGTGGATACGCGAAAAGCCAACGGCCAGTTCCTGCAGACCACCTTCGGCGTTCGCTTCTAATCACTGCAGCTTCGCTGACCGCGGTCTCCTCCCCGCGGGCAGCGGGACTCCGTCCGGCGTGGCTCGAGCATTCGCTTCAGCCAGCCGGACGCGAGCGCCAACTTCCAACGTCTGTTAGAGCTGCGCTCGTTGGTCGCTGCGCGGCTCGTGAACAGGAGTCCAGGAGATCAGGAGAACTTCTGGTTCTCTTCCTCTTGATCTCACCTCCTGTGAGCTTGTGGCAGAAAGCGGTGAGATCAGTGGCTCGACGCGCGAGGTCTGACCGCTTCGGACCTCCGGCATCCGGGAGCCCCTCCGGCCCAGCGGAGGTGAGAACAGGACGCCGACCCGATGGCGGCCGCTCGGCAACCGCCAAATCATTCCCCCTGTATCACTTCTCCCTTGACGACGAATCTAGCAGTCGCGGAACACCCCTTGCTCTGTGCTGCCTGGCGGTTTCCGTGACGGCCGTACTCCGTCATCACGGAAGCCAACCCTCCGGAGTTGAGCGGAATCAGGTGACTTTCGAACCCTGCTGTATGGCGCCGCGCTCGTCATCATTCCCATGACCGTTCTTGGAAGAAACAGGACCTGCGGCCCTGGCCGCCGGTCCCCGCATCAGTGAGTTGAGGCCATGAATATGGAAACTGGAACCGGAAAATACGAACAGCTGCTCGTACGCTGCCGCAGCATGGAACCAATTCCGACTGCTGTGGTGCATCCTTGCGAGTCGTCGGCGCTCATAGGGGCACTCGAGGCCGGTGACAAAGGATTGATCACGCCCATTCTTGTTGGCCCGGCCGCCAAGATTGAGGAAGTCGCAAGGAAGAGCGGCATCACGCTGGGGCAAACCCAGATCGTCGATGCGCCCCACAGCCACGGGGCGGCCGCCAAAGCGGTAGAGCTCGTTCGTCAAGGCAAGGCGGAACTGCTGATGAAGGGAAGCCTGCACACCGACGAGCTGTTAGGTGCCGTCGTCGCCCGGGAGACAGGCCTGCGCACGGGGCGGCGCATCAGCCACGTCTTCATCATGGACGTTCCGACCTATCACAAGGTGCTGATTGTCACTGACGCAGCGATCAATATTGCGCCGGGGCTCGAGGAGAAGGCTGACATCTGCCAGAACGCCATCGATCTTGCCGTGTCCCTCGGCGTCACTACACCGAAGGTTGCCATTCTTGCGGCGGTCGAGACGATCAACTCCAAGATGCAAGCCACCATTGACGCGGCCGCGCTCTGCAAGATGGCCGAACGCGGACAGATTACCGGTGGTTTACTGGATGGCCCGCTCGCGTTCGACAACGCCATCAGCCGGGAGGCTGCACGAGTGAAAGGCATTACGTCGAAGGTCGCCGGCGATCCCGACATTCTCCTCGTTCCTGATCTCGAGGCGGGCAACATGCTGGCCAAGCAGCTCAGCTTTCTCGCCAAAGCCGACAGCGCTGGTCTCGTGCTGGGCGCCCGCGTGCCGATCATCCTGACCAGCCGCGCAGACAGCGTTCGCTCGAGGATCGCGAGCTGCGCGGTCGCGAAGCTTCTCGCGCATGCGCGACGCTCAGCTGTCAGCCCACAGCTCTCAGCCGTCAGCCAACAGTCTGGGAGCTGAAAGCTGAAAACCAGGAGCCATCCATGTCCGACTACGCCCTCGGTACTGAACGCCGGATCGTCGAGCCTCAAGTTCTGTGTCTTTGGGCGCCCCGAGGGCGAAACCTGGCGTCTGGAATCTCGCGGACAGATCGAAGGCATCGGAACCTCGCCACGCTTCTCGGCTAAAGATGGCAGTGGAGCGGTCCTCGAGGAGCGTCAGCCATCTGCAGGTGTTACGGATGCGGGCACGGCCCTCGACACCCTCGCCGGCTGGTTGCGTTCCCGCTACGGCAATGCGCGGGTGCTTGGCGTCGGACACCGCGTCGTGCATGGTGGCGCGAAGTTTTCGGGCCCGACGGTCGTCACGCCGTCGGTCCTGGACGATCTACGAAAACTGGTGCCGCTCGCGCCGCTCCATCAACCCTACAATCTGGCCGCGATCGAAGCGGTAGCCGCGCGGCTGCCCGGGGTACCACAAGTCGCCTGTTTCGACACCAGCTTTCATCGGGGGCAGGCCGGCGTCGCCGAAGTGATTCCACTGCCGCGCGATCTCGTTCGCTCGGGAATACAGCGCTACGGCTTTCACGGCCTCTCCTACGAGTACATCGCCTCGGCTCTGCCGCAGGTCGCACCGGAGATTGCCGGCGGACGCGTCATCGTCGCGCATCTCGGCAGTGGCGCCAGTCTCTGCGCGCTCAGGAACGGCCGCAGCGTCGACCACAGCCTGGGATTCACGGCGCTCGACGGCCTGTGCATGGGAACCCGGCCGGGGGCTGTCGACCCAGGCGTGATCCTCTATCTATTTCAAGAGCTGGGCCTCTCCGCAAAAGAAGTCGAGACGATTCTTTACAAGAAATCTGGTCTCCTCGGCATATCCGGCATCAGCAACGACATGCGCGACCTGATCGACAGCCGTGAGCCTGCGGCTCAACTGGCGGTTGACTACTTCGTCTACCGTGCAACCAAGGAGATCGGGGCGCTTGCCGCGGTTCTTGGCGGCATCGACGGACTGGTCTTTACAGCCGGCATTGGCGAAAACTCCGCCGCCGTTCGCGCCCGTATCTGCGAGGCCTGCGCATGGCTGGGCGTCGATCTGGATCAAGAAGCGAACGCACGCAGGACGCCGCGGATCTCTCGATCCGGAAGCCGCGTCTCCGCCTGGGTCATTCCGACCAATGAGGAACTGATGATCGCTCGGCACACAGCGATGTTGTTGGGGCTCGTCTCAGCATCCGGTGTCGCAAGCAGGAACTGAAGGAGTATTCCATGGCTGTGATCGCATCGCAGGAGAAAAAGACCGAGGGCGCGATTTCGCCCTGGAGCGGCTTTCAACCGGGCCTTTGGCAGAAAGAGATCAACGTCCGCGACTTCATTCAGCAGAACTACACGCCTTACGACGGTGACGGGTCATTCCTGGCTCCTGCGACTGCCCGTACGAAGAGTATCTGGGAGACCCTCGAGAAGTTGTTCGTCGAGGAGCGGAAAAAGGGAGTGCTCGACGTCTCCCCGATCCCGAGTTCCATCACCGCCCACGCGCCCGGATACATCGACCGTGAAAACGAAATCATCGTCGGCCTGCAAACCGATGCGCCGCTGAAGCGCGCGATCATGCCCAACGGCGGATTCCGGCTGGTTGTCAACGCGCTCAAGGCTTTTGGGTACAAGCCCGATCCACAGGTCGTGGAGGCATTCACCAAGTATCGGAAGACCCACAACGACGCCGTGTTCGATGCGTATACCGCGGATGTGCGTCGATGCCGCAGCTCACACGTCCTGACGGGATTGCCGGACGCGTACGGTCGCGGCCGAATCATCGGCGACTATCGCCGGGTCGCCCTGTACGGGGTCAACCGGCTGATCGAACGCAAGCAGGAGGAGAAGCGCGATCTGGACACGGTGCCCTCGACCGACGACGTGATTCGCGATCGGGAAGAGCTGGCAGAACAGATCCGTGCGCTCAAGGAACTGCTGCAGATGGCGGCGAGCTACGGGTTCGACATCTCGGGTCCGGCTCGAACGGCGAAGGAAGCTGTTCAGTGGCTCTACTTCGGGTACCTGGCTGGAGTGAAGGAACAGAACGGCGCCGCCATGTCGCTGGGACGGACGTCGACGTTCCTCGACATCTACTTCGAGCGCGATCTCGCCGCCGGCGCACTCACCGAGGAACAGGCGCAGGAGATCATCGATGACTTCGTCATCAAGCTGCGCATCGTGCGCTTCCTGCGCACGCCGGAATACGACGAGCTGTTCGCCGGCGATCCCACCTGGGTCACCGAGTCCATCGGCGGCATGGGTGACGACGGCCGCACGCTCGTCACGAAGTCGAGCTTCCGTTTCTTGCAGACGCTCTATAACCTTGGTCCCGCTCCGGAGCCGAACCTGACGATCTGGTATTCGCCGCGCCTTCCCGATGGCTTCCGGCGCTTCGCGTCCAGAGTTGCCATTGATACCAGCGCCCTGCAGTTCGAAAGCGACGAGACAATGCGGCGTGCGTGGGGCGACGACGGTGCCATCGCCTGCTGCGTATCGCCGATGCTGCTCGGCAAGCAGATGCAGTTCTTCGGCGCGCGGGCCAACATCGCCAAATGTCTCCTCTACGCCATCAATGGGGGCAGGGATGAGGTCAGTGGCGAACAGGTGGCGCCCGCCTTCGAGCCGGTAAAGGGTGAGTATCTCGAGTTCGACGATGTGCTCGGCAGGTTCGAACGCGTGATGGAGTGGCTCGCCGGCGTTTACGTCAACGCCATGAACATCATCCATTACATGCACGACAAGTACGCATACGAGCGCGTCGAAATGGCGCTTCACGACTACGCGCCTCTCAGAACCATGGCCTTCGGCATCGCCGGCATGTCGGTCGTGGCCGACAGCCTCTCTGCGATCAAGCACGCGAAGGTCCGCGTCGTCCGCGACGAGACCGGGCTGGTGACCGACTATCAGACCGAGGGCGAGTTTCCGACGTTCGGCAACAACGACAACCGTGTCGATCAGCTCGCCGTCTGGGTCGTCAGCACGTTCATGAACAAACTCAGAAGACACCCGACATACCGCGGAGCGATTCACACGCAGTCGATCCTGACGATCACCTCGAACGTCGTGTACGGGAAAGCGACGGGCAACACGCCCGACGGTCGCCGGCGTGGGGAGCCGTTCGCGCCGGGCGCCAATCCGATGCACGGCCGCGACAGCCATGGTATTCATGCCGCGGCGGCATCCGTTGCCAAGATCCCGTACCGCGACGCGCAGGATGGCATTTCGCTGACGGCATCGCTGGTGCCGACCGGCCTCGGGCGGGTGGCGGACGACCGGATCACCAACCTGACCGCCATTCTCGACGCGTTCTTCGGCAGCACCGGCTATCACATGAACGTGAACGTGCTCAATCGCGACACGCTCCTCGATGCCATGGATCATCCGGAGAAGTATCCGAGTCTGACGATTCGCGTTTCGGGTTATGCCGTCAATTTCGTGCGTCTCACGCGCGAGCAGCAGATGGACGTGATCAACCGGACGTTCCACGGCGGGAAGCCCGATGCCTGAAAAGACGACGCTCAAACAGCCTCCGATCGAGGCGAAGAGCCCCTACGAGCTTCGCGTCAACCTCGGAAAGGACGTCCCCGAGACAGACGTCCGGACCGCGCTCGCCACCGGCGACATGGGATTCCTTCATTCGTTCACGACCGGCGCCACTGTGGACGGTCCCGGCGTCCGGGTCGTCGCCTGGACGGCGGGCTGCATGTGGCGGTGCCTGTACTGTCACAACCCGGATACGTGGACCATGACCAATGGCATCCCGGTGACGATCGCCCGGGCCACAGAGCAGCTGAGCAAATATCGTCACGGGCTGAAGGCCATGTCCGGCGGCCTCACCATCAGCGGAGGTGAGCCCCTGATGCAGCATCGCTTCGTGCTCAAGCTCTTCACCGCCGCGAAGGCGATGGGCATACACACGGCATTGGACACCAACGGCTACTACGGCGATCGCCTCACCGACGACGATCTCGAACGGATCGACCTCGTGATGCTCGACATGAAGACGTGGGATCCAGAACGTCACCGCAATCTCACCGGGATGGACGTCGAGCCGACGCTGAACTTCGCGCGCCGACTGGCGGCTCGGCGGCGAAAGGTCTGGGCTCGCTATGTCCTGGTGCCCGGGTTGACCGACGATCCGGAGGACATTGCGAAAACCGCCAGCTTCGCGGCCGGGCTCGGCAATGTCGAGCGCGTCGACGTGCTGCCGTTCCACCAGATGGGCAAATACAAATGGAAGCAGCTCGGCCTCGAATACAAACTCGAGACCGTCCAACCGCCTGACACGGACACGGTCGAGCGCACCTTAGCGGCGTTTCGCAACGTCGGGCTCACGACCTTCTGACGAAGACTCTTATGACGGCTTCGGCCGGCTCAGTCCGAGCTTGGCCATGCGGGTTTCGAGCGTAGTGGGCCGGAGCCCGAGACGGTCAGCAGCCCCGCCCGACCCACGGATGCGCCAGCCGGAGCTCTCGAGAACCCTGCGGAAATGCTCCCGCTCGACGTCGGCGAACCGGTCGCTAGACTTTTCTGGAGTCCCTGAAATCTTGGGCGTCGCTATGGTCAGGCGGTGTACCTGTTGCGACGATCATTGCGCGCTCCACGACGTTGCGCACCTCTCGGATGTTGCCAGGCCAGGCGTACTGTTGCAGCTCGGCCATGTTCTCCCTCGAGATCGCGTCAATGCGCTTGCCGAACGACCTCGAGAACTCGTCGACAAATCGCCATACGAGAAGGGGAATATCTTCCTTGCGGTCGCGCAGCGGCGGCACCTGGATCGGGAAGACGTTGAGCCGATAGAACAAGTCTTCCCTGAACGCGTCTTCCGCGATGCGTTTCTCGAGATCGCGGTGCGTGGCCGCGATAATCCGCACGTTCAGAGGAATGGTTTTCGGGCTGCCGAGCCGCTCGATTTGGCGCTCCTCCAGGACACGCAACAGCTTGATCTGGACATCTGCTGGAGGTCGCCGATCTCGTCGAGGAAGATCGTCGAGTGATCGGCCAATTCGAACCGCCCGACCTGTCTCGCGAGCGCGCCGGTAAAGGCACCCTTCTCACGGCCGAACAACTCGCTCTCCATCAGGGTATTGGGAATCGCCGAGCAGTTGACGCGCACCATCACCCGGTTCCGCCGAGCGCTCAGCTTGTGAATGTGGGTCGCGATGAGTTCCTTGCCCGTGCCAGTCTCGCCGAGCAGCAGCACGGTTGCGTCGGTGGCCGCAACTTGATCTGCCTGTTCCAGGGCGCTCCGGATGGCGGCGCCCTGTCCGACGATGACCTCGTCACCGAAGCGCTCCCGGGCTTCGCGGCGCAGGTACAGGTTCTCCGCCTGCAGTCGATCGCGCACGACTGCTGGCTGCAAGAGAGTAACTTGGGGGTGACGCTGCACCGCTTCTTCGGTGATGCGCTCGCGCAGCTGGTCGACCTCTTCGAGCGCGCGCTGCAGCGCCTCCAGGCTGGCCTTGCGCGCCAGCGCCTGGCCAAACACTGTCGAGACGAGTTGCAATTGCTCGATGAGCGCCGGCGTCCAATCGTGCGGTGTCGACACCGAGCCCAAGGCGAGGGCACCCTGTACTCGGGAGGTGTCGCCCATCGGGGCGACGGGAAACACGGCAGCGGAGCGAAGCCCGTATCGCAACAGGACTTCGCGATCGGTCGGGTCGGTCACCTCGTCGATTCGGGTGAACCATGTGGCCTCTCCCGCCGCCAGCCCTGAAACAATAAAGGGCAGGGACGCCAGCGCCAACGGAGCGGGAAGCGGCCGTTGATGGTGTCTGGCCCAGGAATATGAAGCGACATCGCCCGAGTCGTCCGCGGGATTCCGCCACAGGATGGCTCGATCGAGGTGGAACAACTCCGCGATTTGGCGCAAGCTGTCCACGACGGTGTCGTCGATCGCCTCAGGGGCGACGGCCACAAATCGCGCGGCCAGGTACGTGATCAACCCATGGACAGTTGAATGGTCACCGCAAGCCGGGCCGTGTCTCGGTTTGAGTCCCGAAGGCCCGGTCACGTCGGCGGCGGGATCCGCCGCGCTTCTGTTAGTTCGTGCACACATCGCCATGCGCCTTTCGTGTCCGTTGCTTCGGTGGCGAATTTGCGACGGCTGGAACGCCGCGTTTGAGCCGGTGCTTCGCCAAAGCTTTCTTGGATGTCACGCGCAAACGTCTCTGCCGGCTCAACCGATGAGTGCAACTGCTGAGGTATCTCGCATGGAATCAACAGCTTAGGGATTCATCCGTAGAGCAAGAGGCGAGTATACCTCAGTGAAAACACCTAGGGACACTGGATAATCTGACAGAATGGGGCTGCAAAAAAGTGCATTCTCATGTGGCGAAGGAAGTGCTTCTCAGCTTATGGCCATGACGCAGAGTCCCGCTGTCGAGCCGCGCCCGCCGCGACGCACACGAACCGCCATCAAGAACACCGACCGGTTCTGGCGCCGCGCTGAACGATCTGTCAGACGCACGCTGGTATGGAACAACGTCTACCGTGCCACGAGCTATCTGAGGTCGGCCCTCTGGATAGTGCCATTCCTCTCCATCTTGTTGGTGCTGGCCGTTGCGCCGGTGCTTCGTGTCCTCGACAACCGGCTCGCATGGCGAATTACTGGTTTGGGCATGTCCGGAGCCCAATCGCTGTACCAGACGGTGATCACGCTCACGCTGTCGTTTCTGGTCTTCACGTTCGGTTCGCTGTTGGTGGCGATCCAAATCGCCGGCGGCCAGTTGACGCCACGGATCATCGCGACGACGCTCTTGCGCGACAAGGTCGTCAAATACAGTGTCGGCCTCTTTGTCTTCACGCTCGTTTTCGCGGTGATGGCACTGGATCGCCTGGAAAGGAACGTGCACGAGATCGTCTCGTTCGTTGCTGCCGTGCTGGGCCTTGCGTGCATGGCGACGTTCCTGTTCCTGATCGATTACGCCGCGCGCCTGCTGCGGCCCGTGAGCATTCTGGCCCGCGTCGGCAACGGAGGGCTCGTCGTCATCGAGTCGGTCTATCCGAACGAGGCGGGAGAGGCGCCCGACGTCGTCGCCACAGCGCGGCCCCTGCCAGATGCGCCACGCCGGATCGTTCGACATGGCGGCACTTCAGAAATCGTACTGGCTGTCGATCTCGAAACCCTGGTGCGCGAGGCCCGCCGCGCGAACGGCGTGATCGAATTCGTTCCCCAGGTCGGCGACTTCGTCGCGTGCGAAGAGCCGCTGTTCGTGCTGTACGGAGGCGTCGTGGCGATGGGAGACGACGACTTGCGGGCGACAGTGGCCTTTGGCGTCGAGCGAACGATTGAGCAGGACCCGCTGTTCGCGTTCCGCATCCTGGTCGACATCGCCCTGAAGGCCTTGTCGCCGGCCATCAACGACCCGACGACAGCCGTGCTCGCACTCGATCAGATTCATCGTCTCTTGCGGGTTGTGGGGAACCGTCAGCTCCGCAGCGAGTCGATCGCCGACGCGGCGGGTGTGCTGCGCGTGATCTATCGAACACCGAACTGGGAGGACTTCGTACACGTCAGCTGTCACGAGATTCGTGCGTACGGTGCCGGCAACGTCCAGGTTGCGCGTCGCATGCGGGCGCTGCTCGACAATCTCGTCTCGTCGCTGCCGCCGTACCGCCACGAAGTGCTCGACCAGCAGATCAAGCGGCTAGACAGTACGATCGAGTCTCTCTATCCGATACCGGAGGATCTCGCCCTCGCGCGAATACCAGACTCGCAAGGGCTCGGCGGATCGTCGGGAGGACGCATCTCGACCTAACGCCTCCTCGAGCTCAGATCCGGCGCCGCCTTTTCACCTGCAGCTGCGCCAGCGATCGCGCAAGCGACGCGTTGACTGTGGCGACTTCCTCGTCGGAGATCTTTTCGCTGAGCCGGGCTGCCGCGCGCTCGCGCGCTTCTTCGACTTTGGCCTCGTCGATGTGCTCGGCAGGAATGGCCATGTCCGTCACGATTGCCACCTCGTGCGCGCTGATTTCCACGAGCCCCTCGCCCACGGCGAGCGACCGATCCTGCCCGTTCAGGTTCACGATGATTTCTCCCGGTACGATCTGGGTGATCAGCCGGACGTGCTGCGGGTACACGCCGATCTGCCCATCGACGGCCGGCAGGGTGACCATATTCACGTCTTCTGAAAACACGATCGCCTGCGGCGTGATGATTTCAAGTCTCAACGTTTCAGGCATACGTCACATCGTGCGCAACAATTCGTGGTCCGTAGTTCGTCGCTCGTGGCTCGTAGAGCCTGGTTGTCGCAAATGGGTTTTCGAGCCACGCGCGACGAACCACGAACTACGGCGGTGAATGCTGATCAACTCTGCGTGATCTCTTCAATTCCACCCTTCATATAGAAGTTGCCTTCGGGAACCTTGTCGTGTTTGCCGTCCAGGATTTCCTTGAAGCCGCGCACCGTGTCGGCGACCGCGACCTGGCGGCCCTCGCGGCCGGTGAACACCTGCGCGGAACTGAACGGCTGGCTCAGGAAGCGCTGGATCCGGCGCGCGCGGTACACGGTGAGCTTGTCCTCGGGCGACAGCTCGTCCATCCCGAGGATGGCGATGATGTCCTGCAGATCCTTGAATCGTTGCAGAACTTTCTGCACTCCCCGGGCGACTTCATAGTGCTCCTTGCCAACGATGTCCGGCGCCAGCGCTCGTGACGTCGAGGCCAGCGGATCGACCGCGGGATAGATGCCCAGTTCGGCGATCGAGCGTTCCAGCACGATCGTGGCGTCCAGGTGCGCGAAGGTCGTGGCCGGCGCGGGATCGGTCAGGTCGTCCGCGGGGACGTAGACGGCCTGGAACGACGTGATCGACCCTTTCTTCGTCGACGTAATCCGTTCCTGCAGCACGCCCATTTCGGCGGCCAGCGTCGGCTGATATCCGACGGCGCTCGCGGTGCGCCCGAGCAACGCGGAGACTTCCGAGCCGGCTTGCGAGAACCTGAAGATGTTGTCGATGAAGAGCAGCACGTCCTGGCCCTTTTCATCGCGAAAGTACTCCGTGATCGCCAGGCCCGAGAGTGCCACGCGCAGACGGGCGCCTGGCGGTTCATTCATCTGACCGTAGACCAGGGCGATCTTGGAGTCCCCCAGGTTCTTCTGGTTGATGACGCCCGCCTGCGACATCTCGTGATAGAGATCGTTGCCCTCGCGCGTCCGTTCACCGACGCCGGCGAATACCGAAACGCCGCCGTGGAGCTTCGCAATGTTGTTGATGAGCTCCATGATGACGACGGTCTTGCCGACGCCCGCACCACCGAAGGCGCCGACCTTGCCACCCTTCAGGAATGGACAGATCAGATCGATGACCTTGATGCCCGTCGTCAGCAGCTGGGGCGACGTCGACTGGTCGACGAGTGGTGGCGGTGGACGATGAATGGGATAGTACTTGTCCGCGTTGACCGGACCTCGTTCGTCGATTGGGTGACCGGTGACGTTGAACACGCGGCCCATGACGCCCTCCCCGACCGGCATCGAGATGGGACCGCCGGTGTCCGTGACGGCGAAGCCGCGCCTTATCCCCTCGGTGCCGGACATGGAGATCGTGCGCACCCAGCTGTCACCGAGGTGCTGCTGCACCTCCAGCGTCAACGAGACCGGCTGGTCTTCGACGGTGTAGTCGACCTTCAGCGCGTTGAAAATCGGTGGCAGGGCTTGTGGGAACTCCACGTCGACCACCGGGCCTACCACCTGAACGACTTTACCGGTATTCATATTGGTTCCTGCTCGCATTCGGAAGGTGGCGCGGTCATCCAGCCTGGCCGCCGGCAATCTCCAGCAATTCCTTCGTGATGTTGCCTTGCCGCAACTTGTTGTATTCGAGTGCCAGGTCCTTGATCAGCCCTTCCGCGCTGTCCGTCGCGTTCTTCATCGAGACCATGCGCGCGCTCTGCTCGCTGGCTTTGGCATTCAGCAGCATGTGGTAGATGTAGATGTTCAGATAGTGGCCGAGCAGGTAGGTGAGCACCTCGTTGACGCCGGGCTCGAACAACGCTTCCTCGGCGTCTGCCGGCAACGCCTCCTCCGCTTCCGCGCCAGGCACTTTCAACCCCTTGATGGCGCCCGCTGGCAAGTACTCGATGGTGACCGGTTCCTGCGTGAGCGTGTTGACGAACCGGGTGGTCACGACCTGTACCTGGTCGACCGTTCTCTTGACAAAGAGGTCGCGCGCGAACGCGGAATCGCTCTGGCCTCCGCAAACGTCGGCGAGTCACCGTAGGCAAATTCCGCCGCCAGTTGCCGCCCCGAGCGCGCCACGAATTGCGCCGCCTTGCGGCCGGCGGTGATGAAGATGGTCGACTCGGGATCGAACTGCGATGCCAGCCGAAAGACGTTGGTGTTCAGCGCGCCGCAGAGTCCTTTGTCGGCGGCGATGAGGATGACTGCACGCCGGCGGACTTCGCGAACGTGCAGCAGCGGATGGTCGAAATCCTGCGCGCGGGCGGTCGCACTTCGCTGAATCCGGTAGATCCGCCGCGCGAATGGCTGCGCCGCGATGGCCGTCTGTTGCGCCTTGCGCATCTTCGAGGCGGCCACCATCTGCATGGCCCTGGTGATCTGCGCAGTGCCGCCCACCGACTTGATCCGGCGCCGAAGGTCACGGGGACTGTTCATGGGTCGCAGCTTGCCACTACTTCCACGTTTGTTTGAACTGGTCGGCCGCGGTCTTCAGCGTCGCCGTCAGTTCCTTGCTCAACGCTTTCTCGTGGCCGATGCTGGTCAGCAGATCGGTTCGCCGTGTGGTGAGGTAGTCGGTCCAGGCGGCCTGGAATTCCTTGATGCGGTCGACTGGCACGTCGTCGACGTAGCCGTTCTGGACCGCCCAGATCACGCCGACCTGCACTTCGACGGGAACCGGGCTGTACTGCGGCTGCTTGAAGAGCTCGACGATCCGCTTGCCGCGGTCGATCTTCGCCTGTGTCGCCGCGTCGAGCTCCGATCCGAACTGTGCGAACGCTGCCAGCTCGCGGAACTGCGCAAGATCGCCCTTCAGTTGTCCGGCCACCTGTTTCATGGCCTTGAGCTGCGCCGCTGACCCGACACGCGAAACCGAGATGCCCACGGAGATTGCCGGGCGAATGCCCTGGTGGAAGAGATCCGTCTCCAGGAAAATCTGACCGTCGGTGATCGAGATGACGTTGGTCGGAATGTACGCCGACACGTCACCCGCTTGAGTCTCGATGATCGGCAGGGCAGTGAGCGACCCGTCGCCATATTGCTCGCCAACGCGTGCGGCGCGCTCGAGCAGCCGGCTGTGCAGGTAGAACACGTCACCAGGGTAGGCTTCGCGACCCGACGGCCGTTTCAACACCAGGGATACCTGACGATAGGCCACGGCGTGTTTGGAGAGATCGTCGTAGACGATCAACGCGTCCATGCCGTTGTCCATGAACCATTCACCCATTGCCGCGCCCGCAAACGGCGCAAGGTACTGGCTGGTCGCCGAGTCCGCCGCCGGCGACGCGAGGACGATGCTGTAGGGCATCGCTCCGGCCTCTTCCAGCACGGTGACGATCCGGGCGATGGTGGATTGCTTCTGGCCGATCGCCACGTAGATGGAGTAGAGCGGGCGGTAGCTCGTGTCGCCGCTCGCCTTCGCCGCCTCGTTGAGACGCGCCTGGCTGAGGATGGTATCGATGCAGATCGTGGTCTTGCCGGTCGAACGATCGCCGATGATCAACTCCCGCTGGCCGCGGCCGATGGGGATCATCGCGTCGATTGGCATGATGCCCGTCTGCACCGGTTGACCGACCGGGCGGCGTCGGATGATCCCCGGTGCGAGCTTCTCGACCGGGTAGGCCTGGGTGCTCGCGATTGGTCCCTTCCCGTCGAGAGGCTCGCCGAGCGTGTTGACGACGCGTCCCAGCAGGCCCTTGCCGACGGGCACCTGCAGCAGCTTTCCGGTCGCGCGGACCTCAGCCCCTTCCTGCAACTTGCGTGTAGTCGCCAAGAATGATCACGCCGACTTCGGTCTCGTCGAGATTCAAGGCGAGGCCGGTGATGCCCTGGCCGAAGTCGAGCATCTCGTTCAGCATGACGTCGGCTAATCCCTCGACCCGCGCAACACCGTCGCCGATCTCGCGGATGACCCCGACGGTCTGTTTGCCGGTCGCGGCCTTGGCTCCGGCGATCTGCGCTTCGAGCTCTTGCACTAAATCAGACATGGCTCATCTCACGAATGACGCATCAGAAACGCTGCTCGAGCGCGGTCAGCCGCGCTCGCACGCTGTCGTCGTACACGTCGCTGCCGACTTTGATCCGCATGCCCCCGATGAGCGACGGATTCTCCTGGAAGGTTGCCGCCAGGCCGGGACCGTAGACCCGGAGCAGGTCTGCGTGAAGGCCCTCGCGCAGAGGACCGGTCAGTTCAGTCGCGCTCTCGACGACGGCCGTGTGCCGGTCGTGATCGAGTCGAACCAGCCGCTGGAACGCAGACAGAATGGCCACGGCGCCCCTGCGTTTGGATGAGGCCAGGCGCCCGCCGACCCAGCGCGCGCGACCCGCGTCGAGCACGCCATCGACCAGGCACAGGCGATACAGTTGCCGCGCCTCGCGCCTGGCTTTCATCTTCGGCTTCATCGCTCACTCCTCCGGCCCGACTTCGATTCGCGATTGCCGATTTCCGATTCCCGATTCCCGATCGCCCGATCGGCGCATCACGACGCAAGGCGCCGCGCCGTCTCTTCGGCGAGACGATGGTGATCCTCCGCCGTCAGAATCTTGCCCGTGACGGTGGCCGTCGTCTGCACGACGAGCCGTCCGACTTCCTGTTTGAGCTCGGCGAGCATGCGGGCGTGGTCGCGTTCGGCGGTTTCGCGGGCTCTGATGAGGATCTGCTCGCCAGACGCGATGGCTTTTTGCGTTTCCTCGGCCTGCACCCTGGCGGCCGCCGCACGCGCTTCTTCGATCAGCTGCTTGCCCTCGGCGTCCGCCTTCTTCAGCACGGCCAGGCGTTCGGACTCGATCCGCGCCAGCTCCGCCTTGATCTTCTCGGCGTTGGCGAGTCCGCTCGCGATTTGCTGGCGGCGCGCCTCGAGCATCCGCAGAATCGGCTTGTAGGCGAGTGCGTAGAGCACGCCGCACACGATCACGAAGCTGACGATCTGCGCGCCGAGATGCGGCCAGTCGACGCCGAAGGTGCTGGCGATCGATTCGACCTGTCCCGCGCTCTCCGCGGCTGCCTGCAGTGCCAGAACATGCATGGTCGCGCTCCGTTTCCGGCTAGCGCACGAGGAACAGGGCGTAGAAGACGATCGCTTCGGCGAACGCAATGGACAGAATGGACTGAACCATGATCTTCGTGGAGGCGCCGGGATTTCGTCCGACGGCGATCGATGCGCCCTGGCCAATCAAGCCGACGCCGATCGCTGCGCCCAGAGCCGCCAGGCCGACGTGCAAACTTCCGGTCATTGGTCTCGTCCTTTCTGTTGGCGGGGCCATCGCCCCGAACACGTGTGCTGAATCCGATGTCAGCCGTGCGCGACGCCGGGCCCGGCCTCCTCGTGGTGACAGATCAGGAGCGTGAAGACGGCGGTGAGCAGCATGAAGACCAACGCCTGCACCAGTCCGACTAGCAACTCCATGAAGTAAAAGGGCAAGGGGAGTAACCAGCCCAAACCGGGAACCAGTGTGGACATGGTCTCGAGCATGTTCTCGCCGGCGAACACGTTGCCGTACAAGCGAAAGCTCAACGAAACCGGCCGGAAGAGGATCGAGACGATCTCCAGACAGCCGGCGGCGAAAAATACGACGATCATCAGGACCTTGAGCATCCCGGTGGTCTCGCCCTTCGGTGCGAACAGCTCCTTGGCAACGCCCCCGATTCCCACTTCCTGAAGCGCCCAGACGATCCAGCAGGCAAAAAACACCAGCGCCATCGCCAGCGTCAGATTCAGATCGGCGTTAGCCGCGCGGAACAATGGCTGCTCGACCACGAAGCCATGGGCGGTCTGGTGCCCCCACCCGATCGTGCCGACGCCGGGAATGAGGCCGGACCAGTTGGCCGCGAGAATGAAGATGAAGATCGTCGCAAAGAACCAGAACGTCTTTTCGACCAGGTGACGGCCGATGATGCTTTCGAGCAGACCGTAGAGGCCCTCGAGCAGCCATTCCAGCAGGTTCTGCGCGCCGCCCGGCACCTCGCTCATTTTCCGCGTCGAGACCTGGGCAAAGAGGATCAGGCCCAGCGCGACGATCCACGTCACGACCATGGAGTTGGTGATCGGAAAGCCGAAGAGGCTGCCGATCTCGACGGCTTTCTGCGACAAGCCGTGCTCCGTTGGTTGGAGAAGACCTAGACAGAGGATGTCGAGCACCTGTACCTCGGATGCCCGGTGTTGAGCACGGGGCGTGCCACGGCTTCGGCCGTGGTGACATCGCTGAATTGACTGTGCCACTGAGAAGTTGGCGTCACGGGCGGCGGATCCTGCACCGACACGCCCTCCGGTATTCCGGATGTTCTCCGCGATCTCGGAGCCCCACCCCGGAACCGGCTGGTGCCTCACACCCCACAAATCGTGGCCCTGCTGCGGCTACCCGCCATATCCGTGCCGATTGGTTCCGGCGGTACGTCTGCTGCACATCCGAGGCTGATCTGCGAGTTCGGCGAGAGAGGTTATCTATGCATCTGAGACAGACGGCGAGTAACGGCATGTGTGCCCTGGCGGTCTTGATCATCGCCGCCGGTTCGGCGGACGCCCAGGCGGGGCGCGAAACGTTCAAGGCCACCGCGACGGTCAAGACAGCATCCGCGGCGACGACAACGGCTCCGGTCACGATTACGGTCGACCGGAAGATGTCGGAGCGCGAAGCGGACGCCTTGAAGGCCGCCTTCACGGCAGGCGGAGCGGCCGCGCTGCGGAAAGCGCTCGCGGGGGTTCCTCCGACCGGATCGCTACAGCTCGGTGGTGGGGCACCAACGCCCACACGGCTGACGATCGAGCGGCCCACCGACAAAGGCCGGTTGTTGACCATCGTGACCGACAAGCCGGTGCTCTTCCTCGGCGCCGGCGTTCCAGGCGCGAAGCCCAAAGAGGGTTACGACTTTGCCGTGGTAGACCTCGAGATAGATGCCACGGGGGCCGGTTCCGGCACGCTCGCGCCTGCTGCAAAGGTCACGCTGAAACAGGGAGCGTTCACCGTGGAAGACTACGCGTCCGAGCTTGTCAAGCTGACCGGCGTCCAGCTGGTGAAGTAGCGAGAGACCCGCCGTGACCGGTTACGGCATCGACACGGAGATCACGTTCGAGCTGGCGATCGAGGCCTCGCCGAGTGGCGTGCTCGTGGTGGACGCCAGCGGGGCGATCGTCCGCGTCAACCGCGAGGTGGAACGCCAGTTCGGCTACACCCGCGGAGAGCTCGTTGGCCGATCCGTCGACTTGTTGGTACCGGAGCACCTCCGCGCCGCCCATGCGACATACCGTGAAGACTTCGTGCATGAGCCCGTCGCGCGGCCCATGGGTGAGGGCCGCGAGCTCTTTGGCCGCCGCAAAGACGGAACCCTTTTCCCGGTCGAGATCGGGCTGAGACCGATCCGGACCGCGGATGGCAGCTTCGTCCTCGCCTCGATCGTTGACATTGGCGAGCGCCGCCGACTGGAAGTCGCCGAACGGCTGGCGGCTGAAGAACGGCTCGAGTTCGAACGGTTCGTCGCCGAACTCTCTGGGCAATTCATCAACGTCCCCACCGCACAAATCGAGGAAACGATTGGCAAAGGGCTGGGTCGAATCTGCGACCTGCTTGCGCTCGATCGGTGCACGTTTTACAAGGTCGGGGCGGACGGCATCCTCGTGGAAAGCGTCAGTTGGACAGCCGCCGGCGTGCAGCCCGTGAGTGAACCGGTACCGGCGATGAAGCTTATTCCGTGGTCCCTGCGGCAGGTCCTGGCAAACGAGGTCGTGTGCTTTTCGGACCTCGTCCAGGTACCGAACGAGGTCGATCGCCGGGGGTATCGGGCGGCCGACACCAAATCGGCGGTCGTTGTGCCGTTGTGCATCGACGGAAGCGTCGCTGGCGCGGTGGAGTTCGATACCGTCGGCCGGGCCCGCACGTGGGCGCCGGAGGTCTTGCATCGGCTGAAGGTGATCGCGTCCGTGTTCGATCAGGTGCTGGCGCGGCAGCGCCGCGACGACTTGCTGCAGCGGGCCGTGAAGGAAGCTGAGCGCCTGAAGGAGCAGCTGCAAGCAGAGAACGTGCTGTTGCGCCGCGAAGCGCAGGAGCGCTTCGGGTTCGCCAGTGTCGTCGGACAGAGTCCTGCCCTCCGGCGGGTGCTCGAACAGATTCAGCAGGTCGCGCCGACTGATTCGACCGTCCTGCTGCTGGGGGAAACCGGGACCGGCAAGGAGCTGTTTGCCACTCAAATCCACGAGCTCGGGCCGCGCCGCGCCCGAGCGATGGTCCGGGTCAACTGTGCGGCCATCCCGGCGACCCTCATCGAGAGCGAGCTGTTCGGCCGCGAAAAGGGAGCGTTTACCGGAGCGCTCGCACGCCAGGTCGGCCGCTTCGAGCTGGCCGACCGTTCGACCATCTTCCTCGACGAGATTGGTGATCTGCCGCACGACGTGCAAGTGAAGCTGCTGCGCGTACTGGAGGAGCGGCGTATCGAGCGGTTAGGGAGCCCGCAGCCGATTGCGGTGGACACGCGCATCATCGCGGCTACCCACCGCAATCTGGAGCAACGGGTTGCGGCCGGAACGTTTCGGGACGATCTCTACTACCGGTTGAATGTGTTCCCGATTCACGTGCCGCCGCTGCGTGAGCGCATCGAAGACATTCCGCTGCTGACCTGGCGGTTCGTGGAGGAGTTCTCGAAGGCATTCGGCAAGCGGATCGAATCGATCGACAAGGACAGCCTGGCGGCCTTGCAGCACTACGCCTGGCCCGGCAACATCCGCGAGCTCCGAAACGTGGTCGAGCGGGCGATGATCGTCTCGACAGGCAAGCGACTGACGATCACGCCGCCGGTGCCATCGGCGGCGGCGATCAAGCGCAGTCCCAAGCTGTTCGACGTCGAGAAGGAACACATTCGCGACATACTCGAAAGTACCGGCTGGCGAATCCGAGGCCCGGGCGGCGCCGCCGACCGTCTCGGGCTGAAGCCGACGACGCTGGAGACCCGCATGGCCAAGCTTGGGCCTGAAGCGGCCCGGGCACCTCTAGGTTCGCGCCTCACGTCCGCTCCGGAATTCCGTGCGACCTCTATTGTGCCGGGGGAACCTCCCTCCTGTATGGGCGGGGACGACCAGCGCAAAGCCTTTAAATGCTAGCGGTAAACGCGTCACGCCAGTGTACGGCGCAGCTGGAACGATTCATGCGTTTTGCCTGCGGCATGGTTCGTTTGTCCGTGGGGCTCAACGCGTCCTCCTCACGATGTGCGCAGGAGCTGCTCGACGCGTTTCGCTTTGTCGCCGTCGGCACGCGTCTCGAGCACGGTTGCCTGGGGGTTTCGGCGTGGTCAGATCCGGACTGGGCACTCCACTACATCGAGGAGTGGGAGACGGAGTCAGATTTGCGGCGACGTATCCAATCCGATCGCTTTACCTCACTCCTGTCCATCGTAGAGTCGGCGAGGGATCCCCAGATTCAATTCGACTTCGTCACCACCACCCGAGGGCTCGACTACGTGGCGGAAGTTCGTGGCCATGTCTGAACATCCAGCGGCGGTTGCTGCGTCCCCAGCGGCACGTCCCGGGGCCCTGACCGATGAAACGTGGCAAGTACGAAAAGGAGCTGAACAAGCTGCAGGTCCGCCTCTGCCATCTGCAACGATGGGTGAAGGACAAAGGCCTGCGCGTCGTCGTTGTGTTCGAAGGTCGCGATGGGGCAGGGAAGGGTGGAACGATTCGCGCCCTGACCGAGCGCGTCAGCCCACGGGTGTTCAGGGTCGTCGCCTTGCCCGCTCCGTCAGACAGGGAAAAGAGCCAGGTGTACATGCAGCGTTACCTGCAACATTTCCCGGCGGCCGGCGAAATCGTCATCTTCGATCGCAGTTGGTACAACCGCGCGGGTGTCGAGTACGTAATGGGATTCTGCACACCCAAGGAACACGAGCGATTCCTGGAGCTGTGCCCGCAGATCGAAACGTTCATGATCGACGGCGGCATCATCCTGATCAAGCTCTGGCTTGAAGTGAGCAACGCGGAGCAGAAACGCCGCTTCGAAGCGCGCATCGACGATCCACTGCGGCAGTGGAAGCTGAGCCCGATGGATATGCCGTCACGCAAGCGCTGGTACGACTATTCCCGCGCGCGCGACATCATGCTGAAGAAGACCGACACGCGCATCGCACCGTGGTACATCGTGCACTCGGACGACAAGCGGAGGGCGCGGCTGAACACCATCGCACATCTGCTGTCGGTGATCCCCCACAAGAAGCTTTCATCGGAGAAGGTCAAGCTGCCGCCCCGTTCGGGAAAGGGCGCCTACGACGATGCCGCGTCCATCGCGCGGCGTCGGGTCGTGGCCGAGCGCTACTGACCAGGTAGGGACGGCGGAGGAGGTTTTTTTCACAAAACTCCGGGATAGCGGAGCCATAGTCGTTCCAGTATGATTAGGCCGACTAGGCTATGGCCCGCTTCCAGATTGCGGAGGGGCCATCCAAGCGCTCGAGGCGGGGCGGGGCCTGGGTGGTATTCCTCTGCCTCGCTTCGCTGTGGATCGCCGACCCTGTCAGGGCCCAGACCTCCGGGCAGCTGACGGGACAGGTCAAGGACGCCACCGACGCGCCTCTAGTCGGCGGTCGCCGTCACGGTCCGAGGGGCCGTCACCCGGGTTGCTCAAACCGGTCCCGACGGTCGGTTCGCCTTTCATGATCTCCCGGAAGGTCAGTACGAGCTGGTAGCCGCGTTAGCCGGATTTGCGCCGGCGCGTCGAACGGTTCGAGTGACGCCCGGGCTGCCTGCGGTCGTGTCCCTGACACTCACGGTCCTGTTGGAGGAACGGACCGTGGTGACCGCGGCAAGAACCGGCGAGCGGGATGTACAGACGACCCCAATGGCGGTGAGCGTCCTCTCAGGGGCCGAGCTGGACCGCATGGAGTCCCACAACGTCGCGCAGATCGCCGGTCTGGCGCCTTCGGTCACGTTCTCGCAGAACTCAGACTACGCGCAGCTCACGATCCGCGGGATCGGCAGCAATGTCGTGTTCGCCGGGTCCGATCCGAGCTCGGCCGTGTATGTCGACGGCGTCTACATCGCACGCCCCGTCATGGTGCTGACGGACTTCCTCGACCTCCAGCGCGTAGAAGTCCTCCGTGGCCCGCAGGGGACGCTGTATGGCCGGAATGCCGTTGGTGGCGCGGTGAATGTGATCACGAAGTCTCCGACGAACGAGGTCGAGGCCGCTGCGCGAGTCGTTGCCGGAAACTTCAATACGTTTCGAACCGAAGCACGGCTGAGCGGTCCGATCGTCCGTAACAGGCTCCTTGGCAGCGCAGCCTTCCTTCGAGGCGTGAGTGAGGGTTTTGTCCGTGATCTCGATCACCCCGACCGTCCACTTGGTGGCGAGGACGTCACCGCCGCGCTCGGCAAGCTGCACATCGTGTTCAATGGGCGGACCGATCTTCTCCTCTCCGGGGACATCAGCCACAAGGATCCGATCCCGCTGACCTACGCGAAAGTCCTGGCAGTGAAGCCGGGATTCCAGGTCGATAACCCTGTCAATCTTCACGAAGTTCGCACGTCGACGCTCGCGAAGAATCGGACCCTCCAGTACGGGGCCTCCGTCCGCTTTACAGCCAACGTAGCGGCCGGAATGACGTTGAGCAGTCTGACAGCCTTCCGGAAGCTCGATTGGGACAATTGGAATGATGCAGACATTACGGAGCTGGACCTCGTCGAAGGGCACGTGCGCGAGATCCAGCACCAGTGGTCCGAGGAAATCACGGTCTCTCACCAGCGGCCCGGCCTGACATTGGATTGCCGGCCTCTTCCTGTTCGACGAGGCAGACCGACAGCCCGTATCGGTCCGATTGGGTGGACCGCGCCTCGAAAATAGCTTCCAGGCTGATGTGGCGGCGAACTCGAGAGCTCTGTTCGGACAGGGAACCGTCGAAGTGACGCGCCGCCTGTCGGCGACTGCCGGACTTCGCTATACGCGTGAGGGTAAGACAACCGTCAGTGAAGGGCAGCTGTCCACGCTCGACCCGCCAGTGACCGTCGTGCCCGGAACGGCGTACTCGTACACCGATGCCATATCTCACACCGCCTGGACGCCCAAGGTTGGCCTCGACATGCGGCTTGGACATGCCGCTGTCGCGTACGCGTCGGCCACACGCGGGTTCAAGAGCGGTGGCTTCAACCTGACGTCGCCAGAGGCCGGTCGCGGGTATGCCCCCGAGTGGGCCTGGAGCTATGAAGGCGGACTGAAGACCACTGTCGCAGATGGTCGCGCGCGGCTCAACGTCGCCGGTTTTCAGACGGACTATTCGGACCTCCAGGTGCAGACGGCGATCCGGCCCGGCGTCATCGATATCTCGAACGCGGCTGAGGCGACGATCCGCGGTGTCGAGTTCGAAGGCAGTGCGCGTCTCACACGGGCCGTGCACGCCGGAGGACATCTGGCCTGGCTGGACGCGACCTACGATCGATACATCGCCGTGGGCGTCGGCGGGGTGACGGGCAACGTCGCCGGCCATCGGCTCAACAACGCACCCGAATGGTCGGGACGTCTCTGGCTCGAATGGAACCGCGGAATCGGTCGATCGCGCGTGGTGTCGCTGCGTGCGGATTCCAGGTGGCAGAGCACCGTCTTCTTCACACCGTTCAACGACGCCATCCAACGACAGCGTCCATACGGGCTCCTGGAAGTCAGCGCCGAGTTGGCGCCGGACCACCGGCGCTGGTCCGTGATGGCGTATTCGCGAAACCTCACCAACGAGGACTACGTCACCGGAACCTTCAGTTCCCCTCCCCCTGCGATCGGGGGGCGTCCCGGAGAATCCCGCCAGGTGGGGGTCCAACTCATGTTGCGGCGGTAACCCGGTGAAGACGCTCATCGACGTCAGCGTGCCATTGCTGACGTTCACCCTGCTGGCGGCGGTCGGACTCGATTTGACATCGAAGGAGTTCGCACGCCTGCGCCATCAGCCAGCCCTCGTGCTTCGCGGGGCTCGTCGGGCCGCTCGTGCTCCTGCCGCCGATAGCGATCGGCATCGCGTCCGTATTTCGCCCGGCGTCTGACGTCGTGGCCAGCTTGCTCCTCATCGCTGCCTGTCCGATTGGCGGAATCTCGAACACGTACAGCTACCTCGCGCGCGCCTCCACGGCGCTCTCGGTGACCCTCACCGGGCTCTCGTGTCTCCTGGCCGGCCTGACGATGCCATTGGTGGGTCGAGGGCTGGAACTGGCGATCGCGCAACCGCTGAACATGGAGGTGCCGCTCGGCTTGCTGTTCAGGCATCTCTTCCTGATGCTGACGACTCCGGTCGCAATCGGCATGCTGGTTCGGCACTACTGGGCTGATGTGGCGGTGCGGTATCGCTCGTCGGTGCAGCGTCTGGCCTTTATTGGTGTCGGGCTCATGCTGCTGCTGATCATCCTGGACAATCCGCAGGCATTCTTCACCGGCCTGCTGAGCACGATTCCCATATCCGCGGCGTTCATCGTCTGCTGCGCCGCGGCCGGCTGGATGACGGCAGCAATGGTCACCGACGATGCCCGAGATCGGTTCACGCTCGCTGCCGAGTTCGGCACGCGCAACCTGGGCGTCGCCATGGCGGTCGCGATCACTCTTCTTGGACGCATTGAGTTTGCGCGTTTCGCCTACACGTACTTCCTGGTAGAAATCCCGCTGATGCTGGTCGCGATCGCGCTGTTCAAGCGGCGCCAGCTCGAACTGGTCCGGCAACCGTCCTGAACCGGCTGTCGCCTCCGCACGACCGGAGTCCCTCCGAAATCCCGGGTATGGCGCGACGGGCTCGCGCCGTCAAGTCCTCTGCAGGCCGCCACTTGTCGTGTTCCACGCCGTTTCTCGGTGGGGTACATGCCTTGCTCTCCGAGAGCTGTTCGAGGTTCGTCCTCGTGACTGGGCAACCCGACAAGGCCGTACCACATGCAAAGGACTGTGCTCGCTCTCGGCGGCGTGCTGCTGCTCACGGCCTCAGGCCTGACGTTCGCGTGCCGGTCCGCCGAATCCTGAACCGACCTCTGCGCAAGCCCCAGCGGCGAAGTCCGCGAAACCAACCCTGGCCCCGGACGCACTCGACCGACTTCACGCGCCGATCGCGCTCTATCCCGACCAGCTGCTCGCCCAGATGTTCCTCTGTGCGCAGAATCCCGGGAAGGTCGCGGCGCTCGGCGAGTGGCTGGCTGCCAATTCGTCGGTCAAAGGCACCGATCTGCAGGACGCCGCGACCAAGTCGGGGTTCGAGCCGAGCTTCGTGGCCATGACGCTGTTTCCGGACGTCGTGAACGCGATGGCGAGCGATCTGGAGTGGACGACCCAACTCGGGCAAGCCTTCGCTGCGGATCGAACGGCTACGTTCGCGAGCATCCAGCGGTTGAGAGGGAAGGCCAAGGCCGCCGGCACGCTGAAGAGCACACCGCAGCAGGACGTCGAGACCCGCACCACGTCGTCGGGCGAGCAAGTGATCGTGATCGAGCCGGCCAACCCGCAGGTCGTCTACGTGCCGCAATACAACCCGCAGGTGGTCTACACCGAGACGACGTCGAGCAGCAGCGATGCGGTTGCCGCTGGTCTGATCGGATTCACCGCGGGTATCGCGATCGGTGCGGCGATCGACAACGACTACTACTACGGTCCGTATGGGTGGGGCGGTGGCGCCTACATGTACAACGACGCGTGGGACGACTGGTACGACGAGCGCGAAGACATGCGCGAGGACTGGCAGGATCATCGAGAAGATCTGGTCGAGGAGCGCGGCGACCGCGCGCGCGATCAGCAGGAACAGCGCACCGAACGGCAGCAGACGCAGCAGCAACAGCGCACCGAGCGCCAGCAGACACGGCAGGAGAATCCCGAAGCCCAGGCGCAGCGCGAGCAGCGGCGCACCGACGCGCAGGCGGCAGGGCAAGAGAGGCGCGCGGGTACGACCAGTCAGGAAGCGCGAGGCTACAGCCGCGAGAGTGGTCAGGCTGCGCGCGAGCGGAGCGGCACCAGCGGGGATGCCTTCTCGGGTTATTCGAGCGGCCGATCGGAGCGGGCCGCCAGCCAGCGCGGACAGCGCAGCCGCAGCAGCTCGCGCGGCGGCGGATCGCGACGCCGGTGACGGCGGCAATCGAGCAGCACGTGACTAACATGACGATCGAGTCACCACACCAAATCAAGCGGCGTGTCAGAGGCGTGGTGGCGGCCGTGACGTGCGTGTGCGCCATGCTGGGTGCGCTCGCGGCGTGCACGGCCGCCGCCCCCGCTCAGCAACGCAAGTTCTCCAGCCCGGAGGACGCCGTGCGCGCGCTCGTTGATGCCACCAAAGCGGGAAACCTCGAGCAGGTCGTCGCGATCTTCGGACCGGACGGTCAGCAGCTCGTGGATTCGTCCGATGCCACGACGGCGCGCCGGAATCGCGAAGTGTTCATCGCCGCCGTCGCCGAACACTGGCAACTCGCCGACCAGCCGAATGGCGGCAAGGTACTCGTGATCGGCAACGAGGGATGGCCGTTCGCCGTTCCGCTTACGAAGGACGCTGGAGGCTGGCGGTTCGATACCGCCGCCGGAAAAGAGGAAGTGCTCGCGCGACGGGTCGGCCGCAACGAGCTCGCGGTGATCCGAATCTGTCAGACCTACGCCGCGGCACAACGGCTGTACGCAGAGAGAGGACACGATGGACGGCGTACGGGAATCTATGCGCGGACATTTCGAAGCGACCCGGGCCGGCAGAACGGCCTTTATTGGCCAGCCGGGCGCGGCGAGAAGCGCAGTCCGCTGGGTGACCTCGTGGCGCATGCCGCGCAGGAAGGCAGACCGGTTGGTCAAGATGGCACGCAGCCATCACCGTTCCACGGCTACTACTTCCGGATCCTGACCGCGCAGGGGCCTGCCGCCCAGGGCGGCGCCCGCGATTACATCGTCGACGGCGAGATGTCGGGCGGCTTCGCGCTCATCGCGTGGCCGGCGCAGTACGACGTCACCGGAGTCATGACGTTCATCATCAATCACGACGGCGTCGTTCGCGAGAAGGACCTTGGCACTGGTACCGATGCGGCCGCCAGGGCGATGAGCGTCTACGATCCCGACCCGTCGTGGACGCCGGCGCAGTGATGGCCTGGCGTCATCGAGGTTCCACAAGTAGAGGACACCATGCTACCGACCACGCAGCCGGCGCTGCCGGCGCAGGCGCGCCGGTCGGAGCGCGTCCTCGATCCGATCGCCCGCAGTTCCGAAGTGCTCTTCGGCCTCATCATGGCACTGACGTTCACAGGGACGCTGGGTGCCGCCACGGCCGGCCGGGAAGAGATTCGGATACTCCTCATCGGGATGATCGGGTGCAACCTGGCATGGGGACTCGTGGATGCGGTCATGTACCTCATGAGCTCTCTCACCGCGCGTGGCCACAGCCTCCTCACGATTCGCCGAGTCCACGAAGCAGTCAGCGCTGAGGACGGCCGCCGCATCGTCAGCGATGCCCTGCCACCGGTCGTGGCGTCGATCATGTCATCTGACGATATCGAGAAGCTGAGGCAGGGCCTGCTTCAGATGCGCGAGCTGCCGGCGAAGGCTTCTCTTGACCCGGGAGGACTGGCAGGCGCGCTCGCCGTGTTCCTGCTCGTGTGCCTGTCCACCTTTCCTGTCGTGATCCCCTGGGCCGCTCGTCGCCCCGTGGAACGGTCCTTGGTTTCCTGATGCCGCCCGCAATGGCGATAACGATGCTTGCCCGTCCAGTACTTGAACACGCGGCTGAGCGCGACACGCGGCGGAGGATCTCGCTCAGAAGCTGTTCCTCGGGCTCGTCCTGGCACGATTGCCCTCGCGGCTTGGACGAATTGAGCGACGTACCGGAGGCTCGCTTACGCCAAACCTGCTCTTGGGCTGAGCCATGACCTCGTGATAGTGGCGGAGGATCGCGATCGGCTTCATCCAGCATTCGCCACGCAGCGCGGGATGGCGATGTCCGTCGAGCGTTCACCAGCCGGAGGATCGGCCGAGTAGCATCGAGGTGCGTGCCCACTCAATGAGTCCATGCCACATTTTGCCCGACGAGAATCAACGGCGCGTGCTCGAGGTGCTCTGGCCTTGGAGCAATCTGCCAGATCCTCAACGTCTCCGAGCACGGTTCCGATGCCTGCCTGGTGCGACGGCGGACGCTGTCGCGACGTCAGCACGATACTGGTGCGAGTTCTGGTAAAGAACGTCGAGGCTCGAACGCTTGTGACGATTGCGTTGTCGTCCTGCTCAGCGGAGAGTCGAGCAATACCCGACGCGACTTCAAGCGGGCCGGCGCGGCCGCCGCGCTTCGTTCGCAGCGCGGCATCAGTTCCGGTCCGCCGCCGGCTGATGACGTCGCATTCGATCGTTGCCACCCCGGCCTCCGGCTGCGTCTCGGCGTCGGAGGGATTGCCGTAGCGCTCGCGGCGCAGAAGACGCTCGAGAATGTGATCGCCGGGGCGTCGCTGATTTTCGATCAAGCCCTGCGCGTCGGAGACACGCTGAAAATGGGCGAGGTGTTCGGCACCGTCGACCAGATCGGCTTGCGATCGACACGGATCCGGACGCTCGATCGCACCATCGTCAGCATCCCCAACGGCCAGATCGCCAACGCCACCCTTGAAACGATCTCCGCTCGCGACAAGTTCTGGTTTCACCCCGTCGTCACGCTGCGACGCGACACCACGCCCGACCAGTTGCACGACGTCGTCAACGGCATCCGCGGGATGCTGGGACAGGACCCTTCGGTCGACACCGAATCGGTGCGGGTCCGGTTCTTCCGGCTCGGAGCGTTCTCCCTGGACGTCGAGGTCGTCGCCTATCTCTTCGGCGCGCGACTGGAATCATTTCCTGGAAATCCAGGAACGGTTGCTGTTCAACGTGACGGAGATCGTCAGCCGGGCCGGGAGCGGAATCGCCATCCCGTCACAGGCGATGTCAGTGGCTGTCGCCCAGCACCCGCCGCCTGCCGGATCGACGCCGGCGTTCTGAGCATTTGCAAAGCCTGTTCTGAACTCCGCGATCCACGACAGCAACGGAGGACGACCTGACGAATTCCAGCAAACGATCGCGACGGCCACGACGACCACGACGCTAGAAACTACTGACGTCGCGAACGTCGTGGCCGTCGTGGTCGTTGCGAGAGCCGTCAGCACCGTCTCACTCTAGTCCGGCCCCCCGATTCTCATCCGATGGCCGCCTGACCGGGGATGGGGATCATCAGGCCTCCGAAATTGCGGGTGGCTCCGGCATGCCGTAGGATTTAGGTAGTTCCGTGCGGCAGAGGTGAGTCGTTCGCTGTCAGTTGATCGACTTCGGTATAGACTGAAGGCAATTCAGCCCGTATGTCAAAAGTGAACAAGGGGACGACCCTTCCCGCCCTTGGACCACGGGACTCCGAACTCGATACCCTGTCCCGGCTGGCAGTCGACTCGTTGCCGAGCGGAGTGCTGGTGGTCCGATCCGACGGCACGATCGCCGTCGTCAACCGCGAGCTCGAAAGGCAATTTCGTTACACGCGGGCGGAGCTCATCGGCCGCCCCGTCGAGATGCTCCTGCCCGAGGGTCTGCGTCTGGCGCTTGAGTCACACGGCGCCGAATCCCCGTCGACTTCGGAGACGACTGCGGCGGGCGCCATACGCACTCTGGTCGGACGCCGTCGCGACGGCACTCAATTTCCTGTCGAAATTGCGTTGAACCCGATTCAGAGCGAGCACGGACTCCTGGTACTCGTCGCGGTCGTCGACATCACCGCGCGGAAGGAGATCGAACGGTCGAACAGCCTGCAGATCGATGACCAGATCGCGTTCGAGCGGCTCGTTTCCGATTTGTCGGTCCAATTCATCAACCTCCCAGCCGATCGCGTGAACGATGCGATTCGCGACGCGCTTCGGGTGATCGGCGAAGGGCTCGATCTCGATCGCTGCAACTTCTTCAGGATCCATCCAGACGGCCGGCTGACCGATCTGTTGGGCTGGGTGCGAACGGGCTTCCCGCCCGCGCCCGCGCCGCTCGAGGGCGAGGCGTCAAACCCCTGGTTCCTCGAGAACATGCGTGCGGGGCGAATGATCTGCTTCTCGAGCCACGACGAGATCCCCAACCCGATAGATCGGGAGACCTTTCGGTCATTACGGCATTCTTTCTGGCGCAACCATCCCTCTCTCAGTCGAAGGTCAGCTCCTCGGGGCCGTCGGCTTCAATATGATGCGCCAGCCACGTCAGTGGGATCGCCAGACGCTCCATCGATTGAATGTGATTGCTGCGGCCTTCGGCAACGTCCTCGCGCGCCAGAAGAGCGAGGAGAGCCTCCGGAACGCGCTCGTGGAGGTCGAGCGGCTGCGGGATCAACTGCAGGCGGAGAACCTGTATCTGCGACGCGAAGTCGAGGACCGCCTCGGCACTGGGAACATCGTCGGGAGCAGTTCGGCGATCCGTCAGGTGCTGGCTCAGGTGCGGCAAGTGGCGGCCACGGACTCGACGGTGCTGCTGCTGGGAGAGACCGGCACAGGCAAAGAGATCATTGCCACGCAGCTACACGAGTTGAGCGGCCGACGGAACCGGTCGATGGTTCGAGTGAACTGCGCGGCGATTCCAACGACCCTGATGGAGAGCGAGCTGTTCGGCCGCGAAAAAGGCGCGTTTACGGGCGCGCTCTCGCGGCAGGTCGGACGCTTCGAGCTCGCGGACCACTCGACGATCTTTCTCGACGAGATCGGCGACCTGCCGCCGGACGTGCAGGTGAAACTGCTGCGAGTCCTGGAGGAGCGGCAGATTGAGCGCCTCGGCAGCCCGCGAACGATTCGTGTCGACACGCGAATCGTCGCCGCGACCCACCGGAATCTCGAGATGCGAATTGCCGACGGGACCTTCCGCGAGGACCTGTTCTACCGCCTCAACGTCTTTCCCATCCAGGTCCCTCCGCTGCGCGAACGGACCGAGGACATTCCGTTGCTGGTCTGGCGCTTTGTCGACGAGTTCTCCAAGGTATTCGGCAAGCGAATCGAGGCGATCCCCCGCGAGAACATGACCGCACTGCAGCAGTATGCCTGGCCTGGCAATATCCGCGAGCTCCGCAACGTGGTCGAACGGGCGATGATCGTGGCGAAGGGGAGCAAGCTGACGATCACCATACCCACTGTGACGACGACCGCGCCGAAACGCAGCGTCAAACTGACCGACGTCGAGAAAGAGCACATCCGCAGCGTGCTGGAGAGCAGCGGTTGGCGCATCCGTGGATCTGGCGGCGCGGCCGACAAGCTCGGTCTCAGGCCGACCACGCTCGAAACGCGCATGGCGAAATTGGGTATCACCAGGCCCAAGACTCCTTAGCCACGCAAATCTGCCGCGAAATCCCGC
>CAWARA010000011.1:0-250199 GCA_963784195.1 uncultured Acidobacteriota bacterium | reverse complement strand
CGCGTTTGAGGTACGTGTCTTCCTCGCAAATCAGGACGGCTCACCGCGTAGCGGAAGGGGTGCGCTACAAGATCGAACCCTTATGCCGCCGCCTGAGGAAGCTCATCGCAACCAGGGCTGAAGTGAGGAGGAGCGCAGTAGAACCGCCCTCAGGCACGGCTGTCGCAGAATCTGTGGCAGAAAACGCCGTCACCCCACCAGACACAGATAGGCCGTTAGGTCCCATCACAGGGGGCGAGAAGTTCAACCCACCACTCGACGTGGCTGTCAGCGGGATCGGACCGAGATGCTCGCTATCGTTCGTAACGCTGGAGGCAAAGTGGGCAGCATTGAAGGCAGGTGCGTAGAATTGCACCTCGGTGACGGGATTGCCGAGTCCACCAGGAGCGTGATAGAGAACTCTTGAAATTGGGTTGAGCGGCAGAGTGCCAAGCGTCGCAATGTCGATCTCACCCTGATGCGGTCCGGAGAACTGGATGTCGGGCGTCCCGAAATCTAACGGCAGTAGATCGGTATCCAAGAAAATCCGCAATTCGTAGGGCAAGGCCTCCGATGGACATCCCGTTGAACTGACTCGAGGTACTTGTAGTGCCGAAGAAATGCCACGTCAGCGGCGTCGCATGAACCGGAGAGACGATCAGGAAGGACGCTACGATCGTAAGGATGATCCTCTTCATGATGGCTCCTTCGAAGACGCGCGCTGAGGCCGGATTATACGGCCATGCCCGAGCGGAATCGCCGACAATCAATAGTGATACGGCTGAGTCTTTCGGCTTTCGACACGATAATGGCCCGCCATGAGCAAAATCGCTTGACCCTCGATCTCGATCTCGATCTGTTCAACGCTTTCAACAGCCGCGTTATCCTCCGCTAGTTCCGCGAAGCAACGGCCGCGCGATTGGGGCTGCAGATTCGGTTCTAGCGAAGCTCGCGGCCGCGTACTCTGTGCCCGCTAGAGCGAGGGCGTCGGTGCGAAGCCGACACCTGCCCCCGTATAATCCACCGCAACAGTTTGGCCCTCACCTCCGGCACACGCCTCGGTCCGTACCAGATCGTCTCCGCCCTCGGAGCCGGCGGCATGGGCGAAGTGTATCGGGCGCGCGACACGAAACTCGCTCGAGACGTCGCCATCAAGGTTCTGCCGGCGGTGTTCGTCTCCGACCCGGAGCGTGTCGCCAGATTCCAGCGGGAAGCCAGGACGCTTGCCTCCCTGAACCATCCGAACATTGCGGCGATCTATGGGCTCGAAGAGAGCGGCGGCACGGCGGCGCTCGTTCTCGAACTGGTCGAAGGGCCGACGATTGCCGACCGGATCGCGTTGGGGCCGATTCCGGTCGACGAGGCCTTGCCTATCAGCAGGCAGATCGCCGAAGCGCTCGAAGCGGCTCACGAGCACGGGATCATTCACCGCGATCTGAAGCCCGCGAACATCAAGGTGCGACTCGATGGCACGGTGAAGGTGCTGGACTTCGGCCTCGCGAAGGCCTTGGAGCCGGTGCTTGTGCCGGGCGGGGACGTGACGGCTTCACCAACGATTACGAGTCCGGCGATGACCCAGTTGGGCATGATCATGGGCACCGCCGCATACATGAGTCCCGAGCAGGCGAAGGGACGCCAGGCTGACAAGCGGAGCGACGTGTGGGCGTTCGGCGCCGTGCTCTACGAGATGCTGTCGGGCCGGCGTGCGTTCAAGGGCGACGATGTTGCCGACACACTCGCGGCCGTCTTGCGCCAGGACATCGACTGGTCGTCGCTCCCCGCCTCGACACCCACGTCGGTGCGCCGCCTCCTGGAGCGGTGTCTCGATCGGGACGTGAGTCGGCGGCTGCGCGACATCGGCGAAGCGCGGATCGTGCTGGACGATCCCGCCGCGCCCGGCATCGGAGACGCGGGCGGCGCGAGCGCCCTCGCGCCGCCGCGGCCCCTGTGGCGACGGGCGATGCCGGTCGCGCTCACCGCGATCGTGACCGGTGCCCTGGTCGGAACGGCGTGGAACCTCAGCCTCAGGCCCCCGACGCCGCTCGCGGTCACCCGGTTTTCGTTTACGTTGCCACCAGGACAGATCTTCACAACGCCCAGCGCCAACCGCCACATGGTCGCCCTGTCGCCAGACGGCGCACAGATGGTGTATGCCGCGAACACCCGGCTGTATCTCCGCTCGATGTCGGAACTGGACGCCAAGGCGATTCAGGGCACCGAAGGCTATCGGCTCGTGACGGAGCCTGTCTTTTCGCCCGACGGTCGATCGATCGCGTTCTATGCCGTCGCCGATCAGACGCTCAAGAGAATTGCCAATCACCGGCGGTGCCGCCGTAACGCTTTGCCCGGCTGACAACCCGTTCGGCATCACTTGGGGGCCGGATGGCATCGTCTTCGGCCAGGGCAGCAAGGGCATCATGCGGGTCTCCCCGGATGGCGGCACACCGGACGTGCTCGTGAGTGTCAAGGACGGTGAGATGGCGCTTGGCCCACAAGTGCTGCCGGACGGCCGGCACGTACTGTTCACGCTGGCCACCGGCACTGCTCCTGATCGATGGGACAAGGCGCGCGTCGTCGTGCAGTCGCTCGGGTCGGACGAACGAAAGACGCTGATCGTCGGCGGCAGCGATGCCCGATATGTGCCAACGGGTCACCTCCTGTACGCCGTCGCCGGACGCGTGCTCGCGGTTGCATTCGACGAGCGCCGCCTGGAGGTCAAAGGCGAGTCACGTGCCGATGATCGAGGGCGTCAGGCGATCGGCAGCGAGTGACGCAGCCAACTTCAGCGTCTCCAGCACTGGTTCCCTCGTTTATGTCCCTGGCCCGGCCTCGCCATCGGCCGAAATGGTGCTGGGCTTGACCGATCGAAAGGGATTCGTCGAACCGCTGAAACTCCCGCCAGGGCTGTACTCGTCGCCCCGCGTGTCTCCCGACGGCACGCGCATCGCTTTTGGGATTGATGACGGCCAGGAGGCGACTATCCACACCTATGAGTTGGCTGGCAGGAGCGCGATGCAGCGAGTCACGTTCGGAGGGAACAACCGGTTCCCGATCTGGTCCCGGGACGGTACGCGCCTCGCGTTTCAGTCCGCTCGCGAGGGCGATCTCGCCATCTTCTGGCAGTCCGCCGTCGGGGGTACCGCCGAACGCCTGACAAAGCCCGAACAGGGCGAATCACATGCGCCGGAGTCATGGTCGCCGAAGGCCGACACGATTCTGTTCAGCATTACGAAGGGGTCTGACATTTCGTTGTGGACGCTCTCGCTGAAGGACAGAAAAGCGACGCCTTTCGGTGACGTCCACTCGGGGTTTCCCACCGGCGGCGTGTTTTCGCCCGATGGACGATGGGTGGCCTACACGAGCGGCGAGCGGGGCAAGACGACGATCTATGTCCAGCCATTCCCGGCCACGGGAGCCAAGTATCAGCTCCCCACGAACCCGCGCGACAGTCCGCATGAAGTGGTCTGGTCACCAGACGGAAAAGAGCTTTATTACAATCCGCGGGCCGGCGGGTTTGAAGCTATCAGCGTCACAACGGAACCGACGTTTGCATTCGGGAATGCCGTAGCGCTGCCGAGACCATTCCAACTGAGCCCGCCAGAGGGGCGTAAGGTCCTACGACATCACAGCAGGTGGCAAGGTGCTGGCTCTGATTCCAGCGGGACAGACGGAGTCCGGCACCCTCATGGGGCCGCAGATCCAGGTAGTCCTCAATTGGTTTGAAGAGCTGAAGCGGCTCGTGCCGACGCAGTAGCGCGACGCCACGCCACATGTCGTGGCACGAGCGTTCTCGATCGTCAGAAGCGGAACCACACAGACAGACCTTTGTGATTGGTTGACAGAATCGGCGATACGTTTATCGATCGTGGAGATCTGCCCGGCGCGGGATAGAGCAGTTCGCGGCCCTTATGAGCCTTGTCAACAAGAAACCCGGCAAGCGCGCCAATCCCGGCCCCGAATCCTGCGGCAGAAAGGAACATCGGAATCGGGTCAGGCGCGTCGCAGCTATCGTTGCAGGATGCGTATGCAGCCGTCATGAGGGCCTGGAGTTCCTCGAGAGAGCGTGCGACGGGTTGACCCCAGGCAGCACCCGGGGCGAGGGTCACGAAAACGATCCCCTGGAGCCATCGTCCGATTCGGTAGCGCATGGCGTCCCACCTCCTTGATGGCTAGTGCGCCAACAACGGTGGAAGCGGCTCATGCGAGGATGCTGGAAGGGGGTAGGGCCTGGAACGCCCACCAACGAAAGCTGGGTTGAAACGAGGACAGCGACGTGCCACGCGGCCACACGTTCAAGACGGTTGAAGCCATCGGCCGGACCTTACCGGACGTGGAAGTAACGACCACGTGGGGGCAGCCCGCATTGAAGGTGCGCGGGAAGATGTTCGTGTGCATCGCTTCCCACAAGTCTGCTGAGCCGAACTCGCTGGTCGTCATGATGGACTTTGCCGAGCGAGACGTGATCGTGGAAGAGGACCCTGGCACTTACTATCTGAAGGATCACTACCTGAACTACCCCTGCGTGCTCGTTCGGCTGGCACGTGTACGCGTCGACGCGTTGAGGGACCTCGTCACCAGCGCACACCGCTTCGTCAGCGCGAAGATGCGGAGGAGGTCGGTCGCCGGCAGCCGCCGCGGACCGGCACGGCGATCACGCGATGGCCGCTGATCGATATCGCGCTGACGCAGGCATATCCGAGTTTTCAACAGCTAGCCGCGATTCAGAACACACACACGAGAGTGCTCGTCACTCTTCACATACTGCACGCGGGTTCTACGACTCTCCGAACATGCCGCGTATGGCCGCATCGAAGCGGCGCGTGCCGCACGACGATTTCCGGTCATCCTGGTGCAGCACTTCGGATCGGCGCAGCCGTGGCTGTTGCGGGAAACCCGCGGGCGCTACTTAACCCGAGTTCTTGAACTCGGTCCGGTCTGGACCGAGTAGTGTGGTTGTTGCGGGTTGACCTGCGTCATGGTCAAGAAATTTTCCGGACACGACAGAAAATGCTTGACAGCAATTTCAGTGGCCGGTCACGGATCAACCGCACACGACGACGAGAGTGCCCGTCAAATCGTTGTGGCTGCGCCAGAGCGCACATCGGCAGCGATCCGATTCATCAGCGGGCTCGCGGCGCGTTCGTGCGTCATGAGCCATTGTCGGCTTGCAAAAACTGCGATGCTACAACGGAGCATGACCAAGATCGAATCTCCGGATCAACTTACCGACACCGAACTCCTGGCCCAGGTCACTCGCGCAGCGAATCAGGAACGTGCGGCCACTGCACATCTGATTGCGCTGCTCGCCGAAGTGGATGCGCGGCGTCTATATCTGGCCGAAGGCTATTCCTCGCTCTTCACCTACTGCACGCAAGCGCTGCACCTGTCCGAGCATGCGGCATATGGCCGAATCGAGACCGCGCGTGCGGCACGGCGCTTCCCGGTCGTAATGGGATTCCTCGCCGACGCATCATTGAATGTCACGACCATCGGCCTGCTGGGGCCGCATCTGACTGACGACAACCATCGGACTCTGCTCGTGAGTGCCCGGTACAAAAGCAAGCGCGATGTGGAACGCATAGTCGCCGCGCTCCGTCCACTGCCAGCGGTTCCGTCGAGTGTGCGGAAGTTGCCCACGCCCGTCAGACCGGCCGGCCCACAGCACACGGCAGAGCGCGACGACCGACGCAATGTTCCTACGAGTAACGACCTGGAACTGCGTGGCGATCGGCAACACGCCGCGGTCATCGCCGCACCCACGCCGTCGCGCCCGCCCGTTGTCACGCCGCTGGCACCGACACGGTATCGCATCCAGGTCACAGTCTCCGCGGAAGCGCATGACCACTTGCGCCGTGCCCAGGATCTGTTGCGACACACGATCCCAAGTGGGGATCCGGCGCTGATTGTCGAACGCGCGTTGAAGCTGCTCGTCGCAGACCTGGAGCGGACTCGATGCGCGCATACTTCCCGCCCTCGCTCTTCACGCGACGCTCGCCCACGCGCGCGTCATGTGCCCGCCGCAGTCAAGCGCGCGGTCTGGGCACGCGACGGCCGGCAGTGCGCGTTCGTTGGTTACGACGGCCGCTGTCGCGAGCGCGGCTTTCTGGAGATCCATCACGTAGTGCCTTTTGCAGCGGGCGGGGAGACGGTGGTCGACAATCTTCAACTGCGCTGCCGTGCGCACAATACTTATGAGGCGGAGGAGTTCTTTGGGCCAAGGGCGGTGAGGGAGACACACACGCCCTACTCGGTCCGGCGGACCGAGTGGACGGCGTTGGCGCCGCGCGGCGTGAGATGACCGCGCCTTCGTGTGCGCCGGCGATAATGCATAAACAGACCTGTCGAGAATGTCCGCGAATCGAGGCTGCGCGCGCGTCACAGCAGACGTGTCCTCTCTCGAGCATCGCGCAGGCATTCGCGGAACAGGGGAAAGTTCGGCGGGTAGTGATGTTACGGCACCAGGTGTGTGCCAGTAGGGCCCGGTCATTATTGATCAGGTGATTGGGGGTGCTTGATGAACTTGGTCCAGCCCGGACCGAGTTACCGCACGAGCAGTTGACGGACGGATACCCAAGGGCAATCGACGTTCATCGCTCACTCACTAGCTACCACCCGCCTGACCGTGTGTACCCGGCTGATGACGTAAGCGTCGTGACGTTGGCGAACTCCGACAGGGCTCATCTGTATAACGGACATCTGGCGCGAAGGATCGTCCGCAATGTCCTGGGCTCGTTCAACTCACATCGAGCCGCCTCATCGAGGAGCGTTCCCTTGGCTTCAACTGGCCAGCTATCGCATCCGCTCGAAAAATCTCCGATGGCCGTCAAGGATGCGCTGCTCGACATCGGGCTCCGGAGCGACGTCCCAGTTGCCTCGCTCGAAAGTCCCGCCGAGCAGGATACCGTCCGCGCGCGGAAACATGTACAGCGGACCATCCAGCAACGTGATGTAGTCCACTTCCGGCTGCGGCAGCAGAAACGTGAGCTGCCCTTTGACCGGCGTCAGCTCGGCATCTCCCACGAGCGTACCGAGCGCCGAGACCTGTGCAGTTGAAGACGATCGGCTCATCGAGCGCGGAGATCTCATCTCGTGACGCCAGCTCGCGGACGACGAGCCGGCCGCCTGCGAGAAGGAAGTCGCGGAGCATCGCCGCCATGTAGACCGGCGGCTCGATCAACATGGTCGTGAAACGCCGAACGTACCGCGCCGGGAACGGATGCTCGCGCGGACCGAGATCGACGCCGTTCACGTAGAATGGGCTGTCGAGCGGGCCCTCTGCGGGCGTGTCTCCGACACTGTAGTTGTCGATCCACCGAATTCCATATGTCGAGCCGAGAAGATCCTGAAAGAGCCGCCACGAGAGCCGGGCCGCCCGAGCGAACTGCTCGTCGAACGCCGCCGTCGTCTTGCCGCGCTCGAAGACGCTGAACGGCCCCCACTGCGCCCCCGCGATGTTCGACGTCGTGTTGGGCGGAATGTCCTTCGCGTAGATCGTGACGGCCGTTCCGCGGCGCTGGAGCAGCCGTGCGGTCGCGAGGCCGACTGCCCCGCATCCGACGACGGCCGCGCGATCCGACGATCCGGTCCATCCGTTCAACTCGTCAACGGCCAGTCGAGCCGTACCCCATGAGAGCGTGACGCCGCCGCCACCGTGCCCGTAATCGTGCACGAGAAGCTTGTCGCCGATTCGCTCGGCACCGAGGACGAAGCCGGACGGGCGATACGGTCTGAGGCCGGCGATCGTGCGAATCACGCGCTCAGGCGAGACGAGCACGGGCGCGAAGCGACGCCGGGGCGCTGGCTCGATGACGTAAGGGCGCGGCGCACATCCGGACCCGAGTAAAAGTCCGGCTGCGCCCAGACCGGCGCTCTTCAGAAAGGACCGACGCTCGAACCTTCTCGAACTCATGCGAATCTTTTGATTTATCACCGATCACACAGCGCAGATTACTCGTGGGCCGATTATCGCTGAAGCTGGGGCCGGAATTCTTTCACGGTTCAAAACTCAGCCAGCGTTCCGCTCTCGAACCCAGATTCAGGGGCCAGATCGTACGTGACGTCGGTGATAGTAATCGGCGCGACGTGCTCGTCGAGAGGGGTTGAACTAACGCTTCATGCGTAGCACAAGCCAGTCTGCGAGTTTCGCTTCGAATGCCGTTTCGTTCGCGAGTGCCTTCTCGAGCATCGGGACCAGCTCGGGAGGCATCGTCTCGGGCATGCGCGGGTGCACGAACATGTTCTCACCGCGCACGGCGCGGAGAATCAGATCGGTGAACCCGTCGATCCACCATTCTTTGACCGCTCGGCCATAGACCGTCGTCGCACTCGCCGGAGAAGAGAGATAACCCTGCCAACCCGGAGCAGTCGCGATGGCGCGCAATTCCTCGAGAGAACGCCCCGCTCGGCTGGGCAGCGCCTTGTAGTTTGGTCGAACCAGATCGGGCCGGACGGCAAGCATCTCCGATGTTTCGCCGACGCCGGCATGAACGTCCATGCCGAAGGACGAGAGCGCTGCGGCCGAAAAGTGCTTGGCCTTGACTTTCTCTATGCTGGCTTGAATCGCCGCATCGGCCCTAAACAGACCGGTGAGGTGCAGCATCGTCACGCGAAACGTTTCGCTGACGAAATCGCACGCCTCGTTGATGGCGATGTTGTGCGTGGGTGCGGCATGGCCGTTCAGCACGAAGATCCATTTGAAACCGTTCTGCGCGACCTGGCCGCCAACATCGGCCACTAGTGATCGCAATGTCGACTGGCGGATGGCGTATGTGCCCGGATGCACCGGCTTGTCGCCAAGCTGGTTGGCTCCGCCCTGGCCGTAGTTGATTGGAGGCATCATGACGACGTGCCAACCTGGCAGAGCCCGGCTCACACGCCTCGACGCGGCGTTTGCCTCGTAGGTCACGCCGAGCGTGTCGGCACCTACGGGCAGATGCGGGCCGTGCTCCTCGATCATGCCCACGGGCAGGATGAACAGTGTCCTCTCACGATCGAGGGCATCAATCTGCGGCCAGGTGAGCTCTTCGAGCTTGTGGATTCTCGAAGGAGGGAGATCAGAGCCGCCGGGGCGCGTGGCTGCCGGATCTTGAGCCGAGGCCGCCAACCCACATGCCATCAACACGCCCAGCACGATACGCGCCGGACTCATTTGTCTCTCCTTCTACTGCGGTGTTCTCGGGTTGCCCGGCACTCTTCAGGATGTCCGATGTGTCGACGGCGACGATGGAGTCGCCCTCCGACGGCTCCATCACCAGTCCGTCACCGAATTCCGCTCAGTCTCGTCGTTGACGAGTTGCGTTGTCGCATGGGTTCCCTCGTGCGCCGCTACTGCTTCACCAGCTCGACGCGCCGGTTCTTCGCCCGGCCCTCTTCACTGTCGTTCGGCGCGACCGGCGACAGCATGCCGACGCCCGCCGGTTTCAGCCGCGCCGCCGCTATTCCGTGCTTCGCCGTCAGTTCTTTCACGACCGCGGCAGCACGGCGCTCCGACAGGCCGAGGTTGTAGTCGTGCGCGCCGACGTTGTCTGTGTGGCCGACGATGAAGAGCTTCAGCGAGTGTTCCTGTTTCAGCAGCTTCGTGATTTCCTCGAGGGCTGGCTGCGATTCAGGCTTGATGTCCGCTTTGTCCGTGTCGAAGTAGATGCCATAGAGCGCCACGTGGCCGGTGGCCGAAATGTCTTTGGCCATTGCAGCGGCATCGACGGTGACCATCCCGGTTTCGAGTGGCACCGCATCGATGACGTCGAGCAGAATCACCGGGTGGTCTTGCGTCTCCTTGTGGAGTGTGAATCTGTTCGTGGCGACATACACCGAGACGTAGACATCGCCTTCCGGCCTCGCGCGCTTCATCGCCAGGTATCTCTGGTTGACCGGCGTGGCGAGGGCATATTCGGACACCTGCCCGACCTGCCGGCCAATGCCCGGCGGTGGCGTCTGAGACAGCTGTTTCTTGAGGGTATAGAGATAGAAGCGCGCCAGCCAGCCGTCCTGTTGGCCGCACTGTGTTCCGGCGCACGTGTAGAGCGCGCCGAATCCGTTCTTCGTCAGCTCGAGCTCGTAGTTCCGGACGATCTCGAGCGGTGATCGATCCGCCGGACCGACGTAGAGAATCCGCGTGACGCTTCCTTCCACGCGCTGCGTCTTGGAAGGCGCGAAGTTGGTTCCCTCGCGTGTGAGCCGCGTGAGCGGCCCAAGCGGGATGTCGAACTCATCGAACTTGCGGGCGTCGTATCCGATGATGACCGACCCTGCATAGCGCGACACCATCGGGTGATCCTTGCTGCCCTTCACATCCGAGAGCTGGGCAAGGGCTGCTGGCGCCGAGGCGACTCCGAGTAGTGCCACTATGACGCCGATCGCAAGCTGCCGTGGCGCACGGCGGTGAGATGATTGCGGTTGCATGAGCGAACACCGTAGATCTCGAGATGCCGGCCGGGTAGAGCATGACCATGCTCCTTTTGGGCACAGCGATGTACTCAGAGTTACTGGAGCAGCGGGCCATTTTGGAACTCGCCGAGCTTGATCGCGGTGATGCGCAGGTCGCTCCAAATTGCGTCCGCGAAGTCTGGGCTGTCGATGCCGCCGAAATCAGTGCACGCCATTTCCACGAATCCCTCGTCGGCGAACTCGTGGAGAAGCGTGAGGCTGATGACACCATCGATGACGTCATCCCCGGCGTTCGTACCTATTCGCCCTTCATCGACATCGGACTCAGCGATCAGTCTGCATACCACGCGTTGCGCATCGGAGTCGGGTTCGATGAAGTCGATGGTAATTTTGGCGACGATCGCGTAACTGCCGGGCGGGAGCGGAAGCTTCCCGACAGTACCCTGAGCATCGGGAAGTCCCTCGGTTCCACCACCGACTTCGCGAAAACCCCCAAACGCAGTCGACCCAGCCGGACCTTCCGGACCGGCTGGGCCCTGCGGCCCCTCTGGACCCTGCGCACCAGTGGGACCCTGCGGACCGGTTTGACTCCAGGCGATTGCGCTCTCGCTCGGCGCGCAGCTGGAGACGGCGTCGTCGATCACCCGCAGTTGCCCATTGAGCTTGTTGTAGCAACCGTGAATGACTCCGGCGCTGTCCGGAATAGACGCATAGGCCACACTGACTGCCGCCACGACGACTACGGCGAGCGTCGCCGCTCGTACGCGAGTCGCGAACAACTTGCCGATCGGTGAGGCGAAGACGTGCATGGGCCCTCCGTTTGTTACGCACAGTAGGCCTCCAGACGCCCGCCGGGTAGAGCATGACCATGCTGTTTTCTCGCGGGGATGAACGGCTGCGCTCAGGGGATCAGGCGTCGTCGCAGTGCCTTGCTGACCGCTTCAGATTTCGTGTGGACCTGCAGCTTCTCGTAGATGCGGCGGATATAGTTGCGGACCGTATTCACGGTAATGCCAAGCCGATCGCCGACTTCCTGATAACTGTCGCCATCCGCCAGCAACCGTATGATGCGGGCCTCGTGCGGCGTGAGCGCCTGTTCCGGCGGCTCGATGGGACCGGTCATCTGCAAGGCGGCAACGACCTTGCGCGCAATTTCGGGAGACATCGGCGAGCCGCCTTCGTGCGCTTCGCGAATCGCGTCGAGGATGCGCGCCGGCGGCGTTTTCTTCAAAAGGTACCCGCAGGCGCCGTTGCACAGCGACTCGAAGATCCGCTCTTCCTCTGCGAACACCGTCAGCATGACGACTTGCATGCGAGGGTATTTCTCGCGCAGGAGGCGAACCCCTTTGGAGCCGGGCAAGCCTGGTAAGTGGATGTCGAGCAGGAGGACGTCGGGCACCGCGCCAGCCAGTCCCCGCGAGGCATCCTCGACGGACACGAACGTGCCGACGCAACCGAACCCCGGTGTACCACCGATCAGCGCAGCCAGACCCTCGCGCGTGCCACGATCGTCCTCGACGACGGCAACGGACAGGGAAGCGTCGTCAGCCATATTTCTCTCGGCGTCCGGCGACAATCCTCCCTCACCTCAGCCGTCGGGACAAGAGCATGGTCATGCGGTTCCAGGGGCGAACGAGGGGCATCTGCACTGAGACGGTCGTTCCGATCCCTGGTGATGATTGAATCGTCAGCTGGCCGCCGAGCCGCTCGGCGCGCCCGCGCATGCTGACGATGCCGCGGCGATCCGATTGGTTTCCGTGCTCGAGCTGGTCGGCGTCGAACCCGCGACCGTCGTCGCGGAGTTCGGCGCGGAACTCACGATTTGTCAGCGTGAATGCCATCGACGCCGAGTGGGCAGAGGCATGTCGCGCGACGTTGGTGACGGCTTCTTTGAGGAGAAGGAACAGGTTCCGTCGGGCCCGCGGATCGAGTTTGACGGATTCCAGATTGGGCGACGACGCGCATGTCCACCGGATTCCGCTGCCGACCAGGACGTCATCGGCGTACGCGCGAATGCGTCGACATACACTCGCGAGGTCGTCCCGTCGTGGATCGACGGACCACACGACATCGCCGAGCGCATCGACAAGCCCGCGCGCGCCGTCGGCAATTTCGAGGAACCGGCGCGCCGGCTGCTCACCCAGCGCAGCGGCCTCGCGACCCGCGACCTCACTCTGGATCGCAATGCGCGACAAGCTGCCGCCGATGTCGTCGTGCAGATCGGCGGCGATTCGCATCCGCACCCGTTCCACAGCAAGCAATTGAGCGACGCGCACCCGGTACAGCGAGTACGCCCCGGCGGTCGCGAGAATCGCCGCCAGCGTGAGAAACCACGCGCGCTGCCAGATTGGAGGAAGGATCGTGAACGCGACCGTGGCTGGCTTCTGAGTGACGCTGCCATCAGTTGCGACGGCCCGGACCACGAAGCGGTAGCGCCCCGGTGAAAGACTTGCGTAATTGACGCTGCGATGACTGGTAGGTGCATTCCAATTCCGGTCGGCACCTTCGAGTTGATATTGATACCGGAGCTCGTCCCCTGGACCCTCCCCAAGGCCGAAGAATTCGATTTGCAGCTGATTCCGATTCGACTCGAGCTCGAATCTCGGAATCTCGCTCTCACCCAGATCGGAGGCGAGGTAACGCTCTCCGGCAACGCGAAGACCGCCGATCAACACAGTGGGAGGCGACCGCGGTCGATCCGGTCCGGGCACGAGACGAAAGAGCGCGTCATAAGCGCCGAACCAGAGATTGCCGTAGCGATCACGGAACGCAGAGGTTAACGTGGCGCCGGCCAGGCCGTCTGCCGCGGTGTAGTGCCGGACGTGACCCGTCACGGGATCGAGACGATCGATACGCCCTGAGCCCAACCCAAGATACAAGCGGCCCATTCGGTCCTCGGTGATGCAGCCCACGGCATCATCCGACAAGCCTTGCGCAGTCGTATACGGAACAAATCGTGGCCGATCGGTTGCCAGGTCGTCGATGCGTGTGAGCCCAGGGCGAGCGGATCCGACCCAAAGCCGATGGTCGTGATCAACGTAGAGCGCGCCGATGCCAGCCGCTGGCGCTCCGTCCGCGTGTGTGAACAGCATGAAGCGGCCGTTGCGGTAGCGCGCAAGGCCTCCGTTCTGGAATCCAATCCAGACGTTGCCCGAGTGGTCTTCGGCAAATGCGGTCGTCCTGCTGAACGGTGGAAGACCGTCCACGTCTGTGTATCGGTGAAAGGTTCCGGTGGCCCGCTCCCATCTTGTGAGGACCGAGGAGGTCGGCATCCGTCGACCAATCCACATATCCCCTCGACTATCCTCGAACAGCGCGAACACATCGTCACCGGCGAGTCCATCCCGGGTCGTGTGAACCGCCTTGGGCCGAACGCGCCCGAGCTCCCGCACATCGTCCACCTTGGGGAACCGGTACAGTCCGGCGCCACCCGGGATCCACCACTCGCCCGTGCGGTCTGAAATTGGAAGGGCCGCATTGACCAATTCGGCCACGTCTTCGGACAGGTTCGGCCGGACCGCGGTGAATCCGCTCCCATCGAAGCGGTGAATCCGCTGGTTGTTGCTGACGACGAAGAGGTCTCCCGCGCGGCTTTCGAACACGCCGCGGATGGTGGCGCTGGCAAGCCCGTCCGCCTCGGTGTAGGCGCTGAATCCGTTTCGGGCAAGCCTCAGTGCACCATTGGCCAGCGTCCCGAACCAGATATTGCCCTCGCGATCTTCGGCAAGCGCGATCACTCGATTGATGCCCTGACCTCTGGTGAATGCGCGGAAACGCTCGCCATCGAACTGAGCCAATCCTTCCCATGTGCCGATCCAGATTTGTCCGTCTGAGGATTGCAGCAGTGCTCGAACCCCGCCGCCGGACACGCCATCGTCTGGTGTGTATCTGGCGGCGTCACCTGGAATGGCTGGCAGATTCAGAGTGCGCCGTGACCGAGGCTCCCGCGACAGACGAATGAGATCTGAGATGTTCGCTTGGTTCGGCGCGGGATGGTACACGATGAGACCCGTGTCGTGGCCAATCCAGATTCTGTGGTCACGATCGATGAGTAGTGCACGCACGTTATCTGTTCCCTGTGCAGGCTGCACAGCGATCTGCAGCGTGCTGCCGTCAGGGGAACGTCGCACCAGCCCCCACGAGGTGCCCATCCACAGAGTTCCCTCGTGGTCCTCGGCAAGCGCCCAGATCTGTACGGCGCGGTCGGGACGTGACGGCAGGTCCAGCTTCACTCGTCCGAATGTGGCCTGGCCAGTCGTTAGGTCGAGCGAAAACAGTCCTCCATCCGTGCCCGCCCAAAGCCGTCCGCGGCGATCTTCATACAGAACGTTGACCCGGTTGGTTTGCGGGTCATCACCGACTGGCAATGCCGCGAACCGGGAACCGCTCGTCGAGTCGTCGCCGTTGCCCGGGCGTCCAGGAGGCCGCGTGACGCGGCCATCAATCAGTGGGGTGAACCGGTAGACCCCGCCGCCGTTCGTCGCCACGAAGTACGCGCCGAGCGAGGTTTGGAGGAAGTTGTTGATCCGTGTGTTGGCGAGGCCCTCGGGCACGCCGTAAGTGGCGAATCCCTGACCATCGAAGCGGCTCAAGCCTTGTGGCCCGCAGAGCCAGAGGAATCCGCGGGAATCGACAACGATGCACGTGACGCGAAGGTGGGCGAGGCCGTCGGCGGTCGTGTAGGTTTTGATCGGCAGTCGCTCGGCCGACGCGGAGCCGGTCAGAGTGAGGACAAGAGCGAATCCGCCGAGGACTCTTCTCACCGCGCCACCCTCAATCCCGCGTCGAGTGTATCGCGTTCGGCCACGGTCGATCGGGCGGTGATCATTTCACCTCAGCCGTGGTTACTTCTCTACAGCGGGTGAAGCTCTTCCGCAAAGAAACCGATTCTGGCTCCGCTCTGTCGCGGAACAGCATGATCATGCTCTCCGCAGCGGCCGCAAATCTGTCGTACTTTGGCCAGGAGGCGAACTGGCTTCTCCGCAGTGATCCGTGTTTGAGACATGAGACGTCGAGATTTCTTGAAGCGGACGGTCGCCGCCGCGGCGGCGCTCTCGCTGGCCCCACCGCGAACGCTCACGTTCGCTCGAGGGAACCTGGAGCGACGGGGCGCTCCGAAGCGGGTGCTCGTCGTCGGCGCAGGACTAGCCGGTCTGTCGGCGGCGTACGAGCTCACGCAGGCAGGTCACGACGTCACGGTTCTCGAGGCGCGCACCAAGCCAGGCGGTCGTGTCCACACACTCCGCGATCCCTTTGCCGACGGGCTTCACGCCGAAGCCGGCGCCACGCGCATTCCAAACCACCATCACTTTACCCTCAAGTACGCCGAGTTGTTCGGTCTCACGCTTGATCCGTTTGAGCCGCGTGACGTGCCATCTGTGTACCACGTACGTGGACAGCGGATTCGGGTGACGCCTGGACAGAGGGTGGAGTGGCCATACGACCTGACGACCGAGGAGCGCGCGCTCGGTCTCAACGGCATGCGGCAGAAATACATCTGGTCTGCTTTGCCCGGGCTGGGGGACGTGACCGACCCGCGTTGGCCATCGCCTGAGACGCTCGAGAAATATGACCAGATGAACCGGTCAGATTTCTGGCGTAGCCGCGGGGCATCATCCGAGGCAGTGGCCCTGATGAGCCTGGGAGGGATCGACGATCGGATCGAGACATGGTCCACCCTGTTCATGCTCCGCAACCAGGCGCTCAATCGGAAACTCACGCAGTACTACAAAGTCAGAGGTGGAAACGATCTGCTCCCAAACGCGTTCGCGTCCCGGCTGTCCGAGAAGATTCACTATGCAGCGCCCGTCATCAGACTCGAACAGTCTGCGCAGGGAGTGAAAGCCACGTTCCGGCAGGCGGGTGCACATCACACGTTGACAGGCGACCATCTGATTTGCGCCGTCCCGTTCAGCGTCCAGAAGAACATCGAGGTAGTGCCGGCCTTCTCCGTCGAGAAGCAACGGGCCATCGAGGAGTTGCCGTATCTGTCAGCGTCAAAGATCTTCTTGCAGTCGAAAAAGCGGTTCTGGGTCGACGAGGGGCTGAGCGGCTTTGCGACGACGGACCTGCCCGTCAGTCAAGTGTGGGACATGACGTACGCGCAGCCGGGTACGCGGGGCATCCTACAGGCGTTCCCGATCAGCGTGCAGTCACGCCGTGTCTCGGCAATGTCGGAAAGCGAGCGCATCGCCTTCGCGCTCGAATACGTGGACGTGCTCTACCCCGGCATGCGGAACCATTTCGAGGGCGGGGTGACGAAGTGCTGGGATGAGGACGAGTGGGCCCGCGGCGCGACCTCCTTTTACAAGCCGGGGCAGTTCAGCTCGCTGTTGCCACACGTCGCGCGCCCCGAGGGCAGAATTCATTTCGCCGGTGAGCACACCTCGGTGTGGATTGGCGGCTGGATGCAGGGAGCACTCGAGTCTGGAAATCGGGTGGCGGGCGAGGTGAATGCGGAGATGTAACCGACGAAGCGGCGGCTCGACATGTTTTGGCGACGGTGTCGGGACGCGGAGGGGTAACAGGTGAGCAGCCGCACTCCGGCGGATGGAGCCAGCAGCATGCCTACGACATCATGTTGCTCGGCCCTACTTCCGGCTTCGCGCGGAATGAGGGGCGGCGGAACGAGGACTATTTCAGTTGGGGCCAGCCGGTACTGGCGCCGGCCGACGGTGTCGTCGTGTTTGCGCGCAACGACGTGCCCGACCAGCCCCGACCCGGTGTCGTCGACGCGAAATTGTACGAGACGCTGCCAGATCCTCGCTCGGCCTCGACCGGCAATACGGTCGTCATCGACCGCGGGGATGGCGAGTACAGCGCGCTCTCGCACCTTCAGAAGGGCTCCGTGCGGGTCGAGGCGGGGCACCGCGTGCGCCGCGGCGAACACATTGGCCGCCTCGGCAGCTCCGGCTCTTCGGAACTGCCGCATCTGCACTACCAGCTCATGGCGGGGCTGGACTTGTTCCGCAGCGACGGCCTGCCCGCCCGGTTTACCAACGTCTGGATCGAAGCCTTCACGACGCAGGTGATTCGGGTCGCGAAGGCGAAGCGGGGGATCCCGCTCACCGCCAGGTAGCGCCGCTAGGTTTGCGAAGCAGTCCTGAAGGGCTCTCCTATCGGGCAACCGTGTGGTGCGCGAGGTGATTTACGCGGCGTGAATATCAACGGAGCAACTGAAGGGCGGCGCGCACCATGGGCACGGGCGCATGATCGACCCCGTGCACGATCTGAAGCTGCCAATGAAGCGGGACGCCCAGCGATGTCGCCTGCTCCGTTGCCGTCGCGAAGAAGCGCAAGCCCCGCGCGAAGCGATTCGTTCCTTGCTTAATCGTGTCGTCTTCGCGGTCCTTGTCAGCGATGTCACGGTCCCCGAGCAGCACGATGAGATCACGAGAAAACGCCTGACTCAAGACCTTGCGGTCAATCGGGCTCCCGGCCAGGCCGTACGGGAATCGCTCCGACCAGGACGGGAACGCGTATCTGGCTGCGCTCGCGGCCACGGCGCGGCGAAAGCGGGCTTCCGGCACGAAGAGCACGAGACGATGGACGAACTGAGCACCGCCGGAGAACCCAACGATGTCGTAGTCATTGCGCTTCAGCGCGAGACCGTGCTGAACGGCATCGAACAGCCGTTCGATGGTGGTCAGTGCCCACTGCGATTTCGGAAGGATGCGGCCCGCGGAATCGAGCATGTTGCCGAACATATACGTGTCCTGTGGGTAGTACTCTTCGGAGAACTGCGGCGCAAGCACGATCGCATTCAGCACCGGAACGTCGGACGCAGCAATATCGCAGGCCTGTCGAGCGGTCTGTGATTCACTGCCGTGCATGATGAACACGATGCGGGTATCGGTCCCGAGTAAGGGCGGACGGCAGAACCACACGGTGATCGGATGATGAGAACCAGGATCCGTGAAAACGAAACTGCCGGATGCCTGACGATTGATCTCCGATGCGACGCTGGGCTGACCCGCTGCGACGCGGCCAGCGCAGACGATGACGAGTGCGAACGCCAGGAGTCGATGCGTGGTGAGACTGGGCACGCACTCCATACTACTTCCTGCACGCGACAGTCGGAGGCATGACATGACGCGGTCTGTCGTCACAGCGAGCCTGGTGATTGTGGCGGCCGCCGGCGTCACGGTCATCTCCTCGCGGCGAGAGTCCGTTCCTGGACGACAAGGTCAGCGCGCCAGCGGAGTGCCCGCTGTTGATTCCGTCGTGGAGGCTGCGAGGAACGAGCTCGCGCTCCCCGCGAGTGTCGATCGCCATCATGCGGGGACACGCGCTGCTCGTGGCAAAAGGGTACGGATTGGCCGATCGAGAGTCGCGCGTTCCACCGTCCGAGCGCACGATCTACCCGATCGGATCCCTTTCAAAGCAGATCACGGCTGCGGCGGTGATGAAACTGGTCGAGCAAGGGCAAATCCGGCTCGACGAGCCGCTCGCCACGTATGTGCCGGAGTATCGCCCCACGAGCGGCCAGATGCCCAGCATCCGGCAGTTGCTGCTGCAGACATCAGGGATTCCGGCCTGGGACGATCTCCCCGACATGCAGGACATCGATTCCGGCAATGCCGATCGCTTCACGCGGTGCGGATGCTCGACGTGCTCGCCCGGACGCCCGCGCTCTATCCGGCGGGTCAGTGGTGGTCGGTACAGCAACTCCAACTATTTCCTGCTCGCCACCGTCATCGAGCACGTGACGGGCATGACCCACGATCGCTACCTGGCGGAGATCTTTTTCGCACCGCTCGGACTCGGATCGACCGGTGGGTGCGCGTCGGAGCGGATCATGGCGGCCGCGAACCGCGCCGTCGGATACGAGCTGGTCGAAGGTTCTTTCCAGGTGCGACCGCTGAGCACCACCAAAGCGAACGCGTTCGTTGGCGCTGGAGGGCTGTGTTCGAATGCAACCGATCTCGTCCAGTGGATGCGCGCCCTGATGGACGGCAAGGTGGTGAGTCCTGGGTCGCTTCACCAGATGACGACTGCCGCTCCGGTCGGAGCCGGCTTCACTCCTCCATACGGCTACGGCCTGTCTCTCAAACCCTTGGTCGGTCAGCGAGCAGTGTGGCACATCGGCTCCATGTCCGGGTTCATGTCCGTGCTGGCGTACTTTCCCGATCAGGATGTCATCATCGCCGCCCTGGCCAATCGCCGGCGGGCGCCGGTGGACGCTCTCGTCAAGAAGATCGCCCGCGCACTCCTCGATCTCCCGGTGCCTGTGCTTCGCGATTTGCCCGTCCCAGCGGCCGAGCGCACCCGTTCCATCGGCAACTACGATGACGGCATGTTCAAATTCAAGGTCTATCAGCAGGGAGAGCAGCTCTATGTTGATGTTCCGCCCCTCGGTCCACCGTTGCGGCTTCGCTACCAGGGTGCGCACGAATTCGCGACGCCGGAGCCAATGCGCGCGCAGCTTCCGGTTCGAGCCGTCCGATGGTCCCGTTGAGCGCGTCGACTGGGAATGGGCTGAACTGCGGGCGTTCGGGCGCCGCGTTCAGTAGGATCACGGCGGCGTGCGGAAGAGATGCGGGGACGCCACGATTCCTCCGCGCCGCCGGGGAGGGTACAATATGGCGCGAGACACGCCGCCCTAGCCGTGCCCAGAACGGTGAGGCGCGCAGCTGAGCGAAGGGTTGGAGGCAGATTTGATGGCTGAATCACATCTCGTGCGGCGCACTTGGCTTCGCGGCCTGTTGGTCGGCGGGTTCTCCGTCAGGCTTGATGCTGATATCCGGGCATCCTTCTTATTACGCTGCGGAGAGCCAATTCCCGAACGGCCGGCTCGTCAGGATGGACGCGCTCCCGAAGATGGACCCGGAGATCTGTCTCGTTCCCTCGGCGGTTCAACGCGCGGAGAGGGCATCGGCCATCGTGGCCCAGCGGCAGCGCGAAGGCCTAGCCTTTGGGCCCGAAACGACGATCATCGCCGGCGACCCGAATCGCCGCATTCGCGACAACTATCCGGCCTTCGCGGCGATTGCGGTCGATCCCGATCGGAATGAGGTCACCGTCACCGACGAGAACCTCTTCCAGGTGCTGACCTACGATCGGCTCGAGAACACGCCGGCCGGCGCGGAAGCGAGCAAACCGAAACGCGTGCTGTCGGGTGATACGACGCTGATCGAGTTCCAATCAGGTTTGTACCTCGATCCCGCCACCGGTGACCTGTTCGCGCCGAACAACGACACCGTGGATACCCTCGTGGTGTTCGCCCAGGGCGGCAACGGCGACATCGCACCGAAGCGGGCCCTGCATACCCCCCACGGCACCTTCGGGATTGCCGTCGACGAGAAGCGCAGCGAGATGTTCCTGACGACCCAGCACGATTCCACGGTCGTGATATTCCGCAAGGAGGCCGACAAGGACGAGGCGCCCCTCCGCCTGCTGCAGGGTGACGATACCGGTCTCGCCGATCCACACGGCATCGCCATCGACCCGCGGGACGACGTGTTCTTCGTCGCCAACTACGGCTCGCGCGCGCTGCGCCGGGCGGATCAGGAGATCCGCACGGGCGTGCCCGGCTCGGGCAAGGGGCGTGAGAAGCCACATTGGCCGCTCGGCCGCGAATACGCCGTCCCCGGCAGCGGCTCGCACGCCGAGCCGTCGATTACGATTCACGCGCTGTCTGCGAAGGGCAACGACAAGCCCCTCGGCAAGATCCAGGGACCCAAAACGCAGCTGAACTGGCCGACTGGAATTGCCTTCGATCCCGACCGCCGCGAGCTGTTCGTCGCCAACGACATGGGACCATCGATCCTGGTGTTCGATGCGAACGCTCGAGGCGACGTCGCACCGAAACGTGTCCTGAAGGGACCGAAGACCAAGCTGGCGAACCCCACCTCCGTCTCGCTGGACAGGAAGAACGGCGAACTGTGGGTGACGAACTTCGGCGCTCACTCGGCCACGGCCTACCCGATCGCTGCGGCCGGGGACGTCGCACCACTCAGGACGATCCGCGCGGCACCGATCACGGCACCGTCGCTGATGATCGGCAACCCCGGTGCGCTCACCTACGACTCCAAGCGCCAGGAGATCCTCGTCCCTAATTGAGTCGCCCACCCGCAGATTGCGGTGTTCGCCAGGCTGGCGAACGGAAACGCGGCACGGAACGGGGCGATCGAGGGACAGCGGACGATGCTCGGCCGGACGATGCACGGGATTGACTACGATCATCTGCACGACGAGATCGTGGTGCCGCAGCAGTTCGGTCAGGCCATTCTCGTGTTCAAGGGATCTGCACGAGGCGAGGAGCCGCCCATCCGCGTCATTCAGGGATCCAAGACGATGATCACCGCCATGGACAGGCTGGCGGTCGATCCCTATAACGACGAGATCTACGTGCCCGAAGGTGATCGGGTGCTGGTGTTCGATCGGAATGCGAACGGGAACGTCGCGCCGAAGCGAGTGCTCGGTCCCGGCCCCGGCTTTACGGAAGCGGGCTCGGTTGCCATCGACCACACGCGCAACCTCGTCGTAGTCGGCGCGTCGCTGCGCAAACCGGGCGACGGGGGAGCCGCGCAGCTCGCCATCTTCGATCGCACCGCATCAGGCAGCGCCAGCCCGAAGCGGGTGATCTCCGGCCTGAAGGCGCGTCTGATGGACCCGGGGAATATGCGCGTCCATCCGGAAGGCGGGTACATCTTCGTCGTCCAGCAGGCCGGCTACATCGGCGTCTGGAGCATCGACGACAACGGAGAGGTGCCGCCTCGCTTCACCGTCGGTGGCCCCAAGGGCATGCTGAAGAAACCGCGCGGCCTCGACATCGACCCCGTGCACAGCGCGGTCATCGTGTCGGACAAGGAACTGAATGCGGTGCTGACGTACGAGGTGCCGCAGGTCTTCCGACAGACATCAACTGCCAGCGGCGGGCGGTAAGGCGTCTCATCGTCTGACCCCGGGGCGCTCGCACTGGGGTCAGACATCCCCACACAATGTCGTTCGATCGGCTCAGCGGCTGCCGACGCAGCGCCGGCCTTGTCCGTCCGAGGCCGACTTCCGCGAGCCGGAAAACGTGCTCCGCTCATACTCTCGCTGCGCTCGCTCCCGCGGCGAGTAAGGGATGCGGTTCGACGACAGTGCGTTGCGGCCGATGCGCCTGGGGTTGTCAGCACTGCACGGATCGCCGGGCGCGAACTCGCCGCGAGGAATCGCTCCGCCCGTTTTCCCGCGCCCGTGCACTATGCGGGCGCAGCGCGTGCCTCGCTCCATACGTCCTCGGCCGGACAAGGCCGGCACTGCGTAACCGGCAGCGCTCCATGGCGACCACCGACCGTGAACGGAAACTTTCTCACGGCGCAGAGGACAGAGCCGCTCACGCGAGCGAGCGGTCCTGGCTTCGTCCGCCGACCGCCGTCGGAGCACGCCGACGCGCGGCGAAGCCGGAACGCGACCGGAGCCGATTCCTCGCGGCGACTTCCCACCGAGCGATCCGTGGTGTTCTGAAAGCCCCGCTGCATCGGGCGCTGAGGCATATGTCGTCGTGATAACCCCCTAGTCGCCGCGGGAGCGGAAGGGTACGAGCGCAGAGAGCGTTCCCGGCGTGCGTAGTCGGCGGTCGGCGGACGGAGCCAGGAACGCCGCTGCTCACGCGGCTCCGGCGACCAGGCTCGCGGAAGTCGGCCTCGGCCGGACAAGGCCGGCACTGCGTCGGCAGCCGCGGAATCGGATGAGTGAAGTAATCAGGCCTAGCGTAAGCAGCCTACGCCGTCGGCTCCTCCGCGCCTTTCTTCAGCAGCCGATCCATCACGCGTGCGAGCCGCGCGCGGATGGCGGAGCTCCGGAAGCGTTCCCGCGCTTCTTCGACAAGCGAGTAGGACACCGGAACGAGGAGCAGGGTCAGGAACAGGCAGAGGCTCTGGCCTCCGATGATCGTGGCGGCGATGTCGCCGCGCTGGCGCGCGCCGGCGCCGACGCCGAGCGCGGTTGGGATGAGTCCTGCCACGATAGCGGCCGTCGTCATCAGAATCGGCCGCAGTCTCGTGCGGGATGCCTCGACCAGCGCCACGTCCAGCGGCACCCCGCGCCTTCTGAGGACGTTGGTGTAGTCGACCTGCAGGATCGAATTCTTTTTCACGATTCCGAGCAGCAGCAGAATGCCGAGCGTGCTCCACAGATTCAGAGGTCGCCCGGTCATGGCCAGCGTCAGCAGCGCGAACGGCACGGACAGCGGCAGCGCCGTCATGATGATCAGGGGCTGGACGAAGCTCTCGAACTGCGCGACGAGGACCATGTAAACGAAGATGCTCGCGAGGACGATCGCGAGGATCATGTTCCGCGCCGTTTCGTCGAGCTGTTGGGCCTGGCCGGCGAATCGTGAACGGTAATCGGCTGGCAGGTTCAGCTTCCGGATCTCGGCCCTGACGACCGGGATAGCCGCGTCGAGTGCCTGTCCGGGACGGAGGTCGGCCGACACACCGACCGCGAACTGACGATCGAGCCGTGTAATGGAGGTCGGGCCCTCGCCGCGCGTCAGCTGCGACACGTTGTCGATGCGGACGAGGCCGCCGTTCCGCGACAGAACGGTCAGGCCGCCGACGGCGTCGACGTCATTCCGCTGATCCTCGCGCACGCGCATCTTGACCGGGTAGCGTTCGCCGTCTTCCCGGAAGCTCGTAATCTCGTCTTCGCCGCTGACCATCAGGCGCAAGGCGTTGGCGAGATCGCTGACGCGGACGCCGAGATCTGCGGCGCGCTGCCGATCGACCGCCACACGGACTTCAGGGTTTCCGAGATTGACGCGCGCCTTGACGTCGATGAACTGCGGCATCTCGGAGAGGCGCTCGTTCAGCTTCACCGCGTAGCCGCTCAGGACCCGCAGGTCCGGACCGTAGAGGTTGGCGAGGATCGGCCAGTTCGCGGTCTCGCCGCCACCGGTCGCCGTCTTGATCACGACCGTCGGCCTGTAGGCGGCGTACGGGCGCATCGCTTCCCGAACGGCCATCGCCACTTCTTCCTGCGTCTTGTCGCGGTCTTCGATCGGCTTCAGCTTCACGACCAGGTGCGAGTGGTTCACGCGCTCGAAGATGGTCGGCATGACGAAGTCCACGCCCTCGAGTCCCTCGAGCCGCTTGCCGAACTCGAGCACCAGCTTTTCCATGCCGGCGAGCGACGTGCCCTCTGGCGCATCCACCGTGAGATCGAACTCGCCCTGATCCTCGGTCGGCAGGAACGATCGGCCGACGAAGCGGGCGAGCGGGAACGTCGTGGCGAAGACGATCAGCGCGATCACGACGATCGCACCACGGTGTGCGAGCGACCAGCGAAGGCTACGCGTATAGGCGTGGTCGATCCATTGATAGAAGCGCTGGTGCCTGGCGTGGCCGCCTGCCGGCGTGCGGCGCAGCATCCTCGCGGCCGAGCATCGGCGTCAGCGTGATGCTCACCAGCAGCGACACCATGATCGCGAACGCCATCGTTAACCCGAACGGATAGATGAACCGTTGCGCGTACCCCGTCATGAAGGCGACGGGCAGGAAAATCACGACCAGCGACACCGACGTGGCGAGCACCGCGAGGAGCACTTCACCGGTCCCCTCGACCGCTGCCATGAACGGCGATGCACCCTCTTCGTCGATTTTCCTGTAGATGTTCTCGAGCACGACGATCGCGTCGTCGATGACTATGCCCACGGCGAGCGTGAGGCCGAGCAAGGTCATCGTGTTGAGCGTGAAGTCCATCGCCCGCATCAGCGTGAAGGTCGCAATCAGCGACGCGGGAATGGCGAGCGAGCTGATGATCGTCGCCGGCAGGTTGCGGATGAAGATCAGGACGATGAGACTTGCCAGTATGCTGCCCACGAGGAGGTGTTCCTCGAGCGAGGCGATCGACGCATAGATGAACGTCGAGTCGTCGCGCGTGGTGACCATCGTGAGGTCTTTGGGGAGCTGCGGTTTGATCTCGTCGAGTGCGGCCTTGATGTCCTCGATGACGCGAATCGTGTTCTGGCCGGACTGACGCCGGACTTCGACGACGACGGCGCGCTGCCCGCGCAGGAAGGCGGACGTTCTTGCTTCCTCTTCCGTGTCCCTGACCTCGGCGACGTCGGAGACGCGAATCGGGGCGCCTCCCTGGTTGGCGACGACGATCTGGCCGAACTCCGGGACGCGCTCGAAGCGCCCGGGCGTCCGCAGCATGACTTCGGCGTCACCCTGATCGATGCGACCGCCCGGAATCTCGACGTTGTCCGAAACGATGGCTTCGCGCACCTGGCTGGCACTGAGGCCGTGTGACGCGAGCTTTTCGACGTCCAGCTCGACGTGCACTTCACGCAGGCGTCCGCCGGACACGGTGACCTCGCCGACGCCGTTGACCGCCTCCAGCGCGCGGCGGATACGCTTGTCGGCGATTTCGGTCAGCGCGCGAAGGCCCTGCGGCCCACCCAGCGCGATCGCGAAGATCGGCTGCGCATCGGGATCCACTTTGGCGATCACCGGTGGTTCGACCTGCGGGGGCAGGCGGCCCATCGCGCCGGCGACCTTTTCGCGGATATCCTGCGCGGCCTCGTTGATGTCCCGTTCGAGGACGAACCTGATGGTGATGCGCGCGCTGCCGACGCCCAGGCGCGATTCAATCTGGTCGACGCCGGCGACGCCCGCGAGCGCCTGCTCGAGCGGTTCGGCAATCGAGGAGCTCATCTCGTCAGGGCTCGCACCCGGCAGGCGCACGTTGACCGAGACCGTCGCCGGGTCGGCTTTCGGCAGCAGGTCGACGTTGAGGTCGCGGAAGGAGAACAGGCCGGTGACCACCAGCGCCATGATCAGGACGGTGGTGAATGCGGGACGTCGGACGCAGAACTCGGCGAATTTCATCGGCGCTCTCCCGCGGGGGCCGCTGTGCGCGGCGTCACGTGCAGACCGTCGCTGAGGCCTTCGACGCCGTCAGCCACGATCGTGGCGCCCGGATTGACGCCCTCCAGGATTTCGACATTCGCACCGAGCCTGTCGCCCATCTTGACCTCGGATCCCGCAATCTTGCCGTCATTGACGATGAAGACGACACTGCGGCCGTAACGGGTCTGTACGGCGGTGACCGGGACGGCGACGATCTTGTCGACGCGATCCGTCACGATGCGGACGCGGGCGAACGTGCCGGGCTTCAGCTGGCCGTCCTCGTTGGGCACTTCGCCTTCGATGCTGAACGCTCGCGACTTGAGGTTGACGTCGGGGCTGATGCGTGTCACGCGCCCCTCGACCGGCCGATCCGGATAGGCATCGACGCGAAGCGTAACGGTGTGACCAACTCGGATCGCCGGACCGAACCGTTCCGGGATCTCGGCCGTCAAGCGCAGCGGGTGTAGACGAACGATGCGCATCACTGGCGTCTGGACGCGCACGAACTGGCCCGGCGAGACGAGGCGCTCAGCGACCACGCCGTCGAACGGCGCCCGGATCACCGTGTCCTGCAGATCGCGATTCGCGCTATTGAGGGCCGCTTCGCGCGCCCTGACCTCCGCCAGGAGGTTGCGCGAGGCCGCGAGCGCGGTCTGGTGGGCGGCCTTGGCCGTTTCAAGCTCGGTCTGCGCGCGCTCGAACTCCTGAGCGGGGAGCAGGTTCTTCTCCGACAGCTGCTTGGCGCGCGCAAGACGCTGTTCCGCCTCTGTGCGCTGCGCCAGCGCGCTGACGACATCCGGCGTTTGTTCTGCGGTAGGGAGGTCCGTTCCCGACGCACCCAGGCGTGCCCGCGTCTGTTCGAGCACCGCACGCTGCTCGTCCACACGGTAGCGAAGCTTCTCGCCGTCGAGAATCACCAGCGGCGCATTGGCTGCGACCCGGTCGCCCATGTCGGCGGCGAGCCGCGCGACGCGCGCTTCGACTTCGGCACTGACGACCGTTTCGTCGCGAGCGGCGAGGGTGCCCACCGCTTCGACTTCGCGCCGCAGTTCGAGCGGTTCGATTTTGACGACATTGACCGGCAACGCTTCGCCGCCGTTTGCGGCCGGTTTGCCGGCGGCGGAACTGCAGCCAGTCGCCGCGAGTGTCGCAGCCAGCGCGAGAGCCGCCAAAGCGCGGCGCGCTTGGAGCAGGGGACCGACATCACTGCGGAAATCGTCACGCGCGAGCCACTCGCGCGAGGTGAGCCGGACTTCATCCGTGCCCTCGAGGTCGTGCGCGAGCCTGTTCAGGAACTCCGGCACGCGCCCTTCGCTTCGCGCGTCCGCGTATTTCATGTAGAGCCGCTCGCACGAGAGTTCGACCACTCGCGGCGGAGACGTCCGTCGCAGAAAGTCACGTCGGCTGACTCGATCCGATGGGGTCACTCTTTGCCTCCTCAGCCGCCGTTTGCCAGCGCAGCGAGCGTCCGTCTCACCAACGCGCGCGTGAGCGGAACCTTGTATCCGTTTTTCGTCAGGGGCCGTGCGTCCGCGACCGCCGCCTCGGCAGCTTGCGCTGCCAGTTCTGGCGTCAGCCGTTGTCCTTCGAGCAAGCGCGCGGCCTGCGGTCTGTCCAGAGGGACCGGCGCTACGCCGCCGAGCACGAGCCGCGCGCGTCGGCAGACGTCGCCTTCCATCTCGAGCACGACTGCCGCACTTGCGAGGGCGTGAGTCCACGCCTCACGGTCGAGAACCTTCTGGTACGTGCTGCGCCGGTTCGCGGGCGCAGCGGGAAGGATGATCTCGGTGAGGATTTCATCGCCGGTCAGGACGTTCTCGCGGGCCGGGTCGTCTCCGGGGGCCACGAAGAAATCGCGGGCAGCCACGATGCGTTCGCCACCAGGGCCTGCGATCTTGAAGCTCGCATCGAGCGCCACCAGGGCCGGCGCCGTGTCCGAGGGATGCACGATGTAGCTGGGACCGCTGCCGAAAATCGCGTGGAACTGGTTCTCGCCCCCGCGAGCGAAGCACTTGTCGCCGCCGTTCTTGTAGCAGGGAAAGCCGTTGCGGAGGTACCAGCACCACGGACGCTGACAGATGTTGCCGGCCAGCGTCCCCGTGTTGCGGATTTGCGGAGTGCCGACGCTGTTCGCGGCGTCGGCGAGCACTCGGTAGCGGCTCGTGACGACGGGATCGCGGCTGAGCGCGGCGAGCGTGATCAGCCCGCCAATCCGGGTGCTCCTCGCGTCGCTCGTCACGCGATCCATGCCACCGACCGACTTGAGGTTGACGAGCACGTCGGGCTGGACGAGAGATTCCTTGATCAGCCCAAGCAGATCGCTGCCACCGCCGCTCACGACGGCGCGGGTGCCCTCCCGTGTCGAGCGCGACAGGATGGCCACCGCCTCGTCCATCGTCCGCGGATTGACGTTGATGAAGGCCTTCATGCCAGCACGTCCAGCACGCGTTCGCGCGACATGGGCAGGTCCTTGATCCGGCGGCCGGTCGCATTGAAGAAGGCGTTCGCCACTGCCGCGACCGATGGGATGATTGGCGGCTCGCCCAGCGTCTTTGCACCGTAGGGTCCGAACGCGTCCTCGGTTTCCACGAAGAGCACGTCGATCTCCGGGGCATCCTGGTGCGTCATGACGCGCGCGCCGTAGTAGCCGGCGTTCAGCGGAGTGCCCGTCCGTGGATCGTAGTGCAGCTCCTCGTGCAGAGCCATCCCGATCCCCATCGTCACGCCGCCCTTCACCTGGCTGAGGGCCGTGAGCGGATTGACGATGCGGCCGCTGTCGTGTGCCGCGACGTACTTGAGAATCCGAATGCGCCCCAGTTCGGTGTCGACTTCGACTTCGACGAAGTGGGCGGCAAACGCGTAGCGTGCGGCGCCCTCGATGCGTGGCTCAGGCGTCGCGGATCCGATCAGGATCTGGGTGCCGGATGGCTGGCCCTTTTCCTTGATTTGCCGCTGCAGGTCGCGCGCGGCTTCGATCACGGCGAAGCCTGTGAAGTTCGTCGTGCGGCTGCCCGATTCGCCGACAGAGTAGGGGCAGCGATCGGTATCGCCGCTGACGACGGTAATTCGGTCGAGTGGAGCCTGCAGCGCGTCAGCCGCAATCAGTGCCATCGTGGTCTTGGCGCCGCTGCCGACGTCGGTGACGCCGACATGGACCGAGTACCGCCCACTCGCGTCGAGCTTGATCACCGCGCTGCTGCGGCCCACGCGGGAGTGGAAACTGCCCATCGCCATCCCGGCGCCACGTTTGATCGCGCCCTTGTCGGTTGCCGGCGCGCGCCAGCGCTGTTTCCATCCAAAGGCTTCCGCGCCGCGCCGCATGCACTCTTCGAGGCCATTGCTCGTGTAGGGCAGCTCGTCGTGATACTGCTTCGTCGCGTTGCGGAGCCGGAACTCGAGGGGATCGAGATGGAGGGCGGTTGCGACGTCGTCCATCATCGACTCGACGCCGAACACGCCCTGCGGGTAGTCCGGCGCCCGGTAATTGGCCGCGACTGCGGTATTCGTGTAGACCGGGTGGACGATCGTTTCGACGTGAGGGCATTCGTACAGCTCGGTACCCGCAATCGATCCCGATCCCTTCCGGTACGGACCCATCCCGCTGTAACCGCGCATCTGGATGGCTCGAAGACGGCCATCGCGCGTCACGCCGACCTTGTAGTACTGGCTCGTGGGCCAGCGGCCGTGAACGGCGACGTAGTCCTCCTTCCGCGTCAGCTCGAGGCGCACTGGTGCGCTGGCCTGCTTGGAGAGCACCGCCGCCATCAGGTCGAAATCGTGACACTGATTCTTGTTGCCGAACCCGCCTCCCATGAATTCGCAGACGACGCGGACATGCTCGGCAGGGATTTTCAGATCGGCAGCGAGATCGCGCTGGCAGTTCGAGATGCCTTGAGTCGACGCGTACACGGTGAGCCTGTCGCCGTCCCACGCGGCGACGCTGACGCGCCGCTCGAGTTGCGCGTTGTTGACGTGTGCGGACGTGTAGTGACCTTCGAATACACTGATCGGACGACTGGAGGCCTTCCGCAACGCTTCCGCGGCGGTACACCTCGGGTTCCGGCTTTCCGGCGCCGTTGGGCGACAGGTTGCCGCCCGGCCAGACGGCTGGTGCATCAGGAGCCATGGCCGCTCTCGGCGTCGAGGACGAACGGCAGTGGCTCGTAGTCGACCTCGATCAATCGCAGCGCGTCTTCGGCGACGTCAGCACTCGTCGCGGCGACAGCCGCCACGGCGTCGCCGGCGAATCGAACGGGATTGTTGAACAGGAATCGTGTGTTCCGTGTGTCGCCGCTCGACCACGTCACGCGACAGTTTTCGTGGGTGATGATCGCCTTGACGCCCGCGAGCGCGAGTGCTCGACCGGTCTGGATGCGTGAAATCCTGGCGTGCGGATGCGGGCTGCGCAGAACGCGCGCGTGCAGCATGCCTGGCAGCCGCACGTCGCCCGAGTACCTGGCCGCACCCGAGACCCGGCTCACGCCGTCGATGCGAGGAGTCGGCCTGCCGACGTGTTTCGGGTGGGGCGTTCGCGTCTGCATCACCTGCGAGGCGGGAGCGGACGCCGCACCCGCGGCGACGACAGCTTCCACGTAGTGGTTGTAGTTCGAGCAGCGGCAGAGATTCCCGGTGAGCGCGCTCCGCACCTGCGCCTCTGACGGACGCGGAGTGGCCGCCAGCAGCGCCTTCGCGCTCATCAGCTGTCCGGACGTGCAGAAGCCGCACTGCGGCGCGTCGTGATCGATAAAGGCCTGCTGGAGCGGATGCAGGCGTTCGCCGGCGGCAAGGCCTTCGACCGTCTCGACCGAGCGGCCGGCCGTCCACACCGCGAGATAACTGCAGGCATAGATCGGCGCTCCGTCGAGCAGCACCGTGCATGCGCCGCACTCGCCCCGATCGCAGCCGACCTTCGTACCGGTCAGATGCAGCTCATCGCGCAGGAACTCCGCCAGCGTGAGGCGATCCTCGACCTGCCCTTCACGCTCGCGGCCGTTCACGACCACGCGCAGCATCGTGCGCGGCGCAGACCTCCCCCCTGGGGCGGATTGCTGCGCGATGACGTCAGTTTCACGAACAACGGCCGACGCAGCGAGTCCGCCCGCGGTGACTTCCAGGAAACCCCTACGGGACAGCTCGTTCATTTCTTCAGGCGATAGATCACGAACCACTTGTCGTCGTACAGGCCGGTGACCTCTTCCTCTTTCTCGAGACCGGCCGCGGCCATCCATTGCTGCACCTGCTCGCGCCGGACCTGCAGCTTGGGGTCGTCACGGTGCGAGGCGTCCGGGCGGTCGGCGTCCAGTTCGATCACCGCGATTCGGCCACCCGGCTTCAGGTAGGTCGCGACCTTGGCCAGGTAGATGTCACGCTTCTCGATGTGGTGGAGGACGTCGTGGAAGAAGCCGAGGTCCACCTTCTCGGGCAGCAGGGGATCCTCGAACTTTCCGAGAATCGCTTTCACGTTCGTCAGTTGTTGTTCCTGGGCCCGCTTCTCGAGGTAGGGGATGTAGTCCTTGTCTACTTCGACCGCATAGACGGTCCCCGGAGCAACGGTTTTCGCGAATGGCCACGAAAAGACGCCGGCGCCGGCGCCCAGGTCGGCGACGACGTCGCCTTTCTTGATCTTCAGTTTCTCGATGACTTCGGCCGTCTTGAGACCGGCAACCCTGTCCGGGCGCTCCAGCCGCGCAATCCAGTCGGTGGCGGGCCGCCCGCCGAGCTGCGCGTAGGCCGCGGGCACCGCCGCAAGGACCGCAATCGACACTGAGACGATCAGTCGTTTCGACACGAGCACCCTCCGTAAAGACGTATGTTAACCCGTCTGCCGGCCGTCTAATGGTACGACCAATCCCCGTATTCTGGCCCTGGCCGGCGTGATCCTGAAGTCCGTCCTGTCCCCGTCGGACGACCGGGCTCAGCGTTGTGCCGGGTTACTCACCCAGCGTATCTCAGCCGATCTCAAATACGCCCTGCAGCGACCAATCGTTGACACGGTGCGCCGGAACCGCGCCGGCTCCGGCGCGCGGAAATTGCGCCGGGAAACCGGTGAGCTCGGCGTTTCCGATGCCCTGACTGGTCCCGTTTCCAGGCCAGCCTCCGGCAAAACGGCAATTGGTGCCTGGTACCGTGGTTCGTGGATCGGGTCGTGTCTCGCCGGACGTCTCAGAACCGAAACGATTCGACGGACCACGGACTACGGACTACGGACCACGAATTACTGCTGCGCCGAAGGCGAACTCACGGCCACCGTGAAGGTCGCCGTCGAAACCACGCCACGCCGCTTGATCTGTGTCCAGATCCGGTAACGGCCCGGTTTGGGAAGCATGGCCTTGAACGTCAGGTCCGGCCCACCCTGCGCGGCGGGCTGCTCCGGCAGGTGCTCGACCGGATGCGCGTGAACGAAGTGCTGTGTGTCTTCGCTCATGATGAGCGAGTGGCCCCATGCCCCCAGGTAGGGCTCGACATCACGCACGGGCTGGCCCGTTCGCGCATCTGTCAGGTGGTAGGCAAATTTCTCGTCGCGCCCTGCGACCAAACCGCTGCCTGGCAGCGTGAGCTGCACCGACATGTTTCCGGCGGTCTTCCGGAGCACGTCATCCGCGACGAGACGCGCCATCGACGACGAGAGGTCGCCGGCGAACCCCTGAGTGACGAGGGTCCGCGGGATCACCTGCGGGGTGCCACCTTCCGGCAGGAAGTCGGCGAACAGCCTGTAGTAACCGTCATGCGGCAGCGTGACGTCCAGCGCGAACGACCCGTCGGGCTGCTGTTCCGGATGCACGTGATCGTAGTGATTGAGGTCCTGCGAGAGCACGAAGAGGTGAAAGCGCTTCTCGTGAACGACAGCGAAGTCGCGGACGATCGCTGTCGTATTCGCATCGCGGACCGTCAACGTCAACCGAATCGGCCGGCCCGCGACTGGCTGCGGGGAGGTCTCCACGTCGAGCCGGTACTCGAGCATGGCGAGCGGATCGATCGAGACGAGCGTCATACCGCAGCGCGGACACGCGCCGGGTGCCCCTTCGCGCACGTCCGAATGCATCGGACAAACGTAGGTGGCCGCTCGAGAGGGCTGCTGCTCACCGCGCGACGCGATCGCAGGGCTCACGCCCGGTGAACCAAGGACGAGGAGCGCAGCCAGAACCGAAGCGAGATGAGTCGCGGACGTCAAGCGAATCCCCGTATGGTCAGTTCTTTTCGGACGAAGCCACTGCCGACCCGGTTTGCCATGCAGCCGGCGCCGGAACGAACGAGCCGGCGGTGGAGAGAGTGAGGCAGAATCGTCGCAGGGATATCATGGGCGCTCCGAATTGAGGGTGGGCGTTCGTCGGTTGCGCGAACGTCTTCTAGTCATCAGGGAGTCAAGACCGCCATGTCCGTATCGCCAGGCGTGCTGGAAGAGCTGGTCACCGCAAATCGAATTCTCGCGAACGAGGGGATCGTCGATGCGTTTGGTCATGTGAGCATCCGCCATCCCGAAAGGTCCGACCATTATGTCATGTCGCGGGCGCGGGCCCCAGAGTGTATCGAGGCGGAGGACCTCGTCGAATTCAGGCTCGACGGCGCGCCGGTCACCCCACTCAGCCCAGATCGCAAGCCCTACGCCGAGCGGTTCATCCACGGCGCCGTTTACGAGGCGCGCGCGGACGTGCGGGCGGTCGTCCACCATCACAGCCCGTCCGTTATTCCCTTCGGCATCACCGGGACGAAATTCTCGCCGGTGATGCACATGTGCGCGTCGATGGGAACAGACGTGCCCACCTGGGATTCGCGGACCCATTTCGGGGATACCAACCTCCTCGTGACCGACCTGGCCATGGCGAGAGATCTGGCCCGGACCCTCGGCGACAGACGCGTCGCCCTGATGCGCGGCCACGGCGCCGTCGTGGCTGGCGGATCGCTCCGCGAGGTGGTCTTCAACTCCGTCTATCTCGAGCTCAACGCCGAACTCCAGATGAAAGCCAGCTCGCTCGGCGAGATCACGTTCTTGAGCGACGGCGAAGTCGCCGCCGTGCTCAAGACCCGCAGCTCCTTCACCTTCGAGCGCGCGTGGGAGTACTGGTGCCGGCGAGCTGGACGTGCCTACGACACCAGGCCGATGGAAGGGCCCCTCGCTACTTAATCGGAAATCGGAAATCGGAACTCCCAAATCCGAATCAGAGTAATCGAGAGAGATCGGATATCGCACGGCGCACGTGGCACGTGCACCTCCCATGTGTTCACCGATTTCCGATCTCCGATCTCCGATTTCCGATTGAACTCGAGCAAGCGCCTCAACAAGTAGAATGAGCGCGCATGACCACTGACGTCCTGGTTGTGGGTGCGGGACCGGTCGGGCTGACGCTGGCGGTGGACCTCGGGCAGCGCGGAGTCCGCTGCACGATCGTCGAACAGAAGCCGGCGCCGGAATTTCTGCCGAAAATGGAGCGCTGCAACGCGCGCACGATGGAGATCTTCCGGCGCATGGGACTGGCCGGGAAGATTCGCGCCGCCGGCCTCGATCGGCACGTGCCGATGGATGTCTACGTGGCGCTGGCGATGAACGAGCCCCCACTGCTGAGGCTCAAGTATCCGTCCGTGGCGGAGGCGGCCGAAGCGATTGCCGCCACCAATGACGGTTCGATGCCGCTCGAGCCGTATCAGCTCATCTCGCAGTACACGCTCGAACCGTTGCTGAAGGCTGAAGCCGAACGGCTGGCGTGCGTCACGGTCCGATACGGTTGCGAGTTCGTCTCGTTGTCCCAGGATCCGGAGTCGGCAACCGCCACCGTGCGATCGCCCGGCGGTTCAATAGAAGAGATCCGGGCACAGTACATCGTCGGCTGCGACGGTGGTGCGAGCGTTGTCCGCAAACAGCTCGGGATCCAGCTTCGCGGTGAAGGCAACATCCTGCGCCTGCATCAGGGCCTCTATTACTGTCCCGAGCTGTTCGACATGATTCCGATCGCGAACGGGCCTGGCAAAGGACGCCACTACCACATTGCCGATGGGCAATCGACGTTCCTGATCATGCAGGACTCCACGAAGCACTGGACGCTCCACGCGGTCGTGGATTCGGCGCAGGACATGGCCGGGCAGTTCGAGCGAACGGTAGGCGTCCCGATTCGTTACGACATGCTGTATGTCGGCCAGTGGAAGCAGAACCTGCTTCTGGCCGATCGCTACCGGGCCGGCCGTGTGTTCCTGGCCGGCGACGCGGTGCACCTGGTGATCCCCACCGGCGGGCTTGGGATGAACACCGGCGTCGGGGACGCGATCGACTTGTCCTGGAAGCTCGATGCGACGCTGCGTGGATGGGGAGGTCCCAAGCTGCTCGACTCATATGAGGTCGAACGGCGCCAGATCGGCGATCGCAATGTCGGCGCCTCGCGCTACGCATCGCAGGGGCGGCGCAAGTGGCGGTCGCAGTATCGACCCAACATCCGCGACGCGAGCCCCGATGGGCAGGCGACGCGCGACAACCTCACGCGGATCGCCGACGTCGAGCAGCGAAAGACGAACGAGATGATTGGCGCCGAGCTCGGCTACCGCTACGTCGGCTCGCCAGTCATCACCGACGAGCCTGGCGGTCCCGAGCACTTGTTCCGCGATTACGTCCCGACGACGTGGCCGGGAGCGCGGCTGCCGCACGTGTGGCTCGCGAATGGGACGCCGATGCAGGACCTGATCGGGCCCGGATACACGTTGCTGAGGCTCGGAGGATCCAAGGCCGATCCTTCGGCACTCGATCGCAGCATGCACGCCACTGGCGCGCCCTTTGAGACGTTGACTGTGCCTGACGAAGTGGCTCGTGACATCTACGGCTACGACCTGATCCTGCTGCGCCCCGACATGCACGTCGTGTGGCGCGGAAATGCTCCGCCTGAGGATCCGGTCGCGCTCGCTGCGCTCGTTACCGGGAACGCCTGACCGCTTCACGCGCGGCTGCCGAGATCAGATCGCCGACGAGCACAATCATCGAACCGGTCAGGATGAGCGCGAACATCACATCGAAATACTGGGGGCTACAATCGCTGACATGGATCTCCGCCTGTTCGAAGTGTTTTGCCGCGTGTACCGGGAGCGCAGCTTCTCGCGCGCCGCGCGCGAGCTGTCGCTGACCCAGCCCACGGTGAGCGCGCACATCAGGGAGCTCGAGAATGAGCTCGGCACGCCGCTGTTCAATCGCCTTGGGCGCGAAATTCAGCCGACCGAGGCGGGACGTTTCCTGTACGAACACGCCAAGTCGTTGCTGTCGCTCAAGCGAAGCCTGGTCGAGAAGATGGCCGTCTTCCTGAAACGTGTCGAAGGGGTGCTGACCGTCGGCGCGAGCTCCGTGCCAGGGGAGTACTTGCTGCCAGCGCTGATGACCGGTTTTCACGCGCAGCACCCTGGTGTCCGCGCCCGGCTTCGCATCACGGATACCGCCGAAACGATCGACGATCTCCGGCATGGCGACATCGAGCTCGGCGTCGTGGGCGGCGTGCAGGCCGACGAGGATCTCCTGTTCGAGCCGCTGGCGAGCGATTCGCTCGTGCTGATCGTGCCGGCGACAGCGCAGTGGAAAAACCGCACGCAGCTGACGCTCCGCGAGCTGCGGCAGGTTCCGCTGCTCGTACGCGAGGCAGGATCCGGGAACCGGACTGACCTGGAGCGAGCGCTCAAGCAGCGGAAGATGTCGCTGTCGGATTTCGATATCGCGGCGGAGCTGGGGAGCATGGGTGCGATCAAGCAGGCGGTGAAGGAAGGGCACGGCGTTTCCTTCGTGTCCGAGCTCGCCATTGGGTACGAACGCCGCGCCGGCGATCTGCAGGTGGCGCGCGTTCGCGAGCTGGGCGTGATCCGCCGCACTTATCACTCCGTCGTCAGCCGCCGCCGTGTTCTGTCGCCTGTCACCCAGGCCTTTCTCGAGTATCTTCGCGGAGCATCCGTCAACGCGCCGACGGGCGCACGATCTGCCGCCAGGCGCAAGGCCAAACACAAGACCTCACACAAATGACGCTGAAAATCGATGTGTTCAACCATATCTTCCCGAAGCCGTTCTTCGAGCGGCTGAAAGAGGTCACCGTCAACAAGGGGGCCATCAAGCGCTGGCTGCACATCCCGTTTCTGCACGACACCGACGTCCGCTTTCGCATGATCGACGAGTTCGGCGACGACTACCGTCAGGTGCTGTCGCTCTCCGCGCCGCCGATCGAATCGATTAACCCGGACCGCCAGATCACCATCGATCTCGCGAGGCTCGCGAACGATTCCATGGCGGAGCTCGTTCGAACGTACCCCGATCGGTTTCCCGGCTTCATCGCGTCGTTGCCTCTCAACCATGCCGACGAGAGCGTGGCGGAGTTGGAGCGTGCCGTGAACCAGCTCGGCGCGTTAGGCGTGCAGATCTTTTCCAACGTCAACGGGCTCCCGCTCGATGACGAGCGTTTCTTCCCGCTGTTCCAGACCGCTGACCGGCTCCGGTGCCCGGTACTGCTGCACCCGGCGCGCGGCGCTGGTTTTGCCGATTATCCGGGCGAGCCGAAGTCGAAATACGAGATCTGGTGGACGTTCGGCTGGCCGTACGAAACCAGTGTCGCGATGCAGCGCCTGGTGTTTTCGCGGCTGTTCGATCGGCTGCCCGGAGATCAGAATCGTGGCGCACCACCTCGGCGCGATGATTCCGTACTTCGAGGGACGCGTCGGTTATGGGTTGGACCAGTTTGGAACGAGAACGGCCGACGAGGACTACGCCGGGTTACTGAAGTCCCTGCACAAACGGCCCTACGACTACTTCAAGATGTTCTGGGCCGACTCGGCCGTCTTCGGCAGCCGCGCAGCAACCGTCTGCGGCCTCAACTTCTTTGGAACCGACCAGGTCGTCTTCGCGTCAGACGCCCCGTTCGATCCGGAAGGCGGGTCGATGTACATCCGCGAAACCCTCAAGGTCATCGACAGCCTCGAGATCTCTGACGCCGAGCGGCACAAGATCTATCAGGGGAATGCGGAAAAGCTATTCAATCGGACGTTCTGACGCTGCGGCAACTCCCAACGTATCAACTCCCAACGCATCTGATCAGCAGCTCCGCTCGTTGATCGCTGCGCGGCTCGTGAACACGAGTTTAGGAGGTCACGAGAACTTTGGATGTCTCGCGGCCGTCTTGATCTCGTGCCCTCGTGTGACGCTTGCGGCACGATGGCGGTTCTCTCAAAACCACGTGTCGCTCGATCGAGCTCCCGGTCCGTTGGGCGTTGGGAAGCAGTATGGGCGTTGGGAGTTAGGCGTTGGGAGTTCTAGAGATTGGGCCGTCGCTCGTGCCAGCTCGTCGCGGATTCATATGCGTGCGCGACGGCGAGGACGAGCGCATCGTCGAACGGCTTGCCGCTGACCTGTAGTCCGATCGGCAGGCCTTGCGGATCCGCCGAAAACCCGCATGGCAGCGACAACGCAGGGAAGCCGGACAGATTCCACCAGTTCCGGAACGTCTCCCGAGGGCTGACCGTCACACCGGCGGGCGACGGCATTGTCGGGCTGACGAGCACGTCGAGCGGTTCGTAGACCTTGTGCGTATCTTCGATGAAGAGGGCCCGGGCACGCTGGGCCTGCAGATACTGCGCGGCAGTGAGCAGCGAGCCGGCCTCGACGTCGGTTCGTACCCTCGACACATCAGGTCCGGAGCGTCCAACGTCGGAGATGTACTGATCGGCCCTGGTCAGCAGGAACTGGCGATGGTACGCGGCCGCTTCGCAGATGCGGATGATCTGCTGGGCGCGCCCGGCTGTCTTCATGCGCTCAGGGAAACTGACTTCGCGCGTCTGGGCGCCAAGCCCCTGGAGCACCTTGACGGCTTCGAGGAATGCGGCGGTCGTGTCGCGGTGAAATCCCTCGAGCTCCGAAGGCGCCATCACGCCCACGCGCAGGCCACGTATGCTTCGGCGCAGCAGTTTCGGATAGTCGGGGACCGTCACGTTCGCACTGAAGCGATCTCTGCGGTCAGGTCCGGCGATCGCTTTCAGCAGAGTGGCGGTGTCCTCGACGGTGTTCGCCATCGGCCCGAGGTGATCGAGCGTCCAGCTGATCGGCACGACGCCGTAGCGGCTGACCAATCCGAATGTCGGCTTGAGCCCCACGACGCCGCAGGTGCTCGCAGGATTTCGAATGGAGCCTGACGTGTCGCCGCCTGGGGCGCCAAGCACCATCGAGGCAGCGAGCGCAGCACCGGATCCACCGCTTGACCCGCCAGGGTTCCGCGTCAGATCCCAGGGATTGTGGCACCCCGGCGTATAGCCGCCGAACGAGAACTCGGGGAGATTCAACTTTCCAATCAGGATCGCCCCAGCGTTCTTCAAGCGCTCGACGATCGCGCAGTCGAACTCCGGAACGAAATCCTTCAGGACCGGAGACGCGGCGGTGGTGCGGATGCCTTTCGTGTAGTACGTATCTTTGACCGCGACCGGGATCCCGTGGAGAGGCCCGCGATACCGTCCCTGCTGGATCTCTTGCTCCGCGACGCGGGCCGCGTCCATCGCCTGCGACGCGGCGACCGTGATGTACGCCCCGATCTTCGGGTTCAGCGCGTCGACCCGTGCCAACACGGCTTGTGTCAGCTCGACGGGTGACAGCTGCTTCTTCGAGATTCTGGCAGCCGCGTCCGCAATAGTCCGGACGGGGAGTTGCGGCGACTGTGTCTTGACGTTCGATGTGGCCATGCCTGCCAGAGCCGCGCCGGACAACTCGAGAAACTCTCGTCGCGTCGGCATGTCAGTCCTCCCGGCCGCCGCGCCCCGGCACTGTGGCGGCTGGCGAAGGATGGCCAAAGACAATCGCCGGCTCCGCTTCAAGCGGGAGCGGCAACGTGTTGATCTGCTCCAGCGAGCGCAGGAAGCTCTCGTATTGTCGAAGCACCAGATCCAGGCGTTCCTCCGGAATGGCGAGACCGTTGGCCTCGGCCAGCGTGCGAATGAGCTCTTTCGTTGGTTGCGGCACTTGGCCTCCTGAAAGATCCGTTGGATTTGGGAATTGACTCTTATTCGAGCCCCTTGCGCTCCTCGTTCGCCGCATGAAGGCCTGTGTTTGCTGCGGGCACGCCCGCATAAATCGCCGCCTGCAACAGGACCTCCTCGATATCACACCATTCGAGCTCTCGTCGGGAGACCGGTGCGGACGTGCAGCCGGAACTCCTCCCATCGGCCCATCGCGGCGGTCATGGCGAGCACCAGCAGCCGCCGGGTGCGGATGTCGAGGCCGGGGCGGGTCCAGATCGTTCCCCAGGCGTACCGCGTGATCAGATTCTGGAAGGCATCCGATCGCGACGCCGATGCCAGCGCCTTGTCCACGTGCGCGTCACCGAGCACCTCGCGCCTCACCCGCATTCCGGCTTCGTACACATCGCTGTGGGGCTCGAGCAGAAAGCCGAGCAGTGCTGCCGTGAACGTGCGCGGCATTTCGATGTTGGCCAGGTGTGCTGTGGGAAGGTGCACGATTCGTGCGCCACGGATGCCGCGCTCGAGCACATCGCCATGGCCGCTGTACGGGAGCGACACGTCGAGGTCTCCACAAACGATCAGGGTCGGCATCTGGATCTTCTCGAGGATCCCGATCTGGTTCATGTCGCGAATCGCGGCGCAGCAGCCGGCGTATCCAGCCGGATCGGTGGTCAGCAACGTTCGTCGGGATGACGCGACGGCAGGCGAGCGGGACGCGAGCACACGAGGGGAGAAAAACCGTCCCATCACGAGGTCGGCGACCGCGTTCATTCCACCCGAGAGGACAGCCTGGCGGCGTTTCTCCATTCCCTCGGCGTCGGCGCGGGCGGACGTGTTCGCCAACACCGCAGCCGTGAGGCGGCCAGGCGCATTGGCCGCGAGCCACTGGCCGATCATGCCTCCGAGCGACAAGCCACAGAACGCGAAGCGCTCGATGCCGAGGGCGTCAGCAAGCGCGAGCGCATCCGCGCCGAGCTGTTCGATCCGGTAATCGCCGGGCGTGACCTCCGATGCGCCGTGACCTCGAATGTCGTAGCGCAGCACGCGGAAGTGCGGGGCGAGGTCGGCGGCCTGCGCGTCCCACATCGTGTGATCCTGCCCGAGCGAGTGGGAGAGCATCAGGACAGGACGATCGTCGAGGCCGTCGAAACGGTAGTAGCACCTCGCGTGGTTGAGCGTCAGCAATGGCATGGGTGTCCTGAATGACTTACTGCCGGTCGCCGCCAATCAGCCGGCGGCGGAACTCCTCGGCGCTGCCGAGGTATTCATCCGGTCTGTCGAGCGTCGAGAGTTGCGCCGGATCGATCGCAGATGTCACCGAGGCATCCGCTGACAGGACGTCGACGAAACGACGTCCGTCGCGTCGTGCGGTCTCGAGCGCCTCCGCGATGGCGCGCTTCGCCGTCTCGCGTCCGAGGACGGGGGCCAACAGCATCATCGCTCGCTCGGCGAAGACCTCGCTGCAGGACGCGATATTGTGCAGCATTCGAGCGGGATCGACGCGCAGGCCCTCGATCGCACCGGCGACGGCTGCGAGCGCTGCGCCCGTTCCCTGCACGATGTCCGCGGTGGTCGCTGCCTCCGCATGGTGTCCGCCGACGCCGCGCTCGTGTTCCTGCGGCATGCCCGCCAGGAATGCCGCGACGAGGCCGGGAACCCGCGTGGCCGCCGCGAGCGCAATTGCGCAGCCCGCCGGATTCCTCTTGTGTGGCATCGTCGACGACCCGCCGCCTGGTTCGGCCGCTTCGGCAACCTCGTGCTGCATCAGCAGCGTAATGTCGCGTGCAATCTTGCCCAACGTGCCGGTGTAGATACCGCAGGAAGTGACCAGCGTTGCGAGGCGATCGCGGTGTGCGTGCCACGGAGCCTCCGGGTTCGGCAGGCCGAGCTCTCTGGCGAGATCGTCAGACACTCCAGGTCCGTGTGAACCAAGTGCCGCGAGCGTGCCTGAGGCTCCGCCAAACTGCAGCACGCAGGCAGCTTTGAACGCGGACGTCATCTGTTCGCCGCTGCGCGAGACGGCACCGAACCAGCCTGCCGCCTTCAAGCCAAACGTAGTCGGGGGCGCGGGCTGCATCAACGTACGGCCGAGCATCGGAGCGCTGGCGTACTGCTCGGACAGCCGGTTCAGCGCCTTCGTCAGCCGTTCGTGATCGGCGGCCAGAATTGCGTGCGCGCGCTCGAGGCAGAGGACGAGCGCCGTATCGGTCACGTCCTGGCTGGTCGCTCCCCAGTGCACGTAGGTGGCAGCAGCCGGATCGATCGAGCTGACGCGTTCGATGAGCCTCTGCACGAGCGGAATGGTCACCGTTCCCGACCTGGTCGCATCGCGAGCGATCGATGCTGGATCGAACGCCTCCGGCACCGCTGCACGCGCGATCGCATCAGCCGCAGAAGATGTGATGATCCCGTTCCTCGCCTCCGCGCGGGCGAGCGCTCGCTCGAATCGAAGCATCGCATCGAGGAACGCGCCATCCGAGAAGACCTCGGCGAGCGGCTCAGTAGTGGTAAGGCTCTCGAGGAGCCGTTGGCTCATGCGACGCTCTCACATGTCAAAGAAGACGGTCTCGTCGGATCCCTGCATCCGGATGTGGAACCGCCAGATCGAGGCATCGTGCGGATCGGCACTCGCCATCAGCGTGTGCCGACGATGTTCCGGGACGAGCGCGAGCACCTGATCGTGAGGAAGTCCGGCATCGGCGGGAAAATAGATGCGCGTGTGCAGCTGACGCAGCAGGCCGCGAGCGAACAGGCACACACTGACGTGCGAGGCGGGCCGAATCGTCAAGAACTCGCTGGTGCCATTCTCGCCGGTAGGCATTCGTCCAAACACCCCGTCTTGACAAAGTTCGAGGACCGCGTCCGCCACCGGTTTCTGATCGCCATCGGTGACGGTGATGACGACCGAAATCGGGGCACCCCCCGGCAAGCGATCGACCATGCGCCCGTTTGGATTGCCGGTCAGCCCGAAATGAAAGAAGGGACCGACGGTCTGCGACGGCGTGGCGATCAGCGGTTCAGTCTCGCTCATGTTCGCTCCTCGAACGGCGTCGCGTTCTCGCCGCGCAGGATGATGTCGAAGGCATAGCCGAGAGCCCATTCGGGCCTGGTCAGACCCAGCTCGAAGCGGGATACCATCCGTTCGCGGGCGCGCTCGTCACGCACCGACTGGACCATCGGATCGTGCGCCATCAACGGATCGCCCGGAAAATACATCTGCGTCACGAGCCGCGTGCGGAACGAGGTGCCAAAGAGCGAGAAATGAATGTGCGCCGGACGCCAGGCGTTCTCGTGGTTGCGCCACGGATAGGCGCCGGGCTTGATCGTCGTGAATTCGTAGCGTCCGTCCGCATCCGTGATGGTGCGGCCGGCGCCCGTAAAGTTCGGATCGAGCGGCGCGGGATGGTCGTCTTTGACGTGCTTGTAGCGGCCGGCGGCGTTCGCCTGCCAGATTTCAACCAGCGCGCCGGCGACTGGCCGCGCGTCCTCGTCGAGCACGCGGCCGGACACGATGATGCGCTCTCCCTGCGGCTCGCCCTGGTGCTGCCGTGTCAGGTCGTTGTCGGTCTCGCCAATGGGCCACCAGCCGTACACGGGCGCGTTCAGATCCGAGAGCGTCTCCGGAATCCGAATCAGCGGCTCCTTGGGCGCGCGGCGGATCGTCGATCGATACGGTGGAAAGAGCAGCGGAGGCTGTGTGCCGGACACGATGGCTCGAACCTTCATTGTCTGACTCCATGCGCCACGGCCGTGCGCTCCATCAAGTCGCGCAGCGTCGAGAGCTCGTCGGGCCGCGGCGCCGGCGTTTCGCCGACGACATCATTGAAGCGGATCGGCCACCCCGTGCTCTGTCGCACCTTCTCTCGTGTGACGCCAGGGTGCAACGTTGCGACTTCGAACTCTTTCGTATCTGGATCCGGCGTCATGGTGCAGAGGTCCGTCACGATCAGGGTTGGACCTTCGGTTTTCAGGCCAAGCGCCCGGCGTTCCCGGCCTGTCGGCCCGTGACCGAGCGAGGTCAGGAAGTCGAGCTTCTCAACGAATGCACGCGCGCCGTGTGGCATGACAATGAATACGCGGCCGCACGCGGTGGCAATTTCAGTCGCGCCGCCGCTGCCAGGCAGCCGTACTTTTGGCCGCGCGTAATCGCCAATCACCGTGCTGTTCAGGTTGCCGTACCGGTCAACCTGCGCGCCACCGAGGAATCCGATCGTAATGCGTCCGCCCTGGAGCCAATACTGGAACATTTCCGGGACCGGTACCGTGGCGAGCGCCGTCTCACACAGTTCGCCGTCGCCGATCGACAACGGCAGCACGTGTGGCTTGGTTTCGAGCGTGCCGGATTCGTAGACGAGCGTCAGCCGCGGAGCATGGGTCAGCCGGGCGAGGTTGCATGCGGCCGACGGCAGGCCGATGCCGACGAAGCAGATGTCATCGTTGCCGAGCGCTCGCGCGGCAGCAACCGTCATCATCTCCGTCGCGGTATACGTCAAGGCCGCGCTCCCGCTCGATCGCAAGCCCCCATGACCTCGTCGTCGATCCACTTCCTGAAGCGGTCGCGATCCTTCGCGATGCCGTCCCATTCTGTGTAGAAGGCGTTGTCGCGGTGGTAGTACCCGTGCGCGTACCGAGGGACGGGCCCCGCCTGGCGCGACCACGATGGCGCTAACGGTCCATGCCGGCAGAACGACCGCGTTGGATCCTTCGGTCCCGAGGTCATCGACGACTTCTTCGACGGTAGCGACCGCGCGCGCCGCTGCGAGCACTGCCTCCTTCTGCACGCCGACGATGCCGCTGATAAGGACGTTGCCGCGCCGGTCCGCTTTCTGCGCGTGAATGATCGTAACGTCAGGCCGTAGCGCCGGAACGGCGGCGAGCGTCTCCCCGGTAAACGGGCACACGATCGACTTGATGCGCGGATTGACTCGCGTCAGATCGGAGCCCAGGTATCCGCGAAAGATGGCACACGGCAGCCCTGCAGCGCCGGCGGCATACGCATTGGCCATCGCAGCGTGGCTGTGTTCTTCGATCTCCAGCGGTTTCGGCCAGCCGGACTCGACGGCGTCACGCAGCCGATGCAGCGATCCGACGCCGGGGTTTCCGCCCCACGAGAACACGAGGCGGGCGGCGCAGCCGCTGCCGATCATCTGGTCATAGATCAGATCCGGCGTCATCCGGATCAGCGTCAGATCCGTGAGGCGCTGCCGGATGATCTCGTGTCCCGCCGCGAAGGGAATCAGGTGGGTGAATCCCTCGAGTGCGACACGGTCACCGGGCTTGACGAATCGCGAGACGGCGTCGGACAGACTAAGGAATTCGGCCACGCCTCAGAGCGAGATGACCTGGTCCGGCATGTTGCCGGCCAGTGCGTCGTACAAATCCGGGAAACATCCTACCTGCACGCCTGCGACGGTGTCCCGCACGCGGCATTCCGCCGGCGTCGTGAGGCCTTTTCCCTGCGGATCGCACCAGCGGGGACTGCCTTCCGCGAGGTTCCGCTCGAGCGCGCACATGTCGCACATCATGAGGAGCATGCCCTTCTGGGCAGCGACGCGCGCAAGACGCTCGCCGATGGGGTCACCCTTCCGTAATACGTACACGTTCTCGTCGAAGAAAAACATGCCGACGACCGTGACGCGATGAGTGCCTGCTTCGAGCTGCGGGAGGATCATCTGACCGAGCTTGTATGACGACGCCCGCGGAGAAACGAATACGTACGCGACCTTCAACGATCACCTCACGCAGAATCTCAGGCTAACGCTATCGACCGTTAACATACAGCCATTCAACAGCAGCCAGCAAACCGTCAGCGAGCTGCCGCGGCCGCTCGATGTGCCCGTAGTGAGACATCGGCACGTCGAACACGAGCACACGCAGCTGCGCCTCCGGGTTGGCCTTCTGAAAGGCGCGCGCGACGAACAGTTCGCGTGCCTGTTTCGGGTCCGGATCCCAGTGCCCGTCGTCACCCGCAGCGGCCGCCCAGATCATTCGCCGGTAGCCGGTGAGGGGTGCCTGCGTCGTTGAAAACAGATCGGCCATCACCGCTTGTGGATCGACGCGGAGCTTTGCGGCGGCAATCGCCTCACGGATCTCGCGCGCTGCGTCGTCGCGACGTTCCGTGGATCCCTGGTGCTCCATATCCTGAAGGACCTGCTTGAACTGAGGCCGGCGACGATCCTCGCGCGCGAACCAGCGCGTCGCGATCTCGAGGGGCGTGCCCGGACCGAGTGGATTCAGAGGCCCGATGTAGCTGCGGGAGTACTCCGCGACCGTGCGGGCGCGGAGCGCAGTCATTGGCGGATACTGGCGCGTCCGGTTGTCGCGATTGTTCGCGCCGGCCGCCTCGTCACTCCATGTGCGCCTGATCGAGGCGGGCCCGCCGGTGCCCCAGCCGAGCGAGTAGCCGTTCAATTGCGCAGCGAGCCGACGTTGCAGCAGGAATTGAATCTCGCCTCCGGTCGAGTGGCCGGCAATGAGCACGGGGCCCTTCGTCGCCTGCTCGACCAGCCGCGCCACCCCTTCGGTCACGACCGAGAACGTCATGATCGCGTTCCGTGCGGCGGCTTCTTCGTCGCTGAGATCGCGATCGACCAGATAGGCCGCCTTGCGCGCCGCGATCGGCACGGTCCAGCCGCCCGGTTTGTAGTTGCCGGGGATCGTGATGAGCAGTACGGGTACGCGCTGCGCCAGGAACTGTCCCACCGCCGGTCCATTCAGCGGATCGACGAAGAACTCGTACCAGTTTGCCGATCCGCCGTTGATGAATGCGACGGTTGGCAATCCTGGAGCCGGCTTGAGCGGAGAGAGCAGCAGTCCCGTGATGTCCCAGTCGAGACCGTAGAAGGGATAGCGGACGACGTGCCACTTCGCACGGTAGCCGACCTCGGGGGGAAGCTTCTCGAGATCGCGCGGATCGAAGGCGCTACCGGGCGCGGCGTCAGCAAGGGCCTTTACTCGCGAGCCGCCGTCGGGCAGGTCCCAGCCGAGGCGATCGAACGTGGCTGGAGGAACGAGTGTGTAGTCCGCCGGCTTCCGAAGCAGGTCGAGCACCGCGGCGTGCGGGTCGGCCGCGGGTTGAAAGGCTGTTACGACGGCGAGCAGCGGGGCGGTCGCGAGGGTGGCGGCCACGGCCAGGAGTCGCCGGCGCGAGCGGGGGAGCCGTGGAGAAATGGTCGAACCAAAGTCACGGGATGGCATCAGGTCTCCTCCGTGTCACCGCGAATTGTGTCACACCGGACGGAGAACCTTCCTCATGACAATGGAGGACGGGGGGCAGGCATATGCGAATTCCGCCGAACGCATGAGACTGCCAGGGACCTCGGCTCGGTCGATGCGCTGGAAGCCAAATCGGGGAAAGAACTCCTCGGCGGTGATCGTCAACAAATAAAGGGCTGGAATGCCCGTCCGAGACCCCAGGTCGATGCATTCGCGGACCAGCGTGTGCCCGATGCGCTGGCCGCGTGCGGCCGCCTCCACTGCGAGCGAGCGCAGGAGAGCGCAGTCGTCGTAGAGCTCCAGTGTGACCGTTCCGACTATCGCTCCCTGACGCCTGGCGACGAAGGTGGTCGTTACATGATTGGTCAGACCTTCAGGGGTCAGCTGGCTGGCTGCCAGCAATTCCAGGATCGCTGGCAAGTCCCCGGCGGTGGCTCGGCTGATATGAGTGCTCATCTTCGAGCCATAGATTCTATCAATGAGAGCTATCGAGATGTCGCGCCTTTAGAGTTCGTGAAGGAAATGCCGCGAAGCGGCAGCGGGCAACCTTCGCCTGACATGAGCGCGAAGGGGTGCAAGCGAGGGCCGGAGGGAAGTGCCGCGAAGCGGCACCCCGAGCGCGCAGCGAGGTGGGGAATCGAAAGGGGCCCCCACCGAGCGAAGGAATAGATGGAGGCGCCGGGATTTGCACCCGGGTCCGAAAATACATCCCCGCAGGAATCTACGATGCGTATCCGCTTCTGAAATCTCGCTCCCGGCGTGAAGAAGCGGCGAACAACCGCCGGAAGCCAGCCCCGGAAAATCTCGTCACCGACATCCGCGACCACGTGTCGGCGACCAGCCTGCTTAAATGACATCCAGTCCCCGGCCCGCAGGCTGACCGGGGTGGACGCTCACAGGGTTTTACGCTGCGAGAGCGAGCTGCGTGTCCGCAGTTATGGTTGTTTTCCATCTGATTTACGAGGGTGATGGTCCTCGGCACGCATCCTGCGAAACCATATCTCCGTCGAATCTAGGTCGCCCCCTTGGTGTCCGAACGCTCGTCTTGCACGAGGCTGCCCGGTGTTCCCGCGACCGATCTGCAGTGCCCTCGACCGGTTGTCGATACCAGTAGTGGGGCAGCATCACGCGCGGGTCGACCAACCATTGTAACGCGGCAGTAGTTATAGGTCAAACCTTTGCCGCACTTGGGTTTACGGGTTCTTTCCCGGCTTGACTTGGTGGCTGGCCATCCGGATAATCGCCTGTAATGATCCAGGACCAGCTTCGCGAGACGTTAGATGCCATCCGCGTGAAGCTTCAGGCCGAGCTCGACTCGCACATTGCCACGCTGGGTGAACAGCAGGCCGAGGCCATCAGGGAAGCCCGCGCGGGCGCTGAACAGGACGCCGACCGCAAATGGTCGGCACGACTCGAAGCCGCTCAAAGCGAATGGGCCGGCCGGCTGAAATCCGAGTTGGCTGCCGCAGCGGCGGAGGCCGATCGGCGTCTGTCAGCCGAGTCGGCCAGGCTTCAGGCCGATAGCGAAGACCTCGCCGCGAGCATTCGCGCCGAGGTGGCGAGCGAGCGTACGCGGCGCGAGGAAGTCGAAGCCGAATTCCTCCAGTGGCGCGACCGCGCTGACGTGGCCGAGCAGCGCCGCGTCGCCGAAGCTGCGGAACGCCAGAGACGCGAGACTGAACGCGAGCAGCATTACCGGCGCGAGCTGGCGGAGCTCTTGGCTGAACGCCAGCGCCGCGAAGCAGCGATTGAGGAAGAGCGCCAGAAGTTCGAAGCCGACATTGAAGCAGAGCGCAAGCAGCGCGAATCCGACATCGAGGCTGAGCGCAAGCAGCGCGAAGCTGATGTTGAAGCAGAGCGCAAGCAGCGCGAAGCCATCGTAGAAGACATGCGTCAGCAGCGCGAAGCCGCCGTTCTGGCTGAGCGTCAGGAGCGCAATGCGGCGAACGAAGCCGAGCGCCGGGAACGTGAAGCGGCTTTCCAGGAGGAACGTCGGAAGCTGGAGGCCAGCTTCAATGAAGAACGAGAGAGCCGCGAAGCTGTCTTCAGCGAAGAACGTCAGGAACACGAAGCCAAAGAAACCGAAGCTCGCCAGCGCCTGGAATCGCTGCAGACCGATCTGCAGCGCATGAACGCTGCCGAACAGGAGCGTCAGAAACGCGACGAGGCCGAGAAGGCCGAACAACAGCGTCGCGAAGCTGCCACGCGCGAAGAACATCGCCGCATCGTCGGCGATGTCGAAACGAAACTATCCGCCACGCAGGAGACCGTCGCTGCGGAGCGGCGCCGTGTGGCCGAACTGGAGAATGAGCGGAAAGCGCTTGGTGATGAGCTGACCACCTTGAAGGCGGCGTTCGAGAGCTTCCAGCAGGTGGAAGGTCAACGCGTGCGGGAGCTCGAGGACCAGGTGCGGTCCCAGCGCCACTCCTTCGACAGCGCGCTCGAGACCGAACGCAAGCGAACCAGCGATCTGACCGACGCGCTGGGCCGCGCACAGGTGTCCCTGGCCGCGGAACGGCAATCGATGGCAGCGACGCAGAAGGCGCTGGCGACGGAACGCCTCGCGATCGCGAGCGAACACGAAGCAGTCGCCAGGGCTCGCGACGCCTTTGCGGCGGAGCGTGAAGCTGCCGCGCGGACGGCCCCGCTCTTCGGCCATGAGCCGTTACCTGCTGTGGACGTCACGGAAGCGCGTGTGGCGGAACGCCAGTCGCAGCTCGCGGTACTCGAGCGTCTGCTGAATTCGACGCGCGCGATCACATTGGCGCGGTCGCTGTCGGAAGCGCTCGCGGCATTGCTCGCCGGTGCCGGCGCTGCATCGCCGCGCGCCGCGCTGTTCGTCATCAACGCCAACACGCTGCAGGGCTGGAAGTCATCGGGCTTCGGCCATGAGTCGACGCTTCCGGCATCGCTGACGATTGAGGAAAGCGGTGTGCTCGGCCAGGCGGTCACCACACGCCAGACCGTATCGGCGACCCCGGAATCGGCGCCATCGTTCGCCTCACTTTCGAAGGACCGCGCGGGCGTTGCCGTTCCGATTCTCGTCGGTGGCCGCCCCGTCGCCGTGCTCTATGCCGACGACGGCGTGTCCGAAGACACGCCGGCACCATCGTCGTGGCCGGAAGAGATACAGGTTCTGGGGCAGCACGCGTCGGTCTGTCTTGCGCATCTGACCGCGGTCCGGAGCGCGCAGGCCGCGCGCATCGAGCGAGCGAACGCGAAGGCCCCGGCGACGTTCATGCCGGATACGCCGCAAGGTCCGCCGACCGAGGACAGCGGCGCGCGCCGGTACGCGAAGCTGCTGGTGTCCGAAATCAAGCTGTACAACGAATCGGCGGTTCGCATGGGTCGTGAGAAGCGGGACCTGATGAATCGGCTGCGTCCCGAAATCGATCGAGCGCGCAAACTGTACGAAGAGCGCGTCTCGCCAACGGTGGCGGCGCGAGGGTCCTATTTCCAGCAGGAACTCGTGCAGACGCTCGCCGATGGTGACCCGGCCCTGCTCGGTAGCTCTGCATGACTGTGATCAACAGGTTTAGTTCCCCTTCTGGTCGGTTTCCTCCTGATCCTCCCCAGGTCGCTGGACTCTATCCAGGTCGATCAGCTCGCGCCGACGGCGCATGCGACCCTGGCCGGCAGCATCGAAGACATGTGGTTCGTGCCCACCGATGCCGAGCGCAAGGCCAGGCGGAGCGCGGCCAATCAATCGCTTGCCGATGGCGTTGAGGCGTTCGGCGCCGGCGACTATGCCCGCGCACTGACGTTCGTCGGTACGCCGGCCCTTGCCAAAGCCGAGCTGAAAGACTGGGCCGCCTACTATCGGGGCCTCTCGGAGTTGAAGCTCTCGAAGGCTGCCGACGCTCGCGCGACGTTTGGCGGCATCCGCGCGCGAAAGGTGCGCGGCCACCTGTCGGTCGCCGCGGCGCTTGGCGAGGCAGAAGCGGCGGAGACGTTGGGTGACGCCGCCGCGGCGGTCGTCATCTATGAAGAGCTCGCATCGGAGAAATCGACGACGACCGACGAGGTGTTGCTGAAGCTCGGCCGGGCGGCGCTCGGTGCGGGCGATCGGCGAAAGGCTGCGGCGGCGTTCATTCGCGTCCGCTACGAGTACCCCTTGAGCGAGGGATCGACTGAAGCGTCCACGGCGCTGGCGTCGCTGCAGGATGTCGTCGACCGGAAAGATTTCAAGGCGGATCTTGGGCGCGCGGCGATCCTGTTCGGTGCTCGCCGCTACGACGATGCACGGGACGCCTACAGTCAGTTGCGCGGCGTCGTCAGCGGTGACGATCGGGAGATGGTCGAGCTGCGCATCGCCGAGAGCGACTATTTCCTCGGCCGGTACAAAGTGGCGATGGAGGGCCTCGCGCCATTCATCGAGGAGGCATCGAGGCGAGCGGAGGCTCGATTCTTCTACGCGAGCGCACTGCGCGAGCTCGGCCGTGCCGACGAATACATCGCGCAGACCCGAGCGCTCGTGACGGAATTTCCCGACAGCTCGTGGTCGGAAGAGGCGCTGAACAATCTCGGAACGCACTACATCCTCACGAATCGCGACGATCTCGCCGCAGACGTTTTCCGTGAGTTGTATGAGAAGTTTCCGACGAGTGTTCGCGCCGAACGCGCCGCGTGGAAGCACGGCTGGTGGAGCTACAAGAACGGTGAATATGAGGCTGCGATTCGCACGTTCGAGACCGCTGCCAGGAATTTTCCACGGTCGGACTATCGCCCGTCGTTCCTCTACTGGGCTGCTCGCGCGCACTCGAAGCTTGGCGCCGGCTCGCAAGCCGAGTCACGCTTGCGCATCGTTCACGCCGATTACGGCAGCTCCTACTACGGCCGGCTTGCCCTGTTGCACCTGCCCAAGGACGTGAAGACGGCGCTGAGTGCCGGGACCGTTCCCGCGAGCACGCAGGCGGCCGTTGCTCGCCCGGAACCACCGGCGAACATCGAAGTCATCCGCCATTTGCTGTCGAACGAGCTCTTCGACGACGCGATCAGCGAGCTGCGCTTCGCCCAGCGGACGTGGGGCACGTCCCCCGCGCTGGATGCGACGATTGCCTGGGCCTACAACCAGAAGGGCGAGTTGCGCCGCGCGATCACGCTCATGCGCCGGGCCTATCCGCAGCACCTGACATCGGGCGGCCAGGACTTGCCCGTCGAGATCCTTCAGGTGATCTACCCGTTGACCTACTGGGACTCGATACGAAAGAACGCCGCGGCGAGGAACCTCGATCCGTACGTGGTTGCCGCGCTGATCGCGCAGGAATCCACCTTCGATCCCAAAGCCAGGTCGGTCGCGAACGCGTGGGGTCTGATGCAGGTCATTCCGTCCACGGGACGCCGGCTGGCAAGGTCGCTCGGGATTCGCCGCTTCAGCACGACGATGCTGACCGACCCCGAGATCAACCTTCGGATGGGAACGCTGTACTTCTCACGCCTCGTCGAGCAGTTCGGCGGTTCGTACTACGCCCTGGCGAGCTACAACGCGGGAGAGAGCCGGGTCGTCCGCTGGAAGGCTGAGCGTCCGGGCATCGAGCAGGACGAATTCATCGACGACATCCCGTTTCCCGAAACCCAGAACTACGTGAAGCGTATTCTCGGCACCGCCGAGGACTATCGCGCCCTGTATTCGAAAGCCGGCGGCGGCCGTCCAATTCCTGTCGCGACGGCGCGGGCGCGGGCTGGGGGCTAGGCGCGTTTCACGTTTACCGTGTCGGTGACGCGCGGCTAAAGCCGCGCGCTGCTGGTACCGCAGCGCGGAGCTTCAGCTCCGCGTCATCGCACGTCGTACGTTGCAGTTCATCGGCCACGTGACAATCTCGTAGATCGCCAGTCGTTTGTCTTCCGCGACCAGTTTCAAACAGTCGCCAAGCTCTCGCAACGCATTCTCGACATCCTGCGAGCCCTGCTCCCCATACTTGTCGCGGTGCACCGTGATGTAGCGCACTCGCCGATCGCGCATGGCCTTGAAGCTGTCCCTCGACGGAAACGACGCCAGTCGCGTCGCCAGCGTCCGGAAATCCACCGGGATGTGATCGCTGTAGCCGTTCAACAGCGGCTGCCAGTGGACCGTCGAGTTCAGCATGTACCGCGTGTGGAGATGGAAATCGATACGCCGGTCGTAGAAGGGAAACTCCGCGACCGATCCCCGCGGCAACCGAGCCAGCACGCGATATGACTCGGGAGGCGTCTCGTCGGTGCGCCAGTCGAATGGAAACTGTCTCAGATCGACGATCGCTGCGAGGCAGGCGAGCACGGCCACCGCTCCGGCGTGACGTGGGCCTACCCGTTGCCGGAGGGCGCGCACAGCGAAAGCACTGAAGATTGCCAGCGACAGCATGACGACGATGCCCATGCGGCCGGGGGCGCGGAGGAACGAGAAGACTGGAATCGTCTTGTAGAAGAGCGTGTAGAGCCCGGCCTGCGGGCCCGAGCGACGCCCAGAATACGAGCAGCGCCAGCGAGCCGTAGAGCCATGCCGTTTCGCGTCCGCTGCCGCCAGTCATGCGATGGTTCGCGATCCCTGAAGGCGACGACGAACCCCGCGATTCCGAGTAGCGTTGCGACGAAGCCGGGAAACAGCACCTCGTTGTTCCAGTTGCCCAGATGTCTCGAGCATCCATCGGTGCAGCCAGGCGCTCGACGCCAGATACGATTTCCACGTCGCCGAATACATCCGCGCGTCGTCGAGCGACCGGGCGAAGCCGGTTTCTTCCTGGATCTGCAGGTAAGGCAGAAAGAACGGAATGACAAGGCCGATGGATACCGCAGCCGCAATCGTGACGGCAATCCAGTAGGGGCGGGAGCGCCACAGGCCGCGCGACCAGGCGTAGAACAGCGTCCCGTAGCCAATCGCCAACCCGGCGAAGATGCCGTAGTAGGCACAGGACAGCGCCGCAGCCGTGAGGACCAGGCCGAGCGTTACCGCTCTGCTGACCGACGGCGCATCGACCATCCGGTGGAACATCAACAAGGCGAGCGGGATCCCGGCGGCCATGAGGAGCTGGATGTGTGCCGTGTGCGAGAACAGGTAGGGGCAGAACGCGTAGACGATTCCGGCGACGGATGCAGCCGCAGTGTCGTTCGTAAGCCGGCGCGCCAGCAGCCACGCAGACACCAGCGATGCGGTGAACGCGAAGAGCACGACCACGTTGTGCGACGTGTTGGGGTTCTTCGTGAACCACCAGATCGGGGCAGCCAGCGCTCCGGCGCCCAGATTCGCTTCCGAGTAGGCGAGCGTTTTCCGGTGCGGATAGAAGATGTTGGCGTTGAAGACGCCGGCGGGGTCCGTGGTCAGCGCGTGCGCAACCCACGCGACGTTCCAGACCGTGAAACGCGCATCACCGCTGTTCTGGGTGCGGCCGAGGTAACTGATGCCGGTGGCGAGCGGCCACGTCATCAGCACGGTGAGCGCCGCTGCCCCGACCCATACACCGAGCGCACGCACCGTGCGCGCGGTGATGGCTTCCGTTCGAGGCACCATGTAGAATGCCAGTCATTCTAGTCCACTAAGTAGTCTACGAAGCCACCTGCGAGCGGGCGCGAACACGCTGGTTACGAAGTCGCATTCTCTGGCCGCAACACCAGTTCCTGTGCCATCCGGCAGAAGTTTCCCGGTCGCTGCCGTCATCGGTCTGGCCGTCGCGGCCGCCGCGTGGCTCGGCCAGGCCACGCTCGCCTTTGAATACACCGACGGCCCTCGACTCGCCGTCCTGCCGCTCTCAGCCTTCGCCATCGTCCTTGCGCTAGCACTGGGTGCGGCGGCGATGCTGGCGGCGCGGGCTGGTTTCTCCCTGGCTCCCCTGTGCCTGCTGATTCTGGTGCTGCTGCCGTTCCTTCCTGTCAGTTTGCCGGCCGCACTACTAGTCTGGTCGGGACCATTGCGTTTCCTTGTCTGGTGCGGCATCGCTCTGCTGATGCTCGGTGAGATCGCGCGACGCCGACAAGGAGCAGGAGCGATCGGTCGCCTTGTGGAGTTGGCGCGCACACGGCCGAGCGCGGCCGCGGGCGTTCTGTCCGCCACGATCTTCGCAACCGCGTTTGCGTTCGTGGCGCCCGCAGTGCCGGGCGGCGACGAGCCGCACTATCTCGTGATTACGCAGAGCTTGCTCCTCGACGGCGATCTGCGGATCGAGAACAACCACCGCCGCGGAGACTACCAGGCCTACTATCACGGACCCCTCGCGCCGCACTATCTCCGCCGCGGCCGCGATGGAGAGATCTACTCGATTCACGCGCCCGGCATCTCGGCGCTGGTTGCTCCAGCCTTCGCGATCGGCGGTTATCCCGCGACCGTCGTCTTCTTGATTGTCGTTGCGGCATGCGGCGGCGCGCTTGTGTGGCATCTCGGTTGGCTGGCGACGCGAAACGTGACGGCTGCGTGGTTCGGGTGGGCATCCGTCGTGTTAGCGCCCACGACCATCTTTCACAGCTTCACGGTCTTCCCTGACGGTATCGGCGGGGTCGTCACGCTGACCGGCGTCTGGGCACTTCTCCGGGCGGCCGAGGAGCGGCGGACGGGATCGACCTCTGTTCGCCCATGGTTCCTTCACGGGGTCGCGCTGGCACTTCTCCCGTGGCTGCACACGCGATTCGCGATCCTTGCGGGCAGTCTCGGGGCGCTCGTGCTGCTGCGGCTCTCGACGACCAGGAATCCTGCCGGCAAGGCGGTGGCCTTCCTCGCGGTTCCGGCCGTCAGCGCCTTGTGCTGGGTCGGGTTCTTCATCGCGCTCTACGGCACTCCCGATCCGTCTGCGCCATACGGGGGCTCGCGCGAGTTCTCGTTCGCGTACATCCCCGGTGGCCTGACCGGCCTTCTCTTCGATCAGCGATTCGGCCTGCTCGCGAATGCTCCGGTTCTCGTGACGGCGGTCACGGGATTGGGTCTGATGCTGCTTGGACGATCGGGTCGTGCAGCAGAGAAGTCGTCGATGGAGGCCGGTTCGCCGCGACGCCTCGCAATCGAACTGCTGTTCGTCTCGGTGCCGTATCTGCTGACCGTTGCAAACTTCGCCATGTGGTGGGGAGGCTGGAGCGCACCGGCACGCTTCGCCGCAGCGATCGTTCCGGCACTGGCGATCCCCGCGGCGTTTGCCTGGAGCGCGATGCGAACGCGCGCGAGCCGTTACTCGGCGTGTCTCGCCCTGGCCCTGACGGGATTTCTCTCAGCGGTGCTCATCGTGCCTGGGCGCGGTGCGCTCGCGTTCAACACGCGTGAGGGCTACGCCCATTCGCTGAGCTGGCTGTCGCGTCTCGCCGATCTCGGGCAAGGCATGCCAGCGTGGTTCCGCGATCGCGAGCCGGAGTTCTTTCTCGACACGGTGGTGTGGGCCACGATTGCCCTCGCTGCCTGGCGGCTCCTCAGAGTGCTGGAGCGGTCGCCGCGATTGCGGACGACGGCGTCGTTCGGGACCGTCGTCTCGCTTGCGTACGCGTCGGCGTTCATGCTGGCTTTGACGATCACGTGGTCGCTGCATGGCGCGGAACGCGTGAATGCCGCGCCGGCTCAGGTCGACCTGTTGCGCCGGCTCTCGAGCGAGCCGCGGCTGATCGCCTGGCAACTGAACCCGTTCTCGTCCATCGCGCCCGATCGAGTCCCGTCAACGCTGCGCATCGACCCCGGGCGCCGATTCGTCACCAACGGAGGTGCCGGCAGAAACGATCGTCCGCTGCTGACGCTTCCCGCCGTGCCTGCAGGCCGCTACCGCGTGCGCGCGAGAACCAGCGGACCCGGCGGGTGGCTGATGATCGGGATAGGCCAGGATCAGTTTGCGCTGAAGACTCTCGCCATCGCCTCTCCACCAGTACCCATCGACGTCGACTTTCCCGTCGATGTCCGTGCCCTGATTGTCCGTGGAGACGACGATGCGCGGCGGGTCGTGCGGGAGCTCGTCGTAGAACCAGTCTCGGTGGTTCCCGCTCGCGACCGGTTCACGACCGCCTTCGCCCGTCAGGCCGTGCGCTACGGAGCGTCATCGGTTTACTTCCTCGACGATCGCAGCTTCCCGGAGCCCGAAGCATTCTGGGCCGGTGGGGCGCGGTCGACTTCAGTGGTCTTCGATCCTGATGCTGGCTCGTCGATCGATCTGCTCGTCCGCAACGCGCCCGTTGCCAACGTGGTGACGCTGCAATCCGGCGCATGGCGCGAGGTGCTTCAGCTCGGGCCCGGCGAGGAACGCCGAGTCAGGGTGCCACTGGATCCCCAGCGCGGCGCCGCGCTCGTAACCATCGACACGAGCGCTGGCTTCAGGCCGTCGGAAGTCGAAGCGAATAGTCGGGATAATCGGTTGCTTGGAGTGTGGGTGAAACCGTAGTCCGTGGTCCGTGGTTCGGGGTCGTAGTCGTGGCTCGGGTCGGGCTCGGGGCTCGAAGACGCTCCGTTAGCTGGCAAGCCGTCGCCTCGCGCGGGCCGCAGGCGCCCGAGTCCCGAATCCCGAGACCGCCCGAGTCTCCCGAAGACCGAGCCACGAGCACCGAGTCCCGAACACCGACCACGACGTGTCCTAAAACCGCACGACCCCCCCAAAGTACAACCCCTTCAGATTCAGATCCCCCTCGTCGTCCTCAATCTTGTAGAAGACATCGAACGAGCGGTAGCCGGCCTGGGCGCCGAAGTTGTCGGTGAAGTTCACGGTGCCGTAGATATCGAAGTCGAAGTACTTGCCCTGGTAGTCCTCGTCGATGTCCTCCGGCAGCTTGAAGAAGCTGAACTCGCCGGTGATCGAGACGTTGGGGAGGACGTAGCCGCGGCCGATGACGCCGATGGCCGGGATTGGCGCACGTGCGCGAACGAATTCGCGGTCGAGGACGTTGGTTAAACTGGCCTCGACGTCCGTGTACTTGGCTTCGAGCAACAGGCCGACGAAGCCGCGGTCCATATAGACGAAATCCCATTCGTATCCGAAGCGATAGGCCCGCCAGATCAGCTCGGTCTCGACGGGGATGGCCACTGGAAAGCGGATGCCGTTGAAGATGAGGTCAGCCCGCAGCACATTTTCCGCGTCGTACTTGATCGGGGTGTACTCGAAGCGGAACTTGTGCTTCGTCCCCGGGCGCAGCACGACCTTGAACTGGGGAAGTATCTTTTTCTCAATCCCCAAGTCCTCGATGAAGTCGATGCGGCTTCCGATGATGCCGAGGGACTCGCTTGTAATGAAGATATCCGGCGTCGGATTCCAGAAGTAGAACCCGCCCTCGACGTGGTAGGTCTCGCCCGTGGCCCGGCTCGAGACCTGGCGGGCGCCGTATTGCGCCAGCGCCGAGGGAGCGGCCATCGGGGCCGTGAGACAAAACACCAGTAACGCAGCGACACGTGTGCGCATTAAAAAATCCTGCCCCGGAATGTTGGTTGTGAAAAGAACCCCGGTAGGGAATAGCCGGGAGCCTGCTGGGTGAGGCAGCGGTCAGGATAGCACGAAGCCGGGAGCTTGCGGGCTTGGAAAGGCGGCAGTATACTGCCCGTATACGCCATGCGCCCCCCATCGTCTTCGCTAACGGTCGCTCCCGAGGCGACTCAGGTCGATCGCGCGTACCACAACATCAAGGCCGGCATCGTTGAAGGACGGTATGCGCCCGGTGCTCCCTTGTCGGAAGTCGTGCTCGCCCGCGAGCACGGCATGAGCCGCACGCCCGTGCGCGAAGGCCTCGCGCGGCTGTGGCAGGAGCGATACCTGGATCGTGTCGCTGGTCACGGCTATTTCGTCGCCCCGGTCACCGTTCAGTCCATTCGCGACACGTTCGACGTGCGTCGACTGCTCGAAGGGGCAGCCGCCGCCCGTGCTGCCGTCATGGCCACCTCCGAGGAGATTCAGTTGCTCCGCGGGTTGGCGGTCCTGCCGGTCACCGATGCACCTGCACGCCGCAGCCGCAGCGACGCGCCGGGTGAATACCGTGACGCGGAAGCGGCGAATGTCCGCTTCCACCTGGCCATCGCCTCCGCCGCGCGTAACAGTCTCGCGATGGAGCTGATCGAGCGTTGCCTCGGCCAGGTCGATCGGTTCATGTCGCTCGGCGTCAACTTCGGGGATTTTCAGTCGGGGGCCACCGAGGCGCATCTGGCGATCGTCGACGCGATCGCCCGGCGCGACGCCACCGGTGCCCGGCTGAGGATGGAAGAACATCTCGACCGCGGAAGCGAGCTGATGAAGGAGGCGCTGCTCCGCGGACAACTCGCCAACGTCGGCGTCCAGTAACGCGGCATCACGATTGCTGCATAACAGTGGCGTGCGCGGTTCTGCTTGCAACTCCTAGGGAAATCGTTGCACCGGAAGTCGCAGATCCGGTTTCCAGAACGCGCACATCCACGGTTTCGGACGATCGCCGTAAACCTCATTCATTGTTCGTAATCTGAGAGTCTTGGGAGGAGTCAGATGAATACACGTGTGTCGAGGTGCGCCCTGGTAGCGTTGATGCTGCTGGTGGCTGCATCAGCCACTGCACAGCAGGGCACGACCGAAATACGCGGCAAGGTGACGGATTCGCAGGGAGCGATCCTTCCTGGTGTCAACGTCACGGTTCGCAACCAGGACACGGGAATGTTCCGCGAAACTGTCAGCAGTTCCGACGGGACCTATTTCATCAGCGCGATCACCCCTGGGAAATACGAGCTCTCCGCCGAACTTCAGGGGTTCAAGAAGTTCGTACTCGCCGACGTGCTGCTCGAGGTCGGCAAGACTGCTGTCACGGACGTGCAACTGTCCGTCGGCGGCATTGAGGAGACCGTCACGGTGTCGGCCGCGAGCCAGCTCGTCGACACCACATCGAAGGAGATTGGCGGCAACATCACCGCGCGGGAACTGACCGCGCTGCCGTCGATCAACAGGAACTTCGTCGGACTGATCGGCGTGCTGCCCGGCATCGTTCCCAATGTGTCGACCGATTCGGTTGGATCGGACGCGATCATCACGAACGGCCGCGAGTCGAGAAACAACAACTATCTGCTGGATGGCGCCAACAACTTCGACGACGTGAATGGCGGACGTTCGGGGACGCAGGCGCGGACGCCCCTGGAATCGATCCAGGAGTTCCAGGTGATCACCAATCAGTTCGACGCCGAGTACGGCCGGACCAGCGGTGCGGTCGTCAACGCCGTCACCAAGCAGGGAACCAACAGCTGGCGGGGCAGCGCGTTTGTCTTCGGCCAGCACGCGGACCTGACGGCGGAGGAGTATTTCGCCAAGAAGAACGACTCACCAAAGCCGGACACGAAGCGCCAGGAATTCGGCGGCACGTTTGGCGGTCCCATCGTTCGCGATCGCGCGCACTTCTTCGGCAGCGTCGAGCGCGTGATCATGGACGAGGGAATCACCATCAACGTCCCGGCGCGGCCGGAGTTCAACACCACCGGTATCGAGAAGACGCGCATCTGGAACACCGTGGCGCGGTTCGATCACCAGATCAATGCCGGCAATACCTGGGGTGTGCGCTGGCTGCGCGAGTACTCGCCGCAGTTCAATCAGATCATCGACGATCGGACGCTCGCGGCAGCAGAAGAAGAAGACGACACGGATCAGACAATCGTCGCGACCCTGAGCTCGGTGATTGGCAACGCGAAGGTCAATACACTGCGCGTCAATTGGACCCAGGAAGACGTCGCGTTCGCGAACCCGTGCTACAACGGCAACGGGCGGCAGCAGGATCAATGCGATCCGACGCTCCAATTCCAGACGTTCGTGGATCAGCAGAGCGACCGCGCACAGGCGCGGATCAACGATGCCTATCAGATCGACAACACGTTCTCGTGGTTCATCCCCGGGAAAAAGGGTGACCACGATCTGAAGTTCGGCGCGCAGTATCAGTACTCCACGGTTCAGAACTCCAACGACGGGAACCTCAACGGAACATTCTCGTTCGCACAGAATGACCTGGCCTTCGACCCAAACAATCCACGGACGTATCCGGACCGGTTTTCGATTCGTGTCGGCGGTCCGCTCGCCAGCGAGCAGAAGGTTCACTTCTTCGGGGCGTTCGTCCAGGACAAGTGGAAGGTCAACAACCACCTGACTGTCAGCGCCGGATTGCGATACGACGCCGAAGTGACCCCGATCGATGAAGTGGCCAATCCCTACTTCGACGACCCCGACGCGTATCCGATCGATGCCGACAATTTCCAGCCACGGCTTGGGTTTGCCTACGATCCCGCCGGCGATGGCCGCGGTGTGATCCGTGGTGGCTTCGGCAAGTTCTACGAGCGGACGTATTTCGAGCTCGTCGGCGGCTTCTACACGGGCGGCACGTTCATCACGTCGCAGAGCCGGAACTTCCCGCTGAACAGCGCGGATCTGGGACCACGAAACGGGCGGTTGCCGACCGATCCGTTCCTGGTCAACGGGCCGGTGATCACCGACGCGACCCGCGCCGCGATCGACGCGCAGTTCCCGCCCGGATCGACGTTCCAGAACACGGGCGCGACATGGGACCATCCTGATCGGAAGGTGCCGTACTCTTACCAGTGGTCGGCAGGCTACGAGCGCCAGATCGGGCAGGACCTGTCGGTCTCGGCCGACTACGTGCGAAACATGGGCCGTGACCTGCTGTTCAACCGCCAGCTCAATCCGCTGACGCGCGCGACCTCAAATGCGCTTCAGTCGCCGACGACGCGACAGCGAACGGCGGAGCTCGATGAGAACCAGGCCATCCTGCGTCAGGAGTTCCCGACGCTCGTGAACTTCACCGCCAGCGTCCTGGTTCCATCGGACCTGGGTTGGACGGATTTCGACGCGCTCGAGCTCGCGGCGGAGAAGCGGTACCGCAACAACTATTCGGCGCGGGTCTCCTACACGCTGGCGTACGGCCGCGGCAACTTCAGCGGCACTGGCATAGGCGGCAGCGACTTTCAGGTCGGCGACGAGCTGAACCTGGATCTTAACGAAAGGCCGACGAGCGAGGATCGCCGCCACAATCTGGTGGTCAGCGGCACCGCGATCGTACCTCGCACCGGCGGGCTCACCGTCAGCGGCATCGCCCGATACCTGAGCGGTCTGCCGTTCAATCTCGTGAACAGCGACATCGACGCCGGACCGGAACGGCATCATCGCCGAGCCACTTTCCGCGGGAACCTATCGTGGCAACGCGACCGAGGACGCGTACCGATGTGGACTTCAACGGCGAGTACATTCGGCGCGCGCGGCCCGAGCTACTTCAAGCTCGACATGCGAATCGGCTATCAGTTCCGGTTCGGCAGCCGGACGCTCGAGGTGTTCGGCGACATCTTCAATGTGACGGATCGTGCGAACTTCTCGACCCCGTGCGGCAACAACGCGGCGAACAATCAGGCCAACTTCCTGAACCTGACGAGCACGCTGCAGGGGAACTCCAACCCCCGCCTGCTGCAGCTCGGCGCGCGCTTCGTGTTCTAACTCGCAGTTGGGAGGAGGAGGGGCGTCCAGCGAAAGTTGGCGTCCTTCCTTCTCTTTTGTTGATTCGCGTGGGGTTACTCGAAGCGACCGACCGCCTCCGCCAAGGCTACGGCGAGTCCGCCGCAGCGCCGGAAGGCGGAAGTCTACGGGTGTCTCGATCTCCTCGGCCGCAACGAATTTCGAGCGACGAGCTACGAACCACGGCTCCACGGGGCTCCGGTATACTCGATAGCAGATGGGTCCCGCCTTCCAAAGGCTTCTTCCTTACGTCTATCGCTACCGCCGTCAGTTCGTTCTCGGCCTGGTCTGCGTCGTCATCACCACGGCCATTCAGCTGCTGTCGCCGTGGGTGCTCAAGCACGCCATCGATGATCTGAACGGCGGGGTGACGCGGCAGAAACTCGCGCTCTATGCCGGGCTGATCATCGGCATTGCCTGTGTCGGCGCCGTCTTCCGCTACCTCATGCGGAGGATCTTGATCGGCGCCTCGCGCGACATCGAGTACGACGTGCGGAACGACTTCTTCACGCGGCTGCAGAAGATGCCGCTCGGCTATTACCAGGCGCGGCGGACGGGCGATCTGATGTCGCGGGCGACGAACGACCTCAATGCCGTCCGCATGATGATCGGGCCGGCGATCATGTATTCGGCGAACACGATCCTGGTCTTCATCGTCGCCATCATCCTGATGCTCTCGATCGACGCGCGCCTCACGCTGTGGGCGCTGTTGCCCCTGCCGCTCGTATCGATCAGCGTGAAGTACTTCGGCAGCGCGATTCACACACGCTTCGAGGCTATTCAGGGACAGCTGGCAGACATCAGCGCCGTGGTTCAGGAAGCGCTTGCCGGCGTGCGCGTCGTCCGCGCCTACAACCAGGAGACGCACGAGATCGAGCGGTTCCGCGCCGCCAACGACGAGTACGTGCGGCGCAACCGCAGCCTGATCAAGCTCCAGGGCATGTTCTATCCGAGCATGACGCTGTTCCTGGGGTTCGGATCGCTGCTCGTGCTGTGGCTCGGGAGCCGCGAGGTGATTCGTGGCCGGATTTCGCTCGGGGAGTTCGTCGCGTTCAACGCCTATCTCGTGATGTTGAGCTGGCCGATGATTGCGTTCGGATGGGTGACGAACATCCTGCAGCGGGGCATGGCGTCGTGGAAGCGCATGCTGGACGTGCTGGACGCGATTCCCGGCATCGATGACTCGATGGCAACCGCCGCGGGCCGGGAGATGGCCTTCTCGGGCGGAATCGAGTTTCGCAATCTGACGTTCCGTTTCCCCGGTTCCGATCGCCCGGTGCTCGAGGACATCTCGTTGCGCGTCGAGCCTGGGCAGACCGTGGCGTTCGTTGGACACACCGGTTCCGGGAAGTCGGCGCTCGTCAGCCTGCTGCCACGCCTGCACGAGCCGCCCGCAGCGACGGTGTTCATCGACGGCGTCGACGTCCGGGAGATACCGCTGGCCAGGCTGCGTAGCGCGATCGGCGTGGTCCCGCAGGAGCCGTTCCTGTTCTCGGACACGATCCGCGAGAACATCGCGTTCGGCGCGGACGCCGGCGACAGTCGCGTCGCGTCCCTGGTAACCGAGGCAGCGGCGGTCGCGCGCCTCGACAAAGACGTCGAGAACTTTCCCAACCGCTACGACACGCTCGTGGGCGAGCGCGGCATCACGCTGTCAGGCGGTCAGAAGCAGCGCACCGCCCTTGCCCGCGCCCTGACGGTCGACCCGCGCATCCTGATCCTGGACGATGCGCTGTCGGCGGTGGATACGTATACGGAAGAAGAGATTCTGTCGCGGCTGCGGGACGTGATGCGTCAGCGCACCTCGATCATCGTGGCCCATCGCATCTCGACGGTCCAGCACGCCGATCAGATCTTCGTCCTGGAGCGAGGCCGGATCGTCGAGCGCGGACGTCACGGGGAGCTTGTGACGCGCGGCGGCACCTATGCCGCCATGTACCGCAAGCAGCTACTCGAGGAAGAGCTTCAGGCGAGCTGACGTGTCGATTCACGACGAGGAGGTCCTCGGCAAAGCCTACGACGCGCGCTTGATGCGCCGCCTGCTCGGCTACCTGCGTCCATATTCCTCGCAGGTCGCGATCGCGCTCGCAGCGATCATCTGCGGGTCGATTCTGCAGCTCGCCCAGCCGTGGCTGATGAAGGTGGCCATCGACCGCTACATCTCCGCAGGAAATCTCGACGGCCTGAACGCCATCGCGGTGGCGTTCCTCGCCATCCTCCTCGGATCGTTCGCGATGGAATACGTGCAGACCTGGATTCTGCAGATGACGGGTCAGCGCATCATGTTCGACCTGCGCATGCAGATCTACCGTCACCTGCAGCAGCTCGATCTGAGGTTCTACGATCGCAACCCCGTGGGGCGCCTGATGACGCGCGTCACCAGCGACGTCGACGTCCTCAACGACATGTTCACGGCCGGCGTCGTCTCGATCTTCGGAGACGTGTTCACGCTCGCCGGGATCATGATCGTGCTGGTGATGATGGACTGGCGGCTCGCGCTCGTCGCCTTCTCGGTCCTGCCGCTCATCGTCCTCGTCACGCAGTGGTTCCGCCGCAACGTCCGCGAGCTCTACCGCGTCGTCCGCGTCCGGATCGCCCGCATCAACGCGTTCCTGCAGGAACACATCACGGGGATGTCGACCGTCCAGCTGTTCCGACGGGAATCGCGCAGTTTCGCCAAGTTCGACGAGATCAACAAGGCCCACCGCGACGCCAACGTAGACTCGATCTTCTATTACGCCGTGTTCTATCCGGCGATCGAGATCATCGGCGCGCTCGCCTCGGCGCTGATCATCTGGTTCGGCGGCGGCTGGACGCTTCAGGGCACGCTGACCGTCGGATCGCTGGTCGCATTTCTGCTGTATTCGCAGCGCTTCTTCCGGCCGATCAGCGACATGTCGGAGAAGTTCAACGTGCTGCAGGCCGCGATGGCCTCATCAGAGCGCATCTTCAAGCTGCTCGACACGCCTGCGTCCATCGTCAGTCCGTCCCTGACCCGCGAAGGATCCCATGTCGCTCGGCGAGACACGAACCACGCCCGCCTCCGCTCGTCGCGAAGCGCCTATGCGCGACGAGCTACGGCGAGGCCTCGCCGTAGCGCGTGAGATTCACGCGCGCGAAGGCGGGAACCACGGACCACGGCAGGGTCACATTGTCTTCGACCACGTCTGGTTCGCCTATAACGATCAGGACTTCGTGCTCAGGGACGTGTCGTTCGACGTGCGGCCGGGCGAGCGCGTGGGAATCGTCGGCGCGACGGGGGCGGGGAAGTCGACGATCATCAACCTGCTGCTGCGTTTCTATGACGTCAGCCGCGGACGCATTTCGATCGACGGCGTCGACGTCCGCGAGATGCCACTGCCCGAGCTGCGACGGCTCTTCAGCCTCGTTCTGCAGGACGTCCATCTCTTCACGGGGACGATCGCCGACAACATCCGCCTCGGCAACTCGGCGATCACCGACGAGCAGGTCGAGACGGCTGCGGCAGCGGTGCATGCCGACAGCTTCATTCGACAGCTGAAGGATGGTTACCGCAGCCCCGTCGCCGAACGGGGCGCGACGCTGTCAGTGGGGCAGAAACAGTTGCTGTCCTTCGCGCGTGCCCTTGCGTTCGATCCGCGCATCCTCGTGCTCGATGAAGCCACGTCAAGCGTCGACACGGCAACCGAGCTTCTGATCCGCGACGCACTGCACGTCCTCATGGCTGGGCGGACGACGATCGCGATCGCGCATCGCCTCTCGACGATTCAGGACATGGACAAGATTCTCGTCCTGCACAAGGGTGAGCTGCGGGAGGCCGGCAGCCATCAGGAACTCCTGGCTGCGCGCGGAATCTACTTCAAGCTCTATCAGCTGCAATACAAGGAACAAGAACGATCGGAACCCGTGACCCCGTAACCGGTACCTGTAGGAGCCCGACCTTAAGGTCGGGCGTGCCTCCATTCACCCGATTCCATCGCCCTGCTCACCCACCCAACCCCACCTTCAGATCGGCCCCGCTGTCGCGCGGGTTCCAACCCAGACGCAGCACCGTGACTTCCATCTTCCGGCGGCCGAACTGCAGCGCCTCGTTGCAACTCCACATGTAGACGTCGATGTGCCGCCCCTGGACCTTCGGGCCGGTGTCCATGACCGTATAGATGCCGTTGTACTTGTCAGCGAGGTTGTCGATCTGGATGACGGAGCCGACCGGCAGCAGGTCGGGGTCGGCGGCCGCAATGCCGGTCCGCACGTTGACGCCCGAGGCGGTTGTCGTTCCCTTGCAATACGCCGTGGCGGTGAACCGGATCTTGGCTCCAGGCGCGGGTGCAGGCGACTCCTGACGCAGTGCGGCCCGCCGCGCGGCAAACCGCGAGTCCAGAGCCGTGACCTCGTGCAGCAGCGCAAAGCTCAACGCCGCCACCATCGTCGCCACGAGCTTCCGCCCGGTCGAACGTGACAGGTACATAATCGGCTTGGTGCTGCTGGGGTCCAACCACTATACCCACCCGGCGGCCCGGCGTCAAAGCCCTGGATTGAGGACAGTAGGCAATACTCGAGGGTAGTGAGCCTGTAAGCTACCTGTCATCAGTGGCTTGCTGTGATGCGCGCTCGATTGCGTGACGATGGGCGACGATCATCGCCAGGGAGACCCGGTAGGCGACGGCCGCCAGCAGGAGGGCGCCGACGGTTGAGCCCACCGTGTAGGACCACAAGAGCGGTCTCAGGCTGACGGCGATGTGCCGAAGGTCGCTCCACGAGCGTTCGGTTGCCGCGGCGGTCAGCTGCTCGAGCAGCCCTGGCGGTACGTCTGCCCGCAGGAGCCCGGCACCGGCGACCGTTGCCAGCGTGTAGTAGGCGGGCAGGATCCACGGCAGGTTGGAATAGATGCCGAGGACGACCGCCACCCGGTTCAGGTTCAGCAGGAACGCGGCCATGAGGCCGAGCACGGTGTGCAGCCCGAGAAACGGCGAGAAGCCGAAGAACACCCCGACGGCGTACGCCGCTGCCGTGCGCCGCGGCGTGTCGTGCGTGTGAAGCAGCTGTTCGAGCCAGCGGCGAAGTCTGGAGGCGCCTGGCATTGGGGTCACTCAGAAGTGGACGAAACCGTCAGGGAGCGGGCGCTCCCCACCTTCACTCACGATCGTCAACTCGGGAGTGCCCGTCAGCTCGCCGATCCTCGTGACCTCCACCCCGCGGGCAAGTCGTGACGCGTTTCTAAAGCGGCCTTTCGTGCGTGCCGGCACCGCCAGCAGCAACTCGTAGTCATCGCCACCCTCCAGGCTTCGAGCAACTGCGTCCACGCCGATCGACGCGAACCAGGCGGTCGCACCCGGATGAACTGGAAGGGCTGAGAGATCGAGCTTCGCTCCGGTGCCGCTCGCCTGGGCGAGCTGGCGCACCGCATCAGCCAGCCCGTCACTCAAGTCCATGCACGCGCTGGCGGCGCGGTTGCGGCCGACCACCATGCCGAGCCGCGCTTGCGGCTCAGGCCTGACGTGGCGCCGGACGCAGTCAGCCAGAATGGGATCGCCGGGCACATCATCATCATTGTCATTGGGGCGGTGCCCGTGTGCCTGCAACCACGAGAGCCCGGCGGCGGCGCCGCCAATCGATCCGCTCACATAAAGCGCGTCGCCTGGACGGCCGGCGCTTCGCGTCAGCATCTTGCGAGGGTGTACCCAGCCGGTGAGGGTCACGTCGACAATCAGGGGTCCGGGGGAACGTGTGATGTTGCCGCCTACGAGCGTCACGTTGACTGCGCGTGCCATCTCGAACAGCCCATCCAGAAGGCCATCGACGTCGTCGATTGGCGTATCCGCTGGAAGCATCAGCGAAAGCAGGGCGACGTGGGGAGTGGCACCCATCGCCGCGACGTCGCTGACGTTCACCGCCAGCGCCTTGTATCCGATGTCGGCAGGTGTGGAGAAACGCCGGTCGAAATGGACGCTCTCGACCAGCGCGTCGGTGGTCAGCACCTGATGCGCGCGCTTCTCGCCCCTGATCACCGCGGCATCGTCGCCGATTCCAAGCACGATGTCAGGCGATGGCGGCGGGAGACGCTGCCGGATGCGATCGATTACGCCCCGTTCGCCGATGCCGGAGACGGGCGTGGTTGCAGTTCTACCGGGCGTACTCAACGGCCCGGGTCTCCCGGATGACGGTGACTTTGATCTGGCCTGGGTATTCCAGCTCGTTTTCGATGCGGCGTGCGATGTCTTTGGACAGCCAGATTGTCTCCTCGTCCGAGATTCGTTCGCTCTCCACCATTATGCGAATCTCGCGCCCAGCTTGCAGCGCGAACGCCTTGGAGACGCCCTGGAAGGAATCGGCAATCCCTTCGAGCTTCTCGAGGCGCTTGACGTACGACTCGAGGATGTCGCGGCGCGCGCCAGGTCTCGCGGCGGAGATCGCGTCGGCCGCCTGGACGATCATCGCCTCGAGCGACGGCCAGTCGATGTCCATGTGGTGAGCGGCAACTGCCTGGAGCACCGGCTCGCTCTCGCCGTGCTTACGAAGGAAGTCGAGGCCGAGCTCGAGATGCGTGCCCTGCAGATCGCGATCGATCGCCTTCCCGATGTCGTGGAGGAACGCCGCTCGCGCGGCCACGTGGCCGTTCAGGCCGATCTCGCGCGCCATGATGCCGGCGAGGAAGGCAACTTCCTTCGAATGGTTGAGGACGTTCTGCCCGTAGCTCGTACGGAACTTCAGCCGTCCCATGAGTCGGAGGATCTCGGGGTGGAGGTCGTACAGGCCGAGCTCGAACGCAGCAGCTTCGCCCTCGCGCCGAACGGTGTCCTCCATGTCCGTCTTCACCTTCTCGACGACCTCTTCGATGCGCGCGGGATGGATGCGGCCGTCGGCGATCAACCGCTCGATCGCCTGCCGGGCGACCTCACGCCTGAACGGGTCGAAGCTGGAGAGGATGATGGCCCCGGGCGTATCGTCGACAATCAGTTCCACGCCGGTGGCCGTCTCGAGCGCGCGGATGTTGCGCCCTTCACGGCCGATGATCCGGCCTTTCATGTCGTCGCTGGGCAGATCGACGACCGACACGGTCGTTTCGATGGCATGCTCGGCCGCGCTGCGCTGAATGGCGTCCGAGATGATCTGTTGAGCGCGGGCTGCCGCCGTCTCGCGCGCTTCGGTCTCGAGCCGTTTCACGAGGTTGGCGGCGTCGCGCCGCGCGTCCGCTTCGATTTGCTTGATCAGCAGCTCGCGCGCTTCTTCTGCGGTCAGCGACGCGATGCGCTGGAGCTCCCGCTGACGGTCGTCGAGCAGCTGCTCGGCGCGCCGGCTGGCTTCGGCGCCCGATTGCTCGAGCTGCCGAATCGCTTTCTCCCGGCCGCGCAGATCCTGCTCCTGCCGGTCGAGGACCGCCAGGCGATCCGCGAGGGTGCGCGTCTTGTCAGCCAGCGCCTGCTCGAGACTGCCGATCTCCTTCAGCCGCTCTCTGGCCTGACGCTCGGCGTCGGATGCGAGCTCGTGCGCTTTTTCGCGCGCCGAGAGCAGCACTTCTTTTTTGAGTGTTTCAGCGTCACGCTCGGCCTGGCGGGCCAGTCGATCGGCTTCGCTCTGTGCTCGCTGGATGGTCTCGGTCGCGATCCGTCGCCGGCTCGCGACCCACCACATGATGATCCCGACGCCTACAGCGGCTGTAACAGCCGCGTTCGTGAGGTAAACGCCCGGTAGACCCATGAGTCTCCCCGTCGTGCCGCCATCGCAGCACCCTGCGACAGGGCCCTCGTTATCTGAAGCCGGCTGAGCCTGTCAGCCGGCGTGTTTTGATATCGCCCGGCAAGCGATCCATCGCGCCGCCGCGCATCTTCTCTGGTGCGTGGAGCCTACCCCACGCGGTCCTCGGGCCGCAGGCGCCCAAGACATGCCGAATTAAACAATAGAAAGGCTGGAAGAGGCCAGTAATTGTGACGGGAAAGAAAGGCCCCGCTTTGCCGTGTGGGGAGGTCGGATGAACCTGCGTAAAGCAGGTGGAACCGCTGCACAAGCCGCGCTTCAGGCTTCCTCTCGCAGAGGCATGCACACCGCGCGGCGTCGCGATTCTCTTAGGATGAAACGTTGGCTCAAACGAGCCTCCGAGCCATCACGCACAAAGCAGGGAACTCAAACTTCCAGATGATCTTACCGTAGTCAGCCGGCGGCCGTCGAGCGAACCGTGTCGAATTCCTCCGGAACCCCTTCCGCGAGTGCCAAATCGAGCATTCGTTCGAGCTCCTCGGCGCGCTGGGCGAGTCCCGAATCACGATCCCTCGCCTCGTCGCGCGAGCGGAACATCTCGTCGGCGATGTTGATCGCGGCGAGCACGGCGACCTTCAGGGTGTCCCCCTGCGGACATTCTTTGGCCGCCAGCTGCATCTTGCTGTCGACGAAGGCCGCCAGTTCGGCGACATAGGTCGGATCCAGGCCACTGCGGATGGGATAGCGGTGCCCGTGAATCTCGACGTGTACGACGCGAGTCGATCCGTCCATAGACAGCTCTCAGCTCCGAGCGTTCCAGCTACTCAGCTCCGGTCGTGAACTGCGCACCCGACTTCTGACAGCTGGCGGCTGGCTGCAACCTACAGGTTCAGGCTCTCGATCTGTTGCAACATCTCGGTGACGCGCGAACGGATCTGCTCACGCTCGTCGCGGAGGGCCGTCAGCTCGACGCTGGTGCCTTCCGCGTCCGCCAGCCGGTTCCGCGACGCTTCGAGCTCCCGGAGCAGGCGGGTGTTCTCGTCCGACATCCTTGCGCCGTCGGCACGCAGCCGTTCGACCATGCCGACCAGCAGCTTCAGTTTTTCTTCCAGCCGATCGATGACTTCCAGATCGACGCTTCGTGTTGCAACAGCTTTAGCCACGAATGCTCCTTCGAGTGGACCAGAGGCCGGGCGACCTGGCCCGGCTATCCGCTATCTGCGCTCGGCGCCGTGAGCGGTGCGGAGCGCGTTGAAAATCGTCTCCGTGACAGAGTCGGCTTCCTGATCCGTCAGCGTCCGGTCGGGCGCGCGGAACGTCAGGTGCATCGACAGGCTGACGCGGCCGGCGGGTACGCCCTTGCCTTGATAGCGATCGAACTCAGCAATGGAAACCAGCGTCGACGGCGCCGCCGAACGGATAGTGCCACGAACCGTCGCAGCAGGCAAGGCTTCGTCGACGGTGAATGAAATGTCTCGCACGATCGAGGGGAAGCGCGGCAGCGATTGCGCGGTCAGATCGTCGCCTGGCTCGAGATCCGCGAGCGCATTCAGGTCGATCTCGGCAACGTACAGCTCATCGTGCGCAGGAAATCCGCGCGCGGCGGCGATTGACGGCGTGATTTGTCCGAGCACGGCAAGCGGGCGAGTCGAGCCGTTCGGTCGAACGACGATCTCAGCCGTGCGTCCAGGCACGAGGTACGATCGGGCGGCCGCGACACACTCCGTCTCGAGACGGAATGCGCTGGCCACCTGTTGCGCCACACCTTTGACGTCGAAGAAGTCGACGGCCTTCGGCGCGGACGACCAGTGCGGCGGCGCCGCAGCGCCGGACCACACGAACGCTGCGGCACGGCCCTCGCCATCAGCTGTGAACCGGCTGCCCGTTTCGAACAGCTGAATGTCCCGGCGCTCGCGCCGCCGGTTGTACGCGGCGGCATCCAGCAAGCCGGGCAGCAGCGACGGGCGCAGAACGGCGAACTTTTCCGACAGCGGATTGGCAATCGCTGCCGGTTCGGCGCCATTGTCGGCGAAGGGCAGCGCAGCCTGCCGCTCGATGAAGGCGAAGGTCATCGCCTCGGAGAACCCGGCCGCAGTCAGCACGCGGCGCACGATCCGATCACGGGCGATTCGAGGATCGGGCGGTGCCTGCGGCGCCTCGAGCGGCGGGAAGCTGACGGGCAGGTTGTCGAAGCCGAATGCCGTCCGACCTCTTCGATCAGATCCGCTTCACGCATCACGTCGACCCGATACGTCGGGACCGTCACGACCCAACCGGGCTCCGCCGATTCCTTCGAGCCGTTCCGGCTCGTCGATTCATCCGAGCCGTTCCCTCGGCAACACCGAACCCGAGCGGCTCGAGGATCGTCGGCACGCGATCGGCAGGCACTTCCTGGCCGAGCAGACGACCGATGCGCGCAGCACGAAGGTACAGGCGCGCAGGGCTTCGTGGCACGGGGTAGCGATCGATGAGCGGCCCGCGCGGCCTGCCGGCGCCGAGCTTGTCGAGCAACGCTGCCGCGCGGGCGACACCCACCGGAGGCGCGTTGATGTCGGCGCCGCGCTCGAATCGTGTCGACGCCTCCGTCTTCAGTCCGAGGCGCTTGCTCGTCCTCCTCACGGACGCGGGGAGGAAATACGCGCTCTCCAGGGCGATCATCGTGGTCTGCGACGAGATCTCCGAGTCCGCGCCGCCCATGACGCCGCCAAGCGCGCTGGCCCGCTGCGCGTCCGCGATCACCAGCATGTCCGGGTCGAGGGCACGCTCGACACCGTCGAGTGTGCGCAGCCGTTCCCCCTTCGTTGCACGGCGCACGACGATCAGCCCGTCTGCCAGGCGGGCGAGGTCGAAGGCATGCATCGGCTGCCCGAGCTCGAGCATCACGTAGTTGGTGACGTCGACGACGTTGTTGATGGAGCGAACGCCGGCCGCTTCGAGCCGCTGGACGAGCCAGCCGGGTGATGGCCCCACGCGCACCTCGAACACCTGCGCGCAGTAGCGCGGACACAGGTCCGGATCGTCGATGCGCACGTCGAGCCGCTCGGCCGGGCCGGGCGAGGGCATCGCGAGGTCAGGCATCTGCAGCGGCACACCCCAGATGGCGGACGCCTCGCGAGCCATGCCGACGTGATTCAGGCAGTCCGGCCGATTCGCGGTGATCTCGAAGTCAATCACCGCGTGCGGGTGCGTCTCGACAGACGCGACCTCGAAGCCACGCAGCGCGATCTCGCGCGCGGTGGTTTCGACGTCCGCCGGTACCTGCACCAGCTCGGCCAGCCACGAGTGAACGATCCTCACAGCGGGAACTGCTCCAGGAATCGCAGGTCGTTTTCGTAGAAGAGGCGGATGTCTTCCACGCCCCACTTGAGCAGGGCGACTCGCTCGATGCCCATGCCGAAGGCCCAGCCCGTGTAGCGTTCGGGATCGTAGCCGGCGGCTTCGAAGACGGCGGGATGCACCATGCCGCTGCCAAGGATCTCGACCCAGCCGGTGCGCTTGCACATGCTCAGCAGTCGGTCCCCGTTCCGCCGCAGTTGCCACAGCTGATGTCGACCTCAGCGCTCGGCTCGGTGTAGGGGAAGAAGCTGGGGCGGAACCTGACCTGACGGTCCTGGCCGAAGAGCTCGCGCAGAAACACCATCAGCGTGCCCTTCAAATCCGAGAGCGCCACCCCTTCGCCGACGACGAGGCCCTCGACCTGCGTGAACATCGGTGTGTGGGTGAGGTCGAAGTTGTCGCGCCGGTACACGCGGCCCGGCGCGATCAGCCGGACCGGCGGCGGGAACTGCTTCATGTAGCGGACCTGCATGCCTGACGTGTGCGTCCGCAGCAGCGTCGCCGGCGACCCGACGGCCGACTTGACCGGCGAGGCAAGGTACAGCGTGTCCTGCATGTCGCGCGCGGGATGCTCCGGTGGCATGTTGAGCGCTTCGAAGTTGTGGTAGTCGTCTTCGAGCTCGGGGCCCTCGAGCACGAGGAATCCCATGCGCATGAAGATGTCCTCGATGCGCTCGCGCAGAATCGTCAACGGGTGGCGATGGCCGAGCGCCGGGACACGACCGGGCAGCGTGACGTCGACCGCCTCCTTCGGCGGACGCGCGCGCTCCGTTTCCGAGAGCCGCGCGGTCAACCGCTCCTCGATGTCCTGCTTCAGGCGATTGGCGAGCTGACCGAGCCTCGGCCGCTCCTCGGGCGGCGCGCTGCCCAGCGCTTTGAGCAGGTTCGAGACGAGCCCGCCCTTGCGCGCCAGATACCGGTCGCGTACTGCGCGAAGTTCTGACTCGGAGGTGACCTGCGCCAGGTCGCGATCGAACTGCGCGCGCAGGTCGTCGATGTGATTGGCAGGATCCGTCATCTTCTCATGCGCGTGGGGCCCCACCCCCACGCTCTGCGGCTCGACTCGCTCCGCTCGCTCGCCGCGGCCGCAGGCGCTGCCGACCGACCAACCGAACTCGATTCATCGACAGCTCGGCACGGCCAAAACGCATGTGTCCAGTTCGGAGCTGCGAGCGATCAGGCCCGCGCGCGAGTGGCCGGTGCTGGCTTGGCTTCGGCTGCCATTTTGGCAAGGCGCGCAAAAGCTGCCGGGCTCGAAGTCGCCAGGTCCGCGAGGCTCTTGCGATCGATCGGGTTGCCAGCCGCCTTGAGGCCGGAGATCAGCTGGCCATACGTGAGGCCGTTCTCGCGCGCGGCGGCGTTGATCCGTACGACCCACAGGCGACGGAAATCCCGCTTCTTGCGACGGCGCCCGACGAACGCGTACTTCAGCGCGGTATCGACCGACTCTTTCGCGGCGCGATAGAGCTTGCTCTTGTTTGCATAGAAGCCCTTTGCGCGTGCGAGGAGCTTCTTTCGCTTCGCGCGCCGGACGTTGCCACGTTTCACTCTCGGCATGTCTGTGTCTTCTTTACTTAGTCTTTGGCCTTGCCGGCTCCTGCGGAGCCGGCCCTGTGTCTTTCGTCGGGAGACCGATCTCCGATTTCCGATCTCCGATTTCCGCATTTCCGACCTAGTTCGGCAACATCCTCTTCAACTTGCCCGCATCGGCCGGTGACACCACCGTGGTGCCGCGGAGCGCGCGCTTGCGGCTCCTGGTCTTGCTGGTGAGGATGTGCTGTTTGAACGCCTTGCTCCGGACGAACTTCCCGGTGGCGGTCTTCTTGAAGCGCTTCGCGGCGCCTCGGTGTGTCTTCAGTTTCGGCATGATGTCTGTGTCTTCATTCTTAATGCTCGCGGGGCCCTCCGCCTCCGCGCGCTCCATAATGAACTTCTGCGCGCTACGGCGCACCTCGCAGCCGGCCCTTACGTCTACTTGGCCGTACCGCGTCCTGTCGCCGGCCGAGACCCGAGTCCCGGCATCTTTGCTACTCAGTAGGCGCCGTCGACCGTTCGGGCTCACGCTTCGGACGCGGGGGCTTGGCGCCCGCGCGCTGCCCGAGGATCGTGTGCATCTGGTTCCCTTCCTGCCGCGGGGCCGACTCGGCGATGGCCACCTCGGCGAGGTCCTCGATCAACCGCTCGAGGATGCGCCGCCCGATCTCGGGGTGCGCCATCTCGCGGCCGCGGAAGAAGATCGTCGCCTTGACCTTGTCGCCCTCAGCCAGGAAGCGCTCGATGTGCTTCTTCTTGAACTGGTAGTCGTGTTCGTCGACCTTCGGGCGGAACTTGATCTCTTTGACCTCGATGATCTTCTGGTGTTTTTTGGCCTGCCGGGCGCGCTTCTGTTCCTGGTACTGATAGCGCCCGAAGTCCATGATGCGGCACACCGGCGGGGTGGCCGTGGCCGCGATTTCCACGAGGTCGAGTCCCTTCTGTCGCGCGATCGCGAGCGCCTGCTGCGGTGCCATGATGCCCAGCTGCGCGCCGGTGTCGTCGATCACCCGGACTTCGCGGACCCTGATCCGTTCATTTACCCGGGTGCGGTCATCCCGACGCGGGCTTCGGTCAAAAGCGATAAATACCTCCTAGCTGGTTGCTTCTTCCACCACGCCCGACCTTAAGGTCGGGCCTACAGCCGATCGTTTCTCACGAATCTCCCGCATCGCGGCGTCGATGAAATCTTCGATATTTCGGGAGCCGAGATCGCCCTCTGTCCGGTGGCGCACCGACACGCTCGATTCGGCCGCCTCGCGGTCGCCGACGACCAGCATATACGGCACCTTCTGCATCTGGGCCGAGCGGATCTTATATCCAATCTTCTCCTGGCGGTCGTCCAGCTCCACCCGCAGGCCGGCGGCGGTCAGCCGCTCGGTCAGGGACCTGGCGTAGTCGAGGTGCCGGTCGGCAATCGGCAGCACCACCGCCTGAATCGGCGCCAACCAGAGCGGGAAGGCGCCGGCGTAGTGCTCGATCAGGAGCGCGATGAACCGCTCGAAGCTGCCGAAAATGGCCCGGTGAATCACCACGGGGCGGTGTTCCGCGTTGTCGGCGCCTGTGTACTTCAGATCGAACCGCTCCGGCATCTGGTAGTCGAGCTGGATGGTGGCACACTGCCAACGCCGGCCGATCGCGTCGGTCACGTCGAAATCGATCTTCGGGCCGTAGAAAGCGCCATCGCCCTCATTGATCGTGTACGGCTCGCCGACCGCGTCGAGTGCGCGCTTCAGCTCGCGCTCCGCGTGATCCCACGTCTCGGCCGCCCCGAGGAACTCCGGGGGACGGGTCGCCAGCTTCATGTCCGGCTTGAGACCGAAGTCGCTGTAGACCCGCTGGACGAGGCGCAGCACCCGCTCCACCTCTTCGCCGATCTGTGACTCCATCACGAAGCAGTGCCCATCGTCCTGGCTGAACTGGCGCACACGTGTGAGTCCCGACAGCACGCCCGACGCTTCGTTGCGGTGGAGCGGCGTCTGCTCGTGGTAGCGGATCGGCAGGTCCTTGTAGCTGTGCTTCTCGCTGGCGTAGATGAGGAAGTGGCCTGGGCAGTTCATCGCCTTGAGGCCCATCTGTTCCTCTTCCGACTCGACGAGGAACATGTTCTGCCGATAGTGGAACCAGTGTCCGGACGTTTCCCAGAGCGCCTTGTTGAAGATGATCGGCGCTTTCACTTCCACGTAGCCGGCTGGAATCAGCACGCCGCGCATGTAGTCGGCGAGTGTGTTCCAGAGCACGGTTCCCTTGGCGAGCCAGAACGTCGCTCCGGGCGCCCACGGATGGAACATGAACAGTCCGAGGTCCTTCCCGAGCTTCCGGTGGTCGCGCTTCTTCGCTTCCTCGATCCGCGCGGTGTACGCGTTCAGTTCCGACTCGCTGAAGAAAGCCGTGCCGTAGATGCGCTGCATCGGCTGATTCTTCGCATCGCCCTTCCAGTAGGCGTTGGACGTGCTCAGCAGCTTGAACGCCTTGAGGCGGCCCGAAGAGGGCACGTGCGGTCCGACGCAGAAGTCGACGAACGTGTCCTTGTCCTTGATCGTGTAGCAGGACACCTCGGACTGCCCGGCAGTCTTCTCGTCGATCAGCTGCACCTTCAGCGGCTCGCCGCGCGCGGCTGAAGAACCGCCGCGCTTCTTCACGCGGCCACATCTGGCGCTCGTAGATCAGGTCCTGAGCCGCCAGTTCCTTCATCTTCTTCTCGATCGCCTCGAGATCCTCCGGCACGAACGGCCGATCGACGACGAAGTCGTAGAAGAAGCCCTCGTCGATGGCCGGCCCGATGCCGCACTGGGCGCCGGGGAAGAGGGCCGTGACCGCCGCAGCCATGAGGTGCGCGGTGCTGTGCCGGAAGAGCGGCAATGCTTCCGGGCTGTCCTGCGTCACGATGCGGACGCGTGCGTCGTGGGTCAACGGGGTCGTGAGATCGACGAGACGGTCGTCCACGAATGCCGCGAGCGCCGCTTTCGCCAGCCGCGGAGAGATCTCTGCCGCAACGTCACCAGGGGTGGCGCCAGAGGACACGCGACGGCTCGAGCCGTCAGGCAGCGTGACGGAGATGTCACTCATTGCAGCGGTTGTCAATGGTAAGGGAAGTCTTTCGTGCGTGAGACTCGCCGTCGCTCGCTTCGCGAGCTTCGGCGTGCAACCTTCGCGTGACTCGCCAATCCACCCTCGCGCTGCGGTGGACAAGCTGGCCTTGGCCTGCCACGTAGCTGGCGTCGCAGTCAGCGAGCGAAGGTTGGTAGGCACGGGCAGACTCGAACTGCCGACCTCCTGCGTGTCAAGCAGGCGCTCTAACCAACTGAGCTACGCGCCTATATCTTGAAAATACTGGCCTTACCGAAAGGATTCAGTCTACCAGAGGGCGAGAAGATGAGTCAACGAACGGGAGAGGCCTCGGAGGGAGCGTCGCACGCCCGACCGGAGCCGTTCGTTGGCCGGGCGTGCAAGGATCTCGTCTAGTTCACCGCGGTCTTCAACGCCTTGCCGGCGCTGAAGCGGACGACCCGGCGCTTCGGGACCTTGATCGCGGCGCCAGTCTGCGGATTACGCGCGGTGCGAGCCTTGCGCTGCGCGGTCTTGAACGTGCCGAAGCCGACGAAGGTGATCGGCTGACCTTTCTTCAGCGACTTGGTGATGCCCTCGAAGAACGAATCGACGGCAGCCGTCGCACTCGCCTTGGTGATGCCCGTGTCCTGCGCGATCTTGGTGATGAGATCCTGCTTGTTCATTGACGCCTCCGGTGAGGATAGAGGGCGGAAGCCTTGCTGCACAAGGCTTCCGGCGAATTTTGGTGTGATGCGGTTATACGCTTGTGGTGCCGGAGTGTCAATGGGAAGTTCGCCGCGCGCAAGAGATCGGATCGCGATCGACGCGCTACGCTGCGGCCTTTGCCCGCACACGCTCGAGTGCGGCGTCGAGGATCACGTCTTTCTCCGGAGCGGGCGATCCGAATTCCGGAGCCGGTTCGTCGACAGCGACATCGGGCTCGATGCCCTTGCTCTGGATGGCGCTGCCATCCGCACGCAGGTAGCGTGCGTAGGTGAGCCACAGTCCGCGTCCTTCGGGTAGCTTCACCAGCTTCTGCAAACCGGCACGGCCTAGTGTGCGCTCTCCGATCACTTCCGCGCGGTTCGCGCCATCGAGCGCGGACACGAACAACTCCGCAGCGCCCGCCGTTCCCGTCGTCGTCAGCAGGGTCACCGGCGTCGCGATAGCGCCGTCACCTGAGGCTGCCGCGATCTGTTCGCGCGGCCCGTTCTCGCGGCCCGCCTTGATCGCCAGCGTTCCTGATTTCACGAAGAGCCGCGCGGCGGCGATGCCGTTCTCGTACGATCCTTCGGCGGTGCGGCGGACGTCGACAATCAGCGATTTTGCGCCGCCCGTTGCCAGCTGGGTGGCGTGACGGCGAAGCTCGTCGGCGATCCCGTTGTTGAATGCGACGATCCGAAGGTAGCCAACACCGTTGCCGAGCGAACGGCTGACGACCATCGGGCCGGCGAACTTCTCGCGTACGAGGGGAATCTCATGCGGGTCGGCGGCGTTTCCGCGAATGACCGTCAGCGTGACCTTCGAACCTGCCTTGCCACGCAGGAGCCGGTTGCCCTCGAAGACCGACATGTCACGGGTGGCTTTGCCGTCGATCCCACGAATGTAGTCACCGGTCTGCAGTCCGGCCTTCGCACCCGGCGAGCCATCGCGCGTCGCGACGACGCGCAGGTAATATTGCCGGGTCATGCTGATCCCGACGTCGGCATCGGGCTCCGCATCGCCTGCCTCAACCTGTCGAACCATGGCGGCTGTGAGATATGCGTTGTCGGGGTCGAGGCCATCGGCCAGCCCACGCAGCGCGCCTTCCATGACCCGATCCGGTTTGACCTCGGTCACGTAGCTGCGCATGACGAGATCCAGCACGTCCTGAAACACGGCAATGTGCGCAAACCTGTCTTCGCCGCTCGCGATGGTGGACTGGCCCATCAGTCCCCCGACCAACACGAATGCCAGAACCGGCGTCGACAGCAGCAGCACGAACAAGCGTGTCTTCAGGCTCATTGAGACCCCTTCTGAAGCCATTGTAAGGGATCCACGGGGCGGCCGTCGATCCGTAACTCGAAGTACAGTGCGGGGTTGCCGCCGGGGTTGCGGCCAGTCGTCCCAACGGTGCTCCCAGCCTCGACGCGTTCGCCGCGGGTCACGCGAACGGAGGCCAGATGGCCGTACAGCGAGAAGGCGCCTTCACCGTGTTCGACAATCACCAGATTTCCGTAGCCGGTGAACTGGTCGGCGTAAGCGACGGTGCCCTCGTGCACGGCGGCCACGCGCGCGCCCTCGGGCACCCCGATCTCCAACCCGTTCTTGACGATGGCCGTGCCGAACTTGCTGTTGGTCTGACGGCCGAATCGGCTGATCAGCGGGCCGCGGGCCGGCCAGGGGAGCGCGCCCTGGAATGCGCCCATCGGCAATGAGATCGGGGCGGCGCCGTTCGTGCCGACCTGGTTCAGCGACGCCTGCAGACGCTGTTGTGCCGTTTCCAGTTCGGTCGTCATCTGCGTGTTGAGGTCGCGGCGGGCGTCGATGGAGTCAATCAGCGAGTTGTGGGCGGCGACCGACCGATCCAACGCGACGCGCGCACGCTTGGACGCTTCCTGAAGCCCGGCCAGCTGCACGGCCCGCGCTTCCAGGTCCTTGCGTTCCTTCGCCAATGCGTTGAGCGTCCGCTGATGGGCCTGCACGCGATCGCGATCCAGCCGCGTCAGCGCAGCAGCCGTCCGGTAGGCGCGTCCCATCGATCGCAGATCGTCCACGTCGAAGAGCATCCGCCAGTAGCCGGCGCGACCCAGCTTGTACAGGTGCACCAGTCGCGTAGACCACCTCGGGCCGCTCGGCATCGGCGGTCTTTCGAAGTGCGTCGGCCTTGACGCGTGATTCGTTGAGCCGCCGCTGTGTCTCCTGCAGATCGCGCTCGACGCGCGTGACCTCCGCGACCTTGGCCTGGCGATCGGCTTCGAGCTTCTTCAGCTCGCCCAGCAGCTTGCTTTGCTGCGCAGCCAGTATGTCCGCTTCGCGTACCAACGCGCGGATACGCTCTCCGGCGCGTTCCGAGGTCCGTGCGGGATCCTGCGGCGCGACGCTCTGGGCGCCCAATCCGATTGACGCCAGGAGACAGAGGCCTGCGCCAAGCGTTCGCATGTCAGAAAAGAGGCTTGCCATCGATCTCCGAGGGAATGGGCACGCCAAAGAACTTCAGAATCGTTGGCGCCAGGTCGACGATCGACGCCGTGGCGCCTGTGAGCGGACGATTCGATATGAGAACGCCTGCCGTAGTCGCGAAGTCGTAGCCGCCGTGATCGCCGCTCCACTTCTTCATATTTGGATAGACGATACCCTGCGGCGATCCGCCGAGCGTGGTCTGCCAGGATACGCGGTAACCGTCCTCCATGCCCACCTGCAGCTCTGCAGCATTGTTGAGGTAGGGTCCCGTGTACACGTCATCACGTTTATAGACGGCGCTGACGATGCGGGAGCCGTCGTCGGGGTCGGTCATCGTGAGCAGCTTCGCGCTCAGCTCGTCCGAGAGCTGTTTGGCCTCGGCGCCGGGGCTGACGATCCCGCGGGACTCTCGCCCGCGCATGTTGAAGTAGATCTGTCCCAGCCCCATGGCATAGGCGCGGGTTCGGGACCAGTCGACATTCTCCCAGAAGGTGCCGCCGCCGAACAGATCGGCCAGCTTCTTCTCGCCGGGCGCCTGCCCCTGTAACGTCATGTAGCCCTGCTGTACCAGCCAGGTGTTGAGGTTGACGGCCTTGCGCCATGAGTGGAATCCATGGTCGGACACGATCAGGACCGTCGTGTTCGGCTCCAGGTGCTCGAGGACTTCCGCGACGAAGGTATCGGCGCGACGGTAGACCCGCAGGATGGAGTCGCCAAATTTCGCCGCCATCGCCGCGTCGTACATCGGATGTTTCGGATCGATGAGCCGCCACATCATGTGCTGCACGCGATCCGTTGATTCGATCACCCCGACGAGCACATCCCAGTCGCGGGCATCGATGCGATTCAGGATGACCTGCGCGCGGTCGTCGAACGCCTTGTAAAGGTCGTCGATGAACGTCTGTTCGTCCATGCGGCCTTCGTTCAGCGGCCAGGTCGCTTCGGCCCATCCCAGCGTCCGGTAGTGACCGATGCGCTCGAACAGCTCTTCGGAAAACGATGCCGGCGCGGACATCGGTACCGGTGGGTTGTCGGGCTTCCAGTTCACCGGTGAGATGTAGAGCTGCAGTTCGTTGTCGGCGTTCATGAGCAGCATCTGCGCCATGCCGTATAGACGAATCAGGAAGTTCACGCGGAACTCGACGTCGAACCAGCGGCTCATCTTGCCGGTCTCGAGCGTGACTGTCTGACCCTGGATGTCGACGGTGGCGGTCTTGGCGGCCCGGTTCCATTTGATCGTGAGCGGCACCCGGACGTCGGCCTTTGCCTGAAGGTCGGCGAGCGTGGCCCGATCGCTCTCGGACAGTGACGGCCCGCGCGAGCGGATGGCCTGAATCTGCTGTGTGACGATCGGATTGGGCGGGCCCACCAGCTCCGTCCGCGCGACGTCACCCTCGAACACGAGCCGCCGCAGGATGCCCCCCATCTCCGTGTTGCCTTCTTCGTAGCGGCTCAAGTCCGTCGCAAAGTAAGAGAACGTGCCCATCGTCCCGCGAATGTCAGGGAGCGGAAGGCCCGACAGCAGGTGGCCGTTCGGCACATCTTCCGGCGGAAAGGTGACAGGTACCGTGAGCACGCTCGATCGCACGCCCGCCTGGCCCGCGGTGACCCAGAACGAGGTGCCACCGCGCAGCGACGAGAGCTTCGGCTTGGCGATCGGCACGTAGTTGAAGAGGAAGCGTGCCGGCTGGCGTTGCACCATGCCGAGATCGGGAAGATAGGTGTTCGTGTCGCGAACGAGGAAGTCGTAGATGTTGTGTTTGCCGGGATTGACGCCGGTGGCGAACGACGCCCACGCCGTCGGCGATTCCGGTGAGTGTGTGGTGTCGAGCGGTCGCAGGCCACCCTGCTGCGCAAGCTTCGCAATCGTCGGCAGCTGGCCCGCGGCGATCCACTGCTGCACGAGATCTGGATCCATGCCGTCGAAGCCGAGCACCACGAGCTTCGGCCGGTTCACCGCGGCCGGCTGACTGCCGTTGCAGGCGATCGCAAACGCGAGCGCCGGCACCATCAGTAGCGCAAGTACCCGCGCGACGCGCGTGATCATGAAGGAGAAATTATAGAACAGCAGGTGTTACGCTGATCATAATGCGCGCGCTCGGCATCGACTACGGAAAGCGGCGGATCGGGCTCGCGCTGTCGGACGCCACGGGGCTTCTGGCACGTCCCTGGAAGGCGATTGCACACGGTGGCACGCTTCGTCAGGTGGTTCAGTCCCTTCGCGCAGAGATCACGATCCTTCAACGCGAAGACGACGGGCTCAACGCGATTGTGCTCGGCCTGCCCCGCCGCCTGGATGGTGCGCCGAATGCGCTCACGGAGGAAGTCCAGAAGCTCCATACCATTCTGGTGAACGAAGTGACAATTCCTGTCGTTCTGCAGGACGAACGGCTCAGCAGTTACGAAGCTGAAAGCTTGCTGGCGCAGCGTGTGAAGGACTGGCGGAAGCGGAAGCCACTGCTCGACGCGGCGTCAGCGGCAGTGATCCTGCAGGACTACCTCGACGGGCTGGGACGGGGCGTTTCTACCCATGAGCAACACGATGGGGAGGATCGATAGACGTGCGACGCGCGATTCTGTTCATCACGCTGGCAGTCGTAGCCGTGCTTGCAGCCGGCGGTACGTGGCTGTACACGTCTGTGCAACACCCCTACAAGGGCTACACGGAGTCCGAGACGTTCGTTGAAATCGCGCCGGGCAGCAGCCCGGGACGAATGGCGCAGCAGCTCGCCGACGCCGGCGTCATCAGGAACACCACGGCCTTTCGCGCGGCGGTGTGGTTGCGCGGCGCCGGGCGGCGCCTGCAGGCAGGTGAGTATCGCTTCGACAGTCCCCTCACGCCGACGGAGGTCGTCGACCGGATCGCGCGGGGCGATGTCTACCTTCAGCCACTGACGTTTCGCGAAGGCCTGAGCATCCGCCAGATGGCGGAGATCTTCGAAGAGCGGGGCTTCGGCACGCGGAAAGAGTTCATCGCGGCCGCGAAAGATCCCTCAGCAATCCGCGAGCTCGATCCGCAGGCGACGGACCTCGAGGGGTATCTGTTTCCAGACACGTACACGCTGCCTCGCAAGACCACCGCTGAGCAGCTCGTTGGACGCATGGTCGGCCGGTTCGAGCAGAGCCTGACGCCGGAGATTCGCGAACGAGCTTCGGCGCGCGGTTTGAGCGTCCGCCAGCTCGTGACGTTGGCGTCGCTCGTGGAGAAGGAAACGGGCAAAGGTGACGAACGTCCGCTGGTGGCTGCGGTCTATTCGAATCGCCTGAAGATCGGGATGGGCCTGCAGTGCGACCCGACGGTGATTTTCGCGCTCGAGCGCGCTGGCCGCTACGACGGCAATCTCACGCGGGCCGATCTGCAGTTCGATTCACCGTACAACACGTATCGCTACGCCGGCCTGCCCCCCGGACCAATCGCCGCCCCGGGCAAGGCGTCGCTCGAGGCGGCTGCGAGCCCGGCCGATGTGCCCTACATCTATTTCGTCAGCCGGAATGACGGCTCGCACGCGTTCGCCAGCACGCTCGACGAGCACAATCGCAACGTTCATCAGTGGCAGGTGCTCTACTTCCGCGAGAAGCGGCAGCGCGAGGGGCGGTAGATCTCACCTCTCACCCCACTTCAGTTTCTGGCGCAGCAGCTCGAAGTAGGTGCGTTTCGGCGCCCTCACGAGCCGCATCGGGCGATCGGCCTTCCGGATCTCGACGACATCCTCGGCCTGCAGTGCGTGGCCGGACTGCCCGTCGAACGTGACGAACACTTCGTCGTGCGAGCCATCCATCAGCGGCTCGACGCGCAGCTCCGATCCGCCGGGAAGGACGAGCGGCCGGTTTGTGAGCATGTGCGGAGCGATGGGCGTGAGGAGGAGGGCATCGACTGCCGGTTGGACGATCGGTCCTCCCGCGGCCAGGTTGTACGCCGTCGATCCGGTCGGCGTCGCCACGATCAGCCCGTCGGCGCGCACGCGCATGACCAGCTGCTTGCCGACGGTTACCGCGAGCTCGATGATTCGGGACAGGGCGGCCTTCGTGATCACGACGTCGTTCAACACGATGCGTTCCTGAAAGACCGCATTCCGGCGGATCGTGCGCGCGCGCAGCATCATCCGCTCGTCAATCAGTGCATTGCCGGCGAGCACGGATTCCAGCGATTCGTACAACTCGCCCAGAGTGATCTCGGTGAGGAACCCGAGGCTGCCGAAGTTGACGCCAAGAATGGGGACGTCGACGCCCGCCTGTGCGATCCGGTTGGCCATGCCGATCAGCGTGCCGTCGCCGCCCAGCACGACGATCAGGTCGCATGCTGTCGGCAGCTCGTCGCGCGAGCTCGTCGGGCGTCCCGGCGGCAAGCCGGCCAGCGCGGCGGTCTCCGTTTCGAAGACGGTGTGAACGTTCCGCGCCTCGAGCCAGCCTGCAAGCTCCGCGAGCACGCCGGCGGCGGCATCGAGGTTGTGTTTGGCGATGAGTCCGACACGCGCGACTTTGACCATATCGGTGTAGCTGCCGTTGACCGGATCGCTCACGCTGCTGGGGCGTCAGTCGGACCCGGATGGTCGAACGTGCAGCAGGAACTCCTTGTTGCCTTCCATGCCTGAGATGGGGGATTCCGTGAAGCCTGCGCGCCTCAATCCTAGCGCATCTGCCGCGGCCGCGATCTCTTCGACGACTCGCGCGTGGATGGCGTCATCACGCACGATGCCTCCCCGCGCCACTTCCCGGCGGCCGGCTTCGAATTGCGGCTTGACGAGGGCGATGACATCGCCACCCGGGCCGAGCAGCGGAGGCACGACCGGAAGGATGTGCCGAAGGGAAATGAATGACACGTCGATGGTGACGATCTGGAACGTCCGCGCGTCAGCGGGAAGCATGTCCGCAGCCAGAGATCTCGCGTTGACGCGTTCGATGACGAATACTCGAGGGTCGTTACGGAGACGCCAGTCGAGCTGACCGTGCCCGACATCGAGCGCGACGACGCGTGCGGCGCCGCGCTGGAGGAGGACGTCGGTAAACCCGCCCGTGGAAGCGCCGATGTCGAGCGCCAGCCGGCCTCGCACGTCGATGCCGAACGCGTCGAGCGCGTGCGCGAGTTTCAGGCCGCCGCGGCTCACATATGGATGGTCTGGCGTGGTGAGCGTCACTGTCGCGGTCGGCGGGAACGTCGCGCCGGCTTTCGTGGCTGGGTGTCCGTCGACGCGGACCTGGCCGGCGATGATCATCGCCTTCGCCCGCTCGCGTGAGGCAGCGAGGCCGCGTTCGACGAGCAGCGTGTCGAGCCGGACAGACTTGCTCAATGTGTTCGAGAGATCACCCAGCGGGCGATAGCCGGCAGCTGGCCTCCGAGTGACGCGCGGCCCAGGGCGGCAAGCGCTTCCAGCACGCAGTCGCTCGCCAGCTTGCGGGACTCCTCGAGACCATACAAAGAGGGATACGTGGGTTTGCCGGCGGCGGCATCCTTGCCCGCGGTCTTGCCCAGATCGGCGGACGCGCCCTCGACGTCGAGGATGTCGTCCACGATCTGAAAGGCCAGGCCGAGGCTCCGGGCATATCCGCGCGCCGCGGCGAGCTGTGCCGCTGAGGCACCGGCCATGATCGCACCGGCCACCGTCGAGCCCACGATCAGCGCACCCGTCTTTCTGGCGTGCATGCCGCGCAGACCTGACGCATCGAGTGGGGATGCACCTGGCCGGGCGGCGTCCAAGGTCGATCGCCTGACCACCGACCATGCCCACCGCCCCGGCCGCCCCGGCAATCGCGGCCAACGTCTGGAGTTTCCGAGATGCGAGCTGAGCGTCCGTCAGCGCCGGCGACGCGAGCGGCTCGCGCGCGAGGAGTGAGAAGGCTTCGGTGAGGAGACCGTCTCCGGCGAGAATCGCCAGGCCCTCGCCAAACACGACGTGCGCGGTCGGACGCCCCCTTCGCAGCGTGTCATCGTCCATCGCCGGAAGGTCGTCGTGGACGAGCGAGTACGTATGTATGAACTCCACCGCACACGCCGCGGGCATCGCAAGGGCAAGCGCCGCCTCCAGTGGTGTCTGTTCGGCTTCTGCGATAGCTTCCGCCGCGGCGAGGACGAGCATCGGCCGCAGCCGTTTGCCGCCCGCGAGCAGGCTGTATCGCATGGCCTCGGTCAGCTGCGCTGGGGCGTCGCTCGTGGCGGGAAGATAACGTTCGAGCGCCGCATCGACTGCTTCGCGTCGCCTGCCGAGCCACTCCTGAAGGTCAGTGGCCGCGGTCTTCATTTGTTTCCGCCGGGCTCGCCTTCGAACGACGCCGGCGCCGCTCGCAGCTCGCCCCGCTCGTTCAGAATCTCGATGCGTTTTTCGGCAGATTCGAGCCTGGCCTGGCAGTAGCGCAGGAGGTGCACGCCCCGCTCGTACAGCTCGAGCGACTTCTCGAGCGGCAGGTCGCCCTCTTCGAGGGCGCGGGCGATGGTGTCAGCCTCCGCAATCGCCGATTCGAAGTCCTTGATCGTGGTATCCATCTATTCTTCGTCCTTCACCTGCGTGACATCGCAGACGAGCTCGCCTTCGTGGAGCGTGACGCGAACCTGCGACCCGGGCGGCGCTTCGGCGGCACGCCGGATGACGCGCGTGCGTTCGCCGTCCCAGCAGACGGCGTAACCGCGACTGAGGACAGAGAGCGGGCTCAACGACTCGAGACGCGCGGCCAGCGACTCAATCCTCGCGCGCGCTCGATCCTGACGTCGGCGCGCGGCGTTGTAAAGCTGTGTGTCGAGCGCTTCGAGCCGGCCGCGCACCGCTGTAAGACGGCGTCGGACGTCGTGCGCCTCGAGACGGGCGCGGATACCGTGGTACTCGCGCTGCCGGCGGGCAACCGCCGCGCCGATTGTCAGCCTCAACCCATGGCCCAGCTCCGCAACATGCCGTCCACGCATCGCGAGCCGCGCCGGCAAGGCCGCGAGACCGCGGCGGCGCTCGAGCGCGTGCACGCGCACACGCCGGCCGTGGATGTGGGCGTTGATGCCGTGGCGAAGCCTCTGTGAGTAGCGATCGATCCTGGTGCGGAATTCCGCGTGTGCCGCGACGACCATCTCCGCAGCGGCAGAAGGCGTGGGCGCACGGACGTCAGCCGCGAAGTCGGCGATCGTGAAATCCACCTCGTGGCCGACCGCGGAGATCACCGGCACCGGGCAGTGGACCATCGCGCGGGCGATCGGCTCCTCGTTGAACGCCCACAGATCCTCGACCGAACCGCCACCGCGCGCGACGATGACCACCTCGACGCCCGGAACGCGTCCGATCGCGCGAATTGCCGATGCGACTTCCGCCGCGGCGCCATCGCCCTGGACGCGCGCAGGCCGGATGACGAGGTGTGCGGTGGGATGCCGGCGGTTGAGCACCTTGATGATGTCGCGCAGTGCCGCACCGTCGAGTGACGTGACGATGCCAATCTTCGCCGGCAAAGCGGGGAGCGGACGCTTGCGCGACTGCTCGAAGAGTCCCTCGGCCTGCAGCTTCTTCTTCAGCTGTTCGAACGCCAGTTGCAGTGCGCCAAGTCCACGCGGCTGGAGGTGCTCACAAACAAGCTGGTATTCGCCCTTCGGTTCGTAGATGCCGAGGCGCCCTCGCGCCACCACGTGCAGACCGTCCTCCGGCTTGAACTTGAGATACCTGACGGCGGAGCGGAACATCACGATCTTGATCTGCGCGTCGCCATCCTTCAGCGTGAAATACAGATGTCCGGTGTTCCACAAGCGGCAGTTCGAGATCTCGCCCTCGACCCAGACATCGCCGAAACCGGACTCGAGCGTGCCACGAATGGCCGCGGTCAGCTCCGACACCGTGAAGATGTGCCGCTCGGGAACGGCCGGCTTCCGCGTGTCCTGCGCAACGCCCGCCCGCTGCGGTTGTTCGAGCTGACGATTCGCGTCCCGCGGATCGTCGTCCTGCGGATCTTCCTCGAATGGTTCCGAGAACAAGTCTGACATCACGTCACCGGCGAACAGGCTCTGCGGCGGGAGGTTCGATCGTTTCCACTTCCTGTTCCGACATGTTCAGTCGCTCGATGCTGGTGGCCCGGCCGGTCGCGGGATCGGCGGTCACAATCACCGCGTTCAGGCGGGCGGGGCCGGCGGCCGATTCGAACTTCGTGGGCATGGCGGTGAGAAACCGTCCGACCGCGGCGTCAATGGCGACGCCGATCACCGAGTCGCGCGGTCCGGTCATGCCGACATCGGTGATGTACGCAGTGCCCTTGGGCAGCACACGCTCGTCCGCGGTCTGGATATGCGTGTGTGTGCCGACGACGGCGGTGACGCGGCCGTCGAGATGCCAGCCCATGGAGACTTTTTCAGATGTCGCTTCGGCGTGGAAGTCGACGAAGACCACGCGCGCCTTCGCCTTCAGCGATTCGATCTCCTGCAGCGCCAGGGCAAAAGGATCGTCGAGCGGCGTCATGAACACGCGGCCCATCAGGTTGAGCACGCCGACAGGCTCACCCGTGCGCGTGCGTGCGAGGTAGCTGCCGCGTCCCGGTACGCCGGCGGGGAAGTTCGCCGGACGAAGCAGCTTCGGCTGCCGTCCGATGTAGTCGAGCACTTCCTTCTTGTCCCAGACGTGATTCCCTGAGGTCATCACGTCGACGCCGTATTCGAGGATGGTGTCTGCGATGTCGCCGGTCACACCGAACCCCGCCGCCGAATTCTCGACGTTGGCGACGACGAGATCGAGGCCGTGCCGGCTGACCAGCGCGGGGATCGCCCGGCGCGCGATCTCGCGCCCGGGCTTTCCGAAGATATCGCCGATGAACAGAATTTTCATTCGAGAGAAATGATCGCGAGCAGGGCCGGTTGAGCGCCAGGACGATCCACAGCCAGGACGTTGCGACGAGTGCAGCTGACGCGCCGGACTCTCCGGCTTCGTGTCATTCGGCGCGCACCGGTATGGCGATTTCCTCGCCGCGTCGTTCGGCGATGCGGGGGAAGACGATGTGCAGCTCGCCGTGGGTCATCGTGGCGTGCGCCCGCCCGGCATCGAGCGCGCCGGTGAGGCGGATGACCCGGGTGAAGCGGCCGAACCCGCGCTCCGCCAGATGGAACGCCGCGTCGTGGTGATCCTGGCAGCCGGTCGGCGCTTTCTGCCCGGCGATCACGACCACGCCGCGCGACCACGCGACGCGGATCGAATCTGCCGCCACACCGGGAAGATCCACGATGATCTCCACCGTCTCGGCAGTCTCGAACACGTCGAGCGCGGGCACACACTCGGCCTGCGGCCCTCCGCGAGTTTCATCGAGCCACTGGAAGAGGCGTCGCAGGTCTTCCCCGAGCTCACGCTGTTCGAGAAAAATTCGAGACATGTCCCACCCGGTATTCTAGCAAGCCCACCTTCGCTTGCTCCCAGAACTGATCGAGCCCATGGCCGATGCGGCCGGCAAGGCGCTTAGAACGAGTCACTTGTACCGCCGCATAATATGAGTGTTTAACACTCAATTTATATGCTTGACACGAGCTAATATATTGCCTATCTTATCTTCAGGTCGCCACCGGGGACCAGCTTCTTGAGAGGAAATGGGCCGGTGGGAGCAAGGGTAAGAGGAGGTACTGACAATGGCATTGGTTCGATGGGATCCGATTCACGATCTCGCCGGTTTCGAGATCGACAGGCTCAACCGCATGTTTTCGGACCTCTACGACGAAAGCACGTCGCGGGCGTGGGTCCCGCCAGTGGATATCTACGAGGCGGACAACCGCGAGCTGGTGATCAAGGCGGAACTTCCGGACATGAAGCGCGAGCAGATCAGCGTGACGTTCGAGGACAACGTGCTGACGCTGAAGGGTGAACGCGCGGAGTCGGAGGTGAGCCAGGGTCGTTTCCGGCGCGTGGAGCGTCGATCGGGCACGTTCAGCCGCTCGTTTACGCTGCCGAATACCGCAGATCCTTCCGGCATCACGGCGTCGTACAAGGACGGCGTACTCACCGTGCGCATCCCGCAGCGCGAAGAGGCGAAGCCGAAGCAGATCGCCGTCGAGTAACTCGCACCGCGCAATTTCGTGTGTGTCAGGTCCGGCCGGCCCGCGTATGACGGGCGGTCGGACCTTCTTTCATTGAGCTCGTAGTTCGTGGCTCGTTGCTCGTAGCTCGCAAATCTCTGGTCAGGGTCTCCGAGCGACGAGCGACGAACCACGAACTACGAACCACGACTTTGACAAAGGCCAACGAATCGACCACTCGTGTCGTATCCACTGGAACTCCGAGAGCCTTATCAGTTACGCTGTGGGATGGCTCAACATCAAGACCCGCAGCAGCCCGCCGAATCGTCCTCCGAAATCGACGTCGGTCCGCTCTTGACGAGCCGCTTCCTGTTCGTTGACGTCGCGGCGCAACGAGCCAAGCAGCTTCGGCGCGGCGCCCTGCCGCGTCTCGAACGCGCGGCCCTGACTGCCGTCGTTCCGCACAAACTCGAGCGCGTCGCGATGGAGGAAGTGCGCACGGGTTTGATCGACTACGTTCTGCCGCCCGGGTTCGACGGTCCGGCCCACGGCGAACACCGCTAGTCCGATTCAATGGAAGGTTTGCGCGACATCCTGCCGGCAGCGCTGGGCACGCTTCAGGGCCTGGTGGTCAGCACCGGTGTGCTGCTCGCGCTGTTCATCGGTTTCTGCGTCGTGCTGAATCTGCCGAAGCTCCGGCCCAGCGGGCGGCATTCGCGCATCGTGCGGAGCCTGGATGAGGCGCTTGGCGGGACACAAAAGTACCTGCCGCCTGATGCGCCGCGCGGCCGCACCGACCAGCTGAAGACCCCGGAACTTCTCGAGGCTCAATCGCGTAAGTCAGCTTGAGCACGCGTACCAGGGGTGCGTGCGGGAGGATGCCATGATCGAATTGGCCGCCCTCGTCACACTCGCCATCGCGGTCGTCACCGTCGTCGCCATGGTTTTCGCGCTCTTCGCCGTGCTGAAGGCGATTTTCTGGGTAGTGCTCCTGCCGCTTCGCCTGCTCTTCTGGCTGCTCTTCCTTCCGATTCTTCTGCTGAAGGTCCTGCTGGGCGCGGTGATCGCCGTCGTCCTGGGTCCGGTCCTCGCGATACTCCTGGTGGTCGGTCTACTCATCGGCGCGATCGCCATCGCGCTTCCGCTGCTGCCACTCCTGCTGGTTGCCTGGTTGATCTACCTGCTGCTGCGCAGCAGCGGCCCGGCGTACGCGGGCTGAGGGGGGTCAGCTGAGGGGGGTCAGGTCTTGAATCCTTAGAGAATTCACGACCTGCCCCTGACCTGACCCCGCGTGCGTGAAAAATGTGCGGATTCAAGACCTGACCCCAAGAACGCCACGGGCAAGCCAGCGTCCCACGTCGCACACATCTCGAGACCAGTCACGAGCGCCTGGTCGAGCAGGCTGAGGGTCATGCCGGCGGCCGGGAGCGTGCGAACGGCGTCACGCGCTCGAAGGCATCGGCGGCTCGGAACATCGTCGCTTCGTCCATCAGGCGACCGGTCAGCTGCAGGCCTATCGGCAGGCGATCCGGGGTCATCCCGCAGGGGACCGTGAGCGCCGGCAGGCCGGCGAGGTTCGCGCCGACGGTGAACACATCCGCCAGGTACATCTTTATAGGATCGGCTGTGCGCTCGCCCAGCTTGAAGGCTGGCGTCGGGCTCGTCGGCATGGCGATCAGATCGACCGCTTCGAACGCCGTGTCGTAGTCGCGGCGAATCAGTGTTCGAACCTGCTGGGCCTTCAGGTAGTACGCATCGTAGTACCCGGAGCTGAGCACGTAAGTCCCGAGCATGATCCGCCGCTTGACCTCGGGGCCGAACCCCTCGTCACGCGTGCGATCGTACATGTCGCCAAGCGTGGCAGCGTCGCGCGCGCGATACCCGTAGCGGACGCCATCGTAGCGCGCGAGATTCGAGCTCGCCTCGGCCGTCGCGAGCAGGTAGTACACCGGAATCGCATGCGAGCTGTGGGGCAGCTCGACGTCCTGAATCGATGCGCCCTGTTCCTTCAGGACATCCAGCGCTTGATCGAAGGCCTCGAGCACCTCTCGGTCGGTGCCAGCCGTGATGATCTTGCGTGGCACACCGACCCGGAGGGCGCGGATGTCGCCGGTCAAGGATTCGGCGTAGTGCGGAACCGGCATGTTCGCCGCGGTCGAATCACGCGGGTCAGGTCCGGCGATCGCTTCGAGGAGCGCCGCTGCATCCGCGACGGTGGTGGCGATTGGCCCGATTTGATCGAGTGACGACGCGAACGCCAGGAGTCCGTAGCGCGAGACTCGTCCATACGTCGGCTTGACGCCGACGACGCCGCAGAGCGACGCCGGCTGCCGGACCGAGCCACCAGTTTCTGAGCCGAGCGCTAGCGGAAGCATGCGCGCGGCGACAGCAGCCGCCGAGCCGCCGCTCGATCCGCCCGGCGTCCGATCGTGCGCCCACGGGTTTCGCGTGACGCCGTACGCCGAGTTCTCGGTTGAAGATCCCATCGCGAACTCGTCGCAGTTGGTCTTGCCGACGATCACCGCGCCGGCCGCGATCAGCCGGTCAACGGCTGTGGCGTTGTAGGGCGGCCTGTAGCCCGAAAGGATTTTCGAGCCGGCTGTGGTTGGGATCCGCTGGGTGCAGATGTTGTCTTTGATCGCAACCGGAACGCCGAGCAGCGGCAGTCGATCCCACTCGTCGCGTGCCGTATCCAGCGCGGCCGCACGGTTCAGCGCGGTATCCGCCGTCACCTCGAGAAACGCGTGCAACGCCTCATCGTCGCGGCGGATCCGATCCAGGGCGTCGTGACATACTTCAACAGCCGAGGTCCGGCCCGCGCGGATGGCGTGGACGATCTCTGTGGCGGTATCGAACGCCATCGTCAACCGAGCACTCGTGGTACTTTGAACAGGCCGGCCTGGGTGTCCGCATCGGGCGCCTGGGCGACTACCTCGTCGCGCTCGAGACACGGAAGACGAGTGTCCGGGCGCATCGGCGCTGACGTTCCGAGCGGGTGAGAGGTCGGCGGAACGCCTGACGTATCGATCTGCTGAACTGTTCGAGCGTAATCGAGAATCCTCGCGAGCTGGGGTCCGAACAACACGCGTTCGGCCTCGGTGAGTTCGATCCGTGCGAGGCGCGCGAGGCGCAGAAGATCGTCAGGGCTGAAATCGGCGGGCACGTCACGATCCTAACAGACTGTCGATTGGAGATCGGAAATCGGAGATCGGAAATCGGAGATCGGAAATCGGAAGTCGGCCTCGGAAAGCTGCCATGACGCGACATAGAAGCAGTCCAGTCGCGAGATCTCCGGTCTTCGTTTTTCCGATGACCCATTTCCGATTTCCGATGGCCGATTTCCGTGGAGGCTGCGATGAATGTGCGTCCGGCCGCTGTCGCGGGGACGTGGTATCCAGGAACGCCGGGTGCGTTGACACGTGAAGTCGACGGCTACCTCGAGGCCGCCGGAGAGGGACCACCTGGTGACATCCGCGCGGTGATCGCTCCGCACGCCGGCATCATGTTCTCGGGTCCCGTCGCGGCTCACGCGTACAAAGCGGCCGCGCGTCAGCACTACGATCTCGTGGTACTGGTCGGACCCTCGCACTTTGCCGGCTTCGATGGTGTCGCGTTGTACCCGGACGGGGCTTTCGACTCTCCTCTCGGGCCGGCGCATGTCGACGACGCGGCTGCCCGCGCTGCTCAGTCGTTTCCGGTCGTTCACGCCTCCGCGGCGCCGCACCGGCGCGAACACTCGCTGGAAATGCAGTTGCCGTTCGTCCGGCGGCTGATGCCAGAGGCCACCATTCTTCCGCTGCTGATGGGGTACCAGACCCGGGACACCATTGAAGAACTGGCCATTGCGCTCGCTGGAATCTGCCGCGATCGGCAGTGTCTCATCGTGGCGAGCTCGGACCTGTCGCATTATTTCGATGTCCGCACCGCCGCGGGGCTTGACGGCGAAGTGCAGGCAGCGGTCGCGGCGTTCGACGTCGACGGGTTCCTGGATCTGTTCGAGCGGTACCCCGAGCACGAACGCGGACGTTACGTCGCGTGCGGCGGCGGACCGGCGATCGCCGTCATGCGCGCCGCCCACGCTCTTGGGGCGCGTTCCGGACGCGTGCTGAAGTACGGTCACTCTGGTGACATATCAGGCGACTACGATGGCGTAGTCGGCTACATGGCTGCCGCGTTCCTCGCGTAGCGACCGATGGCAATCGGCAACCCATGACCCTTTCCAACGATCAACGACGCAACGTAGTCGAGGCTGCCCGCGCGGCCATCGTGGCGAAGGTCGCCGGGTTGGCCACCACGCGCGTCACTCTCGAAGGCCTTCCAACGTCTTCCGGCGTGTTCGTAACGGTCAGAATCGACGGGGCTTTACGTGGCTGTCTTGGGACGCTCGACCACGAGTGCAGGCTCGCCGAAGAGGTCGTCCGATGCGCGGCGGAAGCGGCCAGCGTTGATCCGCGGTTCTCGCCGGTGACACCTGAGGAACTCGACGCGTTGAAGGTCGACGTTTCCGTACTGGGTCCTCTCGAGCGCATCGATCCACACCGAGCCCGGAGCGATCGTGATCGGCGTGCACGGGCTGGTCGTCGAGAAGGGGCGATCGCGTGGGTTGCTCCTGCCTCAGGTTGCAGTCGAGTGGTCGTGGACGCCAGAGAAGTTCCTGCAGCAGACGAGTATCAAAGCGGGCCTGTCACCCCACGCCTGGCGATCGGACGCCGCGGTGTATCGCTTCTCTGCGGACGTGTTCGGCGACTGACGTGCCGAGGCTGGGGGCACACATGTCGATTGCGGGCGGGTTGCCCCGGGCGGTGGACCGGGCGCAGGCCTCACGCTGCGATGCGCTGCAGATCTTCACGAAATCTGTGGGCCAGTGGCGCGCCCGTCCGTTGCCGGCCGACGAGGTCATCGCCTTCCGCGAGCGGCTTCGTGAAACCGGCATCCGGCCCGTAGTCGCCCACAACAGCTACTTGATCAACCTGGCCACCGCCGCCGCATCCCTGCGCGCTCAGTCGATTGCCGCGCTGGGCGAGGAGATCGATCGTGCGGAGATACTCGGCCTCGATGGCCTCGTGATGCACCCCGGCTCGTACACGACCGGGACGGAAGAGGAAGGGCTCCGGTTGATTGCCGAGGGATTGTCGGGCCTCCTGCGCACCCGGCGCCGCGGCCGGACGATGATCCTCCTCGAGCACACGGCAGGCCAGGGCACGAACCTCGGTCATCGTTTCGAGCAGATCGCAACGATCATCGAGCGGCTCAAAGGATCGGCCAGGGTGGGCGTCTGCCTCGATACCTGCCACCTTCTGGCATCCGGATACGACATCTGCTCCGAGGAAGGGTACGAGGAGACGTTTCGCGAGTTCGATCGCATCATCGGGCTCGATCGCATCAAGGTCTTTCATCTGAATGATTCAAAGAAGCCGTGCGGCAGCCGTGTCGATCGGCATGAGCACATTGGCAAGGGCTGCATCGGGCTGGGGCCGTTCCGCCGGCTGTTGAACGACCCGCGCTTCGCGACGCTGCCGATGCTGCTCGAAACCCCCAAGCTCGATACGCTCGCAAGCCGGCGCCGCAGCGACGTCGATCCGTGGGACCGCCGCAATCTGAAGACGCTCAGGGGGCTCATTGCATGACAATGGGCGATGGGCGATGGGCGATGGGCGATGGGCGATGGGCAAGGGGTTGTTGGAGGAAGACGAGAATGCGAGATGTTCGAAGGCTCATGCTGGTCGTGGTCGCGATGACGGTGGGGACGCTCGGTTTCCCCTCGACGGCGAGCGCGTGGGGGTTCGACGTGCATCGCTTCATCACGTTGCAGGCGATTGCACTGCTGCCGCCGGAGATACGTCCATTCTTCGAGAAGTTCCGCGCTGAGATCGTCGAGCACTCTATTGACGCCGATCTGTGGAGAACGGCGGGCTTCGAAGAAGAGCCGCCGCGGCATTTCGTCGACATGGACGCCTATGGCCCGCACCCCTTCAAGGCCATGCCGCGCGAGTTCGACGAAGCGGTGACTCGCTACGGGCGTGATTTCGTCGTGCGGAACGGGACGCTGCCGTGGCGCGCGCAGGAAATCCAGGACAAGCTCGTCGAGGCGTTCACGCAGAAGGCGACCTACTCGCGCGAGAACATCAAGTTCTTTTCTTCGGTGATTTCGCATTACGTGGCGGATGGCCACGTGCCGTTTCACGCGGCGCTGAACTACGACGGTCAGCTGACCGGCCAGTGGGGCATCCACTCGCGATTCGAGACCGAATTGTTCGAGCGCTATCAGTCGACGCTGAAGCTGACACCGGGGCCCCTCGTGCCGATTCCCAACACCCGCGAGTTCATGTTCGACACGCTCGTCGTGAGCTTCCCGTTCGTCCAGCCAATTCTTGATGCGGACAAAGCGGCGGTCGCCGGCCGCGACGAGTACGACGATCAGTACTTCACGATGTTCTTCGGCAAAGTCAGCCCGATCCTCGAGCGTCGGCTGTCCGATGCGGTGACGCACGTGGCGTCGATGATCGCCGCTGCGTGGGAGAAGGCTGGCCGCCCCGCGCTCCCGACCGAAGTCGCGCGGACCCCAAGAAAGGTGCGGCGCAGCTAGCTCGCGGTACGAGGGTTCGCGTCAGGTCCCTTTTCCGATTTCAGGGTCGCTCCAAGCCGCCGGTCGAGATAGTGTTCGACCCTCTGCAGGACAAGCAGCACTCCCAGGGTCACTGCCGTGGCGATGAAGGCCAGGTGGTACTCGCCACCCCCGGCTGCCACACCGACCGCCGCGTTTACCCAGATCGTGGCAGCGGTCGTCAGTCCGTGAATGCCCGCGTCGGTCCGCATGATGGCGCCCGCGCCGAGGAACCCAATCCCGGTAACGATCTGCGCGGCGATGCGTCCAGGGTCGCCCGAGCCATCCGCTGCCAGTCTCGTATGACATCAGCGTGAACAGCGCGGACCCTATAGCAATCAACATGTTGGTGCGGAGGCCGGCGCTTTTCTGGCGCATCTCGCGCTCGAACCCTAGAATGCCGCCAAGCACGGCCGCAAGCAGGAGTCGTTGTACGAGCTCAGTGTCGGAGAGTGATGGCGTCATTTGGTATATCGCTTGCACCTCTGCAGCATGACCGCGGCTGCGGAAGGAGGAAGTGCATGCTTTGGACCATCGTCGTGCTGTTGCTGGTGCTTTGGCTGCTGGGCTTCACGCTGAACGTGATGGGCGGCATCATTCACGTCCTGCTCGTGATTGCGCTGGCGATTATCCTGATGCGTCTGTTGACCGGACGGCGAGTCTGACGTCACTGGCCGTCGGGTACCAGCCAGAGGCGCGTGCGATCGAGCGGGACGTCTATCCCCGCATGCCACGCTGAACGGGCGCCCTTCACGAACACGTCGTATTTGCCGGCGGCCACCACGAAGAGGGTATAAGTCCGTCCGGCAATCGGGATGGCGACTTCCTTGGTCCGGCTACCTGCCTGGTAGAGCGCGACGTCTGGCCGCACGCCGTCACGCGAGCGGATCTGCAGGGCGCCGAACCCCGCCTTGAAGTTCACGACCTCCAGATGATGTCCGCCTTCGTCGGGGTAGGGCATCACCACGAGCCGGTTGGCCCACCGGATACTCACCACCTCGTCACCCTTTTGGCGAATCGCCTGCGCGTCATAGATCCCTTCGCCGACCGTCAGCTCGACTCGCGACTGACCCGGGTTTGTCTGGGCCACCACGTCCGCGCGCTCCCCGCCACGGTGCAGTTTTAACCGCGTCTGCGTCGTCACCTCTTCTGAGCCGTCGAAGACACGCAGTTCCAGCGTCAGCGTCGTCTGCGCGCTTGCGAGCACGGTTCCTGCAAGCCCACATGCCAGTACTGCAACTGCCGCCCGAATCATGCGCGCATCTTACTGTGATCCGGGGTCAAATCTCGATGATCCAGCGGGCTTCTGATCCGGGACCGGAATCCATTCAGCGGGCTGGAGTTAGGCGGCGGTTTTCAATGCCGTCCCCAGAATCCCAATCAACCCGCGGCGAGAGCCGGGGAACGGCACGCTCGATGCTATCGTAGGACTCAGTTATGGACGTGTATCTCGTACCTGTCGGTCGTGACCGTCATGAGTTGTACTGCGAGGTACCCGACTCACCAGACCCCGACTCACCAGACAATGAGGCGCTGGAGTCCGAGGAGCAGTCGCGCGGGTTCTTCAAGCGGCTGCGTCACCGGTTTGGTGAAATGCTGGCAGAGGCCGAACGTGAGCGCCGGCAGCCCCACACGGCCAAGCCCGAGGTCGGCTGGGCGGGACGTTTCAAGCGCCAGACGCTCCGGTGGGTGGCCGAGAGCATCGCCGAGCAGCGGCTGTTGTGGTTGCTGCGCAAGGAAACTGAAGCGCACCTGTTCTACCCGCACGATCTCGACAAGGACGCCGCGATGGCCATCGTCAGATCGCAGCTCGCTCGCGATTTCGACAAGCACCGCTTCTGGATGATCGTCGACACGCTCGGATTCATTGCATCGGGTTTGTTGGCACTCGTCCCCGGCCCCAACCTGCTCGCCTACTACTTCGCCTTTCGAATGGTGGGCCACTACTTTTCGTTGCGAGGTGCCCGTCAGGGGCTGCGATTTATCACGTGGCACGCCGTGCCCTGCGAACCGTTGACTGCGCTGCGGGCGGCGATTGCGCTCGAGCCCGAGCTGCGCGGCCGGAGTGTCCGCGATATCGCCTCGCAGCTTCGCCTCGAGAACCTCGCGACCTTCTTCGAGCGCACGGCAATCCCCACGCCTTGAGCCCAGCCGCTCCGGCTGATGCCGTATACTGCGGCCGTTGCTCCTCAAAGACATCGCTGAACGCCTTGGCTGCCGACTTGAAGGCGACGGAGGGATCGACATCCGTGGAGTCTCCGGCATCGAGGACGCGCAAGCCGGCGACCTCACCTTCTTCAGCAACCCACGCTATATCGCGGAGCTTCGCGCGACACGTGCCTCGGCGGTGATCCTTGGTCACAAAGCCGAGGCTGCGCCGTGCGCCATGCTCCGTGCAGATCAGCCCTATCTTGCGTTTGCACGCGCCGTCGAACTGTTCGCCGATCCGTGGCGGCCGACGCCAGGCGTGCATCGGCTCGCGCACGTCGAAGAGGGAGTCACACTCGGGGAAGGCGTGGCGATCGGGCCGTTCGCCGTCATCGCCTCCGGTGTGAGAATCGGTGCGCGCACGATCGTCCATCCACACGTCGTCATCGGCCGGCATGCAGAGGTCGGCGATGACTGTTTCATCCACGCGGGCGTGTCGATCCGCGAGCGCGTGCGCATCGGCAACCGGGTGATCGTCCAGGATGGCGCTGTGATCGGCAGCGACGGCTTCGGCTTTGCCCGACGGCCCGATGGCAGCCATCACAAGATCCCTCAGATCGGCGGCCTGGTCATCGAGGACGACGTCGAGGTCGGCGCGAACAGTGCGATCGATCGCCCGGCCGTTGGCGAAACCAGGATTGGCGCGGGCACCAAGATCGACAACCTCGTCCAGGTCGCGCACGGCGTGAAGATTGGCAGAAACGTCTTGCTCGCGGCCCAGGTCGGTGTCGCAGGCAGTACCACGATCGAAGATTCGGTGACGCTTGCCGGGCAGGTCGGCGTCGCTGGCCACCTGACGATAGGGAAGGGCGTCGTGGCGACGGCTCAGACCGGGATCCCGAATTCCGTCGACGCCGGCGCGTTCATCTCGGGCTACCCGGCAATCCCCAATCGGGACTGGCTGAAGTCGTCGGCGGTGTTCCGCAAGCTGCCGGAGTATCGCAAGTTGCTGGCCGACCTGGAGCGCCGGATTGCGGAGCTGGAAGCCCGGTTGGAGCCCTGACGAGGCCTGCCCGCCGAAGCTTTAGCGGAGGCGGGGCCATTCCATCCCTCAATCGACGGTTCCCCTCCCTCCCCGCCGCACCCCGCTCTGGTCGGTGTGCCATAATCAAATCTCCAATGATCTCAACAAAGCTTCGCTCCAACCGACTCCTGCGTCAGGTGTTAGGCGGCGTGCTGGCCGTCATCGGCCTCCTCGTGCTCAACCCCGCCCCACGAGCGGCGTCTCGGCCGCCGAAACTCGATTACACGATGACGACGCTGCCCAACGGGCTCAAGGTCGTCACGCTGGAAGATCATTCGACGCCGATCGTGCACGCCGAGATTCTGGTATCACGTCGGTTCGAAGAACGAGAAGAAGGGCAAGACCGGCTTCGCGCACCTGTTCGAGCACATGATGTTCAAGGGTTCCAAGAACGTGGAGCCCGAAGGGCATCCCTCGTGGATTTCCAGCGTGGGCGGGCAGAGCAATGCCTACACGAACGAGGATGCCACGGTCTTCTGGCAGACGTTCCCGGCTCAATACTTGCCGCTCGTGCTGTGGCTCGAGGCCGACCGCATGGCCTCGCTGCGCATCGAAGACAAGGTTTTCCAGACCGAACGTGAGGTCGTGAAGGAAGAGCGCCGGATGCGCTTCGAGAACCAGCCGTTCGGCCGGCTGAACGAAATCGTCTACGACCAGGCCTTTACCGTTCATCCCTACAAGCACCCGACCATCGGCAGCATGGCGGACCTCGAGGCGGCGTCGATCGAGGACGTCCGCGACTTCTTCCGAACGTTCTACGTACCCAACAACGCGACGCTCGTGATCGTCGGCGACTTCGAGACGAAGGAAGCGCTTGCGCTGGTCAATCAATACCTTGGCCGCCTGCCGAAGTCCGACAAGCCGGTGCCACGCGATATTCCCGTCGAACCCCCGATGACGAAGGAGCGGCGCGTCAAGCTCGAAGAGAACTGGCCGCTTCCGGCGGTCGTCGTCGCGCATCACATCACGTTCGACGGGGATCCGGATTCGTACCCGCTGCATATCGCGTCGAAGGTGCTCTCTGACGGTCAGAGCTCGCGCATCTATCGGAAGCTCGTGTACGAGAAGCAGCTCGCGCTGGCAGCGTTCGGCGGGGGCAACATCATCGAGGACCCGAATCTGTTCTTCGCCGTGGCGATCGTCCAGCCGGGAAAGACGCCTGAGCAGGCCACCGCCGCGCTGATCGCGGAACTGGATCGATTGAAAGCCGAGCCGATCTCTGCCGGCGAGCTCCAGCAGGCGAAGAATCAGTTCGCTCGCGATTACATCCTCGGCCGCGAGTCCAACAAGGACAAGGCGCAGACGCTCGGCCACGCGGTCATCATCCACGACGACATCAAGACCGCTGACGGAGAGTTCGACATCTTCATGAACATGACGGCCGCAGACGTGCAGCGCGTCGCGCAGAAATACTTCACTCCGGAAAACCGGCTGGTGCTGACGATCATGCCGAAGTCCTCGGGCGGCGGCCAGGAGTCGTTCCGATGACGCGCGCCCGTCGAATCGCAGCAGTAGCCGCGCTCGTGGCCTTTGGCGCCGTGGGTCAGGTGTCGGCGCAAGTGAAGGATTGGCCCTCCGAGCGTCCCCCGCGGCCGCTGCCCGCGCGCGACGTCAAGTTTCCGCCGTACCAGTTCAGGACGCTGGCGAACGGACTGCAGGTCATCGCCGTCTCGCATCACGAGCAGCCGGCGGTCAGCCTGCGGTTGATCGTTCGTGCCGGCGGTACGCAGGATCCCGACGACAAGCCCGGCGTGGCCTCTCTGGCAGCCGCCCTCCTCGATCAGGGAACGACCACGCGCGACGCCGAGCAGATCGCCAGCTCGATTGACTCGATCGGCGGGGCGATTGGGACCGGCGCCGGCAGTGACCTGACCTTCATCAACGCCGTGGTGATGAAAGACAGCCTCTCGTTTGCGCTCGACCTCGTCTCCGACGTGGCGCGCAATCCGCGTTTTGCCGCGGAAGAGATCGATCGGCAGAAGCAGCAGATGCTGTCGGGCCTGAAGGTCAGCTACGAGGATCCCGACTACATCGCGGCGGTCGTCTTCGACCGGCTTGTCTACGGGTTCCATCCCTACGGCCGTCCGGATTCCGGAACGCCGAAGAGCATTTACAGCATCACGCGCGAAGACCTCGTGGCGTTCCACAAGGGATACTTCAGCGCGAACAATGCGATCCTGGCGATCGTCGGTGATGTCACACCCGAGGAAGCGTTTGCCGGCGCCGAGCGGGCATTCGGGATGTGGGCAAAGTCGGAGAACATCCCGCAGAAGAAGGTCGATCCGCCGGCGCCGACCAGGCGCGTGGTCGTGGTCGATCGGCCGGGTGCAGTCCAGACGGAGGTGCGCGTCGGCAACATCGGATTGCCCCGCAAGCATCCGGACTTTCTTGCGCTCGACCTCGCGATCAAGATTCTCGGCGGGGAAGGTGGCAATCGCCTTCACCGCGTGCTGCGCTCCGAGCGCGGGCTCACCTACGGTGCGTCCGCTGACGTCAATGCCTTGAAGGATGCCGGAGACATCGTCGCGGACACCGACACGAGGTCCGAATCGACCGGCGAAGTGCTCCGGCTGATCGTGGATGAGATGTGGCGCCTGCAGCGGCAGCGCGTCAGCGACCGTGAGCTGGCCGATGCGCAAGCGTACCTGACAGGCAGTTTCCCGCTGACGATTGAAACCCCGAGCGCCATCGCGCTGCAGGTACTGAACGCCGTGTTCTACGGACTCGACCTGAACGACCTGCAGACGTACCGCGAACGGGTGAACGCGGTCACGCCTGAGGATATTCAGCGGGTGGCGCGCGAATACCTTCGTCCGGATCGCCTGTCGATCGTGCTCGTCGGGGACGCGTCGGTCTTCGCCAAGCAACTGGCCGGCGTCGGATTCGACGAGTTCGAACGCATCCCATTGTCCGAGCTCGATCTTGGTTACGCGCAGTTGAGACGGACGGCGACGCCGGCCGGCAGGCTGCAGCCGATCTCCTATCAGACGTCGTCCGCGCAGGCACCCGCACCGCCGTCCGCTCGCGACATGATCGATCGTGCGGTCCGCGCCAAAGGCGGGCTCACGCGGCTTCGTGGCGTGCGTACCGTGCACGCAACGACCTCGACGTCGCTGACGACGGAAGCCGGGCGCGTGGACATTCCGACGTCGACGTGGATTCGGTACCCTGACGCCTACCGCGTCGAAGCCACAATGCCTGCTGGCACGGTCACGCAGCTCTTCGTGGCTGGTCAGTTCTGGATAAAGTCACCGAAAGGGTGGGAGGAGGCGCCCTCGGCCGCCCTGTCGGACATAAAGGCGAATATCCAGCGCGATTCGATCCCCCTGTTGATCGCGCTGGCTGACGGGAAGCTGCCCGCCAAGACGACGACGGCGACGGTGGATGGCAAGGAGTTTCCGGCGCTCGAGATTACGCTGCCCGGACTGGGACCGCTGACCGTCGCGCTCGACCCGAAGACCGCGCTCATCTCGTACATGCGCTATGCGCTTGGCGACAAGACCAGCGCTGAAGAGGCCTTTTCCGACTACCGCAACATCAATGGCCTGCAGGTGGCGTTCAACGCTGAAGTGCGCCGGCCCAGCCTTCCCCCGGTTATGCGCACGGTCAAGACCTTCGAGTACAACGTCGATCTCGATCCCGCCCTGTTCACGAAGCCGAGCTGAGACGGAGCAGCCTTCGTGCGCGTGATGATTTCGTGCGGGGAGCCGTCCGGCGACCTGTACGCTGGCGCGCTCGCGCGCGAGCTGCGGCGGATTGATCCGAACGTCGAGCTCACGGGCTTCGGCGGCGCTCATCTGCGTCGCGCCGGCGCGTCGCTGAGCGGCGACTTCAGCGGACTGTCAGTCACCGGGCTGCTCGAGGTCGCGCGCGTGCTGCCGCGAACCTACGCCATCTACAAGCGCCTCGTTGCCGATCTGCACGCGAAGCGGCCCGACGCGCTGGTCGCCGTCGATTTTCCGGACTTCAACTTCAGGCTCGCCCACGCGGCGCGCGCGTTGCGCATTCCGGTCGTCTACTACATCAGCCCGCAACTGTGGGCGTGGCGTCCCGGCCGCATGAAGACGATGCGCCGGATTGCCGATCGGGTTCTGGTGATTTTTCCATTCGAGGAGAAACTCTACCGTGACGCGGGAGTGCCGGTGCAGTGGGTCGGCCATCCTCTGCTGGACGTTGCGGATTCGCCGGAGCCGCGTGACAGATTCCTCCAGCATCACGGTCTCGATGCGACGCGCCCCGTCGTCGCTCTATTGCCGGGAAGCCGCCGCAACGAATTGCGCGCCATCCTTCCGGGATTAGCGGGCGCCGCACGACTGATCGCCACGAAGCTTCCCGGAACGCAGTTCATGCTTGCGCGGGCACCGCATCTTCCGGATGAGCTCTTCGCAAGTCTTACCGAGATGTCCGACCTTCGGGTTGCAATGATCGACGGCGGGGCCGACCATGTGCTGGCTGCCGCCGACGTCGCCCTGGTTGCTTCGGGAACTGTCACGGTCCAGGCGGCCCTTCACGGTTGTCCGATGGTCGTCGTCTATCGCCTGTCCCCGCTGACGTATCGATTGGGCAGGCCATTCGTGCAGGTCGACACTTTTGCGATGGCCAACCTGGTCGCCGGTCGGAAAATCGTGCCCGAGCTCATTCAGGACGATTTCACGCCCGAACGCGTAGCCGGCGAAGCGCTTCCGCTGCTACGCGATCGCGATGCTGCTGCGCGCATGCGACGCGACCTGCAGTTGGTGCGGTCACGGCTGGGTGAGCCCGGCGCGAGCGCCCGCGCTGCCCGCGCCGTCGTCGAAGTGGCCGCGGGTCGGAGCAGTTCTTTAGGTTAGACTGCTGATATATGCGTCGATTGCTTCTCTGTCTGACGTGCGTGCTCATTCCTCTCGGCGCCGCGGTCAGCGCCACTGTGCTGATCCCCGCGGAGTTCCGTGAGATCGTCGCCGGGTCCGAGATCATCGTCCACGGGCGCGTGGTTGATGTGCGGTCCCAGTGGGTCGATGGCCGGCGGCGAATCGAGAGCGTCGTGACCGTCGAGGTCCTGACGCCGTTCAAGGGGGGCGAACGGCGATCCCTCGAGTTCAAGGTTCCTGGCGGACAAGTCGGACGGTATCGCTCGATGATGGTAGGGGCCCCGACGTTCAGCCTTGGCGAAGAAGCCTTTCTCTTCCTGAGCGGAAGAGAGAGCGATGCGCCGCTGGTCTTCGGCTTGAACCAGGGGGTGTTTCGCATTCGCCAGGATCGAGTGTCGGGTCGCCGGGTCGTTGTGCCGCCCGCGCTCATGGCCTCGAGTGAATCCCGGGAGGCTGTGATGCGCGGCTCTCCGACGCGCCGCCCACTCGAGCTCGAAGCGTTTGGAGCGCAGGTGCGGTCGGTGATCGCGCAGCAGCGGGGCGTTCGATGAGGCCGCGGGCCAGACTCCTGGCTGCGTGCGCACTCGTCATTCTTGCTGCGGCGCCGGTAATCGGATATCTCAAGCTTGGCAGCCGTCTGGGCGGTCAGACAGTGACCCTCCGCTGGCGTAATTTCCCGGTCCGCTACTTCGTCACCGACCGTGGCGTCGACGGCGTCACCGCACAGCAGTTTCAGACGGCAGTGACGCGAGCCTTCGGCACGTGGCACGCCGTCGAGACGGCGACGACCTCGTCGCAGTTCGTGGGCTTCACGCAGGCGCAACCTGGCGGCGACGATGACATGACCGTCATCGGTTATCAGAGCCAGCCCGCGCAGAACCGGACCCTGGCCGCGACGAGCTTCTTCATCGACACGACTGACGGCCGCATCCTCGAATCGGACATCTTCTTCAATACCGTGTTTCCCTGGTCCACCTCCGAAAGCGGCACGACCGGCCGTTTCGATGTCGAATCGATCGCTTTCCACGAGCTGGGGCATCTGCTGGGTCTCTCGCACTCGGCGCTGGGCGAGACCGAGCTGATCTCGGGAGGCCGTCGAGTGCTGGCGGCCGAGTCGGTGATGTTCCCGATCGCGTTTGCCGCCGGCAATATCGACGATCGCACGCCGAAGGCAGACGACATAGCCGGGATCTCGGACATCTACGGAACGCCTGCCTTCACGAGAGGCTTTGGCAGCATCAGCGGCCGCGTGACGAAGAACGGGCAGGGCGTCGTTGGCGCGCACATCGTGGCCTTCAACCCGGCGACGGGGAAGTTGGTCGGCGGGTTCTCGCTGAGCGCGGACGGCAGCTTCGTGATCGCCGGACTCGAGCCCGGCCCGCACGTGCTTCGCGCGGAACCGCTGGACGACGGCGACATCGAGAGTTTCTTCGACGACTCGCTCGACGTCGACGTCGATTTCAACGTGAAGTTCTATGAACGGGCCGTTGTCGTTCCGCGCGGTGGCGGAACCCGGAACGTGGAAATCAGGGTGACACCCAAGTGATCGCGCCGACTGCTCGTTCAATGCGCCTCGTGGCGTTTTCAGCTTCGTTCGTCCTCCTTGCTGCGGCGTCGGCGTTTGCGCAGGCAGCACGTTTGTCGGGTCAGGCCCCGCGAGCCGGCAGCTGGGAGATCGGTGGCGGCGTCGTCTACTTCCAGGGCTTCGACATGGGCGATCAGAGCGCCGATCTGACGCGCGCTGGAAACGATCCGCTGGAGCTCTTCACGACGAGCTCGGAGCTGAAGTCGGTTGTCGGATTCCAGGGCCGGCTCGGTTTCTACTTCTCACCGCAGTTGTCGGTCGAAGGTGGGGTCAGGTATGCGAAACCGAAACTGAGCATCCGGATCACGGGCGACTTCGAGAACGCTCCCAACGAAACCGCCGAAGAGACGCTGAGCCAGTACCTCTTCGACGGCTCGGTCCTCTGGCATTTCGGTTCGTCTGCGACGGGTGGCGGCGTGGTTCCGTTCGTCATGGGTGGCGTCGGATACCTCCGCGAGCTCCACGAGGCGGAGGAGCTCGTCGAGACCGGCGTCGAGTATCACGCCGGTGCCGGAGTGAAGATCTGGTTCGGAAGTGGCGGCCGGCGGTTCGGTATCCGCGCCGAAGGCGGCATCTCGGTCAGGGACGGTGGCTTCGACTTCGAAGACAAGACCCGCTACACCCCTGTCGCAGCCGGTTCACTTATCTATCTCTTCTAGGCGGCCGCTTGTCGGCCGTTCGATTCCGCGTGACATCCGACAAGGTCGATCGTTCGGCTTCGCGTGACGCCCCGGCGGAGATCGAATTTCGTGGCGTGTCGCTGCAGCGCGGCGAGACGCCCGTGCTGCGTGGATTCGATCTGACGGTCGATCGCGGAGAAACCGTTGCCCTGGTTGGACGCAGCGGGGCCGGGAAGAGCACCGTCCTCAAATTGATCAACAGATTGCTGGTGCCGGACGAGGGGCGGGTGCTCGTCACCGGGAAGGCGACGACGGATTGGGATCCGTTCGAGCTGCGGCGGAGGCTCGGGTATGTGCTCCAGGAGGTCGGCCTGTTTCCGCACATGTCCGTTGCCCAGAATGTCGCCATCGTGCCACGGCTTCTCGGCTGGTCGGAACCGGATATCGAGAGGCGAACCCGCGAGCTGCTGGAGCTCGTAGGACTGCCGGCCGCGGAGTTCGGGCCGCGAAGTCCGGCACAGCTGTCGGGTGGTCAGCGCCAGCGCGTGGGTGTCGCAAGGGCCCTTGCCGCCGATCCGCCGGTGCTGCTCATGGACGAACCGTTCGGGGCGCTCGATCCGGTCACGCGCAGCGAGCTCCACCACGAGTTTCGACGGATTCAGGATCAGGTGCGAAAAACGATCGTGATCGTGACGCACGACATGGCGGAAGCATTTGCGCTGGCGACACGGATAGGCGTCGTGGCCGGGGGGCGTCTCGTGGCGCTCGACGTGCCTGGTGCGATCGCACGCTCGCACGATGACCGCGTCCGGCCGCTCCTGGCGCCGCTCCTCGAAGCGGGCGCCGCCGTGCGAGACAGCGGATGAGCGTGCTGGAGTTCTGGCGGACGCACAGCGCAGAGCTGGCGGGGTTGCTGTGGCAGCACCTCGTGCTCGTCGCGATCTCGACGGGGGCGGCAATTGTCGCGGGAATCCCGATCGGCGTCCTGGCGGCCAGACATCCGAGAGCCAGCGCGCCGCTCGTCTGGCTGGTCAACGTCGCGCAGACCATCCCCAGTCTCGCCATGTTCGGCTTCCTGTTGCCGCTGCCATTCATCGGGGGACTTGGTGGCCGCGTGGCGGTCACTGTTCTGACTCTCTACGCGCTGCTGCCCATCATTCGGACCACGCTGGCCGGCATGCGGTCGATCGACCCTGCTCTGATAGAGGCCGCGACGTCGCTGGGCATGACGCCCGGCCAGCGCCTCGCCCGCGTCGAGCTGCCGCTCGCGCTGCCCTCGATTGTCGCGGGAATTCGTGTCGCGTCCGTGATTGGGGTGGGCACCGCGACGATTGCCGCGGCCGTCGGTGCCGGAGGGCTCGGCGAGTACATTTTCCGCGGTCTTTCGATGCTGGAGCCGACCGTCGTCCTCGCGGGCGCGATTCCGGCCGCCCTCCTGGCGCTGACGTTCGACGGCGGGCTCACGCTCCTGGAGCGGTTCATGAGAGCCGCGCTGGCAAAGGGGCGGATTGGCTCGGTTCTGCGTTACGTCGGCGCGGCCGGCGTCGCCGCCGCTGCCGCGATTGGCGTCACCTTCGCCCTCACTCGTTCAGATCCCGCCACGATCCGCGTCGGCTCCAAGAACTTCACCGAGCAGATCGTCCTTGGCGAGCTCGTGGCCCGGTTGATCGAGACGAAGACCAGCCTGAAGGTTGACCGTCGCCTGAACCTCGGCGGAACGTTCATCTGCGATCGCGCAGTGCGCTCCGGCGACATCGACCTGTACGTAGAGTATTCAGGGACCGCACACAGCGCCATCTTTCACGAGGCTCCGAACACCGATCCACGCCAGGTGTTCGAAACGATCCGGCAGCGTTATGCCAGTGCCGGCGTCACGCTGTTCGAGCCGCTGGGCTTCGAAAACACGTTTGCCATCCTCGTACGGGGCGAGGATGCCCGGCGGCTGAACCTCGCGACGATCGCCGATGCTGCGCCGCATTCACCAGCCTGGCAGGCCGGGTTTGGCTACGAGTTCCTGCAGCGAGCCGACGGGTATCCCGGCCTCGCGAAGGCGTACGGCCTGACGTTCAAGGGCCCGCCGCGGGCGATGGATCTGTCGCTCATCTACCGGGCACTCGCGCAAAAGCAGGTCGATCTGATCGCCGGCGATGCCACCAGCGGATTGATCGAGGGATACGACCTCTTCATGCTCGAGGACAACCAGCGCTACTTTCCACCCTACGACGCCGCCATCGTCGCCCGAAGCGCGACGCTGCTCGCGCACCCGGAGCTTCGCGGCGTGCTGCAGTTGCTGAGCGGCCGCATTTCAGCGACCGACATGCGCCGCATGAACCACGCCGTCGACGTCGAGCGTCAGGACCCGGCTGCCGTCGCGTCAGCGTTCCTCACCAGGTCGGGCTTGCGGTGACAGGTGTCCCCTTACTCTTACCCATCGCCCATCGCCCATCGCCCATCGCCCATCGCCCATCGCCCATCGCCCATCGCCCATCGCCCATCGCCCATCGCCCCCGCCCTCCCACTGCCTGCCCATCACGCACCTTGAACCCCCGGGCATCTGTAAGGGATTATTGAGGGATGGCCACGCAGAATTCGTTCGATACGCGCATCCCGCTCAACGGTCGGGAGCGACACTGTTCATATCTTCAGCCTGCCGAGACTGCAGAAGCGCTACGCGGCCATTGACCGCCTGCCGTACTCCCTGAAGATCCTCCTCGAGAACCTGCTGAGACGCGAGGACCGGCGATTCGTCGATTCCGAGGATATTCACACGCTTGCGTCGTGGGACGTGCGATCGAAGGCGCAGAAAGAGATTGCGTTCACCCCGGCGCGCGTCCTGCTTCAGGATTTCACCGGCGTGCCAGCCGTGGTCGACCTTGCCGCCATGCGAGAAGGCATCGTCAAACTCGGCGGCAATCCGCGCAAGGTGAACCCGCTGCAGCCGGTCGAGCTGGTGATCGACCACTCCGTCCAGGTCGACCACTACGTCGAGCGGAACGCAGCCGACCTCAACGCGGCGCTCGAGTTCGTACGGAACCGTGAGCGCTACATGTTCCTGCGCTGGGGGCAGGAGGCATTCCAGAATTTCCGGGTCGTGCCGCCCGACACCGGAATCGTCCACCAGGTCAACCTCGAGTACCTTGCCCGGGTGATCTTCAAGGAGCAGGTCGACGGCCTTACCCTCGCGTATCCCGACACGCTCGTCGGGACCGACTCGCATACGACGATGGTGAATGGGCTTGGTGTGGTGGGTTGGGGCGTGGGCGGCATCGAGGCGGAGGCCGCCATGCTCGGCCAGCCGATCTCCATGCTCATTCCGGAAGTAGTTGGCTTCAGGCTCGTGGATCGGCTCCCTGAAGGAGCGACGGCGACGGACCTGGTTCTGACGATCACCGAGCGGCTGCGAAAGCTGGGGGTCGTCGGGAAGTTCGTCGAGTTCTTCGGTCCTGGGCTCGAGTTCCTGACGATTGCTGACCGTGCCACGCTCGGCAACATGTCGCCCGAATACGGCGCGACGATTGCGATCTGCCCGATCGACGATATGACGCTCGACTACCTGCGCCTCACCGGCCGCGACGCGGCGAACGTCAAGCTGGTCGAGGCGTACGCGAAGGAGCAGGGGCTCTTCCGGACGGCGGCCTCGCCGGAGCCGGTCTACACGGCGACCATCGAGCTCGATCTCTCGACCGTCGAGCCGAGCCTTGCGGGTCCCAAGCGTCCACAGGATCGCGTGTCGCTCCGCCAGGCCCGACAGAAGTTCGAGCAGGCGCTGGAGGTCATGCTCGCCGAGCGAAAGACGAAAGCGGCGCCTGCGGCCAAACCCGCTGAGACCGCCGCTGCAACGGCAAGCGCCGCAACGATCACGGAGACCATCCCGGGCATGGAGGGTCTCGACCACGGCTCGGTGGTCGTAGCGGCCATCACCAGCTGCACGAACACGTCGAATCCCAGCGTGATGATCGGTGCGGGACTCCTGGCGAGAAACGCCGTGAAGAAGGGGCTCAAGGTAAAACCGTGGGTGAAGACGAGCCTGGCGCCAGGGTCGCTGATCGTCACGGAGTACTACAAAGCGTCAGGGCTTCTCGAATACCTCGCCGAGCTGGGGTTCAACCTCGTCGGCTACGGCTGCACGACCTGCATCGGCAACAGCGGGCCGCTGCCGGAGCCGGTCTCGGCCATCGTCAAGGATCGCAATCTCGTCGTGGCCGCGGTGCTCAGCGGCAACCGGAACTTCGAGGGACGCATCCAGTCGCAGGTGCGCGCGAACTACCTGGCTTCGCCGCCGCTCGTCGTCGCCTACGCGCTCGCCGGAAAAATGCAGATCGACCTGACGAGCGAGCCGCTCGGTAACGACTCGAACGGCAAGCCGGTCTTCCTGAAGGAGATCTGGCCATCCGAGCGCGAGATTCAGGAAACGATGCTCAGCGCCGTCAAGTCGGAGATGTTCGTCTCCAAGTATTCGCACGTGTTCGACGGCGACGATCGGTGGAGGAACCTGCCAGTGCCGCTCGGCGAGCGCTTCGAGTGGGACGACTCGTCCACCTACATCCGCAACCCGCCGTTCTTCGAGAACCTGACCGCCGAGCCAGCGCCGATCACGGCCATCAAGGGCGCGCGCGTCCTCGCAATCCTGGGCGACAGCGTGACGACGGATCACATTTCACCGGCAGGGTCGATTCCTGCCGACAGCCCGGCCGGCAAGTACCTGATTGCACACGGCGTCCCGCCCAAGGACTTCAACTCGTACGGCGCGCGTCGCGGAAACCACGAAGTCATGATGCGCGGGACGTTCGCCAACATCCGCCTTCGCAATCAGCTCGTGCCTGGCACCGAGGGTGGGTGGACGTGCTTGCTGCCGCAGAACGAGACGATGACCATTTACGACGCAGCGATGCGCTACCGAGATGCGGGCGTGCCGCTGATGATCATCGCGGGCAAGGAGTACGGCTCGGGATCCTCACGAGACTGGGCGGCGAAGGGCACGCTCCTGCTGGGAGTCCGGGCTGTCATCGCGGAGAGCTTCGAGCGGATTCACCGCAGCAACCTGGTGAACATGGGCGTGTTGCCGCTCAGCTTCAAAGAAGGCGAGAACGCCGCGACACACGCGCTGACCGGCCGGGAGACCTTCGAAATCGCCGGAATGCAGTCGCTCGCACCGGGCTGCGACGTGATCGTCCGCGCCACGCGAGAGGACGGCACGGTCAAGGAGCTGACCGCCATTGCGCGCATCGACACGCCGGAGGAAATTGTCGCGTTCCGCCACGGCGGCATTCTCCCGTACGTGATTCGTCAGCTCGCGAAAGAGTCCTAGGCCGATCACATCGGATCGTCACCGCGAAGATAGCCGGGGCGCGCGCGGACGTCGCCCCGGCGGTTCTTCAGCTTCACCTCGATGGCATGCCAGCCGGTCACGTCGACTCCGGTCGGGGTGTACGTCAACAGATAGCGGCTGCGAAACTGCGACAGGACACGCAGGAACGCCGCTTCGAGTCCCGCACTGTCGGCCATCGTCAATACTTCACCGCCGGTCGCATCGGACAGCTCGTCGAGGATGGGCCGGAAGTATTCCAGCGGGTTGGCCCTGCGCGGCGGGTGGATGAATCCGTACCGGCGCTCCAGTCTGAACCAGGTCGGGCGCGCGCTCGAGTCCACGCTGATCGCATAGATGACCGCGTTCGAGCGCCTGGCCAGATCGATCACGACTTCACCCGGAAGCCAGCTGGCCGTGTCCGCGCCGTCGGAGAAGATCAGAATCAGGAGCCGCCGGTCGGGCTGCTGATCGGCGAGCGTGAGCGCGGCGTACGCGGCATCGTGGATCGCCGTCAGCCCTTCTGCGCGAGTCCGCTCCAACGCTTCCAGAATGCCGGCCTGACGCTCGGTCCAGTCTGCCGCAACGCGGATCTCGTGCGAGAACGTGATCAGCGCGGATCGGTCGTCTTTGCGAAGCGTCGAGATCAACGCGGCCGCCGCTGCCTTCAGGTGGCGCAGAGGCTGACCCTCGACGCTGACGCTGGTGTCGAGGACCAGCAACGTGTCGATCGGATCGTCGTCTATCGAAGCCGTGTGAATCTTCTGAAGCACGCCATTGTCGCGGACCTCGAAGTCCGCGGCCGTCAGGCCCTGGACGGGCGCATTGCGATCCGTCACCAGCACGTCCACGCGGACGCCTTCGACACCGACGCGGATCTGCGGCGCGGAAAGGCTCAGCGCGGCCATCAGCGACACGATCGTGTGAAGCCGGTAATCAGCCATCGATTCGTTTCACCAGCGGTGACCACAGCGCTTTGACGTCGGGCTCGATGGCAACAGGGTAGTTCTCCCACGGCCCGTATCCGGGTTTCGGTGGCAGCCCCTTCGTCGCATCGACCAACACACGCCTCGCGTCTCGCGTCCGTCCGAGTTGCTGCAGTGCCTGACTCAGCGCGACCGCAGCCGGAGAGGTGCCAGGAATCAGCTTCGTCGCCTGCTCGTACCACTTCACCGCATCGGCGGGCCTCTTTCGCTGTTGGTGGAATCCACCTGTAAACAGGGACGCGAGGAACCGTGTTTCCAGGTCACCGGTCGAGGCCGCTCGCTCCAGCGATTCGAGAGCGCGATCGTCGTCGAGCAGCGCAAGCACCCGCCCGAGATGGAGCTGGACCTTCGCGTCGTCCGGCGCCATACGTGCGGCCGAGCGGAGGTGGCCCCGAGCGGCCTATGAGAAACTGGCGCCGAATCTGGTTCACCTCGCTGACCGCCTGTTCGGGCAGTCTTCTTCGGATCGGCGGCGCGTCGAGCCTGGCGATCTCTTCGTCGACCACGCCGCTGACGAAGAAGAGGGTCGCGGATTCAGGAAGGTCGCGGCGTGCCTGCGCGAGCATGCTGCGGGCTTCCATCTGAAGCTTCGCGCGATGGAACTCGGCTGTCGCCGCGATATACCAGTCCCGACGAAAGTCGACGTCCTGTGCAAGGGCACGCATCCGCAGCGCCTGTTCGGCGACGCCGAAGTGCCAGAGTCCCTCCGGCGAGCCTCGATCCGCTCGAAGGAATTCGACTCCGATTTCGGTATGGATGAGTGCAGCGGCTCGTGTCAGCCTGGGCGTCCATCGCCGGTCGGCGCGAACGCCGTCGAACACGCGGTCGATGTCGCTCAGCGGCCAGTTCTTGAGTTCGGCCGCGGCGGGCCGGTACACCCCGCTCGCGTACCTCTCCAGAATGGCGTCGTACTTCTGCCCGAGCAGACGAGCCTCGTTCGCAGGCCGCGGCATCCTGGATGAGACCCAGCGCGAGGAGAGTCACTGTGAGTGCGGCAGAGAACATTGCGCAACCCGAGGGCGCAGGCGGATCTGGCGGTGCCTATAATTGATCGAGAAGGGATGAAAACGACAGACGAGCTGCGCGTGGTGACGGCCGAAACAGTCAAGTGTCGAGCGACGGCCGAGGGCTTCGATCTGAGCGGGATCGCGCCCGCCTCCGAGCTGCCCGAGCTCGAATATCTCTCGACATGGCTGAAGAGGGGATACGCCGGTGAGATGCAGTACATGCATCGGTCAGCTGAGCGTCGGACTGACGTCCGGCAGGTGTTACCCTCCGCGCGGTCGGTCATCGTGCTCGGAACGGTTTACAACGTGTCGCGTCCGTACTCGACTGAAAACGCGGATCCGCGCCAGGCCGGGATCGCGCGCTATGCCTGGGGCGATGACTATCACGACGTCATCTCCGAACGCATGAACCGGCTGATGCAATGGCTCGCGGTGGAAGCGGGCCCAGGCTTCGAAGGGCCGCGCGTATGTCGACACGGGACCGGTGCAGGAGCGCGTCTATGCGCATCATGCCGGCCTGGGCTGGATCGCGAAGAACACGTGCGTGATCAATCCGGACCTCGGATCATGGCTGTTCCTGTCCGAGATCATCTCGAATCTGCCGCTGACACCGGATGCGCCGGCGCTGGACCGGTGCGGAACGTGCACGCTGTGCCTCGACGCCTGCCCCACGGGCGCGCTGGTCGAACCTTACGTGCTCGATTCCAATCGCTGCCTCTCATATCTCACGATCGAGCTCAAGGAATCCATTCCGGAGGACTTGCGGACGAGTATCGGCGAGCACGCCTACGGCTGCGACATCTGCCAGGAAGTGTGCCCGTGGAACCTGACTCCGGGGACAGCGACATCCGAGGATCGAGCGTGGCTGCCGCGTGCCGGGCTCGACAGTGTCAGCTTGCTCGATCTCTGGCGCAAGACGGATGCAGAGTTGCGAACGTTGCTGAAGGGCAGCGCGATGAAGCGGGCGGGCGTCAAGCGGTTGCGGCGGAATCTCGCGGTGGCGATCGGTAATAGCAGAGATGGAGAGGCAGCTGCATCGCTTCGCGCCTGCAATGAGTTGACGGCTCAGGATCCGCTCGTGCAGCACCACGTGGAGTGGGCGATCGGCAAGCTGGAAGGGGATCGCGATCATGGCGGCTAAGTCACGATCGGTGAAGGTGACGCGCAAGACGGCCGCACCAGGTCAGCCGGTTCACGAGCTCATCCCCGACAGGCCATCGATCGTGAGCGCTGCCGACGCGGCGTCAGAGTGTAAGGCCTGCGATCTCTACAAGCGAGGAACGGGCACAGTGTTCGGTGAAGGCCCGCCCGACGCAGAGGTGATGATGGTCGGCGAACAGCCGGGGGATGCGGAAGACGTCGAGGGCCGTCCTTTCGTCGGCCCTGCGGGGAAGCTGCTCGAGCGTGCGCTCGATGACGCCGGGATCCCGCGTCACGCTGTCTACCTGACGAACGTCGTCAAACACTTCAAGTGGGAACCTCGCGGGAAGCGCCGCATTCACGCGAAGCCGAACGCTACGGAAATTGCCGCGTGCCGACCGTGGCTCGAGACCGAGGTCGCACTCGTGCGGCCCCGGGTGCTCGTATGTCTCGGCGCGACGGCGGCACAGGCGCTGATTGGACGATCGTTCAAGGTCTCGAAGCAGCGCGGCGAGTTCGTGACCTCGTCGCTGGCCCCGCGGGTCATCGCCACCGTTCACCCATCATCCATTCTTCGGGCTCCAGACGACGACCAACGTCGGCTCGAGATGTCGAAATTCGTGGATGATCTGAAGAAGGTGGCCGGTGAGCTGGAACGCACGCCCCGCCGCCGGAGGAGTTCGACATGACCGAGGAATTTCGCCCCACATTGCTGCTGTCGATGCCGCAGCTGCAGGATCCGAACTTCGCTCGAACGGTCGTGCTCCTCTGCGACTTCGTGCCGGACGGCGCGTTCGGCCTCGTGCTGAACCGTCCGACGGACATGCCGGCGAGCGACATGGTCAGGCTCGAGCCGCCGGTCATGGGCGGCAACGCCCTGCCGTTGTGCATTGGCGGACCGGTTGAACCCGAGCGTGGCTGGATTCTGCTCGCCGGAGAGACCCGACGGCGACGACCATCGGATGATCCTGGAAGGTATCTATCTCTCCACCTCGCCCATGCTGCTGCGGCAGGTCCTCACGACGAGGCCGATACCACGGGCGCGTGTGCTCGCCGGGTACGCGGGTTGGGGGCCAGGTCAGCTCGACGAAGAGCTCGCACAATCCGCGTGGCTCATGGCCGACGTCGATCTGGACCTCGTGTTCGACGTCGACCCTGCAGTGATGTGGGAAACCGCCATCCGGCGGCTTGGCGCGGATCCGTCAGCGCTCCAGACGAGCCGGGGGGTGCACTAAGCGAATCGGACAATCGGACATCGGACATCGGAAATCGGACATCGGAAATTGCGATTGCCGATTGCGGAACGCCGATGTCCGATCTCCGATCTCCGATCTCCGATCTCACGATTTCCGATTTCCGATTCCGATTCCGATTCCGATTCGCATCCTACTTCAGAATTTCCGCAAAGAAGTCGATGGCGCGCGGGTCCTTCGACTGACCCAGCCAGAACATCGCCTGCTTCTTCACGGCGGGGTTGGGGTTCGTGCGGGCTACCTGGATTAGCCGCGGGACGCCCTCGTCCTTCGGAAGCTGGCTCAGCGCGAACACTGCCTTCTTCTTCACTTCCGTGTCGGGATCCTGATCGATGCGATCGGTGATCTCCGAGGCCGCCTTGCTGCCGGCTTTCTGACCGAGCCAGAAGATGGCCTCGCCTCGCATCGACGGGTCGCTGTTGTTGCGCGCTACTCGAATCAGGGCATCGACGCCGGCGTTCTGTTTGAGCTGGCTCAACGCGAATACGGCCTTCTTGCGGACCTCTGGAGCGGCATCCTTCTCCAGCGCCTCCAGAATGATCGCCGGGGCCTTGTCGTTGTTGCTCTGGGCGATCCAGAACACCGCTTCCGATCGCAGGGCAGGAGTGGCGCCCGTTCTTGCGAGCGACGCGAGCGTGTCGAACGCTCCAGGCTCACTGCTCTGGGAGACGCCGAACACGGCGCGCTTCCGGACCTCCGCACTGGGATCGTCGCGCAGCAGGCGGCGCAGCACGTCCAGACCGTGCGCGCCGCGCGCATTGCCCAGCCAGAACGGAACCTTGCGCCTGACGCTTTCCGGCTGATTGACCGCCACGAGCCGATCGAGCGCAGCGTCGGCAGCCGGATCGCCGTGAAGCGCGATCGCCGAGATCGCGCCATCGCTGACGTTGTCCCGGCGATCGGCCGCGGGGATCGCGAGCGACTCGAGGAGCGCGATGCTGTCGGTTGGGCGGACGTTCTCGATCCAGGCCACCGTGCGGCCACCAGCATCGAGCTCGCAGTCTTCAGAGAACACACGGATCCGTTCGACTGTGCGGTTGACGACGCGGAAGAGGACGGAGATGCGGGAAGAGGCTTCAAGTTTGACGGGACCTGCCGCAGACGCCGACGGAGTCTGCGTCGACCCGCCGGATCGCTGGCTCGACGGCTCGAGCCGGCACGACGTGCAGCAGGCGCCGTCCGACATGATGACGCTGCCGCTCACCCACGTGCCGCCCGAATTCGAACAGCACATGTTGCGCTCGCCGGCCACGACGGGTACGGCATAGCCGATCCAGCCGGCGTCCACCTGCGCACCCACGACAGACTTGAACGTCTCGCCGAAATTGGCGCCGGCCTGGCGTGACGCCATCTGGCCGTTCGAAATCCGCGGCTGCGCAGATGCCGGCTGAGCGAGCAGGGCAACAGCGCCGAGCGAGAGCAGGCTGACCGCGATTGTCCTCGGCATGTTCGACTCCTACTTGATGTTCAGGATTTCATTCATGTAGTCGACCGCAACCTTGTCCTGCATGTGCGAGAGGCGCTCGACGATCGCGCGCTTCATCGCCATGTCCTGTTCCTTTCGGGCGATGGCCACGAGCGCCGCGGCGTTTCCCTGCACGAACAGGCCTTCGACGACGATCCGGCGAATGTCCGCGTCCTTCTCCGTCGCGTAGAGCTCGACGAGCGCCTCACCCGTGCGCTTGCTGCCCATCACGCCGAGATTGCGGATCGCGGTCCGGCGCAGCTGCGGATCGCGCTCGGACTTGGCCAGCTCGATCAGGCGCGTCGCGTTGCCGCTGACGAACATCGCTTCGATGATTCGCCGCTTCACGTCCGGTGACGTTTCTTTCTGATAGAGCTGCCAGACTTCTTCCTGCGCGCCCATTGCGCCGAGCTGCCGCACGGCCTCGCTGCGGAGCTCGGGATTCTGCTCGGTCTGCGCCGCGGTGAGCAGACGGGCCTTGTCACCGGACGTCATGAACGAACGGAGGATGCGCTTCTTGATGTCGACGTCGGTCGTGGCCGCATAGACCTCGGCCAGCGCGGCACGGCTTTCCTGACCGCCGTGGACGCCGAGGTATTGAATCGCGCGCATCTGCAGATCCGGGTTCGAATTGCCGCGCGCGATGTTCTTCATGATTTCCCGCGCGCGTGGCGAGTTGCTCAGCGCGAGCACGTAAAGCGCGTTGGCCTTCACGCGCGGCGACGAGGTCCCTTCGAGGACTTTTTCGAGCAGCGGGACCGCTTGTTCCGGCTCACGGTGCTGCAGCGACTGGATCGCCATGATCTTGATGTCTTCATCCGCCTGGGAGTCCGGCGTGACGTTCTGGCCCGTGGCACCGCGCACTTCGACTTCCAGTGCCTTGGCCGACCTGACGTAGCGGCTGTTCGGATACGACTTGTTCAGCTCGGCGATCGTCGCAAGCGACTCGGCGCGCTGGCCCAGCCGGTTCTGGGCGTACGCCTTCCAATAGAGCGCCGCATCCGTCCGTGGTCCCTTCAGGTCGATGAGCCGTGACAGCGCCGGAATCGCCTTCTCGTAGCGCCCCTCGTAGATCTGGTCCGTGGCCTGCTCGTAGAGATTGGCCTCGCGTTCGCGCTCACGCTCCTTGCGTTCCGCTTCCCGGTCCTGGCGCTCGGCTTCCCGGTCCTGATCGCTCCAATGAAACGACAGCGGCGAAAACGCCATTGGGGCCATGTGGAAATCAGGTCCATGAGTGCCATGGGTTCCATGGTGCCATGGGTGCCATGGGTGCCATGGGTGCATGGGCCGGCACCGGCGGGAGTGGTGCGTGCGGTGCGATTGGTGTCGGAGGCGTCATCGGGCCATGGGGGCCATAGGTACCGGAGGTTGCTGGACGGTCGAAGGGGGCACAGCCGGCAGTACGGGAGTCGGCGGAAGCGGCGGCTGCGCGGCTAACGGGGGAAGAGGCGGCGGCAGGCCGGGCGCCAGTGGCGGTAGTGGCTGCGCTAGAGCGGGCGCAGCAACAGCGACTGCCAGAACGAACGTGACAGCAGTTTTCATGAACATCGATATGGTCCTCGTAAAGTCGAATCCAGTGGTCTGCGTCATGCGGCTACAACGACGAGCGTTGTCCAGACCGGGCTTCATACGTTGTTTTCTCGCGCTCGCGAACCTCGGACGACAGAAGGCGAACCTTGAACAGCAGCCCCTTTGATTCGATGCGCTTGCGGATTTCGGTCAAATCGCTGGCAGAGACCTTCTCAGGCGACGCGGCGAGGTCGACGAGCAGCAATTCCAGATCGTCGAGCACTTGCGCGATGTTCGCGTCGCCGGACGAAGAGGCGGTCTGCCGATAGAGACGATTCGCGGCCAGCAGCTGCTCGGCGCGATCGCGCTCGCCGAGGAAGCTGACGCTGTCGGTCTCGCCGTTCACCAGCTCGAGCAGCACCATCTGCGAACGATCGAGGTGATCGCTCAGGTCGATCAGCAGGATCCGATCGCGGATCTGCGCCGATGATGCGGAGGCAATTGCCGGAGGGTCGGCCGCACGTTGCGGGAAAAGTCGCCCGGCGAAGAACGCACCCGACACCAGAACGAGGACCGCGGCGGCCCACGCGACACGAGCCGGCGAGAACACGAACCAATTCAGCCAGCTGCGCTCCCTGCGCAGGTTCGGCTCGAGCCGCGCCCAGACCGTCCGCTCGAAGTTCGCGGGAAGCTCGGGCACGGCGAACGCCGTTTCGTCGACGGTGGCCAGCACTCGCTGCAACCGCCTGTAGCTCTCGTGACACCCCGTGCATTCACCCAGGTGCGTCGTCGCCCGCGCTTCGTCCGCGCCGGACATTTCGCCGTAGTAGTGAAGAACGAGATCGTCTTCCGTCAAGTGCGTCTGCATGGTCGCCTGTGCTTCGCGGTCAGAATGAGCCACGTGTCGCCGCGGCTTCCTCGTCGCCAGCGCCGCGATCGCCCGCGGCAATGAACGGCTCGAGTGCGGCGCGCATCTTCCGAACCGCGCGGAAGATGCTGTGCTTGGTCGCGTTCGTCTTGAGTCCGAGCGTGCGGCTGATGTCGTCGATGGACTGCCCCTCGAAGTGCCGCAGCACGAAGGCGGCGCGCTCCATCCGGCTCAGGCCTCCCATCGCCGCGGTCACGCGTTCGTTCACTTCGGTGCTCAACATCAGTCGCTCCGGCGTCTGTTGTCCTGATTCCTGTATCACCGACCCTGCACCTATCTGTTCGAGGTCCGCCGAGTCGTGCCCCGTTTCCCGATGAGGCCGTGCGCGAATGAGGTCGATCGAGCAGTTGACCGCGATGCGGTGCAGCCAAGTTCCGAAGTTCGCCCGTGACTCGAATCGCTGCAGCTGTTTGTACGCGCGCAGGAACGTCTCCTGGACGACATCCTCGGCGTCGTGGGCGTTGCCGGTCATCCGGTGTGCCACCCGATAGACAGCCCGGCCATGACGCTCCACAAGCGCCCGGAAGGCTTCGCTATCTCCGTCGCGGGCCAGCGCGACGGCGGCGGCGTCCGTTTGCGGCATCCGATTGGTTAGACGAGGTTTGGGCGGGCCGGTTAGGTATTAACCGGCCCGCGCGTACTGTTCTATTACAGTCGGGGATTTTGCGGAAGGCCTACGCCAGATCGGTCCTCGTCGGCTGGTCCCACGAGGCCGGGACCCTTGACGTACTGAAGGATGCCGCGCATGCGGGCGATTTCGGCCTGTAAAGCCTCGATGCACCCTTCCTGGGTCTCGTGCGGCACGTCTGTGACGATGCCGCAGAATGGACACGCTCTGACCGGATAGCGGGCAGTCATGGATCACCCGTGAGTCGCGAAGGGAGTTGCCCGCTGCGGGTGCAAGATTGTAACCACCCCAGCTCGTCAGGGCGCCACGATGGTCTTCACTCCCTCCTCGAGCGGCGTCACGCGATAACCGAGATCGCGCACGCTGTCGGCGCTGTCCAGCGACCAGTCGTGGCGGAAGATCTCGACAATCCCGCGAGTGAGCAGGGGCGGCCGTTTGAAGATCGCGGCACGCATTTCCTCAGCGACTGCAATCAGTGTTGCCACACCGTACGGAATGCGCCGCGGGAGCGGTGTGCCGATCAGATCGCGCAGGATTTCGAAGACACGCATCTGCGCGGCATTGATACCGCCCAGCCTGTACTCCGCGCCCGACCGGCCGCGTTCCAACGCCGCGACATGAGCATTGGCGACGTCGTCGACGTACGCATACGACCATGGCTTGTCGGCTCCGATCAGGCCAGGGAGACGTCGTGCGCGATGGTCGCTGATCAGCCTGCCCACCAGGTTGCCCTCGGTGGCGAGGCCGGGCCCGTAGATGACGCCAGGAAAGAGCGTGACGATCGGCAGGCCGCGGCGTGCGGCATCCGCAGCCACTGCGCGCGCGGCAGCCTTCGTTCTCTGGTAGTCGTTCGCGGCGAGCGCGGTCGACGCGTCTGCCGGCGGAAGCGCGAGGAATGACGACGTGTAGACGAGGCGAGGGATGCGCCGCTCGGCGCAGACGTCGATCACCGTCCGGAGTCCGCCGACGTTCACTTCGTCGAACTCGCTGGACCTCGGCCTCCAGACGCTGACGAGGGCAGCGGTGTGGCAGATCGCATCGGCTGTTTCGGCAGCACCCGCGATCGCACGCTTGTCACGCACGTCGCCGTCGACGAGCATGCCCGGCAAGCCGCTCGCGCGCGCGTGGCGCGACAACACGATCGGCTCGTGGCCGTGACGCGCGAGCGCGAGCACGATCGCCCGACCGAGATACCCCGTGCCGCCGGTGACCAAGACACGCATGCGAAGCTGATCGATGTTATATGCTTCGATGATGTTCCAGCGCCAGAAGACCGGCTCCGTGGTCTGTGCCTCGTGCGGATCGCTCGTCGGGGTCAACGACGAGACCTGCTATTCGTGCGGACGCCGCAATCCTGGCCTCTGGGGCTATGGGCCGATGCTGCGACGGCTCGGCAACGACCTGGGTTTCGTCACGCTCGTCGTCTATGGATCGGTCATCCTCTATTTCGCCACGCTGGCGACGACCGTCGTGCTCGGGGGAAACATCATGCCGAGCGCGAGCCTCGGCGGGATCCTGGCGCCCGACCCGCGCGTCTGCCTGGCCTTCGGCGCCAGCGGTGCTGTTCCCCTGTTCTTTGAAGGCATGTGGTGGACTGTCCTGAGCGCCGGCTGGTTGCACGGCGGTGCTCTCCACATCTTCTTCAACATGATGTGGGTCCGGCAGCTGGGTCCCGCAACTGCGGAGATTTACGGCGCCGGTCGCATGGTCATCATCTACACCGCCGCGAGCGTCGTCGGATTTCTCTTGAGCAGCCTTGCGGGCTACTACCTCTGGTGGGTGCCGATCTGGTTCCTGCAGGGGGGCAGACTCACGCTGGGAGCCTCAGCTCCGATCTTCGGGCTCCTTGGCTCGCTGGTCTATTACGGGCGTCGAGGTGGCAGCAGCATGGTCGGCGCGCAAGCGTGGCAATACGCCGTCGTGCTCTTCATCTTCGGCCTGATCATGCCCGGCGTCGACAACTACGCACACGCGGGCGGCTTCGTCGGCGGATATCTCGCGGCGATATTTCTCGATCCGCTCAAGCGGGAGCGGATGGATCACTTTCTCTACGCTATCGGTTGCCTCGTCGCCACGGCCCTGGCCGTCGTGGCGTCACTGGTGACGATCCTGCCTGATCTGATTCAGGTGGCCCGTTCGGGAATGTAGCGTCCGGCTTCAGCCGGACCTCGAGAACGCCGGCTTCAGCCCGACCCCTATCGCGAATACAAATCAATAATTCGGCTGATTCCACGCTGGCAGACACGGCAGAACCCCACGCGATTGCGCGTGAACATGATGCAGTCAGCCTCCGGCCGGTAGAGCCCGCGCGCTTCGTAGTTGGCGCCCTCGAACGCGCCGATCACCCGCGAGAACTTCATCCCGCCCAGCAACTTCGTTTCATAAGCCTGCTGCTCACGGAAGAGGGCGTTCATTTCGGCTTCCGGCGCATTGCGTTTCCGGATTTCGCGCCGGCGTTCCTGAATCGATCGGCTGTGGCGTTCGAACGCCTCCTTCTCCCATGGTGTCGGCAGCGGCGTGCCCGGCGGTACGAGGTCGCGCCACTTCAGGCTTGCCGGATCGAGCAGAGCGGTGACATTCGGCTCCCAGGGTTCGATCTTCGGCGCAGCGCCCGTCTCGTAGGCGACGTCTGACGTGTAGTACTCGTCGGCGAGAGCTGCGAAGTGATGGCCGAACTCGTGCACGAACACGTAGTCCGAGAATTCGCTGTCGACCGACGACGTCGCGTGATCGTTGAAGATTCCGCCGCCGCCGTAGGTCTGCTCGTTGACCAGGATCTCGACGAACTCGTATGGCGCCATCGCCGCGACGTCGCGAAGCGCTCTGTTGTCGAGCGTGAGCACGTATCGTTCCGAATCGAAGATGTTGTATTCAGCGGAAACCGGAGTGCGGCGGAAGACGCCGGCATTCGGCCGGTTCACGCCACTCTCGGCCGACGGCAGATCGATCGCCCTGACGTTGAAATCCTTGCGGCGGCTCTTGAATGGCTCCTCGGCGAAGAGCGCCTCGATCAGGCGCGCGACGTCAGCGTGGAACTTCGCTCGCTGCTCGCGAGTGTAGCCCTCGCCGATCACCACGAGATCGACCTTCGTCGCCGGCGGCCCATTCTCGAAGACCGTCCAGACGGCCGCATCCGTCCTCGACGGGTGCGCCGCGTTGACGAATCGTGAAGCCGGATCGATGGTGGTGGTCCAGATCTCGCTGAAGCTGTTGTCGGCCTGACGCTTCTTCAGCACGACCGCGACCGGCTGGGACGGCCAGGGAAAGCGAAGCGATTCGTGAAACGTCCGGTGCGCGGTCTTGGCGTCAGGCGTGGTCTCCCACTCGCCGAACACCGAGGCGAAGCCCCGGGAATAGATCACGGCGCCCGACCGCCCGTCACGCACCTCGAAGTGATACCTGCCAAGATTCGTCGCATCGACCAGCTGGGTCCGGCTTCCCGGCCACGCGCCGTCGTTGACGACGCGATCGAGCGCGACGATCTCGCCTGACTTCGGTCCACCCGTGTGGTGGTAATCCACGCGCATCGTCCGCTCGAAATCGAACGGCGGCGGCTGCGGCACGAGCGCGCTGACGATGAGCGTCATCAGCCAGAGGATCATGGCGTCAAGTATAATTCGTCGCCGTGCGTAAACCTGTCGTGCTGATTACCGGCGCTGGCGGCGAGATCGGACATGGTCTCATCGAGCGTCTCGTCAACCCGAACCGTGCGATCGTCACGCTCGATCTGGCCCGCCTCGATCCATCCGTCGCCGCGCGCGTCGATCGGGAGATCACCGGATCGATCCTCGATCGCAATCTGCTCGATCGGGTCCTTGCGGAGTTTCAGGTCGAACTGATCTTTCATCTCGCGGCGCTGCTGTCGACACGATCCGAGTTCACGCCGGTCGCGGCGCACCAGGTGAATGTCGAAGGCACGCTCAACCTGCTCGAGTTCGCGCAGCAGGAAGCCGAGTCGCACGGACGGCCGGTGCTCTTTCTGTATCCGTCGTCGATCGCCGCCTACGGCTTGCCGGATCTCGAGACCAAGGCGCGGGCAGGGAAGGTCAAGGAAGACGAGTGGACGCATCCAACCACGATGTACGGATGCAACAAGTTGTACTGCGAGCACCTCGGGACGTACTACGCTCGCTACTACAAACAGCTCGCGGCCGAACGGCTGAGTGGGAAGGTGGACTTCCGGTGTGTCCGCTTCCCGGGGCTGATCTCGGCGCAGACGGTGCCTTCGGGCGGCACGTCGGACTACGCGCCGGAAATGATTCACGCCGCCGCGAAAGGCGAGCCCTACTCGTGCTTCGTGCGGCCGGACACCCGGATTCCGTTCATGGCCATGCCGGACGGCGTGGAGGCGCTGATGCAACTCGCGCACGCGCCGAAAGAACGACTCACCCGATCGGCCTACAACGTCGCCGCCTTCAACCCGTCGGCAGAGGAGATCAAGAAGGTGGTCATGAAGGCCTTTCCGTCGGCGCAGATCAGCTGGGATACCGACAAGAAACGCCAGGGGATCGTGGATTCATGGCCCGCCGATGTCGACGATGCGGCGGCGCGTGCGGACTGGGGGTTCGCACCTCGCTACGACTTCGACAATGCGTTCAGCGAGTACCTGATTCCACGTATTCGCGAGCGCTACGTAACCAGCTGACCTACCTGGGAATCCACTCCGGTGGCGGCATGATCGTTGGCTCCGGCGTCGAGCCGGGATCGGGGCGTCCGCTTCCGGTGAGACGCGAGATGGCGCGAACGGTCATATCGTGATCGCACGTGATCTGACACGAGAGCCGCACGCCAGTTGCGCCCTTGGCCTGAAGTACCTGCTGCTCGGCGACCGTCATCCGCTCGGGCTCGCCCTGGATGAACTCGACGCGGCAGGTCGTGCAGCGTGCGTTGCCGCCGCACGCGTGCAGCACGTCGACCTTGGCGTCCTGCTCGATCGCCAGGACCAGTCGTTTGTTCAACTCCACATCCACGGGCGGAAACCCTTCAACGGTCAGTTTCGGCATCAGCGGCACTCTCCTCCGGGCCAATGATGTCATGAGATCGCGTTCGGACGAATGTTCAGCTAACGGCGTGGGTTGGCCGCATTGATGCAAGCGATGGATGTCTGGAGGGAACGGGCTGATGCGTGAGGTTCTGTTGCATGGCGGTGCAGACGAAGCGTTCGATCGCACGGTTGCGTTTGCCCGGAGGTTGGGCGAAACGTTCGGGGCGCGCCTGCACATTCTTTATACGGTGCAGGATCCCCTCTCAGCAGGATGGACAGCCGAAATGAGTCCAGATCGCATGCCGGAAGTCCACCAGGCGATGGAAACAGAGGCGCGCGAGCGTCTGACACCTTATATCTCTCCCGAAGATCAGGATCGGCTCGGCGTCCAGATCGCCATTCGGATGGGGCCAGCCGCCGACGAGCTCGTACGCTATACCGAGTCTCACGACATAGATCTCGCGATACTTCATGCCCCGACTTCGGACGAGGCACCTTTGGAGCTGGCTCGAGCGCTTCTCGATTCGGGGCGCTGCTCGCTATTGATCTTGCGCTGACACCCTCCCGAGAGGGGTGACGCGTCACGAGTCCCACGCCGCGAGCGTCCTCTGAGGATCAATCCAGCCCAAGCGCTCTCCCGAGTTCGTCGGCCGCCTGCTGTGGATCGCCCGCGCGTGGCGCCAGCGTGGCATATACTCGAAACGCTGCGTTGAGAACCGTGTCGATCTCGAGCGATCTGCTTGTGTCAGCTTATTCCAGCGGCTGGTTTCCAATGGCCGTCGACGGGGGCGAGATACGCTGGTTTTCTCCCGACCCGCGCGGCATCATTCCTCTCGACGACTTTCATCTCCCGCATCGGTTGGAGCGACTCTGGAAGCGAGGTTCGTTCGCGATTGAGATCAACCAGGACTTCGAAGGGGTGATCCGCGCGTGCGCTGAAGTCGAGCGGGATCCCCTCGACCCGGGTACCTGGATCAACAACGAGATTATCGACAGCTATCTCGAGCTGCACAGCCTGGGGTACGCGCACTCGGTGGAGGTCTGGCGGGATTCACGTCAGGTGGCCGGCCTCTACGGTGTCGCCCTCGGCGGAGCGTTCTTCGGCGAATCGATGTTCCATCGCGAGGCCAACACATCGAAGATCGCGCTGGTTGCCCTGGTCGATCGCCTGAGGACGAGAGGATACCGGTTGCTCGACACTCAGTGGGCGACCGATCATCTGAGACAGTTCGGCGCGATCGAGATTCCGCGCCGCGACTACCTGCGCGCGCTCGAGGCCGCGCTGGCGGTCGACTGCGTCTTCGCGTAGGACGAGACCAGGCCTTTATTCCCACCCCTTGATCGCGCGATCAGGCACGCGCTGATCCCACCACGCGATTCCATCCTCACAGACTTTGCAACTGAGCGACAGGGCTCCCGAGAGGGGAGTGGCCCTGAGGGCAGACTTTGGGCGCACTTTCCTCCGAAAAATATCGCGTTTGGATGCTGATCAGTGAACGGTGTAGGGTTCGCTCAACGTGAACGGTGCGATCCGGACGTCGAACTCTTCGCCATCGGAGGTCACCATCTGATAAGTACCTTCCATCAAGCCGAACGCCGTCGGCAGGTGGCAACCTGATGTGTAGTCGAACTTCTCGCCAGGTTTGAGGACTGGTTGTTTGCCCACGACCCCCGGGCCGCGTACCTCCTGCACCTGGCCGGATCCATCGGTGATGGTCCAATGTCGCGTCAGGAGCTGGACGGTATCCGTGCCTTCATTCGAGATCGTGACTGAATACAGGAAGAACCACTGGTTGCTGGTGGGTTGTGATCGCTCCGGTGAGTACTGCGATTCCACTCTGACGCGCACCCCGCGCGTCACCGCTTCCGACGTGAACATGTCAGCATGATGAACGATCGCCGCGGTCCCGGGCAAGCCGACGCCGGCCTGTGTGCCCGATGTGCACACGTTCAGATCGTCACGAGCAGCCGCGGATCGACGTTCTATCTTTGCCGGCTCGCTGCAGTGGATTTGCGCTTTCCGCGCTATCCACGCATCCCGGTAACGCGAATGCGATGGCTTCAGGCACGACTCGGTGCCTGCCGATCCAACCGGCGAGGAAGAGAACCGTCGCGTCTGGGTTAGGATTAAAGGTCGTATGCAGACGATCGAGCCGGCCCGTCTCAAGCCCGGCGTGACCACGAAGTCGCTGCCGGCGGAGGGCGATCAGCCGGGCGTGGAATCGGCGGACACGGGCCTCATTCGCGGCCGAGCGCTCATCTTCTGGGATCCGATGAGCCTTCCCGGCACGAAGTTCGCCAAGAAGCGCGACGCGATCGACACCGATCAGATCACGCCCGCGGCGGACTGCGTATCGGAAAGCCTGGACACGCTCGACGAGCGCTGGAAAGCCGGCTCGTTCCGGTATCTGATGCCTGACTTCCGGGCGCGCGTGCACAGCGGACAGAACTTCGTGATTGCCGGCGATCGTTTTGCGATCGGGTCATCGCGCGAGATGAGTCCGGCAGGGCTCAAGGGCGTCGCCGAGGAAGCCGGCCTCCAGATGGTCGTGGTATGCGGCCACAACATGGGCGACATCTTTCGCCGCAACAGCTTCAACCTCGGATTGCACGTGGTGCAGAGCCCCGAGGCGGTTGCCGATGCGCGAGATGACGACGAGTTCAGCTTCGATCCGGTGACGCGGCGGCTGACCAACGAGACACAGGGCAAGAGCTATGATCCGGTCCCGCTGTCTCCGAAGGAAGAAGAGATCCGCCGGAGCGGCGGGATCTTCGAGGTCGGGCGGCGCGAGTTCAGAAAATCCGTGCTCACGAGGCCGTCGATCGACTGGCCGGACCGCGCGGCTGTCGAAGGCATGACCACGACGGAGCAGATCATCTGGGCACACCGGGTCGACAAGGAGCTCAAGGCGCGCGATCTGAAGCCGGGCATGACGCTCCGGGTGTACGCCGACCTGCTTCCCGCCTCGGACGGGACGGCGCCGTTCTCGATCCACACGTTCAATCAGATCACGGGCGGCAACGTCATCGATCCGCGGCAGGCGGCTATCGCCAACGACCACTTCGTGTTCACGGGGGTCGAAGCGGACGACAAGCAAACCAGCATCGGCCGCGAGTTCGCCAGGATTCACGACATCCGCAGGCCGTACTACGCCACCCCCGGCGACGGCATCTTTCACTTCTATTTCCCGGAACAGGGCCTGGTGATGCCCGGGCAGTTCATTCCGGGGGCCGACTCTCACAGCCGTGCGTACGGCGCGTACGGTGCGGTCGGGATCGGCGTCGGGTCCACGACGCTCGGGTTCGGATGGGCCACCGGCTATATCTACTTCACGCTGGCGAAAGCGCGGCGCGTCACGTTCAAGGGACGCCTGCAGGCGTGGGTCAGCGGCAAGGACATCGTCCTCGAACTGCTGCGACAGTGGGGCGCGAAGCAGTCGCAGGGCATGTCGGTCGAGCTCGTCGATGCGGACAAGCAACTGCCGATCGCCTATCGCAATACCATCGCCAACATGATGGCCGAGGCGGAGGCGTTGAACGGCATCTTCGCGCCCGACGACATCACGTACGACTGGTATCGGCGGAAGGGCGTCAACGAGCTGCCGTACCCGCCGATCGCGCCCGGCGGTCAGGCGGTGTACGCGATTGACGAGAGCATCGATCTCTCCAGCGTCAGGCCGATGATCGCCAAGCCGTTCAGTCCGGGTAACGCGTTTCCGGCCGAGGAAGTCGCGCGCGAGCGCGTGACGTTCGACAAGGCAATGATCGGCTCGTGCACCAACGGCAGCTACGACGACCTGCTGCAGGCGGCGCTCGTGCTGGTCGGCGCGCGCTCGAAGGGCATGAAGACGGTCACGCGCGAGTTTGCGATCTTCCCTGGATCCGGCGGCGTCAAGAGTCAGATCGAGCAGCCTGATCCCCGCCTCGGCGGCGAATCGATCGCCGAAGTCTTCCGATCGGCGGGCGGCCAGATCCGGGAATCGTGGTGCGGCCCCTGTTTCGGACAGGGCCCCGACGCGCTCACAGCGGGGCAGCGCGCCATCACGTCGTTCAATCGCAACTGGCAGAACCGCATGGGGCTGGGCGGCGAGGGCTATCTCGCCAGCCCGGCAGTCGTCGCCGCGTCCGCACTGGCCGGCTACATGGCGCCGCCGAGTGAATTGGGCCTGACCTGGGACGCCGAGGTGTATGGAGTGTAGACGCGTGCGACGTGCGACGTGCGACGTGCGACGTGCTGACGTGCTCGACGTGCGACGTGCTCACGTGCGACGTGCGGTGAGGCGGCGACGATCACGATTTCAATTCCCTGATGTCAACGCGGTCGGCGTGGTCGTCGTGTGCTTCGTCGGGTAGGTCAGCCTTGCCGATACACTAATCCGGTTGTGATCTGAAGATGTAGGCACGTCGAACGTCCGCACGTCGGCACGTCGCACGTCGGCACGTCGTCGCACGTCGCACGTCCGCACGTCACGCACGTCGCACGTGACTCGCATAGTACAGAAGGACAGATAATGGACTGGCTGACTGACCCGCAGATCTGGATCGCCCTCGGCACGCTGACGTTCCTCGAGATCGTGCTGGGCGTCGACAACATCATCTTCATTTCCATTCTGTCGGGAAAGCTGCCAGCCAAACAGCAGCCCAGGGCCAGACGACTCGGATTGCTCGGCGCCCTGGTGACCCGGGTCCTGTTGCTGCTCTCCCTCGCCTGGATCATCAGGCTCACCGAGCCGTGGTTCACTGTTGTCGGCCAGGAGATCTCGGGCCGTGACCTGATTCTGATCTTCGGCGGCCTGTTCCTGCTCGCCAAAGCCACCTACGAAATCCACGACAAGCTCGAAGGGGACGAGGGGCATGCCTCGCGCAAGGTGCCCTCTTCGTTCACCAGCGTGATCGTTCAGATCATGCTGCTCGATATCGTGTTCTCTCTCGACTCGGTCATCACCGCCGTCGGCATGGTCGACGAGCTCTGGGTAATGGTTGCCGCGGTCATTATCGCGATCGGGATCATGATGTTCTCGGCCGAACCGATCAGCGATTTCGTCCATCGCCACCCGACGGTGAAGATGCTGGCCCTGAGCTTCCTGCTATTGATCGGGGTGTCGCTGCTGGCCGAGGGCTTCGATCAGCATGTTCCCAAGGGCTACATCTACTTTGCGATGGGCTTCTCGGTGTTCGTGGAGATGATCAACCTGCGCCTGCGAAGAAAAACCGAACCGGTGCACCTGAAGGAGCGGTATACGGAGGAGGGGTCTTCGGGTATATCCTGAACCGCTGTCGCCGTTGTGCGCGTCTTAAGCCAAAGGTCAATTTCGATCCGGAGGATCTTCGAATGAAGCGTTTCTTTGCGTTTGTGTCCGTCGTCACCCTGGCCGCGTCGGCCGCTGCTGGTTGGCCCAGGCTCCGCCGGCCGGGCAGACCCAACCGCCCGCCCAGCCCCAGGGCAGCAGCAACAGCAGCGCCCGCAGCAGCCGCCGCTCGGACCGAACGAGTGGCGCATCGACGGGAACCATTCGGCTGCGAACTTCAGCGTCAGGCATCTGATGGTCTCGACCGTCCGCGGCCAGCTCGGTCGAATCAGCGGCACGATCGAGTACGACGGCAAAGACGTCCGCTCGATCAAGACCGACGTGTCGATCGACGTGAACGGGATCAACACGCAGAACGATGGCCGCGACAAGCATCTGCGCAGCGATGATTTCTTCGACGTCGCCAATCACCCGACCATCACGTTCAAGTCGAAGCGCGTCGAGTCGGGTGCCGATGGCAAGTTCAAGCTGATCGGAGACCTGACGATCCGCGGGACCACGAAGGAAGTGGCGCTCGACGTCGACGGCCCCTCTCCGGTCGTCAAGACCCAGCGTGGCGGCCTCGCCACGGGGGCGTCGGCGACGACGAAGATCAAGCGGCTCGAGTACGGCCTGAAGTACAACAGCATGGTCGAGGCCGGTCCGGTGGTCAGTGACGAAGTCACCATCACCATCGATCTCGAAGTGAACCGGCCGACACCTCCCGGAACGGCCGCGCAGTAGCGCGGAGCCTGCGCTCCGCGTTCCAGATGCTCCTGCTGATTCTCTTGCTGACCGCTCAGGTGACGTCTTACGTCCCTGAGCGGGTCTTCGACAGCCGCCAGAAGAGTCTCACCGACTTCGAGGCGATGGTGGCCGACCTGGCGCGCGCCGACGTGGTGCTCGTCGGGGAACAGCACGACGATCCCAACACCCACAGACTGGAAGCGGCGATCCTGCAGGGTCTGCAGCGCCGGGGCGTCACCGCGACGGTGTCGCTCGAGATGTTCGAGCGCGACGTTCAGGCACAGGTGGATGATTACCTGAGCGGCAAGCTCACCGAAGAGGCCTTCCTCGCGCAGTCGCGCCCGTGGCCCCGCTACGCGACGGACTACAAGCCGCTGGTCGACTTTGCGAAGGCACACGGATGGAGCGTGCTGGCGGCGAACGTTCCGCGCCGGCATGCGTCCGCGGTTGCGAAATCAGGGCTGGCGGCGGCTGAATCCTTGTCGCCCGACGAGCGCGTGCAGGTTGCCCGCGACCTTCAGTGTCCGCTCGACAACTATTTCAAGCGGTTCTCCGACACGATGAACAGCCATCCGGTGCCAGGCAGCGAGAAGCAGTCGGCCGAGGAGCGCGCGGCGACGACCGAGCGCTATTACTTTGCCCAGTGCGTAAAGGACGAGACGATGGCCGAGTCCATTGCTGCCGCGGCCCAGAGCGCGCGCGGGCCCATCGTCCACTACAACGGCGCGTTTCACAGCGATTTCGGCGCCGGCGTGGGCGAGCGCGTTCGCCGTCGTCTGCCCGGCAAGCGCGTCGTGATCGTCAGCGTTCTGCCCGTTCAGGATATCGACACGATCGCGCCGACCCCTGAAGATGCAACGCGAGCCGATTACCTCGTTTATACCGTTCGTTGAAACTGCCTGTGACCTATCGCAGCCGCTCCGGCATATCTGCGACCACGTAGCTCATGACGGCAATCGCCGCGGAGGCGCGCGCGATGTCCATCGGATCGATCTTGTCGACGGTGTCCGCCGGCGTGTGATGAATGAGGAAGTAATCCCCATCCACCTCGAGCGACATCGCCGGCAGCCGGCCAGCTTCCACGCTCGGCCCGATGTCCGCTCCGCCTCCGTTCGCGCCGATTCTGTCCGCCTGAATGCCGCGAAGCAGGGTCGCGATGTCCTTCACCCTCGCCCGCGCCGCTTCTGAGCCGCTGAAGCCGAACCCCGTCGGCCTGAAGACCCCGCCGTCCGACTCCAGCATCAGCACGTGATTTCCGAGCTGCTCACGGTAGCGCTCGAGGTACGCCTGCCCCCCGCGAAGGCCGTTCTCCTCGTTGGTCCAGAGAACCACACGGACCGTGCGGCGCGGCCGCAGATTCAGTTTCTTCATCAGCCGCAGCGCTTCCCACGTGGCAATGCATCCACCGCCGTCGTCGGTCGAACCCGTACCGACGTCCCACGAATCGAAGTGGCCGCCGATGACCACGACCTCGTCAGGCCTCTCACGGCCGCGGATCTCGCCGACGACATTCGCGGAGTCCGCGTCAGGCAGGAACTTCGCTTCCATTTTGAGCCTGACGCGCACCTGCGTCCCGCGGTCCTGCATCCGCTGCAGGCGCTCGGCATCTTCGACCGTGATCGCGGCGGCGGGGATCTGCGGCTGACCGTCGGCGTAGCGGAGCGCGCCGGTGTGCGGCGTCCGCAGTCCCTTCGGGCCCACTGACCGGACGAGGACGGCGACTGCGCCCAGCGTAGCCGCGCGCGATGGTCCCGCGGATCGGTACTGCACGGTCTCGCCGTAGGTCGTGAAGGGCGCGTTGTAGACGACGATTTTTCCGCGAACCTTCGCGCCGGCGGCGTCGAGCTCCTGGAAGTTGCGGACGACGAGTATCTCCGCCTCGACGCCCTCGGCGGGCGTTCCGATGCTGTTGCCGAGACCGAGCATGACCATCGGATGGCGGCGCGGGGACCACGATCTCGGCGCTCTCCTGGCCGCGCACCCAGTGGGGCACCTTGACCGGTTCGGTGCGCACGTTCTCGAGTCCGTCCTTCTTCATTTCCTCCGCAGCCCATTTGATGGCGTCCGCGAGATTGTCGGATCCGCTGAGCCGAGGTCCGAACGTGTCGCCGAGGAGCGCCAGCCGCTGCCAGGCAAAGTCCGATGAAAGCGCTTCGCCGACGAGACGTGATGCCGGGTCGCGATACGAATCGAGCCAGTGGTTTTGCGCGCGAGAACCGTCGTAGCTGCCGACGATGATCACGAGAGCTGAAGTGAGAACTGTATGAGCGAGCGTCTTGAAGGACATCAGAAAGGTATTCTATAGCCATGCCTGTGGCGCTTGGCGCCTGCATGCTCGCCCTGTTGCTTCAAACTCCGGTACCACCGCCGTCGCCACCACGTCTGCGCTTCCATCATGTGCACGTCGCGGTTGGTGACCCGGCGTTGTCTTCCCGTGAGGCAGCCGCCCGCCTGAATGGAACCAGAACGATTCTTCAGGGGCATGGCATCTCGGTTCGCACGGGCCAGGAATACGTCGTGTTCGATCGTGACGGCGGGACGACGCCGCCGGGGGCCGCGATCGCCTTTCAGCAGGCGGTGAAGTGGGCGAGTGAGCACGGCCTGACCGTCGAGCCGCTCGAGTTCCAGGCGGTCAAGGTTCGCGAAGTCATTCCATCCAGGGGTATCCACGTCATCGCGTTTGCCTCGGCGGATCCCGCGGCTGCTGTCGATTGGCTTGCGAAACACGGTGTCCGGCCGATCGAGCGCCGGGACGATCTGTCACGGTTCGCGTTGTCGAAGAGCCTGACGCTCGAGATCATGGGCGAGACCGACAGGCCCGATACGCACTGGTGCCCGATGCATCCGGACATCAGGGCGTCCGCCGCCGTGAAATGCAGCCTCTGCGGAATGGATCTCGTGCCGATTCCGCCACCGAAAATCGGCGAGTATCGTCTCGACCTGACGGCGAGGCCCGGCCCGGGAGGGCGGGGGATCGCCGGTCTCGGTATCCGGATTGTCGACCCTGAAACCTACGAGCCGGTGACCAGCTTCTTCGACGTGCACGAGAAGCGTCTTCACCTGTTCATCGTCGGCAGGAACCTCGAATACTTCGCGCACGTGCATCCAGAGCAGTCACGTGACGGAAGCTTCTCGATCGATCACGAGCTGCCCGAAGGCGAGTACATGCTGGTCGGCGACTTCCTGCCGGCGGGCGGCACGTCACAGATGGTGCAGCGCGCGATCGTCACTCCGCACTACACAGGACCATTGTTTGGCGGGAGCTTTGCCGGCGTTGACCGATCGCGAGCAGACTGCCGACGGCGTTCGCGTGCGCCTGGAGGCCGATTCGTTGCGCGCTCTGAGGCCGTCGGCGCTGCGTTTCGTCGTCACCGACGCTTCGACGGGGAAGCCGGTCGTCGATCTCGAACCGTACCTGGGAGCTCCAGGCCACCTGCTCATCGTGGACTCGGATTTGAAGTTTGCCATTCACGGGCATCCTGAAGGGCAATCGTCAGGTCCGGAGGTCGCGTTCGATCCGGTTCTTCCCTCGGCTGGGCGCTACAAGTTGTGGGTGCAGTTTCAGAGGAACGGACGCGTCGTCACGGTTCCGTTCGTCATCGAGGTCCCTGAATCGTGACCTCGAGCGAGCAGGCAGGGATGTCGCCTGCCGTTGCGAACTCCGCGAGTATCCGGGAGCCTGGCGGGAGATCGAGCGGTACACGAAGCCAGTAGGTCGTGGCGAAGTCCGGCTCGAAATTCCGGATGTACCCGATGATCTCGCGACGTCCGTCTGGCAGCAGGACCGAGATGCCGAGCGAGGCGCGCGCAGCGAGTTCCGGGCGAACCCCGATCAGCAGGCCAGGAGGCAGCGACTGATTTCCACAGGGTACGCTGATCGTTCGCGAGTCCTTGTCGCGAGTGGGAATGTGCCCAGCGCGTTTGTTGTTTCCCGTTGCGGCCGAACCTTCCTTCGCATCCGATTCGGTGCCCCTTGGCGCGCCACCGTCCGCCCACGCTGCAATCAACGCAATCTCGAATGGCGACAGCGATGGATCGTTGCTGAAATCGCCATACCCGCGCGCGGCATGCCACTTCGGCATCCGGCGGGTGAGGACTTCTTCCTTGATGGCCTTGGCCCAGGGGCGCGCTTCCTCGTAAGCGGCGAGTGACATCGGGCGCCCGACCGCCTGGCGAGTGGCAGGACACGCACCTCGCTTGCACGATGCGCGAGATCTCCCGGTTCCAGGTGACGCGCGTGGTGATCGGATCGTGCGCGAGCAGGGTAGGAAGGGCCAGGACTGCCGTCGCGATGCCACCAAGAAGGATCGCGGGAAGTCGCTGGCCCTGCACCGGTGAAATGGTCCTGTTAGCGGTTGCCGCCGCCGTTCGAGGGAGCCGTGATGACGGCTCCCGGCGTCGCACCGTCAATCGAGTACACGAATGCGGTGAACATCATCTCTTCCCACGTCTGGTCGCCCCACTTGACGTCCACTTTCGGATCGGGGTTCGACTTGTTGGCGGCCGAGTTGTCGTACTTCGCACTTGCGCGAATGGTCGTCCCCTTCGGCAGCTTCATCGGTTCCGCGAACACGTAGTCCGTCTGCCAGTTGAAATCGTACTGGGGCACCGAGAGGATCGTCTCGGACCGGCCGTCCGGATACACCGCCGTGTACTCCCAGCTCTTGCCGCGAAGATGGGTGTGCGGAAGCAGGCTGCGGAGCGTGACGTCCTGAGTCGTCGTCATCTCGGCTTTGACTTCCTGCCCCGTCGATCCTGCGGGAATCACGAAGTTGCCGTTCATCAGCGCGGCGAAGCGCATTTCGTTTTTCGGCGGTTCCTTGGCGAAGAACAAACCGACTTTCGACTGATCGGTCGCCGCTTCGCCGTTCGGGGTGTAATGCATCTGCAGGACGATCGTCGTTCCCGCGCGCAGGAGCATCGCGGAGCCCGGCGCGAAGGCCATCACCCCGTTGCCGGGGGCGAAGCCACCGATCGTCGCACCGAGCCGCTGCGGGCGCGGGAACAGGCTGACACCCTTCGCTCGCGGTTCTTCAGCTTCGTTCGGATCCTCCGCTCGCGCCCCGCGGTAGTTCCATTCCCGCGCCCCATCCGGAAGCCCGTCGGGCGCCGTTCTGGCTGGGGCGGCCGTGCATAGACGATCACGTGGTGCACGACCGCGCGATTGCCCGGACGCACCTCCATTGCCTGAATCCATCTGTCTTCCTTCAGATCGACGGGGATTTCGATGTACCTGGTACTCGACGAACCCGTCGGCGGGCACCTTGTACGGTTGAGGCATCGAGACCACGAGGTCGGGCGTGCCGATGGACCAGCCATCCGTGAACTTCGGCAACTCCGGCATGTCCTTCGCGTCGCCTTTTGGTGCGCCGCCATTCGCCCACTTCACGAGCGTCTCGCGGTCGGCCGTCGAGAGACTGCGATCGTTCTGGAACCTGCCGTGCTTCGGATCGGCGTGCCACGGCGGCATGTGTCCCTCGCTCACCTCGTCGCGGATGGCTTTCGCCCACGGCCGCGCGTCCTCGTAGCTGATGAGCGGCATCGGGCCGATCTCGCCCGGCCGGTGGCACGACGCGCAGTTCTTGTAGAGGATGGGCGCAACGTCTTTGGTAAAGGTCGGCACCCCTCCGGCGTCTTCCTTGAGTCGACCGTCGGTACGTCCGTTGCCGGTTTCTGCGCGTCCTGCTCGCCCGGAACGCGCTCCGCTCGCGCAACCAGCATTGAACCCCAAAGCGCAACGATTCCCACGATCGCGGTGCCCCGTCTTGTCATCTGACTATCCTCACCTCTTTACCTTGCCCATCGCCCATGCCACGCCCATTACTTAGCGCCGCCAGGCGCCGCCGTCGCGGGTGCTGCCACGGGTGTGAACAGCAGACCCGTGTACTGCATTTCCTCCCACGTCTGATCGCCCCACGCCACGTCGATTTTCGGATCGGGGTTTGAGGGATTGCCCGGCGAGTTGTCGTACCACGCACTCGAGACGAGCTTCGCGCCCTTCGGAACCTTCAGCGGCTCCTTGAACATGTAGTACGTCTGCCAGTTGAAGTCGTAGCGCGGGACGGACAGGACTGTCTGCCTGGTCCCGTCCGGCAGCTCGAGCACGTACTCCCATTTCTTTCCGCGGACGTGCGTGTGCGGGAAGATGCCCCACACGATGGCGTCGCTGACAAAGCTGACGTCCGCGTCGACGCGGGTCTCTGCCGATCCGGCCGGGAGCGTGAACGTCGCGTTGTAGAACTGCGAGACCCTGACTTCGCGCGGCGATGGTTCCTTCGCGAACACGAGGCCGACCTTGGTCCGATCCGATGCCGCCTCGCCGTTGGTGGTGTAGTGCATCTGCAGTTCGATCACGCCACCCGGCTCGAGACGGACGGCGGTGCCGTCTGGGAATACCTGCGGGTTCGTCCCCGGCGCGTAGGTCGCGAGCAACCGCCCAGGTATCTGATCGCGTTGCGGCGGGTTCAGTCCGTGCTTCGACGGTGGCAGCTGCATCTGCGTCCGATTGAGCTGCAGCACGGGTACGCCACGCGGAGTATCCGGTTTCGCCTTGTGGAAGACCAGGACGTGGTGGACGACCTTTCGATCGCCCGGACGAATCTCGACGGCCTGAATCCACTTCGCCTCGGTGAAATTCGTCGGAATGTAGAAATACTCGGTACGCGACGACGCCCTCGGCAGGTACCTTGTAGGCCTCGGTCATCTCGAGCACCACGTCCGGCTTTCCAATCGTCCAGCCATCTTCGTACTTCGGAGCCGGTGGCAAATCCTTCGGATCGCCCTCAGGCGCGCCGTTCGAAGCCCACCGGATCAGCGTGTCCTTGTCGGCGTCGCTGAGGCGGCGTTCGTTCAGAAACGTCCCGTGCGCAGCCTCTGCGTGCCACGGCGGCATGTTGCCGTCCTGCACTTCGTCGCGTATGGCTTTCGCATACGGGCGCGCCTTGTCGTAGGTGAGCAACGACATCGGCGCAATTTCACCTGGCCGATGGCAGGAGGTGCAGTTCTTGTAAAGAATCGGGGCGACGTCCTTCGAGAACGTCGGCACCGCCGCGGCGTCTTTGCGAGTGTCCTGTTCACGGGCTCCCGGAACCGCCGACGCGACAACGCCAATCCACAGGGCGGCGACCGCCGCCGAACCAAATCGTAGAGCTGACATAGGTGTCCTCAATTTTAAGCCCTTGTACGTTCTGACGGTAGAAACGTATCTAGCCTGGTGGCCGGTTCCGGAACCCTGGTCTCGGGCTGGTGCCCCAATAGGCCCGTGTTTAGGCCAGTTGACGTTAATGCACTGTCCTGCATGGTCTTAGCGGCTTCGAGCCTCGACCGTTGCTATAATTACGGGTCCGGCTCAATCCTGAGCGACCCCGAACCGACCGGTAGGATTCTCGATGAACAGCCCCTGTCGCTTTTGCGGCAAGCCTCTGCAGCACACCTTTGCCGATCTTGGATCTCAGCCGATAGCCAACGATTTGATAGCGCCGGGGGACGCGCACCTGAAAGAACCTTTTTATCCGCTGCATACCTATGTGTGCGACGGCTGCTGGCTCGTTCAGTGTGAGAGCGTTCACCGGGAGCACGACATCTTCACGGATCACTATCCTTACTTCTCGTCGACGTCGTCCTCCTGGCTGGGCCATGCCAAGGCCTACGTCGAGATGATGATCCAGCGATTCGGGCTGAAGCCGACGATCCGGGTCATCGAGCTCGCGTCGAACGACGGTTATCTGCTGCAGTATTTCCACGAAAAGCAGTTTACGGTCCTGGGCATCGAACCGACGTCGAATACCGCCAGAGCCGCCATCGCGAAGGGCATTCCGACGATCTGCAAGTTCTTCGGCGCCGACGTGGCGGAAGAGCTGAAGGCCGAAGGACGCGGAGCGGATCTGCTGATCGGCAACAACGTCCTGGCGCATGTGCCCGATTTGAACGACTTCGTCAGCGGCATCAGAATCCTTCTCGAGCCGACGGGACTCGTGACGATGGAGTTCCCGCATCTGATGCAGTTGATGCAGCAGAGGCAGTTCGACACCATCTACCACGAGCATTATTCGTATTACTCGATGCTCACGGTGCAAAGCCTCTTCGCGCATCACGGCTTGACGGTCTTCGATGTGAGCGAGATCCCGACGCATGGCGGGTCCCTGCGGATCTTCGCAAAGCACCGCGACAACACCGCGCACGCCGAGACCGGCAACGTCGGCAGGCTCGTCGAGAAAGAGGTCGCTGCCGGATTGAAGGATCTCGCGACCTACAGGACATTCGGAGCGCAAGTCGAGGAAACCCGGACCGAGCTGCTGGCGTTCCTCAAGGGACTCAAGGGGAAAGGCAAGTCGATCGTGGGCTACGGCGCGCCCGCGAAGGGCAACACCCTCCTCAATTATTGCGGCATCAACACCGACATCATCGACTACACGGTCGACCTGGCGCCGAGCAAGCAGAACTTCCTGCTGCCGGGGTCGCGCATTCCCATTCACAGTCCCGGCAAGATCCGCGAGACCAGACCCGATTACGTGTTCATCCTCCCCTGGAACATCAAGCAGGAAATCGTCAACGCGCATTCGTATATCAGCGAGTGGGGAGGCCGGTTCTTCACCGCCATTCCCAGGGTGGAGGTCATGGAGTGACCGCTCGCCCCGTTCGATGACGTCATGATTCTGCTGGACACGGCGCTCGAGAAACTCGAAGCCGAAGGCAAGCCGATTCGCGTCGGCATCGTCGGCATCGGCTTCATGGGCCGGGCCATCGGCTGGCAGATCGCGAAATACACCAGGGGCATGCGGCTCGCCGGCGCTTCCAGCCGGAACCTGGATGCCGTGCGCCAGATGTACGCCGGGTCCGCCATCGCGAACTATCAGGTCGTCACATCGCAGGACGACCTGGATGCCGCCCTCGCAAGCGGCGTTACGGTGGCCACTGACAACGCGTTCCTGTTGTGCCGCTCGCCACATATCGACGTGATCCTCGAGGTGACCGGCGCGGTCGAGTTCGGATCGCGCGTCGCACTCGAAGCGATGAAGCACAGCAAACACGTCGTCTGGATGAACGCCGAGCTGATGGGGACGCTCGGGCCAATTCTGAAGACCTACGCCGACAAAGCCGGCGTGATCCTGACCGAATGCAACGGCGATCAGCCGGGCGTGACGATGGACCTCTATCGTCACGTCAAGTCCATCGGGCTCCGCCCGGTGCTGTGTGGCAACCTGAAAGGGCTCCAGGACGAATACCGGACGCCCGCGACGCAGGTCGAGTTTGCCAGGAAGTGGGGACAGAAACCCGAGATGGTCTCGGGATTCGCCGACGGCTCGAAGATGTCCTTCGAGCAGGCCTCCATTGCCAATGCCACCGACATGCGCGTCGCCAAACGGGGCATGTACGGATTCAGGATTCCGCCGAACACCAATCTGGACGACGCGGTCAAGGTGTACCCGACGGAAGCACTGCTGAATGGCCCGGGGTTTGTCGATTACCTGGTGGGTGTTGCGTTCCCAGCGCCGGCAGTGTTCGTCCTCGCGACGACTGACGATCCTTTGCAGAAAACACGGTTGAACCTGTACAAGCAGGGCGAAGGCCCTCTGTATTGTTTCTTCACGCCGTACCATCTCTGCCACCTCGAGACGCCGATGAGCGTCGCGAGGGCGGTGATCTTCAACGACGCGACGCTGACGCCGCTGTCGGGACCGAAGGTGGAGGTGGTATCGATCGCGAAGCGCGATCTGGCGGCCGGCGAGCGGCTGGATGGCGTTGGCAAATTCATGCTCTTCGGTGTCTGCGAAAACGCCACGACGGCGCGGAAGGAGTGCCTGCTCCCGATCGGCCTGGCCGAAGACTGCGTCCTCAAGCGCGCCGTGCCCAAGGATCAGGCGGTCACGTTCGACGATGTGGAGCTGCCGCCCGGACGCCTCTGCGACGAGTTGTGGAGAGAGCAGTGCGATCGTTTCGCTGAGGAGTTGCGGTAACAGTACCTACAACGCGACGCGATGCCGGCCGCTGTGCAGGTAGTTCATCGTCTGGACGGTGAGCATGATCGTGAATTCCAGTTTCGTCCGGTCCTCTGGCCCGACCAGCCGCAGGTTGAGCTCGTTGGCGCGCCTGATCATGTTCTCGATCACCTGATCGATGGTGTACTGATACTCGCCGGTTCGCTCCGCGATCATCCGGCGCACCTCGGGACGTACCCTGGCGATGAAACGCGCCGCCTTCATGTTTCCTGCGTGCTCAGGACGATCGGAGAACAACTTCCGTAGATCCCGGTCGTAGAAATGTGGATGCTCGACGCCGTAGTGGCGGCGTTTTCGTTCGTAGTGGGCGCGGAGCGTGGTTCTGAGACTGTGCAGCGGTTCGACCTTCCGCCGGCCACGGACGACCATCGGCTTGCCGGCGAGCTCGCGCATCAGCGTGTCCATGTATTCGAGCTTCTTCAGTGCCGGCCAGTCGGCGTAGCGGGCACGCCAGTCCGAGTCGGGTTTCAGCCACACCGCAAACGTTTCCGCGAAGTCTTCATCCGGGTGACTCTGCGAGTACCAGCTGTCGAGATGGAGCACGAAGCTCTTGCTGTACGGTTTCGGCGTGTAGTAGTCCGGGTACTGGATGTAGGACGGACCGAAAATCTGCTGACGCCTCCTGCGCCGACGGAGCTTGTAGGCGTTGTCGACCGCGTGACCTGCTTCGTGACGGAGAATCTTCCGGCACCACTCCGGCGTGCCCCCTTCGACCTCGAGCATCTGTGTGCGTTCGAGCTTTTCCAATCGGGGGTGCGCCAGATAGAAGGGAATGGCCACGCCGGGAACCCCATCGGGTGAGAACCATTCGGCCGATAACCAGAAGTGCGGGTGAAAGGCGAGAAGACCACGGGTCGACAACTCTGTCTGGATCTCTGCGATCCGCGCTTCGAGAGGGCTTCCTTCGATCGTGACGCCGAGCTGGCACAGACGCAGGTCGAGGAGGCGTTCGTCGGGCCAGGACGCCCATTCCTCGGGCGGAATCACGGGGTCACGCCGGATTGGGGCAGGTGCCTCAAGCCGGGCCGGTTCGGCAGACATTCAGCAGTCGAGTCTACGTTGTCCCGGCGCGCGGATGGAACAGCCAGCCGGCCGGGCTGGTCATATTTACAGGCATCTGCCCCTGTGGTATACCCCGTAAGCCCTGCAAAGCATTGGGAATAGCGTCATCCACTCATCCCGGGCCACCTGTGGCCCAGAGGAGCATCTATGACCTCCGTCTGTAGTTTTGCCGTCGCCGCGGCGATTCTCGCGACAATGCCCGCGGGCACGACACCGTCTGGGCCTGAACCTCAGGACCGGGCCTCGGCGATCCAGGCGCAACCGCAGAAACCCGAGCAGAAACCCGAGCAGAAGCCGCAGCCCAAGCCCGAGCCAAAGCCCGAGCAGAAGCCTGAGGAGACGCCCAAGTACCGAGGAAACTGTGGTCGTCAGCGCGTCCAGGGCGGAGGAGAAGCTCGTCGACGCCCCGGCGACGATGAGCGTCATCACCGGTGCCGCCATCGAGATCGCGCCGACACGGAATTTTGCCGAGTTGCTGCGGGCGGTCCCCGGCGTCAACGTGACGCAGGTCTCGGCCCGCGACATTAACATCACCACGCGCAACGCCACCGGCACATTGGCCACCGGTCAGCTGGCGCTGCTCGACGGCCGCAGCCTCTATCAGGACTTCTTCGGCTTCGTGATGTGGGATTTCCTGCCGGTGAATTTCAACGAGGTCAAGCAGATCGAAGTGATCCGCGGTCCAGCCTCAGCGGTGTGGGGCGCCAACGCGCTGAACGGCGTCGTCAACGTGATCACGAAGGCGCCGCGCGAGATGCAGGGCACCAACGCGGTCATCGGCTTCGGTGGCTTCTCGCGCGCCAACGACGAGGATACGGGTGCGGTCTGGTACATCAGCGGCACCCACGCGCAAGCAGTCAACGATCGCTGGGCGTACAAGCTCTCGGCGGGAGCGTACTCACAGGATCCGTTGTCGCGTCCGGTCGGCACCATTCCCTGCGACGCCGGCCCGGAGCTCTGCGGAGCGGTCAGGACCTCCTATCCGCCGTTCACGAATCAGGGCACGACGCAGCCCAAGTTCGACGGCCGCGTCGATTACGACTACGAGGATGGCCGCAAGCTCTGGTTCTCGGGCGGCATATCGGGCACGGACGGCATCATGCACACCGGCATCGGACCGTTCGACATCCAGAGCGGAACTGTGATGGCGTACGTCAAGGCCAACTACTCCGACCGCGGTTTCCGCGCGAGCTTCTTCACGAACATCCTGAGCGGCGACGCGAGCAACCTTCTGACGGCTGACCCGATCACCTGTCAGCCGATCACCTTCGATTTCAACTCGAACACGTATGACTTCGAGGCGTCGAACGTGCACACGTTCGCGGCGCGCCACGTGTTCAGCTACGGCGGTAACCTCCGGTTCAATTTCTACGACCTGTCGATCGCACCGACCTCGGACGATCGTACGGAGTTCGGTGTCTACGCCCAGGACGAGATCTTTCTCTCGAACATGTTCCGTCTGGTCGTCGGCGCGCGGGTCGATCGGTTCGACTTCATCGACGACTTCGTCTTCTCGCCGCGCACGACGTTCATGTTCAAGCCGAAGGAGAATCAGACGGTTCGGGTTTCCTACAACCGCGCGTATCGTTCGCCGTCGGTCATCAACAACCACCTCGACCTGGTGATCGGCCAGCCTGTCGATCTGAGGCCGGTCGGCGGACCCGCCAACTATCAGCTGCCGGTCAACATCACCGGGAACCCCGATCTCGAGGAACAGCTGCTCGACGCCTTCGAGGTTGGCTACTCGGCGAACCTAAGGCAGGCGGTGATCTCCGCCGCCTTCTATCGCAACTGGCTGCAGAACGAGATTCTCTTCGTCGAGGATCCATCGGGACGCTACACGGCGGCCCGCCCACCGGCGAACTGGCCGCTCTCGCCGCTGGTCATCGCAGGGCTTGCCGCTCGCCGGACGTCCGCTTCCGGGAGTCTTCACCTACCAGAACTTCGGCAAGAGCCGGAACAAGGGGCTCGAGCTCGGCGTGACCAGTCCGGTCAATCAGTACTTCGATGTCTTCGTGAACTACTCCTGGCAGAGCGATCCCGAGGTCGATGAAACCGGCCCGGACGCCGTTCCGGTCGGCGAGTTGAACTTTCCGCCCAATCACCGCTTCAACATCGGCGGCGCATTCAACTACGGCATATTCCTCGGCAACCTGTCAGTGAGCTACTCCTCCGACGCGTTCTGGCAGGATGTGCTCGACCCAGGCTACCAGGGCACGACGGACGACTACACCCTCGTCAACGCCGGCTTCGGCGTGAAATGGCTTGGCGATCGCCTCACGACGACGCTGAAGATGATGAACATCGGCAACGACGACGTGCAGCAGCACGTGTTCGGCGACATCATCAAGCGCCAGATCGTCGGCGAGCTGCGCGTGCAGTTCTGACGCTGGCCATCGCCATCGGCAATCGGGAATCGGAGATCGGCAGATCGGAAATCGCAAGGGGAATCGACGATACGGAAGCGTGAGAGAATAGCGGTGAGGCATTTCCGATTGCCGATCTCCGATTTCCGATTTCCGATCCTGCACTTCCGATCGAATGATTCGCCTGATAGCCCTGGATATTGACGGCACGCTGCTCGACAGTCATGGTTCGATACCTCACGCCAATCAGCTGGCGATCGGTCGGGCGATTGAACTGGGCGTCGAGATCGTGCTGGCGACGGGCCGCCGCTACGACTTCGCGCGGCCGATCTTCGAATCCCTGCCGGGGCCGCTGACCCTCATCCTCAGCAACGGCGCCATCGTCAAGACGAAGGACGGCCGGACGCTGATGCGCAGTCTGTTGCCGCGTGATACGGCGCGGACGGTGCTGCAGCGCACTCCGCATCACCGCGACTCTGCGGCCGTGGTGTTCGATCGCCCACTCGAGGGACAGGTGGTGTTCGAGGCCGTCGACTGGAGCGACCCGCGGCACAGCCGTTACTTCCACGCGAACCGTCCGTTCATCAGCGAGGTGCGTCCGCTCGAGGATGCGCTGACCGAAGATCCCGTGCAAATCATGTTCACCGGGTGCTGTTCGGAGATGCGCGAGCTCTTCGGAGCCCTGGGCGAGGACGAAACGACTGTTCTCCGTGGCGCTGACGGAGTACGTGCACCGCGATTTCTCGCTCGTTGATGTCGTCCGCGCTGGCTGCTCGAAGGGGTCCGCCCTCCGTGACTGGGCCGTGGAGCGCGGCATGTCGGCTGATGAGGTGATGGCCATCGGCGACAACCTGAACGATCTCCCGATGCTGGAGTATGCCGGCACGCCGGTGCTGATGGGGAATGCGCTGCCGGAGCTGAAGGACCGCGGCTGGATCGTCACAGGAAGCAACGACGAAGCCGGGGTTGCGGAGGCAATTGAGACGTTGGTGTTCAAAGAGGCGTCATAAAACTCATGGCCATAGGGTTCGGCGGTGTGAGGGTTCCGCGCTCGGAAGCGGCGCGTGGCCGGCGGTCGGACGCGGCCCGGGTCGATACGCCCTCGATTCCGAAGAAAAAGGTCACTGCGTCCGCCGCGTGGCGTGAGGCGCGGACGCTCATCGTGGCCCGGAGAGGCCGCCTGGCGTTGGGCCTCGGCCTCATGATCATCAACAGGCTCGTCGGTCTGGTCCTTCCTGCCACATCCAAATTCCTCATCGACGACGTGATCGGGAAAGGGCGCGCAGACCTGCTGATGCCGCTCGCCCTCGCTGCGGGAGCGGCCACCGTCGTCCAGGCTGTGACGTCGTTCTCCATCTCGCAGGTCCTGGGCGTTGCGGCTCAACGCGCGATCACGGACATGCGCCGGCGAGTCGAGGCGCATGTGGCCAGGCTTCCGGTTCGGTATTTCGACTCCACGCAGTCGGGCGTCCTGATCTCACGAATCATGACGGACGCCGAGGGCATACGAAACCTCGTCGGCACGGGGCTCGTCCAGCTGACCGGCAGCGTGGTGACGGCGCTGGTCGCGCTCTGCATCCTCTTCTATCTCAACTGGTGGCTGACGCTGGCGACGCTCGCCGCGCTTGGCGCGTTCGGCGGCGCGATGGCGATCGCGTTCAACCGCCTGCGGCCCCTGTTCCGGGAGCGCGGCAAGATCAACGCGGAGGTCACCGGCCGGTTGAACGAGACGCTCGGCGGGATCCGGATCGTGAAGACCTATACCGCAGAGAAGCGCGAGGAGCTGGTCTTCACGAAAGGCGTCCACCGGCTATTCCGCAACATCGCCAGATCCATTACCGGCGTGTCCGCGATCACCGCGTTCTCCACCGTCGTCGTCGGCATCATCGGCGTGCTGATGATCGTGATCGGCGGCCGGGCGATCCTGTCGGGTGCGATGACGCTCGGCGATTTCATCTTCTACCTCGTGCTGACGGGCCTGATGGCGGCGCCGGTCGTGCAGATCGCCTCCATCGGTACGCAGATCAGCGAAGCCTTCGCCGGGCTCGACCGCATTCGCGAGCTCCTCGCGATGACGACGGAAGACGACGAGGACAGCCAGAAAGCGCCCCTCGGAGAAATCGAGGGCGAGATCGATTTTGAGGACGTCAGCTTCGAATACAACGCCGGGGTCCCGGTTCTGAAGAACGTCAGCTTCCGCGCGCCAGCAGGGACGACGACGGCGCTCGTCGGGTCGAGCGGGTCGGGGAAGAGTACGCTCATCAGCCTGGTGATGGCGTTCAACCGGCCGCTGTCGGGCACGATTCGCGTGGACGGCCGGGATCTGTCGACCATGCGGCTCCGCGACTATCGCGGGCAGATCGGCGTCGTGCTGCAGGACAACTTCCTGTTCGACGGGACCGTTGGCGACAACATCCGTTACGGCCGGCCCGACGCGACGCTCGATGAGATCCAGCGGGTGAGCCGTATCGCTCATGCGGACGAGTTCATCGACGGGTTCGAGAAGAAATACGACACCGTGGTGGGGGAGCGGGGGGTCAAGCTCTCGGGAGGGCAACGCCAGCGCGTGGCGATCGCCCGCGCGATCCTCGCCGACCCGCGCATCCTCGTGCTCGACGAGGCGACCTCCTCGCTCGACAGCGAAAGCGAGGCGTTGATCCAGGACGGACTCCGCTCGCTGAGGCACGGGCGCACCACGTTCGTGATCGCCCATCGTCTCTCCACGATCCGCAGCGCCGATCAGATTCTGGTCATCGAGCACGGCGAGATCGTCGAGCGCGGTACCCACACGCAGCTCCTCACGCTCGGCGGCCGCTATCGCACGTTGTACGACAAGCAGTACAAGCTCGAAGCCGATCGCTTCATCAATCCTGGCGAGGACTTCACGCCCGAAGCGCCGCGCAAGAAGGTCGCCGTTCCCGTGCGGCCGGATCGGTCGTTGTGACACCCGTAGGCCCGACCTTCCGCCTTCGCGCGAAGCGCTCCGGCGGACTCGCCGTAGCCTTGGCGTACGCGGTCAGGTCGGGCCTACGGGTGTCCATAACCCTCCCATTGCTACAATCACCTGATGCAATTCATCTACACCATGAAAGGTCTGGGCAAGGTTCACCAGCCCGACCACGTTGTTTTGAAGGATATCTGGCTGTCGTTCCTGCCGGGCGCGAAGATCGGCGTGCTCGGCCTGAATGGCTCCGGCAAGAGTACGCTGTTGCGGATCATGGCTGGCGAGGACCACGATTTCATCGGCGAAGCGTCTCCCGCGGCTGGCATCAGCGTCGGATTCCTGCCCCAGGAGCCGCGGCTCGACGAGTCGAAGACCGTGCTCGGCAACGTCGAGGAGGGCGTCTCGGAGATCCGCGCGCTGCTGAACCGGTACGACGAGATCAACGCGAAATTCGGTGAGGATCTGGCACCGGAGGAGATGGACAAGGTCCTGGAGGAGCAGGGCCGCGTCCAGGATCAGATCGAGGCGGCCAACGGCTGGGATCTCGATTCCCGCCTCGAGCTGGCGATGGATGCCCTCCGGCTGCCGCCGGCGGACGCGGATGTGAAGACGCTGTCGGGCGGCGAGCGCCGCCGGGTCGCCCTCTGCCGGCTGTTGCTGCGCTCGCCCGATCTGCTGCTGCTGGACGAACCGACCAATCACCTCGACGCCGAGTCGGTTGCGTGGCTCGAGAAGTTTCTCAAGGACTACGCTGGCACCGTTGTGGCCGTGACGCACGATCGCTACTTCCTCGACAACGTGGCCGGCTGGATCCTCGAGCTCGATCGCGGCTCCGGCATTCCCTGGGAAGGCAACTACTCGTCGTGGCTCGAACAGAAGCAGAACCGCCTCTCGGTCGAAGAGAAGCAGGAGACGAAGCGCCAGCGCACGTTGCAGCGCGAGTTGGACTGGATCCGCATGTCGCCACGCGCCCGTCAGGCCAAGGGCAAGGCGCGACTGAATGCCTATGAAGATCTCTTGAAAGAGGAGACCGCTCAGAGGATCGAGCAGGTGGAAATCTACATTCCGCCCGGCCCTCGCCTGGGCGACATCGTCGTCGAGGCCCGTGGGGTGCGTAAGGCATATGGCGATCTCCTGCTGATGGATGATATGTCCTTCACCCTGCCACGCGGCGGCATCGTCGGCGTCATCGGTCCGAACGGCGCTGGCAAGACGACGCTGTTCCGCATGATCACCGGGCAGGAGAAGCCGGACGACGGAACGCTGCGGTTGGGAGAGACCGTGAAGGTGGGGTACGTCGATCAGTCGCGTGACGCGCTGCGCGCGGACAAGACCGTCTGGGAAGAGATTACCGACGCTCGCGATGAAGTAGAGCTCGGAAAACGCGCCGTCGCGTCCCGCGCGTACGTGTCGTGGTTCAACTTCAAGGGTCGCGATCAGCAACGCAAGGTCGGATCGCTCTCAGGTGGGGAACGCAACCGCGTGCACCTGGCCAAGCTGTTGAAGGGCGGCGCGAACCTGCTGCTGCTCGACGAGCCGACGAACGACCTCGACGTCGATACGCTGCGGGCACTCGAAGAGGCGCTCCTGTCGTTCGGCGGATGCGCCGTGGTGATCAGCCACGATCGATGGTTCCTCGATCGCATTGCGACGCACATGCTGGCCTTCGAAGGGGACAGCGAGGTGGTGTGGTTCGAAGGAAACTATCAGGACTACGAAGTCGATCGTCATCGCCGGCTCGGGGCCGAGGCCGATCAGCCGCACCGCATCAAGTATCGAAAGCTCACACGCTAGGAATGGGCAATGGGCGATGGGCGATGGGCGGTGGGGCATGGGCGATGGGCGATGGGCGATGCTGAAGCGGGTGGCGTTCAGTGTCTTTTGCCTATTCGTCCTGACTTCGGTTGGATGCGGTGGGAGTGGTGCACCGTCCGCGCGGTTCCTGTCCATTGCCACAGGCGGGACGGGCGGCGTGTATTACCCGTACGGGGGTGGCGTCGCCAAAGTCCTGAACGAAAACCTGTCCCGACGTGCGGGTGACGGCTGAGGTCACGGCCGCTTCAGTAGACAATCTGAAACTCATTCGGGACGGCCGGGCAGATATCGCGTTCACGCTGGCCGATACGCTGGCAGACGGCGTGGCCGGGCGCGGTCCATTCGAGGGACGCGTCGTCCCCGCGGCGAGCCTGGCGGTCTTGTATTCGAACTACACGCAGCTCGTCACTCTCGCATCGTCTGGGATCGAATCCGTCGCAGGTCTTCGAGGCAAGGTGATCTCGACCGGGTCGCCCGGCAGCGGGACCGAAGTGATTGCTTTCCGCATCCTGCGCGCGGCCGGCCTCGATCCTGACCGGGACGTCACGAGGCAGGGCCTTGGCGCGTCGGAGTCGGCTGATGCGTTGAAAGACGGCAAGGTCCAGGCGTTCTTCTGGAGCGGCGGCTTGCCGACGGCGGCCGTCCAGGACCTGTCGCACTCACCGGGCATCAAGGTGCGTCTCTTGCCGAGTGCTGAGCTTCTGCCGGCAATGAACCGCGACTATGGCGACCTCTATTTCCGGCTCGACATCCCGCCGAATGTGTACCCGGGCGTCAATGCAGCCGTCGGAGTGGTTGGCGTGGCCAATGTGCTCGTCGTGAATCGCTCAATGCCCGACGACCTGGCCTACGACATCACTCGATTGATCTTCGAAAAACAGGAGGAGCTGGCGGCCATCCATCCTGAAGCGCGGAACCTGACGCTGTCGAGCGCCATCAAGGGATCGCCGGCGGAATTCCATCCGGGCGCCGTGAGGTTCTATCGCGAACGCGGCGTATGGAGTCAATAGAGGATGCAGGTCCTGTTCGCCGCCTGACCGGCGTTCCGGGGCGCCTTTCTGCGTTTCTCGCCGTCGGTCTCTCGCTCTATTCGCTTTACTGGGTCCTCTTCATCGTCCAGCCTCAGATCTATCGCGTCAGCTTTCTGCTGATCGCGCTGGTGCTGACCTTCATTCTGTTTCCTGCCGGCAAGTCAGGCAGGCGAGCGCGTGAGCGCACTCGACTGGGTGCTTGCGGGCGTCACCGTTGTTGCCCTGGCGTGGCCGATCGTCGACTTTCAGCGCTTTATCTATCGCGCTGCCGATCCGTTGACCGTCGACATCGTGCTCGGGTCGATCGCCATTCTTCTCGTTCTCGAAGCCACGCGGCGCACGGTCGGGTGGGTGCTACCCGTTACGGCGTTGGTCTTCATGATCTACGCGTATGCAGGCCCAACGTTCGACTCTCTTGGTTTGTCACTTCTCGCGCACCGCGGCTACTCGCCTGACCGTCTCGTCGGCACGCTCTACATGACGCTCGAGGGTCTGTTCGGGATTCCCCTCGACGTCGCGGCGACCTACATCATCCTTTTCACAATCTACGGCGCGGTGCTCGAGCAGTCCGGCGCAGGCGCGTTCTTCATCAACTGGGCCATGGCGGCGATGGGGCGATCGCGATCTCCCGCCGCGCCGGGGCGCACGGTCACGCTCGCGGGCTTTCTGTTGGGAACGGTTTCAGGCAGCGGCGTCGCGACAACCGTGATGCTCGGATCGGTGGCGTGGCCGCTCCTGCGCCGCGCCGGTTTTCGACCGGAAGTCGCAGGCGCGATGCTGTCTGCCGCCGGGATCGGCGCGCTGCTGTCGCCGCCGACGCTGGGCGCTGCCGCATTCCTGATCGCCGAGTTCCTGCGCATCTCGTACTTGCACGTGCTCGTCATGGCCACTGTGCCGACGCTCCTGTATTACCTGTCGATCTTCTTGATGATCGAAGCGGACGCGCGCCGCCTCGGTACGACGCCCGAAGCGATCGACGCGCCCTCAGTCGGCGAGCTGACGAGGAAGTACGGGTATCACTTCACGTCACTCGTAGCGATTGCCGCGTTCATGGTGACTGGCATGTCGGCGTTCCGCGCTGTGTTCTGGGCGACGGTTCTGGCCGTCGCGTTGAGCTTCATCCGGCGCGAGACAGCGTTGGGTCCGGCGCGCCTCTTCGACGCGTTGAAGGCCGGTGCGACTGGAGTGCTCGGCGTGTGCGCGACAACCGCCACGGCCGGGATCATCGTCGGCGTCGTGACGCTCACCGGTCTCGGCCTGAAGATCGCCGGGATCATCGTCGCCCTCGCCGGCGGCCAGCTGTTGCTGACGGTCGTCTACTCGGCGATCGCCGTCTGGCTCCTCGGGCTCGCCGTTCCGGTGACCGCTTCGTACATCATCGCGGCCGTCATGGTGGCTCCGGCACTCGTGCAGTCAGGTGTGCCTCCTGTAGCCGCACACATGTTCATCTTCTATTACGCGGTGCTTTCGGAGGTCAGCCCGCCGACAGCGTTGTCGCCATTTGCGGCTGCCGCCCTCACCGGTGGCAATCCGTTCCAGACGATGATGCTGACGTGGAAGTACACGCTTCCCGCGTTCCTGGTCCCGTTCGTCTTCACGTTGTCGCCCGAGGGACTCGGCGTGCTCTTGCAGGCGCCGATCGTTGACGTGTTGCAAACGACCGTCACGGCCGCGATCGGCGTTGGCGCGCTTGCGGCGGGCTTTGGGGGGTGGGTTCGTGGCCCGGCGACGACCTCCGAGCGCTTCTTTTTGATCCTCGGGGGACTGTTCCTTTTCTATGCTCGCGCGTGGGCAGATTTTGCGGGAATTGTAATTACTGCTGTGGTGCTCTTCTTGCACTTCCAGAGGCAGCCCAGGTCAGTTTCTGCAACCTCGAAGCGGTAAGTAATTGCAAATAGCGCCCTTCGAGTGAACCGGCCAGCAAGTCTACGGGACCTGGGATTTGGCTTCAGCCACTTTTCGGCCTGTCGAAAAATGGCAACGTTGCCAAAAAGTGTCCAGGACAGGGAAGACGTTGGAGTGGTCTCCCGGGAGTGAAGACGATGCATCCAAAAAGAGCGGGAAGAGGACGCGGCGAGGCGGGCTTCACGCTGATTGACATGCTCTTCGTGGTCGCCCTCATCGGCCTGCTGTCGACGCTGGCGATTCCCGGTTTGATGCGCGCACGCGGCGCGGCCCAGTCGTCGTCGGCGCTCGGCACCTTGCGAGTGATCAACAGCGCACAAGTCAGCTACGCGATCTCGTGCGGCCTCGGGTTCTACTCGCCCGACCTGCCGACGCTCGCGAAAATTCCGTCGGGAGCAAAGGAAGGATTCGTCGCAAAGGAGCTGGCGTCGGGGCCGACATTCATCAAGAGCGGCTACTCGTTCAGCATGGCGGGAACCGCGGTGCCTGGTGCGCCGGCGACCTGCAACGGCCTTTCAATCGGCCAGTCAGCGGCCGGGTATGCGCTCGTGGCGGACCCACTCGATACGACCCCGCCCGCGCGGCACTTCGGCACCAACTCGGACGGCGTCATCTACGAGGCCACCGGACTGCTGGGCGCAACAATGCCTGAAACGGGCGCACCTCCGGGAGCGATGCCGATCAAGTAAGGCGCGGCGCGAGGTTCACGACGGGGGTTCAACCCTCGGGACCAATGGCGACGATGTTCGCCGTGGTCCCGCAATCGAGCCCTCGTCGGGAACCTCGCTCCGCCAACCCTCCTTCGTCACACCACTTCGCCCAAGCACGACGTCGCCCCGCCAGAACTTCCGTGTGAACCCCGTCTGAACCCCCGTCGCTGAACCCCCGTCCTGAACCCCCGTCGTGAACCCCCGTCTTGAACCCCCGTGATATCGTATCGGCGTTCCATCGGGAGGGTTGAGAATGCTCATGCGTACCAGGCGGATTGCCGTCGGAATGACGGTCGCCCTGCTGACTGCCGCGAGTGTAGCGGCGCAGTCGGCACCGGCCGTGACGGCGCCGAAGCAGCACTTCGGGTTCAACATCGGCGACGACTACCAGCTCGCGACCTACACACAATTCGTCGACTACTGGCAGAAGCTCGACAAAGAGTCCGACCGCATGAAAGTGGTCGAGATCGGCAAGACCGCTGAGGGCCGCCCGCAGCTGATGGCGATCATCACGTCGCCGGAAAACCACAAGAAGCTCGAGCGCTACAAGCAGATTTCGCGGCAGCTCGCGCAGGCCGAAGGGCTGACCGACGAGCAGGCGCGCGCCCTTGCGAAAGAAGGCAAAGGCGTCGTCTGGTTCGACGGGGGACTGCATGCCACCGAAGTGCTCGGCGCGCACCAATTGATCGAAACCGTCTACCAGCTGGTGAGCCGCACCGACGCCGAGACGATGAGGTTTCTCAACGATCTCGTGATTCTGGCCGTGCACGCGAACCCGGATGGCATGGAGCTGGTGTCCGAGCTGGTACATGAGGAACCCGAACCCGCAGCAGCGCGGTCAGGGGCCCGGTATCCCGCGGCTGTATCAGAAGTACGTCGGGCCACGACAACAATCGCGATTTCTACATGTCGTCGCAGCCCGAGAGCACCAACATGAACCGGGTGCTGTATCACGAGTGGTTCCCGCAGATCATGTACAACCATCACCAGACCGGTCCGGCCGGGACGGTGATGTTCGCGCCACCGTTCCGCGATCCGTTCAACTACAACTACGATCCACTGGTGCCGGCGCAGCTCGATCTCGTCGGCGCCGCGATGCACAGCCGGTTCGCCGCCGAGGGCAAGCCGGGCGTCACCAGCCGCCGCGGCTCGAGCTACTCGACGTGGTGGAACGGTGGCCTGCGGACGACGGTGTATTTCCACAACATGATCGGGCTGCTGACGGAGACCATCGGCAACCCGACGCCGGTGACAATCCCGTTCCTGCCGAACAAGCAGCTGCCCGACTCGAATCTCCATTTCCCGATCGAGCCGCAGACGGTCTGGCACTTCCGGCAGTCAATCGATTACTCGGTGACCGCCAACTACGCCGTCTTCGATATCGCTTCGCGTAACCGTGAGAACTTCCTCTACAACATCTATCAGATGGGGAAGAACTCCATTCAGCGCGGCAGCCGGGATTCCTGGACGCCGACCCCGCGGCGAATCATCGCCGCGCAGGCGGCCCTGACGCCGCCTGGTGGCCGCGGGGGGCGCGGCGGGGATGCACCTGCTGGCGACGAGCCCGACGCTGGCGGCGGCCGTGGCGGTCGCGGCGGCGGCGCGACGGCTGAGGAGTTCAAGAAGCTGCTGCGGGATCCCAGCGGCCGCGATCCACGTGGTTTCGTGATGCCCTCTGACCAGCCGGATTTCCCGACCGCGACAAAGTTCGTGAACGCGTTGATTAAGACCGGCGTGACCGTGCACCGTTCGACGCAGCCATTCAGCCTGGCCGGGAAGAACTATCCGGCCGGATCGTACGTCGTCAAGTCTGCGCAGGCGTTCCGGCCCCACGTGCTCGACATGTTCGAGCCGCAGGATCATCCGGATGACATCCCCTACCCGGGTGGCCCGCCCACGCGGCCGTATGACAACGCCGGCTGGACGCTGGCCTACCAGATGGGTGTGAAGTTCGATCGCGTGCTGGACGCCGTCGACGGGCCATTCGAAAAGGTCGAAGGCGTGCAGAAGCCGGCGCCCGGGAAAGTGACGGGCACGGCCGGCACCGGCTATCTGCTGAGTCACTCCACGAACGATTCGTTCGTAGCCATCAACCGGCTCCTGGCCGCTGGCGAAGAGGTGTCCTGGATCACCAGCGGGACCCAGCAGGGTGCCTTCTACGTGACCAGCAAGCCGACAACGGCGGCGCTCGTGGCGAAGATTGCGGCGGACCTCGGCGTCAACTTCGAGGGTGCGGCCCGAGCCGCGGGTGGTGACGCCATCAAGCTGCGCAAGCCACGCATCGCCCTGGCCGATCAGTACGGCGGCTCCATGCCGTCCGGCTGGACGCGCTGGCTGCTCGAGCAGTTCGAGTTCCCGTTCGAGGTCGTGTATCCGAAAGCTATGGACCTCGAGAACCTCTCCGCGAAGTATGACGTCATCATCTTCCCGTCAGGCGTCGGACCGGCGCCGGCCGGCGGCGGCCGCGGAGGTCGCGGCGGCAGGCGGTGGCGGAGGCGGTGGTGGTGGCCGGGGCGGTGGTGGCGGCGGCCTGCCGCTTCCGCCGGAATTCGAGGCCATGCAGGGTGCCTACACGGCTGCCCAGACATTTCCGCAGCTGAAGAAGTTCGTGGAGGCCGGCGGCACCGTTCTCGGCGTGGGGCGTTCCGCGATGAACCTCGCGGAGCTCTTCGATCTGCCGGTCGGCAACCATCTGGTGGAGAAGTCTCCAGACGGCACGGAGCGGCAACTGCCGACCGAAAAGTACCTACGTCCCCGGCTCGGTCCTGCGGATGGTCGTGGACAACACGGCGCCCATCGCCCACGGCATCACGAACCCGGTGGACGTGTTCTTCGACAACAGTCCGGTGTTCCGGCTGGATCCGTCAGCTACGGCCAAAGGCGTGAAGCCGATCGCCTGGTTCGATTCTCCGACGCCGCTGCGCAGCGGCTGGGCGTACGGCCAGGGTTACCTCAATGGCGGCGTTCAGGTCCTCGACGCGACGGTGGGGAAGGGAAAGCTCTTCCTTTTCGGTCCTGAGATCACCTTCCGGGCGCAGCCGCACGGAACGTTCAAGTTCCTGTTCAACGGCATCTACCTGTCGACCGCGGCGCCGGGTTCGAGCCCGACGACGAACAGCGCATCGCGCTGAGCAAAGGAAAAAGGCCGGGCGAGTGAATCGCCCGGCCTTGATTGTCTGGTCCGGCTAAAGCCGGACGCTACGCGCGCTAGCGCTTCTTGCGCGCCTTGCTCTTGGCCTTTCCCTTGCCTTTCCCTTGGCCTTCCCCTTGGCCTTCATCTTCGTCGCGCCGCCTTTGGCTTTCCTGGTGGCCTTGGCGCGCGTCGCTTTCTTAGCGGTCTTCTTCTTCTTCTTCGGTCCCGCGACAGCCTTCTTTGCACGGCTCGCGGTGGTTTTCACCGCACGCGTCGCGCTTTTGACGGTCTTCTTGACGGTGCGCTTGACCGCTTTCCGCGCGCTCGCCGCCCGCTTGACCGCGCCCGATGCCGCCCCGGCCACGGCATCTCCCGCGCCGGAGGCCGCCGACGTGACGCTGCTGGCCACACTGGATGCCGTGCTGGCCGCGGCCTGTGCGGTGTCGCTCACCGCACGCGTGGCGCTCCCGAGCGTGCTCCCGACATAATCCGCGGTTCGCGTGAGCGTGCCCTCTTCCGAACCGTCCACCACCTCGTTCTCGGACATAAGTGACTCCTCTCGGGTCGAGACCCTCGCCGTCTGACTACTGTGACGAGCCGCTTCGCGCAGGTTGCGGCGGTGGCGGCATCTTGTCCTTGCTGAAGCGCGGCAGCATCGTATCGCGCATCGCCAGGTGATACACGGCGGCCGCAATGGCCACCGCAGATTTCTTCACGTCGTCCTCGATGATTCGCTCGTACGTGTCGAGGTTCGTGTGCCAGGTGTAGGTGCCGTATTCGATGGGGTCCTGGCTCAGGCCGATTCCCGGCAGCCCCGCCTCGTTGAACGACGTGCTGTCCGTTCCGCCGGAGCGCCGGCTGGCCGTCGCCGAGGCGCCCATGATACCGAGATCCTCGAAGGGCGCGAGAACCTCGCGGAGAATCGTCGCCGCCTCGGGTGGACCGAACACGCTGGCTCCCCGGATGCGCCCCGTGCCTGAATCGACGTTGAAGTAACCGGCGAACTTCTCGTACTCCGGCTTCGGGGTCTCGAACGTGCCGAAATGATCGCGGACGTAGGCCTTCGACCCGAGCAGGCCCTGCTCCTCGCCGCCCCAGAGCGCCACCCGGATCGTGCGCCGGGGCTGAACGCCGATGGCCTTGAGGATGCGGGCCGCCTCCATCATCACCGCGCAGCCGATCGCATTGTCGGTGGCGCCGGTCGCGGCGTGCCACGAGTCCAGGTGGCCGCCCAGCATGACCACTTCGTCCTTCTTGTCGGACCCGGCGATCTCGGCGATCGCGTTGTACGACGTTTTCCCTTCCGGGTAGCTCTTGTTGACGATGTTGAATTCCAGCTTGACCACGCCGTCAGCGAGCAACCGCGAGATCCGGCCGTAGTCTTCGTTGCGCAGGACGACCGTCGGCACGACCTTCGTAATGTCGAACGTCCGGTTGTTGAACGCCCGGATCTGGCCGTGATCGCGGCCGGCGTCGTTGAGACGGACTGCCGCGCCGCCCTGGACGAGCATCGCATCGATGCGCTCGTTGACCTCGTTGGCAGGGAGCGCGCCCGGGCGCTGGGCTGCGGGCGCTCCGCCTCGGCCGCCGCGCCCCTGGCCCTGGTCCGCGGCCGCATTCGGGTCGTACTGGCGCCGAAGCTCGTCGTAGTCCCGCCGCAGCGGCGATTTGACGATGGTGACAGGGACGATCGTTCGGTTGCCGACCAGGACAATCCGGCCCTTGATCTTCGGCTGCGTTTCGGAAATCCAGCTGCTCAGCTCGGCCTCCGTCGGGCGGTCCGGCGGCGTGATTCCTATGGCATCGGCGACGACCGTGCCGTTCGTGGAAGGCGTCCAGGCGAGGACTTCGCCGACGAGCGAATCCTTCACGGGCGACACGATGAATCCGGAAAACCGCTCGTTCAGCCAGCCTGGCCGGCCGAAGTCCCAGGGCTCCAGATGGCCGTTGGTGAAGCCCCATTCCGTCATCTGCTTGACCGCCCACTCCGCCGCGGCCTTGTGGTTCGGCGAGCCGGTCAAACGCGGGCCGTAAACATCCGTCAGATAATGCATGGTCCGCATGATCTGCGAATTGTCGCGCCCTTCCTTGCGGATACGGGCATTGACGTCATGGTTGATCGTCTCGGGCGCCGCCGTCGGAACGGCCGTGGCGACGAGGACGACCAGCGCAGCAATTACGGTTCTGGACATGAAAGCTCCGTCGGGTTCTGTCTTAGTGATGATGCGAAGTCAATGATGATCCCGCGGTCGATTGATGCGCGGGGCATAGTAACGTAGAACGTGCGCGTCGTGGCATATCAATATCACGCGAACGTGCTCGACGAGCTCGCGCGGCATGGATTGCGGCCGTTGCCGGATACTTCACCGGAACGACTTCGCGACGCCGTGCGGGATCTCTACAAGTACGAGATCAAGCGGCTTCGCGCCGATCTCCTGGCGGAGCGCTTTCTGAAGAAGGACTACGCCAGCCATGTCGTCGAGCTGAGAAAACGCTACCCGCTCCTCTCGATCCCCGTGGATCTCTGGTTGGTTAACGACAAATCCTCGGCAGCGCTTACACACCCATGAAGGACTTCGAAAAGCTGGGCCTTTTTTATCTAGGCCGACCCTGCGATCCCGCCACGGGCGCGGTCCAGGACGAGCCGGTCTTGTACGATTCGCGCGATCTGGTGACGCACGCGGTCGCCGTCGGCATGACCGGAAGCGGGAAGACCGGCCTCTGCCTGGGCCTGATCGAGGAAGCCGCCATCGACGGCATTCCCGTGCTGGCCATCGATCCGAAGGGCGATCTGGGCAATCTGCTGTTGACGTTTCCGCAGTTGCGCCCGCAGGATTTCCGGCCGTGGATCGATGAAGACGAGGCGCGTCGCGCTGGACGGACGCCTGACGACCAGGCGTCGGCGGAGGCGGAACGTTGGGGGAAGGGGCTTGCAGAGTGGGGTGAAGACGGTGCCCGGATCGAGCGTCTGCGTAAGGCCGCCGACTTCGCGATCTACACGCCAGGGAGCCGCGCAGGGCGTCAGGTGTCGATTCTCGCGTCGCTGGCCGCGCCCCCGCCGGAATCGGTTGCCGACGGGGAGCTCCTTTCGGAGCGCGCCGGCACCACAGCGACGAGCCTGCTCGCGCTCGCAGGGGTGGACGCTGCGCCCAGGAGCCGCGAGCACACGCTTCTCGCGTCGGTGTTCGCCGCAGCCTGGCAGGCTGGCCGGGATCTGGACCTGGGCGCGCTGATCCAGCAGGTTCAGACCCCGCCATTCCAGAAGGTCGGTGTCGTCGATCTCGAGTCCTTCTACCCGGCGAAAGAACGGTTCGAACTCGCGATGACGCTCAATGGCCTGCTGGCCGCGCCTGGATTCGAGCAGTGGCTCGAGGGAGAGTCACTCGATCCGGCGACGCTCTTCTACACCGCCGACGGGCGACCGCGGGTCGCCGTGTTTTCGATCGCCCACCTCGGCGACGCCGAGCGGATGTTCTTCGTGTCGCTGCTGCTGAATCAGGTGGTCGCCTGGATGCGGCGGCAGTCCGGCACGACGAGCCTTCGCGCCATCGTCTACATGGACGAAATCATGGGCTACTTCCCGCCCGTCGCGAACCCGCCGTCGAAAGGTCCGTTCCTGACGCTGCTGAAGCAGGGCCGTGCCTTCGGGATCGGCGTCGTGCTCGCGACTCAGAACCCCGTGGATCTCGACTACAAAGGCCTGTCGAACACGGGGACCTGGTTTCTCGGCCGGCTTCAGACCGAGCGCGACAAGCTGAGGGTGCTCGACGGTCTGGAGGGCGCGGCCTCTGGCTCCTTCGACCGCGCCGAAGTCGATCGCTTGCTGTCGGGCCTCGGCAAGCGGATGTTCCTGCTGCACAACGTGCACGAGCCGCCACCCTTCGTCTTTCAGACCCGCTGGACCTTGTCGTATTTGAAGGGTCCGATGTCGCGTCAGGACATCGGAAAGATCCAGTCGGTCCGGAGTGCTCCCGCGCCCGCCCGCCCGGTTGACGCGGCCCCGGGAGCCGGACGCCAGCCTGCTCCCTCAGCGCCCGTTCAGGCTGCCGGGGCGCGGCCAGTGGTGCCGCCGGGCATCGATCAGTACTTCGTGCCGCACTCCGGAGATGGCCCGGTCGTCTACCGGCCCGTCGTCCTTGGCGGTGGGCGCGTGCGGTTCTCCGATGCCAAGCTTGGTGTGAGTGAAGAGCGGCAGGTTCTGTTTGCCGCGGCGCTTGGCGGCGGCCCTGTTGCCGTCGACTGGGCGGACGCGACACGCCTGGATGTGGCGACTGGCGACCTGCGCAGCGAGCCGCAGGGCCCGGCCGAATTCCTCCCCGTTCCTGACGCCGCGCTGAAACCGAGGAACTACGACGCCTGGCAGAAGTCCCTGAGCAAAAGCCTGTCCGAGAGCGAGACGCTCCAGCTGTTCTCGAACGCCGAGCTCAAGGTGACGTCGAAGCCAGGGGAGACCGAACGCGACTTCAGGATCAGGCTGCAGGACTCTCAGCGCGAAGCGCGCGATCGCGCGCTCGACGCGGTACGCGAGAAATACGCGGGCAAACAGCGTCAGCTGGTCGATCGGCTTCGCCGGGCCGAGACCGCCAGGGAACGCGAGAGTGGGCAGGCTTCGCAGGCGAAGTTGCAGACGGCTGTGTCCATGGGGGCGACGCTTCTGGGTATGGTCCTGGGCCGCAAGGCGGCCAGCGCCAGCTCGCTGGGACGCGCCACGACCGCCGCGCGCGGCATCGGCCGAAGCATGAAGGAATCCGAGGACATCAAGCGCGCGGAAGAGACCGTCGAAGCCGTCAAGCAGGAGCAGGCGAAGATCGAGGAAACGGTCAAGACCGAACTGCAGCAGCTCACCGACCGGTTTGCCGCAGACGTCACGATCGATCGCGTGGCGCTGGCACCGAAGCGCGGGGCCGTCACGGTCCAGTTCGTGGCGTTGGGGTGGCTACCGACCGACGGCCGGGGCAGCGGGTGAAGCGTCCTGCCTGTGCGCTCGGGGTCGTGGCAGCGCTTGCCGTGGTCGCCGGTGCCTGCAGCAGGGCCGAGCCCGACATCCTCGCGCCGCGCAAGACCAGCGCGGTTGTCGAGACGCTGACGCCCGGCCCGGGTGCGCTGGCCCTTCCGCTCCGGGACGGCTCGGTCCGTTTCGCCGTGATCGGAGACTCGGGCCGCGGCGATCAGAACCAGATGGACGTCGCGCGCCAGATGCACACCTGGCGGGAAAAGTTTCCGTTCGACTTCGTGCTGATGCTGGGCGACAACATCTACGGGCCGCACACTCCTGACGATTACCTTCGCAAGTTTCAGCAACCCTATCGGCCGCTGCTGGACGCCGGCGTCACGTTCTACGCCGCGATCGGGAATCACGACGACCCCGGGTCGCTGCACTATGCGCCGTTCAACATGAACGGCAACCGCTATTACACGTTCCGCCGCGCCGAAAAGAAGCTGACCGCGCTGACCGGTGCCGGCGTGCGCTTTTTCGCCCTCGACAGCCGTTCGTTCGATCGCGATCAGGTCGAGTGGCTCGCCCGTGAGCTGAAAGACTCATCGAGCACGTGGAAAATCGCGTTCTTTCACCATCCGCTCTATACGTCCGGGCGTTATCGCGCCGGAGCTCGCGCGCTGCGCGTGGCGCTCGAGCCGACCCTCGTATCTGGTGACGTGGACGTGGTGCTCGCCGGTCACGAACACTTCTACGAGCGAGTCCGGCCGCAGCACGGCATTCTCTACTTCGTCTCGGGGGCCGGGGGATCGCTGCGCCCGGGTGACATCCGGCAATCGAACCTCACTGCCTCCGGCTTCGACCAGGACTTTTCCTTCATGCTCTTCGAAGTCAGCGGCCAGCAGATGTATTTTCAGTCGATTACGAAGAGCGGCCGCACCGTGGATGCCGGCGTCATCGGGCGGCAGGAGAACTGATCCCGGGAGCAGGCGGGCAGGGCCCCGCGTCACGGATCTGACGAATCTTGTCGATGAACGCGCGCGTCCAGTTGCGTGCGCTGCGGCCATCCACGTTGAAGCTGTCGAAAGACGTGACTCGGGCCGTCGTAAAGAGCGTCTCGAGTTGACGCTGCGACAGCTGCTCCAGGAGCGAGAGCGCCAGCTGCCGGCCTTCCTCTGAAATCTGCACGTCTGGAAACGTCGCGCCATCCCACGGCATGTGCTTCATGCTGACACGGCACTCTCGGGCGTCCGCCCAGATCGGCATCCGTCGCCAGTTGTGCAGGTCGAGCTTCCTCGGTCCGAACGTGGAACCGACATCCTGCATCATCGCCACGGGCCGGGCGCACGGCGCGTCCTTCTGATCGGCGTCCGCCGCGCAGATCAGCCGTTGGTTCTCCGCCTTGTTGTCCCAGTGCGAGAGGAGCATCGCCATCAGGCGGAAGGAGTCGATCTGGTCCCGCGTCGATCCGCCTCGGGCCGGATCGATCCTGTCGAGCTCGAACCACGCCCATCCCTGGTCGTCGAAGGCCTCGATCGTACGGCCCGGGTGCCGCCGCTCGATGACCGCGTCGTTGAACTCGACCACGCCGGGGCCATCGAGGAGATCGAGGCACAGAGCGCGGCTGCCGGTCTTCTCGAGGCATCGCAGCGCGTAGAAGGGGTAAGGCGGGCACTCCGCGCATCGCACCGACCGCACGACATACATTCGGTCCGCCGTGAAGCCCAGTGCCGACAGCAGGCGGGTGGCAGCGACCTCCCCGTGAATCTCCGCGTTGCCCTTCCCATACTTGACCTTGACGACCTCACCGTCAGCCAGCTGGCAGTTGAACTTCGGCGTCATGCCGTTGACCGCTTCGGCGACGAATCTGCAGTCGACGACGTCGGATGAGGACCAGCCACCGGGCGGGTTTTCTCCCAGGACGGCCCGGCCGATGGGCACGGACGGCGGATTCCAGACACGAGCAGACGCGAGCGCCGCCTCACGAGTCTCGCTCGCGCGATCGCCCGCCTTGACCGAACGGAACTCGGTGGTGTCATCGCTCACAGAAGGTGCAGCGTGGGATCGGCATGCGCACATGCCGATTGCGAGCAGAATCATTGAAGTCGTCGCCAGCTTGTCACCGCCCCACCGCTGGAGCCCTTGCCCCGGCTCGTGTCGTTCCGGTCCAAGCAGGACCAGCCCGATGATGAAGAGCGTGAGCGTGAAGAACGCGACGTAACCGGTCGCCAATCCATTGGGGGCGTACTCGAGCCCTCCCAGCGTGATCCCCTCCATCAGCGCGGTCAGCACACGCTTCACCACACCGCCGTGCGGCGAGTACAGCGATTCGAGCAGAGCGAACCGAATCACGAACGCCGAGCCGAGCAGAACCGTGAGGCCGCGCAGCAACGCCAGACGGTCGCGCACAGCCGTCAACGTCGTCAGCAGTTGAACGAGGAAGAAGGTGCTGAAAATCAGGTGGAGCAGCCCCGTGTCCGGCGTCAGCAGGTTGAAGATCTGCGTGCATGCGGCGAACAGAGACAGCAGCACAACGAGGCCTGAGAAATTGGCGGCCGCTGATCGGCGGCTGTTCATCAGGTGTTCGGGGACGATCGCGTGCGCGCGGGCGAGACAGCCCATCAGGAGCAGGCCGAGGACCAGCGACATGAGGGGAGGAGGCACCAGGCGTACGGACGCCGCGGCGCGAAATCCACCGAGCAGCGCAACGGTAAGGAAAATGGCCGGCAGCGCGAAGCATTCGCGGACCATCGTCATTTCCTGGTCCCGAGCACCCGGATTGGGTTCAAGTCGGAGGCGTCGTGCGTCAGGCCGCGCTGCAGTTCGGCCCGCAGTTCGTCCCCAGTCCGCATTCCGAGGTTCTTGTCGTCGACGACCAGGCGATTGCCCGGCGCCAGTGCGATGGCGCGATCGACTGACTCCAGCCCTTTCCCGAACAGCACGTCGTCGTTGTAGACGCGGCCCCACCCCTGACGGTAGTAGCTGTAGGCAATGTAGAACTGCGTGAGGGCGTCCCGCTGGGCAGGGTCGGCCCTCTGAAAGGCCGCCCGGCATTCCTCGAACTGGTCGCGGCGAAAGAACGCCAGACCGTCCTCGAACGCCTGGGCGTTGACCTTGTAGGCGCCAATGCCAGCGGAGAGGCCGCCTGTCACTTCCGCGACGGTCTGCGGCTGAGCTACATACAACCACACGATCAAGGCCGCATATGCAAGCGAGAAGACGAGACCGGCGACCCGGATCATTCGTGTGATTCTACCCGCCGCCACCCAAGGACCAACCTTTTGGCTCGCAGGCCCGTCTGACAGCGGTAATCAGAACTCGCTAGTCGTAGTCGAGTCCCAGTCGCACGTTACGTTGGAGATACCAGTGGGACGATTGAACCTGACATACCCGACGGCCCTCGTGCTCCAGGCCCTGGCGCGCGGGTTCCATCACGGGTTCGACATCATGGACGCCACCGGGCTGCCGAGTGGCACGGTCTACCCAATCCTTCGCAGGCTTGACCGGGAAGGGCTGCTCGCCTCCCGCTGGGAGAAACAGGCGACAGCCCAGCGCGAGCAGCGGCCGCCGCGGCGCTACTACGCGCTGACGTCTGCAGGCGAAGAAATGCTGGCGGAGGCTGTCGAGCGGTACCGCGTGCTCGATCAGGCCGTCCCGCGGGCCTCGCAGCGCCTCAAACCGTCGCGAGCCTGACGCCATGACCTACCGCCGCGATCCGCTGCTCGTCCGCGTGTGCCTCGGCATCGTCAGGCTCTGTTCAGCCGTCGTCCCCTCGAGCTGGCGACCGGACTGGCGAGCCGAGTGGGAAGCCGAAGTGCGACACCGCTGGGACTCGCTCGAAACCGAACAGAATTGGAGCACTCGCATGGACCTCCTGCGTCGATCCTTTGGGGCGTTTCCTGATGCCGCGTGGCTCCGCCGCCAGTTCACGGCTGATGCGGATGCCGTTCACGACCTGCGTCACGCGACGCGCATGCTCTGGAAAGCGCCGGGCTTCACGCTTGCTGCGGTCTTCATCCTGGCTCTCGGGATCGGCGGCACCGTATCGATCGTGACCCTTCTGGATACGCTGATGTTCCGCGCGCTGCCGTACGACGATGCCGAGCGCATCGTTACCGTCTGGTCGAGGAACGCCGCGACGCCCTCCGTGCGCGAGGACGTTGCGCCGGCGGACTTTCTCGACTGGCGCGAGCGCGGCAAGTCTTTTTCGGCGATAGCCGCGGCGATTCCGTACTGGTACGACTACACGGGGGGCGGCGATCCAGAAGTGCTGTTTGGCGGGCAGGTGACCGAGGGATTCTTCGACGCGCTCGGGATGAAGCCACTCATCGGACGTGGATTCCTTCCAGAAGAATTCGTGACGGGCGGGCGCAAGGCGGCGATCATTTCGCACAGCCTCTGGCAGGCGCGCTTCGCTGGCGATGCGGGAATCCTCAATCGGACGATCAGCCTCGACGGGGAACCGTGGACCATCGTCGGAGTCCTGCCCCGCGAGTTTGCTCCGCAGCTCCTGCCCAGGCCGGGCGATCTGAGCGTCTGGACGCCGAAGGTCATTCAGGATCACGAAAGACGCACGCGCGGCAGCGCCTGGTGGAACGTCGTAGCGCGTCTTGCTCCCGGCGTGACGCTTCAGCAGGCTCAGGGTGAGATGGATACGATCTCAGCCGCCATCGCCAGGGAGAATCCGCGGACGAACAAGTCGAAGACCGCGTGGCTCGTGCCCATGCGCGAGCACCTGATGGGCGACGTGCGGCTTCCGTTGTTCATGATGCTCGGGGCGGTCGTGCTGGTGCTCGGCATCGGCTGCGCCAACGTGGCGAGCCTGCTCATGGCGCGCGGCATGGAACGCGAGCGTGAGTTCGCGATTCGTGCGGCACTGGGCGCCGGGCGCGCGCGGCTCGTCCGCCAGCTGGTCGTCGAAAGCCTCCTGCTGTCGTCGATCGCCGCGATCGCGGGGATCGGTCTTGCCTATTGGGCCCTGCAGGCGATCGTGGCCCTCGCGCCGTCGGGCCTGCTCAGGCTCCACGATGCGGCGATTGACGGTCGCATGCTCGCGTTTGCCGCGGTGTTGACGACGCTGACCGCAACGGCGTTCGGGCTGATCCCCGCGTTCCAGTTTTCCAACCCCGCGAGGGATGTGATGCGCGAGCGGCAGTCGTCGGGGCCCCGCACGACGCTGCGCCGGGGCCTGGTCGTTGCCGAGATCGCCCTTGCGCTCGTGCTGTTGACGGGGGCGGGCCTGCTGATTCGCAGCTTCGCGCGGCTCATGGCGGTCGACCCCGGGTTTTCCGCGGCGAACGTGGTCGCCGTCCAGGTGTTTGCCTACGACCGCACAGGAACACCGGAACGGACGCGAAACTTCTTCAACAGCACGATCGATCGGATGCGCGCGATTCCTGGTGTCCAGTACGTCGGGACCGTTTCGGCGATGCCGTTCGCGGCCGCGAACATCGACATCAAGACACCCATCGACATCGTCGGTCGTCCAGCGGCGACGGCTGAAGAGCAGCAGGCGACCTACATCACCGTCGCCAGCCCGGACTATTTCAGGGCCATGACGATCCCCTTGAAGGAAGGCCGGTTCCTCGAAGCGCGCGACACCGAGCACGCGCCGCGCGTTGCGGTGATCAGTGACGCGCTGCAACGGCGCGAATGGCCGAACGAGAGCCCGATTGGACGAAAGATCCGAATCCGGTGGCACGGGCAACCCCTCGAGCTGGAGATCGTGGGCGTCGTCAGCCAGATCCGTCACGATCGCCTGAACGCCGCGGCCAGGGCCGAGATCTTCGCGCCGCTCGCGCAGATGCCGTTCGGGAGCATGACGTACGTGCTCCGCGGCAGCGGCGAGCCGTCCGCGCTGATCGAAGCCGCCAAGCGCGCGATCTGGTCGATCGACCCGCTCCAGACCGTCTACGATTCCGCCAGCGTCGAGGCGCTCGTGGATGCGTCGGTGGTCCGCGAGCGGTTCAGCATGACGCTGATGACCGCGTTCGCGCTGATCGCGCTGGTACTCTGCGCCAGCGGCATCTACGGGATCATCAGCTTCACGACCGCGCAGCGGACTCGCGAGATCGGCGTGCGCATGGCCCTCGGCGCCGATGGCGCGAGCATCCAGCGCCTGGTGCTGCGCGAAGGCTCCGTCGTCATCGCTGTTGGCCTGACGCTGGGCCTCGTCGGCGCGATCGCCGCCGCACAGGTGCTTCAGAACCTGCTGTTCGAGATCCGTCCCGGCGACCCGTTGACGATCGGGGTCGTCTGCGCCGTGCTCGCCGTCGTCGGCCTCTCGGCCTCGTTCGTCCCGGCGCGACGGGCTACGCGTGTCGATCCTCTGGTTGCGCTGAGGAATGAATGAGACAGCGCTCACTGCAACTCCCAACGTCCAGTTCCCATGGAGTTCAGAGTCGATCGCCAGGGCGGAGCCGTGCGGAGGAGTGTGACGTGCGCGATGGCCAACGCCGATTTCGCGGCTCCCAACACCCGAAATGGATATTTGGTCGCGTGTTTCAGTCGTGGCTCGACGGCCTCGTTCCCGGAACTCGCCACAGCGCACGTCGCGGAGTATGACGTCCGCCGTCGACCGTCGTGGTGTCCATGTTCAGTGCCCTGCGACTTGGGACTTGGACAGTTGGGAGATTGTCACTGCCCGAGATCAAGAGCCACGATCTGCTTCGTTCGCGCAGAAACAGCGTAGTCCCCACCAGAGTCGGAGCAGTCCAGGCCGTGTGACCGAGGACGGCGGCCTTTGCATGCACGGTCAGGCCTGTGGCTGACGGCGTGGCGATAGCCAGGTTGCCATCTTCGTCGAGGATGATCAGCTTGTCGCCCACGCCGAGCAGTGTCGCGCGGGTGACGGAGCGGTCACGCCAGATCATGTCGCCGGTCAGGACGTCGACTGCGGCGAATGGCGCGCTGCCGAAGTCGCCGTTCGACGCGTAGATGTATTGACCGAGCCGAACCGCATTGCCGAAGTGAATGCGGACGCGCTTGTTGGCCCACACCTCCTCGACGTTCACGGTATCCCCGCTGCGTTTGAGGCGCAGCACGCGACTCCCACCGTTGTACGCCGACGACACGAAGAGCAGGTTGTCGGATCCCCACAGGGGCATCGTGACGTTCACACCCTGGTCGGAGGGATGCGGCCGGGTCCACTCGAGCGCGCCCGTCTTCGGATTCAGTCCGGCGACTTCTCCGTAAGTAAAGACGATCAGCTCCGGCCGTCCGTCGAGGTCGATGAGCAGCGGCGACGAGTATCCGTTCTGGAAGTCCTGCGATTGCCACGCGATCTTCCCGGAAGCGGCCTGGACCGCGACGACGCCGCGTCCGGGTCCCCCTGCGGTCGTGATCACCAGGTCCTCGAACGCGAGCGGGCTGCTCGAATAGCCACAGGCGCGGACGGCGTCCGCCGCGCCTCCCAGAAGGTCGAGGCTCCACTGACGGGCGCCGGTCTTCCGATCGAAGCTGTTCATCAGACCGCCGGCGCTGATCGTGATGAGGCGGTCACCGATCAGGAGCGGCGCCGAACGCGGCACCGGACCGAGACGCTGACTGCACGTTTCGTTGAACGGCGCGTCGTATTTGGTCTCCCACTTCGTCGCGCCCGTAGCCGGATCCAGCGCCACGGCGGAATCCTGATTGCCGCTGCGATAGAGCGTATAGATTGCGGAGTCGTCCGACACGATGCCCGAGTAGCCATCGCCGAGCGCCCGCTTCCAGATCCGCCGGGGTCCGTCGGCTGGCCACGAGGTGGCCAGGCCGCGCGCTTCGATGACGAAGTTCCGCGAAGGACCACCCCACTGAGGCCACGGTTCGTTGCCGCCGACCGCGGCGACCAGCCATGCGGCGACGATCGAGAGACCAATCATTTGCCGTCCGCCGGCGGCCTGGTGAAGAGCGCCGCGTCCAGAGGAGTGTTGACCTCGATGGATTGAATCGTCGCCGTCAGGCCCTGATCGGGTTCGCCATTGAAAAGCGAGCGGGTCTCGTGCGGCAGCATCAAGCCGCCCACTTCACGGAAATCGCCGAGCGTCAGCACGAAATGCCCGTAAACGCCCCCCGGCCCGCGATCGTCGAACGCGATGCTGTGGAGCTGACCGGACTTCGGGTCGACGTGGAGCGTGACGTCGACGGCGCCCTTCTTGACCCGGACCTGCTCGACCGTCGTGCCGTCCACCGTCGTGGTTCCGAGCGCCGCTGCCACGAACTCCTTCGCACCCCGGGCCTTCAGCAGCGCCACGGGATGGCGGCCGAGATCCATTTCGAGTGACGACCGTCCCACCAGGACTGGGGAACTTCGCCCCTGGCCCGCATTGAACGCATCCGTGGGCGTCAGGACCGTGGCAAAGGTGAACGACTGTCCGTCCGGGCGCTGGTTGGTGCGCTCGATGCGCGCGCCGCCGGGAAACTGCCACATCGTCTTCGTCGTGATCTTGAACTCTCCCTGTGCGCGCTTCTGGACCTGCGTGATGCTCTCGCTATAGCTCGTGACCGCGTCCAGCTTCGCCGCGCCACCGAGCTTCGCCACCACGCGTTCGATCAACTCGCGGCCCTTGGTTTTCGCCGCAGCAGAGTCCGGCATCGCGGGCGCCGGTTTCGGCAGGTACTTCTCCGGCGCCGCGGCGAACTGCTTGTGACAATCATCGGATCCGAAGATGTAGATCTTCCCGTCGTGGATGAAGTAGTCGGACGGATTGCCATACACGGTCTTGCCCATACGCGCGCATTGGCCGCTGAGCGCAATCTCGTACTTGGCCGGTTCCTTCTCGAACGTCGCTTTCGTTTCAGCAGTGGAGAAGAGATAGCGGAACCGTCCTCGCACCGCCGCGAACTCCGATTTGCCGAAGACTTCCTTGTTCTGCTGCAGGAGGATGACCGGATCCACGCCATCGAGAGCGTCGGCGACTTCCGGGGTTTGCGCCGCGGCCGGTGCGCTGACGAGCAACAGGGCGAGGCCAAGAGATCGCAGATGTCTCATCGAATTCAGCCTTTCCGTAGGTTCGGTGGTTGAGCGTGCCCGCGGCCGCTACACGGCGCGCAGGGCGATCATGGGATCCACGGACGCCGCACGCTTCGCCGGAACGAGGCATGCGAGGGCCGCAACGGAAATCAGCACCATCGACATCGCGACGAACGTGATGCCGTCGGTCGGTTCGATGCCGAAGAGCAGGGTCGTCAGCATCCGCGTGAGCACGAGCGCGCCGGCGAGCCCGATGGCCAGGCCGATCAGCACGAGCTGCAGCCCCTGGCGCAGGACCATCGCCAGCACGTTGAAGGGCGGCGCACCGAGCGCCATCATCACGCCGAACTCCTGTGTCCGCTGGTTCACCGAGAAGGCGATGACCCCGGCAATGCCGGTGGCCGTGATGACCAGAGCCAGCAGACCGAAGAGCCCGAGCAGCGTGGCGGTCAGCTTGCGAGGCGCGATCGACGCGGAGCGCACGTCGGCGAGCGTCCGGAAGTTGTCGACAGGTTGCTCCGGATCGACTGCCTGCACCGCTGCACGGATCTCGCGAGCCATGGTCTCCGGCTCGACGTTCGACCGCACCAGCCACATCGTCGAGAGCTGGGTGGTCTGGAACATCGGCACGTAGACTTCGTCCTTGGGGTTCTCGTTCAGCTGCTGCCGCGTATCCGCGACAACACCGACGACGGTCTGCCAGGTCTCTCCGCCGTCGCCGGAGAGTCGCGCGCCGAGCGGGTCGGCTCCTGGCCAGTAGTGGCGGGCCATCGTCTGGTTGATGATGACCACGCGGTTCTGTCCCATTCGATCGGATCGCCGGAACGGCCGGCCCGATACCACGGGCTGACCGACCGTCGCGAAGTAGTCGGGAGTGGCGACACGAACGTCGACAGTCGGGCGCGTTACGTCCTGCGGAAGTTCACGGCCCGAAATCGTGAGACTGCCCGAAAACGGGCCGCGTTCGTTCAACGGGAAGGTTGCCGCTCCGCCGACACGCGTCACGCCCGGCCGGTTCCTGATCTCCTCATCGATCCGCTCCCACAACTCGGGCCGGGTGTTGAACGGAGCCGACGGGTACTTCGTGAAGTTCAGGTCGATCCGCATCGTCAGGATGTTCTCGGTGTCGATCCCGGGATCCACCTGCTGGAGCTTCAACAGGCTGCGAATCGTCAGGCCCGCACCGATCAGCAACATGAAGGACGCAGCAACCTGCACGACTATTAACGCGCTGCGCATCGCGTGGCGGCTCTGCGTCGTGCGAGTGCCCTCCCTGAGCGACGAGGCGTCGGTCAGCTTGCCGCTGAGCGCCGGAACCGATCCGACGACGAGGCCAGTGGCCACCGAGATCGCCAGCGTGTAGAGCAGCACCGAGCGATCGATCGAGATCTCGGCGGCGCGTGCCGTGAACTGGGTGGCGAAGGCGACGAGGAGGTCGACGCTCAAGCCGGCGATCGCCAGTCCGACGATTCCTCCGAGTATGGCGAGCAGCGTGCTCTCCGTCAGCAGTTGCCTGAGGAGCCGGCCTCGCGTGGCGCCCATCGCCGATCTGACGGCGATTTCGCGCTCGCGGCGCACCAGCCGCGCGAGCATCAGGTTGGCGACGCTGGCGCAGACGATCAGCAGCACGAACCCGGCAGTGCCCAAAAGCACCAGCAGCGTTGCGCGGAAGTTGACCGTCATCTCTTCCTGCAGCGACGTCGCGACCGTGCGGTGCCCTCGGGTAGCCGGGTAGAAGTCGGGGTACTCCTGTTCGAGCCGTGCGGCGACGAGGTCCAGATCCGCCTGAGCCTTCGACAGGCTGACCCCGTCTTTCAGCCGTGCGAACGCGCTGACCATCCGAGCGTTTCGGTTCTCGACCGTCCGCGGGTCCGATCGGAACGGGCAGGCGGACGTCGGCATGTAGACGTCCACCTCCGCCGGATACTGTGGGACTGGCGGAAGAATCCCGATGACCTGATGGGGCCGGTCGTTCATCTGAAAAACCTTGCCCACGATCGTGGGGTCGCCGCCGAAGCTGCTCTTCCAATACGCGTGGCTCAGGACGAGCACGGCCGGAGCGCCAGGCTTGTCGTCCGCGTCGACGAACGTTCGCCCGAACATCGGCGTCACACCCAGCACGTCGAAGAAGTTGGCGGACACGACACCCGTCGAGACGCGTTGCGGTTCGGAGCGGCCGAGCAGGATGAACCACATGTTGTGGAACTCGACGACGCTTTCGAGGCTTCTCGCCGTTCGATAATCGAGAATCTCCTTGTACGAGAAACCGATGTCCGCGTTCCCAGCGAGCGGCTCGTGTTGCCACAGCGCGACCAGCTCGTGGCCGTCAGCGTAGGGCAGAGGCTTCAGCAACACGCCGTTGACGACGCTGAAGATGGCGGCGTTGGCACCAATCCCCAGGCCCATGGTGAGGACGATGACGCAGGCAAAGCCGCGGCTGCGGGCGATGCTTCGCAGCCCGTAGCGAGCGTCCTGCATCACCGTTTCCGCCATCCGCGACAGCCAGGTATCGCGCACGTCGTCCTTCACCCGGTCCACTTCGCCGAACGTCAGCAGAGCGGCACGGCGCGCCTGGTCAGGTGCGAGCCCCAGGCGGATGTTCTGCTCGGTGAGCATGTCGAGATGGAAGCGCAGCTCCGAGTCGAGCTCCCGCTCGTACCGGCCGCGCCGGAACAGTGACGCCAGGCGTGTCTGCATCCATCGCAACATGTTGAATCGCTGGTGCTAGGAGTTGGCGAGGATGCGGCCAACGGCCTCCGAGAGCCGTTCCCAGTTCTTCGTCTCTTCTGACAGCTGCTTTCGGCCCAGACGGGTGAGCTGGTAGAACTTGGCCTGCCGATTGTTCTCGGAGTTGCCCCACTCAGCTTCGATGAGTCCCTGTTGCTCGAGCCGGTGCAGGGCAGGGTAGAGCGACCCCTGGTTCACCTGCAGGACTTCCTGCGAGACCTGCTGAATGGTCAGGGCAATGCCCCAACCGTGTTTCGGTCCGGCCGACAGGGTTCTCAGGATCAAAAGATCGAGCGTCCCCTGCAGCAGGTCAGATTTTGGCGCCATTTTCCTCCCCTAGACGATCGACAAGAAGCCTATCGGCGCTCTTGTCGAATGTCAAGGGGAGAGCCCCCGATGGCTGGGTCGAATGGTGGGATGCATGAACGCCGACGGTCGTCATGTCGTTTCAGTTCTGGCCTGAGCCGTTTCACCCAGGTTCCACGTGCAGATGTGAGCATGCTTCTTGCTCTTGCCGTCGGCGTGGAGAGGGCCATGAGACATCAACAACACAATCCGGGATCCAAAGTGACCCGATTCGGGCAAAGTGCACCGATGTTGATGCTCTTGTTCACAGTGCTGGCGACCTGGACCGCTGTACCGCGGGCCGACCGAGTGGCCATCACAACCGATCAGCCAGCCGTGCTGAACGACGTTCCTCTGACGCAGTACCGCGCCTTCCGCCGCATGTACGCGACCAACGAGAAGTTCAACCAGGAAGCCTGGCTCGAGGCGTGGACCGAATTCGATGAAACGGGATTCCGGTATGAAATCGTCTCGGAGCGGGGGTCGGAATACGTACGGAACAAGGTGCTGCGCAACCTCCTTCACCGCGAGCAGCAGTTAATCGACGGCGGAGAGGCAAACCGCGCGGAGCTGTCCCTGCAGAATTACGTATTCGAGGAGTCCGCCGACTACGGCAACGGCGTGCGGTACATCACCCTGAAGCCAAAACGTAAGGACATGCTCCTCGTTAACGGCCGTATGGTTCTGAATCAGGACGGGACGGAACTACTCAGGGTCGAAGGCGTTCTCTCGAAAAACCCGTCATTCTGGACCAGCGTCGTCAACGTGATCCGCGATTTCGCCCGCCTCGACGGCGTGCGCGTGCCCGTGACCACCGAATCAATCGCCAAGATCAAGTTTGCCGGCCTTTCACGGATGAGCGTCCGCTACGAGTACGAGTCGATCAACGGCCGCCCCGTGAGTCCGTCTGCGCGGCAGACCATGGCTGCCGTCATCAGCTCGCTAGCACTGCACAAGTGCGCAAGTGCGCGAGTGCGCAAGTGCGCAGTGCGCAAGTGCCAGGGCGCCTGTGCCCCAGCTGCCTTGGGCGCCCCCTCACCTGTGCACGTGCACCGCGCACTCGCGCACTTGCGCACCTGCGCACTCGCGCACCTGCGCACTCGCGCACTTGCGCACTACTGCGCACTTTTAACGAGTTCCTGACCAAACCTTTGCCCCCCCACAACCTCCCAAGCGCGGCTGGTTGCTACCGTGTGACCAGTTCGGGGGAACCCGGTTTTCGTGGTTACCCACCGATGCTGGAGGTTCAACATGACGCGCATTCATGCGAGAGCACTACTGGCCGCTGCGTTGACCGTGGCACTCGCGCACAGCGGTGTCGAGGCGCTGGGGGTCAGTCGGGGAACCGGGCAGCCCAGGAGGCCACACGGGAGACTCAACAACGCGTCGCAGACATCTTCAAGATCATGGGCGTCGCCCCGGGAGCGGTTATCGCTGACGTGGGGGCGGGCCAGGGCTTCTTCACCGTCAGACTTGCGAAGGCCGTCGGCGACTCGGGCCGCGTTTACGCGGTCGACATCAGCCAGCAGGCGCTCCGATCGCTGCGCACGCGCGTCGAACAGGAGAGCTTGCGGAACGTGCAAATCGTCGAAGGTACGGCCGACGATCCGAAGCTGCCGGAGAACACGCTGGATGCTGCATTGATCGTCAACGCGTATCACGAGATGACCGAGCATCAGGCGATGCTGGCACACCTCCGGAAAGCGCTGAAACCGACCGGACGCTTGATCATCGTCGAACCGATCTCACCGTCACGCCGTGATGGCACGCGCGAGTCGCAGGCCAGCCGGCACGAGATCGCGCCCGAGTTCGTGCTGCGCGATGCCAGGGAAGCCGGCTTCAGTGTCGCAGCACTCGAGGATCCTTTCTCGAACCACCACGGCCATGGCAGCGAGTATCTGCTCGCGTTATCGCCAGCGGCTCCGGTTGCTCCCGCAGCAGCTGAAGAGCACAAGCATGAAGATGTCGACACCTCGTCGCCGGACCTTCGCATCTCGGCGAGCGACTTCGGTACGCTCTATCGATCAGGGAAGGTCATCGTCCTCGACGTTCGCGATGAAGAGAGCTTCACCCGTGGGCACATCCCGCAAGCCCGGCTCGCGCCCCTCAGCGGTTTGCGAGACCTCGTCGCCGAGCTCAAGACTGCGAGCGTGCCGATCGTCACGTACTGCAGTTGCCCGGCTGAAGAGACGAGCGGCCGCGCGGTGATCTACTTGCGGAAAAACGGGGTCAGCAACGTTCGTGCGCTCGTCGGGGGGTATGAGGCCTGGGAGGGGGCGGGGTTGGTTGTTGCGAGGGGGAAATAGGGTGCCAAGGGTGCCAGGGGTGCCAGGGGTGCCAGCAGTGCTACGGGTGCTCGCGCCGTCTTCTAGTCATCAACTATCTAGAGGAGCCTCGGCTTCCCGAGTCCGCGAGCGACGGTTCAAGAACAATACGAGCGTGGCGAGCGCGAAGAGGGCGAGTTCGACCGTCACGAGCCAGCCCGGGACGATCCAGCGTCCTCCCTCGCGGGCCAGGTGCCAGACGGCGTAGGCCGGCATCACGCTGAAGGTCCAGACCATGATTGGAAGGGTCGGTGTCGTGAACAGGAACGGGGTGAGGCACAGGAGGTACCACGGATAGATCACCGGCGCGCACACGAGCGCGATCGCCATCGGCCAGGCCCAGGCGGCCGGATCGGCCATGTCGAGACGCCCTCGTGCCCATGCGGCACAGGTGAGGCCCAGCACGACGGCTGATGCGGCGGCGATTTCAGGGCCGACGGCTGACGCCAGCGCGCCGAACACGGGCGAGTTGAAGCGGATGTTTGCAACGACGTTGGGGACAGCACCCAGCGGCAGCGTGCTTTGGTCGACGAACAGCAGGTAAAGCGCGGCAAGGAGACCGCCGCCGACCGCCGCATCGCGGAAACGCACGCGGCCGATGAACAGTGGCGCGAGCACCAGCGGCAGCAACTTCGTCGCGATTGCCAGCACGAACGCCACGCTCGCCAACATCGTCCGCCGCACGGTCAGCCAGTATGCGGCGGCCGCGATCCACAGCGTGGCGACCGCGTCGATGTGGCCGCTGTGAGCGACCTCGAGGACGACCAGTGGATGCCAGGCGTAGACGAGTGTCAGCCACACACTCCTGTTCGTCGCCGCGAGCCATCCCCACAGGACCGCGATTGTCAGCAGGTCACAGAAGACAATCGCCAGCTTCATCGCCAGCGTTGAGTCGTGCAGCGCAACCACGAGCCGGAAGAACAGCTGCGCGGCGGGGGGATATGGCGTCCGGTTACGCCGGCTCGGCATGGCCGCGGTTTCGGTCGTGTGCGTCGCTGCCATCGCCGGATCGGCGGGAACGACCGCGTAGGGGTTGTAACCCAGAAGCTGCACGCGGCCGTCCCAGAGGTAGCGGACCATGTCGCTATCGGGACCGACGGGCGAGACCGCGAGCGGGATACGGAACAGAACGGCCAGCGCCAGGGCCGACAGAAAGGTCCGTCGCGATCCACCTGGCGAGCGCCACACGCGTATTGCAACGGCGAGGTACGCGACACCCATCAACGCCGCCATCGTGAAGAACAGTGGCGACCCGAGCGGCGTCCTGGTGATTACCAGAACCGCGACGGCGACGAGATATGCCGCCCCGGCTGCTGCGATCAGACTCCGAAGGGGAACAGCGCGAAGACGCGAAAGCAAACGCAGGAACATCGAGGGCGGGTCGCGATTATAGCGCGGCCGCCCTCGGTTCCTGCCGGTTTCAGTTCAACTAAATCGCCTCATCCGACCGCAACCGTCTCCGACACGCGCGACCGATCTATCGCGCCGAGCCCTTCGAGCAAATCGGCCACGAGATCCCGATGGTGCTCGCAGCCAGGCGACAGCCGGACGAGCGTGTCGGACAGGCCGAGCGCTGCCCGCGCGTCAGGCGGAATTGACGCGTGTGTCATCCGCGCCGGATGGCAGACGAGCGACTTCACACCGCCGAGACTCTCGGCGAGCGCAAAGAATCTGCGATTGGACACAAAGGACACGACCTCGTCCACCGTGCCATCGAGCTCGAACGACACCATGCCGCCGAAGCCGGTCATCTGCCGCCGGGCGATGCCGTGGCCAGGATGCGTCGGGAGTCCCGGGTAGTAGACCCGTTTCACGAGCGGGTGCGTGCTGAGCGCCGCGGCAATCGCCTCGGCGTTGTCGGCGTGGCGCTGCATTCGCAGCTCCAGCGTTTTGAGTCCGCGCAACGTCAGCCAGCAATCGAACGGCGAGGGCACTGCGCCGGTCGCGTTCTGAAGGAACTTGATCGGTTCGAACACCGCGGCGTCTCTGGCCAGCACCGCTCCCTGGATGAGATCGGAGTGGCCTGCCAGGTACTTGGTCACACTGTGGACAACGATATCGGCGCCAAGCTGAAACGGCTGCTGAAACACCGGCGAGGCGAAGGTGTTGTCCACGACCACGAGCGCGCCTGCCTCGTGCGCCAACTGGCTGAGCGACGCGAGGTCATAGACAAGCAGTCGCGGGTTGGTCGGCGACTCGACCCAGACGAGCCGGGTGCGCGGAGTCAGCGCGCGCCGATAGGCCTCACCATCCGAGACGTCGACCTGCCGGACGATGCAGCCGAGCGGCTGGTAGATCCGGGTGAGGAGGCGGTATGTGCCGCCGTAGACGTCGAGCGGAATCACGATCTCGTCGCCCGGTTTCAGCCACGCCTGCAGGGTCGCGTTCTCGGCGGCAAGCCCCGACCCGAACACCGCCGCATGGCTGACGCCCTCGAGATCCGCGAGTACCGCTTCAAGACGTGCGCGCGTCGGGTTGTTCGTGCGCGAGTAGTCGAAGCCCTGATGCACTCCGGGTGCGTCCTGCTCGTATGTCGACGTTTGAAAGATCGGCGCGATGACCGATCCGGTTCCAGGCTCAGACGGCTGCGCCGCATGTATCGTGCGTGTCGCGAACTCCATTGACGTGTCCTTTCTCGGATGCTGTAACAATCGTGCGGCGCTCGTCGTCGAGCGCGCGGATGAGGATGTTGACGTGGAACTGGCGCGCGACTTCCAGCGCACGAGGCTGAACGAGCTCGCATCCCGCGCCAGCCATCTCGAGCGCCTGGCCGTGATCGATTACGGCGACGTGCGTGGCGTCTGGATCGTGCGCGGGGTCCGCCGTGAAGTAGCCAGGAACGTCTTTGACGAGCTCGCATTCAGCGGCGCGGAGCTGGGCGGCAAGAAAGACGGCCGTCAGATCCGATCCGCCTCGCCCCAGCGAGACGATCGCATCGCCGTGGCCTCTGGCCAGGAAGCCAGGAATGACGACAACCTCGGACTGGGCGAGCGCCGCCCGCAGGCGAAGCATCGACGCGGCAGAAGACGTCAGATCGTGGCTCAGGCCCAGCTGATGAACGTTGGCCGTCGTGGCGCGCACGCCGAGCGCCTGCAACGCGAGGGCGAGAAGCGCGACCGACTTCAGCTCGCCTGTCGACCACAGGAGATCGACCGTCGCGGGATCCGGATCGGGGGAGAAGTCCTTTGCGGTCTGAAGAAGGGCATCGGTCACGCCGAGTTCCGCGGATACGACGACGGCAAGCCGTTCGCCTGGGGCCTCGATCAACCGCGCCGCGACGTGCTGTGCGACGCGACGATACGCCCGCGGGGAAGTGAGGACCGAGCCACCAACCTTGATCACGCGGATGGCACGATCAGTCATCGGTCCTCCTCAGAGACGGCCATACCGATCCGGTGCAACCGGTGGCTGCCGTGAGGGACCTGACGGCTGCCTTGCACGCTTTCCGAAGAACAGGGATGGGTGACGAGCCAGCACGTGGCTGGTCCATTCGTCCGACCTGAGTCCTTCGACTGTTGCGCGAAGACTCCATAGCTGGCGAGCAGATCCGCAACATCACGGCCCGGTAGCGGTGCCGGCGATTCGAGGCGCACGAACCACTCAGTGAATTCGATCGGAGCAACGTACCCGCGGCGGCTCGAATGGCTGGGGGAGAGCGGCGCGTTCGCAGCCGCACACTCGACCACATCATCGAGAATCGTGGCCGCCGTCGCATCCGGTCCGGCACCCGCGCCAGCGAAGAACACCGCCGGGACGTGACAGCTGTGAACGCGGATCCCGTTGCCGGCCCCGCGAAGATGCGCAAGCGGATTTGGTGCTGGCACGAACGCTGGGCCGACGTACGCCTTGATCCGATCGTCTTCCCATTCCGCCCACGCCACGGGTTTCAGCGTGCCACCGCACTCGCGTGCCTGCAGAAGGTCGAATCGTGTCAACGCGGCGATGCCGACTGTCGGGATGTCTGCAACTGTGACGGTGAGGCCCGCAAAGTGACGCAGAAGTACGGCGAGTTTCTCGGCCGCATCGGTGCCGTTCACATCCTTCGCCGGATCCGGCTCCGCGTAGCCGAGGCGCTGGGCCTCCTTCAGGGCGGACGCGACGTCGGCCGCGCCCCGCTCGACCTCGGAGATCACGAAGTGGCTGGTGCCGTTCAGGACCGCTTCGATTCGCCGGCATGCGCCGGCGAACGGCCGGCGTCCCAGCGTGCCCAGGAAGGGGACCCCGGCGATTACAGCAGCCTCGTAGCGGAGCTCCGTTCCGCCCCGCTCGGCCGCGGCGCGCAACTCGTCGCCATGCGTTGCGACGAGCGTCTTGTTTGCCGTGACCACGGGAATGCCGCGATTGAGTGCGGCGAGCACGATCTGCCGCGCCGGTTCGGTTCCGCCAAGCACTTCGACGACAACGTCCGGCGCATCGGCCAGGAGCACGTCGGGATCGCACGTCAGCGGAACCTCATGGACTTCGCGCAGCCCGGGACGGCGGACGAGCGCGCCGATGAGGTCGATCGCCGGCCCGGACGCGTTGGCCGACCGGGCCGCCAGACGCGCAACGGCCGAGCCAACCTGGCCGAGGCCGAGCAGGGCGACGCGAATGCCGTGACGCGCACGGGCTGCGGGCGGCGACTCGATCGCCTGGATCTGATCGCAAAGAGGCATAACGGTTCCTCTGCGCGCACGTGCAAGCACGGGCCACGTGACGCGCGTATGGGAGTGAGAAACGTCAGCGACCAGGTCGGTCTACCGAGGCTCTTATCTCTCCCGGGTTTCGGGCAGGAGGTAGCACCTTGGCTCTCGGGCCAGGTTGCTGTGGTGTCGTCGGGCCTGTTTCCCTCGACCACTCTGGATAAGCGTTCGCAGCGAGCGCGAACAACCGAGACTGTAATTCACCAAATTCGTGATGTCAAGATGCTTGTATGTGGATGTATAGATACTGGTCAGACGGGGGTTCAGACGGGGGTTCAGACGGGGGTTCAGACGAAGGTTCACACGAGGGTTCAGACGAAGGTTCAGAAACGGTACAGGCGGGTTGGAGGTCTATGCGCTGACGGCGAGCTTGATGGCGAGCGCGACGAGGGCGACGCCGGCGCACAGTTCGAGGATCTGTCGAGGACGACCCGACGCGAGGGTCTGCGCCAGCCGACCGCCCGCGGCGGCCCAGGCCACGTGCCATGAGGCGGCGAGAGCGATGTGTATCGCGGTCAGGAACAGCACACCGCGAATGATCGGCGCGCCGCGCGGGATGAACTGGGGAAGGATGATGAGATAGAAAGTCGCCAGCGCCGGGTTCAGCGCGTTGGTCACGAATCCGTCGCGCAAGTTGCGGACGACGGTGTCGGTGGATCGCCGGCGCGGATGGTCATGGAGTGTCGTCGCCGCCGTCGAGGGCGGCGGGTTGAATCCACGCCGCAGCGACTGAATGCCCAGCCACGCGAGGTAACACACTCCGCCGAACCGCAGCACCGCCCACGCCCCAGGCCACTGCTGCAGCGTCAACGCCACGCCGAACGCCGACAACAGGCCATAACAAAAGGACCCCGCGTTCGCTCCTACGGCCGTCTCGATTCCCGCCCGCGTCCCGCCACTCATGCTGTTCCTCAGCACCACCGCGGTCGACACCCCCGGCGTCAACACGAGCGGCACCGCCACGGCGAGGAACGCCCAGACCTGAACCATCGGCAGATTCTAGCGAAAGCGCCCGCACTCCCGTCCGCCACGCGCCAATTGGACCGCGGACGGACTCTTCGCGATTCCCATGAGGACCCGCGTTTGAACCTCCGCCTGAACCCCCGTCTGAACCTTGGTGTGAACCTCCGGGTCCCTTGACCTGCCAAATCGGCGCTGGCCCAGCCTACGAGACCACGAGCCACGAACCACGAACCACGAGTCCCGGCACCTATAATGTCCCCCATGCTTCGAGACTTCTCCACAGCCATCGCGCTCTCGTTGTTCGCGGCAGCACCAGCGTCGGCGACGTGGTCGGTGATCGCGCTCGACCAGAAGACGGGAACCGTTGTCGTGGCCTCGGCGACGTGCGTGACCCAGCAGGCGCTCGAGGGATTCCCTGCGAAGGACCTTCGGGATATTCAGGCGATCGTCGTGCCCGGGAAGGGCGTCGCGGCGGCGCAGGCGGGCGTCGACCGAACCCGCGCAAACCAGCAGCTGATTTTCGCGGAGCTGCAGAAGGGGACCGCGCCCGACCAGATCCTGGTCATGTTGAAGGCGGATCCGCGGATCGAAAGCCGGCAATTCGGCATCCTCGATATGCAGGGGCGGACCGCCGGGTTCTCGGGATCCGGCAACCAGGCCGTGTCCATCGATCGGCAGGGGCGCGTCGAGGGAACCGGCATCTACTATTCGATTCAGGGAAACATCCTCGCCGCAGATGCGGTCGTTGCGGACGCCGTGAAGGCGTTCACGTCCGCGAGCGGTGAGCTGACCGATCGAGTGATGGCGGCCATGGAGGCAGCCGACGCGGCCGGCGGCGACAAGCGCTGCTCGTGCGACCGCGAACCAAAAGTCGACGCACCGTGCACGACGAAGACTGCCCACGTCGCCTACATCCTGCGCGCCGACAAGAACGACAAGAACGGCGAGTCCTTCAACGACGGCCAATACGCCGTGTATTTGAGCGTGACGAATCGCGACATCAAGCCTGAGGAAAACGCCAATCCGGTCAAGACGCTCCGGATGCGCTACGACGCCTGGAAGCGCGCCCGCTGACGACGGTTCGTGACCCGGCGCGGGTCCGCGAAGATCGAGCCCGTGAAGCCGCAGAATGCAGCTCCCCTTGCAGGCGGCGACATGATCACGGTGTAGAGTTGACCCGCGCATCATGCAGCTCACGGTCGCGGTACGGGTGGGTCTCCTCGCATTTCTCGCGGCAGCGTTCGCCTGTTCCACGATCCGTCCGCGTCCCGTCATAACGCCACAGCAACCCGGCTGGTTCAAGGGCAACACGCACACGCATACGACCGAGAGCGACGGCGACAGTTCACCGGACGATGTCGTCAAGTGGTACCGAACGCACGGCTACAACTTTCTCGTGCTGTCGGATCACAACGTCCTGACCGACGTGACCGCCTTGAATGCCCGCGACGGCCGCGATCCGGGTTTTCTGTTGATCCCCGGCGAGGAGGTGACGGATCGGTTCGAAGGACGGCCGATTCACGTGAATGGCCTGGATGTGCAGTCGGTGGTGACGCCACAGGGTGGCTCGTCCGCGATCGAGGTCCTGCAGCGGAACGTCGACGCGATCCGCGGCGTCAGCGGCGTGCCGCACATCAATCACCCCAACTTCGGGTGGGCGGTCACAGCCGACGAGATCCGTCAGGTGCGCAACACGCGCCTGTTCGAGATCTTCAATGGTCACCCGAGAGTCAACAACCATGGGTGGCGGCGGCGTGCCGTCGCTGGAAGACGCCTGGGACGCGATCCTGTCGAGCGGCGTGCTGCTCTACGGCATCGCTGTGGATGACGCGCACACCTTCAAGGATCCGGGCAACCCGGACGTCGCCGGTCCGGGCCGCGGCTGGGTCGTCGTCCGCTCCCCGTCGCTCGAGGCACGCGCCATCCTTGGCGCGCTCGAAGCGGGTGACTTCTATGCGTCGACGGGTGTCGAGCTGGCGGACTATAGAACGACGCCCACCTCGATGACGGTCACGGTGAACAAGACCACCTTCTCGAAGTATCGCGTCCAGTTCATCGGCAAGGGCGGCGAGATCCTCCACGAAGCTGTGGACAGCCCAGCGGAGTACACGTTTCGCGGTGATGAAGGGTACGTCCGGGCCAGAGTCCTCGAGAGCAATGGCCGTATGGCCTGGTGTCAGCCGGTCGGGGTGAAACGTTAGAACGTGCGACGTGCGGACGTGCGACGTGCGGACGTGCTGACGTGCTGACGTGCCCGACGTGCCCGGAGAGCGACGAGCCCCGAGCCCCCGACCAGCGTTCTACGAGCCACGAACCACGAACCACGAACTACGGCAGCGTCAGCCCCCCTGCCACTGCTTGATGCTCTCGAGCGGGTAGAGGAGCATGATGATGTTCAGGGTGAGGTTGTCGCGGATCGCCCAGCCGACGAAGAGCTCGAACCCGATCGTCATGACGATGATCGACCAGACGGGCAGGCGGGCGGCGAGCGTGAATCCCAGCACCATCGCCAGGATGTCGCACACCGAGTTCAGCACGCTGTCGCCGTAGTAGTCGAGGGAGATAGTCGCTTCACGGTAGCGATTGATGATCAGATCGGTGTTCTCGAAGATCTCCCAGGATCCTTCGATGATCGTCGCGAGCGCGAGCCGCAAACCGAACGGCCATTCCCGGCCGACGAGCCATAACAGCCAGTAGAACGCGAAGCCGTGGATGATGTGGGAGAAGGTGTACCAGTCCGAGATGTGCTGGGAGTTCTCGGAGCTCGCGACGACGCCGTGCCACAGCTTGACGTAGCCGCACTTGCAGATCGGGACGCGGCCCATCAGGCTGAGCGTGACGGCGGCTGCGGCGACCAGTGCCGCCGTGACGAGCAGCCACTGGCCACTCGACAGCCGGTGGTACCAGCGGCTGTTAATGGGCTTGCGCCTCTGACGCGCGCCTGCGTTGGCTTCCGTTCGCAGGCGATGCTGGGGCTGCCGCTCGTGATGCGCGCGGCCGGTGCAGGACGCGATTGAGCTCGGCAATCAGGTGTTCGGGCTGACACGGCTTCGCGAGAATGGCGGTGATGCCCGCCTTGTCGGCCCGCTCGTGCACGTCTGGCGCCCAGTACGCGGTCATGGCGACGACGGGAATGCGCTGCGTGCGTTCTTCGCCGCGTATCTCGGTTGCCAACGCGAAGCCGTCACGGCCAGGAAGTGCGATGTCGGTGATGATCACATCGGGCACCATGGCCAGTGATTGCGCCAGGGCGTCTTCCGCGTTCGAGGCCTGCGCGACACGGAAACCGCCGCGCTCGAGGAATTCGGCATAGCCGTCGCGCGATTGCGGGTCGTCCTCGACGATCAGCACCAGCGGTACCTGCTTCACCACAGCGTGACACTCCTATGGCGGAAACGGCGCGGTCACGCGCGGTTCGGCTCGCGCAGACAGCGGCCAGACCTCTGGCACAGGGAGGGGAGTGTGGGGTGACAAATAGTAACTGCCGCCAGCGACACCCGTCAACCGGGAAAAACCCTCACCACGTGGGGGTAAGGCCAATATGTCCTGCGATTATGTGCAGTTACGTGAAGCACCGCCTGAATCTTCGAGGATCAGGCGATGGTCGTGACGGCTTCCGGCTCGGTCTTGCGTCGGTAGGCGCCGACGATGATGGCGGCCTCGACCCGTGCCGGTGCGACCGACCCGTTGAACATGGCGCCTTCTTCGAGCGCAAGGCGGGGAGCGGCGATATCGGCACGCACGGCGGCGCTGCGGAATACGCGGACGATTTCGCGCGCGATGAGACGGCCTTTGGAATTGCCGCGAACGGTGATGGCCCGCGCCGTCACCGCACCGTCCACGTGCGCGCCCGACTCGACGACAACGTCGAAATTGGTCGCGATGATGTCGCCGTTGACGGTCCCGGCGATCGTCACGGCCTCTTCTGCTTGAATGGAACCCTTGATGGTGATGCCCTTGCCGATGGTCGTGTTCATGGCGCGTCTATTCTAAACTGCCGCGCCACTGTTGTGTTGAGAATCGGCGAGCGAAGAGTGCGGGGATGTGAAGGGCGGGTTTGGAGCTGCGTGGCAAGCGCCCCGCAGCTCCGCACATCTATATGAAACGGGCGGCGTCGTGCGACGCCGTCCGTGGGTGGTGTTACCGCGATTGACCGCGCTGAAGTGTCACGAACAAGGTCGTCTCGCCGCGGTGGACGAGCAGAAGCGCCGGCGCCGTGCCCTTCGCGAGAGCATCACGCAGCGCATCCGATGACCCAACCGGCTGCCGATCGACTTCCTCGATCACGTCGCCGGCTCGCAGGCCTGCGTCGGCGGCATTACTGCCGGGCTGAACGCGGGTGACCACCACTCCGGTCGTTGCGTCCACGTCCAGCTGACGGGCTGTCTCACGCGTCAGCGGTTCGACAGTCATTCCGAACGTCGTGCCCTCGGCCGGGCCGCCATTCTCGTTGTCCCGACCCTCGCCCTCGGGCTGCGCCTTCAGCTCCGCGAGCTTCACGCCAACGGTGTCTTCCTTCCCGCCGCGGGTGAAGGCCACTTTCACTTCCGAGCCCGGCATCAGCTGCGAGATCTCGTTGCGCAGCGAGTTGCCGTCCTTCATCGCGGATCCGTTGACCGCGGTAATCACGTCACCGCGGCGGAGACCAGCCTTTTCTGCCGGGCTGCCGGGCTGGACCGCGTTCACGAGCGCGCCCTGAACCTTCTCCAGGCCGAGGCTGCGGGCGATGTCCGACGTCACCGGCTGCACCGTCACGCCCAGCATCCCGCGCCGGACCTGTCCGTGGTCGATGAGCTGAGCCATGACGTTCTTCGCCATGTTCGCGGGAATCGCGAACCCGATTCCGATGTTGCCACCGGAGGGCGACAGAATCTGGGAGTTGATCCCGATCAACTCACCGCGCGTGCTCACCAGCGCACCACCGGAGTTGCCCCGGTTGATCGGTGCGTCGGTCTGGATGAAGTCCTCGAAGCTGCCATCGCCGAGGCCCGTCGCGCGCCCCTTCGCGCCGACAATCCCCATCGTCACGGTCTGGCCCACGCCGAGCGGGTTGCCGATCGCCAGGGCGACGTCACCGACGCGGACGTTGTTCGAATCGGCCAGCGTCATCGTGGCGAGATTCGAGCCGTCGACCTTGATCACCGCGAGATCGCTCGCGGCGTCCGACCCGATGACCTTCGCGTCGAGCGTGCGGCCGTCGTTCAGGTCCACTTTCACCGTCGTGGCGCCGTCGACTACGTGATGGTTCGTCAGGATGTAGCCATCAGGACGGACGATGACGCCCGACCCGAGTCCCGCTTCACGACGAGGCTGCGGATCCGGTCTGCCGAACCGCTCGCCGAAAAAGTCGCGGAATGGGGAGTCGTCACCGAACGGGTTGCCCTGCGCGCTGACGCGGCTGACCCGCCGCTCGGAGCGGATCGTGACGACCGCCGGCGAAACCTTCTCGACGACGGAGGCGTAGGAGTCCACAGCCCCCCCAATGGTGCGGCTCGCGGCGCTTTCCGCCACGGTCGCGGTTGCCGGAGCGCCTGGCGCGGGAGCGGCGCTCGCCGCCCCGCCGGCTGCTGCGCTCCAGCCAATCAATGAGCCAGTCAAAAGAAGGGCGCCTGCTGCCAGCCCTGCTTTGACTCTTGGTGTCGAATTCATCTCGGTAATCTCCTTCGGTCTGTTCCCTGAGAGCGCTGCTGCTCGGCGCTTCATGTATTCAAGATACGGTGGGGAGATTACTGGCGGCTTTCTGGAACATTACAGCTGTGTAATGCTCCGCCCTCGCGCGCAGAGCCCAGCGCGCTTCGGCTGCCGTGGTCCGTGGTTCGTAGTCCGTGTCTCGCCGAACGTCTGTCGTACGCGTGTCGGTCGACGAGACACGGACCACGGACCACGAACCACGGCAGCGAAGACATAGAATCATTTGGACAAATGCGCGTTCTGATCGTCGAAGACGACCTGACCATCGCGGGCTTCCTGATGAAGGGCTTCAAGGAAGCGGGGTTCGCCGTGGATCACGCGGCGGACGGGGAGACCGGCCTGCACCTGGCCACCACTGAACCCTACGACGTGGCGATCGTGGATCTCATGCTGCCTCGGCTGGACGGGTTGTCGCTGATCCAGCGGATGCGGGAAAAGAAGATTCGGACGCCGGTCATCATCCTGAGCGCGAAACACTCGGTCGACGACCGGGTCAAGGGGCTTCAGACCGGTGGCGACGACTATCTGACCAAACCGTTCGCGTTCTCCGAATTGCTGGCGCGCGTGCAGGCGCTCATCCGGCGGGCGACAGGCGTGACGGATTCGAACAGGCTCGTGGTTGGCGATCTGACGCTGGATCTGATCACCAGGAAGGTCACGCGCGCAGGGCGCGACATCGAGGAACTGCGGCCGCGCGAGTTCGCGCTGCTGGACTACTTGATGCGCAACGCCGGACGCGTGGTGTCGAAAACGATGATCCTGTCGCACGTCTGGAACTACAGCTTCGATCCGCGCACGAACGTCGTTGATGTGCTGGTGTTTCGTCTTCGCGAAAAGATCGACAAGGATTTCGATCGCAAGATGCTGCAGACCGTCCGGGGGATTGGCTATGTTCTCGTGGCGTGACGGCCTCAGGCGCACGCTTGGCCTGCGTCTGGCCGTCTGGTATGCCGCGATCTTCGTCAGCAGCTCTCTCGCCCTGATCGTCCTGACCTACCTCCTGCTCTCGGCCGCCCTTCGCCAGTTCGACCACGAGATCATCGAGACGACGGTCAACGAGTACGCGGCGGCGTGGCGTCGGGGAGGGGAGGCGGCGGTCGGGTCCGCCATCCGTTCCAGCCAGGCGGCCGCCGGTTATGAGCCCCTTTTCGTCCGCGCGGTCGGACCCTTCGGGGCTGCCGTGTTTCTCAACGCGCCGAACGACTGGCGCGGCTTCGACCTGTCGCAGCTGGCGACCCCCGAACTGAGCGGACAACAGCGGTGGGCCACGCTGCAGGGCGATCGCGGCGACGCTCTCGAGGTGCTGACCGTCCGCCTCGGTGACGGCACGTTGTTTCAGGTGGGCAAGAGCACCGCGCGGCGCAACGACTTGTTGCGGCGCTTCCGCACGGTCCTGTTGCTCGACTTCCTCTCCCTGGTCTTCATCGGGCTCGCCGCTGGCGCCGTCTTCACGTCGTCGGCGCTGCAGCCCGTTCGCGACCTGATTGCCACGGTTCGTCAAATCATGCGGACCGGCCGGATCGAGTCACGGGTCCACGCGCGGGACACCGGGGACGCGCTCGATCAGCTCAGCCTCCTGTTCAACGCGATGCTCGACCGGATTCAGGCATTGATCGGCGGGATGCGCGGAGCGCTCGACAACGTCGCCCACGACCTGAGAACACCGATGATGCGGATGCGCAGCATTGCCGAAACGGCGCTGCAGTCGCCTGACGACCCGGCCGTCCTGCGCGAAGCGCTCGCAGATTGTCTCGAAGAATCCGATCGTGTCGTCACGATGCTGAACACGCTGATGGACATTTCGGAAGCGGAAACCGGAACGATGCGACTGCAGGTCGAACCGGTCAACGTGGCAGAGCTGGTGCGCAATACCATCGACCTGTATGAGGACGTGGCGGAGGACAAAGGCGTGGCGCTCCACGCCGAGCCTCTCGAAGAAGCGGTCGTCGAACTCGACAGCAACCGCATGCGTCAGGTTCTGGCCAACCTGGTGGACAACGCGGTCAAGTACACGCCGCGCGGCGGCCGCGTCGATCTCGCCGTCAAACGAACCAGCACCGGCGCCGCGATCGAGGTGCGCGACACCGGCCGAGGCATCACGCCCGACGATTTGCCGCGAATCTGGGATCGGCTGTATCGAGGCGACAAGAGCCGCGCCGAGCGAGGCCTGGGTCTCGGCCTGAGCCTGGTACGCGCCATCGTCCAGGCTCACGGCGGAACCGTGTCCGTGGTGTCAGCACCCGGCGAGGGAGCCCGCTTCGAAGTCACGCTGCCGTCGACTCAACACCGCGAACACCCCACGACCGGAACCCCCGCGTGAACGTTCGTGGTGAACCCTCGTAGTGAACCCCCGTGTGAACCCTCGTAGTGAACCTGTCGTGTGAACCCCCGTGTGAAGTAGAATTCCCGGACCCAAGGAGTAAATCCTGATGAGCGTTGCAAGTCTCGTCCGATGGCGACGATGGATGTTCGTCGTGAGCGCTGGCCTGCTGTTGACGGCGCTGACGCTGCCGGCACAGCAGATGGTGACCGACACGCGCGATCCGGCTCAGACGCAGGACGAGGATTTCGCCAAGTCCGTCAAGGAATGGACGACGCAGCCGTACTTCATCAGTCCGCTGGTCGATCATCTTCCCCGAGTGCCTGGTATCCCGATGCCGAAGGACGTGCTGGGATATCACATCGGCGCTCCCGGTAAGCTGACCTACTACGAAGACATCGTGAAGTACTACCGCGCGCTGGCGGCAGCAACGCCGCGGGTGAAGGTCGAGACCATCGGGAAGTCCGACGAGGATCGCGAGCTGGTCGTGGTCTGGGTGTCGTCGGACGAGAACATCACGAATCTCCAACAGAATCGGGAGAACCTGGCGAAGATCGCGGATCCTCGCGGTCAGACGCCGGAACAAATCCGGCAGCTCGTCACGACGACGAAGCCGCACTACCACCTGATGGGCGGTCTTCACAGCGGCGAGACAGGGCCGTCAGAAATGTTGATGGAGCTGGTGTATCGCCTCGCCACGGAAACCTCTCCGCTCATCCGCCAGATCCGCGACAACGTCATCGTGTCGGTGACGCCCGTTGCCGATCCCGATGGCCGCGATCGCAATGTCGACTGGTTCTACCGCCAGCAGGAAGAGCAGCAGGCCGGCGACGCGCCTCCTGCGGGTGGTGCGGCGGTGGCGGCGGCGGTGGTGGCCGTGGTGGCGCTGGGATTCCGTACTGGGGCAAGTACGTCTATCACGACAACAATCGCGACATAAACCTGTCGCAGGTGTCGATGCGCGCGCTCGGCGAGTGGTACTTCAGCGCGCATCCGCCGATCATGCACGACCTGCACGAGTCGCTGCCGCTGCTCTACACCTACAGTGGCGGTCCGCCGCAGAACCCGAATCTCGATCCCATTCTCTTCACGGAACTGCCGTTCTTCTCGAACTTCGAGCTGGCGCAGATGACGAAGTGGGGCATGCCCGGTGTGTACACGCATGCCTTCATGGATGGCTGGTCGCCCGGGTACCTCGGCTCGGTCGCTTACAACCACAACGGCATGATGCGCATGTACGAAACGCAGTCGGGGCGTGAGAGCGGTCCCGGTGGCCGTGGAACGGCGGCGGCTGAGGGCGGTGGCCGAGAGGGCGGTGGCCGAGAGGGTGGAGGCCGTGAGGGCGCTGGCCGTGGGGGTCGCGGTGGGCGCGAAGGTGCGGCGCAGGGCGCAGGACGTGAGGGAGGACGAGGCGCGCGCGGTAGCGGCGGCGACACGCCGCCCGACGCGCCGGCGCAGGAAGGTCAGGGCGGCGGAGGCGGCGAGCAGGGCGAGGGTGGACGCGGCGCCGCCGGGCGTGGCGCCACTGCGGGAAGCGGACGAGGCGGCGCCCAGCAGCGCGAGTGGTATCGCGGCATCCCGATTCCTCCTGGCGCGGCCAACAACTTTTCGCGGCGGAACAACACCAACTACATGCAGACGGGTGTGCTGAGCGGTCTTCAGCTCACGTCGATGTTCCCAAACCTCGTCGTCGACAACTTCTACCGCAAGACACAGAACTCGATCGACGCCGGCAAGAACGATCCGCCACATGGCTATGTGATTCCGGTGCAGCGCGAGATGACTCGTGTCGCCGAGCTGGTGAACATTCTCCGGATCCAGCGCATCGAGATCGGTCAGGCGACCGCCGAGATCAAGACCACCGACGGGACGTTCCCGGCCGGCTCGTACGTCATCAAGCGCGATCAGCCGTACGGCCGTCTCGCCAAGAACCTGCTCGAGCGCCAGCAGTATCCCGATCCAACGCTCCGTACCTACGACGACAGCGGCTGGACGATGGGCCTGACGATGATGGTGGACGTGAAGGAGATCAAGGACAAGGCGATTCTCACTGTGCCGACGACGCCGGTGAAGCAAGTGGCCTTGAAGGGGAAGGTCAGTGGGACGGGCAGCGCCGGCCTCGCGGTTGCGCACTACGGTTCGAACAACATGGTGGCCTTCCGCTACAAGCTGCGGACGGTGCCCATGAAGATCGCCGAGAAGAGCTTCAAGGCTGATGGCGTCGAATTCCCGGCCGGCTCTTTCATCGTCACCCCTCCTGCCGATCTGACGGCGGTACGCGCGGCTGTCGAAGAGTTCGGCCTGACCGGCGCAGCGCTGGCAACCGTGCCGGCCGTCGAGTCCCACGATGCGGATGCGCCGCGTATCGCGATGTTCACGTCGTGGAATGGCACGCAGGAGATCGGCTGGGTGCGCTTCACGTTCGACAAGTTCGGCATCCCCTACGATCTGATTTACAAGGAGCGTCTGACGAAAGGAAACCTCCGCGCGGATTACGACGTGCTGCTGCTGCCGACGCAGAACCTGAATCGTCAGGCGGTGTTCCAGCCGCCCGCGGCAAAGCCGGTTCCTTATATGAAGGGCACGAAGTACAAGTTCCTCGGCATGTATGGGGAATCGCCGGACATCACCGGCGGCATCGGCGGCGAAGGCGTCGACGCCGTGGCACGATTCCTCGAAGCCGGCGGAACCGTGATCGCGATGGGGAATGCCGTCAGGTTCCCGACCGAACTGGGGTTCGCGCGAACCGTTGACGCGTCCGGCGCGACCTCGGCGCAGTTCTATGCGCCACGGCCGCTCGTCAACGCGGAGGTTCTCCGGCTCGATCACCCGGTGTTCTACGGCTACAGCGAGCGGATCATGCCCATCAAGTACCTTGGTGGTCCTCTGATGAGCGTCGGTCAGCCCGATCAAGGCTCGGTGCTCGCGCGTTATGTCGGCGGCGACGAAGCGGTCCTGAGCGGCTTGATGCGCGGCGCCGCGGAGATCCGTCAGCGGCCGTTCGCCGTCGACGTGCCTGGCGGGTTCAACGGCAAGGGCCGTGTGCTCCTGTTCGCCAACAATCCGATCTATCGCTGGCAGAATCACGGCGAGTTCAACATGGTATTCAACTCCGTGCTGAACTGGAACGACATGCCGAAGCCTGCCACGACCGGCGGCGCGCCGACCAGCGCGGGCTCGGGCGGGTCGTAGCGCGCCGGTTCAGCGGCGCGTCATTGTTCGAGGAGAATCCTGGATGACCGAAGACAATCCGTTGGCCGATCGCGGCCGTGCGTTGGAAGAAGATTATTTCCGCAAGAAGGATCGTGAGCTGATCGAGAAGATGCGCGCGGCCGATGCCGCCGCCAAGGCGCGCAAGGATCTGGGCGCCTCGACAGGCCTCAGCGACCCCGCATTGCTCGACGAACTGCAGGCGCTCGGGTTCACGCCGGAAACTGTTCCGCTGCTGCCCCTGATTCCGCTCGTCCGCGTTGCGTGGGCTGAGGGCGGGGTCAGCGCGCAGGAGCGCAAGATGATTGTCGATCTGGCGCGTGCGAGGGGAATCGCCGCCGGAAGTGCTGCCGACCGCCAGCTCGCGGATTGGCTCGACAGGCAGCCATCGGAAGCCGTCTTCACTCGCGCGATGCGGCTCATCAGCGCCGTCATGTCTGGGCAATCGGCGAATACCGCGAGCCTGAGCGCCGAGGACCTCGTCAAGTATTGCGAAGAGATTGCCGCGGCCTCGGGTGGCCTTCTTGGCATCGGCAAGGTCTCGAGTGAAGAACGCAAGCTGCTGGCGTCGATCGCGGCGGAGCTCAAGGCCGGGCGCTAATCGGCACAAGAGGTACAGCGTGCGCGTCCCGGCCCCGTGCACGGTTCTCGCAGCCACGATCCTGATCGCGATGGAGCTCGCCTGCTCCCGCCCGGCCGAGCGGGTGTCGCTGGCGGGCTCCACACATGCGTATCGCTGTGACGGCGGTTATCGCTTCGTCGCGCGCTTCGAGCCCGAGCGCGTCTGGCTCTTCGTCGGCGATCGCACGCTGTCACTTCCCCAGATCCCCTCGACCTCCGGCGTTCACTTCACGGACGGCAAGTTCACCTTTCGCGAGCGCAACGGTCAGGCGTCGACCGAAGCCCCTGGTGAGTCGCACGCCGGCTGCGTCAATCAGCCCGCCGCGGTGCCCTGGGAAGAGGCCAGGCTCAGAGGCGTCGACTTCCGCGCGGCCGGCCAGAATCCCGCCTGGACGCTCGAGATCGACGATGGATCGGGCATCGTGTTCGACGATGGCAAGACACGGTCGAAGTTTCCGGCAGACGGCGCCGCTGGTAATGTGATCGAGCAATCGAGCGAAGGCCGTACGATCAGAATCGAGCGGACATCGGGAGAGTGCATCGACCGGACGAGCGGCGAGCGCTTCGACGTCATCGTCCGCGTCACTGCCGATACGAGCGAATACCGTGGCTGCGGCGGCGCTTCGCGCCGTGAGAGAACGGGGAGTACGGAGGACGCGGAAACGGAGGAGACGGAGGGAAGGGAACGAGCGCTAACTCGGAGAAACGGAGAAACGGAGATCCGCGGAGACCCCGGTTGTTCTACTGGTCGTAGCGCGATCGGCCGCGCGCGGGCGCGCGGGTGGGGAGTCAGGCGATCGGGAACGCGAACGCCCACTTGTTCTTGAGGCGCTCGCGTTCCCGATCGCCTGACTCCCCACCAGCCTGGCCTTCGGCCAGGCTGCCGATCGCTCGCAGCCCAGCTTGACGGCTCCCGTTTGCCTCCGTGCCTCCGTGTCTCCGTTTTTGAAGCTCGTTCCGTTCCCTCCGTCCCCTCCGTCCAACCTCCCACCGCAATTTTGGAGAAGCACCCTCCCCCCACCAGGACTAGGATTCGCGCCAAGGAGTCATACATGGGCAAGCGAGATCAGCGCATCGACGACTACATCAGCAAGTCGGAAGACTTTGCCAAGCCGATTCTTCGCCACATCCGGAAGCTCGTACACGCGGCGGTCCCGGAAGTCGAGGAGACGATGAAGTGGAGTTTTCCGCACTTCCTGCACAAAGGAATGCTGTGCAGTATGGCGTCGTTCAAGAAGCACTGCGCCTTCGGTTTCTGGAAGGAGAGCCTCGTGCTGAACGGTAGCGGCGAGCGGGATGCGATGGGGCAGTTCGGCCGGATCACTTCCCTGGACGATCTCCCGGCGGACCGCACGTTGTCGGGCTACATCAAGAAGGCTGCGGCACTGAACGATGAAGGGGTGAAGGTCGTCCGGAAACGTCCGGCAGGGAAGAAGGCGCTCGTGGTGCCTGCTGATCTCGAGGCCGCGCTGAAGGGCAACAAGGATGCGCGACGGACATTCGACGCGTTCAGCCCGAGCAACCGGCGCGATTACGTCGAATGGCTGACCGAAGCGAAGACCGATCGCACACGCCAGAAGCGGCTCGATACCGCGGTCGCCTGGATGGCGGAAGGCAAGAGCCGGAACTGGAAATATCTCTGAACGTCGATTACGGGGCGGCCTCTTGAACGGGCGCCGTCATCGGTCCCAGCCGCAGCCCGAACTCGCGCCGCAGCAGCAGAAGGTTGAATGCCATCTGCAGCGCCACGGCGGCCGCCGAGATGTACCAAATCCAGCGGAGCTCGAATCCTGGCAGACGGGCGAGCAGCAGCACCGGGATCGCCACGATCAGCAGCCGCGTGATCGAGGAGATGAGTGGTGGCACCGTGTTGCCGAGCGCCTGAAACATGCTCGACGCAACGAAGATGACGCCGGACGCGACGAACGTCCACGAGACGATGAGGAGGTACTCGGTGCCGACGGCGATCACGTTCGGATCGTTCGAGAACACCGAGATCATCGCGCTTGCGGCGAAGTGACACAGCGCGGCAAACATGACCATGGCCGCGGCCGCCAGCAGGACGGCGGTTCGAAACGCCGCCTTCACTCGCTCGGGTTTGCCTGCGCCTACGTTTTGACCGGCAACCGGCGCCACTGAAAAGCCGAGCGCCACCACGGGCAAGAAGCCCGCCTGCACGAGTCGCAGTCCGATGCCGAAGCCCGCCTGTGCAGCCGCACCGAACCGCCGCGTCACCGTGTAGACGATCATCAGGTAGACCGCCATCAGTCCGAACTCCGCTCCGGCCGGCAGCCCAATCTTCAGCATCTGGCCCCACAGGTTCATCTGTGGCTTCCACTCATCCGCGTGGAAGTGCAGGAAAGAATCGGCGCCGCGAAAGTAGGTGGCCAGCCAGATCGTTCCGATGATGATGGCGACCAGCGTCGAGATTGCCGCGCCAGCCACACCCATCGCATGGCCGGTGACCCACCCGAAGATCAGAAATGGCGCGAGGATCATGTTGATGATCACGGTGGCCGTCTGCACGATCATCCCGGGTTTGAAATTGCCGACGCCACGCAGCGCCGCGCCCATCCCCACTATGCCGAACTGCAGCGACATCGCCGGGAGAAACCACAGGAGGTAGTCGGCGGCCAGCGCCGCCGTTTCCGGATCTGCGCTGACCATCCGCACGTACGCCGTGCGAAACGTCATCGAGACCACGAGAAACAGCAGTCCGACGATCACTGCCAGGACCTGCGATTGATTGAACACGACGTTGGCGCGCTCACGGTCCTTTCGCCCCGCCGCATGAGAGACGAGCGTCGTCGTGCCGACGGCCAGCATTTGGGTGATTGCCAGGACGATGAAGGTCAGGTTGCCGGCGATGCTGACCGCCGCCACCGCTTCCTTGCCCAGGCGTCCGACCCAATACAGATCCACCAGAAAATAGAGGGTCTGGAAGACCATCGTGAACAGCATGAAGCTGGAGGTTTTCAGCAGGTGGCGGGTCAACGAGCCGGTGGTCAGATCCTGCATGGCCGGAGGGGCGCCACCCACTATAGGATAGAATCGGCGTTTCGGCCTACATCAGGATGTAACTCATGTCTTCAACTGCACCGACTGCACCGACCACAACCGTGACCGGCGAAACCGCACAGAAGTCCTCTGCGGACGGCTTGACCATGAACGCCGCATTTGCCGGTGTGCGCCGTGTACCCGCGCCGCACAACGACCCCAATCGCTCGTATGCGCCCGGATCGCCCGAGCGCGCTGAACTGAAGGCCCGCCTCAAGTCGATGGCCGGCGAGAAGATCGACATCCCGATCGTCATCGGTGGCCGCGAGATCCGGACAGGCCGCACCGAGAAGACGGTGATGCCGCACGACCATCAGCATGTGCTGGCCGAGTATCACCTCGCGGGGCCGGAACACGTTCAGCAGGCAATTGCCGCCGCGGCCGAAGCACGACGCGAGTGGGCGAGCTGGCCCTGGGAGGATCGGGCGGCTGTGCTGCTTCGCGCGGCCGAGCTGCTGGCGACGACGTGGCGCCCGACGATCAATGCCGCCACGATGCTCGGACAGTCGAAGACCGCGTTCCAGGCAGAGATCGACGCGGCGTCCGAGATGATCGACTTCTGGCGCTTCAACGCCTATTTCGCGCAGGAGCTCTACCACGAGCAGCCGGTCAGCAGCCCGGGCATGTGGAACATGATGGAGTACCGGGCCCTCGAAGGCTTCGTGTACGCCATCACGCCGTTCAACTTCACGGCGATCGGCGGCAACCTGACGACCGCTCCCGCGCTGATGGGCAACACGGTGATCTGGAAGCCGGCGTCGAGCGCCATGCTCAGCAGCTACTACACGCTGCGCGTGCTCGAAGCGGCAGGGATGCCGCCCGGCGTGATCAATTTCGTTCCGGGGGAGGCGAGGCAGATCACCAGCGTCCTGCTGGACTCGCCGGAACTGGCCGGGGTGCACTTTACCGGCAGCACGGAAGTGTTCAACAGCATGTGGAAGAAGGTGGGCGAGAACATCGGCCGCTATCGTTCCTATCCGCGTCTCGTCGGGGAAACCGGCGGCAAGGACTTCATCGTCGCTCACCCGTCCGCCGATCCGCAGGAGGTGGCCGTAGCGATCGCCCGCGGCGGCTTCGAGTATCAGGGGCAGAAGTGCTCGGCCGCAAGCCGCGTCTACGTGCCGCAGTCGCTGTGGAGCGAGGTCAAGGATCGCACCATCGCGATGATGCGCGACATCAAGATGGGCGACGTGCAGGACTTCCGGAACTTCATGGGCGCGGTCATCGACAAGAAAGCGTTCGTCCGCATCAGCGAGTACCTGGACGATGCGAAGAAGAACGCCAAAGTGCTGCAGGGCGGCACGGCGAAGGGCGAGACCGGCTACTTCATCGAGCCCACGCTGATTGAAACCTCCGATCCGGCCTATCGCCTCCTGTGCGAGGAGATCTTCGGGCCGGTGGTCACGGCGTACGTTTATCCCGACGGCAAGTGGGAGGACACGCTGGCGACTGTCGATCGGACGTCACCATACGCGCTCACCGGCGCCGTCTTCGCGCGTGACCGCAGCGCGGTTCGTCAGGCGCTGAGCGCGCTCCGCAACGCAGCCGGCAACTTCTACATCAACGACAAGCCGACCGGCGCGGTCGTCGGGCAGCAGCCATTCGGTGGGGCCCGCGGATCCGGCACGAACGACAAGGCGGGTTCGAAATTGAATCTCGTCCGGTGGGTGAGTGCGAGGACGGTGAAGGAGACATTCGCGCCGCCGCGCGATTACAAGTACCCGTTCATGCAGGAAGAGTAAGCAGGAAAAATTGTGGACGCGGCACCCAGGCCGCGTCCACATCCCGTCGTCAGCAAACCGCGGCCTGACTCTCGACTTTCTCCAGGGTTCTCTTCGCTACCTCCTGCAGTGTCAGCGCACGTTCACAAGCCTGCAGCCAGGTCGTCACCACTTCTTCGACGACAACCTCCTTGTTCGCGGAAACGCGCAGGTGGGGATATCCCTCGGTGCACAAGTGACAGGTGAACATCCCTTCACGCCACAAACGAATCCTGACTGCCGTGTTCTCCATCCCAGCTCCTGATGTAAGGTCGCGGTCGCCTTTCGACGGGTGCCCAGTGCCCGACTGATACTCACGCGACGTGCCACATCCGCCCACCGTGGTTCTGCTGATTTACAGCCTCGCAGGGGTGCAATGTCTGGCGAGAGCCAGACGTTCTATACCGGATCGGTAGAACGGCCGACAAAAGAGGGTGGTCTTCTAGCGAGGAGGAGTCACTGATGCTGCGGTGGAAGAGGGCCGTTTTCGGCCTGATGTGTCTGGTAATTACTGTTGGGCTGGCCTCACCTGCGTCCGCGCAGGATTTCGGCGTGCGCGCAGGTGTTTCGATCGATCCCGATCAGTTCTACTTCGGCGCTCACGCGCAGACCGCGCCGCTTGTCGATCGTCTCCGGTTCCGTCCCAACGCCGAGATCGGCCTGGGTGACGACGTGACCGTCATCGCGTTCAACTTCGAGTTCGCGTATTTCTTCCCTACATCCCAGCCGTGGCAGTTCTACGCCGGCGCCGGTCCCGCCCTCAATATCGTCGACACCGAAAACGACACCGACCCGAAGGGCGGATTCAACATTCTGCTCGGCGTCGAGCACCGTCGTGGCCTGTTCGTCGAGTTCAAGGTCGGAACTATCGACAGTCCGGAAATCAAGTTCGGGGTTGGGTATACGTGGAAGTAAGCTGCGGACGATGTCGTGGTTCGTGGTCCGTCGCTCGTTGCTCGAAGAACTTCCGTTAGAAGCAACCGATCCGCGTCCCGTGAGCATTGTGAGAGATCCGCGAAGATCCGCGTCCCGTGAGCATTGCGAGAGATCCGCGAAGATCCGCGTCCCGTAAGCATTGCGAGAGATCCGCGTCCCGTAAGATCTGCGGTTGCGACTGAGGGGATCCGGGAGAGGCGTCGGATCCCCTCGTCTGACGCCTCGTGAGACCGGCCAAGGTTTAATCTCGAAGGCGCTGCACCGGTGTATTTCAGGGTGCATGCCAGCGCGAAATCCCCGGCCAATCGCATATTCCTGAGTTCTGGCGCTCCACTTGTCTGCGCAGGTACAGAGTTATGTCCGCTGCTCAGATATCCACGGCGCCATTGGCCGTCATGAGTCAAGCGGCGCTCGATAGAGTGGAGGCATGACTGAACCAGAAATCCTCGACCATCTGAGGCGCGCGATCGGCGGGGCCATGCGCGAGACGGCTCTGCCGGCTATCGTGACCGACGCCCAGACCCGTCTGCGTGAGCAGTCAGACCTCCAGATGACCTGGGCCTCCATCCCTTTGACTGTCTATCGAGATCTTCCTGCGGACGTGAAGTCAGCCTGGGTGTTCGTCCTGCGCGGCGGAATCTCGACCGGCGCAGAGCGGCACCCCAACAGCCGCCAGCGAATGGTTTCGTACGCAGGCACCGGCGACATGTGGATCTGGGACGAGTCACGCTGGCGTTCGAACGTGTTGCCTGCGAAGAGTGGTGACAGCTCCTCGGCGCTGTCGATCCCTCCGAATGTCTGGCACCGGCCCGTGACCCCGCCCGGACCGGATTGGACCGTCCTGTCCTTTCACACCGCGTCGGACGATCAGCTGATCGAGGAGCGGCCGCAGGACGATGAGCACCCCGACCGGGGCGCATCCAAATCGGAGCTGTACGCGGGCCGAAGTCACCGGTAGCCTGATGCCGTAAAACGTTGCGGCCGTTCCACGGTTCGTCGTGATCCGTGGCACACTCTCCCCGTGTCTACACACCCATTGAAATGGCGAAGCGGTCTTCTGACTGACGGCGTTCGCCGCGCGCCGGCGCGAGCGATGCTCAGGGCAACCGGGCTCAGCGACAGCGATCTCGAGCGGCCGCTGGTCGGGGTGGCCAACACCTGGATCGAGATCGGTCCCTGTAACTATCACTTGCGGGATCTGGCGGTTCACGTGAAGGAAGGCGTGCGGCAGGCAGGCGGGACGCCGCTCGAGTTCAACACGATTTCCATCTCCGATGGCATCACGATGGGCTGCGAAGGCATGCGCGCCTCGCTCGTCAGCCGCGAAGTTATCGCGGATTCCATCGAGCTGGTGGCGCGCGGCAATCTCTTCGACAGCCTCATCGTGCTCGTCGGCTGCGACAAGACCGTTCCCGCCGCCGTGATGGCGCTGGCGCGGCTCGATATTCCCGGCCTGGTTCTCTATGGCGGATCGATCGAGCCGGGGCGCTGGAACGACCGTGACGTCACCATCCAGGACGTGTTCGAAGCGGTGGGCGCGCATATGGCCGGTAAGTTGAGCGCACCGGAGCTCGATGACCTCGAGCGTCACGCATGTCCAGGTGCTGGCGCGTGCGGTGGGCAATTCACCGCAAACACGATGGCCACGGTGTGCGAGTGTCTCGGCATCTCGCCGTTCGGCAGCGCGAGTGTGCCGGCAACGGACGGGCGCAAGGGCGAGGTCGCTCGCGAAGCCGGACGCCTCGTGATGGACGTGCTGAAGCGCGGCGTGCGGCCACGTCAGATCCTGACGCGGCCGGCGATCGAGAATGCAATCGCTGCGGTTGCCGCGACAGGCGGATCGACGAACGCCGTGTTGCACCTGCTGGCTATAGCGAGAGAGGCCGGCGTTGGGCTCGAGCTCGCCGACTTCGACCGCATCAGCGCGCAGGTTCCGCTGCTGGCCGATCTCAAGCCCGGCGGCCGCTTCGTCGCCACGGATCTCCACCGCGCTGGGGGCATCCCCCTCGTGATCCGGCGGCTGCTGGAGGGGGGCATCCTCCAGGATGATGCGATGACGGTTACAGGACGAACGATCGGAGATCACGCGCGCGACGCGAGCGAGGCGCCGAACCAGCAGGTCGTGCGGCCTCTCTCGAACCCGCTGTCGCCGACCGGCGGTCTCGTGATCCTTTCAGGCAACCTGGCGCCAGACGGCGCGGTGGTCAAGGTGGCAGGCTACGCGGCGCGAACGCACACGGGTCCGGCACGCGTATTCGACAACGAGGAGCTCGCGTTCGACGCGGTCAGCGCTGGAAGCATTCAGCCAGGCGACGTCGTCGTCATCCGCTACGAGGGGCCGAGCGGGGGACCGGGCATGCGAGAGATGCTGGCGGTTACGGCGGCGATTGTCGGCGCGGGCCTCAGCGATTCGGTCGCGCTCGTCACAGATGGGCGGTTTTCGGGCGCCACGCGCGGCTTGATGGTCGGACACGTCGCTCCGGAGGCCGCACGCGGCGGTCCGATCGCGGCTCTGCGGGAGGGCGATCGGATCACCATCGACATCGCGGCTCGCCGGTTGTCAGTGGAGCTGAGCGAGCGGGAGGTGACAACCCGTATGGCCACGCAACAATCGCCGACGCCGCGTTTCGCGACCGGTGTGATGGCGAAGTACGCGCGTCTCGTGTCGTCGGCATCAACAGGGGCGACGACCTGAGGCGGCTCAGAAGCGATGGACGAGCGCGAGGCTCACCCTCGCGAACGCGGCGAGGCCGTCACGCCGGCCCGCGTCGTAGGCAGCGGCATTGAAGAGTTCCGCGGGGACTTCATCGTCGTCACCGTCACTTCGAAGGCCAGACGCCGGGTCCAGGCATACGAAAAGCCCACGCCGAGCGCCGGCATCGCCGAGTCTTGGCCCGGTAGGCCGACAGGTTTACCCGCGCTCACAGAGAATGACAGGGCGCGCGGTCGTACCGAATCCGCGTTCGCCGCAGACGTCACCGACAAGGTCATCAATCCGACGAGGATCGGGATTCGCCACGTCATGGCGCGCCATCCTTTCAAGCACTTGCCGAGGAAGGCGCAATCGCGCTGCGGTGCGGCTCACCCCCCTGATTACAATCGTGGCCGCCCGCTGACTGTTCTGAATGCTGTTGAACCAACATGTCCAATAGGTGCAGGGGAGATTGCTGGCACGGCCTGTGAGTGGATTTCCGGGGAATGTCGCAAGTCGCAAACCGCCCCGAACTGAACACGTTCATGGACGCCTATAGCGTCCTCGGGGTGCAGTCCGGGGCAAGTCCGCTCGCAATCAGAAGGGCGTATAAGCGTGAGCTGCGCGAGGCCTCGGGCGAACGGCTGAGGTCGGTTGAGTCCGCGTACCGACTCGTGCGGGAGGCACCGCTTCGACACCATCGCGTGAGCACCGGCACGGAGCCAGACCGGCCATGGACCGACGACGAGCTCGAATTTGCGTGGCGGCGCGCGCAACTCGAAAGCGCCATGTCTTACGTGCTCGGGTTGACGCTCGGGTCACTGGCGATCGGGTTGTACTCGTGGCTGGTCCTGCCGCGCCTCTGGTCGTGGAGCTACGTTGTGGGCCCGTTGATCGCCGTGATGATGTTTGGCCTCCTGGCGACGTTTGCCTTGTCGCGAGTGCCGAGCTCCGTACATCTCTGGCGCGCGATTGAGGTGTATCGCCGCCTGGTCGGATCGCACGCGGGACACTAATTACCAGAGTCCTCCGAAACCAGATCGGACGAACACTCCAGCCAGGTAACCGAGTACCCACGCCACCACGATCGCCACGGCGAACACCGCGGTGAGCTTGCCCCACGGCACGCGTTTGAGCGCTGACCGGGCGTCCTCTTCCATGAACACAGCCTGGATCATCAGGTCTGACGCAACCGCGCGACGTTCGAGAGCGCGAGAATGAAATTCTCCCAGGTCGAGCGCTGGCTTGCCAGCAGGGTCCGTCCCTGCGCGGTAATACGATAGTATCGCCGCCGGCGCTGCCCGGCCTTTTCAATCCAGCGTCCCTTTCTCCAGTTGATACAGCAGCGGATAGAACGATGCGATGTTGAAACACAACACGCCGCCGGAGCGCTTTTCGATCAGGCGGGCGATCTCGTGTCCGTGACGGTCCCGTTCCTCGATCCGAGCTTCTCGACGATTTCCGCTTTGCGGGCGCCGGTGACGTCGAGGACATTCAACCGTTCGCAAATCTCCGTCCGCCAGTCGGGTCATGTTATGTGTGTCATATACATATGTATAAGGTAAGGGTGGCATCGAGACGGCGGTGACGCTAGGGCACTAGTGGCATCACGTATCATCAACGAGCCGTCGGGGTCTGAGCTGATCGCCTGAGCGCCGCTGCGCCGAGAGTGCTCACCGCGGTTCGGTCCGACGATCGTCCTGACGACCAGACGACGACCCGGACCGTCTTCTTTGCCAAGCGGCTCATTCGATCAGCAGCGTCAATGCGCGATCGAGGATCGAGCCGAGGTCGCCATCCGGTACCGCATGCCGGGCGAGCGCCTGCGCGCGCCGCAGCTTTTCATGCGTCTCGCGCGTCAGCGTTACCTGTAATTTGTATCGTTCTGGCGCGAGTGGCGTGACGACGGCCACGCGGGGCTGAAGCGCTGGCGTCGCAACCACGGACGCCTCGAGCTCTTGCGCGGCAGCGAAGACCGGCGTTGAGTCATGCTTCGATGGTTGCGGGGCCACGCTTCTGATGACGGTCGGAGCCGCCGGACAAGGGTTCAATGACGCGATCAACTCTTGAATCCCCTGCTTGCTCCTGTGACGTGCGGCCGCCAGCACCTCGCCGTGATTTGCCGGCGTCAAATGCGGCGCGAGCAGGCGAACGGCAGTAAGTGTGAGGTCGCCGCGTTCGAACGCTCCGAGCACCGTCGGATAGCGGTGCGCCGCTCGGGCGATTTCGATTCGGTTGTAGGCTGACCCTTCCGACAGATGAAGCACGTGCGTGCAGTAGGTGAAAAGTGAAGAACAGCCTTCGCGGAGATACAGCCTGCGCGCGTCGAACTCTATCAGCGAGCGGATGAGCGCCACGGACGCGCGCCGCTCGCACGCAGCCAGGGTTTTCACCTTTTGAACGAGTTCATCATCCGACAGCGCAGCGAACGGGGCGACGTTGTTCGACGCGGCTGTGATCGGCTCCATGGCAGTACCTTAGCGCGGCCGTGTGACAGGGTAGGTCACTGCGACGCCGCCGTAGCGCGCAAGACATGTCACACGTGAGCACGTGTGCTGCGCAAGGATCGCGCCTGTTCCGGAACAAGTGCGCGCCGGTCTGTCGCAGCGCGAAAGTGAAGACGCTTTCGGCTGGGATCGCGGACGCCGACAGGCTGACAGCGATCGGCAGCGCGGCGGAGCCGGCGACCATTTAAAGCGGATCGGAGATCTCGCGTTCGAGTTCCTCCAACGTCACAATCAGGAGACCGCGAGTCCGCTCGTGGGTATACGATCCGAAGGGGAATTAGGAGGGCGCGAACGAGGGTGTTGGAGATCGCGCAGATCTGGAAGTGACGATGTGTCGTGCCGCGAGGCGGGAATCCTGGTCGTGACGTTCGCGCATCAGAGCGACGCTCGCGGTCGCCGCCAATCTGGCGGCGACCGACGAGCGTTTTCGGGGGGTGAAGGCCTAAAGGACGATTGTCAGCTACGGCTGACGGCGAACCACTACGGGGACCACCGCGGCTTTCGGACCATTGAGCTCGGCCCAGCGCCGCTTGCTCTCGAGCCACCATTGCGACACGACCTCGAGAGCCGGAGCGGAAAAGATCGACAGGTCTTCGGCAGTGCGATTCGAGGTCGCATCCAGATCGAGCACGCTCGTGGGGCCGACCGATATCTTTGTGCTGGGCCATCGTGATTGTCTCCACCGCGAAGAGCGTCCGCAGGCAGATCTCGACTCTCATCTGCCGGTTCCGCGTTTCGGTTGTCTCGGTTGTGTGTCTTTCAGCGAGGGAACGCAGGTGCTCCAACTATCGAGAGTGGATGTCGGTGCGTTCCTCGATGCCTGCAGTTACAACCGCCGTACCAGCACTCACAGAATTGTGGGAGACGGCCGATCGGCGACCGGTACAGGTGCCGTTAAACGTCAGTCAGATCGGCACAAACCGTCGATTTCAAGGCGTGGTTGCGAGGAGGATTTGGCACAACGGCAGAGCTAAGCGGGACTTAGCTGGCAACCACAGAATTGTTGCTGGATTACAGTTATGAAATCGCCGGTGCCAACGCGTGCCGCGATGAGCAGAACTCCATGACTCAAAAGCGTCCGACACGCGAACCACGGCAATCGAAGCACTACTTGCCCAGCAACCCCAGCAGCGCCGTGGTCATCCACGGAATGTAGGTAATGAGGAGGACGCCGAGGCCAAGAACGCCCAACATCGGCAACGCGGCGGCTGTGACTTCGAGCAGCGGTTTCTTGAAACGGTAGGACGCAAGAAACAGGTTCATGCCGACCGGCGGCGTGAGGTACCCCAGTTCGAGGTTCGCCACGAAGATGATGCCGAGGTGCACCGGATGGATGCCGAAATGCTGCCCGAGCGGAACGATGAGCGGTACGACCACGAAGGTAGCGGAGTAGATGTCCATCAGGCAGCCGACGACGAGCAGGAACAGGTTCAGCATCAGCAGGAAGACCATCGGCGAGCTGATATAGGCCTGCGTCCATTCGAGCAATCGGCCAGGTACGTCCGCGCCAATCAGATAGCTCGTCAGGCCAACGGCCACCCCGAGGATCACCAGCACCCCACCCACCGTGGCCACACACTCCGCGAAAACCCGCCGCAGCGTGTCGAACTGGCTGACGTCGCGGTGGACGAAGGCCTGGACGATGAACGCGTAGAGCGCCGCCAGCGCGGCAGCCTCGACGATCGTCGCAAACCCTCCGAAGAGCGCGACCAGCACCACGACGGGCAGCGCCACTTCCCACTTGCCCTCCCACAATGCGCGGACCGCGCCGGCCGGCGAAAACGGGGTGCGTCCCGCGCCAGAGGTGACGCCTTCACGCACGCCCCATGCGGCCGTCAGCGCGAGTAGGAGCACACCGGGCAGGATGCCGCCGATGAACAAATCTTCCACGGGGATCTGCGCCACGATCGCGTAAAGAATCAGCGGCAGCGACGGCGGGAGCAGCAGGCCGAGCGAGCCGGACGCCGTGAGCAGCCCGACGGAGAACTTCTCGCGATAGCCGTCCTTGATGAGTGCCGGCAGCAGCAGTCCGCCGAGCGCCAGGATGGTGACCCCGGACCCGCCCGTGAAGATCGTGAAGAACGCCGAGAGCATCGCGCAGACGACCGCCGTCCCGCCGGGAAACCACCCGAACCATGCGCGGAACACGTTCAAGAGCCGCTCGGGAGCCTTACCCTCGGCGAGCAGGAATCCGCAAAGCGTAAATAGCGGAATCGATGCCAGCGTGGGTTTCACCGCCAGCTGGTAGGTCTCGATGAGGATGGCCGACGGCCCGACGCCGTCGGTCAGAAACAGGACGATTGCCAACCCGCCGAGCACGACGAAGATCGGCGTTCCGCAGCCGGCTGCGACGACAATCGTCGCGACGAGTGGCCACTGCATCCCCGCCGGAAGCGACGCGGTCGCATCCCACACCAGCCATCCACCGGCAACCATGCCGCACGCGGCAATCGCCCGTGCCGCCCAGCCGCCCTTCGTTCGCCAGACGGTGCGCAGCGCAATCAGCCCGAACGCAAACGGCAGCACTGTTTGCGCGATCCACGTCATGACGCCGGCTGCAATGACAGTTCCCGCCTCGCGCTCGCTCATCACCAGCCTGAACGCGCCGACGCACAGCATCGTCGACACCGCGGCGGCGACCGTGGCGGCAAGCGTGTCGGCCCAGTTGCGGGCGCGACCTGGTGGAAGGAACGTGCCGGTCGCGAGCGCCAGCATCGTGCCCTCACGGGCCGCCAGCGCCGCGCCGAGAAATCCAACCCAGAGCACCAGATGCTGGACGAAGGGAATGGACCCGGGAATGCCTGTGCCGGCGAAACGGCGAAGCAGGATCTCTGCGAGCGGCAGAACGACCATCACGCCAAGCGCGACGGCCGCGAGCCCGTCCTCGAACCGATGAAGCACCCGGACCACTGGCGAGCCGGTACGCGGCGACTCGACCGGAACGGCGGTCGTCACTTGGCGATCGGCCGCGCCTTCCGGTAGGCGTCGCGCTCGCGCACGGCGAGCTCGAAGACGTCGCGCGGCACGAGGTCGTCGCGCATCGTCTTGGTGAAGCCGTCAGCAACCGTGCGGAACTCGGCCAGCGCGGCCGCGTCCGCCTTGACGACGGTCAAGCCGCTCTTCTGCATCACCGCGATCGACTCGGCGTCCGTGCGCGGGACGTCGGCGCGGAAACGCGCCTCGGTCTTGCGGGCGGCCGCCATCAGCTGCGCGCGGTCGGCCTCGCTGATCGCCTCCCACGTCTTCTTGTTGACGATCGTCGCTCCGACGAGCGGCGAGATGCCGACGTCGAGCATGTACGGCGTGTGCTTGTACCACTGGAACGAGAGCGCCGAGAGTGGCGTCACTGGAACAGCCTCGATCATGCCGGTCGTCAGAGACGACAACATGTCCGCCGACGACAGCGGCACCGGCTGGAACCCGTTGTCCTTGTACCACTGCACGGTGACGTCGTCGCCCGCGGAGGTGAAGAGCTTCATGCCCTTCAGGTCGCGCAAAGTTTTCGCCGGCTTCTTGCTGAAGACTTGAACCCAGCCGCCGCTGCCCCAGTTGATGAAGACGAAGCCCTTGTCGGCGAGCCGCTTCGTGATGACCGGCTCGAGCTTGGCCATCACGTGATCGAGCTCGGCGTAGTCCTGGAAGAACATCGGTATGAAGAACACGTTGAAGGACTGATCGATTGACATTGCCAGGCTGACTGCCGAGAGCGAGGCCGCCTGCAATTGTCCGGACGTGCGCATCTTGCGGATGATGGCATCCTCGTCGCCTTGCGTTCCCGCCATCACCGTGAGGCGCACCCGGCCGCCGGTCAGTCGCCCCCATTCCGCCGCCTGTTCTTTCAGGATGGTGTTCCAGATCGTACCGGCCGGAATGACGGTGCCGAGACGCACCTGCGTGACGCTCTTGCGCGTGCGGATATCCCGCAGCCAGAAGTCCGATTGCCATCAACGACGCCAACACTCTCATCGCGCTACTCCCAAACCACGGTAAGCCAACGAGTCCAGTCCGGTCAGTGCGACCATCGCGGTCGGTGGCCCCGGAGACTTCTCTGGCGTGAACAGATCGTCCGCGCGCGCCAGGAGCGCGCGCGCCTTTCGTTGATAGATGACGTTTGACAGCCGCATGCGGGGCACACGGTCGACGTCGATGGCCAGCGCCTTTGCGAGCAGGTCCTCGAACTCCTTGCGATTCTGCTCAGCCACGCTGATGCCCGACGCCAGTGAGACGTGGGGACTGGCCGATTCCCCCTTCGACAGCTCCACGGAGCGGGCGTAGTGCAGGCGAGCGTCCTTGACCGACCCGCCCATTGCTTCGGGCAACGAGTCGAGTGAAATCATGACGTCGTGAATTGCACCAAGCTCGTACGCTTCGTCGAGTTCGAGGGCGCGACCCATGATCGCGCGAACAATGGGCAGCTGATTGAGCAAGTCGGGCTTCTCGGATCCCGCTGAGACGACCGCTCCCCAGGTAGCCCCGGTCCAATACAGGTACCGGAACGTCCTCCTTCGAGAACGCCTTCATCGTCCCCGCCGGATCTTTCTCGACCGCCGCGCGAAATCCTTTGTGGGTGAGCTCGACGCGACGCAGGCAGTAGCCAAGCGCTCGTTGATACATCTTGAGCGCCCGTTCGCGACCGGCGACCGATGCCTCGTAGTCCTTGGGCTCGATGAGCTCCGCATCGGTCTGAACAAACGCGTAGGCGTACTGGGTGAACCCGCTGCAGGCGGTCAACAGCAAGCCTTTGTGCTCGGGCACTTCGACAAGGAGGGACTCAATCGTCTTCAGCGAGAAGGGTACCGCGTCACGAATGAGGTCCGGGTCTTCGTCGGAAGAAAAGCTATCGCCGCTCGCGGCCAGGGTATCGGCCAGCCCGTTGATTGCCATCTTCTTGATTGAACACCCGGCGGTGACCGAGGCAGCCAGGGCCAGTGTCAACACACCCATGATTGGTCGATGCATGCAACGGCATCTTATTGCGGCGGGGCACCGGAGCGCCACAGGGATGCTTATCGCGCGGCCGTCACGGCCTGCACCCGCGATCGGCCGAGCGGCTCGAGCCGGTCATCGAGCTGAGTACGCAGCGCTCGGCTAGGGCCGGAAAATGTGCTATCTGCAGCGTTTTTGGGAGCGCACTGATCTGGCCGGTTGCGCGCCGCGAGCTCGCGGTGCACGGCTTCACCGGCTCGACGGGCGGCATCCGTTTCAATTATTGCAAGGCCAGTAATGAGATCACGTTCCACGACTCGTGTTCAGTCGAGCGTCGGACGCATCGCCCGTACCCTCAGTCTCGAGGAGTTCGAGAACGTGTTGCAACTCGTGACCGATCGTCTCGATCATCTCGTCTGGCTGCCTTCCTTGTAGCACCCACACCCGCATATATCTGATTCCATCCGGCGTACGCGTAACGAGGGGTGGTACTGCTCCCAGGAGTCCGGCTTTCAGAGCATTTCGTGGTTCGACATAGACGATGGCGCGATGCTTTTCGATGCTTCCGGCGAGCCTGGCGAACGTCGGCGATCGCCGCAGCCCGTCGTCGATCAGCCTGTTCATCCATTTCTCGACCGATCGCAGCGCGACAGAGCGTGACGCAAACTCGCACGGCGCGACGCGCGGGCTAGGCTGATTCGGGGACGGTGCCGGGAGTGCAGCCGCCGCCTGAGCGTCGGCGTAATCCTGCACCTCGAGGGCGGTGAGGCCCAGCTGCAGTGCGATGACAACCGCGATCTCTGCCAGCATCACGCCCGTCCCTCTGGCGCGGGATCGCTGACTGTCCGCGCCGGTGACTAACGCGTGAGGCCGCTCGAATCTGCGTCATGGACGACCGCTTCGCCGGTTGACGACCCGTCATACAGGCCATATAAAGGTTCGTCAACGAGCCATAGGCGATGACCGACCGAACGGGGAGCGCGACGACGCTGCTTCGTGCCTGGGCACAGGGCGACACGCAGGCGCGTGACTCCCTCCTGCCGCTGGTATACCGTGAGCTGCGCGAGCAGGCCGCGCGATACCTGCGCCGGGAACGGCGGGATCACACTCTGCAACCGACGGCCCTGGTCCATGAGGCCTACCTCCGCCTGGTCGGCCAGGATCGCGTTTCGTGGCAAAACCGCGCGCACTTTTTCGGCCTTGCCGCGCAGATGATGCGGCGCATTCTCGTGGATCACGCCCGTAAGCATCAGGCCGCGAAGCGGCCTGACGTCGCGCTGAAGGTCGCGTGGGACGACAATCACGAGGTGGGGGCCCAGCCAAGGGACTGTGAGCTCCTGCTACTGGATCAGGCACTCAGCGAGCTCACCGCACATGACCCACGACAGGGGCAGCTCGTCGAATTGAGGTACTTCGGTGGCCTCTCCGAGCAGGAAGTGGCCGATTTGCTATGCCTCTCGCGTTCGACCGTAGGCCGGGAATGGAACAGCGCGAGGGCGTGGCTGTTCCGGCGAATGACCCGAACACCTGCTGAGGGGCGCCGTGATTGATTCCGGCCGCTGGGAGCACGTCAAGGCGGTCTTCAACGAGGCGCTCGCGCGCGATGCCTCGAGCCGCGTCATGTATCTCGATCAGGCGTGCGAAGGGGACGACGCGCTGCGCGCGGAAGTGGAGTCACTGCTGGAGGCCCACTACGATGCAGGGCGCCTGGCAGAGGGTTCCCCGCTCGGTGCAATGCCGGCATCGGCGGTGGTATCGCTCGGCGACCGCCTGCGTCCCGGCGTGCGGCTTGGGCCGTACGAAATCATATCGAAGGTAGGGCAGGGTGGCATGGGCGAGGTGTACCGCGCTCATGACACACGGCTGGACCGCGCGGTGGCCGTCAAAGTTCTTCCGGCCGAATTCGCCGCGGACCCGGACCGGCTCGCTCGTTTCGAGCGGGAGGCCCGTGCGACAGCTGCCCTCAACCATCCCAATATCCTCGCCGTCCACGACGTCGGCACTTTTGGTGACGTGTCTTACCTCGTCACTGAACTGCTGGAAGGGCAGACATTGCGATCGGTGCTCGCCGGACCGCGGCTGCCGGTGGCACGCGCCGTCGAGTACGGCGCCCAGGTCGCACGCGCCTTGGGAGCGGCGCACGATCGCGGCATCCTGCACAGAGACCTCAAGCCGGATAACGTGTTCCTCACACGCGACGGGCGCATCAAAGTTCTCGATTTCGGGCTCGCAAAGCTCATCGCGCCAGGCCAGGACGCAACGGTGGAGACGACCGGACCGGGCAAGGTCCTGGGCACCGTTGCCTATATGTCACCGGAGCAGGCGCGCGGCGTTGCGGTGGACCAGCGCACGGACATCTTCTCGCTGGGCACGGTTTTGTACGAGTTGCTGACCGGCCGGCGCGCGTTCAGTGGCGCCACACAGGCTGACGTGCTGTCTGCGGTCATCAAGGACGAGCCTCCCGCGCTAGCCGAACTCGGGCTCCACATTCCCGCGGTCGATCGGATCCTGCGCCGATGTCTCGAGAAGGACCGTGACCATCGATTTCGAACGCGCACGACCTCGCTTTTGCGCTCGATGCGCTGTCGGCACCGGTGAGTAGCGCCGGGCCGAGCCGGCCCGCGCGCCGGCGCTGGTTGAGGAATGTGGCGTTCGGTGCCGGCTGGCTTATCACAGGCGCGGGGAGCGCTATTGGGCTCGTCGAATGGTTGCGTCGGCCGCAATCATCGCCGCTCTACACACAATTGACTTTTCGGTCCGGCTTGATCACGGGGGCGCGCTTTGCCCCAGACGGCGAGACGGTCGTCTATTCGGCGAGCTGGGACGGCCAGCCGGGCCGCGTGTTTACCACTCGCATCGGCGGGCGTGAGTCTCGCGACCTCGGATCGAAGGTCTGGTTTGGGACGTCTCGGCTACAGGCTACGTGGCGGTGAAGACGGGGCGGCTTCGCAGTCCGTTACACAGTCCGGGCGTGCTCGCACACGTGTCGCTGTCTGGTGGTGCGCCGCGTGAGCTGCTCGAGAATGTCGTGGCCGCCGCGTGGAGCCCGGACGGGCGGGCTCTCGCCGTGGCCCGCACGATCGACGGCAGCACAGTCCTCGAATACCCGATGGGACGCGCGCTCTACCGAACCACTGGGTCGATTGTCGCGCTGTTCGTGCTGCCCGACGGCGCCGTGGCCCTGCATGAAATGGCGCCTGAGACGAGCCAGCACCTCTTGTCGCTCGTCGATGTGAGCGGAGCACGGCGGGTGTTGTTGGACGGCTGGACCGGTTTGGGCCAGGCCCTGGCCTGGTCGGCATCCACGAATGAGATTGTGTTCTCAGGGTGGAGGGGTACCGGTGACGTTTCGATCTACGCGGTGACGACATCCGATCCCGCCCGAATACGCCTCGTCGCCAGCGTGCCAGTCGACATCTGGCTTCTGGACGTGGACCGTCGTGGACGCGTCCTGCTGCATCGCAACGTCCCCCGAGGCGGGGTGCTGGCGCTTGCGCCAGGCGACACGCAAGAGCGCGAGGTATCGTGGTTGGATTTCTCGTCCGTCGCTGACCTGTCGGAGGACGGCCGCCTGATTCTGCTCGCTGATTGGGGCGGGGAGCTGGGCGTGGCAGGCGGCGGGATTGGCGTGCGCACGACGGACGGAGGTCCCATCACCGATCTCGGGAGAGGTTCGCCGCTGGCGCTGTCGCCGGACCAACGATATGTCCTGGCCCTCCCGTCCCAGCTCAGTGATTCCGGGGACCGTCTGCTCGTAGTTCCGGTCGGCGCCGGTGAGCGACGCGAGCTTCGGCATCCGTCGCTGGGCCTCATTTTCGAGGGCACGTGGTTTCGCGATTCCCGGCGACTCGTAGTGGTCGCCGGGCAGAACGCAGAGAGCGCGCCTGTACGCGGGGAGTCCGAGGGGCGAAGCCCCTCGGTAAAGCTAGGATCGCAGCGCGCGCAAGGGGTCCAGTCGAGCGGCCCGGCGGGCGGGAGCCAGACAGGCGATCGCGGCAACGCCCAGCACGACCGCCGGCACGATCGCATACGTAAGCCAATCGCGCGCGCTGACGCCGTAGAGCAACGTCTCCAGGAAGCGCGTCGTCCACGCCGACGCGAACAGTCCGGCGACTGCGCCAGCGAGGACGACGCCCATCCCTTGACGCAGCACCAGGACGAGGAGATCGCGCCGGCGCGCGCCTAACGCTGCGCGCACCCCGAGCTCACGCGTCCGCTGCGCCACCGTGTAGGAGAGAACACCAAACAGCCCGACGGCCGTCACCAGCAGCGCCGCGGCGGCAAAGCTCGCAAGCAGCACGGCATAGAGGCGCGGCCGGGCCAGACTTGTCGACAGTAAGCGGTCCTGGACGGTCATGATCGCGGCGGGAACCAGGGACGAATCCACTTCGCGGATCGCGGTCCGCACCGTGCCGGCGAGCGGCGTCGGATCGGTATCACCATCACTGCGAATCAGCAGCGTGGCGGTGGTGCTCCGCAGTCCGAAGTTGAGCTGCCGGTACGAGAAATACATTTCCGGCAGGGACGTGACGCTGGCGCGCACGTAGCGAACATCCTCGACCACGCCGACGACCGACGCGAAGCCATCTTCGGCGGGTCCCCATATACCCATGGGAATCGTCGCCTCCAGTGGAGCATCGCCGAGGTATCGCCTCGCGAACGTCTCGTTGACGACCACGACCGGTTGCGATGTGTCCGTATCCGAATCCTGGAGGAATCGGCCGGCAACGAGTCGCAGACCGAGGGTGGCGAAGTAGTCGGGGCTGACCTGCCGTGGAGATGCCTGCACCGGCGTCGTGCTTCTGGAGGCAGTTCGCGAAGGTAGCGTGAACGAGCTCGTGGAACCGCCAGGCATCCACGGAGCCTCCGACGTGAACGCTGCGTCTCGAATGCCCGGCATAGTTCCGAGCCGATGCACGATGTCGCGCAGCACCGCTATACGCCGCTGAGGCGTGAAACCGGGACCGACCATCGACACGGGCGCGCTCAGCACGAGCGACGGATCGTAGCCGCGGTCCGCGCGTAGCAACTCGACGAAGCTGCGGCCCAGGAGCGATGCGCCGACCAGCAACATGGTCGCGATCGCTACCTGGCCACCGACGATCAACAGCCGGTGGCGCGCGATGCGGGAACGGCCGCTCAGGCCTACCGGCGACACGCCGTCTTCTGCGAGCGACGCAACGACGTTCATCCGTCGCATCTGAAGCGCTGGCACGACGCCGAAGGTCATGCTGGCGAGCACGGACGTGACGATGCTGAAGGCGGCCACGTTCGTGTCGACAGCCAAATCGTGGATGCGTGGAAAATCGGCGGGGAGGATCGCGGGCGCACCACGAAGCAGCAGCCAGGCGAGGCCGAAGCCGGCGGCGCCACCGGTCATTCCCAACAACAAGCTCTCCACGAGAAGCTGCCGAACAGCTCGCGCTCCGCTTGCCCCGAGTGCCGCGCGGATGGCCAGCTCGCGGCGGCGAGCGGTGGCGCGGGCGAGCTGAAGGCTCGCGACGTTGGTGGTCGCGATGATCAGGAGCAACCCGACCGCAGCGAGCAAGACGATCAGCGGACGACGCACATCCGAGGTCATCGCATGACTGAGCGGCCGCACCGAGACGTCGATGGCTCCATCACCGCCGAAGATGGCCATCGTCGTCATGCCGGTGTTCGCGGCGAAACGACCGCGGGCGGACCCTTCGGAGGCGGCTTGCTCAGCGGTCGCACCGGGACGGAGCTTCGCGACCGCTTCGAACATCGAGAGCCGGTTGCCGTCTGGAGGCACGACCTGGAGCGGTATCCACGCACGGGACTGCGGATCCGGGTACGCGACTTCGTCGGAAACCACGCCGATGACGGTGCGAGGCTCGCCATCGAAGTAGACGATGCGGCCGACGGCGGTCGAGTCGCCGTCGAAGCGCCGCCGCCACAAGCTCTCTGACAACACGATGACCGCCGCGCGATCGTCCGCGTCACCGAAGAGCGCGCCTGCGAGCGGGCGTATGCCGAGCACGCGAAACATGCTCGGGCTGACCGCCGTCACGCGTATCCGCTCGGGATCGCCCACGCCGGTCAATGTCAGCGTCTGCGTCGCCCAGGCGCCGATGGCTTCGATCGTCGACGCCTGCTCGCGCCACGCCAGATACGCGGCGTTGCTGAACGAACCGAATCGCGGCGCGTGACCGCCGCGCGTTTCTTTGAGCGCGACGAGCCGATCGGCGTCCGGCCATGGGAGGGGCTTCATCAAAACGCCATGCGTGACGGTGAACAACGTGGTCGTCGCGCCGATGCCAAGCGCCATCGTGAGGATCACGAGAAGCGCGAAGCCTGGCTGGCGCCGCAGCACGCGGACCGCGTATCGGACGTCCTGCGTCAAGCTTGTGATGCCCGACGACGAGCCGGAGGGTGGCGCTGGCACCGGCGCCCGGCGCGGCTTGTGCCGTAGCTCAGCAGCCTCGGTGCGCCATCGATCGATCTGCGCAATTACGCGGTCGTCGGCCTGTTCGGGCGAGCATCCTTCGGCAAGGGCCTGCTCGTACAGGGCGCGCGCATGCTGCGCCAGCTCGCCGACGACGTCCTCGTCGGCCGGGCCGCTGGCCGTGGTCAATGCCTGGTTCAAGCGGTTTCGAATGCGGGCGTCCCAATCCATCACGAGCTCTATTGTTTGATAACGCCGCGCTGACGCGCGGACGACCTTGACCGACAAACTTGACTCAAAAACTCAAAATCGAGTCGGTCAAGGCCTCTAGTTCAAGCGTGTGTGATTCGAGCGACGCGGTTGAGCGCTTGAAAGAAGTTGTCCCAGGTGCTGCGCTGGCTGGCGAGCACCGCGCGGCCGCCGCGGGTAAGGCGGTAGTACCGTCGGCGGCGTTGCCCCGCTTTCTCGACCCATCGGCCCTCGATCAAGTCCTTCTCCTCCATCCGGTAGAGCGTGGGATAGAGCGAGGCGGCGTGGAACGAGATGGTGCCGCCCGAACGTTCCTCGATGAGCCGGGCAATCTCGTAGCCGTGGCGCTCGCGCTCTTCGAGCAGGGCGAGTACCAACACCTGCGTGCTGCCACGCTTGAGCTCCCGCGCCAGCGCATCCATGCCCATATGTGGGCACATCATATGTCAGCACGACAGACCTCGTCAACGCGACGCGAGGTCCTGTTTGGGACCTTCCGAGCAACTCGCGCACTTCTCACGCTAATCTGGATACGTGATCATCTTCTTGTTCCTTGTCCTGCTTGCTGGCACGCAAACCTGCACGATACCGGCGCCGGGGCCAGGTTGGGTCTGTCAGGATGGGGGCTGGCTCCCTCCAGGGCACCCCCAGATCCGTCCCCCCACACCCGCGCCCCCAGCGCTGCCCGACTCGCTGAACACGCCGAGTCCGGTTCTCTTTGGCGCCTCGACGCCGGTATGGCCGCCCGCTCCGACCGAACCTGGGCCGAACGCATCGATCATTGAAGCCGCGAAACGCGGGATAGACCTTCCGCCGGGGGAGGTGTACTTTACGCCGCCGCTCAGGCTTCGCGACATTGCCCGCTTGCGCGGTACGGCTGGCCGGACCGTATTGAAACCCAATACCCCGACGGGAGGGCCGCTCGTCATCATCGAGACGACGAGCGCCGGCGACTACGCGATCGAATATCCGATACGCCAGATCGTCGAGGGTATCCGGATCGCGTGCTTGAACGAGTACCAGACCGGGATCTACATCAACGGCGGCGTCATGACGTTGCAGGATGTCACGGTGGTTGGGTGCGGCGAGGGGCTGTACGTCAGCTTCGGCGTCAACATCGCCGTGCGCGATTCGTTGTTCGTGAAGAACCGTGTCGCGTTGATGCTCTTAGGGCAGGGTCCGCCCCGGCCGAGTATCACGACCGTTCGTTTCTCGGGCTGCCGGATTCGCGGCTCGACGCTGTATGGGGCGCGCATTGGTCACGGGCTCGGGATCGTGTTCGACGACTCGACCATCTTCGAAGGCAATTCAGGGACGGCGCTGCATGTTGAGCCGGCGTGGCCGGAATCGGGAATCACCGTGCTCCTGAGGGACGTGTGGTTCGAAGCCAACGGCACGGACATCACCGATCCGCGATCGCTCGTGACCATCGAAGGATTACGGCAACGGTATGGCCATGTGCGGTCCGGTGGTAAGTGATTGAGTGATTTCTGGAGGCCGGCTCTCGGACTTGAACCGACATTTCCTCGCCTTCACAGCCAGCCGCCGGTGAACCCGGCTCGCCGCAGCCCCGCGATCACGGCTGGGCAGCGGCGCATGATGTCCCAGATGAGACCGGAGCGGTAGTTCTCGATCATCAGCACGACCGGTCCCTGGTCGATGCCGAAGTGGTGGGGCGTGACCCACCACCCAGTAGGGCTTTCGTCCACGGCGAAGGTCTGGTTGAACGACGGCTTGAACCCGTATGGGGCGGTCATTCCCAAGTCCAATCTGGCGAACTGTCGGACGGTCGGGATGACGATTTCCGGCGCGAACGGCAACGACGCGACCACGACCCACGGTGCGACGGTGCCGTCGTCGGGGCCAAACGGGGCGCCGCGGGCGATGTAGCCGTAAAACTCCCGCTCGACCCCGTTCACTGATTCGCTTGACCCAGCCCGGGCCGTCACAGGCCGTGAACCCCCAACAGTGCTCCCCGTAGCCCTCGAAGCCCAGCGGGTTCCTGACGGCGTACTCCTGCTGCACGAAGGTCGCCTGCCGGCTGTTCTCGAAGTAGTCGCTGGCGCGCTCGCGCATGAACGCGTCGCGAATGCCACGGAAATCGATCCAGAGGTGCGAAAGTTGGTGTGTGAACAACGGTCCGGAGTAGAGCAGCTCGCGGCCGTAGATTTCCTTCCACTGATAGGTGGCGCAGTACGCGTTGTAACTCTCCGGCGGAAGTGGGTAAGTCGGCGAGCCGAGCGCGAGAAGGTAGAGCAAGAGCCCCTCGTCATATCCCTCGTAGCGGTACGGCAGGAAGCCGGTCTCGGGCTTCCAGCCGTGGGTGAGCGTCGGGCCACCATTGCACGCCCAGTCCCAGTCGGCCCGGCGGTAGAGCGCGTCGGCCAGGCGTCGGACTTCGGCCTCTTCCTCCGTGTCGGCGTCGAAGTAGGTGGCACAGGTAAGGGCACCCGCGAATCAGGAACGCTGAGTCGAGCGTGGAGAGCTCGCAATTCCAAACGCGACGGCCGGTATCGATGTCGAGGAAGTGATAGAAGAACCCCTTGTACCCGGCCGTGTCCGGCTCAGGTCCCTGCGGGAGGTTCATGAGGCTGCGGAGTCTGCGGCGGGCGCTCTTCGCACCGAACTTGCGAATGAGCACGCCGCGCTCGACAACAGCCGGGATCGTCGCCAGGGCGAGACCGACGGCTGCGATGCTGCATGGCGCGTCGGGGTCGGTCTTGTCACGGACCAGCCCATTGTCCGGGTTGGTCTCGTGAAGGTAGTACAGCACCGTGGTCCGCTGAAGCCGGGCGAGTTCCTTGTCCGTCGGCAGCCGGCCCAGGTCCTCCTCTGCCGGCAGCTGGTCGGCCATCGTTTCTTCCTGTCCTCCCTTCCGCTGTCCCTCAGCCCAGCTCGACTCGAACTTCATGGGTTTTTCCGTCGTCCATGAGCGGGATCTCGCCATCGGGCACGGCATGCGCGTCTACCGTAACGGCACGCACGCCGCGGCCCGTGCCTGCTGCGTTCTCCACGACGATATGGTAGATCGCGGAGCGGTGGCGGTAGGTCAGCTCGTAGCGCGGCCAATCCGGCGCGACGCAGGGCTCGATCCTCAAACGGTCCCCTCGCTTGTGGAAGCCGAGGATCGCCTCGAGGCCGACGCGATACAGCCAGCTGGCAGAGCCGGTGTACCACGTCCAGCCACCCCGCCCTGTATGCGGCGGCGCTCCGTAGACGTCCGCCGCCACGACGTACGGTTCCACCATGTACCGCGCGACGTCTTCGGGAGTCGCGCCATGGCGGATCGGGTTGAGCAATGCGAACAACTCCAGCGCGCGCTTGCCCCGGCCGAGCAGGGCCGTCGCCAGCACGACCCAGGTAGCGGCATGAGTGTACTGCCCGCCGTTTTCGCGGATTCCGGGCACGTAGCCCTTGATGTAGCCGGGCTCGAGCGAGCCGCGATCGAACGGTGGCGCGAACAGCAGGATCATCTTGTCCGCCTCGCGGACCAGACGATCCTCGACCGCCGCCATTGCCTGACGGGCCCGCTCAGGGTCGCCGGCGCCGGAGATCACTGCCCACGTCTGGGCGATCGAATCGATCTGGCACTCGTCGTTCTGCGCTCGACCCGAGCGGAGCGCCATCGTCGAAGTAGGCCCGCCGGTACCATCCGCCGTCCCAGGCGTGCTCTTCCAATGCCTTCTGCAGCGCATCGGCTCGCTCCCGGCACCAGGCCGCCCGCGCGGCGTCACTCCGCTGCTCGGCCAGGCTGGCGAACTCTCGCAGAGTCGCCAACATGAACCAGCCGTTCCAGACGCTTTCGCCCAGACCGCCGGCTCCAACCTGGTTCATGCCGTCGTTCCAATCGCCGGTGCCCATCAGAGGCAGGCCGTGCGGTCCGAGCCTCAGACCGTGATCCAGCGCTCGCACGCAGTGCTCGTAGACCGTCCCGGTCACGTCGCTCACATCGGGGAGACCGTAATCCTCCTCCTGTTCGGGCTTCAGGACTGGTGCCCGCAAGAACGGCACCCGCTCATCCAGCAGCGCTGTGTCGCCGGTTGTGGCGACGTAGTGACAGGTGACGAGAGGCAGGAAGTAGAGATCGTCGGTGATCCGCGTGCGGACACCGCGGCCCGCCGGCGGGTGCCACCAGTGCTGCACGTCCCCCTCTTCGAATTGTCTGGCGGCCGCTCGCAGGATCTGCCCGCGCGCTTCCTCAGCGGCGCCGTAAACAAGCGCCATCGCGTCCTGCAACTGGTCGCGGAAGCCGAAGGCGCCGCCAGACTGGTAGAACCCGGTCCGGCCCCATACCCTGCAGCCAAGTGCCTGGTAGATCAACCAGCGATTGAGCATCAGATCCAGCGCGGGGTCTGGCGTGCGGACCTGTACGGTCCCGAGGATGCGATCCCATCTCGACGTGACGTCGTCCAGCTCGCTGTCTGCCCGCCCGGCCTCACCATAGAACCGAATGAGCCGTCGCGCGTCTTCCTCGGTCTCCGCTTGTCCGAGCAGAAACACGACGACGTCCTCGCCGCCCGGCGGTAACTCCAGCCCTGTCATCAACGCGGCGCAGGGGTCGCAGAGTTCACCCGCCCGGTCGGAGAGCCGCTCCCGCCAGAGAGCGGCGGGCGCTTCCGGCGTGCCGTAGCGCCCCAGGAACTCGGTGCGGTCGGTCGTGAACGAGCGGGGACGACGCGCCACGTCGGCGAAAGCGGTGCGCCCGGCGAAATCACCCGCCCAGGCACTTCGGGCGAAAAGGGCGCCGCTCTCCGGGTCGAGCGTGCACAGTACATTCAGTGCGGCCTGCTCGCGGAGCGCGCCCAGCACCCACTCGACATAGAAGGTTGCTGACAGCCGCCTGGGCCGAGCGCCAGTGTTGCTGACCCGCAGGCGAATCAGCTTGACCGGATCAAGAGCGGAGACGAAGACGACGAGGTCTTGATCCAATCCGTGGCTGGTCCGGGTGAAGCGGGTGTAGCCTTGCCCGTGACGGACGACGGTCGTCGCTTCGCCGCCGCAGGGGCTCGGCGCGGGTGACCAGAATTCCCCGGTCTCCTCGTCGCGGAGATAGAGGGCCTCGCCCGATGGGTCGGCGACTGGGTCATTGCTCCACGGGGTCAGGCGATTCATCTGGGCGTTGCCGGCCCACGTGTAGCCGGCGCCCGCTTCGGTGATCAGGCAGCCGAACCCAGGGTTAGCGAGGACGTTGCTCCACGGAGCCGGCGGCCGCTCGCGACCGCGAAGAGTCAGTACATACTCCCGGCCGTCCGCCGTGAACCCGCCCAACCCGTTGGCAAACAACAGCCCCTCGCCGGCAGGGATTGACTCGCTCGGAGTGGCTGTCGTCGTGACCGCTGTGACGCGCAGGTCGGCCGGCAGCGTGGCGGGTGTGGGCACTCGTTCGAGCTGTTCGGCCAGCAAGCCATCGTCTCCGCGCAAAATCGCGCGGGCCGCGGCCTCGAGCAGCATTACGTCCGCGGCGGGCATCTCTGCGGCGCCTCGCAGGAACACGCCGCCAGGCTTGTCCGCGATCTCGGAGGTCGGTCCCAGGCGCACCAGTTCCTCCAGCCGGTCGTGCATTTCATCGGCCGGCTCGGCATCATTCAGGAAGACGAGGTCCGCCACCAGCCCGCAGCGACGCCAGTAAGCGTGGGCTCGGATCAGTTCGCTGGCCAAGTTGGATGTGCCCGGGGCTGGAGAATCGGGCCAGCACGATCGGCAGATCTCCTGAGATCGCGTACGGCCACAGGCCCGGCTGGCCGAGACGGTTACCTATCACGGACTCTCGCGAGCGGAGGGCTGGCCCGCTGAAGAGAACATGAGCGGCCAGCCGGTGGAACAAAGCGGCGTCTTCTGGTGAGATGCCGAGCGCGGCCAGCGTCGTCTGACTGTAGGTTCGCGACTGCTGGAACGTGCGCTCTACTTCGGCCAGATCGCTGAACCTGAGGGCCAGAGCGACCGCCTCGATGCGGTCGTCGGCTATTGCGGTGCCGAACGCAAGGACCGCGGATGTGCTCGGCGCGAGCCGGACCCGGCGGCGCAAGCTGAAAACCGGGTCGAGGACCGGCCCGACGGTTCCCGACAGGGCAACTCCGGAATCCAGAGCGGCGGGGTTGGCCGCGGAACGGCCCCGGCCCAGAAATCTGCCCCGGTCGGTCTCGTACTCGACCACTCCGACATCGGTGTCGGCTTTCTCCGGGCTCGCCAAGAAGTGCAGGGCCCAGATCGGTTTCTGATCCCGCGAGCGAGGCCGTCGGCGGCACAACAACGTTGGTGGCGCGGAGAGGAACTCGGTCTCTAGGAAAAGCTTGGCGAAGGCCGGATGGGCCTGATCGGCGCGGCGACTGTTGAGGGACACCTCAGCGTAGCTGGCGACGTCGAGCGCGCGCGACCGGACGCCGTGATTGGTCAACGTGATCCGGCGGACCTCAACATCCGCGTCGGATGCGACCGCGACCTCGTAGCGTGTCTCGATGTCCGCATCGCGACGCTGAAAAACGGCCCGGTCCGAACCCAGGATCGCCTCGTAGTCGTCGGCGTCTCCACCGAGTGGCTGACGACCGGCCGACCATGCGCCGCCGCCATCGAGGTCGCGGATGTAGAAGTACTGTCCCCAGCAGTCGCTGGTCGCGTCCTCGCGCCAGCGCGTGACGTCCAGGTCATCGCGGGTGCTGTATCCGCTCCCGGCCTGGGTCAGCATGACGCTATAACTACCGTTCGACAGCAGGCAGACGTTCGGAGGCGACACGTCGACTGCAGCCCTGTGGCGCGGGCTGTCGGCCGCGGGCCGCACAGAAGAATGAGCCACAGGACCCTCCTTGCTGGACGACTGTTCTCTAGCGAGGCTGCGCCTCAGACCATCGAGGGCGATCGGGACTGCTTGTCGCTTTCAACGTCTCCTTCAGCTCGAACCCGGCATGATCGGAACCCACCGCGACTCGCATAGTTCACCTCGCTCGCGCGATCTGTTGCCTGGCCGCCGTGAGGATGTGCTCCGGCGTGAAGCCGAACTTCTTCTGCAGTTCCGCCAGCGGTGCCGACGCGCCGAACGTCTCCATGCCGATGCTGTGGCCGCCCGTGCCCACATATCGTGCCCAGCCGAGGGTGGACGCCTTTTCCACCGAGACGCGCGCCGAGACGGATTCTGGCAGCACCTGCTCGCGATACTCGGGATGATCGCGACAGTAGCGTTCGAAGATCTCCCACGACGGCATGCTCACCACGCGGGCCTTGATTCCCTCGTTCACGAGCTGTTCATGGGCCTCGATGCAGAGCGAGACTTCGCTGCCCGTTGCGAGCAGTAGCACGTCGGGTTTGCCATCGTCAGCATCAGCGAGGACGTACGCGCCGCGCCGCACGCCCTCTGCGGATGCGTACTTCGTACGGTCCAGCGTCGGCACTGCCTGCCGCGTCAGGATCAAAGCCACCGGCTCATGTCGGAGCTGCGCGATCACGCGCCAGGCTTCGACGGCCTCGTTGGCATCGGCGGGTCGCAGCGTGATCAAGCCGGGGATGGCCCGCAGGGACGCGAGGTGTTCCACCGGCTGATGCGTTGGCCCATCTTCGCCGACTCCGATCGAATCGTGCGTGAAGATATGGATCACCGGGATTTCCATGAGAGCGCTCAGGCGGATTGCCGCGCGGCCGTAGTCGCTGAAAATCAGGAACCCCGATCCGAACGGTCGAAGCTTCGATAGCGAGAGGCCATTGAGGATGGCGCCCATGGCGTGCTCACGGACACCAAAGTGGAGATTCCGTCCGGCGGGAGCCTCCGCGCTGAAATCACCGGCGCCCTCGAACGTCAGGCGGGTTTTGCACGAGGGCCCGAGATCCGCCGAACCGCCGAGCACCCACGGCACGTTCCCGGCGAAGACGTTCAGCGCCCGGCCCGACGCGTCTCGAGTCGCGACGCCTTTGCGGTCTGCGGGGAACACCGGCAATCCCGCGTCCCAGCCGTCCGGCAGCTCGCGGCGCAGCATGCGGTATCCCTGATCGGCGAGCTCGGGATACTGGCGCCTGTACTCTTCGAACATGGCCCACCAGGCTCGATGCAGGGCCTGCCCGCGCGCGCCCATGCCCGACTGGAAATGTTCGCGCACTCCATCGGGGACGAGGAACTTCGCGTCCTCGGGCCAGTTGTAGTGGCGCTTGGCCAGCTTGATTTCCTCCGCACCCAGCGGTTCTCCGTGCGCCGCGCTCGTATCCTGCTTGTTCGGAGCGCCATAGGCGATGTGGCTGTCGACGATGATGAGAGTCGGTCGATCGGTCGTCTTCTTGAACGTCCCGAACGCGCGCTCGAGCATCTCCAGGTCGTTGGCATCGCCCACGCGCGTGACGTTCCAGCCGTACCCGAGAAAGCGCGTTGCGACGTCATCGCTGTACGCCAGCCCGGTGTTTCCCTCGATCGTGATGCGATTGTTGTCGTAGATCCAGCAGAGGTTGCCGAGCCCGAGGTGTCCGGCCAGCGAGGCTGCCTCGCCGGAAATCCCTTCCATCATGCAGCCGTCGCCGCAGAGCGCATAGACGTCGTAGTCGAACAGTTCGAATCCAGGACGGTTGAAGTAGCTGGCCACCCAGCGTTCGGCGATCGCCATGCCGACGCTCGTCGCCACCCCTTGTCCCAGCGGCCCCGTCGTCGTCTCGATGCCAGACGTCCAGCGGTATTCGGGGTGGCCCGGGCATCGGCTGCCCAGTTGTCGAAACTGCTTGATGTCGTCCAGCGTGACCGACAACCGCCCGAGCGTTTCGTACTTGGGATTGACCGCCTTCACGCCCGTCAGGTGCAGCATGCTGTAGAGCAGCATGGACGCGTGGCCGACCGACAACACGAAGCGGTCACGGTTGGGCCAGATCGGATGGTCGGGATCGAAACGCAACAAGCGTTGCCACAGGCAATAGACCACCGGTGCCAGCGCCATCGGCGTTCCCGGATGGCCGGAGTTTGCCTGTTGCACGGCATCCATTGCCAGTGTGCGGATGGTATTGACGCACAACTGGTCGAGCGTGTTGTGCGACCGTTCGGCATCCGTCGCCGCTCTGTGCGCGATGACATCGGTTGAGCTCATAGTCGTTCCTCAATGCGCGCTCGCGGTGCTTCTCTCAGTGCTGGCGCTCAGTACGGCCACGTCCAGTTGACGATCTCCGGGCGGTCGGTGCCGTGCTCGTGCGCGTAGTTCAGGTTGTCGATGATCGCGTTCCGCATCTCCTCTTTCAGGTGCGCAGCCTTCATGTGCAGCTTCGGCACCCGATCGATGACGTCGATGACGAGGTTGAAGCGAGACGTCTCGTTCAGCATCGCGAGCTCGAGCGGCGTGTTGATGTTTCCTTTTTCCTTGTAGCCCCGCACGTGCATGTTCGCGTGCCCCTTGAAGCGGTAGGAGAGCTTGTGGATCAGCCATGGATAGCCGTGGAAGTTGAAGATAATCGGCTTGTCCGTGGTGAACAGGCTGTCGAACTCGCGTTCGGTCGAGCCGTGCGGATGCTCGGAGGCCGGCTGCAGCTTGAACAGATCCACCACATTGACGAATCGGAGCTTCAGATCCGGCGCCCGCTCGCGCAGGATGGCTGCTGCCGCCAACGCCTCCATGGTTGCCACGTCGCCGCAGGACGCCAGCACGACATCCGGTTCCTCGCCCGCATCAGTGCTCGCCCGCGGCCAGATGCCAAGGCCTTTGGTGCAGTGCGCGATCGCCTCGGGCATCGTCGTGAACTGCAGGTGTTTCTGTTTGTCGGCAACGATGACATTGATGTAGTCGGTGCTGCGGAGGCAATGGTCGGCGACCGACAGCAGCGTGTTGGCGTCGGGCGGCAGGTAGACGCGCGTGACGGACGGACCCTTGTTGGTCACCAGATCGATGAACCCCGGATCCTGATGAGAGAACCCGTTGTGGTCCTGCCGCCAGACCGTGGACGACAACAGGATGTTCTCGGACGCGACCGAGGCGCGCCACGGCACGTGGTTCTTGCTGATGTCCAGCCACTTGGCGTGCTGGTTGAACATGGAATCGATGACGTGCGCGAACGCCTCGTAGGTGTGGAAGAACCCGTGACGCCCGGTGAGCAGGTAGCCCTCGAGCCAGCCGACCAGCGTGTGCTCCGAGAGCATCTCCATGACGCGCCCATCGCGCGAGAGCTCGCCGCCGTCGGCATCCTCGGGCAGCATGTCCGCCATCCAGGTTTTCTTGCTCGCTTCGTACACGGCCTGCAGTCGGTTGGACGCCGTCTCGTCAGGGCCGAAGACGCGGAAGCTGGTCGGGTTGTTCTTCATGACGTCGCGGAGGTACTCGCCCAGAGGTTTGGTGTTCTCGTACATCGCCGTGCCCCGGGAGGACACGTCGACCGCGTAGGTGCGGAAGTCGGGCAGCTTGAGAGGCTTGCGCAGCAGCCCGCCGTTGGCGTGCGGGTTGGCGCTCATCCGTCGAGGCCCGACGGGCGCGAGGCGCCCGGAGCTTCGGCGCGAGCCGGCCGTCTGCGTCGAATAGCTCCTCGGGCTTGTAGCTGCGCATCCAATCCTCGAGCAGCTTCAGATTCGCGGGATTGTCCCGCACATCGGAGAAGGGCACTTGATGCGATCGCCAGGACCCTTCGACTTTGTGACCCTTGATCTCTTTCGGCCCGGTCCACCCCTTCGGCGAGCGCAGCACGATCATCGGCCACCGCGGACGGACGGGAGCGTTCGACGCGCGAGCGGCCTTCTGCTGCGCACGAATCTCGCCGATGGCTCGCTCCAGCGTGGCGGCCATCTTCTGATGCATGAGAGCCGGGTCGCTTCCTTCCACGAAATACGGCGTGTAGCCATAGCCGATGAACAGCGCTTCGAGCTCCTCGTGGCTGATGCGCGAAAGGACCGTGGGATTCGCGATCTTGTAGCCGTTGAGATTCAGGATCGGCAGCACGGCGCCATCGCGGGCGGGATTGAGGAACTTGTTCGAATGCCACGCCGTGGCGAGCGGCCCGGTCTCCGCCTCGCCGTCACCCACGACGCAGGCGACGATCAGATCGGGGTTGTCGAGCGCCATGCCGTAGGCATGCGAGAGACTGTAGCCAAGCTCGCCGCCTTCGTGGATCGAGCCTGGCGTTTCTGGCGTGACGTGACTGCCGATGTGTCCCGGGAAGGAGAACTGCTTGAAGAACTTCTGCATCCCTTCCGCGTCCTGGCTCTTGTCCGGATAGATTTCGGAGTACGTCCCTTCGAGATACGCCGGCCCCAACACGCCCGGCGCCCCGTGGCCCGGTCCGGCCACGAAAATCACGTCGAGGTCGTGCTTGACGATCATTCGGTTCAGGTGCACCCACACGAAAGACAGCGCCGGGCTCGCGCCCCAGTGGCCGAGGAGCCGGTGCTTCACGTGCTCGGTCTTCAACGGCTCTTTCAGCAGGGGGTTGTCTTTCAGGTAGATCATCCCCACCGACAGGTAGTTGCATGCCCGCCAGAAGGCGTTCATCGATTCCAGGTCGTTTTTCGACAGCGGCGTTTCGTCAGCGGTGATGACGTCCGGTTCTTTCGATAGCAGCTTTGTCACGGTAGCTCTCCCATTCAGCCTTGGTTGTGCTTCAACGGCCTGCGGCTGCGCGACGAATTCATGCGATGACCGATTCGGTTTCCATGGAGGTCGTGTACCTGCCGAGGGCAGCCGCGCTGTCGCACTTCGCCCGATGATGAAAAGCCTGCTGTGCGGCTGCGAGGTACTCCTGCCGTCCGCGCCAGGCGTTGAGCGCTTCGTCCTGTAGCGCGCGCCCATAGGAGTAACTGAGCTTCCAGGGCTTCGGTCCCTCGACCTGATTGATCGCGCTCAGGTGCATCGTCGCCACGAGGTGATCCTGGCCGCCCGACAGGAACACGATGCCGGGGACGGCGGCCGGCGCATGACGCCGGAGACAGCGGACCGTGGCGCGCGCGACCTCGTCGACGGTGGCCTGCGTCACGCACCCTGTCCCCGAGATGACCATGTTGGGCTTGAGCAGCATCCCTTCGAGCGACACCTTCTGCTCGAAGAGCGCGTCGAAGACGGCATGCAGGACGTGTCCGGTCACTTCCTCGCAGCGCTCGATCGTGTGCGATCCGTCCATGAGCACTTCAGGCTCGACGATCGGCACGATGGCCTGTTCCTGGCAGATCACGGCATATCGCGCGAGCGCGTGCGCGTTCACTTGCACGCACCCCGCGGTCGGCAGCGTATCGCTCACTTCGATCACCGCACGCCACTTGGCGAAGCGCGCGCCCATCGCGCGGTATTCCTCGAGGCGGCCGCGCAACCCGTCGAGTCCTTCGGTGATGTGCTCGCCGGGGAAGCCGGCGAGCGGTTTCGCGCCGAGATCGACTTTGATGCCTGGGATGATTCCCTGCTCGGCGAGCAGGTCGGCCAGCGGCGTACCCTTCGAGCTCCTCTGCCGGATCGTTTCATCCTGCAGGATGACACCGCTGATGAACTCGGCCACGCCCTGGCGTGCTGAAGAACATCTCGCGGTAGCGCACGACGGGTGTCCGGCGTCGACTCGATCCCACGCGCGGTGAGACGCTTCGTCAGCGTTCCGGGAGTCTCGTCAGCCGCCAGGATGCCTTTTCCATCGGCCACAATCGCTCGGGCTGTTGTTTCCAGTTCGGGGGTCGCCATATTGCCTCGCATTTCTCGGTCAGTTGGACCCTACGGTTTCAACGCTCCTTGATGGTCCGGATCCCTTACGGCGACGCGAGCGGGGCGTTCCACCGCTTCACCGCCGGGATGCCGCGGTAGTGACTGAGGACGCTCACGGTCGCCGTGTCGAGAAGGAAGTGACTTCCTGCCGCGGGTGGAAGCCCCAGCCATCGCGCCGCAAGCACCCTGAAGAGATGACCGTGCGCAAAAAGCGCGACATCTCCCTCTACCGATCGGATTCGCGCGATGATCTGGTCGACCCGGGCGCCAACCTGCGAGGGGCTTTCTCCGCCAGGACAGCCGTCCCTGAAGAGCATCCAGCCTGGTGCCTTCACATGGATCTGCTTCGGGGTCAGTCCTTCGTACTCCCCATAGTTCCATTCAATGAGGTTGGCATCCACTTCAGCCTGCGCGCCGAGGCCGGCGAGCTCGCAGGTCTCTCGGGCGCGATGAAGCGGGCTCGTCAGAACCAGCGAGAACGTCGCCCTTTTCAAGAGTGGTTCGAGCTGTCTGGCGACGTTCCGACCGTGCTCCGTCAACGGGATGTCGGTCGTCCCGGTGTGCTGTCCGCTGAGGCTCCACTCGGTCTCGCCGTGTCGGATAAGAAATGCCCGCCGTAACAGCACCTGTTTCTCCTCGTCTGTCGCGCGGACGATGGACGAGAGCTCGGACGGGGCGTCGTTCTTCAACGTTTCCGACGTCATCTCATGACTCCTGCCAGGGTCTTGGCGATGATCGCCTGCGCTTCCTCCTGAATCCGCCGCAGGTGCGCGCTTCCGCGAAAGCTCTCTGCGTAGAGCTTGTAGACGTCCTCAGTGCCGGACGGACGCGCGGCGAACCAGCCGTGCGCGGTGATGACTTTCAGGCCGCCGATGGCCGCGCCGTTGCCGGGTGCGGTCGTGAGCAGCGCTTGAATCGGGTCGCCGGCGAGCTCGGATGCAGTGACGTCCTCGGCCGAGAGGTTCAAGAGCATTTCCTTTTCGTCCGACGTGGCGGGCGCATCGATCCGTTCATAGATGGGCGCGCCCAGCTCGCGGGTCAGATCGGCGTACAGCTCGGACGGATCGTGGCCGCTGCGCGCCATGAGCTCGACCGCAAGCAGGTCCATGACGATCCCATCCTTGTCGGTCGTCCAGACCGTGCCATCGCGCCGCAGAAACGACGCGCCCGCGCTTTCTTCGCCGCCAAAGCCGAGCGATCCCTCGAGAAGGCCGGGCACGAACCACTTGAATCCGACCGGCACTTCGACCAGGGCGCGCCCCACCTTCGCCGCCACCCGGTCGATGACGCTGCTGCTCACCACGGTCTTACCGACGGCTGCATTCAGACGCCAGTCGGAACGATGGGTAAAGAGATAGAAAATCGCCGCAGCCAGAACATGATTGGGATTCATCAAGCCGCCGCCCCGCGTCACGATGCCGTGGCGGTCGGCGTCGGGGTCGTTGCCAAAGGCGATGTCGAAGCGGTCCTTGAGGCCGACGAGCGGTGCCATGGCGTACGGCGACGAGCAGTCCATGCGAACCCTGCCGTCCCAGTCCAGCGACATGAAGCCAAACGTGGGATCCACCGTATCGTTCACCACCTCTATGTCGATGCCGTAACGTTCGGCAATCGGCGCCCAGAATCCGACGCTGGCTCCACCAAGCGGATCGACGCCGATCTCGAGCCTCGCGCTCCGGATGACTTCCATGTCCAGAACCGAGTCCAGATCGTTCACGTACGATCCGACATAGTCATGTGTATGGGTAGTAGCCGCATGACGCGCGCGTTCGTACGTGAATCGCGCCACGCGGTCGAAACCGTTCGAGAGCAGCTGGTTGGCCCTGTCCTCGATCCAACGCGTGATATCGGTGTCCGCCGGCCCGCCGGTCGGCGGGTTGTATTTGAATCCGCCGTCTTCGGGCGGGTTGTGCGAGGGCGTGATGACGATGCCGTCGGCTGCACCCGACGTGCGGCCGCGGTTGTGCTTGAGAATCGCGTGCGAGATCGCAGGAGTGGGCGTATAGCCGTCGGATCGATCGATCACGGTCTCGACGCCGTTTGCGGCGAGCACTTCCAGGGCCGTCCTGAAGGCCGGATCCGAGAGCGCGTGGGTATCCTTCCCGATATAGAGCGGGCCGGTGATGCCCTGCCCGCTCCGGTATTCGCAGATGGCCTGAGTGATGGCCAGGATGTGCGCCTCGTTGAACGCGCCACGGAGCGACGAGCCTCGATGACCGCTGGTGCCGAAGCGGACCCGCTGTGAGCTATCCGTAAAGTCCGGCTCACGCGAGTAGGTACTCGTGCTGAAGCCGATCGACATCAACGAGAAGGTCCTGCGGAACGTGCCTGCCGGCGAGTGGATGAAGTTTCATGGATCATCTCGCATGTGTGCCATTGACTCTGGCGGTCCCTCGCAGCGCGAGCGCCAGAAGGGCCACCGAGCGCGCCTGCACCACATATTGACGCCGCCGGGGAGAATGGAGGTGGCCAACGGGGCGCTCGAGCCTTCTTCGACGACACATGGGCTGACGACGTCCACGATACTCGGCGTCATGACTAGTCCCGCGCTGGCGTTATCGGGCCGACGTTCCAGATGTCACGGCCGGTACTCACGGATCGATCGATCAGACGAGAAGCGACCGACCCGCGCGCTGTTGAGGATCGACATCCGCGTCCAGCTGTTCTGATCGCGGTAAGCGTCGCTGACGCGCTGTTGGCAGTCAACGTAGGCGTGATAGTCCGCTAGCAGCATGTAGTCGTCGCGGGTCAGGAGTGATTCGACCAGCGGGCGGAAGAGCTCGTGATCACCATTGGAGAAGAACCCGTCGCCGATCTGGTCGATCGTCTCGCGAAGCACGTCATTCGATTCGTAAAGACTCCGTGGCGTGTAGCCTCTCGCTTCAGCTCTTCGACCTGGTCCGCCGTCAAGCCGAAGAGAAAGAAATTCTCGGCACCCACGGCGTCGCGGATCTCGACATTTGCGCCCGCGTGACATTTGAGCGCGACCGGCCGCAGCGCCCTCACTCTGGTTCATTGCACCAGCCGTTCCACGGTTCTCACCGCTCATCCTCGTGTGTTACCGCCATAAGATGAACACCTTGAAGGATCGGGTCGAGCATCGAAAGTCCGCGAGCCGTAGCGGTTCCCCGGCTACATGGGGGCTGCACGGAATACCGGAGGCCGGTAGCCACGGCGTATCGGAATGAGCCGCTCAATCAGGCTTAACCGCCGCCTGCTTTTATGGACGTGCGAGGGAAATTTCGAAAGCGTGGCTGAAACGGAGGCGCTGCGATTCGTTACGCAGCCATCGTAAGCTCGACGGGCTCGAGCGCCAGCGTGAGTACCCGATCCACCGACGCCACCAGATGAAGCTTCATCTGAATCTGATCGCGCGTGGCCTGAGGGTCGTGCCTGTCGTCTGAACGTGGGCGTAGAATGTCGCTCGTTCGAAAGACCACAGCGTCATGTGAACTATGGGCGCGTCAGCTTCAGCGGCCAACGCTGCACCGCGCTCAAGCTCCTGTTCGTCGACGCGCCGTGGCCGACGAGTTCACGCGCCGCTTCGCCGACGCCGTCTCCACGCTGAAATCGGGCCTGCCGTGGGAGCCGGACGTGAAGCTCACCGCGCTCCCCGAGGACGGCAAGTGCGACTACCTCGCCGGCCTCGTCGCCGAGGCCACTCGGAAGGGCGCGCGTCGTGAACGCGAACGGCGGAGAGTGGACCGGCACTTACTTCCACCCGGCCTTACTCTATCCGTGCAATATGTCCATGCGCGCGTGCCTGGAGGAGCAGTTCGGCCCGGTGGTCCCCATCGTCCCGTTCGACGACGAGCGCGAGGCCATCGACGCGGTGGTGGCGAGTCCGTTCGGGCAGCAGGCGGCGATCTTCGGGCGCGACGAGAAGCGCGTCGGGCGTCTCGTGGATGCGCTCGTGCCGCAGGTGTTGTCGCGCATCAACCTGAACAGCCAGTGCCAGCGCGGCCCCGACGCGTTCCCGTTCACCGGCCGCGAACCGCGCGCTCGTGTCGCGGACGACCGGGTCCCTGTAGAATGACGCGCATGAGACGACACCTTGGAGGCTTCATAGCGGGGATCGCGATGGGTGCGGCGCTCGCTACCGGCGCGTTCCTGGCGGATTCCCTCGGCGCGGCCGCCGTCGAGGCGGGCGACCAGGGTCAGGCGACCTCGACGATCGTGTTCGAGAACGCGCGCGTGCGCGTAAAGAACGTCACGTTCCCGCCGGGCGTCACAGCCATGCACACGCACGACCTCCCCCACGTCGGCGTGGTCATCCAGGGGGGCACGCTCGAGTTTCGCTATCCGGACGGCAAGTCCGAGACTATGAAGCTGGAGCCCGGCGGCGCCGGCTACCGCGATGCCAACGTCACGCACCAACCGGTCAACCCAGGGAAGACTCCGGTCCGCGTCATCGAAGTCGAGCTGAAATAGGCTCGCAGCCAGAATTGCGTCTTCGTCATCCACGCAGCGACGCAACGGAGGTTCATATCGAGCTGGCCTCTCGCTCCGTCGCGCCGTGCCTCTAGGCGGAAGGTTCCTGATGCCTACATTTTCCGCTTTCTTTTCTGCTTCCCGTTCGCCGCGCCGTCTCTCGTGCTGCTCCCGCGCCGCGCTCGGTCTGCGCCCGCGCTGCGCCGCCCGCGGCCCCCGGCCCCGCCCCTCCCCGCCCTTCGTTGCTTTCGATCCCCACCGCGGCGCGCCCTGCTCCCTCGCCGCCTCGCGCTCCCCCCTCGCCCCCCTCGCGCTCGCTGCCCACTCTGCTACGCGCCGCGCCCGCCCCCCACCTTCCTGCCCTCACCGCCCACCTCCCCCGCCCCCCCCACCACTCACGCTTCTGCACCCCCGCGCGCTCCCTGCCCGGCCGCCCCACCTCGCCCCCCCCCCCGCCCCCCCCCCCCCCCCCCCCCTCCCCCCCCCCCCCTCCCCTCCCCTTCCCCCCCCTCCCCCCCCCTCCCCCCCCCCCCCCCCCCCCCCCCCCCCCCCCCCCCCCCCCCCCCCTCCCCCCCCCCCCCCCCCCCCCTCGGTGGCTCTCCCGCGCGAGCCGCGCGTTTCCCAGCGCGCCGTCTTCGCACCCACGGCGCTCTCTCCTCCCCCTCCCCCCCCCCTCTCCTCGGTCGCTGTCCTGAATCCGGACGTCTGCCGTCCAGCCTCTCCGGCGATGAGCGATACCCCTACCTAGAGCCTGTAACAAACCCTGACCGGCACGAACCGCTGCAGAGCAGCCGAGTAGTTATCCCGCATGTCCGATTCAAGGAGCGCTACAGACATGGCCATGACTCTCAAGGATACTCTCGCGCAGCTGGAATCTCTCGGCGACGAGAAGCGCCGTGCGCACAACAAAAAGAATGGCGCCGGGGACAATCAGTTCGGCGTCCAGCTAGGTGATATCCGGAAACTCGCCGCGAAGATCAAGACCAGCCACCAGTTGGCCATCGCGCTCTGGGACACCGGAAACATCGATGCCCAGCTCCTGGCAATCCTCCTGATCAAGCCCGACAAGCTGTCTCGCGACGAGACGGATCGGATGGTGCGGTCCGCCAACTTTGTTCAAGTCGCAGACTGGCTGAATTCCTATGTTGTCAAGAACCATCCCGACAAGGAGGCCCTCCGCCAAGCATGGATGGAAGATGATGACCCGTGGGCCGCGCGCGCCGGATGGAGCCTAACGTCGGAGCGAATCGCCAAGAGTCCGGACGGGCTCGATTTGCCAGCGCTTCTGGACCGGATCGAGTCCGAGATGGGGAACGCTGCTCCGGAAGTGCAATGGACGATGAATTTCTGTCTTGCAGGAATCGGTATTCACTTCTCCAAGCATCGCAAGCGCGCCATCGCTATCGGAGAGAAATTGGGAATCTATCGCGACTATCCGGTCTCCAAGGGTTGCACCTCTCCGTTCGCCCCGATCTGGATCAACGAAATGGTGCGTCGGCAAAGTTGAACGATCGACCTATCGCTTACGATTGCGGGATAACAACCGGTTGCATCGGAGGGCGCTTCGCGCCGCCGCTGAACCGGAGCGTTCGGCGGACTACCGGGCGCTGGCGGCGCGTGAGTGGTTGGAGGGAGTATGACACGGCGTTTCGCTACGACACGCAGCGTCGACGACCGATCCGGACGCGAAGCTGTATCGCAAGACCTCGAACGGCGAGGCGCGGCTGTCGTATCTCGGGCACCTGCTGATCGAGAACCGCCACGGCCTGATGGTGGACGCGATGGCGACCGAAGCGGATGGCACCGCCGAACGCGACGCCGCGCTGCTGATGCTGCATCGGCGCTGGCGCCGGGAGTCGCGTCGGCGCACGGTCGGCGCGGACAAGGCCTACGACACCTTCGGTCTCGTCGAGGTCCTGCGCGAGCTCGAGGTCACGCCGCATGTGGCGCAGAATCTGAAGCGGCGCGGCGGGAATGCGATCGACGCGCGAACGACCCGCCACGAGGGCTACGCGAAGAGTCTGCACGCGCGGCCCCGGATCGAACCGGCGTTTGGCTGGCTCAAGACGATCGCCTGGATGCGGAAGGTGAAACTGCGAGGGCTCGCGAAGGTCGACTGGCTCTTTCGCTTCGCGAGCGCCGCCTTCAATCTCCGCCGGCTCGTCACGCTCAGGGCGCATGCCGGCATGAGCGCCTGGTCGCCGCGCCGCGTCGGGCGCTTGCCCAGCTAGCCCACGCGCGTGACCCACGACCCGCGCAGAGCCAGCGCCGAGCGACCGAACATCGCGCAGATCACGGCACCAGCGGGTTGTGGGTCAGTTTGAAAAATCTGCCGGTACGGTCGCCTTGCATCCGCTATGCGATGATCTGAGTCTGAGTCTTGAGGAAATCGCCGGCCTCCTTGAATGCGACGGAGTGACGCCATGCCGCTAACACCACGTCGGATCGTTTTCTACATCCTGATGTTCCTTATCGCTCTGTTGGTGCTCAGCGCGCCGATCTGGCTTGGCTTTGGGCCGGTCGTGCACTCCGATACGGCGGTGACGGCCAGAATCTCAAACTGACCCACTACCCACCAGCGCGTTTTTCAGCAAGCTCTTAGGGTGTCAACTCGATGAGAACGGAATCGAGCGTCTTGCGATCGGTTGATTTGTTAGGCTTTTTGGAGCCGGCGCTCGGACTTGAACCGAGGACCTGCTGATTACGAATCAGTTGCTCTAGCAGACCTCTAGTTTCCGCAGGTTGGCATCAAACCCACACTGTCGCATCGAAAACACCACAGAATCCAGCCAAAAACGACCGATTCAAGACTCTTCAACGGTCCTATTTTAGGCGCAGGTTGTTTCAGCTCGCGGCTACCCAGACGCTAGCCCGAAGCGGTGCAGAAAAGTCGTCGATCGTCGAGTCATTGACGGACCGACGAGTAAACGGGGTGAAACCGGTTCCAGGCCGGAGGGCGCAGATCTTCGATGCAGACACCTCCGGCTGGTGCTGCGTGTTACCAACGGGGCCGCAGTCCTGGTCCTCACAGTCCGCTGGGAGGAACTTCCGGTGGCTCCTGCTCGGTGAGTACCCGTCGACCGCCCTCGTAACTGCTCATCAAGCCCGTGCGGCCCGTAAGGATCTCGACGACGGCCAGGATCCGCGTCTCGCCGGCAGGCGGCGCTTCACACAGCACTCTCTGAAAAAACATTTCAAGAAGTGGCTGGACTATCTCGAAGAACACACCCGACCGAAGAAGCCAACCTGGCGAAGTGATGAACGGTTGCTGTTTTTCCCCACATCGGAAGAAGACAGGAAGCGGGCCTATCCATCGCTCGTTAAACGCTGGGGAGTTCTGCCAGCTGCACAGATTCAGCGGTCAGATGTGCGCAAGTTATCACTGAGACAGCGAAGCGCCCATCATGGCAAACCGGCTCCTGCTGTACGCAAGGTATTCACCTTCGCACTGGAGCGTCAGTGGGTCCATGCAAATCCCTGCGCGTCCTGGAAACCGGCTGGCGCGGAGACTCCGCGTATCGCGTGCTGAGCCCTGAAGAACTGGCACTCCTATGGGCGGCGCTCGAACGACCAACGCCTAGTTCGAGTGTCCTCCGGGTCCTGCTGCTCACTGCCCAGCGATCGGGCGAGGTATTCCGCATGCGATGGGATGAACTCGAACTGACAAATCATCCGGTTGGTCGACACTACCCGCGAGCGCACGAAGAACAGCGTCCTCACCGTGTATGGTTGTCGGAACTTGTGAGGCGATATTGACGCCCGCCGTCCGGATACGTCCAACCCTTCTGCATCCCCGTGGGTATTCACTAGCAGCCGCAAGAAAGGGCAACCGTTGCGCACGTGTCCAAAGCCGTCGCCCGGTTGAAGCAGGCGAGCGGCTTCAGTTCCGGCCACATGACCTGCGAAGGACCGCGGCAACCCGGATGGCTGCGGCCGCCCCTGGCGCAGGAGCGGCTGCACCGGACCAGTGACGGCGAGTCTGGCTGACGCTCCGCACCGCTGGGCGGACGGCACGACGCGCCTGCGCTTCGATTCGCTGGAGCTTCTGGAACGGCTGGTCGCCTTGACCCGCGGCCGCGGGTGAACCTGATTCTGTATCACGGCTGCTCGCGCCGCGTCATCGTGGCGAGCGGAGATCGTCCCGGCGATCGCAGATGGATCGATGCTCGCAGGAAGCAACCCGGAGCGGGGCCGCGAGCTGCGCACAGCCATCGCGGGCTGGCGCGTATCAGTGGGCCGAGTTGATGCGGCGGACGTTTGGCGTGGATGTGCTGGCGTGCCCACGCTGCGGTGGGCGGCTGCGCCTCGTGGCGCTGATTGAGCAGGCGTCCGTGGTCCAGCGATTCTTGCGACACCTCGGGCTCCCGACCGAGGTGCCGGAGCCGCGCCCGGCACGTGCACCGCCTCCGCTCCTTGACCCGATCGAAGATCAGTCGCAAGACGCCCCCGAATTCGACGCCGCCTGGTGAGGGTGCGGCGTCCCGCTGGGAGGCGTGTCGGCTCCGTCCGCTGCCTCGCTACTCCGGCTGATTATTTTACCTTGCGATCTCTGCCACCTGCCCAGAATGGAGGCCGACAGCGGTCTCATCCGCGCTGTCGAAGGGGGAAGGGGCTGATCCGCATCGAGAACGGGCGTTATGCTAACGCGAGACGGCCCTAATAGTTCCTATCGTCCGCAGGTTGAAGACCGCGTTGATGACGGTCGGCGTGTTGCGCGACGTGACCTGACGGACCGGCAGTCCACCGACTACGCCCGCGGACGCGGCGTCCGCTCCGATATCGACCGCGCTGTCGTCGCTGACGTCCACGAACGTCCGCTTCACGACTCCGGCGGAGCCGACGATCTCGCGACGGTCGCGCGTCGCCGGCGATCCGTTGTCGTTCAGGTTGGAAAACGCATGAAAAGGGAAGTCTGCGGCCGTGAGCGTCGTGTTCGGACGAACAGCAGCCGCCGACGCCAACCACGAAGCCAGCTCATTCGTGACGCATGATAGGCACCCGCGTGGAAGTGGCAGGTCGCGCACGCCGTGCGGCCGTCGCTCCCGATTTGAACGTCCCAGAACAGCGCCTTGCCGACCACCACCAGCGTCTCTCGTCGGCTACGTTGTGCGCGAGATCCGGACGCTGCGGCATCGCGACGCCCTTCAGCGAGGCGATTGATCGCTGAGCGGCGGCTGCCGCCGAGAAGACGAGAACGCGCCGCCGATTGCCGCGAACCGGACAAATCGTGAGCCAGCCATCGTCGCCCGACACATGGTGGTGCCGATCCCGGTCTCTCGGATGCTGATTTCACCCCGGATACTTCAATCCAGTTTGGTCTCGTGACTGGTGTTGATACCGGCAATTGAGCGCCATCGTCTGTCGCGTCGATCGCGCTGCCCGGTATCTTTGCGCTCATGTGCGCGGCTACCTTCCGGCTGTCACGAAGGTGTGCTGTCGTTAGTTACTTGCATAGAGATGATCATGGGGCGATAATCCGTGCCGCCTCATCCGACCAACCTCATCAATAGATTGGCGGCGTTCTTATGCATCGCCGGAGTGACGAGGGTTATTTGGTGCGCATGTCATGACCATATTCTCAAGACCATACATCGGCCACTTTGTGGCGCCTGCTCGCGTTCGCCCAATGCAACGGTCTTGTCGCGGAGTGACATTCCAATGACCGATGTGTCGGCGTTCGTTCCTCGGCACCGCACCAGCGGCTCTCGCCGCGGGACTCGTTGATTTGAGCCGACCTGCCCAGGTTGCGGCGGCGCCCAGCCAGGGCGCAGAAGCCGTACGCAGACAGCAGGCATTCCGAGATTCGCGTCAACGCCGCCCAACTCGCCAGACGCCGACCTGAGACAGCGCATATGAACAATGGCGAGGAGGCGCTCTACGCAAACAAGATCGCAATTACTCCAAGGATCTTCCTCATAACTCCCTCGGCGAAGTCGATCCAACCGCATACGGCGCTTTGCTTCGCGCCATCGAAAGCGGGGACCCAGACGGTTTCGAGGCAATTCCTCTCGGCCTCGACGACGCCTGACCAACCCGCAAGCAGGGTTGGCGTTCGATCTCGAAGGCGCCGATTCACACCATCTCTTTATCAGCCCGGCGCCGACCATCGCCAGCGCCCAGGGCGCAGCCGATCTCGTCGAACTGTTCTGGATGGCCCTGGCGCGCGACGTCGATTTCCGCAACTACGATACCGATCCAATCATCGCGGCGGCCACGCAGGATCTCTCGAGCCTTTCTGATCTGCGCGGCCCAAGAGCGGCCAGGCACGTGACGCCAGCGACGATTTTCCGAGGCAATACTGCCGGGACCTCATCAGCCCTTATGTGTCGCAGTTCCTCTCGCTCGACATCCCAATGGGCGCCATGCGTATCCCACAGCGGATGCACACCGTAGCGCCCGGTGTCGACTATATGACGAGCTATGGTGAATGGCTCGCCATCCAGGACGGCCTCGTTCCCATCCAGGTGCATTCGACGCGGTCCCCACGTACATTCGGAACCTCCGCGATCTGTGCGAGTGGGTGCACGTCGATGCGCTGTACCAGGCATACCATCAGGCGTGCCTCATCCTGCTTCGTATGCAGGCACCGTTCGCCAGCGGCAATCCTTATGAGCCGATGAGAATCAGATCGGCTTCGCCACTTTTGGGGGGCCTCACATCCTGTCGCTGGTGACGGCAGGTGGCGACGCGTCCGCTGAAGGCCGTCTGGTACAGAAGTGGTTCGTCCACCGGCGCCTCCGGCCTGAGGCGTTCGGCGGGTTGATCCACCACTCACTCAGCGGAAGCGCCAGTTATCCGGTGCATCCTGAGGTTCGCGCGTCCGCAGCGCTGGCCAGGGCGAAGGCCCGTTACGGTACGTACCTCTTACCGATGGCGGCGCCCGAAGGGTGTCCTACGCATCCGTCCTACGGATCCGGTCATGCGACCGTGGCCGGTGCCTGCGTGACGATTCTTAAGGCGTGGTTCGATGAGAGTTTCCCCCTCTCTGGTGCCGTGGTCCCCGATGCTTCAGGCACGATGCTCGTTCCCTATCAGGGCCCGCTCCTGACCGTCGGCAACGAATTGGACAAATTGGCGGCGAACGTGGCCTTCGGCAGGAACGCGCTTGGCTTTCATTACCGGTCCGACTACTTCCATTCGCTTCGGCTCGGCGAGGCTGTCGCGCTGTCCGTCCTCGAAGAGCAGAAGGCCACCTACAGCGAGGAGGCAACCTTTACCCTGACCACGTTCGACGGTACCCGCGTAACGATTTAGATTCGCCACGGTCGCCCGCCAAGGCCTATTCGCAGGTCGTCGGTCTCTCGACGAAGCTTTACAAAGGGAGTTTGCGATGCGCGCCAAATACGTTCCGTTCTTGTTGGCACTCTTACTCGTTCGCTTTGGTGTCCCTTCAGTCCCTTCCGTTATCCATGCCGGCGACCCGGCCACTGGCCTCCTGCACCTTCCCCTTCGGTGGTGTGCGATCGAGGGCAGCCCGGCTGCCGACAACCCCGGGTCACTCGGTGAACCCGATACCAACAATGCCTTGTGGCGCCGGCACGAACGGGTGAGCGATCGCATCTGGATTCCTGGCGCGAACATCACCTTCCGAAGCGCCTTCACCGCGGCGATTATGTCGCAGACGAATTTCCCCATCATCACCGACCCGCAAATCGGACCGGGTGTGGAAGGGGATGTCCTGGATCCGAATATCAATGACACGGAGCTCAAGCAGACCTTTGCGGCGTGTACCGCTGCCTGGGATGCCCTCGCCAAACAGTTCAACACGCCGCTGCTCGGTCCGATCGCCGTCAACCTCCGCCAGTTCGTCGACGCGGCCGGAACGGCCCTGACGCTCAGAGGGCGGGGATACAATTCCTGGAGCGGGGGCGATCCCTGCACTAATCCGCCGACCATCACGGGTGCAACCGGACAACTCGGGATCAGCGACTACTTCTTCGTGCGCTCCTTCGATGCCGATGAGGCCATTCTCGCTCACGAGCTGAGGCATGTGTTGGGACTCGGTCACGGCAACGGTCTCGATGACGACGGCAACGGTCGCTACGACCAAAACTGCGACTCGTTCGATTATGTTAACGCTACTCCCTTCAGCCTCATGACGGCGAGGCAGCAACCCAAAGTCATTACTGCTCTTCAGAAGGCAACGGCTCGCGGCTTCGTCAAGGTCAACTCGGGCTCGCAGGTCGATCCCCCGGCAGCACTCCTTCCCGGCGATACCATCAGCGACCAGCGGGTGGATGCCCTTCAGGACGTGTCCGACGTCGCCGCAGACATGACGTCGGTCACGGTGAGCCACAATGTGCCCCGCCAGCCACGACCTTTTCGCATGCATTGTTCGGGCTGCTGCCGGAGAGACCTCACCACCAATATCTTCTTTTCGCCGATCTGGACGGCAATCCGGCGACGGGCGGCGCAGCATCCACGGTGCCCCTGGATGTGCCCGTGCCCACGAGTTCCAGGGCGCTGAGCTGGCGACGCGCGTGGTCGTGATCCGGTGCTGCGGCGAAATCTCGTCGCTGCAGTTGACACCCGAGGTGTGGAGGTTCCAGGGAGGCGTCTGGCAAGAGGTGAGTGATCCCAGCATCCGCGCGAGGCTCGCAAGCTTCACCGGAGCGGACCCTCGGGCGCTCTCTGATGTCATCGCGCTGGAAATGTCGGACGTCGTTCGGGGTCCCGCTTCGCCGGGGATTCGGATTCAGGCGTTCGCCGAGAATCTGGACGACGCCGCTCAGATAGACAAGTTGCCCGATGGGCCGGACGCCAGTGCTGGCGTTCCGTTCGACCTCGTTCCGCTGGCATTCCCGGTCTGTGCCGTGACCCCGGCGCAGGCTCGCCCCGGCCAGGCCGCCACCGTGGAGGCGTCTGGGTTATTTGCCAACAGCATGGCCAAAGTCATCCTCGGCGACGAGATGGTCGCCGTCGACAACACCAACGCGACGGGAAGCGTCTCGGTCGAATTTGCCGTACCGCTCAATGCGACTGCGGGGCCGCGGCTGGTCACCGTCGGCGTTGCCGGCACCGCACTGACTGCCGACTGCACCCTCGAGGTCGCTGGTACACCCCTCCCGGCGTCGGCAGATCTGGCGATCACGAAGTCCCGTACACCGTCGTCCGGGGCATCGAAGCCGGCAGAAACGTCACCTACACGCTTGGGGTCAAGAATTCCGGGCCAGCCGCCGCCGCAGACGTGACCGTGACCGATGCCCTCCCGGCCGGGACGGGTTTCGTTTCGGTGTCGGCGGCCGGCTGGAGCTGCACCGTGCCGGTGGTTGGAGCCAACGGCACCATCACCTGTACCAAGAGCGCGATGGCGGATCAGGAGACTGCGACAATCACGGTCGTCGCCACGGTCAAATGCGATCAGCCAAACGGCACCGTTATCAAGAACGACGCCTCCGTCGCCGCCGACCCCCGGACGACCGACGCGACGGGCAACAATTCTGCGTCAGTGTCGTTCCCCGTATCCAATCCGCCCCCCACGGTTTCGATCTCTGTCCGCACAGATTTACTGCCGCAGAACAACGCCGACCTCGTAAACGTCGGACTGGCGGCTACCGTGACCGACGGCGCGTGCAGCGCGCCGAGCCTTTCCGTCCAGGTGTTCAGCGACGAAGATGATCTGTTCGGGAACGGAGACCAATTCTCGCCAGATGCAAAGGCCGCCTCGGTCGGAACGCTCTGGTTACGGCAAGAGCGCGTAAGCTCCAGCAACGGCCGCGTCTACCTTATTGTCGCCAAGGCAACGGATGCGGCTGGCGCGACTGGCTTGGCGACCGCCACGGTTGTGGTCCCGAAAAGTACGAGGGCGGCCGACATTGCCGCTGTCAAGGCTGAGGCAGCCGCCGCGAAGGCGTTTGCCGACGGCTCTAATGGAGCTCCACCCGCGGGCTATTTCGTCGTAGGGGACGGTCCAGTGACTGGACCCAAGCAATGAGGTGAACCGACAAGGAACTTGAGGCGCTTCGAGTCACTCCCGCGGAGTTTGAGGCAGAGGTCCGGATTCGCCGGACCTCTACTATCATTCGATAGAGTCGCGTTCGAACCTGCCTATCGTTCGCTTGTCCAGACCGGGAATCGAGATCCCTTTAGAACAAAGGGAAGGTCTGTCGAAGCTGCCCTGAATGACTCTGACCGATCCAGAACTGAAGTTGACGCGGACGACGTCGGCGGTCCATTTGTCGTTCGGACACGCATTTGAAACCGTCGGCTCGTTGGTCGTCACCGAGAAGCTCACCGTCCCCTTTTTTGGTCGGAGTCAAGGTCTGCGAGCCGCTGTCGAAGGGGGAAGGGGCTGAATCCGGGACCGAGAATAGTTCCTGTCGTCAGACCGCAGAGTTTTCTTTTTACAAAGAGCTCTGCGATCTCGGCGGTCTCTGCGGTTTCGTTTTTGACGAGCAGCACGTATAGTACGCCCCCGGAGGCGCCATGCGCAGAGTCGCGGTCGCCGTTCGCTTTTAAATCCTCGTTTTTCCGCTCGTTCGCGTGCAGCCGGCCGGCGGGCCGCTTGACGCCGCAGTCGTCCAGGGACTGCTCAACCAGTTCCATGTCCCGGGCGTAAGCATCACCGTCATCAAAGATTTCAAAATTACATGGGCGAAAGGCTACGGCGTTTCGGACGTCGAGACGGCACGCCGGTCACGCCGGAGACGATGTTTCAGGCGGCATCGACCAGCAAGACGATCGCGGCGATGACGTCGATGAAGGCAATCCAGGACGGCGGCTTTGCCCTCGATCAGGACGTCAACACCATTCTGAAGTCGTGGAAGCTGCCCGGCGGCGAATTCATGAAAGAACGTCCGGTGACGCCGTGCGCGCTCATGAGCCACACGTCGGGAACCGGGGACGGTTTCGGCTTTCCCGGCTACGCGCCCGGATCGCCGCTTCCGACCGTGTACCGATCCTCGACGGGACGCCGCCCTCCAATTTGCGGGCCGTCCGCCTCGAGCGCGCGCCGATGACGGGGTTCAAGTATTCAGGTGGCGCAGTCATGATCGAACAGCTCGCGCTCACCGAGGCAGTCGGCCGGGCCGACAGGCGGTAGGACCAGCTCACCGTCATCACCGCCCTGTGATCGAATCGATTTGGTTACCGAATCGAAAAATGAACGGCGGGGTGTTTCGCGCCTGAAGTGCCTCGAGCGCAGCGGTGCTGACAATCGGAAGATTCAGATCAGTTGCGTCTATTTCTGGGAGCTCGGACTCTCGCTCCGTTGGCGAAATGGTGCTAGTCGTTGGATCCTGCAGCCATCGCCGAATGGTCGCAACGATCCTGCTGCCATTCCCCTCGAGGAGGTGCTCGACTGTCGGTGCACCAGTGGCCGGATCGCCGCTCGAGATCCGCGCAGCCGTGTATCGAGCGGCGGCCCCGCGATCTGCCCACTCGGTATCACCCGACACTCTGGACGCCGTAGAGATGATCGCCTCGGAATCAGCTTCGCTCACCCCCAGCCGCAAGAGGAGTCCGGCCAGACCAAGGGACAGGTCGTGGCGCACTCCTTCGGCTGGCCAGGATCGGGCGAGCAGAGCGGTCGTGGCAACGAATGCAACCTGCCGGCGCAGGGTTGCGGCATCCGCTATCGCCGGAGTCCCATCATCCTCCTAGGTCACGAACTCACCTGAAGGGTGCACGCTAGGGGGCACGATCGTCTGGCTGCCCGTCGACCTGAGCTCAATCAACATCGTCTTTTTCTTCCCGTCGGCGTATTCAAATTTCTGGGTGCGGGTCCCACTCGCGACGTAGTAACGGTGGCTCCGTGGTTTGCTCCGACGTCCGTGAACCAGTCCCGTGGCAGGTAGGAAAGTCTCGGCAGCGGCGAGTGCCTCGGGTGAATCTACGTCGACGTCGACGATGTCACCGGAGGGCTCGCCCAACAGTTGGAAGTGGTCCTCGACGCTGTGCTCGTCCAGTCGTAGATCCTGCCACGTTCCCAGCACAGGCTTCTTTTGCAGATAGGCACCGGCACAGGCTTCCAGCCGCGCGCGACGTACCGCCTCGCGGCCTCCAGTACCCTCACGATGCCCTTCAACGTCGCGCCCGCTGAGGTGGCCATCAGAGCCTCCCTCTACGCAGAGCCTCCCTCTACGCAGAGCCTCCCTCTACGCAGAGCCTCCCTCTACGCGAAGTTCGGTCCGCAGCATCCTTCTGCACGGAGGGGCCGTCCCGCAGCCATTCATCGATTTCGTCCGACAACCATGCGACGACTCCTCGCGAAAGGTGCCGTCGACGTGGAAATCGCCCGGCCTGTTCGAGACGCCACACCGTTGTCCTTGAGAGCCCGACCTTATGTTTCAGGTCTCGCCATCGCAACGCACGCATCGTGTCCTCCGTTCCGCGAGTACCAGATGCACCCGCTGTCTTTCGGCGGGCGACAAACGTGTTACGCATCGGCGGGGACGGCAGCGATGAAACCGGGTGAAACAGCTCGCTAAAGGTCGGCAGGAAATTTTTGGTGAGCGGCAGCCCAAGGCGTGCAGAAGACTCTCACGTTTAGCAGGTTCCTACGCGAAAGGTGGGCTCGGTGCCGCGGTCACAACCGTGCACGCCCGATTACCACGGGGCGCCTGGTGCTAGCCTGCCGCTAGCCAGGCGCGATTGGCCGGGGAGTGGCGGCACACCTGGCTCACACAACTACTGAGTGGAAAGTCACTTACTGGAGCCGGCGCTCGGACTTGAACCGAGGACCTGCTGATTACGAATCAGCTGCTCTACCAACTGAGCTACGCCGGCAATGGCGGGTCGAAACGCTTGATTCTACCACCGACTCTGCCGCCACGGAAATCCCGAGTCCCGAGTCGCCGATCGACGAACCACGAGCCCCAGTCCCGAGCAACGAACCACGAACCACGAACTACGGCACCAACCGCACTTCCAACACCCCAGCATTATCAGCCAGCCCCTCGTCGCAATCGTTGATCCGCAGAAACACACGCCCCGCCTCGTGCGACGTGATGCGCGTGCGATTGCCGACCACGAAGATGCGGCCCTCGACACGCGCGATCAGCGCCGACCGGCGTTCGTTGGGCATCGGCTCGCAGCAGTCGGCGGAGCCGCAGATGTAGTCGCTGCCACCGCCGTTGCCGATGCTGACCTCGCGATCGCGGATGGTGCCCGCGACATATTCGATCGTGAAGGCCTGGTTAGCGGCCACCCGCACGCCGGCCGGCTGCCATCCGCGATTGGCGTGGACCTGGATGGTTGTCGGCCCGTCGAGCGGCTTGGAAGAGCAGGCGAGCGCGCCAGCAGCGGCAACGAGAGCGACAAGCCCGATGAACGTTCGCGTCATCATTCGCCAATCACCTGAATCACCATCTCGCGCTTGCGCGACCGTGTATCGAACTCGAGGAGCATGATCTGCTGCCACGTACCAAGAACGATCTCACCGTTGACGATCGGGAGCGTGACTGACGGACCTAGCAATGCTGCCCGGACGTGACTCGATCCGTTGTCGTCACCCCATCGCCGATGGTGCTCGTAGTCGCCGCTGCGAGGTGCGAGCGCCTCGAACACGCGATTGAGGTCGGCGATCGCGCCGGGCTCGAACTCGATGGTCGTCACGCCGGCGGTGGATCCCACGACGGACACGGTAACGATTCCGTCCCCTAGCCCTGATTCTGCGACGACGTCGCTCACGAGGCGTGTGATGTCGTGCGCATCGCCTTGTCCGCGTGTTGCGACTGTTCGCCGGCCCGTGTGAACCATCAGCCAAAGATCTTAGCGAGGATAGCCGATTTGTTGCTGAGCTTGCCTTACACAGGCGCTCGAGCCGCCCTGTAAGAATGGGAAGGACGAGGGGCGAGCGTCGACCCGCTGCGGAGAGACAAGCGGCCGTCGACCGCGCTGTCAGGGCCGTGGCTGGACGATGCTGAATGGCTGTAAGTCTGTGAAAACATGAGCAATTAGTCGTGTTCAGCTTGACATGATCCCGGCCGTCCTTCGTAATGGCTTAGGTGGCGGCTCGCAGATTGAATGCTCATCGTCTCGTGAGCAAGGACGTACTCAAGCTCGAGCGTGGAATGCGGGCCCTGGTGGTCCTTCTGTGCGCCCTCCTTGCATCATGCGGCGGCGGTAGCAATCCGGCGCCGCCCATGTCGCCGACCCCGACGCCGAACAATCCACCGCCCCCGACGACGCCGACCTGGACGCTGACGGGGAAGCTGCTCGATGACGATGGCGATTCGCCCGTGAAGGATGGCCGTATCGAGGTGCTCGACGGTCCTGACGTCGGGCGCTCGGCGCAGACGGGCGACGACGGGGCATTCCGTATCGAGGGGCTGCGTGAAGGGCAGTTCTCGATTCGCGCGAGCGCGCAGGACTTCGAGTCCCAGACGCGCCAGATCACGCTGACCTCGAATCAGGTGGCCGAGTTCGAACTGCGCCGGCCACCACGGCCGGGACGCGCGGTCACCGGATCGATTCTCGACGGCCTGACAGGTTCGGGTATTTCCGGCGCCACGCTCGATATCGAGGGTCTCGGGACCTTCACGTCGACAATGGACGGGACGTTCCGCGTCGAGGTGCCCGAGCTGGAACAGATTCGTGACGTCACGATCAGATCCACGGCAGCCGTCGAACGTCAGACTGCGCTGCGGTTGCCAGGCCCTGATGCCCGCCTGCAGCTCATCCCGGCGTCATTCGATTTGACAGCGTTCGATCAGATGTTCAGATCGAGCGGCTTGTTGCAGCGTTGGACCGAAGCGCCCAAGCTCACCATCGAGACGCGCGTGCTCTCGTTTACCGCGCTGGACGCGACAGAGAGCGTCGCCATCGACAGCGTCATGACGTCCTCTGAAGCGGATCTGCTCGTGCAGGATCTGGTCTGGGGCCTGCAGCAGCTCAGTGCATCGACGTTCTCAGGGTTTGCAAGTCAGCGGAGTGAGACGGCAACGGCTGGTCAGATCGTTCAGCCTGGCGCGGGTCGGCGAGATCGTCGTCGCGCGTTTCGAGGGGTCTGGAGGCGGCCACCGGGTTCTGGGGATTCACCCGGTGGGCCACCGACGGTGAGGGCAGGGTCATCGGCGGGATCATCATGCTCGATCGCGGTTCGATACGTCAAGCAGTCCGTTCCGCCGCTCGCTGCGCGCACACGAGCTCGGCCATGCGCTCGGATACAACCACGTGACCGTCCGGCCGTCGGTGATGAACGCTTCGGGACAGATCGAGCCGAACGATTTCGATCTGAAAGCCGTCAAGCTGGCGTTTTTACGCCCCCCCGGCAACCGCACGCCGGACCGCGATCCCGATTCGCTCACGAGCAACCTGCGCGCGCCTCGCGGTGTGATCTGGGCCAGCGGGGCGCATTGACCAGAC
>CAWARA010000010.1:0-42761 GCA_963784195.1 uncultured Acidobacteriota bacterium | reverse complement strand
CGAAAACCCTGCAGTCAGCGCATCGATGGGCAAGACCGTCGATTCTCTGATGCCACGACTGAAATCCGAGCTCGCGGATCTGGTTCGCATCCCCTGATCTCCGAAGCCGGCTTTTCACCGATCCCGTTCACGATGCGCACACGTTCGTCGCCGAGCTGCTGCGCGATGCCGGCGTGAAGAACGTCGGACAGCTCGATCTGCCGAATACTTTTCCGATCATCACCGGCGGGATCCCCGCACCCGCAGGAGCGCCGACGGTCCTGCTCTATGGGCACTACGATGTCGTGCCCGCCGGTGACGAGTCGAAGTGGCAGTCACCGCCGTTCGAGCCCACGGAGCGCAATGGCGCGCTCTATGGCCGAGGTTCCTCAGACTCCAAGGCGAACGTGATGGCCCACGTCGGCGCGTTGCGCGCCTACGGCGGCAAACCGCCGGTCGGGATCAAAGTCGTCATTGAGGGTCAGGAAGAAGTGGGCAGTGCCTTCAACACCTACCCACCGCTGGACCCCGCACGCTTTCGGTGTGACGCGATGGTGATCGCCGACATGGGCAGCGTGCGCCCGGGTGTCCCGACACTCACCGTCGCCCTGCGTGGAACTGCGGTCGTGACGATTGAGGTCAAGACCCTCGCGGGCCCTAAGCACAGCGGTCAATATGGTGGTGCGGCTCCCGATGCGTTGCTCGTGCTCCTGCGGGCCATTGCGTCACTGCACGACGACGCGGGTAACGTGGTGGTGCCTGGTCTGAGGCGCGAAGAATGGACAGGCGCGTCGTACAGCGAAGACGAATTCCGCGAGCTTGCGGAGCTGCAGCCAGGGATGCCGTTCATCGGCACGGGCAGCCTCGGGGAGCGGCTGTGGTCTGGTCCGGCGATCACCGTGACAGGCCTGGACGCGCTGCCGGTCGACAAGGCGGTGAACGCCGTCGTGCCGTATGCGCGTGCGAAGATCAACCTCCGCGTCCATCCGGCGCAGGACGCAGACGAGGCACGCCAGGCACTCATCGACTACCTCAAGAAACTCCGGCCGTTTGGCATTTCGCTGGATGTCAGGCCCGGAGCAACCGGCAATGGGTTCGCGGCCAAAACGTCAGGGCCCGCCTACGATGCGGCCCGAACGGCGCTGGCCTCCGCGTGGGGAGGGAAGACCGTCAGCGTAGCCACCGGTGGCTCGATCCCGCTCGTCAACGCGCTCCACACCGCAGTGCCGGATGCAGAGATCCTGCTGGTGGGGGCGACGGACGGCTTCAGCAATATTCACGCTCCGAACGAGCGTGTTCTTCTCGATGAGTTCAGGAAGACGGTCATTGCTGAAGCGCTGTTCTTCCAGGAGTACGCAGCACGGATGGTCGGCCGCGAACGGACGCGGGGCTGCCTGAACCTGAAGGAGTGTGCCAGCGACCGCCACGTAGTCCTGCTGATCGAAGCCCCTCGAGGGGCGGACATCCTGGTCATGGCGGTCGCTGGCGCGACGAATCTTAATGCTCGCGGGGCCCCACCCCCGCTCGCTTCTCGCTCGGCGGCCGCCCGGCGGGCGGCTGCACTCCGTCGCCTCGCTCGGGCCGCAGGCGCTCACGCGCCTTGTTTCGCGGTGACTTCCTTGACGGGCACCTCGGTGACGGCCGCGGCTCTCGGACCCGATGGGCTCGAGTGCGCCACCACTGAACGCGACGGCTCACGAACTGGCGCGACCGTCAGATCCGTCTTGACGACGCTACGAGGCTGATTGTGCGATTTGAGCGTGACCGCGTCAGTGACCTCACGGACGTATTGCCGGGTCTCGCTCGCACTGTGCACGACCTTCTCTCGCGTGGTGTCATACGCCCGCTTTCCGCGCTCGGCCCAGTCGCCGGCAACGTCTTTGGCTTTGTGATAGCTCGTGGAGCATGAGCCTTTCACGTGCGTCCACTGGTTGCCGACCTCCTTGCGCATCTGAGCTCCCGTACGTGGTGCGAACAGCAGCCCGATTCCGACGCCGACCGCCGCTCCCGTAAGGACTCCGACGGCGAAGGGGTGCTTTCCCTTATGGTCGTCGTCCAGGGCCACCTCGATACGATGTTTCTCGTCGCTCATAGCGCCTCCTCAGTTCCGCACCGGCTGAAAATAACAGTGACTCGTGCTGCTCGCAAGCTGCGTGCCGCGAGATGGAACCGGTTTCTTTGGCGTCTGGTTCGCGGAGTGCCACGGCACAGGTCATCCAGGCCGCGACATCACGCGGGTGTGTAAACACGACGTGAAACTCCTGACGTTAAATGAATAGTTTTGTCTAGGCACTAGGTCCCCCCAAGGATAAGACCATCGGGCAATTGCCCCTGCGCACGCTGCGGAGATACCCTCTTGACCTCGGCCAACAACCTGCGGGGTAAACGGTCGATCCGGAGGCGTTATGAGACTGGGATCTTTTCAATCACATCAGGGACCACTCGGAGAGTCGGCGCCCGATGATGAACCGGTCGACTTCGTCGGCGAGAGTGACACGCTTCGTTACGTGCGCATGCGAATGGAGCAGGTGGCGCCCACCAGTGCGACCGTGCTCCTGCTCGGCGAGACCGGCACCGGTAAGGGGGTCGCCGCGCGACTCATCCATTTGCTCAGCCCCCGCCGCGACGCGCGTTTCGTCAGCGTGGACTGCACGTCTCTTCCGGCAACCCTGATCGAGAGTGAGCTCTTCGGCCGCGAGAAGGGCGCCTTCACCGATGCGCGATCGACGCAGGTGGGGCGCTGCGAGCTGGCGCATGGCGGGACGCTCTTCCTCGATGAGATCGGTGAACTGCCAGCGGACATCCAATCCAAGCTGCTCCGTATCCTCCAGCACGGCCAATTCGAGCGTCTGGGGTCGCCGCGCACCATCCGCGTCGATGTCCGGATCATCGCCGCGACAAACCGCTGCCTGATCGACGAGGTGAAGGCCGGACGATTCCGTCGCGACCTCTACTACCGTCTGAACGTGTTCCCGATTACGTTGCCGCCTCTCCGGGAGCGGCAGGGCGACGTGCCCGGCCTGGCCAGGCACCTGGTCACCAGGCTCGCACGTAAACATCAGCGTCATGTCGACACGATTCCCCGGCCGGTGCTCGAGACGCTGACGGCGTACGACTGGCCAGGCAACGTTCGTGAGCTCGAGAACGTGCTCGAGCGGGCCATCATCACCTCACCCGACTCGGCCCTCCAGCTGCTCGAGCCGCTGATATCCGAGACCTCCGACGCGGACGGCGATGCGCCAGGGACGATGCTGGCGGACGTCGAACGAGCGCATATTCTGCGCATCCTGGGCACCAGCGCGTGGAGGATTGAGGGGCCCCGCGGGGCCGCACGCGCACTCGGCCTGAAGCCGAGTACACTGCGGAGCCGCATGCGCAAACTTGGAGTGAGACGTACGCAGGTCCTGCGCAGGCCCTCCAGGCCATTACAGGTGGCCTGACGACATCCGGTGCGCGCGCAGCGGCTCGCATCGACGATTGCCTGGTGCTCAATGGAGTCCGAATCCTGCGTCTTCGTCGTCGACGACGATCGAGCGCTGCTGACAGCGATCGAGCGCGTGCTGTCCTCGAGCGGCTATCGCGTCCAGACGTTCATGTCGCCGGCGTTCTTCATGGAGCAGCTGCCCTATGACGGCCCTGCTTGTCTGGTGCTCGACCTGCGCATGCCTGAACTGAGCGGGCTCGATGTTCAGGAGTGGCTGGCGTTCAAGGGCATCACGATACCGACCGTGTTCCTGAGCGGCGACAGTGACGTCCCTTCAACCGCGCGGGCCATGCGCAAAGGGGCCGTCGACTTTCTCGTCAAGCCGGTCGACGAACACGACCTGCTCGCCGCCGTTTCGCGCGCCCTTTCCAGGGCGGTCGAGAGCCGTCGCCGCCTTCGCGAAGAGGAGGAGTGCAGCCAGCGTCTCGCCCGACTTACCCGCCGGGAGCGTCAGGTGTGCGAGCTCGTGGCCAGGGGGCTCTTGAACAAGCAGATCGCCTACGAGCTCGGAACGAGTGAAAAGACCGTCAAAGTGCACCGCGGCCACGTGATGCGGAAGCTCGAGGTCGACTCAGTCGCGGGGCTGGTGTGGTTGTTGTCGCGCCTGCCAGCGACGTCTTCAGTCGGAGACAACTGAGGGCTCGATCGCCGCTGCATCAGTGAATGGATATGCCGAGCGGTTGATTGACCTTTCTGGGCTCGACCGGCGCGGCAGTTGGTATCGTGAACGTGAACGTCGCGCCCGGCCCGTCGTTGCCTTCCGCCCACAGACGCCCTCCATGGTCCTCGACGATGAACCGGCAGATCGAGAGCCCGACCCCGGTTCCCGACGGCTTTGTCGTGAAGAAGGCCATGAACAGACTCTTCGTGTCGACGCCCCGCAGACCGATGCCGGTATCACGAACGCTGATCTGAACGAGCGCGTCCGCTGAACGGCGGGTGGTAACTCGTATCTGCCGGGACGGCGGGTTCGCTGTTTCCACAGCCTCGATCGCGTTCAGCAGCAGGTTCAACAGGACCTGTTGCAGCTCGACGCGATCGCCGCGGATGGCGGGAAGATCATCGTCGAGGTTCAGCGCGAGGTCGACCCGGCTCCGGTGCAGGCGCGTCCGCGCGAGCGCAATCACGTCGCGGACGATGCCGTTCATGTCCATGACCTGCTTTTCGACCGCGCGACGAGAGAACATCCCGCGGTTGCGAATCATCACCTCGTTCGCCTGTTTGGCGGCGTCCGCGATGTCCTGCAGCGTCGCCCGCAAATGATCGACCGGGGGCGTCGTGCCCGCCAGCCACCGCAGGCAGGCCCTGGCATTCAACAGAATGGTGTTGAGCGGCTGGCTGGTTTCGTGCGCAACCACGGCCGCAAACTGCGCGAGCGTGGTGACGCGAGACACTCGAGCCAGCTCGTGACGCGTCTCCTCGAGTCTGATCTCCGCGCTCTTTCGTTCCGTGATGTCCGTATCGGTGCCGGTCATCCGGACAGTGGACCCATCCGGGAGCCGCACTGCCGATCCGCGGGTGAGAAACCACCGAATGCTGCCGTCCCGGTGAATCATCCGGTGTTCGTTCTCGAACGACGTGGTTTCGCCATGCGCGTGACTGTGCGCGTCCATCAGCAGCCGCCCGACATCGTCGGGATGCACGTGCTCGAGCCAGGCGTCCAGACGATTCTCGATTTCCTGATCGGCAAACCCGAGCGCCCGTTTCAGCCCCGGATCGATCCAGATCTCGCTGGTCGCCAGCGTCCAGTCCCACACGCCGACCGATGCCGCGACCGTGGCGAGTGCGTAGCGCCTTTCGCTCTCCAGCAGAGCCTCGGTCGCATTCCGGCGTTCGGTGATATCGAAGCAGGACCCGATATACCCCTGGAACGCGCCGTCGGCGGCGAAGCGCGGAACCCCCGAATCCAGTACCCAGCGGTACTCGCCGTCAGCGCGCTGCATCCGATACTCCATGTGAAACGGCTGACGGCCGTCGAATGACGACGTGTAAGTCGCCATGACCTTTTCGAGGTCTGCAGGATGGACACCCTGCACCCATCCGGAACCGGCCTCTTGTTCCATCGAGCGCCCCCGGAACTCGAGCCAAGGCCGATTGAAGAAGTCGAACGCCTTGTCGAGATTCGACCGCCACACCATCACCGGAGCCGTATCTGCCATCAGGCGGAACCGCTCTTCGCTTTCGCGCAGCGCGGCTTCGACGCGGCGGCGTCTAGTACGTTGGACGAGCAGCATGCCGATCAGCAGTGTCTGCAGCGCCAGGATCACGCTGGTGCCGATCACGTAATGCCGGTATTGGGACCAGAGCGTTGGCACCTTGAACAGGACAACGCTGCCGGCAGGGAGCGCGCGCTCGGGAATGCCCCAACGGGCCAACTGGCGCGCGTCGAAGGACGGGATCTTGGGTGTGCGATCGGTGGGGATATCCTGCGGCCGGGCGCCGCGGGCGACACGCAGGGCGATTTCCGCAGCCTTCGTGGCGCCACCCACCGGATCGTCGACGATACCCCCGACGGATCCGTAACCGAGGAGCGATCTCCAGGGACTGTAGACGGGGACGGGGGCCGCGCGCGAGATAGCGTCCAGGACAACGCCTGGCTGCTGGCCTACACCGGCATCCTCATGAGTTGCTCGTGCGTAGAGGATGACCGATCGTCTCGGGAGAGACCTCACGGTCGCGAGCAATTCATCGTAGCTGAGGTCGGTCAGGTAGGTGAATTTCACCCTGCTCTTGAACTTTTCGAACTGTTGTGAGGCCTCGCGCTCGATCAGCTTGTCATGGCTCGCCGTGCCACTGATGATGAACGCCTCTGTCGCGTCAGGATGCAACCTGAGCGCAAGCTCCATCGTCGTCTCGAAGATTGCGGGGTTCAGGACACCCGTGAGCGGCTCGGCCGCGAGGTGCTTCACCGTTTCGATGCTCGACGCGTAGAAGACGATCGGTGTACCAGGGAAGAGATCGTTGCGATACTTGAGCAGAAACTCGAGCGGCGGCGCTCCCCAGGGGAGAAGGACATCGATCTTTCGATCACGGTACTTCCGGCGCAAATAGTCGCGCAGGATGCGCGCATGTTCTTCACCTGTAAAACGGTCCGCCTCCAGGTACTCGGCATGGTGCACGACCTCGCCCGCCGCCTGCTGTTGGAACACCGCCTGAATCTGCTGATCGAATGTGATCGTGGACGGATGCTCGGCGCCATACCAGTAGAGTGCGAGCACCCTTCGAGGCTGCGGGGCGTCCTCCGGCCGTTTGATGGCTGGCGTTGCCGCCTCCGATTGGTCCGCCAACCGGGCTTCCGCCGTCACGGCCGATCCGGTCGACGCAGCCAGGAGCAGAGCGATCAAAAGGCGCAATGTGGACGCCATCGAACAACCGGATGAGCCGTTCAATACCCAAACTTCATGCCGGCGAGGAATGTGAAGCCGGGTAGCGGGTTGAAATAGCGGCCCGCGGCGGCGTTTATCCGGGTCTGGGCCACGTACACCTCGTCACTCAGATTCATCAGCCCTACCCAGGGCGAGAGTTTGAAGCCCCGTTTCAGGCGGAAATCGTAGCCGACGCGCAGGTTGGCAACGACGTACGGGTCGTTCGACGCCGTGTTGAGGTCGTTGAGAAAGAAGCGCCCGACTCGCTGGACGTCGAATGTCGCCGACAGACCCCGTTCGGTCCGGTAAGTCACCTCGCCGAAAACGTTGTGGGCTGGCACGCCGGGAACGGTATTGCCAGAGGCGTTCTGGCCGCCCGAGACGAAATCGCGATAGATGAAATCGCTGTACGTATACGACCCCGCCACCTGCATTCCCTTGAACGGCCGCCACGTCGCACCGAGCTCCACTCCGTCCTGATCGACCCTGCCGGCGTTCACGAACGCGAAGAACTGTCCCGAGAGCGGTGGCGGGCGAAGGAAGCCCTGATTGACAATGAGATTGTTGGTGCGCTGGCGATACGCCGAGGCTTCGAAGGTCACGCGCCCAAGCTGCCCGCGGGCGCCGACCTCGAACGCGCGCACGTCGATGGGCTCCAGGGTGCGGTTGGCCTCGAACTCGCCGTCGCTTGACGGCGAGGTTGCGCAGCTGGTCCAGGATCGGCGCCTCAAAACCCTCGTTGTAGCTGGTGTACAACGCCACGTCCTGTGTCAGCCTGAAGGTGAGCCCGAGACGCGGGGAGAACTGCTCGTACACGATTTCGGACCGGCCGTCCTGCGGACGGACCAGGTTCTCGGTCGAGAACATGATGCGGTCGTAGCGTAGCCCTCCGCTGGCGGCAACCCGCGCACCCAGTGCGACGTCCACGAGTGCAAACGGGCCGACAGTCGTCGCAGACTCTTCGGTTTCCGCAATCGTCTGACCTGCGAGCGGGGAGTTGGAGCGGGGGAAGTTTCCGGACCTGATAGGCGTGTTCTGGTAGTCGAGGCCGGTGGTCAACCTGGCAGGCGTACCGAACAACTTCGGCACGACCAGGCGTCCAGTTGCGCCGCGATTCACGAAACTCTGATTGAAGCGACGTGTCTCGAGGAAGAGGTATTCGATACCTCTCGGCGTGTAGTAGCCAGTGGCTTCGACTTGTGCCCCCGTGAAGCTGCGACGGTACGTGCCCCCGAAGCGGAATTCGTCGAGTGCCAGGACATTCCCGCCGAGCGCCACGGCGACCGGGTTGGCCTGCCGCGGGTCTGCCGCCATTTCCTCGGCCGTCAACTCGCCCGGCAGACCCTGAGTCTGATTGTCGTAGCCCGTGATGATCGAGAGCGTCGATCGGTCGTCGATCGTCATCCCGAACTTGCCGGTGAAGCCACCGCCGTCCTGACTGGAATCGACCCGGAAGCCGTCGAACACGTTCTTGAATGCCGTACCGAAATAGTTGAATCGTCCTCCCCTGCCCTGACCGCCGCCCCCCAGATGCGTGCGCGAGTACCCGTAAGAACCCAGGACCTGGTTGAAGGCGAACGCCGGTCGAGGTCCTCCGGACTCGCTCGTGATGCTCACCACGCCGCCAGCCTGATTGCCGTACAGCGCTGACGACGGTCCGCGCAGCACTTCGATGCTCTCGGCGGCCGAGAGATCGATATTGATGAAATCCTGCGCGGATCCGCCGGCGTTGTTCTTGGGAATGCCATCGACGAACACCCGCACGCCGCGAGCGCCGTCTGCCGTCGTGGCGCCGGCACCGCGAATCGAGATCGTCACACGCGTCGAACCACCCAGCTGATCGCGCAGGAGGGCGCCGGGCACGCGCCGAAGCGATTCTTCGAGATTGATGCCACGCTGTTTGTCCTGAATGCTCTCTTCTCCCACCACGGTCACAGCCGCGGGGACGGTGGCGATCGCCTCTTCCCGCCGAGTGCCAGACACGACAACGGTCTCGAGGTAACGGACGTCTGTCACCCGAAGACACCACATTCGACGTCCACATCGCGGCGTGAGTCGGCGAGGTCTGCGCCGCCGTCGCGGCGCGGCGTTCCGCCTCGGCAAGTTGCTCCGCAACGAGCGCGCGCTCGTCGTCGAGCGCGCGCAGGCGAGATCGCAAGGCCTCGATTTCTGCGGTGGATGCCTGCGATGACGATGTGATCTGTGCTGCAGCGTGTGACGTGGCGATTGGCGACACCAGCACGAGCCAGGTCAGCCACGCAAACCGGCGCATAAATGCCTCCGCCAGATTCTTGTGACCGCTGTTGTCGCGGCCGATTTCATTTCAAGCGCATTGTACGGTTCGAGCGGGTCGACTGCGAACAACCTGAGGATCTTGCTTCCAGGCTCTGGCGACAGCCCAAGTAGGATTCTGGTAGGACGCAGACGTTGAAAAACACGTTTCCGGCGGAGTGCGAAGCCCGGCCGTACGTTACAGTGTTCACGTATGGCCGCTGATCCACTCGACACATGGCGCGCTGAATTTCCCATCGTCGACACCTGCACGTACCTGGTCAGTCATTCGCTCGGCGCCATGCCGCGTCAGACGGCGCGTTACCTGCAGGAATACGCCGACACCTGGTCGTCACGCGGCGTTCGCGCCTGGCACGAGGGCTGGTGGGAGGTGGGGAAGACCACCGGCGATCTGCTCGCACCCATCCTCGGCGTGGAGCGCGGCACCATTTCCATGCACCAGAACGTGACGGTGGCCATGGGGATCATCGGCTCGTGTCACTCCTTTGAGGGCACGCGCCGGAAGATCGTGATGACCGACCTGGAATTCCCCTCGAACATGTACCTGTTCGAGGGTTTCAGACGGTACGGCGCCGAGATCGCATACGTGCCGTCCGACGACACGATCCGGACGAACCTCGATCGTCTGCTCGACGCGATCGACGATCGCACCGTGCTCGTGCCGCTCTCGGTGGTGCTGTTCCGGAGCGCCTACATCCAGAACGCGGCGGCGGTCATTGAAAAGGCGCACCGCGTCGGCGCGCGAGTGATCCTGGACGTCTATCAGGCCGCCGGGACCGTGCCGCTCGATATCGCCGGCCTCGGAGCCGATTTTGCGGTCGGCGGTTCGGTCAAGTGGCTCTGCGGCGGGCCTGGCGCTGGCTACCTTTATGTACGGCCTGACCTGGCGTCCACAGCTCCAGCCGGCGTTCATCGGGTGGGCGGCCCACGCGCACCCGTTCAGCTTTTCGACTGGGCCCGTCGTGTATGCCGACGCACCCGAGAGGTTCCAGAGCGGCACGCCGAACGTTCCGTCCCTGTACTCGGCCAGAGCGGGCTACGAAATCGTGGCGAAGATTGGCGTTCCGGCAATTCGAGAGAAGTCGCTTCGTCTGACGAAACGCCTCATCGATCGCGCGACACGCTCGGGCTACCGGCTGAATACGCCTTCAGCAGATGCCGAGCGGGGCGGCACGGTCGTCGTCGATGCGCCGAATGGCGAGGCTGTGGCGCAGGAGCTGCTGCGCCGGAACGTGATCATCGATTACCGGCCCGGCGCCGGCATTCGCATGGCGCCGCACTTCTACAATACCGAAGAGGAAATCGATCACGCGATAGACACGCTCGACGCAATCGTCGGCGAAACGGTCAAAGTGTGAAAAAAACGTGCCGTGGTTCGTGGTCCGTGGTTCGTGGTTCGTCGCTTCGCGAACGGATATCCCTCTCGATTGCGGCCTGGAATCCAGCATGGCCATAAGGAGAATAACCGTCCTCGGAGCCGGCACGATGGGGCATGGCATCGCGCATGCTGCGATTGCTGCCGGGTACGAGACACAGATGTACGACGTCTCTGACCGCAGCCATCGACAAGGGCCGAGCGGCGATCGACGCGATCGTGAAGAAGGGTGTCGAGCTCGGGAAGGTTGCCGCTGGTGATGCCGATGACATGCTGCGGCGGCTGGCCGTGACGACGGAATTGGCCGGCGCGCTCGCCGAAAGCGATTTCGTGATCGAAGCGGCACCGGAACGAATCGACCTCAAGCTCCAGCTTTTTGCCGACATCGAGCGTTTTGCACCGCAAAGGGCCATCGTCGGTTCGAATACCTCGGCGCTCAGCATCACCGAGATGGCGGCAACGCTTTCGAACCCTGCGCGCGTCGGAGGGATGCACTTCTTCAATCCGGTTCACAAGATGAAGCTGATCGAGATCGTGCAGGCGCTGGAAACGGCGCCGGCGACGCTTGACGCGATTCAAAGCGTCTCGGCCCGGATGGGGAAAGAAACCGTGCTCGTCAGGGAATCACCCGGCTTCATCACGACCCGGGTCAATGCGAGCCTCGGCAACGAGGCGTTTTACATGTTGATGGAGGGTGTCGCGTCACCGCGCGACATCGACAAAGCCCTGAAACTCGGTCTCAACCACCCGATGGGCCCGTTCGAGCTCGTGGACCTGGTGGGACTCGATACGCGCCTGAGCATCCTCGAGTATCTGCATCGAACGATGGGCGAGAAGTACCGGCCGTGCCCGTTGCTCGCGCAATATGTCAAGGCGGGGAGGCTCGGGCGAAAAGTCGGTCGCGGCGTCTATGAGTACTGACGCGCGGCTAAAGCCGCGCGCCGCTGGTTCCCAGCAGCGCGGCTCTTTAGAGCCGCGTCAATATGCTCCCCAGAGGTAGAAAATAGTTCGTAAAAGCGCGCGCAGGCTGCTGCGCGCATCGGTCAGAATCTCGGATCACCCGAATCGCTCTCCACATTGATCAGGCCAACTCCAGACAAACACACCGTTTCCAAGTCAGGAGACGACCGTGTTCCGGTGGCGACTGATTTGCAGCCCAGCTCAACCGGCGCCGTCGTGCGCGTGACTAGCGCCACACGTGTGCCCTTGATGCCCGAGCAGCTGAATCTGTCGGAATCCGCGTGGGCCCAACTCGACCTGCTCCAGCAGCACTTGAATGTGATCCTCGAAGTGCTGGACTCGTCGATGCATCCCCTCGCGTCCGCCGCCGGCGGCGAGCCTTCGCGCGCGCTCGATCACGCTGGGGTCGAAGCCGAGATCGCCAAGTCGCTCAAGACTGGAGAGGTGCGGATCTACCGCTCGGGCGGCCTCCCCGTCGGGATCTTTCCGCTGCGCGTCGCGCGCTACATCGCCGGCTGTCTCGTGGTGCTTCCGACACCGACACGGCAAGCGGGCTCCGAACCTGCCACCGAAGCACGCATCGAAGGCGCAGGACTCCTCGCCCGGACCGCGCTCGAGGCCGACCTTTCTCTGACCGGCCAACTGATCGACGTGCGCTACCGGAACAGGCGGGTGCACGGGATCCTCAAGTTCCTGTTGCAGCTCGGCGCCGATCCGGACAACGAGCGCGAAATGATGAAGGCGGTCATTCAGGCCGCCACGGTCTGGTTCGACGCGGACTGCCGCATTTATCAGCGTCAGCCCGACGACAGCTTCCTTCTCGCGGCGATGCTCCCCGGCGCAACCGAGCAGCGCGGGGGCGTGCGGCTGGAAGCCATGCGTGTCGAGAAGCTGGTGGCTTCGCGCCGTCTGCCGTCAGCCGGCGACCTCGAGGAGCTCGGTCTTGCGGGACGTCGGGAAGAGGTGCTCGTCCTTCCGGTGGGTCCGACGTCACGGCCGGTGTGGCTGCTGGTGATCGCGGGGACCATCGATCAGGAAATCGAGCTCACTTTCAGCGCCATCGCCAGGGTTCTGGCCGGTGTTCTGCAGACCCGCGAGTCCGCTCGCATCGAGCGGTGGCAACAGCGTCTTGCGGCCTTCATGTCGGAGCCGCATCGCGCTCCGGAGCGTGTCATCCTCAGTCTGCTCGAGGCACTGGCGACAGGTGCGGGCGCCGTCGGCGCGCGCGTGACGTTGATCGGCCCAGGCGAGAGCCGCGCGCTCGCCGTGCTCGGGCAGACGGCAAAACCGGGTCAGGAAAAGCCAGGTGGGGAGGGGAAGCAGGTCAAGACGCCGGACGACGAAGGGATGTCCGAGAATATCGAGGTAGGACCGGACCTGCGATTGCGGGTGACGCTGTGGCCGGCGCCGGGCGCGGCACGAATCGCAGCCGCTGACCTGCGCAGCTGGGTGAACGCCCTCCGTCCGTGGCTTCTGCACACGGTTTCGAATCTGACCGAGGATCGCGCAGTTGTCGATCCGGCGTTCATGTCGACGTTCGAGCGCAGGATTCAGGAAGAAGTCGAGCGCGCCAAGCGGTTCAACCTGGGTCTCGGTCTGGTTGTCGATCGGTCCGCCGAGTCCGCGGTCGCCGCGCCCGAGCCAGCCGCCGGCGCTGTCCTCGAAGGTCTGCTGGATGCCGTGCGTCCTGACATTCGCGCGTCGGACCTCACCGGCCGGCTGAGCGGCGACATGGTCGCGATCGTCCTCGTGCACACCGAGGCAGGCGGCGCCGACACCGTGCTGGCGCGCGTCAAACGGCGCCTCGAGTCATTTGGCGGCGGACGTCACCGGCGCCTGGTTCACCTCGGGATGGCCGTCTACACACCGGAGCTCGGGTCCGCGGATAGCCTGATCGCCGAAGCCCTCCGTGCCGGCCAGCGCGTCGAGCTGCGCAACTAAGGAGCGCGGAGCTTCAGCTCCGCGTTACGTCCCGCTCGGACGGAGCTTGATCTCCATCGTCGTCCGATAGCGGACGGCGGCCCCATCCTTCGTGGCCGGCTTGAACTTCCACAACGGAGCGGCCTTCAGCAACATTTGATCGTACTCGGGCAGGATGCTCTTCACAACGGCGACCGAGGCGACGTCGCCCTTCTCGTCGACGACCAGCTCGATGATTCCCGTGTGCTCGCGCCGCGCCTCGATCGCACTCCAGGGACGCCACGGCGGAATGGTCCGCGTGACCACGGACGGTGGAGTGACGGCCGTATCCGTCGCCGTGTAGGTCGGTGGAGGTGGTGGCGGCGGCGGCGATGGTGGATCCGGTTTTTTCGGTGCGGCGGCCGCAGCAGCCGCGGCGGCAAGCTCGGCGGCGGAATGACTCAGATCGCGGAAGCCCGAGGCGAGCCGCCGAAGGTCAACCATCGCAGGCTGGTCCGCCAATCCCGGTTCGTTCAGGATCTGGAGCACGCGATCGAACTGCGCGACGGCTGCCTGGGGATCTTTGTTGTCGTAGGACGCCTTCGCGTTGTCGTACAACTCCTGCACGATCTTCGGAAGCAATCCCTTCCGGACGTCGTCGAACGCGGCGCGCGTGCGCGGAGATGCCGTTGCCTCGGACGGTCGATAGAGCGGGTCGGACTTGACCAGCGCTTCGATCGCCCTGTTCGCATCGTCGGTCCGCCCGAGCGCCAGCAGACAGAACACCTGGTACCCGGCGATTTCCGTCGCATCTTCCGCCGGGGCGCTCTGATGCAGTCGATCGAGGAGGACCAGTGCCTCGTCATATGCCGCCGTCACGTAGAGATCCTTGGCTCGAGCGAGCGTGTCCTGGGCAGACGCCTCGGACGCGGCGCCCAGCGCGAGGCAGCAGACGGCTACGGACGCTGCGAGGGATTGGGGCAGTCGTGGGAGCATCATCGGTCCATCATCGGGGTCCATCCCGGTTCTCTGTCAGCGCTGGAGATTCACGCTCACACGTGTCACGCCGTCCAGCCGCACGGTGACCGTTCGACGCTGTTCCCCAAGTTGCGGATGACGAAACACAATCTCATGTTCGCCCAACGGTAACGACAGATTGCCGATCGGGGTTTCTCCGACTGACTTGCCATTGATCAACACTTCCGCCCAGGGGGCGGCGTTGATATTGACCGAGCCGTTGGGCGGCGAGATCGTGACGGGAACGACTTGCCCTCCTCTGACCTCGATGACCTGACGTGTGCGGAAGCCGAGTGCGCTGTTGACCAGTTCGACCTCATGCCGTCCAGCCGGTGCCGACACAATGCCTGCGCTCGATCCGAGCCGCTTGTCACCTTCGAATACTTCGAGCTCGATGGGAGACGAAAACCGGACTCCGCCAACACGCTGGGGTGGCGGCGTAGCCGGGGCCGGCGCAGCGGCCCTCGCCGATGGCTCGGTCTTCACTGCCGGTGGCGCCGCGGTGCTTTCACCTGTGATGCCCACGGCCTGATCCGGTCCCGATTGGGGGACCCGGCTGGCGATGCTGATCGAATGCATCTCCGGCCCGATTTTCAATTGCAGCGGCGTGACGCCGGCAGGTTGACCGTTCACCGAAACCGCTGCTCCCGGGTCCTGCGTTTCGAACTTGACCTCGGCAACTTTAGGCGGGAGCCACCGTCCGCTGAGAAGACCGGCGATGACGACACCCTCGCCGATCGCGAACAGCGTCAGCACAGCGACAAGCGCCCACCATTTCGTATTCGATGATGTCTGCGACAGACCGGGCCAGGTGACCTGGCTCCGGATTCGGGCCGGAGCGTCCAGGCTGATGCTCGAGGCGACCGGCAGATCGGGCGTCACCAGTGCCAGCGCTTCGGTCGGCTTCTCTTCAGGCACGCTGCGAATCAGATCGGCCTCCGGCTCTGCGAACTCCCGGTCGCGGAGCGATGGACCAGGAGTAGAAACTACCCACATCGAGTCTGCGCTCGTTGCGGCATTTGTCGAGGGAATCTCGGCACGCTCCACCAGCCGGAACGACAGCAGCTCTTTCCAGCGCTGCGCCGTCTCCGCATCGTCGTCTCCGGGCAATTCGTCCAGCGCCTCTTCGGCTGACTTCGAAGAATCGAATGACTTACCGTTGAGCTGAAGCGCGCGTTCGAGCCACGCGCGCAACCCGCGCGTTGCCGACAGCGCGTCGTCGTCTGGAAGGGCATGGTCGAGTACCTCGCCTGCGTCCACGGACGATTCGGCGGCGTTCAACCGGCGGCCCGCCAGAAGCGACAGCGCAATCACTGCGAGCTGGAAACAGTCGGTACGATCGTCGAGTCGTGGTCGCGCCGAGGGGCTTCCCGGCGGTACGGCGATGCCGAGCTCGCTCGCGAAACGCGACGCCGTCATCTGCAACCGCTCGAGCGCGGATCCCACGAGGTGCTCGACGATCACGAGCCCGCCTTCCGGCGTCACGATAATCCGGCTTGCCGTCAGCGCACCGTGACCGACGCCGTCGCCGTGATCGTGGAGCATCGCGAGCGGAGGCATCAGTTGACGAATCAGCGCCGTCGCAAACGCAGGGTCGCGGCCCACGCGCAGCACGTCAGAAAGGCGCTTGCCCGGTGTGTGGTTGGACACGAGCACCAGGCCGTGGCCGCCGCCGACGTACTCGACACCACGCACCGCGACGAGCGACGGGTGCCGCAAGTGGCTCAGCCGTTCCACACGCCTTCTCAGTGCAACCTCGAACCCCGGCATCGCCGTCAACGTCCGGCGGAAGCGCAGAAGCTCGAGTGTAGGAGCGCTGCTGTTGTCGTAGATCAGCAGCCGATCGCCGAGCTCATCGCTGAGACCGGGCGCATGACGACTCGCCGCGGAATCTTGCGCTTGTGTCGGCTCGTCGAAACCATCAATCGTGAGGTCGTAACGAAGCTTCATGAGGTGAGCGTCGCCGAATCAGAAAATTCCGCGTCACCCGGGCCGAGTGATGGGTACACACGGCGCATCAGCTAAAGAGGATCGCGAACGAGTTCATTCTCCACAAAAGGCATCCGCAGTCAAGAGCGTACGGAGAGTACGGGGGAAACGGAACAAGCTTCAACTCGGAGAAACGGAGGCACGGAGGCTCACTACTTTTTGTTACTGCAGCCGATGCCGGCCCGGCCAACGGCCGGGCCGCGCGATCGAATCGACACCGCGAGGGCACAAGCCACACTTCCCGTCGACACCGTGGCTTGTGCCCTCGCGGTGTCGATCGATCGCACGCCGCCTTGCGGCGGCATCGGCGGTGTCCGCGCTTAACGCGAAGAGAGATCTCCGTGTCTCCGAGTCTCTGAGTTGAAGCCTTTTCCGTTCCCTCCGTCCACTCCGTCGTGTATCATTCCCAGAGTCAAACTGTGCAACAGCAGGCATCTGACGTCGAGCTCCGCCTCGCCGAACTTCAGACGCAGATCGACAAACTCAGCCACGATCTTCAGCAGTGGCATCAGAGCCCGGAGCACGCGCATCTCGTCGAGGATCGCCTCTCGCAGTTCCTCGAGCGGTGCTCCGAAACCCTGAACCGCGTGACGGCTATCGATGACCACCACAGCAAAGTGGTTGAGAAGCTCGAGGCGCGTCTGAGCGACTGGAGCTTCGTCGAGTCCCGCCTCGAAAAGGACTCCGATCAACGGATTCGTCAGTTCGAACAGATCATCGAGCACGAGTGGGAAGCGCTGAAGAAGCTGCACGAGGAGCCGGCCAAGCAGCTTCGTGAGCAGGCGGCGAACCTGGGCGAGACGTGTGTCGCGGCCGCCAATCTGGCGCTTCGAGGTTTTGAGCGGTCGGAAGCGCGATTCGTGGCGCTCGAAGCGGACCTGCAGGAGCGCATGGCCCAGCTCTCGCGCGAGGTGCAGTCCGCCGTCACCGAGTTGCGTGGCGTCACGGCGCCGCGGGCGCTGCCAGCGGGGGACGTGTCACCGTTTCCGCTCGAAAGCGTCATGCGCATTCATGACGAGCTGAGGCGGTTTGACGAAACTGTCGGTGCGTTGCCAGCTCCACCCACGTCGTCTGGTGAACTGCCCGGCATCCTGCCGCCTGTTCCGCACGCCGCTCTCCCGTCGGCCGCGCATTCCTCGGAGGGGACCGAACTACCCGATCGCGCCGCAAGCGAGGGCCGATGGCGGGAAGGTGTCTCCGTTCCTGGGGTTGAGCAACACATGGCGTGCGGCCATCGTGGCGGCGGCTGTGGTGCTGCTCGCCGGGAGCTTCCTGGTATTCCGGCTTCAGCGCCAGGTGAACGAGGCGTCTGCCCGGATGACGGCCGCCGAGCGCCAGGCGGAATCGGCAACGCAGATCGCGAGCCAGCGGATCGCCGAGACCCAGCAGGAGGCGGAGCGCAAGCTTGCGGCCGCACGCGAAACCGCGGAGCAGGCCCAGATTGTCAGTGGTGTGCTCGCGGCGCCCGATCTGACCCGTTTGAACCTGGGCGGTGCGGCGGCGGCGCCTCGCGCCTTTGCGCAGGTGCTGTGGAGTCGATCGCGCGGGCTCGTTTTCAGCGCATCGCGGCTGCCCGCGCTCGCCCAGGGCACGACGTACCAGCTCTGGCTGCTGACGGCCGATGGTCCTGTCAACGCGGGAGTGTTCACGGTCGATGCCGAAGGACGCGCGACGGTCGCCACCGAGAAGCCGCCGAACGTGCCGCGTCCGGTGATCAGCGCCGCGGTCACCATCGAACAATCCGGCGGCCGTCCGATACCGACGGGAACGACGGTGCTGAGGCGGGCGCAGTAGCCACCGCGCCCACCCGGCTGGCGTCGAGATTCGTGACCATCGTTCCATGACCGTCACGCTCAACGAACTCCTGATGCTCGTTGGTCGGCTGGATGACAGTGCCGGCTTCGACACGCCACGCGAGCGGTTCCGGAGATTCCTCGTCGAGCACGTGACCGGCGCGCACACCGCCCGGAGCCTCATCGAACAGTGTCAATATGCGCCCGGCGACCAGCATCATCGCGCGCTGCAGGATGTCATCGTGGCGCTCGGACGCGGACTTGGCTTCGAGCCTCGATTCGGCAGCTATCAGTCCGGTGCGCAGCCGCGAAAACCAGACGGCCACTGGCATTCGCGGCGACTCGACGTCGTGCTCGAGATCAGGACCGATCAGTCGCAGGTCCCGGATCTCTCGGCGCTATCGTCATCGGTTGCTTCACTGATGGCGTCGCATTCAGGAAGCGCCGGCCGTGTGCTGGGGTTGTGCGTGATGACGCCGCTTTACGCCAGCCGCGTGAGGCTCGACGAGGTTCAGCGCTCCGCCGGATCCGATGCCCGTGTTCAGGTGGCGACCCTGAAGGCGCTGCTGGTCATTGCGGGTATGGTCGGCGCGAAAAAACTGTCGCACGACGATGTGGTGCGGTTGCTGGGGTCGGGCCTGGGCCTGGACTTCATCGCGGAACTGCTGGAACGAGCTGCTGGCGCCGCGACCGACGGTGCGGAGGTCGCGGCGGTACCGATTGCTGCGGCAACGCCCGCCACTGAGGCGACAGAATCGAGTTTCTGGCTGGCGACGATCCATGCCGATCAAGGTGCGACGGCGGAAGAATTCGTCGAGCTCGTGATCGGCAAGCGCCAGATTTTTGGCGTCGCCGAGAACGGCACGCCGACCGCCGCGCAGCCTGGCGATCAGCTGTGCCTCTACATTCCGGGCAAGGGTGTTGTGGGGCATTGCCAGGTGCGATCGGTCGCCGAAGGCGGCACCGGGCTTCGCGATGCGCATCGCTTCACCAAGCTCCTCCATCTCGAGGATGCGGTACTGCATGTTGGCGAACCGCTATTGCTCGAGGAAGCGATCCAGTTGCGCATGCGCGCCACGCGGGCCGACCGCGATCGAAATGCACACAACCTGACGCGTATCTCGCCGCAGGAGTTCAAGAGTCTGACGGCGGTTCGTGAGGGGGGCGATCGCCGGGGGCAGAAGCCTGACGCGGCACCAACGGAGCGCGAGGTCGAGCCCCCGGACCTGCCGATCAGCGTTGGAAATTCACGCTCACACGAGTGACCCCGTCCACTCGCACCAACGCCGTGCGGCGCTGTTCGCCCATCTCGGGATGGCGGAACACGATCTCGTGTTCGCCGAGCGGGACCGAGAGATTGGCCAACGGGGTCTCTCCGGCCGGTTTCCCATCAATCCAGACTTCCGCCCACGGTGAGGCGTTGATGCTGAGCAGGCCGTTCGGCGGCGACACCTCTACGGGCGTCACGCGTCCGGCCCTGACCTCCACGGTCCGTCGAACGCGATAACCGAACCGGCTGTTCACCAGCTCCAGCTCCCGTCGACCTGCCGCCGCCGAGACGATTCCCGTCGAACTCGATCCCAACCGCTTGTTGCCATCGAACACTTCGACGTCGAACGGCGTCACGAGCCGGATTCCGCCGGAGCGTTGTGGTGGTGTTGCTGCGACGTCAGGTCTGCGGCCCTCCGGCTTGGCGGCTGGTGCAGGGGGAGCCTCGGGCATCACAATTCCGGCGGTTGGCACGGGGGGCCGTGCATCGACGACGCGAACCGAGCTGACGTCGGTACCGATATTCAGTTGAAGCGGCGTCGTTCCAGCCGATCGGCCATCCACCAGGACATCGGCGCCCGGGATGCCCGTTTCGACCAGCACCGCTGGCACCACGGCAATCGCTCGCCGATTCAACAGCATGGCAATCGCCAAACCCTCGCCAACGACACACACCGCGAGAGCCGCGGCGAGTGCCTGAGCGAGGCTCGGCCACCGAACAGCGGGAGCCTGCGGAAGTGACGCCGCGGCGCGCTGCGTCGACACTTTCAGCGCCGAGAACGATTCATTCAGGCGGACACCGGCCTGGCGCGCAACTGACATCGCGTGCGTTTTCCAGTCGACAACCGGCAGTCGACTCTGAGGAGGCGTTTCCGGGATCTCGATCGGGGGGTCCTCGGGGGGAACAACTGGCGCCTCTTCGTACTGGACCGGCGGTGCAATAGTCTCGATCTGCTGAACCGGCTCGGGCGCCGGGGGTGTCGCAACCGATTCCAGGACTGCCTGCGGTTCGTGCGCCGCAACAGTGACGATGTCGGGCTGGCGCACTTCGTACGCAGGAACGGGCGGTGCCTCCAGGGATGGGGGCGCTTGAGACGTTTCGGTGCGTGCGGGAATCGCTCGAGGTGCGCTGGAACGCAATGTCCGTGGCGCCGCGACGGGGTCCGCGACACTATTCAAAGCGTCCTGCGCGTCGGAGGGCGATCGGAAGATCTCCCCATCGAGCTGAAGCGCGCGTTCGAGCCACACGCGCAGCCTGCGGAACAGAACCGGTGACTCGCGTTCGGCCGTCGTCGCGGCCTGGTTCAGGAGCCGCCCGATTTGATCCAATGACACGTCGGGACGGACTTGCCGGCCTACCAGCAACGAGAGCGCAATGATACCGAGTTGAAAATAGTCGGCCCGGATATCGAGCCGCGGATACGGGGCGCGTGTGGGCGGCACGGCGATTCCAAACTCGGACCGCAGACGGTCGGGGTCCAGTTGGAGACCCTCGAGCGCAGGGCCAAGTGCGTGCTCGACAATCACCAGGCGCCCCTCCGGCGTGATGATGATCCTGTTGGTTGCCAGGGCACCATGCCCCGTGCCGCCGCCGTGCTGGCGGAGGCTGGCCAACGCTGGCGCCAGCAATTGAATCAGGGCCGTCGCAAACGCGGGCCCTCGCGCGTCTTGAAGGACTTCAGACAGGCGGCGCCCGGGTGTGTAGTTCGACAGCAAGGACAGGCCGTCATTGGGGCCAAGGTGTTCGACGGCCCGGACGGTGGCGAACGAGGGATGCGTGAACTCGTTCAACCGGTCGACCCGCTCGCGCAATGCGGCTTCGAAGTCGGGATTGCCGCTGAGCTCGGGCCGGAATCGCAGCAACTCGAGCGAAGGCGCGCTGCTGTTGTCGAACATCAACAGTCGATCGCCGAGTTCGTCCGACGGTCCCGGGGCGTACCAACTGGCGAGGGCGTTGCTCGCGGAGCCCGCCTCGGGGAACCTGTTGGTGTCGGGTTCGTCGACCGCTTTCATTCTTATAGTCCGGCCTCGCCGGCCTGGGAGGGCATTCGCCGGGTCACGGGGTCCTATGCAGACGCACGCTCAACGTCAAGGCTCCACGCCTCGCCGCCGGCTTCGCGGCATCGCACCACTGTTCGTGGCGCCGCCCGAACGCAGACGGCCAGACCCCGCACATGCGTGAGCCAGACACATCGACGATTGAGAGATTAATCGGCTGCGTGTGATCAGCGACCGGGAACGAACTTCATTGTCCACGAAAGTACCCGGCAGTCAAGAACGTTCGGCGCGATCGCGCTCGCCGCGAGCTGATTCGAAAACACGAAATCGCGACGATTCGTGGCGCGTCGTTGCCCATCGTGGTTCGGCGGCTTGCCGGGACACCTTTCTCGCGCCGCTTTACGCCTTCCGGGGCGACTTTCCGATCGCAGCCAGCTTGGCTTTAGCCTTGCGAAAGCTCGAACGGTCGGCTGCGAGGTTGACTTTTCGATGACGGTTCCACACGCCTTGGAGCGGCGTGGATACAATTTTCGCCATGTTGGCGAAATTTCTACCCAGACGTATATCTCCATGGTTTTACAAAGTACGGAATTAGTGCCTATAGTCTGTAATTAAGCAGACTTTTGTCTGCCCTAGAGAGTTTTCGACAGCCTGCCCGCCCGCCCCTGACTTGCCCTCCGCCCCGCATATTCGTCGCACAGAGGTGCAAATACTGGAGAAAAAAGGCTTTTCCACGAATGACAAAATTCTCCATTCCGATGGCGACTTCTTTGCTATCCCATTGCTCGCCCAGCAACTGATAGCGGTCACCAGGACTAAGGGGAATTCAAACCGGCGCTTGGATCACATGCAGGCTTCATCTTCTTCCGTCCCGGGTGGACGACGGGGAACGTGCGGCTCGAAGAGTATCGCGGCCCGGCGTCGATCTGACGCCGGACGTGGTGCGGTGGCGGTGCTGTCGTGCGGGGTAGAAAAGGCGGACGGAGGGATGAAGCGGAGGATCGGCGACAGGCGCGCGAAACCGCGCTTCGAGATTGTCGGCGACCTGTGGGCGAGCGTGGACGTGACAACGTCGATGATTGTGCACAACGTGGGACGCAGCGGCGCCTTGCTGGAATGTGCACAGGCGCTGGCCCTCGATTCGACCCACTGGGTCACCGCCGTCACGAATGGTCAGCCGCACCTGGTGCAGATACGCGTGCGGCACAGCACCCCGGTCGTGAACGTCGCGAACGAGCCGCGGTATCTGATTGGGGTTGAGTTCCTGCGGCTTTCACCGGCCGTGCTGGACTTTATCACTCGTGCGATGGCGGGAGCGGCGCACGGATCGCGACAGGCGGAGGCGTAGCGGTGGCGGACGAATTCCAGGAACGTCGGCGTTTTCCGCGAGTGCCTGTCCAGGGCCCCGACAAGGGCATGGATGGCCTGCATGAATTCCGGCTGGGCCGGCGGCTCCGCCTCCGGGTCGTTGACATCAGCGTCAGCGGCGCGCTCTTCCGCACCGAAGAGCCTCTGCCGCTCGGTGCGAAAGGCCGCCTGCACATGCTGCTCGGCAGCGGCGATTTCGAAGCGCAGATCGAAGTGAAGCGGCAGCAGCCGGCGCCCGACGGGCGCGGGGCGATGCTCGGGGCGTCGATCACGCCGTCGCAGCCGCGCCATCACGAGGTGCTCGAACAGTTTTTGTCACGCGCCGGCAGTTGAGCGGGCGCAATCGGGACGGCGCGGCTGACGCTGCGCCAGTTGGCGTACGCGAGCCACTACGTGCAAGAAGGATGACCTGAATGAGGAACAACGGCCACGTCCAGTTGACGGGCACCAGCTCGGTGATGTCGGAACTGAGGCAGGAGATCGAGCGCATCGCTCGGTCCGAAGCGAAGGTCCTGATCACCGGCGAGAGCGGCGTCGGAAAAGAACTGGTTGCCCATGCGGTGCATGCGCAGAGTCCACGCGCGCGCCGCTCGTTCGTCGCAGTCAATTGCGCCGGACTGCCGGAGACACTACTCGAGTCCGAGTTGTTCGGTCACGTCAAAGGCAGTTTCACCGGTGCGTACCGGGACAAGCCTGGGAAGCTCGAGCTCGCCGACGGCGGCACGATCTTCCTCGACGAAATCGGCGAGATGACCATGCGGATGCAGGGGCTGCTCCTGCGCTTCATGGAAACCGGCGAACTGCAGAAAGTCGGATCCGACCGTACGGCGGGCCGGGTCGACGTTCGCGTCATTGCCGCGACGAACCGCAACCTTCGCGAGATGGTGGCGCAGGGCACGTTCCGCGAGGACCTGTTCTACCGCCTCAACGTCATTCACCTCACGGTGCCGCCGCTGCGCGAGCGCCGCGAGGACGTGCCCGAGCTGGTGGATTACTTCATGGCGCGGTTCACGATGAACAACGGGTACATCGTGAAGGGCATCTCGCCGGAAGCGCTGAAGATGCTTTGCGAGTACGCCTGGCCCGGCAACGTCCGCGAGCTGGAAAACGTCATCGAACGCTGCGTCGTCACCGGCCGCACGGAAGTCGTCAGCGTCGACGACCTGCCGATGGACGTCCGCATGCAGCACACGGTCGGGCTGCGCCCGAAACGCGAGCGCCGGCGGACGGTCGCCGACGACCTGTTCAAGCGACTGGTCGAAGACCGGGAATCATTCTGGCATGTCGTCTACCCGCTGTACATGCAGCGCGAGATCACGCGCGGCAACGTACGCGACCTGGTTCGTAAAGGTCTCGAGGAGGCTCGGGGAAATTACAAGATCGTCGCACGGCTCTTCAATATGGAACAGCGCGACTACAAGCGATTCCTGAATTTTCTCCGCAAACACGATTGTCAGTTGCCGTTCAAGGAATACCGGCAGTAGTGCCGTCAGGCTGGGGCGATCGCCTGGCGTGGCGGCCGGCGGTCTGCACAGACCCTGACGATTCTGTAATCGGAGGCAAGCGATGAAACACCGTTTTGGCCAAGTCACGTTCGCCCTTGTGATCTGCGGCACGTTGAGCTCGCCACTCGTGGCAGACCAGGCGAAACCGCCGCAGCCGATCCCTCCGGTTGCGCAGCCGGCGGCCGGCAACGGCGTGCCGAAAACGGCGGCCAACGTGCCGGCGGATTACGTGATTGGCGCAGAAGACGTGCTCTCGATCGTCTTCTGGCGCGACAAGGAGCTCTCGGCTGATGTCGTCGTCCGTCCCGACGGCAAGATCTCGTTGCCGCTGCTGAACGACGTCACCGCCGTGGGGTTGACGCCGGAACAGCTGGCGGCCGAGTTGATGAAGGCCGCGACGAAGTACATCGCGGATCCGACGGCGTCGGTGATCGTCAGGGAGATCAAGAGTCGCAAGGTCTACATCATCGGGCAGGTCGCCAAGGCCGGTCCCTATCCGTTGACCAGCGACATGACGGTGTTGCAGCTGATCGCCATGGCGGGTGACCTGCTCGAGTACGCCGACGCCAAGAACGTCGTGATCACGCGGATGGAAAACGGGAAGGAACGGCGTTTCAAGTTCAACTACAAGGATGTGCTCAGGGGGAAGAGCCTCGAACAGAACATCCTGCTGAAGCCGAATGACACGGTCATCGTGCGGTAACGAGTCACATCGAAGAGCACACGCTATATGCAGTCAAATGTTCGTCTCGCGCTCGCGGCCGTCGTCGTCGCCGCCGCCGTCGGTACCCCGACGGCGGCGTTTGCGCAGATTGGTGCAGCGCTCCTTCCGGGGACTGTTCTCGGGCACCGGGCTACGACCCGAACGTTCGACACAGCCTGGAATTCGGCGCGACCGTCACGGAAGCGTACGATGACGATGTGCCAGGAGAATTCGCTGGCAATCCGACGGACCTTCTGGTGAGCGGCTATTCGACCGTGCTGGACTTCAACGGCCTGTACAAATGGCGGAGCAACCGGTTCGAGTTCGGCGCCAACGGCACCTCGGTGCTGCGCTACTACAACGCCTCCGACAACTTCCGGAGCTCGACGCACGTGGGTGCGGTCGGCTTTTCCGCAAAGCTGTCGGGCTCCAGCGAAGTGTTCGCCAACCAGTCGGTCGCGTATTCGCCGTCGCATCTGTATTCGGTGTTTCCGGTCGATCCGCTGATCGATCCGGGCGAAGTCCCGCCTGCCGGGGAGGACTTTCAGGTGGTCGATACGGTGTCGACGACCTACAACACCGACCTGCGCTGGACGCAGGGGCTTGGACTACGAAACGACGCTGGGGGTCAGTGGCAATATCAACTACACAGACTTCCAGGATGACCAGCCTGCGCCCGGCCAGGTCATCTACGACGACCTGCAGTCGTATCTGGTTCGCACAGACTTTACGCGGAATTTCAACCGCCGACTCGCGCTGGTCGCCGGCTATTTCTATCGTCAGGGTGATTACGCCAACAGCACCGGCGCGCCGACGAGCGAGCACGGTGTCGAGGGAGGCCTCGACTACAAGCGCGCGCTCTCCGTCGACGCGGTCGGCGTTCTTTGGATTCCGTGTGGCGACGTCACCGGCTCGAGGGTGCAGGTCATGACGCCGACCGGAGCGGCGAGAGCTACCCAGAGCCTGTTTTCAGGGTCGGTCAACGCCGGCGTATCAGTTCGGCCGCTCGTGGGCCGCGAGCGGCAATTACCGCCGCGGTGTCGACTTCGTGCCGGGCTTCGGACAGCCCGTCGTCTCCGACGGCTTGTCGGTCGGGCTCTCCGGCACCTTCACGGACAGGATGGAGCTCTCGACGTCGTTCGGCTACTCGAACGGCGATTCGGCGTTGTTGGAAGAGAGATTTCCATTCGACACGTACACCGGACAGGCGATGGTCCGCTACGGGCTGACCAAGACGATCGCCGCCACGGTCGAATACATCTATTACTACTACCGCTTCGGCGACAACACGCCGCTCCCTGTTGGCGTGCCGCAAGGGCTGGAGCGAAATGGTATCCGGGCCGGACTCAGCGTCTGGGTGCCCGCTTTCAGAAGGTAACGACGTCGTGCTGCCAGGAAAAAGCTACTCGTTCGACGAAATCACCCAGATTCTGCTGAAGCGGTGGTGGATCGTTCTGCTGCCGTTCGTGATCGGCAGCGCCGCCGGATACATGATGTACCAGCGTATCCCCGAGCTGTATAAGTCGGAGACGCTGATCATGGTCGTCCCGCAGCGGGTGCCGGACAGCTACGTGAAGCCGACGGTGACCGGTACGGTTGAAGATCGCCTCACATCGATCAACGACCAGATCCTCAGCCGATCGCGGCTCGAGCGCGTCATCACCGACTTCGATCTGTACCGTGACGCCCGTGCGACCGGCATCATGCAGGACGTCGTCGAGCAGATGCGCGACGACATCAAGCTCGAGCCGCCCGCTCCTGGCCTGCAGACCTTCAAAGTCGGGTTCGTCAGCAACGATCCGCAGACGGCGCGCAAGGTCACCGAGCGGCTGGCGTCGCTGTATATCGAGGAGAACCTCCGCGACCGCGAGAGCCTGGCCGAGAACACGAGCCTGTTCCTCGAGAGTCAGCTCGAGGACACGAGGCGCCGGCTGAAAGTTCAGGAAGAGAAGCTCGAGCAGTACCGGAGCCGCCACTCGGGCACGCTGCCCGAACAGGTCAACTCCAACATGCAGGCGATAACGAACCTGCAGATCCAGCTGAAGGAGGTCAACGGCGCGATCAGCCACGGACGCGAGCGGCGCTTGATGCTCGAGCGTCAGCTGGCTGACGTCGAATCGCTGCCGGCGACGACGCCTCTGCCCAACGTGCGCGGCCGATCCGAACCAGAAGCTGTCAGCCGCGCAGCAGCTGGACGCGGCGAAGACGCAGCTCGAAATCCTGAGGCAGCGCTACACGCCGGAGCACCCCGACATCAAGAGCGCTGAACGGCTCATCAAGGATCTTCAGGTGCAGGCCGACGAAGAGGCGAAGCAGGCGAAGTTGAACCCGAAAAATGCCTCGCCCGTCGAGCTTGCGCGCCAGCGCAGCATTCGCGATCTCAAAGATCAGATCGGCGACATCGACCGTCAGACGTCGGCAGCGAACATCGAGGCGGCCGGTCTGCGGGCGCGCATCATCGAATACCAGGGGAAGATCGACGTCGTGCCCGAGCGCGAGTCGGAGCTCGTGGAGCTGACTCGCGACTACGAGACGATGAAGGAGGCCTACACGTCGCTGCTGTCGAAGAAAGAGGATTCGAAGCTCGCGGCGAATCTCGAGCGCGGCCAGATCGGCGAGCAGTTCAGGATCCTCGACCCCGCGTCGCTGCCGAGCGCCCCTCGAATGAGGCGACGAGGCTGACCATGGCGATTGGCGCGTCGCTCGGCGGGCTGGTCCTCGGGCTGATGGTCGTCGGCGCCCTCGAATATCGCGACACCAGCTTCAAGACCGAAGAGGACGTCATGCGGGTGCTGTCGCTTCCGGTCCTGGCGCTGGTGCCAGTCATGGGACCGAACGCGGATTCGCGTCATCCGCGCAAGAACAAGAAATGGAGGTCGGCTCTGGGACTTTCGGCCTTCTTCCTGGTGGTCGCCTGTGCGGCCGCCCTGGCCACCTGGACCCGGTAGGCATCGAAGGTCGAGCGTCACACGATGTATCAAGTCTTTTACGGGCTGCGCGAGTTGCCGTTCGAGCTCACGCCGAATCCCAAATACCTCTACATGACCCCGCGGCACCAGGAGGCGCTGAGCAACCTGCAGTACGGCCTCTCGTCTGCCAAGGCGGTCACGCTGTTGATTGGCGAGGCCGGGACCGGGAAGACGACGCTGCTGAATACGGCCCTCGAGTCCGAGCAATGCAAGCACGTGCGTTGCGTGTATCTGAATAACCCGGCGCTGACGCGGTCGGAGTTCGTCGAGATCCTCGCGCGGAACTTCGGCCTGAGCGCCGACGCGTCGCGATCGAAGGCGGCGATGCTCGGTGAGCTCGAACGCGTGCTGCATGCGCGGCGCGCCAACGGCGAGAGCAGCGCGCTGGTGGTCGACGAAGCGCAGAGCCTCAGCACCGAGCTGCTCGAAGAGATTCGACTCCTGGCGAACATCGAGACCACGACGGAGAAGCTGTTGCCGCTGGTGCTCGTGGGACAGCCGGAGCTGGCCGCGCGCCTCGAAGACATCAACCTGCGCCAGCTGAAACAGCGCGTGGCGCTTCGTTGCGAGATTACGCCGTTCTCGCTGTCGGAAACGGCGGAGTACATCGCCAGCCGCATTCGAACGGCCGGCGGCGTCGTCGCCCGGCTGTTCACGCGTCAGGCGGTCATGGTGATTCACGAGCACTCGCGCGGGATCCCGCGCACGATCAGCGTGATGTGCGACAACGCGCTGGTCAGCGGGTTCGCCCTCGGCCGCCAGCCGGTCGACCGCGAGATCCTGCTCGAGGTCTCGCGCGACTTCCACCTGCACGGCAACGGGCAGGGCGACGGCGCGCTGTACGGGCAGCCTGGGCGGAAGGGGTGGAACAGCAGCTACGACGCGCAGGCCGGTCCGCCGATGCCGCTCAACGAGGCGCAACCGGTCGACGAGCCGCAGTCCGGTGCGAACGTGACGCCGCTGTCGCGGTTCAAGCTGTTTGGCGGACGCCGGCGGTAACCAAAGAGAGAGGCCAAAAGGGGAGCCCATAGGGGATCCCGATTAGGAATCAATGAGCCGAATTGACGAAGCGTTGAAGCGACGGGCGGGAGGTGGAGCGGCGCCTCAGAAATCTGGTCCGACCGGACCGGTACCGGCCGACGTGCATTCGATTCTCGAACATTATCCGCGCGAGGCGGGAGCTCCCGACGAGTTGCACGAGCTGTCGCCTATCGAGCCGCACGTGGAAACCCGTGATCCGCGGCCGGTCCAGGAAGCCGTCGCGCCGAGAACCGGCCGGGAGACGACGCCCGCCGGCCCGGTGCAGATGAAGCCGGACGTCAAGCTCGTGATCAGCAAGGGCGCGCCGCCGATTTGCGTCGAGCAGTATCGGCGGCTGGCTGGCGCCGTGCACGGGCTGCAGGTCGATCGCGGACTGAAAACGATGATGGTCACCAGCTCGGTGCCGAACGAGGGGAAGACCCTGACGGTCACCAACCTCGCACTGACGTTGAGCGAGTCCTACAAGCGCCGCGTGCTGCTGATCGACGCCGACCTTCGTCGTCCGACGGTGCACGACCTGTTCAGGATTCCGAATACGACGGGCCTGGCCGAAGTCCTGCGATCGGAGCGGGCGGACGTACCGCTCCTGCGTCTGTCGGCGAACCTGAGTCTGCTGCCGGCCGGGCGTCCTGACGCCAGCCCGATGGCGGCATTGACGTCGGACCGCATGCGCGCGCTGCTCGAACAATTCAACCAGGACTTTGATTGGGTGTTGCTGGACGCGGCGCCGGTGGGCTTCATGCCGGACGCGCAGCTGCTGGCCAACGTCACCGGTGCGGTGCTGTTCGTGATTGCCGCCGGGGCGACGCCGTACTCCCTGGTGCAGCGGGCGGTTTCAGAACTGGGCCCGGATTGCGTGGTGGGCACCGTGCTCAATCGCGTCGAAGGGCGGAACATCCCGGCGACGGCGTACTACGACTCGTACTACGCCTACGCGGAGCCGGGGGGCTGACGAAACGTGTGGGCAGGCCCGGAAATAAATCTGGCCGGGACGTCCATTTTTTGGGAACTGCAACACCCACGCGGCGGACGCAGCAACTTGCGGCGGCTACCGCGGGCCGAGGAACTTGCTGCAGAGCGTGGGACTCCCCACGTTCCAGCGTGGCCGCAGATCCGGGTGGCTTCCGAGGCCGGAGGACGCACTGTAACTGAGAGGGCGAAGCTACGCCCAAATGGCCGTGCGGACACGGGTTCAAAAGACTGCCGGAACGCGGATTAGCGATCTCAGTTTTATGAAGTCCGATTCCTCGCCGACTTTTCATCTCGATTGCCGCGACTGATGTGCGCGTGTGCGCGCAACGGTTCCGTTACTGCAGTGATATACACACGCTAAATTGTTGAAAATGCTGAGTTTTGATATCCCGTTCGAGCGCGATTGCAGCCCCGGATCACATGGCGATCTGTTTGCAGTCGGTCGGCGTTGGACATTGCGTTAGGTGGCCAGAGTGGACCAGCGTCGCGTCGGCTGGCAAGACCCGGAGTCGCGGTTAGGTGCGACGTTGATCGAAGGACCGGCTGGCCAGATGTTTGAAGCGTATAACGAGGAGGCCTTCCGGTATTTCCTGGCCCTCGAAAGAAAGCGCGCTGAGCGCTTCAACCGATCGTTTCTGCTCATGCTCGTGAATCTGCGAAAGCAGCCGTCCATGCCGAACGTCACCAACCAGATCGCCCCGCACGTCGCGACCGATGTCTTCGGTGCGCTGTGCGTCTGTGTGCGTGAGGTTGACTTCATGGGCTGGTATCGCGAAGAGCGCGTCGTCGGAGCCGTGTTGAGCCACGGCGCGGCGACCCCTGAGCGGGAAGCGTCCCACCGCATTGGCCAGCGCTGCGTGTCTGCGCTGTCCGAGCGCCTGCCCGCGCAGATCGCGTCGCGGATGCAGGTGCGGGTGCTTCAGCTGCGGCCGAGGGTGCGGGCATGACGCCAGTGACCAGCGGCCGGCCCGTCCGGGGCCGTCAGATCGTGCGCGGACGATGGATCACGGCGTTTTCGACGACCTTGAGGGCGCAGGGAGCCGAGTTCGCGATGGAGCCCGGCCGCGGATGGACGTCGCACGGGTTGTTCGACTGGTCCTCGGGCGGGGTGCTTGCCGGACTGCGTCCGAAACACCGGGTCGCCGCGGCTCCCACGCGAGCCCAGCGTCAGGCGCATGCGCAGCACGACGTCCAGGCCGGCCGTCAGATCATCACCGAAGAGTTGTTCGGCGGCGTGCTCGAGCGCGAACGGCGCCGCGCGGATCGCTTCGACGAGGTCTTTGCGGTCCTGCTGATCGAATTGAAGCCGGCGGCCGCGGAACGTCCGGCGGTCGTGAACACCGTGATCGATGCGCTCGGCGTGACCATGCGCGAGTCGGACGTGCTCGGGTGGGTGGAGCGCCCGGTCGTGATCGGCGCCATCCTCGCTCCGGTGCAGTCGCTCTCCAGGGAAGCTGCCCGCGACGTCGAGTCGCGCGTGCGGCGCGAATTTGCCAGCCGTCTCGATGACGACACGCTGGCCGGCATCTCCATCCGGTTGTTCGTCCATGCGGGCCCCGTGGCCTCGGCAGACGGCGTGACCGACGTGCACACGATGCCTGCGGAACTGCGCTTCGAGCGGCCGCGACCGGTCTGCGATGCGTTCAAGCGCGCACTCGACGTGACGCTGAGCGCCGCCATGCTGGCGCTGCTGCTTCCGCTGCTGCTCGTGATTGCCGCGCTGGTCAAGCTGACCTCGCCTGGTCCCGTGCTGTTCCGGCAGCGGCGTATCGGACAGTCGGCCAGGCCGTTCACGATGCTGAAGTTCCGCACGATGAAGGCCAACGCCGAGCACTCGGTGCACCAGAAATTCGTGACCGACTTCATCAAGTCGGGCAGCCAGTCGCAACAGCCCGGTGGCAGCCAGGTGTTCAAGATTACCGACGATCCTCGGGTTACTCGAATTGGACGTTTTCTCCGTAAGACCAGCCTCGATGAGCTCCCCCAGTTCTGGAATGTGCTGACGGGCGACATGTCGCTCGTGGGCCCACGACCGCCGCTGCAGTACGAAGTCGAGCAGTATCGGTCATGGCATTGGCGCCGAGTGCTCGAAGCCAAGCCGGGTGTCACCGGTCTCTGGCAGGTTGCCGGCCGCAGCCGGACGACCTTCGACGAGATGGTGCGCCTCGATCTCCGGTATGTCCGCTCGCGCAGCTTGTGGACCGACCTGAAGATCCTTCTGGCGACCCCCCGTGCGGTGGTCACCGGCCGGGGGGCGTGCTGAGCTTTCTCGGCACCGAACCCCAGCAGACAGCAAACACACATTTTCCCTGGGAGCGTGGATGTCCAACGTTGAGAGCAGCGTAACGGCGAGCGACTACGCACGCGCGAATCCTGACGCCAGGCCTGCTGGCGCCGGCCCGATTCGTGTCGGCGTGATTGGATACGGGTATTGGGGCCCCAACATCGTTCGCAATTTTCACGGTCTCGACAACGCGCACGTCGTCGCCGTGTGCGATAAGAACCCTGCCGCCCTGAAGCGCGCCAGCCGGACGTATCCCGGCTTGAGCCTGACGACCGATTTCGCCGAAGTCCTCAAGTCCACGACCATCGACGTCGTGGCGGTCGTGACCCCGGTCTGGACCCACTACGAGCTGACCAAGGCCGCGCTCGAGAACGGTAAACACGTCTTCGTGGAGAAGCCCTTCACCTCGACGCCGAAGCAGGCCGAAGAGCTCATCGAGCTGGCGGCGCGCAAGAACCTGAAGATCATGGTGGACCACACCTTCCTCTTCAGCGGCGCGGTCCGGAAGATTCGCGAGATCATCGACAGCGGCACCCTCGGACCGCTGTACTACTTCGACTCGACCCGCGTGAACCTCGGGCTCTTCCAGCATGACGTCAGCGTGGTGTGGGATCTGGCGCCCCACGATCTGTCGATCATGGACCACGTCATCGGCGAGCGGCCGGAAGCGGTCGTGGCGACCGGCGGCAGCCATCTGAACGGCCATGCGGACATGGCGTTCATCACGGTCTACTTTCCACGCAACATCATCGCGCACGTGAACGTCAACTGGCTCTCGCCGGTGAAGGTGCGGACGACGCTCATCGGCGGAAAAGACAAGATGCTCGTGTGGAACGACCTCGAGGCCGACGAGAAGATCAAGGTCTACGACCGCGGCGTGAACATCACCAGCGGTGAAGGCGTCTACGACCTCCTCGTCAGCTATCGGTCGGGCGACGTGTGGGCGCCCAGGTGCGACCAGACGGAAGCGCTGAAGGTCGAGCTGGAGTATTTCCTCGACTGCATCAACGCCGGCCGCTCGCCGGTCAACGACGGCGAGGCCGGACTGCGGATCGTTCGGTTGCTGGATGCTGCCGACCGTTCGCTGATGGACCGCGGCCGCATCGTCAACCTGTAAGGGGCCGGTGCATTCCAGCTTTTAAGCGGTAATCGGCTCCTCGGCGGCCGAGTCAGCACGGAAAGCACCTGCACCCACGGCCCGTGCACTCAGCACTCCTGCACTGATTTCTCTTTGTCTAACCCCCATCGGAAGCCCATGCGAGTACTCGATGAAGCGCCGCGGACTGCCCTGGCCGCTTCTGACGGTCTCCTCGACGTGACATCACAAACCGCGTTCAGGGACTACTTCTGTTGTCCCGCGCCGTTTGCCGCCATCCGTCCGTCGACCGCACTGTCCGAGGAGGCTGGGTACTTCAGGTTCGGAGGCGCGATTTGCTACGGACGCCGGCCGGGGAGCGATCCGGTCCGCCGGGCCACCGATGGCCTCACGGATCTGTCGACGTCGGCGACCTGCGGGCCTGAAGGCGTGAGCCTGCCGTTCGACCTCGCCGAGGTGCTTCGCAACCTGCGCGAGGAACGCTATCCGCAGGAACCGTACCTCGAATGGATGACGGGTTCGGGGACGCTGCGGCAGTTCTATTACTTCGTCCGGCCGGTCCTGCCGGTTGGCGTCCGCCGTCACATCCAGCGGATCCCGCTGGCCGACTGGCGCCGGATTCTGTTCCCCGCCTGGCCTGTCGACGTCACCGTCGAGACGTTGATGGAGTCGGTGATGGCGATGGTGCTGAAGAGCCTCGGGCGGAGAGATTCCGTTCGTCTGGTTCTGGCCGAACGGCGCGTCGAGCGCGATGATCGTGACGCACGACGTCGAGGGCGCTCCCGGCGGTGATTTCTGCGACGCGCTGATGACGATCGACGACTCGTTCGGGATCAAATCGTCATTCCAGGTCGTGCCCGAGGGACGCCGCGCCCTGACTGACGAGATGGTCGGCCGCATCCGTGAACAGGGGTTCGAGGTCAACGTGCACGACCTCAATCACGACGGGCACCTGTTCGCCAGCCGGGAACAGTTCCTCGAGCGCGCACAGCGCATCAACGCGCACGCGGAGCGGCTCGGATCGCGCGGGTTCCGCTCGGGCTCGATGTACCGGCAGCTGGACTGGTTCGACGCGCTGGGCTTCTCGTACGACATGTCGGTGCCCAACGCCGCGCACCTCGAACCGCAGCGTGGCGGTTGCTGCACCGTCATGCCGTACTTCCTCGGCAAGATGGTGGAGCTGCCGCTGACCACCGTCCAGGACTATTCGCTGTTCCACATTCTCGGCGATTACACGATCGGGCTGTGGCAGCAACAGGCCGAGCAGATCACCTCGCGCAACGGCCTGATCACCGTGCTCACGCATCCTGACTACCTGATCGAGGAGCGGGCGCTGGCGGTCTATGCCGATCTGCTGTCCTACCTGACGCGCCTTCGGGACGAGCGGAACATCTGGATGGCGCTCCCGGCCGAGGTCGACCGATGGTGGCGCAGCCGTCATCAGATGGCGGTCGTACCACACGGGCGATCCTGGCGGATCGAAGGGCCGGACAGCCATCGCGCGAGGCTCGCGTACGCGCGCCTGGAAGGGAATCGCGTCGTGTATCGCGTCGAACCGCCCAGGGGAGCGATCAGATGACGCGGAGCGGTCGGATGACGCTCAGCACCCGCACGGCGGCGTTCGTTGCGTACTGCGCGGCAGTCGCGCTGATTCACGCGCGGGCCCTCAGCGGCCTCTATGAATACTCGCAGGCGAATGCCTCGGCCTCGCACGTGGTTCTGATTCCGCTCGTCACGCTGGTGCTCGTGTACCAGCGCAAGGACGAGATCTTTTCGAAGGTGAGCTGGGGATGGCCCGCGGGCCTCGCCGCCGTCGCATGCGGCGTCGCCCTGTCGTTCGCCGGCCTTGCGCTGCAAACGGCCGCACGGCCCGAGGATCAGCTCGCGCCGTGGGTTGCTGCCATCGTGGCGTACTGGATTGCCGGCTTCCTGATGTTCTTCGGCCAGGCGGCCGCCAGGGTTGCGCTGTTCCCGTTGTTCTTTCTGATCTTCACGGTCCCGCTCCCGAGCGTCGTGCTCGACGGCCTGACCAGGGTGCTGAAGGTCGGTTCGACCGAAGTGGTCGCGGGACTGTTCGCCCTGACCGGGACGCCGGTATCCCGCGAAGGGTTCGTCTTCACGCTGCCGAACCTGGCGATTGAGATTGCCGACGAGTGCAGCGGCATCCGGTCGACCATCGCGCTGACGCTGACCGGTCTGCTCGCCGGCTATCAGTTCCTGACACGCGGCTGGACGAAGCTGGCGCTGGCGCTGGCGATCATCCCGGTCACCGTGATCAAGAACGGCATCCGGATCGTGGCGCTCACGCTGCTCTCGATTCACGTGGATCCCGGCTATCTGACCGGTCAGCTCCACCGTGAAGGCGGCATCGCGTTCTTTCTGCTCGCCCTGGGACTTCTGGCCATCGTGCTGATGGCGCTCCGCGCCGCCGAAGGAAGGCGGCTGCTTGGGCGGTGGGCCACCTGGGCGATGGGCAAGGTAATGGCAAAGGGCAATGGGCAAAGGGTAATGGATCGCCCATCGCCCATCGCCCATCGCCCATCGCCGTTTCAGACTCCCCATAACCAAAAGGACACCATGACGACGAACCACATCCCGTTCCTGGACCTGGTCACCCCGCATCGCGAGCTCGAGCACGAGTTCGTCGAGGCATTCAGGGAAGCGCTCCGATCGGCCCGATTCATCGGCGGCCCCGAAGTCGAGAACTTCGAGCGCGAGTTTGCCGATTTCTGCGGATCGACCCATTGCGTGGGCGTGAGCAACGGCACCGACGCCCTGCGCTTTGCCCTGATGGCTGCCGGTGTCGGCTCTGGTGACGCGGTGCTGACGGTGGCGCACACGTTTCTGGCCACGGTCGAAGCGATCAGCCAGTGCGGCGCCGAGGCGGAGTTCGTCGACGTCGACGAGCGGACGTTCAACATGAGCTCGATGGCGCTCGCCGACTATCTCGGCGCGTGCCGCAAGGATCCGGCGACGGGCTTGCCGCTCGGCCAGCGCAGCGGCCGGCCAATCAAGGCGGTGCTACCGGTCCACCTCTACGGACAGATGGCGGACATGGACGCCATCATGGGCCTGGCGCGCGAGTACGGGTTGATGGTGGTCGAGGATGCCTGCCAGGCGCAGGGCGCCGAGTACGAAGCCGAGGACGGCGGGTGGCGCCGCGCCGGCAGTTTCGGCAAGGTGGCAGCGTTCAGCTTCTATCCGGGCAAGAACCTCGGAGCGTGCGGTGAAGCCGGTGCGGTCACGACCAACGACCCGGAGATCGCCAAGACCGTGCGGATGCTCCGCGAGCACGGCCAGTCGCAGAAGTATTACCACGACCTCGAGGGATACAACGGCCGGCTCGATTCGATCCAGGCGGCGTTCCTGCGGATCAAGCTGCGTCACCTCGACGCCTGGAACACGCAGCGCCGCGAAGCGGCGCGCCGTTACGCGGACCTGTTCGGGCGCGCGATGCTCGGATCGGTTGTGCCGGTGGAACCCGAGTGGAGCCGTGCGGCGTACCACCTTTACGTAATCAAGGTGAACGACCGCGACGGCCTCGCGAAGCATCTGAAGGCCAAGGGCATCGACACCGGTCTGCACTATCCGGTCCCCGTGCACCTGCAGCAGTGCTATCGCGAGCGCGGATTCGACAAGGTCAGCCTTCCTGTGACCGAGCAGGTTGCGAAGCAGATTCTCTCGCTGCCGATGTTCCCCGGGCTGACGCTCGAGCAGCAGCAGCGCGTGGTACAGGAAGTCGCGGCCTTCGTTGGCGACCACCTTCGCCAAGGCTACGGTGGTCAAGTCGCAAGCCGCTGACTGTGATGTCTTCGAACCAATCGAACGTTCAATACAAGACGGGGCGCTGAATAGTGAAGATAAGTATTTTCGGTCTGGGTTACGTCGGGTCGGTGTCAGCCGCTTGTCTGGCGGATGCCGGCCACGACGTGCTCGGTGTCGACGTCGACGAGAAGAAGGTCGCGAACATCAATGCCGGACTCAGCCCGGTGCTCGAACCGGGGCTGCCGGAGCTGATCGCGGATGTCGTTCGTTCCGGTAAGCTCCGCGCCACATCGGGCGAGCTTCAGGATTCCGATCTGTCGATCGTCTGCGTCGGAACTCCCAGCAACGAGAACGGCAGCCTCTGCCTCGACTACGTCCGCCGGGCCGTTCAGCAGATCGGAGCGTTCATCGCCTCCCGAAGCACCTACCACGTCGTCTGCATCAGGAGCACGGTGTTACCCGGCACGACCGAGTCGCTGGTCATCCCCGTGCTCGAGCAGACGTCGGGCAAGAAAGCCGGCCGCGATTTCGGCGTATGCATGAACCCGGAGTTCCTGCGCGAGGGATCGTCGATTCGCGACTATCACTGCCCGCCGTTCACTGTCATCGGCGAGCTGGACCAGCGAAGCGGCGACGTGATCGCTCAGTTGTACGCGGGCCTTCCGGCGCCGATGATTCGCACGCCGCTCGCTGTTGCCGAAATGGTCAAGTACGCCGGCAATGCGTTCCATGCGCTGAAGATTACGTTCGCCAACGAGATGGGCCTGCTCTGCAAGCGGCTGGGCGTCGATGGCACGACGGTGCTCGACGTCTTCTGCCAGGACCAGAAGCTGAACATCTCGCGTGCTTACCTGCAGCCGGGCTTCGCCTTCGGCGGCTCGTGCCTGCCCAAGGATCTGCGGGCGCTCCTCTACAAGGCAAAGGAGCTGGACCTCGAGCCGCCCGTGCTGCGTTCGATCCTGACGAGCAACACGCATCAGATCGAAGAGGCGTACCGCCTGATCAAGAAGACCGGGAAGAAGAAGATTGCGATGGTCGGTCTCAGCTTCAAGCCTGGCACCGACGATCTGCGTGAGAGCCCTATCGCCGAGCTGATCGAGATGCTCATCGGCAAGGGACACGAGGTCGCGATCTTCGACGAAGACGTGTCGCTGGCTCGCGTGTACGGTTCGAACCGTGCGTACATCGATCAGACGATTCCGCACATCTCACGGCTGATGTGTTCGTCGCTCGACGAAGCCGTCGCCGATTCCGACGTGGTCGTCGTCGCCAAGCGCTCACCGGCCGTCGAGAACTGGCTGCTGAATGCAGGCAATGGAAAACACGTCATCGATTTGGTTCGAGCGATGCCTCAGGGACACGCTCAGAACGGGCAGCGTTATGAAGGAATATGCTGGTAGAGTTCTGATGCTCGTTGAGAATACGTTTCCTGCGGACACCCGCGTCCGCAACGAAGCGTATACGCTCAAGAACAACGGCATCAAAGTCAGTGTGATCGCGCTCCGCGGCGCCGGGCAACCGGCCCGCGAAGACCTCGACGGCGTCAGTGTGTACCGCATCCCCCGGCTGACGGTATTCAAGAAGCTGCCGCAGGTCGGCGAGTCACCGTTGCGCAAGCTCGTTCGGAAGCTGCAGACCGTCGCGGGCTACCTGATCGAGTACGGATACTTCACTGGGGCGTGCCTGCTGCATCAGCATGTACATCGGGCTGAAGGAGGGCTTCGACGTTCTTCACGCGCACAACCCTCCGGACATGCTCTTTCTGGTCGGTGCCGTCCACAAGCTGTTCGGCCGGAAGTTCGTCTTCGATCACCACGATCTGTCGCCGGAGCTGTACGCCTCGCGTTACAAGACGGCCGGCGGGCTGATCCCGAAGATTCTCAACGTTCTCGAAAGGTGCTCGGTCCGGCTCTCGGACGTACTGATCGTCACCAACGCGAGCTATCGCGAGATCGACATCGCGCGTCACGGCGCCGCGCCGGAGCGCGTGTTCATCGTTCGCAACGGCCCTGACCTGTCGCGTGTGCGGCTCATCGAGCCCGACGAGGAGCTGCGCAACAGCGGGAAGACCATTCTCGGCTACGTCGGTGCGATGAACCCGCAGGACGGCGTGGACTACCTGCTGAGGGCCCTGCATCAGCTTCGACAGATCGTGAATCGCCACGATTTCTACTGCGTCCTCATCGGCGACGGGGATTCGCTCGACGAGCTGAAAGCGCTGTCGAAGAAACTGGATCTCGGGAAGCACGTCCTCTTCACGGGCTTCATTCCCGACGAGGACATGATGCGGTACCTCTCGACGGCGGACATCGGCCTCGATCCCAACCCCTCGAGCCCGCTGAACGACGTGTCGACGTGGATCAAGGTCATGGAGTACATGGCCCTCGGAAAGCCGATCGTGTCGTTCGACCTGAAGGAGACGAGAACGTCCGCCGACGATGCAGCCGTGTACGTCCCACCGAATGACGAGGCGGCGTTCGCGAGCGCCGTTGCCGAGCTGATGGATGACCCCGACCGCCGTGAGAGGATGGGTGCGATTGGCCGGCGCCGGATTCGCGAGGAGCTGAGCTGGGCGATCACCTCTCGAAATCTGCTGAAGGCCTACGGCCGGCTCTTCAACCGGGAGTTCGTGACCGCGAGCGCTCCTCCCATCGAGAGTCGCCCTCGCAGAACCTGCGCGCTTCTCCGAGAACGTCTGTAGGACCCTACAACAACCATGTGCGGCATTTACGGCCAGTACAATTTCCGGACTGACAGGCCGATCGTCCAGCAGGAGATTAGGGAGGCGACGCGCACGCTCGCCCATCGTGGGCCCGACGACGAGGGCTTCTACGTTCGCGGCCCGCTGGGGCTTGGCTTCCGGCGCCTGTCGATCATCGACCTTTCTGGCGGTCACCAGCCGATGAGCGATCCGGAGGAGTCGGTCTGGATCATCTTCAACGGCGAAATCTACAACTTCCAGGAACTTCGCGCCGAGCTAGAAGCCAAGGGGCACGTCTTCCGCACCCGCTCCGATACCGAGGTCCTCATCTACGCTTACAAGGAGTGGGGCGACGACTTCCTGAACCGTCTCAACGGCATGTTCGGGCTCGCGCTCTGGGATGCGCGAAAACGCCGGCTGATCGTCGCGCGCGATGCCATGGGCATCAAGCCGGTCTATTACCGGACCGATGGCGGGTCGGTGTTCTTCGCTTCAGAGATCAGGGCCCTGGTGCACGCGGCGGGCGGGGCGGCCGACATCGATCCGCTGGCGCTGAATCTGTTTCTGCGCTACCGCTATACGCCGTCACCACTCACGCTTTTCGACGGCATCCGGAAGCTCGCCGCCGGCACGATGTTGATTGTCGAGAACGGCGAGGCGCAGGTCACGCGCTGGTATCGATTCCGGCCGACGCCGTTCGACCCGCCGAAACGGCTCGGCGAGGCGAAGGACGAGCTGCTCGCGTTGTACGCGCGGCCCTGAAGCGTCATCTGATCGGCGACGTGCCGGTCGGACTCCTTCTCAGCGGCGGCATCGACTCGTCGTTGCTGCTGGCGCTGATGAGCGAAGTGGGATCGTCCTGGCACACTTACAGCGTCGGGTACGGCTCGACCTTCAAGGATGACGAGCTCGAGGACGCGCAGCGGATCGCCGAACACTTTTCGAGTCAGCACATCTCGGTGGAGATCACGCGGGACAACTTCGAGCAATCGCTGTCGAGGGTCGTGACCAGTCTCGAGGAGCCGGTCGCGACGTCGTCCATCGTCCCGATGTTCGTCGTCTGCGAGCGCGCGCGACATGATGTGAAGGTCGCACTGATCGGCCAGGGGCCCGACGAGTTGTTTGGCGGCTACAAGCGACACCTGGGAGTTCGTTACGGGACTTTGGCGCGCATCCCGGCGGCCGCTGCGCGCCGTGGTGGGGGCGGTGGCTGCGACGCTGCGGCGCAACGAGTCGTTGAAGCGCGGCCTCTACGCGCTCGATTCGCCCGACCGGCTCCGGCGATATCAGAATGTGTTTTCGATCCTGCCCGGAGACGTGATTGACGGTCTGTTCCAGCCGGTCTGCTCGACCCGGCGCCTGGCGACACGATCCTCGATTGCTGGGGAGCTGCAGTAGCTGCGGCGCGGGGCGACGAGTTGACGGCTTTCCAGTGGCTCGAACTCCAGTCGTCGCTCCCCGACGAACTGTTGATGTACGGCGACAAGATGTCAATGGCGCACAGCCTGGAAGTGCGGGTGCCGTACCTGATCGGACTGTGGTGGAGTACGCGGTGCGGCTCGACGCGACGCTGAAGATCCACCGGGGCACGAGGAAATACATGCACAGGCCATCGCGCAGGACTTCCTGCCGGCCGAGGTGATCAGCGGGAAGAAACGCGGATTCGCGGCGAACGTGGTGGACGAGTGGTTCCAGTACGCCGTGAGCGGCGGGATGGACGCGACACTCAGGACGCCGACTCGCTGATGTACCGCTATCTCGACCGCGGGCCGTGCAGCAGCTGCTCGACGACCACCGCACGGGCCTGGCGGATAATCACAAGGTGCTGTTCAGCCTGGTGGTGCTGGAGCAGTGGCTGCGGTCGACCGGAGCGCCGCGAGTCGACGTGGTGCTTGGTGTCGCATCGTGGCCGATCGCTCTCGCCAAGACTTTGGAGATCAAGTACCATCGAGTTAACCTTTGTGACTAATCACGATGCCACCGGTAGTCGCGCTCTCCTTGTGCGTGATCGGGATGCTCGCGCTCTTGTGGCGCGAGTCGAAGGTGCGGCCGGAGTGTCGGCGACGTGGATCCCGACGGTCTGGCTGGTGATTCTGGGGTCACGCTCGGTCAGTCAGTGGATGAGTCTGCGGCGCCGCTGTCGGTGTCGACTCCTATATCGATGGCAGCCCGGTCGACCGGTGTCTTTCTCTGCCTGATTGTCGTCGCGGTTCTGGTCTCTGGTATCACGGCGTTCTCGTGGGCGCATCGTCATACAGAACAAGGCGTGGGTTTTTTTTCTTGTATTGCGGCCTGAGCGTCGCTGTGGTCGGACTTCCCGGCGTGGCGTTCAGACGCTGGTTCAAGAGTGCCGGCGACCCGCTGATGGTGCTCGTCCTCTGACCGAAGCGCGTCCGGCGATCGCTGTCGAAGTCGTGCTTAGGCGTTGTGCCTAGTCCTCCTGCCGATTCGATTCTTTTCATTGAGTATACCCGTATCTCGGGCGCACTCTACTCGCCGTGGGGCAACGAGTATCTTCACGGGAGTCACGACGAAAAGAACCTGCTCGGTACCTGCTGTTCGTCTTCGGCTCTTCTTCGTCTCGTCGCTGTTCACAAGGCACCAGCGCAATCGACCAGGGCTGACGAGGCCACCACATGACACATGCGGCGAGACGACATCCTCGTCTCCCCTGGTCTTCTCCACCTAATAATCGCATCCCTTTGTTCAAATCCGCTAACGGCCAACTCCTCTAGTCGCGCTCATGCTACGCGAGCGTTCTCGTCTTCGCGCTACCACCCGAGCCTGAGCAAGCCTGACTTCGCCGACCCCCCGGTCCTCGGCCTCACAATCGGAGCGATAACTTCAGACGACCATCAACGTGAAGCAATATGGTGGTCGAGGGCGTTGGCGGCAACAGCAGCTTCACGGGGCGCACGGAGGTCTGGGACACCGCGC
>CAWARA010000009.1:0-326041 GCA_963784195.1 uncultured Acidobacteriota bacterium | reverse complement strand
CAGCCAACCTCACCGATGCCGAGGAATCGTTCGCCGCGGGCGAGAGCTCCTACCTCTTCGTCCTCGAGAACAGCCGGCGCCTGATCGAGGCGCGCGTACGCGAGCGGGAGGTCGCCGCCGACGAGCGGCGCGCCCAGGCGCGTATCGAGCGTGCCGCTGGGCTCGGATGCAAGGCCGTAAGCGGAGGAGCGCAGTGAATCGTGAGCGATAGCAGATTACGTGCCTGGTCGCCACGGTCGTCCTGGGGTCTTGTAGCCGCAACGCCGCGCCACAGGCGTCTGCGACCCCGGCGGCAAAAGTCTGGCCGCCGTGCCAGAGGCGGCCCTTACGACGATGACCTTGACGAGTGAGGCACAGAAGCGTCTAGGCATCGAAACGGCTTGCCGGAAGACGCACGATAGCCAGGACCCGGAGCGTCGGCGGAGAGATCGTATCCGCTGGAGGGGCGCAGATCACGGTGACCGCGCCGGTCGCGGGAACGCTAGGGGCGACAGTCGCGTGCCGGCGGTCGGCTCTCACGTCGAGAAGGGACAGATCGTCTTGACGCTGGTGCCGCTGGCGCCTGCCGAACGCGATGTGCGCATCGAGGCCGAGCGTGCCGTGGCGGAGGCCGCGGGGCGCCAGGAGATGGCGGCCAAGCGAGCCGAGCGCGCGCGGCAACTCGCGCGCGACGGCTCGGGCAGTCAACGGGCCGCCGAAGAAGCCCAAGCGGATCTTGCCGTTGCCGACGCGGCGTTGAAGGCGGCACGGGATCGTCTCGCCCTGGCTGCTCGAGACGTGAGCGCATCGGGCGCGATCCCGCTCGCCGCGCCGCATGCCGCTTTACTCCGCACCTTGCATGCGACGCCGGGGCAAACCGTCAGTGCCGGCGCACCACTTTCGATCTCGTTGTCCTCGAGACGGTCTGGCTGCGGGTCCCGCTCTACGCGGGCGACATCGACACCGTCGATCGACGAGCGCCGGCCGAAGTCGTGCCATTGGGCGCGGATTCGAGCGTGCGGGGCGTGGCTGCAGTACCCGTCGCCGCCCCGCCGACGGCAGATGCGACGACCGCTGGCGTCGACCTCTTTTACAGCATCGTCAATCGCGATCGGACACTGAATCCCGGACAACGCGTGACCGTCCGGATGCCCCTGCGCGCCCGAGAGGAGAGCCTGGTCGTCCCGCGAGCTGCGGTGCTGTACGACGCGTTCGGTGGCACGTGGGTCTACGAGGCCCGCGATGGCGGCACGTTCGTGCGCCAGCGCGTCGCCCTAGCCGACCTGATGGGTGACACGGCGGTCCTGCGGCAAGGTCCCTCGGCGGGCACCCGCGTCGTCACGGTCGGCGCCGCCGAGCTCTTCGGCACCGAGTTCGGTGTGGGGAAGTAGCCGGGTCGGCGTATGCGCGCATTGATTGCCGCTTCGCTGCGGCTGCGACTGCCGGTGGTGGCGCTCTCGGTCATCCTGATGGTCGTGGGCATCAGGGCCGCGAACGACGCCCCGTTCGACGTGTTTCCCGAGTTCGCCCCGCCGCTGGTCGAGATCCAGACCGAAGCACCGGGACTCTCCAGCTCCGACGTCGAGGCGCTGATCAGCGTGCCGCTCGAGGCGGCGATGAACGGCGTGCCCGGCCTCGACGTGCTCCGTTCCAAGTCGGTGCTTGGCTTGTCGTCGGTCGTCCTGATCTTCGAGAACGGCACCGAACGCATTCCCGCGCGGCAACTCGTCCAGGAGCGCCTCGCGCGAGTGGCGCCGACGCTGCCTGCAGCAGCCCATCCGCCGGTCATCATGTCGCCGCTGTCGTCTCTCAGCCGCGTCATGAAGATCGGCATGTCGTCGTCTTCGCTCTCGCAGATGGACCTGACCACCCTCGCGCGGTGGACCGTGCGGCCACGGCTGATGGCGGTTCCCGGCGTGGCGAACGTCGCGATCTGGGGACAACGCGATCGTCAGCTGCAGGTCCTCGTCGATCCCGATCGTCTGCGCGCGAATGGCGTGACGCTGCAGGACGTCGTCTCGTCGACGCGCGACGCCATGTCGGTCACCGCGGGCGGGTTTCTCGAAGGCCCCAACCAGCGCATGGCCGTGACGCACACGTCGCCGGTGAAGACCGCGGCGGATCTCGGCCTGATGGCGCTCGGAGCGTCGGCCCACACCGGCGGCCGGATCCGCTCCGATGATTCCAGCGGTTCGTCGGCTGATGGATGTCGCTGACGTGGTCGAGGGCTCTCCGCCGCCGATCGGCGATGGCGTCATCAACGGCGGACCGGGCCTGCTCCTGATTGTGGAGAAGCAGCCCGAAGGCAACACGCTGCAGGTGACGCGCGACGTCGAGGAGCGCTCGGCCGCGCTCAAGCCGGCACTCGCCGGCGTCGACGTCGACTCCACCATCTTCCGCCCGGCGACCTTCATCGAGATGTCGCTCGCCAACCTCAATCGCGCGCTGCTCGTGGGCTGCGTGCTCGTCGTCATCGTCCTTGCCCTGTTCCTGTGGGACTGGCGGACGGCGGTCATCAGCCTGACCGCGATTCCGCTGTCGCTCCTGGCGGCCGCTCTCGTCCTCAGCCGGTCGGGTGGCACGCTGGACACGATGGTGATCGCCGGGCTGATCATCGCGCTCGGCGAAGTCGTCGATGACGCCATCATCGACGTCGAGAACATCGTCCGGCGCCTGCGGCTCAACAGAGCCGCAGCCGATCCGAAGCCGGCGTTCGACGTGGTGCTGGAGGCCTCGCTCGAGGTCCGGAGCGCGGTGGTCTACGGCAGCGTGATCGTCGTGCTCGTATTTCTGCCGGTGTTCTTCCTCGAGGGTCTCGCCGGCTCGTTCTTCCGTCCACTGGCGCTCTCGTACGTGCTGGCCATCTCGGCGTCGCTGCTGGTCGCGCTGATCGTGACGCCGGCGCTGTCGCTGATGCTTCTGCCCCAGGCGATCCACGAGCGGGAGGCGCCGCTGGTGACGTGGCTCAAGGATCGATATCGACGGATCCTGCCGGGGCTGGTCGCCGCACCGGGACGGGCGCTGGGCATCGTGGCGGCGTCGCTGGCGATCGCCGGTGCCGCCTTTCCGTTCCTGGGTGAAGAGTTCCTGCCGCACTTCAAGGAGTACGACTTCCTGATGCATTGGGTCGAGAAGCCCGGGACGTCGCTCGACGCGATGCGACGGATCACCCTCCGGGCCAGCGACGAGCTGCGTGCCGTCCCGGGTGTTCGCAACTTCGGCGCCCACATCGGCCGCGCGGAAGTGGCCGACGAGGTTGTCGGGATCAATTTCACGGAGCTGTGGATCAGTCTGGATCCCGAGGTCGACTATGCCGGGACGGTCGAGAAGATTCAGTCGGTGGTCGATGGGTATCCAGGTTTGCAGCGGGACCTGCTGACCTATCTGCGCGAGCGGATCAAGGAGGTCCTGACCGGTGCGAGTGCCACGATTGTGGTACGCGTCTTCGGTTCCGACCTTGATGTGCTGCAGCGCAAGGCGGCCGAAGTCGGAAAGGCCATGAGCAGCGTGCGCGGCGCGGTCGACGTGAAGGTTCAGGCACTGACGCTGGTTCCTCAGGTTGAAGTGGCCTTCGATCGCGATCGCGCACAGCAGGTTGGCGTTACGCCGGCCGTCGTCCGCGACACAGTTGCGACCATGCTGCGCGGCGTCAAGGTTGGAGAAGTCTTCGACGCACAGAAGATCTTCGACGTCGTGGTCTGGGGCGCGCCGGATGTGCGCAGCGACGTGTTTGCGCTGCGACGGATGCCGGTCGAGTTGCCGGCTGGTGGTTACACGCCGCTCGCGGCGGTCGCCGACGTTCGCGTGACGCCCACGCCGAACGAGATCACGAGAGAAGGCGGATCGCGACGCATCGACATCACGTGCAACGTGCGCGACCGCGATCTCGGCACTGTTGCTCGCGAGATCTCGTCCGCCTTGCGCGGCGTCACGTTCGACCCCGGCTATCACCCGGAGGTGCTCGGTGAGTACGCGGCCCGAGCCGCATCGCAGCGGAGACTGCTCGCATTGGGCGTCGTGTCGCTCGTCAGCATCCTGCTCGTCCTGCACGTGGATTTCGGTTCGGTGCGGATGGTTGGGCTCATTGCTTTGACGATTCCGTTTGCGTTGATTGGTGGCGTCGCCAGCGTGTTCCTCACTGGGGGCGTGTTGTCGCTGGGATCGCTCGTCGGATTCGTCACCGTCCTCGGCATCGCCGCGCGCAATGGCATCATGCTGATCAGCCACTATCGACACCTCGAAGACCAGGAGCATGTGCCTTTCGGCCGTGAGCTGGTCATGCGAGGGGCCGAGGAACGGCTGGCGCCGATCCTGATGACGGCACTCGTCACGAGCCTGGCGCTGGTACCGATTGTGTCGGGCGGGGATCGTTCAGGGCACGAGATCGAGCATCCGATGGCGGTCGTCATCATCGGCGGCCTGGTGACGTCGACGGTCCTCAACCTCTTCCTGCTGCCGGCGATCTATCTCCGCTACGGCCGCGCACGGTAGACGGGGCGCGGGATTTCCTCACCACACCCGTTTCACCCTGAAGTCGATGATGTTGTCGGACGTGGTGAAACCCTCGTCGATGGTGTTGCGGGAGCGGTTCCAGATGTAGAGCGCCTCGAAGCGCCACGCAAAGTTGCGCCGGAAGCCGAGACCGGTGCGGATTCGCTGCCTGTTGGCGTAACGCTCGTCTGGATCCTCGAGCGGCCAGAACCACTCGACGTCCGCCAGCAGGTAGGTCGCCCCGTCATCCGTGATGCGAGGACGGGTGATCGAGTACGACAACTCCAGGCGGTTGCGGAGTCGCACCGTCGATGATTGGGGCTTGTCGGTCGAGTAATACAGGTTCCGCCACTCGACCCGGACGAGATCGCGCAGGGCGACCCGGTGCTTCGGGCGTCTTTCCTTGATGAGCCCTTCCTTGCCGAGCTCATCGCGCAGGTTCGACAGCAGGTGGAACCGCATGCCGATCCGGGGCGTCACCTCTGTCGAGTTCAGGTCATCGGTCTGCCGCGTCCGGCCGATCAGGAGTTCGCCCAGCGCGTCGAACCATTGACCGCGTTTGTACTCGATGGATGGCGTGAGGTCGAGGGTCGACCAGCCAGGATCGCCGGGTGGCGCCGAGACGAGCACCTTGGGTTCGACGTCGAGTCCGTAGGTAATCGCATGGCTCTTGGCCCAGTTGAAGGTGAGCTCCGCCCAGACCTGCGTGTCGGGCTGGGCGTGCGCCGTGCGCGCCGGAACCATCACGGCGAAGAGCGCACAGGCCAAGGCTGTTCTGCCCGTTACCATCCGACGGTCAAGTCCTTTCGTCCGCCGACCGCACCGGCTGGTGGGTGTATCTGCGTCAGCGCCCGCGTGGCGACGAGGGTAGCCGGTGCCAGCACCCCACACTTGAGCTGTTCAGCGTGCGTCGACCCATCGCGGCAGTCACGATGATGATATCGTCGGCTCTTCTCGTCAAGTTTCGCGACGCTACAGGCGGTCTCGTTGCCGTTCGCGTTCGCCCGATCTGTGTTCGAGACCGATGCGTTTAGCTGGTCGACCGGCCACGTCCTCGTCTTCGCTACAGTCTGCTGATTCGGAAGGGCGTTCAAGCGACGCAGGGGTGTGAAGAGGCAAATGGACACGAACATCGCCTTCACGAAAAACCTGTTCATCCTCCTCAAAGAGACCTTCGAGGGGCCGTCTGACTCGGGAAGCATGTACCTGGAGAAGGGCACCGGCCTGTTTCAGACACTCGACACGGTGACGGCTGAAGCGGCCTCGCGCGCACCGAGTGCACGTGGCCCGACGATCGCTTCCCACTGCGCGCATCTGTCGTACTACGTCCGCGTGATCAACAACGACGCGATGGGACGGGAACAGCAGGTCGACTGGCCGTCGAGTTGGCGGCTGCAACAGGTCGGAGATCGTGAATGGGATGAGCTCAAAGGCAACGTTCGACAGGAATATCGAGCGCTGATCGAGCGGCTCGAACGTCTGGAGACGTGGGGCGATCAGGAGGCCGGCGACGGCATGGCGATCGTGGCGCACACGGCCTATCACCTCGGTGCGATTCGGCACGCCCTCAAGAACTTGTCCACCCCTCGAAATCCTTGACGCTGGCGCATGACGGGCCGCCGTCCCTCCCCGTTCCTGGCACACGCGTTTCGAATACGACGGTTGCCCCGGCTGAAGCCTGTCGCATCGGGGCGGCCGGGAAATCGGTGAGTGGAACCTTCAACCGCCGGCTCCACGGCGTGTCTCGCTGTCCGGCGAGCGTGCCGATGTCGACGTAGACGAACCGTTCGCCGCGCGGCCCTTGCACAATCGGGCCGCCAAAGTCGGGTGAGCCACCGGCCGTCGCCATCTTCAGAACGACACTGAACTCGAACACCAGGTCGCCGCCTGTTGACCGCTGCGTTTGTATGGTTTCGTACATCGAGCCGCGGCCTTTCTGGATCCCGAAGTCGACGCCGGCGGGTGGTGACTCGAGCACGATTCTCAGTGTGATGTCCCGATCCATTTGAGAAGCCTTTCGTATGGCATCATCCCTTACGAGCATGGCTGAAGTGTTGTTATTTCATCACGCGCAAGGGCGAACGTCGGGGGTGCTGGCCTTCGCAGATGACCTGCGGCATGCGGGTCACGTCGTGCACGCGCCGGACCTGCACGACGGCCGCACCTTCGACAGCCTCGACACGGCCCGGCGACCAGCACTTGTTCGCAGACAGCAGCCTGCCCTCCTACGACGCGGGCGCTGCTCGGTTGCTTGGCCGGCGAGTGCTCGATTTTCTGGCGTCCCGCTGACGTCTGCCCAAGACTCGTCGCCTGTTCGTTGCGATCCTTGAGCGTTCGACGATTTCTTTCAGAGAGCGCGCGCGGCGAAGGACAACGCATCGCGGAGCCAGTCTCGCCATCGCTTCTCGCTCACCGATGCAATTGTTCCTGCATCATCACCGTAGAAGAAGATGCACACGCTGCCGTTGACGGTGTTGCCGTCGCCGCAGGTTGCGACGATCGCGGCGCCAGGCGCCGGTGCGTCGAGCCGCATCATCAGAACACGTTGTTTCTGATCCTGATGGACATGTTCGATGACGCCGGACAACGCTTCCGGTTGTGTCGGCGTCGTCCTGTGCTCGCCGACATTGGCACCGTTGAGGTCGAGCGCGTCCGTCAGGCGTTTCCAGACCGCGAGCTGGTCGCCGTCGACGCTGACCGATGCCTGGAACGACACGGCCTTCTGTCCCTTGAAGCGTGAAAGATAGAGGCGCAGCACCTCGAAAAAGCTCGGCCAGGCAGTCTCAAAGCTCTCGAGCTGATCGTCCCACTCGTCGGACGATGACGACAGGGAATGGACCATGCGCACCAGAGACCGTTCGTCAGCTCGAGCAGCGATCATGATCTCGGTTGCTAGCGGCGGTGCGCCCTTGCTCCAGTCGCGCTCCACGTAGCCGAACCGTCGCGGTGGCTCCCATGCCGTGACTTCCCCCGTTGATTTCATATCGGGCCCGAAGTCGAAGGCAATCGCGCCGCCGACGCGCTCCTCGATCGTCGCCCGAATGAACCACGCCGCGTTGCCAGGGCCGGTCGCCATCGCCTCCCACACGTCTTCGGGTGTTCCCGGCGCGATGAACTCCATCTCGACCCAGCGTTTGCCGGCTCCGTCCATCTTGGTCGGCATGTCAGATCCTTTCCGTACCTGATGTCCTGGCTCGCATTCTCGCGGGCATGCAGGCTGCTGTCTGATCCCCCACTGTTATACCGTCAGCCAGCCTTCAGGTGCACTTGCAGTCAAGAGAATGTTTGGAACGCATCAGTAACGTGTGCCGCCGCATCCATAGATTCTGATAGTGCTCCGTGGCTCTCCAGACGACGATGGGGAAGAGGCCGGCGCCACCAGCTGAATTCGATGTTGGAGAGGACCATCAATGACGACGAGCACGACGACGGATGTCTCCACGATACGGGGGATTGTTGAAGATTGGGCCAGGGCGGTTCGCGCGAGGGACTACGAGGGGATTCTGGCGCGTCACGCTCCGGATATCGTGATGTTCGACGTCCCGCCACCCGCTGCAGGCATTAGGCATCGATGCCTACCGCAGGACCTGGGATGTGTTCTTCTCCTGGTCCGACGATCCGGTGGTATTCGACATCACGCAAATGGAGGTGACAGCGGGTCATGACGTGGCCTTCGTGTCGGCGCTGATGCGGTGTTCGGGAACGGAGAAGAGCGGCGACAGAGTCCAGCTCGCGTTCCGCTTGACGATGGGGCTGCGCAAGACCAACGGGCACTGGGCGATCGTGCACGAGCATCATTCGGTCCCAGCGAGCTGACAGGAATCGACGCGTTCCCAATGCCCTAGCGCCGCCGCGGCACGAAATCGATCACGACCGGCAGGTGATCGTGAATTCCCGCTTGCGGATCGCGCATGACGTCGATGCTCCGCAGGCCGGCGTCGACCAGCTCGCGGTATGACATCACTGTCGTATCGAGGACGAACTGATTGACGCTACGAAGGACGCTGTCGCTGTAAAAGATGCGATCGAGGATGCCTGGAGGGAACCGGTCCATATCGTTGCGCCACGTGTAGCGATCGGTTCCTGATCCGTTGTGCCGCGGCTGGGCATCGGTCAGCGCGGTGCGGTCCCAATCGGGTCGCTCGGCGGGCCCGCCGGTCTCGTAGGCGGCTCTGCCGGTGACGATGGCGTCGACGAAGAGGGTTGCGCCGGTGATGGCATTGAAGTCGCCAATCACGACAAAGGGCGTGCGCGTGCGCAGCGGAATCGGCCCGCTGCCAGCCTTGGCCTCGCGGATCGTGTTCACGATCACCCGCGCCTGTTCCCGCCTGAGCAACACATCCTCGCTCTCGTCCGACGACTCGAAGTGAGCGCAAATCAGATAGAGATCGGTCGCCGGCGTGCCGATCAGCGCGATCGAGTGACCGCGGATGCGCTCGCCGTCCACCTGTCCAGCAGCGATCGCGCGAAGTCTGAAGCGCGACACGATGACGGTATCCACCTTGTCGTGTGCCTGCCAGGTCTGGCCATCCGGCAGCGGCAGGATCTCATCGACAAGTGCCGCGCTGCGCGCCGCGCCCACGTTGACTTGCTGCAGGCACAACACATCCGGCTCGAGAGCCTTTAGTATCCGTGCGAATTGCGCCGGCCGGTTCGCGGCTGTCGTATCGACGGCCTCACCATCCGGCGGAAAGATCGAATCCCGGTAGATGTTCCACGTCATCACCCGGATCGCTGCATCAGTCGGTTTGCGGAGGAATCGATGGCTCGGCTGAGCGGCAAGAACCCCAATGACTCCCAGGAGCATCGCCGTCGCCGACACGAGGACTCGGACCGTCATCTTCTAGCGCGACAAGGAAACGGGGCAAGGGTGCCCGACCGGATTAGACCATGGAACCATTGCCGCCCGGCCGCGGCATGTTGTGGGAGAACGAGTGAAACACCATGACCGTGGAATCTGGTGAAGATCCGTGAAGCACCCGTTGAGGGGTTCTGAGGTATTCTTCCAAGCTGCAGCGCGGCCACGGTAGCCGATCGTTTCAGGTCTTTCTCTGACTGGTTTGAATCGTTGATTCAGTGCTTCAAAGTGGGGATACGTGCGTACTTCTAAGATGCTGCGATTAATTCCGGTCGTCGCGCTGCTCGCCGCGCCGACGACTGCGGCCGCGCAAACGGCGCCGGCCGTGCCGTCTGAAGCGTCCTCGACGTCCGCGGCCAGCGCCGCTGGCGCCGAGCCAGGCCAGGCACCTGCCCCCGGGACGCGCGAAGCGGCCATCGTCCAGGAACAGGCGGCCAAGGCTCAGAACCTGCAACCCTACGCTCCCAACAAGGGGGAGCGGATCTTCACGCAAGATCGACACGATCCTCGAGGGCGGGAATCTGCGGTGGCACCCATTCTTCGAGAGCGCCTATTCGGGTGGCGGCTTCACGCTTGGCCTCGGCCATCTGAATTACGTAAGCGCTTACAACTTCATCGACGTGCGCGGCAGCTACACGTTTTCCAACTACAAGCGCGTGGAGGCCGAGTTCGTCGCGCCACGAATCTTCAAGCGGCGCGGTCACCTGTCGGTGCTCGGCGGCTGGCGCGAAGCGACGCAGGTCGGTTTCTACGGGATTGGCACGAACACGTCCAAGGACGACCGCGCGAGCTATCTGTTCCAGCAGCCGTACGCGTCGGCGCTCCTGACCATCTTTCCAACACGCAACAACTCTGTTGCTGCGCGGCGGCGTCGAGTTCTCGCAGTGGTCGCAGGAGCCCGGTAAGGGTTCGTTTCCCTCGGTCGAAGAGGTCTACACGCCTGACACGCTGCCCGGTCTCGGTGCCGACGTGACCTACCTGCACACACAAGGCACGGTGGGGCTCGACTGGCGCACGTCGCCGGGATACACCAGGCGAGGCGCTTACATCGCGGCCTCGCTGCACGACTACAACGACAGCGACGACGCGTTCGGGTTCCAGCTAGCCGAATACGAAGGGATCGCGCATCTTCCCATTCTGCGCGAGGCGTGGGTGCTCTCGTTCCACGGCCGGGTGCAAACCGCGTTCGACAAGGACGGTCAGCAGATTCCGTTTTTCATGCTGCCGGCACTCGGCGGCGGCTCGTCGCTGCGCGGTTACGCCAGCTGGCGTTTCCGCGATCAGAACAGCCTGCTGTTGCAAGCGGAATGGCGCATCATGGTCAACCGCTACTTTGACCTGGCGTTCTTCTACGACGCCGGCAAGGTGGTGGCGCGAACCTCGGATCTCGATCTCGACGGGCTGAAGGACGATTACGGTTTCGGTATTCGCTTCCACGGTCCCTTCACCACGCCCTTGCGCGTCGAGCTGGCCAGGAGCCGCGAGAACAGTTTCTCGTTCATTTTCTCGTCGAGTGCATCCTTCTAGGTAAAGACATGCTCACTTCACCATTTTCGACCCGTGCCCGCCGCGCCACGCTCGTGGCGCTGTCCGTTGGGGCCATCGGCTATTTCGCGACCGGTGCGGCGATGCAGAGTCCGCGCTTCTACCCGGACGATCCGCTTGCGCGTGAGCCCGAATCGCAGGACGCCTCGAAGGCGGCGCCCTACGATCAGTCTCAGATTTACGAGCTGGGCTACAACCTCTTCGTCACGTCAGGCTACAAGCCGAGCGGTCTGCGCGCGAAGAACATCAACACGATCGACGAGGTGCCGGACTCGAGCTGGTTCACCAACCGCGTCGGCAGCAGGCCGGTCACCAATGAGGAGCTCCTGCGCGCGGGAATCACCGGCGCCCCGCCGGACCCGTCGAAGTGGACGCTGATCAGGGAAAAGACTGCGGGCGCGCACCCCGGCTTCACGGCAATGGATGGCAAGGGCGAGACATGGTTCCTCGAGTTCGATCCGCCGTGGGCCCCGGAAGGGGCAACCGCCGCCGTCGCGATTGCCACCAGGATTTTCTGGGGGCTCGGCTACAACCAGGTCGAGTCGTTCCTGACGACCTTCGATCCGAAGAAGGCGACGATCGACCCGAAGGCGACGATTCGCCGTCCCAATGGCAAGCGGACGCCCTTCACGCAGGATGACATCGATACGATCCTCGAGAGGGTGGCGCGCAACGAAGACGGCACCTACCGCGTCATTGCTGGCCGCCTGCTGCCGGGCACGATTCTTGGCGGCTTCCAGTACGCCGGCACGCGCCCCGACGATCCCAATGACCTCGTGCCGCACCAGCACCGGCGCGAGCTGCGCGCCCTTCGCGTCTTCGGCGCGTGGACGAACCTCACGGACCTCAAAGCGGCGAACACCATGGACACGCTGATCACGGAGAACGGCAAGGCGATCGTCAAGCATTACCTGCAGGACGTCGGCTCGACCTTCGGCATGTGCAACGGCGATCACGAATGGGACCTCAGCTACGAGTACTTCTTCGAGGGAGGGCCATCGCGGAAGCGCTTCTTCACGCTCGGGTTCGGCCTGAGCCCGTGGCAGACCGTCGACTACGTCGAGTACCCATCGGTTGGCAAGTTCGAGGGCAAGGTCTTCGATCCACGGACGTGGCGGCCGCAGACACCGACGACTGCATACATGGAGCTTCGAGACGACGACGCCTTCTGGGCGGCGCGGCGGATCGCCGCCTTTACCGACGACATGATCAGAGCGGCCGTCCACGCCGGACAGTTCAGCAATCCGGAAGCGGAGAAGTATCTGGCCGACGTCCTGATCCAGCGGCGCGAAAAGATCAAGAGCGTTTTTCTGACGCAGGTGAATCCGATCGTCGACCCGCGTCTCGACGCGAAAGGCCTGACGTTCGGAAACGCAGCCATCGACGGCGGCGTGGCCCAGGGGCCGGTGTCCTACCGCGCCTCGTGGATGCTCTTCGACAACGCGACCGGGGCGACCAAACCGCTGTCCGAAACGACGAGTGCGACGACAACGATTGCCGCACCGAACGGTTTGCCGTCGAGCGGCTTCGTGGCTGTCGATATCGCCGCGGACAGCAGCACGTACCCGACGTGGAAGCAGCCGGTGCGTGCGTTCTTCCGGCAGGATGGCGGAAGCTGGAAGCTCGTCGGTTTCGAGCGGATGGCTGACAAGCCTGCGACGCCAGCTACGGTGCCCGCAAAGACGAAGTGAGCCCTGCGATGAGGTCGCGCATCACGCCTGATGGTCGCCTGCGCGAAGCCGTAAGAGTAGGATCAAGGCATGCGCTCCTCCACGATGCGTGTCCTGACATCGGCAATCCTTCTGCTGTCCCTTGCCGGCGGCTCGCTCGCCGTGTCGGGGCAGACCACTGTGTTGCTCCTCGTGTCGACGGCGTGGTCACCGTTCACCAACGGGCCTGGGCAGCCGCGATTTGCGCTGGACCTCGTCGAGACCGCCCTCGATCGCGTCGGCATCAAGACCAGCACCACAATCGTGGACCCCTCGCAGTTCACCACGGCCTTGCTCAGCGGCAAGTTCGACGGCAGCGCTGCGGCGTGGAAGGATGCCGAGCGTGAGAAGACGCTGCTGTTTTCGCAGCCGTATCTCGAAAACCGTCTGATCCTCGTCGCGCGGCGAGGTGGCGACGTCTCGGCGACGTCGTTCGCCGGCCTCGAGGGCAAGCGGATTGCGATCGTCGAGGGATATTCGTACGGCGAGGCCGTCGATCAGTCTGGACCAACGTTCGTGCGATCGAAGTCAGAGGAAGACAGCCTGAAGCTCCTCCTCGACAGCAAAGTCGACTACACGCTCATGGACGAGCTCGTCGTCCAATACATCGTCCGCAACTACGCGGAGGAAGCGCGCACGCGGCTCGAGATCGGTTCGACACCGCTGATCCGGCGACAGTTGTACCTTGCCGTCAGCCGAAACGTGCCAGACGCGCAATCGATCGTCGACAAGTTCAACGCCCAGCTTCGCGGCATGATCTCGGATCACACCTACCATCGGCTCCTGAACCTGGACTGGGTCGTGGCAGACGTGGATGGCGATGGTCGTGCCGAATACGTGCCGCAGAGCGATCGCATGGGTGCGACCGAGCCGAAGCGAGCGTACAGCCTGGTCTTCACCGAACCGACGCTCACGCCCAAACCCGTGCCGAAGGCGGAGGGGCGCTTTCTGATTGGCGGCAGCATCTACGACGGGTGGACGAGCGTCCCCGACCGGTTCAAAGTCGACGATCCGAAGCGGCCTGATCCGAACCGCTCGACGGCTGCGATTTTCCGATTCGTCTGGTGATGTCCATCGCTATTGCACGCCCGTCTGCTTGACGCGACCGGCAACCGCAGGAAACTGTAGCCGAAGCCGCCGCACTCGCTCGGCGTCAATCGCCGCTCGAATGCTCGGCGAGGTCGCGATAGCGGCGCGGGGTGATCCCAAGCAGCCTGACGAACGCGCGCCGCATCACGTCGACGCTGCCAAACCCGGCGGCGGAGGCGACGTGCTTGAGACCGCGGTCGGTGCGCTCGAGCTGACGGCGCGCCGATTCGACGCGCAACTGCAGGACGTATTGTGACGGTGTCGTGCCGACTTCCCGGGTAAACACGCGCTCGAAATTCCGTACGCTCATCGACATTCGATCGGCGAGGTCCTCGACCGACAGTCGCGCCTCGAGATGCTCGGCAATCCAGATCTGCAGCTCACGGATCGACATCATCTCGGACGCCTGCGAAGCGAGCGAGACACTCAGTTGGGGCTGTCCACCGGGGCGTCGCAGAAACAGGACCAGCTCGCGCGCCGCTTCGTGTGCGAGGCCGGCGCCGCAATCCTCTTCCACCCAGGCGAGCGCGAGATCGATGCCCGCAGAAATACCTGCCGACGTGTAGATGTTCCCGTCTTTCACCCAGAGCGGATCGTGTTCGACGCGTACGGCGGGATAGCGTCCCGCCAGCTCGCGGCCGAACTTCCAATGGGTGGTCGCTCGCCGCCCGTTCAGCAGACCGGCCTCTGCGAGCAGAAACGAGCCGACGCACACCGCGCCGAGCCGGCGCACGTCGCCAGCCGTTTTCACCAGCCACGCCGACAGCCCGGAGTCACGAACCGATCGTGACCCCAGACCGCAGACCAGCAGCACGGAGTCGCACGCGCCTTTGACCTTGTTGAAATGATGGCGCGCGATGAACGTCAATACGCCACCTTCACCCTCGACCGTCAGACGATTCGAATTGGTGACGACGTCGATCGCGTAGATTGTCCGGCCCGCCAGGCGATTGACCGAGTTGAACACCTGAAGCGGCCCGACCAGGTCGAGCTCGTCGACCGGCGGCACGATGACGACGACGATGCGGCGAGCGGTCTTCCGGGGCACGGGAGCCATCCGTGAATCACTATGTCGCCGCCGCGTGACGTTCGCAAGCGGAACCCCTCTGTCGAGAGCATGAATGGCGCAGATCAGCGGACTTCTGTCGCAAATCGGCGCATCGGCCTTCGATAGGATGAGGGCCTGGACGGAGTGTACGGAGGACACGGAACAAGCTTCAACTCGGAGAAACGGAGGAACAGAGGCATTCGGATAGGACTGGCTCTCCGGCCGGGCGTGTCGATCGATCGCTCGGCGCGCGCGCGGCGGCATCGGCGCACCGCGTAGGGCCACCCCTGCAGGTCTCCGTTACTCCGCGTCTCCGAGTTGAGGCTTGTTCCGTGTCCTCTGTACTCTCCGTGACGGAGAGCGCAGCGATCAGATCAATCTCGACACCAATGAACTTCCGCGATATCGGCAGCGAGCTCGCGATCGCGCTGCGTCACCATATGCCGCCGGCCAGGCTTCGCGTTGACCGTCGTCTGCACCCTTGCGCTCGCTGTTGGGGCGACAACCGCGGTGTTCTCGGTCGTCAACACGGTGCTCGTCCGGGCCTTGCCCTTTGCTTCGCCGGACAGGCTGGTCTGGGTCGCCTCGGTACGTCCGGACAACCCAGGCGCGCCATTTACGCTGCCGGAATTCATGGACTACCGCAGCCGGACGCGAACGTTGTCGGGCCTTGCGGCGTACGCAAACTGGAGCGCGAGCCTTGCCGGCGACGGCATCACCGAGCGGCTGACCGGCGCGCGCATGTCTGCCAACGCCTTCGATGTGCTGGGTGTCATGCCTGCGGCGGGGCGCCTGTTGAACGACAGCGACGATCGCGCGGATGCGCCGCGGGTCGTGCTGTTGAGTAATCGCTTGTGGCAGCGTCGCTATGGCGGGTTCACCTGACGCTGTCGGCAGCAGCGTGAGGATCAACAGCGAGTCGTTCACGATCGTCGGGGTGCTGCCGGCGCAGTTTCCGCTGCCGCTTCTCGAGATCGATGTCGTCACGCCACTCGTGCCCGATCGCGATCCCCTGCGTCACCTGCGCAACTCGGTGAACTTCCTTCGCTTCATTGGCAGGCTCGAACCGGCCGTCGGATGCGACGCAGGCGCAGGCCGAGTTGACGGCCATCTGCCGATCGCTCAAGCAGCAGTTTCCCGTGGAGTATGCTCGCAAGGAAGCTGTCAGCGTCACCACCTTGCACGACGTGATCGTCGGCGACTTCCGGCAGGCGATGCTTCTGTTGCTCGGTGCGGTGATCGTCGTGCTGATCACAGCCCTCGCCAATCTGGTGTCACTTGCGCTCGTGCGCGCACACGGACGCAGCGGGGAGTTGTCGATGCGGATCGCGCTCGGCGCATCGCGGTTGCACCTGGCGCGTCAGTTGACCGTGGAAGCGCTCCTGCTCGCGGTGACGGGGAGCGCACTCGGATGGGCTCTCGCGGTACAGGCGATCGCCGCGGCAGCGTGGTGGGCTCCTCCTTCGATACCGCGGCTGGGTGAAGTGAGGCTTGACGGAGCCGTGGCGTTGTTCGCGACCGCTGTGACCCTTGGGGTGACCGCGCTGCTGTCCGCGGCGCCGTTCGGCGCGGCCGTGGGACGCCCACCGGAGACGCCCTAAGGTCGGTGAGTCGCGGCGCGGTCAGCGATCGTTGGAACCATCGTGTCCGGAACGCCATGGTCGTCGCCGAGATCTCCGCGTCGCTCGTGCTGCTGCTGGCGACCACTGTCCTGGTGAGAAATCTGTTGCGCCTCCAGGACCTGGACCCTGGCTTCAACCCCGACGGCGTGTTTCAGGCACGCGTGTCGATTCCGCCGACATACCGAACTCCGGATGATCTGACTCGTTTCTACGAGCAGCTGACTGAGCGGCTGACCGCGACGCCCGGCGCCCGGGAGATCGGGGTGATCTCAGTGGCGCCGTTGAGCGGACTGCTTGCGACAGTGCCATTCTCGGTAGCCGGCCAATCCGCAGCTAGCGCGTGACCGGCCGAGCGCCAATCTTCGCGTGATCTCACCGGGCTACTTTCCGGCAGTCGGCACCCGCCTGATTCAGGGACGGCCGTTCGCGGAAACGGATCGCTCGAACACCCCGAGCGTCGCACTGGTGAGCGCAGCGCTCGCCGATCGGTTTCTTCCGGCAGGTGCCGTAGGTCAACGGCTCATGATCAACGACAACAACGTGGGTCCACGGCCCGTCGAGATCGTGGGTGTCGTCGAGAACGTCCGCCACACAGCGCTCGACTTGCCGCCGGCCTTCGACATCTACGTTCCTCTGCGACAGATTCATCCCGACGCCGCTCCACTGCTCACGAACAACCAGTTCTGGATGATCCGGACCGGCTTTCGCTCTGACGCCGACGCGACAGCTTTGGCCGGGCAGGGTGGGACGGACCCCGATACGTTGCGCACCGCGTTCCTGACGCACCTTCGGGCGGTCGATCCAGACGCGGCGGTATCGAGCACCGGGTCGATGCGTCAATATCTCGATGACTGGCTCGGCCCGCGCCGTTTCAATATCGCGTTGTTCAGCGCGTTCGCGCTGACGGCCGTGTGGCTGGCCGTGTCAGGGCTTTACGGACTGGTGTCGTACGCCGTCAACCAGCGCACCCGGGAGATTGGCCTGCGCATGGCCATTGGCGCCAGCCAGCGCGACGTGCAACGCATGATCCTCGGTCAGGCGGCGAAGCTCGGTGTCGCGGGAGCGATCGTGGGGCTTGGCCTGGCGGTCATTGCCCGTGTGTTCACGATGAGCGTGATTGCAGACGTCTGGATCGACCCACTGATCGTCGCGGCCATCGCAGCTCTCCTGATCGCCGTGGTCCTGGTTGCGGCGTGGCTGCCCGCACGTCGCGCGTCGCGGATCGAACCGACGCTGGCGCTTCGAGGATAGCGGCGCGGAGCCGTTCAAACCTGACACGCCAGAAACTCAGAACACGTCCAGATCGCGGCCGATTACCACACGGCCCGCGTACTTCGACATCTCGTTGAGCAACGCTGCAGGGGTGGAGCGCTCGGAGTCCACTGCTGGTCTGAGAGACAGCGATGCGTGATAGAGCACCAGCAGGCGCGGCCTGGCCTTCGTGGCCAGTTCCGTCAGCTGTGCCGTTGTGGTGTGATGCTGCGCCGCATAGCCCTGGAAATCCTGGCGCCTGGCCAGCCACTCCATCGTCAGCACTTCATGAATCAACACGTCGCATCCATTGCAGGCATCGATTGTCGCCTGCGTGGAGTTGGTGTCGCCTGAGATGACGATGGTGCGGTCGGGCGTGTCGAAGCGATAGCCGAAGCTCTCCATCGCGTGTTCCGTCCGAAAGGCCGTGACGGTTACATTCGCATCCTTGTAGACCACTCCGGGAGTGACTTCGTGCGCGTTGACTGCATGGCCCTCCGGAAACGCGCCAACCGTGTAGAGCTTGCGATCTCGTGCGTGTCTCGAAGTCGACTCGATACGCTTCGAGAAGATGCTCGGTCATCGCTTCGATTCCGGCAGGGCCGTACACCTCCAACGGAACCCGTCTTCCGATCACCCATGGCGTCAGAATCAGATCGGGGTAGCCAACCGTGTGGTCTGAATGCAGGTGCGTGACGAACGCCACACGAAGATTGACGGGTTCGAGTCCGGAGATGCCTTTGTCGACCGCCGCCGATTTCGCGCGCCGCACGACGCCAGCGCCAAAATCCACCAGGTCAGCGTGCCGTTCACGACGATCGCCGTGGCCGGCCCGGAACGATCTGGGTCGGCGGAGGGTTCCCGGTTCCCAGAAGCACGACCTGCGTGCGATTCGGCGGCGTCGTTGTCGAGGGCGTCGTCTGCGCAGGAGCGACGGCGTTCGCCCCTGGAAGATGGTAGACACTCAGCAACGCTGCGACCGACAGGACAGCTACGAATCGTGAGAACGGCGTCATAGGCACCATTACGAGTCTTTCGACTGCTCGGCTCTTCACAGAGTATCAAGAATGACAGCGGTCGCCGGCTCGAGGCGGCATCGTCATCGAGCTCGCGCAGTCCTGGTGTGTGACGGCTATCGTACAGCGCTGATGTGGATGCGATCTCCCTCGCGCCGGAAGGTCAGGCCGGCGGCGGGAAGGACAGCCTCGAGCGCTTCCTGTGGAGTCAGGCCGTCGATGGACCCGTGGAGCACGATTCCATTGGCGCGCGACCGCAAGGCGGGATCGTCGATCTGCCAGCGTGACCCTTCTTCACGTCGGACCCACTCGAGGAACGACTGAACCGTGGCGCCTTCCAGTGCAAACGGCTCGGCCAGCTCGGTGACCCAGGCCCACTCCGTGCCAGCCGTTGCTATGCGCTGGCGCACGGGAGCCTGTCCATCCGCGAGTGTCATTGCTTCTCCAGGGCCACCGACCCATCGGGCTCCGCGCCGCTCGAGCGCGACAGATCCTTCGCGGACACGGACTCGCAACGACGCGTCCATCAGACGCACCTCGAAGCGTGTGCCGAGGTGCCGAACGTCGCCGAGGGTGGTCTCGATGCGCAGTCCAGGCCCACGTGCTCCGGTTCCCGAATCGATGTAGATAGTGCCTCGCCGCAGCGTCAGACGGTCAGCTGCTTCGAGGACCGCCGCGGTTCCGCGATCGAGCCTGACCTCGATTCCCTGCGTCAGCACGAACGCCGCGCGGCTTTCGTCCGGCACCTCGATGCGATCCCCCGCCCTCAACCGTACACCGGCATCGCGCACGGGGCGGCTCTCCGAGTGGGCGCTGGTGATGATGATCGTGCCCGTCACTCTTTGAATGGTGGCGACTTCAGATGACGCCACAGGTGGAGTGGGCGGGCGCATCCAGGTCCATGCTGCGGCTGCGCAGGCTGCGGCGGCGATCGCACCGCCGATGAGCGAGCGCCAGCGCCCCTTCCTTGCGCGTTGCTGGACGACGAGCGCCCACTCGGCATGAGCCGCGGCGCGTGCGCGACGCATATCTCCCGGATCCGGCATTGGCCGGCGTCCCGCGAGTCGGAGCAGCTGGCCGATCTGGTCGTCAGTGGTCATGACAGGTTCCTGCGGCTCGTCCGGGCTGATCATGGCTGTCCCTCGTTCGGATCGAAGCCGGACCAGGCCGGAGCCAGGCTCTGAAAAGCGTCACGAAATGCGCGCCGCGCCCGCGTCAACAGCGACTCGGCCGCTTTCGCACCGAGGTCCATCCGCGTGGCAATTTCCTGGACCGTCAGGCCGTCGATGTACTTCCACTCGAGCGCGTCGGCGTAGTGTGGCGGCAAGTGATCGAGCACGCGCTGGACGAGCGATGCCACCCTCTTCCGGTCCAGCGTCGCGTCGAGATCGTCCGCATTCCAGGCCCGAAGGGACTCGAGCGCCGCACGCACTTCCGGGTCGTCTTCGAGCAAATCCACCATGCGGTGGTCGTTGTGCCGTTTCCGATACGCGTACAGCTCGTGGCGGCAGAAGGTGCTGAGCCACGTCAGCAGGGCGGCTTCGCCGCGGTACGTGTGCAGCTTGCCGATCGCCTTGCAGATGGCCGCCTGCGCGACCTCCGCCGCGGCATCGCGGTTGAAGTCGAGCCGTGCCAGCGCGAAGCGGTGGAGTGCCGGATACGTGGCCTCGAAGAATCGTTCGAAGGCAGCTTCGTCCCCGTGTAGCATCCGCCGGACCAGGTCGAGGTCTGTTTCCACTGCGTGCGTATCCTCAGAACCTGAATCGCACTCCGGCCGTGGGTATGCGCTCGAACTCCGTGTAGATGTTGCTCCGCGACACGATCTCCGGCACGTTGTCCACGGCTGGGAACCTGACCTCGATCAGGTAGTTCCGGTGGTTGAACACGTTGATCACCTCACCGTAGAACTCCCAATGGCCGAGCGTGGAGAACGTCACCCGGGCGTCGGTGCGCGAGTACGGACTCAAGCGGTCTGTATTGCGAAGCGCAAGACGACGCATGAACGGCTGGAGGAACGTGGACAAGGTGCCATCAGGACGCCGGGATGGTCGTGCGATCGGATCGATTGTTCCATCGAGAAAGACGGTCCGCCCGAAGACGACTTCCTCGTGCAGCGGCGTCACCGGAAAGCCTGATGCGTGCTGCCAGGTTCCGGACAGACGCACGCGGCGGGACAAATGAAAGGTGCCCACGGCGCTGAATGCGTGACGGCGATCGAAGTCGAACGGCACCTCGTGGCCGTACAACTCCCGCGTCGACTTGCTCAGCGTGTAGCCGAACCATCCGCTCAGGCGCCGTCCCTCATGACGCACGAGCACTTCGAGGCCGGTCGCCTTTCCGAGTCCCGTGCTTTCGGGATGAACGGTAGGCCGGTATTCAAGGATGACGCTGTCGGCGGGGAGATCTGGCGGAAGCTGATAAATCGAGAGCCGGGACGCGCGCTCAGCCTCGTTCTCGAGGCGCTGCACGAGCAACCGATCGAACCGGCGGTGGTAGGCTTCGACCCGAAGCGCAATATTGGATCGCAGCGTCTGCTCGAACCCCGCAACGATCTGACGCGATCGCTCGTTGCGCAGATCGCGACCGTCCGCCTGCGCGAGGTCGAAGAAGTCGAGCCCCTGAAGGCTTTCGTGCGACGGGGTCTGTGCCTGGACGGCGACGCCGGTCCAGAGCGTGGTGCCGCCGATGCGTCCGTTCAGGCGCACGCGCGGCTGCCAGGCGGACTCGCCGGTGTACGAATTCCAGTCGACGCGAACGCCAGGTTCGACCGCCCAGGTTGGGCCGATCGCGATCCGATCCTGCAGCCAGAACCCGGCCTGCGTGCGGGTCAGGTGTGAGTCGATCGGACCGGCCGCGTAATCGATCAGTTCGCCCCACGTGCTCGGCCCGAGGCCACGCCAGAACTCAGGCTGCCTCGTGCTGTCCATGCGCCAGCCGCTCTTCACGCGCCGCAACTCGACGCCGCCGTCGAGCAGATGCCGCGCCGATGCGCCGTACACGAATCGCTGTCCAACTGCGAAATCGTGCACGCGCGTGACGCGCTCGAATGGACGGAGGCCGAAGGCAAACGCGCCTTCGTAATCCCGCTCGTCGTGCGCGTACGCCGAGGCCGTGGTGGTGGTGATGAGGCGGCTCGACGGCATCCACGAATAGTTCAACACGCCAAGCCGGTTATCTCCACGATACTCATCACGGCGAACCTCCTCGCCGCCGTTAGGCTCGGACTCGATTTGTTGCAGCGTCTCACGGCCCGCAAGCCCGAAAAGCGTCAGGCGCGTGCGCTCGGTCGGCCGCACGGCGACCTTGCCCTGCACGTCGTTGAACCCCGGCGTCACACCACGTTGAAGCGATCGAAGACCGCGCGATAGTAGGTACCGCGCGCCGTGACCCACCACGATCCCGTTTCGGTCTTCGGCAGGCGGCCCTCGAAGAGTGCATCACCGCTGGTCAGGCCCATCGACCCCGATACCGCGAGCGCGCGATCGCGAACCCCGTCGCGTGTCTCGATCGTCGTGACCGACGACAGCCGTCCGCCATAGCGCGCGTCGAGGCCGGAAGCGTCAAGACTGATGCGCTCGATCGTCTCGGGGTTCAGGAACGAGGCGGTGAAGTGTCCGAGCCGCTGAGGCCTGTGGATCTGCACGCCGTCGACGACGATCAGGTTGTGCTCCGGTCCGCCGCCACGCACCGCCAGCTTGCCATCGTCGTCATTGATGCCGGCCGCGCCCGGGAACACCTGCAGCGTCTGGAAGACGTTCTCGAAACTTCCAGCCATCTCGCGTACACCCGACGGCTCGATCGTGTACATGCTCGCCGAGCTGCCGGTTTCGCGCAGGCGGTCGATCACTTCGACGCGTTCCTCGATGCGGACGGGAACAGACGCGTCGGTGGGCGCCTCGATGTCCGTCCGGCCTCCTCCTGCAGGGGCGGGCGTTCGGGGCGTGGTGAGCCGTGGAGGACTCTTGGGCCGCACGACCACGACCAGCGTCCCGCGCGGCCCTTTCTGAAGCGCCAGACCATGCGGCGCCAGGATCTGCTCGGCGATCTCCTTCGAGTTCCGCGATGTTGGTTCGGCCTTGACGCGCAACGCCGCCGGCACCAGATCGTCACTGAAGATGATGCGCAGCTCGGCCGTTTGCAACTCGCGGAGCACGTCAGCCACAGGCCTGCCGGCGTACTGGCCGCCTGCGGACCCGCCGTTGCCGGCATCAGCCCTATCGTGGCAACCAGGAGGATCGTCGTCACCATGTGTATATAGAGTGCTGGCCGGCCTGGGATCCTTCGTTCTTTCGCGTAGCTTCAGACGAGGCGTCTCATCATCGAGCTTGCGCAAGTCCCGGTGTGTGACGGCTATCGTGCCGCGCTGATGAGGATGCGATCTCCCTCGCGCCGGAAGGTCAGGCCGGCGGCCGGAAGGACGGCCTCGAGCGCTTCCTGTGGAGTCAGGCCGTCGATGGACCCGTGGAGCACGATTCCATTGGCGCGCGACCGCAAGGCGGGATCGTCGATCTGCCAGCGTGACCCTTCTTCACGGCGGACCCACTCGAGGAACGACTGCACGCGTGGCGCCTTCCAGTGAAAACGGCTCGGCCAGCTCGGTGACCCAGGCCCACTCCGTGCCAGCCGTTGCTATGCGCTGGCGCACGGGAGCCTGTCCATCCGCGAGTGTCAGCGCTTCTCCAGGGCCACCGACCCATCGGGCGCCGCGCCGCTCGAGCGCGACAGATCCTTCGCGGACACGGACCCGCAGCGACGCGTCTGCCAGACGCACCTCGAAGCGTGTGCCGAGGTGCCGAACGTCGCCGAGGGTGGTCTCGATGCGCAGTCCAGGTCCACGTGCTCCGGTTCCCGAATCGATGTAGATGGTGCCTCGCCGCAGCGTCAGACGGTCAGCTGCTTCGAGGACCGCCGCGGTTCCGCGATCGAGCCTGACCTCGATTCCCTGCGTCAGCACGAACGCCGCGCGGCTATCGTCCGGCACTTCGATGCGATCCCCCGCCCTCAACCGTACACCGGCATCGCGCACGGGGCGGCTCTCCGAGTGAGCGCTGGTGACGATGATCGTGCCCGTCACTCTTTGAATGGTGGCGACCTCAGATGGCGCCAAAGGTGGAGTGGGCGGGCGCATCCAGGTCCATGCTGCGGCTGAGCAGGCTGCGGCGGCGATCGCACCGCCGATGAGCGAGCGCCAGCGTCCCCTCCTTGCGCGTTGCTGGACGACGAGCGCCCACTCGGCATGAGCCGCGGCGCGTGCGCGACGCATATCTCCCGGATCCGGCATTGGCCGGCGTCCCGCGAATCGGAGCAGCTGGCCGATCTGGTCGTCAGTGGTCATGGCAGGTTCCTGCGGCTCGTCCGGGCTGATCATGGCTGTCCCTCGTTCGGATCGAAGCCGGACCAGGCCGGAGCCAGGCTCTGAAAAGCGTCACGAAATGCGCGCCGCGCCCGCGTCAACAGCGACTCGGCCGCTTTCGCACCGAGGTCCATCCGCGTGGCAATTTCCTGGACCGTGAGGCCGTCGATGTACTTCCACTCGAGCGCGTCGGCATAGTGGGGCGGCAAGTGATCGAGCACGCGCTGGACGAGCGATGCCACCCTCTTCCGATCCAGCGTCGCGTCGAGATCGTCCGCATTCCAGGCCCGCAGGGACTCGAGCGCCGCACGCACTTCCGGGTCGTCTTCGAGCAGATCCACCATGCGGTGGTCGTTATGCCGTTTCCGATAGGCGTACAGCTCGTGGCGGCAGAAGGTGCTGAGCCACGTCAGCAGGGCGGCTTCGCCGCGGTACGTGTGCAGCTTGCCGATCGCCTTGCAGATGGCCGCCTGCGCGACTTCCGCCGCGGCATCGCGGTTGAAGTCGAGCCGTGCGAGCGCGAAGCGGTGAAGTGCCGGATACGTGGCCTCGAAGAATCGTTCGAAGGCAGCTTCGTCCCCGTGTAGCATCCGCCGGACCAGGTCGAGATCTGTTTCCACTGCGTGCGTATCCTCAGAACCTGAATCGCACCCCGGCCGTGGGTATGCGCTCGAACTCCGTGTAGATGTTGCTCCGCGACACGTTCTCCGGCACGTTGTCCACGGCTGGGAACCTGACCTCGATCAGGTAGTTCCGGTGGTTGAACACGTTGATCACCTCACCGTAGAACTCCCAATGGCCGAGCGTGGAGAACGTCACCCGGGCGTCGGTGCGCGAGTACGGACTCAAGCGGTCTGTATTGCGGAGCGCAAGCCGACGCATGAACGGCTGGAGGAACGTGGACAAGGTGCCATCAGGACGCCGGGATGGTCGTGCGATCGGATCGATGGTTCCATCGAGAAAGACGGTCCGCCCGAAGGCGACTTCCTCGTGCAGCGGCGTCACCGGAAAGCCTGATGCGTGCTGCCAGGTTCCGGACAGACGCACGCGGCGGGACAAATGAAAGGTGCCCACGGCGCTGAATGCGTGACGGCGATCGAAGTCGAACGGCACCTCGTGGCCGTACAACTCCCGCGTCGACTTGCTCAGCGTGTAGCCGAACCATCCGCTCAGGCGCCGTCCCTCATGACGCACGAGCACTTCGAGGCCCGTCGCCTTTCCGAGTCCCGTGCTTTCGGGATGAACTGTAGGCCGGTATTCAAGGATCACGCTGTCGGCGGGGAGATCTGGCGGAAGCTGATAAATCGAGAGCCGGGACGCGCGCTCAGCCTCGTTCTCGAGGCGCTGCACGAGCAACCGATCGAACCGGCGGTGGTAGGCTTCGACCCGAAGCGCAATATTGGATCGCAGCGTCTGCTCGAACCCCGCGACGATCTGGCGCGATCGCTCGTTGCGCAGATCGCGACCGTCCGTCTGCGTGAGGTCGAAGAAGTCGAGCCCCTGAAGGCTTTCGTGCGACGGGGTCTGTGCCTGGACGGCAACGCCGGTCCAGAGCGTGGTGCCGCCGATGCGTCCGTTCAGGCGCACGCGCGGCTGCCAGGCGGACTCGCCGGTATACGAATTCCAGTCGACGCGAACGCCAGGTTCGACCGCCCAGGTTGGGCCGATCGCGATCCGATCCTGCAGCCAGAACCCGGCCTGCGTGCGGGTCAGGTGTGAGTCGATCGGACCGGCCGCGTAATCGATCAGTTCGCCCCACGTGCTCGGCCCGAGGCCACGCCAGAACTCAGGCTGCCTCGTGCTGTCCATGCGCCAGGCGCTCCGCACGCGCCGCAACTCGACGCCGCCGTCGAACAGATGCCGCGCCGATGCGCCGTACACGAATCGCTGTCCAACGGCGAAGTCGTGCACGCGCGTGACGCGCTCGAATGGACGGAGACCGAACGCAAACGCGCCTTCGTAATCCCGCTCGTCGTGCGCGTACGCCGAGGCCGTGGTGGTGGTGATGAGGCGGCTCGACGGCATCCACGAATAGTTCAACACGCCAAGCCGGTTGTCTCCGCGATACTCATCACGGCGAACCTCCTCGCCGCCGTGAGGCTCGGACTCGATTTGTTGCAGCGTCTCACGGCCCGCAAGCCCGAAGAGCGTCAGGCGCGTGCGCTCGGTCGGCCGCACGGCGACCTTGCCCTGCACGTCGTTGAACCCCGGCGTCACCCCACGGTTGAAGCGATCGAAGACCGCGCGATAGTAGGTGCCGCGCGCCGTGAGCCACCACGATCCCGTTTCGGTCTTCGGCAGGCGGCCCTCGAAGAGTGCATCACCGCTGGTCAGACCCATCGACCCCGATACCGCGAGCGCGCGATCGCGAACCCCGTCGCGTGTCTCGATCGTCGTGACCGACGACAGCCGTCCGCCATAGCGCGCGTCGAGGCCGGAAGCGTCAAGACTGATGCGCTCGATCGTCTCGGGGTTCAGGAACGAGGCGGTGAAGTGTCCGAGCCGCTGCGGCCTGTGGATCTGCACGCCGTCGACGACGATCAGGTTGTGCTCCGGTCCGCCGCCACGCACCGCCAGCTTGCCATCGTCGTCATTGATGCCGGCCGCGCCCGGGAATACCTGCAGCGTCTGGAAGACGTTCTCGAAACTTCCAGCCATCTCGCGTACACCCGACGGCTCGATCGTGTACGTGCTCGCCGAGCTGCCGGTTTCGCGCAGGCGATCGATCACTTCGACGCGTTCCTCAATGCGGACGGGAACAGACGCGTCGGTGGGCGGAGCCTCGATGTCCGTCCGGCCTCCACCTGCAGGCGCGGGCGTTCGGGGCGTGGTGAGCCGTGGAGGACTCTTGGGCCGCACGACCACGACCAGCGTCCCGCGCGGCCCTTTCTGAAGCGCCAGACCATGCGGCGCCAGGATCTGCTCGGCGATCTCCTTCGCGTTCCGCGATGTCGGTTCGGCCTTGACGCGCAACGCCGCCGGCACCAGATCGTCACTGAAGATGATGCGCAGCTCGGCCGTTTGCAACTCGCGGAGCACGTCAGCCACAGGCCTGCCGGCGTACTGGCCTGCCTGCGGACCCGCCGCTGCCGGCATCAGCCCTATCGTGGCAACCAGGAGGATCGTCGTCACCATGTGTATATAGAGTGCGCGCCGGCCTGGGATCCTTCGTCCTTTCGCGTAGCTTCAGACGTCGCCTCGAGCCAACCGGCTCGCTCGGCTCGGACCGTGTCGCAGCGGTGAACCCGCGTCGTGAACTCCCGCTTCGCTGCGCGGAAAAACGACCTCTCCGCGGCGCGTGCTGACGCCGCGTCGCCGGCATAGCTGATCCGAACGTCCGCGCCCAATCGGTTGGGCAACGGGGTCTGCCGTACGCCGGAGACGAAGCCTGGCCGGCGACGATGGGACCCGCTCCGAGGCCGTTTTTAGACTGCCGCCGTCGCGCAGCTCAGAGGTCGCCCCGAGCCAACCGGCTCGCTCGGCTCGGACCGTGTCGCAGCGGTGAACCCTCGTCGTGAACTCTCGGCCTGAACCTTCGTCATGAACCACTCGTCCTGAACCCCGTCGTGAACCCGTCTATCGTCCGTTCGTCCAACCGACTCGGTCGTCTCGGAACTCCCGCTTCGCTGCGCGGAAAAACGACCTCTCCGCGGCGCGTGCTCACGGCCGCGTCGCCGGCTTGGCTGATCCGAACGTCCGCGCCCAATCGGTTGGGCAACGGGGTGTGCCGTACGCCGGAGACGAAGCCTGGCCGGCGACGAAGGACCCGCTCCGAGGCCGTTTTTAGACTGTCGCCGTCGCGCAGCTCAGAGGTCGCCCCGAGCCAACCGGCTCGCTCGGCTCGGACCGTGTCGCAGCCGGTGAACCCTCGTCGTGAACTCTCGTCTGAACCGTCGTCATGAACCCTCGTCGTGAACCCACGTCGTGAACCCCGTCTATCGTCCGTTCGTCCGTGCCGATCGAGCCGGTCGTCTCGGGGCTCCCGCTTCGCTGCGCGGAAAAACGACCTCTCCGCGGCGCGTGCTCACGGCCGCGTCGCCGGCTTAGCTAATCCGACGGTCCGCGCCCAATCGGTTGGGCAACGGGGTTTGCCGTACGCCGGAGACGAAGCCTGGCCGGCGACGAAGGGACCCGCTCCGAGGCCGTTTTTAGACTGTCGCCGTCGCGCAGCTCAGAGGTCGCCCCGAGCCAACCGGCTCGCTCGGCTCGGACCGTGTCGCAGCCGGCGAACCATCGTCCGTGAACCCGGCGTCTGAACCCTCGTCGTGAACCCCCGTCGTGAACCCCCGTATGAACCCCCGTATGAACCCTCGTGAGGAACCCTCGGCAGTGAAGGACCATCCATCGTTTGGCCCCCGCCCCCGCTACCTCCAAGGTTAAACTCGCGAGAGGCGAAGGGGGGAATCCGATTGACCTCACCGATCCAGGTCGTTCGCGGGGCATGCGGGCATGACTGTCCTGATACGTGCGGGTGGGTGGTCGAGGTCCGGGATGGTACCGCCGAGCGTCTCTCGGGCGATCCTGCGCATCCATTCAACCGCGGGACGCTGTGCGCCAAGGTCAATCACTATCTCGAGCGCGTCTACCATCCCGATCGAGTCTTGCACCCGCTCAAGCGCTCAGGGGCCAAGGGCGAGGCGCGCTTCGTGCGGGTGAGCTGGGACGAAGCGCTCGCGGACATCGCCGCACGGTGGAAGACCACCATCGACGAATCGGGCCCGGAGGCGCTCCTGCCATACAGCTCGGCGGGTGTGCAGGCGCTGATACAGACGGCCTCGCTCGACAGGCGGCTGTTCGGTTCGATGGGCTGCAGCGGGCTCGAGCGGAACATCTGCGGCGCGGTGGCTGCGGCCGGCCTTTCGTCGACAATCGGGACGGGGACGGGAATCGATCCCGAACAGATCGTTCACAGCCGGTACGTCGTGTTGTGGGGAACGAACACGATCGTCACCAACCTCCATTTCTGGCCACTCGTGCGCGAAGCGCAGCGCCGCGGCGCGAAGATCGTGGCGGTGGACCCCATCAGGACTCGTACCGCGGAGTCGGTTGACTGGCACATCCAGATCAAGCCGTCGAGTGATGCCGCGCTGGCGCTGGCGATGATGCACGTCATCGTCCGCGACGGGCTTGTCGATCGCGAGTACGTTTCGCAGCACGCGGTTGGTTACGACGCGCTCGTGGAACGCGTGCAGCAATACGCTCCTGAACGTGTTGCCAGCACGGTGGGCCTGCCGGCAGACGACATCGAACGATTCGCGCGCGAATACGCGACGACGCAGCCGTCTTTGCTGCGGCCGTTGATCGGGGTCGAGCATCATCGGCATGGCGCGATGCAGTTCCGCACCCTCGGCTGCCTGCCGGTGTTGACCGGAGCGTGGAAGCACCGGGGAGGCGGCCTCGCTCGCTCCACGCACGCGCTGCAGTTCGCAGCGCTGGACATGGACCGCGTGAAGATGCCTGAGGTGCACGTTGCGGGCGTGCGCGTCCTGAACATGCGCGATCTCGGCAAGGATTTGTGCGACCGCGACCTGCGGCCGCCGATCCGGTCGCTGATGGTTTACGGCGCGAATCCGATGGTCTCGATGCCGAACCAGAACAGGATCCGGCAGGGGCTCATGCGCGACGACCTGTTCACGGTCGTGCACGACCTGTTCGTCACCGAGACAGCGCGTTACGCCGACTACGTCCTGCCTGCCACGAGTCAGATCGAGCACCTGGATTTGTCGCCCGCATGGGGTCACTTGTATCTCGCGATGAATCGTCCGGCGATCGCGCCGCGGGGCGAGTCGGTGTCGAACACCGAGTTGTTCCGGCGATTGGCTGCGGCGCTGGGTCGGAGGGAGGAGTGGCTGTTCGAGAGCGACGAGTCCATGCTGCGTGGAGCGCTGGCGAGCGGACATCCGTGGCTCGATGGCATCACGTACGAACGTCTCTGGGAAGAGGGCCACGTCCGTCTGAATTGTGGAGACGACTGGCGGCCCTTTGCCAACGGCGGCTTCAACACGCCGAGCGGCAAGGCTGAACTGTATTCGGAGTCACTGCGCGAGGCCGGGCACGATTCGCTGCCGTCGGCAGGTGAGATGCCTTCGGGTGATGGGCTGCAGTTGATCACCGGGAAGCAGCTGCACTTCCTGAACTCCGGATACAACAATCAAGACCGCCACAGCCGCCGCGCGGGAGAACTGTTCATCGAGATTCACGCCGAAGACGCACGCCGGCGAGGCGTCGCCACCGGAGATTCCGTGTTCGTGCGCAACGAGAGAGGTGAAGTGCGTGCTGTCTGCCGCGTGTCGGATCGCGTCAGACCGGGCGTGGTCTGGATGCCGTTCGGCGGGTTCACCGATGCGCATGGCGAGCGTCGTTCGGTCAACGTCCTCACGGCGGAGGAGCCGACCGACTGGGGCGGCGGCAGTGGGCTCTACGATGCGTTCGTGGAAGTCTCGGGACCCTCTACGGCTTGAACAGCGTGCGAAAGGCGCGCAGCGCGGCCGGATGGTAGATCGTCGCGTGCTTCTCTTCCGGCATCGGCACGATGTGCCATCTCAACGTTGACGACGGGTGGCGGCGCAGGACGCCGGCGAGCTGTGCGGTCAGGGTGTCGAGGCCGCTGTCGCTGCCAAATGCCACGTACACCGTCTTGTCGAGCGACGTCCTGGCGCTGAGGCGCTGGCTCGCACTATCGACGAGCTGGTGATTGTTCCACCACAGGCTCGGATCGAACGCGATGTACGTGTCGAACACCTCCGGATCGAGGAAGAAGGTTTCCATCACGAAGAGGCCCGCGAGCGATTCACCGACGATCGCCGACTCGGCGGTCGTCCGGTAGCGCGCTTGAATGGCCGGCTTCAACTCGTCCTTGATGAAACGTCGGAAAGCCGCCGAACCGCCGACTCGCGGCGCTATCTTCCGATCCTCGGGGTTCTCGGTCGGTCCCGTCATGTCCCGCCGCCGCTCGGTGTTCTCGATACCTGCCAGGATGAACGGCCTCATCGTGCCGTTGCCAACGCTGACCTGCACGAGACCGGCGATGTGCAGAAAGTCTTCGGCGACGCCGCCGTCCGGCATGTATAGGACCGGCAAACTCACAGGTGCGGGCTCAGAGTAGGCAGGTGGCAGGTAGACGTTGATGCGCCGCGTCTCGTTGAGAACCTTGGACGCGATCGCAAACGTCTCGCCGATGGTGAGCGGCGTGCTCCGCTGATTCACGTCGGCCGTGCCTGCGGACTGCGGGGGTTGCGAGGCTGCCGCACCGAGAGCGGCGCCGGTGACCACGAGCGCGGCAGTCGATCGGAGCAGTCCCTTCATAGTGACGTATCATCCACGTTTTTACGCTCCAAAGTCTGGTTGGAGAGCGTGAAGACTGGGGTATGCCGATGACGTGGTTCTTCTGGGCACTGCTGGCGGCCGTCGCGGCCGCACTGACCGCAATCCTGGCGAAGATCGGCGTTACCGCCGTGCCCTCGACGACCGCCACGGCGATCAGGACCGTCGTCGTGCTGTTCGCGGCGTGGGCGCTGGTGTTCTTCCTCGGTGAGCACAAGGGCCTGACGAACATTCCGCGGCGTTCGTTGGTGTTCCTGGTTCTGTCCGGCCTTGCGACGGGCGTGTCGTGGCTGGCGTATTTCCGCGCGCTGCAGATGGCCCCGGCGTCTCTGGTTTCTCCAATCGACAAGCTGAGTCTTCCCCTGACAATCGGTACTCGCGGCGCTGTGGCTGCGAGAGCCGGTCAATTGGCAGATGACTGTTGGCGTGACGCTGATGACGGTCGGTGCCCTGGTGATCTGGTATTGGAGTCCGACGTGATCCTCGAATGATGGGACGGAGGGGACGGGGGACACGGAACGAGCTTCAAAAACGGAGACGCGGAGAAACGGAGATATGCAGGCTGATGAAAGCTAGGTACGGCGATCGGCAGCCCGGGCGCAGCGCTGATGATTGATCACATATCGGTGGCATCAGGGGCAGACCACACACGAGGCGACCGGTAGCGACGAACGCGCCGGTGTGCCGATGCCGGCCCGGCCGTCGGCCGGACCGGCGATCGACCGACACCCCGCGGGCACAAGCCGCCTCCACCCTTCGCCCGCGGCTTGTGTCCGCGGGGTGTCGGTCGATCGCTCGCCGCGCTGCGCGCGGCGGCATCGGCGGGTTGGCGCGTGGTGTCTCGTGGCCTGTCACGAGATGTGTAGGATCATCAGGCCATCGGCCGGGCCTGCATCGGCTGCAGCAACAAAAAAGTAGTGAGCCTCCGTGTCTCTGTGTCTCCGAGTTGAAGCTCGTTCCGTTTCCTCCGTCCCCTCCGTCCCCGTCTCCTCCGTTACCTGCCCCGAGGCGTAGCCACGATTCCAAGGCCCTCTCCGCCAGCCGTGACCGCCCGGCCGGTGATCTGCCCGCGGTTGTTGATATCCATCGCATTCTCGAGACGATGAGGGAAATTGCCTCGCCCCTCGTTGAGGTCGTACATCGCGCCCTTTTCCCACAGAAACGCCTTGCAGCCGCCGGACGGCGGGCATGACGTGCCGACGATCTGGCCGCGTTCGTTCAAGCCCCACGCCTGCGCCGTGCCGTTGGGATCGAGAGTGCCGAGATCGCAGATGTCCGTGCCCGGCAGCTTGGTGCAGAAGTTCCTGCGCGTGGTCCACGCGAACGCGCGCAGCTTGGGCGCATCAGGGTCGTCGCCAGGAGAGCTCGCGAAGCCGACGACGATGTCGCCGCGCTGGTTGATCGCGGTGGGCGTATTCCACGTGTTGCCGCCGACGTTGCCGAGGTCCTTGACGACGCCGTCCTCCCACATCACGGCGTGTCTTGCCGAGTGCCGTCCGACGGATTGATCGCAGTCGCCGGAAATGCCGACCACCTGGCCGCGGTTGTTGATCGCGGTGGCCGCTGACGTCGAGTCGATGTCGTAGGGAAGCAGTTCGTGCGTCTGATCCGTGTTCAGATCCCAGAGCACCGCGCGGAACTGCGGCTGCGGCACGCCAGCACAGGTCGAATCCAGCACCGTGTTCTCCGCCCATCCGACGACCTGCCGCCTGTTGTTCGCGCTCGCGGCAAAGCCGTTGTCGCCGCCCAGTGTCGGCAGACGAGTCATCTGTCCCCATTCCCACACGAAGCCCAGACACAGGTATTTCATGTTGTCGGGCGCCGGAAAGAAATTCCGGCAACTCCATCCGTCCTTGCGTGTCTGCGGATCCGACGTTTGCGCGATGCCGACCACGAGCGGACGGTTGCTCTGGCCAGACCAGGCGACGCTGCTGTTCGTGCCGCCGAGCGTGTCGAGTGGATGCGCGCGGCCATCCAGCCAGATCGTGGCGCGCCGCGCTTTGTTATCGGTGAGGTTGGAAAAGCCGGCGACGAGGCCCCAGTTGTTGATGCCGTTGCCGCGGCTGCTCGTGCCACCCAGTGACGGCAGCGTTTCGATCTTGTACCTTCGGACGTAATCGGGCTCAGTGCCGTCGAACCTGACTGCGGAGGTCGCAGCCAGGCCCAGCGAAACCACGAGTGCCAGCGGGGCGAGAGAGTGTGTCACGGTCGTGCCTCCTGGAGATGGCCGTCCGGGACACGCACATCGTCCGCGGATGGCATGAAGGTGGGATTGTCGGCAGCGGGTGGAATTGCTGCTACCACAATGTTTTGCTGAGTGCAGACGTGGCGATGAGGAGAACCGTGACGGCTTACTGTCGAACGAATTGCGCGGCCACGGCGACCCAGCGTCCGCCGCGCCGCGCCCATACATCGGTGTAGCGTCCGCGGCCAGGCCGGCCGTCGGGATACGTGAACGTCGTCGCCGCGTGGACGATCGCAGCGTCGCCGAGAACACGAACATTCACGTCGTGAATGGCGAGTCCATGCGCGGTGGTGGGTTGCGCCGCATTGATCAGGAACTGCTGACGATCCACCAGCGTTCCGTCCGCAAGCGTGCAGAGAAAGTCCTCAGCGAGGATCTCGCTGAACCGTTTCACGTTCGACGTTCGGACGGATTCGATGTAATCGTCGTTGAGGCGGAGAAGCGTTGTGAGATCGTCAGGCGCAGACTTGGATGGAACTGGCATGCGCCGATGCTGCACTCGCGGCAGTTCCGTTGCTATCAGAAGGTTTCGATCGCGCGTCGAAAGATTTCGGTAGCCGGACCGCTGTCCGTGTTCTGACAATACGGATACTTGAATCTTGTGTAATCTGGGGTCCAGGGAGGAAACCAGTGAATGCCAGTGTCGCAGCAAGAGCAGCCGTCTCCCGCGTGACGCATGTGGCACGTGCGGAATCACCGGCCGGGAGGGAAGCCGCCATTCTGCGGAGCCGATCGCGGCTGGTGGACTCGTCCGTGGTCATGGCTGAAGACCTGAGGTGCGACGAACCGCAGGGCCGCACCCCGGAAGGCTTCTCACCGGATTTCCAGATTTGTCTGCCTTACCGCGGCTTGTTCGTGTGGCACGTCAGAACGGACGAGGTCGTTGCCGATCCGAACCAGGTGCTGTTCGTCACCGGTGGCGAAGCCTTCTCGCTGACTCAGCCTCGCGGCCGCGGTTACGCAGAACTGATCATCACGCCGTGTGCAGAAACGCTCGCCGAGATCCTGCACACATCCGGTGCTCGGCTTGCGTTCCATCCTTTGTTCCGCCGCCGCAGCTTCCGGGCGTCACCGCCGCTTCAGCGGCTGCGTTCGGAGTTTCTGGCCAGGTCGGCGAGTGAGGGCGTCGACGAACTCCACCGGGAGGAAGCTGCGTTGGCGCTCCTGCGTGTGTCGGTGACGGTCGAGTCGCGTCGCAGAGAGTTGGCCGTGCGGACGCGGCGGCTCGTTGGACGCGCCAAGGAATATCTGGAGGCGAACCTCGCGTGCCAGATCCGGCTGGTCGACGTGGCGCGCGCCGTAGGGGCATCGCCGGCATATCTGACGAACGTGTTCAGCCAGTTGGAGGGCGTCGCGTTGCATCGTTACCTGATGCAGCTCCGCCTTGCCCGGGCGCTTGGTCGAATTGCCTCACACCGACGACCTGACCGGTCTCGCATTCGATCTGGGCTTCTCCAGCCACAGCCACTTCACGGCGGCGTTCCGCCGGGCGTTTCACTGCACGCCTTCGCAGTATCGGGCGGAGAACCGATCGCGCGTCGGAAGACCGGCTGCTGCTCTGGCGTGCCGATTGGTCAGCTGAGCATCCAGCCGATTATTGCGCCGGCGATGATGAGCCAGGCGGAATTGATCCGGAACAGGACGAGCGCGAGCAGGCTGAGGCAGGCGAGACCGATCGTCGTCAGGTCGGTGAGTGCCGCGCGTCCGAGTTGCCACGTGACTGCCGCCATCAGCCCAAGTGAAGCGGCGTTGATCCCGTCGAGCGCGCGACCTGCGATGGCCGACCGGCGAAGCTTCGGCACCACTGGTCCGCTGATAGCGACGAAGACGAAAGCAGGCAGGAAGATCCCAACGGTTGCCACGAATGCGCCGGCCGGCCCGCCGAGAATGAATCCGATGAATGTCGCAGTCGTGAAGACCGGCCCCGGTGTGACCTGACCGATCGCGATGGCATCGAGGAGCTGCGGTTCGGTCAGCCAGCCGAGCCGCTCGACGAGGTCGGCTCGCAGAAAGGCCAGGAGCACGTAGCCGCTGCCGAAGAGCACTGCGCCGGCTTTGGCAAACACGGCGAACAACTGCAGCAGCCCGAACGGGGCTGGCGATACGGGCAGCATGGCGGCCGCGTTCAGCCCCATCGAGCCAGCAATGCCGGCGAGAACCGGAACACCAGCTCGGGATGACCGAACAGACCTCGCTGTTGCGCCGGCCGTCAGCACGCCCGCGATCAACAGGATCAGCATCTCGTGTATCCCGGCAGCGGCGCCTGACGCAGCCAGAACCGCTACAACCGCGAGCGACGCGCTCTTGATCGCGGTGATCCCCAGCCGCCAGAGTGCTTGAGCGACGACGGCGATCACGATTGGTTTGATGCCGTAGAGGATTCCTGCCGGTCCGGCAAGCGTGCCGTACCGAACGTAAGCCCAGGCGGCCGCGCTGACAATCAAAGCTGCGGGAACGATGAACGACACACCGGCAACGAGAAGACCTGCCCAGCCTGCGCGCGCGTGCCCGATGTGAATGGCCAGTTCCGTGGAGTTCGGCCCAGGTATGAGGTTCGTCGCCCCGACGTAGTCGAGGAACGCCTCGCGCGTCAGCCACGCCCGGCGTCGGACGACCTCGTCTTCCATCATGGCGATATGAGCGGCGGGCCCGCCGAAGGCAGTGGTGCCAAGTTTGAGAAACACCCAGGCGACTTCGCGCAGCCGCATCGCGCTCACTTCGCCGGTGTCGTCAAAGGCTTGCCTTTTTCCGCCAGCAACAACGCGAGCAGCTTTGCCGGACGCGTTGCGCTGGCGTTGCGGGAGACCGCGTGGAGCTGGCCAGGCGTTTCGAGGAACATCTGTCCGGCACTGTAGGTCTGTTCGGGCTGATCGCCCACCTTCGATCGGATTTCACCCTCGAGCACGTAGGCGATCGTCACACCGGGATGGTGATGGGCCGGTGAACCTTCGCCAGGGGGATAGGTCACTTCAATTGCGGTGACCCTCCAGCCGTTCAGCGAGACGTCCGGCAAGTCGTGCTCGAAAACCCGCTTCGCACCGGGCGTGGGGCTCTGTGCGGCCAGCTTCGGGTTGAGCAGGAGAAGAGCGGCAACGCTTTCCATCAACATTCTGCGAGTCATTGTTCTGCTCCGTTGATCCAGGTACGCTGTGACCCGTGTTGTTATACAGCCAGACGGTCGGGACGCGTGTGGCGACGGTCTCGAGGTCCAGCATGGATGGACCGGCAGCTGACATAGGGAGGCGATTGCGCTCGTCTTGCACGTCCCTCCAGCCGACTGTTAGAATCCCGTAACACCTGTCAGCAAACCCGGTCACACCTTCCAGGAGATCCGCATGAGCCGCGGCGCACGGTCGGCACTCGCAGCACTGTCTGCTGTGTGTTGCCTGCTGCCGTCGCCGGTGCTCGGCCAGAGCCCAGCGGTGCTCCGTCAGGCCGACGTTCGCATCGCATTGACCTCGGCGAACGCGTGCGACGTCACCGCCGATCTGACCATCGAGTCGAAGAGCCGCGTCGAGGTGATTCACCGGCTTCAGCTCTTTGAAGGCGCTCGGGCCGAACTGGGTGGCGTGAGCGGTGCCGGAAAGCAGGCGGGCGTTCCACGGCTGGAAGGCCGCACGATGGTGCTTGGCGTCGCACTGGATCCTTCCGCTTCAGGGCCCTACACGATTCGTTACCGCGTCACCCAGCCCGACGAGTGGAGCTACCGCTGCCCCATCTGGGTGCCGGTGACGCCGACCGATGGCCGGATTGGCGCGGTGAGGCTGCAGATCGATGTGCCGCCGGGCACAGTCGCCGACACGAGGATCGTTTCCGGCGTTCACCTGGACACAGAGCCAGCAAGGCACGGCGACGATCGGACACGTTCCTGCGTTCGTGCGCGTGCCGTTCCTGGCAGCCGGGCACGATCCGGGATGGTGGGCGCGTCAGGATCTGGCCACTCTTACCGACACGACCGCGATCGCCGTGCTCGTCATTGGAACCGTGATCTGGGTCTGGCGGGCGCGGGTGGCTGCGCGGGCCTCGGGGCGATAACGTGGGATTCGGCTGGAGCTTCTACGGGTTCTTCCTCGCAGCCGCCATCTGGATGATGTTGTATTTCATCGGGGCGTGGCGCGCGGACGCGCGTGACCGCGAACGCCGGAACCGATGATCGCCGATTCGCCTGTTCTGCTCGTCACGGCGATCATCTACCTGCTGTCGGTATTCGGCGCAGGCATCTGGGGTTACTTCAAGAACCAGACGGAAGAGGACTTTCTCGCCGCCGGCCGCACCATCGGGCCGTGGGTGGGTGGCGCGGTGCTCGCGGCGACCCAGATCAGCGCCGGAACGTTCGTCGGCACGCTCGGCCGGCACTATCTGACCGGCGTGAGCTGGATCTGGATCTGGTTCGGGCTCTGGTCGGGCTGGATCATCTCCGCCATCTTCGTCGCCCCGAAGCTGCGCCGGTTCGGCGCGCTGACGGTGGCCGACTACATAGGCAAGCGGTTCGCCAGCGAGGGCGCGCATACTCTCTCCGCCGCCCTGATCATCATCACCTACACGATCTACCTGACCGCGCAGTTCCAGGCGATGGGTGAGATCGCATCGGCGATCTTTGGCTGGCCCCCGATTTGGGCGATGATCGCGCTGCTCGCGACGACGGCGTTCTATACCGCGTTGGGCGGGGTGCATACGAGCTCGTACGTCGAGTTCGTGCAGACGATCGTCCTGCTGCTCGCGCTGATGCTCGCTCTGCCGGTCGTCGTCTATCATGCGGGCGGCCTGCAGCCTCTCGGTGAGTACGTCGGATCGATCGATCCGCGCATCACCGCCTGGTGGTTCAGCGGCCGTGAGCTGCTGGCATTCGGGCTGGCGTTCGGGCTGTCGATTGCCGCCGCGCCGTACGAGATGACGCGTTACTACTCGATGCGCGACGTCTCGACCGTCAGATACGCGATTGGCATCTCGATGGTCATTCAGCTGCTGATCGGCGGCAGCGTGATGATCCTGGGCATCGGGATGCGCGGACTCTTCCCGTATCTGCCGTCCGCGGATCAGGCATCCAGCATCATGGCGTCGACGGTGATGGCGCCGGTACTCGGCTCGCTGTTCCTGATCATGATGATCGGGGCGATCATCGACACGGTCAACTCGGTGTTGCTGGTGACCGGCGGCGCCGTCGCGCACGACCTCTACAAGCGGCTCGTCGATCCGCGGGCGACACAGCGGCGGCTGCTCCTCGTCAACCGCGTCTCGATCGTCGTGCTCGGCCTGCTGCCGTTCTGGTTCGCGCTGCAGCGATTCGGCGACGTCCAGGCCATCGTGATCGAGCAGGCGAAGTTCATCGCGAGTTTCTTCTTCGTGCCGGTCGTGCTCGGCCTGAACTGGCGCCGCGGCACGAAGGAAGGCGCGATCTGGAGCATGGTCGCGGGATTCCTGGGCTGCCTGATCTGGACGTTCACGCTGCAGCGCAGCTTCGCCACACACGGCATCGACTCGGCGGAAGTGGGCGTCGTGCTGAGTGCCCTGGTCTTCATCATCGTCAGCCGGCGGACGCGGCCGACGCCGGACAAGAACCTCGAAATCTTCTTTGATCCGAAATAGTCAGTTCCGTGGTCCGTGGTCCGTGGTTCGTCGCTCGTGGAGCGGTTTCCGCCGCGAACGCCCAACTCGGCGCAAGCCTCTACCGTGCGAAGCGTCACCTGCAGGTCATTAACGGGTAGACGGTGCGGCGGGTGGAGATCCCGCCGCACCGGCGTCGAACAAGGTCACTTCGAGAGTTCTTTGACGGGAAACTTCTTGAAGGCCTTGTCCATCGCGTTGGCGACGGACTTGTCGAGGTTCTTGCCGACTGCATCTGTCACCTGGGCGCGATACACCAACGCGCCGCTCGTGCGTTCGACGATGTCGACGGTGAGCGCACCTTCGAGGTAGCGGCGGGTCCAGACGTCCCCGTAGTACGGGCCTGCATAGGGGCCCCAATATCCCCAACGCCGGTATCCTCGCCATCCATACCACCCATAGCGATTCCAGCCGGTGCTGACGATCTCGGTGCGCATGTGGTCGCGGCTCGAGACGCGGACGACCAGGTCCGCTGCGCCATCGGTTGGCTCGAGCCCGCGCGCCGTGAACTCCCGCGTCACCGCCTCACGAAGGCGATCCACCGCAAGCGTGTTCTCGGCGTCGGGCTCGCCGTCCGCACGAACCAGTGGCCCGATCTCGACGGCGAACGTCCGGTATTTGCCAAAGTCTCTGTGTCGGTCGTAGTCAACGCGCACCTGAGCCGCGGACGCGGCCGCCGGCAGCGCGATGAGGAATAAGCTGGTGAATATCGTTCTCAACATGACGAAGCCTCCGAGGACCCCATGAATGGCAGGTGGCAATCGTCCCTACTATTGATTACGACTGATCCCGGGCGCCGTTTGGTTCCGGCGGCGAGCGGCTGGTTAGCAAAGGGTGAGCATCGGGTGATCAGGCATCCGGACCTCGTCGAGCGTCCCGTCCTTCAGCTCGAGCGTTCGGCTTCGGATGCGTGGTCTCCGTGGTGTCGGCGCTGTTCACAGTCAAAACCAACAACGCAGAGATGCAGAGAGCGCTGAGATCGCAGAGATACGCGGCACGACCGGCCGCGCCGGAGGCGCGGGTGAGGGGACGAGCGAAACGACAAATGAGAGAGCCACTCGATGCTTGTTGGCTCTCTCATTCGTCGTTTCGCTCGTCCCCTCACCAGCCTGGCTGCGCCAGGCTGCCGGTCGTGCCGCCTACCTGACTGCCGGTGGAATTCAGGTCAGCTCAGCGATCGCTGCGTCCTCTGCTTCTCTGCGTTGAGAGATTTTGGCAAGTAGATGTCGCGGTTATCAGCTGGTGGGAAGGCGTCGTGACCGGGATGCTCGCGTGTCGCTTAGAACCCCACGCGCGCCAGCTTTGCAGCGATCTGCGACCTGACGCCCTCTGGCGCCTCCTCGATGAACAGGGCACACACCTCGATCGGCACGGACGAACGGACGACAGACGGGAGTTCACGACGTGGGTTGACGACGTGGCGAGATCACGGATGCATGCTGTCTCCTCACGCGCCTGACGTGCCACCACGATGTGACCTGTGCACATAATCACGGGGCCGGCCACCGGCGTCCGCGGCCCGACCATGACATGCCACGGCCGGGCCACGAGCCGTCGCTGGTTGGCGGCAAGAATGACCCGCTCGAGAGCGGGTCTGATGAAAGAGCGTGTGACTGTTGCGGAACCTGGTCGTGTGTCAGGGCTTGGCACCTATCGTGCTGTATTGCCTTCGATCCCTGAGTGACGACCACTGAAACGCCTGAGAGTGAACGGGCGTTGGAGACGAACGCGATGACCGATGACGACAACGATTGTCTGCGGCGTCCTCCGTTCTATGTGCTCGTGATCGTCGCCCTGTACGTCACCTACCTCGTGCTCGGGCCCTTCCTCGTTCCGCTGGCGTGGGCATCCGTGTTCGCGGTCCTGTTCTACCCGCTGCAGGCCGAACTCGCGCCAAAGGTCGGGCCCAACCGGGCGGCCTTCCTCACGACGCTGCTGACGGCCGTGCTCATCGTCGTTCCTGCGGTCATGCTGCTGTCCGTTCTGGCGCACGAAGCCTCACAGCTCACGAATTACGTCCAGAACTGGTCGATGATCACGCCGGATCGGATCGAGCGGCTCTGGACCGCCACCCGATCGCGCATCCCGTTTGAGCTGCCGGAGGATCCGACGCAGCTCCTGCGCGAGGGCGTGACTCGTGTACTCACCTTCCTGGCGCCGCGCGCCGGCGCCGTCGTCGCCGATGTGTTCGCGACGCTCGGCACGCTCTTCGCCATGCTGTTCGCGCTGTTCTTCCTGGTCCGTGATGGCGACATCGTCGGCCGTCACCTGCGCGACCTGCTGCCGCTGCCGCGTCACGAGTGCGAGCGGTTGATGCGCGACACGAAGGACCTGGTGATCGCCAGCGTCGGCGCCGGCGTGCTCGTTGCAGTCGCACAGGGCACGATTGGAGGCATCGCCTTCTGGCTGCTCGGCATCAACGCTCCCGCGTTCTGGGGCGTGGTGATTGCCTTCTGCTCGCTGATTCCGGTTATCGGCGCCTCGCTGGTCTGGGTGCCCGCCGCGATCTGGCTGATGTTGTCGGGCAATGTCCCGCGCGGTCTCGTGTTGGTGGCCATCGGCGTGCTCGGTATCAGCATGGCCGACAACATCCTGCGACCGCTGCTCCTGAGCGGCCGTACCCAGGTGAATGGCCTCGTCATTTTCTTTGGCCTGCTCGGCGGCGTGGCCGCGTTTGGTTTCATTGGACTGGTGCTCGGCCCGGTCATCCTGGTCGTCACCGGCAGCCTGCTGAAGATGTTCGCGAGACCAGACCTCGTCGAGCGTGTCGAGCTCACACCGCAGCCCTGACGTCATGGCCCGACAGACGCTTGCGACGCTGTTCATGATTCTTACCGTCGTCGTGACGGATCACGGACAGCTCCGGCCTGACCCTGCGCGCCTGGCGCTCGCGTCTCCTGAGTTGCTGAAAGAGCTGAAGACCGATCCGTTCGACTACTTCCGATTCATCAACCGCCCCTGGGTTGCCCGTGTGTGCGAGGTGTTCAACGGCGATCTGCACGACCAGCCGGCCGTTCGCCTTCACGGTGACGCACATATCGAGCAGTTTGCCGTCAGCGCCGACGCCTGGGGTCTCGACGACTTCGATGACTCCGCCCGGGGTCCGGCGCTCATCGACATCGTTCGCTTTTTGGGCTCGGTCGAACTGGTGACCCGGGAACGCAAGTGGACCCGCGGTCGCGACGCGGTCTTCGTTCGGTTCCTCGCAGGCTACAAGCGCGGGCTCTTGCAGCCGGACTATCGGCCGCCGGCTCCCGATTTGGTCCGGCATCTTCGCGCCAAGAGCCCGGGCACGCGCGCCGCGTTTCTCGCATGGGGCGAGTCGAAGATGCAGCCGATGGAGGAAGCGTCTACCAAGGCCGTCGTGGCGGGGATGGCCGCGTTCGCGCCTTTGCTGCGGAAGGAGCGGCCGGATCTGCCGCCTGACTACTTCCAGATCGTGCGCGCGGGATGGCTGCGCATGGGCATCGGGAGCGCCATATCCAAGAAGATTCTCGTTCGCGTCCAGGGGCCATCGGTCGATCCCGCAGACGATGAGCTGATCGAAGCAAAGCCGGCCGGAAACCTCGATGGATTGTCGTGTCTCGACTCTCATGCCTCGGCGACAGTCCTACGCGTGATCGCCGGGACCAGGCAGCTCGGCCGCATGAAACACAAGATTCTGGCGGTTGGTCCCGAGCTCGCGATACCCGAGGTAGTCGTCCGCGGCGAAGAATTGGGCGAATGGTGGATCCGAAGCTGGGACCCCTCCTACCGTGAGGTCCATATCAGCGATCTTCGATCGGTCAGAGACCTCGACGAGATCGCGTTCGACGCGGGCGTGCAACTCGGTGCCGGAAGTCTGAGTGAGGAATCAGGCGAAAGAGGGAGCGCCATTCGGCGGCAGGCATGGGATGCGATCGCCCGGATCGAGACCCGGATACGCAAGGAGACCATCGAGATGGTCGACGAGCTTATGCGCGGCTGGAACGAGCTTCGAAAGCAATAGTCCCGTCAGCGTCGTGCGTTGGCTGCTTTCTCTGCCGTGAGCTCCGCGAGCCTCCGCACGGCCTTGTCTCTGAGCGCCGCGGCGTCGCGAGCAATCGCCGCTTCGCCTGCATGTTCGACGCGCGGAACCCGACGGTCCAACGCCGCGATCAGTTCGTGCAGCTCACGTTCGAGCTCACCGGTCTTTACCGCCAAGGCCTGCCTCCAAAGCGCGGAGCGTGGTTGCGCGAGTTGTTCCACACATCGCCGCAGCTCGTGCAGCGCCAATAGCTGTCCACGTCCGGGTTTTTCGCGGTCGTCACGATCGACGACGACTTGCAGCTCGGACAGGCCGTGGGAACGCTCGGCTCGTCCTTGGAAGACGAGCCGGGAACACTGCGGGAATTGAAGGAACTCACAGGACCTCCCAGAGGGGTTGCTTTGGTGAGGGCTGGAGGCCGGATTTGGCCGCAGGGCTCAGGAAAGCGGTGCCCGACAAGTATACGCGATGTCCCATTCCGGACGTCCCCGGCTCACCTTCGTGTCGAAGCCGGGCGGCCCGGATGTCGGCGACCTGCTTGCCGGCGCCCTCAAGTAGTTCACGCCCCATGAATGCCGAAGCAGCCGCGGCGAAACGCGCGGCTGCTTCGGGAACCACACCGAAATACAACTGCGGCTCCGTCAGCTCGACCTCCATCAGCACGGGCTCGCCGTCCGGGCCCGGCACCAGGTCGACACGCGCATAGAGCAATCGTGCTGCGCCACCCGGCACTGCGGACAATGCGCGACGTGCGATATCGAGCTGCGCGCGGCTGGGATGCCGGCGACGCAGCGTCAATCCACCCTGCGGAAGAAAGCGCCGGTCGAGACCCGAATCCGGCCCTTCGAGCACCGCCTCCTTGCGCACCGCGTGACTGAATGCGCCCCCGATGAACACGAGCGACGTCTCTCCATCCTCGTCGATGCCGCGCATGTACGGCTGGACCATCGCTGTTCGACCCTCCGCACGCAGGCGATCGACGTGAGCGATAGCCAGCGCGCGCTCCGTCGCGTCGTCCACGCGATATCGGCCGGTGTCGAGGCTCGCGAGGCTGATCGACGGTTTGATCACCCAATCGCCGCCGTCGGGCGGCGTCCACCGGTCGTGCACCGTCACCCACATCGTTGAAACCACCGGCACGCCCGCGGCCGCGAATCGAGCAGATAGTGCTTGTCGGTATTCCAGGCCAGCACGTTCGCGGGATTGGCGAGACTGGGAACCCGTTCGGCCCACGCGAGGAATTCCGAGCGGCGCGCTGCGTAGTCCCAGCAGCATCGCACCACGGCAAGGTCGACAACCGTCCAGTCTGCTGCGGGGTCGTCCCAGACGAGTGGAAAGACCGACACTCCCTCGGCACTCAAACGATCGGCGAGCAGCCTCGTGTCGTTGTCGAACCAGGAAGTTGTGCGCAAGTCACCAGGGCAACTCGAGCCATTTGAGCAGCCTCCTTACGCGTTCGCCTGTGTGAGGGCGTAGCGCGTGCCATCGTTGTCCTCGAACAATGCCCACCAGCCGAACGGCATCTTCATCGGCGGCACCGGGAAGGTCACGCCGCGCGACGTCAGCTCATGATGAGTGGTCTGGATGTCGTCGCACATGAAGAACACGGGCGAGTGTGGGAGTTGCGGCGACACCTCCCGTCTGGATCGTCAGGGTGACGCTGGCTGAGCACCAGGACGAGCGATCGATCCGGTGGGGTGACCTCGATCCAGCGGCGGCCCTCGCCGTAGCGCTCGTCGAGAGTCACGTCGAATCCGAGCCGCGATGTCCAGAACTCGCGCGCACTCTCTTCGTTCTCGACCGGGATGATGATCTTGCGGACGCCACTGATCATGAACGCCTCCTTTTCCTGCTCCTGACGATAGCGGGAGAGTGGTACACTAACAAGGTCCAGTGTAACTATATGAACAGGACCACTTCTGGTGATGAATTGCTCGTGCGCCTCGATCGCGAGGCGTCGGACGGCATGCGTCTTCAGCTCGAACGCGAGCTCAGGCGAGCGATTCAAAATAGCCGGCTGCGCGCCAGATCCGTCCTGCCATCGTCGAGGACGCTGGCCGGCGACCTTGGCGTTTCACGAGGCGTGGTCGTCGAGGCGTACGAGCAGCTGCTTGCCGAGGGTTATCTGGTCGCGCAACACAGCTCAGGTTCCGCGCGTGGCCGCGCGTCGCGTGCATGCCTATCAGGTCATGACGCCAGAGCCATCTCCACCACCGCCCCGTTTCGATTTCCGGCCAGGCCTGCCGGACTTGTCTTTGTTTCCGCGACGTTCGTGGACGAACTCTATGCAGCGAGCGCTCACCGCCGCTCCGGACGGCGCGCTCTACTATCCCGATCCGCGCGGTGTCGAACTTGCGCTCGTCTCCCTGTCAACCTATCGAATCGCGCGCGAGCCACCGTACGCGACCGGATCGCGTGATTTTTTCCAGCGGATCGGCGCAGTGGATCGCGTGCTGTGCCGGGTGTTCCGTGACCGCGGCGTGCGTGCAGTCGCTGTCGTAGATCCGGGACATACCGATCAGTGCACCGACATTGCGGCAACAGGACTCGAGACACCACGTATACCCGTCGACGCGGCGGGGTTATGTGTGGATCGACTGGCGCAGAGTGGCGCGGAGCCGTGCTCGTCACGCCGGCCCACCAGTATCCGACCGGAGCGGTGTTGTCGCCGGAGCGCCGTGCGGCGTTGCTCGAGTGGGCGGAACGGACGCGCGTATTCATCATCGAAGACGACTACGACGCCGAATACCGCTACTACCGGTAGCCGATCGGCGCGCTCCAGGGGCTCGCGCCCGACCACGTTGTCTACGTTGGCTCGGCCAGCAAGGTCCTGTCACCCGCACTCAGTCTTCGGTGGCTCGTGCTTCCGCCTTCTCTGGTCCCGGACGTGGTTCGGGCGAAGCTGCACGCCTATCGCGGGTCGTCTACTTCGAACAGCTTGCCTTCGCAGATTTTCTGAACCGCGGCGAACTGGATCGACATCTCCGGCGCACGCGTTCGATCTACCGCCGCCGGCGTACTCGCTCGTCACAGCTTTGAACACACGCCTGCGAAGATTCCCGATCCAGGGAATCGCCGCCGGTCTTCATTTCATGATCGAGCTCGAGCGAGGTCTGGACGAAGAGACCGTCGTTGCTGCTGCCGCGCTCCGATCCGTGCGGGTCTATGCCGCGCGCAGCTATCGCGCGAATCCTCGAAAGGTCCCCCTGCACTGCTCGTCGGCTATGGAGATCCCGGAATCCGCCATCCCTGAAGGTGTCGCTCAGCTAGCCGCCGCCATCGCCCATTGCCCATCGCCCATCGCCCATCGCGCAGCTGCGAATACCCGTCATCAGTTCCTGCTGACTGACCCGCACTGAGTAACCAACGGTCACCTTGTGCGTGACTCGCCCGTGGGCGAGTGCTACCGTCCGCCGCCTGAGACGCTCGAGATCCCTGGCTCCGCAACGTGAAACTGACGTGTTGGCGCTTGCGCGTCTGCCGGGTGAGGAGGTCGTACATGAAAGCCATCGATCGGTTGGCGGCGTTCGTTGGGACCATTCTGATCGCGCTGCTGGCGGCCGCGGTCCCTGCGGCGACACAGGTCGCCCTTGCCGAGTTGCGTGGCGCGGTGACCGATGAAAGTGGCGCCGCCCTGCCTGGCGCAACGATTACTCTGACCCACGTCGAAACCGGCGCCGTCCGCACCGCGGTGACGTCGGCGACCGGAACCTACAACCTCAGCGCGCTTCCCGTCGGCACCTATAGAGTGACCGCGACGCTGGAAGGCTTCAAGACAATCGTGCAGGAAGAGTTGCGGCTGGCGGTGGGTGAATCGGCCAACGCAAGCTTCACGATGAACGTGGCGACCCTCGAAGAGACGGTGACCGTCACCGGCGAGTCGCCGCTCGTCGATACCAAGCACTCGGATCTCTCGGGACGAGTCGAGCCGTCCCAGGTGCAGAACCTGCCGCTCAACGGCCGCGACTGGCTGTCGCTCGTGGCGCTCGTCCCAGGGGCTCGCGGAAACCCGGGCAACATCCAGGCGGGCGCCGCCGGCGGCGACATGGCGAAGTACCAGGTGGACGGCGTCGACGTCAGCGGTCAGTGCTGCGGCGGATCGAATCAGAGCTACAGCCAGGAGAACATCTCGGAGTTCCAGGTGATTACCAACCGCTTCGACGCCGAGCACGGGCGCGTCGGCGGCGCGGTGATCAACGCGGTGACGAAGTCGGGGACGAACGCGCTGCGTGCGACCGGTTTCGGCTTCTTCCGTGACGACGCGTTCGATGCCCGGAACTTCTATACGGGCACCGTCTCACCGTTTCACGAAGAGCAGATGGGGCTCAACGGCGGCGGCCCGATCCTTCGCGACCGAATGCACTTCTTCGGCAGCTACGAATATCAGCAGCGTGCCGTGACGGCACGGACGAACACCGGCATTGCCCAGTTCGATTTCGACGTCCCGCAGGACATCACGCGGCACATGACCACCGGGCGCGTGGACTGGCAGGTCAATCAGCAGCACCGGCTTTTCGTGCGCAGTTCGCAGTTCAACTGGGAACAGCTCAACGTGGGCGTGGGCGGCACGGGCGGCCGCGCCACGCTGTCGACGGGCGTGAGCAGGCCGTCGAAGAACACCGATCTGTCGGTGGGCGAGACGTGGGTCGTGACCGATCGGCTCGTCAGCGATGTGCGTGTCGGTTTCTCGCGCATCGACAACTCGCTGCTCCCCAACGAACCGGTCGCCCGCCTGCAGTTCCCCTCGGCAATCCTCGGCTCCCCGACCAATGCGCCGCAGTGGTGGAAGGAATACAACATCCAGGCGAACCTGGCGTTGAGCTACTTCCTGCCGGCGAAGATGGGCGACCATGCAATCAAGTCAGGCTTCCAGTTCTTCCGGCCGAAGTTCTACGGCGAGTTGCCCAACGCGCTCTACGGCAGTTACGTCTTCCAGCGCGACCCGACGGATTTCGCCGACCCGAGCACCTATCCGCCGCCCACGCAATACTCCACGTCGCTGGGCGATTTCTCGTATACGGTGACCAACCCGATCTATGCGGGCTTCGTCCAGGACAACTGGACCGTCAGCTCGAAGCTCACGCTCAACCTCGGCCTGCGCTACGACATCGAAACAGGCGTGACGAACACTGATTTCCCGAACCCCGTCGAGCCGGGCGAGCGCAGTACAGACAGCGACAACTTCCAGCCACGCGTTGGACTTGCGTACGACATGTTCGGCGGAGGGCGGACGGTGATTCGCGGCGGCTACGGCCGCTACTACGACAAGGTGCTGCTCAACATCACGAGCAACGAGCGCCGCCTCGCGACCGGCCAGTTCGTGTCGGTGACCATCATCAATCCGAGTTTCATCGATCCGCTCGGCGGCAAGACATTCGAGGACTACGCCAACGATCCGAGCCTGCCGCGCAGTATCACGATGATCGGCAACGACTACGCCACGCCGCGCCAGGACCAGGTCTCGATAGGAATCGCGCACCAGTTCGGCGACCATGCCGTGCAGCTCGATTACGTGCACAGCAAGGGTGTGAACGAACCGCGCTCGCGCAACATCAACTTCTTCGAAGATCCGGTCACGCACCTGCCGTTGAACCCGACGACCGCCGGCAGGCCTTTCCCGCAGTACCAGAGCGTGACGCGCTACGAGACCTCGGCAAAGTCGAAATACGACGGGCTGCAGGTTGGATTCGAACGGCGGAGCATGGGCACGGGCCGTTGGCGTTATCGTTACCAGGGCAGCTACATCCTGTCCTGGACGTATGACGACCATGATGGCAACCGCTTCGACGGCGTGAACAACCCCTTCAACCTCGCCGACGAGTACGCGTATTCGACCAACGATCAGCGCCACCGGTTCACCGCGAACCTGGTGACGTTCGTGCCGTGGGACATTCAGTTGTCGGCGATTGTCTTCGTCGGGTCGCCGCAAACGATTGATATCGTGACCAGCCTCAACCCGTTCAACAGCGGGACCGGACGCTGGCTCAACGCCCAGGGCGATACGCTGCCGCGCAACGGCGAGCGGGCGACGTACTGGGACAAGAAAGTCGACCTTCGGCTCTCGAAGACTGTGAGGGTCGGCCGCGTCGGCCTCCAGGGCATCGTCGAAGCGTTCAACGTCTTCAACACCTGGAACCGCACGAACTACAACGCCAGCTTCGGGTCAGCCACGTACCTGCAGCCGTCGAGCTCGACGAACTTGTTCTACCAGCCGCGTCAGATGCAGCTGGGGTTCAGGATCACGTACTGAGCGTCAGGAAGGCCGGGTGCGGGTACGTTTCGCCCGCACCCGATCGTATAACCCTGAAGAATCTCCCCTAGATCATATTGGCAACCACGACGGCCGCCCACGTCGTGACAATGACGAGCACCGCTCCGGCGACTGAGATCACCGCCCGCGCTGCACCCGAGTAGCGCCGGAGGTACGTGCACTCGCTCGAGAGCATCAACGAGGCCGGAAACGCTGAGTAGAGCAGTCCCTCCGAGAACGAGTTCGGTCCGACGACCCCGAGCAAACCGAGCGACAGCAACATCAGCGCGATGCTGCCGCCGACCATCCAACCGGCACTGCGCCATTGGTCCTGAACGTTGACGCCCTCAGGCGCACACTGGAATCGTGTCAACATCGTCGTTCCTCCATTCAATCGGCGGCTTTGTGCGGGCAACAGCATCTGCGGGTTGATTCGGGCATCGATCGCCCCGGCCACGAGATCCAGCGCCGTGCGAACGGTCAGGCGCTGAGCCGTCAGCATCTCTTTCATCTCCGCGCCATAACGTTGCCGCCACGCCCGCGGATACAGCAGCAGTAGAGAAGAGGTGATGGTCGGCACGCTACGCTTCCACTGAGTTCAGCCGTCGCCTGGCTGCGCGAGCCACGGCCTCGATGCTCGCGAGACGCGTGCGCAGTGCACGATCGCCCAGTTTCGTCAGGCGGTAGGGGTTTCGCCGATCGCCCGAGTGGATCGGTTCGATGAGCTGGCGCGATTCGAGACGCGTGAGCGCGCCATAGAGAGTGCCGGGTCCGAGGCGGACGCCGGTTATCTCGGCGATGTCGTCGGTCATGGCGTATCCGTGCTTCGGTCCCGCGGCGAGGCTGATCAGGACCAGCAGGGCCGGTTCCGAGAACCTGCCGAAATCGTCGAGCGTGTCGTCGTCTGCGCGTCGCTTCATGATTACTACGTGTCAAGTAATACGTGCGACGTAGTATTACGCGGTACGTATCATCGTGTCAAGTGCCGCCAGGCACCGCCAGAACGTTGGCAGCCCAGTTGCACTATGACGAGCCGATATGTATGCGGCGTTCGATCTCCCCCTGAGCTGGGGAGAACTTCTGAAGCGGACGGTGAAAGAGATCAACGAGGACGATTGCCTCGGCCTTGCGGCTCAGCTGGCTTACTACTTCTTCCTCGCTTTGTTCCCGGCAGTCCTCTTCCTCCTCGCCCTCGCCAGTTTCTTTCCACTTACCAACTTCATCGACGATGCAGTCAGGGCGTTGAGGCCGATTGCGCCGCCGAACGTCCTCAGCTTTCTGGAAGAGCAGCTCAGGCGGCTGTCGAACGCCGATAGTGGCGGCATTCTCACCATAGGTATCCTCGGAGCGATTTGGAGCAGCTCGGCTGCCGTCGTTGCCATCATCGGCAGTCTCAATCGCGCCTACGACATCCAAGAGGGCAGGCCCTGGTGGCACGTCCGGCTGACGGCGATCGGACTGACGATCGCGCTCGCGTTCTTCCTGCTGGTGAGTTTCACCCTGATCGTGGCTGGCCCGGCGATCGCCGAACAACTGGCGTCGTCGTTCGGTCTGGGCGCCGCGTTCGCATGGACCTGGACGATCCTGCAGTGGCCGATCGCCTTTCTCCTGGTGTCGACGGCGATAGGCCTCGTCTACTACTTCGCGCCTGATGCCGAGCAGGAGTGGGTCTGGATCACGCCGGGTGCCGTGGTCGCGACGGTGCTCTGGGTACTCGTGTCGCTGGCATTCAAGTTCTACGTCGCGAACTTCGCCAATTACAACGCGATGTATGGAGCGGTCGGTGCGGTGATCGTCCTCATGTTGTGGTTCTACCTCTCGGGTCTGGCGATTCTCGTCGGCGCAGAGCTCAACGCGGAGATCGAACATGCGTCGCCGCACGGAAAGGATCCCGGAGAGAAGGTTCCCGGCGTGAGAAGGAAAATCGGCCTCGCTGCCGCCCGCGCCTACAAGGCCCGACTCGCGCAGTGGCCCAGGCCGCTTGCAACCGTCACCGCCCAACACGGGAGGCACAGGACCATGTCAACACTGAAAGACGATCGCACACTCGGCGAAATGTTCGCCGATCTGTCCCGAGAAACCCGCACGCTCGTTCAGCAGGAGATTCAGCTCGCAAAGAAAGAGCTCAGCGAGAAGGCTGCCAGCGTGGGAAAGAATTCGGGTCTCATCGCTGCGGGTGGATTGCTTGCGTACGGCGGCGTGCTCACGATCATCGCAGCGATGGTTCTTGGATTGATTCAGGTGGGGATGGCCGCGTGGAGCGCCGCGCTGCTCGCCGGCGTCCTCGTCGGGATCATCGGCTACCTGCTCATTCACTCTGGGCTTTCCGGGCTTCGGACCCGGAACCTCAGGCCGCACCAGACCATCGAGACCCTTAAGGAGGACGCGCAATGGCTCAGGACACAGGCGAAGTGACTCCCGCCGCCGACACTGAACGGCTGCGGGCGCAGATCGAAGAGACGCGTACGGAAATGAGCGAGACGATCGATGCGATCCAGGATCGCCTTCGGCCTGGCCGGCTGATGACCGATGCCAAGGCTTCGGTGAAAGAAGCCACCGTCGGACGTTTCAGGGATCTGGCGATACGAGCAGGCGATACGGCTGCTGGCCTGGCTGCCCACTCATCCGATGCGAGTGCGACTGTGATGAGCGCGCTCCGGCGCAACCCGGTCCCGGCAGCGCTGATTGGTGCCTCCGCCGGCCTGGTGTTCGTGTACGCGTTGACGCGGAATGCGCGCATCAGGCGCGAAGCGGAATCAGCGATGACGCCCGAATTGGAAGGGCTCATGATCCCGTGACTCAATTCGTCAAGCGGAGGATCCAATGCCTCGACATGCGACCGCGTCAACGGCAACGACCTACTGGAGCGACACAGCCTCCTTCCCCAGGTTCTCGAGGGTTCAGCGCGATCAACACGTCGACGTCGTGATAGTGGGCGGGGGCATCACCGGTCTGACCGCCGCGTATCTGCTCAGCAGAGCTGGCAAGAGTGTGGCGCTGGTCGAACGGGATCGATGCGCCCAGGTGGATACGTGTCACACGTCGGCGCATTTGACGATGGTGACGGACGCGCGGCTGACGGATCTAGTGAATCGCTTGGGCCGCGACCATGCGCAGGCGGTGTGGGATGCGGGGCTTGCCGCAATTGCGCGAATCCACTCGATCAGCCGCGACCACCAGATCGACTGCGGCTTCGAGTGGGTCGACGGTTACCTCCACGCGCCAGTGTTGGGACACGCGTCGCCAGACGATGTGGCGTTCGAGAAGGAAGCCGCGATTGCTATCGAGCTCGGCTTCGATGCGGAGTACGTCCACCAGGTGCCTCTGATCAGCCCGGCCGGGAATTTGTTTCGAGAGCCAGGCACGCTTTCATCCCCTCAGGTACCTGGCGGGGTTGGCCGAGGCCATCCGTGAAGCTGGTGGCCAGATCTATGAAGAGAGTCCTGCCGAGGAATTCAGCACCGACCCGCTAGGCGTCACCGTCAACGGCCGAACGCTGACCTGCACCGACATCGTCATGGCCACCCACAATCCACTCGTCGGAGTAACGGGACTGGTGAGCGCGACGGCATTTCAAACGAAGCTCGCACTCTACACGAGCTACGTCGTCGGCGGACGTGTGCCGCGCGACACGGTGCCGGATGCGCTCTTCTGGGACACGAACAGTCCTTATCACTATCTGAGAGTCGAAACTCACCGCGATCACGATCTGATCATTTTCGGTGGCGAGGATCACAAAACAGGACAGGCTGGGAGCACGACGGAGTGTTACGAGCGGCTCGAGGATGACGCTCGAATCGCTCGTGCCTCGAGTCGAGATCACACACCGCTGGTCGGGCCAGGTCATCGAAACACCTGATGGCCTGCCGTACATCGGCCGCATGAGCGATCACCAGTACGCCGCGACTGGATTTGCCGGGAACGGCATGACATTCGGCACGCTGGGCGCGATGATGATGTCCGATGCGATTCTCGGCATCGCGAACCCCTGGGCGGATCTGTTCGAGCCGGGACGCAAGGCCATACGCCGCGGCGCCTGGGAATACATCAAGGAAAACAAGGACTATCCCTACTACCTGATTCGTGGTCGATTCGCCGGCGCGGAAGGAAAGTCCCTGCGCACGCTCAAGCGAGGGCAGGGCGCGGTGATCGAGCTTCAGGGAAAAAAAGTCGCGGCGTATCGCGACGACGATGGCGAGACCTTACTGAGATCCGCCACGTGCACGCACATGGGGTGCATTGTCGGCTGGAATGACGCGGAGCGCACCTGGGATTGCCCATGTCACGGCTCCAGGTTCAAGCCGAATGGCGAGGTCATCTCCGGTCCGGCCGAATCTCCGCTGCCAGAGGTCGAGTGACTCGTCTCTAACCGTTCGGTCGCTGTCACGCAGCTGTTCGCGCCGGGATCGGCAGCACCTTCCAGCGCATGTAGGCGACGAACGTCGCCAACGCGAGCAGAACGGCCGTCGTGATTGCCGCGCTTACCTCACCGCGTTGGATGTGAAAGACCGTGGCGCCGATCATGATCGGCATCAGCCCGGCAGCCGCCCAGGCAACGAGCGACGGCATGATGCGGGTCAGGGCGGGTAGGGTCAGACCCAACGCCGCCAGTACCTCGGCCACCCCGATGAACAGACGAAGTGACGTTGACATCGTGGCATTCATCGCCTCGATCAGGCTGGCCGGCGGAAAGAGCATCATCAAGCCGTGCGCAAGAAATGCCGCAGCCAGCAGTATCTGGACCACCCACAATGCAATGTTCATCGTTTTCGTCCTCGAGCTATGCGCGCCCTAACGCGCGCGGAGTCTTCGCCAGCGTCGCAGGTCGCAGATGACGGCGAGCAGCGAACCGGCGGCGGCCAGGCTCAGCAGTGCGAGACCGTGTGACTCGATAATATGCGCCGGATCGGAAATCCAGCAACTGAGCCGCCACCCGGCGTCCGAGAGCACACCTGCCGACAGCCCGCACAGCACCCGCCGGGAGATCCTCAGGACGTGAGTTGCCCGTAGGTGCTGAGGTACCTCATCCCGGTATTACTCGACGACTGTTCCGCCCGCCGCCAGCCGTCCATCTGCTTCGGCTGTTTCGATCATGGCGAGCGCCATCCGGTCCTTCATGCTGCCGGTCGGATTCTCGTTCTCGAGTTTGAGGAGAATGCGTGCGCCGTTGGCTGGCGTGATGTGACGCAAGGGTATCAGCGTCGTGTTGCCGATGCGGTGCAGGATGCTCTCAGGCAGATTGCTCATGATGATGACTCCGGGTTCGACGAGACGTGACCACAACTCTAGGTCTCGACGCGCGTGATCTCCATTGGCAGGGACGCCATATTTGATATAAGAATTGCCAGACGCGATGCGCGAAATGGATCGCGACCTCGACCGTATACGCCCCCTTGCCCGTGAATCGCAGTCGACGTATTAACAATGCAATGGCTGGATGCGCGGCGACTTAGAGTTCGCTCTCTCGAGTTTCCACTCCGGACAGTGCGATGGAACGCGTCGCACGTGACATGAGATTTCACGGCTGCCATAGTGCGACGGCGAGTGATAGAGAGCCAATCACCGCAGAGGCGTCACCGCCGGAGGCCGCGACCGAAGTCATCGAAGGGGAACTGCAGTGACAACCAATCTCATCGCGCAACTGATGGACGACCTCAGTGGTGAACCACTGGCGCGGGTCGCGACGGCGATCGGTGAGACACAAGCCAGCACCGGGACGGCCCTGGGTGCCGCGGTCCCGGCGATCATGAGTGCGCTGGCCATCAAAGGCGCGACGCCTGCGGGAGCCAGCGAGCTCGTCGACCTGATTCGGCGCAACAAGCTCGACGTGCGCCAATACGCTGAAACCTCCCACACGCTCGCGGCGGCGAACGGCGTGACCAGCCTGATGAGCACAGGCCGCTCGGCGATCGACGACGTGCTCGGGGGGCGAACGGCGTCGGTTGCGGACTGGCTGTCCTCATATGCAGCGATCGATCGATCGTCGGCGAGATCGTTGCTCACCATCAGCTTGCCCCTTGTGATCGGTCGCATCACTCAGAGTCTGATCAGCTCAGGGCTAACCGCAGGCAGCCTGCGAAACCTGCTCGTCGATCAGCGGGCGTTTCTGAAAGACAAGCCGAAGGGCCTTGCCGCCGCGCTGGGCATCGGGGCAGTGGGGCAAGCCCCGCTCGCAGGAGCCCACGAGGGCGCTCGCGCGGCGCCGGCACTCTCGGCATGGGCGAAGGACATCGAATCGCGAGGTGCCACCGGTCGGTGGAAGTGGGTTATGCCCCTGCTTCTGCTGGCGCTCATCCCGCTATTCCTGGTGTTGCGCCGCCAGGCGCCTCGTGAGATGGCCGTCCAGGCACCCGCGCCGCGGCCGGAAGTCGCGACGTCAGGCGCGGCAGCACCCTCTCCCGCAACGGCGGGCGATCTCGTCAACAGGTCTCTGCCTCGAGGCGTTCTGATCCGCGTGCCCTCGCTCGGCGTCGAGAGCAAGCTCATCACCTTCATCGAGGATCCGAAACTGACTCCCGACAGGGGAACCTGGTTGACGTTCGATCGGCTCGAGTTCGAGACTGATTCCGCTCTCCTCAAACCGTCGTCGCAGGAACAGTTGCGCAACGTTGCCGAGATCCTCAAGGCCTACCCCAACGTCAACGTCAAAATCGGCGGGTACACCGACAATGCCGGCGACGATGCCTATAACTTGAGGCTGTCTGCCGACCGCGCCGACAACACGCTGAAAGAGATCGCCAATCTCGGCGTCGATCGATCCCGGTTGGAATCCGAGGGCTATGGCGAGAATCATCCCATCGCCGACAACGCTACCGCCGAGGGACGCCAGCGCAACCGGCGCATCGACATCCGTGTAACCAAGAAGTAGTCGTGGCTGGCAACGCAAGGCAACGCGAGCGTCGACGAAATCGCGACGCGGGTCGGCTACGCGGACGGCACGACTTTGCGGACGCTGCTACGGCGACGGCTCAATCAGGGGGTCAAGGAGATCAGGCGACGGTGACACCATCGTCGCCGTGGAACGGCGCTTGCAGCTCTTGAGCCGCATGACAAAGAGCCAGCCCACAGTCGATACACCTCTGAGTGAGCAGGTGCAGAAACTTGCCGCGTTCGAGCCACAGGCCTCGCCGGTTGTTAGCCTCTACTTGAACCTCAGTCCCAACCAGCACGGCCGTGACAACCACGAGCAGTTCTGCCGGAAGTCGTTCGCGGATCAGCTTAAAGCATTCAAACAGAACTTATCAGCTCGCGCCAGCCTCGAACGAGATATCGAGCGCATCAATGACTATTTGGCGAACGAGGTGAACCGATCGGCGAACGGCCTGGCACTCTTTGCCTCGGCAGGCGCTGGCGACTTCTTCGAGGCCGTTCAACTCGATGCGCCGATCGAGGACCACTGGCTCTTCATCGGTGCAGTCCCGCACATCTATCCGCTCATGCGCCTGATGGATCAATATCCGCGCTATGCAGCGGTGATGCTCGATACGAACCACGCGCGGATCTTCGCGTTCGGTCTGGGATCGGTAGAGAAGCGCGAAGACGTCAAGGGTGTGAAGACACGGCGGACCTCGATGGGTGGGTGGTCCCAGGCACGCTATCAGCGCCATGTCGAGAACGTTCATCTTCATCACATCAAGGAAGTCGTCGACACGCTCGACCGCATCGTCCGCGCCGACAACATTCAGCACATCATCGTCGTCGGCGACGAGGTCGCCGTCCCTCTCTTCAAGGATGCGCTTCCGGTTCAGTTGAGCGAGAAGGTCGTCGACGTGCTGCGGCTCGACCGCCATGCGCCTGAAGACGAGGTGTTGAAGGCGACGCTCGAAGCTCTTCGTCAGCGGGATGCGTCCACGGACAAGGATCGGGTGAATGAGCTGATCGATGCGTGGCGGAGCGGAGGGCTAGGTGCCGTTGGCCCCGAGGCGACGATGCGAGCGCTGCAGTTGGGGCAGGTCGACGAATTGTTGATTGCGGCGACGCCCCAGGCCCTCAAACCTGTTCAGACGCTGCCCGAGGACGCCGCGCCGGAACCGGTCGCAGCGGAAACATCTGCACCGGGTTCGGCGAATCAGAAGCAACTTCACCTGTCCGACGAGCTCGTGACGCGCGCGCAACAGACGGGTGCCCGCGTGCGCATCATCGAGGACGCCGAGTTGCTCCGCGACCACGGCGGCGTCGGCGCGATTCTGCGATTCCGTATCTAGAGTGGCCCGTTGAACCCCAGGAAGCTGGTGCGATGAGTCGACGAAACAAGGTCAACCCCGATCACTACAAGATGTCCGGCCGGCTGACGCCTGACGACCTCGCGCGCGAGCGTCAGAAGCAAAAGCCACGTGCGAAGCGAACGAGCACTGTCGGGCGCCCTGGCAAGAAGCGTTGACAGAGTCCTGCGGATTCCGCCCCTCTTCTGCCTGCTCAGTTCTCCTCACTCGATCGGCCGCGGTGGCCGGCGACGCTGCGCAGCCGTATGATCGGACCGTGAGGTTGTGATGACGTTCACAACGGTTCGCCGCCGGACCCTGGCCATCAACCGTCGGATTCGCATGGCCCGGATCATCGCCAAAGCTCTCGAGTCGAGCCGCCACCCCATCCTTGCGCAGGTCGTTCCCACGCGGCGCTGCAATCTGTCCTGCACGTATTGCAACGAGTTCGACAAGGTCTCGCCGCCCGTCCCGACGCCGCAGATGCTCAGCCGGATCGATCGGCTGGCGATGCTCGGCACGGCGATGATCGATCTGAGCGGCGGCGAGCCATTGCTCCATCCCGATCTCGACGAGATCATCGGCCGCATCAGACATCACGGGATCTTCGCCAGCCTGCTGACGAACGGGTACTTTCTGACGGCCGAGCGCATCCGAAGGCTCAACCGCGCAGGGCTCGACCGCCTGCAGATCAGCGTCGACAACGTGATCCCCGACGAGGTCTCGCACAAGAGCCTGAAGGTCCTGGATCAGAAGCTCCAGAGCCTGGCCGAACACGCGGAGTTCGACGTCAACATCAATACCGTGCTCGGTTCCGGAGTTCGCCACCCGTCGGACGCGCTGGTGATCGCCCGGCGGGCGCTGGAGCTCGGTTTCGGTACATCGGTCGGCCTGATTCATGACGGTTCGGGAACGCTGATGCCCCTCGACGCCGGACAGCGCGCCGTGCACGCGGAGGTCTCCTCGCTTGGCCGCGGATTCTATTCACATGCGCACGACGCCGAGTTCCAGCGAAACCTGATCGATGGGGCGTCGAACAGCTGGCAGTGCCGGGCCGGGTCGCGTTATCTCTATGTCTGTGAGGACGGGCTGGTGCACTGGTGCTCCCAGCAGCGCGGGTACCCTGGGATTCCGCTCGACCAGTACGGTGCTGCGGACCTCGAGCGTGAGTACGCGTCGACGAAATCGTGCGCGCCGCTCTGCACGGTCTCCTGCGTGCATCGAGTGGCGCTCATCGACGGCTTGCGTGAAAAGCCGCTCGACGTCGTCGATCAGCTGTGTGCGGCGCAGCGCGCGCGGAACCTCCGGCCGCCGCGGAGCGTCGAGCTGCTCAGATGGATGTTCCTGACTGGCCCCCGACGCGACGTGTTCCGCAGGATCGCGATGCGAACACTGCGCGTCGGGTGACCAGGCGGTCGCGACTCGTTCGCTACCGCCTCGATGCCTGCGGTACCACGGTCGTCGTCGTTTTCTTGGGCAGGTATTTCTCGAACATCCCCGGCTCGGCCATCAGCTTTTCGATGGCATCGATCTCGATCGGCACGAAGTCCGAGAGGTTCTCGTAGCCCGTCTCGGTCATCAGGATGACGTCTTCCAGCCGCACGTAGACACGATCCTCGGGAATCGTCAGCGCCGGCTCGATCGTGAAGACCATGCCTGGCACCAGCTTGTCCCCATGCGGCGTGTTCACGTCGTGGACCTCCATGCCGACTGTGTGGCCGAGGCTGCCTTCGCGGCGCGGCGGGGCGTTGGGGTCGGCTGCCGCGGGCGGATTCAGGCGGCGTCGGTAGTTCTCCACGAAACGGTTGGCCGCTTCCTTGTACTTGGGATTGTTGAATGTGTGCCCCGCAATCGCTGCGTCCATCTTGGCGACGACGTTGGTGAGGATCTCACGCATCGGCACGTTCGGTTTGATCGACGTCATCAGCGATTTGTAGAGCTTCACGTAGATCCCGTACAGCTCGCGCTGATCGGCGGTGAACTTGCCATTCACCGGAAACTCGCGCGTGACGTCGGATGCGTAGTACTTGTAGTCGGGTGCGTAGTCGAACAGGATCAGGTCGCCGTCCTTCGTCTGGGTCTGCGCGAGTGGTAGTGCGGATAGTGGCTGTTCTTGCCCGCGGCAACCAGCGCGAAGTACGCGACGCCCTGCGCGTTGTGGACCTTGAAGATGTAGTCGCCGATCGCTTCGATCTCGTATTCGTACATCCCCGGCCTGGCCGAGCGCATCGCCTCCATCATTGCCACACCGGCGATTCGCGTGGACTCGCGAATCAGCGCGATCTCGCGCGGGCTCTTGACGAAGCGCAAGTCATCGATGAGCGGATCGAGATCCTTGATGTCGAGCGACGGCGCCGCAGCGCGCAGCTTGTCGATGAACCGGGTCTCCCGTGACTTGCCCCCGTCCCACGGATCGGCCGCCGAGGCGTTCCACAGGCCGCGCGGATCGCTGACCGATGCGCCGCCGAGTACCTCCGGCCTGGCAGGCATATAGGCGGTCCGCGGCGAGGCCGCGACGCCCTTCAATGCCGTCTCGAATGCATCGCGCGCCTCGACGGCCTCGATACCCGTCAATTGCACGGCTTCAGGACCGGGGGTGAGGATCGGACCTTCGGACCGTTCACTCCGTTCGTTGCGGGGCGGCAGGAACAGCGTCGACCGCTTCGTCTTGCCATCCATGAGCAGGATTGCCCGCGGCACCTCGACGCCGGTCAGGTAGTAGAACTGATTGTTCTGTCTGAACTTCTTGGCATTGCCGGTCTCGGCCGTGCCCTGGATGATGGCGACGCCGTCGCCGATCTTGTCGAAGAGCTTCGCCCGACGCTCGGCGAACTCTTCCTTCGGTAACGAATCCGTAAACAGCGGCTGCGCAGAGGTCAACCCGGCAGAGACCAGCAGCATCGCGACGACAAGTGAGGCACGGCGCATATCAAGGCTCCTTCGATTGCCGACGAGTAAGAGACCAGCCGGCCGATGATACCAAGGCGCTATAGATTTCGTGCCGGAAATCACTTCAAAATTCCCTTTCCGCCTTCGGATCCGCGCCTATTTCGTGGATTTCCACTACCTGGCTGACCGAGGAGAAAGCTATGGCAAAAACGGACAAACCCAACATTCTGATCATCTGGGGCGACGACATCGGCTGGTTCAACGTCAGCGTGAACAACCACGGGATCATGGGGTATCGCACCCCGAACATCGACCGTGTTGCCAAAGAGGGTGCGAACTTCACCGACTGGTACGGACAGCAGAGCTGCACTGCCGGCCGCGCAGCGTTCATCACCGGGCAGTCGCCGATCCGCACCGGCCTCACCAAGGTCGGTCTGCCAGGCGCGGACCTTGGGCTCAGACCTGAAGATCCGACGATCGCCGACGTGCTGAAGCCGCTCGGTTACGTGACCGGGCAGTTCGGCAAGAACCACCTCGGTGACCGTGACGAGTTCCTGCCCACCGCGCACGGCTTCGACGAGTTCTTCGGCAACCTTTATCACCTGAACGCCGAGCAGGAACCGGAGAATCCCGACTACCCGAAAGATCCCGAGTTCAAGAAGAAGTTCGGGCCGCGCGGAGTCCTCCGCAGTGGGCCAACCCGGATGGCACGCAGAAGATCGAGAACACGGGGCCGCTGACGATCGAAGCGCATGGAGACAGTCGACGAGGAGTTCCTCGATGCGAGCCTCAAGTTCATGGAGAAGGCGGTCAAGGACAACAAGCCGTTCTTCTGCTGGTGGAACTCGACCCGGATGCACATCTTCACGCACCTCAAGAAGGAATCCGAGGGCAAGACCGGTCTGGGCGTCTATCCCGACGGTATGGTGGAGCACGACGGTCACGTCGGCAAGCTGCTCGACAAGCTCGATCAACTCGGCATCACCGACAACACGATCGTGATGTACTCGACCGACAACGGCGCCGAGGTCATGAGCTGGCCCGACGGCGGCACGACGCCGTTCCGCGGTGAGAAGGCCACCAACTTCGAGGGCGGCTGGCGAGTACCCTGTGCCATTCGCTGGCCCGGCGTGATCAAGCCGGGCACGGTGTCCAACGAGATCTTCTCGCATCAGGACATGCTCCCGACGCTGGCCGCGGCGGGCGGCGACCCGGATGTCGTCGAGAAGCTCAAGAAAGGCGGCTACAAGTCGGGCAACAAGACGTTCAAGGTCCACATCGACGGCTACAACCTGCTTCCGTTCCTCAAGGGCGAGGTCAAGGAGAATCCGCGCAAGGGACTTCTCTACTGGAGCGATGACGGCGACCTGATGGCCATACGCGTCGGCCACTGGAAGTGCACCTTCATCGAGCAGCGTGCCCATGGGTTAGGCGTCTGGGGGGAACCCTTCGTCGCGATGCGCATGCCGCACATGTACAACCTGCGGAGCGACCCGTTCGAACGGGCGTCCGAGGACGCCTCGATGTTCTACGACAAGTGGAAGGCCGACCGCGCGTTCCTGCTCGTCCCGGCGCAGATGATCGTCGGGGAGTTCCTCAAGACGTTCAAGGACTTCCCGCCGCGACAGACGCCGGCCAGCTTCAGCGTCGACAAGGCGCATCGAGAAGGCGCGGCAGATCGGCCAGGCCCTCGCGAAGGCGGCTGCGGGCGCTAGCTAGTCGCCTGACCCGCGCTTCGACAGAGAGGGAGGCGGTCGTTCGAGACGACGGCCTCCCTCCTCCGCACGCCCGCGAGTTTGACGCCACCCCCGGCTTCGGGGACACTCGCCTATTCGAGATGAATGCCGATCCTGTCCGCGACTTCTATACCAGCCACCCCTATCCGCCTCCCGTCGCCAATCTGGATCGCGCTCGTGACGAGTGGCAGGACGAGAATCGCCATCGCGCCGAGTACCACCTGCTGTGGCCCGAGAGACCGTATCGCGCCGATCTGGATATCCTCGTCGCCGGATGCGGAACATGGCAAGCCGCCAAGTACGCGCTCTGTCGCCCCGATGCCCGCGTCGTCGGCATTGACGTCAGCCCGACCAGCCTCGATCAGACCGGGCAGTTGAAGCGCAAGTACAACCTGACGAATCTCGACATTCGTCAACTGCCGCTCGAGAGCGCCGCCTCGCTCGATCGCGACTTCGACCTGATCGTCTGCACGGGCGTGCTGCACCACCTCATCGACCCCGATGCCGGCCTCCGCGCGCTTCGTTCTGTGCTGAAGCCGGAGGGCGCGATGAACGTGATGGTCTATGCGCCGTACGGCCGGACCGGCGTCTACATGCTTCAGGACTATTGCCGAAGACTCGGCATCGGAACTTCAGAGCGAGAGATCAGCGATCTGATCGACGTGCTGAAGGCGCTGCCTCAGCAGCACCCGTTAGTGACGCTGCTGCGCGGATCGCGAGATGCCGCGAACCCCGACGCTCTGGCCGATGCCCTGCTGAACCCCCGCGATCGTTCGTACTCCGTGCCGCAACTGTTCGATTTCATCGAGCGCAATGGCTTGACGTTCGTTCGCTGGTACAGTCAGGCTCCATATTTGCCTCAGTGCGGTGCCATCGCGGCGACGCCCCACGCGAAACGGCTGGCCGATCTTTCCGAGTGCGAGCAGTACGCGGCAATGGAGCTGTGGCGTGGCACGCTCGCGAGTCACAGCGTCATCGTGTCGCGAAGCGACGCGTCTCCCGTGTGTGTGAAGGTGCGCCTTGACGATCAGGAGCGCTGGCCGCAATACGTGCCAATTCGGCTTCCCGGGACTCTGTGCGTCCAGGAGCGTCTGCCTCCAGGCGCAGCGGGTGTGGTGTTGAGTCGATACCACGCCTCTCCAGATCTGATTCTCCCCATCGACGCACGAGAGAAGGACATGCTCGACGCCATCGATGGCCGTCGCAGCATCGCGACGATTGTCGACCGTGCAGGCGGCGCCCGCCTGTTGCCGCGCGCCAGGACTTTTTTCGAGAAGCTCCTCTGGTACGATCAGGTGGTCTTCGATCTATCGACGTCGCGATAACCGACGCGCTGCAGGTGGGCGCACTCAACCGTAGTGCTCGCGGTCCGCGACGGCGTTTCTGCTGCGAAGCGCCGTCGCAAATCCCTCGACCGTCGTGAGCATCGCGTCGCCGATGTATTCGAGGGTGGCCATCGCGCGCTCGCCGGCCTCGTGATGGCCAGCCCCGCATGCGTCGCGAATCACGATCGGGATGTACCCGAGATCCGCGCCGTGCCGCACGGTTGGCTCGATTCCGATTTCGGTGGCGACACCCACAATCGCGAAGGCATTCACCCCGGCATCGCGCAGCACGATGTCCAGCGGCGTGCCTTCGAACGCCGACATCGTGATCTTGTCGAAAATCGCGTCCGAGGGCCGAGGGACGAGCTCCGGCACGATCTGAAAACCAGGTGCGTCGCGAAGGAACCACGGGTGCACGTCCTCGGGACGATCGACGCGCTGCCAGGCCATCGCCATCCGATACTGGAACACGCCCATCAGCTCTTTCGGCATCGACAGGTGGCGCATGAAGACGATGCGCACGCCCGCGTTCCGTGCCGCCGCCACGGCCTCCACAACCTTGGCGGTGATCGCCGGACCGTGCGCGAGCTGGCTGAGTATGCCGATCTGCATGTCGTAGACGATCAGCGCCAGGCGTCGCGGGTCGCAGGCATCTTCGAGAGTACGGGGGATATCCAGGCCATTCATGTGCTGCACGCAGGGTTCTCCGGGACGTTCCATGTGACTTAACCTATCTGCGCGCTTGGATCGTCTCACCAGGGTGGCCACCGAGGCGACGAGTTCTGCCGGATCGATGGGCTTCGACAGGTGCATCTCGAACCCGCTCCTGAGCGCTTTGGTGCGGTCGTCGGACCGCGCGAACGCCGTCAGCGCGGCCGACGGCAGGTCCCGCACGGCGGCGTCCGTTGAGGTGCGGAGGCGCGCGATGAATTCGAGGCCGTCCATCCTGGGCATACCGATATCGACCACCAGGGCGTCCGGTTTGATCGCCGCGATGCGTTCCAGCGCGTCGACCGCCGAGGAGGCCGTGGTCACCTCGGCTCCGGCCGTCTCGAGCACGGCACGAAGCAGCGCCAGTGAGTCTTCCTCGTCGTCTATCGCCAGCACGTGGATGCCGGTGAGATTCCCGAGGCGCGAGATTGGCGCGAGCGTCCGTCCGAGCGGGTGCTCGCGCGGTTCGCCAAGACCTTCCGGAGAGACGATCATCATCGGGAGACGAACGCGGAACGTGGCACCACGATTGGTCCCTTCACTGGCCACGTGGACGGAACCACCATGCATCTCCACGATGTTGCGGACGATCGACAGTCCCAGGCCGAGCCCGCCGGTGCTGCGTGTCGTGCCTGCATCCGCCTGACGGAACCGCTCGAAGACGTGACGCAGGAAATCGGGCCGGATTCCAATCCCCGTATCGCTGACCACGACTTCGACGGATGAATCGACCCGCTCCAGGCGGACCTCGACGCGGCCACCCTTCGGCGTGAACTTCACGGCGTTGGACAGCAGGTTCCACACCACCTGTTGGAGCCGCTCGGGATCGCCCGCGACCGGACCAGCGCGGGGATCGACGATCGTGTGCAGTCGCACACCCTTCGCGTCCGCCGCAGGCTGCACGGTTGCGACCGCGTTGTGCACGACGAGCGGCAATTCCATCGGCTGCACATCCAGACGGATCTTCCCGGACACGATCCGCGAGACATCGAGCACGTCTTCGACGATCTGGGTCAATGACGAAGCGTTCCGCTCGAGCGTCTCCATCCCGCGTTCGGCCTTCTCGCCGGCGAGCACGCCGCCGCGAATGAGCCGCGCGTAGCCAAGGATGGCGTTCAGCGGTGTGCGCAGTTCGTGCGAGAGCACCGCCAGGAACTGATCCTTCAGCTGATCCGCCTCCCGGGCAGCCACGTAGAGCCGGGCATTCTCCAGCGCCAGCCCGGCCCAGGATGCGATGCCGACCGCCAGACGTTCGTGGTGTTCGGCAAACACGCCGGGCTGTGAGTGGCCGAAGAAGAGTCCGCCGAGCACCTCTCCGCCGGAAGCCTTGACCGGCACCGCGAGGTACGAGCGAACTGGCAAGTGGCCGGCAGGCATCCCGTGGAACGGCGGGTTCTTCCCGTATCGCTCATCTTTCGTCACGTCGTCGAGCCGGACGACGCCTTCCCCATGGAACGTCGGACCGAACACCGCCGTGGCGCGCGGCTGGGGGAAGTTCGCGAAGGCTTCCTTGGACGCGCCGGACAGCGTGTACAGCGTGTAAGACTCGCCGGACTCGCGGTCGACCACGTTGTAGAAGAACGCCCCGAACTCCGCGCGCGTCAGCGACGTGGCGGTGTCGGTGACCTTCTGAACGATCGTGTCCTGGTCCAACGAGGCGGCGATAGTCACCCCAACCTCACGGAGTTGCTCGGCGATGCGGGCCTGCTCCTGCGCATCGGCGAGAAGACGGACACGTTCCGAAATATCGCGCGCGATCTTCGACGCACCGATCACCACGCCGGTTTCGTCGAGCAGGGGTGACACGGTCAGTGAGATCAGGATCTCGCTGCCATCCTTCCGCCGGCGACGAGTCTCGTAGTGGTCGACCATCTTGCCCGGCGCGGATGCGCGCGAGAACGGTATCTTCTTCGTCCTGAAGGTCTGCCGGGATGATCATGCGGATCGACTGGCCGATGGCTTCCGCGGCGGTATAGCCGAACATCCGCTCGGCAGACCGATTCCAGGACGTAATCGTACTGTTGAGATCCTTGCTGATGATTGCGTCGTCTGACGATTCGATGACTCTTGCGAAGTGGCGAAGGGCTGTATCGTCCAATGACTGTGGCATAAGGTCAGACGCTAAAGACGAGCTTCGGCGGACTGGCGCCGCGCATGCACCCTCGCAGCGAGCAGTATATGAGGAAAGTGATTCGCTTCAGGAGTCTGCTGTGCCGTTAGCGGACGAGCTCGTATCAATCGAGAAGAAGCTCCTTGTCGCTTGGCTGCCGAGTCGGTTGCTGAACGCTCGTGATTGCGTTCGATCTATGCGCGATCGGAAATCACAATCGTAATTCAGACCTCCCCGTTCGAGTGTGGACGCGAGTGATTCAAGCTGTCATATTGCGATCATGCCTACTATCGGACTCATTGGCGCAGGACACATCGGCAGTCAGGTCGCTCGAGCCGCACTGAGCAATGGATATGACGTCGTGCTGAGCAACTCGCGCGGACCCCAAACGCTGTCCACGCTCATCGCCGAGCTTGGACCGAGAGCGCGTGCCGCGACACCGGAGGAAGCAGCGAGAGCTGCCGACATCGCGGTCGTCACGGTGCCGCTGAAGAACTATCGCGCCGTCCCGGTCGAACCGCTGGCCGGCAAGATCGTGATCGACACGAACAACTACTATCCGCAGCGGGATGGCCACATTCCGGAGCTGGACAACGAGTCGACGACAACTGCAGAACTGCTCCAGGCTCACCTGCCGACATCGAAGGTCGTAAAGGCGTTCAATCACATCTACGCCTCGCAGATCACGACCGACGGACGCCCCGCCGGCACACCGAACCGCCGCGCGCTGGTCATCGCCGGAGACGATGCCGAAGCGAAGAAAGTCGTGACGCGATTGCTCGATCAGTTCGGCTTCGATACGGTGGACGCCGGTCCGCTGAAGGAAGGATGGCGCATCCAGCGCGACACGCCGGGGTACGGTCCACGAAGAACGGCGGAGGAGCTGCGAAAAGATCTCGCGGCCGCGAAGCGGTATGCGGACATGTAATTCGTCAATTCGTGGTCCGTGGTCCGTAGTCCGTAGTCCGTGGCTCGTCGCTCGTCGTCGCTATACTCGGTCATGCCCAATTGTTCAGCTGGTCGTCGCCTGTTGACGACGATCTGCATCGTTCTGGCCATTGCGATCGTTTTCGGTTCCAGGCCGGTTGCTCAATCGAACGCCGCCAATCCACTGGCGCGCGAGATCTTCAAAGAGCTGATTGAGATTCCGACGACTGCCGCGGACGGGACGGCGAAAGCGGCGCAGGCGATTGTCAAACGCCTGATCGCTGCGGGGTTCGCGGCGGAAGACGCGCAGATCCTCGGTCCTGATCCACGCACACCTCTCATCGTCGCACGGTATCGAGGCACCGATCCGGCCGCAAAGCCGGTCCTCTTCATGGCGCACATGGATGTCGTGCCAGCGCGCCGCGAGGATTGGTCGGTCGATCCCTGGGTGCTCCTCGAGCGTGAGGGCTGGTTCTACGGCCGCGGAACGTCCGACAACAAGACGGGCGTCACGTCGATTGTCGCGAATCTCGTGCGGCTGAAAGGCGAGGGCGTGGCGGCCGCGACGGGATCTGATCGTACTGCTCACCGGCGACGAGGAAACGACGGCGGCCGGGCTCGAATGGCTGCTGGCGGAACGGCGCGCGCTCGTCGACGCGGAGCTGGCGGTCAATACGGACTCGGGTGGCGTGATCGTCAGGAACGGCAAGCCGGTGCTCTTCACGGTGCAGGCGAGCGAGAAGGTCTACGCGGACTATCGACTCGAGGTCACGGACGTCGGCGGCCACAGTTCGCTGGCACGCGCTGACAATCCGATTTACACGCTGGCGGCCGCGCTTCAGCGTTTTGCCGCGCATCAATTCCCGTTGAACGTCACCGACGTGGCGCGCGCGTTCTTCGAGCGTTCCGCCCTCGTCGAAAGCGGACAGCTGGCGGCCGACATGCGTGCGGTGGCGCAGCCGTCGCCGGATGCGGCAGCGGTCGCGCGTCTCTCCGCCAATCCTTTCTACAATGCGCGGCTGCGAACGACGTGCGTTGCGACGCAGGTCGAAGCCGGCCACGCGCCGAACGCCTTGCCGCAAATGGCGCGCGCCAACATCAACTGCCGCATTCTGCCGGGCGAGCCGACGGCCGACATCGAAGCCACGATCAGACGGCTGGCTGGCGATCGCGTCAAGGTCACGGTCGCTCAGCCACCGCAACCGAGCCCCGCATCGCCGGTGAGCCCGGCGATCCTCGGACGCTTCGAGAAACTGGCGGCAGCCCAATGGCCCAACGTTCCCGTCGCGCCGACGATGGAGGCAGGCGCCACCGATGGCGCGCACACGAGGCGCGCTGGCATTCCGACTTACGGAGTATCGGGGTTGACACAGGATCCAGACGATGTCCGCGCGCACGGGAAAGACGAGCGGGTGAGCGTCAGCGGGTTCTATCAGGCCGTCGATTTCTGGTATCGCCTAATCAAGGCATTCGGCGAATGAACGTGTCGACGACCCGGGTAAACGATCACGACGGCCGCGAAGTTCGCGACGTCACTCTTGTTGCGTCGTGTTCGTCGTGGGCGTCGCGATCGTTCCGCGGGCTCGTCGTTCGTCCTTCGTTCGCAGTGAAGGGCGGCTAGCCTATCAGATGCTGAGCCGGTCGAGTTTCTCTAACACTCGCGGATCTGACACAGTAGGAAGATGACGGGAAACGCTGAAACGATCAGCTTCAATCTCTGCATGGTTGAAGAAAGGATAAACGTCAGAGATGCCCCGCCGAAGAGCTCCTACATGTTCACCGACATCATGCGAGAGGCCTGCGATCTGATCTACTCGGCGTTGAAGGACTACGACGCCGAAACGCGCAGATAGCGAGCCTGCTGCGCCGTGCTTAACCCGCACATGCCGGTTCCGTCCTTGACGTAGCCTGCGGCACCGGCGAACACGCGCGGCTGCTCGCTGGCGCAGGCTTCGACGTAGACGGTCTGGACCTCGATCCGGCGTTCATTCGGATCGCGTCGGGGAAACACCCGGCTGGTCGGTTCATCGAAGCCGACATGACCGATTTTCAGCTCCAGCATCGCTACGACGCGGTGCTGTGCCTCTTCTGCTCGATCGGATACGTCAGAACGCTCGAGCGCGATGGAGGCGAGCGCGTTGCAGGTGTTTTCGGGAACACCTGGCGGCAGGTGGCCTCATCGTCGTTGCACCCTGCCCTCGCCAGGCGTCCTCGACTCTTCCCGGGCCGTCCGGCAGACGGCTGAAGCGAAGGGCTCCACGTGTCTCGGGTCAGCCGCGTGGAGATCGAAGGAACGCTGTCGCGCGTTCATTTTGACTACGAGATCACCGACGCCACCGGTACCCGGCATGCGAAAGAGACCCACGAGCTGGGACTTTTTACTCCGCACGAATTGCTGCAGACGTTTCGAGGCGGCGGGGCTTGCGGGCCGAACACGACCCGCAGGGCCTGACCGATCGGGGACTGTACGTGGCCGGTTCGCTTGATGATTCTTGGGCACGCCCGACCTTAAGGTCGGGCCTACAGGTGGTCCTCGATTCGTTTCTGGATGTCGTTGGCCTTCTGGCTGGCGCGGAACTCGATGATGCGGAAGTCGGCGAGACCGCGCGCGCAGAACGGGTCTTCCTTCATGATGGCTTCGATGGCGTCACGGCTGGGGCCTACCGCCAGGATGATCCCGCCGTCGCGAGGGATCTTGCGGCCCGAGACCAGGAAGTTCCCGGCCGCGTAGTATTTCTTCAGGAACCGGACGTGGTCCGCCATCGCCGCATCGATCTTCGCCAGGTCGGCCTTGTAGACAAGCTCGATCACGAACATGCCCCAGCTTCTGACAGAACGCGCTCCCTCGTAAAGGGCCCTGCCCCGCAGTAAACTCTTCGCGTGAACAGGCTTTCGCGCTGGCTGCTGCGGGCGGTCCTCCTTGTCGTGTTCGTGCTCGCTGTCCTGATTGTCGGCGGCGCCTACGACGCGCGCTGGCGCCTCCCCGATCTCAAGGCCTGGCATCGTCTGAAGCTGGATGACGTCAAGGCGGCGGAGCTCGACGATCACTTCACGTTTGCGCAGTATCAGGCGCGCGAGGAGAAGCTGTTCGCCGAGGTTCATGCCTTCGAGGCCACGATCGATCCGCTCGAGCGCACGCCGGTGAACCGCTATCACCCGGGAAGCCTGTCGCATCCGTCGAGCGCGGGGCGCGACTGGAACCGATCCTACGAAACGGAACCGCCGGTCATCCGCGCCGGCGCGCTGATGATTCACGGACTCACCGACTCGCCCTACAGCATGCGCGCGGTCGCCGACGTGCTCAGGGACAACGGCGTGTACTCACTGACCCTGCGCATGCCGGGGCACGGCACCGTTCCCTCGGGCCTGGTCCATGCCACGTGGCAGGATTGGATGGCCGCGATTCGCATGGGTGTTCGTCATGTCCGTGGAAAGATTCCCAGGGACGCTCCGCTCATCCTCGTCGGGTACTCGAACGGCGGTGCGCTCGTCCTGAAATACACGCTGGAAGCACTCGAAAGCGACAGCGATCCGCGTCCGGCAAAGCTGATTCTCCTGTCGCCGATGATTGGCGTGACGCCCGCTGCCCGGCTCGCCTGGTGGATCAGCCGCCTCGGCATCCTGCCGTACTTCGAGAAGTCCAACTGGATCGACGTGCTGCCTGAATACAATCCGTTCAAGTACAACTCGTTTGCCGCCAACGCGGGGTTTCAGACGGCATCGCTGACGAGGGCAGTCCAGAAGGATCTGGCGAACGCGACCTCGAACGGCCGTCTCGCCAACGTGCCCCCCATCCTCACGTTCCAATCAATCGTCGACGCGACGGTCAGTACTCCCGCGGTCGTTCATCTTCTCTACGATCGGCTGCCGAAGAATGGCAGCGAGCTGGTGCTGTTCGACGTCAACCATTTGTCGGGCATCGACGTCTTCGTCCAACCGGCCGATCGCTCGCTGGTGACCAGCCTCTTCGAGCGCCAGCCGCGGCAGTACCGGCGCGTGCTCGTAACCAATTCGTCCGCGACGACACGGGATGTCGACGCGGCAACCGTCGAGCCGGGCAGCCATGACGTCGCGCGAAGGCCGTTGGGTCTGGCCTGGCCGCCAGCAGTGTTCTCGTTGACGCACGTAGCCATTCCGTTTGCGGTGAACGATCCGCTGTACGGAATCGATGACTCGCCGGGGATTGCCGGCCTGCTGCCGATCGGCCGCCTCAGCCCGCGCGGCGAGCGCGCCGTGCTGACCGTCGGCACCGACACGCTGATGCGCCTCTCGTCGAATCCGTTCTTTCCGTTCATCGCCGAGCGGATTGGCGGTTGGGTGGCCATTGCGCCGGCAGGGCGCTGACGTCCGCACGCACGTCGTCATCTAAGATCTGGAACGGAACTCGAGACCGGATCGCGGGTCAAAGTGCACCATGAGTGACGTCAAGCAAGCGTTCCGGGTACTCCTGGCAAGCCGGGGCATTTCCATCGCCGCGCTGATCTCCATCGCCCTCGGCGTTGGTGGAACGACGGCGATGTTCTCGATTGTGTATGGCGTTCTGTTGCGTCCGTTGCCGTATGCCGAGCCGCATCGGTTGGTTGGACTGTGGGAAGTGCATCCTGGCGGCAACGCCCCGCTCAGGGGCGATCTGCTCAGCAGGCCGACCTATCGGGCCTGGGCCGAGCACGCATCGACGCTCGACTCGATCGCCAGCTACAGCATCGGGCACGTCAACGTCGCGAACGCCGGCGCGACCGAACGTCTGCGCGGCGCGAGGGTGACGCCGTCGCTGTTCGGCGTCTTGCGGGTCGCGCCACAACGGGGGCGATTCCCGGCCGAAGCTGACGCGATCGCTGGAGCCTCGCCCGTCGTCGTTATCGGCGACGGTCTGTGGCGCGACCGATTCGGTCGCGAGCCCGCCGCAATTGGCGAGACACTGGAAGTCGACGACGTCGATCACGTCATCATCGGTGTCGCGCCGCCGCAGTTCGCCTTCCCGGAGCCAGACGTGGCTCTGTATCTGCCACTGGCTGTTCCCGCGACGGACCCGGCCAATCAGGCGATTGGCGTGATGACCGTCATTGCGCGATTGAAACCCGAGGCCAGCGAGGCTCAGGCCGAAGCGGAGGGGACCGCGTATGCGCGGGCCGTCCAACGGCCGTTTGCTGACATCGTGTTCGGCTCAGGCGCACCGGTCGAGGTCCGCGTCCTGTCGCTCGTGGAACAACGGACGAGAGCAGTAAGGCGTGCGCTGCTCGTGCTTGCCGCCGGCATCGGCCTGTTGCTGCTGATCGCGTGCGCCAACGTTGCAAACCTCTTGCTGTCCAGGGCCAACGATCGCGTTCGAGAGTTCGCCGTGCGGGCGGCGCTTGGCGCAAGCCACGCCCGACTCCTGCGTCAGGTCGTGATCGAAAGCCTGGTTGTCGCTCTGATCGGCGGCCTCCTGGGCGCAATGTTCGGATGGGCGTTGACCAACGCGATCCCCGCAATCGCGCCGGAGAGCGTTCCCCGGCTTCACGAGATTCGCGTCGACCGCTGGTTTCTCGGCGCCGCAATCCTGGCGTCCACGTTCGTCGGCCTCGCCGCGGGTGTCTGGCCTGCGTTGTGGTCGTCGCGCGTGAACCTCTCGTCCGCCATGCAACAGGGTGGCATTCGGAGCACCGGGTCGTCCGGCAGACGCACGCGGCGCCTTCTTGTCGTGGCGGAAGCGGCACTGGCCCTGATCCTCCTGGTGGGGGCGACGCTTCTCGGACGCAGCTATCTGGCACTCATGCAGGTTGACGCCGGGTACGAACCTGACAATGTGTTGACTGCCGACATCGTGCTGCCAAGAGGATACAAGCCTCACCAGACCGCCCAGCTCGCGACGGCGCTCCGCGATCGACTCGAGGCAGCGGCGGGTGTTCAGGCGGCCGGCATCGGAACCATGGCGCCATTCGGTGGCGCTTTGTACAGTTCGGGCTTTGCCCTGCCGGGGATCACGACCCGGGACGGTCAACCTGTCGTTGCGCGTGCGCTGCAGGCGGTCGTGACGCCAGGATACGCTGAGGCGCTCGGCATGCGTCTGAAGGAAGGGCGGTTTCTGACTGAAGCCGATAGCTCGGCGTCGTCGATCGCCATGGTCGTCAACGAGACGTTTGCCCGGATGTACTTCACCGATGGCCGGCCTGCAGCCGGGCGGATTTTCATCGGGATGTTCCCGAAAATGCTGGGACGCACGGATGCCGTGGTCACCGTCGCCGGCGTGGTCGAGGACGTCCTTCCCGATCGCCTCGACGGCCTCCCGCAGCCACAGATCTATGTGCCAATGGGTCTGGGTTTCGAGCGAAACGCGGCCAGTCTCGTCGTTCGCACTCTTGGCGATCCGTCGGAGGCCGGCCCTCTCGTGAGACGCGTCGTTCTCGAACTGGACCCCAACGCGCGTCTCGAACGGGTCGAGCCGCTGGCGGCCAGGCGCTTCAATTCATCTCGCGAGCCTCGTTTCACCGCTCTGGTGCTCGGTTTGTTCGCCGTCCTCGCCGTGGCTCTGGCGATGACCGGCCTCTACGGGGTGCTCTCACACATCGTTTCACAACGGCGTCGCGAACTGGCCGTTCGCGGAGCGCTCGGCGCCACGAAGCTGAACCTGCTGGCGATGATCATGCGCGAGGGGATTGCGATGGTGGCCATCGGCACGCTGCTGGGCGCCGCTGCTGCGACAGTGCTCACTCGAGCAGTGACGAGCCTTCTGTTCGGTGTCCACCCGCTCGATCCGCTGACCTTCTTGCTTGCGTCAGCGCTCCTGCTTGGCGTGGCCGCCGCCGCGTCAGGGATTCCCGCAGTGCGTGCGTCACGGGTGGAGGCTGCTGAGGCGCTCAAGACTGAATAGGTCAGTCCTCGTTCCAACTCCTGAACATGGCTACCAGGATTTGCGCTGAGCCGAAGACACATGATCTTTGAGAGCCTGCAAGACGACGTGCGCCTGGCATGGCGCGGCATGCGGCGAGCGAAGGGGTTCAGCGCAGCCGCCATTCTGACGCTCGCCATGGGAATTGCCGGATCGACGGTGATGCTCGCACTGGTTCAGGGCGTGCTGCTGCGGCAGCTTCCCGTTCGCGACGAGGACGAAATCCTCGTCGCCTGGAAAGAGCTGAAAGCGTCCGGCTATGCGCACTACCCGTTTGGCGACGACGAGATCAAGGATGTCGAGCGCGCCAGCCGTCTGCTTCAGACTGTCGCCGGCGTAACTGCGAACGGCTTCTCACCATGGGTCGTCATCGACGAAGCCGGATCCGGATACGTCAAAGGTGCGCTGGTGACGGGCCGCTTCTTCGACGTGCTTGGCATAGAGCCGGTCCTCGGCCGGACGCTCGAAGCATCTGACGACGTCGACGGTGCGGAGAACGTGGTTGTGATCGGCTCTGGCCTGTGGCGCCGGCGCTATGGCGCGTCACCCGGCATCATCGGCCGGCGGATCACACTGGACGAACAGCCGTTCACGATCGTCGGCGTGATGCCGCCTGACGTCGATTATCCACGTCAGGTCGAGCTGTGGAGGACGACGAGGTCGGTGCCCATCAGTGGTGCGTTCGGCGATGCGGCCCGTCAGGAGGTCGATCTGATTGCGCGGCGCCGGCCGGACGTCACGCTGGAGCAGGCGGCGGGCGAGCTTGGCATGCTGACGCGGCAATTTGAGGCGAGGGATCCGAAGGCGCCGCGTGGCCTGACACCCGTCGTCCGGCCGTTCGCGGAGATGGTCGTGGGAAACGTCGGTCCTGTCATGATCGCCTTCGTCGTCGCCGTCGGAATCGTGCTGCTCATCGCGAGCGCGAATGTCGCCAATCTGTTGTTGCTCAGGGGCGAGGCCAGGCGGCCGGAGTTCGCGGTGCGCGAAGCGCTCGGCGCCGGCCGCCGGCGCATCGTGCGTCAGTTGATGATGGAGAGCGTCGTGCTGACCGTCGCAGCAGCCGCTGTAGGCCTGGTGGTTGCGTGGTGGAGCCTGCAGTCGCTCGTCACGCTGATACCAGACGGGTTACCTCGCCTCGAATCCATCCGCATCGATGCGGTCGTGGTCATGCTCACATTGGCCGTCGCGTTCGTCACGTCGCTGCTGGCCGGCGTTGTGCCGGCCATGCTGGCGACACGTGTCGATATCGCGTCCCAGCTGCGGAGCGGAAGCCGCGGCGTTACGGGTGCTGCCGCGCGACAGGGGCGCCGCGTCCTCGTCGTGACGCAGGTGGCCCTCGCCGTGACCGTGGTTGCGGCGGCCGGGCTGCTGGTGCGAACCGTGCTCCGCCTTCAGTCCGTCGACACCGGGTTCGCGGCGGATCGCCTGGTGTTCGTGGACCTGACGCTTCCCCAGTTGAAGTACTCGGAACAGACCCGGCACGGGCTGTTCCTCGACGGGCTCATCGAGTCACTGGAGAACACTCCAGGGATCGCGGCGGCGACGCCAGTCAACGTGTCACCGTTCTCCGGGGGCTGGGATTCGCCGCGGTTCACGGCCGAAGGTCAGAGCGCGGATCGCGCTGCGACCAACCCATCGCTCAACCTGGAAGCGGTGCACGCGAATCATTTCGGAACGCTGGGCATTCCAATAGTCCGTGGGCGCGCCTTTACGAGAAGCGATCGCAAAGGTGCGCTCGACGTCGCGATTGTCAGCGAAGACGTGGCGGCGCAGACGTGGCCCGGACAGGATCCTATCGGGAAGCGCCTGAAGATGGGCGGCCAGGCGTCGGACGACCCGTGGCGCACGGTGGTTGGCATCGCGGCGCCGGTGCGATATCGAGATCTGAAGGCGCCAAGAGCCACACTCTACCTGCCGGCCGCGCAGTTCATTGTTGCAGCGCAGACGATCGCGATCAGGACGACAGCCTCGGTTGCGACGGTCGCGGCTGTCGCTCGTGAGAAGGTGCGATCGCTGGATGACGACGTGCAGGTCATGCGTGTGGCACCGTTCGCGTCGACGCTCGACGCGCCGCTCGCGCGGCCGCGATTCAACGCGTTGCTGTTGGCCATCTTCGCCGCGGCCGCGCTGCTGCTGGCCACGGTCGGTCACTATTCGGTGCTTGCGGCGTACGTGCGGCAGCGAGAGCGGGAGATCGCGTTGCGCGTGGCGCTTGGCGCAACCCCCGCGAGAGTGCGCGCCCTGGTGTTCGGCGAAGCCATGTGGCTCGCCGGGCTCGGCGCGCTCATCGGACTATCGGTGGCTGCGGCCGCGACGCGTCTTCTGCGCCAATTGCTCTTCGAGGTCGGACCGCTGGATCCTGCGAGCCTGGGCGGCGCGGCGGCAGTCCTGATACTGGCGTCGCTCTTCGCCTCGTACCTGCCGATCCGTCGCGCGACCCGCCTCGACCCCGCGAGCATGCTGCGCGTGTGACGGAGCGACGCCGCTTCGCCGGCGCGCTTCCGCCTCCGCTAAAGCTCCGGCGAGACCTCGCCGAAGCGCCTACCGGCGCGAAGGCGCTGGCTCGCTCGCACGGCTCGCTCGCACCTTGGAACGAGCGGCAGGTTTATGAGATCGCTTCTACTGTCTTGCCGGTGTAGCCAGCTTTCGCGGCACGCTGACGCGCAGGATGGTGTAACGGCCGTCCCGGATCTCGAGATCGATCCGTCCGTCGTGCGAGCAGGCGATCTGCTGGGCGATGTACAACCCGAGGCCGAGGCCATCCTGGCGGCCCGATCGATCGCTGCCGCGGAACGGGTCGAACAGTTTCGGCAGCAGTTCCGATGGAATTGCGCCGGCGTTCGAGACGCTGAACGTGACCTCGTCGGGATCGGTCCCATCGATCCGAACCATCACCGGTTCGGTCGCATCACCATATTGCAGGGCATTGCCGATCAGGTTCGAGGCGACCTGGCCCAGACGGTCCGCATCCCAGTTTCCGATGAGCTCGCCGCGCGACTCGACCGCCATTTTGCGATCCGGATACGCCTCCTGGTGCTCCTGCGCGACCCTGGCGATCACTGCCCCGAGATCGGTTTCCGCCCTGGCAATCGGGATTCCCCCGGCGAGCCGCGCCCGCGTCAGATCGAGCAGGTCCTCGATCATTCGCGTCATGCGCAGGCTGCTCGAGAGCATCCGCGCAGAGACCCGGCGGACGGCCTCGTCGGTCGAGCTCTTATTGAGGAGCTGGGCTCCGCTCACGATGGCGCTGAGCGGCGTGCGGAGATCGTGGCTCAGCACCGCCGAAAACATCTCGTGCAGCCTGAGCGTCTCGGTGCGCTCCTGGAGTTCGAGGACCAGCTGCAGACGTTGACGATGGAGCTGGAAGAAGATCTCCGCCTTGTTCTTGAGGACGTGCGGCTCGACCGGCTTGTAGAGGAAATCGACGGCGCCGGAGTCGTATCCGCGGAAGACGCGCTGGTAGTCGCGCGCCCCGGCGGTGACGAAGATGATCGGGACGTTTCGGGTGCGTTCGCTGCCGCGCATGAGCTCGGCGAGCTCGAACCCGTCCATGTCTGGCATCTGCACGTCGACGAGCGCCAGCGCCACGTCGTGCTGCAGCAGCAGGTCCAGCGCCTCTGCGCCCGACCTCGCCATCAGCAACTCCACGTCGTCGCGACGCAGGAGTGCCGACAGCGCGAGGAGGTTCTCCTCGAGATCGTCCACGAGCAGGCATTTCACCTTGAGTAGCTGCACGGTCACTGTTCCCGGCCTGGTTGACGGCCGCCCGTTCGGTCCAGCGTACCGAGCAAACGGGCGATGGCGGGGAGAGACAACACGAGGTCCGGCTTCCGTCGCCGGACAGCCGCCTCGCCCATGATGCGTGATTCAGCGGTCGCTGGATCCTGGACGATGGTAAGGCCCCCCGCCGAGGCCACCGCGTCCAGACCCGCCGCACCGTCGTGGCTTGCGCCAGTGAGAATAATACCCAGCAGACGCTCCTTGTATACATCAGCTGCCGACTCGAACAGCACGTCCACGGACGGCCGCGAGAAATTGACGAGGTCATCCGCGGACAACGCGATGGACGGCCCGCGATCGATCAGCAGGTGATAGTCCGGGGGCGCGAAGTAGACCGTTCCCGGTTCGACCGGCGCTTTGTCCATGGCTTCGCAGACCGCGACGCGGCATTTGTGCTGAAAAAGCTCGACGAGCAGGCTCGGCCGCTCTTTCGGGAGGTGCAGCACCACGAATACCGCGGCGCGGATGTCCGGTTCCAGCGCCGGGAGAAGCACCGACAGCGCCTCGACGCCGCCCGCCGACGTCCCCAGGACCACCCCGTCGATCCGCGACCGCAGCGACGTGACCGTCACATCCGATCTCTTTTCTGGAAGATTCGCTCGTTCTTCACGAACTCGACGAACGCGTCGCCGTGCGACGAGAAGCGCAGCGATTCCTTCGCGCCGATTCCCAGGAAACCCTTGCGGCAGAGCGAGTCACAAAAGAGTCCGATGGCCCGGTCCTGCAGCTCCCGATTGAAGTAGATCAGCACGTTCCGGCAGGAGACCAGCTGGACCTCCGCGAAGACGCTATCGGTGGCCAGGCTGTGATCGGAGAACACGATGTTCGCCTTGAGCGACTTGTCGAACACCGCCCGGCCGTAGCGCGCGGTGTAGTACTCGGACAGCGACGCTCGAGCGCCGGATCGACGATGGTTTTCCGTAAAACCGGCGACCCGCTCGGCGTCGTACACCCCCGACTCCGCCTTCTGCAGCGTCTCGGGATTGATGTCAGTGGCGTAGATGATTGTTCTCGAGAGCAGGCCCTCTTCGCGAAGCAGAATCGCCAGCGAGTACACCTCTTCGCCGGTGCTGCAGCCCGCGACCCACACTTTCAAGGAGGGATAGGTGCGCAGCAATGGCACCACGTTCTCCCTGAGCGATCGGAAGTACGACGGATCGCGGAACATGTCGCTCACCGGCACGGTGAGGAAGTTCAGCAGCGCCGTCAGCGTGGACGGCTCGTGGACGACACGATGCTGGAGTTGCGACAGCGTCTGCACGCCGAAGTGTCCCATCGCGGTTCGCAGGCGGCGCTTCAGGGACGCCGTCGCGTAGCCGCGGAAGTCGTAGTGATACTTGAGATAGATCGCGTCGATGAGTAACTGCAGCTCGATGTCGAAGTCCCGGTCGGTCACCAACCAGGCTCCGGCTTCGGCATCCACACCCGGATGAGGGACAGCAGCTTCTCGACGTCCAGCGGCTTCGCGATGTAGTCGTTGGCGCCTGCCGCGAGACACTTCTCCTGGTCGTCTTTCATCGCCTTGGCAGTCAGCGCGACGATCGGAAGCTTCTTCCACTCGGGCCGCTTGCGAATCTCACGCATCGCCGTCAGGCCGTCCATCTCGGGCATCATGATGTCCATCAGCACGAGATCGATGCCGTTGCCGGTCGCTCTCGCCGAGCGTGCCAGCACGTCGAGCGCCTCTTTGCCGTTCCTGGCGATTTCGACCTTCGCGCCCTTCGGCTCGAGCACGCTCGACAGCGCGAAGATGTTCCGGGCGTCGTCTTCGACGATCAGCACGCGGCGGCCCTCGAGCGCGGTATCGCGGTCGCGCGCCGCCTTGAGCATGCGCTGCCGCTCGACCGGCATGGTCGCCTCGACCTGGTGCAGGAACAACGTCACCTCGTCGAGCAGCCGCTCCGGCGAGCGGGCATCCTTGATGATGATCGAGCGCGAGAAGCGTCCAAGCTGCTGTTCTTCGTCGCGAGTCAGCGATCTTCCCGTATAGACGATCACCGGTGGGAACGACACGTCCTCCTGGTCCGCCATCTTCTCGAGGAGCTGATAGCCGCTCAGGTCCGGCAGCTTCAAGTCCATCACGACACAGTCGAACGTCGTGGACTTGAGCTGCGCCAGCGCGTCGGCCGCGGTGCCGACGCCGGTGATCTGCACGTTGTCTGCGCCGAGCAACTGTTGAATGCTCTCGCGCTGACGCTCGTCGTCTTCGACGACCAGCACGCGGCGCATCCCCGGCGTCAGCCTGGCTTCGAGCTTTCTGAAGGCCTCGACGAGCTGTTCGCGCTGGACCGGCTTCATCGCGTAGCCGACTGCGCCGCGCTCGAGCGCCTGATGCGCGTAGTCGGTGACGGAGATCACGTGGACCGGAATGTGCCGTGTCTCCGCCGTTCGCTTCAGCTGATCCAGCACGCCGAGGCCCGAGTAGTCGGGCAGATTGATGTCGAGCAGGATCGCGTTGGGGTGGAACATGGACGCGGCCGCGAGGCCGTCGGCTGGCCGTGTGGACGCAGACGAACTGGAATCCCAGCTCGTGCGCCAGGTCGCCGAGCACCGCCGCGAACCGCACATCGTCTTCGACGATGAGGATGCGGCGTGACGTCGGGGAGAGCCGATCGCGGTCGTCGTCGAACGAGGGCCGAGCCAGGACTGGCCTCTGCCTGGCCGCGGCGACAGGGGGAGTCTCGGCTACGACGGGGGTCTGGACGCGTGCCGTGGGAACTGTCGCAGCAGCGGACGGGTCGGTCACACGGGCAGGTGGCACGTGCGTGACCGGAAGCGTCAACGTGAACACGCTGCCCTGTCCGTACCCGCTCTGCACGGCGATGTCGCCGCCGAGCAAGCGTGCAAGATCCCGTGAAATCGAAAGCCCGAGGCCGGTGCCGCCATACTTCCGGTGCGTGCTGCCGTCTGCCTGACGAAACGCCTCGAAGATGATCGCCTGCTGCTCCGCGGGGATGCCGATTCCCGTGTCCTTCACCGCAAACGAGACGACGCCGTCCGCCGGTGAGAACACCCGCACGGAGATCTCGCCCTGATCGGTGAACTTGATGGAGTTCGACACCAGGTTCTTCAGGATCTGGCCGAGCCGTTGGGCGTCGGTGTCGATGCGCTCGGGCGTGCCCGGTTCGATGAGCGTGGTGAACGACAGCCCTTTCTGCTCCGCCAGCGGCTGCATGCTCTTGGCGACCGACTGGACCGACCGGGCGACGCGTACCGATTCCGTCGTGAGCTCGATTTTGCCGGCCTCGATCTTGGAGAGATCGAGGATGTCGTTGATCAGCGCCAGCAGATCGTTTCCGGCAGAGCCGATCGTTTGGGCGAACTTCACCTGTTCCTCGGTGAGGTTGCCTTCTTTGTTGTCTGCGAGCAGCCTGGCCAGGATCAGCGACGAGTTGAGCGGCGTCCGCAGTTCGTGGCTCATGTTGGCGAGGAATTCGCTCTTGTAGCGATTCGCCCGTTCCAGGTCCGCCGCTCTCTCGACGAGGTCGTTCTTGGTGTCGGACAGATCCTGCTTCTGCATCTCCAGGATCTGTGTCTGTTCCTCGAGTTGGGAATTGATCTGCTCGAGCTCGGTCTGTTGCGTTTCCAGGCGAACCTGCGATTCACGGAGGATTCGACTCTGTTCTTCGAGCTCCTCGTTACTGACGCGCAGCTCCTCCTGCTGCGTCTGCAGTTCTTCCGACTGCTGTTGCGTCTCGGCGAGCAGCTCCTCGAGGCGCGAACGATCCTTTGACGCGCGGACGGCCACGCCAATCGACTCGGATACGCGATCGAGCAGCTCTTGCTCCCGTGGCAGGACGCGGTGGAAGAATCCGAGCTCGATCACCGCGTGGACCATTCCGTCGACGCTGCCTGGCGCGACGAGCAGCTCGCGGGGCTTTCCGCGGCCGAGACTCGACGAGACCGTCAGGTACCCGTCCGGCACATCGGTGACGTGGAGCGCCCGGTTCTCCTTGGCGGCCTGACCGGCGAGGCCTTCGCCGAGCCGAAGCTGCTCGTCCTGCGAATCGGCCGGCATCGCATAGCTGGCGACGCGACGGAAGCTTCCGTCCGGGTTTCTCACAAACGCGACACCGGCGTGGGCGTTCAGGTAGCCCGCCAGAAACGTCAGCGCGTTGTCGCCGAGCGTTTCGAGCCGCTGTTCCCCCTGGAGGCGGGCGGACAGTCCCATCTGGCCGTTGCGAATCCACGCCTGCGTTTCACGCGCGTGAAAATCGCGCGACATGACGACCGCGGCGAGGCTGAGCAGGATCGCCAGCACGCCTGCACCACCCCAGGTCGCCCAGGTCGACAACGTGACCGCGCGCTCGAAGTCGCGTTGCTGCGCATCGAGGGCGGAGCGCTCGCTGACCTTGGCTTCGTCGATCAGCGTGCGGATCCGGTCCATGACCATCTTGCCGCGGTCGGTGCGCATCATCTCGAGGGCGGCCGCCGTATCGCCGGAGCGGCGAAGGGCGATCGTTTCCCCAAGCTCGTCCATTTTTTGCCTGGACAACTCTTCGATGGTTTCGGCGGTCGAGCGAGTCGCGGAGCTCTGCGTCAAGGTCCGCAGCCTGCCGATCTCGGTCGGAAGGGTCGCGCGGGCTTCGGTGAACGGCTCGACGTAGCGTTCCTCTCCGGTCAACAGATAGCCCCGCTGTCCGGTTTCGGCGTCCGTCAAGCCCGACTGCACCATTTCGAGCTGCTGAATCACCTCGAGCGTATTGGAAACACGGGCCGCCGCGACTTCTCGCGTGCGGAGAGCCTGCCAGGTGACGAACGCAATCAGCGCAATCGCCACAATCGCGATGATCAAGCCTACGAGCGTCGAAGGGGGTAGCGGCAGGTCGACCTGCGCATCGCGGTCTACCCCGGTCTTGCCGGGCTGTCGGGTCATGTTCTGGACGGTTCTCGCGGTATCGGCGGGTAAAACGAACTCGGCAACCTGTCTAGACTACAACGACTCGGGGTTCGGCGACGGAGGGGACGGAGGAAACGGAACAAGCTCAACTCAGAGAAACGGAGGAACGGAGAGGAGAACGAACGGAGGATTGGGCGGGCTTCACACACATGCAGGGTTCTGTCGCGTGGCCTCAGAGGGTGTTCGACCGACAGCCACTTGTCTTCAAAGCTCTCGCAGGGGGCGCAGAGGGCGGAGAATGCAGAGCCGCGTGATGGCTATCAGCGGTCATCGCGCCCTGAGGCCGATGCCGGCCCGGCCGTCGGCCGGGCCGGGCGATCGACCGACGCCCCGCGGACACAAGCCGCGCGCGAATGGTGGAAGCGGCTTGTGCCCGTGGGGTGTCGGTCGATCGCTCGCCGCGCTGCGCGCGGCGGCATCGGCCGGCTCGGCGCGTCGCGTGTCGGCGCCGGAAGCGACCAGATTTGCGGCCGCCAGCCTACTCCGTTTCTCCGCGTCTCTGAGTTGAAGCTCGTTCCGTTTTCTCCGTTGAACTCCGTTACCGTTATCTCAGTCAACTCCCGATCCCTACGCCTGCATCACGCGCTGCTCGACGCCCATCCGGAGCTCCCGCCGGACGGCGCGGAGCATCGCGCGCACCTTGTTGCGCTCGCGAATGAGCCCAACTCGCAGGAACGGCCTCAATGCCGGATCCGTCGACGGGAGTGCGGCTGCCGCCTCGAGGCGCGGCACGGCGCCGAACTTCGTCGCCGGATCGTGGTCGAACCGTTCGCCTCGTGCGTAGTTGAGCGGCACGAGCGTGCGCGCGATCTGGCGCAGCACGGCGTTCAGGCGGCGGCGTTCGGCGGTGTCGGCTGGCGCCCGCCGCACGCGCGCCTCGCTGTCGCGCCGCCATTCGCGGATCTCCGTGCCGAGCGACGCGAGGTCCGCGACCAGTGACGACAGATCGATCTCGTCGCGAGCGGCCATCTGATACTGCTCGATCGTCGTCCGAATCTCTTCCACGGCAGCGGCGTAGTCGAACGGGTAGAGCGGCGCGTTGACAATGCGCAGGATCGTGGTGAGGTAGACAGCCAGATCCCGCCGGAGAATCTCGAGATCGGCGACCGGCAGCAGATCGTCTGGCGTGTGCCAGGCGATGTTGCCGCCGCAGCCACCGACGGCGTAGAAGCCCCTCGCCTGCCGCTCCTCGATCGGGATGTTCGACAGCAGCATGTAGAGCCCGGTGGGACCGATCTGATTGAAGGAGTAGTCGCCGGCGCGAAGCGGCCGTCCGCCGCGCGAGGGCAGATCCAGCGCATCACGGATCGACGACGAGCACAGGCGTCCGGCTTCGGCCATCCACATGACCTCGTCGTAGGCCGTCGCGCCGGCGCAGCCCGGCGAGTCGATGTTCAGTTGGGCGACGCACCATTCGTCGATCTCGTCGGCGAACGTATCCGCGTACCACGTCGAGCCGGCATATCGGCCGGTCGAGTGTCCAGGCCACCAGGCGATACGGATGCTGCGCTTCAACCGATCGCGCAGGCCCCACAGCACGCGCGCCAGTTCGAGGAGCGCGGCGTCACCCGTGGCGTTGTCGCCGATGCCCTCGTACCACGAATCGTAGTGGCCGTGAACGAGCAGGAACTCGTCCGGGTCGACCTGGCCGCGAATCTCGACCACCGGCAGCAGGCAACGCATCCAGCCTTCGCGCAGCCATGTGCGCACGGAGGCCTTCACGGTGCCTCGCTCGATCGCGGCGACGAGCGCCTCGCCATCCGGACGATTGATGCAAACGACGGGCGTAACCGGTTTCCGCGAAATCGATTCGGCAGTCGGCGCACCCCAGATCGACGTGCAGATGCCCTCGTGGATGTTCTGTCCTGGATGGATATAGATCTGTGCAATGGCGCCGCGGCGCTCGAACGCCTGCACGGGGCCGGGCATCGAGAAACCCTCGGTCAGCACGATTTTGCCGGCCACGGGATCCGGTCCTGACGATTGCGTGCGGGCGGCGTCGGGCGTGTCGAACAAGGTCGCCGTGCCCGCCGCGTACCGCGATGGGACGTAACACACCTCGCCGCTCAGTTCCGCGCCGTCGGTCGATCGTGCGAACGCCGGCGGCCGCGCGCGCACCGCGCGGGCGCCGTCTGCGGTGACGACGCTCAGCTCGGCGCGATCGGGAAGCGAGATGTACAGGTCAGGCGTGTGCAGCGTCACCGGCACGCCGTGGGCGCGGAGGCGCTCGACGATGTACTGGGCGGCCGTCGCCTCGTCCGGCATCCCCGATTCGCGGACGAGAGTGGCAAAGCGATCGAGCAGCGCACGCGGCTCGTCGAGCCTGACGGCGTCGCGTGCTGCAGACTCCAGGGCCGGGTCGGAAAAAATATCAAAGTCGCTGGGCACGAGGCTTCTCCCTGGAATCTGCCGGGTTTATCGCACGAGGGCGCCGCCCTTGACCACGTGCGCCACTCGCCGGATTTCCCGAATGCTCGTCAGCGGATCGCCATCGACGACGATGATGTCCGCCATCTTGCCGGGGGCAATCGAACCAATCTGATTGAGCATGCCGAGATTGCGGGCGTTGTGGTACGTGGCCGCGCGGATCACTTCCATCGGCGTGAGGCCGTACTCCGTCATGATCTCCATCTCGCGCCAGGCGGCGAGCTGGTGCGGATTGCCGCGTGTTCCCGAGTCGGTGCCCATCAGAATCTGCAGTCCCTCTTCATGGAGCTGGCGCAGTTTCGCCCGGCGTGTCGCCATGCCGAACTTGCCGCGTTCGTACAGGGGGTGCCGCTGGATGTCGACGTAACTCTCGCGGACCAGCTTGTAGAGATCGGGCGGCAAATCGCGGGAGACGGACGGATCGTGCGCGAATTCCGGGAATCGTTCGAGCTGCACGATCCCCTCGAGCGCGATCATCGTCGGCACGAGGCCGATGCCCGAGCTCCGCATCTTTTCGACGAGGTCGGTGTCGAAGCGCGGTGCCGAGCCGCCGCCGACATGCTCGAAGGTGTCGCGTGAATCCACGCCGGCGTCGAGCAACACCCGCATGTCGTCGTCGGAGTTGACGTGCGCGGTGATGTGTTTTCCGGCCTTATGGGTCTCCGAGACGATGAATTTGACGATCTCCGGACCGAGCTGCGCCGACTGCGCCGTCTTGATCTGATCGACGCCGGCGTCGAGAAGGAGTTTCAACTTCTGACGAGCCTCGTCCAGCGACGCGACGGACCAGTACAGGTAGTCGCTGGCCGGGGCGTTGGTCCTCTGGAGGAAGGGACCAGTGACGATTGCCCTCGGACCAGGCTTCTCACCCTTATTGATCGCGTCGCGAAGCTGGACGATTTCCGGTATCGGACCCGAGCAGTCCTTGACTGTGGTCACACCAAGCGACAGGAGGATTCTGGCGGACAGGTCCATGATTTCCTTTGCGCGGCTGCGTGCGAACGGAAACCAGAACCCGTAGTCGTTGTGCCCGATCACCATGAAGTGCACGTGCATGTCGATGAGCCCGGGCAGAACCGTCATGCCGTCGGAGCTCACCGTCTTGATGCCCGCGGGCACGGGCAACGTATCCGTCGTGCCGATCCTGGCGATTCGAGAGCCGGAGAGCAGGATGACCGAGTTCTCGAGCGGCGGCCCGCCGTGGCCATCGATCAGACGGCCGCCGACGATCGCCATCGAGATCGGCTCGTTCTTCGGCGCTGGGGCTTGCTGCTGAGCGGCTGGAGTGCCGGCGACAGTCACCGATAGAGCAAGGAGCAACAGGATCCGGCGCATCGGAGCCCCCTTCAGTTCTGATTCGACGTCGAGGTGCCCTTGAGGTACTTCTCGAAAAAGGCCTCCATCCGCTTGTTCATATCGAGCCGGTTCGCCGGATCGCGGAAGCCGTGCGGCTCGTTGGGGTAGCTCTTGCTCTCGAAGACCTTGTTGTGTTCCTTCAGCAGCTTGACGACCATCTGGTACTGGCGGAAGGGCGCACGCACGTCCGCTTCGCCGTGCATGACCAGGAGCGGCGTCGTGATGTTCTTGACGCGCGCGAGCGTGTTGCTGATGGCGTAGGTCTCCTTGCGCTCCTCCGGCGATCCACCGTGGCCGGTGCGGATGAACACCTTGCCGAGCCGATCGGCGTTGGTGTACGCGTCGCCGAAGTCGTAAATGCCGGCCATCGGCACGGCTGCGTCGAATTTGCCGGGATGCCGGGCAATCGTCGCCATCGACATGATGCCGCCGTAGCTGTATCCGTAGATGCCAACCTTGCCGTTCACGTAGGGCAGCGAACGCAGGAAGTCTGCAGCCATCGCCGCGTCGTGCGCCTGACCGCTCGCCCAGTCGTTCACACCGAGATCCTGAAACTCGCGTCCGAATCCGGATCCCCCGCGATAGTTGATGGCGAGGACCACATAGCCCTTCGACGACAGGTACTGCTCCATCAGCGCCTGCGTCCGCAGCGTGGAGTTCGTGCCGCCGCCATGAACCTGCACCAGAGCGGGGTATTTTGCGCCAGGCGACATGTTCGGCGGCAGGTAGAGGAAGCCCTGAATGTAGAGCCCGTCGAACGATCGGTACGCGATCTCGCGTGGCTCGCGGATGCCTTCGTAGCCGACGTTCCCGGCGACAATCTGCTGTGGCGGCCCTCCGATGCCCGGCAGGTAATAGGATGCGGTGCCATCGGCCGGAGTCGATCGTGTGAACACGAACCCGTCCGCGCTCGCGGATGCGGCGAGCCCGCGCATCACGCCGCGATCGTTGGTGATCTTGGTCGCCACGCCGCCAGCGGCCGGAACGGAGTAGAGGTTGACGTCACCGCGTTCCTGATACGTGAAATACAGGCGCGAGCTGTCGCCAGACCACGTCAGATCGCCGGTGGCGTAGACCGGCATCTTCACCGGACGCTCGGTGCCTTTGACCGGATCGATCAGGAAGATGTCGTAGAGGTCCATGTACCAGTAGCCCTTCTTGGAACTGCCAAGCACGGCGATGTGCTTGCCATCGGGCGACCAGACCGGCGTCTCCGACGCCATGATGCCGCGTGTGAGCTGGCGCGCCTTTCCAGACGCTACGTCCACGAGCCAGATGTCGTCGTGCCAGTAGTCGGACTTGTTGGAGACGAACGCGATCGTCTTGCTGTCCGGCGACCACACTGGCCCGAATCGCGTCTCGTCTTCCGGCATCGCGGACTGCGTCAGCTGCCGGGGCGCGGCGCTGCCATCGGCGGCGACGATCCAGACGTCGTTCTGCCCGCCACGGGTCGAGCTGAACGCGATCCACTTCCCGTCGGGCGAAATGGCCGGCGCGCGTTCGTTCGCCTCGTCTTTCGTGATCTGCGTGGCTGTGGTGGAGTTGATCGGCACCGCCCACAAGTCGCCTTGCCGCACCGTGAGCACCTTCTGGCCATCCGGGAACCAGGCCGTGATCGTTCCCTGGAACCAGGGACGCGGCTCAGCGGAGCCATCCACGGGCTGCAGGCGCAGCCCGTTCTGCCCGCCGATCGCGATCCACTTGCCGTCTGGCGAGATCGATACGCCGCCGCCAAATCCGCCGCCCCCTCCACCGCCGCCCATCGTCTCGAGCGTCAGCGGCCGCTTGGCCGGCGCCTGTTGCTCGGTACCCGAAGGCGCACCCGTGGTCGTTGTGGCTGACCAGAGCAGTGCCAGGCAGAGGGCAGATAGAGCGACACGTACGATGCTGGATCTCATGACCCGCTTCCTCTCTTCGGGAGCCGAGTTACAGAATGACCTTCCCTGGCTTCTTCCCCGTCAGCGCGCCGTCCTGCAGCACGACGACGCCATTGACGACGACGGTGGAGACGCCGCTTGCCATCGGATGCGGATCGTTCGGATCCGACTGCGCCGGCGTCGGGAACGAATACTTCTCGGGATCGAACACCATGACGTCGGCGACGCGGCCTTTCTCGAGCGTGCCGCGATCCTTCAAGCGGAACTGTGCCGCCGGCATCGATGTCGCCTTGCGCACCGCTTCTTCGAGCGCCACGCCGTTTTCCTTCGCCTGCTTGAAGTAGCCGACGAACGCGCCGCGCCGCTGATGTTCGAACCAGCCATACGGTTCGTCCATGTCTACCGGCAGTGAGTCCGATCCCGGACCGAACTGCGGATGCTTCGTCCAGGCACCGGGTGGCAGCGCGCTCTCCGCACCACCGCGGCCACCTCCGCGTCCTTCGCCGCCACCGCCACGTCCCTCGGTGCGGTTGCCATCGAACGTGAACACGACGGGGTTGGCCTCGTCGAGAATCAGCTCGGCATAGACATCGTTCGGATCCTTGCCGAGGGCCTTCGCGACATCGGCGACCGATTTCCCGACGTTCGCCTGATTCTTCGGCGTCAGGGCACGGACGATGATCACCTGCTCCTTGTTGTTGGTGAAGAATTGAACCGTCTTCATGATCTCCGCGCGTTTGTCGGAGTTGAGCAGGTCTCTGAGCTGCTGCCGGGAGTAGTCGAACGCGCCGGGGTAGAAGACCATCAGCGCTTCGAGCATCCGATCGGAGGCGCGGCGATGGCTCAACGATTGCGGGATGACGTCAGCGAGGACCGTCAGGCCGCGCTTGTTGGCGTCGGTCACCAGGTCGAGCGACGCCTGCGACCGGCCGCCGAAATGCGAGATCTGCACGCGGCACCCGGCCTGTTCACCAATCGCAACGGCCTCGGGACCGCCGCTCAGCGAGCTGAACTCGTTGCGGCCGGGGCGCGTGTGCGAGGCGTAGGTGGCGTTGTGCTTCGTGAGGATCCTGGCCACACGCACGAGCTCTTCCGTCGTCGCGTAATAGCACGGACGGTACGCAAGTCCCGTGGACATGCCCACGGCGCCTTGCTCGATGCCGGCGTTGACGACCTTCTCGATTTCCTTGAATTCCGCGTCCGTCGGCGGCCGATCGTGGGTGCCGCCGGCGCGCATGGCGGCCCACCGGATGCCGCCATACCCGAGCAGTACCGCGCTGTTGATCGTCGCGCCGATCCGGTCGATCGCTTTCGCATATCCGTCCACGCCCTCCCAGTCGATCTTCATCTGGCTGCGCTTGTACGAGATGAGCGCTTCGCGGTACCAATATTCAAGGACGGTCTTTGCGTGATACGGCGTCACCGAATGCCCGCAGTTCCCGTTGATGAGCGTGGTGACGCCCTGCTTCACGAACTTCTCGAGCACCGGGTCGGCGACCATCAGGATCTCTTCGTGCGCGTGTGGATCGATGAAGCCGGGGCAGACGTACTGGCCGGCGACGTCGATAACCGTGCGCGCGCTCGAGTCCGGAATCTGACCGATGTCGGCGATGCGGCCATTACGGATGCCGACGTTCGCGCTGAATGCCGCCTTGCCCGTTCCGTCGACGACGCGGCCGCCCTTGATGAGCACGTCGAATTGCGGTCCCTGAACTTCGAGACCGTCTACCCGGAGCCCGGTCAGCAGAACGGAGGCACCGCCCATGGCGGCAGTCTTGAGAAAGTCTTTCCGCGTGATCCCTTGCCGCATCTCCGTCTCCTTTGATTCAGCTTCCAGCCCCCAGCGCTCCCAGTCTTCTTGCTACCGCCAGTCCGAATTCGGATCCTTCCTCAGCGTCAGCTTCGTGACGTGCTCTTGCCCACCGACGACGAGCTTCACCGTATAGGTGCCAGGCTCGACGTAGGGATTCTCGCGGCCCGGCGCGCCGAACCCCATGCCTCGATTCGACGCGGCCGACTCCGTCGACCGCAGGTCCCACCACACGCGGTTGATGCCTCGCGCGGTCGTGCCTTTCAGCGTGCGGATCGTGGCGCCGGCTGCATCCGCGATCGTGATTTGCGCGTCGCCGGAAACCGCGCCAAGGAAGTAGTTGATCGATGCGCCAGGCGGTGGGTTGGCGCCGACGTCAGACGACGGATCGAATTCGACGGCCATGTTGTTGCCGACGAGTGGATCGCCAGGCCGGAAGATGTAGGCCGGCCGGGGCTCGAACAGGAAACTCTTCGACTGCAGCACCGCCGGCGTCATCTGCTGGAGCGGCGACAGATCGTCGAAGATCCAGAAACCGCGCCCGTACGTCGAGATGACGAGATCGTTGAAGTCCTCCTGAACGACCATCCAGCTGATCGCGACCGGCGGCATGTTGTTGCGAAACGCCAGCCACGAACCACCATCGTCGAAACTGACGTAGAGCCCGTTTTCGGTGCCCGCGTAGAGCAGACCCTGACGCTTCGGATCCTCGCGGACGACGCGAACGTAGCTGAAGACACTGCGCGGGATACCGGCGGCCGCCAGCTTCCACGTCTTGCCGAAGTCTGTCTGTCTTGAAGATGTAGGGATTCGGATCGTTGGCGCGGTGTCGATCGATGGAAACGTAAGCGGTGCCTTCCGCGTACTTCGATGGTTCGATGCTGGAGATCGTGCCGGCAGGTGGAAGATTGGGAAGGTTGGCGCTGACGTTCGTCCATGTCTTGCCGGCATCGCGCGTAAGCTGCAGCTGTCCATCGTTGCTTCCCGCCCAGATCACGCCGGCGGTCACCGGTGATTCGGCAATCGCGAACAGCACCGAATAGACGTCCTGACCATCGGGACCCAGACCCGGGAGAGGATCGAGCTTGCTCGTGTCGTTGGTAGTGAGGTCCGGACTGATGACCGTCCACGTCTGTCCGTCGTCCGTCGTGCGATGGACGAACTGGCTGCCCGCATAAGCCGTGTCGGGATCGTGCGGCGAAACGGCAAGGGGCGCCGTCCAGTTCGTGCGGAACTGACGCTCGGCGCGGCCGCCTCTTCCACCGCCACCGCCAGCACCGCCACGCTGACCCGCAGGTGCGGCTCCTCGTTGTGCGACCCATGGATTCGCGTCGCGCGTCGACCTCACGCGGGTGTTGTAGCGCTCGACGTGACGGTTGTCGCTGACCCAGAGAATGTGCTCCTCGTCTCGATCCGGGATCACATAGCCGCTCTCGTTCCAGCCGGCGTACTCCCAGAGGTCGGCGGGGATCTGGCCGGTAATCAGCAGGCTGTTGCTGGGGCCGCGATACGACGGGCCATCCTGCCGTGCGCCAAAGACGTTATAGGGGACCTGCCGATCAGCGGCCACGCGGTACATCTGTGCGATTGGCAGGCCTGCACGAAACCACGATCGTCCGCGATTGAGGGAGATGTTCACGTAGCGATCGTTGGCAACGATCTGCCGGTCGGCGTTCCCGGGATCGATCCAGATGTCGTGCTGATCGGGATACACCTCGGGCACGGCGGCGACCGTCGCCCCGCCGTCGATCGATCGCATCAGACGTTGCGTCAGGAAGTAGACCTCGTCGGGGTTGTCGGACACCACGCCGAGCCGCGAAAAATATCGTGCGCGGTTGTTGATGGCGCGGTCGCGGCTCACGAGCTTCCACTGCGTCCCCCCGTCGTCGGAGCGCCAGAGATTTCCCTGATCGGCCGTTTCAATAGTTGCGTAGATGCGCTTCGGGTTGCTCGGTGCGATGCCCAGGCCGATGCGTCCCAGCGGCGGTGCGGGAAGCCCATTTCCCGTGACCGCTGTCCACGTCGTGCCCCCATCGCGCGAGACGTGGATACCGCTGCCAGGCCCGCCACTTTCCGCATACCAGGGATGGATCGTGAACTGCCACATCGCGGCGAACAGCGTTTTGGGGTTCGACGGGTCGATGACGACATCCACGGCGCCCGTGTTCTCGTCCACAAAGAGCACGCGTTCCCATTTCTTGCCGCCATCCGTCGTGCGGAACACGCCTCGTTCGGGCTGTGGGCCGTAGCAATGACCGAGCGCGGCGGCGTAGACCACATCGGGATTCGCCGGATCGATCACGACGCGCGCGATGCGTCCGGTGTTGTCGAGGCCCATGTGCGTCCACGTCTTCCCGGCATCCGTGGTCTTGTAGATCCCGTTGCCGATCGAGACGTTGCCTCTGATGAACGCCTCGCCAGTGCCAACCCACACGACATTCGGATTGGATGGGGCAACCGCGATGGCGCCGATCGACGCGACGTTCTGATTGTCGAAGAGCGGCTGCCAGTGCAGGCCCGCGTCCGTGGTCTTGAAGAGGCCTCCTGAGGCGGCGCCTGCGTAGATCACCGATGGATCGCCTGGCACCCCGGCCACGGCGACAACGCGATTGCCGGTCGGACCGATGAAGCGGAAGGGGAGGGATTGAAAAAGGTCGGGTGTCGGAGCCCCGTTCTGAGCGGCGGCGGCGAACGCACACACGCTCAGAACGGCGGTGACCACGAAGGTTCTAATGCACCGTTCCACGTTGTGTCAGAACTCGATCCTGAATCCAAGCTGGATCGTGCGCGGCGTGCCGCCTTGCGAATCGATCACGCCGAAGGTTGTCGGCGCCGTCAGGTTGAGCGTCGGGTTGCCGAACTGCACGCGGTTCATCACATTGATCGCTTCGGCGGTGAACACCGCGTACACGTCGCGCGCCACGCGCGTCCGCTTGCCGATCGAGAAGTCGAGATTCCAGCGGGGCAGGCCGTAGATGCTCCCGCGGCTCGAGGTCTGATCCTCGGAGACCAGTACTCGCCTGAAACTGTTGAACGCCGCCTCGGGATCCTGGAAGAGGTTGAGGCCCGTGCCGCCAGTCGCCGGATTGCCAGTCGTCCCCACGTTCCCGGAGCCAGCTACGCCCGAATAGACTCCCGGGTTCAGGTCCCCACCGGTTGGGACGGCGCCGACGCAGCTAGCGAACTGGATGCCACCTCCGTAGACCCCATTTCGTTGACACACGTTGAGAGGCACGCCGCTCGTTGCCGTGAAGATCCCAGCGACATACCAGCCACCGGTCAGGACCGACAGCGCGCCGCCGTTCCTGCCGAACGGCAGATCGTAGACGCCGGTCATGTTGAACACGTGCCGACGATCGGTATCGGCTGGGCCCCAGTCGATATCGAGATCGAACGCCGACGAGGGCGCGCTGACAACGTTCTGGCGCTGGCCAGCCTGATCCAGCGTTTTCGACAGCGTGTAGCTCCCCGAGAAGGTCAGTCCTTCAGCCATGCGCCGGCGAAGCGTGGCGTAGAAGGCGTGGTAGTCGGCTTTGCCGCCGTCGCCGCGCGCCCACAATGTCTGGATCTGCTGGTTGCTGAGCGGCTGCTGGCCAAGCGCCACTCGCCGCTGGTTGACGGTGAGCCACAATGTGCTCAGATCACCGTCGACAAAAGACGCCCGCTGGGCGTTGGCCAGCAGGGCCGTCTGCCCGGCGCCGATCTGGTTCTCAAACCATGGCTCGGGAGTGATGCTTGCTGCCGGCACGCCGGCACGGAGCTGCGTCGCGATGCGATCGAAGGCTTGCGCGAAGGTCTGCTGCGAACCGTTGTCGACGTAGAAGTAGGGAACCGAACTGAGGACGTAGGCCTGCGGCAGTTCGCGGGCCAGGCGCATCACCCAGCCTGTCTCCATCATCATTCGCGTAGAGAGCTCGCGCTGGTAGCTGAAGTTGAAGCTGTGTGTTCGCCCTGTCTTGATCTTGGAGTCGGCATACGCCGTCACGACGAGCGTGCCTGGCACGATCGGCGCGGTGACCGCCGGGTGCCGCGGCGTCGGGATCGGACCATCGACGCCGACGCGGTAGGCCGCGCTCGGTTCGGGCCCATTCGGGAGGCATCCACCGCCCGGTGTGCCGTTCACGTTGCAGCGCGGCGCCAGCACCGCGAGGTTCTCCCCGTAGCCCATGCCGAGCGCGAAGATGTGCTGGACGCTGTTGGTGCGATCGAACACGAGCCCATAGCCGCCGCGCAGCACCGACTTGTCCTGCCGGAAGATCGTGCCGAGCCAGCCGTCCTTGCCTGGCGGATTCCAGGTGGCGGCGAGACGCGGTCCGAGGTTCGACCAGTCCGTCTGGTAGTACTTGCTGTCGCCAACGTTGCTCACGGGCTGAAACGCCAGCGTCGGATTGTAGGATTGGCCCGCTAGCGCCGCTGCGCGCGCACGCTCCAGAAAGATCTCGCTGTCGTCGAGGATCTCCCCGGTCCCGTTGTCGATCAGGTAAGCATACCGATCCAGCCGTTCCTTCGGCGCCAGCCTGAATTGATAACTCAGACCGAGGTTGAGCGTCAGCGCCGGTGTCGCGCGCCAAGAATCATTGAGGTAAAGCTCGAATGCGTCGTTCACCGTCTCCAGATCCTGGGGCGTGCCGAGCGGCAGCGGTTGGAGGCTCGTGTCGCGCATCGCCAGCACACCGACGCTGTTGACCATGCCCAGCGATGAGGCAAAAAGGTTGGTGAAGCGGCCAACATCAGCGGCCACGAGGCAGTTGCTCCTGAGCGTCGCACTGCAGGTCGGCGGCAGCGCGCTTCCGGGGATGCTCAAGTTCGGTCCCGTGTTGACGGTCGCTACGGGCGTTGTTAGCGAGCCGCCCAATTGATCGGTGCGGTTGAAATACCAGTATTCGCGCCGCCAGGTGCCGCCGAAGAGGATGGTGTGCTTGTCGCGGTTCCAGGTCGCGTTGTTGACCACCTGATACGTGTGCTGGTTGGCAACCTGCGAGCGTGCCCCGTTGATGCTTACGCCGATGGGCTCGTCGACGACTCCCACGTCCATGGCTACGTTGATTCCGGGCACCTGCGGGAACGGATCGACTCGGGTGAACGCCAGGTAGCCGCGCACGTACGAGACGCGCGTCTCATTGAGGAAGTGCGGTGACAGCTGGCCGGTGAGGCCACCGGCCAGGAACCGCGGTTCACGCGGCAGATCCTCGAGCGCGACCGGCTGGCCCTTGACGTTGCCGGGCAACAACCCGCTGATGTCCGCCTGCGCCGCCCCGCGCTCGCGGATGCTGCCGAACCGGTAGTTCACATCCGCACGCCAGTTCGTCGAGACGTTGCGATCCAGGCGCAGCACGTAGGTGTCGCTGTTGAACGATGAATCAGCTTCGCCAGTGAACCGGATCGTGTTGAGACCGTCGCCGCCCGTCGGGTCGTTCCCCGCAGGGAGGAGGTCGTAGAAGCCGGCGATAGTCGGATTGAGACCGATCCCGCGCGGATCGAGCGTTCTCATGTTGTAGGAGTTGAGGTTTCCGTCGGCGTCCCGGAACAGCAGCAGCCCTGACTTCAGCGAATCGGTCGGCACGATGCGGTTCACTGTTGTCGTGCGCGGGAAGCGCCGTGCTTCATAATTCGTGAAGAAGAACATCTTGTTCGACTGGATCGGACCGCCGAGCGAGAAGCCGCCGCGGTTGTCTTCGAGCTCCGGTTTGGCCTGGCTGAGACGGTTCCGGTTCCAGGTGTTGGCGTTGAACTCGTCGTCTTGCCGGTAGAAGTAGCCGGATCCGCGGAACCTGTTCGTGCCGCGTTTGGTGACGACAACGAACTGCGCACCGCTGCCGCGGCCGAACGTGGCGTTGGCGTTCGTCGTGGCCGCGCTGAACTCCTCGACGCTTTCGGCCGGCAACGGGACGATCGCGGAGGGCAGCGTCTCGAGGAAGCCGTCGCCGACCACGTTGTCCGAGACATCGGCACCGTCGAGCGTGTAGGTGTTCTGGTCCGTTCGGGCGCCGGCGACCGATCCCGCACGGTTGCGGCTGCTGTCCACGCCGCCGGAATACGGGACCGTGAGCGGTTGATTGAACTGGATCGATTCGATCGAGCGCGTGGGATTTGGCAGCCGAAGGACGGTCAGCTCCGACATCGTGTTGGTGACGGTGGAATCGTTGTGCTGAAGCGCTACCGCGGCGTTGCCGGTGACCTCGACGGCCTCGCTGACCTGTCCGACACCGAGCCTCACGTCCACCGAATTCGACTTGTTCACCTCCACGACGATCTCGGGGACGATCGTCTGCTGAAAGCCCTGCAGCGTCGCCGAGAGTTTGTATTTGCCCGGAAGCACGTTCGCGAACGAATAGTGACCGGATTCGGATGTGACCGTTTCGCGAGGGGCGTTGGTGTTGATGTCTGTGAGGACTACGGTGACGCCGGGCAGCACAGCCCCGGTGGCATCGCTCACTACGCCGACCACGACACCGGTCGTCGAGGTCGCGGTCTGTGCCGCGGCCGTAAACGTCAGCCCCATCATCACCGCGAATGCCGCGAACGTGGCCAACAGCCACGACGGCTTCAGCCTGGTGTTGGACATCGGCGCACCGGGTCGCGCCGCCTCCGGAACATCTGTCCGTTCGATCTTCGCAGTCATGATTCGGTCCTTCCTCAAGACGAAGTCGCGCCGAAGCTCGCATGGCTTTACCGCGCGAGCGAAGGCGGACACGACTTACACGACGAAGCCCAATTCGTTGCGAACCGCTTCCAGCGCCTGCGGATTCAGTCGCGACGACAACCGCCAGAATCGCTCCGGCGACTTCTCGAGCACGGCGGCGTGCTCGTCCCACACACGGTTGCTGACGACGATGGCGTCGTAGCGCGACCGCGCCAGCGCTCCGAGCCGGCCGACCCGCTCCACCGCCTTCACGTGGACGACGAACTCGCGCTCCTTCACACGGTCGAGGAGTGCGTCGATGGCCAGGCGAGTGCCCTGTTCGCGCAGGCTGGCCTCGTAGTAGAGGAGCAGAACCTTGGATCCGAGGGGCAGGCTTCGCAGACGTTCGACGAACGCCGCGTCGTAGTCCCACGAGACCGGCAGGATCCGCTGGGTGCGGCGTCCCACGATCTTCTGCACGTCTTCGAGGTAGTAGTAGCTGACGAGGACCTGCGTTTCGGGTGTGATCGTCGACCGCTGTTTGCGCAACAGCGGCACCGACGTCGTCCGGACGTGAACGCCGAGAGCCTGCTGCAGCTGCTGGCCCAGCTCGCGCGCGAGCACCTCGCTCGAGTCCACGCACAGGATCCGCGGGGCACGAAAGTCCTCCGCGAGCAGCCGCTGCTGAAGCATCCGTGAGAACGACACCGGGTCCAGCCCCTTCTTCCGCAGGGTCTCTACGAGTTTCTGGATGACTTCTTCAGCTTTGACCGCGAGATGCCCGTTGGCGCGCGGCTGCTCGGTCACCATCGCGCCCTTGCCATGGATGATGCGCACGAGTCCGGCGTCCTGGAGTTGCTGATACGCCTTGCGCACCAGCATTCGTCCCACACCCAGATCCTCTTCAACTTTCCGGATCGATGGCAGGAGGTCCCCAGGGCGGAGCGATCCCAGCGCAAGCGCAACCTTGACTTGCTCTTTCAGCTGGACATGGGCAGGAATGCCCGCCTCCGCGTCGTAGTGGAAGAGATGCATTCGTCGCAGTCGTAACTGTTATGTTTCGCTAACACGCAAACTTCTAACGCAGCGGGGAGGAGTTGTCAACGGAATTCAGGGTGGTGTGTTCAAACAATGACACCGGTCCCTGAAAGGCCTTGCCTCACCGAAGCCGCGCACGAATGTCCGCGGGGCGCGGGACTGCGCAGAGGTGTGAAGCGCGGCGCGACGGCTGCTTGTTTTCGAGACGGTTGAGATAGCTTCGTGAAGCGGCTACCAGCTCACGAGGCCGGCGTGACGGCGATCTGTCTGAACATCGTGACCGAGTCCCGTTTCGTCCAGAAACCGACACGGCCGGTGGCGTCGGTACCCAGGTCATGTTCGAGCCGCAGGTCGTCGGCCGCCGAGCCAGCCGACGCGACGATGCGCGTGCCCGCGATCGTCACGACGAGATCGTGCCAGGCGCCGAGTGGCAGCTGCCGCGACCGCTCACCGTCCGCAAGCCGCTCGCGGCTGCCATTCGCGTATCGCCACAGCGCGACGTTGCCATCCTTCGTGTTGTAGCGAGCGAACAAGTATTCGCCCGTGGGTTTCAAACCGAACACCAGGCCCGCCGTCTGATCGCCCGTTCCAGACACCAGCTTGAACTGTGCCCGGTAGGTTCCGCGTGAGAGCGGCTGCACGTGTTCGAGCACGCTCAATGAGAACGCGCCGGGTGCCGTGGCGTTCGTGACGAAGGCGGGATCGACCCGGCCGAACAACCGTGCCGCAATCCGAGCGGCGTCCGGTGCCGCGGGTGGCGAGGGGTTGGCCGGACCGTCCGCCGTGACGACCTGTCCGTCGGCTCCCACTTCCTCGGTCCATTTACCGACGATGCCGACGAGGCCGAGTGTGGTCTTGCGGTCGTCCTGTTGGGGAGCGGCCTCGGCGCCTGCCAGGATCAACCAGGGCGAGAGGACCAGGGTGCAGAATCGGGCGGCTCTGGACGCAAATGGTGTCAGCACGCCGGAAATAGTGCCTCAAGTCTGCGCACATGTCAGCATCACCACAACCCGGCCTCATCTGTGTTTGGTGAGAGCCGGGGATCCAGGCCGACGAGCTCGACCACGTCAGGCCGCTCCGATTCCGATGATCCCCCGCTGGTAGAGGAATACCGTCAGGAGCACGTAGAACGCCATCAAAAGGAACTCGCTCTCCCAGTTTCTCGAAGGTGGCTTCCCCGAAATGGCCGCTCATCATCAATCTATCCAATGCAAACCACGATGTTCGCCAGGACCGTCACGTCTGGTACGCAATGTGCACTCGAGCGAGTGCACATTCGAATCAAGACAGCAGATGGGCTGGAGAGTGACGATGGCCGAAGCCGGAACCTTGCACGACGCGTTCATCGAGGAGTTGCGAGGCACGTACGACGCCGAGAAACAGCTCACCAGGGCTTTGCCGAAGATTGCGAAGGCCGCAAGCTCGCCGGATCTGCGCGCCGCTATCGAGTCGCACCTCGAGGAGACAAAGGGGCATGTGGAGCGGCTCCAGGAGGTCTTTGCCAGTCTCGACGAGGAAGTCCGCGGCAAGCATTGTGAAGACATCGCGGACATCATCGAAGTAGGCAAGTCGATCATGGAGGAGGATTTTGACGGGTCGACCATGGATGCCTGCTTGATCGCCGCCGGACAGCTAGCCGAGCACTTTGAGATGGCAGCGTATGGAACACTCGTGGCCTGGGCGCGCGCAATGGGGCATGACGAAGCCGCTGAGCTGCTCGAGCAGACGCTCGAGGAAGAGGAAGCGGCGGACCAGAAACTAACCGCGCTGGCCCAAAGCAGGATCAATCGCGACGCAGCCGAGGTGGCGCATCCACACGGCTCGGCGAAGCGTCGTGAGATGGTTGGTGCCGGAAAGAAGGGATCCCGCCGCTAGGCAACGCAGCGCCAGGCACTCGCATCGTCGCCCGCGACCGTTCTCCGCAAGCCGCTCGCGAATACCGTTCGCGTATCGCCACATCGCCGATCGCGCGAGCTCGAACTCGTGCAGCCGCCCTCCCCCATCGCCCCTCCCCATCGCCCCTTGCCCATCGCCCATCGCGCTCGGCTTGCTAGCTGCCGGTGTCCCAGGTTGGGGCGTCTACCGGCTTGGATTCGGGCGATCCGCGTTGACGCAGAAAGATAGACAGGACGACCATCGCTACCAGCGCGAGGAACTCGCTTTGCCAGTTCTGAAACGACTCGAACCAGAACCGAGCCGAGCTCATGTACCCAGCAAGGGTGACCGCCGGCTCGGTGTGTGCGATCAGTTCCTCGTTGTAATCGCGCAGGCCTGTGAGCGCGTGAAGCGTGAATGAAACGACAAACAATGTCGCAAACGCAAGGCTGAGCGAATGCTCGTAGAGTTTGAGTACCGAGGCCTCTCCGCCGGACGGGCCACGGTGCCTCATCTGTGTTTGGTGAGAGCCGGGGATCCAGGTCGACGAGCTCGACCACGTCAGGCCGCTTCGATTCCGATGATCCCCGCTGGTAGAGGAATACCGTCAGGATCACGTAGAACGCCATCTGGAGGAACTCGCTCTCCCAGTTCTCGAAGGTGGCTTCCCCGAAATGACCGGTCGCCAGATACCTCGTCAGCGAGATGTCGCGCTCTCCATGATCGCGCTGTTCCGCGTTGTAGACGTGCCATCCGGTCAGCGTCTGGCCGGCCATCGCGAAGAGGAACAGCACGACGAGCACGATTGACAGGCCGTAGTCGTGCCATGCGCGACGCAACCCGCTGAGCCGCTCGGTTCCTTCGGGTTTCGTCGCGCGGCCGAGGCTGACCCCAAGAGCTTCTCCATGACTGTTGCGCATCATCATCTCTCCAATGCAAAGCACGCCGTGCGCCAGGACTGTCGCGTGTGGTACGCCACGTGCACTCCACGCGCACATTCGAATCAAACGACAGATGGATTGGAGAATCACGATGGCCGAAACCGGAACCTTGCACGACGCGTTCATCGAGGAGTTGCGAGACACGTACGACGCCGAGAAACAGCTCACCAAGGCTTTGCCGAAGATTGCGAAGGCGGCAAGCTCGCCGGATCTGCGCGCCGCTATCGAGTCGCACCTCGAGGAGACCAAGGGGCACGTGGAGCGACTCGAGGAGGTCTTTGCCAGTCTCGACGAGAAAGTCCGCGGCAAGCACTGCGACGGCATCGCGGGCATCATCGAAGAAGGCAAGTCGATCATGGAGGAGGATTTTGACGAGTCGACGATGGATGCCTGCCTGATCGCCGCCGGACAGCGAGCCGAGCACTACGAGATGGCAGCGTATGGAACACTCGTGGCCTGGGCGCGCGCGATGGGGCATGACGAAGCCGCTGAGTTGCTCGAGCAGACGCTCGAGGAAGAGAAGGCGGCGGACCAGAAACTGACCTCGCTGGCCCAAGGCGGGATCAATCGCGACGCAGCCGAGGTGGCGCATCCAGGGGGCTCGGCGAAGGGTCGTGAGATGGTGGGTGCGGGAAAGAAGGGATCGCGACGCTAGGCAACGCAACCGCTCGTCTCGATCCGCTACACTTTCAGAAGTGGTCGACAAGTCGAACGGCTACGAGCAGTGTGCGGAACTTTTTGCGTCGCGCCGGCAATCGCAGATCGGCGTTGTAGAGGTACGCAACTGGGCGGCGACCCTCCCTGAGGGCGCCGCCGTCCTGGACCTCGGATGCGGTCATGGCGTGCCCATCTCCGAGACCCTGGTTCACTTCGGATGCGCCGTCTACGCGGTCGACGCATCACCGCGGCTGGTGGCGGCGTTTCACGAGAAGTTTCCAGACGTGCCCGTGGCCTGCGAAGCGATCGAAGATTCGGCGTTCTTCGATCGGCTGTTCGACGGCGTGGTGGCCTGGGGCGTGATGTTCCTGCTGCCGATCGACGTTCAGGCTCGGGTGATTGCCAAGGTCTCGGCCGCTTTGAAACCGCGGGCAACTTTCCTCTTCACATCCCCAGGACAGGAGTGTTCGTGGCCGGACATGCTCACCGGTCACGAGTCGATCTCGCCGGGAGCCGCGGCCTACCGTCGAATGCTCGAGGCAGAGGGTCTCCGCGTGACTGAGGAATTCGAGGACCACGGAGAGAACCACTACTACGTCGCCACAAAGTGCGATCCGCCATCATCGACCCGCACCGCCAGCGGGAGTTGACAGCCTCCTTACACCGTCGACACACGTCCGCGACATCGCCTTCGCAGAATTCCGTTCGGACCCCTCGCCTTGCGTCGTCCTCTGCGCGAGGGCCCGGGAGGAAGTCTGAACATGTGGAGTTCAATTCTGCGATCGATCCGGTCAGGTGTCCGGGTCGGGCTCGTCCTGCTGGTCCTGCCGGTATCTGCGAATGCGCAGAGCGGTGCGGGCAGCGGACTGTCCGGCCGCGTGACCGACATCAGCGGCGCGCCGATGGCTGGCGTCACTATCACCGTCTCGAGGCCCGACGCTGGCGTAGAGCGAACAGCGGCCACGAGTGCTGCCGGCGACTGGGAGGTTCGCTTCCTGCCGACGGGGAGCTACCGCATCGCGTTCGAGCAGAACGGGTTCAAGACGTTGCGGCTCGAAGGTGTGGCCGTGACCACTGGTCAGATGGCCACGGTTCCCGCCGTGCTCGAGGCCTACAACCTGACGAACACCCCGTCGTTCCGCAACCCGGTCAGCGATCTCGGCGCATCCAACTTCGGCCAGATCACGCGCACCCGCGGCGGTCCCCGCCTGCTGCAGCTCGGCGTCAAATTGAGATTCTGAGTCATGCGATTCGCCACTCTTCCCTTCATCGTTTCCATGGCGCTGCCGGCCTTCGCCGGCTGCGCTACACCCGGCACCGGGGCCGCACGCGCGAAGAACGTGGTGCTCTTTCTCGGCGACGCCGGCGGGATTCCCACGCTGAGCGCAGCGAGCATCCACGGGTACGGCGAACCGCGCCGCCTGTTCATCCACAGCATGCCGAACATCGCGCTGGCAGAGACATCGACGGCTTCGCAGTGGGTCACCGATTCGGCTGCCGGGATGACGGCGATCGTGACGGGCCGCAAGACGCACAACGGTGTGATTGCCCAGTCGGATGCGGCTGTGCGCGGATCGCGTGACGGCGAGCCGCTCAAGACAATTCTCGAGTACGCCGAAGAGCACGGTCTTTCAACCGGCGTCGTCACCAACAGCTCGGTGCTGTCGGCGACGCCGGCCGCCTGCTATGCACACGTGAACGACCGCAAGAACGAGCCGGATATCCTGAAACACTTGTTGAGCCCGCGCTTCGGGGATGGTGTCGATGCCGTTATCGGCGGCGGCCGCGATGGCGTGATCGCGGCGGCGAAGCAGGCCGGACTCGCGTTCCCCGGCGCGATACGTGACGCTGGCTTCGAGATGGCTGATTCGCTCGACACCATCTCTCAGTCCGCCACGCGGGTCGTCGTTCTGTTGCCCGGCGATTTCGACCTGGAGGCTGGAGTGCGCCGGGCCATCGACGTGCTCTCCCGCAACCCGAAGGGTTTCTTCCTGATGGTCGAGTCGGATCTGCACACGGAGGAAATCATGCGCGGCCTCGAGCGGACCGTGCTCTTGGACCGTGCGATTCGCGCGACAGCCGAACGGCTCGGCGAGGACACGCTCATCCTGTTCACCGCCGACCATTCCTACGATCTGCGCGTGCACGACGGACGACGTGGAAAGCCGCTGTTGCCGGAGCTGGACCAGGACTTCGGCGACGATCAGGATTCCATTCGCCTCGACAACGTGCGCCGTGACGACGATCACACCGGAGAAGAGGTGATCGTCGCCGCCCGCGGTCCTGGTTCGTCGAACGTGAAAGGCGTCATGTCCAACGTCGAGCTCTTCGGGATCATGCGCGACGCCTTTGGATGGCGCTGAGTGTTCATTCCTGGTCGAGCTCACGCACCATTCCGCAGTTCAACAGCAAGAATCGGAGTGGCCGCGAGGAGTCACGGGTGTAGCCTTTCCTGGAGGGATTCTTCGTCGAGAATCCGCAATCCCCGGGAGGGTCCATGACGACCGCAGCTCCAGCAGGCCACGGCAGCGACACTGAAACGGCGGAACGAGTTCAGCGGTACGACTGGGCGGCTATTGCGGCGCAACTCGACGCCTACGGCTGCGCGATGCTCGATCGGTTGCTGCCCGATGACGACTGCGGTGCCATCGCGGGTCTCTACGGAGACGAGTCGCATTTCAGGAGCCACGTCATCATGGCGCGGCACGGCTTCGGTCGTGGCGAGTACAAGTACTTCGCTTATCCGTTGCCCGGAACGATCGAAGCGCTGCGGGTGGCGCTCTATCCACGGCTTGCGCCGATCGCCAACCGCTGGAACGAAGCGATGCGCGTGGACGCCCGGTATCCGGCCAACCTCGCGGACTTCCTGCAGCGTTGTCACGACGCAGGGCAAAAGCGACCGACGCCGTTGCTGCTGCAGTACGGGGAAGGCGATTTCAACGCACTACATCAGGACCTGTACGGTGAGCTCGCGTTTCCCCTCCAAGTGGCAATCCTGCTCTCCGAGCCCGGCCGGGATTTCAGCGGCGGCGAGTTCATCCTGACAGAGCAACGTCCGCGGATGCAGTCCCGTGCCGAGGTCGTCCCGCTTCGACGCGGCGATGGTGTGGTGTTCGCCGTGCACAACCGGCCGGTCCAGGGGTCGCGCGGCGTCTATCGCGTCAATCTTCGTCACGGTGTCAGCCGGCTGCGCGCGGGCCAGCGGCACACGCTCGGCATCATCTTCCACGATGCGAAGTAACCCTCTGGCCTCATGACTCGCCGGCACGTGCTGGAGAAACTGGCCTCAGCATGGAATGACTTTACCCGGTCATATGCGGGGCTGTCCGAAGCCGATCTCGTCAAGCCGGGCGTGATCGGGGCCTGGTCCGTGCGCGATATCATCGCGCACGTGACCACATGGGAGGAGGAGGCCTTGAAACATCTCCGGTCGATCCTCAAAGGCGGCACGCCGCCACGTTACTCAACGACCTACGGGGGGATCGATGCGTTCAACGCGCAGATGACCGTGCGCAAAGCAGCGTTGTCGCTCAGCGAAGTTCTGGGCCAGCAGGAAGAGGTGCACGAGCAGGTGATAGCCTTCGTCGAACGCGTGCCGGATGATCTCTTCGTGCGGGAAACACGCTTCAGGCGACGGCTGCGCCTCGACACGTACTCGCACTACCCGAAGCACGCGGAGGCCATTCGACGATGGCGGAAGGATGGGGGTAGTTGGCGAGGCGCACATATATAATGTGCACGATCGGGCCGCAATCCGGCTGACCAGCCCCCTCACGTTCATCACGCATTTGCCGACGCATCATTCAGTGCTCGCCGCACGGCTGCGCAACCAGAAGCTGGCGAAAACCGACCTCGACACGCCCGAAGATGTCGTCTCCTGGCTGGGAGCGGTGCAGGCCCAGGACTACACTGGCGCGGCCTGGGGCCTCGCGCTTCGCGCGAAGAATGTGACGGACGCCGATGTCGACAAGGCCTTTGCGGCGGGCAGGATTTTGCGGACGCACGTCATGCGTCCGACCTGGCACTTCGTCCTGCCAGCAGACATTCGCTGGATGCAGGCGCTCACCGGCCCGCGCGTGCAGGCCATCAACCGCGTGTACTGTCGAACGCTGGGGGTTGACGATCGTTTGATCACGCGCGCTCGCAACGTCATCGAGCGCGCGCTCGAGGGCAGCCACCTAACGCGCGGGGAAATCAGCGAGGCCCTGAGTCGAGCCCGGATCAACCTCAAGGGCCAGCCGCTCGCGCACGTCCTGGCGACCGTCGAGCTGGACGCCGTCGTTTGCAGCGGGCCACGACGCGGGAAACAGTTCACATACGCCCTGGTGGCCGAGCGGGCGCCGCGCGCGAAGATTCTGCCGCGCGACGAAGCGCTTGCCGAGCTGACGCGCAGATACTTTCAGAGCCACGGCCCGGCCACGGTGCGAGACTTCAGCTGGTGGTCAGGCCTGACCATGAAGGACGCCAGGGAAGGCATCGCCTTGGCCAGACCCGACGTCCTCGCCGAGCCGCCAGGTCCCGATTCAGTCCGACGCGCCAACCACCTTCTGCCGAACTACGACGAATACCTGATTGCGTACCGCGATCGCGGTGCGGTGGTCGATTCGTCACGCGCGCGAAACCTGGGCATCTTCACATCGCTCGAGTTTCCGCATCACGTCATCTTCGACGGCCGGCTGGCAGGCAGCTGGCGACGGACGATTACCAGCAAGAGCGCGACGCTCGACGTGAAACTCTACGGCAAAGCCGAGAAACGCCACGTGCAGACGCTCGCGGCGGAAGCCAAACGCTACGGGCGCTTCCTGCAACTCGATTGCCGTGTTCGGCTTTGACGGCACCCTGCGGGCGCAGCATCATCGAATGGAGGCGCCGGGCGTCATCGGGATCACCCATTCCACGAATCGGTCGGCGGGACCTGAGCCCTCGCCGTTCGTCGAAGACGCCAGCTCTTCCCACGACAGCCGGCCGTGAACGCCGTAAGGAATGACGCGCACGCGATTCGCGGACAGTTCCACCCTGACCTCGACGAAGCTCTGGAAGAACGGCGCGACGTTGTAGTCGAACGCGGCCGATAGCCACTCCGGCGTGACCGGCCACGCGCCGAAGCGGCGCGTCCACCACCAGGCTGGACGTTTCCACCAGGGTGTCCGGTCCTCGATCTTCCGCGTCACCCTTTCCCGGTTCGGGTAGTACGCCCAATCAGCCGTGGCCGGCTTCACCGGCCAGTCGAGCGACGTTCCGAAGCTCAGATAGGCACCGCCTCCGCCATTGACGAAGTGATGCACCGGCGCGGCCGCGTCGCGGGTGTCGTGGTAATACTCGAGATCGTGCGTGTCTCCAGCCATGACGATGCGCACGCCACGCGAGATCAGGCGATCCCTGAGCCGTGCGAACTCCTCGTCGCCCGCCGTCGTGTCGTGACCACCGGCGAAGAAAGGATGGCCGAGAATGGCCATCGTGAACTTGCCCGCGGAGCGGTCGAGCGCGGCATCGAGCCACGCAGACTGCACGGGATCGATTCGACGCAGGACGCCGGTGTCGACAGCGAGGAGCGCAAATCGATCGGTCTGCACTTCGAAGAACGGCGCGCGTTGAAAGCCGGTTGGCACTTCGTATTCCCGGCGGAGGCGCGCGGCCCCATGGATCAGCTCCTCGATTCGATCGTCGGTCGTGCTCGTCACGCGGAGGTCAGCTTCCGCTCGCGCGCGAATGCTCGCGCGCGCGGCATCAGGCTGGAGAAACGTCGCGGCGAATGCCTCTAGCGCGTCGTACCAGTCATGATTTCCGGGAATCGCGTAGACGGACCGCGTGATGCCCTTGAACGGCAGCCAGAACTTCGCCTCGTAGTCCTTCATCGATCCCGTCGGATAGACGACGTCCGAGGACACGACGACGAAGCGAACGTCAGGTTGGTTCGCGACCGCGAGCAGTCGATCGCGGAGGACGTGCTGCGAAGCGTCGCCTTCGCCGGGATCGCCGATGACGACGAAAGAGAAATCTCCTGCGCCAACTCCCTGGGGTTCGACGACGAATGCCGTCCCGGTCGCGCTGCCGCCATCCTGGGCGAGCACGGCTTTCGCCATCTCCTCGCGCCACGTGTCGGTGCGTGTTTCGGCCCACGAGTTCCACATGCCGGCCGCCCAGTTCTCCGTGTCGAAGTACCAGCTCATGCCCCAGACCGGAACGGTGGCGGCCAGGATTGCCGCCAGCGGCAGGCCGTTCTGGAGGCCCTGGTTGAGGGCGGCGGGAATCGAGAACCGCGCCTCCCGCAACCTGATTGCAAAGCGGAGGCGTCGCCGCAGCCACGAATCGGCGATCCGCTCAATCAGGGTCGAGCGGCCGGACTCGTTTCCGAGACGCCACCGCCAGGCCAGGCGCTCGAGCCACCGTGTCGGCCCGCGCCACATCAGATACAACGGGTTGATGACGAGGAACGTGATGAGGATGGCGATCAGCATGTCGCCCAGAATCGCGACCGCGGGCGAGATCATCCCGAGGATCGTCAGCTCTGTGCTCATTCTTCCGGCATGGATGGCGAAGAGCGTGGCGATGAAGGCCAGCGTCCAGCTGCGGTCGATCGGCGCACGCACCCGCTCGGACTGCTCGACTTCTGCCGCGATGGCGCCCGCGCCCGGCGAATCGGTCAGGCCCAGCTCGCTGACGACGGTCTCGTCGGCTTCCGTCGTGGCATGAACCGTCGCCACCAGGATGTTCCAGGTAATTCCGAAGATTCGCACCGCGCCGGCGATCGCGACGATCCACGTCAGCGCCGAGCCGCGGGCAAGCACGAGCAGCACCGCCACGGAGAGGTTGCCCAGCGCAGCAAGCGCAGAGACGATGCGTTCATCGCGCTGGGCAACCTCGCCGTGGCGCACGGTGCCGATCGCACAGCGAATGCCATCGAGCGCAAACCAGCCGCCAATCAGGAGCCGCAAGGCCTCGGACGCGACGAATGGCGCGTTGATCAGGAACAGCGCGATGGCCATGCTGATCATGGCGCCCATCGACGCTCGCCGTCTGCTGTCAGCCGTCGATCGCCGCAGCGCGTGCAGAACTTCGACGCCGGCCGCCAGGGCGAGCAGTCCACCGATGCGCGGCGCGGGCGACTGCGTGCCGCTGAAGGGCGTGAGGATCGCCAGCAGGCCCAGCCCGAACGTGACGACCGCCAGGCTCGAGACGGTGATGCGTTCGCGGCGTGATTGTCCGTCAGACATGCCGCATCGAACCGAGTGGATACGACGGCGTGTTCCTTACCTCTTGCCTGCCTGGCCGGGTGTGTCCGTGGCCATGACGGTGAAATCCGGGGGCGTCGTGGTAAACCCTGCCGCCGTGCGATCGGTGACCATCAACGTCGTGCCTGGCATGAGCACGTCGTAGGCCTGTCTCGCAAACTCCGAAGGCATGCGGACGCGATCGACGACCTCGTCCAGGCTCGCGCGGTTCGTCTCGTCCGGGAGCGTCACCGCCTGCCACATCGGAGTCGGCTTCCCCGGCACATAAGGGTTGGGATCGGGGCTCATCGTATCGAGCATGACGAAGATGCCGGTCTGGAGGGGTTGTGACGGGTTCGCAATGGACAGGCCCGCGCGGCCGATCAGCACGCCGTTGCGATGAATGTAGACGGTCCTGTCCGCACCGCTGAGCAGAATCGTCACCGGCCCCACCGGTGATTTTTCCGGCGACCACTCGAATTGTCCTGACGGTTCCGGCAGTTTGGATACCACCGGGTTTGAGGCGAGGTGAGCTGATTCGAGCAGCAGCCCGGGCCGCAGCGTCGCGTCGTCAGCCGTGTGACGGTCGGCGATGACGACGGTGGTCGACATTGAGGTGACGCCGAAGAGCAGCTTCGAGAATTCGAGCGGAAGCCGCACACATCCATGCGACGCCGGGTAGCCCGGAAGATTGCCGGCGTGCAGCGCGACGCCGTTCCAGGTGAGGCGCTCCATGTACGGCATCGATGCGTTGTTATAGATGTTCGAATGGTGGTCCTTGTCTTTCTGCAGGATCACGAAGACGCCGGTGGGCGTCGCATGCCCGGGACGTCCGCTGCTGACCGAGGTCCGGCCGATTTGTATGCCGTTGCGATACACATACGCCTGCTGATCGGGCAGGCTCACGATGACGACGACCGGTCCAGAGGTTGCGCGTTCCGGGTGCCAGTCGAAACTGTTCGGTTTGAGCAGGTCGACCGGCTTCTGCGCCGTTGCCGTCGACTGGCCGTCGGCAGTTGCCGCGTGCGCCGCGATCGCCAGCACCGCGGCCTGAATGAAACGCGTCATCGCAACCCTCCGGCGTCCCTGCGCAACACGAACCAGAGGGACCGCGGGCAGTCCTCGGCAGGTCAGATTCACACCTCAGGCAGCCTCGCCGGACGCGCCCGAAACGTGCGTCTGGAGCATAGCCCGATGGTCTCTGCGATACAACGTCGGCATTTCGTCGCAACTGGGTTGACGAACTCGCCGGAGACTGATTCCATGCGACGCGGGTTTCTATGAGATACCGGACCTGGTTGCTCCTCGCGTCGTTCTCGATGACCCTCGGCCTCGCCCGGCAGCCCGATGGGACGCGCGGTGTGGTCTTTTTCGACGCCGATGGCGATGGTGTCAGGGATACGGGTGAACGAGGAATTCCCGGTGTCGTCGTGTCGGATCAGGTCGCGGTGACGACGACCGATAGCGACGGACAGTATGCGTTGGCGGCCAGCGGTGGTGAGTTCGTCTTCGTCAGCCTGCCACGCGGACATCGATCGGTGAACAACGTCTGGCGGCGCCGCAGTGCGGGACCGATCGACTTCGGGCTGCAATCAGCCGGCGGCGGCGACAGCTTTACCTTCATCCATGCGTCCGATTCCCACACTGACCCGCAAAGCGTCGGCCGGCTCACACGCGTCAGGGAGATTGCTTCCACGCGAAAGGCCACCTTCGTCCTCATGACCGGCGATCTCGTGCGTACGGTGTATCAGGCTACCGAAGCTGACGCGCGGCGGGACTACGAACTCTACTCGCGCGAGGTCGGAGCCTTTCCGATGCCGGTGTGGAGCGTGCCCGGAAATCATGACTTCTTCGCGATCGAGCGAGGGCCGGGAGAAGCCGCGCCCGAGCACCCGCTGCGCGGCAGGGCGATGGTCAGATCGTATCTGGGGCCGAGTTACTATTCGTTCAACAGCGGCGCGATTCACTTCGTCGCGCTGGACACTGTCGACGTCAGCGGCACGACCTACTACGGCCACGTCAATGCCACTCAACTGGCGTGGCTCGAGCGCGATCTGTCCGCGCTTCCGCCTGATACCACTGTGGTGACCTTCAATCACATCCCGTTCTTCAGCGCCGGCGCGCTGCTCGACGGGCTCATCGAGTCGCCCGCCTCGCGATCGATCGTCGAGATCGAAGGCCGAACGATGTTCCGGCACGTCGTGACCAATGCGGCAGACGTGGTCCGCGTCCTGCGAACCCGGCGGCATCTGCTGGCGCTTGGCGGGCACGTGCACCTCCGCGAGCGGCTGCAGTTCGAGATCGATGGCGTTCAGACCCGCTTCGAGCAGGCCTCCGCCATCGTAGGGCCGCGCCCGAACTCCAATCAGTCGATGAATTTCAGGTCGGGCGTCACGATCTATCGCGTGACGGGCACGGATATCGACGCCGGGGAGTTCGTGCCGATCGACGTGAAGCCGCAATGAAGGGAGGAAAAGGTGAAACTCGCGCCTCGCCGGATGCGTAAGCAGCCAGGCTTCGCGGCCAGCGTGATTGTCTCGCTCGGTCTTGCCATCGGCGCCAGCGCCATCGCGTTCAGCATCCTCGACGCGGTGCGACTTCGTGCGCTCCCAGCACGCGGCCCCATCCGCAGGCTGCACGCCGGCGACGAAGGGGTGCTCTACCTACCGCGTTCGCTCGCCGTGTTTCACACGTAGGGTTCTCACGCAAGTTCACGACTCGGGTTCACCGCGGCGACACGGTCCGAGACGACCGGCTCGATCGGCACGGACGAACGGACAGGGACGAGGGTTCACGACCACTCACGTCAACCTGCGGCACCTCTACGCCATCTACTGCCCGGAGACGATGAGCGACGCCGCGGCGACGTATCTCGGGCTGAAGCGATCGGTCAACAAGCCGAGGAGCGGCGCCCACACCGGAGGCTCCGGCAACCCTCCACCCCTCAGAGCGAAGGGTGTGCTCGTCCGCGTGGCCCGGTACTCAAGCTGGTCGAGTTTGAAGCCGAAAAGGGGAGAATCGGGGGATGGCCTTTCTGCGCACCCACGGGGTGGCGCTGTTGCTGCTGTTCGTGCCGCTCGCGGGTGCCCTGCAGCTGTTCCGGCCTGAGGGGCGCACGGCCATATTTGCGACCTCGGTGCTCGCCATTCTCCCGCTGGCGGCCTACATGGGCCGCGCCACGGAAGCGCTGACGGCGCGTCTCGGCCAGGGGATTGGCGGACTCCTCAATGCGACATTTGGCAACGCCGCCGAGCTGATCATCGGCGCGCTCGCGCTGCGGCACGGCTTGACGGATCTCGTCAAGGCGTCACTCACCGGTTCGATCATCGGCAACGTCCTGCTCGTGTTCGGCGCCGCCGCGCTCGCCGGCGGCCTTCGCCATCCGGTGCAACGGTTCAACCGCACGGCCGCCAACAGCGGAACGACGATGCTGCTGTTGAGCGCCATCGGCCTGATCGTGCCCGCAGTGTTCCACTGGTTGTCGCGAGACATGCCGGACCCACCCGAGCTCGAGCTCGATACCGAGATTGCCTTCGTGCTGTTCGCCACCTACTGTCTGAGCCTCGTGTTCACGCTCAAGACTCACAGGCACATCTATGGTCCACCGGAGGAGGCCTTGACCGAGGCTGACCGGCCGGGTGGACTTCGCGGACCGTTGCTTGTGTTGCTGTCGGCCACCGTAGGCGTCGCATTGATGAGCGAATTGCTCGTGCGGAGTGTGACCGATGCCGCGCGGAGCATGGGCATGTCACAGCTCTTCGTCGGTGTGATCGTCGTCGCCCTGATCGGGAACGCAGCGGAACACTACTCGGCGGTCACGCTCGCGGCAAAGGACAAGATGGATGCAGCGTTGAGCATCGCCGTCGGGTCGTCCACGCAGATCGCGTTGTTCGTCGCGCCGGTCCTCGTGTTCCTGAGCTATGCCATCGCGCCTGCACCGATGGATCTGCTGTTCACGGTGTTCGAAATCGTCGCGGTCGTCCTTTCGGTGTTGAGCATCGCCTTCATCGCGCACGACGGTGAAACCCACTGGATGGAAGGGGTTCAGCTACTCGCGATCTACGCGATGCTGGCGCTCGGCTTCTACTTCCTGCCCTAGTGTCGATTCCCGGTTGATTCGATTCGGACGATCTGCTCAAAACTGGACAACTCTGGTCGGTCTCTGCGCTAGACTTGGCGCGGGACCGATGGCTGACACCCACGACCGCCAACCTGACACCTCGACCCTGACCCTTCGCGACGCGTTCGCAAGCGTCGCCGTCGCGGCACGCGCAATGGTGCCGTTCGAAAGGATGGGGATATCGCTGTTGGAGGATCCCGGGACCGTCAGGGTGCATCTGCAGGCCGGCCCGGGGGCGGAGCACTTCACCGAGCACGTCCTCGCGCGGCCACACTATTCCGGCTGCCTTTGGCCTGCGCCTGGCGGCGGCCCAATCTGCATCCGTGATTCGGCACGAGAGCTGGATCTCTCGTATCCCATCGATCGGCGAGTCGTCGACGCCGGCCGCCGCTCGGTGCTGGCGATTTCTCTCGAAGCGCAGGGGACCCAGCTGGGAGTGCTGTGGTTCGACTCGCATCGTGTCGAGGCCTTTTCGGATGGCGATGCGATCGCGCTGGGACCCGTGGCGGACCTGCTCGCGGTGGCCGTCGTGCTGTGGGCGAATCGCATTGCGGATCATGTGGCGCTGGCGCTGGCGCACGAGCGGCTGGCGGAGGAGGGCCGGCGCGCGGCGCAAGCCCGGGAGCGTGAGGCGAGGCTTCAGGAACGCGTCGAGACCCTGGTCCACGAGCTCGAAGGCAGTGCGCACCGGCGCGCTCCGCCGGAATTCGATTCCCGCCGAAGGCGTCACGCTCGAACAAGTCGAACATGCGCTCCTCGTCAAAGCGCTCGCGCAGGCGCGTAACAACAAGTCGCAGGCTGCGAAGCTGCTCGGCCTGCCGCGCGGTCAGCTGTACTCACTTCTCAGGCGTCACGGGCTGACCGAGGCGAGACGGTAGATCGCCGGTTCGGAGACGGTGATGTCAGGCGCGTCGAGTCCCATGTGGCGCAGGCACCTTGCTCTTCTGATACTGATGCTCTGCGCAATTCCGCTGGTCTCTCTCCGTGCGCAGGAGAGTGCGGGGATTGCCGGGCTGGGGCACTGGCTCAGGGCCGTCGAGCGTCACGTGCCCGGCGAGATCGACGAGTCCGCCATTGTCGTCGCCTCCTGGTATCGCCGCGATCTGGCGAGTCTCTTTCCCTATATCAGAGCGTATTTCGACGTGCTCAGGCTGGGGCCCGCAGCGGCGCGGAAGACGCTTTCCACCGAGGAGATGGTTGCGGTGCGGACGATCGCCGTGGCCAGTCCCGGTCAGAGAAACCCGCTGGGCTTCGCGAAGCGCGCGGCAACACTGCACGCCGACATCGCGATGTTCGGCATCGATCGCTCGCCTGCGGTGATGGCGTACAGGAAGAGAGGGATGGTTCGTCGCCCACCCGACGCAAGCATTCCCGAGCGTAGCTATGCCACTGGTGTCGACGGCCAGTATCAGGGGGACGGCGAGAGCGAAGGACATTGGGATGCCGGCCGGACGATTCTCGATTTCGTCCGACCGGCGACGCCGGACCCTCAGATCCTGCTGTGGTACCGCGCCGGTACCGCCAGCATGATGGCGCACGGCAACTACGTCGAAGCGCTGCCGCATCTCAGGCATGCGCTCTCGATCTTTCCCGCTGACGCACAGTTGCTGTTCTCATCCGGATGCCTCTATGAGGTTCTTGCGTCCCGGCGGATCCAGAGCATGGTGCGACGAGTTCAGGCAGCTGGTGGTCAGGTGGCCGTTGAGAACGAGGAAAGAAATCTCGATCGTGCCGGGCAGTGGTATCGGCGAGCTCTCCAGAGCGACAGGAACTTCACGGAGGCGCGCATTCGATTGGGGCGGGTCCTCGGCGAGGGAGGCAAACCAAAAGAGGCGGTGAGCCTCCTTCGAGTTCGGACCACCGAGACCGATCCCGCACTGCTCGCGTACTACCGGGCGCTCTTTCTCGGTGACGTCGAGGATGCGATCGGCGATCTGCCCGCCGCTGAAGCCGCCTACCGTGAAGCCTCGCGACTGTTTCCCCGCGCGCAGTCGCCCAGGCTGTCGCTGGCCCTCCTCGCGGTTCGCACTGGTGAGCGGCAGACCTTGAGCAGCGTTCTGGCGCCCCTCCGCGAGAAAGACTCGGGCGTTTCCACGGCAGACGATCCGTGGTGGTCGTACGGCCTGTGCACGGGCCGCGATGCCGAGTCGCTGGCCAAGGAGCTTCGCCGGGAGATCGGTGAGCTGGCGCGATGAGGGCGTTCTGCTGCCTTGCTCTTCTCATCGCCGGCGCCGCGGCCCCGCTGGCCCAGACGTTCAGATCGCGCGCCGACGCCGTTCGCGTCGATGTGCTGGTGGCACAGAACGGCCATCCCGTCCGGGGCTTGCGCGCCTCTGATTTCGAGCTGCGCGATGAAGGCGTTCTTCAGAAGATCGCGTTGGCCGACGTGGACAAGATTCCGCTCAGCGTCGTGCTGGTGCTCGATTCGAGCGCGAGCCTGGCGGGTCAACCGATGGAGTTTCTCAGGTCTGCCGCAAGTGGCCTGGTGAACGCGTTGAGCCCCATGGATCGCGCCGCGCTCGTGTCGTTCAACCACGCCGTTGCGATCCGGAGCGAACCATCAACCGATCGCGGCCCAATCCTCTCCGAGCTCCTGGCATTGGAAGCCAGGAGCACGACATCACTGATCGATGGCGTCGCGGCGGGGCTCGCGTTTTCCGATCCGCGAGGCGGGCGAGTACTGACCGTCGTGTTCAGCGATGGAGTGGACACGTCCAGCTGGCTCGGTCCAGCGGCGGTCTTCAAGGTAGCCGACCGTGCCGATGCGGTTGTCTACGGCGTGGTGACCGAAGGTGGCCGCCGGGACTCGTTTCTGCCGAAGCTGACGTCGGCGACCGGCGGACGAGTGCTGGAGATTCCGTCGGTCGACAAGCTGTCTGAAGCGTTCGCATCCGTCCTGGACGAGTTCCGGACGCGGTACATCCTCGCGTATACGCCGACGGGCGTGCCCGCGCCCGGCTGGCACAAGATCGAGGTCACCGTCAAAGGCCGCCGCGTCACGGTCGACGCCCGTCGAGGCTATTTCGCCGCCCAATGAGCCGCCTGTAACCAAACAGCCCGACGTCACTCTATTTCTGTGAGGCAGAAGGGAGTGACCAGCCATGCGACTCATCGGTCCCGCTTCGGTTCTGTTCGTCCTCACGCTGAGCTTCGCCATCTCATCCGGATCGGCCCCGGCCGCACGACAACAGGACGGCCTCAAGGTGTTTCGCTTCGACACGTTTGGCGATGAACAGTTATGGACCGACACGTTGCGGATGCATGAGGGCCTCAAGTCCGTCAGCCCCGCACAGGCGTTGAAGGTCGGGCTGAAGGTGGATGTCGAGTCGCTGCCTGCACCGGTCATCGAGGCTCTGAAGGCGAAGAAGGTTGATTTGTCGAGTCCTGCGGTGACGTTGGACCTGCTCAAGGTGAATGCGGTTGTCGGCGTGATCGGCAAGGTGAGCGACGCCGGCCAGCTGACGAGCATCGGCATTACCTGCGCGCTGTGTCACTCGACCGTCGACAACTCGTTCGCGCCCGGCATCGGGCGCCGTCTCGATGGATGGCCGAACGTGGACCTGAACGTCGGCGCGATCCTCGGGCTGTCTCCTGCGCTCGACGACAAGCTCAAAGCGGAGTTCGCCAAGTGGGGGCCGGGAAAGTACGATCCGCGCCACCATGCGTTCGATGGCAAGAAGATCGTCCCGCTGAAGAGTCCCTCCATTCCGGTCGTGATTCCTCCTGCGTATGGGCTGCGTGACGTGGGGTTCGAGACCTTTACCGGGGACGGCCCGATCTGGTACTGGAACGCATACGTTGGCATCTCGCAGATGGGCGGGCGCGGAAACTTCAAGGATCCGCGGATCGGGCTCGAGATCTCGCAGACGCCGGACCTCGTGACACCGAAGCTGGCAGCGCTCCTCGAGTATCAGCTGAGTCTCGCGGCTCCGAAACCTCCGAGCGGAAGTTTCAACAAGGAAGCTGCGGATCGAGGCGAACGAGTATTCAAGAACGAAGCTGGTTGCGCGAAGTGTCACACACCGCCAACGTACACCGACGTGCTGAGCGGCGCCGACAAGAAGGTCCCCGTCCTGCACGATCCGGCGACCGTAGGCGCCGACCCGCTCTACGCGGCCCGCAGCGCGACACGAAAGTATCGGGCGACGCCCCTGCGCGGGTTATGGCAGCATCCCCCCGTATTTCCACGATGGCAGCGCCGCCGATCTCATGGCTGTCGTCAATCACTACGAGAAGCGACTTGGACTGAAACTCACAGCGGATCAGAAGGCCGACCTGGTTGAGTTTCTGAAATCGCTTTGAGGTGAAACGCCACGAGCACCAGGAACTCGGGATCGCGCAGCTTGCTCATCACCGCGTCGACGAGCCTGTCACAGCGGGCCCCGTCGAACCGGCAGGCATCAGGCGGCATGAGGTTCTGAAGGGTCCGCTGCAGCAGGTCTTTCGCCCTGTGTAAGCGGGTTCTGACCGTGCCCTCACTGAGCCGGAGACGTTCGGCCGTATCGAACGTATTCAGGCCGTGGATCTCGCGCAGTTCGAAGACCGCCCGGTAACCGGCGGGCAGCTGGCCGAGGGCCGAGTCGAGCAGCGCACTCAGTTCGACGGCATACGTTCGCTGTTCCGGATCCGGATCGGGCGAGGCCACGGTGTCGACAAACGATACGCTCGCTGTTCGCGCACCTCTATCGAGCCTCCGCCGCCGCCGCGCGAGCGCTTCGTGAATCGCGATGCGCGTCAGCCATGTCGAGAAACGAGCCCGTCCCTCGAACTGGCCGAGGTTCCGGTACGCAGCAAGATACGCCTGCTGCACCGCATCCTCTGCTTCGGCGTCGTCCCGGACGATAGCGCGAACGGCGCAATACAGGCGCTGGTTGTGACGCCGCATCAGGACCTCGAAGAGATCCGTGTCGCCGGATCGTACGCGGAGGACGATCTCCTCGTCGGTCGACGGCTTGCGATCGAGTCCCGGCTGGGCTGGTCCACCGTTGATCTGGGGAAGAGTCTGCACGCGACCTCCTGCCACGTCTGTCCAGGTTCAGCGGCTCGCAAGAAGGGCGCCACCGAACTAATGATGGGCTGGTTCATCGTGCTGGCCGCCAGTAGACTGCTGAGTGATGTATTCACGGCAGCAGCTGGCCGACGGTTTCCGTTCGCTGGGCGTGACGGCAGGCGACTGCATCATGCTCCACGCGTCCGTTCGCGCGGTCGGAGAGATCGCCGGCGGTCCCGATCAGATTCACCTGGCGTTGAAGGATGTGTTGACGGCAGAAGGCACGCTGATGATGTACGCGGGCTGCCCGCGCTACTACGACGAGGTCGGTCGCGGCAATCTCGACGCGCGCGAGGAGCGGGAGGTGCTCGACAAGCTGCCAGCCTTCGATGCGATCACCGCACGATCGGCGCGCGATCATGGCGTGCTCGTCGAGTTCTTCCGCACGTACCCGGAGGCGCGAGTCAACGATCACGTCACGCGGTTCGCGGTGTGGGGAAGGCAGGCCGGGCACCTGATCTCGGAGCAGCCGTGGGACTATGCGCTTGGCGCAGGGTCGGCGTTGCAGCGGTTCGTCGAGATGAGCGGGAAGATCCTGATGCTGGGCGCGGACCACGACACGGTCACCTTCCTTCATTACGTCGAGCACGTGGCCGATTTTCCCGGCAAGCGCATCGCCCGGTATCAGGTGCCCGTGCTCGACGAAACGGGCCGGCGAATCTGGCGCGCGCAGGAAGAGGTGGATTCCGCCAACGGCGCACACGCGCACTGGCCGGATCGCTTTTTCGCGAAAGTCACCGATACCTACCTGATGAATCAGCGCGTCGCGGCCGGATCCGTAGGCGATGCGGTGAGTCATCTGTTCCCGGCGCGCGGCCTGTTCGAGTTCGCGCTGCCCCTCATGCAGGCGGTGGCCGCCGATCCCCGCGCTGCGGACAGCCTGCGCGAGCTCGCTTGACAGGGTCCCTTCGAACTCCTACATTGTAGGAACTCTATTCCTACAGTGTAGGACTTCTGGCATGAGCACCTCACTCGGCGCCTTTCAATGGTTGTTGCTGATGGCCGTTGCGCATCTCGATGAAGACGCGTACGGCGTCACCATTCACCGGCTGATTCAGGATCGGACGGGACGCAGCGCGACCAGCGGGGCCATCTACACGACGCTCGAACGCCTCGAACGTCAGGGATACGTCACATCGCGGCTCGAACGGGGCGGTGACGATCGCGGAGGCCGGTCGAAGCGTTACTACCGGCTCACGCCGACAGGGCGCCGCGCGCTTGCCCGCGAGCATGCGTCGTGGCAGGAGATGTCGCGCGGATTGATGGCGCGGCTGGGCAAGTCATGAGTCCGCCGGTCCCGCGTGCTGCCGAATGGCTCCTGACGCACCTCGTCCAGGCGGACGCGGCCGACGTCATCGCCGGAGACCTCCGCGAGGAATTTCAGCTGGTCGTCGAGGCACGCGGCCGCGGCTGGGCGCCGCTTCTGGTACTGGCGCCAGGTTGTCGTCGCCATCGTCCTCTGTCGCCTGCGCCTCCGGCGTACCAGCATCAGCAGGCGGAGATGCTCAACGCCGGGCGCGATTGATGGCGCGACTGCTGCCGGACCTGCGCTTCAGCGTTCGAACGCTGCTGAAGCGCCCGGCGTTCACTGTTGGCGCCGCTGGTGCGCTGGCGCTGGGAATCGGGCTGACGACCGCCGTCTTCTCCGTCACCGACGCCGTGTTGCTTCGCCCGTTGCCATACGCTGGCGTGAATCGCCTCGTCACCCTTCAACAGACGAATCCGGACAATCCTGATGACGTGCGGATCTCGCCGGCGACGTATCTGGATTGGCGCGATGCGAGCCACGCATTTGCCGCGACGGCGGCCGTTCGACCCTGGAGCTTCACGTTTGCCGCAACCGACGACCCGGTGATCTGGCCGGCTGGCCTCGTTTCAGAAGGCTTCTTCGAGCTCCTCGGCGTCAGGCCGATGCTCGGACGAACCTTCGTCCCGGAGGATTACCGTCCTGGCGCCGAACGGGTTGTCGTCGTCAGCCATCAGCTCTGGCGTCGTCAATTCGGTGCCGATCCATCGATCGTCGGACGACCGCTGCGATTCGACGACGTGGGTGCGATGACGATCGTCGGCGTGATGGGGCCGGACTTCAGATGGCTGGACAGGACGCAGCTCCTGTGGGGGCCTTACCCGATGGCCGAGCCGCTTCGCCAGCAACGCGCGGCGACGTTCGTGCGCGCCATCGCCCGCGTGCGCGAGACCGCAGGGCTCGATACCGCGCGTGCGGAAGCCACCGTTCTGCGCGGCGAGCTCGCGAAACAGCATCCGCGGTTCTATCGCGCCATCGATCTGCAGGTGATGCCGATTGCGGAGACGCTCCTCGGGCGGGTCAGGAAACCGATCCTGATCCTGTTCGCAGCCGTCGCGCTGGTGGCGCTGATCGCCTGTGCGAACGTCGGGACCCTGCTGGTGGCGCGCGCGGCGGAAAGGCGCCTCGAGTTTGGCATCCGCACGGCAATTGGGGCCGGTCCGCGGCATCTGGCGTCTCAGCTCCTGGCGGAAACGGCGACGCTCGCCGCGGCCGGCACGGCCGCAGGTCTCCTGATCGCGGTCGGAATCCTGCGATGGGTAGTCGTCGCGACACCAGCTGCAGTTCCTCGTCTCGAGGATGCCGCGGTCAACTGGAGGGTGTTCGCGTTCTCGGCCGTGGCCGGTGCACTCATGACGGCGCTGGTCAGCGTGATCCCGGCTGTGCATCTGCGTCGATCGGATACGGCTGGCGCTTTACGCGCGCCAGGCGGCGGTCGTGCAGGGGGCGCGCGGATGCGCGAAACGCTCGTTGCTGCCGAGGTCGCGTTGACGGTATTGCTGCTCGTTGGCGCCGGGTTGCTCGCGCACAGCTTTCTGCGCGTGACACAGGTCGATCCTGGTTTCTCTCCAGCCAACGTGGCCGTGCTCGAAACCCATGTCTGGTCGGCGTTTCCGAAGCCGGATCAACAGGTGCAGTTCGCCGGCGATGCGCTGCAGAGAATTCGACGTCTCCCGGGTGTCGCGGCGGCCGGTGTCGTGACCGCGATGCCTTTCCTGGGATCGGGAAGCATCGAGATGGAGGGCGCGGTCACCGGCAGCTCCGTTCGTGACGCTGGAGATCGGAACGACGGAGCGCGTGGCTCACGATCGCGTCGGACGGATACTTCGAGGCGCTGGGGATGAAGCTCCGTGAAGGCCGCACGTTCAACGCGAGCGACCGCGCGGGCAGCCTCCCGGTCGCCGTGGTCACCGAGTCGTTCGCTCGCCACTTCGTCGTCGGCAACGCGGTCGGCGCCACCGTCAACGTCGCCAATCAGCGGACCCCCGCGGCGCTGACGATCGTCGGCGTGGTGAACGATTTGCGCCACACGGCGCTGGAGAATCCCGGTCGAGAGGAGGTCTTCGTCCCGTTCGCGCAGTCTCCGTTCGGATCGATCACGCTCGTCGCCAGAACGACGACCGACGCGTCTGCTGTCCTTCCGTCGCTGAAAGAGGCTGTCCGATCGCTGATTCCGGCACAGACATTCCCGACAGCCGCGACGCTCGACCAGCTCGTCGATGTCACGATGTTGCCACGGCGGTTCTACCTCGTGCTGGCTGGCGCGCTGGCGTCATTCGCACTGTTCCTCGCCACACTCGGGATCTACAGCCTGATTGCATTCATGACCGTGCAGCGCACGCGCGAGTTCGGCGTGCGCATGGCGCTGGGAGGAGGCAAGCGCGAGATCCTCTGGCTCGTCCTCGGACATGGGATGGCCGCCCCGCTGACCGGCATCGTCATCGGCACAGCAGCGGCGCTCGTGGCGGGCAGACTCCTCGAATCGTATCTGTTCGGCGTGACCGCGACCGATCCCGCGACGTTCGTGGCCGTCAGCGCGCTAGCCATTCTGGTCGCCCTGGGCGCCGCATCCGTCCCCGCCTTGCGGGCCATCCGAACCGATCCAATCCTCGCGCTCCGTCACGAGTAAGTCCGCTCGTTGGAACAGGCCATCGCCGTGATCCGTGGTCCGTGGTTCGTGTCTCGCCGAACCGCCGTCTACGGACCACGGACCACGGTCTACGAACCACGGCGACTCTGATGAAGAATGGGAGCAGGAGGTCGTCATGTCCCGGCCTGTTTCGGAGGTTCTGCTCTGGCTGTTCGTCATCAACCTGGGAATTGCGCTGGGGGCGGGTCTCTACGAACATCTCATCGTCATCCCGGAATGGCTGGTGACGTCGCGTCGGGCACGCATTGGCACGCTGACGCGGCGCAGCGATTCGATACCGGCCGGCGATTCTGGGCGTTCGTCACGACCGGCCCGCTGACGCTCATCACTCTGGCCAATCTCTTCGGCGCGTGGCGATCGTCGGGCGCCGTACGCGGCTACTGGCTGGCCGCGGCGCTGATGGCGCTGGCCGATCGTGTGCTCACCTTCGCGTATTTCATTCCCACCATGATCGGCCTGCTGGCGGCTGGCGATTCACCCGAGGCAGTTGCGAAGGCCACGACGTGGTCGAACCTGAACTACGTCCGGCACCTCACTGTCTTTGCCGCGTTGCTATTGGCGATGAAGGCATTCGCGGTGTTCCAGCGTCGTAGTTTCTGAGTTCGTGGTCCGTGTCTCGCCGAACCACGGTCTACGGACCACGAACCACGACGGTGTTGCGATCGACGTCACTCAGGTTGCGTGAAGGATGCCGGGACTTTCACGAAGATCGAGGTGCCGTTGCCCGGCTCGGTCTCGATTTCGACCTGGCCGCCCATCAAGGCGGCACGCTCGCGCATTCCGAGCAGTCCCAACCCGCGGTCGCGTGTTTCGCCGGCAGACTGCGGAGGTTGAAAGCCGCGGCCGTTGTCTTCCACGATGAGCACGATTTGTCCATCGCGACGGCCGAGGAACACGTCAACGAGCGTCGCCTGCGCGTGCTTATAGACGTTATTGAGCCCTTCCTGCGCGATGCGATAGAGATTGATCTCGAGATCGGAGGTCAGATGGAGTCCGTCCAGAGCGCTCGACTGGAACTGTGCCGGCACCCCGGTATTCCTCGACCACTCCGCGACGTATTGGGCCAGCGCCGTGCCCAGCCCGAGGTCGTCGATGGCGGGCGGGCGGAGCTCGGATGTGAAAAAGTCGAGATCGCGGTCGAGGCGCTCGGTGATGCGCTGTGCTTCGGCGACGGTCTCGGGGAGCCGGCCGTCGACCATCGATGCCGATTTCAACGACTCCAGCGTCAAACGCAGCGCAGTGATTTGCTGCCCGAGGTGATCGTGAAGGTCCCGCGCGACGCGCCGGCGTTCGTCCTCCTGGATGGTGACCAGCCGGTTCAGGAGCCTGCGGATTCGTTCCTCGGCTCCGCGGCGTTCGCGTAACTCCAAATCGAGCGTCACGTTGGCATCCGCGAGCTCCCGTGTCCGCTCCTGCACGCGCGCATCGAGATCGTCGTTGGCGTGGTGGAGCGCATCCTCCAACCTCTTGCGTTCGGTCAGATCCCGGGCGATTTTCACGTAGCCCACGATCACCCCGTGCGCGCTGCGCAAGGGCGACAGCGTGCCGGAGACGAACACCCGCGTACCATCCTTGCGCACGTGCCAGCGCTCGTCGACGGCCCGTCCCGCGACTCTCGCCTGCCGAAGCTCGGCGGCCGCCACGCCGCGCTCGCGATCCTCGGGTGTCGATAACAAGTCGAAAGACGAACCAACCGCTTCCGGCTCGGTGAAGCCGAACATGGCTCTGGCGCCTGCGGTCCATGTATCGATGCGCCCCTCCTCATCGAGCGTCAGGATGGCATAGTCGGCGACACTCTCCAGGACCAGACGCATCCGCTCTTCCGATCGCCTGAGCGCCTCTTCGGCCAGCTTGCGCACGGTAATGTCGAAAAACGTGAGCACGGCACCGTCGATGTGGTCTTCCGCCGTGCGGTATGGGATGAGCCGCATCATGAACCAGCGACCGTCCCTGGTCTGGACCTCTCGCTCGACACGCTCCTGGTGCTGGAGAACCCGGTCGATGTCCGCCGTCAGGTCTGTACTCAGGAGGTGGTTGTTGATGTCCGCGAGCTGACGGCCGCGATCGACCGGCAGCAGGCTGAAGATATCGCGCGTCCGTGGCGTGAACAATTTGATGCGCGCGGCTCGATCGAGAAAGAGCGTGCCGATCTCGGCGGAGTTGATCAGGTTGTAAATGTCGTCGTTGGCCTGAACCTGCTCCTCTATTTTGATCTTCAACTCCTGGTTGACCGTACGCATTTCCTCGTTCAGCGACTGCAACTCCTCCTTGCTTGTTTCCAGTTCTTCGGCAGAAGAGCGGAGCTCTTCGTTCATCGCCTGCAGCTCTTCATTCGAGGCCTTCAGCTCTTCGGCCTGCGTTTCGTCGCGTTCGATCGTCGTCCGCAGCGTGGCCTTCAGCCGGATCACCTCGTCTTCGAGCTGGCGGGCCGCGTCGATCTGCCGCGCCGGCGCCGGGATGGTGTTCGCAGGGGCCGCCGCCGCATCGTGAATCCCTCTCTGGCGCTCCTGGAAGATGATCAGGAAGAACCCCTGAGCCGTATCAGTCGGGCGCAGGACTGGTCGCACGATGATGTCGACGGATACGGTCTCGTTGTCGAGCCGTACCGTCAGGTCGCTCGCGGTCACGTTCGTTCGCTGTTGCGCCGACTGGTACAAGGCCGTGCGCAACTCCAGCCTCAACTCCGGCCGGACCACCTGCAACAGGTTGTGCGTGGGTTCGCCGCCGACGAACTGCAGGAACCGGCCCGCGCTCTCCGACACGTGCACGATCTCGTGGTCCTCGTTGACGACCATGGAGGGAGGCGCGTATTGCTCGAGGAGCCGGAGATGGAGGTCGGCGAATGACAATCGCTCCTTGGTCCTCGCCTCTCCCGCCTGGTCCAGGACGCGTCTCTCGTTCGGCGCCGCCAGCTCGGCGATCGGAATGCTGATCCGCGCGGACGTGGCGCGGCTCTGAAAGATGTGCGCATCCTTGTCGACCACCACGAACAGATCGCCGGACCCTTCAATCGATTCCGTCGAGCCCAGGAACAGGTAGCCCTCGGGGTTCAGCGCGAAGTGCGTGACTTCCATCACCCGCCGCTGTGCGGAGTGATTGAGGTAGATGAGCAGGTTCCGGCAGGAGACCAGATCGAGATGGGAGAATGGCGGATCCTTGATGATGTTGTGGTGCGCGAAGAGCACCATCTCGCGCAGTTCCTTCCGCACCCGATACGCGTCGCCCTCCTTCTGAAAGAAACGGCGCAGCCGCTCCGCCGGAACGTCGGCGGCATCGTTGATCGTGTAGACACCCTCGCGGGCCATCGCGATGGCATCCACGTCGATATCCGTCGCAAAGATCTGCACCATGGGGGCGCCGGGAACGCCGGCCGAGTGCTCGGCCAGCAGCATGGCGAGCGAGTAGGCCTCTTCACCGGTGGCGCACCCGGCGACCCAGGCGCGGACCTGATCGTTCTCCGTCTTCGACTGAAAGAGCTTTGGAAGAACGACGCGTTCGAGTGACCCGAACGCGTCACGATCGCGGAAGAAATTCGTCACGCTGATGAGCAGGTCCTTCAGGAGCGCCTGCGCTTCCTCGGGCTGCTCGCGAACGTAATGCGCGTAGGTCCCGAGATCGAGAATCTGGTGAACTCCCATCCGGCGATGGACCCGCCGAAGGACGGTGGCCCGCTTGTAGTTGGAGAAGTCGTGCCCGGTCCCGGCTCGAAGATGGCCGAACAGCTCGCGCAACGACTGTTCATCGATGGCCGGCCGGTCTGGTTCCTCGATCTCGATCGGCAGCGTGGCGAGACTGTTGCGATAGGCGATGAGCTTCGCGGGAATGGCCTCGACGGGAAGTACATGGTCGACGAGCGCCGTGGCAATCGAATTGCGCGGCATATCGCTGAACTCCGCTTCGTCTGGATCCTGAACGACGCAGATCCCGCCGAGCTCCTTCACGCGCTTCAATCCCATTGACCCGTCGGCGCCCGTGCCGGACAAGACGACGCACGCTGCGTAGGAATGCCGCGATTCGGCAAGCGTGCGGAAGAAGATGTCGACCGGAGCCCGCCGTTCTTCGATGCGCGTCACGTTCGAGACGCCAAGATGGCCGTCGGGCATCGACAGGCTCTGATTGGGCGGCACGACATACACGTGATTGGGCTGGATGCGCACCCGCTCCCGGACCTGCGTGACCGGAATGGATGCCGACACCTGCAGCACTTCGGCGAGGTGGCTGTCGTGCTCCGGCGACAGGTGGAGGACGACCACGTAGGCCATGCCGCTGTCCGCTGGCACGTTCTCGAAGAACTCTTTGAAGGCCTTGATGCCGCCCGCCGACGCGCCGAGGCCGACGATCAGGAATTCATCGGTACTCATGGGGCTTCATCTCGCGAGTGGGTGCGGCTGAGTTCGCTCGTCGCGGCGATGGACGGAACACGGCCAGCAGAGAGTCGCCAGCGCGTGATAAGCGTAGTATAAGGTTGTCCGCTGGCGAGGGTATGCGATGAAGTTACGGATTCTTCTGGCCGAAGATCACGAAACCGTGCGTGAGGGACTCAGGCTGATCCTCAATGCCCAGGCCGACATGGAGGTCGTCGGCGAGGCAGAAAACGGTCATGAGGCCGTCTCCCAGACGCAAGCCCTGTCGCCGGATATCGTCGTGCTCGATGTGTCGATGCCACGGCTGAACGGCCTGAAAGCGACACAGGCGATCAAGGAGTGCTGCCCGGCCGTGAAAGTGCTGACCCTGACGCGGCATGCTGATGATGGGTACGTCCGGCAATTGCTCCGCGCGGGGGTATCGGGCTACGTCCTCAAGCAGAGCAGTTCCAGCGAGCTCCTCCACGCCATTCGCTCCATTGCCGCCGGTGGCACGTACATCGATCCGGCGATCGCTGACAGGCTCATTACCGATTACCGTCATCGACAGAGCGTTCCCTCCGGTTCCGCCACCAGCCTCACGGCCCGCGAAGAGGAAGTGATGCGATTCATTGCGTGGGGGTACAGCAACAAGGAAATCGCCGGCCGCCTCGACCTGAGCGTCAAGACAATCGAGACCCACAAAGCGAACGGCATGCACAAGCTGGGGATGTCGAGCCGAATCGACATCGTGCGGTTCGCCCTGCTCCAGGGGTGGCTGGAGAACGTCTGATCGAGCCTGAAGCTTTCGAAGCTCAGGTGCCTACTTCCAGCCAAGCTCATCCATAGTGACGCCTCAGGAGAAACCCTGAGCGCGGCTGGAAATACTCCCGATGTTGCGAAACCTCAATCCGTGACAGTGTACGAATTCTTCACACCATGGCGGGCACACCCAAAACGGGATACGTGGATCGCCTGTCTACCCAGGCGCAGCCTATCGTCCTCGTGGCAGACGACCATGAAGACACGCGGATGATGCTGCGCGAGCTGCTGACCATCAACGGGTTCGTGGTGATCGAGTGCGAAGATGGGCTGAAGGCTCTCGCCGAGGCGCGCCGGACGATTCCGGATCTCGTGCTCCTCGACGGCCGGCTTCCCAGTCTCGACGGTTTAGACGTGGCGCGGGCGCTTCGCGGCTGCGCGGAAGGCGTCAATGTCCCGATCGTCTTCGTGTCGGGCGACGACAACTGCACTGACAAGGCAATTGCGGCGGGCTGTAACACGGCCCTGTTGAAACCGGTGGATCCGCAGGATCTGCTCGCCATCGTCCGGGATCTGTCGAGGCCGGCATCGGGATCGGCATCCAAACCCAAGCTGCGGGTCGTGAAGGACCATGTCTGAGGACGCATCCGACACGAGACCGGCTCCCACGGCCGATGGCGCATCGACGCGTCGATGGGCTCAGGAGTTGGGTGAGCTGCAGAATCGCATACGCAAGTTGAGGACGGGCGCTCTGCCGCCGGCCGCGGTGGACCTGCTGGAAGATGCGCTCAGTCTGAGCGTCACGCTTCTTCAGGAACTCGCCGGAGCTCAGCTCCTGCAACGAAGAATGCAGGCAGACATCAGGCGCTCCAGCGCCAGCTGGGGCTACCTCTTCGATCGCGTTCCGGTGCCCTGCCTCGTGACCGACACTGCGGGCACGATCATCAGCGCGAACCGGCCCGCTTCGCTCTTCCTGAATATCAGCGCGAAACATCTTGCTGGCCGGTTGCTGCTGCATTTCTCGGATGACCGCGAGAAGTTCGGCACGGCACTCCTGTCGGCTGCCACCAATCGCACGCGGATCGAACAAGTGATGACGATCAGACCGAAGGAGCGCGCCCCGCGCGAGATGCTGGTCGTGATCGTGCCGGAATCGCCGGAGCAGTCGGGACGGTATCTGTGGTTCCTCCAGCCGATGACCCCGACCACGCGTTCCCCGGACGTCTTGCCGGCGACAAGCGAGCAGGCTACCGCGAACTGACCTGAGGCGTGGTGTTGCCGCCGCTGACGACAACCGCGACCCGTTCGTCCGGCTTCGGCGTGTAGCGGCCGCTCAAGAGCGCCGCAAATGCGGCCGAGCCGCCGGGTTCGGCGATGATCCGCAGCGACTGCCACAGGGTCGCCTGCGCCCGCTCGATCTCCTCGTCGGTCACGCAGATCACCGGATCGACGTAGGCCCGCGCGATGGGGAACGCCAGTTCGCCGACGCGGCGCGGGGCGAGCGAATCGGCGGCCACGCTGCCAACCGGTGCATCGACCGGGCAGCCGGCTCGCATCGCCTCCGTCAGGGTCGGCGCTCCTTCCGGTTCGACTCCGACCACGCGAGCCTTTCCCGCGAACCATGCGGCGACGCCACCGATCAGCCCGCCGCCGCCAACACCCGTGATTACCGTATCCAGTCCGGGCACCTGCTCGGACAGTTCAGCGCCGACCGTGCCCTGGCCGAGGATTGTTTCCGTCTGATCGAACGCATGCACCTGCAGCGCGCCCGTTTCCTGTGCCCACGCATTGCAGGCGGCGAGCGCATCGTCGTAGTCCTGGCCGACGATGGCCAAGTCGGCGCCGTAGTCGCGAATCTTGGCCACCTTCGCCGGCGAGGAAATCGTGGGGACGAAGATCCGCGCGGGGATGCCGAGGCGCTTCGCCGCACAGGCGACCGCTGCGCCGAAGTTACCGCCGGAGGCTGCGGCAACTCCCGCAGCGGGGACATCGCGCAGCAACAGGTTGGCAAACGCGCCGCGGGCTTTGAACGACCCCGAGTGCTGCATCAGCTCGAGCTTGAGGCTCAGCGGAAAGGGGCCGAGGCCAAAGTCGGATCCGGGGACCGTGATCACCGGCGTCAGCCGGATGTACGGGCGGATGATGTCATGCGCGCGCCGGATATTGATCGAATCGATCGATGCGGGGATGGTGCTGGTGCTCATGCCGCTCTACGGTGCCACACAATTAGTAAAATGCAAATTAACAAACTGTTAGCCCGTCACCAGCCGGTCGTGAGCGAGCGCTTCGCTTCGCGGATCCGCACCTCGTCACGCTTGTAGAAGGTCCACTGCTTGATTCGCTTCCCGCGAATGAGCCCGGCCTGGGCGAGTACGCGCAGGTGCTCGCTGGCGGTTGGCGCGCTGACGCCGAGTTTCTCGGCGATGAAGAGACCGCAGACCCCGTCACGCACGAGGTCGCCATCCCTCTGCGGCGGGAAGTGCGCCGCGGGGTCCTTCAACCAGGCCAGGATCTGCAGCCGCCGATCGTTGGCCAGCGCCTTGGCCATCTGCGCCGAAATCATTCAGCCAATTTGCCATTTAGCTAATTAGCCGTCAAGCCGTGCCGCCTTACTTCCCGCGCGCGATCAGCTCCAGATATGCCGCGAGGCGATCCATCGTCTGCGCCGCGCCGTTCTCCATGCCCGACTTCAGCGCGCCGTCGCGCTCGCTGGTCGTGTCGAAGATCATCCGGCTGGTCATCGTCGTCTTGCCGTCCGTCTCTTCGAAGGTCAGCGTCTCCACCGCGATGTGACCGGGCAGCCCCTCGTACTCGAAGGTATAGACGAGACGTTCCGGCGGCACGATGTCGCGGTACTCACCACGGAATCCGTGCTCGGTGCCCCCGGGCTCACGCTGGACGAAGCGATAGGCTCCGCCTGGACGAAAGTCCATCTCGCACACGGGAAGCGTCGTGCCGTGCTTGCCCCACCAGCGCCTGACGTGCTCGGGCGTCGTGTGCGCCTCGAAGACGAGCTCGCGCGGCGCGTCGAAGACCCGTGTCATCAGGATCTCGCGATCGGATGGCAACGTCACTGCAAGCGATCCGGTGTTGCCCTTGACTGCCATGTGCTCACGCTCCTTGATGAACCATTCGATTAAATAACTAATAAGTTAAATATATCGGCGCGGCGGCGCCTGTCAAGTCGAATTCGAGACTGCTGCTTCGACATACATATATAGAGGAGAGGTGACGGCTCGAACCGGCTCAGCTGTCCGGTCACGTCGCCCGATGGTGCCCGTTTACACGATCGTGACGGCCGCCGTCAGTCGCAGCGGAGCGCAACCATCGGATCGATCCGCGACGCACGGCGGGCCGGGACGAGACAGGCTGCCGCCGTGACGCCCACGAGCAGCGCGATCACCGACGCGTACGTCAACGGATCAACCGCGCTCGTTTCATAGAGGAACGACGCCATCGTGCGCGACATGGCCAATGCGCCGATCAGCCCAAGCCCGAGACCGGCGGCAGCCAGCCCGAGCGCGCTCGACAGAATCATCCGCAAGACTTCAGGGCGGCTCGCACCGAGCGCCATTCGCAGGCCGATCTCACGCGTCCGCGCCGCCACCGATTGATGGACGATGCCATACACGCCGATCACGGCGAGGATCAGCGCCGATGCCGACATGGCGGCGAGCAGGATCGTCTGCAGCGTGCGGAGCGACACGGTGTCGCCGAGCCGTTGCTCGGCCGCCACGATGCCATATGGAGGAATCGCCGGATCCAGCGCCATCAGCTCCGCCCGAATCGCGTTGCGCATCAACGCAGGGTCGCCGAGTGTTCTGACGACGAGATCCATCCGGGTCGAGATGCCCGGCTCGAAAAGACAGGCGACGGGCGTTTCTTCCAGCCCCTGGCGCTTCATGTCCGAGACGACGCCGACGACGGTGGCCCACGGTGCGTCCGGGGTTGGGACGCGTCCGAACTTCAGCCGCTTGCCGACGGCATCCTCGCCCGGCCAGAACCGCCTGGCCATTTCCTGATTGATCACGACTACGTCGGGGGCATCGGGATTGACGTCGCCGTCCTGCAGGTAGCGACCGGCGACGAGCGGGATGCGCATCGCCTCGAAGTAGCCGGGGACGACCCAGTCGCGAATCAGAGGCGGCGCCGGATCGTCGGGGGCATCCGGTGGCCTGCCTTCCGGGCTGATCCGCAGGTCGGGCCGGCGGGAGATGAAGAAGTTGCTGATAGCGCCGGCGTCCGCGATGCCGGGGAGCGCCTGAATGCGCGCGCGCGCCTGACGGAAGTATTCGATCGCACGGGGGCCGTCGTAGCGCGATCCGAGGTCCACCTGCAGCAGCAACGTATGTTGCGAATCGAACCCTCGGTCGATGGCCTGCACGCGAAGAAAACTGCGAATGAGTACGCCGGCGCCCGCGAGGAGCATGACGGCGAGCGCGAGCTCGGCGACGACGAGACCCTGCCGCACGTGTGCGAGCCGCCGCCCTCCGAGCACGGGTCGAGTGATCCCTTCACGAAGCCGCTCCACCGGATTCATCGCCGAAAGCTGAAATGCCGGCAGCAGACCCGCGACCAAACCGCAGGTCAGGGATATCGCGAGCGCGAACAGGAAGACGTTCACGTCCAGCTGCACGTTCTCGAGACGGGGGAGCGCTCTGGCCGCCCATGTCGTCAGGATCTTCAGAATCAGGCCCGCGAGTATCAGCCCGGCGCCGGCCGCCAGGACCGCGAGGACGATGTTCTCGGTGAGAACGAGCCGGACGAGGCGCGTCCGGCTGGCGCCAAGCGCAGTGCGCAACGAGAACTCGTGCACGCGCGCGGCGCCTCTCGCGAGCACGAGGTTGGCGACGTTCGCGCACGCGATCAGAAGGACGAAGGCCACGGCACCGAACAACAACCAGAGCGACCGCTCCGTGCGCGACCCGATCACCTGGTCCGTCAGGCGTTGAATCAGGACGCCGCTTCCCGCATTGGAATCGGGGTAGTCGTCACGAAGGCGCGCGGCGATCATGTCGAGCTCCGCGCGAGCCGTCTCGATCGTTGCCAGAGGCGCCAGGCGGCCGACGACCATCAGCATGTCGGCGTCGCGGCTTCGCGGGTTGGTCTGAAGCGCTTCCCAGTTGCGCATCACCGAGATCGGCTGCCACAACTGGACGTCCTTGTTCGGGAACTCGAAGCCGTGGGGCATGACGCCGACGACCTGGCTCGGCGTGCCATCGATATCCAGCGACGCTCCGAGAACCGCGGGATCGCCGGCGAAGCGCTGCCGCCACAAACTGTGGCTGATGATGACCGGCCGCTGCGCACCGCGAAAGTCAGAGGTCGTCGAAAGTCCGGCCGAGCACGGGTGGGGCACCGAGCACCTGAAAGAATCCAGGACCGACCAGCGCGATGTGGATCCGTTCCGCTTCCTGCCCGCCTGTGACCGTCGCACGCGTGAATTCTGGACGGCGATAGACCGCCATGTTCTCGAATTGACGGCTCTGCTCCTTCCAGTCACGAAAATTGAGGTACGAGGATCCGTCGGGAATGTTCTGACGAACGTTCAGCGTCCAGAGCACCGCAAGGCGGTCCGCCCGATGGTAGGGAAGATCGGCGAGCACGACGGCGTGGAGCACGCTGAAGATGGCCGCGTTCGCGCCGATGCCGACAGCCAGGGTCAGGATCGCGACAGCCGAGAACGCCGGCGCTTTCGCCAGCGAGCGGATGGCGTAAGAGAGGTCGTGGCGCATCACGTCGAGCCATCCCGAAACGCGCTGACGGGACGGCGGCCGTTCACGTGCCGCACGCCGGGCGTTCCCGCTATAGCGCACAGCGATCGACAACGTGTGCCGCCAGTAGCGCCACGCAGCAGTCATCCTCGAATGTGCCGCATCGGCGTAGAACTCCTCGAGCAGGTCCCCGGCGATGTTCGCAGCGCGGCCGTCATGCGGGAGGACGCGGCTGAGGAGCCAGGTTGCCAGGCGAGGTGGCTTGATGGTCGACCTGAGGGTCACGATGCCGGCTCCTTCAGCAGATCGTCGAGGCCGTTCCACATCCGTTGCAGGACTTGCCGCGACGCTCGCAGCACCGCCAGCCCGCGGGTGGTGACCGCGTAGGTCCGTCGCGGCAGCTCGGCGCGCTCGCGTGCTCCCGCGTTGATCTTCCAGCGCAGCAGTCCCTTCGTTTCCAGCCGATCGAGGGTGGTGTAGAGCGCGCCGCGCGAGACGCGGCGCCCGGCGCGCCGCTCGAGCTCGCCGGCGATCGTCACGCCGTAGGCATCTTCGCCCAGCCGCAGGATGGCCAGCAGCACGAGCTGTTCGAACTCGCCGAGAGGAGCGGATGAGCCCATGGACTACTTTGTAGATCGAGTCTACTTTGTAGTCAAGCCCTTATCTCGTGCGATCCGGCCTTCAGAAGCTCTGGCAACCGTTTCGTCCCGCCGGACGTCTCAACTTAGAGTCCACGTGGCACGTAGCACGTTTGGCACGTCGCACGTTCCTTCAGGAGGGTGAATGGTGGCTGTCGATTCAAAATCCGTGCGCCGGCGAGCGCTCGCCGCTGTCTTTTCTGTTCTTCTCGTACATCCCGTTCTTGCTCAGAACAGTCAGCCGGCCGCCCGAACAGCTCCCGCCCCGCTGAGTGTTTCGAGCATTCGAATCGATAATTTTGGTCAGGTAAACCCGAACTACTTTCGCGGTGCCCAACCGAAGGGGCAGGACTATTCGTCGCTCGCAAAGCTCGGCATCAAGACGTTGATCAGCTTGACCAGTGACGACAGCCTGCAGAACGAGCGCTCTCTGGCCGAGGAAGCCGGGCTGAAGTTCGTGAAGATTCCGATGTCGACCCGCGTCGTTCCAACGGCCGGCGAGCTCGCACGGTTCCTCGAGGTGGTCGCCGATCCCGGCAGTCAGCCCGTCTACGTTCACTGCGTTGGCGGCCGCCACCGCACCGGGGTGATGACGGCCGTCTACCGTATGGCGCAGGAGGGGTGGTCCGCGGAACAGGCCTTCAAGGAGATGAAGCAGTTCAAGTTCGGTGCGGACTTCCTCCACCCGGAGTTCAAGGACTTCGTCTTTGGGTATCCGGCCGTGCTCGCGACCAGCGGCGCCGCGCAGACCCGCTGATCGCCGTCATGGCGCAGCGATCGCTGCGGGCAAGTGCCGGTTCATCCACGTCGTCCACCTGGGCTCCTGCTCCGCGACGGCGGCCGCCGCGCGCTCGCCATAGAAATAGAAGCTGAACACCGCGCAGGTCATGCCGCCCATGGTGTGGGCGCCCATCGAGAGAATTCCTGGCGCCGGTCCGTCGATCCGCAAGAGCATCCCGTTCGGGTGCTTCGCGATGCCGACCGTTTCGACGACGCCGGTGAGTTGCGGCGAGTCCGGCGGAGTCTGGATTCGCGCACCGGGCGACGAGTTGGTGAGCCCCAGCGTCGCCAACAGCGATCGCCAGACATCAGGTCCAGTATCCGACGATGTGCCCATGACGTTGAAGCTGGAGCCCGGCTGCCCTTGGAAATGTGTCAGCCACAGGCGCAGGATGTTGAAGAAGGCTGGCCAGCCCGATTCCATGCTCTCGAGCTGATCGTCCCAGTCGTCCGTACTGGCAAAGAGGTGGTGGACGACCCGCACGATGCAGGTGCCTCCCGAGCGTCCCTCGACGATCCATTCAGTTGCCATCTTCGGTGCGCCGGGCCCGAACTCGCCCTCGGCCGCAAAGCGGTGCGGGGGATCCCAGGCGGTGACGTCTTTCACCGAATCCATGCCGGGACCGAAATGAAGCACCAGCTGCTTCGGTTGACCGTTCGCGTCGGTCTCGATGCGCGCCGGGACAAACCACGACGAGATCCCTTCGGCTGACGCGATTGCCTTCCAGACTTCCTCAGGCGTGCCGGGCACTTCCGTTTCCACCTGCACGGACCGTCGTCCGGCCAGATCTTTCTTGACGCTCATGATGGCTCCTTTTTGCGGACGTGAGGCATCGGGTGCGCCACGATCACGAGCCGGTGTGCGCGGCCTCCCGGTGCCGATGTGTCGTGATAACGCGCCGCGAGGGTGGTGATGGCGGCTGTCAGTTCCTCGCTGAAGGCGGCGCGATCCTCTCCCGACCGGAATCTGATCTCCGTATCTACCGACAGCGTCGGCTAACCGCTTGTCGAGTTCCTGCGATCGACGCAGGAGCCCGTTGACCTCGCGAATCACACGCGCGGCGAGCGCAATGAGGTATGTCGCCGAGAGGCGATCCGCACTGCGTCCGGGATCGCTGGCGACCGGGCCGAGGGCTGCCGGCGAGACGACGTAGGAGGCGGCTGTGGCGACGAGCAGGCGCTCGGTCAGGCCGCCCCATTGGCGGCGCTGGGCGACGCGCACCAGGCGATGTGTCTCGAGCGCCCGCAGGTGGTAGTTGACCTTTTGCCGGGCGATCCCCAGCCTGGCGGCCAGCGTGGCCGCCGACGCCGGCTCGGTCAATTCCGAGAGCAGCCGGCTGCGCACGGGCTCGAGCGCAACGGTTGCCGCTGCCGGATCTTCGATGACCTCGACGTCGACCATGCGCCATTCCAGCATTGACAACTTTTTTTGTCAAGAGGGCGATTCGGGGGTCCTGTAGGCCCGACCTTCAGGTCGGGCGTGCCCAAATCAGCCTCGTTGCTGGCTAGCAACACACCCGACCTGAAGGTCGGGCCTACGGGCCCCCCAAATAGCTATTCGCTTGATCCGTCCGCCCTGACCACCGGCACATCGATCACGTGCTCGGCGACAAACCACACCTGCAGCTCGTTGGTGCGAATCACGTCGCTCACCAGCAGATCGTTCGTGACGTCGTCGCCATGGTCAGCGGCGATCTTGGCCATCGTTCGTGCTTCCTTCAGGATGATTTCATGAGCGTGAAGAAGCCGTGAGATCTGAACCGGCACGGATTCGCGGCCCTTTGGCACACGCGGGACCAGCGTCCGCTCGGCAACGTCCGCGGCCATGGCGACGCTGATACCCCCAAGGAGCTGAATCCGCTCGGCGATGGCATCCACGAGCTCGCCCTGGGCCTCGTGGTGCTTGTCGAAGAGGAGATGGAGTGGATAGAACGTATGCCCCGACACCTGCCAGTGATGTTTCTTGTACATGTCACGAAGCGTCATGGTGTCGGCAAGCACCTGGTTGAGGTGTTCGACGCTCTCCTCGCATACCTTTGCGTCGAGCGCGATGGGCATGCGAACGAGATGTCCGAACGGCTGTATCTCGTGTCCTTTCTGATTGGTGATGGGTTCGGCCTGGCGGCGGATCTGATCGACGTCGAGGACTTTGGGCATGAGCACTCCTTCTGCAAATCGTCGTTCTTCACATCATCATTCTTTCGAATGATGAATAGGGAGCAGAGTTTGTGCCGCTCGTCAGTGGTGAGAAGCTCGTCTGTTGCGGCGAAGCTTAAGAAGCCGCGGCACGCGACCGCTTGTCTTCGAGCGCGTCAAATCGTTCCTCGGCGAGCCGAAGAAAATCCGCTCGATCGATCTGGAGGTGATGGGCCTGCACGACTGCGTCGTCGATCGCCTGAGCGAGGAGCTTGCGACTGAGGTCAGTCCAACTGTCATATGACGCTATGACAGTTGGACCGGCTGGATGTCAAGCCTGGGGCGGCCCCTGAGACATGGCTTCAGCGCTGCGCCTGGCCATTTCCTTCCCTGACACATCCTCGATGTGTGTGGCCAGCGACCACTTGTGGCCGAACGGATCGACGAGCTTGCAATACCGATCGCCCCAGAACATGTCGGTGGGCGGCATCTCGGTGGTTGCGCCGGCGGAAGTCGCCTGCGCGAATACCTTGTCCACGTCCTTCACATAGAGAAAGACATGCACCGCCGTGCCGCCGATCGTCTGCGGTGCCGACGCACCCATCTGTGGCGATTCGTCGCCGAGCATGACGAGGGAATCGCCAATCCGAATCTCGGCGTGAGCGATCTTGCCGTCGGGCATCGGCATGCGCATCCTCTCCTTCGCGCCGAACGCCTTCTGGTAGAACGCAATCGCATCCGACGCACCCCGGCAGACGAGGTAGGGGGTCACGGTGTGATAGCCAGGCGGGATCGGTGACACCTTCTTGCTGGCTTTTGCAGCTTTTGCCTTCGCGGCGACCTTCTTGGCGGGGCCCTTCTTGCTCGCAGCCTTCTTCATCTTCTTCTTCATGTGGGACACCTCGTGTATTTCTGCGGCGGCGAAAATATAGCGAATGACTCACGCTGTCAAGCCTGATGGGATCACCCCTTCATCTGCGTGACGGACTTCTCGATCAGCGTTTCGAGCACGGCCAGGTTCACATCGTCGAGCCGCTTGATGTAGAGACACGATTTGCCGGTGGTGTGCTTGCCCAGCTTGCCCATCAGCACGTCCTTGCCCGAAAAACCGGACATCAGATACAGCGTGAGGTTCGCTTTGCGAGGCGAGAAGCCGGCCTGGAACCACTCCACGGACTTGCCGTTCGACCCTGTGTAATGATGCGTGCCGAACCCGACGATGCTGGGTCCCCACATTCGAGGTTTGGTACCTGTAATCCGGCTCATCATCCGAGCGACAGTGGTGCAGTCCTTGCGTCGGCCCTCGTCGGCAATCGACCGGAGGAACGCATCGACGCTCGCGCCGGTCGGCTTGGTCTTCAACTCCGCCATACTGCCTCCTCAATTGGCATGTCCAGACCGTCCCGAGGAAGAGCTATCGTCCCTGCACCACCCGGCAACCGTCAACACACCGACGGGTCCGGCAGCCGCGCGGCCCTGATCTCGGCCATCCTCGGGTCGAGCATGGTGTTCATCGATGGCACGGTCGTCAACGTCGCGTTGCCGATCCTCCGTCAGAAGCTCGGGGCAACGGTAGCCGAAGCGCAGTGGATCGTCGAGGCTTACATGCTGTTCCTGGCATCGCTGCTGCTCGTGGGCGGCTCGCTTGGCGATCGCTGGGGACGCCGGTTCACGTTCGTGCTCGGCACAGCGATCTTTGCCGCGGCCTCCGCCGCATGCGGCGTCGCCACGAGCGTGCTGTTTCTGATCGTGGCGCGCGGCGCGCAGGGCATCGGCGCGGCGTTGCTCGTGCCGGGTAGTCTTGCCCTGATCTCCGCGCGTTACAGCAAGGAGACCCGCGGACGCGCAATCGGGACCTGGGCTGGGTTCACCTCGATTGCTGCCGGCATCGGGCCGATCATCGGCGGCTGGCTGGTCGAGGAGCTCTCGTGGCGATGGATTTTCTACATCAACATCCCGCTCGCGGCCCTGGTGATCGCCATCGTGCGAAGAGTGCCCGAGAGCCGGAACGAGCAGGAGTCCGCCGGCATCGACTGGATCGGCGCGGCGCTCGTGACGGCTGGCCTCTTCGGTCTCGTGTTCGGCCTCGTTGAAGCGGGCAGCAAGGGATTCTCGGACATACGCGTCATCTCCGCGCTCGCCCTCGGGACCATCGCATTAGCTGCCTTCATCATCGAGGAGCGCCGCTGCCCGCACCCGATGGTTCCGCTGTCGTTCTTCCGTTCACGGGCGTTCACGGGCACGAATGTCCTGACGCTTTTCCTGTATTGCGGGATGTCGGCGACGATGTTCGTGCTGCCGTTCAACCTGATTCAGGTTCGCGGCTATTCGGTCGTCGAGGCTGCGTCGGCGTTCCTGCCGTTCGTGATCGTCATGTTCCTGTTGTCACGGTGGGCGGGAGGGCTGCTGGACAAATATGGCGCGCGTCTCCCACTCACGGTGGGACCGTTCGTCGCCGCGGCAGGTTTCCTGCTCCTCGCGCGGTCCTTCGAGGGGTCTTACTGGCTGTCCGTCTTCCCGGCGGTGATCGTCATGAGCGTCGGCATGGCGATCTGCGTCGCGCCGCTGACCGCGACGGTGATGATGTCAGTCGACGAGAGCCGCGCCGGCCTGGCCTCGGGCATCAACAATGCCGTCTCGCGCCTCGCCTCACTGCTGGCCGTCGCCATCGTCGGCGTCGTGATCGCCGGCCCGATCGAGACCGGCCTCGCTCGCGTCGCGTGGATGTCCGCCGCGCTGGCGATCGCCGCGGGGGGCAGTGCGATGGTCATGATCGACAAGAGGAACTGACGCGTGCAAACTCCCAATGGACTCAACTCCGACGGTGACGACACTGGCGACGATCACGACGGCCGCGACGTTCGCGACGTCACTATTGTTCTCGTCGTGTTCGTCGTGGTCGTCGCGATCGTTCCTGAGGCGCGTCAGCCGTCAGTCGGTGTCCACACAAACAAGCTACCAGGTATCCATTTTCTGGTTTTCTTCACGCTCCTCTCTTGGTTCTCCCTTGGGAGTTGGGAGTTGGAGGTTGGGAGTTGACGTGAAACGATGTGACATGTCGTTCCTCCATCTCATATTCGAAACCCACGCGACAAGCCTCGACAACGAGGCGGGACTTGCATCCGGGTGGTTCGACGTCGATCTGTCTGCGCTGGGTGAGAGTCAAGCGCGCGAGTTGGGACGACGGCGGCAGGAAGATGAGTTTGCCGCGGTGGTCTGTTCGGACTCCCGGAGAGCGTCTCGCACAGCGGAACTCGCCTTTCTCGGTCGGGGCATTCCAATCATCCGTGACGCGCGGCTGCGCGAGTGCGACTATGGCGCGCTGACACGACATCCGTCGTCAGAGGTCGAGGCCAGGCGCGTGGACCACATCGCCACACCATTTCTGGATGGCGAAAGCTACGAAGATGCGACGAGGCGGGTGGGGCAGTGGCTGGCCGAGGCTGCTCGAGACTACGCCGGCGGACGCATCATCGTCATCGGGCACCGCGCGACGTTCTACGCGCTGGAACATCTGATCAATGGGCATTCCGCTGCGTGATGTGATCACGGCGCCGTGGCAGTGGCAGCCGGGCTGGTCGTACACCCTCAGTCGCGAGTGACCGGAGAGTAACGTGAGAAGATCGGCCGAGATCCATGACGACCGACGCTGACTTTGCCATCGCGCCCCCCATCGAGCCGATGCTCGCCAAGTTGGCCGACGAGCTTCCCCAGGGCGGAGCGTTTCTCTACGAACCGAAATGGGACGGTTTTCGCGCGATTGTCTTTCGCGGTGGATCCGACGTGTTCATCCAGAGCCGCGATCTGCGGCCGCTCGATCGGTATTTTCCCGAGCTGCATCAACTGTTTCTCGACCGGCTTCCGCCTGGCTGCGTGCTCGATGGCGAGATCGTGATTGCCGGGCGCAAGGGTCTCGATTTCGATGCGCTGCAGCTTCGGCTGCATCCGGCGGCTTCCCGTGTCGCCAAGCTGGCGAAGGAGATGCCCGCGGCGTTCGTCGCGTTCGACATCCTTGCGAGCAATGGTCGCGACGTGCGCGAGTCGACGCAAGTCGACCGTCGCGCGGCGCTCGAGTCGCTGCTCGAGCATGCTGAAGCGCCGCTGCACCTGACGCCCGTGACGCGCGATCGAGCGCTGGCGGCCGACTGGCTGAACCGGTTCGAGGGCGCCGGCCTCGACGGCGTCATTGCGAAGCCGGAGGACGGCACGTACCAGCCTGGCAAGCGCGCGATGATCAAGATCAAGCATGCGCGTACGGCCGACTGCGTCGTTGCCGGTTTCCGCTGGCACAAGAGCGGCCAGGACACCGTCGGATCGCTGCTCCTCGGTCTATACGACGGCAAGGGGACGCTCCACCACGTCGGCGTCACATCGTCGTTTACCATGGCCACGCGCAAGCAGCTGGCGCGCGACCTCGAGCCGTTGCGCAAGAACGCGCTGGACGGACATCCGTGGCGGGAGTGGGCCGTTGCCGGCGCTGAGTTGGGACGCATGCCAGGCGGGCAAAGCCGCTGGAGCGCTGGCAAGGACATGTCGTGGGAGCCGCTGCGCCTCGAGCGCGTGTGCGAAATCAAGTACGACCACCTGCAAGGCGATCGCTTCCGGCACGCGGCGGTGTTCCTGCGCTGGCGCCCGGACAAGCCGGTGTCGGACTGCCGGTACGATCAGCTCGAGGTCACGAAGGCTTACGAGCTCGAGAAGGTCTTCGGGGAGGGCCGCCGCCAGCCATGAACTCCTCCCAACCCTTCGGCGGATCGTCCGGATCGAGCGGCTCCTGGGCGGGACGCAGCTCCTCCGGCACGTGCTGAAGGTTGACCCGGATGCGGGTCCAGGTATGGAATCTTCCGCGCATGGCATCGACCAGCACATCGGATGCCGTCAGATGTGCAGCGGCCTCAGGATGACGGGCTTTCCAGCGCTCGAGTCCCGCGAGCGCATCGTCCTTTTTCTGGGCGCGGCCAATCTCGAGGAGCGGACGGTTCGGCACGCGCCGCCGTGACGGCTGCACGCGCGCGGGCTCGCCGGCCTGTTTCCTGTAGTGCGGCGGCCATGGGGCATCGCCTTGCCCCTCGCGCTCCTGGCGTGCCGACAGCTCGAGCAGCGACTCGAGCGAACACGCCCTGTCATCGATCCCGGCATGACGGTCGCCGATTTCAGCGAATCGAGCCGGCATGGTCTTCAGCGTGAAGTCCGCCGGATCGCAGTCCGCGATCTCGTCCCAGGCCAGCGGAGCCGACACACGCGCTTCAGCGGTCGGCCGGACCGAATACGCGCTGGCGATGGTGCGATCCTTGGCGTTCTGGTTGTAGTCGAGAAAAACGCCGTGGCGTTCCTCCTTCCACCACTTGCTCGTGGCCAGCGAGGGGGCGCGGCGCTCGACCTCGCGCGCAAACGCCAGTGCGGCGCGCCGGACCTCGGGGAACGCCCATCGTTGCTCGATGCGCACGTAGATGTGCATGCCTCGCGAGCCTGACGTCTTCGGCCAGCCGACCAGCGCAAAGTCGTCGAGGGTGGCGCGGACCACCTGCGCGACCTCACGAACCTGCGCCCAGGTCACGCCGGGCACGGGATCGAGATCGACGCGAAGCTCGTCGGGCCGATCGAGATCGCCGGTTCTGACCGGGTGCGGGTGCAATTCGAGGCAGGCGAGATTGGCCATCCACACCAGCGTCGCGGCGTCGCGCGGCACCACTTCCTCGGCCGTACGGCCCGATGGAAACTGCAGTTCGACGACTTCCACCCACGAGGGACGCGCGCTCGGCGCGCGCTTCTGATAGAAGAACTCGCCTGTGATCCCGTTGGGATAGCGAACGAGCACGTTCGGTCTGCCACCCGCGCCGCGCAGCGCGCCATCGGCAACGGCGAGGTAGTAGCGAACGAGGTCGAGCTTGGTGTAGCCGGGCTGAGGAAAGAGCACCTTCGTCGGGTTGGAGATCGCGATCTCGCGTCCCTCGACGGTCAGCAGTTCTTTCTCCGCCCCGCTCATTTCCTTGTAAAGGAGGTCACCGCGATCTGATCGGGCGCCCCGGTCTGGGGTTCGAGCGTGCCGGCAATCTCGCTCGCGACGGGCGCGCCACTCTTGCGGGCCTCCTCCATTTGCTCGACCGCCGCCGCCACGCTCTTCTTCACATCGACGATCAACACTTCCTCGATGCCGCTGACCTCGAACGCCGGCGCTCCGCCCCGTTCGATCGGCACGCCGACCACCGTCACGTTGGCCTCGCGTGGGGTAAACCCGTTGTTGCGGACCATCTGCAGGATCTGATCGATCGTGACCCGGTTCCCCTCGCGCAGCCGGATGTCGGCGACCGCGCGCTTGAGCGAGACGGTCACCGTCTCGACGCCCTCAATCTTGAGCGTTGCCACGCGCACGGCGTGGGCGCACGTCGCTCAATCCATTCCGTGGATCTTGATCTCGATCCGGCGGAACTCGGCGGACGCCGCAGTCGGGACCAGGAGGCTGAGCGCGAGAACGAACACCGGCATGAGACGGAGAGCCATCAACGCATCCAGAAGAAATAGCTGAAATTGATCCCGAACCGGAACCGCTCTTCGGGCAACCCGTTCGTCTGTTGATACACCGGAAAGAGCAGGCCGCCTTCGAGACCGTACTCCTTGTAGAGCAGGAGCATCGTGGGGCCAACCAGGACCGAACTGCCGCCGCTGAATTGCATCTCGAGGCCGTGGTGCACACCGCGCGACGTGTTTTCTCCCACCGCCTCGACGAAGAAACGCAGATCCGGTTTCGGGTAGTCGAGTTGCAGCGCCGGAGGCCGGAAGCCATACACGACGCTGAAGAAGGTCGTGTCGCCAACACGGTCGCCACTCATCTCGGCCGAGCGCTGGTAGCCACCGCCGACCCAGAAGTAGTGTCCGCGCGAGGCGTAGCCGGTGGCCGCTGCCACGTGTACCGACGGCGCCGCGCGCATGCCGTCGTTTCTGAACTCCTCGAGCGGCACGGCAATGCCGCCGTAGACCGTCGACTCGAACCGGCCGTTGGCGCCAGCCGGACGCCGATGGAACCGCCACGCGAGAATGCCCTCGACGTCCTGATTGGACGACATCAGCGCCATCGGTCGTCCGCGCGGCATGTAGATTGGCGTCTGCAACGGGATCGGCAGCGAGCCCGAGAGCTGAATGTCTTCGGTCAGGCCGACGCTGATCATCGTGCGCAACATCTGCTCGTCGTCACCCCGCCCGTCACCCAGCCGGCCCATCCACACCTGATCGAGCTGCCAGCCGCCCTTGCCGAGCGTCGGCGTCGCGCCGCCGAAGACAGGGCCGTGACCCGACGCAGACAGGGCGTGCGGGAACGCCGCGATCAGCAAGCACGACAGGATGATGCGAACGGCGAGACTCATTCGGATTTCGCTACTCGAGTGGACTTCAGGGCCAAGCCGCTAGAGGCCTTGACCGACTCGTTTTGAGTCTTTGAGTCAAGTTTGGGTCAAGGCCGTCCGCGCGTCAGCGCGGCGTTATCAAACAATATGACCTAGCGAGGCGGAGCCTCGATGGTCTGAGGCGTAGCCTCGCTAGAATATCAGACTGACCGGCCAATCATTTGGCGCCGGTCACGCGGCTCAGCACTCGCCCCGGTTGCGGACCCGCCGGCCGATCGGCGCCCCACACCGGCGTACCGTTGACGAACACCGTGTGGATCCCTTGCGACAACTGTCGCGGCTGTTCGAAGGTCGATTGATCGAGCACGGTCGCCGGATCGAAGAGGACCAGATCGGCCTTCATGCCGACGCGAATCGTTCCGCGATCCTTCAGTCCAAGTCGTGACGCCGGTAGTGACGTCATCTTCCGGACGGCTTCCGGCAGCGTGAGCCAGTTCTGCTCGCGGACGTACCGGCCGAGCACGCGGGTAAACGTGCCCGCTGCACGGGGGTGGCTCATGCCCACGCCGCCATCGCTCGCGACCATGACCCAGGGCTGTTGATAGAACGTCCGCAGGTCCGGCTCCGAGATCGTGTGCCCGATGATGCCGGCATCATCGTCCTGCACGATCTTGATGTAGAGATCGACCTCTGACATCTTCTCGTCGCGGGCGATCTCGTCCATGCGCTTGCCGACGTATTGGGGAAACTTCGGCAGGCGGACGATCTGAATGTTGCTGCCGCCGCCGACATCGTCCAGCGCTTCCTTCACGCTCGCCGGATCGGTCCATTGCTTGTTCGGCACGAGCACCTTCAGATTCGAATGCCACGCCAGGTACGGATAGGCATCGGCGGTCACGTCCTGTCCGCGCTTGCGGGCGGCGTCGATCATCGCAACGACCTCGGCGGCTTTGCCCCAGACGCCGACGGTGCCCAGCTTGATGTGCGTGATCTGAACCGGCAGCTTCGCGCGTTGACCGATGACGATCGCTTCGCGCACGGCGTCGAGCGTCTTGTCGGCCTCGTCGCGAATGTGCGAGATGTAGAAACCACCGTGCTTGCCCGCGACTCGTGCCAGCGCAACGACCTCGTCGGTGGAGGCGTAGCTGCCGACCTCGTACTCGAGACCGGAGGAGAGCCCAATCGCGCCCTGACGCATCGCCTCGTCGACCAGCGCCTCCATCTTGGCAATCTCGGGCCGCGTGGCTTCGCGCCGGAAGTCGTCGCCCATCACCCGTCGCCTGACCGTTGCATGGCCGACGAGCAGAGCCGCGTTGACGGCAGCCGGTGACGTCCGCCGCCGTTCGAGATAGTCGCCGATCGGGAGCGGCGAGCTCCCATCCTGACCGAGCAACACCGTCGTGATTCCCTGCGACACCTGCGTCCGCGCGCCGGGGTCGGCGTCGAGCCCCTCGGTCGAGTGGTTGTGCGCGTCGATGAAGCCGGGCGCAAGGACGAGTCCGGTTCCGTCGATCACGCGATCCTCCGGTTGCGGCGTCACGGTACCGACCTCGCGAATCGTATCGCCGTCGAAGCGGACATCGACTCGCTGCAACGGCCCCCCTGTGCCATCGGCCACCTGTGCCCCGCGGATCGTCCATGCCGACGGATCTTTCAGCTTTGGAATGTAGTGAGCCGCGAGCGCATCGACGATGACCTCCGGCTGCGCCTGAGCGAGGTTTGCCAGCACGACCACGCTCAGCTCGGTGCCGTCGTCGCCCAGGTATCGCGCCAGATGTGTCTTGAATCCCTGCCAGGATCCCCCGTGCCGGTACCGGTTGTATCCCTTCACACGATCGACGGCCCACCCGAATCCATACGGGTGACGCCGTCCGCTGTTCAACTGCACCGGCGTGAAGGTCGCGTTCCAGCTCTGTGCTGAAAGCACCGCCTTCGAGCGAAGACCGCGAACCCAGGCAATCAGATCGTTGACGGACAGATAGAGCGCGCCATCCGCCGTCGTGTTGAGCGACGGCGACACCCACTCCTGGTTCTGCAGGCGTCCGTCCTCGAACGAATACCCGCCGGACCGATTGAGGACGATGTCGGACTCGCTGATGACGCGGGCGGACGACATGCCCAGCGGCTGAAAGATGCGATCGCGCAGGACGTCGCCATAAAAACGCTCCGTGACCTTGCGGACGATCGCACCGAGGATCACGTACCCGGTGTTGCTGTACCGCCACTGATCGCCAGGCTTGAAGTCGAGCGGTAGCCCGTAGGCGAGCTTCACCAGCTCGGCTTCGGTGTAGTCCTTCCGGTAGTCCACCTTGCCTGCGGTGTAGTTGGCGATGCCGGATGTGTGCGTCAGGAGATGCTGAACCGTGATGTCTCGCCATGCGGGCGGGGCGTCAGGAAAGAACTTCGTCAGCGTGTCCGTGACCGCCAGCTTCCCATCGTCCACCAGCGCCATGATCACCGCCGCGGTGAACTGCTTGCCCAGCGAGCCCGATTGAAAGATGGTCTCGGGCGTCACCGGCACCTTGAGCTCGACGTTCGCGTCGCCATAGCCCTGCGCCTTGATCGTCTCGCCGTTCCGGACCACGGCAACCGCGACGCCGGGGATGCGCTGCTTCGTCATCTCGGCCTTGACGATCGCGTCGACCGGGTCCGGCTGCGCGAGTGTGTCCGTGCCGAGCACGAGGACGGAGAGAAGGAGGACGCAGTATCTGAGCGGCATCGACATGGAAGGAGCTAGATTAGCTGATTTCGAGGGACGGAGGGGACGGAGGGGACGGAACGAAGCTTTAACTCGGAGACACGGAGAAACGGAGACGACAGCAGCTAGGACTTCGGCAGTTCAGAGCCGATGCCGGCCCGGCCATCGGCCGGGCCGTGCGATCGACTGATAGCCCGGGATCACAAGTCACCATTTCTTCGCATCGTGACTTGTGATCCCGGGCTATCAGTCGATCGCCCGCCGCGCACGCGGCGGCATCGGCGGACCGCGGTGACTGACCACTTGCCCAACCCGCGTCTGTTCGCCTCCGTTTCTCCGTGTCTCCGAGTTGAAGCTCGTTCCGTTCCCTCCGTCCCCTCCGTCTCCCCCAACCCAGTCTACCTCAGATGCCTCTCCTATTGACAATCTAGATGAAAGGCGTATGTTCATCTCTAGACGATCTAGATGAGACACCATGGCACCAGCAGATAAGCCCAGCGGCGTCGTGCAAGGCACGCTCGACATGCTCATTCTCAAGACGCTCGCGCTCGAGCCGATGCACGGGTATGGCATCGGCGCCAGGCTCGAGCAGATCAGCAAGGGCATCCTGCAGGTCAATGCCGGCTCCCTCTTTCCAGCGTTTCGCCGTCTCGAGCGTGACGGCCTGATCAAGGCGGAGTGGCGGACGACCGAGAACAACAGACGCGCCAAGTATTACGCGCTCACCGCCGATGGACGCGCGAAGCTCAAACGCGAGACGCGCGACTGGGAACAGCAGGCGGCAGCGATTGCGCGGGTCCTCAAGGCGTCACTAACGGAGCTGTGATGGCTCTCTTCAGCCGCGCCATCGGGGCGGTGAGGGCGATCGTCCACAGGTCGCGCGAGGACGACGAGCTGGATGCCGAGCTGCAGGCATACCTGGCAGCCAGCGCCGACGAGAAAATGGCGGCTGGACTGAGCCGCCAGGAGGCGTGGCGTCAGGCTCGCGCCGAGGTCGGCAGTGTCGAGGCCGTCAAGGATCGCGTGCGCGACGCCGGGTGGGAAGGTCCGATTGAAGATTTGTGGAGGGACGTGCGCTCAGGCGTGCGCCTCCTGCGCCGCTCACCCGGCCTTGCCCTCGTCGCCATTCTCACGCTCGCGCTCGGAATAGGCGCGAACACCGCGATCTTCAGCGTCATCAACGGGCTCATGCTCCGGCCGCTGCCGGTAAGGGCGCCCGAGCGGCTGGTCACGATTTCCTCCGCGTACTCTCTCGGTCACGGCTTTACCGCCGGGATCGGGTGGAACTACGACATGTGGCAGCGGCTGCAGGAACGCGTCGGCGTGTTCGGTGGCGCGCTCGCGTGGACGGATGGGCGCTTCAACCTCGCGCAGGGCGGTGAAAAAGACATCGTCGATGGCCTGTTCACCGACGGAGGGTTCTTCGCGACCCTTGGCGTTCCCGCCCTGATCGGCCGGACGTTCGAGCCGGCGGATGACCTCATGCCTGGGGCGATCGTCCCGCACGAACAGTCTTCGTCAAACGATTCTCTGGAGGAGCCTCGCGGAGCCGTCGCTGTGATCGGCTACCGGATGTGGCAGCGCCGCTTCAACGGTGCGGCTGACGTCATCGGCAAGCCGATCGTCGTCGAAGGCGTCCCGTTCACCATCATCGGTGTCACGCCTCCTGATTTCTTCGGGCTGGAAGTCGGGAGAGGGTTCGACCTGGCGCTGCCGCTCGGCGCCGAACCGATGATTCGAGGGCCCCGCTCATCGCTGCGAAGAAAGAACCACTTCTTCCTGACCGCGCTCCTGCGCTTGAAGCCCGATCAGTCGATCGACGCGGCGACGAGCGCGATTCGCGCCATGCAGCCGGAGATTCTCGGCGTGTCACCGGAGGAGATGAAACGCCTTCCCGAAGTTTCTGCAGGAGCCCTTCACGCTCGTTCCGGCGCCCGCGGGGACGGCTGACCGAACCGGCCTGCGCCGGGAGTATCGCCATCCGCTGCTGATTGTCTTTGCGCTCGTGGCGCTGGTGCTGCTCGTGGCGTGCGTGAACCTCGCCAACCTTCTGCTCGCGCGGGCGTCGGCACGCCGGCACGAGTTCGCGACGCGTCTCGCCCTCGGTTCACCGCGCTGGCGTCTCGGCCGTCAGCTCCTGGTCGAAAGCCTGATCCTTGCCACGGTAGGCGGGTGGGTCGGGCTCGTGCTGGCCGGCTGGATCAGCAAGGCGTTGCTGGCGCAGATCGACCTGGCCGGCGCGCCGGCGTTTCTCGACCTGTCTCTCGACTCACGCGTGTTGCTCTTTGCATTGGCCGCTGGCGTTCTGACCGCTGTCGTCTTTGGCACTGCCCCGGCGTTTCGCGCGGCGCGCGTTCCCCCGATCGAGGCTCTCAAGGACCAGAGCTCCCGATCGGTGACCTCCGGCGGCGCCAGCGGTCGCACGCCGGTTACCGGATCGCTCATCGCGTTGCAGGTGGCGCTGTCGATCGTTCTCGTCGTGGCATCGGTTCTGCTCGTGCGCACATTCGATCGTCTGGCCAGAGTACCTCTCGGCTTCGAACGGGACCGCGTGCTGGTCGTCGACGTCGATACCTCGCGAGCCGTCGTACCTCCGGAGCAGCGGCTGGCATACTTCCAACGGCTGGTGGACGCCGTGCGAACGGTGCCGGGCGTCGCCGAGGCTGCCGGATCGGATCTGACACCGCTCAGTGATGCGAGTCAGGCCCCGGTGCTTGCGCAGCGGGACCGGATGCGGAACGCCGTGAGCCCACGTTGGTTCGCCACCTACGGGACCCGGATCCACTCCGGACGCGATGTGGAGGTGGGCGACGTCGCTGGCTCTTACCCGGTCGCCGTCGTCAACGAGTCGTACGCGCGCAAGTTTTTTCCCGATCGCAGTCCGCTCGGTCAGCAGGTGGAGGGCCGAACCATTGTCGGCGTCGTCGCTGACGCCGTCTTTGGTTCGCTCAGGCGCGGGATGGTCCCTACCTTCTATGTGCCATTGGCCCAGTCAGCCGGCATGCTGCGGCACCCGACCATGCCAGCGTGAGTCTCAGTCTCCGCGCCGCCGCTGGCCCCCCTGTGTCGCTCGCGCCTGCCGTTGCCAGCGCTCTCGCTGCCGTCGATTCGCGGCTCGCCTTCACGTTCAGAACCGTGGCTGAGGACGTCGATGCGTCGATCGCACGTGAGCGGCTCCTGGCGATGTTGTCGTCTGGCTTTTCTGTGCTGGCACTTCTTCTGGCGGCGTTGGGAGTCTACGGGATCACGTCGTACGCCGCGATTCGCCGTCGAGCCGAGATCGGAATGCGCATGGCGCTCGGCGCACGCCGGTCTGCGATTGTTGCTCTCGTGATCGGCAGGAGTCTGACCTTTACGTTGGCGGGTATCGTAATAGGACTCGCCGTCGCCACGGGCGTGACTCGCTACCTCGGCGGGCTGCTCTACGGCCTCAGCCCTCTCGACCTGACGTCCTTCGTCGCCGTGGCCGTGATGTTCGTGCTGGTGGCGGCAATCTCGGCGGTGATACCTGCGCGCCGTGCGACGAAGGTCGATCCCCTGCTCGCGATACGCGGCGACTGAGCCGTGCGTGTCTGACGGGTTATCGTTGATATCCACCTGCCGGCGTTGACAGAATCGTCAGAGTGACAGCCAATCTGTCGCGGCAGGAGGTGCCATGTCTGTAGCGAAGGTGTCTGAGCTCAGCTCGACGTCGACGAAGAGCTTCGAGGATGCAATTCAGCAGGGAATCGCGCGTGCATCGAAGACGCTGCGCAACATCCGCAGCGTGTGGATCAAGGAACAGCACGTGCGCCTCGAGAAGAACAAGATCGTCGAGTATCAGGTGAACATGTTGGTCACGTTCATTCTCGACGACTAGGGTTCCTTGTCCGCACGTTTCATCTCGGCCGCCAGCCGGACCAGCGCGCGTTGAGCCGTTTTCCTCGCCGCCTCGGCTGACGGCTTTTCCAGGGCCAGCGCCATCTCTTCGTACGTGTAGCCCAGCTCCACCCTTGCGATGATCGCCTCCCGATCTTCTGGCCGGAGGCGCGCCAGCGCACGCTCGTAACGTTCGACCGCCTCCCGGCCGATCGCTTCCTCCAGCGGCGACGCCGCATCATCCGCGCTCACCGACTCGAGGTTCGCTGAAGGCGGCTGCCGTCCCTTGCGCCGAAGCTCGTCGCGGATGCGATTCAGGATGGCCTGTCGCAGGTAGGCCTGGAGCGCGCCGACGTGACGCGCCTCGAACTCGCCGATTCTCTTGAGCGTGCTGAGCAGCGTTTCCTGGACGAGATCGTCCGTGTCAGCGAGGTCGCGGGCCCACTTCGGGAGCCGGCCTGCCGTCCAGCGACGAAGCGGATCCCGGTGAAGCGCGAACAGACGGTTCAGCGCGTCCTGGTCACCGGCGCGCACCAGCTCGATCAGATGGGCGGTCGATTCCAGGTCGGTGCGCGGCTCGCCGTCGGCCTTCCCATCACCCACCGGGGGTTGTTTGGCTGACATGTTCCGTCGCGGACACGCATTCTATCTCGACGACGCGCGGAATCCTCCTTATCAGCGGGAAAGGCTTTCTGAGACGGCGCTCTGCAACTGGACTCATCCCTTCGCCATGCGGCGGCGCTAACGAGCAGAGCAGCGAGCGTTTGTCCGGATTGGGCCAGTCCCGCGTTATGGAAGAGGAGCCTGTCATGATCACCGATTCACGTCCCACCGGCCGATCGTGGCGTCACGCCAGCGTCACGCTTGCCGTGACGCTTGCCGTCGTCCTCGCGTCGTGCGATAGCTCCACGAATCCGCCAAACGGCCCTTCCAGCCCGTCGGCGATCGTTCAAATCACCATCAACGCGCCCGACTCGTTGGCCCCTGGGCAATCGGTGCAGCTGAGGGCGACAGCCGTTCACGCCGATCGCTCCACGGAGATCGTCACGGCTCAGTGGTCGAGTTCGAATCCAGCGGTGATCGAAGTCGATGCTACGGGCCGCGCGCTCGCCATCGCGCGAGGCGAAGTGACGGTGACGGCGACGTTCGAAGGCCGATCCGTTACGGCGCAGATTCTGTCGCTGGAATCCGGCACCTTCAAATTGTCGGGAAGGGTGGTCGAGGAAGGACGTCCCGTTGAGGGCGTTCTGCTGACGGTGATCGAGGGTGTGGGACAGGGCCTGACAGCCGGAAGCGATAGCATCGGGAGCCTTCGCGCTTTACGGTGTCGCCGGACGCGTTCGCATTCGGGCCCGAAAAGAGCAGTATCGCGAAACCGAACGTGAAGTTACCGTCAACTCGAATACGACAGCCGGCCTCGAAATCGCAGTTTCGCGACAATTCCGCAATCTCGCCGGGATTTATGCGCTGACGTTGACGGCCGCGCCCTGTTCGGCAGATCGCTGGGCTCTCGGGTCGTTTCCTGATGCCGCGAAGACCAGGAGATATACCGCCAACGTCGTGCAGGATGGCCCGCAGCTGAGCGTAAAGCTGGAGGGCGGTCACTTTCTTCTCAATGGACGTGGAGGGAACAGCTTCTTCGGCCTCATCGACGGCGACTCCGTAACGTTCGCGATCGGCCGCGATGCAAACTCCTTCTATCCTTATTGGTTCTACTACTACGACGAGTTCTCCGTCATCGAACGGCTCAACGACACGAGTAGTTTGGTGATCATCGGGAACGTCACCGCCAGAGTCACGACCACCGAGATCGCCGGCCCGCTCAGCGGCATTCTGATCATCGGGGCTGGAACGGAGCTGCCACTCCGCGGCCTGACGGCGCTCTGTTCGTCCATTTCTCACGGGTTTGTGATGCGGCGGCAATGACGTGCAGGAGCCGCATCGAAACGTTTTCTCGCATTCACACATGTCGGGTGCAGAGCGGCCGGCAGCGGCGGCCGGGCGGCCCACGCCCGGACGGGACTGTCCGGTTCTGCAAGCACCAGCGTTCTTGAGGGTAGATCCGCTCACGTCAGATTGACGATTCCCTGGCTGGCGGGAGAGCTCCCATGGCAAGGCAAATTCGGTACGGCCGGATGATCTCGTCGGCGCTGATCGGCCTGTTGCTCGTCTCCTGTGGCTCCGATTCCGGAAACCCGGCGTCTCCGACGGCTCCGAGTGGCGGCTTTCAGGCACCGGCCAACATCCTGCGCATTGACGTCAGTGCGCCCGAGTCGATCGCCCCCGGCGAGTCGGCGCCACTGACGGCCACGGCTGTCAAATCTGATGGCTCGACCGAGAACGTCACCACATCCGCCGTCTGGTCGTCCTCGAGCACCAGGGTCATCCAGATCGGCGGAGATGCACGCGCCACGGCGGTCAGTGTGGGCGAAGCGACGGTGCAGGCGAGATTCCAGAGTCGTGCCGGCGGCAGGTTAGTGCTCGTGGTCCCAGCGGGCACCCACAAAGTGTCCGGCCGGATTACCGAAGGCGAGCTGCCTTTGCAGGGTGTTTCGCTGAGGGTGATTCGCGGCACTGGCGAAGGGCTGTCGGCGACGAGCGATTTCAACGGGCGCTTCGCCTTGTACGGCGTTGCTGGAGAGGTGCGGATTCAGGCCAGCAAAGCGGGATACCTCGACACCTTCAGGGATCTGAGTGTTGGCTCGACCGTGACGGATAACTTCGAACTCGCGCCGGCGCGCGAGCGAAAGAACCTTGCTGGCACTTACGCGCTGACCCTCGAGGCGTCAACATGCGCAGGCTCTTCAACGTTCCCCAATGAGCTGCGATCGCGAACCTATACGGCCAACGTGACCCAATCAGGGCAGGTCCTGAATGTCACCCTGGGCGGCGCCACCTTCATCGTGTTCTCGGGCATGGGTGACCGCTTCTCGGGTTCGATCGACCCGCTCGAGACCGTCGTGTTCCGCATAGGCGATCCCTATTTCTACTACTACTACTACCTCCCGAACACGTTCGAGGTGGTCGAGCGGATCGACGATTCCCGCAGCTTCACTCTCGCCGGTATCGTCACCGCCACGGTCAGAGGCAGCGAAATCGCCGGAACCCTGAACGGCAGTTTCATCGTGCTCAGCGGTACGCAGCCGCCGTTCCGGCAGTTCATGTCGACCTGTAATTCGTCTTCACACACGTTCGTGATGCGGCCACGGTAAGCAGACATGATGACGATGTCACTCGAGAACCGCCGGGCCTGCGTGATGGGGGCTATTCTGGCTGCCGGAGCGGCCGCCGTCGTGATTGCTGCGTGCAGTGGAACGCCGAGGCCGCGAAATCTGTTGTTCATCACGTTGGACACGATGCGCGCCGATCGACTGCCGTCTTATGGGTTCAGCGGCGTCGATACGCCCGCGCTCGACAGAATCGCGGCCGAGGGCGCGGTCTTCGAACAGGCGTTCGCGTCCGTACCGCTCACGCTGCCGTCGCACGCGTCGCTGTTCACCGGACTCTACCCGCATCGTCTCAACCTGCGCGACAACGTGGCGACGCCGCTCGCGCCCGAATTTACGACCATGGCAGAAGCGTTGAGGGACCGCGGTCTGATGACCGGCGCTTTCGTCGCCTCCGGAGTTCTCGGGCCGTCACGCGGCCTCGATCAGGGCTTCGTGGTCTACAACGATGCGGTCGCCGCAGGCTGTTCGAGCGCCCCACGCGCGCGACGCCCCGCGAACGAAGTCGTCGACGAGGCGCTCAAGTGGATCGCGGAGCAGCCGACGGCCTTCTTCGCCTGGGTTCATCTGTACGACACCCATCGGCCCTATCAGCTCCCGTCCGACTACCAGGGCCGCTACGACAATCCGTACCTCGAAGCCATCGCTTTCGAGGATACGCAGATCTCCCGGTTGATTGCGCACCTCGAGGCGCGGCGGATCCTCGACGACACGCTGATCGTGGTGACCGGCGATCACGGGGAGTCCCTCGGCGACCATGGCGAGGACTCGCACGGCATCTTCATCTATCAGGAGGGTCTGCACGTTCCGCTCATCGTTCGCGGACCGGGAATCCTCCCGCGACGCATCGGTGCCGTGACACGGCTGGTCGACCTGATGCCGACCGTTCTCGAGTTGTTCGGGGTGGCAATCCCGGAGATCGACGGCGTCAGCCTGACCAGCTTTTTCAGTCGCGCCGACGTCGACGACAACCTCGAGGTGTACGCGGAGTCCCTGTACTCGCAAAGATTCGGCTGGTCCGGCCTCCGGTCCCTTCGCGCCGATCGATACAAGGTCATCGAAGCGCCGCGTCCGGAGTTGTATGACCTCCATACCGATCCCTTCGAGGAACGCAACGTCTTCGAGCAGAAGCCCCAGGTTGGCGCTGCCATGCTCGAACGCCTGCGCGCGATCGGCGGGCCGCGCGGGCAGACGCTCTCGCATCGGCCGGGCATCGATCGCGCAACCGCGGAACGCGTCGGGTCGCTTGGCTATGTCGGCGGCGGCTCCCAGCCCGCGCGGGTCGTGTCCTCGAACAACGAGGATCCAAAGGATCACATCGCGACCTTCAACCAGATGATGACGCTGCAGGTGCAGAATGCCGCGCTCTTCCAGCACCGGCGTTCGGAATGCCGCTGAACCTGCGACACCTGTCTTTTCTGAATACTGCTTAGCTTGAAACTGCATCGCCGGCGCGTTAGGGTAGAGCGTCTCAACCCGATGCATCGATTTCCAGCCTTCGAGGGCGGAGCCTTGCCGTGCCCGTGATGGTGACCTGCCCGCAGCTGTCGGACGATGCTGTCCGCCTGCAGCTGACGTCCGCGGTGCGGGTCGCCATCCGACGCTGGCGTCCTTCATTCGAGCTTTGGAAGCTCTCGATTTTCCGTTCGCAATCCGGTCACGGCTGGGACCTCGCGATCACCGGCCCCCGTTTTCGCAAGGTGTTCACGCTGTACGGGCCGGCGGACGACCTGCCGGGTCTCGTGACCGCCTACGTTGACGCCATCCTCGCGCAACAATCGTAAATTTCTGATGCGTGCCGTGGTTCGTGGTCCGTAGCTCGTAGCTCGGAGTGCGTTTCGAGAAGGTTTTCGAGCGACGAGCTACGAACCACGAACCACGGACCACGGTTAGAGCATTTCCGGGGAAGCAGCAGTAGCGCTTGATCCGCCCGGCCACTCTCCATAAGCTGAAGCGATGGGTTTTGCGCAATGGATGCGCGTGCTGGACACGCTCGGCGGGCTGGTGCAGATGACCGGCCGATTGCGCCGCGGCGACGAGCCGACCGGCCTGCAGACCGGGGCCGGAGGCGGAGGTCCGCTCGGGCTCATCGAAGCCCGTCTCGCCGGCGTCGTCGTCGCCGCTTTGAAGGAGGCCTTCGATCGAGACAGCACGCGGCTCGAGCTCGAGCGCTCGCAGATTGAAGCGGAGCGACTTCGGGCCGAGGCGGCACTTCAGGCCGAGTTACGGCGCCAGGCGGCGGATCGCGTGCTCGGTCAGCTGCGGCTCGTCGCGGTGATGGCCATCGGCGTGTGGGCGCTCTCGGCCGCGCTCGGTGTGTGGTTACCCGGGATGCGCGACGGCCTGTCCAGGATTCTTCTCGCTTTCGGCTGGGTGTTCGCGATCGGCGCGCTGGGGTCGGCATTTGCCGGCTGGCAACAGATCTCGAGGTGGTCGTCCGACACGCGCACGCTGGCGGTCACGCTGCCAGAACCGGGTGCTGCGGCCTTCGCGCCATGGTTGCTCCTGCTCGCGCTCGCGCTGACCGGTGCGAGCCTGTTGACGGCGCTGTACTGAGAGCTGCCAGCTCGAGGCCTCGGGTTCAAAGGAGCTGGTAGCAGGGAGCGGAAAGCTGGTAGCTGGTAGCTGGAAGCTGGTAGCTGAATTCATGATCACTATCTACGGCACGGACTGGTGCGAAGACACGCGGCGCGCCCGGCGCCACCTGCGGCGGCTGTCGGTTCCGTATCGCTACCGCAACATCGACGACGACCTCGACGCGCTCGACGATTCGAAGGTGTTGAACGACGGACGGCGGCGAACGCCGATGATCGATCTGGGCGTTGGAGGCGGCGCGCTCGTCGAGCCCGACAACGATACGCTGACCGGCGCGCTGATCGAGATCGAGATGCTGACGCAGGATCAGGCGCAGGAGCGAATGGGCGTCCAGAACGTCGGCGATTTCGAGCGGGTCGCGCGCACCATCAGCGGCATTGCCCTTCTTGCCGCCGCAGGGTCTGTTCCGCGGCCGCTGCGTGTTCCGTTTGGACTGGCCGGAGCGCTCGTCGCGCTTTCGGGCGCTACCGGGTGGTGTCCGTTCTATCAGTACTCCGGCGTCACGTCCCTCGGCGGTCCCGGCGATCGTCCCGACGAGGCGACGCGTGACGGGTGGCTGACGCAGAATCCGGCCGGCCAGCCGGAGACTCGTCCTCGCGAGGAGGCTGTCTGACCAGCGCGATCGAGAGCGATCCTTTTGCGATTCTCGGTCCGCACCTCGAGAGCGGCCGGCTGATCATCCGGACGATCCAGCCGCTGGCCGACCGAGTCTCCGTCCAGATCACCGGCGGCGATCGCGTCGAGATGACGCGCCGCCATCTCCCAGGGATTTTCGAAGCCAGCCTCCCCGGCCGCGATCGAATTCCAGACTATCGTCTGCACGTCACTACGCCGGACGGCCACACGTCGATCGTCGACGATCCGTATCGGTTCGGCCGTGTGATCTCCGACTACGACCTGTATCTCTTCGGAGAGGGCAACCACACGCGCATCTACGATCGGCTGGGCGCGCACGTGATGAAGGTCGGCGACTCGGCGGGCGTGCATTTCGGGATCTGGGCTCCGAACGCCACACGCGTCAGCGTGGTCGGCGACTTCAATGCGTGGGACGGACGCACCCACGTGATGCGCCGCCTTGGCGCGAGCGGCGTCTGGGAGATCTTCGTGCCGGCCGCCGCGGCCGGTCACCGCTACAAGTTCGAGTTGCGTGCGCCACACGGCGAGCTGCTGCTGAAGGCCGATCCTTACGGCCTTGCCTTCGAGGTTCCTCCGCTCTCGGCGTCCATCGTCAGCGTTACCGACTACGAGTGGAACGACGCCGGATGGATGGGTGCCAGGGTGGCGATGGGGTCATGGTTCGACCGTCCGGTCGCCGCGTACGAGGTCCATCTCGGATCGTGGGCGAGGTCAGGCGCCGACGGCTCGCGGTATCTCAGCTATCGCGAGCTTGCAGAGCGGTTGATTCCTTACGTCAAGAAGATGGGCTATACCCACATCGAGCTGCTGCCCGTCATGGAGCACCCGTACTCGGGCTCGTGGGGATACCAGGTGACCGGCTTCTACGCGCCAACCAGCCGTTTCGGCGCACCGGCGGATTTCAAGGCGTTCGTCGACGCGTGTCACCAGCAGAACGTCGCCGTGATCCTCGACTGGGTGCCGGGCCACTTTCCAAAGGATGCGCACGGCCTCGCGCGTTTCGATGGAACGGCGCTCTACGAGCACATGGATCCCCGGCAGGGCGAGCACCGGGACTGGGGCACGCTGATTTTCAACTACGGCCGCAACGAGGTGCGCAATTTCCTGCTGGCCAACGCGTTGTTCTGGCTGCAGGAGTATCACGTCGATGGCCTCCGGGTCGACGCGGTGGCGTCGATGCTGTATCTCGACTATTCACGCGACATGGGGCAGTGGGTCGCCAATCGGTACGGCGGCCGCGAGAACCTGGAGGCGATTGATTTCCTCCGCCGCCTGAACACGCTCACGCACCATGAAGCCGGCGGCTCTATCTCCGTGGCCGAGGAATCGACGTCGTGGCCGTCGGTGAGCAGGCCGACCTACGTCGGGGGGCTGGGCTTCACGTACAAGTGGAACATGGGATGGATGAACGACATCCTCGAGTACATCCGCAAGGATGCCGTGTTCCGGCGCTGGGAACACCGCCACATCACGTTCGCGCTGCTGTATGCCTTCAGCGAGAACTTCATCCTGCCGTTCTCGCATGACGAGGTGGTCCACGGCAAGGGATCGATGTTCAACAAGATCCCTGGCGACGACTGGCAGAAAGTGGCGACACTGCGCGCACTGTACGGCTACATGTACGCGCATCCGGGAAAGAAACTGATGTTCATGGGGTGCGAGTTCGGCCAGCGTCGCGAGTGGAACTACGACGCGAGCCTCGACTGGCACCTGCTCAACGAGCCGCTCCACGCAGGGCTCTCGCAGTTCGTCGAAGATCTGAACCGGACCTACACATCGGAGCCGGCGCTTCACCAGGTGGATTTCGAGCAGCTCGGCTTCGAGTGGATCGATTGCAACGACAGCGAGAACAGCGTCGTATCGTTCATCCGCCGCGCGCGGAATCCCGACGACTTCGTCGTGGCCCTGCTCAACTTCACGCCGGTGCCGCGCGAACGGTTATCGCATCGGTGTCCCCGTTGCGTGCTCGTACGTCGAGCTTCTGAACAGCGACGCCGAGGCCTACGGCGGCAGCAACATCGGCAACGGAGGCAGCGTGGCGTCCGTCGACATCCCGTCGCACGGCCACCCCGCGTCATTGACCCTGACGCTGCCGCCTCTGGGCTTTCTGCTGCTGAAACCCGTCAGGTAGTTGGAGTCGTCAACTCCACTCGTGAGAGCCAACCAGTCGAGCGAGAGTCTGTCGGGTGATTGGCGAGTGTCAGAGCTGCCGCGAGCGCAGCGACGGACCTGGCTTCGCCCGACGACCGCCGACTCCGCACGCCGGGAACGCTCCCTCCGCTCATACTCGTCCGCTGGCCGCGGCGACTAAGGGATGGTCAGGACGACAATGCGCCAGGCGCACTGATGCGCCGGGGGTTTTCAGAACGCCACGGATCACACGGTGGGAAGTCGCCGCGAGGAATCGCTCCGGGCGCGTTCCGGCTTCGCAGTGCGTCGGCGTGCTCCGACGGCGGTCATCAGGCGAAGCCAGGTCCGTCGCTGCGAAGGCGGCACTGCCTCCGCCCGACCGTAACGATGTCAACAGTTGATGGTCAATGAGTTGGGCTGCCGGGCACGCAGTGCCGGCCTTGGCCGGCCGAGGCCCTGTGGAGCGAGGCACGCGCTGTCGCCCCGCGCTGCACGGGGCGCGGGAAAACGGGCGGAGCGATTCCGCGCGGCGAGTCCCGTCCATGTGATCCGTGTCGATCTGACAACCCCCGGCGCATCAGTGCGCCTTAAGTCTGAAGGTCCGGGAGGAACGCTGCATGTTGGCACGTGACAGCATTGGCGATGATACGTGTGTCCTTTCTCATTCATCCGAGCGGAACGATCCGGTCGTATCAGCGGACGGTTCCGAAGCGAAGATCGATCCGCGGCACGTCCTCATTGCCGCACTCATCAGGATCGTCGCGGGCGTCGCGATCGTGGTGCTGGAATGCGAATCGCAAGATGGCAAACCAAAACCAATTAAGCCTGCACCACGTTACCGAACGGCTGCGGCAGGACCTGCGCGTCGAGCACGCCGAGCGCTGCGAAGCCGGAATGCGTCCGCAGCTCCTCTCGGCGACTATCCCCGGTTGACGTCGCTACGCGCTGCGGCGGATCAGTGCGCCTGGCAGCGTCGGACCTCCCTGTCGCCCGGCGTCGCGGCGTCGGACGGCGCGCGGCATGTGTCGCACACACGCATCCGTACTCGCCGCGGAGGCGAGCGCAGCGAGGTACGAGCGCAGGCCGTTTTCCGGCTCGCGGAAGTGGGCCTCGGCCGGACAAGGCCGGCGCTGCGTCGGCAGCCGCTGAGTCGATCGACTGAGCTCCCTTGCGGAGTTGCGAGTTGGAACCATCCCGGTTACTCAGCCATCTTCTCGATCCGTGACCACTCGTCGTCGCTGACCGGCATCACAGACAGCCGCGCCATCCGTACGAGGGGGAACGTTGCGAACGACTTGTCCGCCTTGATCGACGCGAGCGTGACAGGCTTGGGGAGTTTCTTCACCGGACCCACATCGACGGCGAACAGCTTGCCCGTCTTGTCGTCAGGATCCGGATACGCGGCGCCGAGCGCTTTGGCGATTCCGACCACCGACTTCTGATCGCCGGTGTGATAGAAGAAGATGCGGTCGTCCTTCTTCACCGACCGCAGATGTTTCTGCGCCAGCGGGTTCCGCACGCCAGTCCACGAGGTTTTCTTGTCCCGCGCCAGGTCGTCGTAGCTGTAGTGCGTCGGTTCTTCTTTGAAAAGCCAGTTCATAGTCAAAAATATACCTTGTGGCGCCTGCGAAGCTGAAAGCGTCGGATCGGCGGAGGACGGCCGGGCAGTGGTCGGCGCTGCGGTTGCGCGATCGCATCGAACCGGGCGTCCGGGTGCTGTTCGTGGGCATCAATCCTGGCGTCCGCTCGGCGCAGACCGGTCACCACTTTGCCGGTTTCTCCAACCGGTTCTGGAAGCTGCTGGCCGAGTCGCGTCTCGTTCCCGAGCCGATCACCTACGTGGACGACGGTCGATTGCCGGAGTTCGGATTCGGCATCACCAACCTGATCGACAGGCCGAGCCCTGGCATCGACGATCTTCGGCCGGCCGAGTACATCGATGGATGGCGGAAGCTCGACCGCAAGATCGCGAGGTATCGGCCCGAGGTCGTGGCGCTCGTGGGCGTCACGCTGTTCAGAGCAGTGCTCCCGCTGATCGCAGGCGACAACGGTCGGAGCGTGACGGGCGCGCGACTTGCAGTTGGCCGGCAATCAGTGACCATTCATGGGGCTGTCGTTTTCGTCCTTCCGAACCCGAGCGGCCGCAACGCCAACTTCAGTTACGCTGAGATGTTGGCCGCCTTCAAGAGTCTGCGTCGTCACCTGAGCCGCTGAACGATCAGAACCGTGTCGCTCTCATCCGATCTCTTCGTCACGATGCTCGCGCTGACCGGCGCGGTCATCATCGTTTCCGCGCTGCTGTCGGGACTGGTCCAGAGGACCGGCTTTCCTCAAGTCGCGATCTTCCTCACGCTGGGCCTGCTGGTCGGTCCACACGGGCTGAACCTCCTCTCCGCCGGACTCGACTCTCCAATCCTTCGCGTCGTGGCGACGCTCAGCCTCGTGCTGGTGCTGTTCACCGACGCCGTCTCGCTGGACATCGGCGACGTCCGCAGGCATCGCTTCCTCTCGTTTCTGATTCTCGTGCCGGGCACGCTGGCGTCCGCGTTGCTCATCGCGCTCGCCGCGTGGTGGCTGCTCGATCTGCCATTCGTCATGGCCATCGTGCTCGGCGCAGCGCTGGCGTCGACCGACCCGGTGCTGCTGCGCGACCTGCTGCGCAGACCGGCGCTGGGGCCGACGGTCAGGCAGGCACTCAAGATCGAGGGGGGCATGAACGATGCCGTGCTGCTCCCCGTCGTGCTCGGCGGCACCGAATTGCTGACGGGAACCGTTGGCGGCGGCGACTGGGCATTGCTGGCGGGCAGGGTTCTGATCCTCAGCCCCATCGCGGGGATTCTCGTGGCACTCGCGGCCGTCAAGACGCTCGCGGCCATGCGCAGCCGCGTGGGCGTCAGGCGCGACTACGAATCCTTGTATTCACTCGGCATCGCATTCGCGGCCTTCGCCGCAGCCGAGGCCATGCACGGAAGCGGCTATCTTGCGGCGTTCGCGGCAGGGTTGACCGTCTCGGCGATCGACGTCGAACTCTGTGACTGCTTTCTCGAATACGGTGAAACCACCGCGGAGATGGCGCTGCTCTTCACCTTCGTCCTGTTCGGGGCGTCCTTGATCTGGTCTGGCCTGACGATCCTGTCGGTGTCATCGGCGCTCTTCGTGATCGCCGTGCTGCTCGCGCGACCGGCGTCGTTTCTGCCCGCGCTCATCCCGGCCCGCCTCAAAGCGCGGGAGCGCGCGCTCATCGCCTGGTTCGGGCCGCGCGGCCTGAGCTCGCTGCTGCTGATTCTGCTGCCGATCTTCGCCGGCGTTCCGAACTCGACGATCCTGCTGACGATCTGCTGCCTCGTCGTGCTCGTGTCCGTGGTCCTGCACGGGCTCTCGTCGATGATCCTGGTTCCCCCTGAGACCGGCGCTGTTCCAACCACAGTGGCACAGCCGGAGAGCGCTGCGGCCTCTCGCGCCGCAGACCCAATCGCGCAGCTCGAAGACCCCGAGTACATCTCGATCGATCAAGTGACAGCTGCAATGAAGTCCGGGACTCCGGTCGTCGTGCTCGACGCCCGCTCCGAGCGAAGTTACGAGGAGAGCGGCGAGACTGTCACCGGCAGCATACGGATCTCACCCGATTCTCCGGTCGCGGACACACGCCGCCACAACGTCCCACGCGACGCCATGTTGGCGGTGTTCTGTGCTTGACCGAACGAGGCCACGAGCGCCCGTGTGGCGCAAGAGCTTCGGCGGGCAGGATGGAAAGGCGCGCGAGCGCTGCGCGGCGGCTGGGCCGCATGGCAGGCCGCTGGCCTGCCGGTCTCGTCGAAGGTCCACGCTTAGGCATCAGGCGTGGACGCCCGGCGCTTCGTGGCCGGTACGCTCGACGTACTCGACGTACGAGCCGGGGTAGACATGCGGCTCGCGTTCCGTGCCGCTCTCGCCGCCGAGTTCCAGCACCCGGTTGCTGAGGCCGCGCAGAAATGCGCGGTCGTGCGACACGAAGAGCATCGTGCCCTCGAAATTGCCGAGTGCCTTCACGAGCATTTCCTTCGTCGCCAGGTCGAGATGGTTGGTCGGCTCGTCGAGCACGAGAAAGTTTGGCGGGTCGAGCAGCATCCGCGCCATCACCAGCCGTGTCTTCTCACCGCCCGATAGCGACTTGACCTTCTTTTCCACGTCGTCGCCCGAGAACTGAAACGCGCCGAGCAGGTTGCGGAGGACGCCCGTCGACTCCTGCGGGAAGTCCTTTTCGATTTGCTGCCAGACCGTCAGGTCAGGGCTGAGCAGATCGAGCGCCTGCTGCGCGAAGTAACCGAGCTTGAGGCTTGCGCCGAGCCGTACCGAGCCGCGGTCCGGCGCGAGGACGCCGGCGACCATCCGCAGCAGCGTCGTCTTGCCGGCGCCGTTGCGGCCCATGACGCACCACCGCTCGCCGCGCCGGATCGTCAGCGACAGCCCGTCATGGATCACGTGACGGCCGTAGACCTTCGTCAGGTCTTCGAGCACTGCGACCTGCTCTCCGGATCGCGGCGGCTGGCGGAAATCGAAATCGACCACGCGCCGTTTCTTCGGCAACTCGATCTTCTCGATCTTTTCCAGCGCCTTGACGCGGCTCTGCACCTGTGCGGCCTTCGCGGCGTGCGCGGCGAAGCGCTCGATGAAACGCTGCTCCTTCGCCAGCATGGCCTGCTGGCGGGTGTAAGCGGCCTCGCGATTGGCCTCGCGAATCGCGCGCTCGCGCTCGTAGAAGTCGTAGTTCCCCGAGTAGGTCGTGATCTCGCCGCCGTCGATTTCGGCGATCCGGGTCACGATACGGTTCATGAAGTCACGGTCGTGCGACGTCATGAGCAGCGCGCCGGGCAGCGATTTCAGAAACGCCTCGAGCCAGATGATCGATTCGATATCGAGGTGGTTGGTCGGTTCGTCCATCAGCAGGACGTCAGGCCTCCCGAGCAGCACGCGGGCCATCGCCACGCGCATCTTCCAGCCACCCGACAGCGCGCCAACGTCGCCGTCGATCCGCGTCGTCGTCAAAACCGAGGCCGTGCAGCACCTCGCGCGCCTGGCTCTCGAGCGCGTAGCCGCCGAGATGCTCGTATTCCTCCTGCACCTCCCCGAAGCGGGCGAGGATTCGATCCATGTCGTCCGCTTTCGCAGGATCCGCCAGCGCGTGCTGCAGCTCCTCGAGCTCGTGGTGCAGATCCCCCACCCGTCCGCTGCCCGCGATCGCCTCGTCGATCACCGACCGGCCGGACATCTCTTCGACATCCTGCCTGAAATATCCGATCGTCAGCTTCTTCGGTACCGAGACGTCCCCCTCATCTGGCGCCTCTTCGCCCACGATCATCCTGAACAGAGTCGTCTTGCCGGCGCCGTTGGGCCCGACCAGGCCCACCTTCTCGCCCGGATTGAGCTGAAACGACGCGTCGACGAAGAGAACCTGTCGGCCGTACTGCTTGCTGATTTTGTTGAATGAAATCATTTGAACTCACGCTGCGCGTGGTCCGTGGTCCGTCGCTCGTGGCTCGAAAGGCCGAATCGCAACACCAGACGCATCGGGTTGGTTTCGAGCGACGAGCTACGGCTCGAACTACGGACCACGGCCGGCGATCACGTTCAAGCGTAGCGCACCGTGATCGCTCATACTAAGCGAATGTCTATCCTCCGATGGCTCGGCCTGGCTGACGCCGGCGACGATCACGCTCCGGTTGACAGCTTGCGGGAGATCGAAAAGGCGCTCACGAACATGGAGCCGGCCCAGGCGAGATACCTTGCGGGGTTCGCGTACATCCTTGGCAGGGTGGCGAAGGCCGATCATCAGGTCACGGACGAGGAGTCGGCGGCGATGCGGCGCCTGGTGGCCGAGCGCGGCAATCTGCCGGACGATCAGGCCGCGCTGGTCGTTCGCATCGCAGCGGCGGAGGCGCTCCGCCACGGCGGGACCGAGGATTTCATCGTCACGCGTGAGTTCGAAAAGGCCGCGAGCCGCGAGCAGAAGCTGGCGCTCATCGATTGCCTGTTCGCCGTCTCGTCGTCAGACGATTCCATCCGGACGATCGAGGACAACGAGATTCGCCGCATCGCGAGCGAGCTGAAGCTCGATCATTCGGATTTCATCCGCGTGCGCTGGGCCCACATCAACAATCTGGAAGTCTTGCGGGATCGGAAGCCAAACGGGTAGGCCAGTTGCGCCAGCATGGCGGTCAGGGACATCATCGTTGACGATGCCGATGAACGCATAGGCAGCGGCAGGACCTGAGCGATGGGCGAAGCGCGTGCAGTCGGCATTGCAATCCAGACGCCGTATGGCCGATCTTCAGGTCGGGCAATGGCCGAATGGCCCGGCCGTGCCGGGCTAGATCGCTTCATGTGTATCGCACGATTCGGCTCAGCCATCCTCTTTGCGGCACTCCTCGCGATTGGCCTGGGCGGTGTCCAGGCGCGTCTCGGTGCGCAAGGGCCGGCGGCGCTGCCCGATGACCCCATCGCATTCCTGAAACAGGTGAACGAGCAGTTGCTGCTCCTCAGCAACGCAGCCAATCGCGCGGGCTGGGTCCAGAACACCTACATCACGCCCGACACGGAGATCATGGGCGCGCAGGCGAACGAGGCGCTCGTTGGCGCTGCGACTCGGTTCGCGAAGCACGCGGCGAAGTTCCAGAGCGCGCAGGTCTCGCCCGCCGAGCGCCGCCAGCTCGATCTGCTGCGGACGTCGCTGACGATGTCGGCACCGCCGGATCCCAAAGAAGCGGAGGAGCTGACGCGCCTGGTGACGTCGATGGAAGGCGCGTACGGGCGCGGCAAGTACTGCCCGGGTGGAGCCGCCGGTGAAGATTGCCTCGACATCGAAGAGATCACGCAGATCCTGGCGGAGAGCCGCGATCCGAAGAAGCTGCTGGATGTCTGGGCCGGCTGGCACACCATCGCGGTGCCCATGCGCAAGGAGTACACGCGATTCGTCGAGCTGTCGAACAAGGGTGCACAGGCCATCGGCTTCAAGGACACGGGCGCGATGTGGCGGAGCAAGTACGACATGCCGCCCGAAGCGTTTGCGAAGGAGCTCGATCGCCTGTGGGAACAGCTGCGGCCGCTCTACGTTTCGCTGCACGCGTACGTCAGGTCGCGCCTTCGGGAGAAGTACGGCGCGATCGTTCCCGAGAAGGGCCCGATCCCTGCGCATCTGCTCGGTAACTTGTGGCAGCAGGACTGGTCGAATATCTATCCGCTGGTTGCCCCCGCGAGCACGTCACCGGCCTTCTCGCTCACCGAGCGGCTGAAGGCGAAGAAGATCGGGCCTCTCGACATGGTCCGCACCGGCGAGCGGTTCTTCACATCCCTCGGTTTCGACCCGCTGCCAAAGACGTTCTGGGAACGCTCGCTGTTCGTGAAGCCTCGTGATCGCGACGTCGTCTGTCACGCCAGCGCGTGGAACATCGACAACGTCGAGGATCTGCGCATCAAGATGTGCATCGACATCACCGAAGAGGATTTCACGACGATCCATCACGAGCTCGGCCACAACTTCTACCAGCGCGCGTACAACCAGCTGCCGATGATGTTCCGGGATTCGGCCAACGACGGCTTCCACGAGGCGGTTGGCGACACGCTCGCGCTCTCCGTCACGCCTGAGTATCTGGTGAAGATCGGATTGCTCGACAAGGCGCCGTCCGCGTCCGGCGACACCGAGCTGCTGCTGCGCGCGGCGCTTGAACGGCTCGCGTTCCTGCCCTTCGGTCTGCTGGTCGATCAGTGGCGATGGCAGGTGTTCGACGGGACGATCCCGCCGGACAAGTACAACACCGCCTGGTGGGATCTGAAGCTGAAGTACCAGGGCGTCGCGCCATCGTCGCCGCGCGGCGAGGAGTTCTTCGATCCCGGCGCGAAGTATCACGTGCCGGCCAACACGCCGTATTCACGCTACTTCCTCGCCGGCATCCTGCAGTTCCAGTTCCATCGCGCGCTGGCGAAGACGGCCGGCTGCACGGCGCCGCTGCATCGCTGCTCGATTTACGGCAGCAAGGAAGCAGGAGCGAAGCTGAACGCGATGCTGCAGATGGGCGCCTCCCGCCCGTGGCCGGATGCGCTCGAAGCGCTGACCGGCCAGCGCGAGATGGACGCCAGCGCCATGGCCGAGTACTTCGCCCCGCTCAAGACATGGCTCGACGCGCAAACGAAGACTATGCCGAGTGGGTGGTAGATCGAATCGTAGTTCGTGGCTCGTCGCTCGTAGAACGAGAAGCGGCGTATGGGGTATTTCGTTCGACGAGCGACGAGCGACGGACCACGAACCACGGACTACGAACTACGGGTCTTACGGTTCATTTCTCAACGCTATTGATGGATCGACGGAGGCGGCGCGCCAGGCGGGGAGGGCGCAGGCGGCTCCGCCGGCGATGACGAGGGTTGCACAGGCGCCAGCGAGGACGGCCGGGTCGAGTGGCGAGACGTTGTAGAACAGCGAACGCACGATTGGCGACAGGATGCCCACGATCGCCAGGCCGGCGGCGCAGCCGGCGACGACGACGATGACGCCGGAGCGCACGACGGTCGCGACGACGTGGCTGCGGGCTGCACCGAGCGCCATTCGGACGCCGATCTCGCGCGTGCGGCGCACGACGGCGAACGACAGCACGGCGTAGAGACCGAATCCCGCGAACGTCAGCGCCATCACGCCGTAAACGCTCATCAGCAGCGCTGCGAACCGGACATTGCGCTCCTCGTTCCGCAGGATCTCGTCCATCGTGCGCGTGTCGTAGGTCGGCAGCAACGAATCGACCTCGGTGACGGCGGACCGCAGCGGGCTCGCGATCGACTGCGGATCGCCGGCGGCACGCACGAGCAGAACGATGCCAGCCTGCGGTCGCTGAGCGTATGGGAAGAAGATGTCGCGCTGAGGCGTGCGCCGCGGGTCGAAGTCGCCGAAACGAAACCGGCCGCGCATCCATACATCTTCAGCGACGCCGATCACCGTCGCGATGGGCGCGCTCGCGGCCGTTCCGGTTCGCATGCGCTGTCCTGTGGCCGTCTCACCAGGCCACAGCTCGTTCGCGACCGTGCGGCTGACGATGACGACGTGGGGGGCGTCCAGGGTGTCGGCGGAGGTGAAATCGCGACCTTCGAGAAGCGTGACGCCGAGGTCGCTCAGGCCACCAGGATTCGTGCTGTGGCGCCACACCATCTGAAAGTCAGCTGGAGAGTGGATGACACGCTTTTCTGGTGCGATGAATGCGACCCAGGTTGCTCTGCCCGGAGTCCCAGGACCCCACAGGGTCGCCGACTCGACGCCCGGCACGGCTTCGATGCGTTCCCGAATCAAGGTGCCGAAGCGGGCGCGGTCGGCCGGCTGACCGTATCTGTCCGCCGGCAGATCGATTCTCATCGTGAGCAGGTTGTCGCTGTCGAACTGCAGGCCGGTCCCGGCGAGCCGCCGGCTGCTGGTGATCATGAGCCATGCACCGGCAACCAGCACGATGGCCGCCGCGACCTGCGCCGCGACGAGCACGAGCTGTGCGGTTGAACGCTCGGCGACACGATTCGAGGCGGATCCCGTCAGCTGCTGGCCCACCGCGCGCCGCCAGCCGCTCACGGCAGGAAGAATTCCGGCACCGAGACCGCACACCGTCGCCAGGAGGACGGTCAGGCCGAGCACCATGCGATCGATGCCGATGTCGACGAATCCCGGGAACTCGACGCCGCCGAAAGCCAGCAGAGCTCGGGTTCCCCAGACGGCTGCGGCAATGCTCAGCACCGACGCCGCCAACGACAGCACGAGCGACTCGGTGATCAATTGGCGAAGGATTCGGCCGCGTCCCGCGCCGAGCGCCAACTGAACGGCCAGCTCGCGCCGGCGCGAGGTGCCGCGCGACACCAGCAGCAACGCGACGTTGCAGCACACGATGAGGAGCACGAATCCGGCGCCGGCTGTAAGGAGCGTGAGCGGCTGTCGCATCTCGATGAAGAAGATGTTCCGCACTGCCGTCGCGTGCACACCGAATCCGCGGTTCGTATCCGGGTACTGCTGCTGGAGCCGCGAGGAAATCGATGTGAGCTCCTGTTCGGCCTCTGCCGCCGTAACGCCCTCCTTCAGCCGCGCGATCCCCCACAGCAAACGGCTGCTGCGGTTCGCCGGATCGAAGGTCGACATCACTACCGGAGCTGTGCGCAGCGGCAGCCAGACATCCACGCTGCGTCCCTCGCGCTCGGCAAGATCGAAGAACGTCTGCGGCATGACACCAATGATTTCAAAACCGACACCATTGAGCCGGACGACGCGGCCGAGCACGGAACGGTCAGCGCCGAACACGCGTTCCCACATGCCGTGGCTGAGCATGATCAGTCGCGTGCCTGCAGACATTTCTTCGGATGTGAACGATCTACCCAACGCAGGTTTGGTGCCCAGGATGTCGAAGTACGGTCCATCGACGAAGTTCGGCTGTACCCTTGCAGGGCCCTCTGTCGTCTCGAGCGCAGCAGCGGTAAAGTCCGTCTGGGCGGCGATGCTCTCGAAGGAGCCGGCGCCTCGTCGAACGTCGTCGAAATCCGGATATGAAAAATTGGCAAGGTCCGCTTGCGAGAGGCCGGGGTACGACGCGTAGAGGAAGACGAGGCGCTGTGGATCCAGAAATGGCAGGGGTCGCAGGAATGCCGCGTTGATCACGGTGAACAGCGCGACGTTGGCGCCGATTCCGAGGCCCAGCATGAGCACCGTCGCGCTCGACGTCCGGCGATGTCTGATTAGCTGACGGAGCGCGAGCCGAAAATCGTGAATGAGCATGCCGTGGTGTATCACGGCTGACCGCTCGGGTCCCAGGCATCTGGCACGATCGGGATTCCCCAGGGATGCACGTTCGGTTTCCGGGGACGGGTCGTTGATATCGGATGAAGTCGCATGAAGTCGTATGAGGGGTCGAACCATGGCGCGTCAGCGTTCAACGCCGAGAGTCCGGTTCGAGAGCCTGGCATTTCGCGTTGAAGCCAGGCGCGAACAAGCAGTGGTGGTCGCCCGCCGGGTCGTGCGCCGCGCATTTCCCGGTCAGCGCTGGCGGGTCGTCCCGCTCGACGCGGGGAAAGGTGAGTTCGAGGCGTTGCCCCGCCAAGGGCGCCGGTTGACGCCGGCAGCGGGCTGGACGAGCGCCTATCGCCTGCGCGATCAACCCGAAATCGTGTACGCCGAGCCGCTGTTCGCCGTGCCGGCTGTGGAACAACACGTCGTCCCGCCCAGATCGCGGGCTTCGATTTCTGCCGGGGGCGAGGACGATCCCCGCACGGAAGCTGATTGCGAATGGTCGCTCGAAAAGATGTTCGTCCCCGCTGCCTGGGATCTGTTTGGAACCGCGCGTCCTGGCAGTGGAGTCCGTGTCGGACACCCGGATACCGGTTACACGCATCACCCGGAGATCTTCGGATCGCGTCTTCTCACCGCCCTGGGAACGGACTTCGAAGACGGCGACGGTGATGCCACCGACACGCTCGTCGACGGTCTTCTCGCGAATCCCGGACATGGTACTGGCACGTCGAGCGTAATCATGAGCGGTGTGGGGGCACCTGACGGTTCGACAACGGGCGCGTTCGTTTCAGGCGTTGCGCCGTTCGCATCCCTCGTTCCGATCCGTACGACGAGCTCGGTCGTGTTGTGGTCGATGCGCAACCTCGTTCGGGCGATTCGCCACGCGATCGACAACGGCTGCCACGTGATCTCGATCAGCCTGGGAGGGCCTGCCGCCAGCCAGGCACTGCACAGTGCGGTGCAGGATGCCGAGGACTCCGGTGTGCTCGTCCTATGTGCAGCCGGCAATCAGGTTCACTTTGTCGTGTTCCCGGCCGCCTTCGACGAGGTGATCGCGGTAGCCGCGAGCACCATAGGCGACGAGACGTGGTCAGGCTCGTGCCGCGGCCCTGCCGTAGACATCACCGCCCCCGGCGCTTCCGTGTGGCGTGCCGAAGTCGTCAAATCCAGCGGCTCGATCCAGCACATCGTCAAACGGGGGAGCGGGACGTCGTTTGCCGTCGCCGGTATTGCAGGACTCGCGGCGCTGTGGCTGTCCTTTCACGGCCGTTCCACGCTGATCGCGAAGTACGGAAAGAACCGGCTGGCCAGCGTCTTCAAACAGCTCCTGCAGTCCACCTGTCGCACGCCAAGCGGATGGGACACCGCATCGTTTGGCGCCGGGATCGCTCATGCGAGGCGTCTGCTCGAAGCACCATTGCCGTCGTTGCCTCGCGCCGGCGGACTTCGTGCGACCGCACGGCGCATGGTCTCGGTCGACGACGATGTGTTCGAGCGGATCGTGCACCTGCTGGCGCCTGCGACGCGGTCGGGTGTTGCGCGCGCACTCGCCGAGTTTCTTCGTGTCAGTGAAGCTGACCTGCCCGCCGTACTGCACGACGTCGGCGATGAGCTGGCGTTCAACATCGGGACCGACCCGGCGCTGCGTGAACGGCTGATCGTCGCCAGCGGCGTGCGCGCCGCAGCGCCGCGCGGCGTTCGCGCGCGATCCGCACGTCCTGATTTGGCAATTGCGCGCCGTCGTCTGTCAGGTCACGGATCGGCGAGGCTGCGGAAGGCGCTGCGGTGACTGTATCGGATCGCACTCGTGGTTCGTGGTTCGTCGCTCGTGGCTCGAAGAGCTCATAGCTTCGAATGAGGGTTGACGAGCGACGAGCTCGACGTGCAGATGACGAACCACGATTGAGATACGACGCGCTTGAGGAGGAACAATGGCCAAGCGAGCGCTGTGCGTCGGGATCAACGATTACCCGGGAACGAACTCCGATCTGAGCGGCTGCGTCAACGACGCGAACGACTGGGCGGCGGCGCTCAAGACTCGCAAGTACGACACGGTCGTCCTGCTCGACAAGAAGGCTACGCGCAAGGGCATCGTCACCGCCCTCAACGAGCTGATCCAGGGCGCCCAGGCAGGTGACTCGCTGGTGTTCACGTTCTCCGGCCACGGCTCATGGCTGCCCGACGACAACGGTGACGAACCGGATGGCCGCGACGAGATGTTGTGTCCGTACGATATCGACAAAGAGCAATACCTGATGGACGACGACCTGGCGACGATCTTCGACCAGAAGCCGGCTGACGTCCGGCTGTATTTCATCTCGGACTCGTGCCACTCGGGTTCGGTCGCGAAGTTCGCGCCAGACCCGCTCGCCAACAAGAACCGGCTCCCGAAGATCCGGCTGCTGCCGCCGCTGCAGTTCATCAAGGACCCGAGCCAGCGCGAGCGCATCATGCTCGCGATGCGCGCGCCGGTGTCGTCGAAGGGCGAGAAGTACCCCGCTCTTCTGCTCTCCGGCTGCAAGGATGTGGAGTTCAGCTACGACGCGGACTTCAACGGCCGCCCGAACGGCGCCATGACGAGGGTCGCGATCGATGCGTTGAAGAAGAAGCCGAAGACGCCGCAGGAGTGGCACACCGAGATTCGGAGGCGTCTCCCCTCGCAGATGTACCCGCAGACACCGCAGTTGTTTGGCGGCACGGCGGCGAAGAAGGGGCGCATGCTCTGATCATGGCAGACGAAGACTCCGGCGGCTCGACACCTGACGCGACCGCGGGCGTCGCGCAATCGCGAGAGCGCGATGATGCGCCGGCGGCGAAGGCGGTCCGCAAGAAGACGCCGCGCGCGGGGGAGGCGTTCGTCATCTCGCCGATGCTCGGCCGGCACGTGCGTGTCGGGCCGTATCAGCGCAAGCCTGACGATCCCGTCTACCGTCCGTTGCGAATCTTCGCGCTCGATCCCGCGGTGTCGCGGCTGGATGGCGCCGTTGCGCTGGTCAACGTTCCGTACGAGCCACTCCGTCCCGGTCCCCAGGGACGCCTGATTCACGTCGAGGCCGACGGTGCGGCGTGCGATCTCGAGGATCGCCGGGTTCTGATCCAGCAGGGCTACAGCCCGTCGCGCTCCGATACGCGTTTTCAACAGCAGATGGTCTACGCCGTCTGCAGCTCCGTGTATGCGGCGTTCAAGGCGGCGCTCGGCCGCGATCCGGCATGGGGCTTCGATCGCGGCGAGGACGAGGACCGGCGGGCTGCCGGCGTCCTGAAGATCCATCCGCGCGCGTTCGAACGGCGCAACGCGCAATACAACAACGTCGAGGGCTCGCTGGAGTTCGGCTGGTTCACGGCTGACGGCACGACCTTCGGCATGATGAATGGCGAGCGGGTCTACACGTGCCTGTCGCACGACGTCATCGCCCACGAAATGACCCACGCGCTGCTCGACGGTCTGCGCGCCAGGTTCACGATCCCGACCCGCATCGACGTGCTGGCCTTTCACGAGGCCTTCGCCGACATCGTGGCGGTGTTCCAGCACTTCAGTTATCGCGAGGTCGTGCTGGCCGCGATCCGGCGATCGCGCGGCCAGATCACCGATGGCCTGCTGACCGATCTGGCCCGTCCGCTTGGACGGTCTACCGATCGTCCCTCGCCCCTGCGCAGCGCCGTCGATTCACTCGACGGCACGCGGCTGCGCTACGACGCCACGCTCGAGCCGCATCAACTGGGCTCCGTGCTCGTCCTGGCGGTCTTCGACGCGTTCAACGTGATCTACACGAGAAAGACGGCGCGCTACATCAGGCTGGCGACCGGGGGAACGGGCAACCTCCCGATGGGCGAGCTGCCGGCCGATCTGCAGGTCATCCTCGCCGAAGAAGCGAGCCGGCTGGCGAGTCAGTTCCTGTCGATCTGCATTCGCGCCGTGGACTATTGTCCGCCGGTCGATCTGGAGTTCGGCGAGTTCCTGCGCGCCGTGATCACCGCCGACCGCGAACTGGTGCCGGACGATCCCTGGGCGTATCGCGAAGCGTGGATCGATGCCTTTCGCGAACGCGGGATCCTGGTCAGCGGCGTCAGCAATCTCGACGAGGACTCGCTGGTGTGGAAAGCTCCGGAACGTCCGCTCCCGGCAGTCCGTCCCCTCAGCTTCGGGCGGCTTCGCTTCCGCGGCGATCCGGGTCGTCCCGCCAGCGGCGGCGAGGTGAAACGCCAGGCGCTCGCCCTGGGACGCCTCGTGACGAATCCGGAAGACATGCACCTCTTCGGACTGAGGAAACCGGACGAATCGATCCGCATCCCGGCGATCGAGTCCGTCCGCCCCGCACGGCGCATCGGTCCCGACGGCCAGGTCGTCTTCGGCATCGTCGCCGAAATCACGCAGCACGCGCTCGTCAGCGAGCCGGGGAGACTGCGGTCGTCGGTGTTCTACGGCGGCAGCACCGTCATCCTCGGGCCGGAAGGCGAGATCCGCTACGTGGTGGGGAAGGGCGTCGGGTCGTCTGCGCGGATCGCTCGACAGCTGCAGTTTCTGGAAACGGATCAGAGCAGGAAATACTGGCAACTAGCCGGCGACGTTTGGAAACCGTCGACGGAGACGTTCAAATTGCTACACCAGTAGCGCGCGGCTTTAGCCGCGCGTCACGTCTGCGTCTGTGACGCGGCTCTAAAGAGCCGCGCTGCTGGAGCGCGCGGCTTAGCCGCAGCGTCAGTACCCGCGATTGCGCAAATACGTCTGCAACTCGTGACGACCGTCGAGGCGCAGTTTGCCGTAGATGTGGTGGAGGTGGATCTTCACCGTGCCGACGCTGATGTTGAGGCGCGAGGCAATTTCCTGGTTGTCGAGCCGCAGCGTGATGAGCTGGACGATCTCGAGCTCGCGCGGCGTGAGCAGCGCCAGCAGTTCCTGCTCGACCGCCTGGCGTTCAGCCAGGCGTGCGCCGAGATCGGCGTTGTCGACGACGAGCTGCTGGCCGCCTTGATGGACGGTGCGGATGCAGTCTTCGAGCACCCGCGGTGCCATCGCCTTGAGCACGATCCCGCGTGCGCCGAGCCTGGCGGCGTCGAGCAGCTCACGCTCGTCCTGGCTGGCGGTGAGCACGACGACCGCGGGCGGGCGGCCGGGCTCGAGACGACGGAGCAGCGTCAGCCCATGTTCGTCAGGTAGCTGGAGGTCGAGCAGGAGCACGTCTGGCGAGAGTGACTGCACGGCATGGAAGCCCTCGGCGGCCGTGCCGCACATGGCGACCACCTCGAACTCCGGATCCGACGCGAGCAACTGCGCCAGGCCGTTGAGAACGAGCGGGTGGTCGTCGACGAGCACGAGTCGTATAGACATGATCAGCCCTCGAGCGGCAGCACAATGGTCAGTTCGCTGCCGGCGTCCGAGGAGTTGATGTTGAGCTTGCCGCGCAGCGCCGCGACCCGCTCTCTGAGCGACCAGGGGCCCTTGTCCATGGCGTTGAGGTCCTGCAGATCAAACGATCCCTTGAACGGAAACCCGTGTCCGTCGTCAGAAATACAGATGCGTAATTCATGCCCGTCCGTGGCGATGTCCACCCGGATGACGGACGGATCGGCGTGACGGGCTGCATTCAGAATACTCTCACGAACAATCTGGAACGCCTCGTCTTTGAGCGTCTCCGGCCAGGCGTCGGGTGACGCGTCCACACGGCTGTTGACTTTGACGTCCCACCGCTGCTCGACCCGGCGGCTGACCTCCTGAAGCCGTTCGCGGAACCCGGCGCGGGTTGTTTCCGCGGCAATCGACGACTCAGGGCGCAGGCGGCGGATGAACGTGCGCATCTCGAGCTCGCCGTTCTCGATCTGCAGCTGGACCTCGTCGAGCTGGATGGCGGCGGCGCGCGGATCGCGATCGACGAGGCGCCGCGCCGCCATGAGCTGCAGCGCGGTGCCGGCGAGCGACTGCAGCACGCTGTCGTGCAGATCGCGCGCGACGCGTACGCGCTCGTCGAGGGCCGCCGCCTCACGCAGATCGCGCAGCAGATACAGGCTGTCGAGCCTCGACACCGCGAGCCTCGACACCAGCTCGCCCAGCATCAGGTCGTCGAGCCGCATCTGCCGCTTGTCGAGGCAGAACAGCCGCCCGCGAATGAGTTCCCCCTCGAGCGACCACGACTGAACCGCATGAATGTCGAACCGCACGCGCATGGCTTCGCTGACCGGCCGCTGCTGGGAAATGCGGAACGCGCCTTCGTGACGGTAGATCACCCGGCCGTTTTCGTCCGCCGCATCGGGCGACTGGAAGCTCGTTCGCTCGTAGCGCCGCGAGACCATCGATCCGAAGGTGCCTTCTGGTTCGCGAACCCACGTCACGTGACGGTTCGACGAGGCGTCCATCAGGGCAAGGTTCGTGTAGCCCTCGCCCGGGTCCTCCCAGACCAGGAGGATTCGAGGCGCTTCGCAGATGCGTGCCGATTCGGACAGCACCTCTTCGATCAGTTGATCAGCCTGGTCAGGCACTTTGCGCGGCCAGTTCGCGAGGGCGCGAATCTCCTGCTGAAACCGGGCATGGTAGGCCCCGAGATATCCGAGCAGCACGGCTACGACCGCCAGGTTCATGCTGCGCTGCAGGAAAGCGTCCATCGCGAACGGCATCCCGAGATAGGCGCCGTAGACGCTGACCCCAGCGTAGGCCGCAATCGACGCGACCCCCGTCCACAGCGCGCCCCAGAACTGCCACCGGAGCGTGGCGCAGATCATGAGGAACACGAAGTACATGTAGAACGGGCTGTTCGCGCCCTGGGTCAGGAGCGTGACGAGCGAGAACAGCAGGAGGTCGGTGACGTGCTGAGCGATCGCCCAGCCCCGCGCGAAGCGGAGCGGCATCCAGACGAGCGCCACCATGGCCACGCTGTACCCGAGGTACATCGTGAGCAGGTACTGGATAAGGGTGAACTGATGAGTTCGGTCGCGATCGAATGTCAGCGCGACGAGCCCGCCCGCCACCAGAAACACGCGCGTGGTGGCGAGCAGCCACTCGAGTCGGACCCTCGGAGGATAGTCGGCGTACGGGGAAATTCCGCGTGCACTACCGACGGCTCGTTCGGCAGACGGGAGGGTCTTGAGCGGGAACGGCCGATTCGATGGGCGAGGTCGGGTTCGCTGACACGGTATCACGTCAGTATCCCCTACTCCCGCAAATCGCGCGAAACGCTTTCGGGTGTCGGCCCGAATCAGCGGCAGAGAACGGCAACCGGCTCCAGAAACGTTCGTTCCAATGGGCTCGGCCGCAGGACACCGCGGTTGACCGCGCCATGTTCGACCGCATCCGTCGAGCGGCGTCCACCCCTGTGGGTCATTCGACGATCGCTTACCTGTCGACGATCAGCCTTCAGAACAGCAAATATCCGAGCTTCTCCAGTTGGAGAAGGAGAGAGCATCACGTGAGTGGGCACCTGGGTCTCGTTGTCTCGCATCTCTCGCACCTATTTAGATATAGAACTTGTAAGATATATCACCGATTGGTTTAGCACGTTGGATGCCGAGACGCCTTGTGAAATCCCTGAGTATTTGTGAAACCGATGGTCTTGAAGTCTGACTAACGACTGACTTTAGTCAGCTAGTCAGCCTCGTCAAAATCTCACCTTGACGCGGAAAACGCGAACTGACTGTCCGTGGATCGTTGCTGGTCGCTCGTTGCTCGTTGCTCGAAGAGCGATCTAACCCTCGATTCGAGCTACTCGTGGCCGTGGGTCCCCGAGGACTGCGCGCGTTCAACGCAGGGAGGCGGCCGGTCGCACACCGACGGTGCTCGGTGATGCTCTGTTCACTCATGGCGTTGGACTTGCGCTAGTCGCGTCAACTCCCAGTTTCCAATTCCCAACTCCCAACACGCTCGCGTCGATCAGGACGGGCAAGTCGTTCGCAACGTTCCCTCTCGTACGGGTGGCGCGGCTGTCTGTGATGCCGGTCAGCGACGATGAGTGGTCGCGGATCGAGAAGATGGCTCAGTAACCGGCCATGGTTCCAACTCGCACTCCCAAGGGAGCCTCAGTCGATCCGAGACCCGTCGGGTGATTGGCGCTGTCAGAGCTGCCGCGAGCGCAGCGACGAACCTGGCTTCGCCCGACGACCGCCGACTCCGCACGCCGGGAACGCGCCCTCCGCTCATACTCTCGCTGCGCTCGCAGCCGCGGCGACTAAGGGATGGTCATGTGACGACATCCGCCAGGCGCACTGATGCGCCTGGTGGTTGTCACCATCGCCACGGATCACACGCTGGGAAGTCGCCGCGCGGAATCGCTGCGGGCGCGTTCCGGCTTCGCCGTGCGTCAGGCGTGCTCCGACGGCGGTGCATCGGCCCAAGCCAGGCCCGTCGCTGCGAAGGCGGCACTGCGTCCTCCAGCCCGACGCGTAGCGATGTCAACTGTTGATGGTCAATGAGCAGGGCGTGCCGGGCACGCAGTGCCGGCCTTGGCCGGCGCGAGGCCGCTTGGAGCCGAGGCACGCGCCGTCTGGTGCACGCGGGCGCACGGAAAACGGGCGGCAGCGATTCGCCGCGGCGAGTTCCGTCCCTGTGATCCGCATCGATCTGACAACCCCCGGCGCATCAGTGCGCCTGGCGTGTGCCGCACACACGCATCCGTACTCGCCGCGGCGCGCGGGCTGAGCGCAGCGAGCGTTCCCGAGCGTACGGCCGTTTTCCGGCTCGCGGACGAAGCCAGGTCCGTCGCTGCGCCGCGACAAGGCTCGGCGCTGCGTCGGTCAGCCGTGAGCTCTCGCTCGACTGGTCCGGCTCTCGCGAGCTCTCGGAGTTGACGACTTCAACTACCTGACGGGTTTCAGCAGCAGAGAGCCTCTTGGCGTTGGGAGTTGGAAGTTGTGAGTTGATCCCGTGGCCCGTCTCTAGTCAGCCCGGAGAGCCTGCATCGGGTCGACGCGCGCTGCGCGGCGTGCGGGTCTGAATGCTGCGATGACGGCCGTCGCCACCAGCGTGCTGATGATCGAGATGAAGGTCGCCGGATCCGTCGGGCTGACGTCGAACAGCATGCCGCGCATGAGCGGCGTGACGACGAGCGCGGCCACGATGCCCACCAGCACCCCGCCGCCCGCCAGCGTCAGCGCGTAGCCGACGATCAGGCGGAGCACCGAGAGCGGCGTCGCGCCGAGCGCAACGCGGATGCCGATTTCCCGCGTACGCTGGCTGACCAGGTACGTCGTCATGCCGTAGATGCCGATTGCCGCAAGCAGGAGCGCGAGCAGGGCGAATGCGCCGAGGAGCTGCATCGAAAAGCGCCTGGACGCGGTCGCCGCCGTTTCGATCTCCTGCATGGTCCGGATGGCAAACGTGGGGAGGTCGGCATCGGCTGCGCGGACGGCTCTCGACAGACCGTCTGACAGGCGTGCCGGATCGGCGCCCGATCGGACCACGAGCGCCAGCGTGAGATTCGTCTGTTGCGTCATCGGCCGGTACAGCATCGGCCGCGGCTCGAGCTCGAGGCGCTCGTTGAGCACGTCGCCCACGACGCCGACGATCGTGATCCAGGGTGCCGTCGACGACGGACCACCGAATCGGACCCGGCGGCCGATCGGATCGCTGTCGGCGAAATATCGCTTGCGCCATCGTCTGGCTGATCACGCGCGACCGGCGCCCCGCGCGTCGTGTCTTCCGCGTTGAACGCGCGGCCCGACACGACGGGAATGCGCATCACGTCGAAGTAGTCATGAGATGCGAAATTCGGCTGCACGGTCGGGACCGTGTCGGCCGGATCGCGGCCATCGATCGTCAGCGGAGCGAATCCGCGCTGGCCGTCGAGCGGCAGGTTCATGACGATTGCCGCCTTGTCGACACCCGGCAGCTCGCGCACCCGGCGCAGCACCTCATCGAACAGGGCGAGACGAGGCGGGTGCGACAGGTACTTGCCACGCGCCGGATCGTTGGGCCGTGGAAGCCACACACGCGCGGTCAGAACGTTCTGACTTTCGAACCCGGGCTCGACCTGCTGCAGCCGCCAGAAGCTTCGTACCAGCAGCGCGGCGCCGACGAGCAGCACCATCGCGAGGGCAAACTCCGCGGCGACAAGGAGCGGACGAATGCCGCGCCGGGACGAGCTGCCGCGCGATTGGCCGTCCTTCAGCGTGTTGAGCACGTTTGGGCTCGAGAACTGAATGGCTGGTGCCAGCCCGAAGAGCACACCGGTCAGCACGGCGGCCGCGAACGAGAACGCGACGACGCTGCCGCTGACATGCACTTCCGCAGTTCGTGGCAGCCCCGACGGCACCATCGCCAGCAGCACGTCGACGCCCAACGCCGCCAGCCACAGTCCGAGCACACCGCCGGCGAGGGCGAGCAGCACGCTCTCGGTCAACAACAGCCGGATGATGCGGCTGCGGCCGGAACCAAGGGCGCGGCGCATGGCCAGCTCGCGCTGCCGCGCTGAGGCACGCGCGAGCAGAAGGCCGGCGATGTTGGCGCACGCGATGGCGAGCACGAGCCCGACGGCGCCAAGCAGGAACAACAGCACCGGGCGCACGTTGCCCACCAGGTCGTCCTGAAGTGGGACGAGGCGAGGCGTCCACGACGTCCGTGCCGGATAGTCGTTGGGAAACTCCTGCCGCAGCTTCTGCCCGAACGCGTTGAGCCGCTGCTGCGCGTCGGCGACGCTGATCCCCGGCTTCAGCCTCGCGATGCTGCCGCTCAGGAAATACGCCCCCCGGGCCGGCGGCCCGAACGGGTTCGCGCTGTAGCCGGCGGGCGCCCACAGCTCGACGTCGGTTCTGAGAGACATCCCCGGATGTCTGAATGCCGGCGGCATCACGCCGACGATCGCGTAGCTGTCGTCGTCTATGCGCAGGGTCCTTCCCAGGACGTCCGGCGCTCCCCCGAACCGGCGCTTCCACAAGGCGTCGCTGATGACGGCGACCTCCGCGATCCCGGGATGGTTATCCTCCGGCCCGAACACGCGGCCGAGTGCCGGCTGCGCACCAAGCAGCGAGAAGTAGGTCGGGCTGACCAGCATCACCTCGACGCGCTCGGGCTGATCGACCTGCGTGAGGTTGGCGTTGATTGGATACAGGCCGGCGATGCTCTCGAAGATGTCCGCCCGGTCGCGGTAGTCGAACAGCTCCGGCGCCGACATGCCGATGTCGGTCGTGCCCAGCGCCGCAAAGTCCGCCGTCACGCGCACCAGCCGCTCCGGCTCAGGGAAGGGCAGCGGTCTCAGGACCACGGCGTTCACCACCGTGAAGATCGCGCTGTTGGCGCCGATGCCCAGCGCCAGCGTCAGCAGCGCGACAATCGTGAACCCCGGGTCCTTGCGCAACCCGCGAACGGCAAAGCGGACGTCCTGAAGGAAGCTCTCCATTCAGCAATCCTAGGCCGAAAGGGAGGGCTGCAATGAGTCTTTGGGACGAGCCCCGGGCAGGGAGGAGACGGAGTGAACGGAACGAGCTTCAAAAACGGAGACACGGAGAAACGGAGGCACCCGTGATAGGACTGGCTCTCCAGCCGATGCCGGCCCGGCCATCGGCCGGGCCGGGCGATCGGCTGATACCCCGGGATCACAAGTCACCAGTCTGCGCATCGTGACTTGTGGTCCCGGGGTATCAGCCGATCGCTCGCCGCGCGCGCGCGGCGGCATCGGCGTACCCACATAGTCGCTTCATGCCTCCGTGTCTCCGTTTCTCCGAGTTGAAGCTCGTTCCGTGTCCTCCGTCCCCTCCATGAACTCACCGGCGGACATTGCAGAATCCGGGCATGTTGATATATTCGGCACGAGCCATGTGAGAACCGCCAACAGGAGGAAGCTCATGAGACGAAAGGTCGCGTTCCTCGCCGCTTCTGTTGCTGCTCTGGTCGTCGTGGGTCACCTCGCCGCACTCGCTCAGGCGCCACCTGCGCCGAAGCCGGGCCCCGAACATCAAAAGCTCGCGTATTTCGTCGGCACGTGGACGAGCGAGGGTGAAATGAAACCCGGTCCTATGGGTCCCGGCGGCAAGATCACCGGGAAGGACACGTGCGAGTGGTTCCAGGGAGGGTTCTCGGTGATCTGCCGTGCTGAAGGCAAGGGCCCGACGGGCCCGATGAAGAGTCTTGGGATCCTGAGCTACAGCCCTGAGGAAAAGGTCTACACGTACTACGGCACCGACAACTCGGGCATGGTGATGACCAGTGTGGCCAAAGGCACTGTTCAGGGTGATACGTGGACGTACACTGACGAGGGCCTGATGGGTGGTCAGAAGATCAAATCGCGAGTCACGATCAAAGCAGGTCTCTCCGACCGTTCAGACCTTCACGATGGAGTTCCAGGGGCCTGACGGCAAATGGGCACCGATCAATGGAGTCGAAGGGCACCAAGGTCAAGTGACGCCAGCCGACAGCCAGTTTGCCGATCGTGTGCGGGAGAGCTTCGGCCGACAGCAGGTGATGACCACCATCGGCGCGAAGCTCACGCACGTTGCGCCTGGCGAGATCGACATCTGGTTGCCGTACGACCGGACCCTCACCCAGCAACACGGCTTCATGCACGGCGGCATCGTCGCGACGATTGCCGACAGCGCCTGTGGCTACGCCGCGTACAGCCTGATGCCGGCCGGACAGGCGGTCCTGAGCATTGAATTCAAGATCAACCTGCTCGCGCCGGCACAGGGCGAAGCGTTCGTCGCGCGCGGCCGGGTGGTGCGCGCCGGCAGGACCATCACCGTGTGCCAGGCCGACGTCATGGCCATTCAAAACGGTGTCGAGTCGCGCATTGCCACGCTCGTGGCGACGATCATGGGGCTGCGCGACAGGAAGGACTTGAACGGGTAGCCTATGCCCTCCGCCACTCAGCTCAACCTCGCGCTCGACAACCAGATCGGCACGCTGGCCAGGCTCTGCCGCGACCTCGCCCACGGCGGCGTGAACCTGCTCGCGCTATCGGCGCCGGAGTCCGGCCGCGACAACGCCATGATCCGGCTGCTGGTGGCAAACCGCGAGCAAGCGGCGAACGCCCTCTCGAAGGCTGGCTACAAGTTCGTAGCCGAGGACGTACTCTTCGTCGAGGTCAAGAACAGACCGGGCGCGCTGGCGAAAGCCGTCGAGAAGCTCGCCAAGGCGAACATCAACGTCCGCTACGCGTATGCGACGTCCACCTCGCGCACCCGAACCACCGCCGCGGTCATCGCGGTCTCAGAGAGCGACCTTCCGAAGGCGATCAAACTTCTGGGCTAGACATCACACTTCCAACCACGGCCCAGACGGGTCTTCGCGAACGTTCACGACGGCACGACGAACGACGCAACGAGAATGACGTCGCGACGTCGCGAGTGTCGTGCTCGTTTGTGCCGTGGTCCGTGGTTCGTGTCTCGTCGACGCGCCGGGTCTGTCAGCGCGGTCCGGGCATTCGCAGCACGAAGGTGTTGCCGCCAACGACGCGGCCTTCTTCCTCCTGAATCACGGTCAGACTCCCATCCGGTCGTCGTCTCGACGGAGGCGTCAGGACCAGCAGGCCCTTCAATCCGGCGCGCGGGATTCTCACGCCCTCGAGCCGTGCGCCGCGGTCGAGATCGGTCAGCGTGAGCATGCGCGTCGTGTCCAGGCCTGTGAGCTGGTTTCCGTATCTCTCCCGAAGCGCCGTAAGCATGCCCGCCCTTGGCGCTCGGCTCACCCAGCCGAGATCTCTGAGCGCCGATTGCCGACTGGCTGGTCAGACCGCGCGGCCAGATGAATCCCACTTCCCAGCCGCCGGCATTGCCGGGCAGCAGGCGGATGACGTCAGCGGTGCCGCGGCTGCTGAAGAACTGCAGCATTGACGTCGACATGGTGCCGGGCACCGCGTTGATCACGTGCAGGTTCTTCAAGCCGACTCGCTTCTCGTTCTGGACGAGCATGCCGACGTCGAAGATCTTGCTGGAGGCCGGAATCGGATCTGATGCGCTGTCGGTAACGACCAGCAGGCACGTGTGATCGGCAGCCGAGGTCGGTGTAGTCCAGTCCCATTCGATCACCGTCGGCTCGACCGGTGAAACCGAGGGAACGACCTTCGCCGTGCCGATCGGTTTCCAGATCGTGGTCGTCGCGGAGTCGTTTGGAAACGCCGTCCAGAAGTCCGATGGCAGCGGGGGAAGGCCGGCAGACGCATCGGCATAGAGCAATTTGACCGTGACGTTGGCCGCCGGCACGATCCCCCGGTTGTGCAGCTGCACGTACACACGGTTGACCCGGCCGCGCTGGGCATCTCGATGTTCGAGCCGGCTTTCGTAGGCGGCGTAGTCGACGGACGCGACCGGCATCTGGTAGTCGGGCGGTGATCCCTGCAGGGTGTCGACCTTGATGTCGGCGCATTGCCACCACCACAGCGCATCACCGAGCGCGACATGTTGAAGTGGATCCTCGAATGCCGCGGTGACGCCGCCGGGTGTCGGCGCCTCTCGCGCCGTCGACATCAGATGGTCGCGAACGAAGATATCGGCATCGGGTTGCGCGGGAACATCGAGTTTCCGCTCCCAGAGGCCTCGTCCGTGCGTACCTGCGCGCAGGAGCCGCGAGGGTTGGTGCAGGCGCAGATCGAACACGGCGCAGTTGGGCAGGCCCTGGCTGAACTGCGCCCACGTCGTCCCGCCGTTCAACGTCCGGTAGACGGCGACGTCAGTGGCGATGTAGTAAGTGTTCGGCGCGGCAGGATCGATCACCAGCGCATTGACCGGAATGTCTGGCAATGCGCCGCTGATGTTGGTCCACGTTGCAGACATGCCGCCGGCGGCGACCACACCACGCCACACGTGCGAGATGCCAAAGCCTGACATCGCCACGATCACCGTGTTGACATCGTCTGGTCGCGCCGTGACGTCCCAGATGTACTGTCCGGGCAGCGGGGAGGCGCTGATGGCCACGGCCGACCATGTCGTTCCGGTCTTGGTGAGCCGGTAAACGCGACCCTGCGTCGTTCCGGCGTAAATCAGGTTCGAGTTCACGTAGTGGATAGCCGACACGTTGCCGGTCATGCCGGGCAGGTTGACCTTCGTCGGCCAACCGCCGGCACCCTGCGACGCATCGAGGTTGATCAGGTTCGTGCCGATCGCGATGTTGCTCGGGTTGGTATCGTCGAGCGTCAGTGGCGGATAGAACAGCGACGAGCCGGTGATGCCGCCGCTGACGTCGAACCACGTTGCGAACTTTCCACCCTGGGTGGAGCGCTTCGGGCTCGGGCCGTAGTAGGTGCTGATGACGTTCTTCGGCTGCAGCCGATCGACCGCACAGTACCCGCCGTCGCCGTCGTCGGCATGACAGAAGACGGGAGAGTTCCGGAACTGCTCGGTGCCGTTGTCCTGCGTGCCACCGAAGACGACGGCGTCGGAGGTGGGGTGCTGATCGATGAACTCGAACTGCGTGATGCACGGACCTTCGTTGATCGTGTCGCTCCAGGTCGCGCCGCCATTGATGGACTTGTAGATCCCGCCGTCGTTTCCCGCATACACGATCGAGTGGTTTCCGGGCTGAAAGGCCAGCGCGTGGTTGTCGGGGTGAATCGTGGCGCCCACTTCGGTGATCGTCCACACGCCCGTTCCGCTGTTCCGCACCGCCTTCCACACCGAGATTCCGCAGAGGAACACGATGTCGGGCGTGGTTGGGTCCACCGTCACGTCGATGTTGTAGAACCCCTGTCCGCCGATGTTTCCACCGGGAAGGGGAATCGACGTCCAGTTCGTGCCCGCGTCAGTCGAGCGAAGGAACTGATTGAGCGAGTAGCTGTTACCTGGGCCGGCTATCAGCGCGTAGATGGTGTTGGGCGACGATGGTGAGAGGCCGAGCGCGATGCGGGTGAACCCGGTAGACGGAAGGCCGCCGGCGAGTTTCGTCCATGCGGGCTGCCCCGCCGCACCAGCCGCCGTCGTCTTGTAGACGCCGGCCCCCCAGAATGCGACGTAGACCGTGGACGGCGACGCGGGATCGATGCACACATCGGTCGCGTTGAGTGTCGGGAGCGACGAGCCGGTCATCTTCGTCCAGGTCGCGCCGCTGTCGGTGCTCCGGAACACGCCCTCGCCGGTTGCGGCGAAGAGGCGTGAAGGTGTGCCCGGCGTGATCGCGATTCGGCTGAACCGTACGCCCGTAAACGTGGTCTGTGCGAGCGTCGTCCAGGTGTTCCCGCCGTCGGTCGTTTTCAGCACGCCGTTGCCGTAATAGCTGTCGCCCGAGAAGTTGCCTTCGCCTGTGCCGGCATAGAGCACGAGCGGGTTGCTCTGGTCCATCGCCAGCGCGCCGATCGCGAGAGAGATCTCGTGATCCGACTTCGGTTGCCAGTTGAGTCCGCCGTCGGTCGTCTTCCAGACGCCGCCCTGCGCGGTCCCGATATAGATGACGTTGGTGTTCGTGGGGTGAATCACGATCGCCGTGACTCGTCCCGTGACGAGCACTCTGGCGGATGAATACGTCTGGCCTTTCGGTATGGCCGTGGGTCCGAGTTGGACCCAATTGCTGGTGCCCGCCACAGGCTGCACGAGTTCGACGCCTCCCGGCGCCGCTGACGACAGCCGCCGCCGTGGCGCGCGCGTCGGACCGGCGAACTCGTCACCGGGAAGCACACCGGACTTCGCCAGGGCTGCCAGTCGAAGCTTGCAGAGCCGCTTGACCGTGCTCTCCCTGGATTTCTTGACGCGCTTCGCACGCGCGCGCTTTCCGGTTGCGGCTGCCATGGCCGCGACCAGGCTCGGGCTCTCGACGACCTGATCTTCGCCTTCGATGCGGCGATCGATGTCGAGCTCCTCGTGTCGCAGGAGCGGATTGTCAGGAGGCGGTGACGCCTTTCCGCCGCGCCGTTTCCTTCGCGACGACTCTTGCGGGTCGATCCCTTGACCGGGACCTTCTTTCGGCGGGCCATGGGTCACTCCTTCTTCTCCAAAGCCCTCGCGCGCGCGCGCGCCATCTCCTTGACGTCGCCGCCGCCGTGAGAGAGCTTGTCCATCTCTGCTCGAAGCAGCGGGTCGTCTGGAGGCGGCTGCGCCTTTTTCAGACGGGTCGCCTTCGTCGTCTTGCTCGAGGGACGTTTCGCGCCGGGCGATTTCTTTTTCGTCATGCCGCACCTCCAGCCGCGGGTCACTCCGGGTGACTCGTACACGCGGGGCTGAAGCCCCGCGCTCCTGGAAACCACAAAAACCAATGATGCGACTGCAACGCGAGATCCGAATTGTTACTGTCGAGGCTCGCGATTCGCGGCTCGATGCGTGTGCCATCGGCCGAGCGCCACGAGGATCAGGGATGCGGCCAGCAGGTAGAGCATCTCGAGCGATCCGTTGCCGCCGTCAGGCGAGATGCCGAACCAACGTTCGAAGAAATCCATGAGTGCCTCCTCGCGTTCACCGTACTGAGTAGAACGACGGACGCGTGAGAAGCGAACAGCTGCGGTCGTGGCCTTCGAGCAGCTCAGCTGGTGGGACCCGGCGGCTTGGACGGCGGGATCGGCTCGAACTCGTAGATTCCACCGTCTGCCATCAGCGAGAGAAACAAGTGACCGTCCTTGATCACGTACGAACGCACGTAGCCCCAGTCTTTGACGAGCCGATCGTGTAGCGAGCCGGGCGGACACATGGCGCGTGTGAGCGCGAGCGGGCCAAGCTCGAGCTGCACGCCGTCGGGTGACGTCCATTTTCCACGGCCGCGGTTGCAGTCGAACCGCGCGCTGACGGCTCCGTCCGTCCCGAACGCCAGCGTGTATTTCGATCGATCATCCGGCGTCAACGTCTTGTCATCACTCCCCTGAAACTTCACGAGCTGCCAGGACGTTCCGGCGAGGCTTGTCCGAGCGGCGCCAGCGCTTGCTGGTTGCGTCTGAGGTGCTGGCGGTGTGGCAGATCCCTGGGGAGGGTTTTGTGCGGCTGGTGCACACGCGAGTGTCATCGCGAGAGCGGACGAGACCGCTGACGCACGTGGGATGAGACGCATGTTCATTCTCCTGACGCGCTGTTGTAGCAGATTCCAAGCCGCTCGCACCTCGGGGACGGGACTCGCGCCTCTCGAGGGGGCCGCGAAACGAATGGCAGCCACGGTATCTCGTGGCAGCCAGCCGGCATGTCCCGCGAAAATCCAGCCAATCGGTTCATTTGGGTCTGGTTCGGTGCTTGAAAGCGGCACGCTTCGAAGGGATGCGTTAATGCGACAACTGGCACGATCATCTTCTTAGCTTTCGCAGTTCTTGGTTTGGGAGCTCTCGCGCAGGCCCAGCCAGCGGCGCCGTGTCCATGCCCGCCAGAAGAGGACAAGGGGCTGTGGATCGGCAGCGCCGGCTTCGGCCTGACGATGAACCGCGGGAATACCGACACGACGAACATCAATCTGAGTTTCGACGCGACCTACGATCCGAAGAAGCGGGACGTCTGGAAGATGCAGGTGCTCTACCTTCGCGGCGACACCGACGGCGAAGCGACGGTGGATCGTCTGTTCATGCAGGGGCGATACGAGCGCGCGTTGAACGCGCGTATTTCTCTTCGGTCAGCTGCAGTACCTGCGGGACGAGTTCAAGGAGATCGACTACCTGATCGCGCCGACCGGCGGCATCGGCTACAAAGTAATCGATACTCCGGAGCTGACGTTTGCCGTCGACGCGGGCGCCGGCGTGAAGTGGGAGAAGAACCCGGGGCTGGATGTGCAGACGAGCGCCACGATCATCGCAGGCGATCAGCTGACGTGGAAGGTGTCGCCGAACGCCACGATCACCCAGGGCTTCTCGGCGCTGTGGGATGCCGACGACTTTGGGGACGCCCTCTACACGTTCGGCGCAGGGTTGGCGGCAGGGCTCGTGAGACAGCTCGAGCTGAAGATCGAACTGCTCGATACCTACTCCGCGAAGCCGCCCAATCCGACCGTCAAGAAGAACGACGTCGCATTCCTCACGTCGATTGTCGTCAAATTCTGATGGATAGAACACTCATTGTTCTTGCAACATTCTGTGCCTTCGGATTCCTGAATGCCGACGCGCAGGCGCCCGTGTTTTCGTGCGTCGTGATTCAGAAGTCCACTGAACCGACCGCGTGGAGGAGTGATGCGAAAGCCTGCGCGACGCGGTTGTCGCCGGCGTCGACATTCAAGATCCCGCATGCGCTGGTGGCGCTCGAAACCGGAGTGATTCAGCCGGATACGATCGAGCGTTGGGACGGTACGCGCCATCCCGATCAGCCCGAGTGGGACAAGGATCACACGGTGCTGAGCGCGATGCGGCCGTCCGTTCTTTGGTTCTTCCAGCGGATCGCACCCAGGATCGGTGCGGCTCGCATGCACGAGTGGCTGACGAAGATGCACTACGGCAACGCCGACTCGTCGGGCGAGATCACCGCTTACTGGATCAATGGCGTGCTCCGCGTGTCGCCGGATGAGCAAGTGCAGTTCCTGAGGCAGTTCTATGCGGGGACGCTTCCCATTGCCGCCGAGCGTCAGCGTCTCGTGCGTGAGGCGCTGGTGCAGCGGCGCGGCACCGTGCAGAACGCTCGCGGCATCCACAACCTGGAGGGGACGTGGCCCGATACCGTGAGCCTGAACTCAAAGACGGGTGCAACGAGAACGGCGAACAACCAGGGCGTCAGCTGGCTTGTGGGATCTCTCACCGTTGCCGGCGAGAGTCATGTCTTCGCGAGCGCCGTGTGGCGCAACGATGGCGCCGTTGACGGCCTCGACGCCACGCGGCTGGCCGTGAGGACGTTCATCGAACGCGGATTGCTCCGGCCCGCCGCGCGCTGAATTCACCCTCACGGTTCTGCTCGGGTTGACATCTCACCCGAGGCCGCGAAATACTCAGGTCAGATGTCGACCCCAAACGAGCACGAGCGGCTCGCACTGATGCAGGGCACGCTCGACGTGCTCATCCTGCGCACTCTGATTTTCGGGCAGCAGCACGGGCAGGGTATCGCGCGCGCGATCCAGGAATCGTCGGAGAACGAGCTGCTCGTCGAGCACGGCGCCCTGTATCCGGCGCTGCAGCGCCTCGAGGCGCAGGGATGGATCTCGGCGAAGTGGGGCACCTCGACGAATAATCGCCGGGCCCGCTTCTACTCGCTCACCAAGAGCGGGCGCGCGCAGCTGACGCGCGAATCCAATCGCTGGAGGCGGCTGGCCGCCGCCATGGCGCGCGTCCTGGGTCCCGAAGCGGAAAAGACCTGACGTTTACGCCTGCGAGGCCGGCGGCCGAACGATGCAACGGAAGCCGACGTGGCAGGTGGACGTATCCACCGGTTCAGGGAACCGTGCGGCCGGCCGGTAGCGCCGGCAATAGTTCGGCGCACACAGGTGTGAGCCGCCCTTCAGAACCTTCCGCGGAATCTGCCCTGGCTGGCAGGGATCGAAGCTCTCCTCCGCGCGAGGCCCGCGCGGATTGCGCGGAATGCAGCACGCCTTCACCGCTTCCTGCGGGTGCTTCGGCACGTACCAGTCGGTCGTCCACTCCCAGACGTTGCCGATGGTGTCGTAGAGCCCGTAGCCGTTCGGCGGAAATGCGGCGACTGGTGACGTGCTCTCGAAGCCATCCTTGCCGAACTGCTGCCAGGGAAACTCGCCCTGCCACGTGTTCGCCATGTACCGGTTGTCAGGCAGGAACTCGTCGCCCCAGGCGTACGCCGCGCCTTCGAGGCCGCCGCGCGCCGCGAACTCCCATTCCGCTTCGGTCGGCAGTTCCTTGCCTTCCCATCGCGCAAAAGCCTCCGCGTCGACGAACGCGACGTGGACGACGGGGTGCTTGTCCAATCTCTCGTTGGAGGTATCGGGTCCGTACGGATGACGCCAGTCGGCGCCTTTCATGTACTGCCACCAGTTGCTGTAGTCGCGCGTGTCGACCGGACCCGCCGGCTGAACGAAGACGAGCGAGCCCGCGTAGAGCATGTGCGGCAACGCGCCCGGATAGTCCTCTGGATTCGGCGGAATCTCTGCGAACGTCACGTGCCCCGTCTCCGCAACGAACCGTGCGAAGCGCTCGTTCGTCACCGGATGCCGGTCCATCCAGAAGCCATCGACGGCCACGCGGTGAACGGGCCGCTCCTCCGGATAGTGTTTGTCCGAGCCCATGGCGAAGGTGCCACCGGGAATCCAGATCATGTCTGGATGCGGGGCTGAACCAGGACCTGACTGTTCGTTCGGACTCGTGCTTACTGGCTGAGATGAACCGGACATGGGAACTCCTCCGACGTGCCGTCTCCGGAGTCTAGCGGCAAGTGTCCTGCGAATGCCAGAGGGCAGAACGTCAGCCTTCAAATTCCTACAAGACGGCGCCCTCCGCCCCTGCCACAATCGACTATGGCCAGAAAGACCTCACCCGCGTCGTCACCGCTGGATCGTCTGCGTGACCTCTGCCTTTCGCTGCCGGACGCCTGGGAAAAGCAGTCGCACGGAGAGCCGACTTTCTGGGTGGGAAAACGGATGTTCGCGACGTTCGCCGACGCCGCTAACCACCACGGCGCCGGACGCTACGCCGTGTGGTGTCTGGCGACACACACGACGCAGGACCTCTTGGTTTCGCGTTCGCCGGACCGCTATTTCGTTCCGCCGTACGCAGGCCCGTCAGGCTGGGTAGGAATCTATCTGGACAGAAGACCGAGATGGACCGACGTCGCCGAGCGCCTGCAACACTCTCACGAGCTCGCCATTGCGCTCAGCAAACGCCCCCGCCGCGCACGTTAGCACTTGCGCACTTGCGCACCTGCGCACTTGCGCACCTGCGCACCTGCGCACCTGCGCACTTGCTATCGAGCAGCACTCCCCAGCGTAGCCGGCCGCGGCCTATTCGAGATCCACACATTGCGATAGATGGCCCCCGGAATAGTCGCCGCTTCGTTGCCGCTGCGGCCAACGGGCGCGCCCAGATAGGCGTAGTGCGGGTTCGGTGTGTAAGCGCCATCGTGTGCGTCCATGCCGTAGTCGTAGAGCGTGGGTCCGCCAGAGCCGCCTTCCTGCACGACCAACCTGATGCTTGGCCCCCAGGTGAACTTCCAGTGATACGCCGTGTCGGGGTTCAGCAGCAGGACCGACGCGAACCGCTTCGCCATATCAGGTTCGTAGCGGACGTCGAGATCGTCGGCATCGCCGTAGATCACGCGCCACTGAATGGCGTTGGGAGGCGCGCCGTTGGCGCCGCGGTACTGAATGTCGACGCGGTAGTCGTTGGTGATGAAGTCGCCCTGACCCTCCTGCATGCCGAAGACCTTCGACTTGTCGCCAGGCGCATTCGGGCGGAGGCCGAGGACGTCCATCGAGAACTCACCGCTGCTGATCGTCTGTGGCAGCAGGTACTTCACGTGGCTGCTCCCGTTCGGGAGCTGGAGACCGGTGCCCGGGATGAAGTTGGCCTGTCCGACAATCTCGCCCACGGTTTCACCGTGGATGAGCGGATCGTAGAGCTCGCCGTCGCGATTGAACCCCACCAGCTTCGAGCGGAACGTGCCAGTGGCCGACCACGGGCCTGTCGAGGTGCCCTGGATCGCCCGCGCGCGCCAGTGGAACACGGTTGTCGGCTGCAGATCCTGCGATGGCGTCCACCGCGTCTTGCCGTCGCTGCCTTCCGCCACGCCGGTCTGGCTCGTCGTCGCCGCGAAGCCGGGGATGTTCGACGCGGCCGTCGAGGCGAACGTGGCGCTGTCGGAGACCTGGAACTCGTAGGTGCGGGCGCCTTGCTGATCCGAAGTGGCGTTGCGCACCACGAGTGTCGGACGAAGCGTGTCGAGCTGCTGATCAGCGGAAGGCGCGTCCAGCGCGGGCGCGGTTACGTTCGACGCGACGCCGCCGGGCGAGGGCGTGGTTGGTGTGCCATCACTCTCTTTACTGCAGGCGATAGCGAGCCCACACAGGCCGGCTACAACGAACGTCAGCACAGATCTCGGATTTCGCACGAACATTCCTCCAGGTAAAAACGCTTCGGGGGAGCTCTATTCAGGGGCGGGACACGGTCCGCCTTGTGTGGGGTGCGCGAATATTTTCTCACACAAAGATGCGCGGCCTGCACATTTGAACACAGGAAATCATCCCGAATAGGAATTGGGGCCCTCACCACAATCGTTGGGGTTGCGGTGTTGCGCACCTCTGGCAACCATATTTGGCCTGACTACCGTCCAAGCATCGTTCGAGCAGGGAGGTGGTGTTTGGACGGTTGGAAGCAGGACGTCAGATACGCGTTGCGCTCGATTGCCGGGGCGAAGCGGTTCGCGGCCATTGTGATCGCGACCCTTGCGCTGGGTATCGGCGCCAACACGGCCGTATTCAGCGTCCTGAACGCGGTCGTGCTCCAACCGCTCCCGTACGACCAGCCTGAGCGGCTCGTGCGCGTCTATCTTGACCTGTCGTACAACGGCGGCTTCTGGCCTGCGCCGGCATTGGTCGCGTTGCGCGAACAGAGCCGATCGGTCGATCTCGGCTTCCTCTACACCTACGCGCCCGAGGGTGCGGATCTCACCGATCTGGCGCAGCCCGAGCGCGTGCAGGTGTTGCGCGTGAGCGCGGACTATTTTGGCGTGCTGCGGGCCAGGCCCGTGCTCGGCCGCGTGTTCGAGCGCAGTGAGGAACGTGGGGACGCCCGGGTTGCTGTCGTGAGCGAACGTATCTGGCGTACCTACCTCGATGCCGCACCCGACGTTGCCGGACGTCCGCTGTCACTCAACGGCATCGTCTTCACGGTCATCGGCGTGTTGCCTGATGGCTTTGACGATCCGCTTGCACCGGGAGTCGGCGTGTGGACACCGACAGGTCTGGTGCCGAACGAACGCGGAAACTCATGGGGCAACCATTACCTGAGCGCCATCGGACGCCTGCGTCCAGGTGTCACGCTCGCGCAGGCGCGCACCGAGCTCGATACGCTGACAGCGGCGCTGCCCTGGACGTTCGGGCGCGAACAGCGTCGGACTGCGTACGTCGCTCCGCTCCAGGAAGACACGCTCGGCAACGCCAGGCTCCTTCTGTGGATCCTTCTCGGCGCCGTCGTGCTGCTGCTGGTCATCGCGTGTGTCAACGTGGCGAGCCTGTGTCTGGCTCGCGGCGCTCCGCGTGAAACGGAGATGGCGATCCGCGCGGCGCTCGGCTGTTCGCGCTGGCGGCAGGCCAGGCAGCTCCTGATCGAGAGCCTGATACTGTCACTCGGCGGCGGCCTCGCTGGCGTGCTGCTGGCGCAGTTCATCACACGCGCCCTGCTCGCGGTCGCGCCCGACAGCGTCATCCGTACTGACGGGTTCGGACTCGACTCGACGATGCTCGCTTTCAGCTTCATCGTGGTGCTGCTCTCAGCGATTGGGTTCGGCGTTGCGCCCGCTTTGCAGTTCACGCGTCCCAACATCGAGGGCGCGTTGCGCGAGTCGGGCAGGAGTGGCACCGGCAGCCGCCGTCAGACACGCTCGCGGAACGTGCTGGTGATTTCTCAGATTGCGCTTGCCTTGATACTGCTGATCGGCGCAGGCCTGTTGATGCGGAGTTTCCATCGCCTGCGTGCTGTCTCGCTGGGCGTGACCACCCGCAATGTGATGACGTTCGAAGTACACCTGCCGCAGGGCCGCTACCAGGACCCGGCACGCCGCGCGACGTTCCATCGCGAGCTCACGACCCGTGTCGCAACCATTCCCGGAATCCGTGCCGCCGGCGCCGTGTCACGGCTGCCGGTAACCGGCGCCTACCACTCGTGGGGGACAAACCGCGCCGATGCACCGCCCGGGACGGGCGGCGGTGCCGATCAGCGGGTCATCGAAGGCGCGTACTTCGACGCGCTCCGCATCCCGCTGTTGCGCGGTCGCACGTTCACCGACACGGATGACGATCGCGCGCCGAGACGCGTGATTATCAGCCAGGGCCTGGCGCGCGAGCTGTTCGGCGCGGACGAGGCCGTTGGCCAGTACCTGACCGTCAACGACGATCGGCTGGAGATCATCGGTGTCGTGGGTGATGTCGCTGCAACTGCTCGAGGCGTCGTCCGGCCCATCGTCTACCATTCGCATCGACAGTTTGCCGGCAACCGCAACTGGGCCCTCACGCAGGTCGTGTCGACCGATCGCGCGTCCGCAACACTGCTCGATGACATCCGCCGTGAGGTGGCCGCGATCGATCCGGCCCTCGTGGTCTTCCGTCCGCGGCTGCTGACCGACGTGACCGGTGCCGGCGTCGCACACGAGCGCTTCGGGCTCATGCTGATCGCCTCGTTCGCACTGCTGGCGCTCGTGCTCGCGGCTGTGGGGATCTACGGCGTGCTCAGCTATTCGGTCACGCGCCGCACGCGCGAGATGGGCATCCGCATGGCGCTCGGCGCGCCCTCGACCGCCGTGCTCGGGTTGATCGTCGGCGACGGCGGCCGCCTCGCCGCAGCGGGCGTGACGATCGGCCTGGCGGGTGCCTGGGCCTTGACTCGTACGTTGCAATCCTTCCTCTATGAAGTGAGCGCACTCGATCCGATCGTCTTCGTCGCGTCCGCGCTCACCATTGCCGTCGTCGCCATCCTGGCGAGCTGGATTCCGGCGCTGGCAGCCACCCGCGTCAATCCCCTGGAAGCCGTGCGGGCGGACAATTAGACGTGCGGACGTGCGGACGTGCTGACGTATACTGGCGATTCGAAAGTGAGACAAGTCTCACTATTAGATCGAGTCCGCTTATCCGCACACATCTATTCATGCTGAAAACTCGCATCGGTCTCACTTTGCTCGTGCTCGCCACGTTTTCCAGCGGCACCTCGTACGCACAGCAACAAGGCGTGCTGCTGCTGGCGCATGGCGGCAACCCCGATTGGAATGCGCAGGTGACGAAACTCGCACAGTCCGTCGACCGCACGAAGCCGACCGAAGTCGCGTTCGGCATGGCGACGCGCGCGAACATTCAATCGGCCGTCGATCGACTGAAGGCCCGTGGCGTCACCGACATCGTCGCCGTCCCGCTCTTCGTGTCGTCCTGGAGCTCCGTCATCACGTCGACGGAGTATCTGCTCGGTCAGCGCATGGAGGCGCCGCCGGAGCTGGCGCTGTTTGCGAAGATGAGTCATTCGACGCCGGAGGCTTCGCACGGCGCCGGCGGCCACGATGCGCACGGCGGTCACGCCGCTGGGTCTCCGGATCCGACGTCGCCGGTGACCACAACTCTGCCGATTCGCATGACGCCCGCGCTCAACGATCATCCCGTCGTCGCCGAAATCCTGACGAGCCGCGCGTCGTCCATCAGCAAGAACGCCGCAGAAGAATCCATCGTGATCGTCGCGCACGGGCCGACGAAGGACGCTGAGAATCAGATGTGGCTGAAGGACATGAGCTCGATCGCCGAACGAGTCAAGTTGTCGGGAACGTTCGCCTCGGTCGACTACATGACGCTGCGTGACGATGCGCCGAAGCCAATCCGGGACAAGGCGACTGCAGATCTGCGCGAAATCGTGCAGAAGCGTATAACCGAGGGACGCCGCGTGCTGATTCTCCCGCTTCTCGTCTCCTTCGGTGGAATCGAGCGCGGTCTCCGGGAACGCCTCGAAGGTCTGAGCTTCTCGATGCCTGCCACCGGGCTGGTGCCGGACGACCGCCTCGTCACCTGGATCCTGGAGCGCTGACGCGCGAGGGGACGGAGGGGACGGAGGGAAACGGAACAAGCTTCAAAAACGGAGACACGGAGGCACGGAGACGCATGGGGAATACGCGCCTTGCTCTCCGGCCGATGACCGGCCCGGCCATCGGCCGGGCCGTGCGATCGGCTGATACCCCGGGATCACAAGTCACCAGATGCGCAGCCGTGACTTGTGGTCCCGGGGTATCAGCCGATCGCCCGCCGCGCGCGCGCGGCGGCATCGGCGTACCCACTTAGTTGCCTCATGCCTCCGTGTCTCCGTGTCTCCGTTTTTCGAACCCGTTCCGTTACCTCCGTCTCCTCCGTCTCCTCCATCCCTGTCCTCTCCTGACAAAACTCTGGCCGAAAGCAGATTGTCGGAGTTTGCCGGCAACCAGATATCCGCAAGCCATAGCTCTCAAAGCACTTACAACTCTGAAACTGAGCCGCGATTCGGCAGCCTGATTGCACTCCGCGAACATCGACTTCCCAAGTGAGGGATCGGATGTACGTCGGGGTCGATGTCGTCAGCGTCAATGAAGTCTCTTGCTCGCTCGAGCGTTTCGGGGAGCGCTATGTACGTCGCGTCTTCACGCCTGGTGAGGCTGCGTACTGTCGTACCGCGACCGGACGCGTCGCTGCGGAGCGTTTTGCGGCGCGTTTCGCCGCCAAGGAAGCGACGCTCAAGGCGCTCCGGCCCGACACGACGGCGATTGACTGGCGGTCGATCGAGGTGCGCCGTCACGCCTCTGGCTGGTGCGATGTCGTTCTTCACGGGGAGGCGGCGGCGCTGGCCGCTCGCCAGGGCATCGAATCGCTGGCGCTCAGCATGAGCCATGACGCAGGTTGCGCGACTGCAGTCGTGGTGGCCCAGGTGGTCGCGCGTACGAGTAACCGGGAGTCCTGATATGTCGATCGACACGACCGAAGCAATCCGCACCATTCTCCGGGAGCATGGGCGCCTGGCCGAGGATGTAACCAAGCTGAGCGATCAAAGCGATCTGTTCCAGGCTGGCCTGAGCTCGCACGCCAGTGTCACGTTGATGCTCGCGCTCGAAGAGCACTTCGAAGTCGAATTCCCCGAGCGGATGCTGCATCGGCGGACGTTCGCGAGCATTGCGGCGATTCGCGCGTGCCTCAGCGAGCTCCACGGGGCGAGCGCATGAGCGGGCTGACGGTCGCGAGCGATCTGCAGGAGGTGGTCCGGCGCATCGGCGCCGACGTGGCGGGACCACGCGCCGAGGCGGTGGACCGCGAGGCGCGTTTTCCGTACGAGTCCATCGCCGCGCTGCGCGGGGAGCGCATGCTTGGCGCGCTGGTTCCCCGCGAGCTGGGAGGCCGAGGCGCGACGATCGCGGAGATCGGCGCGGTCTGCGAGACGCTCGGACGATACTGCTCGTCGACGGCGATGATTTACGCCATGCACCAGATTGAGGTCGCGTGTCTGGTGCGTCACGGCCTGTCAGTGCCTTTCTTCCGCCGCTATCTGGCCGAGCTCGCCGAGCGCGAGTGGCTGATCGCGTCGGCCACGTCAGAGATTGGCGTCGGCGGCGACCTTCGCCGCAGTGCGTGCGCGGTCGAGCGCGACGGCCATCGCTTCAGGATCAAGAAGCAGGCGCCTGTCATCTCGTATGGAGCCGAGGCGGACGACATCCTCATGACCGCCCGGCGCGATACGGATGCGGCCCCGGGCGACCAGGTGCTGGTCCTCGTGCGCAAGGCCGACAGCCAGCTCTCGCCGGTTGGCGTCTGGGACACGCTCGGCATGCGCGGGACGCGGAGCCTGGGGTTCACTCTGGAGACCACCGGCGACGTCGAGCAAATCCTTCCTGTCCCGTTCGCCGATATCGCCAGCCAGACCATGCTCCCGACTTCGCACGTGCTGTGGACCTCGCTGTGGCTGGGATTGACCAGCGATGCGGTCGGCCGCGCCCGGGCCTTTGTTCGCGCCGAGGCGCGCCGCGCTCCGGGCACCACGCCGCCGGGCGCGCTGCGGCTCGCCGAGACGGTTGCCGCGCTCGGAACGATGCGGGCGACGGTGCACGAGGGACTCGCCGACTACGAACGCAATCAGGACGATCCCGAGGTGCTTGCCGGGCTTGCCTTCGCGATCCGCATGAACAACCTCAAGGCCTCGACCGCCGCAATGGCACCCGAGATCGTCGGCCGCGCGCTGGGGATCTGCGGCGTCAGCGGCTATCGTTACGACTCGCCGTACACAGTCGGCCGTCACCTCCGCGACGCGCACAGTGCCGCGCTCATGATCAGCAACGATCGCGTGTTCGCGGCGAACGCCGCAATGCTCTTGGTACACAAGGAGGACTGACGTGTCCACGACCGAAGAGATGGTCCGCACCGGGTTCCGGGACGAGCTGGTGCGTCACGGCCTGCTGATTCCGAGCGGCGTGCCCGGCGTCTACGGCCGCAGCGTCGAATTCGAAGACACCATCGAGCGGGTGGACCGGATGGTCACGGCGCGCGGCGCCGGCGACCAGCCCGAAGTGATGCGCTTTCCTCCGATCATCAACCGCGCGCACTTCGAGAAGAGCGGCTACCTGAAGTCGTTCCCGCAACTCGCGGGCTCGATCCACAGCTTCGCGGGCAATGAGCGCGCACATCTCGATCTCCTGCACGCAGTGGAGAGCGGACGCGATTGGAGCGCAGGGCTCCCGCCTGCGTCCGTGGTGCTGACGCCCGCGGCGTGTTATCCCGTGTACCCGGTTCTTGCCGGCACGCTTCCAGCGGGCGGCCGGCTCGTCGACGTCATGTCCTATTGCTTCCGCCACGAGCCGTCGGACGACGCCGGGCGGATGCAGATGTTCCGGATGCACGAGTACATTCGCGCCACCGATCCGGAATCTGTGATGGCGTGGCGGCAGAAATGGATTGGCCGCGCGGAAGAGGTGACCGTAGCGCTCGGCCTCGATGCGCAGACGGTTGTGGCCTCCGATCCCTTCTTTGGCCGCGGCGGAAAGATGCTCGAAATCAGCCAGCGCGACCAGCGTCTCAAGCTCGAGATCGTCGCCCCCGTGGGGAGCGAGGAACGGCCGACCGCGATCATCTCGCTCAACTATCACCAGGATCACTTCGGACACATCTTCGGCATCAACACCGCCGACGGGGCAGTGGCGCACACCGCGTGTGTTGGGTTCGGACTCGAGCGGACCGCTCTCGCGCTCTATCGCCGGCACGGGTTCCATCGCAACACGTGGTCGTCGTCTGTTCGAGAGGCGCTGGGTCTGTGAAGCTTCGTCTCTGGGATCTCGATCCGGCCGCCTACGGGCGTCATCCGCTGCACAGTGTCGACCGGGCGTGGCCCGAATCGAACTGCTACGTGGATCTCTGGGTCGAGCTCCTTCACTCGGCTGGCGCCGATCCGCTGGCGGCGCTGCCGTTTGCGCTCGCCGTGGATGTCGAAGGCGACCAGTGGACCTTTTTCAAGTTCCCCCTGGCCGATCTCGACTCGCTCTACGGTGTGAAGGTATTCGAATTGAACGTGTGGCGATCCCTGCAGGCCCACGTTGCCGATCAGCTCGCCCAGGGGCGCCCCTCGATCGTCGAAGTGGACGCGTATTATCTGCCGGACACGGCCGGCACGTCCTATCGCAGGCAGCACGTCAAGACATCGATCGCGATCCAGGCGCTCGATCTCGAGGAACGGCGGCTCGGCTACTTCCACAACGCCGGCTACTACGAGCTTGCCGGCGACGACTTCGCCGGTGTCTTCCGTCTCGAGGGCCATCTCACCGATCCCGAGTACCTGACGCCGTACGTCGAAGTTGCCAAGATCGGCAACCAGCCACCGCGCACCGATCGTGCGCTGGTAGACGGCTCGCTCGCGCTGCTTCGCGCGCACCTCGCACAACGGCCCGCGACGAACCCATTCCGGCGATACGCCGCGCGATTTCCTGGGGATCTGGCGTGGCTCGGCGGCGAACCGCTCTCGTTCTTTCACAACTACGCCTTCGCCACGCTGCGGCAGTGCGGCGCCGCATTCGAGCTCGCCGGCGCCTACCTCCGCTGGCTCGAAGGCCGTGGTGAGGGCGGGCTCGAGCGCGCTGCAGAAGGCTGCCAGGTGATTGCCACGACCGCCAAGGCGCTGCAGTTCAAGACGGCGCGCGCCGTCAACACGCGCAAGCCGTTGGATCCGGCGCCGATGCTGGACACGATGGCCGCGGCGTGGGACGAGACGATGACCACCCTGACGGCTCGCTACTGTTCTTGAGCCACAAACTCGACGCTGACAGAGACTAGCGATGGCCCGTGCTCGATTGATCGGTTCCGGAACTGCCCGACCTGTGGGTGGCGTGTGGGCGCTCGCCACCACGACGCCCGACCGTGCGCAGACGCCGGCGGATCTCGAGACACTCGCCCTGGACTGGATTCCCTGCGAAGGGCCGATGCCGGTGGCTGCGGCGCTCCGCGCTGCCGGCAAGTGGGACCTCGACCGACCGCGAGATTTCGATACGGAAGAGTGGTGGTATCGCTGCCGTTTCACTTCGCCCGCCGCTGATCCCCACCCGCGGCTTCACTTCGAGGGCCTCGCCACGATCGCCGACGTGTGGCTCAACGGTACAGCACATCCTGTCGTCGGAAAACATGTTCACAGCGAACGCCGTTGACGCGAGCGGCGTGCTCGCCGCCGGCAACGAGCTGTTCATTCGCTTCCGCGCGCTCGCTCCGCTCCTCGCCGCCCGGCGCCCGAGGCCCAAATGGCGCACGCGCCTGGTCGCGCATCAGCAGCTTCGCTGGCACCGCACGGCGCTGCTCGGCCGCGCTCCAGGCTGGTGTCCGCCAGTGGCGCCAGTCGGGCCCTGGCGTCCAGTCCTGCTCGAGCACGCGTGCCCGCTTCGCATCGAAGAGACGGACATCCGCACTGCACTTGAAGGCGACGACGGGATTGTTCGAGCTTCGATTCACCTGACCGGTGCCGCGGCGATTCCTCAGTCCGGAACGATGCACGTGGGTGAGTCGAGCAGCCCGGTCACGCGTCAACAGATGGCTGACGGACGGGTCGCGATTCAGGCGACCGTTCGAATTCCCAACGCCGAGCGATGGTGGCCGCACACGCACGGTCTTCAACCGCTCTACCCGGTCCGGTTGTCGCTCGACTTGGATGACAGCGAGATCAGCTTCGATCTCGGACCTGTCGGCTTCCGGACGCTTGAAATCGATCGTGACGCAGATGGCCAGGGTTTCGGCCTCGTCGTGAACGGCCTCCCGGTGTTCTGTCGCGGCGCCTGCTGGACTCCGCTCGATCTGGCTCGGCTCGATGCTGGCGCCGAAGACTATCGCGTCGCGCTCGAACGCTTGAGAGACGCCGGCATGAACATGCTGCGCGTCGGCGGAACGATGGTCTACGAGACCGACGCCTTCCACGATCTCTGTGATGAGCTCGGCATTCTCCTCTGGCAGGACTTCATGTTCGCCAACATGGACTACCCGTCGTCGGACGAGTCGTTCCTGCATGCGGTGAAAGACGAGGCGCGGCAGCTGCTTCGGCGCATCCAGGGAAGGCCGTCGATAGCGGTGTTCTGCGGCAGCAGCGAAATCGAGCAGCAGGCTGCGATGCTTGGATTGCCCGCCGAGCGCTGGAAGAATCCACTATTTGAAGACGTGCTGCCTGCACTCGTCAGATCGTTCGTACCTGACGCGGCGTGGGTGCGATCGACACCGTCGGGCGGGTTGTTCCCGTTCCACACGGATCGTGGCGTGTCTCATTACTACGGTGTCGGCGCCTACCTGAGGCCGTTCGAAGATGCGCGCCGCGCGGACGTGCGCTTTGCGGCCGAGTGCCTCGCCTTTTCGAACGTTCCCGATGCCACGATGACGGATCGCCTGCGGGACGAGGGAGTCACACCAGGCCATCACCCACGCTGGAAAGCCGGCGTTCCTCGCGACGCGGGGTCGGGGTGGGACTTCGAGGATGTGCGCGACCACTACGTGCGCCTGCTCTTCGGCGTGGAGCCCAACGAGTTGCGCGCGCGCGATCCGGAAAGATACCTCGCGTTTGGACGTGTGGCCACTGGCGAAGCCATGCTGCGGACGTTCGCCGAATGGCGGCGGCCCGGGTCTTCGTGTCGCGGGGGGCTCGTCTGGTTCGCCCGCGATCTCACGCCTGGTGCGGGCTGGGGTGTCGTGGATTCGACGGGACGTCCCAAGCCAGCTTACTGGTATCTCAAGCGCGCGTTCGCACCGGTCGCGCTCCTCGCCCTCGACGAGGGGCTCAACGGCCTGCAGTTGCATGCCCTGAACGACACGAGCGAGCCTATAGAAGCCGAGTTGCACGTCACGTTGTACCGGGAAGGTCGCCGCCGCACTGCCGGAACGTCGACACCCGTGACCATCCCTGCACGCGGCGCCAGTTCGATACACGCCGACGCGTTGTTCGAGGGTTTCGTCGACCTGACTTACGCGTATCGCTTTGGACCGCCCCAGCATGACGTCGTGGCGGCGACGCTCCGCGATCGCGCGACCGGCAACATCATCGCGTCGGCACATGGTTTTCCCTGCGGCCTGCCCACGATGCGCGACGACGCGCTGGGGCTCGTTGCGCGCGCTGAGGCGATCGCAGGTGGGTACGCGGTCACGCTCGAGACCGACAGATTTGCGCACGCCGTTGCCATCGAGGCCGACGGCTTCGTTCCCGACGATAACTTCTTTCACCTCGAGCCGGGCGAACAGAAGCGTCTGTTTCTACGTGCGGAGAATGCCGGCCAGCCACTCCATGGCTGCGTTGTCGCGGTCAACGGCACGGGCCCCGCTGCCGATTCTCTCTGTCGTTCGAGCAGAGGCCGCATGCTGACCGAGCACGGCGCAGGCGCCGAGACGCCGGCGGCGCAACCGCTTTTCATCGCGCAGGATGGCCATTACCTCTTCGCATGGCACCACCCGGCACGGCCGGATTCGCGGCGTGGCGCCGCCGTGGTGTTGTGCCCGGCACTCTTCGGAGAATTCGTCGGAGCGTTCCGTGTCTGGCGGAAGCTTGCCGAGCAGCTTGCCCAAAGTGGTTTTGACGTATTTCGTTTCGACTACGAGAGCACAGGAGATTCCGCAGGCGACCTCACGGAACCCGACCGCGTAGACGCCTGGCTCAGGAACATCGAACGCGTGGTCGATGAAGCGCGCGAACTCACAGGCTCGAGGGAGGTTGCGCTCGTCGGCTTGCGCATCGGCGCCAGCCTGGCACTTCAGGCGGCAGCCGCGATCGGTGGCGTCGATCGTCTGGTGCTGTGGAGTCCCTTCCGGTCTGGCCGAGCCTACGTTCGCGAGCTCAAGGCCTTTGCGCGACTGACCACCGAGAACTACGTCACCAGGAAGGAGCATGGCTCCGACATCCTCCTTGCCGGCCATGTGCTCCCGGGTCCGGTCGCCTCGGCGCTGGAGCAATTGAATCTCGACACGCTGCCGATCGCACCGGCGCCACAAGTCCTTCTGGTCGAGCACGACGATCGTCCTGCCGATCCCTTGATAGAAGAGCGCTTGCGGAAACTCGGATCCTGCGTCACATCCGTTCGACCGCAGGGCACGGCGAAGATGCTCGACCCTGGCCCGTCGTTCGCGGTTCCCGATGACGCACGGAACGTCATTGCGGGCTGGCTCGAAGGCTGGGCGACGGGTTGCGGGCGAAGCGCTCAGGGTGAGGACGTTGCCGCCGACAGTTCAGCGTTCGTGCATGGCTCCGGCTACCACGAACGCGCGGTTCGCTTCGGTCCCGATCGCCGACTCTTCGGGATGCTCAGCGTCGCGAACGGCGCCGACAGCGCCGCACCTGCCATCCTCCTCCTCAATACCGGTTTCCAGACGCGTGTCGGTCCGCATCGACTCTTTGTTCCGCTGGCACGTGAGTGGGCCGAACAGGGTCACGTGGTGCTTCGATACGACCTGGGCGGCATCGGCGACAGCGAGGCGCCCGCGGGATCGGCGGAAAACGTGCCGTATCCGGCTCACGCGCTCGATGACGCGCGGGAGGCGATTGCGTTCATCAGGACCCAGGCGCCCGGCCGGCGCGTGATCGTGGCTGGCCTGTGCTCGGGAGGGTGGCACGCGTTTCAGGCAGCACGCGAAGGCCTGGCCGTCGACGCCATCATGTCGATCAATCCGCCCCTGTACCTGCGCGATGGCATGACGAGAACTCACACCTGGAACGACTATCAGCAGATCGAAACCTACCGGACGGGGTTGCGCGACTCGGCCCGCTGGAAACGCGCCCTCCGGGGCCAATCGGCCTACCGTAGCTTCTTCCGGCTGGCGGCCTTGTACGCGGTGAAGAAGATGAAGGGCCTCATCGTTGCCGCCTTCGGGGCTCAATTGGTAGATGGGTTGGCGCGTGACCTGACCGCGATCGGCGCGCGTGGCATTCCTTGTTTCTTCGTATTCAGCCGCGGAGACGGCGGTCTCGAGTACTTTCAGCTCCACGCCAAGGCCGCGCTCCGGCGCCGGCAGGTTCGCGATCTCATCCAGCACGAGATCGTCGACGACGCGGGACACACGTTCAATCCGCCTGCCGCACAGCGGGAGCTGCGCGCGCTGTTGCACGACTACGTAAGCCGTCAGACACGCGATGCGCGCCGGGCGCGCGTAGAGTCCTCGCGCGCCGTAGAAACCTCGATCCCTCACACCCCACAGTTGTCGTGATGATTCGTGACACGTGAAAGCCGTCACGATACGTCCCAACGGGTCGAGTTCTGATCCGTCGATGCACATCACCGCCCGCCCTCGTGGGTTGCCGGCGCCTGACCCGAGAACACGGCGCGCAGACGCGAGGTGAGCTCCGCACCCAGCTTCAACTCTCCATTCCCGAGGCGTTCCCAGTCGTCGGCTCGCAAGCACCGCCTGCCAGATGCCCAGGCCGTGAGCTTCGCCCGGCAGCAGCAGGTGCACGACTTCATGGATGACGATCGGCGCCAGCATGTCAGCCTCGGTCAGCTCCAGGAGGACCGTCGATCCCCTGCGGCTCAAGGCCAGCCCCCGCAATTGCTTCGACATGTTGACGACGCAGCCACGATAGACGGACATCAGAACACCCGGCCGGCCCGGCGTCCCGCGAAAGGCCATTCCACACGTGGTGGAATCGGTCGGATGCTGGCCGGACACGAGCCTGAGCACGAGCTCGTCCCGGCGAAGCCCCTCGTTGCAGATTGGCTGCCCCTCGCAGTCGATGAACGCGAGAGCGATCCCGCTCCCGTCGAGCAGCCGGCTGACGGCGCGCTGCAGGTTCAGGACGAGATCCCGCGAATAGACTCCCTGCTGATACACGCGGATAAGACGGTCCGACTTCGAGCCGAGAGGTGTTGGTTGTTCGCCGAACGGACCGGCCAGCATCGCGACGAGCACGAAAGACAGCATTGGATTCCTCGATTACACCGATGCAGGCGGCCACACGTATCGCAGTTCCGGCACCAGGATGCCGGGAACCAGTTCGAGCGTGCGCCGCTCTGCGACGACCCCACCCTGGCGGTCGTAGAACCGCCGGGCGAGCCAGTTCCCCTCGATGACCCACAGATGCATGGGCTGTCCCGGCGCCGCTCGGCCGACCCAGTCGTGCGCTGCGCGGAACAGCTGCGACCCGATGCCGGTGCCCTTGAGCGCCGGCTTCACGTGAAGGTTGTCCAGCCGCGGTCCGTAGGCCGGGTCGTCGTCGAGCCGCACGCAGACGAACCCGATCAGCTCGCCCTCCAACACCGCTTTGAGGACGAGCTGGCGATTCGATGCGAAGCCGTTCAGGCGCTTGCGCCACAGATGCATGCGATCCTCGACGACCGGTCCGTCGAGAAACGCATCCGGCACCAGGCCGCGATACGCAGTCCGCCAGCTCTCGGCGTGCAGCGTCGCGATGGCTGCGGCATCGATCGATTCGACCGGAAGGATGGAGCAGTCCACTCTCTCTCCTCTACTTCGGCAACGGCATTTCCTTCGCGCCTGCCTGGAACTCCTCCGGACGACAAGTGCAGGTGTCCGACCGATTGAGCGATCGACACCTTGCCGCCTGGCACCTTCTCGTCGTGCGACCAGAGGTGAAAGATGATGCCGTCGGCTGTCGCCATCAGATCGGCCACCTGCTTCGCCTGTTCGGGCGGCAGCCCGTGCACCTGCGCGCGGCCCGTGCTGATTTCCTGCCGGTGATCGTGCCAGTTTCGGTTCCAGTCCTTCAACGACACCGCGCCCGTACGGGTGATCGACTTCGCGATAACGTATTCGATCTGTTCGAGCCTTGCATCCGGAGCGGTTGAAGCGAAGACGAGGCATTGGATCACCGGATCTGCGTTCAGTACCTTGCAGTAGTGGTGATACGGACCCATCGGTACACCATCGACCACGTGCGGCGCCGTGACGTGGACGTCGTAGCCGTTGGCTGGCGATGTCGGGGGCGGCGGAGCCCCTTGTTGCACCGCGGCGATCGAAACGAATGCGAGCGCGAGCGTCACTCCAGTGAATCGGATAATCCTGCTCATAGCTACACCGTGACCTTCGTGCCGTCGAACGTCGTGACGGAAAACTCGCTGAACCGTTCGTTCTGAGCGAACGGGTTTCGGCGAGATACCGGTGGTCTGGGAAGCTCGAGCGCGTGAGAGTCGGGACGTTGCAGATCAAACGCCAGGCCAACTTGCGGGTTCTTCAGCTTCGCGGTACCGCCCATGGGATTCGCTACGCAGTCCGACGGCCTTTGGATTTGCACCGCGCTGACCAGCGCGGCAAAGGCTGCCGGGTCGACTTCACCCAGCCCGTTGTGCGGGAGGGTCTTGGTGGACGAGCCGATCCTGTGTGGGTACCGGTCTTCGTCCCGATAAGATAGGTTTACCGGTTCCGAAATCCGTCGTGGCCACTCTTCGATTCTGTTTCCGGCGCCGATGTCAAAAGAGCTCCAATTCCATGACGGCCCACCCCAAGGGGATGGTGAATTGGACGACATGAATTCGACAGGCGTGGACGAAGCCCGCACCAGCCCTGGTCGTCTGTTCGAGTTGTCGCTGCGTGGGGCAAGTCAGAGAAGGCCGCTGCCTATCGGCGTTGACAGCGGTGCACAGGCGCACTTGCGCACCCGCGCACTTGCGCACTTGCGCACCCGCGCACTTGCGCACTTGCGCAGCGACATCACTTGTTGCGGCGTGTCAGCGTCCTGCCCTGCACGCCGGACCTCGCGATCATCACCTCTGTCGATTTGATGATCGCCATCGCGTCGTCACCCCGACGCAGCTTCAGTGCCCGGACCGCATCGGCGGTGATTACGGCGGTGAGCGTCTGATCGCCGACCCGCAGGCGCACTTGCGCGAGCAACCCGTCGACTCGCACTTCATCCACGAATCCATGCAGACGGTTGCGCGCGCTGAGCCCGCTCAGCGACTCGTCGACGTCTGCCTGTTTTGCCCTTCGCCTGACGTCAGGACCGTGTCGCGCTGCAAGACGGTCGAGCTCGGCTTCGGACACGCGATGGTGACCACCTTGGGTACGCGTCGTTCGCACGCGGCCGGCCAGAACCCAGCGCTTGAAGGTGGAATAGCCGACCCCGACGCGTTCGGCGGCGGCTCTGATGGTGAGGAGTCCCATTCACGCTCCTTGGACGCGAGATCCGGCCGCATCGTATCACTCCCCCCGTGTGCCATTTTGGGAGTTGGGAGTTGGCGATTTTGGGAGTTGCGAGCTCTCGTCATATGCGAGCAATCGCCCGCGCCACACGATCTGAGGCAGAATCGACGTGTGCGACTATCTTCCAGCCGCACCAGCGGGCTCGTCCGCGCGCTGGCGGTGCTGGGCCTCTCCTTCGCTTACTTCTCGACGGTCTTTCAGATCTTTCGCGGCGAGTTCTGGACCAGCGGAATGGGCGACTGGATGGACCCGTACTTCGTCAATTCCCTGCTCGAACACTGGGCGCTGAGCATCACGCGGCTGAACGATCCCTCATCGCCGCTGATGTTCTTTCCGGCACCGAAGACGCTCGGCTACTCACATGGCCTCGTTCAATATGCGCCGGTCTACCTGCCGTTCCGCGCACTCTTCCATCCGTTTCAGGCCTATAACCTGACGCTGTTTACGGTGATGGTCGCCGGCGCGGTGTCGCTCTACGCACTGCTCCGCATCCATTTTCGACTGAGCTTCATCGAGTCGTTGCTGCTGGCCGCGTTCTTTACTACGTCAGGCAACGTGGTGAACGGCGCACTGAACGCCTGGTCGCAGCGAGCGTCGATCTTCCTGGTTCCGATCATCCTGCTGATCCTCGCCCACTCCTATCGAATGCGGCATGGATGGCCGAGGCTGGCGCTTGCATTCCTCGGCGCCTTCATGGCGTTGCTCCTGTTCGTTCAGGACTTCTACACGGCTCAGTTCACCGGCTTCTTTGCGGCGCTTTTCTTTGTCGCTTACATCGCCATTGAGCGCGGCTGGTCGGGATGGAGTATGGGCGGCATGGTGTGGCCGGCGCGCAGCCCGAGGTGGCGGCGGATTGCGGCCGTCGTGGCGATTGTGGCACTCGCGTGGGCCCTCCTGATCTTCATGTCCGGAGGTGGCGAGTTCTTCATCTCTGGTCAGCGTGTCGCCTCGCACAACTGGCGGCGGCCAGCCTTGATTGGACTGACGGGCTTCCTTGCGTTCGTCGTCCTGCGCGGTGGCATTCGCGTCGTGACGCCGGTCGAGTTCGCCGACCGCTGGTTCGCGGCGGTGACCCTCGGTGCCCTGGCTGGCGCCGCCACGTTCCTCTGGATCTACCTGGAGCCGTATTCACAATTCGGGTCGTTTTCAGAAGAAGACCTGGCGAGAGCGCTCATACGGAAAGACTCCGCGCGGTGGCGAACCGTCGCAGGTTTCCTGCGCGACAATCATTTTTCCGAGACGATGCGGGCGTACGTGCTCGTGGCCGTCGCGGCCGCGCTCGCCTGGGTGCCGTGGCTGAACCGTGACAGAACCGCGCGCTGGCACGGTCTCTGGTTCGCCGCCGTGTCCCTGCTCGTGTTTTTCGTCCCGCTCAGCGTCGATGGCTTCTCGATCTGGCGCGTGTTGTTCAGGCCGGTTCCGGGCTTTGCATCCATACGGGATCCGGCTCGCATCATCTACGCGTTCGAGCTGGCGGCTGTGCTCGCCGTCGCATGGATCGTCTCGCGTCCGGCCGTGAAGCCGGCGTACCGCCTCGCCGTGATGGCGACCGTTCTCGTCCTGCTGACGATAGGCCGCACCCAGGAGCCGCTCAGCTATCGACGGCCGAACCGGATTTTCGACCGCTGGGTGTCGGCGCCGATTGACGTCGACTCGTCCTGCACGGCATTCTTCGTCAAGCGTGCCTCGCCGGAGTACGCGTCACGGTCCGATCACAAGTGGACCCTTTACAGCCTCGATGCGTTCTTCATCGCGATGAAGTATTCCATTCCTACGCTGAATGGCTACAGCGCGTGGGTGCCGGAGGGCTATCACTGCCTCGACCCCGAGGACCGTGGGTACATGGAGGATATCGATAAGTGGATTCGGCGGAATGCGCTCGCCGGCGTGTGCGAGCTCGATATCGATGCGCGAACCATGCGACCGTATCGCGCCGGGTTGTAGCGTCCGGCTTCAGCCGGACCCCGGGCTTGCTGCTCAACGACTCTGATTGTTGCCAGATGCCTGAGCTTCCTGAGGTCGAACTCACTCGCCGTCAACTCCGCGCCGCCATGGAAGCGGCGCGCTTCGAGACCGTCCTCGTTCGCCGTGGCGACCTGCGCTCTCCGCTGCCCAGCGACTTCGCTGCCCGGCTCGAGGGCCAGACGGTCCGCGCGTTGGGACGACGGGCGAAATACCTCGTCGTCGAGCTGTCATCGGGAGAGATTCTCGTCATGCATCTCGGGATGTCGGGATCGTTTGCGGTGTCGAAGGGACCGGTCGGGCAGCTCGACACGCACGATCACGTCATCTTCCAGATGTCCTCTGGCAAGGCCGTCGTCTACAACGACCCCAGACGCTTTGGCGTCATGCGGTTGCTCGCGGGCGATGTGACGAGCGATCCGGTGCTTGGCGCACTCGGGGCCGAACCGCTCGAAGCGTCATTCGACGCGCGTTCGCTGGCCGCTGCGCTCCGCGGACGCAAGACAACGCTGAAGGCCGCGCTGTCAGACCAGCGCATCATCGCCGGGCTGGGCAACATCTATGTGTGCGAGGCCCTGCATCGCGCGCGCCTCTCGCCGCGCCGCCGCGCATCGACACTCGTCACCCGCACGGGCGCCCCTCGCCCCGCGCTGCGCGTCCTGGTCAAGGCGATCCGCGCGGTGTTGACCGATGCGCTCTCGAAGAAACGATCCGACGCCGGCGATCGCTTCCGCGTCTACGACCGTGAGGGTCGTCGCTGCGTGCGACGCGGCTGCGGCGGCACGATCCGGCGCATCGTGCAGAACGGCCGGTCCACCTTCTTCTGCCCGGTGTGTCAGAGGTGAGGGAGGGGAGGGAGGGGGAGGGAGGGGTCAGATTTTGTTTCGTGCACAACTGTCCTCTACCGCAGACACTCTTCGCCGTCGACGCGATGCGCGCTGAACCCATCGGCTGACTACCGACGGATGTCGCGTCACGACCCGCCCAATCTCAATCAACGTGTAAGCGTGCTCGTTAAAAGCCACTCGGGCCGCCTCGTCCAGCTCCGCCTGGTGGACGCAGCCGTCGAACAGCGCCCCGATAGAGGGACGACAGCCATGGCGCTCCGCGGATTGATGGTCGAGAGTGTCGCGGTGCGGCTCGACGAGCGGCCCAACGCATCGAGCCAGCTGCTCGGAGCCATGCAACAGCGGGTTTGCGAATGCCTCCTCGAGTCGCGCGCGCACGAACACCTCCAGCCGTGACCTTCCGACGGCCGGATCCGACGTGCCAAATGCCGCCCAAACCTCCGTCAACGAGAGGAGCGGCGTCGGTTCCTCCGCGCCCATCGCATACCGATAGCTGCCCCAGCGCCACTCCGCTGGATCATCGACCAGGTGTGCGATACCGGATTGAGCGCAACATACCGAATGACCGCACGCGCATACTCGCCGTCCTCGACGAGCCGGGCGCCAAACCGTCCCTGGAGCACGTGACCGACGCGCCCGTGACGGCGATTGAACAGCTGGCAATACTCGGAATTCAGCTGCTGCATCAAGCGCGAGATCGGCACGCGTTCGGGCTTCAGGAGCAGGTGATAGTGGTTCGGCATCAGGCAGTACGCCGCGCAGCTCACGCGGAAGCGCGCCAGCGTCTTGGCAAGCAGTTGCAGGAAGGACCGGCAATCCTCATCGTCCGCGTAGATGAACTGTTTGTTATTGCCGCGGGCCGCGACGTGATACAGCATGTCCGGAACGTGCACGCGAAGCGGACGGCTCATGCGTTGCGCAGGGCAAGAATTTTGCCGCCGCGGAATGCGTGAAAGTCGGCGCAGTGCGGTGGGATCGCCCGTCAGGATTGCAGAAGCTCACGCGCTCGCGATCAGCGCGACGCATCAGATTTTTCAACAGCGGTCGTTGTCACCGGTCGAGGACAAACGTGCAAGAAACAAGATCTGACCCCCTGATGTTTCCCACGCTGACGCCTGCCCAGATCGCTCGCATCGCCAGCCATGGCGTCTTGCGGCCGATCGCGGCCGGCGAGATCTTGATCGAGGCTGGCGATCCCGTCGTGCCCTTCTTCGTGGTGACGCGCGGCACGATCGAGATCGTGCGGCCGTCGAGTCTGGGCGACACGCTGGTCGCGGTGCATGGACCGGGCAGGTTCACTGGCGAAAGCCAACTTGATCGTCGGCCGGCGCTCGTTGACGCGGGCGCGTGTGACCGAATCCGGGGAGGTGATCGAGCTGACCCGTGACCAGCTGCTCGCGCTCGTGCAGAATGATGCTGAGATCAGCGAGATCCTGATGCGGGCGTTCATCTATCGCCGGCTCGAGCTGGTGGCGCAGGGCATCGGCGACGTCATGCTGATTGGTTCGATGCACTCGGCGGCCACGCTGCGCGTCCGGGAGTTCCTCACGCGCAACGGGCATCCATTCTCGTACGTCGATCTCGACCGCGACCAGGACGTCCAGACGCTGCTGGATCGTTTTCACGTCGCGACCGACGACATCCCTGTGCTGATTTGCCGTGGCGATGCGGTCCTCCGTCACCCCAGCAACGAGGAGATCGCCAAGTGTCTGGGTTTCAATCAGAGCATCGATCGCACGCACCTGCGTGACGTCGTGATCGTCGGCGCCGGTCCGGCAGGGCTCGCAGCCGCGGTGTACGGCGCGTCCGAGGGCCTCGATGTGCTGATGATCGAGGCGGATTCGCCGGGCGGGCAGGCAGGATCGAGCTCGAGGATCGAGAACTATCTTGGCTTTCCTTCCGGCATCTCCGGCCAGGAGCTCGCCACTCGCGCCTTCGCGCAGGCGCAGAAGTTCGGCGCCGAGGTGCTCGTGGCCGGAGGCGCCGCCCAGCTCACCTGCGATCGAAGACCGTACGCGATCCGGGTTGACGAAGGCCCGAGAGTGTCTGCGCGTGCGGTAGTCATTGCCACCGGCGCTCAATACCGCAAGCCGTCACTCCACAACCTCTCGACGTTCGAAGGGGCAGGCGTCTACTACAACGCGACGTTCATGGAGGCGCAGCTGTGCAGCGGCGAGGAGGTGATTGTCGTCGGCGGTGGCAACTCGGCTGGTCAGGCTGCAGTCTTCCTGTCGCAGGACGCTCGCCGCGTTCACATGCTCGTCCGATCGGGCGGGCTGGCCGAGACCATGTCGCGGTATCTGATCCGGCGCATCCAGGAGATTCCGACGATTGATCTGACGACGAACACCGAGATCGTTGCGCTCGAAGGCAGCGATCACCTGGAGCGCGTCGAGTGGCGGAACAACCTGACAGGGCAGATCGCGCGTCACGACATCAGGCACGTCTTTTTGATGATGGGCGCGGTTCCCAACACCGAATGGCTGAACGGCTGTATGGCGCTCGATGCACAGGGCTTCATCAAGACCGGTCCGGATCTGTCGAGGACCGACCTCGTTGCAGCGCGATGGCCGCTGGCCCGATCCCCACATCTGCTCGAAACGAGCCTGCCCGGCGTGTTCGCCGTCGGCGACGTACGGAGCGGCAGTATCAAGCGCGTTGCCTCCGCGGTCGGTGAGGGCTCGATTTCGATCTCGTTCGTGCACAAGGTGCTCGCCGAATAGAGCGGCTCCATCGCGACGAGGTCCTCAGGCGCCCGGACTGTGTTCGTCTTGACGCGGCGAAGATTGACGAGAAAACCATGAGATGCGGTCGCCACGCCTGTCTTCCCGTATGCTGAGCGAATGACGAGCCGACGACAGTTTCTCGTGACGGCAATCGGGTTGAAGGTGAGCGCCATTCTTACGCGTGTCACGCGCGCCGGATCGCCAGATCAGGCCAGGAGGGACACACAGATGTACGGACTGATTGGCAGAATGAGTGCGGTCGCCGGACGCCGCGACGAACTGCTGGCCATTCTGCTGAAGAGCGTCGGCGGAATGCCCGGATGCCTCAGCTACGTTGTGGCGACCGATCCCGGCGCGCCTGATGCCATTTGGATCACCGAGGTGTGGGACAGCGAGGCCAGTCACAAAGCCTCACTGTCGCTGCCGGCCTGTACGAGACGCGATCAGCAGAGCCAAGCCGCTCATCGCGGGGTTCGACCAGCACTTCGTCACCACGCCAGTCGGTGGTCACGGGCTGCCGGGAAAACCCGGAGCATAGAGGCGGCCGGCTAGGGCCGCCGTAGTTCAGAGGCGCTGAGGAGGGAGAAGAGCACTTGTCTCTTCCCCCTGCCTCCGGTTCGCGTTTCGGGAAACGCTACTGCGCTTTTCTGGCGTGCAGCGAGAATGCGGCGCCCTGCGGATCCATGCCGTTCAGCACCCAGTCTCCACCGGGAACTTCCATCGGGCCGTTCAGGATCTGCCCGCCGTTCGCTTTGATGCGCTCGACCGCGGCGTTGATGTCCGGCACGAGGAAGTAAATCTGCCAGTTGGGCGGCACGTTCGCCATCTCGGGCGGCTTGTTCATCATGCCGCCGATCATCCCGTGCGGGCGGTTGAACATGTGGTACTTGCCCATCGGCCCCATGTCCATCGTCTCGCTCGGCTGCCAGCCAAAGACTTCCTGATAGAACTTCATCGCGGCCGGTGCGTCGGTCGTCATCAGCTCGTGCCACGACGCCTCGCCCACTTCTGCCGCCTTCTCGGGCTGCTGGTCGGTTTTCGCCGGCTGGTAGATGTAGAACGCCGCGCCCTGCGGGTCCTTCACCATCTGCATGCGCCCGACGGTCGGGATGTCGATCACCGGCGACATCTCGCTGCCGCCAAGACGCTTGATGTGCGCCACCGCCTCCTCGATCTTCGGCACGCCGACATACATCGACCAGAACGGAGGCGCCTGCACCTCGTCGGGTTTCGTCATCAGGCCTGCCACGGGAACCTGCCCGCTCTTGTTGAACGTGGTGTAGGGCATCGGCGAACCCTCGAACGGCGATGCGGACCAGCCGACGACGTTCTTGTAGAACGTCTCGGCGCCTTTCATGTCGGTCGTCATCAACTCGTACCAGAGGGGGCGTCCGAGCAGGGTTGAAACGGCAACTGTCATCGAAACCTCCCGTAGCGTGATTTGCTCACGCGTCAAACACGGCTGTAACGGATCGAATCGTCAGCACAATCCCGTAGTCTGCCACAGTCTGACGGGTGCGGCGTAACGATGCTGTCAATACTTTTCGGGACGGACGGAGGGATGAAATCCGGCAAGCTTCGCCGCGTGTTTTAGCGAGCCCTTAAGAGGTAGACGGATGTGCTCGCTCAGTCGGCAACGATGCTCGAATTACGAATCTGATCTGGAGCACGTGCTGAGCCCATCGTTACGGCGCCGGTAACGCAATTTCGCGTGCGGTAAGCCTCGGTCATCGGCCTCGGCCAATTCCCGCACGATCGCCAGGCACTGGCAGGGCATGGCTGTTGCGCTGTCGGAACCGCTTCTCGTGCGGTCGTGCTCGTTGATGTGCAATCGAGACGTCAGCTTCAGAGGCAGAGCTAGTGGAAACAAGCCACTAGTGATGGGTCGGACGCGAGTTCGGCTGGTGTCAGTCGTTCACATCGGGAGGTTGAGGATGAAGAGGATCATGATGGCGGCGGCCGCGGTTCTGATGGTCGCCGGTACAGGGCTCGCGTTCACGCAGGAGGGGAACCGCCGGTTCAACGAATTCCTGAACGGGTTCCAGGAGGCGTCCGTCGTTGTCGCGACAACGGCAACCGGGACGTTCAAGGCGACTATCAACCGCGACGAAACTGCGATCGACTACGTCTTGACGTTCAATGAACTCGAAGGCGAGGTCCGGCAGGCGCACATTCACATCGGGCATCCACAGAACCAGGGCAACATCGTCCTCTGGCTGTGCGAGACTCAGCAGAATCAGAACCCGAATACGACGGCGCCGACCCCATCGTGTTTACAGGACGATCCGTCCAACCAGCGCTCGGGACGGGTCACGGGCACGCTGACGGCGGCCGACATCATCGTTCAAACTGCGAACGGGGTCGATGCCGCCACGCCCGAAGAGTTCGCGCAGGTGATCTCACTGATCAAGGCGGGGAAGACGTACGTGAACGTGCACAGCTCCAAGTTCGCGCCTGGTGAAATCCGCAGCCAACTCGACAATCGTGGCGGGGATAACGGCGACCATGGAGGCCACGGCGACCACTGAGGTTGAGATCTGCTGACACGCGGAGGCGGCGGGCAGGCCGCCTTCCGACGGGGTCAGATCTTGTTTCGTGCACGACTGTCTCTTTTTTCGTACGTTCAGCGAAAGGGACATTCGTGCACGAAACAAGATCTGACCCCGTTTGAGCGACGGTCCGAGATCCACATCGTGTCAGCGGCGCGATCGGCGTCTCGCCGCGCGTGTCGATCCGGTCCGCGACGAGTGACGTGAAGCAGTCCTCTCGGCCTTCGGCGACCGATACGGTTCCAACAGCGTCTCGAGGTCGTACCGTACGTAGGACTCCGCAGTGCCCTTACGGTGCACGGCCCAGCCGATCAGCGAACCACCCGCCACGGCATCCACAGCACGCGCCAGCCGCGCCGTGTCGCATGGCACGAGCTCGCGCGCGGTCACCGCTTCGTCCAGCAATCTGCGATAGCCGTCGACGATCCGACGCGAGTTCTCCAGCATCACGGCGTAGAAGTCGGGATCGCTCAAGTCCGTCTGCAGAAACGCGAGATGGTTGGACATCTCCTCGGGGGAGTTCACGTATCGCGTCATCTCAGTCGCCGCTGCCAGCAGCGCCGCGAGCGGCGACCGATGTGACGCACGAACGAGGTCGAAGCAGGCGTCAACGGAATCACGCGCCGAGCGCGCGAGGGCGAGCATCAGCCCGCGCTTCGAGCCGAAGCGGCGCACGAGCGCGGCGGCCGAGAGGCCGACCTCGGCGCCGATATCGGCGAGCGTGAACTTCGCGGGTCCGTGCCTGGAGATGATTCGACCGGCGGCTTCCAGAATCGCGGCGTCGTCGATGGTTCGAGGGCGAGGCGTCATGCTTGACAAATAGTAAACCATCGTTTACTTTCCCCAGAGAAACGCAACGGCCGTTTACTAACGGAGGAGGGGAGGGGTCAGGTCTTGAATCGCTGTCTTTTTCAAGACCTGACCCCCTCCTCAGAGGAGGTCGTATGGCTGCAGCACCGGGACCGGAGGGTCGACCCGCGCGGCGCGTGCGCTATGGGGTGGCCATGAGCCTCGACGGCTACATCGCGGGGCCGAACGGCGAGAGCGACTGGATCGTCCAGGACCCGGACATCGACTTCGCCGCGATCTTCAGCCGGTTCGACACGTTACTGATCGGGCGCAAGACGTTCGAGGCGATGCTCCAGATGGGCGGCGGTGGCGGGGAAATGCCGGGAGTCAAGTCGTACGTGATTTCGCGAACCATGAAGGAGGCCGATCACCCCGATGTCGCGATCGCGCGCGATGCGGCTGCGCTCGTGACGGACTTGAAAGCTCAACCTGGAAAAGACATCTGGCTGTTCGGCGGCGGCGACCTGTTCAGGAGCCTGCTCGGCGCCGGCCTCGTCGACGGTGTCGACGCCGCGATCGTCCCGGTGCTGCTCGGCGAAGGCATTCCGCTGCTGCCGTCACCGGCACAGCGAACGAGACTGCGACTGATGAATCGCCGCGTTTACGAAAAGTCAGGGATTGTGGGCCTGGAATACGATGTGGTGTAGGGGTCAGGTCTTGAATCGTTGTATTTTTCAAGACCTGACCCCACGAGCGCGGGGTCAGGTCTTGAAAAACGCAGCGATTCAAGACCTGACCCCACGGCCGTCAGTCGTAAAACACCCTGACCCGCGGCGGGAACGCGGCGCTGACCTCTGACGTGATCCCGCGTCCCGAGACACGCAGCTCGCGCAGCGCGGGCAGCCGCGCCAGCCGCGCGACGCCGGCGTTCGTCAGCCCGTGACACGTGTCGAACGTGATGCGCTCGAGCGCGACCATCGTGGACAACAGCTCCGGCGTTCGATCCGTGATCGTCGTATAGCTGTTGAAGTAATAGGACAGATGGCGCAAGCCGGTGATGTGCTCGGTCGCCGCGTCGGTGGTGTCGCGGCAGTACATCAGGATCAGCGACTCGAGCTGCTCGCACCTGCCGACGTGACGGTATCCCGCATCCGGAACGTCCATAGGCATGAGCTCCTTCAACGCCGGGAACGCCGGCAGCGCCGACACTCCAGCGTCGTCCACGTTCAGAGCAACTCACCGACAGCCCGCGGAGCGCCGGCATCTGCGCCAGTGCCATGAACCCACGGCTGCGCAGGTTGTGACATCGCCGTCCCCAGATGCATTCGATCGATCGCGATCGGCTGAGCGCGACGAACCCGTCGTCTCCGGCCACCGTGTCCTGTACACCCAGGAACCGCAGGTTCGGTATCTCCGCGACGTAGGGCATCCAGTCGTCCTTGGCGTCCACGCCCAGGGCGCCGAGATGCGGAAGCGAGACCAGCGGCTCGAGGCCGGCAGCGGTGATTCCCACGACGGCTGTCATCGATGTCGAGGCTGAAGAGCCCGTCGAGGCCGCGCAGATGCCGCATGCCGCGATCGGTGAACGATCCGCGCAGCGAGAGATGGTTCGGCAGCACTTTGGGCCCGAGCAGCGACACTGGTGCGTCGCCGCCCTGCCAGGATTTGAACACTGGCAGTTCATGAAGCAAGGGCAGCCCCGCGTCACTCAGTGCGATCATCAAATGATGAAGCTTGCGCTTGCCGGCCAGCGCTCTGAGCGCGCCGTCACCAGTGGCGGTCGCTGAGAGGTTCACGTGCTCGAGCTCGTGGCAGTCCGCAAGTGCTCCGATGCCTTCATCGGTCACGCGCGTCCACGCGAGCGAGATGGTCCGCAGCCGTGGGAGATGCCGAAGAACCTGGAGCCCGGCATCGGTGATGCCCGTGCCGCTCAAGTCGAGGTGCTGTAAGCCCGGCAGCCGCGCGAGGTGAGCGATACCGTCATCGGTGACCCCTTTGCAGCCCGACAGGCCCAGTGCCGTCAAGCGTTTCAACCCGCGACAGATCTGCGAGCATCGCGTCCGTCATCTGACCATCGGCGCTGAGGCCGGCCGAGGGATGCATCGCCAGCAGCTGAATGATTTCATCCCAGTCGCGTGACGCCGCTATCGTTTGCCAGTTCTCCAGTCCTTCGCCGACGACGAGCCGCATCGGCTTGGCGACGACACGCGGCCCCAACCTTCGCGGACTTCGTGAATGCCTCGAGCTCTCGCCAGTTCGCGAACCCGTGCTCCAGCGCCACGAGGTGACGCGCATCGTCCAATGTGATGTCGACGTCGTCACCCGGGTTGACCGGCCGTTTGCCGAGGTCGAGCTGTACGTAGGTCCGCATGGCGTGCCACGCACGCCGGTGCCAGGTGAATCCGTAGTGGCGCTCCATCGCCTCGGGCGTGCCAGTGCGATAGGCCTCGAGCAATGCGTTGGCCATCTCGCCGTACCGCGCGAGGGCCTTCGCGCCAGAATCAGCATCGATCGCGAGCCTCTGCTCGACCGCCAGTTTCAGCGCTGCCCATCCGGTGAAGCCATGCTCGCGGGCCAGCGCGTGCTGCACGTCGCGCAGCGTGAGGATGGTGGAGGCGTCAGGAAGCGCTCGTTCCAGCCGGGCACGCGCGTCGGGATCGTTCGCGCGGATGGCATCGAGCCAGCGCTTCGCTTCTTTCTTGAGACTCTCGAGATTGCGGCGCCGTGGGAGTTCGTGGCTCATGGGACCTTCCTCCAATGTGCCCGAAGTCCGCTGAGTTCAGGCAGGAGAAAGGCCAAAGACCGGTCTGCCAGATCGAGTGGGTGGGAGGATTCCCTTGCCGCGGACAGGAGGCGCCCCAGAGCGCGCTGCACGCAGTGTCGAGGAAGGCACGGCCGACTGTCAAGCCTCGCGTGGGATTACGATCTCTTCGCTCGCAGCATGCCAACGTCGCGCTATTTCGGATGGTTGAGCGACGCGAGCAGCTGCGCTTCACGCTTGAAGCGGGCGAGACGATCGGGATCGACAATGAAGGCCGTCCGGCAGGATTTTCAACGCCACGTCACGGTTGAGCGTCGTGTCGCGTGCGCGATAGACCTCGCCCATTCCACCAGCGCCAATGGCCGCAACGACTTCATAAACGGATGCGCAGGGTGGCAGGCTTCGAGACGTGATGCTTACCCTTCGAAACGAGGAGTTGGGCATCACACGTTCGACCAAAACCGACCTCGATGGTCGTCGCCGGGACGAATGGTTCCGTCGGCGCATACACGTTCGCCGAGGATCAGTTGTTCAATCCCGTCCGGCAATCAGTAACGAGCCCCCCGCGCATCGTCGGCGCCGGGTCGCGTCAGTCGTGATCCCCCAACGTCGGGGCCAATGTCTGAGTGACCCCGCGGCTTCCACCATGTGAACCACGTGTGTCCGCGCGCCTTTCCGCGACGGATGTAGAAGATGAAGTACGGAACCCACAGCGCCACGCAGAGGATGATCGCGAGCGTGACGGCAGTCCAGATATCCATTGCTCAGCTCCTTCCAGTGCTATCGAACCTGGAATGCAAGCGGCGGTCCCGATCGCGAGCTCGTCTGGGGACGCGCACGAAACGGAACTGCTATAGTCCTCCCGTTCACCGGACAACCCGATCGCGACAGCCCACACCTTTTGACATCAACTCGGGTCATTACTTAATAGACGGTCACGTTGATTGCGCAGGGCCGGACTACGGAGCTGGTGTCGCGCGCACGAGTTGGCGATGAGCTCGCCTTCGCTGAATTGGTGCGCTCGCATCAGGATCGAGCGGTGGCCTACGCGACGGCGATCCTCGGCGACTACCACCTGGCAGAGGATGCCGCACAGGAAGCATTCGTCGATGCGTATCGCGAACTGGGCTCCCTGCGCGAGCCCGCCGCGTTCGGAAGCTGGTTCCGTCGGATCGTCTTCAAGCATTGCGACCGCCTGACGCGGGGGAAGCGGCCTGCGCTGTCGGGGCTGGAGTCCGCGCTCGACATCGCGTCGCCAGGGCCGTCGCCGCACGAGGCACTTGAAACCGGCGAAGCGCACGCCGCGCTGCGGAACGCTATCGCGGCGCTCTCGCAGGCGGAGCAGCAGGCGGTCCTGCTGTTCTATATGGGCGAATGCTCGCACGCCGAAATTGCCGCGTTCCTCGGCGTGACGAGCAACGCCGTCAAGACCCGGCTGTATTCGGCGCGAAAGCGCCTGAGGCGGCACATGGACGACATCGAGAAACGGTTGAAGGGAGCACGGCCATCGGGTGATTCCTCGTTCGCCGACCGGGTTGCCCGCATGATTCAGCCGGAAGCCCTCAAGCAGAAGAAGCCGTGGCTCTGGTCGCCAGGAATCGGGACCGACGTCTGGTCGATGTTCTGCGCGTGCATCACCGGCGACCTCGAAGCCGTGAAGGAGCTGGTCGGGAAGGATCCCTCGCTCGTCCGCGCGCACTACGAATACCGCACGCCGCTCTCGTTCGCGGTTCGCGAGAACCAGGTCGCGATCGCCAACTTCCTCCTCGACCACGGCGCCGAGCCACTGGCGCTCGGCGATGTAATGGAAATGGGCCGCGACCGCGGCTATCTCGAGATGACGCAACTCCTCGAGCACAAGCTCGCAAACATCCATGGCGCCTCATCGGAAGGCGAGTCCGTCGCTGCCGCGATCCGTGACCGGGATCTCGCGCGGGTCACGCGCATTCTGGAGGCGTCGCCGCAGCTCGTTCGAGCCGGCGACGCGCGGTCGAACCAGCCGATCCACTGGGCGGTGATGACGCGCCAGATTCCGATGGTCGACGAACTGCTCGCACGCGGTGCCGACATCGATGCGCGACGCGCGGACGGCGCCCGGCCGATCCAGCTGACCAACGGCGACTATCACTATCGCGGCTGGCGTGACGCGCCGGCGGATGTCGTGACGACACCCGATGACGTGTACAAGCACCTGGTCGCGCGCGGTGCATACGTTGATATCGGAATGGCTGCGTTCACGGGTGACCTCAAGCGCGTCCGCGCGCTGCTGGACGAGGACCCGTCGCGCGCGAACCGTGTCGATGACTACACCTCCTACTATGCCGGCTGCGGTGCGCCCCTGAAGAACGCGTCGGCCGGCGGGCACATCGAAATCGTCCGCCTGCTCCTGGAGCACGGCGCCGATCCGAACCTGCCCGAGGAGGGGATCGCGCCACACGGTCACGCCCTCTATTCGGCCGTCTACAACGGCCACCATGAAATCGCCAGGCTCCTGCTCGAGCACGGCGCGTACCCGAATCCCGAAGTCGAAAGCTCTGCCGAGGCGGTGTGGATCGCGATTCGTCGCGGCGATATCAGGATGCTGGAACTGCTCGCGAGGAACGGTGCGGTATGGCAGATTCCCATTGGGCTCGATGGCGTGCTCACGTACGAGCGGATTGTGGAAACGGGCATCCGCCGCGCCGTCAATGTCCTTGCCTTCTACGGAGACACCGCGGCGGCCGAGCCGCTGTTCGCAGCCGACGCTGCGCTGGCCGATGACGCCGAGGCCCTCACGCACGCGGCGACACGGGGCCACGACGCGTTCGTACGTCTTCTGCTTCGCTACCAGCCGGATCTGGCGACCAAGGTCACCGTTGCGCGGCCGCTCGCGATGGCGAAGTTCCTCTTCGCCCACGGCATGGATCCCAACCGGCCGAACTGGCTGCGAATCACGCCGCTCCACACGTTCGCCGGCCACGGGCAAGTGGAGGAGGCGGCGGTGTTCCTGGATCACGGCGCCGATGTGCACGCGCGCGACGAGGAATGGCGCTCGACGCCGCTCGCGTGGGCCGCGCGCGAGGGGCATACGAGGATGGTCGAGTTCCTCCTGAGGCGCGGTGGATTACCGTCGCTGCCTGACGATCCGCCGTGGGCCACGGCCAAGGCGTGGGCGGAGAGACGCGGGCACCAGGCGATCGTCCGGCTCCTGGAGGAGTTCGAGCGATCGGGGCTTCCACCGCGGCGAGTGGACCAATATCAGGAGCTCGCGCGCGACCTCATGGACGCCTACGGCCGTGGCGACGCCGCCGCGCTCGATCGGATCATCAAGTACTTTCGTGCGGAACGTGTGTTCACGTGGGACCGGCCATCACACGACGTGCAGGTTTCGCGTCTTCGGAAGGGCGTCCTGGATCGGCTGGGCGATCGCCGGAGCGCCGGGACGACCGACACGTCGCTCGGACCTGACGACGCGCGCTGGCTCGTCGCGCGCTCGGAAGGGTTCGAGCGGTGGGAGGACCTGGTCGCAGCTGTCGACGCGTGAGCGTGCGCAATGCTTGCTTGAGAACATGGCCAGGCGCGACGTCGACGGTGGCCGGATCCGGGCTAGGGTGCTGACACCGCTGCGACGCCAATGCTGTTATATCGAGATAATCGTGGCGGATGTATCCGTTTGGCGATGGTCATTCGACGAGCGCTCTTTGGTTGATGGCCGAGTCTTCCGGCCTCGATTCATTCGCGTTGGCCCCCGTCGGTGCTGCGACGTAACTCGCACCCCGAGGAGATGGGTGACTTGTGTGTCATTCCGCTCGGAGCGCGACCAAAGGATTCACGCGGATTGCGCGCCGTGTAGGGATGAACGTTGCGGCGGTTGCGACGATCCCGAAACCGATGGCAACCGCGGTGTACGTCGCGGGATCGAACGCGGTCAGTCCGAAGAGCCATTGATCGAGGAACCGGGTGAGCGCGGCTGCGCCCGCGAGCCCGGTGACAACGCCCGCGGCGATCAAGACAACACTCTGCTGCAGCACGAGCCTCGCCACTTGAGCGCTGGTGCCGCCGAGCGCAATGCGCACGCCAATCTCCCGCGTTCGCTGCGTCACCGCATACGAAACCACGGCGTATATGCCGATCGTCGCCAGCGCCAGCGCCACCGCCGCAAAAATGCCGAGCAGGACAGCATAGAGGCGCGGACGCGCGACCGAGTTGGACACGAGCGCGTCCATCGGTGCGACGTAATCCACCATCAATTGAGGGTCGAGCTCGTGGACGATGCGTCGGATCTCTGTCGTTGTCGCGGCGGAGACAATGTCGGCACGTACTGCGAAGTACAATCCGACACCAGCGAGTGGTTCCGATGGGGGAATTTGCCGGAAGTCGAGAAAGATCTGCGGGGTGGGTGGCTCTGTCAGGCTCGCCTGCCGGACGTCTTCGACGATGCCGACGACCTCCCATGGTTCGGCGCCGAGCCCCAACGCATAGAAACGGTTACCGATTGCCGTGTCACCAACGAAGGCGCTGCCGGCAAGCGTCCGGTTGATGAGCATCGCTCGCGGTGCACCCAATCCCTCCTGCTCCGAGAAGCCGCGACCCTCGATGACCGGAATATTCAGCGCCGCAAGGAAGTTCCGGCTGACCAGTCTAGTGTCGGTGACGTCGGCCGTGAACGACCGCAACAATGGGGGGGATGGTGAGTCGGGCTGTCGAGGCGTCGTGCTGAGCGGGGTTGGCCGCGCGCTGACTCGCGTCATTGGCAGCGACTCTGCGTATCCAGCGGCGCGAACACCCGGCAGCGTATCCAGCCGTTCGATTATGCGGTCTGCCAGCACCCGTAGTTGCTGGCTGGGATGGCCAGGAGGCAACGAAAGCTCGAACGTCAAGACCTGGCGCGCCTCGTACCCCGGATTGACGCGGACCAGGTTAATGAAGCTCTGAATCAGCAGGGCGCCCGCGACGAACAGCACGATGGCGAGGGCTATTTGGGCGGCAACCAGTACGCCTTGCGTGCGGTGGCTCCGAAACAGACTGAATCCTGAAATTGGCGCCGAGCCCTGTCGAAGCACGTCGGCCGGCTGGCTATCCTCGCGGCTCAGGGTAGGGACCAGGCCACAGATGATTCCCGTCGCGGTCGCCACTGCGAGCGTGAACACCAATGCAGAGCCGTCAATCCCGACTTCGTCAAGACGGGGAATGTTGACCGCAGAGCCGAGATCTCGCCGCGGCAGCGGCGCGCCAAGAACGCGCAGAAGCGTGACGCCGCCAAACGTGAGCGCGGTCCCGGCGACACCGCCGGCCAATGCGAGCAGCGTGCTCTCCGTCAGCGCCTGACGGATCAACCGCCCTCGCCCGGCACCCAGCGCGAGACGCACCGCATACTCCCGTCGTCGTGCGGCGGCACGCGCGAGAAGAAGATTCGCGACGTTGGCGCACGCAATGAGGAGCACGAAGCAGACGGCCGTCGACAGCATGACCAATGCAGGCTCGACCGGTGCAGCCGCGAGGTGCAGCAACGTGACGACCTGGAATTGCGACGGTCCCCCGGCCCCGTCCCTCTGCAACGCTGGCTCGCCGCGCAGCGCGGGCACGACGGCGTTCATCTCGGCCTGCGCGGCAGCGATGGTTACACCGTCTTTCAGCCGTGCAGTGATCGGGAGCCGCTGATTCATCAGTGGTCCGCCACGCGCGAGCGGCATCCAGAAGTCCTCCTGCGCACTCGGTAACGTGAACGAACGATCCATGATGCCTATGACCGTGTACGACCTGCCGTCCAAGCGATACTCTGCCCGACGAGATCACGATCGCCGTCGAAGTAGCGCTGCCAGGCGGCAAAACTGAGGATGACGACGGCATCCGATCCTTGCGATTCCTCGTCTGCCCTGAAGATGCGTCCGATGAGCGCATGGGTTCAACGATCGTCAGCAGGTCGGGCGACAACCGAACGCCAATCAGGCGCACCGGCTCGACACGGCTGGTCAAGGTGCGAATCGTCGCGATGTACACGCCGACGTGCGAGAGCGTATTGCTCTTCGATCGTAGGGCTGGCATGTCGGCTATGTGGAGCGGTCCCACGCGTCTCGGCGCGCCGCCTGTCCCGTCGGCAGGCGGCATGTCTTCGGAAATGCGAACGATGCGGTCGGAATGCGCAAACGGCAGCGGCCGCAGAAGAATGGCGTGGAGGACGCTGAAGATGGCCGTCGTGGCGCCGATGCCTAGCGCGAAGGTGAGGAGCGCGACGACGCTCAAGCCCGGCGTTCTCACGAACATCCGCAACGCGTAGAGCACATCCTGTCGAGCCTGATCGACCCATGGCGTCGTCCAGATCGCGCGCGCGTCCTCACGGATGCGCGTGACGTTGCCAAACGCGCGCCGCGCGGCGACGCGCGCCTCTTCCGGCGAGGCGCCATCGGCGACACGTTCCTCCGCCTCGAGCTCCAGATGCGCGCGGATTTCACGCGCCAGGTCATCGTCTCGATCGTGATTGCCGTTCATGCCGGCGACGTCAGCCTCTCGCGGGGCGCAGCATTCGACCCATCGCTCGCACCATTTGCCGCCATCGCGCCTCCTCATTGGTGAGCTGTTTGCGGCCGGCCGGTGTGAGCCGATAGAAATTCATCTCGCGTCCGCGCGCATCGTCGCGCCACTCGGAGTCAATCTACCCTGCTTGCTCGAGGCGCTGCAGCGCCGGGTAGAGTGATCCACGCTCGACCTGGATGATGTCTTCCGACGTCCGGCGGAACACGTTTCGCGATCCCATGGCCGTGCCGGGGACCGAAGAGCAGTGTGCGGAGGATCAGCAGGTCGAGGGTTCCGGGGAGGATCGTGGGGCGTGCGCCCGCTTTTGACATGGTAGAGAAACTACCATGCATGGCATCGCCAACTAATGCCCATCCTGCACCGAATGGCAGACGAAAATAGTTGAGGACACCGCCGTATAATCAGCCCTCCTGTTTTCCGAGAGGGGCACTACCTGACTTCGACGAGCGTGGAGGACGAGCAGCGGCTGCGGCGGTTCACTCCGCATGACGAGCTGGACAAGTGGAAGAACACCGACTGGAATCGTGCGGATCAGTACGTGTATCCGCTGCACGCGAAGCAGCTCACCAAGTGGATCGTAAGGCGACGGGAAAGCTGTGCATGGCCGGCACGGCGAGGTGCAAGGGATCGGCGCGCACTGGAGTCGTGATCATCGCCTCCGGCGGCATGAAGCCGCACGTCCCACTCAAGGCGGTTACCATCGACAGCGCCGACGCGATTGGCTTCGCGAAAGACATCGGGCCGCTCGAGACCGGCAGTTCGCTGACCTCATCGTGCTCGGCGCCAACCCGCTCGAGGACATCAGGAACACCGCGCGGATCGCGGAGGTCATAAAGAACGGGCGGTTGTACGAAGCGGCCACGCTGAACGAGACGTAACCGCGTCGGAAGCCGCTGGATCCGCAGTGCTGGTGGAAGCTCGATCCGCCGGCTCCGGGCAAAGCACAGAAGGGATCGCAAGAGGGGTTCCAATCATGATGATGCGAACGTTCAGCGTGTTCCTGTGCCTTCTCTCAGTGCTCTCCGCCGCAGCATGCTCGTCGAGCGTGCCGGTGCCGGCCCAGTCGCCGGCCCAGGCACCCGCCGCAGCAGGCGCCGATCGCGCGCAGCCCATCCCGCCGCGCCCGACGTCAGCGGTGATCGAGGCGAACGACGCCTTCTACCTGCGCACCGCCGGGGATCCCCAGATCTCCCCCGACGGCACACGTGTGCTCTTCACCGTCCAGTTCGCCGACCGCATCGGCACGCCGTACACGCGCTTCTGGATTGGCGACCTCGCGGCGAAGTCGGCCCGGCCGTGGGGGGCCGGCGACGGCCAGGAGGGCAGCGCGCCGCGCTGGTCGCCCGATGGCACCCGCGTCGCCTTCTCGGGCCGCACCGGCGACGGCAAGAGCGGCATCCTCATCGCCAACGCCGACGCCACGAACATCACGCCGCTCGCGGACGTCACCGGCACCAATCACCCGCTGCCCCGCGTCGGCGAACGTGTCGCGTGGTCGCCCGACGGGTCGAAGATCGCGTTCGTCTCGGCAACTCCCGGTCCGGAGCCCGCGATGGAAGCCGACCCCATCGTGATCACGCGCTACCTCTATCGCCCGGCTTCGGGTTGGGGCGGCCGATTCAACGACAACCGGCGGCTCCACCTCTTCGTCGTCGACGTGGCCACCAGGCAGGTCACCCAGCTCACCGACGGGACCAACTACGAGCACTCGATCGACTGGTCGCCCGACGGCAAGTCGTTGGCGTTTCTCTCGAACCACGAGCCCGACCCGGACTTCTTCTTCAACTACGACATCTTCACGATCGACGTGGCGTCGAAGGCCGTGCGAGCGGCTGACCGAGACGAAGAGCAACGAGTTCGGCCCCACCTGGTCGCCCGACGGCAAAACGATCGCGTATTCGGGCCTCAAGCGGTCTGATCACCTCGTCCGAGACCAACATGGAGGACGACCACGTCTGGTTGCTCGACGTCGCCTCAGGGAAACGGACCGAACTCGGCGCGGGGATGGACAACCGGCAGGGCCGGCCGCAGTGGTCGCCGGATGGCAGGCACGTCTACTTCACGGTGCAGTCGCGCGGCAGCGTCGGCCTCTATCGTCTGCCCGCCGCCGGCGGCGCCGCCGAACGCCTTGGGCCGTCACTCGAGGCGCGCGGCAACGTCAGCGCCTTCGCCATACGCAAGGACGGCGTCGTGGTCGCGGCCATGGCGACTCCGGCGAGGCCGGCCGAGCTGTATACAACAACGCCTGGTAGCGACGCGTTCGCGCCGCTGACGACGCTCAACGAGGATCTGCTAGGGAAGAAGACCGTCGCCGAGGTGGAGGCGTTCACGTTCCGGAACGAGGGCATGGAGATCGAAGCCTTCCTGACGAAGCCGGCGAACCTCGACGCCGCCGCGAAGGCGCGCTACCCGATGATCGTGATGATCCACGGCGGCCCGCACGGCCAGCAGGGTCCAGCCTTCGTCCACAAGGCGCAGACTTACGCCGGCCGCGGCTGGGCGGCGCTCATGGTCAACTACCGCGGCTCGACCGGTTACGGCCAGGCGCATTCCAACGCGATCGCCAACGACCAGAACGGCGCCGAGGCACGCGACGTCCTCGCCGGCGTCGAGGCGGCGCTCGCGAAGTATGGGTGGATCGACCCCGAGCGGCTTGGCGTCGAGGGCGGGAGTTACGGCGGACAGCTCAGCAACTGGATCGTGACGCAGACGACGCGGTTCAAGGCGGCCGTGCCGTGGGCGAGCATCTCGAACATCGTGTCGCACAACTACATGTCCGTCTATCACGACTATCTGCAGCAGGAGTACGACGGCAAGCCGCACGAGCGCGGGATCATGGACCAGCTGTGGGAGCGCTCAGCGCTGCGCTTCGTCCACAAGGTGAAGACGCCGATGATGCTGGCGCACGGCGACAACGACCTGCTCGTGAATCCGGCCGAGATCGAGCAGTACTTCATCGCGCTCCGCGACGTCGGCGTCGAGGCGCTGATGCTGCGCTACCCGCGCGAGGGGCACGGCATGCGGGAGACGCAGCACGTCGCCGACTTCCTCGACCGATCGATTGCGTGGTACGAAAAGCACTTCAAGGCGGCGGCGGTGAAAACGACGAACTGACCCGCCGCACGGTCAACGCGCAGCCGGCTTGTCGCGGATGAAGTCGCGCCCGCGCGCCGCTTCGGCGAGGTTCTTTGCCCCGCCCACCAATGGGATGAAATCGAGAACGGTATCCGTCGTTCCTCCCAGGAGGCCCTTGCGGCGGACGGCCGCCCCAAGTGTCGCCAACGCGATGAGGCTGCCAATCCACGGCATGGCCCGATAGAGCCGCTTGGTGGCACGGTTCGCTGTGTACTGCTGAAGTTGCCGAGTCATTCCCATAGCGCCGGTGTCAGCAAGGTCCGTTCCGCCGGGGCTCGCCAGCGGCTGGAACAAACTCACTTCTCATCGGCGGCGGCGAGCCCCATTTCCCCATGCTTGTCGTGGCGCGAAATGCGGGACGGTTGGCTCGGCGTGGCGTGATGGGGAAGGCGCTGCCAGGGGAGGGAAGCGGACTATCTACCTGAGAAGCGGGAGGGCGCGCCATCCCCGCTTCTGCGGAGGACGGCCGAACACGTTGAACTCCGCCGATCCAGACAGTAGGCTGATGTCACATGCGCAAACCATCGCGACGCGAGTTCGTGCAGGCGGTGTCGGCCTGGAGTGCGTTCGAGCCGCTGATAGCGGTACGACCGCGACAGGGCACGGCAAATGCGAAGCGCATACTCGCGTACGTCGGCACGTATAGCTCGCGGGAAGGCTCGAACCACGGGCAAGGGATTCACATCCTCGAGATGAATCCGTCGAGCGGCGCACTGGTGCCGAACGAGATCGTGAGGTCCGAGTCCAACCCTTCCTGGCTGACGTTCAATCGCAATCGGACGCATCTCTACTCGGCGAACGAGATTGCCGATCCAGGTACAGGTTCCGGTTCGGTGAGCGCATACGCCGTTGACCGCTCGACCGGTCTCCTGACCGTGCTGAACACTGTCAGCTCGGAAGGCGCCGGGCCGGCCCACTTGAGCATTCATCCAGCCGGAAAGCACGCGTTGGTCGCGAACTACGGCGGCGGATCGGTGGCGGTGCTGCCGATCCAGCGGGATGGGCGGCTAGGCTCCGCGTCCGACGTGAAGCGCCATCAGGGAACTGTCGGACCGATGCAGCCGTCGGGCGCTCCGCCCGGCAGCTTCGCGGCGAGCGGTCACGATCGACCCCACGCGCACATGATCGAAGCGGACCCATCGGGGCGATTCGTTCTCGCCGCAGATCTCGGGCTTGACGAGATCCGGGTCTGGCGATTCGACGACGTGAAGGGCACGCTGGCGCCGAACGAGCCGCCGTCGGTGGCGTTACCGCCCGGCGACGGTCCGCGCCATTTCGCGTTCCATCCGAACGGACGCTGGCTCTATTCGCTGCAGGAAGAAGCCTCGACGGTGATGACGTTCGACTTCGACCCGTCGAATGGCCGCGTCCGCGGAAAACAGACGCTTTCGACGTTGCCGCAGGGGTTTGCGGGCACCAACTTCACGTCCGAGATCGCCCTCTCACCAGATGCGCGGTTCGTCTACGTCGCGAACCGGCTGCACGACTCCATTGCCTGGTTCTCGATCGGCGCGGAGGGCACGCTGACCTGGGTCGGGGAGGAGTGGACGCGCGGCGACTATCCCCGGAGCTTCTCCATCGATCCGTCCGGCGGGTTCCTGTTCTCGTGCAACCAGCGATCGGATGCCATCACCAGTTTCCGGATCGATCAGAGGTCCGGGGCGCTGACGTTCACCGGACACTACACCCCCGTCGGGTCTCCTGCGCACATTATCTTTATGAGTTAGTCATGTCTCCTTGACGCGCTCCACGTAACTGTCGCCCGTGATCATCCGGACCACCTGCCCGTTCTCCTCGACGAAACGCACGATTTCGCCCACAGGACCACCGCCGATGGGCGCCATGTACCTGAACGTGCCATCGCCGAGTGGTTCGAGCTCGATCGGGTTCTCGAGGTTCGGCTGCGTCCGGGTTGATGATCACGAGCTTCTCCTTGAGCTCCACCACATGCGAGTCGCCGCCGCGACCGCGATACAGACCTGCGAACCGCGACCACGCAGGATTCCACGTGACCTTCACGGGCGCAGTGCCCGCCGCCTTCGCCACGGCCTCGCCGACGGTGTTCATCAACTGCGTGGCGATGCCGCCGGCATCCCCGTCCTGCGCGTTGGTGAGGACGATGACGCCGACCTTGCCGTTCAGATCGATCAACGTGTTCGTGATGTAGCCCGGGTAGCTGCCGCCGTGGCCGACGTAGACCTTGTCGCGATTGCGCGTGACGGCGAACCCGATACCGTTGCCGCGCGTCCAGTTGTTCTCGAGCATCCGCACGCGGTGCATCTCGCGGAGGCTTGCGGCGTTCAGAATACGATCGCCGCCCGCGGCGCCCTTCCGAAACTGTGCCGACACGAAGCGCGCCATGTCCTCGACGCTCGAGGTGATGCCCGTCGCCGCCGCCATGCCGCGCGCATCGATGAACGGCATGATCGCGCGCGATCCATCCGGCATGCGGCGGCCGTAGCCGGTCGCGAGACCGGGAACGTCCTTGTCCACGCTCGAGCTCACCATCCCGAGCGGTTGATAGATATGCCGGGTGACGTAGTCCGCCCACGTCTCGCCGCTCACCTGCTCCACGATCAGCCCTGCCAATGTGTAGGCGAGGTTGGAGTACTTCCAGCGAGTCTCAGACGGGAACGCGGCCTGCCGCTTCGGCATCAGCGCCTTCAGCTCTTCGCGCGTCGGGAAGGCGAACGTTGTCCAGTGGTCAGCCGCCTCGCGCGGCAGACCGGAGCTGTGGGTCAGCAGCTCCTCGATGGTGATGGGCGGATCGTCCGGCCGTGGGGACGTCACCGCGAACCAGGGCAGGTGCTTCGACACCGGATCGTCCAGATGGAGCTTGCCCTGCTCGCGCAGCTGCATGATGGCGGTTGCCGTGAACAGCTTGCTGTGCGAGGCCATGCGGAATTTCGTCTGCGGCGTCATCGGCACATTGCCGGCGACGTTGGCCAGACCGAACCCCTTGGACCACACGAGCCGTTGATCCGAGACAACGCCAACGACCATTCCCGGGTAGCCGCGGGAGCGAAGCTGCCCGTCGGCCCAGGCGCTGAACAGTCGCTGGGCGCCGAGGACGTCCGCGTCCGTCGCGGGGTCTTTCGCGGTGGAGCCTTGCGCAAACGGGCGCGCGGCCAGCAGGGTCATCGCGGCTACAGCCGCGGCCAGCGCGATGCGACGTTTGCGGTCGGGCGACGCCACGCCAACTGACATCATCACGTCCTCCTCTCGGGCCTGCCGGATTGTAGCAGCTGCCCTCAGCGAAGTGACCTCTCACCGCGCCCTGACTCCAGATAACGCTCAAATCGACGTGCCGCAGCCTTCGTCGCAAGGGCAGAATACAATCGCTTCCGGGAGGTAGACGAGAGTCCGCCTTCGGGCGGCGTCTGGAGGGACTACTTCGCCATGCCTTCAGCGAGCTCAGCGGGACATTGATCAGGCCCGGCACCGTCCGCTCACGAACGGCAGGGCGGCCTCATCGAGGCCGACACCGTTACGTCAGCAGGCTCATTAAGGCATAAATCACGAGTGCGCCGAACAGTCCAAATCCAAGCAGTTTCGCGAGCGCATATGAGCCAAGCAGTTTCAACATGCGCAGCTCAACTGCAACAGCGGTACCATGCCCGAGCCATCGTCGTGCCTGGCTCGATCGAATCGTCAGCCTGCAATCCGGGCGCGGCTCGAAATTGGCAGCCAAACATGCTGATCCGGACCACCCAGACTGAGTAGGTGACGGCCCATGGTGAGCAGTGAGCTACTAACATGAGGCCACAGGATACATGACAAACCGGGTCGCATCTGTGTTCCGCCGAGCGGGAACGAGCGGCGCGCTTCAGCCGTAGACACCAGTGGAGTTTCGATGTTCGACGATCATCGGCGTGTGTTTGCGTCAGGCCTCCTGCTCGCGTCCCTCCGCGCCACACTTAGTTCGGGCGCGCTGTGGATCCCCGCGCTGTTCCTGCTGCTGCCGACGCTCGCGCTACAGCTGGCGGCGCCACACTACTTGCGCACACGACTCAGTCCGTCGCCATGGTTCGTCGTCGCCGGCAGTCTCACGATCGTGTTCCTGACACAGATAGTAATGCCGGCGATATTCGCCATGGTCCACGCGCATCGAACTGGAGTGCAGAGGCCTACTCTCGGTCCGGTGCTCCCATTGTCGGTGCAAGCCGGGATCCGCGTGTTCGTTGGGCTCCTGCTCGGTGTAATTCCCGGACTGTGGCTTCAAGCGCGGTACACGTTCGCCGCGATTCCCATCGACGCCGGGGGCGCCGCGGGGCTTGCGGGAAGCGCAACGTTGACGCGTGGCCGGATGGGGAGCCTGATGCTGAGCGGAACCGTCGCGCTCATCGCTTCGGCTCTGGGACAAAGTGTGGTCGCCGGTCCTCAACGACGCGCTCGCCGTCGTCAGCCCAGCAGGTTCGATTGACGGCCGGGCCGCCTTCTCGTTGCACTACGGCTACCACGCGATCACGACGATGATTGCTTATGGGTGTGCGGCTGGTGCAGCCACGCTGCACGCGGTGGGCGTCAGTATCGTTCGTCAAACAGTGGACGAGGGCGGCGCCGTCCCGCGAGAGAATCGGACAGTGAGGCGTGCAGACTGGCAGTGTCAGTCGGCCGCGACCCGGGTTGTCATCGTTGCGTCGATTGCAGTGCTGGTCGCCGGCCTCGCCGCCGCGGCCTACAAAACTCAGCAGCACATCTCCTGAGGCTATCAGCGATCCCGCTGAGACGTGGCGCCGCGATTAGCAGCAGAGCTCGCCGCGTGCGATCGGCGGAGCTCTAGCGTACTTTCCTCGCCTTCGACTCCACCTGAACGGGACGGCTTCGTCGGTATCATGATTGCTATGCGCTAGACATGGCCCACGAGACGCACACCTTTCTAGGAGGCTCGCATTGAACACCACTCCTCCCTTTTCAGCGCGCTCACGCGGGTTCTCGACCGAGGCGGCGGACAAGCTGCGACCGCCGTCCGATACCAGGGCTCTTGTTACGACCGATCACGAGCTAATCCGCCGATGGGCCGCGCGTCACAGCGCTGAACCAGCGACCGGCGAAGCGACCGTATCAGGTCCAGCGACGATCGCGGTCAATGACGGTGGCGCCGGGGTTCGCTTCAATTTTCCCGGGGCAGCGCGTTTTCGCCCAATCAGCTGGGACGAATGGCTTGAGCACTTCGAAAGACATCATCTGGCGTTTGCCTTTGATGAAGAAGTGCAGGATCGCGCGTACCAGATCTGGCAAGCTCGTGGCGGCGGACATGGGCATGACCGCGACGACTGGTTCGAAGCGGAGCACCAGCTTGGTAAGGTCGCTGAGGGACCGAGTGCGCGATACCGATTGATCAAAAGAGAGAGCGAAGACTAGACGCGCTTCGCCGGCCTTGTCCACACATGGCGCGCGTGTGCAGGATGTTGCTTTTTTCTGCGGTGTCGACGACAAGATCCGCAACCCTCGTGCGGCCGATCCCGTCCTACTGAAGGTTGACGAAGGAGTCAGCGATCATGACGCACGTGCTGTCCGATCTTCGGTACGCCTCCGCGGCCTGCGCAAAGCCCCGATCTTCACCGCCGTCGCCGTGCTCTCGATCGCGCTGGGAATCGGCGCGAATGCGGCAGTCTTCACGCTGGTCGACCAGGTTCTGATTCGACTGCTGCCGGTCGCACATCCCGAGCAGCTCGTCGTCGTCACCGCCGAGGGTGCGCAGTACGGAAACGGCTGGGGTGACGGCAACGAGCTTTCCTACCCGCGGTACGCCGACCTCCGCGATCACAATGACGTGTTCACCGGGATGCTCTGCCGGTTCGGCTACCCCCTGCAAGTGGGCTTCGCGCAACGCACGGAGCGCGTCCAGGGTGAGCTCGTCTCCGGCACGTACTTCCCGGTGCTCGGCGTCGGGGCATACCTGGGGCGCACGTTCAACCCGGATGAAGACAAGGTCCCGAACGGCCACCTGGTGGCGATGCTGAGCCATGCCTACTGGAAGACCCGCTTCGGCAGCGATCCCGCGGTCGTCGGCAAGACGCTGATCGTCAACGGTCAGACAATGACCATCGTCGGCGTCGCGCAGGAGGGATTCGACGGCGTCAACAAAGGCACGGCGGCGCAGGTTTTCGTGCCGATCATGATGGCCGGCCGGCTGACGCCGCTGACCGACGGAATCACGGATCGCCGCACCCGGTGGCTCAACGTGTTCGCGCGGCTGCGCCCGGGCGTTACCCCGGCGCAGGCGAGCGCCGCCCTCCAGCCGTTCTACGCGGCGCAGCTCCGGATGGAAGTCACCGAAGCCGCGTTTGCGCGCGCCTCGGCAACCGACAAAGGGAACTTCGTGAAAGGCACCGTCGCCGTCACCCCCGCTGGCCACGGGCGCTCCGACCTGCGCCGGCAGTTGACCACGCCGCTCTGGGTGCTCATGGCGATTGTCACGTGCGTGCTGTTGATTGCGTGCGCCAACGTGGCGAACCTGCTTCTCGCTCGCGCGAGCGCCCGGCAGCGCGAGGTGGCCATTCGCCTTGCGGTCGGGGCGACGCCCGGCCGAATCCTCCAGCAGGTGCTGATCGAGAGCGTGCTCCTCGCGATGCTCGGCGGAATCGCGGGGCTGGCGATTGCCACGTGGGGCGCCGATCTGCTCCTCGGCTTCTTCCGGGACCCGGATGCCGGTACTGACGGTTTCCGCAAGCCCGGACTCGCGAGTTCTGGGATTTGTGCTGCTGGTGTCGCTCGCAACCGGCCTGCTGTTCGGGGTGATGCCGGCCTCGCAGTCCGTGCGGGCGGCCCTGGCCACGACGCTGAAGAACGAGGCAGGCGCGGTCGTTGGCGGCTCCTCGGTGCGGCTGCGCAAGGCGCTCGTCATCGCACAGGTGGCCCTGTCGCTCCTGCTGCTGATTGGCGCCGCTCTCTTCATCCGCAGCCTGCGCAATTTGATGGCGATCGACCCAGGGTTCGATACGACGCACCTGATTTCGTTCAGCGTGGACCCGAAGATGAACGGCTACGAGGGTGTACGGGGCAAGCAGTTTGCGAAGGCGTTGCTCGAGCAGATTCAGCGAATGCCGGAGGTCACCGGCGCTGGTTTTGGCTCGGCGAGTCTGCTCGAAGGGGGATCGTGGAACAGCGGGATGACGATCGAGGGCGGCTCGGTCAAGCCGGGCGATCGCGTCGTCACCCACAACAATCTGATCAGCCCCGGGTACTTCAAAGCGCTAGGCATGAAGATCGTCGCCGGGCGCGACTTCGATACCCGCGACGAGATAATGGCGCCCGTCACCCTCCTGGCCGCCAATCCCACGACGGTCATCGTCAATCAGACTTTCGTCAAGCGCTACCTCGGCGAGCGCTATCCGCTCGGCGTCCACATTGGATTCGGCCGCGATCCGGGCACGCCCACGCCGATCGAGATCGTCGGCGTCGTCTCGGACGCGAAGTACCGAAGCCTGCGAAACGAGACCGAGCCGCAGGCGTTCTTCGCGTATTTCGCCGGACCTGACGTGGGCTTCACGATGTACGTGCGGACGATGGCCGCGCCGGAGGGGATGTTTGCGTCGCTTCGCCGCGCTGTGCAGGAAATGGATCCGAACCTTCCGCTCTTCGCGATGCAGACCTTCGAGACCCGCGTCCAGCGCTCGGTGTCGAACGAGCGCCTCATCGCGAGCCTGTCGAGCGTATTCGGCGTCCTCGCGACGCTACTCGCGATGATCGGCCTCTACGGTGTCATGGCGTACACCGTAACGCAACGAACCCGCGAGATCGGGATCCGCATGGCGCTCGGCGCTGCCTCAGGCGATGTTGCGCGAATGATCCTGCGCGACGTTACCGTGCTCGTCGGCACCGGTCTGGCCATCGCGCTGCCCGCCGCATGGGCGCTCGGCCGCTACGTCGAGAATCAGCTCTTCGGGATTGCGCCCACCGATCCGGCGACAGTGGCCGCGGCGGTCGTGGCGCTGGTGACTGTCGCCGCGCTCGCGGGTGTCATTCCGGCGCGCCGCGCGGCAAGGATCAACCCCATCCGCGCGCTGCGCTACGACTAGCGGCGCGAATCAACTACCTCACCGAGGGCCGTCCGCTCCACTGGAACTCGCTCGAGCCGCGGCCGTCCAGACGAACGCCTTCTGCACCGCGTCGCCGCTGAGCGGCCGGCGACGACGCCGTTGTCGCTGATCGAAACGGCCGCCTCGGGGCAGCCGCTGCGCGTCGAGTTGTGTGATGGGTAGCTCGGCAGCCGTTGCGGTCGACGATTGCCAGCACGGCAGTACAGGCAATGATGGATTCAGCTTCACGTGGGTTTCTCCTGTTGAGCTCGGACTGGGCGCGGGAGCCGGCCTGCGCGGGCCGTGATGCGGCACCCGAGGAGCAGCTGAGCAGCTGACCACCGGCGGAGGACGAGACGAGGCACGCGCGACTTGGGAGGTGAAGTCTACTACCGAATTGCGACGGCGGCGTCGCGGCGCTGAGAATCGTCTCTCGTCGGATTCTCGGGAAACCCGCGCGCGTGTTGAATTCGGGCACCTCGAACGTTTCTACATATCGTGGGACATCAGTCGTCGTTCAGGTGGTGCCACCAGGGAGGGAGTGCGACATTTCCTTCACGAGCCGCACGATTGCGCGGCGGATCGCAACGTAGGCGGCGTTGGGTGTCGGCTTGCCCAACGTTTCCGCGACCTCGGTTAACGAGCAGCCTAGTTCCACGCGGAGGATGATCGCGTCGCGGTCGCTGGGCTTCAGGCGCTGGAGTGCCGCCTCGTAGCGCTCCAGGGCTTCAAGACCGATTGCTTCCTCCAGCGGTGAAGGCTCCAAGGACACTTCGCCCGAGTCGAGTGGATCGGCGGCTGGATGCCTGCGCGCGCGTCGTATGTGGTCGCGCACACGATTGAGCAATGCTTGCCGAAGGTAGGATTGAAAGGCACCTTCGTGACGCGGCTCGAAATTCTGAATCCGCCGCGCGACATGCGTAAGCGTGTCTTGAACGAGGTCGTGTGTGTCGCGCGAATCGCGGGCCCAGCCAGGCAGACGACCGTGCGCCCATCGCTGGAGCCGGGGCAGGAAGAGCGCGCACAGATCGTTGAGTGCGCGCTCGTCGCCGGCGCAGGCGAGTTTTACGAGCGCGAACGAGGAGTCGGCGTCACCGCGCGGTTCCGCCTCCTGATCCGCAGCGGCGCGATCTCCCGGCATTTCGTTATCCAGAGAAGTCCCTCCTTGCGAACGAGGCGGGACGCCGGATTATATCCGACCGGAACAGCGATCGCGTTCGTATAATCACGAGCCATGGCCGACGATCCACTGCTGATCAAGCTCGCCGGGGCCATCGTCGAGGGGACCGAGCCCGACTGGGACTCCGCCGCTTCGACAGCCGGAAGCCGCGAGCAACGGCAACTCGTCGAGGATTTGCGGGTGATTGCCGATCTTGCTGCCGTCCATCGCGGGTCAGGCGCTTCCTCATCCGCAGCCGCTGCTGAGGTCCGTCAGGATGGTGTGGCGCGCTGGGGCCCGTTGCAGCTCCGAAACAAGATCGGCAGCGGCCACTTTGCCACCGTCTATCTCGCATGGGATCCCGTGCTGCAGCGCGATGTAGCCGTGAAGCTTCTCGGCGACACCGGCCGCTCTGCGGAAATCATCCAGGAAGCGCGTCTGCTTGCGCGCGTGCGGCACCCGAACGTCGTCACGGTTTATGGAGTGGATCAGGACAACGGCGTTGTCGGGCTGCGGATGGAGTTCGTCGACGGGCTCACGCTCACCCGAGTGCTGGCGACGCGCGGAGTGCTCGGGCCGCGCGAGGCAGCGCTCATCGGGATCGACCTGTGCCGCGCCGTCGCGGCGGTTCACAAAGCGGGCCTCGTTCATCGTGACATCAAGGCGCAGAACGTGATGCGGGAGGCGGGCGGCCGCATCGTGCTGATGGATTTCGGCGCAGGCGAAATGCGCGCTGACCGGACGCCGAGCGGGCGTGTCACGGGCACCCCGCTCTATCTCGCCCCTGAGCTCTTCGACTGTGCCGTCGCCACTATTGCGAGCGACATCTACAGCATGGGTGTGTTGTTGTTCCATCTCGTGACCGGGGATTGGCCAGTCACGGGTGCGACGCTCGAGGAAGTCGCCGCGGCGCACGTTCGAGAACGGCGCCAGCGGCTCGCCGATCTGCGACCCGACCTGCCCGGCCGGTTCGTGCACGTCGTTGAACGGGCGCTGGAGCGCGACCCCGCGCGTCGATACCGAAGCAGCGGCGCGATGCAGCAGGACCTCGTGAGCGCATTGGAGCTCGAGAGCCCGTCGGAGGCGTCGGAGAGTGTCATCCCGACACGTCAGATGACGGGGGCGTCATCAATTGCCGTGCTGCCTTTCGTCAATCTTGGGACCCGATCGCGATATCGAGTATTTCTGTAACGGCCTGGCGGAGGAGTTGCTGACCGGGCTGGCCAAAGTACCCGGCCTCCGTGTGGCCTCGCGCACATCGGCATTTCGTGTCGCCCAGACGGAGATGGACATTCGTGACATTTGCCGCCAGCTCAGCGTCGACGCGGTGCTCGAAGGCACCGTGCGGAAGGCGGGCGAACGGGTTCGCATCACCGCGCAGCTCGTCAGCGCCGCGGACGGATGTCATCTCTGGTCGGAGGGCTACGATCGATCGATCGCGGATGTCTTCGCTGTTCAAGACGAAATTGCCCATTGCGTCGTCGATCGATTGAAGATATCCCTCGCCGAATTCCCCCGGCAGCCGTTGATTCGCCGTCACACGCACAACGCGCGCGCGTACCAATCGTATTTGAAAGGACGTTTTTACTGGACGCGGCGCTATCACGGAGGCTTGATCACGGCGCTCGAACATTTCAAGAAGGCCATCGAAGAAGACGCCGGCTACGCGCTGGCGTACGCGGGGCTGGCGGACGCCTATTCGTTTATCGGCATCTATGCGGTGCAGCGACCACGTTCGGTTCTTGCGCAGGCGGCGGCTGCCGCCGAGCGTGCGTTGGCGCTCGACCCCGACCTGCCCGAGGCGCACACGTCGCTGGCGTTCATCAAGTTCGCCAACGAGTGGGACTTGCCGGGGGCGGAGCGCGAGTTCACACGCGCGCTGGAGCTGGATCCGGAACAGGCGGTGACCCGCATCTATCACTCCTGGCTGATGGTGCTGCAGGGGGACGTCGCGGGCGCGATGATCGAGCTGCGCACCGCGCAGGAGATCGAACCTTTGTCACCGCTCGTCAATGCCGGGGCCGGCCACACGTTGTATCTCGCACGACGCTACACGGAGGCGATCCTTGAATGCGAGAAGAGCGTCGAAATCGATCCTGGTTTTCTCCTCGGCCTGCACGTGATCGGCATGTGCCGAGCGCTGAAGGGTGAGGTCGCACAGGCGATCGAGATCGGCGAACGAGTCGCGTCGATGTCCGGCCGCGCACCTTTCTATCTCGGCACGCTCGGTCACTACTACGCCCGGATCGGCGCGGGCGACAGGGCCCGTGCGATCCTGGATGAGCTCGAACAGACAGCCGCCCACCGATACGTTCCACCCCATTGCATGACGTATATCTACGCCGGGTTGAACGATGTGGAACGTGCGCTCGACTGGGAGGCGAAGGCGTGCGACGATGGCGCCTCACCGTTCTATTACGTCTCTCCGCTCATCGAGAATCTCCTCGAGCACCCGCGGCACATCGCTTACATGCGCCAAATGGGGTGGAGATCGTAGCTCGGCACTCCGAATACTTCCCCCGCCCGCGCGTTAGCGGCGCCCACCTACACTATGCGTTCGAACATTCGTGGCAGCGCTTCAGAATGCGCCACCTGAATCAGCGAGGCGGGTTCGCGGCGAGCTGAGCGCGCCGGGTCCCTCCAGCCTGCGATCCGCGATTGTCGCAAGCAGATCTTCGAGCCTCGCCGGAGAGAGAGGTTTCGTGAAGTGACTGTCGCACCCGGCTTCCCGTGCTTTCCGACGGTCCTCTTCCTGCCCCCATCCAGTCACGGCAGCGATATGGACGTGATCGAACTCCGGCAGTCCTCGCAACGTTCGCGCAACGGCATAGCCGTTCATCACCGGCAGGCCAATGTCCAGGAAGATGACGTCAGGTGCGAATTGTTTCGCAGCCGTGATTCCGGAAGCGCCATCGTGGGCCAGCCTGGTGACGTGGCCGAGACCCGACACCGTCAGCTCCAGCATCTCCGCAGCATCCAGGTTGTCCTCGACGATCAGCACGCGAAGGGTGGTCCTCGCCGCGATAGACGGCTGTTCGGCCGACACGCCTGTCGCGACCGGCACCGCCGTGATTGGCAGACGAATTTCGACCTCCGTCCCTTGACCCGTCCCCGGACTTCTCACGTCGATCTGCCCTTCGTGCATCTCCACGAGCCGCCGCGCTAATGCCAGCCCGATGCCCAGGCCCCCAGTGGATCGGTCGAGGACAGGTTCCGTCTGGTGGAACATGTCGAACACCCGCGGCAGGATGTCGGGGGCGATTCCCACCCCCGTATCACGGATGCGCACGACTGCCTCGTTGGACTGTTGGTCGGCGGTGAACGAGATGTGTCCGCCGGGAGGCGTGAACTTCACCGCGTTGTTGAGCACATTTGCAAAAACCTGCACGAGCCGCGCGCCATCACCGTTGACAAAGAGTGGCGCCGACGGCGGGTCGACGTCCAGCGTGTGCCCCGCCGCCCTGGCGAGCGGCGTGATGGCTTCGACCGCGGTCGCCATCAAGCGTGCGAGGTCGAGCGGTTCACGACGGAGCAGGATTTTATCAGCCGTGATCCGTGATACATCCAGGAGGTCATCGACGAGGCGCACGAGCTGCTTGACCTGACGCTCGATCACATCACGCGCGCGTTCCGCGATCGCCGGAGGGGTGTCGACCTTCAGGGTCTCGAGCGCGAACCGTATCGCTGCGAGCGGGTTCCGAAGCTCGTGCGCGAGCGTTGCGAGGAATTCGTCCTTGCGTTGATCCGCTTCGATCAGTTTGCCGGTACGGTCCCGAACCCGGAGCTCCAGGTCTCGATTCATCGCCTCCACATCGCTCTTTGCAGCCTGGAGACTCTCGATGAGATCTTGATTGTCGAATCGCAACTTGAACGAGGATTCGAATCGCCAGATGGAATCGCCAGGTCGTCACCACCGTAGCGACAGTGAAAACGGCGCCCAGGAATCCCATCATCAGGTGATGCTCATCCCCCTCGCTGGCCAGGCGTAAGGCGGTGAGGAAACCGGTCGGGAGCAGGAATGTGAGGAACGCCTCCGGCCTGGCGGCCAGGAGGGAAGCACCACCGAGCATGACACCGCCGATCGCGAATACCACCAGGATCTCATTCAGGGGCCGGCCTGCCGGGTAGAGCACGATCGCCCCAATGCCCCAACCTGCTGCTGCCAGCGCAGCCCCGACGACGAATGCGGCATTCCATCGACCGTTCTCGATGTCGCTCGGCGAAGCGCGCCAGTACCTGCGCACGAGCACGAATCTCGCCGCGGAAACCAGCAGCACGTAGAGCAGCCATGCCGAAACGGTGAAGCGCGGGACCACGTCCCACTGGGCATACGCCAGGAGCGACGCGATAACGATGGTGACCGCAATCCCGGTGGTGCCATTCTCGTAGAGCAGGCGTGTTTCTGCCGCGCACACCTGCCGTGAGCGTCGATCTACACCGACGCAGGGACGTGATGTGTCGCCCGACTCGGGAGCAGGCGGGAGCATGATGGGCGGCCTCCGCGGTCCGTCAATCGTAAGCGATCACGCATCGATTCACAGTCAGTTCAATGGCCGAGAACTGGCCAGGCTGGAAAACTGACCGCTGATGGGCTGGCGCCACCACGTACACGGCGACTGTCAATTTCCCTGACGGTGCGCCCGACGTTCGATCATCATCGGCATCCCGAACCGCGGACGAAGCGTTATGAGCGCCCATGGCTCCGACCCTGTGTCGCGGCACGAGGTGAAGACGATAGCGCTGCGCAAGTGTCGCAACGATCAGGTGCGCTTCGATGAGAGCGAAGTGGTTTCCGATGCACTGTCGCGGCCCTGCGCCGAACGGCAGGTACACGAACTTGGGCCGATCCGCACTGCGTTCAGACAAGAAGCGGTCCGGATCGAACGCTTCTGGATCCTTCCAGAATCCGGGAAGGCGATGCAGCACATAAGGGATGACGAACGCGAGCCAACCGCGGGGTAGATGGTACCCGCCGAGCTGATCGTCGGAGAGCGCCTGCCGCGAGAAGCCCCACGCGGGCGGGTACAGGCGCATCGCTTCGTCGATCACCATGCGCGTATACGGCAGAGCCTCGAGGTCCGAGTACTCGGGCGGACGTCCGTCGAGCGCAGCGTCGATCTCTTGTTCGAGTCGCCGTTGCGATTCCGGGTGCTGCGACAGCAGATACCAGGTCCACGTCAGCGCCAACGACGTCGTCTCCTGACCCGCCAGCAGGAACGTCGTGACCTCAACCCGCGCCTGCTCGTCGGTCATCGCCTCGCCGGTCTCTTCGTCGCGCGCCGACAGGAGCATGGAAAGCAGGTCGCGGTCCTCAGACGGGCGGCGCCGGCGTTGATCGATGACATGATCGACGGCTCCCCGGAGCACGGTCCGTGCGGCCTGAAACCGGCGGCGCCTGGCTGTAGGCAGTCGCTCAGTGAACCCGAGCGACCAGAAGCTCTCGCCGATGTGCTCATTGATGATGGTCCAGGCATTGTCGATGGTGGAGGCGAACGGACCGAGGTCGGCACCCAGAAGAGCACGGAGCACTACGGTACGCGTGAGTTGCATCATCTCTTCACCGACATCCGTCGGCTCCCCGCGACCTGCGATCGACTGCCACCGGTCCGCAGTCTCTCGCGCGGCATCGGCCATGACGCCGGCGAGCGCCACGATGCGCTGGCGGTGAAACGCGGGCTGCGCAATGCGCCGCTGGCGCAGCCAGAAATCGTCCTCGCTGGTCAACAGGCCGTTGCCGAGTGACATCCGCAGCTTGTCGTAAAGCGGGCTCTTGTGGTAGTTGCGCGCGTTGTCCTGCAGAACATGACGAACATCGGCGGGGTTCGTGATGAGGAAGCCGCGCCGCGAACCAATTTTGAGGTAGACGACGTCGCCGAAGCGACGAGCCGCACCCATGAAAACGGCCGTCGGATCGCGTCTCAGAGCCGGCAGCATGCCAAGGAGTGGAACGCCACGCGGCCCCGGTGGAAGCGGACGCACGGAGGCACTGGCTGCTCTCATACGCTACGAGGACTATAGCTCCTAACGGCAGCGCGACCACGCCTGCCGCAGAGCTGAACGTAGATGGCTCCTGCTGTCCGCATGCGCGTGCGTCATCGCCGGGAGGCCCAGGGCGCCGGCGGCCGCTCGTCCAGCTGCAGACTCCTGCCCTGAGATATCGTGGATCCATGGATGCGGATCCGCATAAGCCGCTGCGGGAGGACGTGCGGCTGCTCGGCGAGCTGCTCGGCGAGACGCTGAAGGAACACGCCGGCGAACGGGTGTTCCGCACGGTCGAGCGCGTGCGGGCCCTGGCGAAGAGCGCTCGAGCCGGCCATGACGAGGATTTCCGTCTGCTCGCCGACGAGCTTGGGCGGATGACGCTCGAGGACGCGATCCCGGTCGCCCGCGCGTTCAGCCAGTTTCTGCATCTCGCCAACATCGCCGAGCAGCATCATCGAGTCCGCCGCCGCCGTGATTACCAGCGCGATCCCGGCGCGCCGCCGCAGCGGGCGTCGTGTGACGAGGGCTTCGCGCGGCTGATCGCCGCCGGCATCAGTCCCGATCGGCTGCATGAAGCTGTCTGTTCGCTTCGCATCGAGCTGGTGCTGACTGCGCATCCTACCGAGGTTGCGCGGCGCACGCTCGTGCAGAAGTACAACCGCATCGCCGCCGCGCTCGCAGCCCGTGATCGTCCAGACCTGACGGCACCGGAGCATGGAGAACTGACCGCGGCCCTCCATCGGGAGATCGCGACGGCGTGGCAGACGAGCGAAGTCCGCGAGGAACGGCCGACGCCGCTCGACGAGGTCCGCAGCGGCTTGATCGTCTTCGAGCAGAGCCTGTGGGACGCGCTGCCGCGGTACCTGCGGACGGTGGACCGCGCGCTCGCGGCCGCTACTGGACGAGGACTGCCGATCGACGTGACGCCGATTCGCTTCGGGTCCTGGATCGGCGGCGACAGGGACGGAAATCCGAACGTCACCCCGCAGGTCACCCGCCACGCGTGTCTGCTCTCGCGCTGGGTCGCCGCAGATCTCTACCTGAAGGAGATTCATGCGCTTGGCAACGAGCTATCGCTGGAGTCGGCGACACCCGAGTTGCGCGAGCGGGCCGGCGGCGCGCGCGAGCCATACCGCGCGTTGCTGCGATCGGTACGCTCGCGGCTGCTCGCGACGCGTGAATGGATCGAGCGGTCGCTCAGGGCCGATGACGAGATTCGTCCGGGCGCGGATGTCTACGTCGACACGGACGACTTGACGGCGGCGCTTGCCCTTTGCCACACGTCGCTCGAGAAGACCGGCAATGTCCTCATCGCCGCCGGCCGGTTATCCGACGTTCTTCGACGAACCTGGGCGTTCGGCCTGACGCTCGCACGCCTCGACGTGCGGCAGGATTCCGCGCGGCACACCGAGGCGCTCGCCGCGGTGACCTCCGCGCTGGGGATCGGATCCTACGCGGATTGGGACGAAGCGGCGCGCCTGGATTTTCTGCTGCGCGAGCTTGCCTCCCGCCGGCCGCTCATCCCGCGCGATCTCGATGCGTCCCCCGAGGTTCGCGACGTGCTCGACACCTTCCGGACGATCGCGCGCACGCCGAACGGATCGCTGGGCGCCTACGTGATTACGATGGCGCGCGCGCCTTCCGACGTGCTGGCAGTCGAGCTGCTGCAGAAGGAAGCCGGCGTGCCCGATCCGCTGCGCGTGGTGCCGCTGTTCGAGACGTCGCGGGACCTTCAGAACGCCGGCGCGGTCCTGGAGGCGCTGCTCCGGATTCCGTGGTACCGGCAGCGGATCGGCGCGCGCCAGGAAGTCATGATCGGGTATTCCGATTCCGCCAAAGACGTCGGGCGCCTGAGTGCCGGCTGGGATCTCTACAAGGCGCAGGAGCAGGTGGTCGCATCGTGCACCGCTCACGGCGTGGCGGTTACGCTCTTCCACGGCCGCGGCGGATCGGTCGGCCGCGGCGGCGGGCCGACGCACCTGGCGATCAACTCACAGCCGCCCGGCTCCATCGACGGCACGATTCGCGTGACGGAGCAGGGAGAGATGCTGCAGGCACTGTTCGGCCTTCCCGGCATCGCGCTGCGGACGATGGAGGTGTACACGACCGGGACGCTCGAGGCATGGCTCACGCCCCCGCAATCGCCCGCCAGCGAGTGGCGCGACTGCATGGAGCGGCTGGCGTGCGACGCCCGCGCCGCGTACCGGAAGATCGTCTATGACGACCCTCGATTCCTCGAGTACTTCCACACGTCCACGCCCGAAGCCGAGATCAGCGGGCTGAACATTGGGAGCCGTCCGGCCCGCCGCGGCCGCACGTCCGGGGTGGCCGGCTTGCGCGCGATCCCCTGGCAGTTTGCGTGGACCCAGACGCGGCTGATGCTGGGCGCGTGGCTCGGCGCCGAAGAGGCGCTCGAATGCGCGCGCACGCGCGGCGACGGGGATCGCCTCGTCGAGATGTATCGCGAGTGGCCGCACTTCCACTCCGCGATCGATCTCATCGAGATGGTACTCGCGAAGGCGGACGCGCGGATTGCCGGGGAGTACGACCGCCGGCTCGTGGCCGCAGATCTGCAGCCGCTCGGCCGCGAGCTTCGCGCGCGTCTCGCGCGCGCCATCGGCGGCGTGCTGGCGGTGACGTCGCATCGCGAGCTGCTCGAATCGAATGAGGTGCTGCGGCGCTCGATCGACGTCCGCAATCCCTATGTCGACCCGCTCAATCTGCTGCAGGTGGAGCTCCTGTGCCGGGAGCGGCGTAAGCCGGATCCCGCGCGTGCGCGCCGCGCTGATGGTGACAGTCAACGGTATCGCGGCGGGAATGCGCAACACGGGCTGACACGATTCCCTTCGTCGGCTGATTCCGGCATGCCCCGCTGCCTTCTCTTGACTTCTAGAGGACTCGTGGTTACACTCCTCTCGACTCAAAGAGAAGAGCCGTCGATGCCTTCACACCGCAACACCGAACCGGATCCGCTGCGTGGCAGCATCGATCTCCTCATCCTCAAGGCCCTGTCGCTCGAGTCGATGCACGGCTGGGGCATCGGCGCCCGGATTCAGCAGATGTCCCGAGGACGCCTCGACGTCAATCAGGGATCGCTCTACCCGGCGCTTCAGCGGCTCGAGCATCGCGGTGACATCGAAAGCGCCTGGCGGACGACCGAGAACAACCGTCGCGCCCGCTATTACACGATCACCGCCAGTGGGCGCCGCGAGCTCGGCCATGAAGTCGACAAGTGGAAGCGCTTCGCTCAGACCATCAGTCTGATCGTCGAGGGGTAAATGGGTTCCTGGAAAGGGCTGGCAGCCCGCGCCCGTTCGATTCTTCGGCCCAGGTGACGCGGAGGCGCGTCTCGACGAGGAGTTCCGGTTTCACCTCGAGACCGAAACCGAGCATCTGATTCGTGAAGGCGTGCCGCCTGCCGAAGCGCGGCGGCGGGCGCTCGTCGCATTCGGTGCGGTCGAGGGTTATCGCGAGGCGATGCGCGACGAACGTGGGGCGCGCTGGTTCGACGACCTGCGCGCGGACGTGCGGTACGCAGTCAAGGGGATGCGCCGGAACCCTGGTTTCATCCTCGCCGCCACGCTCACGCTGGGGCTCGGCATAGGCGTGAACGGGATCATCTTCGGCTACGTCAACAGCATCTTGTTCCGTCCGGTGCCGGGACAGGCGCCCGAGGAGCTCGTCGCGCTGTTCAACCGGGACACCAGGACCGGCCAAACCGGCGCGTTCGCCTACGACGACTTCATCGATTTCCGCGACCGAAGCGGGGCATTCGCCGGCTCGCGGCGATGATCGGCGGTCCCGTGAATCTCGTCGTGCCGCAGATCGCCGGGAACGCAGTCGGCGACATGGTCTGGGCCGAGATCGTGACGGAGGATTTCTTCTCCGTCCTCGGCACCCGACCGGCGCTCGGCCGTTTCTTCACCGCCGCCGATGCGCCGCAGGGAGCCAATCCGTTCGTCGTCCTCAGCTACGACGCATGGCAACGCCGGTTTCAGGGCGATCCGAATGTCGCCGGGCGCGTCATCCGCATCAACGGCAGCGAGTTCGTCGTAACCGGCGTGGCGCCGCGCGGATTCAAGGGCATGCGGCGGCTGGGATTCTGGCCCGAGGTCTGGGTTCCGATCGGGATGCAGCGCGTCGTGCAGCCAGGCTCGCCAGGGCTGCTGCACGGACGCGGTGGCGGTCCGCTCCTCGTGGTCGGACGGCTCCGGCCTGGCTTCGATCTCGAACGGACTCAGGCAATCGCCGCCGGCTTCGCCAAACAACTCGAAGCGGCGTATCCCGAGTCCAACTCGAACGTCGGCGTCACCCTGCTGCCGGCGAAGGTCGGCGTTGAGAATCCCGCAATCATCAAGCCGAGCATTCTGGTGCTCTCGTCCGCGCTCAGCATGGTCGGATCGCTGACCGTCTTGATGATCATCTGCGCGAATCTCGCGGTGCTGCAGCTGGCGCGCACCGCGTCGAGAGCTCGGGAGATCGCCATCCGGCTCTCCCTCGGCTGCTCGAGAGGACGCCTGACGCGACAACTGCTGGTCGAATCGCTGCTGGTGGCTGCGCCGGGCGTTGCTCTAGGCGTGGCGGCGATGCGCCTCGCGTCGCCGCTGGAGCCGTACCTCACTCCGAAACTGCCGTTCCAGGTCGGCTTCGGACCCACGCCTGACATCCGGGTGATGTTCTTCACCGGTGCGATCGCAGTCGCTGCGGTCGTGTTCTTCGGAGTGATTCCGGCGGTGCGTGCGGGCCGATCCAGACTGGCCCCTTCCTCCGCCAGCGGATTGGGCCTGGGGCGATCAGATGCAGGCCGCCCCTCCCGAACGAGGAGCGTGCTGGTCGTCAGCCAGCTCGCGCTGTCAGTGATCCTGCTGATCGCCGCGTCGCTGTTCGTGCGCAGCCTGAGGGTGGCGGACACCATTATCCTGGGGTTCGAGCCGCGCAATCGGGTCCTGGTTTCGATGAATGTTGGCCTTCAGGGCTACGACCAGGCACGAGGGCTGCGGTTCTACGACGAAGTGCTGCGGAGAACACGTCTCGTTCCCGGCGTCCTCGCGGCGAGCTTTGCGTATCCCGCGCCATTCGACACCAACGATCGGGCCGTTCGCCTTTACGTCGACGGGCTGGCGAATTCCAGGGACGGAACCCTCGTCGCGCAGGCGACGTTCGTGGCCGACGAGTTCGTACCGGCGCTCGGCGTACGGCTCCAGGCCGGCCGCGACTTCACGCCGCGCGACGATGCCGCGGCGCCCCTCGTCATGATCGTCAGCGACTCCCTCGCGGCTCGCCTGTGGCCGGGGAAGAGCGCGGTCGGTCAGCGCGCGCGCTACGGCAGCGCGTCCGGACCCGAAATCACCGTCGTCGGCGTGATCGCCGACGCGAAGTTCGCAGCCGTCGGCGACGTCACCACCAGACGAGCCTATCTGCCGCTGAAGCAGCGCTATCGAGACTGGGAAACACTTGTCGTCCACACCCGCGACACTCCCGCTCGGACGCTCTCCCACCTTCGTGAGGTGATTGCCGCCGTCGATCCCTCACTGCCGCCGTTCGGCGCGATCACGATGGAGCAGGCGGTTGCGAATGGGTTCGCGGCCTCGCGCACCGGCGTTGCGGTTGGCAAGCTTCTTCGGGCTCCTCGCACTGCTGATTGCGTCGATCGGCCTTTACGCGGTGGTGGCGAGAAGCGTCGCCGAGCGCACGCGCGAGATCGGTGTGCGCATCGCGCTGGGGCTGACGCCGCGCGGCGTGCTGACACAAATGATGCGTGACGGCGCCCGCCTCGGTCTCATCGGGCTTGTGTTCGGCCTCGCGGGCGGGATGGCGCTTGCCCGCATCATGGCAGGCGTGCTGCTCGGCCTGTCGCCTGCCGATCCGATCACGTTCACCGTCGTTCCCTCGGCGCTGACCATCGTCATTCTCGTCGCGACCTTCGTGCCGGCGCGACGTGCGGCGCAACTGGATGCGGTCGCTGCATTGCGGAGTGAGTGATGCGCTGGGCGGCGATCCTCTGTCTGATCGTCGGAGTTGGTGCCGGTGCTGATGCGTCGGCGCGGCAGGTCAAGGAATCTTCAGCTGACCTGTCCCGCCGAAGCGTCGGCGCGGAGGCGGAAGCCAAGGCGGCTTTTGAGAGCGGACGGGCGGCGCACAACGCGGGGAAGACGGATGAAGCCGTGAGCGCTTTCGAACGGGCGGTGGCGCTCGATCCGACCAGCTCCCTGTACCACATGTGGCTGGGACATGCCTACTCGCGACAGCTGTCGAGCGCCGGGTTTCTCCGTAAGCCGTTCATCGGCCGGCGATCCGGCGAGGCGTACAACATGGCGGTCAAGCTCGATCCGACGAGCATCGACGCCGCCGAGGCGCGGCTGGACTTCTTCCTCGGTGCCCCCGGCATTGTCGGCGGCGGCGTCGACAAGGCGCGGGCGGAAGCGGCGCGCATCGTGACGCTGGACGCCTATCGCGGCGCCATGGCCGAAGCACGCATCGCGGAGCACGAAAAGGAGTGGCCAAAAGCCGAGCGGCTTTACCGTTCGCTGATGGCGGAATATCCGGACCGCACCGCCGCCGTAGACGCCCTGGTGACGATTCTCCAGAACGCCAAGCGCTTCGACGAAGCATTCAAGATCGTCGACGATCGGCTCGCGCGGCTCCCCGACGAGGCGTCCAGTCTCTACAACCTTGGACGTTTGTCAGCAGTGTCAGGGCAACATCTCGCGCGTGGCGAATCTGCAATGCGCCGTTTTCTCGCGCTGACGAGCGCCGATCCGGTGCGTCAGTCCAACGCGCATTACCGTCTGGGCATGATCAAGGAAAAGATGGGTGACGCGCCGGCGGCGGCAACCGAGTATCGGGCCGCGCTCGACTTATATCCGCGTCATGAACCGGCCGCGGCAGCCCTCAAGAGGATCCAGCGGCCGTAGATTGCGCCCCGCCTTCACGGGATCAGCAGTTCCGGCACCTCGCGACAATCAGGGTCATGTCGTCGCGCTGTTCCTGCGGACTGAAGCGGCGCACGCCGTCGTAAATGGCGGCGATCACATCTCGTGGCGGCAGCTCGCGATGCGCGTGCAGCGTCGCGACGAGCCGTCCTTCCCCGAACTCGTCGTCCCGGGCGTCGAACGCCTCGGTGATCCCATCGGTGTAGATCGCCAGAAGATCTCCAGCGGAGAGCCAGAGCTCCGCAGTTCGGCACTCCCATGTGGAGAACAGGCCCAGCACCGCCGCCGTCGGCTCGAGCCGTTCGACCTCGCCGGTGCGTCGAAGCACCAGCGCCGGCAAATGTCCGCAGTTCGCGTAGCGCAGGCGTCCCGCCTGGTCGTCGAACTCCGAATAGAAAAAAGTCGCGTAGGCATTGTCGGCCGTACTCTCGTAAAAGAGCCGGTTCACAGTCTGCAGAAAGCGCTCGGGCTGATCGACCGCAGTGGCGCATTGACTGCGCAGATTGGCCTGAAGGTTGGCCATCAGCAGCGCGGCAGGCATGCCCTTGCCGGCGATGTCGCCGATGACCAGCCCCAGACGGTCCCGCCCAAGATCGAGGAAATCGTAGTAGTCGCCGCCCACCCGGCGCGTCTGCACGCATGCACCCGCGTACTCCAGCGTGCGCATCGGCGGAAGTCGCTGAGGAAAGAGCCGCGCCTGCACCTGCATCGCGATCTCGAGCTCGTGGGCGGCGCGCTGCTCGGCCTCCAGCTTCTCGGCGGCGGCGCGACGTTGCGCTTCAACCGCGCGGCTGACTTCGTCGAAGCTCACCAGGGCGAACGAGTTCCGATCGAGGTCCTCGAAGCGCGTGAAGGCGCCCCCCCACGCGGATCGGTCCTGACCGGTGGTCGAGGGCACCGGAGATGGATCAGCTGCATCGCCCGTCCGATCGTAGACGACGCGTCGGAGGCGTGGCGCGTTTCGGAAGCGAACGCCCCGCCGCCGCCACTCGGTGTAGGTGGCGGGCAAATCCTCGGTCACGAACACCACCTGTGTCGCGCGTCCGACGAGCCGGGCCTGGGGAGAGTCGGGCTTGGCCTGGATCAGCGTCACCACTGCTGACCCGTCAGGCGGAGCCACCGCCAACAACCGCTCACCGGACCCGACGCGAGCGTCGAAGGCGATGTGGAATCCGAGCGTGTTCAGGTAGAAGTCCAGACTTCGCGCCTGATCTTTGACGTAGACGTTCACTGCGTGGACACGGAGGTAGGGATCCGCCATGGTCAATGTCGCTCGTTGTCGTAATCGACCACTGGTATTCTACGGGACGGACGTCGTTACGCTGCGAGACAAGTGAAGATCGACTCGCCGTCACGAAGGCGTTGGTGGCGGTGCGGACAACGCGCGCGGCGTTGCCGCTCCTGGCGCAGCGAGGTGGTGGCGCCTTCGTAACCGTCAGCTCGGTGGATGCGTTTCTTCCGGACCCTGGCATCATCGACTCACCCGAGCCTCGCTGAGCTCTACTCGGCTGCAGACGGCTACGATGCGCTCGCTAGCCGAGAGGAGTTGCGGATCGGCGCGCCTCGGCGCCAGTCGCCGTAGCATCACGCTTGGCGAGGAAGGTGTGCAGCTGCGCTACTACCGCGGCCCCCTCCCCGATGGCCGCCCCCACCCGCTTCACCGAGCCGCACCGCACGTCGCCAACGGCGAAGATCCCCTCGACCCCGGTCTCCAGCGGGAGCGGCGATCGCTCAGTTGAACGCACGTCGGCACCGGTCCGGATGAACCCCTTTTCGTCGATGGGGATGCCGCTGCCGGTGAGCCAGGCTGCAACTGGATCGGCGCCGGTGAAGACGAACAAGTGGGCGATAGCGTGCTGTTCCTCGGCCCCAGTGCGTCGGTTGCGCCATCGCACGCTCTGCAGACCCTGCTCGGGTGTGCCGAGGAGCTCAACGACCTCGGTCTCACCAAGCACAGCGATGTTCGGAGAACCCGTTATCCGTTCGATGAGGTAGCGCGACATCGTGCTTGTGAGGCCGGGCCCGCGCACCAGCACGCGGACGTGACGCGCGTGGCTTGCGAGGAACACTGCCGCCTGCCCCGCCGAGTTTCCTCCGCCCACCAGAACCACGTCCTCACTGCGGCACAGCCGGGCCTCGACGGGCGAGGCCCAGTACGAGACGCCGCGGCCCTCGAACTGCGTGAGGTTCGGAATCTCCGGACGGCGATAACGCGCGCCGGTGGCGACCACGACCGCGCGCGCTCGGACCCGCCGACCGTCGGTGAGCTCGAGGATGTGCACTGGATCAGGCCCCGAGCTTTCCGAAGTGCAGTCCAACCGCGCAACCTCGGTGGACAGGCTGAACTCGGCCCCGAATTTCTGCGCCTGCGTGAACGCGCGTGCCATCAGAGCCTGCCCCGAGACGCCAGTCGGAAAACCCAGATAGTTTTCGATGCGCGCGCTGGCGCCCGCCTGTCCTCCAAACGCAAGCGCTTCCAGCACCAGGACGGCGAGCCCCTCCGATGCGCCGTAGACCGCGGTCCCAAGCCCGGCCGGACCCGCGCCGACGATGACCACGTCGTACGGTTCGGAGCGGAAGCTCGTCGCCACAAGACCCAGAGCCCGGGCGAATTCCTGCTTCGTCGGGTTCTTGAGCACGGTGCCGTCCGACAGGACGGCGATTGGGAGCTCGCCCGGCTTCGGGGCGAAGCGCGCGAGCAGTGCGGATGCATCCCGATCCTCGTCGGGATCGACCACGCGGAACGGAATTCCGTTGCGTTCGAGGAAGTGTGACAACCGCGTCACGTCTGGCGACTTGAGTGGCCCCACGAGGACCGGACCTCCGAAGCCGAGCTCGATCAGCGCCACTCGACGCAGGATGAGCGCGCGCAGGATGCGCTCGCCGAGCTCGGCCTCGGCGACGAGCAGGGTTCGCAGCGCCTCAGGCGGAACAACGATTGCCTCCACGTCACCGACGGCTCGGGCGTCGAACACGCTCAAGTCCGCCCTTCCGGAGAGCTGACCGATCTCAGCAATGACCTCGCCCGGGACCACCTCCGTCATTTCTTCGACCGGTGCCCCGATCAGCTGCGCGAAAGCTGCCACTGGCATGGCCTGGCCCAGTCCATCGCGTGGCTCGATCGCTATCCGGCCGGACAGGATCACGTACATCCCGGGGACGGCCTCTCCTGCCTGGAACAGGGCTTCTCCGGCAGGGAACCGCCTGACTTCGCCGAAACGCCGGACGCGGTCGATCTCGGTCTGAGAAAGGACCGGAAACATCTGGTGGAACCGCGACGCCAGGGCAGTATTGGATGGGTCCGGCCCTGGCGGAGTTGAGTTCCCCACTATCTCGTGCTCGCTGTGCTCGTGGTCGCTCGGCACGTCAGATCCCGAAGCGGGTGACTTGATCCAACATCACGTGATCTCGACTCACTATACGCGTGATGCGCCGCAGTCATGGATGGGGAGGAGCATCACTCGGTCTGGCGGAGTGTCTGGGACGATTTCCGCAACAGGCTCATCAAAGCTGCTTGAACGCCAATTCTGACCGGAGTTTTGGTCTGGCTCGGTCAGGAGTGCATCCAGACGGGCGGCCGCTCGCTCCTTCAACTTCATATCGGGTACGAGATGCGAATAGCTGTCCAGCGTGAGCTGCACCGACGAGTGCCTCCCGGTCAATTGGAATTGCGCGCCTATCACTCGGAACCGGGTAGCATGAGGGAGCGTATTGGACCTCATGCGCTTCGTACTCGCGTGCGTCCTTGCAGGCACGCCGATCTGGCACGGCTCCTCATTTGGTGCACAGGCTCAGTCAGACGCCGTCCGGGTGCGGGCCGTCGTCGCGGCACAGGCGCCTGAGTTCAGTGGCACCATCTTCGTGGCGAAGAACGGCGCCACCATCGTTCAAGAGAGCTTCGGGATGGCCAATCGGCAGTTCGACGTGCCGAACACCACGAGTACCAGGTACAGAATTGCATCGGTCACGAAATTGTTCACGGCTTCGCTTGTACTGCAGCTCCACGACGAGGGCAAAGTCGATCTGCAGAAGACGATCGAATCTTACCTCCCGGCGTGTGGCGGTGAGGTGGGGTCGAGCGCGAACGTCGAACAACTGCTGAACCACACGTCGGGCATGGCCGACATTGTGGCAGTCAAGAGCAAGCAGGACGGGGTCCGCAATGGGATCCCTTTGTATCAGATGCCGCAATCCGTTGATTCGATCGTGGCGAAGTACTGTTCCGCGCCGCTCGCCCACCGGCCCGGCACTTCCTTCTTCTACAACAACGGTGACTACATCGTACTCGGCAAGATCATTGAGCAGGTCGAGCGGGAGGCGTTCGGTGCTGTGCTGAAACGCCGCATCCTTGCGCCGCTCGGCATGCGAGATTCAGGGATGCTCTATCAGCACGAAATCGTCCCGCGCCTGGCCAGCGCGTACTTCACACGCGACGACGGCGCGCGTCAGCTGTCGAACGATCTGCCCGTGTACGATGAGAACTGGTATGCGGCTGGTGCGATGTATTCGACCACGACGGATCTGAGCGCCTTCGCGGAAGCGCTCTTCGGTGGGCGCTTGCTGAAGCCAGCTACGCTCAAGCGTCTGATGACACCCGGCCGGGACGGTTACGGGTTCGGCGCGTGGATCTACCGCGATGACATCGCCGGGGCGAAGTACACGAGCGTGATGCGCCCAGGTCAGATCATGGGCACAAACACTGTCCTGTACCGCGTCGTCGAGCCTCGCCTGACGATCATCCTGCTCAGCAACACCGATCGCTCAAACGTTGACGCCCTGGCGCACCAGATCTCGAAGACTCTGATCGCGGGTTCGGAACAGTCCCAGTAGATTGCCGGCGCGTCTGGGGTGTCGCGTCCTGGCACTCACGCTACGCGCCGGAGCCTCTCAATCTGCCGCAACCACGCGTCCAGCTGGTTCCAACTCGCGAACGTTTGGGTCACCATTCAAAACAAACGACTTACTCTCGGTCGATTCGTCGTCGGAACCGCCTCCGGTTGCGCGGGGGTTGCGTCCGGTTGTAGCGGGTCGAGCCGATCGACGCGGCGCACACTCGCACCTGTGCGCCGAAGGTCGTGGATGCAGATCTGACGCATGTCGGCTGTGGCCAACAGACGCGCAAACACCGTCCGCACGTTTCGCTCCTCGAGCGCCGTGCTTCGGGCGACGGGAAGATCCACGCTGGCATCGGCTCGCCCTTCTTCAGCCAGCGCACGACGCCAGACCGACAGCGCAGCCTCGAGCTGCGGCGACATCTTCGCAGGGCACACACTACCCACGGTTGCCAACGTGGGAAGTGTTCTTTCGCGCCGGCCATCGTCCTCGACCCTTGCCACGTCGCTCGCTGCCGAGGGTCAGTCGACAGTAAACTCGTTCCAATGACAAAGACCGAGGTCCTCGACCTGCTCAAGGAGAACCGCGACGCGCGGGGGGAGGCGAACTGGAAGGAGATGGGCGACCGCACTGGCGGGCTGACCAGTTTCGGCATCGGCGTCACCAAGCTCCGTGCGATTGCGAAACAAGTTGGGCGCGACCACGACCTCGCGCTCAAACTTTGGAACGAACGCAACCACGACGCAAAGATCATCGGTTTGCTCATCGACGACCCAAAACAACTCACACGCGACCAAGTCGAAAAGCAGGTTGACGGCGCGGGGCCAGGACTGCTCAGCCACGTGCTCAGCTCGTGCGATGCGACCCTCCCCAAGTCCCCCATCGCGTTCGAGATCGCGAAGGGCTGGATGGCGAGCAAAGACCCCGTCCGCCGCAGTTGCGGCTACGGACTCGTATACGAGCTGGCCAAAGACAAGAAGGACAAGCGGCTCACCGACGAGTTCTTTCTCGGCTGCGTCGAGAAGATCGGCAATACGATCGCGAAAGAGGAGAACTGGGTGCGCGTCGGCATGGGCGGCGCGCTCATGAGCATCGGCAAGCGCAACAAGAAGCTAAACGCCGCTGCGATCAAGCTCGCAAAAGCAATCGGCCCGATCCACTTCAGCGACGGGGACAAGAAGTGCGAGCCGATGAACGTGCTCAAGCACCTGACCAGCGACTACTTGCGTAACAAGCTCGGTATATGACGCACTCGGCCAGCGAAGCCAATACACCAGATATGGAAAGGCCGAGGGTGCCGACGGCGATTACGCCGCTCGTCGCACTCGGTCGACCTGACGCAGCCAAGCTTCGAGCTGGTTCCAACTCGCGAAATTCAGGCTCACCACCTAACTGCGGATCAAGCAGGTTTGGCGTCCCCAACGGAAACCGCGAAAGGGTGCAGCGTGAAATTCTGGAATCGCTGCTGAGGCGCTGGATGCTACGGCTCGCGGCAGACCTGCGCAGCAACATTGGCATGCGATGGCTTAGACGCTGGAGCTATCATCGGCGGCATGTTCCACTCTGCTCGCGACTTTGTTGGCGACACTGACATTGACGGGTCGATCGGTCATCGCGCCCTGCCATGGTTCTCCTATCCCACTCGTGCGCGTTGGACATTACATGTCCCCTGAGCGACCACAAGACCGCATCGTCGCCTTACCGCTCGTGAGCAGGTGTTTTGATCGACCTCGTTGGGAATGGCCATGTCGAGCAGATAAGATGGGCATGGGCGCAAGCAACCAGTCCTGATCGCCTTCCACGCTATGACAAAACCAGCACGGCGAGGCTCGACTGGTAGCAGCTGGTCGGCAGTCGCGTTGTCGAGAGCTCCAAACGCCAACCATGCGGTGAGCGATGACGTCAAACAACCAGGGCGCAGACGGGCCCAGGCCGTGGGTGGATCGGCCGGCACCCGGCTCTGTTCGGCGCGCTCCTCGGGGCCGCACGGGCGTGATCGCCGCGGGCACGATGGACAACGAAGGTTCTGCGATGGCAGCGACGATGACTGCGTCATGCACGGGGGTGGTCGCTTCGTGACGGGTGCGGCCTTCGGTCCAGTGTCGGTGCGCTGTGGACGAAAATCGGCCTCGGAATACGCCAGATTTCAACCTCTCAGACGAGCACGGGAACGTCTTCGTGTTTCAAGGATGGATTGGAGGTGCGAACCGCGCCGGGACTGAACAGGGCAGCGCCTTGACTGGGCGTATTAGAGCAGCAGGAGTGCGACCCGGCAATGACGCTGCGGGGAGCCGCTCGACAGTCCTTCATCCCGCCGGGTGACGGTCCGCTTCAGGTTGTTGGGAATCTCCCCCGGGGGAGATGTTGACCGCAGCCCGCGTTGCTGACCATTTCTGCCGTCACTGTGCGGCTACCCGGCGAGTGACGAAACGATGGGCTGAGCTCGAACAATTCGCACGCATCCGCCGTAATTAACCCAGTGATCAGCTACGTCACCGACCTTCGTCACGCCGCCCGTACCCTGGTACGCGCGCGGGCGTTCACCGCAGTCTGCGTCGCGTCCCTCGGCCTCGGCATGGGTGTCGTGATCGCCCTCCTCGTCTTTATGCGTTCGATTCTCGGTACGCCGCCAGGCGTCGTCGAGGGCGACCTCGCGGAACTCGTCATCCGCCCGAGCGGACAGCTCCGCGCGCAGGCCGGCGGCGCGATCATGGACACCTGGTCGTACCCGGACTACCTCGACGTCCGCGAGGCGGCACGAGGGATGGTCCTCACCGGGTGGAGCCGGGGCGAAGGACTCTTCCAGCCAGCCGGGGGACCCGCCGTGCCGGTGCCCACGATGTTCGTGTCGAGCAATTACTTCTCGACCATCGGCGTCTCGCTGCCGCTCGGACGCGGCTTCACGCCGGTGGACGATGTGTCGCGTGCTGAAGCGGAGGCGGTGATCAGCCATCGCGCCTGGCAGTTGCGCTTCGGCAGCGATCCACACATCGTCGGACGCACGATCACGGTCAACCGCACCGACTACACCGTGGTCGGCGTCGCCCCGGAAGGCTTCCGCGGACACGTCGCCGGGATGAACGAAGCGTACTACCAGCTCTGGCTCCCGCTCTCGCATCACCCCCGTCTCACTGGCGCAGAGAACGTGCGTCTCCAGCGCGACGCGAACTGGGTCCGCATCGTCGCGCGGCTCGAGCCGGGCACGGTGCCGCAGGCAGACGCGGCGGTGCAGTCCGCGATGTCGGCGCTCGCGGCGCGGTATCCCTCCACGAACCAGGAGAAGGCCGGCGGCGTCGAGCCGTACTTCACCGCGGGCGCGCGCCTGCGCTCGCAGATCACGCGCGCGCGGATGATCCTCTTCGGCCTCTGCGCGATCGTGCTGCTCGTCGTCGCCCTGAATATCTCGGGGATGATGCTCGCCCGCAGCGCGATCCGTGAGCGGGACCTGGCGATCCGGTCGGCGATGGGCGCGAGCCGCTGGCGCCTGATGCGCTATCACCTCGCCGAGGCGCTGGTCGTGGCACTGCTCGGCGGCGCGTTCGCGTCAGCCGTCGTCTTCGGCGGTCCGGTGGCTGTCGCGTGGGCCTTCAACATGTGGGGGCCGGCCCTGGATCTCTTCAGGCCGGATCTCTGGATCGCGCTTCAGTGCGTGGCGCTCTGCTTCGTGACGAGCCTCATGCTGGGGCTCCTTCCGGCGATCCGTTTCAGCCGCACGTCCGTGATCGACGCGCTGAAGAGCGACTCGAGCGGCAGCGGACGGCGCGTCGGCCGGCTGCAGCGCTTCACGGCGGCGGCGCAGGCGGGCATTGCGGTTCCGTTCCTCGTCATCTGCGGCGTGCAGTTCGACGCGGCACGCGTGGCCATGACTGCCGACGTTGGCTTCAAGCCGCAGGGGCTCTACGCGGCGGAACTGAATCTGTCCGCCATCACGAAGAGTGACGAGGAACGCCGGCTCTTCCTCAGGACGGTGCAGGAGAACCTGTCGCGGGCCCCTGGCGTGACGTCCGCCAGCGTCGGTGACGGCATGCCGCTCGATTTCAGGTATCGCAACGCGCGCGTCGCGCGAGAGGGTGAGGCCACGTTCGTCACCGCGCACACGACGCGCGTGCGGCCTGGCTACCTGGACACGCTCGGCACCCGCCTCCTCGCCGGACGCATGATCGACGCGAACGATCGCGCCGGCGCCGAACGCGTCGTCGTGTTGTCGGAGCCGCTGGCGCGCAAGCTGTTCCCGGCGGGTGATCCGATCGGCCAGCGCATCTCGTTCGCGTCGCCCGGAGAAGAGAAGCAGCAGACCTGCACCGTGGTCGGCATCACCGCGGACCTGGTCTCGACGCAGATGGGGAATCCGCGTCCGCAGTTGTTCTTGTCGCTCGAGCAGGAGCCGGTGTCCTCCGTTCTCCTGATCGCGCGCGGCGCACCATCGGATGCGTCGATGCGCGGCGCCTTCGATAACGCGATCTTGGATGCGCTCCGGGTCACGTCCACGCAGAACGCCGCGGCGCGTTCGGGTCCGGACGCCGCCGCGCTCTTCCCCGAGTTGATGACGGGTGAGGGGCAGATCGAGAACAGCCGTCGAGATCTGCTCACGAGTTCCGGCGTCGGCGGGGCGGCCGCTGCGGTGGCGCTGGTGCTCGCGGCGCTGGGTGTCTACGGCGTGATCGCGTTCATGGTCGCGATGCGCACGCGCGAGATCGGCGTCCGTGTCGCACTCGGAGCGTCGGGCTCACGCGTGCTCCGTGACGTGCTCGGCGACGCGCTCAAGCTCGTCGTCCCCGGCATCGCGCTCGGGCTGCTGCTGGCGGTCGCATGGGTTCGTCTCGTGGATCCCGCGTGGTATCCGCTCGGCGGAGTAGAGCCGCTCGTTTACACGTTCGCTGCCGGGACGGCGTTCCTGGTCGCCGTGCTCGCAGGGATCCCGTCCGCGCGGCGTGCCGCCGCGGTGCAGCCGATGGTGGCGATGCGCGCCGAGTAGAGTCTCAGTGAAGGCTCGCTCATCGCGGGCCAGCTCGAAGTCGAATATGACTTCTACCCGATTCCCTCAGATATCTCGACGCCACCCACACTTCACGAGTCGCGTAGTGCCGACGTCAGGTCCAGTCCCGCCGCGCGGCGCGCGGGCAGCCACGACGACACCACGGCGATCACCAAGAACACCGCAACCATGACCGCGAACGTCAGCGGATCGGTCGGTTTCACCCCCACCAGCATGGTGGTCATCCCTTGCGTGAGGACGAACGCGGCGGCGAGGCCTACCGCGAGACCGGCGGCGCTGAGTCCCAGCCCGTGACCGACCACGAGCCGCAGGATGGTCGACGGTGACGCACCGAGCGCCATGCGAACGCCCAGTTCGGCAGTGCGCTGGCGCACGATCGTTGCCAGCACGCCGTACAAGCCCACGCCGACCAGCAGCGCCGCCATTGTCGCGAAGATCGCGAGGAGGATCAGGGTGAAACGGGTACCGGCCTGCGCCCGGCGCACCAGGTCGTCCATCGGCTGCAGCTCGGTGATGAGAAACTGCGGATCGACCTGCGCAATGGCGGTCCGCACGGCACTTCCATAGCTGCCGGGATCGCCCGTGACGCGCATCGCCCACTTGTTCGCGCCGCCACCAGTGAATCCATCGGCAAAGTAGACCTGCTCGCGGCCGGGATCGGCGAGCGAGGTGACGCGCTGGTGTGCGACGACGCCGATGATCTCGACCCATTCGGGCTCGGGTGTGCGGATGCGTATCAGGATGCGTTTGCCGACCGCGGATTCGTTCGGGAACGCCTTTGCCGCCAGCATCTGATCCACGACCACCAGATTTCGTCTGGGATCGCTATCGGCCTTGGTGAAGGTCCGGCCGGCCAACAGGCGGGTGCGCAGCGTGTCGAAATACCCCGGTCGCACGATCTGCCAGTCGACCGCCTGGTACTTCGAGTTGTCGGCGAGCGCCTCCTCGGTACCCCAGCGGATGGCGCTGAAGCCGCCGGCGAGCGGAAACGGGAACGACGCGGTGACACGCTCCACGCCGGGAACCGCGCGTAGCCGCTCCTCGATCTGTCTGGTCAGCTCGGCACGCTCCGCCGGCGGCCCCGGGCGGCCGCCGAGGAGCTGGAACGTCAGCAGGCCGCGCGGATCGAATCCCGGATCGATGCGCTGTAGTTCGAGAAAGGTTCGGAACATCAGCCCCGATCCAATGAGCAGCACGAAGCACAGCGCCACCTCGGCGACGACCACCCCATTCCTGAACGTGCGGCCGGCGTTGAGACCGGCCGTACGGCCGCTGCCGCGAAGGACAGTCATGAGGTCCATGCGGAACGCGCTCCACGCGGCCACCATCCCGAAGAGCACGGCGACCGCCAGCGCGATCACCGCGGTGAATCCGAGGACGGTCGGGTCGATGCCGACGGCGTCGAGCCGCGGAAGATTCGCCGGGGCGATCGTGCGCAGCTCGCGAATGCCAATCCAGGCCAGCGCGATGCCGGCGCACGCGCCGAGGCCAGTAAGCACGAACGCGTCGGCCACATCTGACGGACGGTGCGCCACCGTCCGGCTCCGAGCGCGGCGCGCACCGCCAGCTCCCCCTCACGCGCCCAGACGCGGACCAGCACCAGGTTCGCGACGTTCGCGCAGGCAATCAGGAACAGAAACGTGACCGCGCCGGTGAGCGCGAGAATCGCGGGCCGGACCTCTTCGACCAGGGTGTCGTGCATCGGCTCCAGCCGCGCGTAGAAGCCGGCGGTGGTCTGCAGCGGAAAGTCCTGCCAACGTCGCCGCGGCCGATTCCACCTGTTCCTGCGCCCTGGCCAGCGTCACCCCTGGCTTGAGCCGGCCGATCGGCCGCAGACCGAACGTGTTGCGGTTCGCGTTGTCGTAGCTCAGGCGATTCGCCACCCAGCAGTCCGGACGCTGCTCGACGTTGGCGCCGGACGGGAACATCAGCTCCAGTCCCGGCGCGAGCACGCCGACGATCTCGGGACGCGGACCGCCGGGAATGCGCTGGCCCAGCACCTTCGGATCGCCGCCGTAGCGTCGCAGCCAGTACGCGTGGCTGAGAATCGCCACGGCCGGCGGCGGCGCCTGTGCATCGGGCGCCGCGGCAACCGCGGCCAGCGGCTGCTCCAGGCCGTCGGAGTCCAGGAAGTCGCGGCCGATTGCGACTTGCGCGCCCGTCAGCCTGAAAAAGTTCGTCGTCACCAGCGCCAGCCGGATCTGTTCCGGCGTGCCGTCCGCTCCGGGCAGGACCTGACGGACGGTGCGCACGGCAGCCATGTCCTCGAACACACCCGTCGAGCCGTTGCGGATGTCGGCGTAGTTCTCGTTCGAGAACGGCATCCCAAAGGTGTGGCGCGCCCGCAGGTCCATGTACATGACCACGAGTCGAGCCGGATCCGTATATGGAAGCGGGCGCAACAGGACCGCGTAGGCGACGCTGAAGATCGCCGTGCTCGCGCCGATCCCGAGCGCGATGGTCAGCACAGCGGCGAGTGTGAACGCCGGGCTTCGGCGCAACGTGCGGACGGCTAACGACAGATCGTGCAGCGGCATGGCAAACGCTTCGTGCCAACTGAGTGGCTAGCGAATCTTCCCGTACTTCTGCAGTAATCCCTCTTCCTCAATCAGCTTCTCCACGCCGGCAATCGATCGCGGGACGAAGTCAGAGATGATCCGCGCCTCCGTGTCGGTAATCACGATCATGTCCTCGAGCCGGAGAAAGATGCGCTCTTCCGGAATTCGAAACTGAGGTTCGATCGTGAAGACGAGCCCCGGCCGCATGACACCCGAGCCGCCGCCCATGTCATGGGTGGACATACCGACGGCATGTCCGAGGTTGGCGCCGCGTCCGGTTGTGTTTTGCGCGCGACTCCGATAGCCCTCGACGAACTTCTTCGCCGCGTTCTCGTACAACGGCTTCGAAAACGTCATCGTCGCCATCATGAGGTCCATCTTCCGGACGGCCTCCTGCAGGATCGCCTGTGCGGTGGCGTGCGGTTTGATCGAATAGAGAATGGCCTCGTAGACGCCCAGATAAAACGTGTAGAGCTCGCGCTGGACCGGCGAGAAAGTGCCGTTCACCGGCCACTGTCGCGTGACGTCGCAGCGGTAGTAGTGAAGGTCCGGGCAATAGTCCATCAGAACCAGCTCGCCGTCGGCCATGACCTTGTCCGAGGCGCGATGGTGCGCAAAAAAGGCGTTCCCGCCGCTGGCGACAATCGCACGATAGGCCTCACCCTGGGCACCGTGTCGGACAAAGATGAAACGCGCGAGCGCGTCGAGCTCCTGCTCGGCAACGCCAGGCGCGATGCTGCGCATCGCCTCCATGATGGCTTCGCCGCCGATCCGGGTGGCCTTGTCGATAACCGCGATCTCGACTGCGCTCTTAATCGCGCGCATCTCGTCGAGGATCGGAGACAGGTTCCGCGTCACGTAGTTTCCCGCCCGCATCGTCAACAGCATGCGCAGCTGCGCCTCGCGCGAGATCCGCCCGTCCCACGGATCCGCGGCTGCGTCGTTGTTCCTGCGCGTGGCACCATCGCGGCTCTCGGCGCTGCCTTCGGCTGGCTGGAACGGCACGAACAAGTCAGCCCGGCCGTCCTTGTTGCGCGCCGCCAGATCCGCCTGCAGTGCCTCTGTCGGCTTGACTTCGTCTATCCCGGTGGTCACGACCACTGAGGCCGGATCGTCCGCCGGCAGCAGCGCGCCCTCGACTGCTGCACGCGACGCGTCCTGTTTCGGCAGATAGAGCGTGCTCTTCTTCGTCGCGCCGTCGATGAGCAGCATCGCCTGCGGGACGCCGACGCCGGTGAGATAGAAGAACTCGTTCGACTGGCGGAACATCGCGGATGAGTGCACGGTGGCCGCCGCCTGCACCAGCGCAACGGCCTCGCGACCGATCGCGTCCGCGACTTTGAGGCGCCGTGCGGCGAACTCCTCTTTCGGAAATGCCGTCGTGAACGGCCGGCCCGCCTGCGCCAGCCCCGATAAGCTCAATGCCACCACTGCAGCCGCTATCATCGCCGTCCCGAGCAGGCGCTGTGTCACGAGAGAACCTCCAGAGCGTGAATAGTAGTGCCAGTCAGGCCGCCGCAGCCAGCCCGCGATTCCGGCTCCAAGTGGCGATATTCCGGCGGGTCGACGGGCAAACGGGTTGAACAGAAAGCGAGACCGCTCAGATTCGGTGGCACGAGCGTCTTGCCGAACGGAAGAAAATTGTGACATGGTGGCCGTGATGCGGAATTCGAAGCGCGTAGTCGTTGCCGGCCTGGCATTCATTCTTGTGGTTGCGTTGTTTGCGGCAAGCGCTTCATCCGGCCAAGGCGACCAAAACGATGCGAAGACGAAGAAAGTCAGGATCGTCACGGTCGTCAAGCGAACCGGGATCGGGTGGTTTGAGCGCATGGAGGAGGGGATCAAACAGTTTGCCGCGCAGAATGGAGTTGACGCCACCATGACCGGCGCGGACGATGCCGATCCGCAGAAGCAGGCCGAGATTATACGGAAGCTGATTGGGGAGAAGCCCGACGCGATCACGGTTGTTCCGAATTCGCCGGAGACGCTCGAGGAGGTCTTGAAGCAGGCGCGGGCGGCGGGAATAAAAGTGGTGACACACGAGGCGAGCAATCAGGTGAACACCGATGTGGACATCGAGGCATTCGATAACCTCGCCTTTGGCTCGCACCTGATGGATCAGCTGGCGTCGTGCATGGGTGGTAACGGCAAGTATGTCGCGTTCGTCGGCCACACCACCGCTCGCAGCCATATGCGATGGGCAACGGCGGCTTACGAGCGCGCGAGGCAACAGTATCCGAAGATCGTGCGCATTTCTGCTCCGGTTGAAAGCGCCGAGCGCCTCGAAACCGCCTATCAGAAAGCGAAGGAGCTGCTGGCAAAACATCCTGACCTCGAGGGCTTCGAAGGCAGCTCGGTTGTGGATGTGGCGGGAATTGGAAGAGCAGTCCGGGAGGCCGGGCTTCAGGGCAAGACCTGCGTCATGGGAACGAGCCTGCCATCGGTTGCGGGCGAATTCCTGGACGACGGCGCGGTTGACAACATTTTTCTGTGGGACCCACTGGTCGCAGGGCAGGCTCAAGTCAAGCTGGCGCTAATGCTCATCAAGGGAGAGAAGATTGCCGCCGGTCTCGATCTTGACCTGCCAGGCTACCGCAACTTGAAAAGGATTCCCGGAACCCCGCATGGCCTCGCCGGCTCCGGCTGGATCGCGATCGATAAGTCAAATGTAGGACAGTATCCGTTCTGAGATTTCCCGGAACGATAAGGCTGATTCAGGGTCCCGCAATAGCGACCTACGACGCAGCCATCCTGTAGACGCGGTCGAGTAAGATCCCGTCGATGCGGTTCGTTGCGTCTGGCGCCCTCCTGATCCTCCTGGGCGGCACGCTCGTCGTGCCGAACGCACCGCCGGCTGATTGGCCCGGCTTTCGCGGCCCGGACATGAGCGGACTTGCGCTCGGCGCCAGCCTGCCCGAGCGATGGTCGGCGACCGAACGCGTGCGGTGGGCCGTGGACGTCCCTGGCCAGGGGTGGTCGTCCCCGATCGTCGCGCGTGGCGTCGTCTATCTGACCTCGGCGATCAGCAAACGGCCGTTCAAGCAGCCGACACCAGGCATCTATGGCAACGACTACATCGCCGAGCTGCGCGCGGCGGGGCTGTCGAACGCCGAGGTGAACAAGCGCCTGCGCGCGCGCGACAACGAGCTGCCGGAAGAATCCGACGCGATTCGCTATATGGTCTACGCGTTCGACGCGCGCACGGGCGCCCTGAGGTGGGAGCGGGAAGCCTACCACGGCCTGCCCATCGGCGGCCGTCACCGCAAGAACACGTACGCCTCGGAAACGCCCTTCACCGACGGTGAGCGGCTGTACGTTTCCTTCGGGTTGAACATCGGCCTGTTCTGCTACTCACTCGACGGCACGCTGCTCTGGAAGAGAACCTGGCCGCCGCACCCGATCTATCTCGACTTCGGCACCGGGTCGTCGCCGGTCGCGCACGCCGGACGCGTCTACCTGCTGCAGGACAGCGAGCGCGAGTCGTACCTGGCGGCACTCGACGCCAGTACCGGCGCTGACGTCTGGCGCGTCCCGCGCCCCGAGAAAAGTACGTTCAACCGCACATCCTCGTGGTCGACGCCGCTCGTCTGGAAGAGCAGTGTGCGTACCGAAATCGTGACCACCGGACATGGGTTCATCCAGAGCTACGACCTCGACGGCAAGGAACTCTGGCGAGTGGCCCGCGTGTCGATGCCGCTCGCGTCGCCGGTGGCGGCGGGTGACCTGCTGATCGTCGGCACCGGCGCGCAGGACGGAGACGCCGCCCGGCCGGTCTTTGCGATCAAAGCCGGCGCACGCGGCGATATCACGCTGACCGGAACCGCCACCAGCAACGAGTACGTGCTCTGGTCACACCCGCGCGCGTCCGGGTACACGCCGTCGCCGCTCGTGCATCAGGGGCGGGTGTATCTCGTACACGACACCGGGACGATGCTGGTGCTGGCGACCAATACGGGCAAGGAGATTTATCGTGCCCGGGTGGGCGGCGTCGGCCATACGTTTTCCGCGTCGCCGATCGCGACGGCGACGCATCTCTACTTTCCTGACGAAGAGGGCGTGACGATCGTGCTCGGGGCCGGCGACAGTTACAACGAGATCTCGCAGAACGACCTCGGCGCGATGATGCTCGCCTCGCCGGCCGTCTCGGGCAACACGCTGTTCCTGCGCACCGAGAAGAAGCTCTATCGGATCGAGTAGCCGTTGCTTCATCCTGATGAAAGTGATCGAATAAGCGACAGAGCCAAGCTGGCGACCAATACCTGATACACTATGGGCTCGTCTACACGCCGCTTCTACGCTGAGCCTGAACTGCATTCGCCTCGCCCACCCCTCCAGGTGGGCTGCACGAACCCCTTCTGGACCACGCAGACGAGTCGGAGACAATGGCGCGGGATTCTCCGTGCCTCGGCCCGATAGGCGTTTTTCAGTTCAGATGAACTGGGAGTTGCATATGACATCCAAGGGCACCATCAAGCGTATCGTCTCGGACAAGGGCTTCGGCTTCGTGGCCGACGAGTCGGGCCAGGAGTACTTCTTCCATCAGTCGGCGTGCCAGTCGTTCGACTCGCTCCGTGAGGGGCAGGCCGTGACGTTCCAGACCGGGCAGGGCCCCAAGGGTCCGCGCGCCGAGAACGTCCGCGAATCCTAGGCGCATCGGCACCATTTCGTGGGAGGGCGCCATGGCGCCCTCCTCGAATCCCCTCCTCCTGCCCCCGCTCAGTTCTCTAATTCTGTCCAGCCTTGCGTCGCCACCGCGCTCCTTCCCGCCTTGGGTGATATTCTTTGCACGTAACGGTATGCAGCATTACGTCATCGAGCGGGACATGCCTGGAGCCGGGCGGATAACCGAAAGCGAGATCCGGGAGGTGTCCATTCGCTCGCTGGAGATCCTGAAGCGGATGGGACCCGAGATTCAGTGGCTCTACAGCTACGTGACGGACGAGAAAGTCTACTGTGTGTACCTCGCTCCGGACGAATCTCCGATTCGCGAACACGCGCGCCTGCTGGGCGTTCCCGCCAGCCGGATTTCCGCCGTCAGACACTTGATCGATCCGCAGCAATATCAGTAGGGCCGACCTCGGGTCTTGCGCTCAGCGCCATCTCAAGGATCGATTCGAGCGTCGCCGTGCGCGCGTCCCGCCAGGCGACAGCGTAGACCTCGGGATCGATGTGCTCGCGTGCGTGCGCGAGCGTCTCGTCGATCCTTGCCCGCTCGGACGGCTTGATCGGGGCCCCGATCCGCTGGCGTATCGCCGCCGCCGCGCTCGCCAGCCTCACGGCCGGCTCGTCCCGGCCTTCGCAACCGGCACACCAGGACAGTCGCTCGAGTTGGCGAGCGACGCCGCGCTGATGTCCGAGCTCGCAGAAGATTCCCAACGCCTCCAGAAGCGCGCTGTTCGCGGCGGCATAGTTCCCCGTGCAGAGATCGACGTCCGCCACGTCGGTCAGCACTTGTGCGACACCCCAGCGATCGTCGATCTGCCGGAAGGCTGCCAGACTGCGGTGCTGGTAGCGACGCGCGCCCTCATAGTCGGCTTGATCCGCCGCGAGATCGCCGAGGCCGTTCAGCGCGGACGCTACGGCGCGAAGATCGTGGCGTGCCTCTGAGGACGTGAGGAGAGAATCGAGGGTGCCGCGGGCGAGGGTGACATCGCCCTGAACTCTCGCCGCGTTCGCCATGTTGAACCGCGCCAGATCCACTGCGGTCGTGTCGCCCAACTCCTGCCACAGCGACACCGTCTCTGCATGTAGCACCGGTGGCCTCGGCATAGCGTCCGCCGTGCTGCGCCTGCCACGCCATGGCGGTCATCGTCGTCGCGACGCCCCTGGCATCGCCGAACCGGCGATAGATCTCGCACGCCTCGTGGCTGCACGCTTCGGCGGTGGTGAGATCTCCCTGAACGTCGGCGAGCACCGACGCGCCGTACAGAGCGCGGGCACGCAGGGGGGTCGGTTGGTCTGCGCCGGGCATGGCGAGCACGCGGGCGAGCGTCTCCCGACCCTCCGTCACGTGCTCACATTGTTCCCAGAACCTGAACAGCGCCGCCGCGAGGCGGAGGGCCCACTCCACGTTCCGGCTGCCGATCAGAAAGTGAAAAGCCGTCCGAATGTTGTCCTGCTCCGCGTCGCACGTGCGCAGCCAGGGCTCACGCTCCGGTGGGTTTAGTGCAAGCGGGACTTCCTCGGCGAGCACGAGCACGTAGGCGGCGTGCGCACGCGCGGTCTCGTCCGCGTCCTCGCTCTGCATGCAACCGCTCCCGCGCGTACTCGCGGAATGTCTCGAGCATGAAGAATCGCGGCACGGAGTCGTCCGCTACCGGCCGGACGAGCAGGCTGTTGTCGACGAGCGAGGCCACACCCTCCAGGACGTCGACGCCGAGGTCCTCCCGCGTGTTGCAGACCGCCTCCACGGCTTCCAGCGTGCAGCCGCCGGCGAACACCGACAGTCGTCGGAACAGCTTCTGCTCTGCTGGTGTGAGCAGGTCGTAGCTCCAGGTAATCGTGCGGCGGAGCGTTTGCTGGCGCTCCGGAAGGTCTCGCGCTCCGCCGGTGAGGACCTCGAGTCGGCGTTCCAGACGCGCATGCAGCTCGTTCGGCGGCAGGATCTTGACGCGCGCCGCGGCGAGCTCGATGGCCAGCGGAAGCCCGTCCGACTGCCGGCAGATCCCGACCACGGCCTGCGCGTTCCTGACGGTGAGCGTGAAGCCGGGCCGCACGGCCGCTGCCCGCTGAACGAACAACGCCACAGACGCGCACTCGATCAATGCAGCCGGTGATGGCGCGGGACCAGGCTCCGGAAGCGGAAGCGGCGAGACCGACAACTCCTGCTCGCCGTAGATGCGAAGCGCGTGACGGCTGGTCGCGAGCACGGTGAGTCCGGGGCTCGCGTCGAGCAGCTCTCGTACGATCGCGGCGGCGTCGGAGACCTGCTCGAAATTGTCCATGATCAGAAGTGTGGGTCCGCGCGCATTCAGATGCTCGCCCAGAATGCTCACGACCGCGCGCCCGCTGCTCTCGGACACCCCAAGCGCGCGCGCCACCGTCGACGCGACAAGATTCGGCTCGGTGATCGGCGCCAGGTCGACGAACGACACGCCGCCCTCGAAGCACGGCGACGAGATCGGCGGCGACCTGGATGGCCAGTCGCGTCTTCCCCGTGCCGCCCGGCCCCGTGAGAGTCAGCAGCCGAACTCCGGGATCCAGCAACCGTTCTTTCAGCTCGGCGACTTCGGCGGCCCGTCCAATGAACGGCGTGCGCTGCGGCGGAAGTTTGTGATCGCGCGGCGCACCCCCGGCTGTCAGTGCGCCCAGTTCGATGGGCTGCGAAGCGGCAACCGCCAGCCTCGTCAGCTCCGCCGCGACGTCGTCCACGCTCGGCCGCGCCGCTTCGAGCGTCTCGAGCATCCGGAGGAGGAGTCGCTCGAGCGCTGGCATGTCCGGTATGCGTGGTCGCGGGAACGACGCGGCGTTGGGCGTGATCGAAAACGGGGGGCGCGTCGATCCCGCCTCGAAGGGGTGAGCGCCCGAGGCGAGTTCGAAGAGCACCACGCCGAGCGAGAACACGTCGCTCGGCGCCCGTGACCGTTTCGCCGCGGGCCTGCTCGGGCGACATGTAGCGTGGCGTGCCGAGAATCGTGCGCACCTGGGTGGCCGCGTCGTCGGGGAGCCGTGTCGCGGCCGGCTGTGGGACGAGACGCGCCAGACCGAAGTCGAGGAGCTTCACGTAACCATCGGCACGCACCATGATGTTCTCAGGTTTGATGTCGCGATGAACGATGCCGGCGGCGTGCGCGACGGAAAGCGCCCTGGCGAGCTGCGCGCCCATGCGCGCGACCGCGTCGAGTCCGACGCGGTGGCCGACGAGCGCCGAGAGCGACTGGCCCTGCACCAGCTCCAGAGCCAGGAAGCGCCGGCCGTCCATGTCACCGATCTCGTAGATCGTGACGATATTCGGGTGGTTGAGCGATGAGGCGGCGCGCGCCTCCTGCTCGAAACGACGAACGGCGTCGGGGTTGCCCGTGAGCGCGGGCCGAAGCAGCTTCAAGGCCACCTTGCGGCCAAGCCGCGTGTCGTGCGCCTCGTACACCTCGCCCATCCCGCCCCGGCCGATGAGCGAGACGATGTCGTAGGCGCCGACGCGGCCCGCGAGCAATCCAGCGTCCTCTTCGCGGGCTATCGATTGGGCCTCCACGCTCATCGCCGAGCGTGAGGATGAAATCGCCGGCGGCCTCGTTTGCGGCGAGCAGTGATTCCACCTCAGTCCGCAGCAACTCGTCGCCGGTGCAGGCGCCGGCAAGGAATGTGGACCGCCGCTCGCACGGCAGGTCCAGTGCCGCGTGATACAGATGCGCGACCTTTTCGTATCTCTCCGGGGTCATCCGCGGCCGCTCAGTCCGTGTTCTCTACCACGCGGTTTTTCGTGGCGGGGTGGAGTTCGCGATACAGCCAGGCCCGCGCCAGGCTCCAGTCTCGTCTTACGGTTCCTACCGACACGCCGAGGACGTGCGCGGTTTCCTCGAGGTCCAGCCCGCCAAAGAAGCGCAGCTCGACAACGCGGCTCTGGCGCGCGTGGAGCGCCCTCGAGGCTTTTGAGCGCGTCGTCCAGCGCCACGAGATCGACGCTCTTGCCGAGCGGCACCTGTTCCGCTTCCGAGAGCGACACGTGAAGCGGCGCGCCGCCGCGCTTGGCACGGGCGCGCGCCCGGGCCTTGTCGACAAGGATGTGGCGCATGATCTGCGCGGCCATGGCGAAGAAGTGCGCGCGATTCTGCCAGCGGACGCTCTTCCACTCCACCAGCCGCAGATAGGCCTCATTGACGAGCGCAGTCGCCTGGAGGATGTGTCCCGGCCGCTCGCCCGCCATGCAGCGCGCGGCGAGACGATGCAGCTCCTCCTGGACGAGCGGCGCCAGCACGCCGAGCGCGCTCCTGGTCGCCGCGGCCCCACGCGACGAGCAACTCCGTCACATTCCCAGCAGGACTCATCCGAGGTCGAACCGCGTGTCCAGTAAGTCAGGTTAGCACTTTCGACACCGGCTGGCGCCTTTCCTAGTAGGAGAAACGTTTCATTCAGGAGAAACGAACATGGCCACGCGCACCATACAGAGGATACTCGGCATCACGCTGGTCTTCGCCATGCTGGTGGCGACCGGATTCGAGGCCGGAGCGAAACATTCGAGCCCGGCCGTCGTGCTGGAATGGAACCAGCTTCTTCAAGACACCCTCGCCGCGCCGGGTAATCCGCTGACGCCCCGCTTTTACGCGATGATGCACATCGCGATGTTCGACGCGATCAATGGAATCGAGCGCGAGTTCGAGCCGTATCGCGTCCGACTGCGGCCCCTCGCCGGCGGATCGCCGGACGCGGCGGCCGCGCAGGCCGCCCACGATGTGCTCGTCGCCCTCAATAAGTCCGCGGCCGACACCTACGACGCGGCGCTCGCCGCTAATCTCGGGGACAGCCCCTCTGGCTTCGTCCGCCGCGGAGCAGAGATTGGCGCCCGCGTCGCGAAAGAGATTCTCGCGTGGCGCCAGAACGATGGCTGGATTGTCTCGCCGTTTCCGCCGTACTCCGAGCCGCTCCTCCCGGGACGGTGGCAACCGACTCCTCCGGCTAACGCAGCCGCCACGTTTACGCATCTCCAGCATGCGGCGCCGATGGCGGTGCTCTCGGCGACGCAGTTTCTGCCGTCGCCGCCGCCGTCGCTCACGAGCGCGCGGTACGCTGCCGACCTCAACGAGGTGAAGCTCCTGGGCAAATTCGACAGCGCCGCGCGGACCGACGAGCAGACGACCATCGCGCGACTCTGGTCGGGCGTCGACACCACGACGGGCTTCTTCTCGGTATGGAACAACGTGGCTCGCGACGTAGTCGAGGCGCGTAACCTGTCGCTCGTCGAGGCCGCCCGCATGTTCGTGCTCGTGAATGTCTCGATCCACGATGCCCTCCAGACCACTCAGGCGAGCAAGTTCGTCTACGGCGTCTGGAGGCCGGTCACCGCGATTCGCGCGGCCGACACGGATTTGAACGCTGCGACCGACCCGGATCCTTCGTGGCTGCCCCTGATTCCGACGCCTCCATATCCCGCGTACGCCGGCAACCTGGCGACGATCGGGGCAAGCGCGGCGCGCGCGCTCCAACTGGCGTGCGGGACCAACGACATGCCGGTCGCCGTAACCTGGAAGGGGTCCGGCGAGCTGCCCGATGTCACGCGGCAGTTCGAGGGTTTCTGGGCGGCCGCCGAGGAAGAGGCGCTGGCTCGCATCTACGGCGGTATTCATTACCGGTTCGACCAGGAAGCCGGTCAACAGGCTGGGACGCTCGGTCGCCGAGTTCGTCTTCGCAAACTTCATGGCCCCGCGCGGCCGCTGGGACGATTGACGCACCATGATCAGGGTTATCTCGAATCCGCCAGGCAATCCATGCGCCGTGGTAGCTCTGTCGGTCGTCCTTCTCGCGACGATGTCCGCTGACTCGCAGCAGCTGTCGTCGGCGGTACCGACTCGCACAGAAGTCGTGCTGTTGGGTACTGGAACTCCACCAGCGGATCCAGACCGCTCGGGACCGGCGACGGCAGTCGTCGTCAATGGCACAGCGTACCTGGTGGACTTTGGAGCAGGAGTCGTGCGCCGCGCGAAGTCGGCGGTCGTCGACAGAGGAGTTGCCGCGTTAGATCCGGTCAAGCTGCGAGTGGTCTTCGTGACGCACCTGCATTCCGACCATACTGTTGGATACCCGGATCTGATTCTCACACCATGGGTGCTCGGACGCCGCGTCCCTCTGGAGGTGTACGGTCCCAGCGGAATCAAGGGAATGACCAACCATGTTCTCGAAGCGTACCGAGCCGACTTCGAGGCGCGGATAAAGGACCGCGGGTTGTACACGGTGGGGGCGTTTCCGGAAGGCCACGCGGTGAACGCTCATGAAATCGATGCGGGTGTCGTCTACAAGGATGCCAACGTCACCGTGACGGCTTTCCCGACGAAGCATACGATGGAGAGCTACGGCTATCGGTTCGACACGCCTGACCGCAGCATTGTCATCTCAGGCGACACCAACCCGACATCGGCGACGATCGATGCGTGCCGCGGCTGCGACGTGTTGATTCATGAGGTACTGACGCACGACTGGCTGGCAAGGCGCCCCGACTTCCATGCCTACGCCGCGCGGCATCACACGACGACGACGCAGCTCACCGAGCTGGCCACGAAGGCCAAGCCGCGCCTGCTGATTCTCTATCATGCTTCGTTGTCACTCCGGCCATCCGTCGACTCCGAGCGATCGACGCCGGCTGCGTTGCTGCGTGAAATGTCCCGCTATTCGGGACGTGTGGTCGTTGGCCGAGACCTGGACGTCTACTGAACACCAACCGCTCGGATACCGCCGAAACCTCGCCAGAAAAGGGCAAACCGCCGAGGAGGCGATCAGATGCAGGTGACTCTTTCCTTTCAACCCGGACGGGCCGCAGATCTCTGTATGCCCAACGCTTGGAGCCGCTGTTTGCTGAACCCAAGGAGAGAGTCATGATGCGCAATCTAGCAGTCGCCGTCGGACAGGCCGCAATCCTGGTTCTTCTCACTCCAACCTCAGAAGCTCAAGCTCAATTTGGCACCGAAAAAGAAGCCAAGGCCATGTTGGAGAAAGCAGTTGCCGCGGTGAAAGAGAACAAGGAGAAAGCCCTCGAGATGTTCAACAAGGGCGAGGGCGGTTTCAAGGACCGTGATCTCTATGTATTCTGCGCCAACGCCTCGGACGGCGTTCTCACTGCGCATCCCTACTTGAAGGGTGAACACCTGCAGGACATCGTCGGCAAGAAGGGCTATCCGCTGGGGCAGGAAATCATGAAGACCGCCACTGAAGGAAAGATCAGCGAGGTGAGCTATTGGTGGCCTCGGCCCGGCTCCGAAAAGCCACTCGAGAAACGTACCTTCTATACGAAGGTCTCGGGTCAAAACTGCGGAGTCGGCTACTACAAGGAATGAGCGCTCCAGTGTTCAACGAGGGCGCCCCCTCCTGTCCATGCCTTCAGTGTTAATGACGAACTGGCACAACCCGGTGGCATTGAGCGGCGATGGTCCCGCTTCTTCCGGTGATTCGTAGTGCGACAGCCAGGACTCGATGTCGGCCTTCGTAAAGTCCTGACAGGTGGCATTGGCGAGCTCGTACAGGCGGTGCTTCGGATGCGATGCATCGCTCCACTCATTCCGGAAGGACATCCCCAAGCGCACGCACTTCGCAATTGACGGACGTTGCAGCAGTTCGAACAGTTGATCGACCAAGCCACGACCCAGCTTGGGATTGTTGAGCGCGATTCCGAAAACCGGAGGCAAGAGCTCAGGGCGATCCGGAAGCGCCGCCACCATGCGATCGAACATCATCCTGTTGAGACTCGCGAACGACGCGGTGAGCAACGCGAAGTCGACGCCGGGTGCCTGTCGAAGGTAGAGGCTCTTGTTCGAGATGTCGCAGAGCACCTTCGCCCTCGCGCTGATTCCCCAGCGCGAGCCCCGAGAAGACGTCAAGTAACTGTGCCAGAACCCGCCGTCCTCGAGCACCGTAAGAGTCGCGATGACGTCTTCATCTACATCAGGCTCGGAGCCTTTCTCGAGCGCCGAAAGCAGAGTCTCTCGATAGCGTCGGTCGCCACTGTTCGCAATTCGCTTGAGCACTTCGTGCCTCAAGCCGGTCGAACCAACTGACAGGATTGCACTGGTTGCAGGTCTGGATGTGACGAGTGCACTACTGAAAATGTGACACGCCACGTAGATGAGGAAAGAACCAAGCCAGGCAGACTGGCCTGGGAAATGACCATCGAACAGACGTCGCGCTGCCACGCCGGCCACGGCACCCACAAAGGCCAGCTCGACGAGCGTTGCCAGACCGAGCAGGGGCAGGCTGATTGAGGAGGCACCCGGGTCGCCCGTCAGGGACCACACCACGCGGCCGGCGAGCGACAGGCTCGCAGGGACCATGGCCACGAGAGAAGGCAAAGACGGATGACCGCCAGGGAATGGGAGGGCGAGCAAGAAAAGGGCGAGCCACAACGCGGGGAGACCCGCCGCACACGTGGCGACAAACCGTAGCCGCTTCGATTTCGCGGGGTCTTCCATTCGCTAGTTCCTTCATCCGACCTTCGAGCGATGAGGGGGAGCCTATCAACGGACCGTCTTATGGCGTGATGAGAACGACTTATCGAAGTTGGAGTCAGGGTCCCCAGACGTGGTGCTGGTCGTTTTCGCTTGCCATTCCCCGCCCACCTGTCGAGAATCGCGAGCAGACAGCAGCTTATCCGCGCTGTCGAAGGGAAGGGGCTGCCGACGGCCCGAATGTCAGGAGGTTGATGCAATGGCGCAGGCGAACATCGACAAAGTGAAAGATCTCATTGCCAGCGATGCGGAGCTGCAGAAGCGGCTCCAGAAGGCGGACGGTGAGAGCGCTCTCGTGTCGACCCTGATCGGGATCGGAAAGGAGAAAGGGCTGCCGTTCACCGAGGCCGAGGTGACTGCCTGGAAAGCGCAACAGCGCGCGTCGGAAGAGCTCAGTGAAGAACAGCTTGAGACGGTCGCCGGGGGCGCTGTCTCCTACGGCAACTCGATCCTGTGCGGTTTCTGCGGCTCGCAGTCCGGCACGTTCGTCGCCAGCAAGAGGACCAGCTAAAAGCCCGGTCCGAATGCCTCCAGAGAGCTGGGCGTTCAAGCCCGAACGTGCCAGGGTCTGCGCACCATGACGGCGACGGATCGGGACGTCGACGCCATTGCAACGCACGCGCGCTTTCTCTGGGAACGTCTCGAGCCCCCCGGCACACCTGGGTCGCTGCACGACCAGATGACTCACGACGGGCACCTTGCAGCCTGGCGCAAGGTGGCAGCCGGCGGCGATGAGCGGCTCTTTCGCAGGCGCCTCGAATGGGAAGGGGTCGCCGTTTTCGGGCCGGCGGCCGATCCCTCGTGGGTCGACACGCTGAGGGCCATTCTCGTTGGGGCCCCGCCCGGGGTTCACACCGTGGAGGGCCTGGCGGCAAACCCGCTCCGCGCGGTCGTCGCCTTGACGTCCGGGTTACCCGGGACGCAGGCGTGCAACCCACGTGCGCCTCTGCCTTTCGAGGACGTGTGGATTCCTGTTCTCGAGGTCGCGCGGCACGGGCTCGTCCAGCGCCTGGCACACGCCGAACCCGACTCGGTGTCGGTCGTACTCGATGTGACGGAGGAGGCGTACGTTGCCCTGGAACGCGACCTCCTCGGGCGCCTGACCACGATAGGTGAGCAGGCGCTTTACGCAGAATTCCTCGCGGCGCGCGGCAACGAGCAGGAGCTCCGGCTGTTGCTGCTCGGAGGGGGCCGCGGGGGGCGCCGGCGTTACGACGAGTTTGTCGCGAGGCTCACCGGCGAACGACTGCTGCCGCTCTTCACGAAGTATCCCGTGCTGGCGCGCCTGGTCGCTCTGGCCGTGCAGCAGTGGGTCGGCGCAACCGGCGAGTTCCTCGAACGACTGAGCCTCGATGGCGCGCTCGTGTCCGAGTTGGCGTCGGCAGCGGCTGACAGGGTTCAGACCGGCACGTTGGCAGCGCTGCCTGTCACCCGCATTCGGCCCGGGCTTTCGGACTTCCATCACGGAGGGCGCACGGTGCTCGCGGTTTATTGCGGCGCCGGGCCCGGGGCCGTCTACAAGCCCCGCGGGCTTGCGACGGAGTTCGCCTTCAACCAATTCCTTGCGTGGTGCGTGACGAATGGGATCTCGCCGTCGTTACGACCGGTTCGATGCGTCGATCGCGGCTCGTACGGCTGGGAAGAATGCATCGACTACGCGCCCTGCGGCAGTCCAGCGGAGCGCGGCCGGTTCTACGAACGGGCGGGAGCGCTGCTGTGCGTGCTTCATGCTCTGCGTGGCACCGACTGCCATCGCGACAACCTGGTGGCGTGCGGAGAGTTCCCGGTGCTGGTGGACGGCGAGACCGTCATGCAGCCCGAGGTCGCGGTCGGCGACGGGTCGGCAGTGACTCGCGAAGACGCCGATTTCGTCGACTCGGTGGTGCGCACGGGCCTGCTGCCGCGATGGTATGTCAATCCGGACAAACGCCTCGTCCTCGACATCAGCGCATTGGGCGGAACGGCCCATGACCAGGCCCCTGTCCCCACGCGGCAGTGGCACGCGCTCAACACCGACGACATGCACCCCGTTCGGGCGCCCGTCGGCCTTTCATCATCCGAGAGCGATCCCAGCGGCGCCGCAGGGACCCCTGGTCTTCTCGAACACCTCGACGACGTCGTCCGTGGCTTTCGACAGACATACCGCAACCTGGTGCGGCGGCGCGAGTCGGTCCTGGCACGCGGTGGACCGCTCGATGGATTCCAGGGCGCTCTCGTCAGGTACCTGTTCCGGCCCACGGTGGTCTACGCGGGAATCCTGCATCGCGCGCTCTCGCCCGAGCACCTTGCGGGTGGAGTCGAGCACAGCATCGCGCTCGATGCGGCCGCGCGTGTCTTCCTCGACTCGGAGCACACACCAAAGTCGTGGCCAATACTGAAAGCGGAGCTGCGCGCGCTCGAGCGCATGGACGTCCCGTGCTTCCTGGTGCCATCCGACTCGAGACATCTCCCGCTGGGCAACGGTCACGACATCGCCAATTACTTCGCGGCGACTGGGCTGGCGGACGTGGTGACCCGCATTCAAGCGATGAACGACGCCGATCTCGATCTGCAGACGACGATCATCCGGGGCGCGTTCGCCGCTCGCGTGGCGACAGAGACGCCGACGGGCCGAGTCTCAGCCGGTGTGGCCGCCGGCCCATCGGCCAGCGCGCGCCTCGCGCCTGACGAACTGATGCACGAGGCTCGTGCGATCGCCGAGCTGGTCTCCGCGGCGGCGATACGATCGGAGGGGGGGCTGTGCTGGCTCGGCATGCGCGAGATCGAGGGTACGTCCCGCTATCAGCTCGCACCTCTCAACGATTCGTTCTACGACGGCAACTGCGGCATCGCGCTGTTCTTCGCGGCGCTTGCTGCCGTAGGTAACGACGACGACATGCGCGTTCGCGCGCTTGCCTCGATTGCCCGGGTGCGTTCGCGCCTGAACGCGCGTCCGTCCGCCTCCGCCAGAGGGAGCACGATAGGCGGAGGACTCGGGCTTGGTTCAATAGCCTATGCGCTCGCGACGGTCGGAGCGCTGCTCGATGACCAATCGGTCGTGCAGGACGCGGTGCGCGTTGCCGGGCTGATCACGGACGAGCGGATCGATGCGGATCCGTATCTGGACGTCATGGCCGGATGCGCCGGAGCGATCCTCGGCCTGCTCGCCATCGAACGGGTGACGCGCTGTGGAACCGCGCTCGAACGTGCACTGGCGTGCGGCCGCAGTCTGCTGACGCGGCGCGTCGCGGTGAACGGCTCACCGCGCGCCTGGCCACACCCCTCGGGGCCCCCGCTCACCGGGTTCTCTCACGGGGCCGCCGGCATCGCGTACGCGCTGCTTCGTCTGTACGAGAGGACACGACTCGAGGAGCTTCTCGACGCGGCGCGGGAAGGGATCGCGTACGAGCGCCATCTCTTCGATCCTGCCTCGCGCAACTGGCCGGACCTACGCGACGGCACGGGAGTGGATGGACGTCCAGGCTTCGCTTTCGGGTGGTGTCATGGCGCGCCGGGAATCGGACTGGCCAGGCTCGGCTCCCTGTCCGCGTTCGACGACGAAATAGTCCGCACCGAAATAGAGGCGGCCCTGGGCACGACCATTGGCTGTGAGGCTGAGGGACCCGATCACGTCTGCTGCGGGGCGATGGGCAGGCTCGAGACGCTGACGGTCGCGGCGGGCGCGCTCGATCGGCCGGACCTGGGGGCGCTCGCCGCGACGACCGCCTCCGCCGTCGTTCGCCGCGCACGTTCGTCCGGCGCGTACCGGCTCCCGGGTGCGCTCCCCGGTGATCTCTGTCCGGCTTTTTTCACGGGCATCTCCGGGATTGGGTATCAACTCCTGCGCCTCGTAGACCCGCAGCGAGTCCCGTCCGTGATGCTCTGGCACTGACCGGCGCCGAGCGCCCCTAGACGTGAAGGCACGCGATGTCCTCATTCGGCCTGACGCCCCAGCAACGTCGTTTCCTCCACACCTTCGGCTACCTGCATCTCCGCGGGCTGTTGGCCGACGCGATCGACGGGGTCCGCGCTGGGTTCGAGCGGCTGCTCACCGAGAACGGCGGCGCCGCCTACGCCGGCGAGCATCGCTTCACCATCTCGCCAGGCATCAACTGGAGCGAAGATCTCTGCCGCGATTTCCTTGATGCGCCGCAGGTCGATGGCGTCCTCTCGAGCGTGCTCGGATCCGACTATCGGTACCTGGAACAGCGAGCTGAGCTACTGCGCGGGTGACACACCGTGGCACAGCGACTCACCCTGGCCCGAGGATCGGCGTACGCCCTCATGGTACGAACTGCTCGTGTACCTCGATCCCCTCACTGCGGAAACCGGGGCGTTGCGCGTCCTTCCCGGCAGCCACCTTGTCCAGGATGCCTTTGCCAGCCTGTTTCATCGAGGCATCATGGACGAGACCGAGTCAGCCTTGGTCGATCCCTCGCACGCCTGGGGCGTCGTCGGTCCTGAAGTTCCCGCAGTCGCCCTGCCGTCGGAGCCCGGAGACGTCATTCTCCTCAACCACATGACGGCTCATGCCTCGTTCGGCGGCGTCGCCCGGCGGCGTTTGATGACGGCCGTGTTCTTCCCCCGTCTGGACGACACCGAGATCCATCAGCTCGTCGAGGCCAACCGGAGGCGCGGCTTCACGAGGAGGCATGTGTTCGGCGACGGCGCACCGATTCTCCGGACTGCGAGCCCCAGGCGCCTCTCGCACCTCGAGCAACTGCTGGCACACACGGCGGATGATGCCGACGTGCTGCGCACCCTCCTGGGAGTGTCCAAGGCCACTCGCAGGTGACCTTACACCGCTCTATTCCTTCTTCATCAAATTCCCTGACAGCCGCTTCGATCTGTTGATCGCGGCCACCGGTCATGACCTCGGGTTCATTGGCGACCCGGATGTCAGGATCGGTCTGGGTTGTTCTCGCCACAAACAGCCGCCGTCCGGGCGTCTGGTGAATTCTTTTCTCCACCACTCATTACTGGATGGTGCTTTCAGGCTGCGCGCGGTACGCTGGAGGCGATTCGCATCTGGTTCTGAGCCTGCGGGTTCGCAACACTTCTCAGGTGCCGACCGCCGCGATCGCAATGCTCGTCGGCGCGCAGTTCATGTCGCGCGGTGTGGATCGAGCTGGCGGAGACGTTGAGGCGCGCGTAGTTGGATCGACCGTGGCCAAAGGAGGAGCCAAATGGCATCGCAGGATGGAGCGCATGAATACGCCATACCGGTACGAACCAACCTGGCCGTCATTGTCGTCTGTTCCATTCTCTATTTCGTTCTGCTCTATGCAGGTTCCCACGCTGAAACCTTGGTGGGAACGATTGGGTACGGTGTCGTTTTCGCGGTCGTTCTGATACCCGTCTATTCACTGATTCACGAAGCGGCCCACACGCTACTCCATTCAAATCCGAGGTGGAACGACTGGCTCGGTCGCTGGCTCTGCTCGCTGTTCATCGTCTCGTTGACTTTCTTCAAGCACTGCCACCTGCGCCATCACACGAAGAACCGCACAGACATCGAGATGTGGGATCTCTACCTGGAGCACCAGCAGAAGTGGAAACGCTACGGCAACCTATACTTGATGATGGTGGGCCTCGGCGCCTGCGCTCTCTGGCTTTCCGTTGTCATGTACGCGTTGGCTCCTTCGCTCGTATATTGCGGCGTTCTGCAACGACACACTGAAATTGCCGGTTTCCTGGAAGGCAGCAACCAGAAGCAGAAGATCGCTGCGATGCGTCGGGAGAGCTGGCTTGTCATCCTGTTCCAAGCCTGCATTATCGGCCTGCTCGGGTTGAGCCCCCAGGCATGGCTGATCATGTTCTTGATTCACGGGTTCGTGTGGTCATCTCAGAACTACGTCAACCACGCGTTCAGCCCAAGGGACATCATCAACGGTGCTCACAACCTGGGAATGACGCTGTGGCTGAAACCTGTGTATCTTAATTTCAATCTGCACCTCGCCCATCACCAGAACCCACGGATTCCGTGGATCCATTTGCCGCGATTCATCGCGAGCGGTCCAGGTCGGATGAGCTTTTTCCGGAACTACGTTCGGTTGTGGAAGGGGCCGAAGCTTACTCGCGAGCCTAATCCCGAGCTGCGCAAGGAAACGGTGGCATGAACGCCGCGAGGCGTGCAGCCTCGAAGCTGGAATAGATGAAGCCGCGGTCGGCGTCGCGCAGCTGTCTGCTCAGCATGGTATCGACGACAAACGCCGGGTGGGACGCCAACCGCCTCGGCGCGAGCAGGTTTCGCAACGAAAGCCGCGCCGAGGGTCGTGCCACTCTGACGAGCGTTGCCATCGATCGGTCGAACAGCTCGCGCGGACTGTACCTCAAAGACATTGGACAGCGCGAAACAGTCAATCGACGCTCCGGGGAGTTCGCTCAAGGCTTGCCCGATGTCTGCGGTAATCGCCGTGACGCGATCCAGTCGGTTCCGGATCGTCTCGAAGTGCTCTTCCTTCAAGTACTCAGGCACGGTGGCTTCGTCGAGGTAACGGCCGAGCAGCAGTTGCGCGAGAAAGTAGTTCGATCGCGCCGGCAGCTCAGCGATGACGTGCTCGGCTAGCCGAAAGAAATGCGCGCCGAAGGATGGAACGTCCGCATGAGCGAACCATGAAGGGTCGAGTCGCTGCCCAAGCACATATCTGCTGCAGCCGATGCGAACCAGCGTGCGCCATCCCCACGTATCCCATTCCCGCTCGTAGAAGTCGCGTTGCTCCTCGAACGACAGGGTGAACAGCCGTTCGAGTCGACGTCGTCCGATCACCGTTCCAAGCATGGCCCGGAGCATGGCGTAGTACCGCTCGAATGCGCCCTGCGTGAGCAGGCCCCTCGCCAGCCAACGCTTTTTCGTGTCCCAGAACGTTCGTGCCGAGGGGCTCAAGTCGTCGCGCAGCCGATCGAAACGAGCGAGACGATCCCCCGCGCGCACACCCAGCAGCACCAGCATGTTTGTATGCGTCAGCCGCCGAAAAGCCGCCTTCTTCAACTCGAGCAAGTAGGTCTGGGCTGGGTTCACGTCGACCGCGATGACTTGCTGGGGGTCGGTGAGGAGAAACCCGAGCACGTTGTCTCCGCCCGAGGTGATCGCGAGGATCGTGTCGCCGGGCTGCGCCTGCAGTGCTGCGAGATCGCACGCAGGGTCTTCCCACGATTGCGCGAACATCAACCGTCCCCGGTACGCAATGCGCCGCGAGTCGCTGTCAGACGTGCGAGAGATCGGCATAGTAGTGCTCCGCCGGGTCGCCGTGGACCATTGCGTCGCCGCGGCAGGAGCAGCCGTACAGCGCCGACCAGTAGGTGGACCTCGGGTACCTGGGGAGCCCGCGAAGGAGAGGGTCGAGTCCGTGCAGATTCAACTGCACGACGCTCCGCCCTGCGACGGTGGCATCCCGCAGCGCCGCGCGCAACAGCGCGCGGAGAGTCACGGAACCACCCTGCGTAATGGTCACGACCCGCGACGCCCAAAGACCGAGCACACCGCCAGGGGCAGGCATCCCAGCCATCACGCCGAGCCACGCCCCCACGCGCGCGGTGATTCGAAGTGGCAAGTCGGCTCTCCGGTAGCGGAGAATACGAAGGCGGCGTACTGGTTCACCGTCCCAGATCATCAGCATGCCACAGGGGGTTCCATCCGCCGCCCTCGCGATCCAGGCTCGATGCAGGCCAGATACGTCAGGCCATACCAGCGGCTCAACGGGCGCCAGAAACTCGCGGCCGACGGTCTGCGCCGTGAGGTCGGCGACCACCGAGGCGTCCGTCGCGTCGGCGGCGCGTACCGTCAGGCCGCTCAGTTCACGAAGTAAAGGCACTCGCCACGACACGAAATGCACGCTGGCGAACGTTGCAAGCGGCACCATCGCGGGAAACCCGGCTCGACTGGTAACGAGTGGCAGGGTCGCTCGATTCTGGTCACCGACCAAGCAGACAATCCAGTCCACGCCCTTCGCCTTCAACGCGTCGTACGCTGCTTGGAGGAGGAGAAACGCTGCACGTCCGCCGCGTGCCCATCCCGCCACTCGCAAGTCGATAACCTCTCCGACGAGGACCACTTGGTTTCTCGCTCGGGCGTTTCGACAAAGTGCTGTCACCGTGCCAGCCAGCCGTTCGCCCTCGAGGGCCAGAAAAGTGCGGAAGACACCGCGAAGGCTGGGCAACGCCCCGAAATCGGGCCGGCGGTCGAGGACGAACGCCGTACCTGACTCGAGCGGGGTAGTAAGGAAGAACTCCGAGAGCGCGTTCCAGTCGGTCGCGGTCGCCTCACGCACGATCATCGTTCGCGTTCTCCTCCGGCCATAGTCCAGCGCCATCGAACAACGGCGCCAGCATGATCCCGGAAGCGCAGCTCAGGCGTGACATCTCGTCGACCCGTTCTGGAGTGATATTGCCGCGGCCAGTTGAAAATGGCTCAAAGCGCTCGGCGATAGCCAGCGCGGCGCCTTCCAGCATGCAACCGTGAGCGGTATGGGGCGACGGAAAGCGGTAGAACGCTTCGAGAATCCCGTCATCGCTCCAAAGTCCCCCCCAAGAACGCCCATGCCGCCCCAGAAAACGCGCCGCCGTTGCACATCTTCGGGCACAAAACGAATGTTCTTGGGATAGCCGGCGTCACAAATCAATGCATCCGGATGACAGTCAGCTAGATTGAAGCACGGCGCCGGCGCGCTCGCAGCGGCGATGATCAGCGTTGCCTCCTTCAGCAACGCGGAGACGTCTGTGGATTCCGCCACCGGACCCCGTCGACGCAACCGAATCGCCTCATCCTCCAGGCGTTTCCGGTTCCGCGCTGCGAGCAACAACCGCCGCGTCCTGCCCGCAAAGCACCGGGCACAGGCCGACCCAACGTCGCCGGTCGCACCTATAACAAGCAGGGTTTCGCATTCGAGCGGTCGCCCAAGTAGTCGTGCCGCTCGCTCGATGCCACGAACGATCAATGCCGCCGTCAGGGTGTTGCCAGTCGTGAGAATCAAGTCTGCGAGGGGAGGCTGAGCCATCGCTTCGAGCAGGATAGAGGTAAACCCACCAAGCGTTGCCACTCGTGCGCCCTCACGCTCCGCGGCTCGGATCGCAGCGTGCACCTTCGCCAGCAGATGACGGGTCGGACCGAGCGCGAGATCCTCGGGCGTAAGGAACGTGTCGACATAGATGCCGGAGACCGGGTGCGCAGCTGGAGCTGCGGCAACGTAAAACCTCGTGACTGTGCGAGGAGGAATCCACGGCACTAGTTCGCGCAGTTCCGGATCTGTCAACGGGGCCAGGCTCGCCGGTCGCATGGCGCGGTACACGGCGCTGATTTGATCCCAACTCTCCAGATGACCAATCGCGGCGAACGTAGGCACGGACGTCAGCGTCAGACGGGTAGCCTCGCTACCCACTTCAAGCTCCGATCGCCGCGGACGCCGATCCGATCGAGCACGCGAAGATAGTAGTTGAGTGCCAATCCCCGCAGCCTTGCGCGATCGAGTCCGACATGGTGAAGGGAGCCTTTCACACAATCGCCCTTGCAGAGTCCACAATGGCCAACGGTGTCCCGGGCTCCCAGCATCTCGGCCAGCGTCGACATGACTTCGTCGTGCAGAACTTCCAGCTTGTTCTCGAACTCCTCACGATTCGCCGCGAGTGCCTCCTGGAGTTCCCCGATTGCATGATCAACGTGTCCCTCTTCTTCGTCGCCGATGCCGCGAAAAACCTTCGCCAGCTTGTCGTGTGCCACGTCAGCCACGGCATGGTACATGGACACGGCAAACGACTCGAGCATCACCTCCTGGATAACCATGCACGCGATGCGATCCCCGGCGTCGACATGACGCAAGAAGGTCTGTCGGAGCCGTCGCCAATAGGGCGCATCGAGACTCACGATTGGCGTCACTTCGAGATCGTCGGCCGCGCGCCGGAATGCTTGCGAATGACCCAGTTCGTTCGCGGCGTGCGCAACCGCGTCGCATTGTCCCTCCACATCCGGATACATCCGGACCATCGCCGCGTAGTTAGCCATACCGATCAATTCGCCAGTGATCGCCTGCGAAAGGATGTCGGCGAACACGCCGCGATATTCGTCGGTGATCGACGGCGCTGTCGTGTTTGTGTTCATGAATCTCCTCAGACGCTACGGGACACGGGCTGCGCGACGCTGCTGCAATCGAATGAGTTCTTTGCCGAACAGGGGATTCTCCGGGAACTCGCTGGCGAGACCCTTCACGAGTTGTTCCGCTTCCTCGGGCTTCTGCTCGCGGAGTGACACCAGGACGAGTAGGATCCGCGCGAAGGGGCCATAGTAACGACCCCGGTCCGCGACGAGTTTCAACTGGTCGATGCCTCGCGCCTTGTTGCCTTGAATCCCGTCGTAGTGGACGAACCACCGGACGAAGAACGGCAGGTCGCCCACGATGTACTCGATCGATCCGACGTTGAGGTACGCATCGTAGAAAGGTGGCGTACGCGCCAGCAGTCTGTCGGCGTACTTGATAGTGGTCGGCACAAGCTTGATGCTCCGCCACGTGCGCCGTTCAACGAAAGCTGTGTAGTCGGTTTCGACACCGGCGGACATACACAAAGCGAAAAGGGCCTCGACGTCGTCAGGGTTGCCCGCGAGCTTGACCGCTGCGCGATGTCGCGCGCTAGCCAGCGCCGCAAAGAGGGCGGCCCGCACGGTCGGATCGGGTTTCAGCTTCGCGGAACCGTCGGCGAGATTGCTGTCATTCAAGAAGAACGTAGTCTCGAGGATGTGGAGGCGCGCCATTTCCTGAAACAGGTACGTTGCGGCCCGAACGGAATCGACGAGAGGGTTCTCCGATTCAGTTCTCGCAGCATTGTCGAGGATGGCGAGCGCTGCCGCGAAGTCGAAGCTATAGAGACGCTGAAACGCGCGATCGATGGCCGTCGAGTTGTTGGCGCGAGATGCTCCGGAAGAGAGCAGAGGGGGAATCTCCTGCCCCCACGGGCTGGCGGTGAGCGCAGTCAGGATGAGTGCCATGCGCCACATCCAGGGCAATGCTAGCAGAGATTGTTCTCCTGCGAACTCCCGGCATAACTCCCCTCGTACCGAACTTTCCCCCAAGTTACATCTGTTGTGTAGCGAACCTAATCCTTCTTCATCAATTCCCTGACAGCCGCTTCGATCTGCTGATCGCGGCCACCGGTCATGACCTCGGGTTCATTGGCGACGCGGATGTCAGGATCGGTTTGATTGTTCTCGCCGCACTTCCCGTCGAGCGTTCGCCAGCATCCCATCGGAATCCCGAAACGCAGCGTGGGGTCGATCTGGTTTTCCCACCAGACGAAGGTTCCCGTCCCCGGCACGGGCATCCCGACCAGCAGCCCGACGTTCTTGGCCTTGTAGGCCAGAGGGAACAGGTGCGCATCGGAGTAATTGCTTTCCCCCATGACCACGATCGACGGCTTGATCCATTTGTCGAACGGCTGGCTGCCAATGTATTGCCCGTGCGGCACGACGTCGAAGTACTTTTTGCCGCTCAGGAAATCGGACAGCTGTTCGTGGATGTTACCGCCGCCGTTGAAGCGCGTGTCGACGACGATGGCGTCCTTCTTCAGGTTCAGTCCGAGCGCCTCCTCGAAGACGACGCGCATGCTCGCATCGTTGTTCGCACGGACGTGGAGATAACCGATCTTGCCGCCAGACAGCTTCTCGACATCCGCTCGACGGCGCCGAACCCAGCGTTTGTAAAGCAGCTCGCCTTCTCCGGCACCGTCTGCCGGCTTGACGGTTTCCTCCCACCGCTTGTTTGACGCGGGATCGTAGACCGCGAGGAGCGTGAACTTACCGGCCCTTCGATTGAGCAGCTTGTAAAAGTCCATCGCGGCGTCGATCTTGTTGCCGTCGATGGCTTCGATGATGTGGCCGGTCTTGATCGTCGAGGCGGCGAGATCCACCGGACCGCCCTGGAGCACCTCGGCTACTTTCACGCCTTCGCCGGCGTAGCCGTAGTCATACAGCAGCCCGAGCGAGGCAGTCGCGTCGGAATTGGGGACGTCCGCACGGTAGTAGCAGCCCGTGTGAGAGACGTTCATCTCGCCGAGCATCTCGCTCAGCATCTCGGCGAAGTCGTAGTTGTTGTTGATGTGGGGCAGGAATTTTTCGTAAACCGTGTAATAGGAGTTCCAATCGACATTCTGGAGGTCGGGGAACACCAGCTTCTGTTTGAATTGACGCCAGCTGTGGTCGAAGATGTACGCTTTCTCGGCCGCGTAATCCAGGACCATTTCCGTGTTGACCGGGATCGGCTCGGACTTGCCGCTCTCGGTGTCGACCTTGACGGCCTTGCCGTCGCCGATGACGAACAGGAACTTGCCGTCGGGCGAGAGCTCCATCGACGCCGCGTTCGCGCCGAGTTTGTTGAAGAGCCTGGTCTCGCGAGTGCGTACCTCGGTGACCCACAGGTCGTTGCCCTTCTCGAATGACGTGAGGTAAAAGAGCTTCTCGCCGTCCTTCGACAACACCCAGTCCGACGCCGCAGACGTGTTGATCGTCAAACGCATCTTGCGATCGGTCAATCCGTCCCAGTCGATGGCGATCGGGCTGGCCGGCTTTGCCGCCGCAGTCTTTTCCGCGGCTTCCTTCTTCTCCTTGTCCTCCGGTTCCTTCTTGTCCTTGTCCTCGCGCTCCTTGACGAGCGCAAATTCCTCCTTGGACAGTTTCGCGCGGTCGTAGGCCGCCTTCGTGAAATACATCCCGTAGACGTCACCCGAGACGGCGGAGCCCCCTTGAGACAACGCACCGTCCCGGGTCGTGCCCCAGATCATCATCTTGCCGTCCATAGCCCACTTCGGCGTGGCATCGTCGTAACCGCTCTCGGTGAGATTGCGAACCGGCGAGGCGCCATCGGCGGCGACGATCCCGACCTCCGGCGCGAACATCCGCTCGCCGGGAGCGAACTGCACCAGCAGCCACTTCGCGTCGGGGGACCAGGAGTAGTACTGGTCGCCGTCGGCGTACGAGTAATTGAGATCCCCGGGCAATACGGTTCGGGACTGCTTCGACGCGATGTTGTAGATCCTGAGCGTCTGCCGGTTCTCGAGGTAGGCGATCTCCTTGCCGTCCGGCGAGAACGTGGGCTGAAATTCCTCGGCCGGGGTTGCGACGACCGCTTCGTCCTTCAGAACCGTCGAGGCGAAGAGATACGGCTCGCTCGTCCGCGTCAGTGACATCGTGTAGACGTTCCAGTTGTTGTCCTTTTCTGCGGCGTAGACGAGCGTCCGCCCGTCCGGACTGAAGCTGACGCTTCGTTCCTGCCAGGGCGTGTTCGTGATGCGTTTCACGAGTTTCCCATCGATGCTGCTGACGAAGATCTCTCCCCGGAAGACGAATGCGAACTCCTTCCCATTCGGGGCAAGCTTTGCTTCCGTCATGCCACCGCTGACAGGCAGGATCTTCTCGATCGCGTTGCGGCCGTCCGCGCCGATCCTCAGCGCCACCTTCTTCGGCTGACTGCCCGGCGTCATCGTATAGAGCTCGCCGTCATACGAGAATGCCAGCGTGCCGTTCTTCGCCCGCGTCAGGAACCGCACGGGGTTCTTCGTGAATTGCGTGACCGCGGCCGATTGAGTGGGATTGCGAACGCTGCTCTTGTAGATGTTCGACGAGCCGCTCTGCTCCGACAGGTAATAGAAGTCGTCGTCGTTCGAATCGAAGACGGGATTCCGGTCCTCGCCGTTGAACGACGACAGCTGCGTGTACTTCCTCGCCTTCGTGTCGTAGACCCAGATGTCGCGCGTCACGGCAGACCTGTGGTGCTTTCGCCAGTCGTTCTCGTAGCCCTTGTAGTCGTGGAAGAGGATCTTGTCGCCGCTCGAGCTCACCGTCGCATCCAGTGCAGGCGTCGTCAGCACGATCGACACCCGGCCTCCGGCCACGGGGACGGAGTACAGCTCGCTCATGCCGCCGGTAGGAAACTGCACGTGGGTGGCGAGGTCCTGCCGCGTGGCGCTGAAGAGCACGGCGCGGTCGTCGGCCGTGAACGAGCTCGGGATTTCGCGCGTGGAGTGATACGTCAGCCGCTTCGCTTCACCGCCGTCCGACGGCATGACGAACACGTCGAAATTGCCGTACCGGTCGGACGCGAACGCCACCGACTTCCCATCGTGGCTCCACACCGGTGCGAATTCGTACGACTCACTCAGGGTCAGCGGGATCGCATGGCCACCCGCCGCCGGCACCGACCAGATATCACCCTTGTATTCGAAGAGCAGAATCTGGCCATCGGGCGAAATAGCTGGATACCGCAGCCACAACGGCGAGTGCTCAGTTGCTGCAGCGGCCAGACTCGCGAACACGACGAGAGCGACAGAGATGGCGACTTTCATAGCGTCGCTATCATACCGATAATGACCATCTGTTTCGCCAGGCGCCAGAGGCATACGATGGCGTGAGCAGGCGCCCGTGCTGGAGACATTGAGCTATGCGATTCTCCGGCGGCGTGGCAACAGTTATCCTCAAAAGACCGTGGATTAAGTCACCAGAGTCGGTCCAGGCTTACCGCCTCGCGGGCGGCGCCGCAATGGCCTGTTCGATCGCAACGACCGGCAGTCCATCGCGGCGTATCAGCAATCACGGTGAGCAATAGCTTACGCCGGTCGTGAACCTGGCGGGATTCACGGCAGCGCTGCGCTGTCGCTACTTGATCACCATGAAGGTCGAGTCGCTCGTAACAGTTCCACCCGGCGTCGTCACCGAAATGAAGATGGCGCCGGGCTTCATCCCATTTTTCGGAACCGTCGCCGTGATCTGATCCCCCGAAGCATTGACCGTGAAGCTGGCGTTCCTGGCATTGAACAACACGGCGGTGGCACCAGTGAAATTCGTGCCGTTGATCGTGACTGAGGTGCCGCCAGGGCCGGACGTCGGCGTGAAGTCCGCGATCGTCGGGGCGGGAATCACAGTAAAGCTGCCCGCGCTGGTCGCCGTCCCGCCGGGCGTCGTGACCGCGATGGGTCCGCTCGTGGCACTTTCGGGAACGATGGCGGTGATTCTCCTGCCGTTGTTGCTGATCGTAAATTCAGCGTTCGCACCGCCGAACATGACGCTCGTCACCCCGCTCAGGTTGTGGCCATTGATCGTGACCGACGACCCGGGTCCTCCGCTCGATGGTGAGAAGCTTGTAATCGCCGGCGGCGCACCCACAAGGACCGTATAGGTTGCAGCGCTGATCGTCGTCCCACTCGGAGTGGTGACGGCAATTGGTCCACTCGTCGCGCCCTGGGGAACTGTGGTCGTGATCTGAGTATCGGAGTCCACTGTGAAGGACGTCGCGTTGGTGCCATCGAATGCGACCGCCGTTGCCCCGCTGAATGCGGTGCCGGTTATCGTGACTGGGGTTCCGACAGCTCCGCTGGTGGGCGTGAAACTGGTAATTGTCGGCTCGGCGCCCGATCAATTCAAACGCCCCGCTGTCGCACCCGTTTCCTTGCGGGCGCATGACGCCACGCTGGTCGGTGGAAAGCGGATTCTCATCGGCGTCGGTGCAGGGTGTCGGAATGCGATCGACAGCGGCGCTGGTGGATAGCAGCGCGATCGTCTGGGTTGGACCGCCATGATCCTGAAGGCCGGCCGGATCGAGGCCGGCAGGAGTGCTTATGACATCGCCGGCGCCGCTCAGCTGGCAACTCGCATCGGTTGAGAGGTTATAGCCGTCCGAAACAAGCGAGCCGCCAGAGACCAGGCAGTTCCCCGCTGCGTTGGAAAGAATGCTGCCTTTGATCGTGAGCACATTTCCAAGAGTGCTTACAGCACCCCCAGGACCCGCCTGCGTCCAATTTTCGGAGAACGTGCTGTTGGTGACATTTAGCGTACCGGCATTGGCAATCGCGGCGCCGTGACTCTTTGCACCATTATTGAAGAACGTACTATTGGTGATGCTGCCGGTGCCTTGCGCACTGCTGACGTAAATTGCGCCACCGTCCATGACGACATTTGTCGAGGTATCCACGCCCGCAGAGTTGCCCGAGAACGTGCTGCCGGTCACGGTCAGCGTACCGTTGTTCCAGATCCCGCCTCCCACGTGAGCCGCATTGTTGGACACCGTGGTGTCGATCAGCGTCAGGAGGCCGCTGTTGGCGTTTCTGATACCGCCACCTGTGATCAGCCCGCCTTGCTGGATGGTCCCACCGCCGGCGGTATTGCCCCACACGAGGCAGTTGGTCAATGTCAGCGTAGCGCCCCCAGCGTTGAAAACCCCGCCGCCCCCGATACCCTGGCTTGTGGTGGAGTTGTCGGATAACACGGCGCTACTCAGCGTGAGTCTGCCGGAGTTGAAGATCCCGCCGCCGCTGTTCGCGCTGGACCCCAGGTTCGTTCCGCCACCTCGTCCACCCGTCACCGTGACGCCAGAGATTGAAACGGTGACGCCCGGTCCGACGGTGATCGCCCGCTCCATGGCCGGGTTGCCGCTCGCATCAATCGTCAGGTTGGACGCACCAGGACCGTCAATGCTGAGGTCCGTGTTGATCAAGAGACTGCCGCTGGTGAGGTTGATGATCGCCGGGTAGTTCAGGGAGAAGACGATGGTATCGCCGGGGGCCGCGGTTTCGATAGCTGCGCGGAGTGAACCGGCGCCGCTGTCGTTGGTGTTCGACACAGGTATGGTGTCGCCGAAAACCGGTGACGGCGATAGCAGGGCTGCCATCCATACCAAGGGCATGGCGAGCCAGGTGTGGGCCAGCGTTCTCATTGCGTGTCTCCTCGAATTCTTCGGTTGTGCACGGGACGACGCGGTGCAGAGCCTCTTCACTGGCCCCGAGGACCGTGCTGAAGCGGGCCATCCGATCCGCTGTGTTGGTACGCCCTATGAGGAAGATCGAGAATCGCGGACGAATCCCGACAGCCCGTTCACGACGGCGGACGCGAAACATCCACTTTGGTCGCAGAAGCGGCTCAGAGCGGCCAGTGCCGTCCGGCGGCGGGGAAGGGCCGTATGATAATCGTCGGCCGTGTCGTCAGGAGAGGTCCGTCATGTCGAAATCAACTGATCGTCATCCGCAGATCTGCCTCGTGCTGTGCGCCCTGTTCGTGCTCTCGTCGCCCGCCGCCGAGACGCAGCGCGCCCCCGCTTCCGCCGACGCACGGCTTCGCGCGCTGTACACCGAGGAGTGGAAATGGCGGCAGCAGGAGATCGCGCGCAGCGATCAGTACGCCGCCGCCGGCGCGAGCGACCGGTTTCCCAGAGTCGATCCGGCATCGCAACAGGCGCGACTCGCGTACTGGGAGCGGACGCTGGCGACCCTGGAGGCGATCCCGTTCGACCAGCTCTCGGCCGAGGAGAAAGTGAACGCGCAGGTCTTTCGTGCATCCATTCGCGCGCTCGCCAACGACGTGAAGTTCCGGACCTACGAAGCGCCGTTCAACAGCGACACCTTCTTCTGGACCGAGTTCACGCCGCGTCAGGGCTTCGCGACGGTCGACGCGTACCGAGCCTACCTGGGGCGGCTCCGCGACGTGCCGCGCTATTTCGACGAGCAGATCGCCAACATGCGGGCCGGCCTGGCGCGCGGCTTCACCGTGCCGCGCGTGTCGGTCGTCGGCCGCGACAAGACGATCGAGCCGTATGTGAAGGGAGACACGACCAACCCGTTGTACGGGCCCTTCACGCAGATGCCCTCGACCATCGCTGCGAGCGACCAGGACGCGCTCCGCGCGGAAGCGGCGACAGTGATCCGGGACGTCGTCGCACCCGCGTACTCCGGGCTGCTCACGATGATTCGCGGTGAGTATCTCCCCGGGGCACGGACGACGCTTGCGGCGGTCGCGATGCCTGACGGCGAGGCGTACTACCAGGCGATGATCGAGAAGTTCACGACGCTCAACCTGACGGCCAAACAAATCCATGAGATTGGCCTGAAGGAAGTCGCGCGCATCGAGGCGGAGATGCAGGCGACCAAGGAGCGGGCGAAGTTCACGGGGACCATGCCTGAGTTCTTTCACTTCCTGCGCACCGATCCGCAGTTCTACGCGAAGACCCCGCGCGAGCTGCTGGCGTACTCGGCATATGTGTCGAAGAAGGCCGACTGGAAGCTCAGCGAAACCATCGGGTTCCTGCCGCGGCGCCGGCACGGCATCCGGCCCGTTCCCGAAGCGCTCGCGCCGATCTACACGGGCGGACGCGGCGGGCTCGAGGCGTGTCTGATGAACACCTACAACCTGCCGGCGCGCCCGCTCTACACGCTCGCGGCGCTCACGCTGCACGAATGCACGCCGGGGCACAGCTTCCAGGCAGCTCTGGCGCTCGAGGGACCCGAACGTCCACCATTCCGTCGCGGCACGTCGTTCTCCGGATACGGAGAAGGGTGGGGACTCTACACCGAGTGGCTGGGCACCGTCATGGGGATCTACGAGACGCCCTATGAGGACTTCGGCCGCCTGACCTACGAGATGTGGCGCGCGTGCCGTCTGGTCATCGATACGGGCATCCACGCGTTCGGCTGGAGCCGCGAGCAGGCGATGGACTACCTGCGAACCCGCGCGGCGCTCTCCGAGCACGAGATCACGACCGAAGTCGAGCGCTACATTGCGTGGCCGGGACAGGCGCTGGCGTACAAGCTCGGCGAGCTGCAAATCCGCCGGCACCGACGCGATGCCGAGGAGAAGTTGGGCGCAGGCTTCGACCAGCGGCCCTTCCACGACGCGATCCTGGCGATCGGCTCGGTTCCCCTGCCGGTCCTGGAGCAGCGCATGACACAGTTCATCGCCGATGGTGGGGTGAATCCAACGACACGGTATTGAGGCCAATCTGCGGGTGTCTGCTCACCGTCCTTCCGTGTTCGACGGGTGATTCTTGAGAATCTGCACGATCGCCGGCTGTTGAAAGTGCTCGGCCCAGCCGATCGCGTCGCCGTCGTGCATGCTGTCGCGGATGTTTGGATCCGCTCCGGCGCCGAGAAGCAGACGAACCATCTCGGCGTGGCCACGCGAAGCGGCCAAGTGGAGCGGCGTGACTTCCGCGCCCCCGCTCGCCCAGCGGCCGTTGACATTTGCGCCGTGGGCGAGCAGCCATTTCACCGCCGCCAGGTCGTTGCGCTGCGCCATGAGGTGCAGCGCCCCGCCACTCGAATCAATCAGTTCGGGATTCTGGTGCAACAGGTGCGTGGCGTTGTCCCAATCGCTCAGCGCAAGGAGCGCAATGAGGTCCATCGGACCGCCCCGCGGCGGACGATGTCCACGAACGGCACTCACGAATTCCGCCGATACCATCGCGCCGATCTTCTCCATTACGCGGCGATCGGTCTCTGGTGCACTCGCGTACACCGCCACCGGCTGCCCCGAGCCATCCACGGCCAATGGATCGGCGCCGAGTTCGAGCAACAGCGCGATCATCTCCTGGCGATTCTTCAGCACGGCGAAGTGCAGCGGCGTCCGGTGGTTTTCGTTGCGACTCTGCCGGCGGGTGAGGGCCGACGGATCGGCTGCCACGAGACGGCGAACTTCGTCCGCCAGGTTCATCGCGATTGCGGAGAAAATGTGGTGCCGCGCGCCGCGACTCACGAGAAAATTCGCAACGGCACGATGCGCGTCGTCGTCGCATCCGTCCCAGCACGTGGCCCAACCGATTACCTCGAGCTCGTGATCGTCACCGTGCCCGACGACATCACCGCCTGCGTCAGCCAGCCGCCGCACCACGTCCAGTTGACCGGCTGCCGCGGACCAGTGCATCGCGTAGGTGTTGTCTCCCTGCTCGCGGGTGTTCACGTCCAGGCCGCGTCTCAGCAGGAGATCCACAGCCGCCACGTGCCCTTCGCTCGCGGCGTGGTGCAGCAGCGACCACTGGTACCGGCTTCGATCGGACGTGCAGCCTGTCTGGATGTTTGTCGAGCAGGGCGGTCAGGACGTTCACGTCGCCATTCCGTGCCGCGTCGACTATCTGTCCATTCACCGTCAGCGAATCGACTTGCGCCTTGAGCGCCCGCCAGCTCGAAAACCCGTACTGTTTGGCCAGCTCGAACTGCGCGTCGGCGAGTTGCGCGTCCGTGTTGGCCTCGCGCAGTTCTGCGAGACGACGCTTTGCCTGCTTGCGGAGCCAATCAAGATTGGGGTTATCGGGAAGAGGCAGCGGAGCGGGCGCAGACCGGGGCGTCTGATCGGACATGACACACCTTCCTTCCTTGAAAGGGAGCAAGCCCTTTCAGCACCCATCGTCCGCAGTCTGGGCGAGGAACGAAGGTTATGGACGAACGGTGGAGGGTGGGTTGAACCCTTTACGCGGACGGTCGGCCGCCCTCGCGGCACTTGGCCGGATGGTAACGCACAAAGGAAAGTGGGACAAGCGAAGAGAGAAGCCGAATGTGAACCTCAAGCCGCTCGTGTCAACGCGTCGAGTTGGCGGAGGAATTCACGCACGAGGTTTCAACGGCTTGCGAAACGCATCCGAGGCTTCGACGCGCCGCCCCGGTAGTGCGCGGCGACCGCCGCAGCGATTCACAACGCCACGGTCACGCGAGCGTTTCGACATTCCGGAGGGCACCCTGAACCATTCGGTCGGGTGACTTCGTACATCGGCTGTCTGGTCTCTTCGGTGGTCTGGGTGCCAGTCGACACGCGAATGGTGACGCTGGCGGGTGTGAAATCGGGGAAGGACACTGGGCAATTGCCCGTCGCCGAGGTGCAGGTGGCGCTTCTCGTCGACCCATCAGGCGCGGTTACAACGACCGTCACAGGAGTCAGACCCGGCGCACCACTCACTTCGACGACCAAGCCCGTACAGCCGATCAGCGTGCAAGCACTGGGGCCGAGGACACCGCACCCCGAGCCAAAGGCGGCGACGAACACCAGAGTGATCGCCAACACTTCGCGCGGAATTGTCACCGACCGAATCCTAGCATGCGCGACCGCTCGCTTCAGAAGGGGGACGGACACTGCGACCGGTCAAGTTCCAACTCACCATTCATCCTGTAGGATCGGGCCGACCGGACTACGTCGATCTTGTCGATCACGGGCGTATTAGCGCCTGCACTGTACGGCTGTGGTAGTGTTCAGTTGGCCTGAAGTGGTACCCTGCTTCGACCCCGTGGGTGAGCAGACGCCGAGACTCATCCGGGATGCAGATAGGTTCCATGAGATAGGTGTCCTCGAAAGACAGAGTGCATCATGGCGCGTTCGCCGACTCTGAGTCCGGGTCCGCACTCTCACAGCATCAGTACCCTGAAGCAAGCGCGGATGAGGGTTGGACACGCCGTACTGATCGCGGGTGCGCCACTGTTCTGCGCGCTCGCGATCGCGAATTCCGCCGGCTATCAGTACGGCATCTCGGACCTCGCCACCTACCTGACCGCCGCTTTCCGCAGCGTTGATCCCCTGCTGTTTCCGCGCGACGCTGCGCTGCTGGAAGTGCAGACAAGACTCACACTCGCCGACGAGGCCATCGGACTCGCCTTGCGCGCGAGCAGCGTGCTCGGGCTCAGTGTGTTCGCGACGGTGTACACGCTGCACGTCGGGACGCTGCTCCTGCTGTACATCGCGACGATCGCCTTCGGCCGGGCGCTGTTCAGGTCGTGGTGGTCTGTCGCTGCCCTTACCGCGGCGCTGACGATCCGCCACGCGGTGCCGTACACCAGGGTGAACACGCTCGAGGGATATTTCCATCCGCGCACGGTCGCATTCGCCCTCGGCGTCGCGGCGCTCGCCGTGTTCCTGCGGCGCGGCATCTGGCCCGCGCTGGCGATCGCCGCCACGGGCACCGTGATCCATGCGATCACCGGGTTCTGGTTTCTGATCTGTCTCGGCGTTGCTGGCGTGGTAAGCGAGCACCGTGATCGCGGGCGGTTGCTCGTGCTCGGAATCGCGGCCGCGTCGGTCGGCGCCGCGGCGCTCGTGGCGGTATCGTTCGCGGGGCGACTGGCGCAAATGGATGCGGATTGGCTCGCGGTCTTGGACAGCCGGAAGTACCTGTTTCCTGACCGGTGGCCCCTTGACGCGTGGCTGATCTGCGGCGGATACGTTCTGGCGATCGCGTTCGCCGCCAACCAGCGGCGAAACGCCGGATGTCTGACTGCACGCGAGAGGGGGCTGCTCTGCGGAGCAGCGGCGCTCCTGGGAATCGTCATACTGATGCTGCCACCGCTCCTCGTCCGAAGCGCGCTGGCGGTGCAGCTTCAGCCCCTGCGCGTGTTCTGGATCCTCGATCTGTTCGCCACCGTCTCGCTCATCTGGCTGATCGCCGAGCGCCGGCCCCTGCAGGGGCCCCGCGCACCCGTTGCGCTGGCGCTCGTGCTGCTCGCGTTCTCGTGCGTGCGGGGCGTGTACTTCATGACCATCCGATACCCCGAGCGATCCATTGCCGCGATCGCACCGCCGCCAGACCCCTGGCAGGACGCGATGCGATGGGCGCAGTCGACCGATGTCCGCTCCCACTGGCTCGCCGACCCGGATCACGCGTTCCTCTACGGCTCGAGCCTGCGCGTCAGCGGTCGCCGTGACCTGTTTCTCGACGCAAGCAAGGATCCGGCGGTGGCCATCTACGATCGCGCTGTCGCCATGCGGGTTGCGGAGCGCTCGCACGCGTTGGCAGACTTCCGTACACTCACGCTCGAACGCGTTCGCGAGCTGACCCGGCGGTACGACCTCGATTACTTGATTACGGAGGCCGTGCTGCCGCTGCCACTCGCGTACCAGAATGCGAGATTCAAGGTGTACTCTCTGCGGCCTGAACTCTCACACTGAGCACGTGTGGAGTGACATCCTCTCTGCAGGTCCTCAAATCCGGACAAGTTCGGCAAGTAGTCGCGATCTCGGACGACGTGGAATAAGCGGCCCAGAGCAACTTCCGGCAAGACAGATTCCCACTTCGCGCGTATACTCGGCATTCATCAACAGAGGTGAGGCCATGTTCACGATCCGAAGATCGGTCGCGGTGCTCGTGTCGGCCGGACTAGTCCTGAGCGCCATTCGCATGGCTCCGGTGTCCGCCCAGGCTCCGGCGGAGGCCGCGAGCGTCAAGACCTGGCTGGACAATCCCACGATGTTCGAGGACTACCTGAAGTCGGCGGAAGTCGTCGGCATGGAAGAACTCAAAGTTGGCGTGACCCGGCCACGGCGTGCGAAGCTCGCACCCGGTGGCCCCATCGAGGCGTTCGCCTGGAAGACGATCCAGCCGGGACGCCATGAGGGTTACTGGGAGAGCTACAAATCCGAGATTGTCGCCTACGAGCTGGACAAGCTGCTGGATCTCGACATGGTGCCGCCCACGGTTGAAAAACGTGTAAAAGGGGACCTCGGCGCGGCGGTCATGTGGGTATCACCCACGAAGAGCTTCAAGGAGCTTGGAGGCGTGCCGGGGCAGAAGAACGTACCGGGACCACCCCCGCAACTAATGCCCAACTGGAATCGTCAGCTGACCAGGGCCAAGATGTTCGACAACCTGATCGGCAACATCGACCCGAATCTCGGAAACTGGCTGGTGGATCCCTCGTGGAACCTGATCCTCATCGATCACACGCGCGCGTTCACCACCACGAAGGAGCTGTATCACCAGCTCGTTCAGGTCGACCCACAGCTGTGGAGCAAGATGACCGCGCTTGACGAAGCCGGCCTGACGGCGGCGATCGGCAAATGGATTGGCAAGGCGGAGATCAAAGCGATGCTGCAGCGACGCGACAAGATGCAGCAGGTCGTGGATAAGCTGGGTAAAAGCGACTGACGCGGCAAAAGGCTCTTCGGCGTCCCGACAATTCGCGAGCAGCGGGAGTAGCGACAGCCTCTTCGTGAAGGGCCGTCGCACGCGCCAAGCCTTACCACATCCAACGCACGAGTAGGCGTAACATGCGTGGATCGCTGCGGGTAAACGGCATCCCGAAACCCCGTCCTGACGACGGATCAACCGCCAGCGGCGTCCCCTGGTTCGTGAGGTTGAAAACGTCGAACGCAAGCCCGACGCGTCCGGGCGCGACCGGCACCCTGACGGTCGGCTCGATTCGGAGGTCGACATTCCAGATCGGGTCATTCACGCGCAGGCCACGTGGCTCCAGGCGGACCGTTTGGAAATTGCCGGGCACGAGCGTGTTGAAGTAATTGACGGACCGCTCCCAACGGCTTCCGCTCTGGCGCCACAGAACTGCGCTTACGTTCACCCCGCCCAGAGCCGGCACACGGTAGATTCCGAGCACCTTCAACTCGTTCTTGTCGTAGACTGCGCGCCCCTCCGCGTTGATCGCCGCCGTTGGGGTTCATGAACACACTCGGATTCCGTGTGCCTGTCAGGTCACCGGTATCGTTGACCCCCGCATTCGTGAAATCGCCGTTGCCGACCGTTGCCGCTGTTTTGGAGCGAGTATACGAGGCCTGGAGCTGCCAGTTGCCCGCCCAGCGCTTCGTGTACACCAGTTGTAACGCATGATAGCGGCGGAAGGCATCGGGAGGGTTCGTATAGAGGAGAAACTGCTCGCCGGGATTCACCTGACGAAAGGCTGTGAATTCTACGCCATCGTCCTGCGTCCCCAAGACGCCGTCCGGACCGGGGTCCTGCAGTTCCACCGGCGTCCAGCGCGATCCGGTGTCTGTCATCGCCATGAAATCGCCATAGGCCCGACGGATGAACAGAGCCTGGAATAGCGACTCGTTGAACAGACGCCGCTCGATTCCAGCGACGTATTGGTCGGCATACGAATGTCGGATGTCCGGATCGATGGCCCTCGCAGCTGGCGGCGCAGATCGGAACACCTCTGTCAGTTCGCCTGTCGGCGACGGCTGGTAGCTGACGACGGAGCTGATGCCGGGCACGTCCATGAAGGCGACGCGTTCGGTGAGCAGCGCGTCGTAGTAGCGGCCGTAATGGAGTTTCAGCGCCGTGTCATGCGTGCGGTCAATCGCCCAGGCGACACCCGCCCGTGGCGACACTGGATTGGTGGCGAGCACGGTGCCTCCATCGGGCACCGACCCGCGGTTGAAGTCGGCGCGCACGCCGAGGTTGAGCGTGACACGATCGTGCACCTGCCACCGGTCCTGCAGGAACAACGCGGTCCGTTGTCCGTCCGCATCGGTACGATCTCCCGCCCACACCTGAACAGTCGCGACCTGCCCTCCAGAGACAAACGCCCTGCGCCCGCCAGGGAATCCCTGCGTCCTGAATTCGGAGTTCAGCTTCAGCCCGGCCCCAGCCTGCACCTCGTGGTCGCCGAGGAAGCGCTGAATTTGCCACGACATTGTCGCGACGGTCTCGAACTGCGCAGGCTCCCTGTCCTGATACACGTTGCTGTTGGCGCGCAGAATGCTGCCGTCGATGATGGGAGAGGGGTTTTCACGTGTGCGTGGAGCGATGGGATCCTCGCGCCAGGTGCTCGCGTAACCGCCATGCCTCACTTCCAGGAGCGTTCTCGTACCGAGCGGCTTTGTCAGGCGGATGTTCCAGCTCGTATCCGATTGTGCGATCTCGTTCAGAGCATCCAGTGCAACGGACGGGCCGGCATTTGCCCCAGTCGTATCCGACCAGTTCCGCTGCACGTGTCCTTCGAGCCGTGTGTCGGTAGACAACGCGTGCGTGAGCTTCACGATTGTCAGGAGCGAGCGCTGCGACCGCGTGGCCTCTTGGTAGCCGAGCGGGGTATCTTCTCGCCGGAAGTGCTCCACGCCGCCGAAGAACCACAGGCGATCAGGCCGGATCGGTCCACCGGCCTGCGCCGAGCTGTCCCACCACGTCAGAATCTCCCGCCCCGCCAAGCTCGATCCGTTTCGATCGATCCACTGCCAGTCAGTCGTCCAGTACTCGGCCAGCGCGGAAAAGCGATTGCCGCCCGACCGCAGCACGGCGTTTCCGATCGCACCCGTGAACTCGCCATATTCGGCCCCAGCCCCCAGAGCGGCTATCTGCATCTGGTCGACCCAGTTGTAATTGATGGGCAGCCACGCGGACTGAGTGCGTGGCGTCGTCATGTCCACGCCATCGACATACAGGCCGTTGCTTCCAATCGTCCCACCGAAGGCCACCACCAGTCCCGCCACCGCTGTCGGATTGAACAGTCCCGGTGCAAGCGCAAGGACATTCGGAATGGATCGAATGGTCGGCAGTGATTGCAGCAGGTGTTCGTCGAGCGTCGTCACGATGGCAGAGCTGCGCACGTCGATGACCTGGCCGTGGGCAACAACATCGACCATTTGCTGCACCTGCGACACAGTGAGCTGAGTGTCGATGCTTGCTGTGGTCGCGAGCGGGAGTACCATGCGCTCTCGCAGGGCTGTCCTGAAGTCCTGCGCTTCGACACGCAGCGAATAAATACCCGGCAGTAACGCGGCGAATCGATAGGCGCCGCGTTCGTCGCTCATCACCGTGCGGGGGCCACCGATCAGCCCTGTTCCCGTCAAAGTGACTGATGCGGCCACCACGACACCTCCCGTTGCATCCAGGACCGTGCCCCGAATCTCCGAATCCTCCAGGCCCTGCGCGGTGACGACCTCTGGACCAGTGATGAGCGAGGACAGAAGAAGCCCGAAGATCAATGCGCGTTGTCCCATAGTCGTGGGTCCCCACTACCTGATCGTCTGCATCCATACCTCGGCTCGCTGGCCTCCTCCGGTGAAGGCCAGACGCCGACCGTCGGGATGCAGCCTCACTTCACTCAGTCCGGACAGCGAAAGCGGCAGCGGCGAAGCTGCGCCGCCCTCGAAGGGTACGCTCCAGAGCCGCGCCTTCCGCCTGTCGAATGGAACCGATGAGTCCCAACGAGTGACCAGCACTGCCTTACCATCGTTGGTCCAGGTCTGTATCCAGACGATCTCCGGCGTGCGAACACGAAGCAGCTCGCGAGTCTCGCCGCCGGTGAGGGGCACGGCCACGATCGCGAATCGGGACCAGTTGGGCGACTCGCCATCGGAGATCGCAACCGCGCTCCATTGCCGATCCGGCGACAGCGCCATCCCGTGCACGATCGTCCCCGCCGGGGCCTGCCAGATTGGACGCTCCTCACCGGAGGCTCGATCGATGACGGCCAATCCTGCGGAGCTCGCGAACGCGATCGCATTCCCGTCGATCCAGGCGAGATCAGTCATCTGATCCTCCACGTAGCGCTCGGGAGGATTCCGGCGGCGGAGTGTCTGCAGCACTCGACCGCTACGTGGCTCCACGAGATGGATACCGAACCGGCCGTCCAGCATCGTGCGCATCGCAACCATGCCGCCATCAGAAGACCATGCGAGGCGCGTCATGTTCGGTGGGACGTCGTAGCGGAACTCGCGTTCGCGTCCATCCGCCTGCGACTGAATGACGAGCCGCATGGCCCCCCTTTCGGCGAACGGACCGCGCCGGGAGACGTATGCGATGAACTGCCCGTCGGGCGACCAAACCGGCGACCGGTTGACATCGACCGCGCGCGGCGAGAGGCGCACGGGAGTCAGCTCGCGTTCCGGAGAAGGCTCGAGCGCCGCGCTGAACACGTCGAACTCGCCAAAGCTGAGGGTGTAGAAGAACAAGCCATCCGGGCCGAAGCCACTCGGAATCATCCGTCCGCGTCCGGTATCGCGAAGCAGCTCCGGGGAAGCCGCCTGTCGCAGTCCCGCAAGCTCCACTGCCCACAGTCCCATCGTCCCGGCCCGATCGCTGTTGAAGAGCAGCCGCCCGTCGGGGGTCCAGATCGGCAGGGCGTCAATCGCGGGATGTGGAGCTATCGTTTCACACGCCAGGGTCGCGAGCTCGCAGACCCGGATGTCGCGTTCGGGCCCCTCGGGCGATTGAAGAACGTCGAACGCAAGGAACCGGCCGTCCGGCGATCGCGAAACGCCCTGCGGCGGCGAGTCGAACTCGAATATCACTTCGAGCGTGCCGGAGACGGGGGAGACGAGCGCGGCGGCCTGGGTGCCGCCGTTGCGCCACAGACGCGACACGAGCAGCTGGTCGTGAGGCGACCACTCGTTGAGCCCGAGGGCACTGACGTCGCTCGGAAGCGTCGTGACGAGACTCTCAGACTGGCCGTCAGCTCCGATGGTTCGGATCTCCACCGGGCGACCGGGCGCCACCAGGGTGAACGCGACCACGCCACCCGCGGGAGCTATCTGTGCGCTTGTAATCCGCTGGCCTTCGGTGGGTTGCTTCAACTCCCGCGTCTCGCCGGTCTGAACATTGAAGACCACGAGCGGCGGCGGAGGGCGGCCACCCCGCTCGCGCAGGTGGCTGATGTCCTCCACACACGCGAACCAGATCCCGTCGGCGGTGGGGCGCCCGCTGCACGGCGCATTCGTGATCTGTCGCGAGATCGGGGCGGCCGTGCCTGCGAAGGAGCGTTCGGCCCAGCCACGCATTCCCGAGCGCACGTCGGGGATCAACACGACGAGGCCTCCAGCTACGGTCGCGATGATTCCGGTGAGCACAAGTGGCGTGTAAAGCTGGCGCCAACGAGCACTCTGCGACGCACCATTAGCGGTCCCCGACAGCCAGGAATCGAGCGCCTTCTCGGCTGACACCGCGGTGCCATGTCGGCGATCGGGACCAGGCTCGACGAGCGCATCGACGATTTCGACGAACCCGGCTGGAAGATCCGGCCTCACGTCACGCAGGGGAACACGAGTGCCCGCCTCGTGCGCGCGTCGAAGCTCGCCGAGCGTGCCGCCCCGAACGGGATACGTGCCCGTGACGAGATGAAAAAGAAGCACGCCGACGCTGTAGACGTCGCTTGCTGTGGACGGCGGCTGGCCCGCCAGCACCTCGGGTGCCAGATAGAGGGGCGTGCCTGCGATCCGCGGCTCGAAGACGGCCGCATTCTCATCCAGCTGGATTCCGGTCCCGAAGTCCCCGAGCACGATGCGTCCTTCAGCCTCGCGCAGGACGTTTTGCGCTTTCACATCGCGGTGCAGCAGGCCCGCTGCATGTACTGCCGACAGCGCTCGGCACACCTCGATCCCGATTCGTGCGGCCTCCTGCGCCGACACCGGCCCCTCCTCGCGACCTCGTCCGCGAGCGTACGGCCCCGAACGTACTCCATCCAGATGCCTACGCGATCGTTGATCCGTTCGGCGCCATAGACCGCCACGACATTCGGATGACGCACTCGCGCCAGAAGACGGCCTTCCTCGAAAGCGGGTGCCGCCACCTCCGCGGGGCTGTCTGCAACGAGCTTCAGGGCCACCTCGCGGTGCAGGCGGGGGTCCCACGCTCGATAGACGTCGCCGAACGAGCCGCGTCCGATCTTGTCGAGGACGATTAGAGGTCCCCATTCGACGCGTAGGGGATTCTCGTTCGTGGAAACAGTGCGGCCCGCTTCGGTGAGGAGCGTTTCCGCGGCAGCCGAGGTCCCAGCCGAAACCGCGGAGGACAGGGACTCGATCAGCCTCTGGTGACCACGGACGATGAGTTCCACCTGCTGGAGACGGGAAATGAGCGGTGACTCGTCGGATGCACCCGAGACCATTCGTGGCCAGTCGTGCCCGGACCAGTCGATAGGAGTGCCGTCGGAAATAGCGGCGGCAATTTCGAGGAGCTGCCCGTCCTCGAGGGCGAAATCGTCGGGTTCATCCATGCTGGTGTCCTGAACGGCCGCTCTTTCGTCCCGTACAGCCCAATCCTCTTGTGAGAGAACACCGAACGCAGCCCAACCGAACGCATCACTCCTGCAGGTTCATGGACCTGGCGAGCTTCAGCAGCGCGCGCCCGACTGCCATCCGCGCCGCATCAGGCGACGGCTTGTCCATCGCCCTCGACAGTTCAGCGTAGCTCAGCCCCAGCTCCACGCGTCCGATGACGGCTTCCCGCTCCTGCGGCTCGAGCCGGGCCAGCGCGTCGTCATAGGCTTCCAGCGTTTGTTTGCCAACGAGCGCCTCGAGTGGAGAGGCGGCAGGATCTACAGGCGATGAGTCGAGCGCGTCGGGTACCGGCTTGCGCCAGGCGCGTCGAATCTCGTTCTTAATCCGGTTCATCACGGCCTGCCGAAGATAGGCCTGCAGCGCTGCGTCCGCTCGATACTCGAACACATCGATCTGCTTCAGCGTGCCGATCACTGTCTCCTGGACGAGATCGTCGGTATCGACCAGGGAGCGTGCCCAGGAGGGCAACCTGCCGCGTGCCCAGCGTTTGAGGGGAGGAATCGCGCGGGCGAAGACTTCGTCGAGCGCCGCGAGATCGCCTTGACGCGCCTGCGCAAGCAGCTCAATCGTCGTTGCTTCGGCGGAGCCGGAGTCACGCGACGGGCTACCGCCTTCGTCGGCACTGCCGGCCTGTTTGGGCATGTGCGTGAAATTCTATGCGATAGGGCTGTCCGAAGTCGGCCGAAATGAGCCCGTAGCAGAGCAAATCTTCTGACCGTTCGGTTCGGGCAGTACCGGTGTTATCTCAATCAGAGGCGGCTTTTCAGCCGCGAATCAGTCGGAAGAGACCAAGGTATAAGGAGGGCTCCGCATGAGAACAACAGGCGTGGCGCTGCTCGCAATCGTGCTTGCAACCACTGGAACGACGCAGATGGCCGCACAGAAGGGCAAACCAACCCCCACGGTGACGGGCGGTCCGTCGGATGCGGTTTTCGCCGATCTCGACGGCGTTGACCGAATCCGCAGCGACGGCTACCCGACTGCCCTTTGTGGAACGGGGAATCCCGGCGAGGAGTCGCGCTACTGCGGAGGGACGTTCACTGATCCCGCAACCAACCTCACATACGAGGGTGTGGGGCTGGAGTGCTCGCGAATCAGCTATGACTCCAAGGGCACCTACTCGTTCCGGACCATCTCGAGCAAATGCGAAACCTATCCTCCGCTCGACGACGTCGGACAGCGCCGCCTGATTCTGGATTTCGGGGGATTTATCAATGCCGCACGCTGCGCTGACGCTTCCCCGGTGAACGACTTGGTGACACCCCAGGTCGAGCCGACAACAAAGCAGCTGAACGTCTGTGGTTGAGAACCTGGTCGACGACGTCCGCATCGTCGCAGAGGGTGCGTTCACAGGCACCTCAGCGAAGATCACTGTTTACATCAGCCTTGTTTCACCGCCGGAGGCAAACACCACGCAGTTCCTGCTCGAATTCACGACTCCTGCGCTGGTGGCCGACGGCGGCTCGTATAAGGACGTGGTGCATTCCGGTACGGCGGTTCTGTGGGAGATGGTTCCGAGGCGCAACGGGTCCGTGCAGAAAGCGGCTACGCCCATCGGCGAATACGCCATGCCGTTTTCCCTTCGGGCGCGCAAAACGCCGATATAACGCGGCAGCCTCAGTACTACGTCGGCGTGACGGCTGATCCCACCGCAAGGCTCGAGGCGCACAATTCGGGCCTTTCACTTCACACCCCACAGCGCGGGCCGTGGAGAAAGCTCGTGGTGATCGAGTTCGACGAGGAAGAACCCGCGCGCAGGTTCGAGCGATATCTGTGGACCCCTTAACTGACCCGCAGCGCCTCAGTCGGGTCGATGCGAATGGCGCGCCGCGCGGGTCCGGCCACCGCAAGCAGACCGATCACGATCATCAATGCGGCCGACGCAGGGACGATGCCCGGAATACTCCGTCCACCGGCCTCGGCGATCGGCAAGTAAGAATGAAGACGGAGCGCTATGGCACATCCGGCCATCGCTCCGATGAGAAGCGGAACGGCCGCCCGGCCGAAGATGCCGATAAGCAGCTGTCGCGGCTGTGCGCCCAGCGCCGCCCGCACGCCGATCTCACGCCACCGCTGAGCGACGATGAAGGCCATGAGGGTGTAGATGCCGGCCATCGAGAAGAGGAGCACGATCATCGTCGCCGCGCCCAGCATGAAGCCAAACATGTGGTCGAATGACCGCCGCTGCCAGTACATCTCGTCGAGCGATCGCAGACGTCCTACGCGAAGCTGCGGGTCGAGCCCGCTGGCGACGCTCACGAAGCCGGCCTGCCGACGGACGAATGCCGGATGGCGCGCGAATCGTCAGACTCACCGGGTGAGGTGCCCTCGTCATCGGGTGGAACATCGTGGGGTCATCGTTACCCCTCGGGAAATCCTCGACGACGCCAACGATTTCATGCCATCCGGCTGCGGCGCCGTCTACGGCGGACACGTGCAGTCTCGCGCTGCGCGGTGCGGATTCTCGGCTCGCGGTACGCCGGATGCGGCGGCCCAGCGCGTTCGTCTCACCGAGGACTTGTGTGACGAACGATCGATTGACGATCACCGGCGTACGCCCCGGCCCGAAGTCGCTCGCGTCAAAACTGCGCCCAGCGAGAAAGCGCACGCCGAAGACCTCGAAGAACTTGTCGTCTACCGAGTTGAAGTGTGCCTCCGCATCGTGCCCCTCGCTCCCCTCCACCTCGATCTCAGCGTAGGGCTCATCGAAGAGCGCGACCGCTGACACCGTCACGCCGGAAATGCCGGCCTCGGACGTCAGCTGTCTCACCGTTTCGATTCTGAGGTGTTCGAAGCGAGACGAGTCGCCCTCCATGACGAGCGAGGCCGTCAAGAACTCCTCGACAGGCAGTCCTGGCCCGACGATCGTCGGCCGGAAGATTCCCCACAGCATTTCCATGGCCGATGGCAGGATCGCCAGCGACAGCGCGACCTGCGTGGCCAGCAGTGCCGTCCACGTCTTCCCCAGACGAGCGCCCGCACTTCGATTGCCCAACCCGACGAAACCCGCTCGCCGCCATCGTCCGGTGACGCGAAACGCCGGCACGGCACCCGCAATCGCGGCGGCAAGCACGCTGAGACCCGCGACGCAGAGGACCGTTGCCAACGACGGCTTGAAGTCCATCCAGTACGGCAGATTTCGGGACCCATCGTCGGCATGACCATCCCGGCCAACCGGCCGCTGAACTGGCGCGCGAGGAGGAGCCCGGCGATGCCCGGCCCCTGCCGCGAGCACGAGCACCTCGACGAACAACTGCATCACGATGCGCCCCCGGCTGGCGCCCAACGCAGTCCGAACGGCGAACTCATCCCGTCTCGTGACGGTCCGCGCGTACACCAGGATCGCGATGTTCGCGCACGGAGGTATCAGAAGGAGAGCACCCAGCAGAAAGATGACACCGGCCAGCCAGCTGTTGCTGTGACCTCGGGAAAAGGCCGGCGGCGTATGGCACGACGCGCGGTTCGAGCTGTGCGGTCGTTCCGGCGGCGGTATCGTCGCGGCAACAGACCGAACGTCGTGACTTCAGCCTGCGCGCGTTCCAGCGTCGCTCCAGGAACGAGGCGCGCAAAGACGAAGACGTCTGTGATTCCGGGACGCACCTCACCAAGAGGATTGGTTCGAAGCGGCATCCAGAGCCGCTGGTTCACCGGAAACCGGAACCCCGCGGGCATCACGCCGACGACGATGTGCGGTGTGTCGCCGATCTGGATGCGTTGTCCGAGGACGGCGGGGTCGGATGAAAACCCCTCTCGCCAGAGCTGATAGCCGATCACGGCGACCGGTTCGGCGCCCTCGCGCTCGTCTTCTTCCATCAGTGGTCGTCCCAGCAGTGGCTGGACGCGCGCGAGCTGGAAGCCGGAGGCGGTCATCTCGGCCGCGGCCACAGAATCGTCGGCGCCGTCGCGCGCGATCACCGCCGGGACGATCGGGCGCATCGCGCTGACGTGCTCGACCGATTTCAGCGACTCGCGCCATCGCCTGAAGTCCGGAAGCGGCGTCGCGCGGTGAACGCGTTGAGCGGCTTTGTCGAATGGCTGGATCGCGACGACACGATCGCCCTCATCCAACGGCAGCCTGGTCCCGGCGAACGTATCCCAGATGGTGAACATCGAGGCGCCAAGCCCGATGGTGACCGCCATCGCCAGTCCTCCGACCAGCGTCAGCCCCCACGATCGGCGCAGCATGCGCAGACCGAGCTTGGCGTCCAGCCAGAACGTTTCAATCCACGGCAGGCCCCGCGCCGCACGGGCCGCTTCGCGCAGCTGCGCCACTCCACCCAGTTCCAGCCGCGCCTCTCGGCGCGCCTGTTCCGGACTCATGCCGCGGCGGACCTTGTCCTCCTCCGCCATCGCCAGATGCAGTTCCAGCTCCTGGTCGAAATCGGCATCGCCGGCGGCAGGACGAAGGAAGTCGCGGATCCGGGCGACGACCGTATAGAACAGCGCGCGCATGCGTCAGCTTTCGGGCTGCAGCACGCGGCCGATGACCCCGGAGATGCGTTCCCAGTTCTCGGTCTCGGCTTTGAGCTGCGCGCGTCCGGCTTTGGTAATCGCGTAGAACTTTGCCTTGCGGTTGTTCTCGGATGTCCCCCACTTGGCGGAGATCCAGCGCTTCTGCAGGAGCCGCACGAGGCACAGATAAATCGTCCCCTGATTGACGATGACCGCCTGCTCTCCGACCTGCTCGATCCGGCGAGCGATGCCGTAGCCGTGCAGCGGACCCATCTGCTCCAGCGTCTTGAGGACCATGAGATCGAGCGTGCCCTGGAGGATGGCCGACCGAGGTTCCACCATGTGTACTCCCCTGTGGGATGGCTAGAGGAGTATAGGGTGGCTCATGTGGGATGTCAAGAGGAGACGAGACGACCGCGCCGCGCTCGACTCAGCTCCGCAACCACACGGCAAGCGCCGCGATGATTGCCGCCAGGAGCCCGGCCGCAAGACCATTAATCAACCACCGCTTGGTCAAGACGCGGTGCGAGGTGCATCACGAAGTCCTCCGAGACTTGTCCGAGCGGCCTCGGTTCAAGTCCTGGGGAGGCCCGTCAGTGTCCGGTCATTCTGGCGCGTACGGCGTCGACGATTGTTTTGCCTGTCGGAAGGACGCCCACGACAGCCAGTGCACCCGCATCCACTACGGTTTCCCCATCGACCAGTACCTTGAACTCTCCATAACGCCCGTGGATCGTGTCGACGTCCGTCTGCAGCTCCCGACGAAGACGCGCCGCCACACGGACGGCGTGCAGCCCGGAGATTCAGTACGCGCAATACCGGATGCAGATACGAGCCATAGGTTCGCGCGCGATTACCGTCGAAAGCTCATGATCCTCGTACAGTGTCACGTACGCGTGAAACTGGAACGCAGCTCTACTCGTCGCGAAGGGCGACCGCCGGATCCACGCGCATGGCCCGCCAGACGGGGATGAAACTCGCGGCGAGCGCGACCGTCACGGAGAGCAGGGTACCGGCGGCGAAGCTCATGGGGTCAACCGGATCGATGCCGTGCAGCTGGCTTGCAAGCAGTTGCCCGGCTGCGCCGCCGCCGGCGACGCCCAACGCCGCTCCCGCCAGCGTAAGCCGGACGCCGCCGGCGAGCAACATCCGAAGCAGCTCGGCGCGCCTGGCGCCGAGGATCATCCGGATCCCGATCTCCTTCGATCGCCGTGCGGCCACCAGCGACACCACGCCGTGGACACCGACCATCCCGAGCGTCATGGCCAGCAACGCAACCGCGACCGCGACCCACGCATTCCGGCGTCCGTCGAAGAGTAGCCGGTCCCTGTGGTCGGCGAACGAGCTGACGGTCAGGATCGGCAGCGCCGGGTCGATCGCGGCCACTCGGTGCTTGACGGCGCTCACGGTCGATCAAGAGATCGCCTTCTGCCTCCACGAGCAACAGCCCGAATTCCTGCGGGTTCTGCGAGTACGGCACGTAGACGTACATCTCGGGCGGTTCGTACAGCCCGCCGATCCGGATGTCCTCGGCCACTCCTACGATCTCGCGATCGATTGGCCGTCGTCTCCCCATCCGGATCTGGCGGCCGAGCGGGCTCTCGCCGGACCAGAAGCGGCGTGCCATCGACTCGCTGATGACCGCAACGGGCGCGCTATCCGCCCGGTCACTGTCGACAATGCCGCGTCCCGTCAGAATCCGAGTGCCCATCACTTCGAAATAGTCCGGTCCAACCATCGTGTAGCGGATCTCGAACGCCTCGCGTCCGGGCGGCGGCTCGTGGCCAGGGATAGCGAATGACGCGGACCATCCGGCTTCATTGCCCTGAGCCGGCAGCCGGATCGCGTAGCTCGCGCGCTTGACGCCGGCGAGCTCGCCGACCGCGCGACGACTCTCGTCGAAGAAGCGCGTCGTGCCGGCGGGGTCGTAGCCTTTCAGGCCGGGCACGACGTAGAACGTCGAGACGTTCTTGCCGGTGTCGAAGCCGGGACTCAGGGTCAGGCTGTGCGCCAAAGTCCGCACCAGCAGACCCGCGGTAATGATGATCACGCCGCTGAGCGCGATCTCCCCAACCACGAGCACGTCGCGCATCGACAGGCCACGGCTACCGCCGGTTGTCGTCGTTGATTGCGCCTTCAGGCCGCTCGATATGTCCACGCGCGACGCTCGCCATGCCGCACCCGCACCGACCAGCGCGGCTGACAGGGTGGCGAGCAGCGCGGTAAACGCAAACAGACGTTCGTCCAGCCGAATATCGAGCATGATCGACGAAGTGCCAGGAGGCAGCAGCGCCGGGAAGATCCGAATGACCCAGGTCGCAATCAGGATCCCGGCCGCCGCGCCAGCGGTTGCGACGATGGCGCTCTCACGGAACATCTGGCCGACCAGATCGAGACGGCTCGCCCCGAGCGCTGCGCGCACGGACATTTCGCGGCGGCGCCCCTCGCTCCGCGCCAGCGTCAGGTTGGCAACGTTCGCGCACGCGATGAACAGCACGAGGCCGACCAGCGCGAGAAACACCCCTCCCTGCTTCGTCTGCTGGCGGAGCGTGTCCTGTTGTCGCACTGCAACCAGCCGCGCATTCGCATAATCCGGGACGGCACCGGATTCGCTGCCGCGCCATCTGGCGAGCAGCAGGTCAAGTTCGGCGCTGGCCCGACGGATATCGACTCCGCCTTTCAACCGTCCAATGACGCTGAACCACCGGTGGCGGCGATCCGCGAGTTCGTCGCGCAAGCCGGGGACGACGAGCGGGGCCTGCGCCGTCGTGACCCACACGTCGGTGCGCACGGTACGCTCGAGGCCGACAAATCCGCGGGCCGTGACGCCAATCACGGTGAAAGGCGTGTTGTTCAACTGAATCGTCCGGCCGATGATGTCGGGGGGCGCGCCGAGACGCTCCCGCCACAGGTAGTGATTGATGACGACCTGCGGGTTGTTCGCGCCGGGATCATCGTCGGTCTGCGTGAATCCACGGCCCAGATGCATCGCAATGCCGAGGGACGGGAAATATCGTCCCGACACGTAGTGGATGAGCAGGGATTCCGTCTCGCCGTTGCGGTTCCACGTGACGCCGCGCTGGCCGATCGCCATCACGTCTGCGAACGTGGTGGAGGTGCGCTCGATATCTCGGAACTCCTCGTAGGACAGTGTGCCGAACCGGTTACCTGGCCAGTCGAGCGTCACATCGACCAGCGCGGCCGGATCGGCAATCGGCAGCGGACGGAAGTACACCGCGTCGAGAAGGCCGAACATCGCACTGTTGACGCCGATGCCCGCCGCAAGGGTGAGAACAGCCAGGAGAGTGTAGCGGGGCTGCCGCACGAGCATCCTGATCGAGCCGGATACGTGCTTCATTGCCAAGCCCTCTTGCCACTCGCGACGATCTGATGGCGGGTGTCGTTGGACCGGCGACTCCGTCCGAAGCGGCAGGCCATCGAGACGAGGCGAGTGCAAAGACCTCGCCGCTGGCGATTGCTGACAGTCGGCGCCGTTCGAGGCCTCGCGGACACATCGAAATTGCCATACCGGTCGTAGGCGAACGCCACGGACTTCCCATCGTGGCTCCGCACCGGTGCGAATTCGTACGACTCGCTGACGGTCAGCGGAATCGCATGGCCGCCCGCCGCCGGCACCGACCAGATGTCACCCTTGTATACGAAGAGCAGGGTCTGGCCGTCGGGCGAAATGGCCGGATACCGCAGCCACAACGGGGAGTTCTCGGCAGCTGGCGCGGCCAGACATGCGAACACGACCAGCGAGAGAAATGGGCGAACTTCATAGCGTCGCATTCACACCGAGCCTCGCGAAAATTCCCCCATCCTGCGGAAAAACCCCCACCGGTCATGGCGGCTATTAGCGCGCACCCCACCAAGCTTCTGGAGCGTAGGCGCGAAAAGCATAGGAGAGAACGCTGACCCAGGCGTGGCATGCAGGTTGCGCACGTGAGGCGCGTGCCACTGAACGCCTGCGAACTCGAGATCGACCTTTTCTGCCGCGGGCTCCGCGTGCCCGGCGAGGTGTCGCTCGAGGGTGCACGAGGGATCCGTCGGACGCGTGCGGGGCTCGGTTCCGGGCTAGAACTGACCATCCCCACCGGGTCGTGGCTCAAGCCCGCCATCTGGATGAACGCGCCGGTCGTCGAGCCATTCGTCCAGACGTCGCCGTATGTGCTCGAGGGCCAGCCGGGCGCCTACGAAATCCTCGATCGCCGTACCGGCTGCAGATATGCGGTCGATATCCCACGCGAACCGAACTGGTACCGCAGATTGACATCGTTCGCAGTCCCGATGTCACAGATCGGTGTACTTCAGGGCACGTACCTCGGCATCTACATCAACCCGATCTGCGAGTTCTGGTCGACCGGTCTGAACTGCCGGTTCTGTACAACCGGTCAAAACGTCGGCGGCGTCGAGGCCGCGGCCAAGAGATTCGAAGACGTGCTTGAAACGTGCTGGGCCGCGAAAGAAGAATCGCACATCACGTTCGTCCATCTGAACGGCGGGTTTCAGGGCGGCCATGGGCTCGAATTTGCCGCGCCATTCGTGCGCGCCATCAAGGAAGGAGCGGGGCTGCTCGTCGGTGTGCAGCTGACGCCGGAGCGTGACTTCACACGCTACGACCGTTTGATCGACATGGGCGTCAACCATTTCTCCTTCTGCCTCGAGCTCCTCGATCCTGGCTGGTTCGCGACCGTGTGCCCTGGAAAAGCGCGAACGCTCGGCCAGGGGCTTTTCTTCGATGCCATGGAGTACTGCGCGTCGCGACTCCCACGCGGCGCCGTCTCCGGCGAAATCATCGCCGGCATCGAGCCGACTGCCAACACGATCGCCGCCATCGAACGCATCACCTCGCTCGGGGCGTTTCCGACCGTTTGTATCTTTCGTCCGACGGTGTCGTCACAGATGGCCGACTGGCCGCCGCCGTCGTACGACGACATGCGCCGCGTGATGGCTGCCGCGTATGACGCCTGCCGCCGTCACCGCGTGCCCATCGGTCTGGCGCCGAACATCGAGGTCAGCCTGGTCGTGAATCCCGACGACGCCGCGTTGCTGGCGCCACGGACGGTGGATTTCTTCGCCTACGAGGCGTGGAGGCGGATGCTGCGAATCGCCGCGCGGCCAGTGTTTCTCCACGAAATGCGTACGCACCCCCGCAAGCCGCATCGTGAGGACGACCCAGGAAAAACAGAGCTGCAGTCGTGGAGGTCCCGCATCGCGCCGACCAATCCAGGCGGCGCCGCGCTCACCAATGGAGAACCGAATGGCCGCCACAGATGACCTGTTGATCGGTATGGCGGGTGCCGGTGGAGACGGCGTGATTTCAGCGGGAGAATCGCTGATCACCGCCGCGGCGCTTGCAGGCTACCACGCGATTCTGACGAAGAGTTTCGGGCCGCAGATTCGCGGCGGCGAATCCTCGTTCCGTCTCCGCGTCGCCGCGGAGGACGTGTTCGCCGTCACTGGCACGCTGGACATCGCAATCGCCCTCAATTGGGACGACTTCCTGCGGTTCGGTTCGGAACTGCCCGTCGGCGCCGGCACGACGATGATCTATGAGTCGGAGGGTGGGCCTGTGCCGGACGCGATATCGCTCGCAGGAGTCCACTCGTGTGATCTCGTGGCGGCTCCCATCACCCGCCTCTCCAAGGACGCCGGCTCCGACAAGATGAAAAACACGGTGGTACTCGGTCTGCTGGCAGAGTGGCTGGGAGTTGCTCCCGAAGCACTGCTGGGCGGCGTGAGACGGAAGTTCGCGAAGAAGGGGCCCGCGGTGCTCGAGGCAAACGAGCGGGCGTTCGCCGCCGGCCGCCGTTACGCCGCCGACCACCCACTCCCTGCCGCGAAACGACTGACATCGATTGACGCTCCCGCCGTTCCAAAGCTGCTGACCGACGGCAACGAAATGTGCGGCGCTGCGGCGATCTTCGCTGGGTGCACTTTTTTCGGCGGCTATCCAATCACACCGTCGACCGAGATCATGCAGTATCTCGGCCGCGAGATCTGGCAGCACGGCGGTGTGGTGTTCCAGGCAGAAGACGAGATCGCGGGCGTTGCCGCCGTCGTCGGGGCCTCATTTGCCGGAAAGAAGGCGATGACCGCGACATCCGGTCCAGGCATGTCGCTCAAGACCGAAGTCCTTGGGCTTGCGAGTATCGCCGAACTGCCCCTCGTGTGCGTGAACGTCCAACGCGCGGGACCGTCCACCGGAATTCCGACCAAGAGCGAGCAAGCGGACCTCTTCCAGGCTGTCTTCTCCGCGCACGGCGATGTCGTCCGCCCGGTACTGGCGGCAACGGACGTCAGGGACATGTTCGCCACGACGGTCGAAGCCTTCAACATCGCGGAGGAATATCAAACACCCGTCATCGTGCTCTCCGATGCCGATATCGGCCAGAGAAAGGAAGTCGTCGACGTGATCGACACATCCGCGTTCCGGCTCGTCGAACGGCGGAGGCCAACATTGCCGGAGCTGGAGAAATATCAGCGCTTCGTCATCACGGACTCGGGGATCAGCCCACTCAGCGAGCCTGGAATGCCAGGCGGCAACTATCTGGCGTCCGGCATCGAGCATAACGAGAATGGAGCGCCCACCGCGAGCGGTGCCGTCCACGCAAGAATGACAGAGAAGCGCAGCCGGAAGTTCGCGACGCTCACGACGCGTCGGGATCTGTTTGAGACGCATGGGCCCTCCGACGCGCCAATCGGAATCGTGAGCTGGGGCAGCGTGTCCGGCGTGGCGCGGGAAGCGCTCGCCCTCGCGATGCGCAGCGGCGTGCCAGCCAAGCTCATGGTACCGAGACTGCTGTATCCGGTCGCCCAACAGGTGTACGAGGAGTTCTTCGCATCCGTGCGGACAGGTTTCGTCGTCGAGCAGTCGCACCAGGGGCAGCTGTATCGGCTGCTGCGCATGTTCATCGAGCTGCCCCAGGGAATGACATCTCTGTCGCGCAGCGGATCCAATCCCTTTACGCCGCTCGAGCTGATGAACCATCTTCGGGATCGGGCGATAGCGCTGGAGCGCGCAGCGATCCCCGAGCTCGAGACGCAGAGCGATTGAGCGAGGAGACGGTGATGGCGAATCAAGCGCAGGACTACAAGAGCGAGCTGAAACCGATCTGGTGCCCCGGCTGCGGCGATTTCGGCGTCGTGCAGGCGATCTACCGTGCACTCGCCGGCGTCAACCGCGCCCCGCAGGAGATCGCGTTTGTCTCGGGAATCGGTTGTTCGAGCCGGATCCCGGGATACACAACCGCGTACGGCTTCAACAGCGTGCACGGCCGGGCGCTGCCCATTGCCCAGGGCATCAAGCTCGCCCACCCGGAGCTGCTCGTGCTGTGCGCCGGCGGAGATGGCGACGGCTTCTCGATTGGCGGCGGACACCTTCCGCACGCGATTCGGCGCAACCTCGACTTGACCTATATCGTGATGGACAATCAGATCTACGGACTGACCAAGGGACAGCTGTCACCGACTTCGCCGCGTGGGCTGAACACCGCGTCGTCTGTGTTCGGAAGTCTCGAAGAACCGGTCAATCCCCTGCTCTATACGCTCGCATACGGCGCACATTTTGTCGCCCAGGGAACACCAGCAGACATGGCCGGACTCGCGAAGATGATCGAAGAAGGCATTCGTTATCCGGGATTCGCATTCATCAACGTCCAATCACCCTGCATTACGTTCGGCCAGCCGGAGGCACAGCTCAAGGTCCACAAGGCTGAAATGAAAAGGCTCGAGAGCATCGGCCATGATTCATCCGATCGGATGAAGGCGATGGATCTCGCGCGTGAGTACGGGCGAACGCTGTATACCGGGGTGTTCTACCGGGATCCCTCGCCGCCGCCGACGTTCGAGGATCTCGTGGCGGAACGCCGGCGCGCGCTCGCGCCAAAGGCAAGGCCGCGCACCGACATTCTCCAGACGTTCGTGCCTCGGTAACATGTACTCCCCTGTGGGATGGCTAGAGGAGTATAGGGTTGGCTCATGTGGGATGTCAAGAGGAGACGATCGCTGGCAAGCCAGCCTTCTTCATGCATCTGCAATTCACTCCTCTCGAATCGCCTCCATCGGCGCGATGCGCGCCGCGCGCGTTGCCGGCAGCAGGGTCGCGCAGACGGCCACGGCCGAGAGCGCAACCGCGGCCAGCACCACGGTCACCGGGTCAGCGGGCGTGATCTCGTACAGCTGCTCCTGGATATAGCGGCCGAGCCACCAGGCGGTGAGGCCCCCTGCCGCCAGTCCGAGCCCGACCAGCAGTCCGGCCTCGCGCAGGACGCCGATCGCGATTTGCGGGCCGATCGCGCCGAGCGCCATGCGAATGCCAATCTCGCGCGTCCGCCGTGCGACGACGTAGGCCATGACGCCGTAGAGGCCGATCACCGACAACAGCGTTGCCGTCACGCTCAAGGCCGCCGACAGCGTCGCGACCAACCGCTCGTTGACGACCGACTGCTCGACCAGCCGCTCGAGTGTCGTCACGCCGACCAGCGCCAGGTTGGGATCGAGCGCCTGCACCTCCCGGCGCACCGAGGCGATGACGCTCTGCGGAACGCCCTGGGTCTGGATATATGTCGTCAGGCCTTCGATGTTGCCTTGCAGGTACGGGAAGAAGATCTGCGGCCGCGCCGTTTCACGGATGCCGGTGTACTTCGCGTCCCGCACCAGGCCGACGATCTCGATCGGCGTCGGCGTGCCGGGATTCGAGCCGAAGCCGACGTGCCGGCCGAGCGGGCTGCCGCCGCCGAAGTAGCGCGCGGCGAACGTCTCGTTGACGACCGCGACGGTGTAGGGCCACTCGGCCTTCAGGCCGCGATCGTCAAGGTCGGTGAACTCGCGGCCGGCGACGAGCGTCATACCCATCGCCTTGAAGAAGCCGGGACTGACAGCATTCGCCAACGACCAGGCGCCCTCGCCGGGCTTTGCCGCGAACCCCTCGACCGTGAACTCGCGTGCCCCAAGCGCCGCCGCCGAGCAGCGGCTGGAACGTGTAGGCGCTCGAGGAGACGCCCGGCATTCGCGACACGTGCTGCTGCAGCGTCCGCGCGAACCCGCGGGCGCGTTCGGCGTCGTAGCCGTTCGCCTCGAGCTCGAGCGAAAACGCCACCGTCCGCGCCGTCCGGAAGCCGGGGTCGACGGCGAGCAGGTTGTCGAGGCTGCGGACGAAGAGCCCGGCGCACACGAGCAGGAGAAACGACAGCGCCACCTGCACGACCACCAGCGCCTTGCGCATTCGCGCCTGCTCGTTGACGCTGCCGCCACTGCCCTTCAGCGTCGTGACGAGATCGACCCTGGTGCCGCGCACGGCCGGCGCGAGCCCGGCAACGAGCGCCGTTGTCACGGCGATCGCACAGGTGAAGAACAGGATGCGCAGGTCTGGGCCGGAGTGAACTGCGAGTGCGGCGTCCGGGGACTCGTAAAAGCCGAGCAGCGCGTCGGCACCCCAGCTGGCAATCAACAGCCCGGCGGCAGTGCCGGCCGCGGCAAGGACCAGGCTCTCGACCAGCAGCAGGCGCGCGATCTGCCAGCGGCTGCCGCCGACCGCGAGTCGCAGCGCCATCTCGCGGCGCCGCGCGGCGCCGCGCGCAATCAGCAGGTTGGCGACGTTGGCACAGACGATCAAAAGGACGCCGGCGGCGATCGCCATCAGGATGAGCAGCGGCTCGCGGACCGACGTCCGCAGGCTCGAGCGCCCCTGCGACGCATCGTCGACGGTCAGCCGGCCTTCGAGAAACGCGCGGCGCGTTTCGGCGGACGCCGAGACGAACGCCGCATCCTGGGCTTCATCCTGCAGTACCGCTCGATACAGCGGCTGCAGGGACGCGCCGGCCTGCTCGATCGAAACGCCATCGCGCAGCCGCCCGAACACCTGGACGAAACGGAAGCGTCGCCCTTCGAGTTTGAGCCAGCCCGGTCCCATCTGCGGCTGCATCGAGATGGGCACGTAGACGTCGACCGGATCGGCGAAGTCGAGGCCGGAGAATTCCGCCGGTGCGACGCCGACAACCTCGAGCGGCTGACGATTGACGACGATCGTCTTTCCGACGATCGTCGGGTCGCTGGCGAAGCGGCGCGTCCAATAGGCATGACCAAGCACGGCAACCGGATGCCCACCGATCGATCGCTCGTCGTCGGCCGCGAGCAGCCGACCCATCGCCGGCTGCAGCCCGAGCACCGGGAAGAAGGTTCCCGACACGAGCTGCCCGGACACCTGCTCGGTGCGGCCGTCGTAGCCGACCTGCATCGCCCACGGCATCCGGCAGAACATTCCTGAGAACACCTCGTTGCGATCGCGAAGGTCGCGGTACATCGCGTACGACAGCTCGCTGTCGTCGCCCATGCCTCCGCCAAGGGTCTCGGTGTCCGGCGCGCTCACCTGCACCAGCCTGTCGGCGCGATTGACAGGCAGCGGCCTGAGCAGGACCTGATCGACAAGGGTGAAAACGGCGGTGTTGGCACCGATGCCGAGCCCGATCGACAGAACCGCGACGAAGGTGAAGGGCGGCGCGCCGCGCAGCGTGCGGGTGGCGTGGCGCAGATCGGAGCCGATGAGGGCGAGTGAACTGAGCACGGGCGGTCCTCCAAGGGACTCGATAGAGCAACGAGGCTGCCACTTGGAGCCGCAGAATGCGGCGGTTTTTCACGCCCAACGGTGTCCGCCTGTGGGATCGGCTGTCCCGAGGCGGACGACGGTTCGTGTCGCCACCGCCGGGGGACTGGTCACGCAGGGCTAACTCGACGGCAACGACGACAGCCGCGCGAATCCATCGACAGTCGACGCTCTCGACGCGCTGGCCCTCGATCGCGCCCTTCAGAAGCTCGAACAGCGATCCCGAGCAGGGACGGATCGTCGAGCTCAGATTCTTTGGAGGCCTGACCGGGAAGGGATGGCTCTTTAGAGAACTCACCGGTGAAGGCTCGCGGGACGCGTCGCGCTAGCGAGCCCCTGCCGACCGCAGATCCGCGGCGACGTCAGAGTGTCCTTTCTTCAGCCCGGATGCTGTCAAGCAGCTCGCAGCACGTCGACCGGATCGATGCGTGCTGCGCGCCACGCGGGCTGGCTGATGGCGACGACCGCGATTGCGGCGACGAGGGCGGCGACGCTCACCAACGTGACACTGTCGAGCGGAGTGACGCCGTAGAGCAATCCGCGCAGCAGGCGGGTGACGCCAACGGCGCCCGCCAGTCCGATGGCGCCGCCCAGGCCGGTCAGGATCCCGCCTTCGTACGCGACGAGCCTGATGACGCCGGCAGCTGAGGCGCCGAGCGCGAGGCGAACACCGAATTCCTGCGTGCGCTGCGAGATGAGGTACGTGAGGGTCCCGTACAGCCCAACCCCTGCGAGCAGCAGCGCAGCCACCGCGAACCCGGACAGAACGAGCATGGTGAACCGCGTGTCGTCAATGGAGGCTTCGACGATTGCGCTCATCGGGCGAATGTCGAACACCGGACGGCCGGGCCCCAGCGATTCGACGGTGCGTTTGATCGCCGGACCGATCACGGCCGTCGGCAGGCGCGTTTTGACGACGAGTGTCTGCTCGATCTCGTAGACGTGGTAAGGCACGAAGATCGTCGGCGCGCTCTGATCCCGCACGCGGCCCACACGAATCGGTGCGGCGACACCCACGACTTCCAGCGTCTTCGTTCCGCCAAGCGCCAGCCGCTTGCCGATAGCATCTCCCTGCCACAACTGAGCCGCGATTCGCTCATCGACGATCGCCACCGATCGCCGATGGCTGATATCGTCGTCGCTGAAGTCCCTGCCTGCGCGCAGAGGGATGCCCATCACGCTGAAGTAGCCGGGCATGATGGCCTGCTGCATGCCGAGCGATGGCGCAGAAGCCACGTCATCCCGTCGCCAGTAACGCTGTGTGACCTGCGCGGGGGCAAACGGCAACGGACCACCCACGCTGACCCCATCGACCCCGGGTACCTCGCGGACGCGTGCGATCGCCTGCTGAAAGAACGCGGCTCGCTGATCGATCTCCCGGTACGCGTCGAGGTTGAGTGATACGCGCGCTGTAACGACATGCGACGGATCGAACCCGATCGGAGCCTGGAGGAGGTTGGTAAACGTCCTCAACATCAGGCCCGCGGCGACCAGCGGGACGATCGACAGCGCGATCTCTGCCACGACGAGTCCGCGTTGGAGCGTGCGGCTGCGTATCATGGTCGATCCGGCGCGGCCGGAATTGAGCGGCTGTCCCAACGCATCGCGGGTGAAGAACAGGGCCGGGGCAAGACCGAACAGCACGCTGCACGCAATAGTGAGACCGGCGCTCCACAACAAGACGACGCCGTCGATCGCGATCTCGGACTGCCGCGGCAGATGGACGGGTCTGAGCCACTCGAGAATGTCGATGCCGACTCGCGCCAGGAACACGCCCCCCGCGCCGCCAAGCACCGTGAACACGAGGTTCTCGGCGAGGAGTTGCCGCACGAGGCGCAGCCGCGTGGCGCCGAGCGCGCGGCGCACCGCCAGTTCGCGGTCACGCGTCTTCGTGCGCGCCACCATGAGGTTCGCCACGTTGACACAGGCCATCAGCAGCACGAACCCCACCGCGCCGGCGACCGCCATCAGCGCTGGCTTCGCATCGCGCGTGACAAGGTCGCTCAACGGCCGGATCGAAATGCGGAGTTGATTGTTCGGGTACGCACCCGGATACCGGGCGACGAATGCCGCGGCCAGCGCGTCGGACTCGGCCTGAGCGGCCGCCACCGTTGCGCCCGGCGCGAGCCGGCCGACCATCGCAGATCCCCGATACATCCTGGACGGCTCGAAGCGCATCGGCAGCCAGACGTCGATGCGCTCTTCCACGTGATCGGCCGGCGGGAGATAGATACGCAAGTCCGGTCGCGTCACGCCGACCACATGGACGTCGAAGTTGTTGACGATGAAGTGCCGGCCGATGATCTTCTCATCGCCCCGGAATCGGCCCTGCCACAACTCGTGACTGATCACGACGCCCATGACGACCACGCCGCGCGCGTCCTCCTGGCTGACGAGCGTGCGGCCGCGGGCCAGCGGCGAGCCGAGCAGTGGCAGCAGGCCGTCAGTCGCGCGGGCAGCGGCGACACGCTCCATCACGCCGTCGATCTCGATGCTCGCGTCGCGTCCTTCGACCTGGGCGATATCGACGAGTGTCTGGCTCGCCTGTCGCAGATCGAACGCTGTTCCCGAAGCTGCGTACGCGCTCGGAATGTCGCGCGTGTCCGCCTCGATTGCGACAATCCGGCTGGCGTCGGGGTACGGCAGCGATCGCCAGAGCACGGCGTGGACCACGCTGAAGATCGCGACGTTGAGGCCGATGCCGAGTGCAATGGTCAGGATGACGACGATCGCGTAACCGGGGGAGCGCCAGAGTACGCGGCAACCGTGTTGAGCGTCTCGAACGACAGTCGGGAGGAATCTCAGGTGAACCTCGGCGGGCATTCTAGCCAGTGGACTGTCCTCGTCATAAGTAGAGTGCCTTTCGGGCGGGCATCCCGCCTGGCGGCGTTGCTCATCGCTCACATATGCCCAATATGCTCGCTCTTCGCGCCTTGCCAGCCGGGCGCCGCGCTCCGAAATCCACTCTACTTATGACGAGGACAGTCCACTAGTTCAGACGCGGCGAGGAACGAAGTTACCCTCGACTGACGAGCAGCGGCTGCGTCAGATCGCTGAGCCGGACCACCTGACGTCCCGACTCATCGAAATTCCGATCGTCCAGCCACTGGTCGAAGGCGGCGCGCAGCGCGGGCCAGTCTGAATCGGTGGTGGCGTACCACGCCGTATCGCGGTTCCGGTTCTTGTAGACCGTTGCCTGACGGAAGATGCCCTCGTACGACAGCCCGAGGCGTTGCGCCGCCGCGCGCGACGGCGCGTTGAGCGCGTCGCACTTCCACTCGTATCGGCGGTAGCCGAGATCGAAGGCGTGTTTCATCATCAGGTACATCGCTTCGGTGGCGGCCCGGTTGCGCTGGAGCAGGGGAGAGAAGTTGATGTGCCCGACCTCGATCGATCCGTTCTCGGGTTGGATGCGCAAGTAGCTCGCGACGCCGGTCGCTTTGCCAATGGCGCGATCGATCACCGCGAAGAACATCGGATCCTTGCCGAGACACGTGGCGGAGAGCCAGCGGCGATACTCGTCCACGCTTCCGAATGGGCCGTAAGCCAGGTACGTCCAGTTCCGCCCCTCGACGTCGCGTGTGTTGGCGGCGTGGAGGTCCGGCGCATGGCGTTCCTCGAGCGGTTCGAGATTGCAGTGCCGGCCTTCGATGACCGCACGGCGCTGGCCAGGGCGGCACCTGCCAGCCGGAAACTTCGAAGCCAATCGGTTGTCCCAGCGTATTCGTGCGTGTGGCGTTCATTCGTACCATGGATTGCGCCAGAGTTGGAGGGGAGGGTCAAGGTCCAACGGAAGTGTGGCGCTGCAGGCGTGGGCGCACTCGCTGTGACCTGGCGCGCCCGACAGATTCGAACCCTACCCGCAGCATGAAACACGCCTAATTCTACCTGCGGCGTGATGCGATAATCGTTCACCCATTTCGGCGGCTAGGGAGTGCAGCCCGAACGCCCGGTTTCCGCAAGCGGCAGCGTGAGGGGCCGTATAGGTCGACTGCCTAGAACTCCATCCCCGCCTGCTGCGTCATCACAGAATTTCAGAGTTCCTTCACGACACGACGCGGGCCCTTCGGGGAGACTCGTGCGCGAGAGCTGAAAGTCGTGCTGCGAGAGAGCGTCAAGACCGGCGTGTCGGTGTTCGTCCTCATCCTGCTCGGTGTCGTGACAACCGGTGTCGCGCACGCACAGTCGAGGCGTGATTGTTCAGCCGCCGGTCCGACGGGCATGGGCTTGTCGGTGGGACGCTCACTGACGCCCCTGTTCGAGTTGTCGCTAGGCACGTTCGAGGCGATCGAGAGAGGCTCGATCCACCCCCGCCCAGGACTTCACCTCGGTGGTCGGGTAGATCTACCGATCGCCGGATCCTGGCGCGGCCGCGTCGAGGTCTCGGGATCGAACTGGCCGGTGGAGCACCAGACCTACGACGCAAACTTCCACGTCGTCGAACGCTCCACCCTCGGACACGTCGAGTCCCGACAGATCCTCGCATTCGTCGGACGCCAAGGCGGCCGAAGTTCTGCGTGCGGATACGTGCTCGCCGGAGGAGGGTTGTTCTCGCTCCGTGTCGAAGAGGCGCGCGTCCGGCGGCCGGGCGCTGCGCTCGCCGCCGGCGTTGAGGTGCCGGTCACCGGCCGCGGCGCCCTGCAGCTCGAGGCACAGGTTCACATGATCGGCAGCGGAGCGAGTCCGCCGATGGCAACGGGAGCGCTCGCCGCGAACCTTTCGGTTGGATGGCTCTATCGGTTCTGAGGAGATTTCAGCTCAGTCTTCGCGCTGACTACAACGTGAAGCGACAAAGCGCCTCTAATCATTAGTAAAAAGTGGCGCGCCCGACAGGATTCGAACCTGTGGCCTTCGGCTCCGGAGGCCGACGCTCTATCCAGCTGAGCTACGGGCGCGACTGACGATGTTCCCGACTGACGATCGCCGATCCCGACTGTCGTGGCGCGCCCGGAGGGATTTGAACCCCCGACCTACGGGTTCGAAGCCCGGCGCTCTATCCAGCTGAGCTACGGGCGCACTCGATCGCTGATGCTCCGCCAATGGCGCATCCGGTGCGATTTGGCGAACCCTCATCATACCGGCGGCCTCTGGCAGCGTGCAAGGGCGGTCAGTGGGGGAAACAGAGCGACTTCACC
>CAWARA010000008.1:0-47755 GCA_963784195.1 uncultured Acidobacteriota bacterium | reverse complement strand
GGGTGCGGCCGGTCCGTCGTCAGCGCCGACATCGGCCGGGTGAGCCGTCAAATTTTTGGTTCCGTAGTTCTCCGTTTCTCCGCGTCTCTGAGTTGAAGCCTGTTCCGTTCCCTCCGTCCCCTCCTTCCCAGAACTCCGTCTCATCTCACAAATCTCCATTTCCGAATAGAATCAGATCAGTCACCGATCGCTCAACCGTTTCAAACGGAACAGTCTCCCCATGCGTATCGCATTCCAGGGCGCCTCGGGCGCGTATAGTGAAGCGGCGGCGCTCAAGGCGTGGCCCGACGCAGAAGTTACCGCCTGCGATCGCTTCGAAGAGGTGTTTGCGGCGGTCGCCGCGGGCAGGGTCTCCCACGGCATCCTCCCGGTCGAGAACTCGATCGGCGGCAGCATCCACATCAATTACGACCTGCTTCTCCAACACGATCTGCCCATCGTCGCCGAGACCGAGCTGGCAGTCGTCCACAACCTGCTGGCGCTGCCGGGCACGACGATCGCCCAGATCCGGCGTGTCTTTTCGCATCCACAGGCGCTGGCACAGTGTGAACAGTATCTGCGAACCCTGTCCGGCGTGGAGATCGTCGCGACCTACGATACGGCTGGCAGCGCGCGACTGATTCGCGACGGGAACCTGACCGACACGGCCGCCATCGCTTCGACACGCGCTGCTGAGCTGTTCGGCCTCGAGATCCTGCAGGCGGGCATCGAAGACTTCGCGGACAACATCACACGATTCATTCTCATCGCGCGCGATCAGAAACCGCTTGGCGAGCCTAACAAGACCTCCATCGCGTTTGCCCTGTACAACGGCCCCGGCGCGCTGTTCAAGGCGCTCAGCGTGTTCGCGCTCCGCGACATCGATCTGACCAAGCTCGAGTCACGGCCCGCGCGCGGGCTCCCGTGGGAATACGTGTTCTACGCCGATATAGGTGCGGCCCGCTCCGAGGTCCGCTGCGGGCGCGCCATCATTCACCTCGCCGAGTTCGCGCGGTGGGTTCGGACGCTCGGCTCGTATCCGCGATGGACGGGCGAGCGACGGACACCGCCCGCACAGTCCGCGCCGACCGACAACCCGGAGCCGATTGCGAGAAGCTAGACAGCCCGCTTCAGTGGACGCTGCGAACCAGGTGATGGGATGAAGCGTTTGTCCTGCGTGACCAGGATGCTTCGATAGCGCTGTCACGCACGGGCCAGGGTGCGTCCGCGCCTTGGCCTGCCGCGACGCCTGACCTGGCGCACGCTCGAGCCTATGCGGTTGCTGCGATGGTGACTCTGAGGCGGTTGTGGTGCTGCATCGTGCGCTCGTACTGCAGGCAGTGCGCGACTTGCGGACCAGCAACAGCCCTCGCCCCCCGGCTTCCGCGTCGTCGATCGTTTCGGGGGGTCTGGCAGGAGGCCGCTTCGACGGATCGAATGCGATGCCATCATCCTCGAATGTCATCACGACCGCGTCACTGTGAAACTCGAGGGCAACCGAGATCTGATGTTCCCGCCTCGTCCGCATACCCATGTCTGATGATGTTCGTGGCCACTTCCTCGAACACCAGCTCACAGTAGTAGCGGGAGCGAGCCGGGAGATCGTGTTGGTCCAGAGTCTGGCGAAATGTCCGAAAGGCCTCGTCGAATCCCGAACGCGTTCCGTGAAACGTCAGGACCTCACCTCGCTGCATTCGTGTTGAATGTGGGCGAATGGCGTCACGACGACACGACGTCGATGGCTTCCGCCTGGTCGCCGACAATCGGGATGATTTCCGACAACGACACGCTCTCGAGTGTCTTCTTGACCATCGACTGCGGACCGTAGAGCGCCAGCCTCGCATGCCGCTGATGCAGGCTGCGGGCTACGGTGATCAACATCCGGATGCCCATCGATGCGACGAATTCAACACCGGAGAGATCGACGATCGCGCTCTTGCCGGCTGGAACGAGTGAGCAAGAAGCGCGTCTCGATGTCCTGCACGCCCGGCGTATCGAGACGACCCGTCAGCGTGACCTTGGTAACGTTATCATCCACCCCTGTGACTTCCATTCCCACGATGTGTTCTCCATGGTCATCCAACAATCCTCAAAGCATAAGTGCCGCCGTGCTACGGGAATGTAACGACCAGCAGCGAGAAATCATCCTCCAACGAATCAGAATGGCAAACGGCCTTGACCGCTTGATGCAGTCGCCGGCATTCGCTGGTGCCATCAATCGGTTCCAGGAGATAGGGCACGAAGTCAGCCGAGGCGCCACTGACGCTCAGCCGTGAGCACCTCGAAGACCCCGTCACTGAAGAGGTAGAGCGAGCAGCCCGCCGGGACGTGCGTGCGTTCGGCGTGAAAGCGCGCGTCGGGCAGCGCGCCCATCATGACCCCGCGTGTCTTGAGTGGTTGCGCGTCGGTTCGCCCCGCGGGTACCAGGATAACCCGGGTGATGCCCTGCGGACGCATAGGTCAGTGTCCGTTCCCGTGTGTCATAGACCCCGTACCACATCGTGAAGTACTGGTCGTCGTGACGATCCATCTGGAACATCACGTTGAGCGCCGAGAGCACCTGAACCGGATCCTTGAAGTCCGTCGCAGGCAGCGCGTGCTGACGCAGGACGTTGAGTACCGAGACCGAGTGCATCGCCGCACTCACGCCGTGTCCGCAGACGTCGATGAGGTAGATCGCAAATACGTGAGCGTCGAGCGCTTCGTACCCGAACGCGTCACCGCCGAGCCGGGCAGACGGCAGAAATATCCATTCCGTGCGCACAGGACCGGTGGCGATGGGCCGCGGCAACAGCGACAGGACATAATTCGCCGCTCTGTCGAGATCGCGATGCTGTTCCTCCGCACGGTCGACGTCGCGGCGGCGGCATTGTTCACACCGGAATACGTGCTCTCCGACCCGCAGGAGCGCTCCGATCGGGACAGGCGCTCGCCGGTCTATGCGTTGGTCATCGATGAAAGTCCCGTTCGTCGAGCCGAGGTCCTCGACGATGACGGAGCCATCGACGACGCTCAGGAGGCAGTGCAGACGCGAGACGTCGCTATCGGCCAGGACGACATCGACATGATGATCGCGCCCGACCGTTATCGGGCGCTCAGACACCTTGATGCGTCGTCCAGCCTGGCGGCCTTCGAGCATGATCAGCGACAGTGCGAGGTCGTCGACGGCTACGCTCGTCTTGGCGACAGCCTGACGCGATACGGCGGCCGTGGATTCAGGCGGCAGGCTCCTGAGTATGGCTTCCAAGTCTTCCGGTGACACCGTCGCCGAGCATACGGAAACACTCGGGCACGCGCAAGTTGATCAGTTCGAGAACACCACGTTCAACACGGTCGCCTCGACCAGGCGTTGCTCTGTCGCTCCGGGAAAGCCCAGCAATAGTCCGTTGCGCGCGACGAACTTCGCATTGCGGTCGACCGGCAGTGCCACGCGCTATGACAGAAATATGTAAATCGTGATAGCGGGAATGCCCGTTGACGGACTACAAGAACAAGATGCGTGTGCGAATCCTCCTGTTCAGCTCGATGATCGCGGTGCAGTCCATTCACGTCCCGCCATCGTCTTTCCTCGTGGCAACGGCTCAGGCGCAACAGGTTGTCCAGCCCCGAGACGGCCAGCGCGACTTTGACTTCGAAATAGGAACGTGGACTACGAAGCTCTCGAGGCGGTTGAAGCCACTGACCGGTTCCTCGACCTGGGTCGAATACACGGGTACGACGACGGTTCGCAAGGTGTGGGATGGGCGAGCGAATCTCGTTGAGCTCGATGTCACGGGACCGTCAGGCCGAATCGAAGGGCTGAGCCTGCGCCTGTACAATCCGCAGTCGCGGCAATGGAGTCTCAACTTTTCGAACAGCGCGGGTGGTACGTTGAGCCCGCCGGTTGTCGGCGAATTCAAGGACGGGCGCGGGGAGTTCTACGGTCAGGAACTGCTGAACGGCCGGATGATCTTCGTGCGCTTCGTGATCTCGGACATCACGCCGACGTCGTGCCGTTTCGAGCAGGCGTTCTCGGACGATGGGGGGAAGACGTGGGAAGCGAACTGGATCGCGGTGGACACGCGGGTGAGCGATGATACCGGCCGCCGGAGTTCCGTCAAAGACTGATTCCGCGACGGGGACTCGCCGTCTCACGTCAGTCGATGCCCTTCGCGGCATCGTCATGATCCTGATGGCGCTCGATCACGTTCGGGATTTCTTCGGCACGCCTGGCGTCAGCCCCACCAATCTCGCCCAGACCACGGTTCCCCTATTTCTGACGCGCTGGATCACGCATATCTGCGCGCCGACGTTCTTCCTGCTCACTGGCACCGGTGCCTTTCTCTCGCTCGGCCGGAAATCAATTCCTGAGCTGTCTCGATACTTGTTCATCCGCGGCGTCTGGCTGATCGTGTTGGAACTGACGGTCATCCGCTGCCTCGGATTCCAGTTCAACTTCGACTATCAGGTCACGATGCTCGTGGTCATCTGGGCGCTCGGGTGGGCGATGATCGTGCTCGCGGCGCTCGTCTGGCTGCCCCCGTCGATCATCCTCACGTTCGGCGTGGTGATGATTGCCGGTCACAACCTCCTGGACGGCATTCGGTCCGCCAATCCGATCTGGGTGATGCTGCACTCGCCGGGTTTCGTCGTGAACCGTCCAGGGTTCGTGGTCTTCGCGCCTTACACGCTGATTCCATGGGTTGGCGTCACCGCCGTCGGTTATGTCTTCGGCAGCGTCTACCGATGGACTCCCGAGCGCCGCCGCGCATTTCTCCTGAAAGCGGGCCTTGGCCTGGCCGCGGCGTTCGTCGTGCTTCGCGCGATCAATGTGTACGGCGACCCTGCGCCGTGGTCGACGCAGGCATCCAGCGCCATGACGATCGTCTCGTTCCTCAACGTGACGAAGTACCCGCCGTCCTTGCTGTTTCTGCTGATGGCGCTCGGGCCGTCGTTGCTCATCCTGCGGGCGCTGGATGGCGGAACGCCCCGCATCCTTGCGCCCGCAATCGTCTTCGGGCGCGTGCCGTTGTTCTACTTTCTTCTGCACCTGCCGCTGATTCACCTGCTTGCGGTGATCGTGTGTTACTGGCAGAACGGTGCTGTGTACTGGATGTTTCAGTCGCCAAACCTCGGTGCGTACCCGTTTACGCCACCGCCTGGCTGGGGGCTGTCCCTTCCCACGATTTATCTGCTGTGGGTGCTCGTGGTGGTGATGCTCTATCCGGCGTGCCGGTGGTTTGCGTCCGTCAAACAGCGCCGGACCGACCCGTGGCTGACTTATTTGTGACCGTCTTGTGACCGTGGCCGGGCCGTTCCATTAATTGATACCTTGTACCGCATGCCAAACCGTGTGATCGCCGGCGATTCGGGATCGTGGGTCCAATGGCTGATCGTCGGCTGGCTGGTCGCCGGAACGCTCGATATCCTGTATGCAACCGGCTTTTGTACTTCCGGAGTGGCGTCGCGCCGTCACGCGTTCTTCAGTACGTCGCAAGCGGAGCGCTCGGTCCGGCGGCGTTTCAAGGCGGCACTGCAACCGCTGCCGCTGGCCTTGGCTTCCATTACCTGAACGCGTTCCTCGCGACCGCCATCTTCTTTGCGGCGGCCAGCCTGCTGCCATCGTTGATCAGGATGCCCTTGCTCGTGGGCGCGCTCTACGGCATCGGCGTCTACATCGTGATGAACTACGTGGTCATCCCGTTGTCGCGCATCGGTACCCCGCGAACGCCGGCGACGATCGTCTGGGTGACCGGCGTGCTGGTTCACATGTTCTTCATCGGCTGGCCGATTGCACTCTCGGCACGGAAGGTGTTCGCGCGCGCTGGATGACAGGCTCGAGTCAGTTCGCGCGATCGCCGTTGTCCGAATCGGCAGGCGGCAGGCCATCGAGAATCTGTTTGCAGATGTCGTCCTGGAGCGTCAGGACATTTCCCAGGACGTGCTGGGTCGTCTGCGACCAACGAACGCTTCCATCCGTGGCGTCGATCAACTGGACTGTGACCCTGACCTCTTCACCAGCCCGCAGGATGCTGCCGCTCAGCAGGCGGTCGACGTTCAGCGTCCGGCCGACGGTGATCAGATCCGTCGCGTCCGCAAACTCCTGAGCCGCCCGATTCGAGACGAGCGTCAGGCCTTCGCTGCTCGAGAGCGTCGCCGTCACCGCTTCAGGAATGCCATCCTGAAGCGCCGTGATCTCGGGATCGCTCTGAAGCAGCCGGAACGGCAGGACCACTACGCGCAACGACCCTTCACGTTCCGGTTCCGGCGGTGCGGGGGCACGATCGGGATCGAGCGCCGCTTTCAGCGCCGCCGACATCTCTTCAACCGTAGGGTAGCGTTCCTCGGGCTTTCGCCGGAGCGCACGCATCACCACGGGATCGAGCGCTCGCAACTGCGGATCTCCGAGCGGCTGTGCGTCCTTGGTGAGCACCGCGTTCAGCCAGTCCGCGTTCGTTTCCGCTCCGAACGGCATGCGTCCGGTCAGCATTTCGTGGAGCAGCACGCCCAATCCGAAGATGTCCGTTCGCGCATCGACGGCATCGCCGGTAATCTGCTCGGGCGACATGTAGCGCAGCGTGCCCGTGACCGCACCCGGTGCGGTGAGCTCCGGCGCCGTGACCGCCTCACTGCGCTGCGTGTGCCGCGCGAGCCCGAAATCGAGCAGCTTGGCACCCTGCTGGGTCAGGAACACGTTGGACGGCTTCAGATCCCGGTGAATGAGCCCTGCCTTATGGAATGCGGCGAGAACGTCCATGAGAGGGAGGATCACCTCGGCTGCTTCGTCACGCGACATGCGGCCGCGAGCGATGCGCGCAGACAGCGGCTCGCCGTCCAGGAATTCCATCACCAGGAACGGCTCCCCATCGTGCTCGTCCACCTCGTACAACTGACACGCGTTGGGGTGTGACAGGGCCGCGGCCGATCGGGCTTCGCGGAGGAATCGCTCTCGGCCTGCAGGATCGTCGATGCCCGATCGAATGACCTTGATTGCCACCCTACGGCCGAGCTGCTGGTCGACGGCTTCATACACCCGTCCCATTCCACCTTCACCAAGGGCACGTTCGATGCGATAGCGCGACGCCAGCGCCGTGCCGATCATGGGCCGTTCTTCCGACACTTGTTGCTTCATGGACTCTCTGCCTGAAAAAGTGACACCTTCCCCGAGCGTAGCCGGACGAACCTGGTCCGTCATGGCGCGTGAGCCATCAATGCAACTCGCGTTCCGATGTGAAAGAGCAGTTATCGGGCGACTTTTGGCTGACCCTCGGCAAACGTGTTGCCGAAGAAGCTGTCCCGATACCAACGGGGACGCTCGGCCTGGTCGGCAATCTCGCGGGCGATCAAATAATTGATGCGCGCGAACTTTGCGCCGGCAGCCCAGTTGAACGGCAAATCGGGCTGGTCGCTTGGCTGGTGGTAATGGGTCGCGAGGAATTCCCCGAAGATCTTTCCCCCGTCATTGCCGAACCCCGTCATCAGAAACACCGAAGGCACGCCCTCCTTCACGAAGTTGTAGTGATCGGAGCGAGTGAAGAGTCCTTCAGCGGGAAGAGGGTCCGGGCTTGTCTTGACGTTCGCACGAGCCGTTGCCTGCTCGACAATCCGGCCGAGCGTCGAGTGTTCCGCCCCGAACGCCACGACGTCGACGAAATCGTAGAGCAGCACGGGCATGTCCAGGTTGACGACGGCAACGACGCTTCCCTTTGGTGTCACCGGATGCTTGGCCAGATACGCCGAGCCGAGCAACCCTTGTTCTTCGCCCGTCACGGCGGCGAACAGGATCGAGCGGCGAGGTTTCTTCGGCGACTCCGCGAGCGCGCGCGCGACCTCGAGCATCGCCGCGATGCCCGCCGCGTTGTCCATGGCGCCGTTGAAGATCTGATCGCCGGACTTTGCGGTGTTCACGCCGACGTGATCGAGATGTCCCATCAGCACGACGAACTCGTTCGCGACGGCCGGGTCCGCGCCCGGCAGCACCCCCAGGACATTTGCACTTTGCAGTTCGCGGAACTGACTGTGCCGCTCGAACGTCACCGGCTGCCGAAGCGCGAAGCCTTTGGGTTTTGCGCCCGGCTGATTCGCCTCTGCGAGTACATCTTTCAGCGGCTTCGGCGCACCTGTGAAGAGTGCCTCGCTGGCCGCGGTATTGAGCAGGGCGCCGATCCGGATTCCTGGGGCGTCGACGTAGGGTGTGCCGTCGGCGCGCTTCCAGGTCAACGCCGGCACGTCGATGTATTCGATGAGTTTCGACCAGGGTAACGTCTCGAAGAACTCGATCGTCGGGACATTCAGGACGCCGATCGCACCACGCGCCTCAGCCATCCTGGATTTCTGATCCGCCAGGTGCGCTCCGACGTCGCTGGGCGTTCCTTTCGGAAAGCCGGTCAGGCACGCGACGATCTTTCCCTTGACGTCGAGGCCGGCAAAGTCGTCGAACCCTTGATCGCGCTTGTCGAAGCAGAACCCCGCGAAGATCACCTCGCCCTCGAGGGACTCGCTGGGTTGCGTGAACGATGGACCCATCAACGCATCGGCCGGGTGCGTGAAGGTCTTCCCGCCAATCGTGAGTGACGGCGGCTTGTTCGACACGAGACGTGATTCGGCGAAGGGCACCTGCTGAAACCAGCCGCCATCGACCGCCGGTTTCAACCCCATTGCTTCGAAACGCGCAGCCACGTAGGCGGCGGCCAGGTTGTAGCCGCGCGAGCCGGTCAGGCGACCCTCGAGCAGGTCGTCAGCCAGGAATCGTACATGTGCGCTGATCGCCTCGGCGGTGAAGACCGCTTCGGCCGCCGGTTGGGTCGCTGACGCCGTCGACGGACTGGATGTTTGCGCCTGGGGTCGTGCGACGAGCAGCGTCACCAGCAGCAGCCCCGCGAGGCGTCCTCCTTGCACTCTGACCACGTGACCCCCTTCACCCTCTCGAGGTGCGATCTTCGATCGTGACGGCATCGTACCGCGATCGCACGTCTCGAGGCCATCACCGCGCGCGTCCGGGCGGCGCCTTGTGGTATAACGCGGACCCGAGGCCGTGGCACGCCTGACGCGCGGCCACCTTCCATTTCTGGAGAGCGTTCACATGTTTCGTCGCAGCTTTTGTCCCGTCGTGTTGTCGGTCGCGATGCTCGCCCTGGCGCAGCCGCAGGCGCAGTCGCAGGCCGCGAAGCCGTCGAGCGAAACGCCACTTTTCAGGGGACTGCAATATCGCCTGGTCGGTCCATCACGCGGCGGGCGAGTCACGACGGTCACCGGCGTCCCCTCGCAGCCGAAGACGTTCTACATGGGCGTCGCGAGCGGTGGATTGTGGCGGACGACCGACGGAGGCGCGACCTGGGTTCCGATCGGCGACGGCAAGATCCCGGTTGGATCGATGGGTGCGATCGCGGTGGCCGATTCGGACCCGAACGTGATCTATGTCGGCACCGGATCGGATGGCGTGCGCAGCAACGTGTCGACCGGCCGCGGCGTGTACAAGTCGTCGGATGGCGGCGCGACGTGGCAGTTCGCCGGACTTGTACGATGCCGGGCAGATCGGCGGCGTGCGTATTCATCCGACGAACCCCGACATCGCCTGGGTCGCCGCCAACGGTGATGCTTTCAAGCCGAACGCCGAACGCGGCGTGTTCAAGACGACGGACGGTGGCAAGACGTGGCGCAAAACGCTCTTCATCTCCGACAAAGTCGGGGCGATGGACGTGGAGCTGCAGCCCGGCAACCCGAACGTCGTGTATGCCTGGATGTCGCATCTCGAGCGCAAGCCGTGGACGATCATCAGCGGCTCGAAGGAGGGTGGCTTCTACAAGAGCACCGACGGCGGCGAGACGTTCACGAAGATCACGACCGGCCTGCCCAACGAATTGATCGGTAAGGGAAACCTCGCAGTCACCGCGGCCAAACCGGATCGCGTCTACGCGCTGATCGAAGCCAAGCCAGGCGGCGGCTTCTACCGGTCGGACGACGGCGGCCAGACCTGGGCCCTCGTCAACCCGCAGGGATCGCTCATCCAGCGGCCGTTCTACTACACGACGCTCGGTGCCGACCCGACCAATGCGGACGTTGTCTATGCGGGCGCCGAAGGCTTCTTCAAGTCGACGGATGCCGGGAAGACGTTCACCTCGTTGCGCACGCCGCATGGCGACAATCACGACATCTGGATCAATCCGAAAGATGGCAACACCATGGTGCAGGCGAACGACGGCGGCGCGAACGTGTCGTTCGACGGCGGCCGCACGTGGTCGACGCAGATGAACCAGCCGACCGCAGAGATCTACGGCGTGTGGCTCGACAAGAAGTTCCCCTACAACCTCTACGGCGCGCAGCAGGACAACAGCACGATCATCATCACGAGCCAGGCGGATCCCTTCGCGCGCGAGGATTTTCAAGGCGGGCCCGGCTGCGAGACCGGTCCGATCATGCCGCATCCGTCGAACCCCGACGTCGTGTACGGATCGTGCAAGGGCCAGTTCAGCGTCATGAACATGCGTACCGGGCAGTCGAAGAACTACTGGATCGGCGCGCAATCGCTCTACGGCAATCCCGCGAGCGATCTGATCTACCGGATTCAGCGCACCGCCCCAATGGCGACCTCGCCGCACGATCCCGAGGTGCTCTACTACGGCACGCAGTACGTGCATCGCACGCGGGACAAGGGCGTGACATGGGAGCGCATCTCACCCGACCTCACCGCGAAGCCGGACTGCTGCCAGGGCGCCAGCGGTGAGCCGATCACCCGCGACGTGACCGGTGAAGAGTTCTACAGCACGCTGTATGCGATTGCCGAGTCACCGCTCGAGAAGGGTGTCATATGGGCGGGCGCGAACGACGGCCCGTACCACGTCACGCGCGACGACGGCAAGACCTGGACGAACGTCACGCCGAAGGATCTGCCGCCAGGCGGCCGCGTGCAGTTCATCGATGCCTCGCCGCATCGCAAGGGATCCGCGTACTTCGCCACCTATCGATATCTGCTCGGCGACTACCAGCCCTACATCTATCGCACCGACGACTACGGCAAGACCTGGACGCGGTTGACCACCGGCAAGAACGGCATTCCCGCGGACTGGCCGACACGCGTCGTGCGGGAAGATCCCGACAGGGCAGGGCTGCTGTACGCCGGCACCGAATTCGGCATGTTCATTTCGTTCGACAACGGAACGACGTGGCAGTCGTTCCAGTTGAACATGCCGGCGACGCCGATCACCGACATCAAGGTGCACCAGAAGGACCTGGTGGTGTCGACGCAGGGCCGCGCGTTCTGGATTCTCGACAACATCACTTCGCTGCACCAGGCATCCCCGCAGATCACGTCGTCCGACGTGCATTTGTACAAGCCGCGCGACGGATACCGGACTCAGGTCAGCTCCCTCGGTCCGGCGGTCGAGTACTACCTCGCGGCCGCGCCCGTCGGCGCGGTGACGATCGACATTGTCGATTCGTCGGGGGCAGTGGTGAATACCTACTCCAGCGAAGCGGCTGCAGGCGGGCGGGGCGGCCGCGGCGGACGCGGCGGCAGGGGAGGCGGCGCGCCGGCTGCCGATCCGGACGATCCGGACGCGCCGATGATGGCGGGCCGCACGTCGAGCGCCGCGAGTGCAGCGGTGGGGCGAGTCACGAAGAACGCCGGTGTGAATCGCTTCATCTGGGACGTGCGGCATGAGTCCGGCCTGTCGGCTCCGCCAGGCGCATATCAGGCGCGCCTCAAGGTCGGCGAGAAGACGCTGACGCAACCGTTCAACGTCCTGATCGATCCCAACGTCGCCGCCGACGGCATTACGGCGGCGGACCTGAAAGAGCAGTTCGATCACAACATGCGGTCGCGCGAGCTCGTGGCCAGCGTCAACCAGCTCATTCAGCGCGTTCGCGAGGCGCAGCAGAAACTGCGGAACGCGTCCGGCGCCGAGGCGGAGCGCGCGAAGCAGGTCGACGCCATTGCTGCCAAGCTGATGTCGGAGCCCGTACGTTACGGCAGGCCCGGTCTTCAGGCACACATTACGTACCTCGCGGGCATGACGGCGCGCGCCGATCAGAAGGTGGGCCGGGATGCGTTGGAACGCTACGAGGTGCTGAAGAAGGAATTGGACGCCATTCGCGCCGAAGCAGACCGAGGTCCTGGGCATGTAGCGTCCGGCTTCAGCCGGACCCGGCGTGATGGTAGAATAATGGCATGCGCACTACCATTGACAAGGCAGGCACGCGTGGTTGTGCCGGCGGCGATTCGTGACCGGATCGGCGCTCATCGCCGGGGACGGCTCTCGAAATCACCGTCGACGATACCGGCATCCGTCTGGAGCCTGTCGCGTCCGGCGCCGCGACTCGTCAAAGATTGGCCGCCGTCTCGTGGCGCGTCCGACCGTGCCGGCCGACTCACGTCCCGATCTCGACATCGCTGCGCTCGTAGAGGAAGAGCGCAACCGGTGGCCGTAGGCGTATTCCTCGACACAAGCGTCCTGCTCGCGGGCTTGATCGATTTTGGCCCGCAGAGCGCGCCGGCGCAGCAGTTGATGCATGCCGTGGCCGAGAAGTCCATCAACGCGCCGGCTACCGCCTGGCACTGCTGCCTGGAGTTTTTCTCGGTTGCCACTCGTCTTCCGCCGGAATTCCGTTTGTCCACCACTGATGCGGCCCACCTCCTCGAGGCAGAAGTGCTGGCGCGGATCGCCGTGCACGATTTGCCGCATCCCGAGCGGCGAGAATTTCTCCAGGCCGCTGCGCGCGACAGCACCGCAGGCGGGCGCATCTACGACGCGTACATCGCCGAAGTGGCCAGAGCCGCAGGTGCACGAGTGATCGTCACAGACAATCGCCGCCATTTCCTCGCGGCGCTGCGCCACGGTATCCGCGTGGAAACGCCTTCGGAATTCCTGACCGGCCTGAAGAAGAAGCGGTCGTCATCGTCGTAGACGGTCAGGATCAACAGCAGGACGTTCGGGTAGCGTTCCTTCAGCAGTCTGGTGCCGGCAATTCCTGACATGCCGGGAAGACCAATATCGATCAGCGCCACATCCCGGACTTTGCGGCCAATCTGCGAGCCGCTGCGTCTGTCACCTAAGCTCGAGCTTTCAGCTTTGCGACGTTCTGACTATTGACGTTGATTAAGGGATCGTGCCCCCTCAACATTGATAGTGACGCGCCGGGAGTTTCAGCCTACTCTCATCGGACGCGGTGCGCTGATCTAGAAAGGAGTTGAGCCATGCGGACTATCCTCGTCCTGACGCTCCTTGCCAGCGCGAGCGCCACTGACGACTGGCTTCGGTTCCGTGGCCCCAACGGATCCGGCGTTTCCGAGACGGCCGGAATACCTGCGGTGTTTGGAGCGGGCAGGAACCTTTCGTGGAAGACTTCCGTACCGTTCGGCCGCTCCTCTCCAGTCGTTGCAGGCAATCGCATCTTTTTGACGGCCAGCGAAGGGGAGAAGCTCATCACGCTCTGCCTGGATAGGATCAGCGGAAAGATCATCTGGCGCACCGAAGCTGCACGCGCCCGACACATGCCGATCTTCAAAGGCAACGATGCCGCATCGCCCACTCCGGTCAGCGACGGCACGAATGTCTATGCGTTCTTTGCCGAACTGGGTCTCATTTCGTACGGACCTGACGGGAGGGAGCGCTGGCGTACTCCGCTCGGCCCGTTTAACAACTTCTATGGGATCGGTTCCTCGCCCGTGATCGCCGGCGATACCCTGGTGATGGTCTGCGATCAGCGGACGAATCCCTTTGTGATCGCGGTTGACGTACGGGATGGCAGTGTGCGGTGGAAGGTCGATCGATCCAGTCCGGTCGAAGGCTATGCGACGCCGATCATCTACTCACCGTCAGCCGGTGAGCCGCAGATACTCGTGTTTGGATCGCACGCTCTCGAGGCCTACGCCTTGAAGACAGGCGAGCGTCTCTGGTGGGCAGGCGGAATAGGATACGCGCCGAAAGGCGTTCCGGTGCTCGGCCGCGAGCTGGTTTACGTCAGTGCACCGGGCGGTGACGCGCCCGTCTTTCCCCCATTCGAGGAAGGCCTCAAGCAGTTCGATTCGAACGGTGACCAGCGCGTTCAGTTGGAGGAAACACGTTCCGATCCATACATTCACGAGCACTTCGGGTGGATGGATTCAAACGGAGACGGCGTCATCGAGCGCAGCGAATACGAATACGTGCGGAACGCCAGCGGCGCAGGCCATGGTCTGACCGCAATCCGTCCTGGTGGCAAGGGGAACGTGTCGTCTACGGCCATCGTGTGGAGGGTGAAGACGGGGTACCCGAACGTTGCTGCGCCGTTGCTGTACAAGGACGTCCTCTATGCGGTCAAGACCGGCGGCGTCATCACATCGCTCAGCCCCGAGACCGGCGCTGTCCTCAAAGTCGGGAGAAGCGAATCCGCAATGGAGGAGTATTACTCGTCTCCGGTTGCTGCCGACGACAAGGTGTTCATGGTCAGCGCTAGCGGCAAGGTCACTGTACTCAAGGCCGGCGGCCAGTGGGAAATCCTGGCGGTCAACGATCTCGACGAAGAAGTGTGGGCCACGCCGGCGATCGCCAGCGGGACAATCTTTATCCGGACGCGAGGCGCGTTGTATGCATTCGCTGCGGCGAGCTGAGGCCCGGGACCTCCGCACCTGACAGATTCTAATTACGACATGACGCTTAGAAGCGAGAGCCTGACGAAGACGCTGTAAAACGCAGCGATGGCTACCAGCGCTACGCGCCTCCAGAGCGGCGGGCGCACGTGCTCTGGCAGCAGGCGCGTATTCAAGTACAGCAGGTGGAGCGATCCGATGATGAAGATGACGCCGGCGGCATTGGCGCCCAGCTTGAGCAGGACGAAAGGCTGGGCGAGGCGGAGCGCGATGATCCCCCACGCGGCGATCACGACAAGAATGCAGTAATACACCGCTCGCACGTCGCCGCCGCGCCATTCCCGGACGCGACGGCTCCCGGTCCACAGGATGTCCGTGATGCAACGGACCATACCCTCGAAGTTGTCGAGCTGCGTTTTGAACAGGATCCACGCGCCAAGAAAGGCTATGGCGCCGCCCAGCAATGGACCCGACGCGGCTCCCATGCTGGACGCGAGCGCGGCGCTGATACCGAGATGCTGAATGTCGGTGCCGCGCGGCAGGAACGTCACGTACAACAGCGCCGGAAGAAGCATTCCGACGATGGCGCCGGTCGCGAAGACGCCCCATTGATCGGCACGGACGATCCGCCACCATCCGTGCCATCGCCGCATCGACTCTGAGTCGCGTTCGAAGGTGAAGCCGGCGTGCGCGAGATGGACGTTCGCGCCGCCGATGGCTCCGCCGATATACCCGGCTCGTTCGGCCATTCCGTAGCCGCGGTCTCGAGCCCAGTTCGACAGCGCCATGTTGGTCACGCCGCCGGCGCCCGAGTACGCCACCAGGGCACTGAGCAGGACGAAATCCGTGCCTGCCGGCAGCAGGGCGAATCGACCGAGTGAGCGATCGAACCCGCCGAGCGCGACGACTCCGTCGAGCCACGTTCGGCCAGGGACGAAGACCAGTGCCAGAGTCAGAAAGCCGCTGAGGATGCACGCCACCAGAATCCAGTTGACGATCTCGAGCGTGCGCTCGATCCGTTTGCCGATAGTGAGCAGCACCGCGCAGCTCAGGAAAATGCCGACGCCGATGTAGTAGATGGTCTCCGCATCGGTCGGGCCTGGGAGGTGTCGCGCGAACAGGAAGAACACCGCTCCGGCGGCGGTCGCGGCAAACGCCGGCCATCCGTGCTGCAGCAAGTACAAGGCGACATAGATCCAGGCCCAGAGCGTAGACGACGGCCGCGTGCGCATGAAGCCCGTGAACACCGGCTCGCCGGTCGCGAGCGTGTACCGCATGACTTCGGTGTTGAAAATGGTCTGGAGGATGACGGCGACGGCCGTGATCCAGAGCAGCGACAGACCATGCTTCACGAACACCGCCGGTCCGAGCAGGAACTCGCCACTGCCGATCGACGCGCCGAGCACGATGACGCCGGGACCGACCACGCCGAGCCATCCTAAACCGGTGGGTGACGGCGGGACTGGTAGTGTGGACGATCTCCAGGCATCGAGGCCGGAACGTGCCTCCGGCGCCACGCGCTGGTTCAGGATCTCGACGCTCTTCTCGAGCGCTGCCAAGGACTCAATACTCCAGGAACATCCGCTGGATCTCATTACCGTCAGTGGTCGTCGTCAGCGCGAGCATCAGGAGAATGCGGGCCTTGATCGGCGCGAGATCTTCGGCGGCGATGCGCAGCATGGGTGGCCGCGGTTGATCCCCGTTCGTTCCCGGAGCCGGAGGGCGCGTGCGCGCGGCGATCCGGCCGCTGCCGGTCCGCGTCCCGGTGACCACGAACACGCCCTTCTCGATCGCGTATCGGATGCCGTCACCCTGCGTGCCGCTCGTCGCGCCTGCTCCGGCGGTCGCGATGACGATGCCCTTGGCACCCTGATCGACGATGGCCTTGATGATGTCACCGGTGGCGCCCTGGTACGTCAGCACGACGTCCACCCGCGGGAGCGCTTCGATCTTGGCGACGTCGAACTCGCTGTTCTTCGTGTGCCGCTTGACCACGTCGCGGTAATAGGCGACACGATCGCCGTCGACGACACCCAGGACGCCGTAACCCCTGGTCTGAAACGTCTGCAGCCGCAGCGCGTCGGTCTTCGTCACGTCACGGGCGGCGTTGATCTCGTCGTTGAGCACCACGAGCACGCCTTTTCCGCGCGACTGCGGGTCGGCGGCGACGCGGAAGCCCTCGAGCAGGTTGGCCGCGCCTTCGTACCCGACCTCGCTCGGATTCCGCATCGAGCCGACCACGACCACCGGCTTGTCGGTCCTCACCGTGAGATTGAGGAAGTACGCCGTTTCCTCGAGCGTGTCAGTACCGCTGGTGACAACGATTCCGGAGAGATCTGCGTCTTCTGCAAAGAGCGAGTTGATGCGCCGGGCGAGGTCGAGCCACTGTTGCAGCGTCAGCGCGCTGCTGGAGGTGTTGGCAAACTGCTCCGACTCGGGCCTGGCGTAGCGATCGAGTCCCGGCATGGACTTGATCAACTCCTCTGCGGTCAGCCGTCCCCCATCCCGGTTGGAGATGGTGCCGCCGGTCGCCACGAGCCGGACCTTCGGCAGCGGCGTCGGACTGGCCGGCGTGCCCGCCGCGTGCCTGCGAAGGTGGAAGATCAAGCTGGCTGGCGAGGCCGATCGTCAGAAGGATGAAGGCAAAGCGCGCCGCGGGTCGTGCGGGCATGGCGTCACTATAGTCGACCCCGACCAGGCCAAGAAATGACGGACGCGGGAAATGACCGGAATCAGCTCAGGAGTCGCCCTTGGGTCCGGGTAGTGGCGGCGTGCCGGGGCGCGCCGGACCGCGGTTCTGGCCATGAACGATACCGAGCCATCGGCTGAGCTGTTTGGCGGCTTCGTCGGGTGTCTTGCCGTAAAACGGCATCAACGCGGCTGATCCTCCGGGAACACGAGCGATCTGTGCACGCCATTGGCCGGCACCGACGCTCAACACTTCTATCCGATACGAGCGCCCGTTGATCGTTTCTTCAAACCGGTGAACGTTCACGTTGCTCCGCCGCCTCGTTGTGGCCAGATCTCGACCGTCGAAAACCTGCGTCGGTTGTCGCGGTCCTCGCCCCGGGATCCCGCTCGAAGCCGGCAGGTCGCCCTGCCAGCCGAGACCCAACGTCAGAGATGTGACCTCGCCTGTCCAGTGAGTGAGGGAGCATTCTAGTGCGTGGGCTGTGCCGTTCAAGCGAAAGGACTGACGAAGGCGCACCCACAGAGGGCAGGCCTGCGGATTGTGGCGGAATCGGGATGAAAAAAAAGTTCGTTGTCGGAACGTCCACAGTCTGTCCACGGGTCTTCCACATGTTTTCCACAGGTCCGGCAAGCGGCACGCGCTTCGCGACCCTTGACGGGTTGGGGATGTGACCACTACCCTGAGATATTCGATGCTCCAGCAACTTCGATCGCTGGCTGCCCGCATCCGAACCCCTTTCGCTGCAGTGCTTCTCCTGGCGTTGTTGCCCGCTGACGCGTGGGCGGAGGCGGTGCTCTACCGTATATACCTGACGGACGGGTCGACCCTCGTCAGCTACGGTGAATTCGCACGGGTGGCCGGCCGCGTCGTCTTCTCGATGCCCATCGGCGGCACCCCGAACACGGCGCCCAACCTGCAGCTCGTCACGTTGACCGATAGCTCCGTCGACTGGGAGCGTACCGATCGCTACGCAGAGTCCGTGCGCGCGAGCCGGTATGCCGAAACGCAGGGAGAAGAGGACTTCAAACGTCTCAGCGCCGAGGTCGCCCGAACGCTCAGCGCGGTGTCGCTGACGACCGATCCGGCGAAACGGCTCGCGATCACCGACAACGCGCGAAAGGTGCTCGCCGAGTGGCCCTCGAGGAACTATGGGTACCGCGCGCAGGACGTGGCGCAGTTGACCGCTTTGCTGGACGAGCTCGTCTCGGAACTGCGTGTTGCCGCAGGTCAGAGCCGCTTCGATCTGAACCTGGTGGCCAGCACAACGATCCCTCCTCCCGTGGCGCTGCTGCCGCCGCCAGCATTTCGCGAGAGCATCGAGCAGGCGTTCACGGCCGCGCGTCTCACCCCTGACTCGGTCGAGCGCATTTCGCTGCTTTCGTCGGTCGTCCAGGTGCTTGGCGGTTCGAGGAACGAGACGTGGGCGGCCGCGCTTCACGCGCGAGCCTCCGCCGATCTGGCCCAGGAGGTGAGGTTGGAGAAGTCTTACGCCGATCTGACCGTCCGGACGCTCCTCGCAGCCGACGAGCGGATGAAGCGCGGAGATGTACGAGGGCTCGAAGCACTCCTGAAGAACGTGCTCGCAACCGACGATCGTCTCGGTCGCCGGAGACCGCTGTCGACCGCAGCGCTCCTGGCCACGCTGGACGCCCGCCTCGCCGATGCGCGGCGCCAGCGTCTGGCCCGCGACGCCTGGGCAATCCGGCAGCAGGTCGTCCAGAGCTATCAGGACAGCATCAAGTCGGCGATGGAGCAGTTCCGGCGGTCGGTGCCAGGCCTCGAAGAGATCCGTCAGCTCGCCGGCCCGTCATCGGACATCCTCATCAAACTGTCCGATCGTGCGCGGCATGGCGGGAACGATCTGCAGCGCATGCGGCCCGCGACAGACTTTCAGCCCATCCACGGCATGTTGATGAGCGCGTTTCAGATGGCATCGCAGGCGATTGCGACACGGCAGACGGCCATCCGCACGATGAACATGGAAACCGCATGGCAGGCCGCGTCAGCGGCGGCTGGCGCCCTGCTGATGTTCGAACGCGTCAACGAGGAACTCGGACGTCTCGCTACGCCCCCACAAATGTGATTACTCCGCGTTCAACCCGCCTGCTGCGGGTACCTGATCTGCAATCGATGCACCGTGTCCTGGCAGAGCTCGCCGTCTGCGAGGATCCGCTGGCGGCGCGCGGGCAGGCTGTCCTGGTGCCGACGCGTGGCGCGGGTGCGGCCCTCCGGCGCACGCTCGAGGGTCTGATTCTGCAAGATGGACGGCAGGCGCTGATCCTGCCGGAGATCCTCACGCGAGTCGATCTCTACGATCGCCTCTACGAGTCGGTGCCCGACGCGCCACCCCGGCTGTCGGAATTCGAGCGCGAAGTCCTCTTCCGGCGCGCCGCTCATCTCGTGACGCGCGCGGGAACGCCGGCGCCGTTCCGGCTTCGGCCCGCCCTGGTTGTCGAGATTCTGAGCTTCTACGACGAGCTTCGCCGCCGGGACCGTACCGTGGCGGATTTCGATCGGCTGATGACCGACAGCCTCGAGTCGAGCGTCGACATCGATCGAGGAGCCGACCGCATGATGCGCCAGACGCGCTTCCTCTCGGCCGCGTTCCGGGAATTCGAGCGATCCATCGACGCGTCAGGATCGCTCGACGAGCACAGGCTCCGACGGCTCCTGATCGACCGATCGGTTCCGTCCGTGTTCAGGCACATCGTCCTGACCATTCCCGATCAGCCCGCTGATCCGCGTGGTCTGTGGACGGCGGATTTCGATCTCCTGGCACGGCTCTCACACGTCGAGCGAATAGATATCCTCGCGACGGAAAACATCCTCGCTGCCGGGTTCCACCAGCGAATCCACGATGTGATGCCAGGGATCCAGGAGGAACGCCGGGCCGCCGCCGTGACGCCGCCAGTTCTTCTCGCGCCTGAACCGCCTCCGCTGCAACCAGGCGTGCACTGGTTCACCAGCCGCGACCGGGAAGAAGAGCTCGTCGACGTCGCGAGAGCCGTTCAGTCCGGTGCTGGCAGCGATCGCATCGCGGTCGTCTTCCAACGCCCGCTCCCGTATCTGTACCTCGCTCGAAGCGTATTCACGGACGCGGGCCTGCCGTATCAGGCGTACGACTCACTTCCGCTCGCGGCAGAGCCATTTGCGGCGGCGCTCGATCTCGTCTTCACCTGCGCGACGGCGGAAGCCACGCGCGCATCGCTGGTCGAGTTGCTCGGCTCGCCGCATTGGCGTTTCGGTGGGGCATCGGGACAGCCGCTCAATCGGGACGACGTGACCGCCCTCGATCTGTGGATGCGCGAGCTCAAGTATCTGGGCGGATGGGACCGGCTCGAGGCGCTGCAGTCCAAACCGGCCGGTGACGGGCAGAACCGGCGCGCGCGGCTCGAGCGCCGCGCGGCTCCAGCTCTCGCCGCCGCGGCGATCGCTGCGCGGGATCTTCGTCGCGCCTGTGAAGCTCCCCGCGCGTCGGCACAGATTGCCGGGCTGCTGACCTTTATTCGCGAGCACGAACGGCTCCCGGAGAGAGACGCGCCGTCCTACGTATCGCACGTTCGAGCGCGGGCCGCGATCCTCTCCGCGCTCCAGGCCCTGGGCGATGCGCACGCCCGTCACGACGACTCGCCTGTGGCCGTTGGTGAACTGGCCGGCACCGTGCGCCGCTGGATCGAGGGTCAGACGTTTTCGCCGCGAACGGGCTCGACAGGTGTGACGCTGCTCGACGGTCCGTCCGCCGCCTTCGCCGACGTCGACGACCTCCGCATCGTCGGTCTGGTCGACAGCGACTGGCCGGAGCGGATGCGGCGCAGCATCTTCTATCCTGCGTCGCTCCTGAACCAGCTCGGGTGGCCAGGCGAAGCCGATCGTCGCGCAGCGGCGCGCGCCCGTTTCAACGATCTGGTGCGTCTGCCTCGCCGGCGCGTATCGGTCTCGACCTTCACGCTGGAGGCCGACGCGATTGTTTCTCCGTCGCCGATGCTGGAAGAGATCGAGCACAGCGGGTTGGTTGTCGAGCGCACACCGCCCGGTCCGGCCGGCGCCTTTCTCCATGACGCCCTTACGGACGCCACAATCCGCAGCGGGGACGTCAACGGCGACACGGCCGCCTGGCTGGCTCTCCGGCTATCTCGCACACCGTCGGACGCCGACGTGTTTCGCGGATTTGCCGGCGCATACGCGCCGCCAGCGCACGCGGTCAGCCACGTCGAGCGGTATCTCGACTGTCCGTTCAAGTATTTCTCGACCCACGTCCTGAAGATCGACGAGGAGCGTGACGAGGAATCCGGCCTGACTCCGCAGGAGCGCGGGCAGTTCCTGCACGAGGTGTTCGAGCGGTTCTTCGGCGCCTGGCACGCGCGTGGACGTCAAGGGATCACGGCTGCCAACCTCGACGAGGCGCTGGCGGTGTTCGAGGAGATCGCTCTGGAGATGCTGCAGAGGCTGTCTGAGGTCGATCGTGCGCTCGAGCGTACGTATCTCCTCGGATCAGCCGCGGCGGCCGGCCTTGCGGAGCGCGCCTTTGCCTTCGAGATCGAGCACGGCCTCGACGTCGTCGAGCGATTGCTCGAGTATCCGCTCGAAGGTGACTTTGCGTTCGAGGACGACGAGGGCGTGCGGAACGTCCGGATTCGCGCCAAGGCGGATCGCATCGACTTGCTGACCGATGGCACGCTGAGAATCATCGACTACAAGCTTGGACGGGCGCCGAAACCAGCGCGAGCATTGCAACTGCCGGTCTATGGCCTGTGCGCGTCGCAGCACCTCGACGGCCGCCACGGCCGTCAGTGGGCCGTTTCGCGAGCCGGCTATGTGGCCTTTCGCGAGAAGAACGCGTTCGTGGCCCTCGGCGGGTCATCGTCTCTGGCCGAGGCGTTGAAGGACGGCCAGCGCCGGATGCTCGGCGCGGTGTCGGCCATCGAGCGCGGCGAGTTTCCGCCGCGTCCGGATGAGCCGTTCATGTGCACGCGATGTGGCTATCCGTCCGTGTGCCGCAAGGATTACGTCGGTGACGAGTAACAAGCGCGTCAGCCAACTGTCGCTGTTCGGCAACGGCGACGATGCGGTACCGGTGGAAGTACCGGCGGTGACCGTCGTCGCCGATCCGGACGCGGATGCACGCGCCTTCGCCGTCGATCCCGCCAACAACGTCGTGCTCGAGGCCTCGGCCGGCACCGGCAAGACGTCGGTACTGGTCGCCCGGTATGTCAATCTGCTGAAGGCCGGCGTCGATCCGGCGAACATCCTCGCGATTACCTTCACCCGGAAGGCCGCCGCCGAGATGCGCGAGCGCATCGTCAGGGAGCTGCGTGACGCGGCCAGCCGTTCGGAGTTCGACCGGGCCCGATGGGTCGACCTGCGCGATCGGCTGGCGGACATCGCGATCACGACCATCGACGCGTTCTGCCTGTCCTTGCTGCGCGAATTCCCTCTCGAGGCGGACGTCGATCCGGGATTCGACATGGCCGACGAGACCGAGGTGCCGCGGCTGGTCGAGGAATCGCTGGACCGGTCCCTGCGCATCATCACCGGTCGCGCCCGCACCGATCCGGATATCGCGCTGGTCCTCGCGCAGCTCGGGATGGCGAGAACACGCGAGGGGCTCGCGGTCCTTCTCGATCGACGGCTTGTCGCGTGGGATGCGCTGGAGCGGTTCCTCATCCGAGGCCCGTCGGACCTGACCGCGAGCGTGGTCTGCCGACGGGCCGCGACATCGTTGCATGACGTGTTGAGGGCGGTGCCTGGAGGGCTGGCTGCGTTCCTGGCCGCCGGCCCGGTCCGGCACGGACGCTATCAGCTGCTCCTGCGCGAACTCGACCGGCATTTTCCCGCGACGCCGTCAGAGACGCCGCCGGATGCGTCGATCCGGGCACTGCTCGATCGGGTCGCGGCGCATTTCCTGACCGGCGATGGCAACCCGCGGAAGAGTGGAGCGATCCATCCCTACCGCGCCGACGACTACCCGACGCCGGATGCTGCGAAGCGGCATCGAAGCGCCGTCTTCCAAATCGCTCCGCAAATCGAGCGCGTGGTGTTCGCGTTCAGCCGCGACCTGAACGCGCTGCTCGCACGCGGGATCCGGCGGATGTTTGCCATCTCGCTGGAGCAGTACCGGCTGGCGCTCGAGGAGCGATCGGTCCTCGACTTTTCCGACGTGCTCGAGAAGGCGCTCACGCTGCTGCGCCAGATGGACGAGTTCGCGCAAAGCCGATTCCGGCTGGAGTCGCGGTATCACCACGTGCTGGTCGACGAGTTCCAGGACACCAGCCGCGCGCAATGGGAACTGGTCTCGCTGCTCATTCAGTCGTGGGGCGAGGGTGCCGGCCTGGCCACCCGGCCGTCCGTTTTCATCGTCGGCGATCGCAAGCAGTCGATCTATCGGTTCCGCGACGCCGAGGTCACCGTGCTGCACCAGGCCGCCCGGCATATCGAGGCGCTCCGCCCGGCGGGCAATCCCCGGCGATCGATCGCCCGCAGCTTCCGTGCCGTGCCGGAGCTTCTCAACTTCGTCAACGATCTGTTCGAGGAAATCGCGCCGCAGCCAGCCGTCCAGCCGGACGACTTCACCTACGGAGAAACCGATCGCTTTCCGCCGACAGATGCCATGCATCAGCATCACGAGCCGGCGCTCGGCCTCTCCGTGGCCGACGACCCTGACGATTGCGCCGCTGCCGTGGCCACCGAGATCGAGCGAATCCTGAGCGACGAAAGCGTGCGCGATCGGCAGACGGGCGTCGCGCGCCGCGCACGGCCGGGAGACATCGCGATCCTGTTCCGATCGCGCGCGAGCCATCGCGAGTTCGAGCGCGAACTCGAACGGCGCGCTATCCCGAGCTACGTTTACAAGGGACTCGGGTTTTTCGACGCGGATGAAACCAAGGACGTCACCGCGCTTCTTCGATACCTGGCCCGCCCGTCATCGAACCTGCGCGCCGCCGCCTTCCTCCGATCGCGCTTCATCCGTCTGTCAGATCCGGGCCTTGCTCTTCTGGCGCCCGATCTGGCGTCAGCGTTGATAGGGCCGCTTCCACCCGCGACCGAGTCGTTGTCTAGCGAAGACCAGAGGGTCCTGACGCAGGCTCGCGAGTTCATTCCGCGTTGGCTGGATGAAGCCGACCGCGTGCGACCTGCCGAGCTCCTGGAGTCCATCCTCGAGCAGACGGCCTACGCGTTCGAGCTTCGCGGTCCGCGCAAGCTCCAGGCGTGGGAGAACCTGAAAAAGATGCGCGGGCTCGTCCGGCGAATCCAGAATCGCGGTTACGCCACGCTGACGCGCATCGCCGATCACATCGATTCGCTGACCGGCGGCGACGAGTCGAACGCCGTGCTCGAGGCGCTGGATGCGGTGAACCTGATGACCGTGCACGCGTCGAAAGGGCTCGAGTTCCCCATCGTGTTCGTCGTCAACATGGCGAAGGGCGCAAGCGGCCCGCCAAAGCCAATCCGGGTCATCGTCCGCGGCGAGCAGGAGCCGTCAGTGTCCGTGGGTCCGTTCGTGTCCGAAATGGATGAAGCGGATCGCGAGCGGGAACGTCACGAAAGCCGACGTCTGTTGTACGTGGCCATGACCCGGGCGCGTGATCGGCTCTACCTGTCATCGGCGCTGAAGGATGGAGCGCTGGTTGCCGGCCGAGGAAGCCTGGCAGAAGTGCTCCCGCCGTCGATCGCGGCCCTGTTCGGACGCGCCGCCTCCACGTTTCCAGAGTGCCCGGTCGTCTCGTGGACCAGCTCATCTGGTCGTTCGTACGAGTGGCGGCTGTGTCAGCGTTCCAGCCACACACGGACGTCGAAGCCGTCCCAGCCAGTCCAACTCCCGAGGCCGCGAAAACCAATTCGAAATCTCGAAAGGCTGCACGCCGGTCAACGGTCCGTCCCGCGATAGCCAGGACGGTGACGGTGACGGCGGGGCCGGTCGTCGCGCCGGAGGAGGCGCTGACCGGCGTGCTGATTCACCGGCTTTTCGCGAGCTCGCTGAACCCGGCGGGGGCCGGAGACGGCGAGGCGCTGCTGACCCGGGTTCGCGGACTGCTGACTCGCGATGAGCTCGCAACGCTCGTCGATCCGGACGCCTGCGTGCGGTCGGCAGTTGATGTCTGGACGCGGCTTCGATCACGTCCTGACGTGGCGGAGCTGCTGGCGATGCCGGACCGCCACCACGAAGTGCCGTTTTCCGTGGTGGGCGGTCGCGGTATTCTGCGAGGCTCGATCGACTGCTTGATTCGGCGCCCTGACGGCAGCCTGCTGGTGATCGAGTTCAAGAGCGGTCAAAGGCTGCCAGCCCATCAGGCGCAACTCGAGTCGTACGTCGAGGCCGCCCGCCTCATGTTTCCCGGCAGCCGTGTGGAAGGCCGGCTGATTTACCCGTGATCTACACGATTGGCCACTCGTCGCACTCCGCCGACGCATTCCTGACAATCCTCGAAGCGCACAGCATCCAACAACTGGCCGACATCCGTAGTCTTCCCAGGTCGCGTCGGTATCCGCAGTTCACGCGCGAGACGCTCGACGGTTTCCTGGCGGACCATGAAATCGTCTACCGGCATTTTCCTGCGCTGGGCGGAATGCGGACGCCTCGTGCTGATTCGCCGAACACCGCCTGGCAGCATGCTGGCTTCCGCGGTTATGCGGACTACATGCAATTGGAGGCGTTCGACGATGGGTTGGATGACTTGCTCGGATTTGCACAAGGTGGTCGGACAACCGTGATGTGCGCGGAGTCAGCGTGGTGGGAATGTCACCGGCAGTTACTGTCGGATGCACTTCTTGTTCGCGGTGTGCCAGTGCGGCACATAGTCAACGCCGAAGAAGTCAAACCCCATGAGCTGAGCGGCTTTGCGCGCGCAGAGGGCCGGAAAGTCATCTATCCGGGGCTCTTGTAGCTTCGAGTGGTCAGTGGCTTCGTGGATGCCCGTAACTGAATGTAGTTCGGAAACTCCTCTAGAAGCGCGACTTGTCGTGGCGGAGGAACCAAACACTCCCCACGCATGTCTAACCAAATAGCTGGCGTCGGGATTGCATTGGCAGTCGGCGACGGGAGGTGCGCAATGGCAGTTCCTGCGGGGTCACAAAATTACGTCAAGCCGGCAGCGACGGTTTTCGAGCTCGAAGCGCTCGAGGGCCTGCCGTGCGGCTGCGTGGCCGCTGCCTATCGCGCTCGCCCCTGGGACGTGGCGGTGGTTTCACTCGAAGCGAAGGGGCCGCACTGCATTCTCGCTGGCCACTCCAGCGGGCAGGTTCTGCGCCTGGGCGATCCAACCGAGTTCGACGAAGACGAAGAGACGGACGAGTAGGCGCGGCCGACCAGACCGCTACGCCTGCTCGCCCCACTTTCGCGCGCGCTCTTCTGCTTCCTCGCGCGTTTCTCCAACCAGCACAACCGATCCCAGCGGTTTACCGTTAGCGTCGGGGACCCACGCTACCCAGTGTGGACCACGGGCCTCGCTGCGTACTTGCGGCGAATTTCCCGGTCTCGATTGTTCTGCCATGCCCGATCGTACTCGATCCGCACACTGCGCATTTCTTTACGAAAAACGTCGGATTCCCCGAAGATCTTGATTGCGCTACGAAAAGCCGTCCCGTACAATCCGAAGGTTTGAAACCGAGAAGGAGACCACTCTAGATGGCCTTGACGTGTCCGAACTGCGGGAACGACCGAAATTATCTGGTCAAGACCCTGCAGATGCATGTCGTGCAGGTGCGCGACGATGCCCGGGTGGAGGCGAATGAGGAAGGCCGCCCGGCCGTCATCGAGGTGCTCTGCGACGAATGCGAGAAAGAACTGAATTTCGCGGATTTCGACGAGAACGTTCGCAACGAACTGCTGCTGACGCTTGGTGCCCGCTAGGGCGCTAGCCCTGCTCTGTCTCAGCTTCTTCGAAGTAATCGCACTCGGGGCAGATCCACTCCCGTACGGTCCGGACCGCCGCCTCACCTCGGCCTGGTAACTGGTTGCTGACCTCACGTACTTCGAAGCGCATCAGTTCTCCGCACATCGGGCATTCCTTCATGAGCGAATTCTAGCGAGGCTGCGCCTAAGACCCAAGCGGCCTTCGCGGGGCCGCCGTCTTGGTGAGGAAACTTGACAATGGTTGCAAGTTTCCAGGTGTCAAGACGGCTAGGGCAGCCCTGGTGTGCGCCAGCGGACTGTCGAACCCGCCCGGGCTCTCGTCTGTCACACGCCAGTTTCTTGACAGGGTTCCGGCGGACCCCTATCGTTACCAAAGGGGCTCGGCTCACCGCATGGCTGCGGCAGCCTTTTATGCGCGACTACTACGACGTTCTCGGCGTTTCGCCGGATGCAGGGGCTGACGAGATCAGACGTGCGTACCGGCAGCTGGCCCGCCGATATCATCCGGACATCTCGGGTGACGATCGTGGAACCGCGTACCTCGAGGTCTCTCGCGTCTACGAAGTGCTCAAGGATCCCGGTCGCCGCCGCTGCTACGATGCCAGGCTGACGTCATTCCCATCGTCAGGCCGGATCGGGCATGCCGACTGGCTCTCGGACGAGGTCGCGATTGATTTCCCGTCGGTGGCCAGCGTGCTCGACCGGATGCGTCACGCCTTTTTTGGATCGTTGCCGGTGGTCAGCCTGTCTGCGGAAGTGGCCGTCAGCCCGCACGAGGCGTTCTTCGGAACCACCGTGCCGCTGGGCATTCCGCTGCGGCGGACGTGCGCGGACTGCGGGGGTCGCGGCGAAACGTGGGAGGAATGGTGTGCCGCCTGCGAAGGCGAGGGGGAAGTCGCCGCTCGCCACGACATGCAGCTCCGCGTACCGGCTGGCGTCCGCGAGGGCGAGCGCTTCCGATTCTCGGTCATGCCTCCGGGCGCGCCCGCGACGATCGTCGAGGTCCGCGTCAGCATCCGCTGAGCGCCAGTGCAACCCCATCTCAAGCTTCTTGGAATCCTCCAGCTGCTCTGGGGCTGGATCGGGCTGCTGCTCGGCGTGTCGACGCTGATGCTCGCAGCCGGCGCTGCGGCCATCGGCCTGACCTCGTCAGTCAGTAGCCTCTCAGCGGGCGCGACGGCCGCGATGTTCGCCTTTTTCTCGGCAGCACTCCTGATCGGCGGCCTTGCGAATGCCTGGGCGGGAGCCGCAATCCGCAAGCTCCAGCCCGCGGGACGATTAGCCACCCTGGGGCTCGCGGTGCCCAATCTTTTCGTCCTCCCATTCGGCACCGCGCTGGGCGTCTATGCGTTCTGGGTGCTCCTCCACGACGAAACACGCAAGATGTTCGGGATAAGAAGTTAGGTGCCGTGGTCCGTGGATCGTGGTTCGTGTCTCGCCGTAGGGCCGGGCCGACAGGACATAACCTTGCGGCCGCTCACAGACTCAAGTCAACGTTGGCCGAGTCAACAAAGCGGTAACGGAGAGCGTGTGAACGAAGTCGCCGCGAGCGAGTGTGTAAGGGGTTCAGGGGACGAAGTCCCCCGATTAAGAAGCGAGCGAGCGTAGCGAGCGAGCCACGCGAGCGGAGCGGGGCCTCGGGGCCCCCGCGAGCGAGCGTGTAAGGGGGTTCGGGGGACGAAGTCCCCCGATGAATAGCGATGGAAAACACCGAGAAGACCTCGACGGGCCTGGATGCAAACGTGGCGGCGGCGCTCACCTACGCAATCGGCTGGGTGACCGGCCTCGCCTTCCTGGTCATGGAGAAAGACAACCGGTTCGTCAGGTTCCACGCGATGCAGTCGACGATCGTCTTCGCGACGCTCAGCCTCGGCTTCATCCTGCTGCAATCGATCCCGCTGCTGGGCATGCTGCTCTCGGTATTCATCGTCATTCCGGTGTCTGCAGTACTCTGGCTCCTGATGATGTTCAAGGCGTACCAGGGCGAACGCTTCAAGCTGCCGATTGCGGGGGAGATGGCTGAACAACGAATCTAACCGTATTCGTTCCGTGGTTCGTAGTCCGTAGCTCGTGGCTCGGTGCTCGGAAGGCCTTGCGCACGGATTTTCGAGCGACGAGCTACGGGCGACGAACTACGGCAGTCACGCAGTACAATCGACTCTGAACATGTCCACAGCAATCACAGAAGCCTCGGTTTTAGAGGCGTTGAAGAACGTCCGGGATCCCGATCTCAACCGCGACATCGTGTCGCTGAAGTTCATCAAGAACCTGCGCATCGACGGCGGACGCGTGGCCTTTTCGATCGAGCTGACGACGCCGGCGTGTCCGGTGAAGGACCAGATGCGCGATCAGGCGCGGGCCCTGGTCAGTGCAATCCCCGGGGTCACGGCCGTTGACATCGAGATGACCGCCCAGGTCCGCGCCACGGCGTCGGCCGAGGCCGGGAAGGCGGCGGTCCCCGGCGTCAAGAACATCATCGCGGTGGGCGCAGGCAAGGGTGGCGTCGGCAAGACCACGGTGGCGGTCAATCTCGCGATCGCGTTGAGCCAGTCCGGCGGCCGTGTGGCGATGATCGATGGGGACATCTATGGCCCCAACGTGCCGATCATGCTCGGCATCAGCACGCAGCTGACGACGGACGGCGAGAAGATCGTGCCGGCAGAGCAGTACGGCATTCAGCTCGTCTCGATGGCCTTCCTGACCAGCGACGATTCGCCGGTCATCTGGCGCGGGCCGATGCTCCACGGCGTCATCCAGCAGTTCTTCCGTGAGGTCCGCTGGGACGGCATCGACTATCTGATCGTCGACATGCCGCCAGGGACGGGGGACGTGGCGTTGAGCTTGAGCCAGACGGTTCCGGTTTCCGGGGCTGTCGTCGTGACCACGCCGCAGACGGTCTCGGTCGCCGACACACGGCGCGCGGTGAAGATGTATCAAAAGCTCAACGTGCCGACGCTCGGCCTCATCGAGAACATGAGCCACTTCGTCTGCCCGAACTGCCAGCACGAGAGCGACATCTTCGGCAAGGGTGGCGGCGAAGCCCTGGCGAGTGAATTGTCGGTGCCGTTTCTCGGACGGATTCCGATCTATGAACCGATCCGGGTGGGCGGTGACACCGGCGTGCCGATCACGATTGGCGAGCGCGACTCGACGGCGGCGCGCGCGTTCCGAACGACGGCGCAGCAGCTGGCGGCGCAGTTGTCGATCGCGAGCTTCAAGCGGCCGATTCGATTGACGCAGGTGTCTTGACGAGGGTTCAGACGAGGGTTCAGACGAGGGTTCACACGAAGGTTCACGACATAGGTTCACACGCGGGTTCAGGCGAGGGTTCACGATGGTTCGAAGGGTGTTGGTGCTGTTGGCAGTGTTCGGGGTTGTCGTGGGCGTCCGGGCCCAGGGTACGGGTGATCTGAAGGTCGTTCTCGACTCGTATCTGGCGATTGGCGATCAGCTGGCGAACGACAAGGTCGATGGCGTCAAGGCAGCGGCGGACGCGATCGCTGCAGAGGCGGCCAAGATGGGCGAGAAGGGAACCGCCCTCGCGAAGGCGGCGAAGGCCATGGGAAGTCCAGCCGATCTCGCCGCTGCCCGGAAGGCCTTCGGTCCGCTCAGCGAGGCGGTGATCGAAGCGACAAAGGACGCTCGCGGGGACGTCAAGGTGGCGTTCTGCCCGATGGCCAATGCTTCGTGGCTGCAGAAAGATGCCACCATCAGGAACCCTTACTACGGGTCGGGGATGCTGACCTGTGGCGAGTTCCGCGCTCCGAAGTAACTATTTCGCGAGCCTTCGCATCACCAGGGCGCCGATGACCGGGCCGGGCACGAGCGTGAGGAACGCCCAGCGCCATCCGGTCGACGCGGCGACTGCCGGGAGCAGGCGCATGCTGATCATCGTCAGCAGGAAGCCAGCGCACATCTGAAGCGTCAGAGCAGTCCCGACATGCGTGCGTGGACTGTATTCGGAGACGAGCGCCGAGAACTGCGCCGAGTCCGCAACCACCGAAAAACCCCAGACGACAGCAAAGGCGATGAGCACGGCCAGCGGTGCCGCGAACACCAGGCCGGCGGCGAGCGAGCAGGCGGCGCTGACGACCATGGCCGCGCCCGCGGTCTGTGCCTTCCCCCAATCGTCCGCGCGCAGGCCGGCGATGACGCAGCCCGCGGCGCCGCTCGCGATCGTGACGAACGCGATGAGCGAGCCCTGACGCGTGGCGGTGCCTCCCGACGCGGCGATTGACGCGGCGGCGAACGCCGGAATCCAGGTCCACATTGCGTAGAGCTCCCACATGTGCCCCAGATAGCCGAGCGTCGCGAGCCGGACGCCGCGATTTCGTAACACGAGGCCGACGGCGTGGCGATCGAATGGCGCCGATGCGCTGACGTAGGGTCCGTCCTTGACCCACAGGGCCACGATTGCCGCACCCCCGAGCGCCAGGAGCGACGAGACGCCCATCAACACGCGCCAGGGAACGCCCGCTGCAAGCCAGGCAAGGAGGTGGGGGAACGCCGAGCCGAGCGTCAGCGCACCCACGACCACGCCCAATGCCGCCCCGCGGCGATCGAGGAACCACCCGGCGGCAATCTTCAAGCCTGGCGGGTAGACGCATGCCAGTGCCAGCCCGGTCCCGAACCTCAGCGCGATGATTGTCGAGGGCGTCTCGGCAAGGGCGATCGAAGCGTTCGCGACCGCTCCCGCCACACATCCCAGCGCGAACAGCCGCCGGGCATTGAGCACGTCAGCCAGATTCAACGTCGCACTGATCAGCGTGCCGACGACGAACCCCGCCTGCACGGCCATCGTCAGCCAGGCCATCACCGACGAGGAGATGGAGAGTTCGGTGGCAATGGCGGGCGCGGCGGCGGTGGCGGAGAACCACAGTGTCATGCCCAGCAACTGGGCCGCCGCTATCAACAGGAGCATACGATTGGGCATCGGGGCTCTATTATCTGGCAGCGTTCACTGCCTCGGTGGAACAGGAGAAGGGCCTGTGGACAGTCGCGACGTGGTACGATTTGGTCGTGCCGGCCCTGAACATCGCGTATACGCGACACACGCTGCCGAATGGCCTCGACATTCTCATCCATGAGGACCACAACTGCCCGATCGTAGCGGTCAACATCTGGTATCACGTCGGATCGAAGAACGAGAAGCCGGGGCGGACGGGCTTTGCGCATCTCTTCGAGCACCTGATGTTCGAGGGCTCGCAGCACTACGACAAAGGGTACTTCCAGCCGCTCCAGGAAGCGGGCGGATCGCTGAACGGATCGACGAATGCCGACCGCACGAACTACTGGGAGGTCGTGCCGACCAACGCGCTCGATCTCGCGCTCTGGATGGAATCCGATCGCATGGGCTATCTGCTGCCGGCGCTCACCGCGGCGAAATTCCAGAATCAGCGTGAAGTCGTCCTCAACGAACGTCGTCAGAACTACGAGAACCGGCCGTACGGCTTCGCCGGCATGGCCATCCTCTCGACGCTGTATCCGCCAGACCATCCGTATCACTGGCTGACGATCGGGTCGGCTGACGATCTCCGTGCCTCGACCCTCGAAGAGGTGCATGCCTTCTTCAAGATGTACTACCGGCCTCGAAACGCGTCGCTGGCATTGGCCGGAGACGTCGACACCGATCGGGCGCTCGCACTGGTCGAGGACTACTTTGGCGAGCTCGAATCCGGCGATCCGCCGCCGCCGGTGGAATTCAGCGCGCCGCCTCCGTTGACGAGCGAGATCCGGCTCATTCTCGAAGACCGGATCGAACTGCCGCGTGTCTACCTCGCCTTCCACTCGCCCGGTTTGTTCCAGCCAGACGATGCGGAGCTGGATCTGGTGGCGGACGTGCTGTCGGGAGGAAAAACGTCGCGACTCTATCGCAGCCTCGTGTACGAGCAGCGTGTGGCGACGGAAGTCGCGGCATCCCAGAACTCGCGCGAAATCGGCAGCTTCTTTCAGATCGTGGCGACGGCCGCGCCGGGGAGAACGTTGAGCGAGGTCGAGCAGGCCATTACGGGAGAGCTGTCCAAGCTCCTGGCGGAGGGCCCGACGCAGGACGAGATGGACCGGTGCATGGCGCAGGCGGAGGCGCATTTCGTGTTTCGCCTGCAGACGGTCGGCGGATTCGGCGGCAAGTCCGATCAGCTCAACGCCTACAACGTGTTTCTGAACGAGCCCGGGTTTTTCGATCACGATCTCGCGCGCTACAAGCAGGCGACACCAGCGTCGCTGCGTGCGGCGGCAAACAGGTGGCTGACCGCGGGACGCGTGGTCCTCAGCATCGTGCCGCGCGGCCGGCGCGAGATGGCGTTGACCGGATCGCAGCCGGTGACGGTGTCCTGATGGCGGTTGATCGCTCGCGGCTTCCGGCGCTGGGCACTGAGCCGTCCTTTTCATTTCCCGACATACGTCGTCAAACGCTCCGGAACGGTCTGCGCGCGTGGACAGTCGAGCACCGCGAAGTGCCGGTGATCAGCGCGATGCTCCTCGTGCCGGTCGGAGCGGCGGCCGATCCGGCCGATCGGCACGGCCTCGCCGCCATCACCGGTGATTTGCTCGACGAAGGGTGCGGCGATCTCGACGCGCTGGCGCTGCACGATGCGCTCGCCCGGATCGGCGCCCAGCTCGATACCGAGGTTGGGTCGGATGCGACGCTGCTGGCCGTGACCGGGCTCGAACGCTTTGCGCCGCGGGCATTCGAGATCCTCGCCGAGATGGCCATCAGGCCGCGGCTCGAAGAGCGGGAGTTCACGCGAGTCCGCGATCTCCGCTTGAACAGGCTGATACAGCTCCGTGACATGCCACCGGCGCTTGCCGAGCGCGCGTACATCCGCCTGTTGTACGGCACGCATCCGTACGGCCACCTGCCGATTGGTTCGGAGGAGTCGCTGCGCGCCTCGACCGTCGAGGACGTCCGCAGGTTTCACGCGTGGGCGTACGATCCACGGCGCGCGACGGTCATTGCGGCGGGTGATGCGCCGCACGCTCGCCTCATGTCGCTCATCGAGCAGGCATTTGGATCGTGGGCGCCTTCAGGCACGACAGATGCGGTCACGGCCGTGAACATCGGGGCGCCGCCTCAGACGCCGCAGACACGACTTCAGTTGATCCACCGTGCCGGCGCCGCACAATCGGAGTTGCGCATCGGTCATATTTCGGTGCCGCGCAGCAGCCCCGACTACCACGCGCTCGTCGTCCTCAACCTCGTGCTCGGCGGACAGTTCGTCAGCCGGATCAACATGAACCTTCGTGAAGACAAGGGTCTCACATACGGCGCGAGGACGAGCTTCGATTTCCGCCGCGGCTCCGGTCCGTTCGGGTTGCAGGCGAGCGTCCAGTCAGATGCGACGGCTGCCGCCGTGCGCGAGTCCCTCTACGAGCTTCGCGCGATTCGTGGCGAGCGGCCGGTCACCCGTCAGGAGCTCGAGCTCGGACGCGCCGCGGTGACGCGCGGCTATCCGCGCAATTTCGAAACGGCCGATCAGGTCGGCCGCGCAGCGGCGCAGCTCGCCCTTTACGACTTGCCTGACGACTACTTCACGACGTTCGTGCCGAAGGTGCTTTCGCTGACGGAGGCGGACATCACGCGCGCCGCTGCGACACACATTCACCCGGACCGGCTTGCCGCGGTGATCGTCGGCGATCGCGACACGATCGGCGCGTCGCTCGAAGACGTCGGACTCGGAAGCGTCAGCGAGGTCATTCCTGCGTGAAGGCCGCCCGCTTTCATCAACACGGGCCGCCCGACGTCATCAAGTACGAGGACGCGCCAGACCCCTCGCCCCAACCGGGACGAGCCATCGTTCGCGTCCACGCGTGCGCGCTCAATCACCTCGATCTGTGGCAGCGGCGCGGCCTCGACCGCATACGCATTCCCTTTCCTCACATCTCCGGCGCCGATGTCGCGGGAGTAGTTGTCGACGCCGGCAGCGGTGACGTGAAAACCGGAACACGGGTCATGCTGCAACCGGGGATCAATTGTGGATCCTGCGACGCATGCAAACAGGGGGCGGACAACTACTGTACCGAATATGACGTGCTCGGATACCGCTCGGACGGTGGCTACGCCGAGCTCGTGTCGGTTCCGCTCGAGAACCTGATTCCAATTCCCGATCACGTCGGCTTCGTCGAAGCGTCTGCGTTTCCTCTGACGTTTCTGACCGCGTGGCACATGCTCGTGGCCCGCGGCCGCGTCCGCGCCGGTGACGTGGTGCTCGTGCTGGCCGGCGGCAGCGGTGTTGGCCAGGCCGCCATCCAGGTCGCGCGCCTTCACGGTGCGCGTGTGTTCGCAACGTCAGCGCCTGCCAAGGCCGAGCGGACGCGTGCGCTCGGCGCGGAAGAGGTGTTCGATCACTACTCGGTCGAATTCGACAAGGACATGCGCCGCCTGACCGGTGGACGCGGCGCCGATATCGTCATCGAGCACGTGGGCGAGGCGACGTGGGATCGCAGCGTGCGTACGCTCGCGCGCGGCGGCCGCCTCGTGACCTGCGGGGCAACCACCGGACATCAGGCCGGGATCGATCTCCGGCACCTCTTCGCGCGCCAGCTGTCGTTGCTCGGTTCTTACATGGGCACCAAGGCGGAACTCCGCGAGGCGGCCGTTCACTTTTTTGCCGGCCGGCTCGCGCCGGTCATCGACGAGGTCGTGCCGCTCGCCGATGCCGCCGCGGCGCACGCGCGGCTGGAGGCGAAGGCGCAATTTGGAAAGATTGTCCTGACGCCCGCTATAGGTATTTGAGGATGCCCTGCAGGGCGTCGTAGATGGCACCAGCCAGCGCGCGCGCGAGGGGGGACACTTCACCCTGCGCAACCGCGTCAGCAACGGTTACCGGCTGAGTAATCAGGAGCCATATCGTCGCGCCGGCCAGCGCAACGGCGATGATTCCGACCACCCCGACGAGGCTCAGACTGAACCGGGCGAAGGTCATGGTCGTGGTTGGGAGACTTCGGACTATTGTGCCTCGAGCCCCGGTCCCGAGGGTTCCGAGTCTCGAGAAGTGTACAACGTGCGTCAAAGCCCGAGGCGGCAGCCGAGTAAAAAGCCCGAGGCGGCAGCCGAGTAAAAAGCCCGAGGCGGCAGCCGAGTAAAAAGTCTGTCAGTTGGACGGAAAGCCATCCGCGGCGGTTCCTGCGGCAGTCGCCACCGGCCGCCTGTATACCGCCATCCACCGGTTAACCTGAACGGCCGAGACCCGTAATTACAGAGTACGGGCGAGGAAGCGCGACAGGGTCAAGCCGTCTATCCACTTGAAGGGCGTGACGCCGGTGCTGTAGTGCCCGCAGGGCAGCACGCTCAACTCGTGCTCGACGCTGCGCCGGCGGAACTCGTCGACCAGCATGCGCGACAGCTGCACCGGGAAGGTCAGGTCGTAGCGGGCGTAAATGAGGAGCACCCGTTTGCCCTGGAGCCGTTCGATATACGGGAATGGCGAGATCGGCATCCAGATCCGCCGCAGGCGCTCGAGATCGATCCGGCCGTCGAAGCTGCTGCGCACGTGTGCGGTCGAGAGCCCGCTCCAGACCACGTCGGCAAAATACGGCGAGATGTGATTGAAGGCGGCCACCCGCACGAGCGGTTCGTGCGCCGTGGTCAGCATCGCCAGGCACGATCCCAGGCTCGTGCCCAGCACGCCGACCGACTCGTATCCCTGCGCCGTAAGCCACTGCACGGCGCGGCGTGTATCGAGCACCGCCTGACGGCACACCTGCACGGTCCTCCCCAGGTTGGCGCTGACGATGTAGTCGGCGCGACGGAGCTCGGGCGGCATGCGCCGCTCGTGATACGGCAGGCTCATGCGCAGCGCGCTGATCTTGAATCGATTGAGCAGCCGGCACAAACCGACATGTCCCTCGGCGTCCGCGTTCCACTGCGGAAGCACCACCACGGCCCGCCGGCGCCCCTCGGGCGAGTGCTCGGGAAAGTAGCGAGTGTGAACGGTGTTGTTTTCGGCGTGCGGCGTCGCGACGGCGCTCGGGAATGTCAGCCATTCACCGGACAGGTCATAGTCGCGGCAGGGTGCGATCGCAAAGAAATCTTCGCTCTCCGCCACTGCCTGGTCTGCCCATCGCTCGAGCGATTCGACCTCGGCGCCGTTGCCGTCGATGCGATCGATCCAGTCGAGGCCCCACTCGAACGGCCGGACAGTCCGATCGGTCGCAACCGCCGCGAGGCGCCGCTCCCACTCGTGGAAGACGCGAGAAATCACGGCCTATTGCTTTCCAGCGGCCTTCGCGCGCAGCTCGTCGTACGACTGCCCGGGTCCGGCAGCTGATTCGGACGGCAGACCGGCCTGGGCCCAGCCTTCGGCGCGGACGGCACCGGTGAACTGGTCGCGCGCGCCCCCGTATCCGCCAACGACGTTCGATACGTCCGCGTAGCCGGATCCGGCCAGTATCTGCGCCGCCTGCATCGAGCGACCGCCGACCTGACATCCGATCAGCAGCTTTGCGTCAGGTGAGAAGTTTGCCTGCACCACCTGGAGGAACTCGCGGTTCGGCATCATCTGTCCCGTGCGCGCGTCCTGGTGGATCAGCGGAATGTTGACGGCGCCGGCAGGGTGGCCATCTTCGAACTCCGGCACCGATCGGACGTCGATATACGTGTATCCCTTCCGATTGCTTCTGCGCAGCATCCCTGACTGTGACGTTCTTCACTGACATCCGAAGCTCCCTCTATCGTTCATGAGAATCCGCGTGAATCCGCGTCCCGTCCCCAATCCGCGGTTCGAAAACGGCCGGGCTCGATACACGGCGTGGTTGTTGCACTTCATTCAGCATGATCGAGCAACCGCCAGTCCCTGACGTACCTCATCCGCCAGATGTAATCAAGCAGCCGCCGCCGGTGAACACGCCGATCCCGCCAGGTGAGCCAGACGTACGCAACCATCCGGAGGTTCAACCCGTTCCACCACCAACCGATCCGGCGCCGCCCGAGATCTGACGTTCGACGACGAGCGCGGCGCGGAGCAGGCTGATGGTCGCGGCTTCACGCCCGACGAGTTGTAACCCTCGCGGCATGCCGTCACCGCCCTTGCCTGCAGGCAAGGCAATCGACGGATGGCCGGTCACGTTGAACAACTGCGTCAACCGAAGCATTGCACCCCTGACCGGTTCCTGTTTGCCTGCGACGGGAACCGTCTGGGCGCCCAGCACGGGCGCGGCCATCGGCAATGTCGGCAGCAGCAGGGCGTCCACGTCAGCGAGGGCCGCGTTGACGCTCTCACGCAACACCGCGCGGAGGTGGCCCGCCCGCACGTAGTCCTCAGCCTTCACGTAACGTCCCATTTCCAATCGCAGCCGAACGCCTGGTGAGTAGCTCGATGCATGGCGTTCGAGCAGCGATGCGTGGTACCACGACGCTTCGGGGAGCATGACGTGAAGGTAGACGTCAGGCGTCCATTCGGCGTGGGCGATCTCGAGGTCGACAACCACGTGGCCGGCGTCTGTCAGCGCTGTCCGCGCGCGCGCAAGCGCGCTCGCAACATCGTCATCGACTCGATCGCAGAAGTAGCGGTACGGAATGCCGAACGTCAGCCGGCCCACGCCCGGCTCGAGACCTCCAGGCTGCGCGCCCTGCATGGCCTGGAACAAGAGAATGGCATCGGCCACGCTTCGCGCCATCGGGCCCACGTGATCGAACGATCCGCTGAGAGGGACGATGCCGGTGAGGGGCAGTTCGTTGTAGGTCGGCTTCAGTCCCACCGTGCCGCAGGCCGCGGACGGGATCCTGATCGAGCCGCCGGTATCGGTACCGACCGCGCCGAAGCACATGCCGGCGGCCAGTGCGGCGGCCGATCCTCCGCTCGATCCGCCAGCCGATCGCGACAGATCCAGAGGATTTCTCACGGGACCGAACGCGGTTTCTTCACTCGTCGTCCCGTAGGCGAACTCGTGCAGGTTCGTCTTGCCGATCACGATCGCGCCCGCCTCGCGCAGACGCGTCACGACCGGTGCATCCGTTCGAGCTTCAACAGATGGAACGGCGGATCCGGACGTCGTGCGCGTGCCGGCCACGTCGATCAAATCCTTGATCGCCACCGGCACACCGTGCAGCGGCCCTCGCCATCCTCCTGACGCAATCTGTGCGTCCGCCTCACGGGCCTCCTCGAGCGCGCTTGCTTCGAGGACCGTCGTAAAGGCATTGACCGGCTGCTGCGCCGCGATCTCGTGCAGACAGTTCTCCACCAGCTGGGTCGCGGAGATCGCCTTCGAGCGCACCAAGGGTGCGATGTCGACGATGCGCCGGAGGTCCGGCGCGCTCATTCGGGCTCCTTAGGCGATGACGGCCTGGCCGAGGAGCGGTGCGATTCGTCGGCGGCGCGCAACGCGGCGGTTGAACGCGCCAGCGCTTCGAGCAGCGGCTTCAGCTCCGGCAGTCCGCGGCGCTCGGCATCGGCGCAGGCCGCGGCGAGCCAGCTGTCAATCGAATTGGGCATCTCGCGTTCTACAGAAGAAGCCAGACTAAAAGCTCACAGTACCCCGAATGGTGATCGGCACCGTGAAAAACTGGTGCTCGACCGGATCGTGCAGCTTGTTCCACGCAAACTTGACAGACAACTCGACGCCCAGAGGTCCCGACGTCAGTCCGCCGCCGCCTTCAGCGAAGTATCGTCGGCCGTCGCCGAGGTCGCTGCTTATCCTGCCGATGCCGGCGAGCACGAACGCGCGGCTGCCGAGGCCCCAGCCACCCGAACGATCGGAGACGTAAATGCCGCCACCGACGTCGTAGGCGCGGGCGTTCGTCAGCGCATAACTGCTGAAGGGCGCCGCGCCCTCGAACGTCATTCTGATGTCGGGCAGGCCTTCGACGCTCCCCCTGATTGCGAGGGTCGTGCCGGTCCTCAGGCCGAGCGGAAAAACCGTCACCCCGGCTCCCTGACTTCGGCGCGAGAACTCCTGTACGGTGATGCGCGTGTTGCCGTCACGCGTCTCGTAGTCGTACTCCTGCATCTGCGCTGAGCCGACCTCGGTGCCGAGCAGGTCCTCGATTGGGTGTTCGGCGAAGTGCAGCGGCTGCGTGTACAGCCAGTCGAGGCTGACGCTGACGAACTGCCGGCGAGGCTGCTGAACCTGGTAGGTTTGCGCCGTTGAAAGGCTCGGCATGAGGAGCACCGCGACGGTGCACACGCAGACGTACATTGACAACCGACGCTCGGGGGTGTGAAAGCGCATGAGGTGATCGTTTCGAGTGGTAAGCTCACTACCGCAACGAAGCATGGCTAGCTGTCGTGCTTCGACGAGAGGGTAACGTGACACGACGTGACCAATCGCATCCTTGCGGCCGTGATGCCCGAGCCGCGGCGGCCGATCGAAATACGCGAATTCCCCCGTCCCGATTTGGAACCAGGATCAGCGTTGTTGCGCACGGCCCGGTCCGAGGTGTGTGGCACGGACGTTCACCTCTGGCACGGGCGGCTCGCCGGTGTCCCGTATCCGATCATCCCCGGCCACGTGTCCGCCGGGACGCTCGAGTCGATACGTGGCACGATTCGCGGCATCGACGGATCGATGCTTCGAGAAGGCGATCGCGCGGTGTTCTTCGATGTCCACCGGACATGCGGCCGCTGCCGCGCCTGCACCGTGCATCGCACGCCGACGAAATGTACCGCGAGGCGCGTCTACGGCATCACCGATTCGGCCTCCGATGGACTGTTCGGGGGCTGGTCGCAGTACATCTATCTCGAACCTGGCGTTGGGATCGCCAGGCTCCCTGACAAAGTCGGGTTCGACGACTACATCGGCGGCGGATGCGGGCTGCTGACGGCAGTTCACGTGCTCGAGCGGGCGGCGCTCCGGCCGGGCGACTCCGTCGTTGTCCAGGGTGCCGGCGCCGTCGGCCTCAGCGTCGTCGCACTCGCGCGCCTCGGCGGGGCGTCGACGATCGTGCTGATCGGTGGACCGCCCGAGCGGCTGACGCTCGGCCGAGCGATGGGAGCCGATGTCGTCTTCGACATCGCGACGACAGGCGTCGAAGCGCGAGCAACGGCCATACGCGAACTGACACACGGCGAGGGTCCCGACGTCGCCATCGAAGCTGCGGGTTCCGCGCGAGCGGTCGAAGAGGGCCTCGCGCTCGTTCGCGACGGAGGCCGCTATGTGATCGCGGGTCATTACACGGACGTGGGCCCGAGCACCATCAACGCGCACTGGCACATCAACCGGAAGCACCTCGAAATCCGCGGTTGCTGGGGCAGCGAACCTGGGCACTTTCTGCGCGCGCTCGGCTTCCTGGAGCGCTACGCGCAACAGATTCCCTGGCGCTCGCATCGGCCAGCGCACCTACTCGCTGCACACGCTCGGGCAGGCACTCGAGGATGCCGAAGCGATGACGATTACCAAGGCGCTTGTGGATCCGTGGGGTTCGTAATGGGCGATGGGCATGGGCGATGGGCGAGGCGCGATGAATTGCGTTCCGTGAAAGATCGGCGATGAGACAAACGAAGATTGTGGCCACGGTCGGTCCGGCGAGCTGCGAACTGACATCCATCGAGGCGCTGATCGGCGCTGGCGTCGACGTGTTCAGGCTGAACTTTTCTCATGGGACACACGACTCCCACGCCAAGGTCTTCTCGCACATCCGCGCCGCGGCTGCCCGCGGCCAGCGCCACATTGGGATCCTTACGGACCTCAGCGGTCCCAAGATTGGTACTGGGCCAGCAGGCAGCGCGCCACTGACGCTTGCGCCGGGCGACGAGCTGGCCATCGCCCCGGGCGACTCACCCTCGGAGCCGGGCAGGATCTTTACTCCCTATGCTGAGCTGATCCGATCCGCGAAACGGGGCGACCGGCTGCTGCTCGACGATGGACGGATTGAGTTGCGCGTGGTCGAAGCGACGGGTGACGAGCTGCGGACCGTTGTCGTCAACGGCGGGCCGCTCGGCGGGCACAAAGGCATCAATGCGCCGGGTGTCGCGCTGCCCGCGTCGGCGATCACCGCGAAGGACGAAGCGGATCTACGGTTCGCGTTGCGGCTCGGCGTCGATTTGATCGCATTGAGCTTCGTCCAGAACGCCGACGATTGCCATCGTGCTGTGTCGATCATGCATGACGCCGGGCGCGTCGTCCCGGTGATCGCAAAGATCGAGCGGCCGGCGGCGGTCCAGAATCTGGGCGCGATCCTCGCGATCGCGCAGGGCGTGATGGTGGCGCGGGGTGATCTCGGTCTCGAGATGCCACTCGAACAGGTGCCGCGGATCCAGAAGGAAATCATCCACCGGGCGCGGACGGCCGGTCGCGTCGCTATCCTGGCGACGCAGGTGTTCGAGTCGATGCGCGTCGAGCCCCGCCCGACACGCGCGGAAGTGAGCGACGCGGCGAACGCCGTCGATCAGGGCGCCGACGCAATCATGCTGGCCGGTGAGACCGCGGTTGGCGCTTTCCCCGTGCAGGCGGTGCAGACGCTCGACGCCGTGATTCGTGATGCCGAGCTGGTCCCGCCGTCCGCTCCGGTAAGGCTGGCGGACGACCCGACGGGAAGCCGTCATGGCCGCGCGATGTGCGAAGCGGCCGTCACGCTGGCCACGACCGGGCAGGCGGACGCGATTGTGGCAGTGACCACCGAGGGAAAGACCGCGCGGCTGCTGTCCGCGCTGCGTCCGCAGGCGCCCATTCTCGCGGCCACACCGACGGAGGAAGTGGCTGGGCGGCTGACGGTCTGCCGGGGGGTGATCCCGTACGTAAATCCCGAGTCCGACGTCCAGAAGCTCTATTCCGACCTGCTCGAGCGCGAGCTCGTCCGGCCGGGCTCGGTGGTCGTGTTCATCAACGTGAGCCCGGAGTTGAACCTCGTCGACGCAAACTTCCTGATCGTTCAGAAAGCGTGAGTTCGCGAGCGGTTACGGCTTACGTGATTCGATGATCTCTTTGAGCGCAGACAGCGACGAGACCCACGATCGGGTCATGACGTTGTAGTAGCTGAGCCACCGCGGTGTGTCCTCGAAGCCGCTCTGACGCACGCGCAGCCGGCACATCGGTCCTTCCGTCAAACAACTCACTTCCAGCGCCATTGGCCCGATGGGCTCGCCTTCCGGTGGGATCCACCACGCATCCGCGATGAAGAACCCGGCGCCCTCGGCGAATTCGATCACCGTTCCGTGAAACACGCCGCCGAGACGGCCGAGAACCTCGTCAACCTCACCCGTCGGATTCCACTCGACTGCGAATACACCCATTGGCCTGGGAGTCGTCACCGAACGCGCCGCCTGCCACCACATGCCCAGCAGACGGGGATCGAAGAACGCGGCAATGATGCGGGCCGGCGTGCTGCCGATGAGCAGCGAGTACTCGAACGACGTCCGCGTGTGGGGGGATGTCGGCCGCCGCATGAGCTGCATGGTAGTCGCCGCCACAATCGGAGTAAAGGCCGGCGCGCAGGCACTACAATCGACCTGTGGCCACTGCCCCACAGGAGCGCCCCCAGCCCGACGCCTCTTTCCCGGGCGGCATTCAGCCCGACGCGACGTGGGACGAACACTACAGCGACGAGCGGGACGCGGCCTTCCTCTATCGCCAGCTCGCCGGGCTGGAACCGAACGAAGAGCGCCGCGATCTGTTCGAGCGGCTGGCGCGCGTCGAGGATCGTCACGTCCTGCGCTGGGAGGAGCTGTTCCGCGAAGGCGCGCGGCGCTTGCCCGTGTATGCCCCATCGCTGCGGACACGCGCCCTCGCGTGGCTCGCACGATGGTTCGGCACCGGCATGATTCTGCCGCTGCTGCTCGCTGAGGAGGGGCGCGAGGTGCAGGCGTATCTCCGGATGGCGCGGTCGGCCTCTCATCGCCAGACGCACAGAGCGGCCGTGGACATCGCGTCCGATTCAGCGATCCACGCGCGCGAGCTCTCGGAAGCGATGGGGCGCGAGGGCGAGCCGTGGCACGTCGGCGGCTCCGGCGGTTATCTCCGAAGCGTCGTGTACGGATTCAACGACGGGCTGACGGCAAACTTCGGACTCGTGGCAGGCGTGATCGGCGCGAACGTCCAACCCCACGTCGTCATCATCACCGGCGTTGCCGGCGCGATCGCGGACGCCTTGTCAATGGGCGCCAGCGGCTACCTCGCGGCAAAGAGCGAGGCGGAGGTTCAGGCTCACCAGATCGAGATGGAGCAGTACGAGATGCGGCTGATGCCGGATCTCGAAGAAGACGAGCTCTCGGTGATCTACGAGAGCAAGGGCCTGTCGCCCGCACACGCACGCGAAACCGCGCGCGAGATGATGAAGGACCCGACGCAGGCGCTCGATGCGATGGTGCGGGAGGAGCTGAACATTCACCCGGCGGAGCTTGCGCCGCTCAAGGACGGCGTCGTCACCGGCGTGGCGACCGCGATTGGCGCCTTCATTCCCATCGTTCCGTTCCTGATGATGGCGCACGACAACGCCGTCTGGGTCTCGCTCGCGGTAAGCATGCTGGCGCACTTCGGCATCGGGGCCGCACGGAGCCTGTTCACCGGACGGAGCCTGTGGGCGAGCGGCCGCGACATGTTCGCCGTTGGTTTCGGCGTCGCAGCCGTCGGCTACGCGATTGGCGAGGGCATTACCCGGTTCTTCTGAAATCCCCCAACAGCGAAATCGAGCGACGAACCACGAACCACGGACTACGGACTACGGATTATTTCTTCCTGAGTGACTGCGCGTAGGCGACCACTGCCCACGCCTGCTCCTCGGTGATCTCGGCGCTGAACGCGGGCATCTTCGGTTTCTTGCGTCCGTTCCAGACCTTGTAATACATGACGCCGTCCGAGTTCCGGTCGGCCCGCTTGGCATTCGTGAGGTCCATGTCGGCCGCATCCGGATCGGCATCCGGCCCGTCACCGAGGCCGCCGGGACCATGGCATCGTTCGCACTTGTCCTTGAACACGGCTTTCCCGGTCGCGAGAAGCCTTTCGTCGATCGGCAGCGGATTCTTCTTGTCGTCGGCATCTGCCGGAAGCGTCCAACCGGCAGTGTTCTGCACCACGGGGACCCTGGCGATAGCGGTCGCGGCGACTCCGGATATCAACATGATGCTGGCGGCTGCAATGACCCGCATATGTGCTCGTACCTTTCGTAGTTCCGCCTTCGCTCAGGCTACGGCGGGACAAGCCGGCTTCCACCTTCGGCGGACGGCCGGACTCGCAGTCGATGGACAGCATGTCCGTCGTCCGAAAATGATACAGTTTTTTCTGCATGTCCAACCAGCAGCCGCGCGCTTACGAGAATCCCGAGTTCCTGAACAGCGCTGACGCCCGTCCCATTCGCATCCTGGCGGAGTATCTCGAGCCAGCCCGTCGATTCAAGAAAGAGAACATCCAGGACACCGTTGTCTTCTTCGGGTCCGCTCGCGTGCACAGCCGCGAAGCAGCCGAGCAGGCGCTGCTGAAGTTGAGGAGTTCGAAGGGGCGCAAGCCGGCTGGACATGCGGCGGCGCTGAAACGCAGCCGGAAAGCCGTCGAATGGTCGCGCTACTACGAGGATGCGCGCGAAGTGGCCCGGCTGCTGACGGAGTGGAGTCTCTCGCTCGAAGAGCCGCGGCGGAGGTTCGTTGTCTGCTCAGGCGGAGGACCGGGGATCATGGAGGCCGCCAACCGCGGCGCCCGCGAGGCCGGCGGCAAGACTGTTGGCCTGAACATCAGGCTGCCGTTCGAACAGGGGCCGAACCCGTACATCACCGATGGGCTGCACTTCGAGTTCCACTACTTCTTCATGCGGAAGTTCTGGTTCGCCTATCTTGCGAAGGCGCTGGTGATCTTCCCGGGAGGGTTCGGCACGCTCGATGAGATGTTCGAGATCCTCACGCTCTCGCAGACGCGCAAGCTCTCGAAGAAACTGCTCGTCGTGCTCTACGGCAGCGATTACTGGAACGACGTCCTCGACCTGCGGCCCCTGGCCGAATGGGGCGCGATAGATGAAAAAGATCTCGATTTCCTGTACCGCGCAGACTCACCGGAGCAAGCCTTCAACGCCCTGCGCGAGCACCTGGTCAATTACCACATGATCCCCGCCACCGCCCAGGAAACCAAGGCCCCCGGCATCGCGAAAACCCGCGGCTAACGTCACCTATACAACAAGAACGGCTCCCGCAGCCGCCGGAACGCGTCTTCCTCGGGCCTCCAGCTCGCAACGAGCGCATTCATATCCTGACCGTTGTCGATGGTGGCCCGCAGGCGGTCGTTGCCGTACAGCAGATCGATCGGCTGTTTCTCGAGCTCGTATTCGTACGGCGGCTGACGCCAGGCGAAGCGTGACGGATTCTGTTTGCGGAACTCCTCGATGAGTTCGACAGCGGTTCGCACCGGCAGGAAAGCCTGACGATCGGTCACGTGGGGCTGACAGCCTCCACACGTCTCGCGCGCGTGTTTCTGAAACGTCGGTTCGAAGAACACCGATCGGAAATGGACGCCAGGAAGCTCGCGCGCGTTCATCGCATCGGACAGCCGATCCCCGTCGATCCATGGTGCGCCGATGAGCTCGAACGGACGTGTCGTGCCGCGGCCCTCGGACAGCATCGTGCCCTCGAAGAGCACGGCACCCGGATAGACGACGGCGGTGTCCAGGGTTGGAATGTTCGGCGATGGAATCACCCACGGCAGGCGCGTTTCATCGAAATACATGGATCGGCGCCAGCCTTCGAGTGGAACGACGTCGAGTGTGGCGCCAAGGCCGAATGTTTCGTTGAACAGCCTGGCCAGCTCGCCGATCGTCATCCCGTGCCGGAGAGGAATCGGAAACTGTCCGACGAACGACGTCCACTGCGGCTGCAGCGTCGCGCCCTCAATCGCGTCGCCGCCCACCGGGTTCGGCCTGTCGCAGACCACCACGCGAACACCGTGACGGGCGGCCGCGCGCATGCAGTTCGCCATCGTGTAGACGTAGGTGTAGACCCGTGTGCCGACGTCCTGCAGGTCGATCACCAGCACGTCCAGGTCGCGGAGCATGTCAGCGGTCGGTTCACGCGTCTCGCTGTAGAGCGAGAACACCGGACGTTCCGCCGCGAGTCTTTCCCGTGCGGCGTTTCGATCATGTTGTCCTGGAGATCCGATCGGAAGCCGTGCTGCGGGCCGAAGATCGCCGTCAGCTTGATCTCGGGATCCTCGAAGAGCCGGTCGGCGCTATGCCGCAGCTTCGCGTCCACCGACGCTGGATTGCACACGAGGCCGACCCGTCGTCCCGCGACCAGCTCGCGATGGGATTGCAGCAGTCGTTCGATGCCGGGGACGACCGTCTGGCGTTCCACGGCTGATGAAATAGGCATGTCAGGTTCTCGAGGAATGCTTCCGCCCGCGCGTGACATCGACGCCGCGAGCCGCCGCGCCAGAAAGGCGCTGCACATGGCGTCCGCGAACGTGTTGCATCTGAATCGGTAAATGGTATCGCGATCCCGCCGCACGAGCACGACATCACGATCGCCATGCAGGACCTCGCCGATGGCGTGCCAGGCGACCGTCGTGGCTCGGGCGCCGCCGGCGAAGATCACGCGCGAGTTCGTCAGGAACAGCCGCCCGGAGAGCTGCGCAAGATCATCCGGCATCGAAACCGGCGTGCTGAAGTGGCAGGTGTCGTGCCCGACCACGCGGTGGCCGGTTTCGACGACGGAATGCCCGGCGCGTCGACGCTGAGGCGAAGCTGGGCCAGCTGGGAGATGCCCTCCAGCATCTCGCGCTGATCTCAATCTCCTCTTCGGGGAGCCCCAGCGCGTCGAGCTGTGCCTGGAGTGCCGAGACG
>CAWARA010000007.1:0-163037 GCA_963784195.1 uncultured Acidobacteriota bacterium | reverse complement strand
TGGTCCCATGCCGCCGGTAGTCGTGCGTGCGACGCTCGACCTGGCCCGGGCGCATCGGCAGCACCGGTTGCGTGCGGTCCAACGCTTGAATCTGGCATTTTTCGTCCACACAGAACACGACGGCGCGCGTCGGCGGCTGCATGTAGAGTCCGACGATGTCCCGACTTTCTCGATCAGCACGGATCGGTCGACAGCTTGAACGTCTCGGTGCGATGCGGCTGCAGGCCAAGGCGCGCCAGATTTGTTGAATCGTCGTGCGCCCAACCCGCTCGCTTTGGCCATGTCGGGCTGCTCCAGTGCGTCTCGCCCCGCGGCGTCTCTTCGAGGGTCCGTACCATTACCTGCTCGACTTGCGAGTCACTGACCCGGCGTGGCGCACCGGGCCGGGGCTCGTCATACAACCCGTCCAGCCGCTCGCGAATGAACCGGCCGCGCCACTTGCAGACGGTGACCTCCGACATCCGCAGTCGCCTGGCTACGACACGGTTGTCGAGGCCCTCGGCGCACGCGAGGATGATCCGTGCACGCCGCGCGAGGTGCGGCGCCGTGCGCGAGCGATGGGCCAACGAGTCGAGTTGCACGCGTTCGTCGTCCGTGAGAATCAGCGCCACTTTTGGTCCGAGCCATACTCGCCTCCTTGTAGACGAGGACGACGGAGCTGCGCCAGTTATTTCACAATCTTCGCGCTCAGGACACTAGCAGGGCACTGAAAAAGTAAGAGAAAAAAGTCCGGCTTCCATTCGCATGTTCTACCTCACTGGCCGATCATTCGTTGCCGCGGTTGCTCATCGCCGCGTCGGCTCAGGCCGAGGCGGCGAGCAGGGTCCGCAGGCGCACCAGGTTGTAGGCCGCCGCGGTGAAGGTGAAGATCCACGCGACGAGCGGCCCGCCGCAGTGGCGCAGCTTGCGCAACAGCCCGGTCGTTTTCATCCAGCCGAAGATTTCCTCGACCCGTTTGCGCCGGCGCTGACTGATGGTGTAGCCCGGGTGCCGCGTGGTGCGCGCATCGATCGCACTGTGGGGCTTCTGCGCGACGTGCGGCGTAATGCCCATCTGCCGACACTCCTCGACAAACCGCGCCGCGTCGTACGCCTTGTCGGCGGCGACCGTGACCCCGTCGCGCGCCGGCAACGCCTCGAGCATGATCAACGCGGCGTCAATTTCCGCGTAGCCATCGGCCGGCGTCAGCCGCGTGTCGACGACGAAGCCGTGCCGATTCTCCATCAACACGTGCCCGGCATAACTGAGTTTCGCTTCGCGCCCCGGCCCTTTCCTCGCCAGGCGCGCGTCGGGATCGGTCGTCGATTGATGCGTGGCATTCCGTCGCGGCGCGCCGCGAAAATTCACGTCGGGATTCCCGCCCGCCGGCGGGCGCGGCTCGTCGTCCGCACGCGGACGGAAACTCTTCTGGCTCGCCCACGCTTCCACCAAGGTGCCGTCGACGGTGAAATGCTCAGCCGACAACAGTCCCTGGGCGCGCACCTGGGCCAGCACTTCCTGGAAGAACGCCTCGGCGATCTCGCCGGTGAGCAAGCGATCCCGATTCTTCGTGAACGTCGTCGCATCCCAGATGGCGTCATCGAGCGACAGGCCGACAAACCACTGAAACAGCAGGTTGTATTGCAACTGCTCGACCAGCTGCCGCTCGCTCCGGATCGTGTAGAGCACCTGCAGCAGCAAGGCGCGCAGCAACTTCTCCGGCGCAATCGACGGACGCCCAAACTTGACATACAGCGTGTCGAACCGCGGCGACAGCTGCCGCAAGGCGGCATCCACAATCGCGCGAACCGGTCGGAGCGGATGATCCTCGGGCACCCGGGCTTCCGCCGAGACGTAACTAAACAGATAACCGGGCTGCTCGTCAGATCCGCGCATCGTGTCGCTCCCTTCAGGACAAGTGGGAGCATGGTAGTACGAGGCGATCACCGTGTCGATCCCTTTAACAGTCACTATTTCAGCAGCCTGAGGACTTGACGATTATCGGTCTGATCCTTTCGCTACTGAAGAACGTCCCCCTTGTCTCTCGAACCTTGAGCGGCATCGCCAAAACGGCGCGCGCAGCTGAGCGGGGACTCTACCGTATGAGGCGGCGCTGAATCCTCAGCCCGAATCATCAAGACCGCGAAGCGGCTTCAGGTAATGACGTTGACGGGACTCGGTGAGCGGCTACGGCGGAAGGCCGATAGATTCAGGATTCGGCGCCACCGGCAAGGGATTTCACGATGATGTGGAATCGTCGTGATGAACATTGTCGGGCCGGCCTCCAAGTGGGTCGCCGTCGGGCTTTTTCCGCCGGCGCCAGGCTCTCAGAATCGGTGCGACAGACCCAAGTTCGGCGGGGATTTCGAATCTCGTCGACCTCCCCGAAGGTGATTTTGCCAAAGAGCGACCGGCTGAACCGCACGGCTAGAGCGCGAGGGGGCTCACCCTCCACAAGAATCGTTGCCAGAATTCCTTCACTGCGATCCGGTGCATCGGTGGGCCGAATGCCTTTCGCTGCGCTTTCTCGAGTTCCAATCCATACCTCACCAATGTGCACGACGGCAGTTGCGCCGTCGCGCTCCACGTGACGCGCCAGCAGGTACATCAGGATAGCCTTGTCAGCATCGTCCTCAGGCGGTTGTAGCGCATGTGGCATCCATTGCCCATCTGCACGGCGCACCCAAGCCATGGATAGCAGTCGCTTGTCTTTCGCCAACATCTTCTGGGCTGCGTGGAGTAGGGTTCGTGCGAGATCGTCAGGAGTTGTCTCGCCGCGAGATTCTTGGTGTTCTTTGGACTTACGTGTGAGGCCATAACGCTTGGCCACCTTGTCGCCCTCGTCGGGATCGACTTGACGAATTCGTTGTATGGAGTCACAGCTTACCGAGGCGAGCGAAACCAGAACAGTTCGATGATCGCGGTCCAATACCATGCACGGCAGTTTGCCGCCTAGGTGCTTGGTCGGTATGTTCACCTCCCCAGTATTCGCGTCGCACACAACAAATCTGGCATTAGCTCGTTCGTGTGCCTCAGCGACGACCTGACTGAGCACTCCATAGCAGTGGCTCAGTGCCTCAAGCAGTTCGTGGTCCGGTAGATCCTCTACAACCCACCGTCGTTCAACTGTCAAAAAGGCGCCGCTCCTGATTTGCGGCGGCAACTGGGACAGACGATTCTTCGCGATATCGGCGGCGATCATCTGCGTCTCGGCGATCGGCGAGACTTCCAGCTCGAGGATGGCATGGTCGTCGTAACGAGCGAATTGTCGCTCGAGCAGGTCCTGCGAGCCTGAAGCTCGCCTTGCTTGATCACCTTATTACGGGCTTCAACCAGCCAGCGCATGATCGGGTCGTTGCGCATCCGCTCTTCGCCAGCCCTCATACCACTCCTTGAATCCTTCGATCGCCCGGCGCTCATTCTGAAGAACCCAGGTCACGCTCCGAAACGACTCCAGCGTCGAATTGAGATTGGCCCGAAAGCCCAACGGATCAAGTGTAGGAGTCCGCGGCTTGGTGCCATAAGCGATGTGCCTGCTGTAAGCGGCTATGCGTGCTCGGTATCGGGCATCCGAGCTTCCGCGGACTGGAGGTTTCTTGCCGAGGAGCTCGGTTCTTCTGGCGCTTCATTGGACGAGTCCGAATAGTCGCCGCTGACTGATGACGAACATTCTCTATCCAACGAAATCGGTCAGGGACACTGGTCCCCACTTGACTGTGTCCAGTCCAGGCTGCTTTTCGACCTTAGCGAGGAAGCGACTGGCCTGTGACAAGAATTCTTCCGCTATCGCTGCGTAGTCGGCATCGGCTTGCAGATTCAACGACACGGCGAGAGCTTCGCGGAAATGATGGCTTTCTGGCAGTGATGCGTACCTGACTGTGGGGGAGTGGCTCACGATCGGGTCGAGGTTGAGGTGTTCGAGAAGATCACCGCCAACGCTGGACGAGATGTCATGCTTATAGTTGTTTGCCAAGAGCTGAAGCGTCTTCAAAGAAGTGTGCCACTCTGGAAACGACGCCAGATTCAGTTTGGCGATCAGTCTCTTCCAGCCGTCCTTGCTGTGAAGACGCTCTCGTTCCTGTTCGACACGGTCACGATATTCATCTCCGCCAATTTCTTCGGCGTTCCCGCTAGCTCTTGCAGCTAGCCGAACCAGCTCTCGTTCCAGTTGATGCCGTATAGAGACGAGTAGCATCAGGGACAACTCATTGATGAAGGGCTCGTCGGTGAAGAGCCACCGATCGAGGCATAATCCGGATCTTCGGACCGCAAGGCATTGACTCTTCGAGTCCGCTCCTCGCGAATCAGCGCGATCATCTCAGTTGCGAGCGTCGTATCCATTTGAGGAAGTCTTAGGGCCAGCTCCGGGCCCTCCTGATTCGATTCGGGAGTCCGTGCGCATGTAGCCCTACGTTCTGCCGGAAGCGAAACGCGGGCCCCGTTTCGACCTGCTGATGGCCATTGTCCCATTGGTGCTGGTCATCGCCTGAACGAAAGGGTGCTCATACTGAGCGATTGTATTTTCGGAGCCCCTGCGAACGATGCGTTGAGAGTGCACGGGTTGTCGAGAGTGGGAGCATCGTTCATCCTTCGGGCGGCGACGCGGCGCCTGCAGCTAACGGCTCGGCAGAACCCACAGCACGATTGTTCCTTCCGAATCGGGCTGTCCTGAGCGTCTCTGGATCCATGATCCACAAATCAACGTTCTCGTAACCAAGCAGCGGTCGTCCCTGAAGAAATACTTGATGTCCGCCGCCAACAGGCCAGTTGACGGCGAACGGTTGCGTATTCATGTGCTGATATACTTTTACGAGCTGCGGCGCACCACCAATCGTGTGCGATTTCTTTGGATCCTGAAGCATCCCGAACACAACCTCGAATGGTTCCCAGTCCAGATGCCCTGTCTCGAACAGCGAAGCGTCTGCCGCATACCGTGAAGTCATCATCGAAAGCAGGCGACGTGAAGCCTCCGGGCCCTGATCTCCGGCGAAACACACCGCGCCGAGAGATCTACTACTGCTTTCGGCCACGCGGTCCGGCCCCGCGATGAACACCTTGCCGGCCCCGCGATTCGTCGCCAATTGGACGGCGGCAGTCGCAACGAAACCCTCACGTTCCTTGGAGAAGTGGATATTCCAGATGAAGAATCGCTTGTCCACCCAAGAATACCCACCGAACAAGAAAGAGACACCGTCGGGGACGCGCTCAGATTCGAAATCGCTTCTGATCGACGATGCCATGCTGTCGAAAATTCTGATCGCGTGGGTTCGCACCTGGCGAATGTCCATCGCGCGGTCTCTCAGCGGTCCGAAGGCGTCGATCGCTAACGCGAGCTGATGCATCATCGGATAGGCGTTGTCCGTCTGGCCAGCGAAAGCAATCGCGCAATCGGAGCGCGGTAGGGTCACAATCTTCGCGCAGTAGTCAAAGGTTCGAGCACCTCCGGATAAGCGGCTATCCGCTGCGAAAATGAGCTCTTCGCAGGAATGGATTGTGCGAACCCACGCCACTGCCGCCGTCATTGAATTGTCTCGCAGTGCTGATGCTGTTGGTGGACCGAGCGGGAATCGAACCCGCAACTCCCTCTGCAGCAGGACGCGAGCCCGCGCGCTCACGTCGTCCTAGAGAGGGATGTCTTTCCTGCTTAGACGATCTGCCCGCCTGGTGTCAGCGTACTTGCCCGTTTTCGATGGGTCAACAGCCGTCTAATCGCGGCATTTCGTCGGCTGGTAGATCTTTTTTGGCTTGGGACGGTTCGATCAAGGCCGTGCGGCGTGCGCCGAGAAACTCGAACGACGACCCCGTGAGGACCCCTAGCCGGCGACCCACCGAGGATTGGCCGGACATCCGGCTCTCCCGAGGCACGTTGCCGAACTGATTGACGCGGATCGTGGCGAAGCGTAGATCGCGCGCTGAACGTGCTCACCGCGTCTTTTACGTCGCGGATGGGCATCGACACACGTGATAAGCGTTCGCCGCGTTACCCCGGTGTTACCCCGGCGAAAAGTGGTCGGGGCGACTGGATTCGAACCAGCGACCCCCTGCGCCCAAGGCAGGTGCGCTACCAGGCTGCGCTACGCCCCGACCCGGCAATTATCCCACACTACTCGACCCGCGGCGTCCGCCACACCTGACCCACAAACCACTATCCACCCGGACGACGCCGAGGAGGGTAGTCAGCGAGGGACTCGCGGTAATTCCGCTCCTCACGCCACCTACTTATCGGCGCTCTGAACTGGCGTCCGATGAAGCGCGAGCTGGATCAACTCACGAAGTGACGGACCACCTGACGAAACGAACAGCGCCGGCAACCCGAACGCCAGCACACGAGTAGTGCACACCGCGGCGAGAGGGTAATACACCAACGCAATCGCGCCACTGACGCTCCAGAACCCCCACCCGCTGAACCGCGCCACCACCCATCCCAGACCCAGGACCACACTGAGCTCGACGATCGCGACGGCGAGCCTCCCCAGCGCGCCGATGGCTGCCTGATTCGGGTTAGAAGCCATCGTCAATCGCAGTTCGCGTGGCCGGGGCGTGAGCCCGGCGCGCGCGGTGGGCGGCGCGCCTTCCTCCGGAAAGAGCTCGACGAACTCTGAAACGATGTCGTCGGCGGGCAGTCCGATGGTGGCCGCGTATTCACGAACGAACGCGCGGCGGTAGATGCCGAGCGGCCATTTCGAGACGTCGCCGCGCTCGAGATCGGCTGAGGAGGGACCGCTTGATTTTTGTCGATTCTGCAATCGCCTCGATCGGGATGCCGAGGCGCTCGCGGGCCAGTTGCAGGCGCCGCCCAAAGGCTTGCGGGGAGATGGTCATCGGTGTTCCGTACGATGCACGGCCAGCCATCGATCGCTGACGGTGCCAAGATTCTCTGAACTGGGCGTCGACCGTCGTGACGCCGCGAACATGCCGGCGAGGATCATCGCCAGCGCAACGGCTGCCGCAAACAGTGCTGCTGATATCAACGGTGTGCCCTCTAAAGGAAGAGACTGAAGATACGCCGCCTGCGACCCGAGGGCAACCATTTTCGAAGGTCAATCGCGCCGAAACGACTCGTTGCGGACAGCGTTGCCAAACGTGCTGAGAAGCATGACCGCAATCGAAGGTCCGAAAACCGTGGTGCTCGAGACCGCGGCGTTCCTTTGTGACGCGAACGACGCGAGAAAGGCAATCGCAATCAGCCATCGGCCCGCCGAACTCACCCGCGGACTATAGCTGAGGCGTTTCTCCCGTCATCTCATTTGTGACGAGCGGGAGATGACAGCCCGATTCGTCTTCAGATTGCCTATCCCGCCGACCGCTCCCGCCGCCGCACGTCCGCCGCGGCGTCCCGCGCGGCACGATCGTCAGGATCCTCACCGGCAGGTTCCGACTCCAGGTTGTCCGGCGAGGAAACGTAGTCCTCATCGAGTGTAGATGCCGCTTCTCCTCCACGCACGACCGCGTCATACGTCGCGTTCTGCTCAGGTCGATCCTGCTCGTCGTCTGGCGGCTCCTGGCCGCCATGGGTAGTTCCATCAGGCCGACGTTCAAAAGTCATTGAGTCCCTCCTGTTCGCTCGCACTGACTCTGCAATCCGCTGGCCGCACCTCGTCCTCGTTCGCAGCCGCGGCGTGGGGATTGCTACTCAATTCGTGAACCGCATGGGTTACGGACGAGATCCCTCGGCCTCTCTGTCAGCTGGGGTGCGCCTACGACCGTAATTCATGCGATCGAGTGAGGTGACCATGGCCCCAGGAAGCAAACGCGATCGCGAGATCACGAACACGCCCGGCATCAGCAACCGCGAATCTGCGAAAGAAGAATTGAAAGAACGCGCCTCTTTTCCGTCATTACAGGTCGGATCGCCGCCACCTCAGGATGCGGCTGGACGGGTCGGAGAAGATCCGCTGACGGACTCGCGCGATCGTCATACGTCGCACAAGGCAGGAGTTCGGTCGATTGCGCAGAAAGAACAGGGGAGCCGCTACCCGGACCGATCCACGCCGTCGTCACGAAAAGTCGCGGGCGCGTTCGGACGCGAGCCGTCGCCTGAGGCCGATACTGGCACAAAGAACAGGAGTGAGTCAGCGTCGAACGCGCATCAAGGACGCTTGTCGGTGATGTCGTTTGATGCGGGCGGCGCAATGTTTCGCTTGTCGGCTTCGGTCGGCACGTCCTCGCGGTTGAGCTCCTGCATGCCGATCTCAGCGGTCGCTCGGTGAGGTCCGCCGGGCAGCAATGTGTGAGTCCTTTGGCGGCGCTTGCGACTCTACGTGCTCACGGTTCTCAGGGGCTTTCGTCGCCGAGTAGTCGCTCGTGTCAGCCTTTCGATCGGCTGGGTCGTTGTTGGCCACGGATCACCTCCGAGCAGGATGCAGCAACATCTGATCCGGCACCTAGACCAGCTCGTGAGTCGGTGAGCCCGCGAAGTTCTTGGCGGTGTCGCGCGTGCCGAGTCGGGCGTTCGCTACGGAAACCGCTCCGCAGGCCGGAAAACTGCTGCGCCGGCTTAGCGTCGTCAGAACGCGGCCGCGCGAGCCTTAATGGTCGCGCGGCGCGTTCTGACGACGTAGCCGGGCGCAGCAGTTTTCGTGATGTGACGGCCTGCTCCGCAGCGTTTCCGTCGCGAACGCCCGACACGGCAGTCGAGCGGCGCGGAGACCTGCGAATAGTGGTCCGCCGCCGCGCAGCACCGGTCATGCGTTCGCCGGAGGGCGCAGTGCGGAGCGTTCCGACGCGCGCTGCGAAGCCGGAAAGTGGGCGCATCGATTCCTCGCGGCGAGTCCGGGCCCTGTGATCCACGCCTCCCGCACAACCCCAGGCGCATCAGTGCGCCTGTCAGATGTCGTCCAAGCCGCATCCCTTACTCGCCGCGGCTTCGAGCGCAGCGAGCGTATGAGATGCGACCACTTTCCCGGAACGCGGAGCGGCGCCCGCAGGCGAACGCATGACCGGTGCTGCGCGGCGGCGTCCCGCACGCCACAACACCGTCTGGTAGCTTGAGTCGTGTCGGTCCGCCTACGTTCGCCCGCTGGATGGCTCGCGAACTTCGGCGAGACCACGCCGTAGCCTCGGCGGAGGCGGGCCGTTCGCCCGTCTGGCGAAGTGCTGAAGCTCAACATGTTGTCCTTTGCTCAGCCCAGGTCAGAACGGCGTACACTCGTTCGAGCCACGCTCTGGCAACCGATAGCACCACGATGTCCTCAGATCCCGGGAACGAGCAGCCTCTCGACATCACAACCCTCCTCACGAGCGAGGAGAGATATCGCGCCTTCGTGCGGAACAGCTCCGAGGCTATCTGGCGTTTCGAGATCGATACGCCTCTGGACACATCGCTGCCGGTCAACGAGCAAGTCAGGCGCATGTTCGAAGGCGCCTGGCTGGCCGAGTGCAACGAGGCGATGGCGCGGATGTACGGATTTGCGGCGCCGCAGGAAATCATTGGCACCAGGCTGACGGAGCTGATGCCCTCCGAGGATCCCGAGAACGTCGAGTACCTCACCCGGTTCGTCGAATCGGGATATCGCCTCGTCGACATCGAGTCGCACGAGCGCGATCGCCATGGCCGGCCGAAGTTCTTCCTGAACAATCTGAATGGAATCGTGGAAGGGAACCGCTTGCTCCGCGCGTGGGGAACGCAGCGGGACATCACGGAGCAGCGGCTCGCGGCGGAGGCGGCGAAGCGCCAGCAGAGCGAAACCGACGATGCGCTGAAACGCTACGCACAGCTCGAGCAACGGCTCACGCTGCTGACGGCGGCGACGGGCCGGCTGCTCAGCACGCTCGACCGCACGCAGCTGACCGATGCGATCGTCGACCTCGCGGTGCAGCTGGTGCACGGCGCGGACGCCGCGGCGATGTGGAGGATGGACGGCGGGCGGTGGAGCATCACCTCGCAGCGCGGACTCTCGGACGAGTTCGTCGGGCGTTCGAAGGCGCTGCCGCCAGCCAACTCGCCTGTGCGCTTCGACGGCCCCTTCGCGATCGACGATGTGTTTGCCGACCCGATCACCGAGGCGAGGCGCGACGCGTATCGCGCCGAAGGTCTGGCCTCGATGCTGGTCGCCCCGTTGCGCATCGGCGGCGCGGACTCCGGATCGGTGGTCTTCTACGCGCGCACACCTGGCCGTTTCGACGAAGTCGACCTCCGTGTCGCGGCGGCGCTCGCCAACATCGCTGCCTCCGCGCTGCACATCACGGATCTCTACGAGGCGCAAAGAGCGTCTGAACATCAGGCGCGGTTCCTGGCGGATGCGGGCACCATGCTCGCGGGGACGCTCGATGTCGAGGCCACGCTCGCGCAGATCGCTCACCTGGCGGTCCCGCACCTCGCCGACTGGTGCGTCGTCCACGTTGCCCGCGAAAGCGGACCGTGGGAGCCGCTCGTCGTCGCTCACGTGAACGCGGACAAGGTCCGCAAGGCGGAGATGCTGGCGGCGCGGTTCCCGCCGGACCCGAACGAAGGGACCGGGATCGCCGAGGTCATCCGGACGCGCCGGTCACAGCTCGTCGAACACATCACGGACGACATGCTCGTCGCCGCGGCCCACACGCCCGAACACCTCGAGGTGCTTCGCGAGATGGAGTTGCGGTCGGCGCTGTTGGTACCGATGACGAGAGGCGATCGCGTTGTCGGGGTGATCAGCCTGGTGACGACGTCGGAGTCGAGCCGGGCGCTCGGACAGCGAGAGCTGGATATCGCGGAAGCGCTCGCAAGCCGGGCGACACTCGCGCTGGAGAACGCGCGCTTGTACCGCGAGGCGCAGGACGCCAACCGCCTGAAGGACCAGTTCCTCGCCACGCTCTCGCACGAGCTGCGGACGCCGCTGAACGCCGTGCTCGGATGGTCGCGGATGCTCGAAGTGGGGAAGCCCGACCAGAAGCTGACCGCCAGGGCGCTCCAGGCGATTCAGCGGAACACGCAGGCGCAGGCGCAGATCGTCGGCGACATTCTGGAACTCTCGCGCATCATCGCCGGCAAGACCGATCTGGTGATGGACACGTTCGATCTGCGCGTGTTGCTCGTCGATCTGATCGAGTCTCTCCGGCCGACATTCCTGGCGTGCGGCCTCACGGTGGTTTCGACGTTGGATGAAGACTTGCCCATCGAGGCGGACCGCGGGCGCGTTCAGCAGATCATGCTGAACCTGCTGTCGAACGCGGCGAAGTTCACGACGGCCGGCGGCCGGGTGACGATAGATGCCCGCGCCACAGATGACTGCGCCGAGGTGAGCATCACCGACACGGGCGTCGGGATCGCGCCAGAGTTCCTCCCACACGTCTTCGACCGATTCCGCCAGGCCGAGCCGTCGACGTCGCGCTCCCACGGCGGGCTGGGGATCGGCCTCGCGGTGAGCAGGCATCTGGTGGAGCTGCATGGCGGCAGCATCAGCGCCACGAGCGCCGGCCTCGGGCAAGGAGCCACGTTCGTCGTCCGGCTCCCGCGCTCGGCTGCCGTCGCCGAACACGCCTGCCCTGAAGAGCAGACGTACTCCTCATCGGACCAAACCAGGTAATCCGATCCGGACACCGTTCACCGCGCAGCGGGGTACTTCGACAGCTTGCGCTGCAACGATCGGCGGTGAATGCCGAGCGCGCGGGCGGCGCGCGACACGTTGCCGCCGCAATCGGTGAGCACCCGCTGGATATGCTCCCATTCGACCCGGGCCAACGATGGCACTTCTGCGTTCTCGCCCGGCTGCGTGCCGGCGAATGCCGCCACGATCTGATCGGCGTCGGCGGGTTTGGTCAGGTAGCTCGCAGCACCCAGTTTGATCGATTCGACAGCGGTCGCGATGCTGCCGTATCCGGTCAGCACGACGACGACGGTGGAGGGGTCGAGCTCTTTCAGCTCGCGGACGACGGTGAGGCCTGAGTCGTCGGGGAGGCGCAGATCCACGAGCGCCAGCTCCGGGCTCTCCTGGCGCGCCAGTTCGATCGCCGACGCGCGGTCGGCGGCCCCAACCGCTTCGTAACCGCGATCGCGCATCGCGCGCACGAGGCGCTCGCGGAGCGGGTCGTCGTCTTCGACGATCAACAGTGTGTGGCCGTCGGTGGTCATGCGAGAGCGGCCTCCTTGCCGGGCACGGCCGGAATCTCGAGCACCGCGGTGGTGCCATCTGCGGTGTCGAAGTAGAGCGCGCCTCCCGACCGTTCGGCAAAGGTGCGGGTCAGGAACAATCCGAGCCCCATCCCATGGCCTGCCGGCTTGGTCGTGTAGAACGGCTCGCCGGCGCGGCGCAGCACCTCCGGCGACATGCCCGCGCCGCGGTCGCGCACTTCGATCCGCACCATGCCGCCACGCTGCTCGAAACGGAGCGAGACGTCCGACGTGGGGTCGCTGGCGTCGAACGCGTTTCTCAGCAGCGACGATATCGCCTGCACCATCGCGGCACCTGGCGCCGCCGGGACTGGCGCTCCCGATTCGATGCTCACCCGCAGGCGGGAGCGATGCTCGTCCGACAAGCGACTGCGAACCAGATTGGCGATGGCATCCGCAGGAAGCGGATCAGCCGCGGATGCGACACCCTCAGACGCGCGGCCGCTCATCGTGTCCAGGATCACCTGACAGCGATCCACCTCGGTGCGTATCAGCCGGGCGTCCTCTTTCAGCGGTTCGACGAGGGGAAGCGTCTCGGAGAGTCGCTGCGCCTGGCGTTCGAGCTCGCGGGACGCGACGGCGATCGTCGCCAGCGGCGTCGACAGCTCGTGTGCCGCGCCGGCGGCGAGAGTGGCCAGCGAGGCGAGGTGCTCGCTGCGCAGTGCCCGCTCACGCGCGTCGTCGAGCTCCTGCTGCCGTTGCGCAAGCGCCGCACGCGCGCGCGACACGTAGTGCGCCACGAGCTCAGCAATCGCCGCGCCGGCGAACCACATCGTGAAGAGGTGCGCCGGAAAGTCGTTGAGGCGGTGGTGCGCGACCGACTCCGCCTGCACGTGATCGACGACGAGCCACGCGAACCCGATCGCCGAGACCACCGTCACCAGCACGGCCCATGGCGGCGAGACGGTGACGGCCGCCAGCCACACGTAGGTTACGAACATCACGATGAAGGGATTGAACGGCCCGCCGGTGATGTCCAGCAGTCCGGTGAGCAGTGCGGCGTCCGCACACCAGGCCAGTCCCTGGAGGGGCCGCGGCACCGGCCGGCCTCGCTGATGCAGCACGAGCACGAGGGTGCGACAAATTGCCGCAGCTAATCCAAACGGCGCGACGGCACGTAGCGAAAGATCGAGATGCCGCAACGACCACACCGCCACGAGGACTGCCCACAACGCGACGCACGTCACCCAACGAACGACCGTGAGCCATGCGACAACATGCCGCACCGGATCTGGGCGACCGCTCATCTAGACTCACCCTCTCGCGTGACGATCAGCATCGGTCGGGGGAAACTCAGAATAGCAGCGTTCATCGCCGGTCTGTTACTGGCGGGTCCCACCACGGCCTGGGCGCAGGCATCCGGTCGTATCATCGGGCGCGTCCTCGACCAGACGGGCGCGGTGCTCCCCGGCGTCAGGATCGATCTTTTCGTCAACGATCACGAGCTGGGCACGACGACGACCGATCAGGACGGGAGCTATCGGTTCGACAACGTGCCGGCTGGTCCCGCGGAGCTGATCGGGCGCCTGCTGAATTTCAGCGTGATCAGACGCACTGTCGCCGTCACCGCCGGCCAATCGGTGACGGCCGACATCGCCATGACCCTCTCGCTGAACGCCGACGTCGTCGTCACCGGCGCCCGCACGTTCAGAAACATCGCCGAGGTCGAGAATCCCGCGGAGAACCTCGTGGGCATCGCGGGCTCCGCCAGCCAGGGCGCCATCACCGCCGCGCAGCTCGACGCCCGACCGATGATGCGGTCGGGTGAAGTGCTCGAGACCGTGCCCGGCATGATCATCAGCCAGCATAGTGGCGAGGGCAAGGCGAATCAGTACTACCTTCGCGGCTTCAACCTCGATCACGGCACCGACTTTTCGACAACCGTTGCCGGCGTTCCGGTGAACACGCCGACGGGCGCCCACGCGCACGGCTATGCCGACATCAGTTTTCTGATCCCCGAGCTCGTCAGCGGCGTCCAGTTCAAGAAGGGTCCGTACTTCGCGGACGAAGGCGACTTCTCGGCGGCGGGCGCCGCGAACGTGAACTACGTGAACCAACTCGAGCATCCCTCGGTTCAACTGAGCGGGGGCAACGACGGATGGATGCGTTTCTTCGGCGCTGCCTCGCCTCGAGTTGGCGGCGGTTATCTGCTCGGGGCGATCGAGGCCAATCTCAACGACGGACCATGGGTGCGACCCGACGACTATCAGAAGCTGAATGGTGTGCTTCGTTTCAGTCGCGGCGACAACCGCAACGGCTTTTCGGTCACGGGAATGGGCTACTGGGCCGATTGGGATTCGACCGACCAGGTCGCGGAACGCGCGATCACCAGCGGCCTCATTTCGCGCTTCGGCAACCTCGATTCAACAGACGGCGGCAAGGCCAACCGGCAGAGCGTTGCTGTCGAATTGCAGCGTTCTTCCGGACCGTCGTCGGTTCGCGCCACCGGATTCGTCCTGCGCAACAGCCTCAACCTGTTCTCGAACTTCACCTACTTTCTCGATGACCCCGAACGCGGCGATCAGTTCGAGCAGGCGGAGCGACGAGTGGCTGTCGGCGGACGCGTGACCTATCGTCGTTTGGGCCACTTCTTCGATCGGCACACTGAAAGTGCCGTCGGCGTGCAGGTGCGGCGCGACTGGCTCGATCCCGTAGGCCTGTATCGCACGCAAGGACGTGCGCGGCTCTCGACGACTCGCGAAGATGAAGTGGGTCAGACGATGGCCGGCGTCTACGCGCAAACGGAAATCGAGTGGACGCGCATGCTGCGCACGATGGTCGGACTGCGCGCCGATGGCTATCAGTTCTCGGTCGATTCGGACAATCCGTTGAACTCGGGTGACGGGACCTCCGGTCTCGTCAGTCCGAAAGTGGGCGTCGTGTTCGGGCCGTGGAACGGGTCCGAGGTATACGTCAATGCCGGCACCGGCTTCCACAGCAACGACGCCCGCGGCACCGTGATTCGGGTGGATCCAGTCACCGGCGATCCGGCCGATCGCGTGACCCCGCTCGTTCGCGCGCGCGGCGGAGAAGTCGGCCTGCGCACGGTCCGGATCCGCGGCCTTCAATCGACGGTGGCTTTCTGGTACCTCGATCTCGACTCGGAGTTGCTCTTCGTCGGAGATGCGGGAACGACGGAGGCCGGGCGCCCGAGCAGGCGGGTCGGACTGGAATGGACGAACTACGCGCGGATCAAGCAGTGGCTGACGCTCGACGCCGATCTCGCGTTCACCCGTGCGCGTTTTCGCGATGACGATCCTGCCGGCGACCACATCCCGGGCGCGCTCGACCGCGTGATCTCAGCGGGCGTCACCGTGGAACCCCAATCACGGTTGTTCGGCAGCATCCGCGTCCGCCACTTCGGCCCGCGTCCGCTCATTGAAGACGCCAGCGTCAAGTCCGCGAGCACGACGCTGTGGAATGGAGAGATCGGGTATCGCGTGTCCACCAGAGCGCGCCTGGTACTCGAGCTGTTCAACATCTTCGACGCCGAGGTCTCGGACATCGACTACTTCTATGCGTCGCGGCTGACCGGCGAGCCGGCTGACGGCATCGAGGACGTGCACACCCATCCGGCGTTGCCGCGCTCGGTTCGTTTCGGCCTGCAGTGGTCGTTCTAGAAGGCGCGAGGTTCGCCACCGACAATTCCCTACGTCCCAACGAATTCCTGGAACGATCGCGACGACCACGACGAACACGACGGCAAAAACTTGACGTCGCGAAAGTCGCGGCTGTTGTGATGGCTGCGAGTGCAGTCGGCGACGTCGCACTCCCAAAGGACCTCAGCCGATCGACACCGGGGACGTTTTAGCGGGTTGCGGCGAAGCATGTCGGGCCACGGCGCCTCGGCCAGCGCGCGGTCGAAAAATGCACCTCCGGCGATGGCCTGACGATGGCCGCTCCGGCTCGGGCAATCCGGAGCGCCGGTGCCCAATCAGTTGGGCCGACGGGTGATCCGCGCGCCGGTGGCGAATCGGCGCCTCCGCGGATCGGTGCGCCTGCGGTGCATTTTTCGAACTGACGCCCCGCGCTGGCCGCATCGCGCCGTGGCCCGACGTGCTCCGGCGCAATCCCGCTAACCACAGCTCTCAGTACCAAGCACTCTCAGCCGATCGACTCCGTGACATTTTGGGAGTTGGAGTTGGGTGAGTTTGACGCGTGGCGAGCGCATCGAGATACGTTTGACGAGTGCCGCGCCCATGCGCGCGAGGCTGAGGTTCGCTTCAGAACATCCGAATGGCGACCGGGAATCAGTCGCGGTGCGTGCCGAGCACTGCACGTGTGACGAGCGCGGACGTTCAGCCGCATGGTCATTAGCGACGATACGTCCCAACGAATCCATGGAACGATCGCGACGACCACGACGAACACGACGGCAAAACGTGACGTCGCGAACGTTGCGGCTGTCGTGATCGCTGCGAGTGCAGTCGGCGACGTCGGACTCCCAAAGGACCTCAGCCGATCGACACCGGGGAGGTTTAGCGGGTTGCGGCGGAGCATGTCGGGCCGCGGCGCGATGCGGCCAGCGCGGGGCGTCAGTTCGAAAAATGCACCGCAGGCGCTGCCTGCCGCGAAGGCACCGATTCGCCACTGACGCGCGGATCACCCGGTTGCCCAACTGATTGTGCACCGGCGCTCGGGCCACCCAAGCCGAAGCGGGCTTCGTAAGTCCATCGCCGGAGGTGCATTTTTCCGCGCGTAGGCCGAGGCGCCGTGGCCCGATATGCTCCGGCGCAACCGCTAAACACATAACGTCGGGAGTTGGACAGTCCCGCGTCATCCTTTCGATGCGGCGAGCGCATCGAGCACGGTTGACAGTTGCCGCGCCATGCGCGCGAGGTGAGGTTCCTTCAGAACATCCGAATGGCGACCGGGAATCATGGCGACTTCGAGCTTGCCTTTGACGAGCGCCGACCAGCCCAGGTCATGGCGGTATCTGTCGTCCTCGCTTCGGAACAGCCAGACGTCGCCGTGGTAGGGCCGCGGTGCGTAGCCGAGCACCGCACGGTAGTGACGGGTGGCCATTTCATGGAAGGCGGGCGGAACGCCGTACCATTGCGGCACCTCGCTGTCTGGCGCCGGCGGTCTGCGATCGGAAAGCCATTCCGTGACCTTACGCTTCAGGGCCGGCGCGATCTCGCGCGGATGCTTTCGAACCCACCGTCTCATGCGCTGACCAAGCGGAGGTGTCACCGGCTGCAGATTGGGTGTCACCGCATCGATGATGGCGAGCAGCTGAACAGATTCCCCGGCTTCGGTTAGTTGTTGGGCCATCTCGAAGGCCACACACCCGCCGACACAATACCCGCCGAGCAGATATGGACCATGTGGTTGATTGCGGCGAACCTCCGCGAGATACTGCGACGCCATCGCTTCGAGCTCGGTAAACGGCTCCATCGGCGCCTGGAGGCCGAACACAGGCTGATCGGGATTCAGATATCCGGCGAGGTTGTAGAAGTACCCGATCTCGCCACCTAACCCATGCACGAGATACAGCGGCGGTCTGCGTCCTGTCTCGCGGATACCCACGAGCGATCGCCAGGCCTGCGTGGGGCTGCGCGAGTGAATGATCTCGGCGAGCGCTGTGACCGTCGGTGCCTCGAACACGGCTCCCAGCGGCAGCGCAAACCCGAAGTCACGCTGGATGCGGTCCACGAGCCGTGGGAGGAGGAGCGAATGCCCGCCCAGCTCGAAAAAGTTGTCGTCGCGACCGATCTCGATCACGTCGAGCAGGTCGCTCCAGATCAACATCAGCTGCCGTTCAATCTTGCTCTTCGTTCCCTGAGGCGCGTCACGTTTCGGCGGAGCGTCGCGCCGGGCTGCGAGCGCCGCGCGATCGATCTTGCCGTTTGGCAGGAACGGCAACGCGTCCAGCGCGGTGAACCGCGACGGGATCAGGTGCGACGGCAGCCGCTGCGATAGAAAGCGCCGCAGGTCCTCAGACGCGGGAGGCTCGACGCCGGGGTTGGCGACGACGTACGCAACCAACCGAGTATCGGCGTCACCTGAGAATTCTTCCGAGCGTTGCCGGGCGTCCTGGGTGAGACGACGTTTCAGGAGCACGCGCTGATCCGGGGTCAGCCGGTCGAGACGCTGCTCGAGATTGACGGGCATGTCAGAACCACCGGACATGTCACTTCACCGCCTTGACGACGACCATCGAGCGCGCCCACCACATGTCTTTCACGTCTTCCGGCACCCGCAGCGGTTCGACGTGCAGCGAAATCTCGCGGAAGTGCTGCAAGAGACGACGCTGGTGTCCGCGGCTCAGGGAGTCGATCTCGGTGGTCAGGTACGTGAAGACGCCGCCGCTTCTGAGATGCGCGGCCATGGGTGCGAACGCATGCTCTGCGAACGTCACGCTTCGCAGGACGTAGTCCGCGAACTCCTGCTCGTTCATCGGGAACGCGTGGAAGAAAATGCCATCGAAGAGGCCCAGCTGGTCGTCGACATCCTGCCAGCGTGCGTGGAAGAGGCGAATGTCCATGTCCGGGCGGCGCGCTCTCCAGGGTGCGAAGTAATGGCTCACGCTGTGGTCGTTCGGTTCGACGATCGTGTGCGAGCGTACGCCCGCTTGCTGGATGATCTCCGCAGAAACTCCGCGGCCGAAACCGATCTCGAGGACGTCGCCGTGCGTGGCGGTCACGTGGCGCGCCATCGCGTGCATGAGAGGAATCTGCCAGTCCTCCATGATTTCCTGGTCGCTCAGCCGGGCCTGCGTGATATCGCGCACGTCGGTCCCGATCTGATGGTCGAACCCACGAACGAGGGATCGCGCCACGGCATCCAGATGTTCCAGATCGTCGGCGAACTCTTCCATCGTCTTGCCCAGCAGCCAGTTTCGCTGCGCTTCGCGCGGTGGGGCGATAAAGCCGGGCGTCGTGGCGTGAAGCTCCAGACGAAAACGGTCGCGGATCGCTGCGCGGTCGGCGGGCGATCTGACGGCGTCGCGAGCTTCGCCCAGAGCCAACTGCACCTGCTCGGGCGTGAGCGCTTCTACCTCCGCCAACGCGCCCTCGAAATCCGGCCGTCCGATCTCTCGAAGGAGCGTCGCCACATCGTCGCCTCCGTCCTCGCTGCGCGATCGAAGGCGGACCTGCGTGGCCACTACGACGGCGCGCTGAATGCCTGGATGCGCCTCGAGCGCGGATTCGATCTCTCCTGGCTCTATGCGGTAGCCGCGTAATTTGATCTGCTCGTCATTTCGACCGAGAAACTCCAGGAGCCCGCTGCTACGCCACCGCGCGAGGTCACCGGTGCGATAGAGTCTCGATGGTCCCACGAGAGGCAGCGTCCGCTCGACGAAGCGTTCCTGCGTCAGGTCGTCACGCCCGTAGTAGCCTCGCGCGATGCCTTCGCCGCCGAGCCACAGCTCTCCCGCGATGCCCGCGGGGAGAGGCTGCTGGTTCGAATCGAACACAAAAGCCGATGCATTCGGAACGGGTCGCCCGATGGGTACGATGCTTCCGCGCGCGCCGTCTTCGGCGGTACAGGAGTGAACCGTTGCCCACACGGTAGCCTCTGTCGGCCCGTATTCGTTGAAGAGCGAGGTCCTGGGAAGGCGTTCGAAGTGAAGAGCGACGAGCTCCGGTGTGCAGGCTTCGCCGGCGACGATCACCCGCTGCAGACTTTGAAGCTCACCGACCTCCTGGCGCAGGATCTCGCGGTAGAGCGCCGGGATGCAGAGCAGGTCCGTGACAGCGTGCTCGCGAATCAGCCGCCGAAGCCGTGCCGGATCCCGCTGATCGTCAGCGTCGGCGAGTACGAGTGCGCCGCCCTGCGTCAGCGTCCAGAAGATGACCGCGACCGAGCTGTCGAAAGAGAAGCTCGGAACCAGAAGGAATCGCTGTGGAGCCGCGCCGTAATACAGCGCGCGGGCTTCTGTCGAGTAACGGAGATTCCGCCGGGAAATGACGACGCCTTTGGGATCCCCTGTCGAGCCGGACGTGTGAATCACATATGCGATCTGTTGCTGGTCGACCGGCGCGGGACGAGTCGAGTCATCCTCGTCAAGGGCGGCGATATCGTCGACGACGACTGTACGTTCGACGAGCGCCCCGATCTCCGCGCGGCGCGCTGCCGTCGTGACGGCCGTGTCGATACTGGTGTTCGCCACAATGAAGCGCCGGCGATGCTCCGGGTAGTCTGGATCGATGGGAACATACGCGGCGCCTGCCTTCATGATGCCCACAATTGCAGCGATCGCCTCGGGCGTCCGACCAGCATAGTGCGCGACCGGCGTGTCACGACCGGTTCCCAGTCGCAGCAGTTGCCGCGCGATCGCGGAGCTCGTCGCCGCAAGCTGGCGGTAGCTCAGTCTCCGACCACCGCCGATGACGGCGTCAGCGTCAGGCGTCGCCGACGCGCGGGCGTCGATCTGCGCAACGACGTCGGCGACATGGTCCAGCGAGCGCTGCGCACCCTGCCAATCCACCAGCAACTGTTTCCGCTCGTCAGCGGTGAGAAACTCGAGCTCGGCAATCGGCCGGTCCGGGTCCGCGAGGATGCTCTCGAGGAGCTGTCCGTAGTGCCCCAACATCCGCTGGATGGTTTCGCGCGAGAAAACGTCGGTCCGGTACTCGATCATCGTCTCGATGCCGCGCCCAGACTCCGCGGCAAACAACGTGAGGTCGAATCTGGACGTGCCGGTCTCGACCTGGACGTGTCGAAGCTCGACGCCGCCGAAATCCAGCACGCGCGGCGCTTCGGCCTCTGTCTGGTGCACGAACATCACCTGGAACATCGGATGCCTGCCGGGCACGCGTTCGGGCCGGACCGCCTCGACGACGCGGTCGAACGGAGCGTCCTGATGCTCGATCCCCTCGAGGACGGCTTCCCTGGTCAGGCGCAGCACGTCACGAGCGGTGCTGCGGCCGCTTAGGCGAGTACGCAGCGCGACGGTGCTGAGAAAGAAGCCGATGAGCCCGGCGGTTTCCTTCCGACGCCGGTTGGCGATTGGCGATCCGATCACGATGTCGAGCGTTCCGGTATACCGGTGGAGCAGGATCTGAAAGCAAGCGAGAAGCGCCATGAACACCGACGCATTCTGACTGGCGGCGAACTGTGTGAGACGCGCCGCGATGTCCTCGCTCACATGCCCGGACTCGAGCCGACCCTCGTGCGTGATCCGCGTCGGGAACGGACGATCGGTCGGCAAGGGGAGGGGAGGCGGTAGTGCTGCGAGCCGATTGCGCCAGTACGTCAACTGTTCGGTGAGCGCACCTGACTCGAGCCACGCTCGTTGCCAGTCCGCGAAATCGCCGAAGCGTACAGGGACGTCCGCGAGCGTTGCCGGCTCACCGCTGGTGCCTTCTCGATAGAGTGCCGTGACTTCCTTCCAGAAAATGCCGAGCGACCATCGATCGGCGACGAGATCGGCCACCACGAGCATGAGCAGTCCGTCGACGCCTGGCGCTTCGAGCCAGTGCAGACGCAGAAGAGGTCCCTTGCCAAGATCGAAGGGTTGACGGGCGAGCGTTTCCGCCCGCGCGCGGAGGTCATCCTCGTCACGGCAGCGAACCCGGTCGATGGCGATCGACAGATCGTCGTGAACGACACGTTCGACTGCGCTGGCGGTCGAAACGAAATTGCTGCGCAGAACATCGTGGCGGGCAACAACGCGATTCACGCATGTCTGGACGAGGTCGACGTCAAGCGTGCCCTTCGCGCGGAAGCTGCTGGTGACGTTGAGAGCGGCGGCGTGCGGCGCGGCCTGATGGGCCAGGAACATCCACTGCTGGCCCACCGACGCCAGCGCGGGACCTTTCCGGCTGGATGGTGGGATTCCGTCAATCCGTGGGACAGCCGCACGCGCCTTGCCCTGAAGTCGCTGTTCGATCAGCCGGCGCTTGCTCTCCGACAGCTGATCGGCTGCCCGATTCGCGAGTTCATCCGCGCTCATGTGGTGACGTCCGGATCGGCCGCGAGCCGCGCCGCTTCCTCGTCGCTCAGGCCGGCAATTTCTTCGACGATCCTCTCTTCGACCGCCCTGGCGAGCAATGCCACCGTGGGCCGCTGGAACAACGTCTGCAGCGGCAGGTCCACGTCGAACTCGTTGCAGATCCGCAGCATGGTTTCCATGGCCGCCAGCGACGTGCCTCCGAGCTCGAAGAAGCTCCTCTGGGCCCCCACGCGATCGATGCGCAGCACGTCGCGCCAGATCGCGGCGATCCGCTCCTGCGCAGCCCCCTCCGGCGGGTCATCGTCTACCTGCGCGGGCAGCGAGACGGCGCGTGCGGACAGCGCAGCCAGGTCCACCTTGCCGTTCGCTGTGAGGGGAATCGACTCAACGCGTCTGAAGTACTGAGGAATCAGCGCGGCCGGCAGTCTCTCCGCAAGATGACGGCGCAGCTCGGCGTCGGCGACTTCACGCGACGCAACGAAATAGGTCGCCAGGGCGGTCTTCTCCGAAGCCTCGGCCAGGCGGTTCTCGTCGTACCCGACCTCCGAGAGGATCCTGCGGATGTTTCCCACGTCCAGATCGTCGCGCAGTTCGTCCATCGCTTCGTGACGAGTCTTGAGCCCCATCCGCACGTCCCAGCTGTAGGGCAGCGCGTAGTTGTGAAAGCCGCGCTCCTTCTGGTGCACGTAGATACCGACTTCGTTGATGCGGCAATTCGTCGAGCGCCCGGTGTCGGAGGGACGCATCCAGGGGACGGCAGCCTTCAGATAGGAGAGGATGTCGTCGAGGCTCGCATCGCAGTAGCGATAGAAATCGACGAAGGCGATCTCCTCGAAGATCTTGTCGTCCTGAAACATGGTCACGTCGAGCGAGCGTGCGACCTGATCGTCGACGCGGTGATACGCACGTCGGGCCGCGAGCACTGCCGCATCGACTTCAGCAGGACTGACGCGGCCGTCACGAAAGATACCGGGCGTCAGTCGCGTTTCGAAGAACTGCCCGCGGGAAAGCCCGGTGACGATGATGGGGATACCACGCTCGCGGGCGCGGGCCAGGGCCAGCGTGTAGATCGTCTTGAAGCAGCCGTTGCAGACGTTGCTGAAACGCGTCAGGCTGTCCCTGAAAATCGCATTCATCGCCGGCGTCGTCGCGAACTCGTGCTCGACGCCGAGCGTCGCGACGACCCTCCGGATGTTCTCCTTCGCCTGATCCGAGATGTATCCGTTGTCGAGAGTGAAGGCATGGACGCGCAGGCCCATGGCGACCAGCTGGCAGAGCGCGTAGGTGCTGTCCTTGCCGCCGCTCAACAGCATCAGGCAGTCGTATTCGGCCTGGTGGCGGGCCGCGGACTCGCGAAAGATGGCCTTCAGGTCGTCCATGGTGCCGAAGTACGAACGGGCTCGCTCTTCGATGGACTCGAACGAGCGGCACACGCTGCACACGTTCGCGGCGTCGAAACTCACGCCCGGGACATTCGACGGAATCCCGCAGCGTTCGCAGTAGAGGATCGCGGATGGATCCATCGCCGGGTCCGCCGCGAGACGGTGGTTGGTGACCACGCATTCCCGTACGGCTTCGTGCGTCAGCAGAGCCCCTTCGATTTCGTCGGGCTCCACACGGTATCCCGCGATTTTCATCTGACGGTCGATCCGTCCGAGATACTCGAGCGTGAAGGGATCGACGAAGCGGACCAGGTCGCCGGTGCGGTACATGCGATCGCCGGCGTGGAATGGGTCGGCGACGAATCGTTGCGCGGTCGCGTCCTCGCGGCGGTGATAGCCCGCAGCCAGTCCGAAGCGGGAGATACACAGCTCGCCGGGCACACCTTCCGGCACCGGAGACAGGCCATCCGTCAACACGGAAAGGCGAACATGATCGGCAGGCCGGCCGATCGGCACGCTCAGGCCGGTATCAGTTCCTGCGTCGTAACGATGGATCATGCAGCCAACGACTGCTTCGGTGGGGCCGTACTCGTTGTAAATCTCGACGTCGGTTCCGAAGCGGGCGGTGATTCGGGCGGCCAGGCTCGTCCTCAGGTTTTCGCCGCCGACAATCATGCGGCGGATGCGGGACGAGGACAGGTCCATCTGCTGAAGAAGCGACAGGTGAGAGGGCGTCAGCTTGATGACGTCGACGCGGTTGTCCTCGATCACTCTGATCAATGACGTGTCCAACGGACCTTGCGGTTCTTCGTAAATCTCGAGCGTGCCCCCGGTGATGAGCGGCAGGTACAAGCTGGTGATCGTCAGGTCGAACGCCAGCGACGTGAAGAGCGGGAAGGCGAGGCATTCGCCACGGACGTATTGGCGTGACGCCCACTCGAGATAATCCGCCAGCCCGCCATGGGTGACGCGCACGCCCTTCGGCTTTCCGGTCGAGCCCGACGTGTAGATGACGTATGCGAGATCTTCCAGCTGCGGCTGCGCAAGAGCCGCGCTCGGACTGCCGCTTCGCAGCAATTCGTCGAGACGGATGATGGCCGCGGCGGGATTGGATAGCGGCGGATGGCGATCGTCGCGGACGATCACGTGCCTGGCGCCGCAATCCTCGAGAATGTCGTGCAGCCGCGTTGCCGGGAAGCTCGCATCGAGGGGCACATAAGCTGCCCCGGCCTTGAGCACCGCGAGCATCGCCGTCACCGCCTCGATCGAACGCGTCATCAGGACGGCAACCAGTTGTCCCGGCCGCACGCCCAACTGGACAAGGGCGGCGGCAGCCGCGTCGACATCCTGACGCAAGTCGCCGAACGTGCGTTCGCGCTGGTCCTGCCGAAGAGCGATGCGATCGCTCGCCTGCGATGCCTGCCGATCGAAGAGCGCCGACACGGGCACCGTCGGCAGGGGAGCGGCTCCCGTGTCGTTGTATTCAACCAGGAGCGCCTCGCGCTCATCGTCCGTGAGGATGTCGACTGCATCGACCGGCTGGTCCGGGTCCTCGACGAACGCGGCGAGCAACTTCTGAAAATGGTCCACCGCTCGCGGTCGCAGTCTTTGAGGGAAGACTTCCTCGTTGAGATCGAAGAGCAGTGTGTAGCGTCCGGAGCCGCCGAGATCGTGCACTTGAAGTCGAACGGCGTGCACGCTGTCTGCGTGGCCTGAGTGGATCCAGTCGACGCGAACGGGACTGCCGGCGAAGTCTCCGACCGAACCCGGAAAGAAGTTCAGGACGACGTTGCTGACGTGCGCGGCGGACGGCGTGCTCGTGCCCGGCAGGGCGAAGCGCAGGAATTGCTGCGTCTCTGACAGGCATCTCGCGGCGAGCGTGCGGAACGAGTCGCCGGGCTGCACGTTCACCGCGAACGGGAACATCTCGATGAACAGGCCAAGGGCCGCTTTCGCGGCGGGGGTGGGCCGGTTGTGCGCGGGAGCATCGAAGCCCACGTCCGCCTGACCCGTGACGCGATGGAGCCAGCTTCCCAGCAGTGTGGCAAACACGACGAACATGGAGATGTCGGCCGTCAGGCTGAGAAACCCGGGCCCCTCGGCGATCTCACGCAACCGTGCCGACACATCCGCATCGAGCGTGATCGTGAACCGTTCGCTTCGTGTCGAGGTTGCCTGAATCGCTCTCCCGTAGAAGGCGGCCGCCCGATCCACCTGCTGTCGGCGCGCCCAGGTACTCGGCGGCATCCTCACGGGCACTCGCGTTCGGAAAGGAGTCGAGTGATTGGACCGTCGTGTAATACGGTGTGAGCGGCGCAAGCGGACGCCTGTCGGAACGGTTGTCCGCTGACATCGCCGCGTATTCGCTCGTCACATGCCTGAAGAGAAGCACCGTCGACGAGGCATCGGTGACGAGATGATGCGCGTTGACGTACCAGCCGTAGCGGCGCGGTGCAAGCTTGACGAGAACGCTGTCGACGAGCTCGCCGTCGAGCGGCAGGAACCGGCCGCACCGCTCGACCGCCCACGCGTGGAACTCACGATCAGGATCTGGTCTCTCGGAGAAATCCTGGAATGCGAGTGCGCACGCGCCAGCCTCGCGCACGCGGCGCACCGGCATGCCGTCGCGCTGATCGATCGAAGTACGCAGCGCCTCGCTGCGATCGACGACGAGTTGCCACGCGCGGCCGAAGAGGATGCGATCGATTTCGCCTTCGAGCATGAAGGCGAACGCCATGTTGTAGAGCGAGCTTTCAGGATGTCGCGCCTGACCGATCCAGATGTGCGTCTGGCTGCGCGAGAGCCCAGAGTCGCGCGTCAGATCCAGGGACCGAGTCAGAGAGTGCGGGACATTCGGTGGCAAGGCTTCCAGGGGGTTCGGCAGAAACTCCGATTCGCGACTATAGTTGAAAACGGTTGCACACGGCAATCCGCGGCCATCCCGGCCCGCCTCTGGAGATCCGAGACCAGCAATGGACTTCGCCCCCACACCTGAGCAAGTCGAGTGGCGCGAACGCGTCATCGAATTCGCGCGAACGGAACTCAACCACGGACTCGTCGAGCGCGACCACGACGGTCGATTCGATCGCGCGAACTGGAAGAAGTGCGCCGACCTCGGGATTCTGGGCTGGCACGTCCCTGCCGAGTACCGGCGGCCGCGGGCGCGACGTGCTCACGGCAGTGTTCCTGCTCGAAGCGCTCGGGTACGGCTGCCGCGACAACGGCCTGACGCTCGCGATCAATACGCAGATCTGGACGATCCAGGAGCCATTGCTGACATTTGGCTCCGACGAACAGAAGCGCACCTACCTGCCGAAACTCTGCACGGGTGAAATCATCGCGGCTGACGCGGTGACGGAAGAAGATGCCGGGTCCGATGTTCTCAGCATGAAGACAACCGCCCGAAAGGTTCCGGGGGGTTACGTCCTAAACGGACGTAAGACCTTGATCGGCATGGCGCCAGTTGCCGACCTGGCACTCGTGTTCGCACGCAGCGACGCCGAGGCCGGACCGCTGGGCATCTCTGCCTTTCTTGTCGAGAAAGGAAGGCCAGGTTTCCGTTCCACCAGTGAGATCTCGAAACTGGGCACGCGTACGCTTCCCATGGGAGGCTTCGAGTTCGAGGAGTGCGAAGTACCTGAAACCAGCCGGCTCGGTCCCGAGGGTGCCGGTTTCAGCCTGTTCAATCACATGATGGAATGGGAGCGCAGCCTCATCCAGGCGAGTCACGTCGGCGCCATGGCGCGGCAACTCGACGATTGCATCGCCTACGCGAAGCGGCGCCACCAGTTCGGGAAGCCGATCGGCACGTTTCAGTCTGTGGCCAACCGCATCGCCGACATGCGGGTGCGACTCGAAACCGCGCGGCTCCTGCTGTACAAGCTCGCCTGGATGAAACAGCATTCGCAGACGGCGGTGCTCGAAGCGGCGATTGCGAAACTCCACCTCTCGGAGTCGTTCCTGGCGTCCAGCCTCGATGCCGTGCGCACGCACGGTGGTGTCGGCTACCTCACCGAGCAGGGAGTCGATCGAGATCTTCGGGATGCGCTCGGCGCCGTGATCTACGCGGGGACCTCGGACATCCAGCGCAACGTGATTGCGCGGCTGCTCGGATTGTAGGGGACTCGTCCGATGGGGTTCCTCCTGCATCACTCGATAGACGACTCCGCTGAGCGCGATCCCACGCACGAGGCCTACCGTTTCGAAGGCGCCGGCCTGACTTACGAGCAGCTTGTCCGTCAAGCGAACCAGCTCGCCAATGTTCTGATCGACGAGGGCGTGCGTCCGGGAGATCGAGTCGGCATCTTCATGCACAAGGGGCTCGAGCTGCCGGTGGCGCATCTACGGCATCCTCAAAGCCGGCGCGGCCTACGTACCGATCGATCCGGCTACGCCCACAGACCGCATCGAGTTCATCGCCCGTGATTGCGGTCTCCGCCATCTGATGACGGGCGCGTCCCGCGCGCGTCAGACGGCGGAGCTGGTCGATCGCGACGTCGGGATTCAGTCAGTGATCGGTGCGGCTGGCGCAGGTACGAGCTCGCGGTGTCGATTCATCCAGTGGCAGGAGATTGGAACCGCAGACGCACGCACACCTCGAGCGAGGGTGACGGAGCAGGACCTCGCGTACATCATGTATACGTCGGGGTCTACCGGCGCTCCTAAAGGATTGATGCACACGCACGGCAGTGGTCTGAGCTACGCGCGGCTGTCGGCACGCACCTACGACGTTGGCCCCGACGACCGGCTGGGGAATCATTCGCCACTGCACTTCGACATGTCGACGTTCGAATACCTGACAGGTCCGCTGTGCGGCGCGGTTGGCGTGATCATCTCCGAAGAGACGACCATGTTTCCCGTGAGCGTCGCGGAGCTGATCGAGCGCGAGCGGCTCACGTTCTGGTACTCCGTCCCGCTGGCTCTGGTGCAGCTCATCACGAGCGGCGAGATCGAGCGGCGCGACGCGCGCTCGCTGCGCTGGGTGCTGTTCGGCGGCGAACCGTTTCCGCCGAAGTATCTATGGGCGCTGATGGATCGCTGGCCGAACGCCCGATTCTCGAACGTCTACGGGCCCGCGGAAACGAACCAGTGCACCTACTATCACCTTCCAGCCCACGACAAGGGCTCGACCGACCCGATACCGATCGGAAAGGTGTGGGACAACGCCGAAGGTCTGATTGTCGACACGGATGATGCGGTGGTGCCCACGGGCACGCCGGGCGAGCTCCTCATTCGAGCGCCGACGATGATGATGGGGTACTGGGGACGGCCGGATCTGAACAGGACGGCGTTCTTCGACCAGGAGCCGTTCCCAGGTTTTCTGAAGCGTTTCTACCGGACCGGTGATCTCGTGCGCGAGCGCGAGGATGGCCACCTGCTCTTCCTGGGGCGCAAGGATCGACAGATCAAGATCCGCGGCTACCGCGTCGAGCTCGACGAAGTCGAAAACGTGATCGGCGGATTCGAAGATGTCGTCGAGGCGGCGGTAATCGCCGTGCGCCATGCCGATGAAAGCCTGGACATCGTTGCTGCTGTCCGGCTGCGCGAGGGCGGCGCCGCCGAGCCGGAGGAGCTCCGGCGGCGGGCGAGCGGACGGTTACCGCCTTACGCAGTGCCAGGCCGGATCGACATCCGCGAGGAGTTTCCGCGGACCGGCAGCGGCAAGATCGACCGGCGTGCCCTGGCGATGATGTATCAGAGTGGCGGCGCGCCCGGAGCCGCGGACGCGACAGACCCCCTCCGCGAAGCCAGATAGGCCGCCATCACGCGGATGGTGCGGAAGTTCTGCGGAATCAGATCGGCCGGAGGAATCTTGATCCCGAGGGCCGATTCGAGATGGCCGATCAGTCGCATGATGCCGACCGAATCGACGTGACCGGCAGTGAAGATGTTCTCGTCAGGGTCGAGCACGGTCTGGTTGTTCCCGAGGATCTCCCCGTGGATGTAAGCCGTGATGGTCTGTTCGATGTCGGCGGCTTCCGGCATATGCGTATCAGGATATTTCAATCGAGGCCGAGGGCACGCTGAAAGAACCAGGCGCTCGAAATGAGGATCAGCACCACCGACCCTCCCTTCAGAACGACCGGAATGTAAAGCGGCAGCTTCCGCAGCAGGAACAGCAGCGGGAACAGCGCCGCCACAATCACCATCTGGCCGAGCTCGACGCCGATGTTGAACCCGACGACGCTCTTGACGAGGGACTCCATGCGGAACGGCAGGTGAGCCATGACCGCGGCGAATCCGAGCCCGTGAAACAGCCCCAGGGTGAGGACGACGAACAGCGAACCTTCCCGTATCGTGCCTGTGATGTTGTTCAGCGCCACGAGGATGATGGACAGGGCGATCACCGATTCCACGAACCGCGAGGGCACGTTGAGGAATCCCAGCGCCGCAAGCAACAGCGTGACGGAATGCGCGGCGGTGAAGACGGTGACGATCTTCAGCACGTTCCACAGTGCCGATCTGAACCGACCCACCGGCCGCCACGCCGACTCCTTGAGAATGAGGACAGTCGGCAGAAGAAGGGCCAGGAGAAACAACACATGGTCGATGCCGCTCCAGATGTGCAGGACGCCCTGCCACACCATCTGACGGCCGCCGAGTAGCGATGGGACACTCAACAGATTGAGTGTCTGTTCGGGCGCCGAAGGGCCGAACACCATGGCCGTGTACTCTTCGCCGTGGTAGATCCCCGTCTTGGCGTTGTGCTCGATCAGGAGCAGGCCGCGGTGAAGGCGGTCCCGCTCGTAGAGCATCGAATGACGGATGCGCAGCGTGTCCGGGACCGGGCCCGTCGCGGCGCGGAAGTGGTAGCGCGCGAAAGTCCCCTGCGGAAGCGTGAGCACGTCCTGGCTGGTGAATTCGAGCTTGTAAGGAGCGCCGTCCTCCGGCCCGATGGCAAAGTTCGCGAGGATGTATTCCTGCACACGAGCGGCGGTGGCTCGCACGGATGCCGCCGGATCCGCGCCTCCATCGTCGAGCTGCACGCCGACCTTGTCTTTGAGGTCGTTGAAGTGGATTTCGAACCGGCCGTCAATCGAGTCTGCGCGAATGTTTACCCAGACGTAGTTCTCCCCAAGGGCATGCGCGAACGCCGCGGCGGGGTTGCACAATGCCAGACACAAACACAGGAGAATGACGCGGCGAACGGCGGAAGGTGAGCGGTCGAGGGCCACGTTAGAAGACAAAGGACGACAGTGTAACATCACGCATTCTCGCCGCCACGGCACCCACATACCCGGCCGCCGGCTCGAACTCCCGCAGCGACCAGAACGCTGCCTCGTCGGTCCCATCGTCGATGCGCAGCACGCGCGGACGCTCTGACGGTGTCAGCGTCACATCGAAGGACTGCAGGGACAAGGAAAGACCCTCGCCGCGCGCCTTGATGTATGCCTCCTTGCGCGTCCAGCATCGGAAGAAGGCGTCAAGGCGTGACTCTGGATTGATAGTGCAGTACTGCGCGTATTCATTCACGGAGAAGAATCGCGCCGCCATGCGGTCGGCATCCGGCATCGAACGGATCTGCTCGAGGTCGACGCCAACTGCCTGGTCCGCCGTCAGCGCCACGACGGCGATGTCGCCAGAGTGCGAGACGTTGAACTCGGGAAGGCGTTCGGAGGCACCGCCATCACCTGCGCCATCACCAGCAATGAGCAACGGTTTACCGTGGGGGCCCGTGCCAAGGACGAGCGCTGACGGTGAACGGCCGACGTATTGCGCGAGGATTTCGCGAAGGGCGCCGCGGGCGAGCACGAACCGATCGCGGTCCGCCGGGCGCAGGAAACGGTCAGCCCGTTGAGCTTCATCGGGTGTCAGAAGTGCGGCACGTGCACGCAGGACGTCGGGCGGTTGACCGTCCCCAATACCCACCGTCCACAGGTGGATGTCACCGGGTGAAAGAGCCCGTGAGTGCATGTCGGAGTCCGTGGTTCGTAGCTCGTCGCTCGCTGCTCGGTGCTCGAAGAGCATAGTCGCAAAAGCACGCTCCACGTGCGGCCGACAACTCCGCTACGACACAATGAGTCCTGGAACGATCGCGAGGACCACGAGGTCGGAGGTCTCAGTTAGCGGGACCCATTGCGCCGAAGCACGTCGGGCCACGGCGCCTCGGCCGGACGCGCGGAAAAATGCACCTCCGGCGATGGCCTGACGATGGCCGCTCCGGCTTGGGTAATCCGAGCGCCGGCGCCCAATCAGTTGGGCCGATGGGTGATCCGCGCGGCGGTGGCGAATCAGCGCCTCCGCGGATCGGTGCGCCTGCGGCGCATTTTTCGAACTGACGCCCCGCGCTGGCCGCATTGCGCCGTGGCCCGACGATGCTCCGGCGCAATCCCGCTAACCACAGCTCCCAGCGACCAAGCACTCTCAGCCGATCGACTCGCGATGAATACGCTCTACGAGCGACGAGCTTCGAGCCGACGACTCGCGCTAACATCTTCGACGCCGAGGTTTCGGACATCGACGTCCCAAACGAGTTCCTGGAACGATCGCGACGACCACGACGACCACGACGGCAAAACGTGACGTCGCGAACGTTGTGGCTGTCGTGATCGCTGCGAGTGCAGGCAGCGACGTCGCACTCTAGCACTCTAAAGGACCTCAATCGATCGACACCGGGGACGTTTAGCGGGTTGTGGCGGAGCATGTCGGGCCGCGGCGCGATGCGGCCAGCGCGGGGCGTCAGTTCGAAAAATGCGCCGCAGGCGCACCGATCCGCGGAGGCGCTGATTCGCCACTGCCGTGCGGATCACCCATCGGCCCAACTGATTGGGCGCCGGCGCCCGGGCGACCCGAGCCGGAGCGGCCATCGTCAGGCCACCGCCGGAGGTGCATTTTTCCGCGCGTAGGCCGATCCGCCTTCGCTCTTCGAGCTCCGGCGAGACCTCGCCGAAGCCTTGGCGGAGGCGGGGCGCCGTGGCCCGACATGCTCCGCCGCAACTCGCTAAACACATAACGTCGGGAGTTGGACAGTACGCGGCTGCATCGACGCCGAGCGATCGCTCAGTTGGCGGGGTTGTCGCTCGGTCTCAGGAATTCTGGCAGGTAGTCTTCAATGGCGCCGACGAGCAGCACCTCTGCACCCTCAGTGGTCGTGATTTCGCCGTGGTCGGAATCTTCGTCCGCGTGGTGGAAGTCCCCGGCGCGCAACACCCGGCCGTCGATGATGACGGATCCCTTCAGCACAAGGCACTCTTCCGGTCCGTGATGTTTGTGGGACGGGTACACGGCGCCCGGGTCGGCGCGCACGACCAGGGTGGTGAGCGAGCGCAGCTTGTCCACTGCCAGCACCCTCGCACGAACGCCTGGGACCCCGGTTTCGAACCACTCCGCGTCTTTACCCCACACGGTGTAACGCGTCGGCGTGCGGACCGCTGCCAACAGGCGTTCGCGCACGGGGGGCGGAGGGTCGACGGGTTCTGCGGACATGGCCAGAACGGTTGCGGTCTCGTACAGACTCGCGACCTCCGATCGCTGGTCCGGTGACAGGTCTACGAGCCGAGCCTCCAGCTCCACTCGTTCGTCGGGGTTGAGCGCACCGACCGCATCGCCGAGCACGAGCGCTTGCAGGTCTTCGGGAATCATATGACCTGCTCCAGGCGATCTCGCAACGCCATCAAGCCTGTGCGGATCCGTGTCTTCACGGTTCCCAGCGGCAGGGCGAACCGCGTCGAGAGCTCGCTGTGCGTGCAGCCCTCGAAGAATGCTGCCTCGATCAGCTCACGCTGCGCCGGGGTCAACGTGGCCACCGCCGACCGAACGGCACGAGACGTCATGTCGACTTGCAGCGCGGTCTCTGGCGTTTCACGGGTCGCGGCTTCCACCGGCCGCGGGGCCTCGCCGTTACCCTCGCGGACGGGATCTCCAGCAACCGTGGCTCGTACCCGCGTGGCCCTCAGGCGGTCAATGGCGCGATTTCGCGCAATGCGAACCACCCAGGCAGCCGGCGAGCCCAATAGTGAATCGTAGGTCTCGGCGCGCGACCACACGCGCACGAACGTTTCCTGTAGCACGTCTTCGGCGTCTGACGAACTACGCAGAATCCGCATGATGACGCTGTAGGCCAGCCGACTGTGCCGATCGTACAGTTCGGCCAGCGCGGCCTCGTCGCGAACCGCGATACGACGGAGGAGTCCGAGATCGATCCCCGTACTCGTTGAATCCACTTCCACTTCTAACAATTCGGATGGTCGCATGGCTGTCGGCCCGCATGCAAGCGACTGCCGAGCCATGTGAAGTAGATACGGTGCTGACGAGTGTTTAGATTGCGCTTGATGGCTATGGGTTGCGATGTTACGCAGTGAGTTTGTCGCCGCTTTCTTGGATCCAAACGATCGTTGCTCTGGCCGCCTGGCTTGGCCGTAACCTCGACGGGTGACGCGCACAGCTGAAGCTGATCAACCTCTCCGATTGTCTCGCTATCGAAGCTCTGCCGGATGCGGCACGATTTCCGCCTTCGCAGCGCGTCGGAACGCTCGCACTGCGCCTTCCGCGCGAAGGAAAGTTGACGAGTCGACCACGACTCTGAGCTTGAGCCGTGTCGGTCGTTCACCGCGGAAACGACGCACGATGTGACGGGCTCAGACGCCGCCGAGCCGAATCGGTCATGCCTTCGCCTGCGGGCGCCGCTCCGCGTTCCGGGAAAGCGGTCGCATCTCATACTCTTCGCTTCGCTCGCTGGCGCGGCGAGTAGGAAATGCCGTTGGGCGACATCCGCCAGGCGCACCGATGCGCCTGGGGTTATCAGGTGAGCGTGGATCAGCACGGCCTGCGGAGCGGTTTCCGCTGCGAACGGCCGACACGGCTCAAGCGCTCAAGTCGATGGATACGACTTCGACGCCGCCGAGCCACATCGGTGTCCCAACACACCGTGGTTAGCGGCTCACTTTGCGCCGAAGCATGTCGGCCCGCGGCGCCTCGGCCGGACGCGCGGAAAAATGCACCTCCGGCGATGGACTTACGATGCCCGCTCCGGCTCGGGTGGCTCCGCGCGCCGGTGCGCAATCAGTTGGGCAACCGGGTGCTCCGCGCGTCAGTGGCGAATCGGTGCCTTCGCGGCAGGCAGCGCCTGCGGTGCATTTTTCGAACTGACGCTGCGCGCTGGCCGCATCGCGCCACGGGCCGACATGCTCCGGCGCAAAGTCGACCCGCTAACGAGATCGCATTCAAGTCTGCTCCCAAGACCTGCCACATCGCGCGAAACAGGTGCCTTGGGAGTTGGGAGTTGGAGTTTGGGAATTGACAGATCCTCTACGTCGTCTCGATCAGCCGGCCCTTTGAATCGAGCCGAACTCCAGTCGAACTGACCCGCGGTTCGGGCGCCATGCACACTCGCGCCACGCGGGCCACGACCGACGGGGCGAACAGCGTCGTTGCCGGGCGGAGGAGATTGGCCACGTCGAAGAACGATCGGCAGACGTGCCGATCGACGGATGCGGCCTTGTGGACCCGGCTGAGATACCAATTGACGGCGCTGGTGCCGGCCGGTCGTGGCCCGGTTACGCCCGTAAACGCGAAGTCGCTGCCGGCGGCAATGGTCCACGGCGTCTCGATGACCTTGGCGGCGGCCTTGAAGAATGGACGCCATACGCGATCGGGGGACGACATCGTGCTCAGGCATTCGTCGAGCGCGAGCGCTTCGAGCGTCGCGACGCTCATGCCCTGACCGTAGAGCGGGTTGAAACTGCAGACCGCGTCGCCCATCACGAGGAAGTTGTTCGGGAAACGCGTGAGCCGATCGTAGCGGCGGCGCAGGTTCGACGGGAACACGAACTTGACGGGGTCGGTTACCGGTTCAGCATCCTTGATCACGTCGTAGATATCAGGCCGCGCGAGCGAGCGCGCGAACTCGGTGTAGCCCTCCGGGTCGGTCGGCGCGTGACTGCCGAGCCATCCGCCAATCGTAACCATCCATCGCGATCCTTCCATCGCCAGCATGAACCCGACGCGCGTCTGGTCGGGCGGCATCGGCGCGAGGATCGCTCCCATGTCGCCGGCGAGATCGCCGGCGCGGCGACGGTAGACGCGGCTGGTGTATCCGAGATCGATTTTGACTTCCTCGACATCCGGCTTGGGGAAACCGAGCGATTCGAGCCATTCCGGCGAGCGCGAACTGCGGCCGGTGGCGTCGACGACGAGGTCCGCCATCACATGCGACGTCTCGCCGGTGTCGCGTTGCACGCGAATGCCGGTGACGCGTCCGCTCTCTGCGATCAGGCCGAGCACGTGATTGTGGTCGACGATGCGAACGTTCGGCAGGTGCTTGACCTGACGGCGGATCGATGTTTCCAGGAGCGGGCGGCTGAGGAGCAGACCGGGGAGTCCGCTCTGGAAGCGCGCTTTGTAGTACCCGTGCTGGAACCAGCGCACGCTGCCGATCACGTCGCCGGGAACGGCCCCCGCGTCGAGCAACTCGCGCTCGAGCGACGGGAACAGCCGCTTCAGGCCGTTGAGGCCGCTCGCCAGCAGACCGTGACCATGACGGCCCTGCGGAACACCTAATCGGTTTTCGGACGTTCCGGGAAGCATGTCGCGATCGAACACAGTGACGCGATCGAAGTGCGCCGCGAGGACGCGGGCCGCCAGCAACCCGGAGATGCTGGAGCCGATGATGATTGCGTGGTTACCCTGGAAGATGCCTGGCGGTGGGACGTGCATGGTGCTCCTTGGGCCGTCTGGTCAGAGGTCTGATGACAGCGTTCGGAGCAAAATACGGCGGACGCTCATGGAAATCATGAGGCCGCCGTTAGCAAGAAGAGAACAAACGGTAAGGGGAGCCTAATCGGGAGCCGCGAGTGCGGGGGCTAGCCGCCCCAGACGATGTTTTCGAGTGTGCGCGAGGTCGTTGTCATATGGGAGCGACAACCAGAACTACAACACTCATGCCTGAACTGTTTCACGGCGGGGTTACGCGTGGAAAATGGCCAGTTATAGGCCGTTGGGGTCGGGGCTCGGGGCTCGGGACTCGGGACTCGGGCGCGCGGAAACCGCATGTGGTGATGACGATTGTCTAGGCTGGGGCAGACGCGATCGCCGTGGTTCGTGGCTCGTGGTCCGTGTCTCGTCGATACGTCTGGGTTGTTTTCAGGTTCTCTCGGACCGGGCGCCGGCTGCTAGGCCACAGCAGCCCTCGTGCATCTCGAGCCGTCGAGCTACGAACCACGAACCACGAACCACGAGTCCCGAGCCCCGAACTTGGGAAATCGCCCTCCAACGTAGGACAATGATCCGGCCAACGCCCTTGGGTGACCCCTTATGGTCGAGCGATCGTGGCGTCGCGTCTGCGGCGTCGCACTGCTGTTCGTAGCACTAGTCGCGGGCGTCAGCCTGCTCGCGCGCGATCAGCAGCCGCCGGCCGGTCAGCCACCGGCGACCCAGCCGCCGGCGACGCAACCACCCGCCACAAAGCCGCCTGCCGATCAACAGCAGCCGACGCCCACATTCCGGACGGGCACCGACGTCGTGCGTGTGGACGTCACCGTTCTCGACCGCAAGGGGTTGCCGCACTCGACGCTCACCGCCGACGACTTCGAGGTGACCGAAGACGACGTCCTGCAGCCGATCACCTCGTTCAAGTATGTGGCGGTGACCGGTCACCCTGACGAGGGTGACGAGCTGTCGCTGCCGATTCGCTCGCCTTCGCACGCCGCGGCCGAAGCGGCGCGAGACGACGTGCGGGTCTTTCTGATCTTCTGGGACGAGTACCACATCGGTCGCCTTCAACCGACGCTGCAGGCCAAGGAATATCTGACGAAGTTCGTCAGGGAAGCCTTTGGACCGAAAGACCTCGTCGCGTTCATGGATCCGCTGACGCCGACGGAAGCGATTCGCTTCACGCGCGATCGGCTGCAGCTCACTGAAGAAATCCGGAAGTTCCGCGGACGGCTGGGCGAATACCTTCCAGCGCGCAGCGCCCTCGAGGAATCGCACCTGTATCACATGGGCGACATCGAGAAGCTCCGATCGGAGGTCTCGATCTCTGCACTCAAAGCTGCGGCGGTGTGGCTTGGCTCCCTCCGCCAGGGACGCAAGGCGATCGTGCTCCTCAGTCAGGGCATGCGCGGCCTCCGTCGAGACGACGAGCGGTCGCTGTTTCAGGACCTGATTCGCGCCTCCAACGACAGCAATGCGGCGTTCTACTCGATCAATCCGCTCGGCATGTCGGTGAACCGGATGCGCTGGTCGCCGTTCGACATGCTCGAGTCGCTGGCGATCGACACCGGCGGCGAGTACTTCAACTCGAACGACTATCGCCGCGCGCTGAATCGGGTCGTGACGCAATCGAGCGCCTACTATCTGATCGGCTACTCGCCGCCGCAGCAGCGGTTCGACGGGAAGTACCACAAGATCAAAGTGAGAGTGAAGAAGTCGGGACTCGAAGTCCGTGCGCGAAACGGCTACTGGGCGCCAAGCGTGGCCGACATGACGCGCGCGGAGAAGGCGGTCGCCGAGGCGAAGCTTCCGCCGGCGATCGAGTCGGCGCTGTCTCAGCTGCCGCCGCCCGTGTCGCGCCGAAGCATCGACTTCTGGGTCGGCACCGGCGTCAGCGGCAACGGCCGCGCGGCGGTCAACCTTGCCTGGGAACCACGCGAGCAGGCGCCGGATCAGAAAGGTGCGATCGCGGAGACGGTCTCGGTCGTCGCGACGGGGGAGTCGGGCCAGGCGTTCGATGGACCTGTTGACGCCGAAGGCGTCAGCTTCGAGGCGTCCCCCGGAAAGCTCGAGTTGACGATTACCGCTCGCGACCACACCGGCGAGATCATCGATCGCGACAAGCGCACGATTACGGTCCCCGATCCCGCTGCAGGCGCTCTCTGGATAACCTCGCCCGTCGTCGTCAGCACCAGGGGTCCGCTCGAATGGCGCGCGGCGAAGGAAGATCCGACGCCGGCGCCGTCCGCCGCCCGCGAGTTCGGTCGCAACGAACGTCTGCTCGTTCGCTTCGCCGTGCATGGCACGAACAGCGGTGCCGCGACGATCGTCGGCCGGTTCATGACGCGCAAGGGCGCGCCGCTGACGACGCTCCGCGTGGATACGAATCCCGCCGGCGGGTACGAGATCGATCTGCCACTGTCGACGATCGCGCGCGGGGAGTTCCTGCTGTCAATCGAGGCGGTCCACGCCGACGAGCGCGCCGAAGCGCTCGTGCCGCTGCGCGTGGTCCGTTAGGTTAACCACAGTGCTACGTCGAAGCGTTCTGCCGGAACGCGCGGGACCGAGCCGACCGTTCGCTCCGGAAACCGCTCCGCAGGCCGGAAAACTGCTGCTCCGGCTTACCGTCGTCCGAACGCGCGGCGCGACCATTAAGGCTCGCGCCGCCTGTCGCAGGCCTGCGCAGCAGTTTTCGTGATCGTTACGGCCTGCTCCGCATCGTTTCCTCCGCGAACGGCCGACTCGGCTTGGCGCGCTTGAAGAAAATCGGCTCGAGCGGCCCGTCCCTGTTGATCTTCCCCTCACTAGTTGTATTTCCCCTCGGATGACGATGGAAGCGGTATGACTCGTGATCCGTAGTTCGTGGCTCGTCGCTCGTCGCTCGAAGAGCCGAAGGGATGGTTACGAGCTACGAGCGACGAACAACTAACTACGGACCACGAACCACGGCAGAGACGAGATTCATGAAAGCCCCCAGACTATTGCCAGGCACACTAGAGATGCTGATCCTGCGCGTGCTCGCGACCGGCTCGATGCACGGCTACGGCATCGCGCAGCGGTTGCGCGACATTTCGAAGGACGTGCTGCAGATCGGGGAGAGCTCGCTGTCTCCAGCTTTGCAGCGCCTGGTGCTGAACGATTACGTCAAGGCCGAATGGGCGCCGTCGGAGAACAATCGCCGGGCGCGGTATTACACGCTGACGCGACGGGGAAGAAACACCTGGCGGCCGAGCGGCTCGAGTTCGATCGGTTGATCGCCAGCGATCCAGCGGGTATTGCAGACTGCGTGACGGAGATTCTCGATCGGGTTTCGGACACCGCGCGAAAGCGAGTCGGCCGTTCGCGGAGGAAACGATGCGGAGCAGGCCGTCACGTTCACGAAAACTGCTGCGCAGGCCTGCGACCCGCCTCCGCCAAGGCTACGGCGAGGTCGCGCCGAAGCTCGCGTTGCTTTCATCGCGAGCGAAGGCGGACGCGTTCTGACGACGGTAAGCCGGAGCAGCAGTTTTCCGGCCTGCGGAGCGGTTTCCGGAGCGAACGGCCGACTCGAACTCGCGCGTCGTGACGTGAGGATGCTATCGAGCGCGGTGAACGGAGGTCCGGCTAAAGCCGGACGCTACGAGACGAACGGCCGGAATTCTAGTTTGAAAGCCGCGAGCTACGAGTCCCGAGTCCGGAGCCCCGAGACGATTAACGGAGGTCCGGCTAAAGCCGGACGTTACGAGAATTGACAGGAATCCATGCGGCGGCGAGAATCGCTATCACGGTTAGGCCCGCCTTCGCCCTAAGGCTTCGGCGCGGCAGGCTTCAGGTCGGCAGGTTGCATGACGAGACGCCATTCTCTTCTGCTCGTCGGCATCCTCCTCACGCTCTGCGTAGGGGGTCTGACCCGTCAGCCTGACGTCAAAGCAGATGCCGCGAAGCTACCGGCAAAGCTGACGGATCGTCAGTTCTGGAGTCTGAGCAGCGACCTCTCCGAGCCGAACGGCAGCTTCCGATCCGACAACCTGCTCTCCAACGAAATCTTCCTGCAGTATGTGATCCCGGATCTCGTGCACACGGCGCGCACGGACCGGGTGTATCTCGGCGTCGGCCCCGAACAGAACTTCACCTACATCACCGCCCTCAGGCCGCGCATGGCCTTCATCGTCGACGTCCGTCGCGGAAACCTGCAGCTGCACCTGATGTACAAGGCGCTGTTCGAGCTGTCGAAGGACCGGGTGGAGTTCGTGTCGCGGCTGTTCTCGAAACCAAGGCCGGACGGGCTCGACGGGCAGCCGACGGTTCGAGATATCTTCGCGGCCTTCGCGAAGATCGATACGAGCGAGGTGCTCTACAAGCAGAACCTGCTCGACATCCAGAACCACCTGCTCAAGAAGCGCAAGCTGCCGCTGTCGGTGGAGGATCTGAAAGGCATCGAGTACGTCTACCACGCGTTCTACTGGCACGGCCCGGTGATCCGGTACTGGTCGTCGACAGGCGGCCGGGGATTCCGCGACGCGCCGACGTATTACGACCTGATGGTGGCTGACGACGGGAAGGGTCAGTTGCGGGGATTTTTGGCGTCAGAAGAGAACTTCCGGTTCCTGAGGGACCTGCACGTGAAGAACCTGCTGGTGCCGATCGTCGGTGACTTTGCCGGCTACAAGGCGCTGCGATCGCTCGGCAAGTACCTGAAGGAACGTGACGCGCTGGTCTCCGCGTTCTATCTGTCGAACGTGGAGCAGTATCTGACACGCGAGGGGCGCTGGCCGGCGTTCTGCGGGAACGTCGCGATGCTTCCCCTGGATCGCACGAGCACGTTCATCCGCTCGATCCGCAACGGCATGTATGGACGCGGCGTCGGCCTTGATTCCCAGCTCGGCAACATGGCGACCGAGGTCAAGAACTGCGTCAGCCAGTAGCGCGTCCCGCGCTACTGACGCTGCCGCGACAGCTTCTCGAGCACCTCTCCCAGCCGCTTGATCTCTTCACCGTAAAGCGCCCAGTTGCCCTCGCGCTGCGCCTTCATCGCGCGATCGTAGTGGGCTCGTGCCTCGGCTGCGAGCGCCGACGCATCGGTGCGTGGCTCCTCGACCTGCCCTGGCGGCGTCGGGCCAACGGGAACGGCCGGCACTTGTTCGGCGCGCGGGCGGCCACCCGGGAACAGGCGCGACAGCGCCTCGTCCAGCGTTTCTTCCATCACGATCTGGTTCTGGTAGGCGACGATGACCCGCTTGAGCTCGGGGATCTTCCCACCGGCCGCTCTGAGATACAGCGGACGGATGTAGATGAGTGATTCCTCGATTGGAATGACGAGCAACGTGCCCTGGATGACCTCCGAACCCTGCTGGTTCCACAGCGTGATCTGCGGCGCGATCACCTGATCCTGGCTGATGCGTGCGGCGACCTGACGCGGGCCGAAGATGACCGTTTGCTTCGGGAACTGGAAGGCGACCAGCTTGCCGTAATGTTCACCATCGCTGCGCGCGACCATCCACGCAGCCAGGTTGTCCTTCTGGCGCGGGGTGAAGGGCAGCATCTGGATGAACTCCGGCCCCTGCTCACCCGGCAGTTTCATGATCGTGTAGTACGGCTCCATCCGCTCGGACTGGTTGTTGACCTCGAACGACGGAACCTCCCACTGGTCCTCGCGGTTGTAGAAGATCGCGGGGTTGGTCATGTGGAACGTGGCGTACATCGCCGCCTGCATCGAGAAGATCAGCTGCGGATACCGCAAACGCGTGCGCAGGTCCTCCGGCATCTTGTCGAGCGGCGTCAGCAGGCCGGGAAACACCCGACCGATCGTCGCAGCCACCGGATCGTTCGGATCGAGCAGATGGAACGTCGTGGTGCCGTGATACGCGTCGATGATGACCTTCACGGAGTTGCGGATGTAGTTCAGTCCGCCGATCGACGTCGAATAGGGATAGCGGTTGCTCGTCGTGTAGCAATCCTGGACCCACACGAGACGGCCATCGGAGATTGCCAGGTAGGGATCCTGGTCGTAGCTGAGGAACGGCGCGATCATCTGGGCGCGCTCGCGGATGCGCCGGTGCAACATCACGCGCGTGTCGGGCGTCAGCATCGGCGAGAAAAACGTGTCCGTCGATCGGAACCGGATCGCGAACATCAGGCGGCGAAGCAGATTCGACATCGGCACGCCACCGTTACCCTGATAGGTCGTGAACACGTTGTCGTCGCCGCGGGGGTAGTCGAATTCCTCGGTCTTCGTCCTGACGAACACGTGACTGTTGGGCAGCTCGCCGTAGTAGATCGCCGGCTGGGTGACCTTGAGGTCGACGGTCGAAACCGGTGGAAGGTCGCGAATGAACAGCACGGGCAGTCCCTCGCGCGTGACTTCGTTCACGGGCCCGAGAGTCAGGCCGTAGCCGTGCGTGAATGTCAGGTGCTCGTTGATCCAGGTGCGGCTCGGCAGGCTCGCCGAGTTCAGCTCGCGAGCCGACAGCATGATCTGCCGGTACTTGCCGTTGATCGTGTAGCGGTCGTTATCCACTGACACGAAGTCGTAGTACGTCCGGATTTCCTGGATCTGGCTGAACGTGTCGAGGAGTGGCTGACGGTTCCACAACGGCACGTTCTCGATCGTGGCGGCGTTGCGGTCGAGATCGTCGCGCGTCAGCCGCGCTTCACCCGACATGCTGCGTTCTTCGACCCGATCCAACGCGAACGCCTCGCGAGTGCCCTTGATGTTGTGGGTGATGTACGGCGTCTCGCGGACCTGCTCGTTGGGCGCGACGACGAAGCGCTGGATGATGGCGGCGTAGATGTTTCCACCGACTGCGGTCACGACGTACAGACCGACAGCGAGCGCGATCGGCCAGAGCCGCCGCGCGATCGACTGATACGCTGCGAGCATGGCGCCAATCACCGCGACCACCAGGAGCAGCCGCGCCGCCGGCATCCTCGCATGGACATCCGCGTAGGAGGCGCCCGCGACCACGCCGGATACTGATGTCAGCTGCTGCGGGACTCGCAGCCATGCCCCGAACGCAAGGACGAGCAGGAGCGCGGCGGCAAGGAACGCCAGCTGTTGCCGCGCGGCTCGGCTCGTGAAAACCCCGCTGATCGGATCGAACGCGATGTTGCCCGCCGCAAAATGGGCCGCTACGACTCCTGCGAAGCCGAGCACCACCGTCATCAGCGCCAGACCCTCGATCAGTTCGAGGAGCGGAAGCTGGAACAGATAGAAGCTGATGTCGCGCCCGAGGATCGGATCTGGCCGGCCAAATGGCACGGCGTGCAGGTAGTAGAGCCAGGTTTCCCAGTTGGACGCCGAAAAGAGCCCCATCAGGACCGATGCGATCAGGGCACCGGCGAACATGACTGATCGGATTCGTCCGGAGTCGACGCTGATGACGCGCGGGCCGTCGGGCGTCGAGATCGTGAACTCCCGGCGGCGAAGAGATCGCAACGCCAGCCGAAGGTTCAGCCAGAGGAAGAGCAGCACGATCCCGCCGGTGACGAGCCCAATCGTCCCGCGCGCCGACAACGTGCGCACGAAGACCTGCTGATACCCCACTTCCTGATACCAAAGCCAGTCGGTATAGAACTCTGCTGTGGCCGGGATGCTGGTCGCCAGGAACACGAGGGCCAGGAGAATGGGGATGCGCCGGAAGGGCATGGGGGGATTATGACATTCGAGGGGACGGAGGGGACGGAGGGAACGGGGGACGGGGGGACGGAGGGAACGGAACGAGCTTCAACTCGGAGACGCGGAGAAACGGAGTCATTTGGTGAATGAGTGCGGGGCAACGCGCTGAGCCTTTCGTGGCGCTCTCGCGCCGATGGCGCCGCGCTTGCGCGGCGAGCGATCGACTGACGCCCTGCGGACACAAGCCGCTCAGCCAGCCCTTCCGTCGCGGCTTGTGTCCGCAGGGCGTCAGTCGATCGCCCGGCCCGGCCTATGGCCGGGCCGCCATCGGCTCGGAACCTTGATAAGGACTGAGATCTCCGTTCCTCCGTTTCTCCGAGTTGAAGCTCGTTCCGTGTCCCTCCGTAACCTCCGTCCCCGAGACTCCGTCCCCTCCGCCCCGGCATTGAACTACAATCAACCCTCCATGCAGATACTTCGCAGCCGCGTCGTGTACGACGTCTGCATCATCGGGTCGGGGGCTGGTGGCGGCATGGCTGCCAAGGTGCTCACCGAAGCGGGCGCAAACGTCGTCATGCTCGAGGCGGGTCCGATGTGGGACTCCGTCAAGGACACGAAGATGTTCGTGTGGCCGTACGACTCGCCGCGGCGCGGTGCGTCGACGAACGAACGTCAGTTCGGGGAGTTCGACGCGGCGCTGGGCGGCTGGACGCTCGACGGTGAGCCGTACACGACTGGTGCGGGCAGCACGTTCGACTGGTTCCGCTCCCGCATGCTCGGCGGTCGCACGAATCACTGGGGCCGCATTTCGCTGCGGTTCGGTCCGAAGGATTTCAGGAGAGGCACGCTCGAAAGCCTCGGCGACGACTGGCCGATCTCGTACGACGATGTGAAGCCGTACTACGATCGGCTGGATCGGCTCGTGGGCATTTTTGGCAGCGCCGAGGGGCTGCCCAACGATCCCGACGGGATCTTCATGCCGCCGCCGAAGCCGCGCTGCTACGAGTTCCTGATCAAGCAGGCGGCGGACAAGCTCGGGATCACCTGCATCGCCAACCGGTTGTCGATTCTCACGCAGCCGCTGAATGGACGTCCTGCCTGCCACTATTGCGGCCAGTGCTTCCGTGGCTGCGCGACGCACTCGAACTTCTCGTCGCCGTCGGTGCTCCTCCCGCCCGCGCTCGCGACCAAGCGTCTGACGATCATCACCAACGCGATGGCGCGCGAGGTGACGGTGGACGACACGGGCCTCGCGAACGGCGTTGCCTACATCGACAAGAACACGCGCCGTGACAATCACGTGCGCGCGCGTATCGTGGTCCTCGCTGCCAGCGCGTGTGAGTCCGCGAGAATCCTGCTGAACTCGAAGTCATCGAAGTTCCCGCAAGGCCTGGCGAACTCGAGCGGCGTGGTCGGCAAGTATCTGACCGACACGACCGGCGCCGGCGTCTCGGGATTCATCCCAAAGATGATGGACGGGCACGCACACAACCATGACGGTGCGGGCGGCGCGCATCTCTTCATGCCGTGGTGGCTCGACAACAGCAAGCTCGATTTTCCGCGCGGCTACCACATCGAGATCGGCGGCGGCCGGGGCATGCCGATGTTCGGGTTCATGGGCGGCATCCACAATTACATGGGTATGGAGGGCTCGGGACGGCCGGAGTCGGGCGCAGGTTACGGCAAGTCGCTGAAGGACGATTACCGCCGGTTCTACGGCGCCACCGTGGGCTTCTCTGGACGCGGCGAGATGATTCCCAACAAGGACAGCTACTGCGAGCTCGATCCATCCGTCGTCGACAAGTGGGGGATTCCGGTGCTGCGCTTCCACTTCAAGTGGAGCGATTACGAGATCAACCAGGTCAAGCACATGCAGGAGACGTTTCGCGCGATCATCGAAGCGATGGGCGGCACGCCGACGTCGCCCATGCCTTCGAAGGAGCGCGACTACGGGATCCTGCCGGGCGGGCGCATCATTCACGAGCTCGGCGTCACACGAATGGGCGCGGATCCGTCGACGTCAGTGGTCAATGGATACTGTCAGGCGCACGACGTCAAGAACGTGTATGTAGTGGATGGCGGGCCGTTCGTCACGCAGCCGGACAAGAACCCCACCTGGACGATCCTTGCGCTCGCGTGGCGCGCCAGCGACTACATCGTGGAACAACGAAAGGCGATGGCCTGAGATGGACGCCCTGAACCGACGCGCAGCACTCAAGATCCTGTCGGCTGCACCCGTGGCCGCGGGACTTGCGCTGACCGATGCGGAAGCAGCGCAGGCGCATCACCAGGCGCAAGCCGCGCGCGAGACGGCGCGCAAGACGGCCACGGCGTTCAAGCCGAAGTTCTTCACGCCACACGAATACCAGACCGTCCGCGTGCTCGTGGATCTGATCATTCCCGCGGACGAACGGTCGGGGAGCGCAACGGACGCTGGCGTACCCGAGTTCATGGACTTCATCATGATTGACATGCCGACGCGTCAAACGCCGATGCGCGGCGGGCTGGCGTGGCTCGACCTCGAGTGCCAGGAACGGTTCGACAAGACGTTTCTCGCAGCCAGCGAGACTCAGCGCGCAGAGGTGCTCGACGACATCTCGACGTACGGCGAGCTCAAACCGGGGCTGTCGCACGGCCAGACATTCTTCAGGAGCTTCAGAGATTTGACCGCCAGTGGTTTCTGGACCAGCAAAATCGGCATCAAGGACCTCGGCTACATCGGGAACACGGTTGTTTCCGAATGGACCGGCTGTCCCACCGAAGCACTCACCCAACTCGGGCTGCCGGAGGAGTAGAGGTTGACCCCCGACGGCGCACGTGCGGCGAGGATCTTCCTCGCCTCGTTCCTGGTTCTGTTCCTCGAAGTTGCGTTGATCCGATGGATGCCGGCATACATCCGGCTCCTCGCGTACTTCTCGAACTTCATCCTGCTCGCCAGCTTTCTCGGCATCGGTGTCGGCTGCCTTCTGGCATCCTCGCGACGCCGGCTGTTTGTCTGGTTCCCGTTCGTGCAGCTCCTGGTCGTGCTGGCCGTCTCGTACCTGCGGCTGGAGGTAGCGATCCCGACATCGGGGAGCATCTACTTCACCAGCGGCACGACCGAAGACGTCGTCGTGGTCGAGAGCACGATGCTCCTGCCGCTCCTGTTCGTCATGGTCGCGGCGCTCTTCGTCACGCTGGCGCAGCGGATGGGGAGCGAGATGTCGGGAGCCGAGCCGCTTCGCGGATACACGCTCAATCTGGCGGGAAGCATTGTAGGTGTGGCGGCGTTCGGCATCCTGTCGTGGCTCCAGTTGTCGCCAACGTGGTGGTTCGGGCTCGCGTTCCTGTCGGCGATCCCGCTGCTCATGACAAGGGACGAAGTCCCGCAGACCGGGTCAGGCCAGGCTTCGAGGACCGCCTTCACACCAGGAATCGCTGCGCTCGCGAACATGCTGTTGCTGGTCGTGGCGCTCGGCGTCGTTCACGTCATGGCGCGTGGCGCGCTCTGGTCGCCGTACTACAAGATCACCGTCGGGCAGGAAGGCTCTGACACGGTCGTCGAGGTGAACAACATCTTTCACCAGTCGATGGCGCCCGTCGAGCACAAGGAATACTTCTACCAGTGGCCGTACATGGCGTTCGGCAACACGTTCGAGAACGTGTTGATCCTTGGTGCGGGCTCGGGCACCGACGTTGCGGCCGCCCTCAAGCATGGCGCCAAGACGGTCGATGCTGTCGAGATCGACCCCGTCATCCTGCGGCTGGGCAAGGAGCGTCATCCGGATCATCCGTATGACGACCCACGCGTCACGGTGATCAACGACGACGCGAGGCACTTCTTGAGGACGACCACCAGGAAATACGACCTCGTGGTGTTTGCGCTGATCGACTCACTGACGATGCAGTCGAGCTTTTCAGGTGTGCGGCTCGAGAGCTACATGTTCACGGAGGAGTCGTTCAGGGCGGTTCGCGATCGCCTGAAGCCGGACGGCCTGCTCGTCGTCTACAACTACTTCCGCGAGCAGTGGCTCGTCGATCGACTGGCGAACACGGCAGCGGCGGCGTTTGGTGCGGAGCCGCGCGTCCACGTGCACGCGGCCAGGGCGTATTTGGGTGTGATGATGGCGGGCCCGAGGCTCGCGCAGCTCACATCCGATCCGGTGGTTCCCGATCGCGTCACCGCCTTCGGGCAGTCGCATGCGCCAAGCCCGGCGACGATTCACAAACGCGACCAGGCGATCGAGGCCGCGACCGACGACTGGCCGTTCCTCTACATGCGCGACCGCCATGTGCCCCGGCACTACATCGGCGCGCTCGCGCTGATTCTCATCGTGTCCGCGGTGGTGGTGCTGGGCGTGCTCAGAGGGCAGGGCGGACGCTGGTCGTGGCAGTTCTTCCTTCTTGGCGCAGGCTTCATGCTCCTCGAAACGAAGTCGATCATCCAGTTCGCGTTGCTCTGGGGCTCGACCTGGGTCGTCGCCTCGCTGGCCATTCTGTCGGTGCTGACGATGGCGCTCATCGCCAACTTCATCGTCGCCAAAGTCGAGATTCGCCGGGCGTCGCTGGTGGGCCTTGTGCTGGTGGCTCTGCTGGCGTTGAATTACCTGATCCCGGTCGGCCGGATTGGATTCGAGAGCCGGGCCGTCGAATCAGTGTTCTACGCCGTGCTGATGTTCAGCCCGATTCTGTGCGCCGGCCTGCTGTTCGGGTCGGCCATCAAGCGGTCGAGCTCGCTGGCGCGCGACTACGGCACGAACCTGCTCGGCGCAATGGTCGGTGGCGTAGGAGAATACCTGTCGCTCGTGACCGGTTACCGCTGGCTTCTGCTGGCCATTGGTCTCTGCTATCTTCTCGCTTTAGTCGCGAGGAAATCGGAGTCACCGGCACAGGTTGTGACGGTGGCTAGGTCTCTCGGAGCGGAACGGGAACGAGCTTTAACTCAGAGAAACGGAGACACACAGGTTATTTAATCAATGCGATAGAATCTGACCATCACGAGCATCATTCTGAGTCTTCGCGGTTGTTGTCGTGGGGTTCGCAGTCGTTCGAGCCCAGACTCCGAAGGAACCGCCGCCAAACCAGCGCCGAAGGCGGCGCCGGCGGCGAAGGTGACGGCGGCGCAGGAGAAGGCTCAGGAGAACTACAAGAAGACCTGTCAGCCCTGTCATGGGCCGGAAGGCAAGTCGGCGCTGCCGGGGATGACTCTCGCTGACGGCGTGTGGACGCACGGCGACACCATCGATCAGATTGCCAAGACGATCTCCGAAGGCGTGCCGAAAACGGTGATGCTGCCGAACAAAGAGAAGTTCACGCCAGAGGAGATTCGCGAGCTGGCGAAGCTGGTACGTTCGTTCGACCCCAAACTTGGCAAAGAGACGCCAAAAAAATAACCCCATGCCCGACGTCAACGTCGCTCTGATCGGCTACGCGTTCATGGGCCGGGCGCACAGCAACGCGTACCGGCAGGTCAATCATTTCTTCTCACCCACACTGCGGCCGAAGCTGAAGGTTCTCTGCGGCCGCACGCAATCGAAGGTCGCTGCTGCTGCCCGACAGCTTGGCTGGGAGGAGGCTTCGACGGATTGGCAGGAAGTCATCCGTCGTCCTGACATCGACATCGTGGATATCTGCACCCCCGGCGACTCCCATGCGGAGATCGCGATTGCGGCTGCGCGAGCGGGGAAAGTCGTGTTCTGTGAGAAGCCTCTCGGGAACACGGTCAAGGAAGCCGAGAACATGCTGGCGGCCGTGGAACGCGCGCGCGTGCTGCACATGATCTGTCACAACTACCGCCGCGCACCGGCGGTGATGCTGGCGAAGGAACTGATCGCGCGCGGCGAGCTCGGCGAGATTCGGCACTTCCGTGGAACCTATCTGCAGGATTGGATTACCGATCCGAAGTTCCCGCTGGTCTGGCGTCTCGATCGCCGGCAGGCTGGGTCCGGCGCGCTCGGCGACCTCGCGGCGCACTCGATCGATCTGGCGCGGTTCCTGGTCGGCGAAATCGTGTCGGTTGCCGGACACCTCGAAACGTTCATCCGCAAAAGACCGTTGCCGGACGATCCGGGCAAGAGCGGGCGGGTCACGGTGGACGATGCGGCGACGGCGCTCGTGCGGTTCAAGAACGGCGCGATGGGCACGGTCGAGGCTACGCGGATGGCGCTGGGGCGCAAGAACCACAACCGGTTCGAGATCAACGGCAGCCTCGGCAGCGTGGCCTTCGATCTCGAGCGGATGAACGAGCTCGAGGTCTACTTCGAATCCGGGTCGAAGGCTACTCGCGGTTTCCGTCGAATCCTGGTGACGGAACCGGTTCACCCCTACATCAAGGCCTGGTGGCCACCCGGTCACATCATCGGTTACGAGCACACGTTCACGCACACGGTGTTCGACCTTCTGGAAGCCATGGCGGAGAAGCGCCTGCCCCAGCCCAACTTCGTGGACGGCGTGCGCAATCAGCGCGTCCTGGACGCCATCGAGAAGGCCTCGAATGCGAGGCGATGGGTAGACGTTCGGCAGTGATGTGGCCGTGGTTCGTGGTCCGTAGTCCGTGGTTCGTGGTTCGTCGCTCGAAGGGCGTACCGAGCTTCGTTGTGGTTGTTAGGGCCACGAACCACGAACGGAGGATCCTGAGATGAAGATCGGCGTTTTTTCGGTTCTCTTTGGCAACAAGCCGTTCGAGGAAACGCTGGACTATCTCGTCGAGCTCGGGGTCGAGGCGATCGAGATCGGTACGGGCGCGTATCCTGGGAACGCGCACGCGAACCCCTCGGTGCTCCTGCGGAGCGAGCGGCGGCTCATGGAATTCCGTGAGGCGATTCGCCGCAGAGGCCTGATCATCAGTGCCCTCAGCTGTCACGGCAACCCGCTCCATCCGCAGACACGCATCGCGCGCGCTCATCACGATGTGTTCCTGCAGACGCTCGAACTCGCCAGACGCCTCGACGTGTCGACGGTGATCACCTTCAGCGGCTGCCCCGGCGGAGATCCCAAGGCCACGCAGCCGAACTGGATCGTGTCACCATGGCCGCCGGAGTTTTCAGCGATGTTGGCGTGGCAGTGGAAAGAACGCGTCAAGCCATACTGGAAAGACACCGCCCGCGCCTGCCGCGCCGCCGGCGTGCGCGTCGCGATCGAGATGCACCCGAACTTCGTGGCCTACAACCCCGAGACGATGATGCGCCTGCGCGAGATCGCGCCGCGCGTGATCGGCTGCAACTTCGATCCGAGTCACATGTTCTGGCAGGGCGTCGACATCGTCACGGCCATCCGCACCCTGGGCGACGCCATCTTTCACGTGCATGCCAAGGACTGCCGCATCGATCGCCCGAACGTGATGCGCAACGGGGTCCTCGACGCGAAGAGCTACACGCGCGAGCTCGAACGCTCCTGGATCTTCCGCACGGTCGGCTACGGCAACGACGCGCTCGTCTGGAAGGACATCGTCACCAACCTGCGCCTGGTCGGCTACGACCACGTGCTCAGCATCGAGCACGAGGACAGCGTGATGTCAGGCGGCGAGGGGCTGCGCAAGGCAGTTGCATTCCTCAAGGACATCGTCATCGCCGAGCCGGCGGGTGAGGCCTACTGGGCCTAGTAAGCGGCTTTCACAGATCCATCTTGTTGCATCAAGCGGCTGCCGACGCAGTGCCGACCTTGGCCGCCCGAGGCCCCCTTCCGCGAGCCGGAAAACGGCCTGCGCTCAGACTCTCGCTGCGCTCGCCCCCGCGTCGAGTACGGATGCGTGTGTGCGACACATGCCAGGCGCACTGATGCGCCGGTGGTTGTCAGATCGACGCGGATCACACGCCAGGAACTCGCCGCGTGGAATCGCTCCGCCCGTTTTCCCGCGCCCCGTGGCTCGCGAGGGGCGCAGCGCGTGCCTCGCTCCAAGGTCCTCGGTCGTCCAAGGTCGGCACTGCGTAACCGGCAGCCCTGCATGATTACCCACAGTGATTCCGAGACGGGCACCTTGCTGACTTTGGCTGACCGAGGTCCCTTCGGGTCATTCGCGGGCTCAGGAGGCCCTGAGCTTGCCGAAGGGCGAGCCGAACTCCCGACCTCGAATGGACAACTCGCGATGATTCTCAGCCAATCGGCTTGATCGCTTGAGAGGTTTGAAGAGATCTCGTTAGCGAGTCAATTTGTGCCGGAGCATGTCGGCTCGCGGCGCGATGCGGCCAGCGCGAAGCGTCAGTTCGAAAAATGCACCGCAGGCGCTCCCTGCCGCGGAGGCGCCGATTCGCCACTGCTGTACGGATCACCCAGCTGCCCAACTGATTGCGCACCGGCGCTCGGGCCACCCAAGCCGGAGCGGGATCGTAAGGCCATCGCCGGAGGTGTATTTTTCCGCGCGTCCGGCCGATCCGCCTTCGCTCTTCGAGCTCCGGCGAGACCTCGCCGAAGCCTTGGCGGAGGCGGGGGCGCCGCGGGCCGACATGCTTCGGCGCAAATTGACTCGCTAACCACAGACGCTGACCTTGAGGCGAGGCTCAGTGTCGGCCTGACCGCACTCGTCAAGCTAAGAGCACGTGCGGACGTGCGACGTGCGGACGTGCGCACGTGCTGCTTGTCACGTGCTTACGTGCTGACGTGCTTCGGCGCTGTTGGGGCGCTAGCCACACACGTTGGTAGGTGCTCCTCAGCTCTGCCGTACCTGACGTTCTTCCGCTGGCGATTCTCGTTACGCAATCGATTACACGTCGTCACACCGATTTCACGGCAACCTCCCACACTCTCCACGACATGAGATGATGTGACGGCCCACGCTTGGCGGCTGGGCACGATCCGCTCACCTTGGCTCGGAGGATGCCATGTCCAAATATCGTCTGCAGTTCGCAATATCGCTCGTGTGGTGCGTGCTGGGACTGCCGGTGGTGCACGCACAACAGGAAACCGCAACGATCGCCGGAACGGTCAGGGACACCTCCGGAGCCGTGGTGCCCGGTGCGACGGTGATCGTGACCAACGTTCAGACGAACATCTCCACGCGCACGCTGGCCGGCGAAGATGGCGGCTTCGTGGTCCCCAGCTTGCGCCCCGGCGAATACTCGGTCAGTGCGGAGAGCGCCGGCTTCCAGAAGACCGTGCGCACCGGCGTCACGCTGCAGGTTGCCCAGGTCGCACGTATCGATATCGAGCTCACAGCGGGCCAGCTGACGGAGTCGGTGGAGGTCGTCGGCCAAAGTCCACTGCTCGACACTCTGACATCGTCACGAGGCTCGGTCGTCGATCAGAAGAGAATTGTCGAGCTTCCGTTGAATGGCCGCGACTATAACCAGCTCGCGTTGCTGTCGCCAGGCGTCCTGCCGGGCACCCCACGGCTGGCGAGCGTCAATTTCAAAGGCGTGCTCAACGTGAATGGCAACCGGACGTTCAACAACGTCTTCCTTCTCGACGGCGTCGACAACATCTCGTACTCGAACTCATTTCGCGGAGAGAACGTTCAGCTCGTGCAACCGTCGATCGAAGCGCTTCAGGAATTCAAGATTCAGACCAACGCCTACTCGGCCGAATATGGTCGAAGCTCCGGCGCCGTCGTGAACGCAACCATCAAGTCCGGCACGAACGCCATCCGCGGAAGCATTTACGAGTTCCTCCGCAACGATCGGCTCGACGCCAACAACTTCTTCTCGAATGCGCTCGGCGCGCCGAAGCCCAAGCGAGAGCGCAATCAGTTCGGAGGAGCCGCAGGCGGACCGATCGTGCGAAACAGGACCTTCTGGTTCGCCGACTACGAAGGCCTGCGCGATCAAGAAGGTGTCCCGCGCGTGCGCCAGGTGCCAACAGCAGCGGAAAAGGCGGGCCTGTTCAGCGGCGCAGTCGTCGATCCGTTCGCGGCGGGGCGCCCCGAGTTCAGCCGCAACGCCAACGGACAGTGGGTCATTCCTCGCGATCGGTGGGATCCTGTCGGCGCAGCTATCGTCGCCTTGATTCCGGATCCGAACGTCGCCGGATCGACCATCTACGCGTCGACGCCGGTGACCGACACCCGGCAGGATCAATTCGACGTCCGGCTGGATCATCTGCTCTCAAATGCGGCCACGATCTTCGGACGTTACAGTTTCGTCGATACGCTCACGTTCCGGCCGGCACCATTGCCGGGCTCGCTGAAGGATCCTTCAATGATGCGTTTGGGGATAACGACAATCGCTCGCAGGGTCTGGCCCTCGGACTGACATGGACGCTGTCGTCGAACCTCGTCGGCGACTTCCGCTTCGGCTATTCGCGTGGGGACTACTACACGTATCCGCCAAACTTCGGCGTCGACGGTCCCGCCGAGATTGGCCTGCGCAATGTTCCGAACGATCCGGCGATCGTGGGTGGCGTTCCCAAGGTGAACATTTAGGGCTTCGATGCAGTTGGCCGGCATACCTCTACACCGCAGTTCCAGACACCGCGCTCCTGGAACCCGCGGGCGACCATCAGCCTCAATCGGGGCGCCCACTTCATCAAGTTCGGGGCCGAGTATCTGCGCGTGGAAACCCGCATCAACGACCTGAATGCGACGATCGGGCGCATGAACTTCGAGGGCCGCTTCACCAACCGGGCCGTTGGCGATCTGCTCCTGGGACTGCCCTCACAACTGGCCCTGACGAGCTATTCGGTCATGGACCAGGGGCAGAACATGCAGTTCTACTTCGTCCAGGATGATTACCGCGTGACCGACAAGCTCACAGCCAACGTGGGCCTGCGCTACGAATATGCGACGCCGCCTCTCGAGAAGAACAACCAGTTCGCCAACTTCGATCCCGAAACCGGAACGATGGTGTTTGCATCCGACGGCGGGATTTTCGAGCGGGCGCTGATCCATCCGGATCGCAACAACTTTGCTCCACGCATCGGTTTTGCTTATACGCCGTGGCAGCGATGGGTAGTTCGTGCCGGCTACGGCGTGTTCTACACCCACACCGTACGTCAGGGCCGCGAAGGCCTGCTTGGCTTCAATCCGCCGTACCTGGTCGACAATCTGCTGCAAACCGGGGTGACCGGGGCAGCGGCCGTTGCGTCCGCCGCGCCGTTTCGGCTGGTCGACGGCTACCCCTCAGGTCTCCTCGATCCCAACTCCCTGGCGCCGACCGTGGGGCGCCGCGCTCAGGATCCCAACCAACGGACACCGTACATCCAGCAGTACAACATCGGCGTGCAGTACGAGCTGATGCGGGACGTGGTGCTGGATGTCGCCTATGTCGGCAACAAGGGCACCAAGCTGAACGGCTTTCGCAACCTGAATCAGCGAGCGGTGATTACGAATCCGGACGGCACGCAGTCCGCAGGCGCGCGTCCGTACCCGGCGTTTGGCGACATCCAGTGGATGGAGAACCGCGTCAATTCGACATACGATTCCCTGCAGGTTCGCCTGGACAAACGTTTTTCGGATGGCCTGACGGCCACGGTCAGTTACACGTTGGGTGAGGCGCTGAGCGGTGCCCCGGATCACATTTCGACGAGTGGCGGTGGTGCTGGCATCGATACAGGTGTGTTCCGCGAGCCTCAGGATTCCAACAACTTGCGCGCCGAGATCGGTCCGACGGAGTTCGATGTGCGTCACCGTTTCGTCGCGAGTTATGTATGGGAGTTACCCTTCGGACGCAACCGGCGCTTCGGCGCCAATTGGAACCGGGCAGTGGACCTGGCATTCGGCGGTTGGCAGATCACGGGAATCCATGTCCTCCAAAGTGGCCTGGCGCTGACAGCCAATCTCGGTGGGGCGACGGTATTAAACCTGGGTGGCGAGCGACGAGCACGCCCGAACCTGGTCGGCAATCCCGAGCTGCCGGAGTCGGAACGAACACTGAATCGGTGGTTCAACACCGATGCGTTTGCCGCCTTCAGCCCGGCGCCTCAAGCGTTCGGAAACGCCGGCGTGGGGATCATGCGTGGACCGGGAGTAGCCAACTTCGATTTCAGCCTGTCCAAGAACTTCACGATTTCGGGCCATCGCTACGTGCAGTTCCGGACCGAGCTCTTCAACGCGTTCAACCATCCGAACTTCGGTCCGCCGAACATCGCTCGTGAGTCGAGCGGATTCGGCCAGATTCTGTCCGCTGGTAACGCGCGCATCATCCAGTTCGGGTTGAAGTTCTACTTCTGACGTCCCTCACAAGGCGGGCGAATTCAACATGTGGACCGCTTCCGTCACGAGTGTTGCCGTCATCGCGTGCGTTGCCGCTGCGACGTTGCCTTGGGGGCAGACGGTTGATCGTGCCGACACCGCCGAGACGCACCATCAACGCGGCGTCGAGCATCACCTCGAGCGAAGTCTGGATGAGGCGAGTCGCGAATACGCTCGGGCGATCGAACTCGAGCCGACGCGGGCGCTGACCGCCGAGGAACTCGAGGTCGTACGTCGCTTCGCTCCGCGGATCTACACGACACCTCGAGAGTTCTTCGGGTTGAAGGACTTTGCCGTCATCCTGCATCCGCAGCAACGTCTGATTGCTTACCACTTCTTCTGGGAAGATGACATCGACTTTCCAGAGGATAACGATCCGTGCGATCACGAGTTGATGTGGGTCGAATACGCACCGGATCGCCAAAGCCTGCAAGGCATCTGGACGTACTTCCACGGTCGGCTGCTCGAGGGCGGCGAAGCCGCGATGAACGACGCTCGCCAGCATCACATGCGCCCGCGCGTGAACGTACAGTGGGGGAAGCATGGCTCGATGCCGGCCGGCTGGGAGGACATCAGGCTGACGGCCACCGATCAGGATATCGAGCGCAAGTACCTGACAGTGGATACGCCGGTGACCCTGTCGGTCTACAACGAGGCGGCCTTCCGCAAGCTGAAGGAAGAAGGCCGTCGGCTACGCGACGACCCGATAGCCCGCCGGCTCCAATGGCCGGAGCGGTTCGATGGCACCTGGCGAGATTTCGTCGACTTTTCTCGTCTGATCGACCCTCTCACGATGTTCGAACGAACGAAGATGGCGAGGGTGTCGCGGTGGAATAGCGCGACGATCGATCGCGAGTTTTTGCCGTACAACTTCCGGCCCAAAACGGAATGGCCCGTCGAGGATCCGCCTGGGGAGTCAAGAGCTCTGACAGTCAGTGCGCGCTCACTGGAGGATTTCCAGCTGCCGCCGAGGACTCTCTTCGATAAATCGATGCCGCGTTACCCCAATGTCTGGTTCTACGTCGACGCGTCGCTTGCGGCGTCGTACGAGTCGGCTGTGAAGTTGGTCACCGACCGGCTCCGCCAGACCATGGGCCTGAGCGAACTCTTCGGACCATTCGACAACCCCGAAGGTTGCGATTTCGAGACCAGACTCGAGCACCTGCAGCCCTGGCAGATCCGGTCAGCACCCGCGCTGCAGCATTCCCACGCGTTTCACATGCGCTACTACTACTCGGCGCTGGCGCGGCACAAGGCAGGCGAGGTCACGCTCAGGACGGCGGCAGGCATCCGCCCGTTCTTCCGCTTTGCTGCGAGCGCGCACTACGAGGTCGAGCACACCAACCCGAATCATGCCGATGTCGAGAGCTGTCCGATCTGCGGTCGCACCGGCGCGTATCAGGATCTGTCAGGCAATCTGGTGGAGACCGTCCACGATCCGCTCGGCCTCGAACTGTTGACGAAAGGCACAATCCGGGGAGAAGTGGTGCGCTTCGAAGACCGTGGCCAGCCGCCAGTCGGCTCAGTTGCCGCACTCCCCGACCTCGCGGTGCAGCCGTTCGTCTTTCAAGCCATGACCGGCGATCGCAACACCCTTAGAATTGGAGTGGTCGTCATCACAGCAAAGACGAGGTAAGTCAGGAGCACGTCGCACGTGAGCACGTCCGCACGTGACAAGCAAGCACGTGGGCACGTCAGCACGTCCGCACGTCCGCACGTGACTACCTACGTCCTTGCCGCCCGCTGACCGTTGCCCGCGGGCCTGAACAAGAGCACGAAGAGAACCATGACGACCGCAGATGCAACAGCGGGAACAAGCCAGATGCTGCGCCAGTCGTGCGTGCCGTCGGCCAGGCGGAAGGCGTCGACGACGCGGCCGGAGACGAAGGCGCCGATAAAGTAGCCGACGCCGTTGGTGACGAAGTTCAGGAAGCCCTGCGCGGCGGCGCGGATTTTTTCGCCGGCCTTTTGATCGGTGTAGATCTGGCCGCTCACGAAGAAGAAGTCGTAGCACACACCGTGCAGCAGGATGCCCAGGTAGATCAGCCACATCCCTGAGCCGACATCGCCGAACCCGAAGCACAGATAGCGGACCGACCAGGCGAGCATGCCGATGGCCATGATCCACTTGATGCCGAGCCTCGCCAGGAACGTCGGCAGCAGGAGCATGAAGAAGATCTCGCTCATCTGGCCGAAGGTCTGGATGAAAGCCGGCTCCGGTGCGCCGATCTCGTTCAGGAACGGGTTGGTGAACGCGTAGTAGAACTGCAGCGGGATGCAGAGCAGGAACGAGCCGGCGACGAACACGGCGAACGACGAGTCCTTGAGGAGGTGCAGCGCATCGAGGCCAAAGGCGTCGCGGACCGAGAAGGGCGCGCCGGCGGCTTTCGGCGGCGTGTGCGGCAGCGCCAGGCAGAAAAGAGCCATCACGGCTGAAGCGCCCGCGGCGAGCTGCATCGGGATCGCCAGCGCGTCGGCTCTCAGGTACTTGCCGACGACGATGCCCGCGACGATCCAGCCGATGGTGCCGAGCACGCGGATGATGGGGAAGTCCTTCGCCGGATTCTTGACGTGGTGAAAGGCGACCGAGTTCGTCAGCGACAGCGTCGGCATGTAGCACAGCGCATACGCAATCAGCAGCGGATAGAACGTTCCCCACTCAGTCTGACTGCTGACCAGCCACATCAGTGCGGCCCCGGCGAGGTGCAGGACGGCCAGAAGTTTCTCCGACGCGAAAAACCGATCGGCGACGATGCCGAGGAAGAAAGGCGAGAGGAGAGCGGCGATGGCGGTCGCGCCGTAGGCGAGGCCGACCTGCGCGCCGGAGAACCCCAGTGTCTGACTGAGGTACGTGCCCATGGTGACGAACCACGACCCCCAGATGAAGTACTGGAGGAACATCATCACCGAGAGACGGAAGCGGACGCTTTCCATCTACTTCAGCGGCCGGATCTTGATGTTGCGGAATTCAACGCGGTTGCCGTGTTCCTGCAGCGCGATGTGACCGCGGGGGAAGGTGCCGAATTTCGGCCACTCCTTGAACTTGCTCCCTGCGACGCGTGTCTTCCAGTCGGGGCTGTTGATCTCGTACTCGACGATCTTGTCGCCGTTCAACCAGTGCTCGACGTGATTGCCCTTGACGACCAGGCGCAGCTCGTTCCACGACCCAATCGGTCGAGTCACGTCTTTGGTCGGCGCGTACAGCGCGTAACAGGATCCGGCTGATGTCAGCGGGTTCTTACCGTCGCGGTGCCGGTGATTGTCGAGGATCTGAACCTCAGGACCGGTGTGATACGTGGACTCTCCCTCTTCGCTCACCCGATACATGACCCCGCTGTTGCCACCTTCGGGAATCTTCCAGTCGAGCGCTAGCTCAAAGCTGTCGAACTGCTGGATGGTGACGATGTCGATTGCCCCGCTTGTTCGGACGAGCGCGCCGTCGATCACAACTCCACCCGGCCGGCATGTCCTTCTGCTGGTAGCCACGCCAGCCGGCAGTCGTCTTGCCATCGAACAACAGCTTCCAACCCTGCGCGCGCTCCTCAGTGGTCAGAATGTTTTCCACGTTAACGGTGGTCATGGGTATGACCCGCGGGGCCTCCGGGACCGGTTTCTCGGTTTGACCGAACGCCGCGATCGCGCCGACAAGCAGCACCAGACCTGTTGAACTCCACATGTCCGCTCCTATGCCTTGTTCAGTGCCGCGCGGCAGTAGTCGGCGCAGCGCTTCACCTCGGCGACCGTGTCGGCCCCGCGATATTCATACTCGATCTGCGCGGGAATCGCCCACTTCCGATCGCGCAACCGCTGCAGCACGGCGACGATCGGTGCGTCCCCTTCGCCGAAGGGGACGTAAGGCCCCTGATCGCGCCGGCGATCCTTGATGTGCAGCGAGACGATCCGATCGTGGTGCTTGTCGAGATAATCCAGCGCGTCGAAGTTGGCCGCGGTGAAGTGCCCGATGTCGAGGTTGATCGCGATCAGGTCCGGCATCCCCTTGGTCGCCGCGGCAAAGTCGTCCGGCGTGGCGAACTCGTTTGGCGTGACCTTCGAGTGATTGTGCAGGCCGACGGCGATCCCGAATTCCTTCGCGACCGGCGCGAGACGGGGGACGACGGAGAGCGTCGACGAAGCGGTGATGACCTTGACGCCGAGCGCGCGTGCCATCTCGAATCCACGCCGGATCTCCGCGTCGGTGAAGTCGTCGACGAAGCTCAGGTTGTAGGCCGTCAGCTGCACGCCCGCCGTCGGTGAACTTCTGTCGAACCTTCGTGAACTCGTCGAGCGGCACCGACAGCCGCCAGGCCCGCAGGCTCTCGCGCCGCTTGGCGCGGTCCTCTCCGGGCGCCTCGCGCGGCTCCACGTGATCCTGCCAGAGCTCACAGAAGCCCAGGCCGGCCTTCACATACCCCGCGATGGCGTCGTCCAGCGAAAGATCGCGAAAGCTGTAACTCTGGGCCCCGAGCTGAACGCCCGCCACGGTTCCCTTGGCGTCCTGTGACGCGCGGAAGGCGGCCGGCACTGCTGCGACGCCGGCGACGACCAGGTTGCTGAATTGCCGACGGGTCAGTTTTTCCATTCGGGGCGTTATTACACCACAAGTAGTCGCCTGTCGACGCTGAAGTAACGTCGACGCGGCAGGCGGCAACCCGGCACCGGTGCTAGCAGCTCACGTTTATCGGGCATAGTTGGCAATTCCCGCAGCGCGTTGGCTAGATGGCAACTTGGTTAACGTCGCGGCCGTCGTGTCGTCGTGGTCGTTTCAGGAAGCGTCGTCGTGCGCCGAAGACGACTGCAACGGGGCACGGAATGGGGAACGACCACGACGGTCACGACGAACGCGACGGGTTCACAAGGGTCTTTGGTGACCGGGTTAGAATGACGGCGCAGTATTCAAAAACCGAGGGAAGCCATGAGTGAGCGAGAGCCGGAAAAGAGCGACGGGGTCGAGCGGGCGAGCGTGTCGAGACGGCAGTTTGTCGCCACGACGGCCACGGCCGGCGCGGGCCTGGTCATCGTGCCGCGGCACGTGCTCGGACGGGGGTTTCAGGCGCCGAGCGACACGGTGAACGTTGCCACCGTCGGGATCGGCGGCATGGGCTTCAGCAATACCCGGGCGCTCCTCAGCCAGAACATCGTTGCCGTCTGCGACGTGGACGAAGCGCTGCTCGAGCGGGCACTGAAGCGTTTCGAGTCGGCGCTGAATCCGCCACCTCCGACGAATCCGCCAGCGGCTCAGCAGGACCCGCCCAAGCGCCGACATCAGACGACGGCGGCGCAGATCGCGGCGAACGAGAAGCGGCCGCGGCCCAACGACATGGACGATCTTCGCCGGTTCGTCGAGCAGCAGATGCCCAAGCTCGGGAAGTACCGGGACTACCGGGACATGCTCGACAAGCAGAAAGACATCGACGCGGTGATCGTGGCGACGCCCGATCACATGCACGCGCCGATTGCGCTGGCGGCGATGGACCGCGGCAAGCACGTCTACGTGCAAAAGCCGCTGTGCTGGTCGGTCGAAGAAGCGCGGATGCTCGCGAAGAAGGCCAAGGACCGCAAGGTCGTCACGCAGATGGGGAACCAGGGACATTCACGCGACGAGGCGCGGCTCGGCTACGAATACATCACGTCCGGCGCAATTGGTGAGATTCGGGAAGTGCACGTCTGGACGAACCGGCCGCTCGGGTATCTGGCCGCAGGGTGTGCCGCGTCCGCGTCCGCTGCCCGAGAATCCGCAGCAGCCGCTTCGCTGGAATGGGCGCGGCATCGACGCGCGTCTGGCTGGCGCGATGGCGGGCGCGTATCAAATTCCCGATCAACTGAGCTGGGATCTGTTCATCGGCGTGGCCCCGCTCGTCGACTACCACCCGATCTATCACCCGTTCAACTGGCGTGGATGGGTCGATTGGGGCCAGGGTGCGCTCGGCGACATGGGCGCACACCTGATCGATCACCCGTTCTGGTCGCTGAAGCTGGGATATCCCACGACGATCGAAACGCTGTCGACGCCGTTCAACGGTGTCTGCTATCCGCATGCGACGACGACCTACTACGAGTTCCCGGCTCGTGGTGCGCTGCCGCCGGTCAAGCTGACGTGGTACGACGGCGGCCTGACGCCGCCGAAGCCAGCCGAGATCGGTGACGAAACACTGAACGGCGAAGGCGGGATTCTGTACATCGGCAGCAAGGGGAAGATGCTGCAGGATACCTATGGCCTCAACCCGCGCCTGCTGCCGGACTCGTTGCACGCGTCGGCCGGTGTGCCGAAGCAGACGCTGGGCCGCATCCCGCATGAAGATCATGAGATGAACTGGATCGACGCGATCAAGGGACGTGAGGAGATCTCGTGCCCGTTCGACTACGCGTCGCCGCTGACCGAGGTGATGCTGCTCGGCATCGCATCGCTCAGGGCTGGCGGAAAGATTCAGTACGATCCGTCGATGCGCATCACCAACAAGCCGCGCGCGAACGGCGACGCCAATGAGTTCCTGCGGCGGGAGTATCGGCGGGGGTGGACGACGTGAAGCCACGAATCGAGTGCCGTAGTTCGTGGTTCGTGGCTCGTGTCTCGTCGAAGGTCTTCGAATCTCGACAAATCGGAGAAAGCATCGTATGAAACAACAGTTCGCTCGTGTGGCGCTTGCCTGCGTTGCGGCCGGTGTGACCACGCTTTCTACATACGCGCAACAGGCGCCAGATCAGTCCAAGCTCCAGCGGCCGCCTAATGTCGAGCGGACGTTCTCCGATCCGTCGGCCTACATTCCGGACCTGACGAATCTCGCGGCGGCGACGAGCGAGTTGCGCGACACGGTCGAGCGGTTCTCGGCTGACCGCGCGGCGATTCAGCGGTTCTACACGATTCCCGGCTCGCCCGAGCGTCGCGAGCGGCTCCGGGCGTTCTACGCGGCCTGGCTGAAGGCGCTGCCGTCGCTCGGCTTCGACAAGTTCTCTCGCGACGGCCAGGTCGACTACGTGCTCCTTCGGAACTACATCGAGTATCAGGTCGCCCTGCTCGGGCGTGAAGAACGTGCGGAGCGCGAGACATCGCTGCTCATCCCGTTCGCCGGTGATCTCATCAAGCTTCAGGAAGAGCGGCAGAAGCTGCGCTTCATCACGGCCGACCAGGCGGTGGCATCGCTGAACGCCATCACCGCGAAGATCAAAAAGTCGCAGCAGATAGCCGAGGAGGGACTGGCGGCTGGTGCAAACACGTCCAAGCCGACGCCGGTGGCGGGTGTGCGGGCGGCGCAGCAGATGGACCGGCTGCGCGCTGCGCTCGATCAATGGTACGGCTTCTACAACGGCTACGACCCGTTGTTTACGGCGAAGGCGCCCGAACCTTACCGTGCGCTGGGCACGGCGATGAACGATTATGCGCGGCTGCTGCGCGAGAAGGTCGCCGGCCTCAAGCCTGGCTCGACGTTGCCTGTCGCCGGCGGTGGCGGCCCTGATGGCAGCGTGCGCGGCGGACGTGGTGGTGGCGGCGCGCCGCCACCGGCGAATGACGACATCGTCGGCGATCCAATCGGACGCGATGGCCTGCTCGAGGATCTCGCCGGCGAGATGATTCCGTATACGCCGGAGCAACTGATCGAGATCGGCAACCGCGAGTACGCGTGGTGCGAAGAAGAAATGAAGAAGGCGTCGCGCGAGATGGGCTTCGGCGACGACTGGATGAAGGCCCTCGAGAAGGTCAAGAACCAGTACGTGCCGATGGGGCAGCAACCCGAGCTGATTCGCAACCTCGCGCTCGAGGCCGAGGCATTTCTGAAGAAGCACGACCTCGTGACGGTGCCGCCGCTCGCCGCGGACATCTGGCGCATGGGCATGATGACGCCGGAGCGCCAGCGCGTGAACCCGTTCTTTACCGGCGGCGAGACGATCAGCGTGTCCTATCCGACCAACACGATGTCGGAAACTGACAGCATGATGAGCATGCGCGGCAACGGCATCCACGTGTCACGCGCCACGGTGCAGCACGAGCTGATTCCGGGCCATCACCTCAAGGGGTTCATGTCGGATCGATACAACGTCCACCGCGGCCTTTTCGGCACGCCGTTCATGGGCGAGGGCTGGGCGCTGTACTGGGAACTGCTGCTGTGGGACGACGGCTTCCCGCGTTCTCCTGAGGATCGCGTGGGGATGCTGTGGTGGCGTATGCACCGGGCCGCGCGCATCATCTTCTCGCTGAACTTCCATCTGGGACGATGGACGCCGGAGCAGTGCATCGACTTCCTGGTGAACCGTGTGGGGCACGAGCGGTTCACGGCGGCGGGGGAGGTCCGGCGCTCGTTTGCCGGCAACTACTCACCGCTGTATCAGGTTGCCTACATGATGGGCGGCTTGCAGATCCGGTCGCTGTCGAAGGACCTTGTCGAGTCGAAGAAAATGACCTACAAGCAGTTCCACGACACGATCCTCAAGGCGAACAGCATGCCGATCGAGATGCTGCGCGCCCTGATGACGTCGCAGCCGCTGACCCGCGACTATCGCGCGCAGTGGAAGTACTACGGCGACGTGCCGGCGGCCAAATAAGGGCGCGCGGAGACAGACGACACTGAAGACATCGATCTATCGGGCCGAAAGCGGCTGCCTACGCAGCGCCGACCTTGGCCGACCGAGGCCCCCTTCCGCGAGCCGGAAAACGGTCTGCGCTCGTACTCTCGCTGCGCTCGCTCCGGCGGCGAGTACGGATGCGCGTGGGCGACACATGCCAGGCGCACTGATGCGGCGGGGGTTGTCAGGACGACACGGATCACACGCCAGGAACTCGCCGCGTGGAATCGCTCCGCCCGTTTTCCCGCGCCCCCTGGCTCACGAGGGGCGCAGCGCGTGCCTCGCTTCAAGGTCCTCGGTCGTCCAAGGCCGGCACTGCGTGAGCGGCAGCCCTGCGCCGTCACTGCGATGTGCCGCGGACCGTTCAGCATGCCGCCTGACATGGACGGAGGACTGTGGCCGCCGCTGCCCGGGCGGCAAGAGCGACACTCGACAAAACCTGGCAGCGACGGGCTGTACTGGCTTAGGTCCTTATCGCTGACCTAACCAGATGTCCTGCAGCACCGTGACCGACTTCGTGATTTTCTTCCCGCCAACATCCAGCGTCACGACGTAGGTTCCCGGCTCGACTTGCTGGCCGCCGCCACCGCCGCGGCCGCCGCCACCTCCGCCACCACCGCCACCGCCGCCCTGCCCGCGGCCTGCGCCCGTGCCCTGACCCTCGGCCGGGGCAGCGGTCAGGTTCCACATGACGCGGTTGAGCCCAGCGGTCTTCGGGGCGTCGATGGTTCGCAGCGTGCGGCCGTTGACGTCCGCTATGGTCACCTTGACATCGCCAGACGCGGCGCCTTTCAGGTAGTAGTTGATCGAGGCGCCGCGCTGCGGGTTCTCTCCCGCGAAGTATTTCTGGCCGCCGGTGTACTCACCGGCCTGCTGATCGTTGAGCCAGGCGACTGCGGGACGGACGTCGAAGAGTGTCGCATCAGCGGCAGTGACCGCCGGGGTCATCTGCTGCAGCGCGGTGATGTCGTCGAGGATCCACACGCCACGCGCGTGCGTTGCCACGATCAGATCGCTGTCGCGTGGATGCACGAGGATGTCGTCGACGCGCGCGGTGGGCAGATTGTTCATGAACTTCTGCCAGCTCTTGCCGCCGTTCATCGAGATGAAGAGGCCGAACTCCGTTCCGACGTAGAGCAGGTCTCTGTTCTTCGGGTCTTCGCGGATGACCTGCACGAATCCGAATTGGGGAAGATCGCCGCTGATGCTCTGCCAGGTCTTGCCGTAATCGCGAGTCACGTAGACATACGGCTTGAGGTCGTTGTCGCGGTGACCGTCGATCGAAATGTATGCAGTGCCGCCGTCAAAGTGCGACGCGTCGATGCGCGAAATCCAGTAGACGTGGTTCCCCGGCAATCCCTGGATGTTCTTGCCGACTTCCGTGAACGTCACCCCGCCGTCGCGGCTGACCTGCACGTTCCCATCGTCGGTGCCGGCCCACACGACGCCGCGAGACACCGGCGATTCCGACACCGCGATGATCGTCCCGTACGACGTCACCCCATCGTTCTTCGACAGCATCGTCCGATCCCCGGCGATGCCCATCAACGGCAGGGTATTTCGATCGATCTGTTTGGTCAGATCCTCGCTGGCCATCCACGTGTCGCCCCGATTCGAGGATCGGAACAAGCGGTTGCCGCCCAGCCAGATGCTGTTCGGGTCGTGCGGCGAGAGCATGAATGGCGTGTTCCAGTTGAAGCGATACTGATCGCCAGTCGCGGCGTTCAGGACGTTCGGGGGCTGATTACCGCCGCGGCCACCGCCGCCTTGCTGAGCCTGCGCCGCGGCCCCGCCTTCTTCGCTCCCTGGTCCGGCCGGGGCAGTTCCGCGGCCGCCGCCCGGCGCGCGCGGACGAATGCTGACCGCGCCACGGCCCGACCGCAGGTCGTACCGGTTCGTGTTGCCGTTCTGCGACTCCGAGTAGACGATGTTGTAGTCGGTTGGATCGACCGCCGTCTGGAATCCGTCGCCACCGCCGATGCCGAACCAGTCGGAGTTCAGGATGCCATCACGGCGACGAGTTGCGCTGGGACCACCCCAGCTTCCGTTGTCCTGCAGGCCGATGTAGACGTAGTAGGGCCGCCGCATGTCGGCGCTGACCCAGTAGGCGAGCGACGTAGCCACCGTGTCGATGAAGTCCCACGTCGCACCCTGATCCCAGCTGACGTTGAGGCCGCCGTCATTACCGATCACCAGGTGCTTCGGGTTCTTCGGGTCGATCCACATCGCGTGCTGATCGACGTGTCCTGCCGACTGATGCCCGCCGGCGTCGTCAAGCGTGGCGAACGTCTTGCCGCCATCCAGCGACTTCGCGAAGGGCAGTCCCGCGACGTAGACGACCTTGTCGTTCGTCGGATCCACGCGCAGCTGACTGAAGTACATCGGGCGCGAATTGCAGTTGGTGATGTGCAGCCAGCCCGCTCCCTTGTTGTCCGACCGGAAAAGCCCGCCGCGCGCGATATCGAGCGCGGGAGGCGTGCGTGGCTGATTCGGATCCGCCTCCTGGCCCCCGCGGCCACCGAAGCCCTTGTTCGGGCCGGCGTTGTTGCACCAGTTGTATTCGGGACCGCCGCCGCCACCACCACCACCACCACCACCGCGTCCGCCCCGGCCCCCTTGCGGCATCGGCTGGTTGTCCTCGGCGGCTTCGATCTGCGCGTATACGACGTTCGGGTTCGACCGCGAGACATCGAGAGCAATCCTGCCGTAGGTGCCCGGAGGCAGACCGTTGCCGGTCATCTTCGTCCAGGTCTTTCCGGCGTCAGTCGTTTTCCAGATCCCGCTGCCCGGTCCACCGCCGTTGAAGCAGCAGCCGCTGCGCCGGCGCTGATAGCTGGCGGCATACAGAATGCTGCTGTTGGCGGGGTCCATGACGATGTCGGTGAAGCCCGTGTTCTCGTCGATGAACTTGACGTTGTTCCACGTCTTGCCGCCATCGACGGACTTGTAGACGCCGCGCTCCTTGTTCGGACCGAACAAATGGCCGAGGACGGCGACATACAGCGTGTCGGGATTCCGCGGATCGATCACGATGCGCGCGATCGTCTGCGTTTCGCGCAGCCCGATGTGCGTGAACGTCTTTCCACCGTCGGTCGTCTTGTACATTCCGTCGCCGAACGACGAGGTCTGCCGGTTGTTCGCTTCGCCCGTTCCCACATAGAGGATGTTGGGGTTTGTCGGATGGATGGCCAGGTCGCCGATGGACGCCGTTCCGTAAACATCAAAGATCGGTTCGAACGTCGTACCGGCATTCACCGACTTGAAGACCCCGCCCGTTGCGTACCCGACATACATGATGCTCGGGTCACTCTCGGAGATAGCCAGGTCATCGATGCGTCCGCCCATGCTTGCCGGGCCAATCGATCGAAACCGGAAACTCGCGAGCGCAGGGTCCTGCGACTGATTGATCATCGGCACCGGCGCAACGGGCGCCGGTCCTTGCCCCTGTGAAAACAGGGACGGCCCGAACCCAATCAGTGCCATCAACGGCAGCGCGAAGCGAATGTAACGCGGCATCAAGTTCCTCCTCAAAAGCGTGCGGACTGTCACGTGCGGACGTGCAAGACGTGCTGACGTGCTTGACGTGCTGACGTGCTACGTGCTACGTGCAGACGTCCCGACGTGCCCACGTGCCACGTGCGGACTTGGCGCGTAGTGCACCGCACATGGCACGTCGCACATGGCACGTCGCACGTGGCGTGGCACGTCAGCACGTCGAGCACGTCAGCACGTCAAGCACGTCTTGCACGTCGCACGTGGCTACTGCCCTACTGCACGACTCCGAAAGATTGCGGTTGCCCAATGGGCGTGACGATGTCGCCGGACAGGCGGCCGAGCGTCGCGCGATAGCGGCCGGGCTCGACGAGCGGGGCTTGCTGGCCGCCGCGCCCGCCGCCACCGCCACCGCCACCGCCCCGTCCGCCGCGGCCAGCGGCTCCCTGTCCTTGATCGGTCGCGGCCGGCGGTTCGCCTCGAAGGTTCCACGCTGTGCGGCGCAGGCCTGGGGTGCCATCGAGATTTTCCAGCCGCCGGATCGTGCGGCCGTTCTCATCCGTGATCGTCAGCACGAGCTTCTGATCGGTTGGAAGGGCCTGACGAACGTGATACGTGAACACCGCGCCGAACGGCGGGTTTGGCGCCGACCACAGGCCCGAGAGCAACCCGAGGCCTGCGGATCCCGCCGGAGCCTGATCGAGCAGGTTGTAGAGATACGCATCACGCAACGGGAAAATCCGCGCGTCTTCAGCGAGAGCCGCGGTTGACACCTCGCGTAGCGCCGAGTAGTCGTCGAGGACGTAGAAGCCGCGCCCGAACGTGCCGAGCACGAGATCGTTCTCGCGACGCTGCACGGCCAGGTCGCGAATCTGTGCGAGTGGCATTCCGCCCCGGAGCATCGTCCATTTCTGACCGCCGTCGAAGCTGACGAACAGGCCGAACTCCGTGCCGACGAAGAGCAGGTTGCCGTTGACGTGATCCTGGACGATCGCCCACGTGTCGTGCTTCGCAGGCAGGTTCCCCGTAATGTTGGTCCACGTCTTGCCGCGATCCGTGCTCTTGACGACATATGGCTTGTAGTCGCCACGCTGCCAGTTGTTCAGCGTCGCGAAGACCGTGTCTGCTTCGCGAGGCGATGCGAACACGTCAGTGACATACGTCCACTGCGGAACGTTCGGGAACTGCTCGATCTTCCGCCAGTTCTTGCCGCCGTCCTCGGTCACCTGAATCAAGCCGTCGTCGGTGCCGGCATAGATCAGACCTTCAAGCAGCGGCGACTCGTCGAGCGTGACGACGTTGCTGAGCGGTGTCGTCGATGTGTTCAATGCAACCGAACCCCGCGGCCAGACCTTGCCCATGATCGGGATGTTGAACGCGTCCAGGTTGCGGGACAGGTCCGGGCTGACGCGCGTCCAGTTGTCGCCGCGATCGTCACTGCGATAGACGTACTGGCTCGCCCAGTAGAGCCGTCGCGAGTTGTGAGGGCTGATGATGTAAGGCGTGTCCCAGTTGACGCGCTCGTTCGCTCCACCGCCGCCGCCAGGGCCGCCCTGACGTCCGCCCTGCTGACCCTGGGCGCCCTGCGCGCCTGCTGCGCCAGCACCGCCAGCCGCGCCTGCAGCTCCGGGAGCGCCCGCACCTCCTGGAGCGCCGCCGCCGCGACCCGCCGGCTGCGCACCGCCCATCGCATCGTCGTCGCTGCCGGCCGCCTGACCAACGCGCGGCCTGATGTCACGAGAAATGCCGGTGCGGAGATCGAGCCGCTGGATTCCGCCGTTCTGCGATTGCGCATAGACGATGCCGGGGTCGTCCGGATCGCTGCGCGTCTGGAACCCGTCACCACCGCGGACGATGTACCAGTCGCTCGTGCGCACGCCGAGGCGGCTCGCGTTACGCGACGGACCGCAGAACGACCAGTTGTCCTGGGTGCCGCCGCAGACGTTGTAGAACGGCTTCGCGTTGTCGACCGAGAGGCGATAGAACTGCGTGATCGGGAGCGTCGCAAAGAACCGCCACGTCTTGCCCTCGTCATACGACTCATACAGACCGCCGTCATTGCCGAGGAGGACGTGGTTTCGGTCTGTCGGATCGAATTCAACCGCGTGGTGATCGACGTGCACGCCGGTGTTCTCGAGGCCGGTCTGCGACCATGTCTTGCCGCCGTCGGTGCTCTTCTCGATTTGGACGTTGACGGACCAGATCGTGTCGGGGCGATGCGGGTCCACGAAAATCTCGTGGTAGTACTGCGCGCCGCCGCCGCGGTAGCAGTCGTCGGTTGGGCCGCCGCCGCGTCCACCGCGTCCGCCCTGCTGACCGCCGTCCTGCGTTTCCTCGACTTCTTCGACCTCTTCGACTGGCTCCGGCTCAGGTTCCTGCGGCGAGGTTGCCGTCGTCTTCCCCAGCGGCGCACACGGTGTCGGTGGAGTAGCCGCCTGCCCGCCGCCCCGTCCGCCGCCGCGTCCACCCGTGTTGACCGTCCGCCCCACCCGCGTCCAGGTCGCGCCCGCATCGTCCGATCGGAAGAACCCGGACTCCGCACGCTTGGCATCGACGAGCGCGAACACCGTCGCGGGATTCTTGCGTCCGTCGACCGCGAGCCCGGCGCGGCCCATGTCGCCGGTGGGAAGGCCTTTGGTCAGCTTCGTCCAGTTCTTGCCGGCATTCGTTGTCTTGTAGATGCCGCCCTCGGGCCCGCCACCAATCATCTGGCCGACAGCACGGCGCCGCTGATATGCCGAAGCGTAAATAACGTCCGCGTTGCGCGGATCGAACACGATGTCGCTGATGCCGGTGTCAGGGGAGATGGTCAGGATCGCAGTCCACGTCGCGCCGCCGTCTGTCGTCTTGTAGAGTCCGCGGTCACCGCCAGACGAGAAGAGCGGACCCTGAGACGCGACATACACGACGTTGGAGTTGCGCGGGTCGACGAGGATCTTTCCGATGTGCTCGGAGTTCTCGAGGCCGACGCGCTTCCACGTCTTGCCGGCGTCCGTCGACTTGTAGAGGCCGTCACCGAAGTGCGCGCTGCGCTGGCTGGTGTTCTCGCCCGTGCCAAGCCAGATGACGTTCGAGTCCTTGGGATCGACGACCACGCAGCAGAGCGTGAAGGTGTAGTCGTCGAAGATGGATTCCCAGGTGATCCCCCGGTTCGTCGTCTTCCACAGGCCGCCGAAGGCCGTCGCGACGTACCAGATGCTCGTGTTCTTCGGATCGATCTCGATGTCCGCGATCCGGCCCGTTGCCAGCGTGGGTCCGATGCTGCGCAGTTCGATGCCTTTGAGCAGATCGGTCGTCAGCCGGTCGTCCTGACGGGCTCCGACCGCAACGGTAACCATGACGGCCGCAACGGCCGCGAGCCACACTCGTCGATTCATGTTTGGCACTCCGGAGGAAAACACTCAGGCGGAAGTGGGGGCATTTTGACACACCGCCATGACAATTCCCAACCCTGACGCGGCTCTAAAGAGCCGCGCTGCTAGCCCGTGCCGCGCTGCTGGTCCGTGTTTCGTCGACCGGCAAGCGTACGATAGGCGCTCGGCGAGACACGGACCACGGACTACGGACCACGGCCCGTAGATCTGCGCTTGGATTCAGCTTGTTGCTGCAACTGACCTTGACTCTGACCGCTCAGCACCATCGTCCAGCGCCACACCGCGTTGGTGAGGATTACGACGACGCAGACCATCATGATTACCGTCATCCCGGTGTTCAGGTAGCCCTGGAAGTTGAGGGCCGGGTCGGGGCCGATGGCCATGGGCCAGAAGTTGTCGCGGACGCTGAGAACGCCTGCTGACAGCGTTGTAATCGAGACGAAGGCGAGGGGCACCATCGTGACCCAGGCGTAGCGCTGCTTGCCGATATTGATGATGATGGTCGTGCCGACGGCGAGGGCGACGGCGGCGAGCAGCTGGTTGGCAATCCCGAACATGGGCCAGATGGTCGTGACGCTGCCGGTCCACACGAAGTAGGACCAGGCGATGACGACGAGCGAGGTGGAGATGATCGTGCCAGGAATCCACTCCTGCCGCGCCATCGGCTTGTAGAACGTGCCGAGGAATTCCTGCACGAGGAAGCGCGCGACTCGCGTGCCCGTGTCGATCGTCGTGAGGATGAAGAGCGCCTCGAACATGATCGCGAAGTGATACCAGTAGTCCATCAGCCCGCGCATGCCAGGCAGGCCGGTGAAGATCTGGGCGATGCCCACGGCAAGGGAAACAGCGCCGCCGGGGCGCCCCGTGACGCTCTCGCCGACGGCCAGCTCGAGGTCGGGCAGGTTGACGACTGGAATCCCGAGTGACGCGAAGGTTTGCGGCGATGTGTTGATGGCGAAGTAGTCACCGGGGAACATCGCGCTCGCCGCGAGCATCGACACGATGCCGACCATGCCTTCGATCAGCATCGCGCCGTAGCCGATCGGCCTGATGTCGGACTCTCGGTCGATCATCTTGGGCGTCGTGCCCGACGAGATGAGCGAGTGGAACCCGGAGATCGCGCCGCACGCAATGGTGATGAACGCGAAGGGGAAGATGGGCCCGGGGATGATCGGGCCGCCACCTCCAGCGAACTGCGACACCGCCGGCATCTTCAGCTCCGGATTGACGAAGACCACGGCGACCACGAGAAACGCGATCGTGCCGATCTTCATGAACGAGCTGAGGTAGTCGCGCGGGCAGAGCAGCATCCAGACGGGAAGCACGGATGCGATGAACCCGTACACCGCCATCGAGATCACGAGCTGCTCGCGTGAGAGGTCGAACCACGGACCGATGGCTGACGCAGCGATCGGCTTGCCGAAGATCACGGCGAGAAACAGACCAATCACCCCGATGACGGTCGCTTCCATGATCCGGCCCTTGCGGAAGCGATACATGTAAAGGCCCATGAAGAGCGCCAGCGGGATCGAGACCCCGATGGTGAATGTGCCCCACGCGCTCTCCTGGAGCGCGTTGACAACCGCGAGGCCGAGGCCGGCCAGCGCGATCACGATGATGAACAGGATGGCGACGGCGGCCGTGCCGCCAGCAACCGGGCCGATTTCGGTCTTGGCGATATCGGCGAGCGACCGGCCATCCCGTCGCACGGAGGCCCAGAGAATGATGTAGTCGTGAACGGCGCCGGCCAGGCACACGCCGGCGACGAGCCAGATCAGACCGGGGGCGTAGCCGAACTGCGCCGCGAGGACCGGCCCTATCAGGGGCCCGGCGCCCGTGATGGCGGCGAAGTGATGGCCGAAAAGGACCAGTCTGTGGGTCGGGTGGTAGTTGTGGCCGTCGTTTCGAACGTGGGCGGGCGTCTTACGACTATCGTCGAGCGCCATGATCCGCGCGGCAATGAAGGCGCTGTAGTACCGATACGCGATGGCCAGGATCCCGAGGATCGGAAGAATCAGATAGAGGGCCCGCATTGAGGCGAGTCTAGCAGAGGCGGTGTTTTCGATAGGTACGACCGTTGCACGAACAGGGCGCTATGCAAGCTCGCTATTTCGTTGCCTCAGCAGTCTTGCTGACGCTGCTGAGTGTCCCATCTCCTACGCTCGCACAAGGTGGCTACTTTGGCCGCAACAAAGTGCAGTACCAGAAATTCGATTTCCGTGTACTGAAAACAGAACATTTCGACATCTACTATTACCCTGAAGAGGACAAAGCCGCGCAGATGGCGGCGAGGATGGCCGAACGCTGGTACTCCCGCCTGTCGAAGATCCTCGATCATGAGCTGACCGGCCGGCAGCCGATCATCCTCTATGCGAGCGGTCCGCACTTCCGGCAGACCAACACCGTCGAGGGGGAGATCGGCGAGGGCACCGGCGGCGTAACGGAAGCCTACAAGCGCCGGATCGTCCTGCCGTTCGCTGGGCCAATCCAGTCTACCGACCACGTGCTCGGGCACGAGCTCGTCCATGCCTTCCAGTACGACATCACCGGCACCAATGTGAGCGCAAACTCAGCTGGCGCCCTGGCGTTGCCGCTTTGGTTCATCGAGGGTATGGCTGAATACCTGTCGCTGGGGCCCGTCGATCCGCATACGGCCATGTGGATGCGTGAAGCTGCCCGGCGCGAGCGGTTGCCGGAAGTCGACGATCTGAACAACCCACGCTACTTCCCCTATCGCTACGGCCACGCGCTCTGGGCCTATATCGGTGGGAAATACGGTGACGATGCCGTGGGTTCGATGCTCCGGGCCGCGGCTGGTCGTGAGACCACGTACAAGGCGGCGATCGAACAGGTCCTCAAAATCGACAGCAAGACCCTGTCGAAAGAGTGGCACGCCGCCGAGTTCGAGGCCTACCGCCCCATCGCCGAGATCGCACAGATGCCGGCTGACTTCGCCCGCGCCCTCATGGCCGATGGCAACCGCGGCGGCAGACTCAACGTCAGCCCCGAGTTGAGCCCCGACGGCTCACGGGTCATCTTCTTCTCCGAAAAGGATCTGTTCTCGATCGATCTCTTCCTCGCCGACGTGAAGACGGGCGAAGATCATCAAGAAGATCACCAACACGGCGACGAGTGCTCATTTCGAGAGCCTCCAGTTCCTCAGTTCCGCCGGCGCCTGGGACCCCAAAGGTCAGCGATTCATCTTCCCTGGCATCAGCGGCGGGCAATCCGTGCTGACCATCGTCGACGTCGATCGGGGCAAGACCGAGCGCGAGATCAAAATTCCGGAGGCTGACGAGATCCTGAATCCTGCGTGGTCCGCTGATGGGCGATACGTGGCGTTCTCGGGTCTCGTCGGAGGGCTCAACGATCTCTTCGTGTACGACCTCGAAGCTCGACGCTTCGCCGGCTCACCAACGACCCGTTTGCGGAGCTGGATCCCGACTGGTCGCCCGACGGCAAGTCCATCGTGATCAGCACCGACCGCTTCACGACGAATCTCGACAGGCTCGCCTCAGGCCCTATGAAGCTGGGCCTGGTCGACGTCGCGTCCGGCGAGGTGAAGGCGTTCGGCGGCTTCGAGAATGCGAAGAACATCAGCCCGCAGTTCAGCGCCGATGGCCGCGCGGTGTTCTTCGTGTCCGATCACCAGGGCGTCTCGAACATCTTCCGGCTGGAAATTGAGAGCAACAAGACCACGCAGGTCACCAACCTGGTGACCGGCGCGAGCGGGATCACGGAACTGAGCCCGGCGCTATCCGTGTCTCAGGGTCGCCTGGTGTTCAGCGCCTACGAAGACGACGGCTACACGATCTACGCGCTCGATTCGGAAACGCAAATGGCCGGAGGGCCGGAAGTGCCGCTGCCGCGGAACGCCGGCGTGCTGGCGCCGCGCACGGTTGGCGAGGGGCCGGTCTTCGCTGCGCTGAGCAACCCCGACGCCGGGCTGCCACAACCCGTCACCGAGGAGGCGGTGTCCGACTACAAACCGAAAATGACGCTCGACTTCGCCGGTCAGCCAGTGGTTGGCGTCGGATTCGGTCCCACGGGGACGTATGCGGCAGGCGGCGTCTCGTTCCTGTTCAGCGACATGCTCGGGAACCACGTGCTGGGTACCTCGGCGCAGGTGAGCGGCCGGTTCGACGAGATCGGCGGGTCGATTTTCTATCTGAATCGCACGCACCGCTGGAACTGGGGTGCGTCGATCGATCACATTCCTTACGTGGCGCGTGGATTCGAGGCTGGTGTCACCACGGTGAACGGCAGGCGGGTATATGTCGAACGCGAGCTGCGGCTGCTGCAGCGCGATCAGCAATACAACGGCCTGATCACCTATCCGTTCAACAGGTCCCTCCGTATCGAATCGACGGGCGGGTTCCGCAGGATTGGATTCAGCGAGGATCTGACGACGAGGACCTACGATATCAACACCGGGGACCAGCTGACCGACGACAAGGTTGATATCGGTTCGGAGCCGCCACTCAACCTCGGCCTGGCGAGCAGCGCGCTCGTCTACGACACGTCCATTTTCGGTATCACGAGCCCGATTCGCGGAAGCCGCCACCGCCTCGAGTTTTCGCAGAGCGCCGGGACGCTGACGTATTCAGGCGTGCTCGCGGACATGCGCACGTACCTGATGCCCTTCCGCCCGTACACGATCGCGCTTCGCGGGATCTATTTCGGACGGTACGGTCCTGACGCCGAAGACGGGCGGCTGCCGACGCTCTATCTCGGCTACCCCGGGCTCGTGCGCGGCTACGACTCCGGTTCGTTCGAGACGGGCGAGTGCGGTTTGCAGATCGATGGCTCGTGCCCGGCGTTCGATCGCCTGGTCGGTAGCCGCGTCGCCGTCGCGAATGCCGAACTGCGCTTCCCGCTCTGGAGCGCGTTCGGCGGCGACAACTTCTACGGACCGCTTCCGGTCGAGATGGCGTTGTTCACGGACGCCGGCATCGCCTGGGGCCGCATCCAGCGCGGCGGGTCCTTCGAGGGCGATCACGAGCCCGTGGTCAGCGTCGGCGTGGCCGCGCGCGTCAACGTGATGAACTTCGTCATCGCCGAAATCAACTACGTCCGGCCGCTCGATCGTCCGGGACGCGGGTGGCTCTGGCAGTTCAACTTCAGGCCAGGGTTCTAGGAATCGGAGATCGGAAATCGGAGATGGGAAATCGGAGATCGGAGATCGGAAATCGGAAATCGGGACATCGGACATCGGGCATCGGGCATCCGACATCGGTAAGCGGACATCGCACATCCGTACCGCGGCGATCGGCAATCGGCAACGGGGCGTGGGCAAGGGCAAAAGGTGCTGGGACCTGGCCTGCACTAATTGCTCGTTGCCGATTTCCGACCGTCGACTGCCGATCTGCGATTCGTCCGATCGTCCGATTCGTCCGATCGCCGCTTCCGATTCACGAAGTGCGCCTGAGCGCCGTGAGTGGATCGACGCGCGCGGCTCGAAGGGCGGGGATGGCGCTGGCGGCCAGGGCCGCGGCGAGGACGACGGCGGCGGCGCCTGACATCACCCAGGGATCGGTCGGCGAGACGTTCACGATGAGGCCACCGAGCGCCGGGGCGCTCAGCGCGCCAAGGGCGAGTCCGGCAACGAGGCCGATCGCGACGAGCGTGCCGCTCTTGATCAGCACGTCACTGACGATGTTCCTGGTGGACGCGCCCACTGCGCGGCGGATGCCGATCTCGCGCGTGCGTCCTGCAACCACGAACGCGATCAACCCATAGATCCCCAGCATCGCCAGCAACGCCGCAACCCCCGCGAACGTCGTCGTCAACACTGCACCTACCTGCGCCGGCATCAGGGCGACCGCGACCGCGTCACGCATCGGTTTCAATTCGACGTTCACCGTGGAGTCCAGGCGGGCGATGTCGCGGCGAATAGCATCGGCCGTGGCCGCCAGATTCGACGTACGGACGTGCAGCGTCATGCCACGCCCGGGCTGCGCGGGCAGATACACCGTCGGGTTGATCTGTTCGCCCAGCGTCCAGTACTTGCTGTCGGCGACTACGCCGACGATCTCGGCGGTCACGAACTCGTCGTTCGTTTCGTAGTACTTGATTCGCCGGCCGATCGCGGCTCCCTGCCAGAGTTGATTGGCGAGCGTCTGATTGACGATGGCCACGGTCGGCGACGCCTGGCGGTCATTCCAGGTGAAGTCACGGCCGGCAATGAAGGGAATGCGAATCGCCGCAAACCAGCCGGGCGTCAGCCGGTTTGCGTCCACCCGGGTGCCGCGCGATCCGCGCGGATCGGTTTCCTGAAAAACGCTGAAGCCCTCGCGGGACATCAGCGTCAGGGGCACAGCCCACGACATGCCTGCGGCTTCGACGCCTGGCAGTGCCATGACCTGTTCCTGCAAGGTCCTGAACAGCGTGCCCATCTGCTGCGGCGTGCGAGGCTGGTTGTCGGATGGCGTCACGCTCGCGAGCAACACGCCGTTGGGATCGAATCCGGGATTCACCTGACCCACCCGCGCGAGGCTGCGGAGAAACAAGCCGCTCCAGAGCAAGAGGGTCGTGCATGCGGCCACCTGCGCGATCACCAGCATCCGGCGAAACCGTTGCCGCTGCATGATTCCGGTGCCTTCATCCTTGAGAGCCGGGACGAGATCGATTCGCGCGGCTGCCCGCGCCGGCGCGGTTCCGAATGCCAGTGCGGTCAGAACGGAGAGTCCGATCGCGTAGGCGAGGACGCGTCGATCGAGCGACAGATCGAACTCGACCGGGAAGGGCAGCCGAGACGAGGCGATGTCGACGAACTGCAGCGACCAGACGGCCAGTGCCACTCCCGCAACGGCACCGAGCAGCGCGAGCAGCAGACTTTCGGTGAGCAACTGACGCAGCAGGCGTGCGCGGCCTGCGCCGAGCGCGATGCGGACGGCCACCTCCCGCGAACGAGCCACCGCGCGTCCCATGAGCAGACCCGCGAGATTTGCGCAGGCCACCAGCAGCACTATCGTCGCGGCGACGCCCATCAGGCCGACGAACACCAGCACGGGCAGGAGCGCGCCCGCAAAGCCCTGAAAGGCTTCGAGACCGTCGACCGCACGCAACGACAGCGATGGGAAGACCTCCGGAACGTTCTGATACTCAGCACGGATCTGGGTCGCCGCGATCTTGAGCGCGGCGGTTGCCTGCGTACGCGAAACGCCTGGCCGAAGGCGGCCCAAAGCCTCGAATCGTGAGCCATTTCTGTCGCGCAGGTCGGGTGAGTCTTCCAGCGGGATCCAGAAGTCACGCGCCAGCATTGGCGGAGCGACGCCGCGGAAGCCGGCCGGCATGACGCCGATGACTTCCATCTGACGCCCGTCCAGCGTGAGCACGCGGCCGACGATTGCCGGGTCAGAGCCGAAGCGTGATCGGTGCACACCTTCGCTCAACACCACGAGATCGCTTCGCGTGTTGTCGCGAAGGAACGTCCGGCCAATACGTGCCTGGGCGCCGAGCACCTCGAAGTAGTTCCGATCGACGACGTTGCCGACGAGCTGCACCGGCAGCGCACCGCTCTGAAGGTTGAGCACGACGGAGCGCTGAAGTGTGAGATCGCTGAGGACGCCGGAGCGCTCGAAGAGGTCGCTCGCGTTCGGCTTGGATATCCGGCTCTCGCCTGCGTAGATACGCACGAGCCGATCCGGCTCGCTGACGGCAAGCGGTTTCAGCATTACCGCGTTGACGATGCTGAAGATCGCGGTGTTCCCGCCGATCGCCACGGCCAGCGTGAGGATGGCGACGATCGAGAACGTCGGGTTGGCCGCAATCAGTCGGATTCCGTATTTGAGGTCCTGAGCGAGCTCGGTCGCCATGCGAGCGATCCATCGCTGACGCTCCACATGCACGTCAGTCGTGACACATCCACGGACGCCACGGTCGATGTCGCCGAACTCAGCGCGTGCCTTCGCGCGCGCGTCGGATTCGCTCATGCCGCCTTGCATCAGCTCGGACACGCGCGTGTCGAGATGAAAGGCGAACTCGTCGCGAATGTCTCGCTGAAGGTCCTGACTCGAGCGATGCGTGAATCTGAAGCGGCGCGTCTTCGGCGTCATGAACTGGTCTCGATCACCTTGAACACCGCGGCCGCGTAACGGCGCCAGATCGACACTTCCGTCCGCAACTGCTTGCGGCCAAGGTCGGTGAGTCCGTAGTACTTCGCGCGGCGGTTGTTGTCGGACACGCCCCATTCCGCTTCGATCCACTCGCGGCCTTCGAGGCGGTGGAGGGCCTGGTAGAGCGCCGCGTCCTCGATCGTGAGCACGCCTTCCGTGCGCTCACGAACCCATTTCGAGATCGCGTAGCCGTGCTGCGGTCCCTGCGTCAGCGATCGCAGGATGAGGAGGTCGACAGTGCCTTGTAATAGCGACAGGGTGCTTCGTGCCACGACAGACAGTTTCACTCACGTGGTGAGGGGAGTCAAGTGCGCAAGTGCGCAAGTGCGCAGGTGCGCGAGTGCGCGAGTGCGCGAGTGCGCGGAGTGCGCAAGTGCTACTGGAGTGCGGGCGGAGGTGTGATCGGGTCTGGTGCCCTCAGCCGTTGAGGACGTGCTCTACGTCCTTGGAAGCCAACGGCCGCAGAGGAGGCTGCCGGTGATGGTGGTGATCAGGATTGCCAGGGTGTGGGCGCCGAAGACGTGGGCGGGGTCGGAGTAGTGGCAGAACAGGCGCCAGCCGGCGTCGGCCATCAGGCCGGCGCCGAGGCCGCAGAGTGCGCCGGCGAGTCGCGGGCGCAAGGGAAATGCGCTGGCGACGAGCCAGCCGGCCAGGGCGAGGACGGGGAGCGCCAGCAGGATCGTGCCTCCGAGGCAGATGCGCCAGACGACCAGTTCCGCGCGAGGTTCGACGGTCGTGGGGCTGAGCGTCCAGGTCCACCAGGTGATCCCGACGACGGCTGCGAGACCGGCGGCGAAGGTGACGACGAGCGCGTGGCGAGAGAGCGTCGTGCCTGGAATTGCTTCGCGCAACGCCAGCACGATCAGCAGCAACGACAGCAGGAGTTGCAGCGTGGACGCACCCCACGTCAGACCGAAGCCGAGTTGTGGAGCATCGAGGCGAATGCCGAAGACGAGTACCGCGGCGACGAGCTGCGCTGCGGCGATAGGGAGGAAGGGCAGCGTTCGTATGGTCGGCGCGGGCAGCGGCGTCACCGGCTCGAGGTCGTGCTCGATGAGGGAGCGCAGCGCTGGTGGCAGCTCGATTCGACCGTTCGGCGTGGGCTCGCTCATTCGCGCATTCCCTGAAGACTTCTTCGCAGATCACCCATGGCCCGGCTCGACCGCAGCTTGGCGGCATCCTCACGGATTCCGAGCAGCTGTCCGATCTCGGCGAAGCTGAAGCCCCAGATGTGATGGAGCAGCAGTGCCTCACGGCGGTCAGGCAGCAGGTCCCGCAGAGCCCGGCGCAGCGTGTCGCGATCGGCGAGCGATGCGACGTCAGCCGGCACGGGGATTTCAGGCAGCTCGCCCTCGGCTTGCGGTCGCCGCGATCGCGTCCGCCGATCCATCAGCCACATGTGCCGCGCAATGGCGAACACCCAGGGCTTGACCGGCAGGTCAGGCCGATAGGTGTGCCGGGATCGATGGATCTGCAGAAACGAGTCCTGCAGCAGATCCTGGGCGTGCGATCGATTGCGAACCAGACTGCTCAGGTATCCGAGCATCGCGGGCGCGAGCGTGACGTAGAGCCGCTCGAACGCCTCGATCGATCCCGCCTGGTATGCCGACATGAGCTCCTGGAGCTCGTCCCGTGCCAAGCCCTCACCTTTTATGTTTGCCGCGTGTGGAGGAATGTAACATGGGGGCCAGGGCCGATGCGGACGACGGACACGGACACGGAGGGGACGGAGGGCACGGAACGAGCTTCAAAAACGGAGACACGGAGTAACGGAGGCGAACGGAACTGGTTGGGGTCCGAGCCCGATCGGTCGTCACCGCGGTCCGCCGATGCCGCCGCGTGCGCGGCGGGCGATCAACCGACGCCCTGCGGGCACAAGCTGCCGCCACGTTCAGATGCAGCTTGTGCCCACAGGGCGTCGGTTGATCGCACGGCCCGGCCATGGCCGGGCCGGCATCGGCACATGAGCGGTCGTTGTTTGCTTCCGATCGAGGTTTAGCCGTTTGCCTCCGTGCCTCCGTTTCTCCGTTTTTGAAGCTTGTTCCGTGTCCTCCGTCACCTCCTGTCTCGATGCTAGAGTTCCACCATGACCACAGCGAACCCCTACGGCGCCGATCTCGGTGACCGTCAGCCCCTCGTGGCTCTCGCAGAAACACCTGGAAAGATCCAGAAAGCGGTCGACGGCTGGACGGCGCAGCAGTTCGAACGCAGCTATGCGCCGGGCAAATGGAGCGCACGCAGGATCCTGGTGCACCTCGCGCAGACGGAGCTTGCGTTGACGACGCGCGCGCGGTTTGCGTTGACGCAGCCGGGGTATGCCGCGCAGGCGTTCTCGCAGGACGACTGGCTCCCGCTCGACGATCACATGGACGCGCGCACGGCGCTCGAGGCGTACTTGACGATGCGGCGCATGAACATGGCGATGTGGCGCGCGCTGACGCCCGAGCAGATCAATAGCCCGTTCACTCACCCCGAATACGGCGCGCTGACCGTCGGGTGGATCATGGCGCAGATGGCGGGGCACGACATCCACCACCTCAAACAGTTCGAACAAATCGTTTGAACTGTGCCGTGGTTCGTGGGTCGTCGCTCGTAGCTCGAAGGCATTCTTTCTCGATCAAGAAGTGAAAATTTGCCCTTCGAGCGACGAGCGACCACGAACCACGGACAACGACTCTGCTATCGTCCTCGATCCGTCACAGCGACGCGGTCGACGCCGAACTGAACGGGGGAGGGTCCTTGCGCGATCGATCCCGTTCGGTGCTCGCGTGGTGCAGCGGCAGGAGCACCGTGAAGCGTGCTCCTCGATTCTGACCTTCGCTGTGCGCGCTGACCGATCCGCCGTGCAGCTCCACGATGTAGCGGGCGATCGACAACCCGAGCCCGAGCCCGCCGTGCTGCCGGGTCGCGCCTGTCTCCGCCTGAGTGAACCTTTCGAACAAGTGCGGAAGAAAGTCGGGATCGATCCCGGCGCCGCTGTCCGAGACCGTCAGCTCCGCCGACCCATTCGTCATGCGCAGCTGGACGTCGATCCTGCCGCCGGTTGGAGTGAACTTCAGGGCGTTCGAAAGCAGGTTGCGCACGACCTGCTGCAGGCGGCCCTCATCAGCCCCAGACGATCAACGGCTCCGAGTGGCCGTTCATCTGAAGACCGACTCCGCCTTTCGCTGCCGCCATCGTGTGGGCTTCGACGACAGGCCGGACGGCCCTGACGAGGTCGACTTCGGAGCGAACAACCCGGAGGCGGCCGCCAACGCTGCCGGCTACGTCGAGCAGATCGGCGACGAGCTGCGCCTGTGTCTTGGCGTTGCGGTGGATGATGTCCAGCGCGTTCGAGATGCTCGCCTCGGGAACCGAGCCGTGGCGGATGAGGGCGACCCACCCGAGAATCGCGTTGAGCGGCGTGCGCAGCTCGTGCGAGACCATGGCGAGAAACTCATCCTTGATCCGGCTGGCGTCTTCCGCCGCAGACCGAGCGGCATCGATCGCCTGTTCCGTCCGCTTCTGTGCATCGATGTCGGTGCTGGTGCCGAACCAGCGGATGACGCCGGCAGACGAGGTGCGGACGGGAACGGCCCGGCCGAGGAACCATCGATAGTCGCCGGCCTTCGACCTGAGACGGTATTCGACCTCGAAGGTCTCGGCGGTGCGTGCCGCGCGATCCCAGGCGGCGATGGCGGCCTCGCGATCGTCTGGGTGCACGACACTCCGCCATTCGTCGAAGGTGCGCGACTGTTCGAGGGTCAGTCCGGTGTAGTCGGTCCAGCGCTCGTTGACATAGTCGAACCCGGCCGGTCCGGCGGTCCACACGATCTGCGGCATCGCGTCAGCGAGGTGCTGCAGGCGCTGCTCGCTGTCGCGGAGCGCGGCCTCCGCCCGCTGCCGTTCCTGAAGCTCGTGACGCGCCTGCTGCATGCTGGATTCGAGGTCGGCGCGATCCGCACGCATGCGCGTCAGCAGCGTCGCCGCTCCCCACACGAATCCTGAGAACAAGCTGAGCCGGACGGCCTCTTCCCAGGTGATGGCTCTCCACGAGTCGCTGTGCGGCAGATCAAAATACAGCCGAATCGCGACGCTGCAGATGCCGGTCAGAATGGCGGGACCGAAACCGGCGAACCACGCCGTCAGCACGGTCGCGAACATGAAGAGCGCAAACGGCGCGGTCGTTTCCCACAACGGCGCCATGAGCATGCGAACCACGAGCGTCGCGAGCACTATCGCGACGGCAATGAGGTATCGATGGATTGGTGTGGGTGTGCTCACCGGGCGGAAGTGAAACGCACGCGGATTCTAGCAAGCTTTCGTCAATGAACGAAGCTCAGCTGTCGCACACGTTCGAGGAATTCGTATTGCCGAGCCGCGGCTCGCAAGCCGGAAGAGTCTCGTAAGGGCGGTGAACCCGCAATCATGTTCTACTGTCTTAGGACAAGGGAGCAGGGGAGAACGAGCTGGACGAGTCTCAGCGGGAAGCGATCGCCGATCGACTCACGACGACCACGACGTAACAGAAGTATATGACGTACGCGAACGTCGCGGCCGCTCGTGATCCCTTCGTCCGGTTGTTCAAAAGACAAGCAGCCGCAATCACGATCGGAAGTTGGGGATTGGCGATGGGAAGTTCTTTCTTCAGAGCCCGGCGCGCCGTTTCATCCAGCGGCGGCCGTGGATGCTGAAGTCGACCAGGTCTTCGGCGGTCATGTCCTTGAACCCTGCCGCGCGGACGTCGCGGATGAAATCAGGCGTCACGCCGTGAATCCGGAACTGCACGAGGCGCTCCTCGCTCAGGTCGCCGTAGCCGAGATCCTTCAGCTCCTTGATGAACTGCGGTGTCACCCCGTGAATACGCATCTTCACGAAGTCGTCGATGGTCAGGTTGGTGTAGCCGAGCGAGCGAATCTCCTTGACGAACGACGAGGTGACGCCGTGGATGCGCATGCGCACGAGATCTGAAACCGGCAGCTGCTTGAACCCGAGGTCGCGCATCTCGCGAATGAATTCCGGGGTCACGCCGTGGATGCGCATCTTCACCAGCGCATCGACGTCGAGCTTCTCGACGCCTGCGGCCTTGAGGTCCTGGACGAATTCTGGCGTGGCGCCATGGATGCGGGTGCGGACGAGATCTTCGACCGACAGTCCGCGGTAGCCGGCGTTGGCCATCGCCTGCACGTATTGCGGAGTGGCGCCGTGGATCCGCGTCCGAACCAGCTCGGAGACCGGCAGCTTGTCGTACCCGGCCTGACGCAGGCCGCGAATGTATTCGGCATCGACGCCATGGATCCGCATGCGCTTCAGATCGCTCAACGTCAGGTCGCGGTAGCCCTCGTTTTCGATCGAGGTGATGAACTGACGGCTGACGTCATGGATGGCAAGGGTGAGCAGGTCGTCGCTCGAGAGCTGGCCGTATTGCTTCTGCATCGCCGCCGCGAACTCGGCATTGGGGGCGAACCGGTAGGTGCCCAGACCACGGCCGTCGGTAAAGCTGCCGTGGAAGTCGAACGCGCCTGCGTCGCGCTTCAAACTGAATCGCACGTCCCGGGCGGTCCAGCGCTCGTCCGCGGCGTTCAGCCCCGCAAGCTCGGCCAGGCGAATCGAAATCCCGAACCGGTGGTTGTCGTCCTGCTCGAGTTGCAGGGTGACGTAGCGTTCGCCGTCGCGCCGTTGCCAGGTGTCGCGAAGCCGCGCGTGCCAGGTGCCGTCCTGAGCGGATTGCATGTAGGCGGGGGCCACCGGAACGAACGCCAGGAGCGCGAGTGCGAGCGAGAGAATCTTCATGGACCGTCCTTTCACCGGGGTTCGACGGTCCTCGGGGTCAGAGGGTTGGAATGGACAGCCGGTTCTGCAGATAGCGGCGGAGCGCCGAAAAGGCCTGGCCCCGGTGGCTTACCGTTGCTTTTCGGGCCAGATCCAGCTCCCCAAGGGTGCAACCGAAGGGAGGGTAGAAAAAGATGGGGTCGTAGCCGAACCCGTTCGTGCCCCGTGGCTCACGGTCGATCAGCCCTTCGACGGTGCCCTCAGCCTCGTACGTGACACGACCGCCTTCCGCAAGTGCCACCCAGCACACGAACCTTGCCGTGCTCGTCTCGAGCCCTCTCTCGTCGAGCATGTCGTAAATCTTCCGGAACTTGACGGCGTAGTCCGTGCCGAACCAGCGTGCTGAGTGCACGCCGGGCTGTTTGTCGAGCGCATCGATTTCCAGCCCGGAATCGTCGGCCACGCTGGCGAGCCCCGTGGCGGCCGCGTAGTACAGCGCTTTCAATTGGGCGTTTGCCGCAAACGTCTCGCCCGTCTCATCAGGCTCGGGAATCTGCGGATAGTCGGAGAGCGTGACGAGCTCGATGGGAAGGCCGTGGAGAATTCCTGCGATCTCCCGCACCTTTCCCGGGTTCGTCGTGGCGACGAGCAACGTCATCCGCGGATGTCGCCGACGACGGTCTTCTGCAGCGCGACGAGCTCGCGGATCCCGACGTCGGCAAGCTCCATGAGGTCGTCCAGCGCCTTGCGCTCGAAGGGAGGGCCCTCGGCAGTGCCCTGGACCTCGACGAAACGGCCGTCACCCGTCTTGACGATGTTCATGTCCACTTCGGCCTTGGAGTCTTCTTCGTACGCGAGGTCGATCATCGGTGTTCCGCCCACGACGCCGACGCTTGTGGCTGCCACGTAGTCCTGTACGGGCACAGCCTTGACGAAGCCAAGATCGCGCAGCCGCTGCATCGCGAGGACCATGGCGACGAATCCGCCGGTGATCGACGCGGTGCGCGTGCCACCGTCCGCCTGAATCACGTCGCAATCGATCCAGATGGTCCGCTCGCCGAGCTCAGTGAGTCGTGTGACCGATCGCAGCGATCGCCCGATCAGCCTTTGAATCTCCTGGGTCCGGCCGCCAACTTTTCCCGCGGTGGACTCGCGCTGCGTTCGCGTGGTGGTTGCCCGCGGCAGCATGCCGTATTCGGCGGTGACCCAGCCTTTGCCCGTGTTGCGGAGAAACGGCGGTACCCGGTCTTCGATGCTCGCCGAGCAGACGACCCGCGTCCGTCCGACTTCGATGAGCACGGACCCTTCGGCGTGTGCGAGAAACCCCGGAGTAATCTTCGTCGGGCGCATTCGCGCCGGCGCCCGTCCATCGCTGCGTGTCATGTGTCTCCTTCAGGATTCGTCTTTTTCAGTCCTGACCCACTGCAGGCTCTTCTGCAGCGGGTGCCGCAAGTCGACGTGGCCGGCCAGCGTGTCGACCTCCTTGCCTTCGAGGAGGATTTGCACGCGCGTGATGGCTGGCAGGTTCACCGTGAGTGAATCGACGATCGCATACACGGTGAAGAGCTCGTCCAACGCGCCGCCACTGTGCTTCGTTCGCGCCGCGACGGTCAGATCGACGAACGCGTCGCCGCGGTCGGTCACGTACAGCGCGCGCAGCGCCGTGCCGTCGGGAATCGCCGACGCGAGCGGCGCGGCGCCGGTCCGAGCTGCGCTTCGAGGATGTGCCGCGCCTGTTCGTGCAGACCTTCGCCGAAAGGCACTTCGCGCTGCGCGCCCACCAGTGCCATGCCGTCCTCGGCGATGTAGTAGAGGGTTGCGGTGATCTTTCGTGCGGCTTCGGTGGTTGCCGGTGCGATCGGGCCGGCGGTTGGGGCATCCGGCGGCGCATATTTGCGCGGCAGGACGATCAGCAGCAACCATGCAGTAATCGCCGCGATCGCAATCATCGCGGCGACTACCACGACGCGACGGCGCATCAGCGCGGCGCCTCTGCGCCGGGACCGCCGGGGCGCGGTGCCACGGGCGCCCCGGTCGTTCGCTCCGTCGTGCGCGCATCGCGATACCTGATCAGGCTGTCGACGACAGCTTGCACGAGCGAACCCTGAAACGTCTCGGACGTCAGCAGCCGCTCCTGGTCGGGGTTGGTGATGAAGCCCATCTCGATCAGGACTGCCGGCATGTTCGCGCCAACCAGCACGCGGAAAGGTGCCTGCTGGATCGCTCGCGGGCTCATCACCACGCGCTCGCGCAAGGAGGATTCAACCAGCTGTGCGAGCACGGCGGACTGCTCGATGTAGCGCGCCTGCGCCATTTCCCACAGGATCACTTCGATGTCGCGCGTGCCCCCGCCGAACACCGGGAGTGCCTCGCTCTCACCGCGCGCCACGCGCAACGCCTCCTCGCCGTACTCCGCCAGGCTCAGGTAGAACACTTCGGCACCCGAGGCGGATGAACGAACGGACGCGTTCGCGTGAAGGCTGATGAAGACATCCGCCTTGTTGTTGTTGGCGACCGCCGCACGCTCGTCGAGCCCGACGGTCTCATCGCCGTCGCGGGTGAGGACCACGCGGACGCCGAGGCGGGCTTCGAGCGCCGCCTTCAGTCGCCGCGACACACTGAGCGTGACGTTCTTCTCGAGCGTGCCATTGGGTCCCTTTGCGCCTTCTTCTTCGCCGCCATGCCCCGCATCGATGACGACTGTGCGCAATCCGCCGGCAGGCGCGAGGTCCAGCAGCGGTGGTGGCTCTGTCGTGGGCGGTGTCACCGGAGTCCCCGGCGCTGCAGTCCCCGGGGCTGGCGTCGCGCTCGTCGTCTGCGCAATCACCTCCACGACGATCCGCACCGCGCCGCGATCTCCTGGCATGTCGGACGCCTTGTAGGACGCGAACCGCGGCCCCAGGTCGATGACGACGACGGGGCCCTCTCCCAGCCTCAAGCCCTGAACGATCTCCGGCGCCGTGGTCGCTGGAAGCGTGGCATCGATTGCCTCGGCTTCGAACTTGATCAGCAGACGGTTGCCGTCCTGCGCGACGGTATGCGGAGTCGAGGGCGAAACATCGAGCGTCACACGCGCGAGCGCGCCGAGCGGTTCGAGACTGCCTGCGACGCGCGGCACGCGCACGTCACCGGAGAGAATGAGGCGTGACGGTTTCCTGAGCTCGAGGCGCGTTCCCGTCGCCGGCGCGAGCGCCCGTGAGACGAAGTCGACCGGAACGAACCACGTGCGCCCGTCACGCACGGGCGGAGCGGGGAGCGAGACCAATCGTCCGCCGACCGAGGCCAGGCCCTGACCTGCCGTCAACACGATCGTCTGGCCTTTCGTGTTGACCGTGAGCCCTCCGGCCAGCGTGTCTTCGCGGACGGTCAGTTCGAAGAGCTTGGCCAGGTCGTCCAGCGAGAACATGTCCTGGCCGGAGATCGTGCGCGTCGGCAGAGTCCGCCGGCCTTCTTTCGTCAGCACCGTGTACGGCGCATCCGCCGCTGGCCCTTGAGCCACTGCAAACGCGGTCACGGCCGCGCAGACGGAGACCGCCGCGGCAACACACGATGCGCGTAACGTTCTGCGACTCAAGGTGTTCCAATGATATCAGTTCATTACGGGGGTTCACACGGGGGTTCACACGGGGGTTCACGACGGGGGTTCACGACGGGGGTTCACGACGGGGGTTCACGACGGGGGTTCACGACGAAGGTTCAGACGGGGGTTCACGATCCGGAGCTCACGGCAGAGGAGCCGTAGTTCGTGGCTCGTTGCTCGTAGAGCCTCGCCGCGGTAGGGGCTCTTCGAGCCACGAGCGACGAGCACCGAACCACAGGCCACGCGAACCCTCGTCGTGAACCCTCGTCCTGAACCCCCGTCTGAACCCCCGTCTGAACCCCCGTCATGAACCAACGTTAGAATCGTGAATGCTCAAACCGAAACTCAAGACTGCACTCGTGACCTATGGTCATACCAAAGCCCTGAAGGACGGCAGCATCTCGCCGCGTACGTTCGACTTCGAGTTCGAGGAGGTGCCGGCCATCATCCAGGCGTTCAGGCGGATGGTCCGGGGTCTCGAGTTCGATATTTCGGAGATGGCTATCACGACATACATATGCGCGCGCGCGCACGGGAAGCGGTTTACCGCGATTCCGGTGTTCGTCATGCGGGCGTTTCATCACGGCGCCATCCTGTACAACAAGAAGTCTGGGATTCGCGCGCCGAAGGACCTCGAGGGCAGGCGAGTGGGCGTCAACCGCGGATATACGGTGACGACAGGGCTATGGGCGCGGAGCATCCTGCAGCACGAGCACGGCGTGGATCTGAAGAAGATTACGTGGGTGCTTTCGGGGGATGAGCACGTCGCGGAGTACACGCCGCCCTCGAACGTCGTTTCGCTCGAGAAGGGGAAGAAACTGGAGGACATGCTCGCAGCCGGCGAGATCGATGCGGCCATCGGCGTGCAGGTCGACTCGCCGGACGTCACCACGCTGATTCCCAACCCGCAGCAGGCGGGCCTCGAGTCGTTGCGCACACACGGGCTTTACCCGATCAACCACACCGTTGTGGTCAAGGACGAGCTGTTAGCGGCAAGTCCGGATCTGGCGAAGGACATCTTCGATACGTTCGCGCAGGCGAAGCGCGAGTATGTCGAGCGGCTCAGGCAGGGCGGGATCCAGGAGCCATCGGCGAACGACAAGCTCTTTCAGAAAGTGATGGAGATTACGGGCGATCCGTTGCCCTACGGCGTCGAAAGCAATCGAAAGGTCCTGGAAGCGCTGATCCAGCGAAGCGTCGAGCAGGGAATCATTACACGTCCATTCACGGTCGACGAACTGTTCGCCGCCGGAACGCACACGCTCACGGCTTGATTGCGTCGAGGAACTCCAGCAGACGGGCTGGCGCGTTTGCTTCCGTTTGCTGGTCAGCGGCGATGTCCCAGTACTGCGAATGGGGCAGGCATTCCTCGAGGTAACGGGCCGCCGAGATCGCGTGGGCGCCATCCCTGCCAGGGACCACGAGTGCGGGGATATCCAGCCGCATCAGATCTTCCGGCTCGGCGCCCGGAGCCGTATCCCGGTCGAACAACAGCCGGCCCATGCCCTCGACAATCAGCTGGTATCGCGCTGCATCCTGACGCACGTACGCGTCCGCGAACGACGCGTCCCGCCGCAACACGGAGACCCACGGGCCGCCGCGCGGGTCCTCGCCAAAGCCCTTGGTGCCGCTTTTTGCGAGCGTGACGACGGCCTCGAGGCCGTTCTGCTTCACGTATGCCAGGTGCTCCGCAAACCGCAGGTGGCTGTTGATACGGTATCGCGCGCCACCGACGGGCCAGTAGAGCAGCAGGCTCATCGTGATTTCAGGATGGGCGACGGCCAACGCCATCGCAGGGCCACAACCCATGCACGCGCCCATCACGTGGGCGCGCGCGATCTTCAGAAGATCCAGGAGTCCTTTCCCCTGCTCGGCGTAGTGCGCCCAGGTGACCCGCTCGACGCGGCCGCCGGACTGACCGGTTTCACGCCTGTCAAAAACGATGCAGGTGTACTTCTTCGGGAGGTGCTCGAGCAGCTTGATCCGTGCGTAAACGCTCTGCGTCGTCCACTTGTCGAGGGTCGCATCGAATCCGCCCGGCGAGAACATCAACAGCGCGGGTCCCGATCCGATGACCTCGTACCGTGTGGTGATACCGTCAATGACTGCAGTTGCCACGTTCATGGTCCTCTTGCGGAGTCAACTCCCAACCCCAACTTATTTGATTAGCGCCTGTTGATGGCTGTCGCGCCATCTGAACACGAGTCCAAGAGATCAGGAGAATTTCTGGTTCCTCTTCCTCTTGATCTCCTGACCTCTTGTGAGCCCTATTGCGGCCTTCCACCTTTGATCTGCCGTCCCTCGCGCACGTCGTCCGCATAGGTCTTGATCGCATCGAGCGCGATCCGTGCGACGTTCGCGTAGCGCGGCGTCTTGTCGTCGTCCAGGGCGGCTGCGGAGTAGCCGATGGCGTTGACGATCGCGCGCACGCGCCCATCCAGCCACGGTCCGCCGCCGAGCCCGCCGATCACCGGGATTGTCATGGCGCGTGTCACTTCGGCGCCAGCCACCGGCCCAGAGTTCGTGAAATCGAGCAGTGACGCCCCGGCGTCCTGAAGGAGATGGGCTTCGGCGAGGAGCTGATCCTTCATCTCGGTCGCGAGATCCGGACCCGCCTTGGACATCCCTCCCAGCCGGAGCGCGGTATGCGGCGTGATGCCGAACTGTGCCCAGACGGGGACGCCGGCTCGCACGATTGCTCGCACCGCGTCGGGAAACGCGGACGCGCCATCGAGCTTGACCATGTCCGCCCCTGCCTCCTTGACGATGCGGATTGCGGCATTCACGGCAGGCTCGATGCCGGCCTGAAGCGGGCCGTAGGGAAAGTCGCAGCTCACCAGCGCGCGCGTGACGCCGCGGCGGACGGCCTGGCAGGCGAGGATCATCTGGTCCAGCGTGACCTCGAGCTCCGTCTGCTGGCCCCACATGTTCATGCCGACGGAATCGCCGACGGAGACAATATCGACGCCCGCCCGGTCCACGATCTGCGCCATCGCGTAGTCGTACGCGACCACGCCAACGATCTTCCGTCCGTCGCGCTTCATCTGCTGAAGCGAGGGGATTGTGATCTGCTCAGGGGTCTGCATCTTTAGTAAGAGGCTCGTGTCAACTTCCAACTGTCACTCTTGACTAGCGCGCCGCCTGTGAGCTGGCGCGGATGAAAGACGAGCCAAGGACAGCAGAACTGGTTACTCTTCCACCCGGTCTCCTGAGCTCTGCTGGGCCAGCTTGGGAGTTGGGCGTTGGAAGTTGTCACAGACACGTTTCTTTATCACCGTTCCTTAAAGCCCGATGATGGGCCACCAGATCGGCGCGAGGAACAGGAGAATGAAGAACTCCACGACCGTCAGGGTCAGACCGACCTTGAACATGTCCTTGGTGGTGAAATACCCGTAAGAATAGCCCACCACGAGGACGGCGGACTGATAGATGAAGACTTTGGCGCCGGCACCGAAGGTCCAGATCATCCCGAGGACCAGCGGGTCGAGGCCGTGCGTCTTGGCGTAGTTCATGAGCACCGGCAATGACGTGGCGAGCATCGAGATCTCGTCGCCGATGATGATGTGGTAGAAGAACGCCGACCAGTAGAGCACGAACGTCGAGCTCCAGACGCCGGTGATGTACGGTTCCATCCAGCCGAAGAGCACCGAGGTCAGTATGTCGAGGGCTTTCGTCTCGGCGAGCACATGACTCATGCTGATAGCGGAGGCGACGAAGAAGATCGGAAGGAAGTTGATCTTCTTGACGTCTTCCGTGTTGAGCACGCCGGCGACCGGAATAACGGCCAACAGCCCGACGCCCATGCCGATCATCGGGGACGGAATGTGATGGATGAAGTCGGTCATCCAGAGCACGATCCCGAGACCCATCAGTACGGCCGACTTGATCTCGAGGATTGACAGCGATCCCATCTTGCGCAGTTCGTCGGAGAGGAACGAGGCGCCGCCGGGCAGCTTGTCCGTCTCCGGCGGGTACATCCAGAGCGTGAGGCGCCAGGCGATGAAGATGGTGATCAGATCGCATGGTAGATACGCGAGGAACCACTGGCTCCAGAGAACCTTGACCTCGCCCACGCGCTCGATCAGGCCGCGCGCGGTAATCGACGCGGCACCCGCGATGATCATCTTGTCGAAAATCGTCGCCGTGTAGACGAGGATGATGAACATCCCGCGTGCGATGTTGCTGCCACGCCCCACGCCAAACGCCTCGATCAGCCCGATGGCAATGGCCGACATGATCACGACGCGCGCGATGCCTGACGGCACCAGGATCGTCAGCAGGAAATCCGACAGGATCATGCCCAGCAGCAGCCGCGCGTACGAATGGCCAACCGCGCGCATGACCCAGTACGCCATCCGGCGGGCGAGACCGGACTTGGTTGCCATCAGGCCGAACATGATGGCGGCGAAGAGAAACCACGGTGTGGTTTCCGAGAAGCCGCCGAATGCGGACGGGAAGCCCACGACGCCGAACATCCAGAACAGATAGCACCCGATGATCCCGGCGATGCCGTGATCCATGGCATGCGTAATCCAGGCGCCGATCATGAACGACGCGATGGCGAGCGCTTTTTGGGCGTGGGGTTCGACGTTGAGCGGTGCGAACCACAGGATCACCGGCACGCCCAGCGTCAGGATGACGGCGACGGCCGTGCTGAGGGTGCTTCGCGAGTGAACGTCGTGTGCCGGCACAGTTGCGGCCGCCGGCAATCCGCTGGCGATTTGCTCAGTCATGCAATTTGTTTTGAGGCTGGCGGGGGAGAGCCGTGTGCAACCGTCAACTCCCAATTTCCATTGCCCAATTCCCAGGGAATCCCTGGGAGAGGGGAGATGGAACTTGGACGTTGATAATACTCTGTTTCACTCGCCTATCTGGAAGCGCACCTTCACACCCGGCGGCCCCCGCCGCGCAGGCGCGACGAGGACGGTGATGTGCCCGGCGTGAAGGCTTGGAATTGCAATGGTCAGACCAAGAAAGCATGTGCGCGACACTCTGTAATCTTTTGCCAGCTCTGTCAATACGGGGAACCCGTGAGGCCGGTATTTGGTCTGACCTTTAGCGCTTGAGCATTCCGGCGAGCGGCACGCCCGGATCGACCAGCGCGGCCGTGTCGACCGGCGTCCGCCGCTCGATCAGGCGCCGGGCCGCCGCGAGGTCGCGCTGAACGTTGATCCCCATGGCGAACGTCAGGCGGCCCTCATGGACCTCGAATACGAGGACGGCGTTTCCGGGCAGCGGCCGGCGCACACGGTGCGCGCCCGGGACCGGCCAGCCGACCCCCTGAATGTAGAGGTCGTACTGCTCCGACCAGAAGGACGGAACGGTCACATACGCGTCTCGTGCGCCCGCAGCATTGCGGCCCGCGACGGTCCCCTGGTCCTGCGCATGACGCCAATTCTCGAGGCGTACAGGGCCGTGGGGGCCCGGGAAGCGGACGACGTCGCCCGCCGCGTAAATCGACGGATCCGAGGTCCGGCAGTGTTCGTCCACGACGATGCCGTCGTCGGTCACCAGCCCGGCGCTGGCAGCAAGTCGATCGTCCGGCCTGGCGCCTGTGCCGACGACGACGAGGTCGGCAGTCAAGGGTTCACCGTTATCGGGCGTCGCGGAGATCCGGCCGTCGGGCAGCGCGGATGCCGAGCGCAGCGCCGTTCCCACGCGCAGGTCGACGCCGTGCGCGACGTGTGCCCGGTGCACGATGGCGCCTGTCTCCTCGTCACAGACGCGCGCCAGGATCCGGGGCGCGACCTCGAGCACCGTCGTTTTCACGCCCAGCTCGGCGGCCGACGCGGCCACTTCCAGGCCGATCAGGCCGCCGCCCACGACCAGCAGGTGCCCCGCGCTGCCAAGAGCCGCCTTCAGCGCCTGGGCATCCGCCTCGGTCCTCAGGTAGTGCACACGCGGCATGCCTGGCGGCAGGATCGGAATCTCCCTGGCCACCGACCCCGTGGCGATGACCAGCGCGTCGTACGGGATGCGACGCCCATCCTGAAGGACGACCTCTGACGAAGTGCGATCGATCGACGCGCAGCACGAGCGCACCTCGAGCGCGACGTTGTGGCTGGCTACGCCCGCAGGCCCGGCGATCAACGCGTCGTGCGGTTGGACCTTCCCGAGCAGCACCGCTTTCGAGAGCGGGGGCTTTTCATACGGTTCGCAGTGCTCCTCGGTGAGCAGCACGACGTGTGCGTCAGGATTCTGTTTTCTGGCGGCGATGGCGGCGAAGGTGCCGGCCGGCCCGCCCCCGATGATCACGATGTTGGGAGGTCTGTCCACGCGTGGTGATCCTGCAGGTTACGCCCGCAGCGCCGCCAGCATGTCCTCGATGTAGCTGTCGGCGTCGGCGATCACCACCATCAGCGACCACGGACGCAGCTGCGACAGCGTTTTCGAGAGCGCCTCGTCTGACGCGGTGCGCGCGTCCACCACGAGGGCCGTCGTCATGATGCGCCGGTCGCTGCAGGCCCTGCCGATGAGCGTCGCCGCTTCGGCGTGGCCACCCGGTCCGGCCACCATCACGACGAGGTCGGCGGCGCCGACTTCGTCCGTCAGATTCCGCGTGAACGTTTCGGCTGTGAAAAAAGTGGCCTGCTTCCATGAGCCCGCGGCAAGCCGCCTGACGACGGCCTCTGCCGCGGTATCGAGCGCAACGACCTTGATCGCCCGTGGCCGCGAGTTGGGCGCCTGAACGCGGAAGGCGGCTTCCGCGGCCGAGCTCATTCGCGCGGATTCACTGATCATCTCGGGTTCACACCGACGCCGGGGCGACGTCCGGACGGGCGATCATCGCTTCCCGGGCACCTTCCTTGAAGGGCTGATCAGGGGGCAGCACGATTGCGGCGGAGCGCACTTTCTGGTGCACGGGATCGATGCCAGGAGGCAGGACTCCCTTGTCGACGAACGCCTTGACCGCGCGAAGCAGCCGGTGCCGAGCCATGATGATGCCGTTGTCGGTCGAGACGAGGTTTTCTTTCGTTCGATCGACGATCGGTCCCATGCTTTCCTGCAGCGACGCATCCTGCATCGCGATCCCCTCGACGCCGCTGAACGTCCTGCCAGCCTTTTGCGCGGCGCGATTGATCAGGTAGTCGTTGTCCTTGTTGGCCAGCGGCCGGAAGGTGCCGGGCACGTACTTCACGTGAATGCCTTTACCGTCGCGCATGGCGGCGACCTCCGCCTCCGTCAGCTCGCGCAGCGGGTGGTAGTCGAAGCTCCAGGTCCAGCAGTTGTCGTCGTCGATCGGAATCCAGAAGTGCCCGTGCACGGAGTGGTTGCCGCGCGGCGCGATCATCGTGAACGACGGCACGACCCATTGCGTGATGCGCCAGTAGTAGTTGCCGTTCTCGGCGTTTCGTCGCGCGCCGATGTACAGGCCTCCCGGACTCTCGACCACCTCGAACACCGGCCGCGAGTCGCTGAGGTTGTATTGATTGCCCTTCGCGCCTTTGAACAGCGGGTCGGAGTTGAGGTCTCCGCGGTGAAGGAACGACACGTGGCTCGAGTCGATGCCACCTTCCATGGCCTGAAGCCAGTTGGACTCCTGCCACCGCTTGGTCGTGAACGTCTGCTTCGACGGAACCGTTACGAATTCCCACTCGGGAAGCGGGGGCACCTGATCCGCCGGGCCCATATAGGTCCAGAGCACGCCTCCACGTTCGACGAGCGGATACGACTTGAGCTTGATCTTCTTCGAGAAGCCGGATTCCTCGGGTTCCGACGGCACGTCGATGCACTGTCCCGTGACGTCGTATTTCCAGCCATGGTAGGGGCATCGCAGGCCGCATTCCTCGTTGCGGGCGAACCAGAGCGAGACGCCGCGATGGGCGCAGAACTCGTCCATCAGCCCGTAGCGCCCGTTCGTATCCCGGAAGGCGATCAACCGCTCCGACAGGAGCTTGACCCGGACGGGCGGGCAGTCGTTTTCAGGGAGCTCTTCGGTGAGGAGCGCGGGAATCCAGTAGCTGCGAAACATCTGGCCCATGGCAGTGCCCGGGCCGGTCGCGTCAAGAGATCGTTCTGTTCCTTCCTGAGCATAGGTGACTCCAGCTAGTGCAAATGCCGGTGCAGCGTGGCCTATTTCCTCGACATACAACACGCCGTCCTCGACGACGGTCTTGTAGGTCTTGATCGGGACGACGCAGGGCGGCGTGACGACTTCGCCGGTACGCACGTTGAAACAGCCCTGATGAAAGTTGCACTCGATGACTTCGCCGTCCAGAAAGCCCTCGGACAGCTGCCCGGGGCCGTGGGTGCACGCGTCGTCGGTGACGTAAAACGTGCCGTCGACGTTGAACACGGCGAGCACGAGCCCGCCCGCCTCGACCCTCAGCGTTGCGCCTGGGGCCACTTCATCGATTCTGCAGAGTTGGATTCGGGACGGGGCCACGTTCATCAAAGCCAGTATAAAGCTGACCGGGCCATTGGTCAGACCAATTTCGACCGGTAGTACTCCCAGGCCTTGGCAAACAGCGGGCGGGACCAGAGGTTCGTCCGGCACGCCTCCCGCTCAGCGTCGCTGAACACGTAGGGCTCGCCAATCTGCAGGGCCAGGTGCTGGCGCCTGGCGTTTTCCTCCAGGTAGGTCGCCAGCGCGAAGGCCTCTATGACGTCGCTGCCGACGATAACCGCCCCGTGGGACTTCAGGAGGACGGCCTGCGCCCCGGCCAGGTTGGATGCGAGCCGCTCGCCCATGGCCTTCGTATTGACCGACAGCGGCGAATCCATGACGGGGATGTCCCCGAGGAGCACGCCCTGGGCGTAAACCGGGCGGTATGGCGCGCCTGTCATCGTCAGGACCGTCGACCACCTCGGGTGCGTGTGCACGATGGCATTGACGTCCGGACGCACCCGGTAGATCTCGGCATGAATATAGAACTCGAGCGGTGGTTTTGCGGTTCCCTCGATCAGCACCCCGTCGAGGTCGACGGCGACGATATCGGCGGCTGTCAGGGCGCTGCGCACGGACGCACCGGAGTTGATGTAGAAGGAGCCGCCGTCGCGGCGCGCGCTGGCATGCCCGCTGTGATCCATCAACTCAGCCCGCTCGAGCATCCTGATGGCTTCTGCCAGCCGCTGCCTGACGTCGGGATTCTGAGCGGTATCCGTCACTCCCAGGGCATCACCGACACGTGAATGGCACCGGCCGCGCCCTGACCGCCGACAGATTTGATGGCGTAATCCACTTCGTCCAGCTTGAATCTGTGCGTGGTCATGAGCTCGAGCGGGAAGCGATGGGAGGCGAGCGTGTGGAGTGCCAGTTCCACCGCGCGATACGAATGCCCGCGGGCGCTCTTCAGCGTCATGCCTTTTCGCGTGAGTCGGCCGATGGGGAAGTCAGGGAACTTCTGATTGCCTTCGCCCTGGACCACCATCGTGCCGCCGCGCCGCTTGGCCGCCTCGATACCGAGCAGCGTCGGGGCCGTGCCGCCTCCGACCGTGCAGTCGAGGACGACGTCGACGCCGCGTCCGCCGGTGATTTCCATCACCCGGGCCAGCGGATCCTCGGTGTTCACGTCGATCACGTGGTCGGCACCATACGCGCGCGCGACCTCGAGCCGCCGCGTGTCTTTCGACGTGCCCGTGACGATAATCAGGTCCGCGCCCGCCTGTTTCGAGGCCATCAGGCAACACAAACCCTGCTGGCCCGGTCCCTGGATGAGCACCGAGGAGGCGTAGCCCACGCCCCCGTCCATCAGCGCCCACTGGATGCCGTTGGACATTGGCGTGGCGACACCCGCCTCTTCAGCGGTGAGCCCCGCGGGCACCTTGTGGAGCACGGCGTTGAGTGGCAGGTACAGGTAGTGGCTGAAGCCGCCCCACAGGCCTGGCGCGATATCCATCGACGTGTAGCCGTAGCGGATAGCATTCGCGTCGTAGAACCACTCGGTGGCGGCACAGTGGCGATATTCGCCCATGTGATCCCACTCGCAGTGGCCGCAGGGGAGGTAATGTTCCAGGAACATCAGATCCCCTTCCTTCACGCCTTTGTGCTTCGCGAACTCCCGGCCGACCTTGGCGAGATAGCCGACGTTCTCGTGACCCATGATGAGCGGGCCGCCGCGCAGCGGGAGCTTGTACTGGCTGACGTCGGTGCCGCAGACGCCGGCAACCTCCACCTTCATCAGCGCCGCGTCTGGCGGCACGTCCGGCAACTCCAGCTCGCGCAGCTCAGTGGTCGAAGGTCCGACCTTTAGAGCAGCCACCACTTTGTCCACCACCAATGTCACTCCTCCGGGTACACGCCAAAGCGGCTACCGGCCGCCTGGTCCAGACTCTAAATGGCGCATCGAGGTGATGTCAATTTTTCAGACCCCGCACTGGTCCCAGGCGTGCCAGCCGGCAGCGATCGATGCGCGAGATCTCCACATGACGCTCGCGCGATTCAGCGAATGCCTGTCTGGAGTCCTATCTTCCGAAAGGCCGGCGGGAAGCAGGTGGCCTGCGCGCGACGCACACCCGCACACGGCACCCCGGTGGCGCCGAGGGGTGCTCAGCGCCAGGCGAACGTCGACGTGCGGCCCTGCTTGTCGAATGCGATGACCTCGTACTTGACCGGGTTTGGCGATTCCATGCCCGGCGACCCTGCCGGCATTCCGGGCACCGCGATGCCGTCAACATCGGGACGCTTTTTGGAGCAGATCCTTCACGACGTCGGCGGGAATATGGCCTTCGATCGCGTAGCGGCCCACCGTCCCGGTGTGACAGGAGCGCAGGCTCGCCGGTACTCTATCGCGCCCCGGCGTCGTGTCGACGTTGTCGACCACATGGACGGTGACCTCGAAGCCTGCCGCCTTCAGGTGATCCACCCATTTGCCACAGCACCCGCACGTCGCCTTGCGATAGACCGTGACGTGTCCCGCGGTAGGGGCGGTCTGAGCCGGTCGTGTCTGGGGCTCAACCGTCGCGCTCGCGGCCAGGGCCAGTACCATCAAAGCCATTCTTACCATCAGAGCATTATATCCGCGACGCTCAGCGAGAGTTACCGCTGGGCACCTTCCGGCGGTCCTGCAGGACGCCGGACAGCCTCGGGTAGGCCCGCAGGGCGTTGGTCTCGACGATTTTCTGCCGGTCCTCAGCGGTCAGCCAGCTGATGGCATCCAGGCACGGCTTGTTGTCGTCGAAGAACCGGCCGGTCTTCGGGTCCACGGTGGTGACACCCCCCAGCATCTCCGAGGCGAAGACGATGTTGTCGACCCCGACGACCCGGATCAGCATCTCCATGGCCTCGAGGCTGTAAACGGTCGTATCGAAGTAGAGCCGCTTGATGAACTGCTCGAACGGCTCCCATTTGTTCATGATGCACAGCGCCCGGTACCGCGCTTCCTGGAAAGGCACGTTGCCGCCGCCGTGGGTGATGATCAGACGCAGCCGCGGGAAATCCTGGAAGATCCGGGATTCCATCAGCTGCATGAACGCCGTCGCGTCGGTGTTCAGGTAGTGGGAGCCGGTCGTGTGGAATGCCGGGTTGCACGTGGCGGATGCGTGCAGCATGGCTGCGGCATCGAGCTCCTGAAGCTTCTCGTAGAGGGGATACCAGGCCTCGTCGCCGAGCGGCGGCCCCGTCCAGAACCCGCCGGTTGGATCGGGGTTCAGATTGCACCCGACGAAGCCGAGCTCCTTGACGCAGCGCTCGAGCTCCTCGGCACACTCCCTGGGACTCACACCGGGCGACTGAGGCAGCGAGCACACACCAACGAAGCGGTCGGGAAACAACTTCACCGCCCGGTGGACCAAATCGTTGTTGACCTCCGTCCAGTATCGGCTGATGAGCGCGTTGCCGAAGTGATGCCCCATGGCCGAAGCCATCGGGGAAAACAGCATGACGTCAATCCCGCGCTCGTTCAGCAACCTGACCTGTCCCTTTTCGAGGGACGCGCGGATTTCGTCGTCGCTGATGGTGACCGCGCCCTTCGACGGGCGGCCCATGTTGGAGATCTGAAGGGCCCGGAAGACCCGCAGCCCGGGAGGCACCGTGGTGTAGTGGCCGTGCGCATCGATGACCATGGCGCAAGAATATACTTCCTCGTGGGCAAACTGAGACTGACGCTCGCCTGCTGGAACTACGACCGCACCCGCGCGCTCCTCGAAGGCCGGATGCAGCCGGATGGCATCGAGCTCAACTATCTTTCCTGTCAGTTGAACAGGATCTGAGACGGTCGCCGTTCACTTGCCCCGACATCCTGAACGGCGTTAGCATGCGTCCCATGTGAACGCCTTTCAACTCGGCTACTGACGCGCCGGGAGGATTCCATGTCCAGGCTTCTATTCCGGACTCTGTTCGTCGTGTTGCTGAGCTTCTTCGCCGCTCCCACTGCGGCCGTTGCGCAGCAGACAGGGACGCTCTCGGGCATCGTGCAGGACACAGGAGGAAACGTTCTTCCAGGTGTCACGATCGCGGTGGCCAGTCCCGCCCTCATTGGCGGCGCGCGGACGACGGTCAGCGGTGAAAGCGGCTCGTATCAGTTCGCGTCGCTGCCGCCCGGCACCTACACCGTTACGTACGAACTTGCCGGCTTCACGACCTTGAAGCGCGACGAGATTCGAGTGCTGGTGGCCGCGACAACCCGGCTCGACGTCGATCTCGCGGTCGGAGGCGTCAAAGAGACGGTCACCGTCAGCGGCGACTCGCCGGTTGTTGACGTCACATCGACCACCACCCAGACCAACATCGACAAGGAGATCTTCGATCCGATCCCGACCGGCCGGAATCCCTGGGTGATGGCGGGCTCGTACCTGGCGTCGTCACCGGCCGTCTCGACGTCGGCGGCACCGAAGGCATGCAGCAGTACAACCTCGAAGCTTTCGGTCAGCCGACAGTCAGAAGTCGTTCTCGATTGACGGCCTCAAGACGAACTGGGGCGGCGGCACCGGCGGCTCCACCATGCAGTACTACGGCTTCGAGATGTACCAGGAATACAACATGCAGACGGCGTCGGGCACGGCGGAAAGCGACGTCAGCGGCGTCTTCATGAACATGGTCACGAAGTCCGGCGGCAACCGCTTCGCGAGCGATGCACAACTTCTACTTCATGAATGACACTCTGCAAGGCAACAATATCGACGATGACCTGCGAACGCGACTCGGGCTGGCGCCTGGTGCCAGCAGACCGGCGCGGCCGGCAATCCGATCGATATCTCCTACGACTCGAGCGCGACGGTCGGGGGCCCCTTCAAGCGCGACAGGCTCTGGTTCTTCGGCGCTCTGCGGCGCTGGCGCCTCGACCAGTTCCAGATTGGCGCGCTCAACGCCGACGGCAGCCAGGCGATCGACGACAACCGAATCGACAACTACATGGGCAAAGCGACGTGGCAAGTCGACATCGAATACCAGGACCTCGTTCATGTTCAACCGGAACCTGAAGTACCGCTTCCATCGCCGGGATGCGCCGTATCCTCTTCGTCGAGGACAAGGCGACGGTGCTGCAGGATCAGCCGGCCCAGAACTACGTCGCCCAGGTCAACCACGTCGTCGGGCAATCGATGGTGCTCGACGCGCGATTCGGCCGGATGTGGGGCATGTTTCCGACCCGCTATCAGGATGAAGTCGACCGCGACCGACATTTCCGTGCGCGACATCGCCCGCAACACGCATCGTCAACGCCGCTGTCGAGCAATCGCTCAACCCGAACCACCGCTATCAGGCGAACGCGACGCTCGGCTACTTCGCGGATCGCCTGGGCATCGGGGCGCACGACTTCAAGTTCGGCCTGCAGCTGTCGTGGGAAAAGATGCAGTACGACCGCGATTCGGAACGGCGATCATGTTCCTTGAGCTGGACGACGGCGAACCTCTGCGCGCGCAGATCGCCAATACGCCCGTGCAATCCGATCACCGTCTCCAGACCTGGGCCGTGTTCGCGCAGGATCGCTGGGTGATCGACCGCGCCACCATCAACTTCGGCGTGCGCCTTGACGGCGTGCAGGCTTTCTTGCCGGCGCAATCAAGCCCCGCCGGGACGTTCGTCGGCGAGCGATCGCTTCCCGAAGACGGACGTCTTCGACTTCAACCTGCAACGTCGCGCCGCGCATCGGCCTCTCGTACGACCTCTTTGGCAACGGCCGGACGGCTGTGAAGGCGTATTACGGGCGCTTCTACAACCAGTTCGGGTCGGAGATCGCGGAAGGCGTCAACCCGAACGCGCGCATCAACGTGCTGATTCCGTGGACCGACGGCAACGGAAACCTGCGCCTGGATGAGGGCGAGTTGAACTTTGCCACGTTCACTGGCTTCAACGCAGTGTTCCCGAGCATGGACTCGGAAGCCTCCAGGCCCTTCAGCGAGGAGTTCAACGTCGGCATCGACCACACGCTGTCGCGCGATTTCGCGGTCTCAGTGAGCTATCACCGCCGCCACCACCGCAACGGTCTCGCGATTCTCGATCTCGCGCGGCCGGCCTCGGCTTACACACCGGTCGAACGCAGCTACTCAGATCCGGAGCGCGGGCCGCAAACGATCACCGTCTACAACCTCGAATCCGTCGCTGGCCGCCGTTCGCAACCGCGTCATCACGAATGCTGAGGAGTTGCAGAGCGACTACGACGGCGTGACCATCAGCCTCAATAAGAAGCTCTCCAACCGGTGGCAGATGCTGGCCGGGCTGACGCTGCAGCAGCACGAAGGCTTCGCCCACAGCGGCACGTACACCGATCCCGGGAGCAATACCGACCTCAACAATCCCAACTTCCGGTTGAACCGCGATAACTCCGCCATCTTCACCGATATCCCATGGGCGTTCACGCTCTCGGGAAGCTACAGGCTGCCGTACGAGATGATCGTCTCCGGGAAATACACCGCGCGCGACGGCGACCCGCTCACGCGGACGGTCACGATCGCCGGACTCGCACAGGGCAGCGAGACCGTGTGGGTGCAGCCGCGCGGAGAGGACCGGACCGAAACCGTGAGCCAGTTCGTCGATCTTCGCGTCGCGAAGCGATTCAACCTGGGCCGCACCCAACTCGAAGGAACAGTGGACCTCTTTAACCTGCTCAATGCCAATCACGTGTTGCTGCAGAACGAGGCCATAGGCTCCACTGTCGGGCGTCCCTCACGCATCCTCGCGCCGCGCATCGTGCGCTTCGGCGTGACAGCGCGCTTCTAGCAGGACGCTGCGCACGTTCCGAATGGGCGATGGGCGATGGGCGATGGGCGCAAGGGGAACAAATACGTTTTCCCATCGCCCATTGCCCATAGGCCCTGGCGCATTAGGCCGGCTCTGTCAGCGGCCGGCGCGGCCAGGCGGCGTTTACGTGAGGAGTGGGAGCCATGACCAGATCCCGGCGTGACTTTCTCCGCTTGACGGGCGCGGCCACGGCCGCGGCCGGTATGGTCGGGTTTGACGAAATCGAACGGGTTGCCCGAGGCGCTCTGCGACCCGCCGCGGCCGGCCTGCAACTCGAGACGGCGCCCGCGAGCGGCAAGCCGTTTCGAATGACGCAATCCTGGTACCGGACGCAGATCCAGCGCCTGCAGAACCGGCTTGGCGAGCGCGGCCTGCGCGGAATCGTTCTCAAGGAGAGCACCAACCACAACTATCTGACAGGGATCTTTCTGACGAACACCGAGCGCCCCGTCTGGCTATGGGTTCCGACGCAGGGTGAGCTCGCGATCTTCGGCCCCGGCCTTGATCGCGACATGTACCGCGAGTGGTTCATCAAGGACTTCGAGTGGTACTTCGACTACCCACATGCTGGACCCTTCAATCAGCTCGTATTCGAGAAGGGGCCAACCGTCGATCTGGCGGAGTGGATGCTGAAAGGCATCGCGAAGCGGGGCGGTGGCGAGGGCAGGATCGGCGTCGAGTCCGAGCTGACACCGTCACAGCATAAGGCGATGACCAGCGTCCTGCCGAAAGCGGTGTTCGTCCCCGCAGGCGACATCCTGCTCGAGATGCGGATGCGCAAGACACTCGAAGAGATCGCGCTGACCCAGGTCGCGATCGACTATCACGACAAGACGCTCGCGTTTGCGCGGAACCTGATCGCCGAGAAGGGCGTCGGGATGTACGACTCGGCCGTTCGCCGCGCGACCGAGGAGTACGCCGAAGGGCTGGTGTTCGCCGATTATCAGACCACCGGACGGGCACACAACGCCGTCGGCTTCAACCTGGGCATCAGCCAGGTGCGCGCCGGCATCGCTACCGCCTACCCCCACCCGAACCAGTACTTCCGCAAGCGGATCGAGCGTGGCGATGCGATTCAGATCGCCAGCGTGATGCGCGTCGGGGGTTACGGCGGTGAAGGCTACCGCGCCCTACACGTCGAGCCAATTCCGGATCCGGGCCGTCGCATGTGGGAAGTCCACACCGAGATGACCCTCGCGCAGGCCGAGTTCTCGAAGCCGGGCGTCGCATGCCGGGACGTGGCCGAGAAAGTGCTCCAGATCGCGAAGAAGGCCGGCATGGAGAAGTACCTGTATCACCGCCCGGCCCACGGCGAGGGTATGGAAGGACATCAGCCGCCTTACATCGCGCTCGGTGACGCGACGGTTCTCGCGGAGGGCATGATGTTCTCCAATGAGCCTGGCCTGTACAACATCGACGGAGGCTACGGCTACAACCACTCCAACAACATCGTCATCACGGCGGACGGGTCGCGCCGGATGAATGCGGCCCCGCTGACGAAAGAGTTCTGCTGGATCAGGATGTAGCGAACGCCTTGAGCTGGAACTGGGCCTGATAGCGCGGAATATACTTTCTCGTGACCAAACTCAGACTGACCCTGGCGTGCTGGAATTACGACCGCACGCGCGCCCTCGTCGAGGGACGCATGCCGCCGGACGGCATCGACCTCAACTATCTGAATCTGCCGGTTGAAGAGACATTTTTCCGCATGCTGCGGCATCGCGAGTTCGATGTGGCGGAAATGTCGCTGTCGTCTTACGTGATGACGCTCTTCAGCGCAGACAGGCCGTTCATCGCGGTTCCGGTCTTCCCGTCGCGCATGTTCCGGCATTCCTGCATCTACGTGCATGCCGGCAGCGGGATTCGCGAGCCGCGCGATCTCGCCGGCAAGCGGGTTGGTACGCCTGAATATCAGATGACCGCGGGCGTGTGGATCCGCGGGATCCTGGCGGATGAGCACGCGCTGCCGATCGACAGCGTCACCTATTTCACCGGCGGGGAAGAGGAGCCCGGACGGCCCGAGAAGCTGAGGCTCGACCTGCCGCCACAGATTCGGGTTCAGCGCATCGGTCCCGATCAGACGCTGTCGGCGATGCTGTCGGCAGGCGAAATAGATGCGCTTTACACCGCCCGGATGCCGTCGAGCTTTCGCCGGGGCGACGGCCGTGTGAAGCGGCTCTTCGACGACTTCATGCCGGTTGAGCAGGATTACTTCCGGCGGACCGGGATCTTTCCGATCATGCACACGCTCGTGATCCGTCGCGAGCTGTACGAGGCGCATCGGTGGGTGGCGCAATCTCTCTACAAAGCGTTTCGTGCCGCGCAGCAGGAAACCTACGCCGATCTCTACGAGACCGCCGCCTTGAAGGGGATGCTGCCGTGGCTGACGGCACACGTCGAGGCGACCCGGCGCGAGATGGGGGAGGACTTCTGGCCGTACGGACTACCGCGCAACGACCAGGCGCTCGCCACGTTTCTGCGCTACTCGCACGAACAGGGGCTGTCGAAGCGCCTGCTCGTGCCATCGGAGCTTTTCGCCCCCGAGACGCTGGAAGGGTTCAGAATCTGAGCGGCCGCGCCCCATCCAGTTTACGGCGCGGGTCTTGCTACCCGTCCTGATCGTCGCCGTCTTACACGTCTGGTGCTGCGTTACGTCGAGAACGCTCTCGGGTGTGTCGAATTCCGTCGGCGCGATTTCAAATTAGTAATCGGGCCGTGACAGCCTCCCTCAGCCGAACCGCTGCGGTCTACGTCTTCGCGGTCATTGTGCTTGGCGCCGCGGTGCTGACGCATTCCGTCTGGCACCTTCTCAGTCATCCCTTTGATGCGCGCTGGCTGATTCTCGCCGGTCTGACAGTCAGCACCGGCTGGGTCATGCTGCGGATTCCCTCGATGGAGATCAGTTTCTCGATCTCCGACACGTTCAACATCGCTGCGGCGGTGCTCTTCGGTCCCGCAGCCGGCGCGATCACGGCAGCCTTGGACGGGCTCGTGCTGTCCTTCTGGTTCGCCAGCTCCCGGCGGACGGCATACCGAGTCCTGTTCAACATCGCGGCGCCCGCCATCGCGACCTGGACTGCCGCCCAGGTGTTCTTCGCGCTTGCCGGCGGGCGTCCTCTCCTCGGCGGGCCGTGGGACGTCGTCCGCCTCGTCGGCCTCCTGGCGCTCTTCGGCGCGGTCAACTACGTGGTGAACACGGGACTTGTCGCAATGGCCGTGGGCCTCGAGCGGCGCCTGTCGATCGTCGGCGTGTGGCGCAGCCACTTTCTCGGGCTCTGGGTGACCCATCTCGGGGGAGTGCTGGCGGCGGTGCCGTTGCTCATGCTGCAGCGGATCCAATCCTCAATCAGCGCGGTCGAGATACTCATCCTGATAGTCCCGCTCCCGGTCATCCTGTATACGACGTTCAGACATGCGCTTGGACGCGCACAGGATCAGGTCGGTCATTTTGGTCAGGTGAACCGGGTGTACGTCGCCGTGATAGAAGCGCTCGCGCAGGCGGTCGACGCCAAGGATCAGGTCACGCACGATCACATCCGACGTGTCCAGACAGAGTCGGTTCGCCTCGCCCGGGCGCTTGGGGTCACCGACGAGGACCAACTGCAGGCGATCAAGGCAGCGTCGCTGCTGCACGATGTCGGTAAGCTGTCGGTCCCTGAGCACATCCTGAACAAGCCCGGACGCCTGACGCCATCGGAGTTCGAAGTGATGAAGCGTCATGCACCGGCGGGCGCGGACATCCTCTCGGTCGTAGGGTTCCCGTACCCGTCGTACCGATCGTTCGACACCATCACGAGAATTGGGACGGAACGGGCTATCCAGACGGTCTCACCGGTGAAGCAATTCCGATTGGCGCACGCATCTTGTCGGTTGTCGACTGCTTCGACGCGCTGACGTCGCACCGTCCCTACCGCCCGCGCCTCGAGGATCGCGATGCGCTGAAGATCATCCTGGAACGCCGCGGCGGTATGTACGATCCACGCGTGGTCGACGCCTTCGTCGAGATGCACGAGGCATTCTCATTCGATGTTGCCGCGAATGCGTCGACGGTGCCGGCGACGCCTAGCGGAACGGCGTCCTCGCCGCAGCCGCCAGCCGATCGTGAACTCCAGGATCTGCAGACCTTCTACCATCTCGGCCGCACGCTCGCGGGAACACTGTCGACGGAGCACGTCGGGGAGAGCCTCTGGTGCCATCTCCGGACCCGAATTCCAGCCTCCACGTTCGTCCTGTACGGCTACGACCAGCGGCGCGACGCTCTCGTCGCGGTCCATGCGGTCGGTGATGGCGCGATCGATCTTCGGGACGCTCGGATTCCGGTGGGCGAACGGCTCAGCGGCTGGGTTGCGGCAACCCGCCAGCCGATCATGAACTCGGACGCGCGGCTCGACCTCGAATCGTCCGCGCGAGACCTGAGCGAGTTGCGCAGCGCGCTGGCCGTGCCGGTCGAAGCTGATGGCCGTCTTATCGCCGTCTTGAGCTTTTATGCTCGAGAGGTCAACGCGTTTGCCGACACGCATCATCGACTTGCGCAGGCCGCCGCGCACGCCACTGCCTCCAGCGGCATGATTCCCTTCGTCGCCGCACAGACCTGAGGTCTCGGAATGGCACAGTGGTGTGCCATCTCGTGACGTTCCGTAGTTATCTGTCCTGATTGCTGCGGGTTAAGGCGCATTTCAGCAAGACACGTGTTCTCTTGCGGCACCTAATCTGTTGCTGCGACGACTTCCTCCTGCAGCCAGACATCCCCCTAATTCTCTAAGGACTTAGCACGTTACCTCCTCGATCGTGGCGCGTGCGCTTTGGCGTTCCACTTGCTCAATCGCGAGTGCCGGCTTCAGCTGCCGGAGCTGTCGCTCCACGCAAGGGAAAGGTGTCAACGTGAAGGGAACCTGGCGAAAGATTTCAGCTGCAATCGCGATAGTCGTCACTCTTGGAGCGGCGGGAGATATTCACGGAACGGCGGCCGCTCCGCGCCAGCCGCGAGATCGCCAGAAACTCGACATCAACCTGCGCGCGGCGCTCGATGCCGGGCGAAAGGAATCGCAGCGCGTCATCATCCGCGCGCGCTCAGGCGAGCGCACCGCACTGAAGCGCACCCTTGCGGATCACGGCGATCAGATCATCGCGGATCACGAGTCGATCGACGCACTCACGGCGGTCGTTCACGCCGACGATCTCGACACGTTGGCGACGCGCGAAGGCGTCGTGTCGGTCTCGACAGATGCTGTCGTCGAAGCGAAGTTGTTGGGCGGACTGCTCGGAGGCGTGCTCAGAACGGTCGGCGGGCTGGTAGAGGTCGTCGGCTCGGTGCTCCTGCCAAACGGCGCGGACACGCAAGGGGCGCCGGTCCCGCCAGCCGTGCTGCGGGAGACACTGGGCGTGAAAGGGCCCTGGTCCGGCCGGGGTATCGGCGTGGCCGTGATCGATTCCGGCCTCGAGATGTCCTCGGAGTTCACCGGCCGCGTGACGGGGTTCTATGACTTCACTCGTGGGGGTATCGCCACGAGCCCATACGACGATTACGGACATGGCACCCACGTCGCCGGTACCATTGGAGGCTCGGGCGCATTGTCATCGTCGCGTGAATACCGCGGTCTGGCGCCTCGAGTCGATTTCGTCATCCTGAAGGTCCTCGACAAGGACGGTGCGGGCTGGACGAGCGACGTCATTCGCGCGGTCGACTTCGCGGTCGCAAATCGAGACAGACTCGGGATCGACATCATCAATCTTTCGCTTGGACACCCGATCTACGAGCCGGCATCCTCGGATCCGCTGGTGCAGGCAGTCGAGCGCGCCGTGCGCGCCGGCGTGATTGTCGTCGCGGCGGCTGGGAACTTCGGGAAAAACCCGACAACCGGACTTCCGGGGTACGCGGGCGTCACGTCGCCTGGCAACGCGCCATCCGCCATCACCGTCGGAGCGCTCCGCACCGAAGACACAGTGTCGCGGAGCGACGACTGGATCCCTGACTACAGCTCACGTGGTCCCACCTGGTACGACGCGCTCGTCAAACCAGACGTCGTCGCGCCGGGGCACAACATCTCCGCCGCAGCCGCCAAGCGCGGGACTTTGTATAAGACCTACCCGCAGCTCAAGTCCGCCGACGCAGACTACATGCGCCTGAGCGGAACGAGCATGGCGACGGCGGTCACCACGGGCGTCGTAGCCCTGATGCTCGAGGGGAACCGCGAGGCCAACGACTTCCCGAGGCATCCGTCGATCACGCCGAACGCGGTGAAGGCGCTGCTGCAATACAGCGCGTTTCCCGTGCGGAATCAGCTGGCTGTCCACTACGACCCGCTCACACAGGGCGGCGGATGCGATCAACGGATCGGGAGCGATCGATCTGGCCGTGGCCGCCGATACGTCGGCCCCGCAGGGAACACCATGGCTGAGGACGATTCCCTCCCCCTGGACGCGGATTGGCGATGAGAACCTGGCGTGGCAGCAGGCGGTTGTCTGGGGCAGTGCCGTTGTGTGGGGCAGCACGGTCGACATGCGTGAGGCTGCCTGGGGAACAGCGGTGGTCTGGGGGAGCAACACGACGTGGAGCAGCGCGGTTGTCTGGGGCAGCAACCTCGTGTGGACCGATCCCCAGTCGTGGGGACAAGCTGTTGTCTGGGGAGCCGGCACGATCGGGACGGTCAACGGCGACGCCGTCGTGTGGGGCGCCGCCGGCACAACCTCGCAGTCAACCGCGTGGGGGAACCTCGAGGGGACACAGTCCTCGGGAATGTTCTCCGGCGGCGCCGTTCGATAAGCACGATGCGCCGAACTGAAACGTACAGCCGCGAAGGGAGGTCGCGTCTATCGACGGGTCCCTCGCGGTGCAGCAGCCGCAGGAGCCGGGATGTCCGGCGAGCCTGCTTTGTTGTGGCGTCCGTTCGAGGATGCCCGCGCGCGTGCGGTGGGTAATGACGCCGCGGCAGTGAGCGGGGCGCACGGATGATGGCGCGCCTGCTTCTTCATCGTCCGCGCCACGCGACCCTGGATGTCGCCCACGTGCTGAACCATCAACTCGTACGCAGCCTGGGCGTCGTGTCTTTGGATGGCGTCGAAAATCTGGCGGTGATAGCGGCAGTTCCGCCGGCGATTCCGTGCGCGGACCCCGGCGTCCAGAACGGACGCGGTCTCCGCCGTCAGGTCGGCCAATGCGTTCATGAGCACTGCTAACGGAAGATTGCGGGCACAGTCCGCGACGGCGCGGTGGAACTGACCGGCGGTTGCGCTCGAGTCTGCAGCCTTGCGACGGACTTCGTCCTCCTCCTGAATCAACACCTGCTCGAGTTTTGCAATGTCCTGCGGGCGCGCGCGCAGCGCAGCGAGCCTGACGATCATCGGCTCGATCAGCATTCGCGCTTCAGTCAGTTCCTGATGAGACGTCATCCCCATGCCGAGGACCAGGGACAGCGATCGGCGGACCGGTTCGTGATTGAACTTGAGTATGAAGGCGCCACCTTCGGCCCCGCGCAGGATGTAAACGAGCCCCTGCTCCTCGAGAGAACGGTACGCTTCCCTGACAGACACGCGGCTGGTCTTCAGCGTTCGCGCCATCTCGCGCTCGGCCGGCAGCTTGTGCCCTGCCGCGAGCCGCCCATCGGAGATCTGCTTCTTGATGCGCCGGATGATGAGTTCTGACACTCGGCCCGCGTGGCCGGACCTACTGAGCATGACTGCATTCTCCCAAGCGTCGAGCGAGATTGGCAACCAAAGGTAACGGCTACTCGCTCGTTCGACGCGTGTGATTCGAGCGAACGGCAACGGGACGCTGCGCCGATTCGCACCTGGTGAACAATGTAGTATCTACTCTCCTACTACGGCGCCGTTCGGGCGCTCAGCCACGTCCGGCCGCCTGCCTGCAGGCCTCCAGTGCCGCAAACGATCGCACCGGCGCGGCCATCAGGAATCGATAACCCGCCTCGATCGCCTTTTGCGCGTTCTTCCCGTCTACCCGCGGACGGCCGCAAGGCATTCCGTGCTCCTTGCAGATTCGCAGGATGGCGCTCATCCCTTCGATCACGGCCGGGTGATCCGGCTGCCGCGGATAGCCGAGATTCTGCGACAGATCGCCTTCGCCGCTGAGGACGACGCCGATGCCTGGCACCTCTTTGAGGATGCGCGGCAGATTGTCGATCCCGGTGACGTCCTCACACATGATGACCACCAGGATCTCGCCCTCGGGACTCAAAGGCCAGACGTCGGCGCGACGGTAGTATTCCTGCTGTGCAAGTCCCCAGTAACGCGCGGCGTACGCGGGGTAGTCCCCTCTGACGCCTGCCGGTTCGTACGCAGGCGCCGACTTCGGCCGGGGATACCGGCAGGCGGCCACCGCGTTGTAAGCCTCGTCGACAGTACTCACTCGAGGCCAGACAATCCCGTAAGCACCGATATCCAGCGCCTGCTTTGCCATCCACTGATTCATCTCGCTGCCGTTGCAGGGCACACGAACGAGCGGGGTAACGGCTGGCGCGATCGATCCGCGTTCGACGATCTGCTGGCGGCTCAGCATGTACTGCAGGCCGTTCCTCAGCTCGGCGATGTCGTACGGACTGTGTTCGGCTTCGAAGATCGCGCCGTCGTAGGGCGCGCCCGAGACCGCGATCGCGTTGTCAACGGTGGGCGGTGAAACGAAAGTAGTAATGGCAACCTGACCGTTCTCGAGTGCCCCTATCACACCGTTGAGACGCGGAACTGGCATATGGTCGCTGTCAAACTTGTTGTGGGGCTCCGCCCCACACCCCGGCTCGGTCGCTTGCGGGGACCCCTGAGCCCCGCGCCGCTCCCTCGCAGGCGCGCCGTGCGCGCCTATACACAAAAACGGGCCGGCCGCACCTTGCGGCCGGCCCGTTCGGACCTCAGAAGAGGAACTTGAACCCCAACTGAATCTGCCGCGCCGGGGTAGACGTGGACCGGATGCGCCCGGCCGTCGGATTGCGCACGCCCGCGCTGGTGAAGATCGTCGCGTCCGGTATTCCGAAGTTCACCCAGTTGAACGCGTTGAACGCCTCGAACCGGAACTGCGCCTGATAGCGCCCGAACGTGAAGTTCTTGAATGCGGAGAGGTCCGCAACCTTGACTCCAGCGGCGCGCAGCGAGTTGCGGCCCGCGTTGCCGAACACGCCGGGCGGGGGTTCGGTGAAGACCGACGGATCGAACCACAGTTCCGCCGTTTCCGGATAGTTGATCGGGCCGTTCACGTTCGGCTTGTGCAGCCCGGTGTCGCTCTGCCGATCGCCCACCTGGTCGTATCCGAGCAAGGCCGTGAACGGCAGACCGCTCGAGAACTGCATGACGCCGCCGACCTGCCACCCCTTCACGAAGAACGCCTTCACGCCGGTGACGTCGCTGTCCAAACGGCAGCATGTAGATGCCGTTGACCACGAAGTTGTGACGGACGTCAAAGCTCGACGGTCCGTATTCGTACTCCGGATCGAACCAGTCGCTTGCGCTGCCGGCGCCGTTGTCGAAGTCGGAGCCGCCGATCTGTCCGCCCGACCAGTTGTCCTTGGAATCACCCAGCGTGTACGACGCCTGCAACTGCCAGCCGTCGGAGAAGCGCTTGTTCAGGCTGAGCGTCATGCCGTGGTAGTTCGATCGCGCGATGTTGATGCGGGTGCGGATGCGTCCCCAGCTCGGGTAGCGGAGCGTGGCGCCCGGGCACCAGCCGCTTGACGCCGTTCTCGTCCGTAGAACGACGGCATGGTGTTGGGATCGCCGTAGAACGGCAGGTTGTGGCCCTTCGATCCGAGGTAGCCGATCTCTCCGACGAGGTTGTGCCCGAAATCGCGCTCGACGTTCGCGTGCCACTGTTCCGTAAAGGGCTGCTCGGCGTCATAGAAAATGAACTCCGACCGCTTCTGCACCGGTGCGGGATTGATCCCGCCCGCGAGCACCGCGATGTTGCCGGGGCCGAACACGGTCGGCTGCCGGATGTCGACGCCCGCGAAGTACGGGTAGATGCGGAACGTCGTGCCGCGGTAGAACGACGTCGTCAGCGGCTGGTAGAAGATCCCGTAGCCGCCCTTGACGGTCATTCGCTTGTCGCCGAGCGGGTTCCACGCGGCGCCCAGGCGAGGGCCGATGCTCTTCTTCGACGGGTTGTCGAACATCGGCGTGCCCTCGGTGACGCCAAACGGCGCCCGCTCGAGATCGTCGAGGCTCAGAAGACCTGCGATTTGCCCGTTCTTTTCCGTGGGATCCGTCACGAATTCCTAGCGCAGACCGAGGTTCACGCTGAGGTTGTTCGTCACGCGCCAGTCGTCCTGCACGAACGTCGCGAAATAGTTCTGGCGCATCTGGCGGAACGTGTCCGTGCCGGGCAGGTTGCCAGTGAACCGGTCGGCCTGGGAGGTGGCGCTTCGGTTCAGCTGCAGGAACTCCGCGAGCGTGCGGAACCGGAATTCTCCTCCGTAGCGGGAGTACGAGAATCCGTCGAAGTGATAGTTCTCCCAATTGAATCCGCTCTTCACCACGTGGTCGCCCTTCATCCAGGTGATCGTGTCGGAGAGCTGGTAAAGGTCCTGCTTGTAGTCGACCGGAATCGTGGCGACCGATCCGGCGGTCGAGATGTTCGTGATCGAGATGGCTCCGAAGTGCGGGTCTTCCGAGAAGTACAGCGAGGTCGGGATTTCGACCGTCGGAATCAGGTCGTTGTCACGGCCGGTCCTGTTCGCGGCGAACCGCACCGTGTTCATCAAGCCCGATCCGAAGAGCGACTGGAGCTGCGTGGTGAAATAGCGCGTTTCGGTACCCACCTGCTCGAAGAACAGCGGGTGCCCCTGCGAGATGTTCGTGTCCGAGACGTCCCGCGACCACCGGACCATCAGCGTGCTGCCAGCCTTGCCGATGTTGTAGTCGAACTTCACGACCCCGAAATGTTCGTCGGTCGGATCCTGGTGCGAGTGCTCGAGTTCGGCGGTGCCGTCCCCAAAGTCCTGACCGTTGGGAATCGGAAAGAGCAGGTCGAGGTAGGGACGGGTGGTCGCATGCACGGGCACTGTGCCCGTCGGCAGGATGCCCTGATGCGCGGCGGCGTTGGGCAGCCTCGCGAAGCGCGTGACGGCGTTGCGTTCGCGGAGCGCCTCGTACGCGCCGAAGTAGAACAGCTTGTTGGGCAGGATCGGGCCGCCGATGGTGCCGCCGTACTGGTCGCGCTGGAAATCAGGCAGATCGCCTGTCGGCGAAGAAGTTCTTGGAATCCAGCGTTTCGTCGCGGTGGAACTCGAAGACGCTGCCGCGAATCCGGTTCGTGCCCGACTTGGTCACGGTGCTCATGACGCCGCCCGCCGCGCGGCCGAACTCGGCGTTGTAGCCGTGCGTCTGCACGCTGAATTCCTGGACGGTGTCGACGCCGAGCAGGAGCCCCGACAGGCTCGACGGCGCCTTGTCCGAGATGTCCGCGATGTTCGTGCCATCCATCAGATAGCCGGTTTGTTCGGGACGGGCTCCGCCGATCGAGAGCTGCGTGGTACCGAACCCGCCGGTGAAGTCTCTCGCCGTCGCACGGCTGATGATGACGCCGGGCTGCAAGGTGGCGAGCTGCATGTAACTGCGGCCGTTGAGCGGCAGCTCCGCAATCTGCTGCGTCGTGACTACGCCGCCGGCCGTCGTATTTCCCAGCGAGACGTTGCTCGACTCGCCGACGACCGTGACCTGCTCCGTGACGCCGCGAACTTTCATCTCGATGTCCGCGAGCAAGTCCCTGCCGATGGCAACCGTGAGATCGCTGCGGAGGACTGGCGCGAAACCTGAAATCTCCGCTTTGACGGTGTACTGGCCCGGGGGAAGGTCCAGAACTCGATACCTTCCATCCGTGTCGGAGACCTGGACTCTCTCGAGTCCGGTCCCCACGTTCGTGACGGTGATCGTCACGCCTGGCAGGACGCTTTTCGATTCGTCAACGACCGATCCCGAAATACTGCCGGTTGTCCCCTGCGCAGCAGCCAGCGCTGGCGCCAGTATTAGCGCCACGCAGGCAAAGCAAGTCTTCAGCGCTTGAATCATGGGTTACTCCTCCGTTAGCCGATGACTATCCGCAATCTCTGATCGACATAGGCGAGCGATAACCAGCGGGACATCTCTTGTCCGGATCGCGCGAGGGTAGCGCGTGGCCTACGAATTCGCAAGGGTGCCGATCTCCATCCCGCTTGCCCATTACCAGTTCTCTTGCCCATCGCCCATCGCCCATCGCCCATCGCCCATTGTCTACCGGCCCCCCCCTTGCTGAGTCGCTGTTCCTGGTTTCTTGAAGAACTCCGGGACGATCCACGTGGCAAAGCCGTTCAGCTCCCCGGACACGCCGTACAGCTCGCCGTGCTTCGTGCTGAACGCCACGCCGGCAAAACCTGTGGCGCCAACCGACGGGCCCCGGATGATGAGACGCGGCGGCACGTTTCCGTCGTCATCGAGGCTCCACGCCCCGATGAACCCCGCCGAGGTAAAGGGATCGCGGGTGCCCCGCTCCTCCCTGACGCCCTCCTGCTCCCGCAGCTTCTTGAGCGACGCCTCGTTTGTATAGAGGTCGGCGGCCTTCTGGGGCGTCGCCGATGCGCGGCGGAAGCTCTGGACGGCGAGGTACACCAGGCCGCGGTCGGAGTCGACTTTCAACTGGCGGAACGCTCCGAGTGCGCCGGTCATCGAGCCGCCGATCTTCCGCACCGGCGCAACGTCTCCGTTGGCCATCCGATCGAACATGAGGATGCCGGAGAAGCCGTCGGTCGATCGTGTGGACGCGATGATCAGGTTGCGCTTCGGATCGATCGCGATGCCGATGATGTCGCGGAACAGCGTCTTCGAACCGCCGATCTTCCGGATCGGCTCGACGTTGCCGTTGGCCATGCGGTCGTAGATGAGGATCGCCCGCGAGCTCGAATCGGCCGCGACGATCTCGTTGTGGACCGGGTCCACTTCCACCGTCTGCGGACGGATCATGCCGGTCTTGGAGCCCTGGATGACGCGCAACGGCGCCTCATCACCGGTTGCGCCGCCGCGGAACACCAGCACCGCGCCCGAGAGCGCCACGGGCACCACGATCTCGTCGTGCAGGTCGTCGTAGGCGAGCCCGTGCATCGTGCGGCTCAAGTTGGTCGTTTGTCCTTCAATGATTCGGTCAGGAGTCACGTTTCCGTTTGCCAGCCTGGCAAACCCCGAGATCCTCGGGACGCTCACTCAATTAGGAACGAGGAGCTGATCGCGCTTGCTGTCGTACGCGGCGGCCGACGCGTTCGTGAAGCCGGTCGTGGGTGTGCCCGCCGGCGCATTGCGGATGATGCGTTTCGGCGCCACGTTGCCGGAAGCCGTCCGATCGAAGACCACGGCCGTGTGGTCGCCGTAGTTGGCCACCCAGATCTCGTTGTTCTTGGGATCGATCTGCACGGCGATCGGTCCGACGATGCCGGTGCGGTCGCCACCGAGGATGCGTGACGGCGCGACGTCACCGTTGGCGGACTTGGCGAAGATCAGGATTTCGTTGGTGCCGTAGTTGGCGACGGCCAGTTCGCCCGCCTGCGGCGTCGAGGGTGATGCCCATCGGCCACGCGAGCTTCGTTTGCGGCCCCTGCAGCGTCCGAATCGGCGGCACATTGCCGTCCGCCGAGGACTGATAGACGCGGATCGACGGCTTCTCGAAGCGCCCCGCGATGTATTCGCCGACCAGAAGGGGAGGGCCGTCCGCCGAGTAGGTGCGCATCTCGGTCCAGTTGCCGTGATTGGCCGCATAGACCTCGCGACCCACCGGATCGAGGTACACGCCATGCGGATCCGCGAGCATCGTCTTGTCGCCGCGGATCGTGCGGATCGGCCGATCCGTCTTGGTCGCCGTCCGGCTGTAAATCGAGATGCCCTGGTACTGCTGGCTGGTCACTGCCAGCTCGTCGTTCTTCACGTCCAGCGACAGCCCCCACGACTGGTGAGGCACGGTCAGCCCGCGGATTGGCGCCACGTCTCCATGGCTGTCGTACGAGTGCACGACCAGCCCGCCGCCATCGTTGTTGACCGTGTACATCTCGCGCCGGCCGGGATCCACGGTTACACCAGCGATGAACCCCAGGTTCACCTTCGACCCGATGATGTGCCTGTGCGGCTCCGTCGTGTCCTTGGCGGGCGCCGCCGTCGGTCAGGTTGTAGGTCATCAGGCTGCCGCGGTTCTCATCGCTCATGATGACCACGTTGTTGGCCGGGTCGATGGCCATGCCGTTGAACGTGGGATGCGGGTCGTACACGAGCCGCGCCGCCGGCACGTTGCCGCCAACCGCCTGCTTGCCGGGCCAGCCAGGTGGCGCCCCCGAGTTCGCTGCGGCGGTCTGAGGCGCGGCGGCGCCGGCCTGATAGGCGGTTTCGACGCCTGGCCTGAGACAGATTTCAGCCGGCTCCATCGATTTGAGCATCGGCAATACCGTTTCCGCCGCGATTGGCGACCTGCTGACGCCTGGAAGCGCCAGGGCGAGCAGGCCCACTGGCACGGCGATCAGACGTTTCATCGTCATAGTTCGCGCTCCCGCTTCGTGATGTCGACCGCTCGACTCGACTTACGACGTGTCGACTGCCGACCGACGACTGCCGCCGCTGTTCCGCTTCCGAAGATTTCAGGCACCTGGAACGTGAGCACGGCGTTGAGCTCCTTGTCGGAGGCAATCACCGCGTGATTCTTGGGATCGAGCGCAAGCCCGCGTCCCTGTCGAAGGATTCCATTGGGCCCGCCGATGGTGAATCGCGGCGGGACGTTGCCATTGTCGTCGATGTTCCAGACGCCGACATACCGCGTCTGCATGGAGAAGATGAGCCCGGTGGGGGAGTGGACGGCCAGGTTCCCCATGCCGCGCAGCCCCGTGATGACGCGCAACGGCTTCACGTTGCCGTTCGCGGTCCGCTCGAAGATGCGCAGCTCCGATCCACGCGCACGGTTCTCTTCGTCCGTGCCCCAGACCTGCGTCGCCGCGATGATCAGGTTGCGCTGCGGATCCACCGTGACCGCACGTGTGGCGCCGATCCCCGTGTCCGGCCCGGTGATCACGCGAATAGGCGCGACGTCACCGTTCGCTGTCCGCGGATAGACGAGGATCTTGACCCCCTCCGGCACGTAGATTTCGTCGTGCACGGGATCGACGGCAAGTCGATCCGGCGCGATCAGCTGCGTCTTCGATCCATTGAGCACGCGCACCGGCGGTTCTTCTCCCGTGGCTCCGCCGCGGAACACCAGGATCCCCTGGCCGAACTGCTGCGTGACGTAGATCTCGTCGTGGATCTCGTCGTACGCGATCGCGTGCATCGTTCTGCCGAGCAGCGTCTTCTGTCCCTCGATTGCCCTCAGCCGTTCTGCCTGTCCGTCCGCCATCCTGGCGAACACCGCAATCTGCGGATGGGCGACTCAATTGGGGACGAGGATTTCCTCGCGCTTCGCGTCGTACCCGACCGCCCCGGGGTTGCCGATCATCAGCGACGGCGTGTTTTCAGGGGCATTGCGGATGATCCGCTTCGGCGCGACGTTCCCGGATGCCGAGATGTCGTAGACCGTTGCGGAATGCCCGCCGAAGTTCGAGACCCACAGCTCGCGGTTCTTGATGTCCACGGCGACGCCGGTGGGGTTGGCGAGCTTCGTGCTCGCGCCCTTCAGCCTGCGCTTCGGCTTCGCGTTGCCGTTCGCCGCGGCGTCGAACACGAGCACCTCGTGCGCGGCATCGTTCGCCACGAACAGCTCGCGGGCCTGCGGATCGAACGCAAGGCCGGTCGGCCAGTTCAGGCCGGTATCCGGCCCCTGAATCTTGCGCAGCGGCGCGGCATCCCCGCGCGCGGTCCGCCGGTAGACCGTGATCGACGGCGGGTTGATCGTCCCGGACCCCGGCACGGCGAACTCGCGGCCGAGCGGCCAGTTGTCTTTCCCCTCGCGGTTGTCCGCCTGGTTTACGCCCGTCTTCGGCTTGTCGGTGAGCGCCACGGCGTGGGTGGAACCGTAATTGGCGACGAACAGGACGTCCTCTTTCGGGTCGAGGGCAATGCCGTGGGGGTCCTGCAGGCCGGTCTTCAACCCCTGCATGAAGCGGATCGGCGACTCTTCCTGCGTGGCGTCCTTCCTGTAAACGACCAGGGCGCTGTCATGCTGCTCGGTCATGAACAGCTCGCCGTGCACCTCGTCGACAACAACGCCGAACGTGCCGTGCGGCGTTTCGACCTGACGGATAGGCTTCACGTTCCCGGCCGACCCATGCTTGAAGACGACCAGCGTGTCGCGCGTGTCGTTGTTCGCGGCGAAGATCTCGCCGGTCTGCTGATCGACGTACACGCCGGACTGGAATTCGATGTTGGTGTCCTCGCCCGAAATGACGCGCTTGGGCTTGCTGGCTTCTGCGCCGGGCGGCGTGTTCTCGGTTCGGTCGTAGACGAGAACCTGGAAGAGGTTCTCGTCCGTCAAAACGACTTCGTTCCGCACCGTGTCGACAGCAACCGCCGCGAACGACGGATAAGCGTCCCGGATATCTCGCACGGGCGCCATGGCGCCGCCGCGCGCCGCCGCGGCCTGTCGCCTGGACGCGGCGAGCATCTGCCGCTGGGTGTCGGCCGGCATTGCACACGCGGCCAGGCTCTCGAACGCCGAGAGGCGGCCGACCGTGGACCGCGGATCGACGGCTGGCAGCCAGCCGTCATCGGCGACGCCCGACAGGGAAAGCAGAGCCGTAGCGATGACGAGTGCCGTTCTGCGCATATTCATCTCGCCGAGGTTGACGGTGTCGACGTGAGATTGAGCTTCTTCGCCCGGTCCACGTACGATGCAACCGTCTTATCGGAAAAGAAGCCGTCCTTCCGCAACTGTTCGGCTGTCCTTTGCACGCAGGCCACGTAGGCGGCTGAGGTCAGGGTTTCACCCTTTTTCAACAGGCCGAGGCGTTGCCAGGCTTGGGTCGGCGTCTCCCGGAAGTCCCAGATGCCGTTCCGGTTCATGTCGACGAACACCTTATTCCCGTCGAGAGGCTCGAGCCCCTTGCCGGTGAACTCGGCAAAGGACGTCGTGCCGGCTGTACTGTTCGGAAACGGGAAGTAGACGCCAAGGGGACAGGCGACGTCCGGGACGGCCACGGCAGGATTCTCGATGGTGCCATCCCCATCGACATCACCCAGCACGGTCCAGTCCGAACGCGTCGGCGGCGGCGCGACGCCCTTGTCGACCCAGGCGTCCATCATCTCGATGAATCGTTCCATCAGCCGGGACATGTCCAGGATTTGCACGTCGCCGCGCCGGCCGTCAGGAAGCGATTCGCCCCCCGAATGGCTGATCCCCCGGACCTCGTACATCCGCTCCTTGTCCGGTGCGATGCCCTTTTCGCGCAGGATGCGCGCGTTGTTCCGCTTGTTCGCGAGATAGCTGTCGGACATGAATTCCGGGCGCTTCGACGGCCAGATGTTGTTGTACATCTGATGGCTGATGTCGATCTGGGGAACGAAAGCGGCCTTTTCCGCAGCGCTGGTCAGCAGCACGTCCTTTCCGTCCTTCATCAACACCGGGAGCCACCCCCCCGCGGCGCCATCGTCCGCCACGATGCCGTCGTACATCGGCTGGCCGTCCCGCCCCTTGTTCAGCCCGGCCGTGTAGTTGATGCCGCGGCCGATGCGGGCGCCTGCCGAATGGCCATAGAAATAGGTCCGACGGGGCGCCTGGCCGAGCCGGTTCTGCAGGGCCTTCTCCGCGACGTCGGTGAAGTCCTTGATGTAGTTGGCCGTGTCGTTGAACGCGACGTAGTCCACCGTGGAGCCGTCCTCGAGGGTCGTGATGATCTCGCCAAGGCCCTCGGACGACGTCCGCCGGGTCTTCGCGAGGGCATACCCCTTACTCAGCATCTCCATGTCGTACTTGTTCAGGTCTTTCGTGGGGTCCGTCGGGTCGACGTTCTTGTTCCAGGCTTTCAGCTGCCCCTCCTTGAAGGAGCTGCCACGACCATGGACGGTCACCCAGAGCTTTCCGTTCCAGGTACTCCGGTCGGCTGGATAGACCAGCGTGATCGCGGCGCCCTTGTCGCGCTCGTAGGCGGCAAACGCCAGGAACCGGGGCCCGTCGTCCGCCGTCTGGGGAAAGACGAGGTCGGGCGCGTTGGTCAGGTATTCCTTGTAGTCGCCCGTCTTGGTGATAAACCCGTCGACGGTGCCGTTCAGCCCGAGGTCGAGGCGGACGAATTTACGCCCTTCGAAAGTCATCGGGGTCTCCTGCATGAGGCAGGAGTTTGGTCCGACCTTTTTACCCTTGACCTCGCGTGCCGGAGGCACCAGGTCGTCGCAGGACACCTCTTTGACCTGTGCAGCCGCCGGGGAGGCGGCGACGGTCCCGGCTATAGCTACTGCGAGTGCGATACACCACTGGCGTGACGATTTCATAACCCTCCTGACGTGGTTGTGATTGTAACTCTTATGTCCAGTCTTCGGTCTGACCATTAAAAATTCTTCGCTCTGGGCGGCGCCCGTGGGAGTTGCTAGAATCCCGCCCTATGAAACGATTCCTGATCGCTGGTGTGGCGACGGCACTCCTCGTGGGCAGCTCCTCGGTGCGGCCCAGCACTCAGACTGCGGATCCGATCGTGCTCGAGCAGACATCCATCAAGGCGGATGACGGTGTCGTCACCGAAGGGATGCTGTACTCGATTCCCTCGAAGCGGCCCAAGACCGTGATCGTGACGATGCATCCCAATGACGACCGGCAGCGGCACTACATGTTGCGTCCGGCAGCCGAGCGCGGATACGCCGGCTTCGGCATGAAGAGCCGATGGTGGGGAGAGCATGGGATTCACGAGGAACTATTACTCGATATCGCGGCGGCGGTGCGCTACCTCAGAAAGGAGCGCGGGTTCGAACGCGTCATCTTCACCGGACAGAGCGGCGGCGGATCGCTGTTCGCGTTCTATCAGAGTCAGGCGGAGACCGCTCCGCCGAATCGTCTCAAGGAAACGCCCGCCGGCGATCCACCCGATCTCAACAAGCACGAGATGATGCCGGCGGATGGCATCGTGATCCTGAACGCGAACGAGGGCGAAGGGCTCCACCTCACGCACCACCTCGACCCGTCGATCATCGACGAGAGCGATCCCCTTTCGGTCGATCCCGCGCTGGACATGTTCAATCCCGCGAACGGATTCCGCATGCCGCCGGAGTCCAGCCGCTATTCGCCGGAGTTCACGAAGAAGTTCCGCGACGCGCAATGGGCGCGCGCCGAGCGGCTGACCGAGCGGGCGCGCGGGTACATCCGCGAGCGGAATCTCTATCGGTCGCTGCTGAAGCAGCCCGGGTTCGAGAAGCTGCCGCTGGAGCAACGGCTCGAAATCGAGCGCCGGGCGGAACACCTGCCGATCATGGTGTTGTACCGCTCGGAAGCGGACCTCGACTACACCGATCAGATCACGCGCCCGACCGATCGCGCCTACGGGTCCAACCGCTCCGATCGTCCCGATGTGTTCAACCTGGAGCCGGAAGCGCGCACGCGCAGCATCCGTCCCGACGTCTTCCTGAGCACGATGTCGGGCCCGGCCTCGCGCGCGCGCCTGCACGAGAACATCAAGAAGGTGACGGTCCCGACGCTCGTGCTGGTCGGCACGGCCGATCGCGGCACCTACGTGTGGGAACAGGAGAAGACCTACGAGTCCGCCGGAACGAAGGACAAGTCGATCGTCAAGATCGAGGGAGCGGATCACGCGTGGAGTCCGTCGGGGCCGAAGGCCGGTGACGGCAAGCAGCGCGAGCGGATGCTGGATGCGCTCTTCGCATGGGTCGGCAAGCGCTTCCCATCCGGTGGGACGAACTGACGCAGTTCGTGTCAACTCCCAACGTCCAACTCCACTCCAGGAGAGTCATTCGATGGGCTCTGCTTTGGGAGTTCGCGCGGTCGGGCGTTGGGAGTTGTCCTGGCGTGCGCAGTCGCTGCCGCCGCGCACGCGCAGCCCAGCGCGGCGGATAAGACGCTGCGCGCACTCAGGGTGTCCACGCCGATTCGCGTCGACGGACACCTCGACGAGGCCGAGTGGCAGCAGGCGGAGGCCATCAGCGATCTGATTCAGCAGGAGCCGCGGGTCGGGGAGCCGGTCACCGAGCGGACCGAGATCCGCGTGCTCCTCGACGCCGAGGCGATCTACATCGGCGCGACCTGCTTCGACTCGAATCGCGACGGCATCATCGGGCGTGAGATGCGCCGCGACAATGCACTCGCCAACGACGATCGCTTCGAGATCGTGATCGATACGTTTCACGATCACCGCAACGCCTACCACTTCGTGATCAATCCACTCGGGACCCAATACGACGCGCTCATCACGGACGAGGGGCAGGACATCAACCTGGAGTGGGACGAGCGGTGGTGGTCGAGCGTCACCATCAGCGAAACGGGGTGGTCCGCAGAGATCCGCATTCCGTATACGTCGCTGCGGTCGCGCCCGGGCGCCGACACGTTCGGCGTCAACTTCAAGCGGTTCATCCGGCGGAAGAATGAAACGGCCCAGTGGACCGGGTGGGACCGCGACTTCAATTTTCTGCAGGTCTCACAGGCGGGCCACCTGACCGGTGTCGACGGTATCCGCACGGGGCTGAAGCTGCGCGTCAAGCCGTATGCGCTGGGCGGGTTCGAAGATCCCGTGCCTGGCGGTCCGTCGGCGGTCGATGCGCTGCGCGATATCGGTCTCGAGACGGTGAAGGTCAGCATCACGCCGGCGCTGACGGCGGAAATGACGGTCAACACCGACTTCGCGCAGGCGGACGTCGACGAAGCGATCGTGAACCTCACGCGCTTTCCGGTGTTCTTCCCCGAGAAGCGCGAGTTCTTCCTCGAGCGGGCGGGCATCTTCGAGTTCGGCCTCGGCGGGCGTCGCGGCGGCGTGGCGGAGCGCAACCTGCAGATGTATTTCTCGCGGCGCATCGGGCTGACCGACGATCGCGAGCCCGTGCCAATCATCGCCGGCGCAAAGGTCACCGGACGCGCGGCCGGGCATGGACGTGGGATTCCTGAACGTGCAGACGAACGATTTCGAGGATCTCGACCGCCAGCAATTACACCGTCGCGCGCGTGAAGCGCAACATCCTCGCGCGCTCGAACGTCGGCATGTTCGCCTCGAACCGCCAGTCTTCGGGCGACGACTACAACCGCGTGATCGGCGCGGACGCGAACTTCACCGTTTTCAAGAACACCGACATTCAGGGTTTCATCGGCCGCTCCGACACGCCGGGAAGAGATGGCAACGACGCGGTCGGGCGTGTGAAATACAACTGGCTGTCGGACCTGTACGAGGTGTTCGTCGAGCACCTCTACATCGGCCCGGAGTTTCAGCACGATGTCGGCTTCGTGCGCCGCCGCGACATCCAGCGCACCGACACGGCGTTCATCTGGGAGCCGCGGCCGAAGCGCTTCAACATCCGGAACTTCGTCTTCCGCGGCGAGGTGGTCTACCTCACCGACACCCACCAGCGGCTGTTGACGCGCGAGCAGATCTTTCAGGCGACGTCGCGCTTTCAGAACGACGACGCGCTGCGGTTCAACGCGACGCAGACGTTCGATCGCGTGGACGCGCCGTTCGAGATCGCGACCGGCATTTTCGTGCCGCCCGGCGACTACGAGTTCCTCGACACCTGGGGTGAAGCCGAGACGAGCGGCAAGCGGAAGGCCGGCGGCAGATTCCGGGTCGGAGGCGGGGATTTCTACGGCGGCACGCGCCAATATGTGCAGATGACGCCGTCCTGGCGGCCTTCGGCGTACCTCTCGTTCGAGACGGCCTACGAGTTCAACGACGTGGTGCTCCCGCAGGGCGCCTTCACCACGCACGCCGTCAACGCCCGGATGAACGTCAACCTGAGCAACCGGTGGCTGACCACTACTCTGGTCCAGTACGACTCGGCATCCCGGCGGCAGGTGCTCTACGTCCGGCTGAACTACATCTACCGCCCAGGTGACGACCTTTTTATCGTGTTCAACCAGTCCCGGCAGGAGGGTTCCCGGAACCAGCCGGACCGGTCCTTGATGATAAAACTTACGTATTCACTGGATTTCTGAAGCTGCTACTATATGACCGCGTCATCGGTCTGACCAATGCGGCAGAACAGCAGGTCTGCCGCGCCCGGGTGTTCGTGCAGACGCTCCACGGAGGGACCTCATGCTACGGCGTGTCGCAGTGTTATCCGCCGCAGCCGTCGTGATTCTGATGTGTGAGGACCGGGCCACCGGTCCAATCGCCGCAGAAACGGCGCTGCCGCTGCTGAAATCCATCGAACCGGCCGAGTTCTGTATGCGGCCCGACTTGACGTACGCCGAACAGGCGGCGGCGCAACGCGGGAGCGCTCCGGCCGGTGCACTGGGCGTGCCTGCCGACTGGCCTGGCAAGGACGTCATTGGCGGCGACGTTCCACCGACGCGGATCGTGGCAGACCCGTATCCGACGTTCGACGGCATTGCCATCGATCCGCAGAACGGGCTGGTCGTGATGAGCGACGAGAACCGCAGCGGCCTGTTCATGTACGACCGCGCCAGCGGCAGCAACTCGCCGAACATCACCGAGCCCAAGCGTCACATCATCGGCCCGCGCACCGATCTCGGATTCATCGCCGGCGTGACGCTCGATCCGAAGAACCGCGAGGCGTGGGTCGTCAACAACGACGGCGGCGGCGTCGACGTCTTCTCCTACGATTCTCACGGTGACGTGAAGCCGCTCCGCGAGCTGGACGTGCCGCATCAATCGTGGGGCCTCTCGCTCGACATGGGCCGCGACGAGATCGCGGTGACCAGCCAGCAGTATCAGGGCATCTCGATCTACAACCGTACGGCGACCGGCGCGGCGCGTCCGCTCCGCACCATCCGCGGCGAGAATACCCAGCTGGCCGATCCGCATGGCGTCTACCTCGACGGGCAGAACAACGAGGTGTTCACCGCGAACCACGGAAACTGGACCGAGATGCGGTCGTACGCGGACGACGCGGTCCTGCTGCCGGGCGAGTACAAGCCGGGACGGTTTGAAAAACCGTCGATTCGCATCTACAGCGCCGACGCGAATGGCAACGTGGCGCCGAAGCGGACCATCCAGGGCAAGAGCACCCTGCTGGCATGGCCGATGGGCATCCACGTGAGCCGCGAGCGCAACGAGCTGGCGATCGCCAACTACGGATCGAATTCGATCCTCGTCTTTCCGCGCAACGCCGGCGGTGACGTCTCGCCGGCCCGCGTGATCGGTGGCGAGCGGACCGGCATCATCGGTCCCGTGGGTGTCGCCTACGACGAGAAGCATGGCGAACTCTGGGTCGCGAACTATGGCGATCACACGGCGCTGGTGTTCGACATCGAGGCCGCCGGCAACGTCGAACCGAAGCGGATCATCCGCAACGCGCCCAAGGGGACGCCGACCACAGGATTCACCAACGCGTCCGCCGCGGCCTACGACAGCAAGCGAGGCGAAGTCCTCGTCCCTAATTGAGTGAGCGTGCCGAGAATCTCGGCGTTTGCCAGGTTGGCAAACGGAAACGTCGCTCCGGACCGCATCATCGAAGGACAGGACACGAATCTCAGCCGCACCATGCACGGCCTCGCGTACGACAACGTGAACGACGAAATCATCGTGCCGGTGGCACTCTCCGGCGCCATCCTGGTGTTCCGTGGCGGCGCGATCGGCAACGAACCGCCGGTTCGCGTCATTCAGGGACCGAACACCGGATTGATCCGGCCGCACACCGCCAACGTGGATCCCGACAGCGGGGAGATTCTCGCCGGCGATCCCAGCGGCCGTGCCGTGTTGATCTTCGATCGGCTCGCCAACGGTGATGCGAAACCGAAACGCGTGATCAGCGGCTCGAAGACCGGCTTCCGCGAGATCGTGGGTGTCGCCTCCGACACGAAGAACAACGCGATCGTCGTCGCCAGCCGCACGGTGGGAGGGCCCAACGGGCTCTTCATCTTCAATCGGCTGGACAACGGCGACGTCGCGCCGAAGCGGACGATCTCCGGGCCGATGACCGGAGCGCTCGGGCGGTTCCGTCAGCTCTCGGTCGATCCCGACCGCGGCAAGATCTACCTGGCAGTCCAGGCGTTCCGCGCGCAGGAGCCGACGCCGCAGAAGGCGGCGGATCTCTACACGAACGAGGCGTCGCTGAAGAAGCTGCGTGAGGCAGAGAAAAGCGGAGAGGACGCCGTCAGGGGAGGGCCGCGCGTGCCGCGCCTGCTGCAGGCCGGCTTCATCGGCGTGTGGGACATCAACGACAACGGCGACGTCCCGCCGAAGATGATCATTCGAGGTCCGGAAACGCGCTCGAACGGCTTCGCCGGCGTCGCGTTCAATCCGGAGCTGGGGGAGGTTTACGGCGTCAGTGGCGGCCTCAACGGCTTCCTGACGTATCTCGTGCCGCAGTTCTTCGAAAAACCAGGCACGACTCGAACTGTAGTACAGCGTTAGTCGTCGCGTTCATGTCCAGGGCCGGTGCCACCGCACCGGCCCTTCTTGTGTCTGCCATTCGTCGTTTATCGAGGAGGATCAATGGTCGACCGTCTTCGCCCGTCCACGCGGTTCCTCCGCCTATTCGTTCTGTTCCTGACCACTACTCTCGTACCGGTCATGGCCTCGGCTCAGGGCGCAAGCGGTACGATCTCGGGCACCGCGTCGGATGCGACCGGTGGCGTCCTGCCAGGGGTGACGATCACCATCAGGAACGATGACACCGGCGCCGTGCGCGAGCTCGTCATCGGCCGATACTGGCCGGTTCCGCGCTCCCGATCTTCCACCTGGCCCGTACACCGTCACGGCGGCGTTGTCAGGCTTCCAGACGATGTCGCGGAAGAACATCGTCCTGACCATCGGCCGCGAGGCAGTCGTCGACTTCGCCATGGGCGTCGGCCAGGTCGCCGACGTCGTCAACGTCGTCGGCGAAATCTCGACCGTAGACACCACGAACGCGTCAACCGGCGGACTGATCAACGAAGAGCAGATCAAGAACCTGCCGCTCAACGGCCGCAGCTTCATCGAGCTCGCCAACCTGACGCCGGGCGTGCAGCTGACCAACCAGGGCGGCCGCAGCACCAGCACCGGGTTCGGCCAGAAGATCAGCGTCAACGGCTCGCGCTACACGCAGAACCTGTTCACGCTCGACGGCACGATGATGAACGACCAGTTCAACCAGGCGGGCAGCGCCTCGGGGAACATGCTCGGCGTCGAAGCGGTGCGCGAGTTCCAGGTGCTGACCAACTCGTTCAGCGCCGAATACGGGCGTCACACCGGCGCGGTCATCAACGCGGCGACCAAGACCGGCACCAACGCGTTCCGTGGCTCGGTCTTCGAGTTCCACCGCAACGAGGCGCTGGACGCGAAACGCTGGGAAGCGAAGCAAGCCGACCTGCCGGAGCCCGATTTCAGCCGCAACCAATACGGCTTCTCGGCGGGCGGGCCGATCATCCAGAACAAGACGTTTTTCTTCGGCACGTACGAGGGTCTGCGCGAGCGCCTCGGTACCACCCAGACCTACCAGGTTCCGACCGCAGCGGTGCGCAACGCCGCCAACGCGATCGTGCGCCCGTACCTCGACGCGTTTCCTGAGCCTAACGGCAGACAGCTCGACGCCCAGCGCGCCGATTACGTCCGCCAGGACTCGCGAAACACCGATGAGTACTATCTGATGGGCCGTGTCGATCACCAGTTCTCGCCGGTCAACAAGGTCTTCGTCCGCTACACGTTCAACAAGGGCGAAGTCACCAACCCGAACCGCGTGAACTCCGGCGAGATCACCGAACACGAAGCTGCAGTTCACGACCATCGAGCACCAGCTGGTGCGCGGCGCCGGCTTCGTCAACCGCCTGCAGGTCGGCATGACGCGGAGCAAGCTCGACGGCTTCGACTACGTCCTACGATGGCATCAACTTCCCGCGTACGACGTTCACCGACGTCGATCGCGGCATTGGCGCGCTCAGCATCACCGGCCTGAGCGCGTGGGGCGGCAGCACGACCAACCCGAAGTTCCACGACTTCGGCAATTTCCAGATTAGCGACTCGGTGTCATGGCTGCTTGGTGATCACAACGTGCGTTTCGGCGGCCACATGGAATACCAGATGTACGATCTGACGTCGGACTTCACGACGATGGGATCGTTCGCCTTCGCGTCGATCGACAACTTCCTGCTCGTCGATCGCGCGCGAACGTTCGATGCGGTGCAGCCAGGCTCAGACACCCAGCGCCGCTTGCGGCAGAGCGTGTTCGGCTTCTTCGTCCAGGACGACTGGCGGCTGCGCAGCGACGTGACGCTCAACGCCGGCCTGCGTTACGAACCGACGGGCGACATCACCGAAGTCGACGGCAAGTTGTCGCAGCTCATCGACTTCTGGAACCCGACGGCGACGCTCAACGACGCCGAAGTGGTCGAAGCGATCGTCGTCAACCCATCGAAAGGGAACTTCGCGCCGCGAATTGGCATGGCCTGGGACATTGGCGGCAAGGGCAAGATGGTCCTTCGCGGCGGTGCCGGCGTGTTCTACGACCTGATCACGGCGAACACCAACTTTGTTCAGAACACTGCCGTCCGGGTGCCGCCGTTCTTCAACCGCTCACGAATCACCGGCTCGAACACAGTGCGCATCGACTTTCCGAACGCCTACTTCACGCAGGCAGCGCTGCTCGCTGGCCAGGCGCAGCTCGAGGGCATCCAGTACGAGCCGGATCAGCCGACGGTGGTGAAGTGGAACGTCAACATGCAACGCGAGCTGTGGGCGCGGACCTCCATCGAGGTCGGCTACACCGGCTCGCGCGGCTACAACCTGTTCCGTCAGATCTTTACCAACGGCCGCGAGGCGGTACTCGTCGGCGATCGTCTCGTCATCCCGCCGGGGACCGTGAACCGGCAACCGGCCTTCGGCCGCCAGCGCCTGCGCGTCAGCGACTCTGACGCCTGGTACAAGGGCCTGACCGTCAGCGTGACCAGCCGTGCGGCCGATCTGCAAATGCAGGCGTCCTACACGCTGGGCAAGTCCGAGGATACGGGCGCATCCGCGATCGGCGGCAACGACTACGACAACGAGGGCGGCGGCTCGCGTTACCTTGACCTGAAGGAAAAAGGACTGTCGCCGTTCGACGTCCGCCAGTCGCTGGTGGCCAGCGTCAACTGGAACGTGCCGTACGGCCGCGGCGGCACGGGCGTAACAGCCGCCCTGATCCGCGACTGGACCGTCGGCACGCTGGTTCGGCTCAAGGCCGGCGATCCGTTCTCGGTGAACACCGGCGGCCTCAACCGCGGAGGATTCAGCCCTGACGCACCGGATTATCCTGACCTCTGCCCGGGCGCTGATGCGAACCCGGTGCAGGGCGGGCCCGAGCAGTACTTCGATCCGACGGCGTTCTGCCTGCAACCGCAGGACGTGATCGGAAACGCCCCGCGCAACTCGACTGATCGGACCGGGAGCCGCGACCGTCGACCTGATGGTCTCACGAGCGCTGCTGCTCGGCGGAAGTCGCAGCGTGCAGCTGCGCTTCGAGGTGTTCAACCTCTTCAACCGCGCCAACTTCGGGCAGCCGACGTCGGCGATCTTCATTAACAATGCCGACGGCATCGACTACCGCAGCGACGCTGGCCGCATCACGAGCACGATCGGCACGCCGCGGCAGATGCAGCTCGGTATCAAGTTCCTCTGGTAAGCCACGGACGCCGTGGTTCGTAGCTCGTCGCTCGTGTCTCGCCGCGCGCCTTTTCGGGTTTGCGCGGCGAGATACGGACCACGGACCACGGACTTCACGTGCCAACCGTATGGCGACCGCTCAGCGAATCGCGATCGGACGTCCTGGCGAGCCCGTGGCTCCCTTGAAGCGGACAGGCGTAAAGACGAACAGAAACTCTGACACGCCGTCGCGCGACAGCTCCTCGAGCGTCAGGTTCTCGAGGTTGTAGATCCCGTTCTTCATTATCAGCTCCTGGTGCACGGGGTAGGCCTGGGTTGCGTCGGCGCTCGGCTGGACCTCCGTTCCCGACTGATCGCTCCCAACCATCGAAGCCTTGCGCTCGGCGACCCAGCGTGCCACCTCGAGCCCGATGCCCGGCGGTTCCGCGTCATACTTCGCGGGCTCTTTCCAGAATCTCGACCAGCCATAGCGGAAGAGCAGGCGTCACCCGATCGCAGGTCCGCTTCCGCAAGGCCCTGACGCTTGAGGGCGCCCAGCACGTCGGCGACTGTTGCCCTTCTCGTACACCTGACCGATCTCGTAAACCTTCCCGGTCTTCACGAGCCTCACGGCTTCGACGATCTTCTCTGGTGTGATCCAGTTCGACGCTCCAGCCTGATCTCCCGCGCCCCACGTCGGGTTCGGCCACCATGGGCCGGATGCACGCGTCTGGGCGAGTCCGCTCCCGGCGGATAGGAACAGCAGGACCGAGGCGATGGCGATTCTCATTGGATCTCCTGATCGCGTGTCGAGTAGTCGATGTTCGTGCGGCAGACGACTATATCCCAGGCGATCCGGAAGCGAACCTAAGCGGAGCGCTGAAAGCCGGGCGCCGATCCTCATCAGCTGTCCGGTTTCTCTCACGTCAGCGTTTAGGCGATAGGCAAAGAGAGGAGCAAACATGAGCACAGGGCGGAAGTCTGGCCATGTCCTGCTGATCTGGTCGACCCTGCTCCTCGTCCCGGCCGCGCCCGCATGCGACAAGGCTCCGCGCAGCCCCTCCGCGCCGACCCCCACACCGGGCGACACAGGGCCTCCGCCGCCCCCTGTTCCCCAAGCAATCGGGACGATGGCGTTTGTGAGCACTCGGGACGGGTCTCCATTTATCTACGTGATGAGTCCCGACGGATCCAGTGTGACGCGGCTGGCGAGCGGGCGAAACCCGGCATTGTCGCGCGACGGCCGGCGAATCGCCTTCACCGGCGTCGATGGCGGCATTTACGTCATGAACGCCGACGGGTCCGGGCAGATGCGACTCGGCGTCGGCGGATTCCCGAACTGGTCGCCTGACGGTGCGAGGATTGTCTTCAACTCACTCTGCTGCGGCGTGGGCGGAATTTTTGTGATGAATGCCGACGGTTCCGCGCCCACACGGGTCGTCGCCAGTGATTTCGTCCAGCCAGGTGATTCCCTTCAGATGCCGATTTGGTCGCCCGATGGACGACAGATCGCATTCGTCCGCGCGAATTATGACGAGTCGTGGCAGATCTACGTCGTCAATGCCGACGGTTCGAGTCCACGGCGGCTGATCAATGGGTCAATCCCGAGTCAATCCGATCCCGCGTGGTCTCCCGATGGGACGTCTATCGTCTTCGCATCGTTCTTCGGCATCGGGGTTCTCAACGCCGACGGATCCGGCTGGAGGACGCTCGCTTCTGGAAGATTGTTCGATCCCGATTGGACTGCGGACGGTCGCGCAGTGCTGTACAACAGATTCACGTCGAGTGTCGGAGACGAAGTCTCCGTATGGGCAGTCGCATGCGAATTTTCATGACTGCTGACGACGGGTCCGAGCGTCAGGTTGTGGCCGATGCACCCACCGCGTCGATGCCCAACTACTGGGACTATCAGGCCACCTGCTCGCGGTCAGGGCGGTAGGGCAGTGTTCTTTCTGCCGCGATTGGCGTCGGATGACCGCCGACGCAGGTTCAACCCCCCAACGCCCAAGTTACCGCTTGGGCGTTGGGGGTTGGAAGTTGACGAGCCGTGGTTCGTAACTCGTGTCTCGCCGTGGGCCTTTGCCTAACGCGCGCGGCGAGGTACGGACCACGGATCACGGTCGACGAACCACGGCAATGAAACGGCTAGTCCTCCCTGACCGATTTCAGCGTCGTTTCCCGCCTATTGGAACGGGTGCACCCCGTCCCAGTTCGTCGTGTGTACCCATGCTAATCTCGGCCCTGCCGCCGATAGTCCATCGATTGTCGCGTCAGGATCGGGGACGCAATGAACCGACTCAGCTCATTCCGGCTGGTCACAGCCGTTGCCTGCGTCGCAATCGCCCTGCCGGCGCGGCCGGCGGTCGCGCAGTCCCAGGCGTCGACGGGCCAGATTGCCGGGCGAGTCGTCGACTCGTCAGACGGCGTGTTAGAGGGTGTCGCGGTCAGGATCTTCAGCGCGACGACCGGCATACATCGTGTCGTCGCCACAAACGAACAGGGCCTCTACGCCGTTCCGCTATTGCCTATCGGGACTTACGAGCTCTCCGCGGAGCTTCAGGGCTTCCAGCCGCTGAAGAGGACGGGCCTGCAGGTCGCGCTCGGATCCACACTCACGCTCGACCTCACGATGCAGGTGGGTGACGTCGTGCAGACGGTCGACGTCACCAGCAGCCCTCCGCGGCTCGACGTGACCAGTCCGAACGCGAGCACGAGGCTCGACGCGACATTCATCGAGAAAGCGCCGACGAACGGCCGGCGGTTCCAGGATCTGGTCGAACTGACGCCGCACGCCCAGGTAGAAATACAGCGGGGGCAGATCGCGCTGTCGGGCCAGCGCGGAATCAACTCGAACATCGGCATCGACGGTGCCGACTACAACCAGCCGTTCTTCGGCGGTATCCGTGGGGGATCGCGATCCAACTTCTCGCCGACGATCCCGCAGGAAGCCATTCGTGAGTTTCAGGTCATTGCGAGTGGCTACTCCGCGGAGTTCGGCCGATCGTCCGGCGGCCTCGTCAACGTCGTGACGAAAGCGGGTAGCAATCGGTCGACCGGGTCGGGCTTCTACGTGAATCGTCCTGAGGATCTCGCAATCACCAACGCCTTCGGTCAGCGATCGGCTCCGACACAGCAGCAGTGGGGAGGTTCGTTCGGTGGGCCGATCAAACCGGATCAGGTGTTCTCGTTCCTCGCCTACGAGCAGCAAGAGGTCAACGTCCCGCGAGCGGTCCTCTTCGACAGCCTGCAGGGTTTCAGGCCCTCGGCATCGACACAGGAGGCGTTCGACTACTACAAGAGCCTCGAGCGACCGTTCACGATGACGAATGACGGTCTCACGTTCCTGGGTCGCCTCGATTGGCAACTGCCGGCCGGCAGCCGGTTCGACGTTCGCTACAGCGGAAGTACCAACACCGGGCTGAACGCCATATCGGGGGGCAATGACACGCCCGCCACGACGACACTCGCATTGTCGAGCAACGGCACCGAAAAGGATCGGGTCGACACGGTGGTCGGCCAGATCACGGATGCGCGCCGATCGAGCCTGTTGTTCGAGGTCCGCGCACAATACGCGCGGGAAGCGCGTCCGCGGGAGGCGAACGTCCTCGAGCCGAGGGTGCAGACCAACGTGGGCCGATTCGGCACCACGAACTTCCTGCCAATCCGCACGGTCGACTGGCGCGGCCAGGGAGCCGCCAACGCCACATGGATGCGGGGCACTCACTCGGTGAAGACAGGCGCCGAGCTCAATTTCGTGGCGGTTGATGAGACCGGCGGGCTCCATCAAACCGGAGGTTTCACGATCTCCGGCACGAGCACGGCGGCCATTCTTGAAACGTTGTCGGTGGGCGGCCCAACGCCGAATCGCTTCGATTCGCGGACGGTCATGTACCTGCGTCAAACGGGCGCTCCACAGCGCTCGGCGGCCACCACCGAAGTGGCGGCGTTCGTTCAGGATTTGTGGCGGATACGCCGTGATTTGACCCTGACCTATGGGCTTCGCTGGGAAGGTCAATGGCATCCTTCACCCGAAGCGAACAACCACGACCTGGTCAACCGCGTCGCGGGATTCACGTTCCCGTTGGGACGCGAGGTGGATCCGACCTTCATCCCTGACGCGTTGGACCAGGTGGCGCCGCGCGTTGGCTTCGCGTGGGATCCAGGGAGCAACGCGAAGACCGTCGTGCGCGGGAACGCCGGCGTGTACTACGCGCGGTCGCCCGGAATCATTTTCGCGCAACCGCTTGCCAACTTCCGCTTTCCGCCCGTCGATCTCTCCGTGCAGCTTCCTTTCCAGGTACCGCCAGACAATCCGAGCCAGACTGTCTATCAGCAGCTGGCGCTCATTGGAATCGACCTGAATCGGACGCCGCTCGGCAGCCTGCCGATCATCACGCCTGAGGAGATCGAGCAGGTGCGCCAGGCCCTTGGCCTGTCGGATCCGTATAGCGGCGCCCAGCTCTTCGTCATCGATCCGGAGTTCAGGAATCCCAGAGCATTTCAGTGGGGATTCGGGATTGAGCGCGAGCTCGGTTCCGGACTCCGGGTGGGCGCCGACTACATCGATCTCGAAACTGTCAAACTCGAGCGCAACGTCGATCTGAATTTGCCGCTGCCAGTCGTGCGCGCGGGTGATGCGGCTCAGCGGCCTTTCTTTGGTCTTCGAGACGCAGGGCGGCAGCGTCCCATCGCGTCCCTCGGACAGGTGGTCGTGCGCGAGGCGAGCGCGCGCTCGCACTATCGTGCCCTGACCCTCAGGACACAGTGGTACGGGCGCTGGGGACAGGTGTACGGCTTCTACGTCCTCAGCAGCTCGCATTCGGATGACGACAACGAGGCGGACCTGGGCGCGATGGCGCTCGAGAATCCTTACGACCTCGCTCCCGAATACTCGGCTGCCCGTCTCGACCGGCGCCATCAAGCCTCAGGCGGCTGGGTGCTCAATCTCCCGTATGGAGTGGAAGCGGCGGGCAATTTCCAGGTTCGCTCGGGGCTGCCGATCGACGCGACCTTCGGGAGCGATGCGAACGAGAGCGTGACGGGAGCGGACCGCCCGTACCATGCGCCCGGCGTTTCTTTCACCCGGAACCTCTTCCGAAACAGACCGACGTCCAGCGTGAATCTTCACCTACTGAAGAACGTCGGCCTCGGCGGCAGCCGCCGCCTGTCACTCGTCCTGGACGTGTTCAACCTGTTCAACGCTTCGGGTATTCAGTTAGCTGGCAGCGAGGTGACGAACTACTGCGGGCGACCTGTGCCAGCCGACTGCGGATTCGACGCGCCATCCAACTCCAACTTCCTCCAGATCATCGATCGGGATCCAGCCTCGGCCACGTTCGGCGAATACCTGCTGAACAACACCGCCGGGGAGCCACGTCAGATTCAGCTCGGCGTGAGAATCTCGTTCTAAGCCGGGCGTTTCCGGCCAGCCCGCTGACAGTTCTTCCGCGAATTTCTCGCTCTCAAGACAGGGGCCCGATGAGGACGGGAATTCTTCATTTCGTCGTGTGGTCTGCGCTATCAGCCTGCCTCGGTTGCGGAGCGCCTGCTCCCACGCAGCCGACTTCAACGCCGGCCGCTTCGAGCAGCCTGTCGATATCCGACTTCCGGGTTACCGGCTGGCACGCCGACCGACGGTTCTATTACATCCCGACGCTGGTGGTGGCAGCCAACGAGTCCGGACGCGTAGAGGTACACGAGGTGACGTTTGCGCGGACCGCGTCAGAAACAGGAGTTTCACAGCCAGGCGTTGCACTATCGCGTGTCCGCCCCATTCAGCCGGCGCGCGTGCCGGCGGGCGGCGTTCGCGACCTCATCGACCCCACTTTCGACTTCGTGACCGACGCGCCGCTCGACAGACTCTACGTCCGCGTCACTTACGTTGACCACGCGGGCCTGACCGGAACGGTCGTCGGCGACACCGCTGCACCAGCGTTGTCCCTGGAACCGCCCGCCGAAACGCTGGCGATCCGTGCCTTTTCCGTGACGGGCTACACCGCGGACACGTGCTCCTCCTATCTGCCACGTTTGACGCTGGCGGAGACAACCGGACGCGGCCAGGTCAATATCGTCAGGATTCAGTTCGAGTTGCTCGGCGCGCTTGGCGGGGTCCCACCGTCTCGCGAGCCGAGACTCGTCCCCGCAGGAGGGATTGTTGTGCTCGACGAAGACGCATACGGTCCATGGCTCGAGATCTCGAATTGTTATCCTCTGGTGTCTCGCGTTTCGGTTGCCATCTCGTACCTGAACGATCGGGGGCGTGGCGCGACCGTCAGCGCGGTGGCAGATGTGTCGAAGTGACGGACTCCGCCCTGTTGAATCGGATAAGATTCGGTCCATTCTGTGACTGCTCCCGACGTCACAATGCTGCTCCGGTCCTGGGCGGATGGCGATTCCACCGCGCTCGAGCAGCTCGTGCCGCTCGTGCACCGCGAGCTGCACAGGATCGCGCGGCACTGTATGGCGGCCGAGCGGACCGGACACAGCCTGCAACCGACGGCGCTCCTCAACGAGGCGTTCCTGCGCCTGACCGGCGTCTCCCACATCGACTGGCAGGACCGCTCGCACTTCTTTGCGATGTCGGCGCGGCTGATGCGCCGGATCCTCGTCGACATTGCGCGATCGAGGCGATACTTGAAACGCGGTGGCGGCCAACCTCTGGTTCCACTCGAAGATGCGATGGCCGTGGTGGTCGAGCGCTCGCAGGACCTGGTCGCGCTCGATCTCGCGCTGGAGGCGCTCGCCGGGCTGGACACCCGCAAGAGCCGCGTCGTCGAGTTACGCTTCTTCGGTGGATTCACCGTCGAGGAGACCGCGGAGGTTCTCGGCGTGTCCCCGGAGACCGTCCACCGCGACTGGCGGTTTGCCAAGTCGTGGCTGCGGCTCGAGCTTCAGCAGGGGGCGAGTGATGGAAGCTGAGCGTTGGTCGCGCATCGAGCAGCTCTATCACCAGGCCGCGGCGCTCGGCGGCGTCGATCGTGTCGCATTCCTTACCCGCGAGTGCGCCGGCGACCAGGGGCTGCGAGTGCAGATCGAATCGCTCCTGGAGGAAGACGCTTCCGGCGGTTCTTTTCTCGAAGAACCGGCGCTCGCGATCGCCGCGCGACTGGTCGCTGGCGAAATTCCGGTGCTCACCGGACGCGCGTTCGGGCCATACCAGATTGAGGGATTGCTGGGCGCAGGCGGCATGGGCGACGTGTACCGCGCACGCGACACGGTTCTGGGCCGCGACGTGGCGATCAAGATTCTGCCTGAAGCCTTCAACGAGGATCCGGAGCGGCTCGCGCGCTTTGAGCAGGAAGCGCAATTCCTCGCGTCGCTCAGCCATCCGAACATCGCCGCGATCTATGGCGTGCATGCCGCCGATGGCATCCGTGGTCTGGTGCTCGAACTGGTCGACGGCGAGACGCTGGCCGAGCGCATCAGGCGAGGCCCACTCCCGCTGCACGATGCGGCGCGAATTGCCAGACAGATTGGTGAGGCACTCGATGCCGCGCACCAACGCGGGATCGTGCATCGGGACCTGAAGCCCTCGAATGTCAAAGTCGCCCGCGACGGCACGACGAAGGTCCTCGACTTCGGCCTCGCGAAGTCGGAGGCCGTCGATGCACCGGGAGATCATCCGAGCAGCCCGAGCATCCTCACTGAATCAGACCGGTTGATTCTGGGCACGGCTTCGTACATGAGCCCCGAGCAGGCGCGTGGAGACTTCGTCGACAAGCGCACGGACATCTGGGCGTTCGGATGTGTCTGTTTCGAAATGCTCACGGGAACGCCGGCCTTTCGTGGCAAAAGAGCTGACGGAGCCGAGCCGGACTGGAACCTGATGCCATCGACGGTTCCAGCGGGCGTGACCGCGCTGCTGAAGCGGTGCCTCGACGAGGATCCAAAGCATCGCAGACGCGACGTTGGCGATGTGCTGGCTGATCTCGATGAGGCCCTCATCGGGGCTGCCGAACCCGCTCGCTCCAGGCTTCAGGCGCTCGAGGACCCTCGCGCCTCGAGTCAGCCCTCGTCTGCCGAGGAGAAGCCGGTCCGTCACACTGCGCTCCTGACGACGCTCGGCCTTGGCCTCGCGTTATCGGCGTTCGCGGTGGGATGGTGGGGCAAGGGCTCTGGCACCGCGGAAATGAGCCGCCCGTTCCCAACGTGGCACAAGTTGACGTTCGAAGAAGGGTTCGTCCACGCAGCTCGCTTTGGCCCAGGCGGCGAGACAGTCCTCTATTCGGCGTCCTGGAACGGCCAGCCGGTTCAGATGTTCAGCACGACCACACTGAGTCCCGAATCTCGCGCGTTGGACCTTCCGCCTGGCGGGTTGCTCTCGGTTTCTCCAACCGGCCAGCTCGCCCTCACGCTCTCCTGTGTCTATCGCCCCAGCAATGGCGGTTGCGAGGGGACCCTCGCTCGTGCGCCGCTTCTTGGAGGAGCCCCGAGGAAGCTGGCCGAGAACGTGTTGTCGGCCGATTGGGGACCGCGTGACACGATCGCGGCTGTCGTCGGCGGCCGCCTCGAATATCCTATCGGCACTCGGCTCGCCGATGGCGCCCACCTCGTTCGCATCTCGCCCGATGGTCAGCGGCTCGTGTCAGCGGAACTCGGCGCGGACGGCCGACTGGCGGTGGTCGCCCGGCAGGGGCAGGGGAGCCAGGTGCTGTCGCGAGGCTGGACCTTCCTCTCCGGGCTGGCCTGGGCGTCGGATGGCACTGCGATCTTCGTGACCGGCGTCGGGCCGGACAACAACGACGATGCGGTCTTGAGGATCGCGATGGACGGAACAGTCCGCCCAGTACTGCGCGCCAGCAGCCGCATCCGTGTGCTCGACGCGGCGGCCCCGGATCGTCTGCTCGTCGATCACTCTTCTGCGTCCAGGCGCGCCTGGATTCACGATTCGACGGCCGCGGGCGGGCGCAGGGATCTCACCTGGCTCGGGAGCTCCGCCGTCGACGCGCTATCGCGCGATGGCCGCACGATGCTGCTCACGGTTCGGATTGGCCCAACGCTGGAAGGTGGACGGAAGGTCGAGTCGCTCTATCCCATCTACGTTCGGCCGACAGACGGCGGACCGGCCACGTTTCTCGGCAGTGGATTCGGTCGTGCGTTGTCGGCGAATGGCCGATGGGCGTTGACCGTCACCCGCGCCGCTCGTGGCGGCATCGAGTCATCGCTCGTGCTCCACCCGCTCGGGGCGGGCGCGTCGAGGACACTCGAGCGCGCCGGTGTTGTCTTGACGAACTTCGCCCTGAATGCGTCGTTTGCCGGGTCGGATCGAATCGTGTTCGATGCCGCGCGTGCCGGGGGAGAGCTGGAGACCTTCGTTCAATCCATCGACGGCGGCCCACCTGTTCGAGTCGAGCACGAGCCTGGACAGGTTGTTTCTCCAGTCGCGCCGGATGGCGAGCGATTCGTCAGCCGGCGGCGCGACGGCACGCTCTGGATGGCCACGCTCGAGCCGCGCCCCGCGACCAGGCTCACTTTCTCGTTGCAGCCGAATCAGTTCATCAGGCAGTGGAGCGATGACGGACGGTCCGTGTTCGTGGTGACGCTGCATGACGACAGGTGGGTGCTGACGAACGTCGATGTGAAGACCGGCAAGACAGTCCCGCACGCAGAGGTCATGCGCGATCGACTGGCACAACGCCCCGGAGTGGATCTCCGAATCTCGAGCGACGGGCGCACAATCGCGTACAGCGACAGCCGGTACGTCTCGTCGCTGTTTCTGATCGAAGGTGCGAGGTAGACCCGGGTCACTCCAGCGGCTCAGGACGCCTCGACGCGCGCCGATTCCCATGGCATGCTCCACGATTCCCGTGGCCTAGCGGCAGCGGGCTGCAAGCATCAGTCACGGTGGACGGCATTCGCGCGGCGAGGACTACGTACGCGACGTACGACAGAGTGGAAGCAGCGTCGCGAGGCCTCGCCGTAGCGCGCGCAACCACGGTTACGCGCGCGTAGGCGGGGGAGTTGACGCTAAGCGAAGCCTATTTCCCGCCCGGCTTGCCGGTCGCCGGCGGCGTGGCGCTCGTCGTCTTCTGCGCCGGGGCCTTCGGGTAGTAATGCTCGTAGGTGCCGTTGTTCGCCTTTTCCAGCACCTTGATCGAGTACTGGCCTGGATTCGGCGCGTAATCCTTCAGGTAGTCTCCGGGCGCGTTGATGCCCGGGACTTCGGGGATCCAATCCTCCGCCAGCACGTCGTCGGGATTGCCGTAGCGTGAGGCCAGCGCACGGACCTCGGGGTGATCGAGACTCGTCATCCGGCCCTTGTCGAGCAACGCGACCCACTTGTCGGCGTTGCGCAGGCGCACCTTGTAGGTCGTGAAGTAGGTGTGCGTGTGCCAGCCGTGATCGAAGGGCGTGTTGTTCTGCTTCGAGAACTCCGCCCACTTCTTGGATTCCGTCGGCGCGTCCGGATCGTGCCAGAGGCGGATGCCGAGGCCCCAGTGGATGACGCCGCTGCGGGCGCGCTCGGGGCTGGTGTTGCCGGACTCTTCGAGCGGGATCGGGTGACGGAACGCCTTCGGATGCGAGCCGAACGCGATCTCGTAGAGGTACCAGAAGCCCGGCTTCGTGTGATACGGGAAGACGCGATCGTTCAGGCCGGGGTACTGCAGGAACTCTTTCAACGCCGCGCCCTGGGCGCCGCCGCCCTTCACGTCCGCGATGAAGCCGTCCTTGAACGTGACCTCCCAGCGGGGGAAGAAGCCGCCGTGGCCCTGCGTTCCCGCGAGCACGCCGTTGATCAGCGCGATCGGTTCGCGTGGCAGCCATTTCTGCTGGAAGCCGGGGTAGTTCACGAAGGAGTAGCCGAAACGCCCGGTCGCCTGGTTGGGGAACATGTAGAGGTGTCCCCGCTGATAGGCGCCCTGCGACCAGCGCTCCGCCATGTCGGGCGTGATATCAGCCCAGAGATTCGTGCCCTCGGGGTCGGTAATCTCGACGCGATCGGCGTACACGAGCGGTTCGAGGATCTGTTCCTCGGCGAGCTGCCAGACGTCACCAGGGTAGGTGGTCATCTGGCTCTGCAGCGTGTACACGTTGTCGGTGATGAACGTGCCGAGGTACTGGTCCTGCATCGGATAGAGTGCGCGCCGCAGCCCCGTGGTGCCGCCGCCGCCCCAGAACACGCCACGGCACTTCGGGTTTTCCTTCAGGAACTTCTGGATGCCCAGGCCAACGATCTCACGGTCCCTCGGATTGGCGCGCGGCAAACCCGTCTCTGGATCCTCGTCCGCTTTCGCTTTCGCGCCGGTGTCGTTCGGGAAGAGCTCTGCGTAGAGATCGGGTCTTCGTTCCTTCAGCCACTTCTTCGGCACTTCGGGATCAGGAAACTGTCCGTTGATCCAGCTCGATGCCTGATAGATGCCTGCTTTCGTGTTGTCGCGATTTCGCTGATTGGCCGCCTGGCGCTTCTGCACCAGGTCTTTCGATTCGCCGGTGAACTCGTATGAGAACTTTATGTGCGGCTTGACCTTCCGCTCGACGAGCGCCCGCTGAATCGCTTCGAGCACCATCGGATCGGCGCTGGCCGTCGGCACGATCAGGACCTCCTCGCCCTCCTGGAGGATGCCCATGCCTTTGCCCTGGAAGCCCGACGTGTTGCGGACGAGCGACCGGGCGGCGGGCATGAGGTCCTCGACGTTGTTGGACCGCTTGAAATAGGAGGGCCAGCGAGGCTCGGGATACTTCTCGGTCGTAGCGGCAGGCGTCGTGCCAGCTTTCGGTTGACCGCCTTCACGTTCGGGGTCGGTCGCCTTGCTGCACGCGGTCCCTGCCGCGAGCATCGTAACGGTGATAGCGAGGGGCAAGAATCGCGAACCCATCGGTCGCTCCTTTGTGGATGAGGGGTCAGATCTTGTTTCTTGCACGAATGTCCTCTTCAGGTGTGACCGCACAAGAGGACATTCGTGCAAGAAACAAGATCTGACCCCTGGTTCGTTGGTTAACGCAGCAGGTTGTCCACGGACTGCCGGAGGCCGTCCTGCGTCTTCAGTATCGTACGGCCCCAGCGGCGCAGCCCCGTTGGCGAATCCTCCCAACGGGCGTCCGGTCCGTACACCAGATATGAGTCCCAGAGAATCGGCGTGCCTCGCCAATCCGTTGATTCGGGCACGACGGTGCTCTCCATTTCGCCGTATCGCTGCGCGTAGAAGGTTCCGACCTCCTTCCGCTCGTCCCAGAGGTTGACGACCCGGGAGTCGGTCAGAATGTCGGCGGGCCAGGCCTCACGACGATCCGTCGGATACATGCTGAACCAGATCGCGTAGACCTCGAGGTCCGCGTCCTTGTGTTTCGTCAATACGTCTTCCTGCACCCACCTGGCGCCATTCACGCACGCAGGTCACGTCGGCGACAGCAGGAGCACGATCCGCGGCTTGCCCGCACCCCGGTTGAACCGCGCCTTCAAGTCGCCGATATTGTTGAGATCCTGAAGCGTGCCTGTCTGGCTGCCGCCGCAGCCCGCGGACAGTCCGACAGCCAGCAGCAGGGCCCCGAGAATGGCCGGACCATTGAACGCGAAACGGTGTCGGATGATCACGGTCTGTAGGCTACGTCAGATCAATGAAAAAGGGAACACTGCGGAGGAGCAGCGCAAGACAGATGAGGAGTATGCTCCCGCCCGCGAACGGCTCGAACGCCGGCGCATCGCGCACCGTGCGCGAACTGACCACGACGCCCCTCTCGAGAGAATCGATCGCGCGCGCGGCGTCTCGCAGCTGCGCGGTCGAATCGGCCGTGAAGTACTGGCCGCCATGGCGCCGCACGGCACGGACGAGACGCACGACCGCTTGTTTCTGCTTGATCTCTTCGTCGAGGTCGACGGCCACCATGTGGACGCGCGTTCCGGCGTCGCGGGCCTCCTGCAACGCGACGACGGGATCCCGGCCGAAATTGGTCTCGCCGTCGGTCAGGAGGACGATGACGCGATCGCGGTGGCTGCCGGGCGCCGCCTGACGCGCGAGCAGCGCGTTCGCCACGTGCAGGCCCTCGCCGATCGCCGTCATGCCTTCGCCGCGCAGGATCTGGTTGTCGATCATCGCGATGTATCGCTGCAGATACGCGTGATCGAGTGTCAGTGGGCTCACAACGTAGGCGTTGTCCGAAAAGACGACGAGCCCGATTCGATCTTCGGGCCGGCTCCGCACGAACTCCGAGATGACCCGCTTCGTGACGTCGAGGCGCGTTCGGGTCGCGGTTGGGCCGGATCCGGCTCCCATTCGCTCCTCCATGCTCGACGAGAGATCCAGAACCATGGCGATGTCCAGGCCGACAGACGCGATCCGCTCTTCGCCATACGGCACGACGGGATCCATGACGGCGAGCACCATCCCAACCAGTGCGAGGCCACCGATCGCCGCCGGGAGCGTGCGCAGAAGCGACGGACGGTATGTGGAGGAGGCGAGCAGCGCATGCGTCGCGATGGCGGCGAAATGCCTGCGCTTCCGCGCCCACGCGACGAAGAAGACCAGCGCCGCGGCCACGAGCACCCAGGCAGCTTCGGGCCGCTGGAATGTGATCCCGTTCACCGCCGCCCTCCGCTCACGATCTGTTCCGCATCCCGCAGCGCATCGTCCCAGGCATCCGGAGAGGGCGGGTCGGGCGCAAAGCGCGCGCGCTCGCAGGCATTCAGCAGTGTTTCTATGTCGGAATGCGGAAGGTCGCGCTTCTCCAGTGCCGTTCGGATCTCTGCCGGCGTCAGCGCTTCGGCGGTGACCCCGGTGGTGCGGCTCAGGTGCTCCCGGACCAGGGCATTCAGCCGGCCGAAGGCGTCGACACGTTCCGCGTCGGATGCGACAGACGAGGCGCGCAGATCCTCCAGCGACTCGCGCGGCGGCCGATGGCTGCGGCGCGCCATCCAGCCTGCCCACGCACGGTGCCCGCGTCCGCCGAGGTCGATGCTCCAGAGGATGAAGGGCACAATCACGAGCGCCATGACTGCGAGACCGGCCGATTGCGCGATTCCGAGATAACGTGGCGCGGGCCGAAGCGTCGACGGTACGCGCACAGGTGGCACACCATCGCCGTCGGGAATCGCGCTTCGAATCGGCACGACGGCTGCCGGCACGATGACCTGACCGGCTGGTGCGCCCTGCACGTCGCCAGCGCGACGCTGAAAGTACCGGACGGGCGTTGCCGCGATCCGGATTTCGGGCGCGTCGACTCGATACGTCGCGATCGTGTAATGGAAGCGCCGGATCCGGCCGTTCGGTCCCTCCTCGTGAGCTTCCTCGACAGACACGATGTCGCCGCCGTCCACGCGCACGCGGCCGCCGGCGAGATCGTCGAGCAGCACGTCGACCTGGGGCGCGCATCGCAACTCGACGGTGTAGACGGTCCGATCGCCCACCCACACCGCGGTCCGGCTGAGCGACGTTCGAACCTCGACGGCGGGGGTCTGCGCGGTGGCGCCTCGTGCCGCAACCATGAGCGCCGCAAGGACGACGACGACGCGGAGACCGAGCCGGATCATGCGCGTCTCCTGCGAGCAAAGAGCTCGATCAACGGCTCCATTGCCGCCTGATCCGTGCGGACGAAGGCCACATCGACGCCAAGCCTGTGACACGCGTCGACGATCGCCCGCCGGCGGCCGGCGACGACGGCTGCATACGTGCGCCTGGTCCGCTCGTTCAACGCGATGACCGAACCGCCACCGGTTTCGACGTCCCGTACGCGCACGAACCCGGAGCCCGGCGGCAGCGCCGTGTCCACCGGGTCTTCGATGACGACGGTGATCACATCATGCTGCGTGGCGAGCATCCGGAAATCCGCGCTGTCGAACAGCTCTTCGCTGGTAAGGAAATCCGAAACGATCGCGATGACGCTCATCGTGCGAAGCCGCGACAGCATGTGACGGACGGCCGGTAGCAGCAGCGTGCGGCCTTCATCCGGCTCGAGGGACCAGATCTCCTCGAGGATTCGCCACGCCCGGGCCGACGCTCGCCGCGGCGGCGTCCAGCGCAGCACTCGGTCCGAGAACGTCAGGAAGCCGGCATTGATCTGATCGGACGCCGCCGAAAACAGGATCGAGGCTGCGACGAAGGTCGTCACCTCTTTCTTCGAATAGCGGCTCGACCCGATCGCCATCGACTGCGACAGATCCAGCGCCATGATCACGTCGAGCTCGCGCTCCGCGTGCGTCAGGCGCACGTACGGCGTGTTGAGGCGGGCCGTCGCGTTCCAGTCGATCCGACGCACGTCGTCACCGGGCCGGTAGGCGAGGTGTTGATCGAAGTCGAAGCCGGAACCGCGCGAGCGGCTGGTGTGGGGCCCGATCCGCACGTTGCGGACGGCCTTCGCCGTGGAGATCTCGAGATACCGCAGCTCGCGCAGCATGTGCGGCGGGATCATGGGATGGGCACCACCGAGAGAATTTCGTCGAGTATGGCGTCCGCGCTCACCTCGTCCGCCTGCGCGCGAATGCTGCGGACCAGGCGGTGGCGTGCCGCGTCAGGGAGGATCGTCTTGACGTCTCCGGGAACCACGTAGACGCGCCCTTCGATGAACGCGTTGACGCGAGCGAGCGCCATGATGTGCTGATAGGACCGCGGCGAAATGCCGAGCGTAATCATCTCGCGGAGCGCCGGCCGGCCCACTTCCGCAGGGTCGCGCGTAGCCCGTCCGAGCCGCACGATGTACTCGCGGATCCGATCGTCGGCGTACACGGTGCCGCGAATCAGTTCGCGGATCTGCGCGACCTCTGACGTCGCGATCCGCCGCTCGAGCTCCACGCGGTTGGTATTCGACTTGAGCATCTGCAGCTCGCCGGCGGCGTCTGGATACGAGACGCGAAGCATCATCGAGAACCGATCGAGCTGTGCCTCGGGAAGCGCGTAGACGCCTTCCTGTTCGATCGGATTCTGGGTCGCCAGAACCCAGAACGGATCTTCGAGGCGCATCGTCGTCTCGCCGAGCGTGACCTGCCGCTCCTGCATCGCTTCGAGGAGCGCGCTCTGTGTTTTCGGGGTCGCGCGGTTGATCTCGTCGGCGAGCAGGATGTTGGTGAACACCGGGCCCTGTTCCGTGCGGAACGTGCTCGTCGTGGCGTCGTAGATTCGCGTGCCGACGATGTCGGCAGGCAGCATGTCGGGGGTCAGCTGAATGCGCTGAAACCGTGCCGAGATTGCCGCGGCGATCGTGGTGACGGTCAAGGTCTTGGCCACGCCCGGCACGCCCTCGAGCAGCACGTGCGCGCACCCGGCGCGGGTTTCCGTCCGTGTGTAGGCGTACGGGATCGCCGCGAAGAGCCCCGTCAGCAGCCTGCGGACCAGCAGGGGCTGGCCGACGACCACGCTGTCGATCTCGCGCTCGAGGACGCCGATCGTCTCGATCGCCGATGTCGTGTCCTGGCGATCCAGAGCTCGTGACGGTCTGTTCATAGTCGCGCTACCAGGCACGTTCCGAGTGCTACGGCTCCCGCCAGCAGCACGGAGTAGAGGTCGCGGTATTCGACGCTCGTCGTGGATCCGATCTGGCGCCGTTCTTCGATGGCGATGCTGTCGAGCGCGGCCCGGAGCTCGCCGCCGGTGACCGATCGGTAGTACCGGCCACCGGTCGCTGCGGCCAGTCCGCGCAGCGTCGACTCGTCGAACCGCGTCGTCTGGACGCGGCCGAATCCGTCGCGGAGGAATTCCTGCCGCCCGTTGGTGACCCGGAGCGGGATGGGCACGTCGCTGGCCGACCCGATCCCGATGCAGTGCACACGAATGCCCGCCGCTGCCAACGCCTTGATAGCTCGCGGTAATTCGCGCCCGTGATCGTCGCCGTCGGACACCACGACGAACACGGGGCGGATGCGCTGCGGGTCGCGCTGCACGACACTCATGGCGCTGCCAAGGGCGGCGCCGATATCGGTGCCAAACAGCGGCATCGGGTCATCGCGCACCCAGTCCAGATAGAAAAACAGGCTGCCAAGGTCGTCGGTCGGGTAGGACAGCACGACTGAGGCCGCCGCGAAGCCGACGAGCGCGACGCGATCGATGACGTCAGGCTTGCGGCGTAAGAAGAGCTGAATCTCCTCGACGGCGCGGGAGAATCTCGACGGCAGCACATCCTGGGCGCGCATGGAGACCGATCGGTCGAGGATCAGGACGAGATCCTGACGCTCGAAGGTTGGCGTCTGGCGTTCCCAGGGGATCTGTGGGCGCATCATCGCGCCGGCGAGACATGCGACCGTGAGCACGGCGATGCCCAGCGTGGCGACATCCTGCCAGGCCGCCGTGCGCCGCGACCGCCCGAGCCGTTCGCGCGGAATACCGGCGAGGGCGCGTCGCTGCTGACGGCGCTTGTACTGGAAGTGCAGTATCCAGCAGGCGAGAACGACAGGAATCGCGAGCAGCCAGGCGGCCATCTCCGGCCGGAGGAACCGCATGGATCAGCCTACCTTGCGCGCCGGCTGAGGCGTCCGTGGCTGGGGCCGCAGCAGTTGCAGCGAATCGTCCCCTTTCCGTGGTGGCTGGCGAAGGTGAGCCGCAAGCCGCGCGGCGATCTCGTAGTTGTATCGCGCATCCCAGTCATCCGGCGCGGCCTGCAGCGCCTGTTTGAGCTCGTCCTCCGCCCGGCTCAGCCCGAGGAGGCGGCTCTCCGGATTCTTGTCGGCCAGGGCGCGCGTGAGAAGAACCAGACCGGTCCAGAGATGCGGCGCGGCCGAAGGCGGGGCGGTCGCCGCCTTTTCGAGCACGGCGTCGTATCGGCCGTCACGATAGAGGAGCGCCAGCTGGTTGTAGACAGCGGTGGAGTATTCGGTCGCGAAGAGTGACCTGAGAATTGCGAACCGGCTGAAGCGCCGTTCGGCAGCGCCGTAGTGTTCAAGGGCGGCGCGCGTCTCGCCCGCCGCCAGCGCCCGGTCGGCATCCACCAGCGGGCGCGCCCAGCGCGCGTAGGCGACAGCAGCCCCGCCGGCCAGGAGCGCGAGGGTCAGCAATACGGCCGGAAGGGGTCGAACGCGGGCGGAAAACATGGGTATCTGATGGGATTGGCCGGCGATTACAGCAGAACCCCGGGGGTCCGTCAATGGTACGACCATTGAGCCACGGAATCCTTGACAAATGTGATACCGCGCGTTACTTTCGCCCCAGCCAACCGACGACCTCAATTTGCAATTATCTCCATCGCCCCTCAGCCTTTTTCGATTCGCGTGCGGAGCCGTCGGAATGTCGAGTCTCTCTCTTGGTCAGTAATTGGCGCTTCGTTGTGGAGGTACGGATGAAGCACAATGCTCTCGTCGTCGCACTCCTCGCCGTTCTTGCGTCGATGTCGTTTCCGCCGTCAGCGGGCGCCGGACAGGTGACCACCGCCACCCTCGTGGGCGTCGTGACCGACCAAACCGGCGGAGCGCTCCCGGGCGCCACGGTGAACGTCCGATCCATCGAAACGGATATCACCCGCACGTTGACGACGGACGCGGACGGCCGCTACCGGGCGGCCGGCCTCGAACCGGGGCAATACGAGGTGACGGTCGAGTTGACGGGATTCCAGTCGACCCGCCGGCCGGACATCCGGCTCAGCGTCGGCCAGAACCTCACCTTGAACGTCACGATCGGCGTCGGGACGATCCAGGACGTGGTGACCGTCAGTGGCGAGTCGCCGATTATCGACACGACCAGCTCCTCGATTTCCGCCGTCGTCGACGCGCAGCAGATTCGCGAGCTGCCGCTCAACGGTCGGGACTTCAGCCAGTTGACGCTGCTTCAGCCGGGAGTCCTCGCATCGCCGACGACGTCGCGGCAGGTGGACCGCGGGATGGGGACCCAGGTCTCGGTCGCCGGCGCGCGGCCCAACCAGATTAGCTACCAGCTCGACGGCACCGACGTGAACTTCCAGGGCAATGGATCGCCGGGAAGCGCCGCCGGTGGTCTGCTGGGCGTGGAAACCGTTCGCGAGTTCCAGGTCCTCATCAACAACTACAGCGCGGAGTACGGCCGGAGCAGCGGCGGCATCGTCACCGCCGTCACGCGCTCCGGAACGAACAGCCTGCACGGCAGCGCCTTCGGGTTCCTCCGTGACGAGACGTTCGATTCGAAGAACTACTTCGACGACCCGGACTCGGACATCCCTCCGCTCGATCGTCATCAGGTTGGCGGCTACGTCGGCGGACCGATCGTGCGCGAGAAGACCTTCTTCTTCGGCAGCTACGAAGGTCTGCGCCAGGATCGAGGTCTGACCAATGTCAGCCGCGTCCCGAGCCGTGCGACGCGGAACCGCTCGGACATCACTGCTGCAACTCGCCCCTATCTGTTGATGTACCCGGAGCCCAACGGCGAGGAAACCGGCGCGTCCGGGTTGTACAGCGCCGAGGTCGTCGAGCCCACACGCGAAAACTACTTCGTCGGGAAAGTGGATCACTCGTTTTCCGCCGACCAGTCGATGTCGGTTCGCTACTCCTGGGACAAGGCCAGCGTCGTCGTGCCGGGCGCGATCCCTCTGTTCTCCGTCGACACGAACACAAAGGCGCAGTTCCTGGTCGGCGAGCACAAGTGGATTGTGACGCCGGCGGTACTGAACGTCGTGAAGGTCTCGTGGAACAAGGCGTTCGAGGCGACGAACAACGTCGACAACGTGCCGATCGACCCGTCGCTGTTCTTCATTCCGAATACGCAGTTCGGATCGCTGAACGTCACCGGACTCAATACGCTCGGCACCGACACCAACACGCCGACGTTCGTCGATTTGAAGAGCCTTCAGATCGTGCAGAGCCTGACGTGGTCGCGGGGCGCGCACAACCTCAAGGGAGGCGTGAACTTCACCCGCTGGTACAACGACCAGAATTCGTCCTTCACCATCGGCGGCAACTACCGCTTCAACTCGATCGAGAACTTCGTCCGCAACATCACGAACACGTTCGAGGGCCAGGCGCCGGGATCCAGCACGGACCGCGAGTGGCGCCAGAACCTGATAGGGCTGTTCGTCCAGGACGACTGGCAGATGCGCCGCAACCTGACCATCAATGCGGGCCTGCGCTACGAGTTCATCACCGTGCCGACCGAAAACGGCGGGCGCGTGGGGACCATGCCCGACCTCTTTGCCACGGCGACGAGGACCGATCTGCCGCTGTTCGACAACCCGTCGCTCGGGAACGTCGCGCCGCGGGGAGGATTCGCGTGGGATATCACCGGCGACGGGAAGAACTCGCTGCAGGGCGGCGCCGGTATGTTCTTCGAGCCGATTCTGTCCAACGTCTACCGCGCGTACGGCAATCGCACGCCGCCGTTCTACGCGATTATCAATCCGCGGAATCCTCCGTTCCCGGATCCGACGAATGCGGGCACCACGCCGGCGCCCCTGCGACTCGATCTGCTCGAGTACGACCTGAAGAACCCGTACCGGGTTCAGTACAACCTGACCTACCAGCGTGAGCTGTTCCCGGCGACGGTCGTCACCGCAGGCTTCATCGGCTCGCGCGGGTACAACCAGATTCGCAACATCGAATGGAATCAGGCGATTCCCACCGTGCTCGCCGACGGGACCTACTTCTTCCCGCCGAACCCCGTTCGACGCAACCCGGCCTTCGAAAGCATGCGGTTGCGCATCACGGACGGCGAGTCCTGGTACAGAGGATTGATCGTCGGCGCGAGCCGCCGCTTCAGGAACAATCTCGCGCTGCAGGCGTCGTACACGCTTGGGAAGTCTGAGGACCTTGGCTCACAGGCCGTCGGAAGTGGCGACTTCGACAACAGCTTCCAGCCAGCCTATGGACACGATCCGGAAAGCAACAAAGGGCTGTCGGACTTCGACATCCGTCACAACTTCGTCTTCAACTACACGTATGAACTGCCGCTCGCGAACAGCGCCACCGGGTTGACCGCTGCGTTGGCGCACGGCTGGCAGTTCTCGGGCATCGTCACGGTACGTTCGGGCGTGCCGTTCTCGCCGCAGCTCGGGTTCGATCGCGCCCGTGCGCTGCCGCGTTCGGGAGGCGCCGGCCAGCGACCCAACCTCGCACCGGGCGCGTCACTGAACCCGGTCCTGGGAGGTCCCGACCTGTACTTCGATCCGATGGCGTTCCTCGTTGCCGGAGGCGGGCTTCCTTGGCGACGTTCCGCGCAACACGCTCATCGGTCCCGGCTTCGCCACGTGGGATGCGTCGATCGTGAAGAACTTCCGGGCGGGTCAGAGCCGCCGGCTCCAGTTCCGCATCGAGATCTTCAACGTGCTGAACCGCGCCAACTTCGGCCTTCCCGCGGCGACCGTGTTCGACGCGTCGGGCCGCGTGCCAAACGCCGGAGAGATCACGAGCACCGTCGGTGCGGCGCGTCAGATGCAATTCGGGGTCAAGTTCGAGTTCTGAGAATGACGGAGGGGACGGGGGGAACGGAACGAGCTTCAACTCAGAGAAACGGAGTAACGGAGGCACATCTGGTGGGCTCGGGGGTTATACGCTCGCCAGTGCCGACGTCGAAAGGCCGCTCTCCGTTTCTCTGAGTCTCCGAGTTGAAGCTTGTTCCGTTCCCTCCGTCATCTCCGTGAACTCCAGCCCGGAGGATCGATGCTCAGAAGACTGATGCCCTTCGCCATTCTGGTGGCGGCGTTGATCGTCGCGCCGCCTTCGCGCGGGCGGCATTCGCGAAGCGCCTCGCTTGATGTCGGCATCCCGCTCGAAGCGATCATGCGCGAGAACGGCTGTCTCGAGCCGGCGCAGGCCCGCGACGATTCATGGCCGCCGGGCTGGAACACGGTCGCGATGGCCGGCGGCGACGTGCCTCCCGCTCGCGTCGTCCGCGACCCTTACCCGACCTTCCACGGCGTCGCTGTGGATCCGGCGAACGACGTCGTCGTGATGAGTGATTCGAACCGTCATGCGTTGTGGACGTACCCGCGGACGGCGGGTTCGCTGACGTCGAAAGAGGCGGTAACCCCGTTGAAGGGGATTCGCGGTCCCGCGACCGGCATGATGTTCGTGGCGTCCGTGGCGCTCGATCCCGGTCGACGCGAGATCTATACCGTCGACAACGACATCGGCGATCGGCTCGAGACCTTCTCCTACGACCAGATGGGGAACGTCAAGCCGACCCGGGTGCTCGACGTTCCGCATCAGGCATGGGGCATCGCGCTCAGCCAGAAGCGGGATGAGGTCGCTGTCTCGGTTGAAAGCAGCCGCATGGTGGTGGTCTATCGGCGAGGCTCGACGGACAATACCCTGCCGCTGCGCGTGCTGCGCGGACCATCCACCGGCATGGGCGATCCGCACGGCGTCGGCTTCGACGACGTCAACGACGAGCTTGTGGTTGCGAACCACGGCAATCAGTCGTCCGGCGTGTTCAGGCGCGAGATGAAGACGCAGGACGCGGATAGCGTCCGCTCTGGACAGCCCCACAAAGATCCATGGCAGGGAGGCCGGTGGGAGCCACCCTCCCTGACGATCTACCGTGCCGATGCGGCCGGTGACGCTTCACCCACTCGACGAATCCAGGGTCCAAAGACGGGTCTCAACTGGCCGATGGGGATTTCGATCGACACCGCCAACGGCGAGATAGCGGTGGCGAACAACGGCGACAGCTCGGTACGCATCTTCAGCCGCACCGCGTCGGGCGACGTCGCCCCGGTCCGGGTGATCAAAGGATCGCGCACGCAGATCTCGGGACCGATGGGTGTCGCCATCGACGCGAAGAACGACGAGATCTGGGTGAGCAACTATGGCGAACACACAGCGGTCGTGTTCGCGCGGACGGCGTCGGGCGACGTTGCGCCGAAGCGGATTCTGCGAAATGCGCCTGAGGGCGCTCCGACGTCCGGGTTCGGCAATCCCGGCGCGGTGGCCTTCGACTCGAAACGGAACGAGATTCTCGTTCCCAATTGAGTCAGCGAGCCGAGGATCTCGGCGTTTGCCAGGTTGGCAAACGGGAATGTGAAGCCGATTCGAATCATCGCGGGCCAGGCGACGAAGCTGTCGAGGACGATGCACGGACTCTATTACGACCGGAAGAACGACGAGATGTTCGTGCCGGTGGCGCTTGCCGGTGCGGTGCTCGTGTTCCGCGGCGGCGCGACGGGCGACGAAGAGCCGATCCGCACGCTGCAGGGACCGCGGACGCAGATCGTCCGGCCGGACACCCTTTATGTGGATGTCGAGCATGACGAACTGATCGTGGACTCCGGCACCGACAGCATCCTGATCTTCGACCGGAACGCGAAGGGCGAGGCAGAACCCATCAGGGTGATTAAAGGACCGAAGACGGGCATCGCCAACATGTATGGCTTGACGGCCGATCCGACTCGCAACCTGATCTTTGCGGCGAACCGCGTCGGCGAAGAGACGGGGCGGGACACGACGGATTCGATCCTCGTGTTCAACCGCACCGACAGCGGCGATGTCGCACCGAGGGCGAGAATCGGCGGACCCCGCACAGGCATGCTGAAGATTCGTCAGCTGCAGGCGGATCCGGAACGCGGGCAGCTGTTCGTCACGGTGAAGAACAACCGGGAGAACTACGATCCACAGGCGTTGATGCCGAGCCCGTGGAATCCGGAGCGCACGGGCTTCATCGGCGTCTGGAATGCGACAGATGACGGCGACGTGCCGCCGAAGGCTATTATCAAAGGACCGGCGACCGGGCTCGTGTGGCCGGCAGGCGTGGCGATAAATCCCGAGACGGCTGAGGTATTTGCCATCGATAGTGTGAGCAACAGCCTGTTCACGTTTTCGATGCCCGAGCTCTTCCGGCGGCCGCCTTCGACGGCCAGTTCGTCCGGGCGGTGATTTTCGAACTGATCTAAAGGTGATTTCGAACTGATCTAAAGAGGTAAGGATGCTCAAACGTGTGTTGCTGGTGCCAGTCGCAGCCGTCGTGCTGCTCGCCAGCGATCGGTCGGGACCGGTCATTCATTCCGAAGAGATTGCGAACACGCTGTTCGGCGGGTCGAACGAGTTCTGCCTGATGCCGTCGGACCGCGCGGTCAACCGGCAGACGCGGGGCGGCGGCGCGGGGCGAGAGACCAAAGGTGACGTTCGGCGCGATCCAGGCGACTGGCCGCCGGAGGGCGTCAAGGGCGGCGACGTGATGCCGATGCGCACCGTCTTCGACCCGTATCCGACGTTCGATGCGGTCGCGGTTGACGCGGCAGCCGGGCGCGCGTTTTTCACCGATTCGAGCCTGTCGAGCCTCATCTCGTACACGACGGCTTCTGGTGGCAGCACGGCTGATATCACCGAACCGGCGACACGGGTGCTCGGGCCGGACAGCGGTATCGGATTCATCGCCGGCGCCGAAGTCGATCCCAAGAACAAAGAGGTGTACGCGGTCAACAACGACGGCGGGGGTGTGGTCGTATTCTCCTACGACCAGACCGGTGCGGTTGCACCCGTACGACAGTTCGAGACGCCACACCAGTCCTGGGGCATCGCGTTGAGCTCCCGCCGCGACGAGCTGGCCATCACTGCCCAGCAGTTGAACGGCGTCGTGTTCTACAAGCGCACGGTCAAGGAGATGGAGCCGCCTGTTCGGAGCAGCCTGCGCGGCTATGCAACCGGTCTCGCCGATCCCCACGGGATCGCCTACCACGATCAGCGTAAGGAGCTCGTCGTCGCCAATCACGGCAACTGGACGGAACTGCGTCCGTACAGTCCATACGATCCGCTCTCGAAGGATCCCCCGGCGTACGAGCCCGGACGGTTCGAGCCGCCCTCGATCCGGATCTTTTCCGAAGCGGCCGAAGGCAATGCCAAGCCGCTGCGCAGCATTACCGGGAAGAAGACCGGCCTCAATTGGCCGATGGGCGTCGAGGTCGACGAAACACGTGACGAGATCCTCGTGGCGAACTACGGCGACAACTCGGTGCTCGTCTATCGCACGACCGCCGACGGCGATGCCGAGCCGGTGCGCATCATCAAAGGTGATAAGACCGGGCTCATCGGTCCGGTCGATGTGAGCATCGATGCTCAACGCAACGAACTCTGGGTGGCCAATTACGCCGACCACACTGCGCTCGTCTTCGAGCGGGACGCGACCGGCAACGTCGCGCCAAAGCGAATCATTCGCAACGGGCCGCCGGGAGCGCCGGCGCTCGCGTTCACGAACGCGTCGGCCGCCGCCTACGATTCGAAGCGCGACGCGCTCATCGTCCCTAATTGAGTGAGCGTGCCGAGAGTCTCGGTGTTTGCCAGGTTGGCAAACGGAAACATGGCGCCGGAACGGGTTATCGAAGGTCAAGGTACATTTCTGAGCCGGACGATGCACGGTGTGGCCTACGACGAGGTGAATGACGAGATGTCGATTCCGGTTGCGCTGGGCGGCGCGGTTCTCGTGTTCCGCGCCGGGGCCACCGGTCAAGAGGCGCCTATCCGCGTCATCCAGGGTTCGAAGACCCGCCTGATTCGGCCGCAGACCATCGCGGTGGATCCGGTCCACGACGAGATCATCGTCGGCGATACGACCGCGCGGGCGGTGTTCGTGTTCGACAGGAAAGCCAACGGCGACGTTGCCCCGAAGCGTGCGATCTTCGGCGACAAAACCAAGTTGCTGGATGTCGTCGGTGTTGCTGTCGATCCGGGGAGGAACGTCCTCGTCGTGGCCAGCCGATCGGCCTCGACGGTCGGGCTGATTACGTTCAACCGGACGGATAACGGAAACGTCGCGCCGCGTACGGCGATCTCCGGCCCGAAGACGGGGTTGGCGCATTTCCGCCAGGTCGCGGTCGATCCGAATACGGGAAACATCTTCATCGCGCAGCAGAGCATGCGCGAGAAGATGCTCGAGCCGTATCGCAACGACAAGCCGCGGCCTGAAGAGGAATTCAAGAAGGCCCTCGAGTCGTCGACCGGACGGACCGGGCCCGGCTTCATCGGCGTCTGGGACATCGACGACAACGGGGATGTTCCGCCGCGGGCGCTTATCCAAGGACCCAACAGTCGCCTCATCGCGCCGGGTGGCGTAGCACTGAACTCGAAGCGGGGAGAGGTCTACGCCGTGGACGGCGGCAGCAGTGCTCACTACACGTATCTCGTACCGCAGTTCTTCAAACGTGATTGGACCGGAACCAGTGCCTCCCGCTGAGGGCTGTCCGGTCGGCCGAACCGAGGACATGACATGAAACACACGTGGAGTCCCGCACTCATTTGTCTCGTGGTGGCGGCGTTCTCGGCCGGCTGCCGTGGAGCCGACCCTCAGAACGGCGCGCCGCACACTGCCTCGCCGGCCGCCACGCCCGCGGCCGCCACTGGCCCGGCCAAGGCCGATTACCCGGAGCCGCGGTTCCCGTCGTACCTCAAGCCGCCGTCGTCGATTGACGAGGTCATGCCCTACATCCGGCCGCTCGTCCGCTCGCGGACCGGACTGCAGGGAGCGGGGCTCGGCATCGCCGAGAAAGGCGAAACCGTGCTCTTCGTCGTCTCGACAGATGCCGAGGACATGATCGTCGAGGCGGTCGTCAAGGGCATGAGCGAGCGTGGCGTGAACACGATCGTGAAACGTGACTACGAGATTGTCGGTATTCCACGTGAGGAAGCGCTCGATTATCGGAAGGCGCGCCGGACCTATACCTCCGAACAGGGGTACATGGAAGCGGCCAACTGGGTCGATGCGAATTTCCCCGAGCCTGCGAAGGCCAAGGCATGGCTGAAGGAGCGGCGCCCCGATCTCTACGACAAGCTGTTCCCCGCAAGCCGTGAGATGACGCCGCGCCAGCGCGAGATCTACGAGAAGATGCGCGGCGAGAGCGTGGGCAAGTCGATTCGCGAGTTCCTCGAGGCGAATCCGAAGGTGCGCGGTGCGTTCTGGGGCAAGGGCGGCAGCACCAGCCTGCGGCGGTTCATGCGTCCGGCCGAAGCCAAATTCCTCGGACTGTTCCTCGTCGACAACCGATGGGACGTCATGGGTCAGCTCGGGACATACCCGGGCGACGTGTGGCAGCTCGCAGAGGATCAGTCCATGGAGCCGCTCGTGCACACCGATCGGCTCGAGATCACCGACCCTGAGGGGACGAACGTCACGGCGGACATCACGCCGGAAATGGCCCAGAACTGGTCGCGCGGCGTGTACCAGCGGGGGCATCTCTATATGTTCCCCAACCAGGCCACGGGGCGATTCGGGTACTCGGTGGTGAATTACCCGGCGTTCCAGGGTGAGTGGCTGCCCCGCGAACCGATGGCGTTGGCCAACGGCATCATCGCCGGGACCACGAATCACACGGGTTACTACCCGAATTGGCAAGTGACCCTGAAGGATGGATACGTCCGCGACGTGAAGGGCGGCGGGCTGTTCGGTGAAGCGCTGAAGGAGTTCCTGCAGTATCCGAACAGTAACGACAAGGTGATGCCGTTTCACAACGAGAATCATCCGGGCTACTGGTGGCTGTACGAAATCGCCATGGGCACGCATCCCAAGGGCTTCCGGAATCCGGCGGGTCTCCAAACGGGTAATGCCACGCCAGAGCGCAACCGGTCTGGGGTCTTCCACTGGGGACTCGGCGTGACGCTCCATCACGATCCAGGCTCACCGGCGAAATCCCAGAAGCTCACGGATTTCACCGCCGAGTACAACCTGCCGCGCGATCACGGCTGGCACACGCATACCTATTTCACGACGTACAAGGTCAGGCTCCGCAACGCCGATCGGTGGGTCACGATTACCGACAGGGGACGCATGACGAGCCTCGACAATCCCGAAGTGCGTGCGCTCGCCTCGCGCTACGGCAACCCTGACGAGTTGCTCCAGGAGGACTGGAGGCCGGGGATGCCTGGCATCAATCAGCCGGGCAACTACGCCGATTACGCGCAGGATCCGTGGAAATTCGTCTGGGGCGACATCGAGAAGGTGATGGCCGGCACCTACAACTATTTCTATCCGGCGCGTCCGGCGACCACGACCACGCCACCCGCGCCGGCACCGCAAGCCAAGGGCAGCAAGTGAGGCGGCCATGACAATCACATCACGACTCCTGCGAATTCTTGGCCGCCGGGCGTTCATCACGTTTGGCCTGGTGACGTTTCTCGTCAGCGCGCTGCTGGCCACTGTGAATCTCACGTCACGCTACGCGCTCAAGGTGTACGTCGAAGACCAGCTGTCACGAATCCCGTGGGACCTGGCGATCTACCAGCGTGCCGGCATCACCGGCCGCGACAAGTTGCCGGACGCGGTTCGTGCGGTCGATGGCATAACCGCCGTCGAGAACCTGGTGTTCCTCCGCGCGCGTTTCCCCGAAGGGGGGAGGTGATGAGCGAGGTCGACGGCAAGCCGCTGACCGCACCGTGGATGTGCCTGCTCGCGGCAACGGACACCTCGATCCTTCCGCCGCAGCTCTCCTTTGCGCTCGACCGCGCGCCATCGGATAACGGAGCGCCCGAGGGCGCGGTGCTGGCGCTGGTGGGTCCGGAGCGGGCCATGGGCAGCGCCTTCCTGGCGCTGCAGGGTTCCAAAGAGTTCTCGGTCCACGTGAAAGCGGAGCAGGACAAGGCGAGGAAGCTCCTGTTCACGACGCCGCTGCGTGGCGTCATCCGGCTCGATCGCGACGAGTTGAACCGCTGGCTGATGGATCAGACCGGTTCGGTCAGCTACGTGCCGTACATCGGCGTGATCCTCCTCATGCCGCACGATCCGAAGGTGATCGAGCGGTTCGACGCGGTGGCGACCGGCATCGTGCCGCTCGACGTGCTCGGGCAGGGCGAGACCGACCGCGGGCACTTGCAGCTGGCGGAGTACGAGCCAGAAGTGGTCTACCTCGCGAAGCTCCAGCGCGATCGCCTCATTTCCGGCTGGGACATCGCCGGATCGCTGGACCGCGTGATCGCGGTCAACAACGCGGTGAATGAGGCCGCGATCCGCGTGTCCAAGCGTGCAGAGAACGATCACCGAGCCACGAGCTGCTGCTGGTCCACGATCCGAAGGATCCGACGGGGCGCGAGAAGGCGCCGGGCGACTACGGGCAATTCGTGGTCGACAGCACGACCGAGGTGCTGCTGGGCCGGATGGAGAACATCGCGCGGCTCGTCGGCGTGTTGTCGCTGCTGGTCGCGCTGCCGCTGCTCTGGATGGCCTGGGTGCTCGGCGCCAACCTCGCCGGGCTGCTGATGCTGAACGAACGCCGGACGCTCGGCCTGATGCGCCTTCGCGGTATCTCCGGTCAGGCCATGGGCCGTGCGTTGCTGGTCGCCATCGTCAGCGGTGGAGCAGTGGGCGGCGCGCTGGGGCTGATCGCGGGCTCGGTGGTCCCGCTGTTCGTTCTATGAGCGCGGTCGGCTGCCAGTCGATGTGCTCACGCAGCCCTCGCAGCTCGTGCTGTTCGGCGGGTTCCTCGATCATCTCGCTCATCCTCGCGATCGTCGTGAGCCGTCGGCTGGTGCGTTACGCGATGACGATCTCGCCGCTCGAGGCGTCCCGGCGAGTTGCGGAATCAGAGACCGGGCGCATGACGCTCTCGTTTGGTGTGCTGCAGGCGCTGTCGCTGATTCTCGGCTGCTACGTCCTGTTCGGCTGGATATTCGACTTCTCGGTATCCGCTTGCACCGGCAACGTCTACCTCCGCGCGATCGACCGGGGCCTCGACTTCCTCGGTCTGCCGCTGTTCCTGTACGGCGTCGCGACGCTGCTCGCGTCCAAGCGCCAGCGCATCCAGCGCGCGATGGCGCCGATCGTCAAGCCGATCGGGGGACGCCTCGGGCCGTTTGCCATGCGCCACATTTCGGTCAAGCCGCATCGGGCGATGGCGTTTCTGCTGATCGTCGCGCTCATGACCGGCGTCAGCCTCTATCCGACGATTACCAGTCCGTCGTTCTCGGAACGCGCGGAACGCGGCGCGACGCGTGCAGCTCGGGACCGACTGGCAGTTGCTGTACAACGCGCCGGATCTGGCGGACTTCGATCACGCTCAAGGGTGCCGCGGGCTCACAAATGCAGGCGCTCCAGCCCGAGACTCGACAAGCTGATCGAATCCGTGAAGAAGGTGCAGGGCGTGCGGTCGGTGACGTGGATGTACGAGTCCGTGCTCCCGAGCTTCTATCTGCCCGGATACGGACTCAAAGGCGTGCCGCTGTATCTGCTGGGGAAGAGTGACGCCTACATGCAGGACGTCTATCACGAGCCTCAGGTCGGCATGAGCTCGGACTTCCAGTCGATCCTCGATCGCGTGAAGCAGGGCGGCACGGCGAGCTCGCTGCCGGTGACCACGTTCTGGCGGCTGTCCGAAGGGACCGACGTGCTGCTCGGCATGGACGCCGAACGCCGCGCGCTATCGCTGCCCTCGGCTGGCACGCTCGCTTTCCTGCCGGGGATCCCGCCGCGGTCGGTCACCGATCGCCAGGGCTACGTCCAGGCGCGCGTCGACTATCTGAATCACCTGTTCAGCAGCAACGCCTACCTGGTCGCCGGCGCGGAGAATCCCGAGATCGGCCGGCTGCAGCTGCTCATTCCGCGCATCATTCTGCTGGTCAATACCGACGGCACCGTCGGAGGGGCCGAGTTCGGCCAGACGCTGGCGCGCGCGTCGACCCGTCCGCCGCTGGAGATCCACGATCTCGAGCACGAGATCGGGAAGGTGGGCACCGACATGTTCATCGCGCTGGCCCTGGCGAACATGCGCATCTACCTGGTCGGCGGCCTGGCGCTGGCGCTCATCGCCATCCTCGCGATCGCCATGGCCAACCACGCGGAGGATCGGCGGACGCTCGCGCTGCTGCGCATCCGCGGCGCGTCGCCGCGCGATCTCTGGCGGTTCGTCGTCGCCACGCTGCTGTCGCCGGCGATGCTCGGGCTGGTGCTCGGCGCCTGTCGCCGCAGTGCTGGCGGGCTACGGGCTGGCCAACTACGTCTGGAAGCTTCGCGAGATCCGGACGGTCGTGCAACTCCTGCCGACGCACCTCGTGCTTTCGCCGCTCACCGGCGGCGTGTTGCTTCTGCTCGTGGTGCTGCTGATTGGGGTCGCCTCGGTGTTCAGCTGGTATGTGTATCGGCGCACGGCAAACGAGGGCGTTCGGACTGCGTGAACCTGAATGAACTTCCAACTCCAATTCCCAAAGAGCTCGGAGTCGATCGACCGAGAGTGCTTTGGGAGTTGGGCGTTGGGGTTGGGAGTTGACGCGAGCTTGCTTAAAACCGGATTCGAAGTCGGAGATGTCGCTCATATGACCACAGTCCCAGCATCATTTTTCAAACACCGCGGCGTTCGCGTAGACGTCAAGGGCCTGCACAAGAACTACCGGATGGGACCCGAAGAAGTACACGCGCTTCGCGAAACGGATTGGCAGATCGAGAAGGGCCAGGCCGTGGCCATCATGGGGCCGAGCGGATGCGGCAAGACGACGCTCCTCAACCTGCTCGGCGGCGTTGACCGGCCGTCTGGCGGCACCATCAAGATCGACAGCGACGATCTCACGACGATGAACGAGCGGATGCTCGAGAAGCATCGGCTGCTTCACGTGGGGTTCGTCTTCCAGTTCTTCAACCTCATTCCGAGCATTACGGCGAGCGAGAACCTCGAATTGCCGATGGTGATGGCCGGCGTACCCGACAAGGAGTGCCACGAGCGCGCGCGCACCCTTCTGGGCATGGTGGGGCTGGAGGCGAAGGGCCAGAAGCGTCCGGAGGAGCTGTCGGGCGGCGAACAGCAGCGCGTGGCCATTGCGCTGGCGCTGGCCAACGACCCGGCGCTCATCCTCGCGGACGAGCCGACGGGCAACCTCGACACCACGAATGCCGGGGCCATTGCCAAGCTGTTGCGTGCCCTGGCGACCGACTATGGAAAGACGGTCATCATGGTCAGTCACGACCCCAAGACCGTCGAGCATTTTCCGACCGTGTACTCGATGCGCGACGGCCAGTTTGTGAAGGCGGCCTGACCAGCCGCCCCGTCATTTCCCAAGGCACAACCTCC
>CAWARA010000006.1:0-61254 GCA_963784195.1 uncultured Acidobacteriota bacterium | reverse complement strand
CCCTCTTCGATCGCCTCGACCATCCCGCCCAGGCGATCGATCGTCTGGAAGTAGTCGCGCGCGCCCTGCTCCATGTCGCTCGTCAAGCGTTCGATGAAGTACGACCCGCCCAGCGGATCGACGATGTTGGTCACACCGCTTTCGTAGGCGATCACCTGCTGCGTCCTGAGCGCGAGCGTGGCAGCTTCGGCCGTGGGCAGCGCGAGCGCCTCGTCGAGCGAGTTGGTGTGCAGGGAGTTCGTGCCACCAAGCACCGCGGCCAGCGCCTGAAGAGCCGTCCGCACGACGTTGTTGTAGGGCTGCTGAGCGGTGAGCGAGACGCCTGCCGTCTGCGTGTGGAAGCGAAGCTTCCAGGACCGCTCGTGCTTCGCGCCGAACCGATCGCGCATGACGTCAGCCCAGAGCCGGCGCGCCGCACGGAACTTTGCGATCTCCTCGAAGAAGTCGCTGTGCGAGTTGAAGAAAAACGAGATGCGGGGAGCGAAGTCGTCCACGTCCAGGCCTGCATCCATGCCGTACTGGACGTATTCGATCCCGTCGCGCAGCGTGAACGCGAGCTCCTGGAGAGACGTGGAGCCAGCTTCGCGGATGTGATAGCCGCTGACCGACACCGTGTTCCACCTCGGAACTTCCTTGGAACAGAACGCGAACACGTCGGTGACCAGACGCATCGACTCGCGCGGCGGGTAGATGTATTCCTTCTGGGCGATGAATTCCTTGAGGATGTCGTTCTGAATGGTGCCCGACAGCTTCGACCAGTCGGCGCCCTGCTTCTCGGCCACCACCAGGTACATCGCGAAGATCATCGACGCCGGCGAGTTGATCGTCATCGACGTCGTGATGTCGCCGAGCCGGATGCCGTCGAACAGCCGCTCCATGTCGGCCAGCGACACGATGCTGACCCCGCACTTCCCGACTTCACCGAGCGACAGCTCGTGGTCCGGATCCCGGCCCATGAGCGTCGGCAAATCGAACGCCACGCTGAGGCCGGTCCCGCCCGCTTTCAGAAGGGTCTTGTAGCGCTCGTTGGTTTCCTCCGGCATCCCGAAGCCGGCGAACTGCCGCATCGTCCAGAGCTTGCCTCGGTAGCCGGTGGGGTGAATGCCCCGGGTATAGGGAAACTCGCCCGGATTGTTGATGTCGCGCTGATAGTCGAGCCCCGCAAGATCGTCGCTAGTGTAGAGGCGTTCGATCGGCCGCCCGGAAATCGTCGTGAAGGGTATGTCCCGCTCCGGCGACTTCTTCAGTGTTGGCTCTACGACCTCCCGCTCCCAGCGCTGCTTATCGGTCTCCGCGGTAAGGCTTTTCATACGCGGACATTATAGCCCGTCGCCCAACGAAGCTCTGCGATGGATCGTCGGAGACGCTCGGCCAAGAAACGCCACAGGCCAGCAAGGAAGGATCGGCTCCCTGCTGGCCTGTGACGAGCAACGGTATCCAGAAAACTACTCAACCTTCGCGCAAATCACGTGAACGCGCACCTGTGTGATGATTGGGCTCGTCGAGAACACATTGCGCACGGTTACGCGCCAGCCAACCAGCGTCGAATCGTTCACGGGCGCAGAGGATAGAACGGTCAGCTTTTCACCATTGCTCATGAGCTCGTACCCGCCACCAATTGGCACGTTGCCCGGCGTCGGACACGCGACCTGAATCGGCCCTTGAACGACAGTCGGCCATGCTTGGAACTGCGTCGTCAGCATTGTCCGGACTTCGTAGCCGCTCACGCCGTTCGTACCGTTCGTTCCGTTGGCGCCAGGCAACCCGGGCGCACCCGCAGCACCCTGGGGACCCTGCGGCCCCACAGGACCCCCCGCCGGCCCCATCGCACCAGTCGCTCCGGCTGGACCCGCAGGCCCAACTGGTCCTGTCGGCCCTGCAGGCCCAACCGCGCCCGCCGGACCCGCCGGACCCACCGCTCCTGTAGCCCCCGCAGGCCCTGCGGGCCCGGCCGGTCCAGCATCACCCTGCGGACCAGTCGGTCCCGGAGGTCCCTGCGGCCCCTCCACCGAGCTCGAGCTCGACGACTGCGCGTTCACGTAGAACACATCCCGATCCTGCTGCGACGGCCCGCTCACAACCGTGAATCGATACATGCCGTCGGGGATGGCTGCCGGGAACTGCACGACCAGCCGGCGGTTGGTCGAGCCCGTCACCCGCAATTCGTACGTTTCGCAATAGACCGTCGGCGCCTGCGGGCCGAAGTTCAGGCCTTCCAGGATCAGCGTCTCCTGCGCGCGATCCAGATGGGCAGCCAGCACCATCAACTGACCCTTCGGCGCGTCGTTCTTCTTGTCGTTTCCCTGGCCGTTGTCATTCGTGCCGGCCTGAGCAACCGTGCCGGCGCTGAGGAACAGCACCAGCGCGGCGATTAGCGTTCTGGACTTCATGAGACCCTCCACCTCGGTCGCAAGATGGAGCAAGGGCAGGACCAGCCCTTCTGTTTCAGCTGAATACTTGGAGCTAAATTATTGAAATATAGCTACTTATAGGATTCGGATCTATGCGCGCGAGCGACGACCCGTAAATGAGGCAAACGGGGTTCAGGATGGCTCAGGATTGAACAAACCTGCACAAATCGCGCTCCAGCCAGACCAGCCAGAACTGTCACTGGCCGAAGACGATCCGCCCACCGGCGACGGTGTATAGCACCTTTGATTTCAGTAGTTTGGAAGGATCTGATTTGCCGGCCGCGACCAAATCGGTGTCGAAAACGGCGATGTCCGCCAGCATGCCCGGCGAAAGGGTTCCTTTGGAGGCTTCCTCGAAAGATGCCCACGCCGGTCCCTTCGTGTAGGCCTCGATTGCCTCTTCGATCGTGAGCCGCTGATCGGGGAACCAGCCCGCCTTCGGCTCGCCCTTGAGGGTTTGCCGCGACACCGCCGCGTAGAGTCCGTAGACCGGATTCAGGAAGTACCTCGCCGCATTCGTTCCGGGGCTGTCGCTCCCGAAGATCAGCACGGCGCCCGAGTCCTTCAGCTTCCGGAACGCATACGCGCCGCGCGAACGATCGGCGGCGATACGTTCTTCCATCCAGCGCATGTCGTCGGACACGTGATACGGGTTGATCTCGGCGACGAGTTTGAGCTGCCCGAATCGCGCGAAATCGTCGGGATGGACGACCTGCGCGTGAATGACGCGCCACCGGTGATCGCGATTCACCAGATCGTGTTTCTTGAGCAGTTTCTCGTAGACGTCGAGGATGATCCGGTTGCCCTTGTCGCCGATCGCGTGCACGTGCGGCGGTATGCCGGTCGTGACTGCCAACTCGAGCAGCTTTTCCAGATTGCCTGGCGGGAATTCTGTGTAGTGCTGCGACGACGTCATGTCCATCGCGGCGCCGTCGCGCCCTTCGGGGCGCATGATGTCGCGCAGCAGGCCCTTGTTCTTGGGATCGTGAGAGTACGGCTCGAAGAACATCGCGCCGCTGCTGCCCATGATGCCGTCCACCCATGCCTTGTAGCCGATGTACTTCAGCCAGTCGTCGCCGAAGCCGCGGGTGATGCCGAGCGCCGCGGTGTGCGTGACGTTGTCCAGCGTCGGACGCAGCATGATCCTCGACGTCAACTCGCCACGCCGCTGCAATTCCTGGTAGGCACGCAGCTGATCGGCCGACGTCAGGTCCTGCATCGTCGTCACGCCGCCCTCGCGTGCTTCTTTCAGCACGGCGCGGACCTGCGTCAGCCGCTGCTCGAACGGAATCGGGGGAATGACACGACGAACGATGTCGGCGGCCGCGCCCTTCAGCACTCCGGTCGCGCGGCCCTTCGCATCACGGACGATCTCCCCGTTGGGAGGATTCGGCGTGGCGTCGGTGATGTCCGCGAGCTTGAGCGCGACGCTGTTCGCGAGGTACATGCTGCGATCGAAGCGGTTCACGAACACCGGATGCTCGGGTGTCAGTGCATCGACGAGGTCACGGCTGGGCGTGAACGGTCCCGGCGCCGAGGCGCCAGAGGGTTGCGCGCCGGCCGATCCCGCGGCCCATTGCTCGTACGCACCCCACTCCCCCCTCGTGATCCATGCGCCCTTCGGCAGTCGGCCGGCAGCCTCTTTGATTCGCGCCGCGAACGCCTTCGGCTCGTGGACGTCCAGCAGGTTCACCCCGACCAGCAGGGCCCCCGTGCTGTCGATGTGCACGTGCGCGTCGTTGAAACCGGGTGACGCGAAGGCGCCCTTGAGATCGATCACCTTCGTGCCGGTGGTCGTGAGTTTCTGTATCTCCGCGGTGGACCCGACAGCCACGATGCGAGTCCCGGCAATGGCCACGGCCTCGACCCAGGGCCGCGATGCATCGAGGGTATATACCCGCGCGTTTACGAACGCGAGATCGACAGGCATCCTCGACGGCCCCTGCGCCGACATTCCGGCGGCGGCCACGACCGCAAGGATCGCCACGTGCCACAGTCGACGCACCACGGTACCTCCATTGGAAAGGAGCTAGGAGCTAGAAGCTAGAAGAGCTTCCAGCTCCTGGCTCGCTCCTAGCTCCTAGCTCCAGCTTTCTTGACTTGCCGCATTCTGTCACAGTAGCTTGTTCTGTTTTTACAGCTGGTTGGGCAGGAATCCTGCCACGCAATCATTAGGAGCGTTATGGAAGCAGGCGGCAACATCTTCAACGCGATGCTCCAGGAATTCGACGGGGCGGCGCGACTTCTCGGGCTCGATGCGGGCATCTGGAAGATCCTGACGCACCCCAAGCGGCAGATCACCGTGTCGTGCCCCGTGCAGATGGACAACGGCGAGATCGAGGTCTTCACCGGGTACCGCGTGCAATACAACATCACGCTTGGCCCGGCAAAGGGCGGCATCCGGTATCACCCGGACGTGAGCCTCGACGAGGTCACGGCGCTGGCCGCCTGGATGACCTGGAAGTGCGCGGTCGCCCATGTGCCGTTCGGGGGCGGCAAGGGCGGCGTCATCTGCGATCCGACGCGCATGTCACGCCGCGAGCTCGAAGCGCTCACCCGCCGCTACGTCGCCGAAATCATCGACGCGATCGGTCCCGAGAAGGACGTGCCTGCGCCAGACGTCAATACCAACGATCAAATCATGGCGTGGGTCATGGACACCTACAGCATGCATGTCGGCCACACGGCCACGGCCGTCGTCACCGGCAAGCCAATCGAGATGGGCGGATCGCTCGGCCGTCGCGAGGCGACGGGCCGCGGCGTCATGATCGTCACCCGCGAGGCGGCGAAGCACCTGAAGCTCGATATCAAAGGCGCCACCGTGGCTGTGCAAGGATTCGGGAATGTCGGTTCGGTGTCTGCGGATCTGCTTTCGAAGATCGGTGCCAAGATCGTCGCGGTGACCGACTGGAAGGGCGGCGTCTACAACGCCAACGGGCTCGACATCGCGAAGATGCTCGACTTCGCCCGCCAGCACAAGACGATCGACGGTTTTCCCGGCGCCGAGTCGATCGACAACGAGAAACTGTTCGCGCTCGACGTCGACGTGCTCGTGCCGGCGGCACTCGAGAATCAGATCACGCTGGAAAACGCCCCTTCGATCAAGGCCAAGATCGTCGCCGAAGGCGCCAACGGTCCAACCACGCCGGAAGCGCACCGCCACCTGCACGAGCGCGGCGTGTTCGTGATCCCCGACATCCTCGCCAACGCCGGCGGCGTGACCACGCTCGTACTTCGAGTGGGTCCAGGATCGCCATGGCTACTTCTGGACCGAGAACGAAGTGAACTCGCGTCTCGAGGACAAGATGGTCGAGGCGTTCAAGGACGTGCTGCACACGTCGATCAAATACAAGACCGACATGCGCACCGCCGCCTACATCGTCGCCATCAACCGCGTCGCGACCGTCACACGCATGCGCGGCATGTATGCATAAACGTTAACTCCCAACCTCCAACTCCCAATCCCTAAGAGCGCGTAACAAAACCTCCGAAACCTGATCCCTTGTTGGCGACGTTGCGTGAATAGGTGTGGCCGCCGCGCTGCTTCCAGAGCCGTTGTGGGATCTTGTCGAACCGTTCTTGCCGATTCCTCCACGACGGCCCCAAGGTGGGCGGCCGCGCGTTTCAAATGGCGCGTGTCTCACCGGCTTTCTGTTTGTCCTCCGCAGCGCGCCGCACCAAGCACGGCTTCGGTTTGGGAACTTGTCGCTGTCTCGGTTCTCCCACTGAACGACTCGACGACTTCGTCCATGGTCCGTATGCGTGCCAGGGGCTGTCCCGGATCGATCTGGGCGAGAGCCGCTCGCGGGGTAGAAGGCGGCCGGCAATGCTGGTCGACCGCCTTTCACCGCACTTTCGAACGGCTCCCCTTGGGAGTGTTACTCCGCCCGTAGCGTGATCATCGGGTCGACTCGAGTGGCCCGGCGCGCGGGAATGTAGCCGGCGGCGAGCGTCACCCCGAGCAGCACCAGCGCCAGCAGCACGAACACGGACGGATCCCCAGGGGTGACCTGATAGAGCAGTGTGCTCAGCAGCGGCATCGTCGGGACGGCGAAGACGAGACCGATGCCGATGCCGGCGGCGGCGATGGTCGCGACCCGGCCGATGACCAGCTGCAGGATGTCGCGCCGTGCAGCACCCAGGGCGAGGCGGACGCCGATCTCGCGGCGGCGCTGTTCCACGCTCTGCGACATCACCGCGTAGATCCCGGTCGCCGACAGCGCCAGGGCCAGCATCGCAAAGATACCGAGCAGCCACGCGCTGCTGCGCTGGCGCCACGTCGCCTCACCAAACCGCATCTCCATCGTCTTGACGTCGATCAGCGGCAGGTTGGGGTCGAGCGCTTCGACCGCGGCGCGGATCTGGAGGACGATCGTCGCCGGCGCGGCCGTGGTGCGCACGAACAGGAAGCCGAACGCCCGCGGCGCCTGCAGCAGCGGCAGATAGACGTCGGGGCCGACCGAGGTCTCGACCGCGCCGTACCGGACGTCGGCGACCATCCCGATCACCTCGGCCCCATCCTCGAATCCTCCCTGACCGAGCGCGATCCTCTTTCCGAGCGGATCCTCGCCGGGCCAGTAGGTGCGCGCCGCGGTCTCGTTGACGACGACGACCTTTGGCTGTCCGGCACGATCCTGCCCGGTGAGGAGGCGGCCGCGGAGCAGCCGGATCCCCAGGGTCTCGAAGTACGCCGGCGAGGCCCAGAGGACGCCGACCGGCATCTTGCCCCAGTGTTCCGGCGTCGTGCCACCCGGGACCTTCGCCGAGGTGCGATTGCATCCTCCGGAGAGCGGCGCGCAACTGCCAAACGCGACGGAGCCGGTGTCGGGACGTGACGCGAGCCGGTCGATCAGATCGATGATGAACCGGCTGCCGCGGGCCCGATCGTACTGCGGCGCGGGCAGCACCAGGCGGACCGTGAGGACCGCCGCCGGCGCGAAGCCCAGCTCGCTGGCCTGCAGGCGAACCACGCTCTTCACCAGCAGGCCGCCGGCGGTCAGGAGCACCAGCGCGAGCGCCATCTCTCCCACGACCAGCAGGTTCCTCACGCTGAGGCCACGGGTTCCCGCCGAGGCCACGCCTGTGGTGGCGGCCTTCATGGTGGCGGTCAGATCGCGCCGCGAGGCTGCCCAGGCGGGGCCGAGCCCGAACATCAGCGCCGCCAGACAGGTCAGGATCGCGATCGCCAGGAGCGTCGTCAGGTCGAGCCCGAGATGATGAAGTCCGACCCGGGTCAGGCCGGCGCTCTGGCCGCCGGGCAGCACCATGCGAAGGTCGGGCATCAGCGCCGCGCCGGCGCGGAGCGCCGCGTAGGCGACGCCCGCGCCGCAGATGCCTCCGGCCGCCGCGAGCACCACGCTTTCGGCCATTAGCTGCCGAAGAACGCGGAGGCGGCTGGCGCCGAGCGCCGCGCGAATCGCCATCTCGCGCGTGCGCCCGAGCCCGCGCACGATCATCAGGTTGGCGAGGTTGATACAGACGATGAGCAGCACCGAGCCGACGGCCGCCAGTAACAACAGGACGGAGCGCCGGATTAACGGATCGACCCGCTCGTCGTCGAGCGGGACGGCGGTGGCACCCCACGCGGGATCGCGGGCGCCTGACGGCTCGCCGATTTCATGGCTGACCATCGCGCCGAGCCGTCCAGCCTCGTCTCGTGCCTGTTCGACCGACACGCCGGGCTTGCGGCGGGCCACCACGAAATAGGAGTGGTTCCACTTCTCCTCGAGGTCCGAGGCGGCCTGCGTGGTGACCGGAACGAACACCTGACTCTGACCGGTGAGACCGTGGAACCCTTCCGGCAACACGCCGATGATCGTGTAGGGCACGCCATTGAGTCCGATCGATCGGCCGAGCGCCGCCGGATCGCGCGCCAACCGGTCGACCCAGAAGCGGTGTCCGATGACGACCAGCCGCGGCGAACTCGGGGCGCGGGTCTCCTCCAGCGAAAATGACCGGCCGAGCAGCGGTGACACGCCGAGCAGCGGCAAGTAGGCGCCGTCGACGAGCTCGCCGCCGATCTGTTCGGGCGCGCCGGTGCCGGTGAGGTTCCACTGCCACGCGGTGAAGGTCGACGTCGCCGCGAAGGCCTGCTGGTGATCGCGGAACACCTGGTACTTGGGATACGACCAGATCATCTGCCGTGGCACGCCGGGGGCGTCGCGGTCCGGCGCCAGCAGGTGGACCAGCATCAGCTGCGCGGGATCGTGGAATGGCAGCGGCTTGAACAGCACCGCCAGGGTCAGCGACAGAATCGCGACGGTCGCGCCGATGCCGATCCCCAGCATCGTCACCGCCACCGCGGTGAACGCCGGCTGCTTCCGCAATGACCGGATCGCGTATCCGAGGTCCTGACGAAGTGCGCTCATGGTTGGTCCTTTCGGCGTGGGTACCTCCGGCTGCGGCGGCCGGTTGCGCGCGCACGCGACCACGATGCTGGCGACCTGGCGCCAGTACCAGCGCCGCGCCGCGGCGGCGCCGACGCGAGGTTCGATCGATCGCCGCATCGCCTCTTCGAGGTCGCCGGCGATGACCTCCGCGTCCTCCGCGCCGAGCACGGCGCGCAACAGGCGATTGGCGGCCTCGGGCGGCTGCAGCGACATCGGGCTAGCCCTTGAGCGTTCGCAGCCGGCTGCCGATCCCGCTGGCCATCTGACGCAGCGTCTCGTAGGCCTGGGCGAGCGCGCGCTGGCCGGCGGGCTGCAGCGAGTAGAGCCGTTTCCGTTTGCCGCCGCGCTGGGGTGTCGGCTCACCGAGGCGTGACGCGACCAGGCCTCGCTTCTCGAGGCGGTCGAGTGCCGTGTACAACGCCCCGGGAGACACGGGGCGACCGGTCCGGGCCTCGATGGCTTCGCGGATCGTCAAGCCGTAGGCATCTTCTCCGAGCCGGATCAGGGCGAAGAGAATGCGCTGTTCGAAGTCGCCAAGAGGTTTCGGCATGGTTAATAGCCGCATTGTAGTTTTAATCGCCGCCGCGCGTCAAACGCCTCACTGAGGCAACGCCGCACAAGACAACGGCCACCAGAGCCTCTGGCTGCGTAAGATCGTCCTACTCCATCCGTAACACCGTGATCGGATCGACACGGGTGACGCGCCAGGCCGGAATCGCACAGGCGACGAGCGCCACTACCGACAGCACGGCACCGACGGTCGCAAAGGTAATCGGATCCCGTGGACTGATCTCGAACAGTAGGCTCGCAAGCACTCGTGACAGCAGCCACGCACTGGGCAGCCCCACAGCAAGGCCGGCCGCGGCGAGGAGCATCCCGTGCCGGATCACCATGGCCACAAGGGTTCGCCGCTGCGCACCGAGCGCCATCCGTACGCCGAGCTCGGGAAGCCGGCGTGAGATAGACGTCGCCAGCATCCCTCCGACGCCGATCGCGGCGAGCAGCAGCGCGAGCGCGGCGAACAGGCTGACGAGCAGCGCGGTGAACCGCGGCACCGCGGCCGACCGGCTCACGATCTCGTTCATCGTCTGCACCGACGCCACCGGCAAGGCCGGATCGATGGCGCGAATGCGCGCACGCACCGTCCCGGCCAGGGCCCCGGGTTCCACCTCGCCGCGCACGGCGATCCGGAGCGATCGCATCATGGCGACGATGTTGTCCGCCATCATCGCGTCCGACACCTGCAGCCACGGCGTGTAGGTGTGCGGAACGGTTTCAGTATTCAGCGCTCCCTGCTTGACGTCTCCGACGACGCCCACGATGCGCATCCAGGGGCCGTGTGACGCGGTGTTGCCCCAGGCGATCCGCTCGCCGACCGGATCCGCCGTTCCCCAGAAGCGGCGCGCGAACGTTTCGTTGATGATCGCCACCGGCTCGGACTGCTGGGCGTCCGAGGCGGTGAAATAGCGTCCGCGCTTCAAAGGGATGCCGACCGCCTCGAAGTAGCGGCCCATCACGCACTCGTGCGCCACGCTGTGCGGAAGGTCACGCGCCGCCTGAAGTTCCTGTTCGAGCGTGAAAGCCCGCCGTTCGCGGACGCCGAGCGGCAATTCGGTGGAGGCGCCGACCGCACTGACGCCCGGCACCTGCGAAACATCGTCGACGAGACGCGTGTAAAAGCCGCGAACGCTCGCCGCGTCCCTGTACGCCTGCGCGGGAAGGCTGGTGGCAAGGGTGAGCACGCGCTCGGCGCGGAACCCGGGGTCGACCGCCATCAGCCTCGAGAAGCTGCGCAGCAACAGGCCGCCGCCGACGAGCAGCACCACCGCCATAGCGAGCTGCGCCGCGACCAGCGCGCCGAAGATCCGCCGTTCGCGCTGACCGGCCGAGACCCGCGCGCCTTCCTTGAGCGCTTCTCCGCGCGGCCGCGAGAGCTCGAGGGCGGGCAGGATGCCGCACAGCAACGCCGTCACGACGGTCAGGGCGGCCGTGAACAGCAGAATCCGCCCGTCGATCCCGATCTCGTGCAAGCGAGGCAGCGTCGGCGGCGCGAGCGCGACGATCGCTCGCGACAGCCAGACGGCGAGCACCAGGCCGAGGATGCTGCCAGCCAGCGCCAGGACGGCCGATTCGGCGAGCAGCTGTCGGATCAGCCGTCCGCGGCCGGCGCCAAGCGCGCTGCGAACCGCGATCTCGCGCTCACGCCCTATGGCGCGCGCCAGCATCAGGCTGGCAATGTCGGCGCAGGCGATCAGGAGGACGAATCCGACGGCCGCAAACGCCACCCAAAGGACCGTGCGCGAGCGTCCGCTGACTTCAGCGGTGAGCAGCACCGCGGAGCCGCCGAGCACCTCGGCGAGGCCGCTGAGGTTCACCGGATACATCTCGCGCGCATTCGACCGCACGACGGCGCGTGTGTCGGCGTCCGCCTGCGCCGGTGTCACGCCCGCCTTCAGCCGCGCGATGACGCTGTTGTTGTACATGCTGCCGAACGCGCGCCGTTCGCTCGCCGTGAACCCGATCGGCACGTACACGTCGGCGGGAACGTTGTTGAGGATCGGGCCGCGTTGGGGAAACGTAAAGCCCCGCGGCATGACGCCGACGATCGTGAAGGGCTGGCGGTCGAGCAGGATCGGACGTCCGATCGCGGCCGGATCACGGGCAAACGTTCGCTCCCACAGCGCGTCGCTGAGCACGGCGACCAGCCGCCCCGCCTCGTCGTCTTCGCGCGTGAAGGGACGGCCGAGCGCCGGCCGCACGCCAAGGGTCTCGAAGAGCGTCGCCGACGCCCGCGTGACGGTCACCCGCTCCGGCGGCTCGACGCCCGACAGCTCGTACTCGCGGTTGCGGTATGCCGCGATGGCTTCGACGAAGCCGGCGCGCGCCTCGAACGCCAGGTAATCGGGCGGCGAAAACCCGAGCGACATCTGCGGGAAGGCCTGCTGCACCAGCACCAGGCGGCTCGGATCGCGGTACGGCAGCGCGCGCAGCAGGACGGCGTTGACCACCGTGAACACGGCCGTCGTGGCGCCGATCGTCAAGGCGAGCGTGGCGACCACGGCCAGGCTGAAGATCGGCGCGCGCTGCAGGCGGCGCGCGGCGTAGCGGATGTCCTGCCAGACTCGAGTCATCAGGATCTCCTTCGGAGCGGACGGTGGCACGTGAACCCACGCGGTGCGGCGGCGGCGGCGCTCGTCGGCGCGCAGGAGGATCGCGGCGATGAGGGTGTCGGCGATCAACCGTCCCCACGCGTACGCCGCACCGACGCGGCCGAGGCGCCGGCGCTCGCGCGCGAGGCATTCGACGCAGGCCGCCTCCAGCACGTCCGCCTCACGCTGCCGCAGGTGCGGCGGATACGCGCGAAGCAGCAGCCGAATGAAGAAGGACGCTGAGTGTGGCATCGGGTCAGGCTTTCAGCAGCTTCTTGCGTCTGGCGACCTCGACGAATCCGGCGAGCCGCTCGGCTTCGGCGGCGCACGCGCGTCGCCCGGCGGCGGTGATGCGGAAGAACCGCGGCCGTCCGCCCGCTGCCGCCGCACCGTCGGGCGGCTCGATCTCGACGACCAGATTCATGTCGGCCAATCGTCCGAGCGCGCGGTAGAGCATCCCGGGCCATAACCGCATGCGACCGCCGGTGCGTTCCAGGACGTCGTTCATGACCGCGAGGCCGTGCAGGTCGCGGTCGGCGAGCGCGAGCAAGATCTGGAACCAGTGCGGCTCGAGCGGGGCGGGCACGGGAGACTTTCCGGCTGGCATGGACCGTCAGTTTATCCCTATCGGTATAGACATAGACATGTGCGTTAGACACGCGCGGGGCCGAAAAAGGTTTGAACGTTGCGCGTAAGGAAGGGGCGGCCCTTGGACTCGCTACGCTCGCCCAGGGCATCCGAGGTGAAAGGGGGGCCCCAAGAGCGATCCTGCTCAGCCAGTGTCGAGACTTTATCGCGGACCTCCCGATGGCATGGGCTCATTGGGCACCTGGCCGCTCACATTCAGGGAGTGTCAGGCTCGAGGAACCACCCGCCTTATTCGGCGCGCAGCGCAATCATAGGGTCGACTCGCGACGCACGACGCGCGGGGATGAGGCAGGCGACGAGTGACACGGCGGTCATGACAAGCGCGGTCCCAAAAAGAGTGGCGAGGTGAAGCTTGGGCACGCCGAAGAGGACGCCCTCCATGCCCTTTCCGACGGCCCACGCACCCATCACACCGAGGAGAATCCCTGCCGCGAGCAGTCGCAGGCCCAACGAGAGGAATTGCGTCCGAATGTGGTGCGTCTGCGCACCAAGCGCCATGCGAACGCCGATTTCGCGCCGGCGTTGAGCCATGGTGTAACTGAGGACGCCGTATGTTCCAACGGCCGCCAGGAGCAGCGCGATGCCGGCGACGATCCCAGCCAGCACGACCGGAGAGCGGCGCGCGATGAGGCTCTCCGCGATGCGCGTATCCATCGACCGGATGTCATCGATCGCCAGCTCCGGATCGGTTGCGCGCACCAATTGTCGCAGCGAATCGGCAAACGCTTCCGAGCGCTGGCTCGTGCGCGTCACCACGAAGACGTTGGTGTCTCGATAGTGGTAAGGCACGTAAACGGCACCCTGCCCCTGCGGTTCCGTGAGCTCCGCTTGTTTTACCGCGCCGACGACGCCGACAACGGTGAACGGTAGTGCGTCGTCTGAATCGCTGCCTTGAAACACGCGTTGACCGAGCGCATCGCCCTTTGGCCAGTAACGCCGGGCGAAATCTTCATCCACGACACAGACCCGCTCGGGGCGGTGAGAATCTGCTGACGTCAGGAACCGTCCTTCGCGCAACGGAATGCCGAGGGCCGAGAAGTAGTCGCCGGTGATGCCATAGAAATAGTGACCCTGCGGCGATTCGCCCGGCTGCGGTACATATCCCTTGGGCGTAATCGCGGTCTTGCCGTTGTCGCCGCTCAGCGGAACGTTTGTGATCGTTCCGACCGCGGCAACCCCCGGCTGTTGCCCGATTGCTTCCAGTAAGCGATCGAGGACCGCGACGCGTTGGGGTGATCCGCCCGGAAAACGACCATAAGGGAGGGTGAATTGTCCGATGAGCACGTGATCGGGGCGAAAGCCTGGAGAAACGGCCATCACGTTTTTCAGGCTCAGCCCAAGCAGCGCCGCACCCGCAAGCAGAACAAACGCGAGCGCGATTTGCGCGACAATAAATCCTTGGCGAAGGCGCTGAGCGGCGCGACTGACCGTGCCCGTGCGTGATTCCGATCGGAGCGCATTCTCGAGATGGCTGCGCAGGTTGAACCACGCGATCGGCACCGCGATGACGACTCCCAGAACAACCGCGCCAGCGAGGCCAGTCGCGGCCAGCCTGCCATCGAACGCAATGCGCGACCCGAGCGGCAAGCGATCCGCACCAAGAACTTCAAGCAGCCGAATTCCCGAGGCGCCCACCACAAGCCCGAGCAATCCGCCAAGTGCGGTGAGCAGGAGCGTCTCAACCATCACCTGACTCACCACATGCCAGCGGCTCGCGCCCATCGATCGGCGGATCGCCATGTCCTTCATGTGACTGCTCGCGCGAATGAGCAGCAGATTGACCAGATTGACCGCGCCCATAACCAGAAGGAACAACGCACTGCCCTGCATCAACAAAAGGGTCGGACGGATCGAGCGCACGTGATCGACATGGAGTGGAAGCACCGGCGAGCGGAAGCCGGCCTCAGCCATCATCGTCGCTCGGGGATTGTCTTTCTCGACGCCGGCGTTGTGCGCGTCGATCTGTGATTGTGCTTCGGCGACCGTCACCCCCGGTTTCAATCTCGCAATCATGTGAGTGCCGCCGCCGCCGGAATGGCGCTGTTGCGGAGTCCGTTGCTCCAACCTGGACGTTAACGGCAGGAAGATCCGCGCTTCCGAGGAGAGGAAGCGGAAGTCAGGAGGCAAGACGCCGACGATCTTTCTTGGCGCTCCGTTCACGCGAAGTTCCCGGCCGAGAACGTGCGGATCCGAATTGAGGCGCTGGCGCCAGTAGGCGTCGGTCAAGATGGCCGCTCCGTGGTTCTCAATCGGAGTGATCGTCTCCGCCTCGTCGAAGCTGCGCCCCATCACCGGGCCGGTGCCAAGCGTCGTAAAAAAGTCAGGAGAGATGCGCATGACCTTTTCCTGCTGGGTCGAGCCGGTCTCGCCTACGACTTCGGTGCCGTACCGAAAGATGGACAGGCTCGAGAAGCCCGGAAGATTGCCGCGCCGTTCGTAGTAATTCGTCAACGAGGAGCCGTCGCGCTCGACCCCGGCTTTCGGATAGGTGTTGAAGATCGCTACCAGCCGATCGGATTGCGGAAACGGAAGCGAACGGAGCAGAATGGCATCAATCACCGCGAAAATCGCGAGGTTCGCTCCGAGACAGATCGCAATCGTGGCCAGCGCCGTAACCGTGAACGCTGGAGCGTAGCGCAGTTGACGAAGGGCGAAGCGAAGATCCTTCATGCCATCTTCGTATGTATGGCGCTTCTGTAACACGTTGCGGGTTCGACGGCGTCTGCCACAGACGTCCTACAATTTCGGTTGGACACGGGTTCCATACCTCCGTTGCTTGGGCGGAGATCGAAGATTGAGTATAGATCGGCTCTGTCGTTGCGGGCCCGAAGGCGCGATGGCAAGCTGTTGCGCCTCATCGCTGAGCGCACCTGTTCTGCTACCCTATGGACATTCCAAATGAGACCGGCTATCTTCTTTGCAATGTCCAAAGGAAAGAGTGATGGCCACAAAACATCGGAAGTTCTGCAGGGCACGCTCGACCTGATGATTTTGAAGACGCTGCACGCGATGGGTCCGCTGCACGGATTCGGGATCGCCCGCCGGCTGGAGCAGTTGAGCGAAGCACGTGCTTCATTTGAACGAAGGCACAGTGTATACCTCGCTCTTGCGACTACAGCATGAGGGATGGATTGCGGCGGCGTGGGGCGCTTCAGAGAACAACCGGAAGGCGAAATATTATTCGATTACGAAGAGCGGCCTCAAGCAACTCGCGAAAGAGACGGAGGACTGGGAGCGGATTTCCGGCGTGATCGGCCGCGTGCTGCGGCTCGCGAGCCAGAAGCGATGATCCGCAAGCTTCTGAAACTGTGGGCGCGGATTCTCGGCACAGTTCGCAACGAATCGCGCGACACGGAGTTTCAGACGGAGATCGACGAGCACGTCAGATTGCTGACGGAACGCTACCGACGGCAGGGCATGACGATCAGAAGCCGCCACGCTTGCGGCACGTCGGCAGTTCGGCAATATCACGTTGTTGAACGAAGAGCGGAGGGACATGCAAGTCTTCCCGGCCATCGAGTCGCTCCGCGCCGATCTGACCTATGCGCTCCGGATGCTTCGAAAGAATCGCGGCTTCGCGGCGGCGGCCGTGGTGACGCTGGCGCTCGGGATCGGCGCGAATACGGCGATTTTCAGCGTGTGCTATGCGGTGTTGTTCAAGCCGTTGCCCTATGCCGAGCCGAGTCGCATCGTGACGCTTTGGGAACGGCAGCGGGACGGAACGCTGAGCGACGTGGCGCCGGCGAATTTTGTGGATTGGCGTGACGCGAGCCGGTCGTTCAGCGGGATGGCGGCGGTGCGTGCCTCCAGCTTCGCGTCCAGTTTCATTCTCGGCGGACGGAGCGAGGCGTCGCGGTTGGCCGGAGGGGACGTTTCGTCGAGTTTCTTTTCTGTATTAGGCGTCCGGTTCATGCTGGGCCGCAATTTTCTTCCGGAAGAGGATCGGCCTGGCCGGAATCGTGTCGCAATTCTAAGCTACCCGGCATGGCGGGATCGATTCGGCGCGGACCGCGACATCGTGGGCAAGGCCATCACGCTGAACGACGACAGCTACACGGTCGTCGGTGTGCTGCCGGCGGATTTTCAGTTCGGGAGCACGGCGGCAGATTTCCAGGCGCGCAGCCAAGCCGACATTTGGGCTCCGCTCGCGCTCGATCCCCAGACGACTGCAGCGCGGCTCGCATACGTTACGTGTGATCGCGCGGCTCGCGCCAGGCGTGACACTGGCGCAGGCCCAGGCGGAACTCGATCTGATAGCGGCGAACATGGCGCGGGTGTATCCGCGACAACAACCGCGACAGGGGCATCGCCGCCGTTTCGCTGGCCGACCGGGTCACGGCGACCGTTCGCGGGCCACTGCGGATGCTTCTTGGCGCGGTCGGACTGGTGCTGCTGATCGCTTGCGCGAATGTCGCGAATCTCCTGTTGAGCCGAGCGGCGGCGCGCCAAACAGAGATGGCGGTTCGGGTCGCGCTCGGTGCAAGCCACGGGCGGCTCGCCCAACAACTTCTGACGGAGAGTCTGTTGTTGGCCGGCATCGGCGGGACCGCGGGCCTTCTCGTCGCGCTGGGTGTGACTGCCGCCCTCGCTCCGCATCTGCCTCCCGACCTGTCGCGTGCGGCGGGCATGGCCGGAGACGTGCGAATACTGGCGTTCACCGCGCTGATTTCGTTGGCGACTGGGATTCTCTTCGGATTGGGTCCGTTGGTCGGCATGAGGCGCATCAGCGCGGGGGAATCGCTGAAACAGAGCTCTCGCGTCGCTGGTGCATCTCACAGCCGCCTGCGGAACGTACTGGCCGTGGCGCAAATTTCGCTCGCGATCATTCTTCTCATCGGCGCCGGTCTGATGGCGAAGAGCTTTTGGGCGCTGACGCACGTCTCGCCGGGGTTCCGCGCGGATAGAATCCTGACCGCGCGCTTGTCGCTACCAAGATCGCGGTATCCCGATAACCGAAGGATCGCCGCCTTCGAACGCGAACTGCTGGAGACCCTGAGCAGAAAGCCGGGCGTGCAATCCGCCGGGTTGGCGATGTACCTGCCGCTCAGCGCTTTGGACAACGGGTGGTCGTTCATCGTCGAAGGCCGACCACCGCTGCCGGTTGGGATGTACAACATGGCGAAGTACCGCCCGGCGAGCGCGGGCTATTTCGAGACGATCGGGATTCCGGTGCTGCGCGGCCGATCCTTTACGCCGGCGGATACGGCGGATTCGCCCTGGGTCACCGTGATCAACGAATCGATGGCGCGCGAGTATTGGGGAGAGCAAGACCCGATCGGCAGGCGTCTGCAGTTTGGAGCGGAGACATGGCGCACGGTGATCGGAGTGGTGGGCGAATGTACTGCACGAGGGACTGGACGGGGAGACGAAGCCCGAGATGTACGTGCCGATGGAGCAGGCGCCCAATACCGAGAGTGGCCCCACCATCGTGGTCCGAACGGCGCTCGATACCGGTGCTGCCGCGGGAGAGCTACGCGGGGCCGTTGCGGCGATCGATCGGGCGATCCCCGTGGACCGGATCCAGACAATGAAGCAACTGGTATCGGGGTCGGTAGCGCAGCCACGTTTCCGCACGGTGATCCTGGCGGTGTTCTCGATGCTCGCACTGGTGATGGCGTCGATAGGAATCTACGGGGTGATGAACTACCTGGTGATTCAGCGAACGCGCGAGTTCGCGCATCCGGGTGAGCATGGGAGCGACGCGAGCCGAGGTGTTGCGGCTGGTGCTCAGCCGGGCCGCGGCGCTGATCGGTGCGGGTACGTGTTTGGGGCTCGCGGGGTCTCTGGTCTTGGTACGAGTCATCGCGGGGCTGCTTTTTGGAACGGCTCCGCTGGACCCACTGACGTTCGCGGCGGCGCCGGCCCTGCTCGCAGGTGTGGCCTTGGCCGCAAGTTATCTTCCGGCGTTGCGGGCGACGCGGGTCGATCCCATTGTGGCTTTGCGATACGAGTAACGAGACCGCCGGGGCCGCGCTTTCCTGTTCACGAGATGCGCGACGACTACGCGCCTTCAAGCTGAGAACTGCGGCCGAAGAGAGTGCGTGCGCAATCTGCATTACGCCGCATTCGCGCTCGATCGGCTCTGCTTTGAGAGTTGGAGTTGGAGGTTGGGAGTTGTCGTCAGACAAGCCCCTGCTCCAACATGCTGTCGGCGACTTTGATGAAGCCGGCGATGTTGGCGCCGTGCACGTAGTTGCCGGGCACGTTGTATTCCTGGGCTGTGTCGCGGCAGGCGCGGTGGATGGCGCACATGATCCCGTGCAGCCGCCGGTCGACTTCCTCACGCGTCCACGACATGCGCGCGCTGTTCTGCGACATCTCCAGGCCCGACGTGGCGACGCCGCCGGCGTTCGCCGCCTTGCCGGGTGCGTAGAGCACCTTGGCGTCCACGAACAGCCGTACCGCGTCGGGCGTGCACGGCATATTCGCTCCCTCGGCGACAGCCATCACACCGTTGCCGATCAGGTTTGACGCGTCCTTCGCATTGATCTCGTTCTGCGTGGCACTCGGGAATGCGCACTCTGCACGGTGCCGCCAGATGGGGTTGAAGTCGGTATTCGTATCCGAGAGCGCGGTGTAGGTGACGCCCTTGAAGCGCTCCGCGTATTCGCGGATACGGCCGCGGCGAACGTTCTTCAGTTCCATCAGGAACGCCAGTTTCTCGCGGTCGAATCCTGCCTCGTCGTAGATGTAGCCATCGCTATCGGACGCGGTGATCGCGCGCGCGCCGAGATCGATCAGCTTCTCGATCGTGTATTGCGCGACGTTCCCGCTGCCCGACACGATGCACGTCTTCCCCTCGAGCGACTCGTTCCGCGTGGCGAGCATCTCCGCCGTGAAATACACCGCGCCGTAGCCGGTGGCTTCAGGCCGGATGAGCGATCCGCCCCAATTCAGGCCCTTCCCCGTCAGCACGCCGGTGAACTCGTTGTTCAAGCGCTTGTATTGTCCGTACAGATAGCCGATCTCGCGGCCACCTACGCCAATGTCACCGGCCGGCACGTCGGTATCAGGACCGATGTGCCGCCGCAGCTCGATCATGAAGCTCTGACAAAACCGCATCACCTCGTTGTCGCTCCGGCCCTTCGGCTCGAAGTCGGACCCACCCTTGCCGCCGCCCATCGGCAGCGTCGTCAACGAGTTCTTGAGTACCTGCTCGAATGCGAGAAACTTCAACACGCTCAGCGTCACCGTCGGGTGAAAGCGCAGTCCGCCTTTGTAGGGCCCGATGGCGCTGTTCATCTGGACCCGGAAGCCACGGTTGACCTGCACCCGCCCGCTGTCGTCCTGCCAGGCCACACGGAACATCACGACACGTTCCGGCTCGACGAATCGCTCGAGGATCCGCGCCTCGCGGTAATCGGGACGACGGGCCATCACGAGGTCGAGGCTCTCGAGGACTTCTTCGACCGCCTGATGGAACTCGGGCTCGGCAGGGTTTTTCAAACAGACCGACTCGAGGATCTGCTGAATGTACGGGGACAGCGGCGGGCCCGGAGTGATACGGCTGACCAGCATCTCGCCTCCTCTGATGACGATTCAGGAAACGACGGGGCGGGGCGCACGTGCTGACGTGCCGACGTGCTACGTGCCTGACGTGCGCACGTGCGACGTGCTGACGTGCAAAGGCGCCGTCCCTGCGCGAATCAGGGCACCTAGCACATAGGCACTTTGCCCCTGAGCACGTCAGCACGTGCAGCACGTCGCACGTCGCACGTCGCACGTCTCAACGTCCTATTTTGAAAGCGACCAGTTCCTGTGCGGTGCCGGTGGAGGTTTTGGCGTTCAGCTCGATGAGGTAGTCTCCCGCGGCAAGATTGCCGAGCGGCAGATCCATCTCGGCTGCCCCTGGGGTCGCCGACTGGACGGCCAGGTCCGCAATGAACGCGCCCTTGTTGTTGAGGAGGCGCGCGGTGACTGCGGGCGTATCTGTGCCAGGCGCGAACGCCTGCACGCGCAGGAATGCCCGATCGGTGCGCGTGAATTGACGATCAGCCGACGGCACGGCGTTGGCGCTGGTCTTCAGCGTCTGCAGATCGCGCGGTGTGCGCGCTCTGAAGACCTGTGGCGTGCCGAAGGATACCTGCACGGTCGAGTAGTCGGGCAGCGTGAGATCGCGGGTCGCGGAATCGAGCACCTGACCGTCGGCGCCCTCCACCACGATGCGCATCTGGACCTGACCTGGCGGCGCCTCGAACGTGGTCTTGGCGCCTGTGGTTTTCGTCACAGCGGCCGTCCCATCGCCGTCGCTCGTCGACTCCACTTTTCCGCGGAACACGGGTCGCCCATCCGGCGAGATCGCGGTCAGCGCGACACGCGCGGGCGTATCAGCGGGTGTCCGCTTCTCGCCCGGGGCCAGGGCGGTCGGCTCCCAGACGAACGTCACCGCGGTGCGCCCGTTTTCGCCTCGCGACGTGCCGACCCAGAATCGTGCTGAGCGTCCGCGCGGTGGTTCGGCGAGCTCGGCCAGCGCCTTGGTGACCGCCGGTGGCGCTTCCGCTGCTGGCGACGCCGTCGCGCGCGCGGCGTCGTCAGCCGTATAGGCCCAGTAACCCTTCCTGTGACGCACATCGACGCCTCGACGCGTCACCTTGACCTTGATCTGGTGAAACTTGCCGTCGGTAGGTGATTCCGTGGAGTTGTAGCCCAGCAGATAGTAGCCGCTCGCGTCCCTGATGATCTGCTTCATCCCCGCCGCAAGGTCGTTGCGATTGATGATCGCGCTGCCATCGGTGTTGGCGGCGAGCACACTGCAGCGTGTCGAGCGAGTTCTCGAGATAGCGCCGATCGGTCTGGAGACCGACGCCCTGGTTGATGTCGTACTCGAAGGCTGCCAGGCCTGCGCGGATCGACGGCGTAAATCGACGTGTTGTTCCGATTCGCTTCCCGGAACACTTCCTCGAGATCGGACAACATCTCGGTCGATGCCCTGAACTCGGCTCGTTCGTCGTTCTGCAGGTTCGGATTGTTTCGCGCGGGGTTGTTGAAGCCGGGCATGGCCGCGACGGGATCGTTCAACTGCGGCGGCAACATCGCCGTGAAGCCTTCGCTGACCAGGATGATTGACTTGCGTCCTTCGCGCATGCCGGCCAGCTTCACCGTCGCGCCTTCCAGCGCGCTGAGCGTGACGTCGTTGCGGATCTTCTCGACCGCCGCCGCCGGATAGTAGGCGTAGTTTTCCTCGAACTCGTTGCGCGGGTTGTAATTGAAACGGCGGCCTTCGAACTTCTCGATCGCTCGCGTGAGGCTGTCGCGGTTGCGCGTGAACGTGAGATCCGTCACCGGCGTGAGCGGATACATCAGGGCGACCATATCCGCCGGCCCGAGCTGGTTCTGAATGAAGTCGATGAGCGGCTTGCGCACGACCATGTCGTTGCCGCGGCGCACGTGGTAGTCGTCGAGCAGGATGATGAACAGCCGCACGTCCGGGCGCTGCGCCTCGCGGCGCTCCTCGGAGGGCGAGGTGGGCTCCCTGTTCGTCGGCCCTTCGATCTGCTGCGCGATCGGATCGATCTTGATGACCTGGAACGACTCGACCTTCTGCGGCTTCCCGTCTTCCTCGATGCTGAACTCTTCCGGCTTCAGGTCGAGAACCGGCTCACCATCGCGGCCCGAGATGATGACGTCGACGCGCACGAAATTGATACCGGTCCGGAAGGTTGGCTGCTGCGGGCGGTCCGGATCCTGCTGAGTCGGCGGCTGCTGTTGCGCCGGCGGCTGTTGAGCAGGGGGCTTCTGCTGTGCCGGCGGTTGCTGTGCCGGCGGTTGCTGCGCCGACTGCGCCGACTGGTCGCTCCGCGCCCCTTGGGACCGCGAAGGATATAGCCATCGCCGCTGCCAGCACGAGGAAGGAAGCGCCTGCGGTTCGCGCGAGGCGAGGGAGCAAACGGGTGCCTTTGATCCGCATAAGCATTAGACGTCAGGCCCGAGCGGGCCGGCCTCCGCTTGTCGCGGGCGGTTCCGGCGACAAGCTCCGGCGAGGCCTCGCCAGAGCGCGCTCGATCAGTGCGCGCGCGAAGGCGGGCGGCTCGCTCCCTGGATGATAACATTAGCGTTTCGAGAAGTTCAGGAGGATCGATCCCGTGACTCAGCAGACCGCCGACTACGCTCAGCCGCTCACCGTCCTGGCGGAGGACGAGATCATTTTCCGCGACAGCGTGCGGCAGTTCGCCGACGCCCGCGTTCGCCCGCTGGTCCGCGAAATGGACGAGCACGCGAAGATCCCGCGCAGCCTCGTCGATCAGCTGTTCGAGCTCGGTGTCATGGGCATCGAGGTTCCCGAGACCTATGGCGGCGCCGGCGGCCGCTTCTTTCATTCCGTCCTCGCGGTCGAAGAGTTCTCGCGAGTCGACCCCTCAATCGGCGTGCTCGTGGACGTACAAAAACACGCTCGTCATCAACGCGCTCCTCCGCTGGGGCAACGACGACGTCAAGCGCCGCTACCTCCCGAAGCTCGCGTCATCCGTCGTCGGCGGATACGCGCTGTCGGAGGCGGGATCGGGCAGCGACGCCTTCGCGCTCACGACACGCGCGCGCGAGGACGGCGACGGCTACGTACTGACAGGCCGCAAACTGTGGATCACGAACGGCAACGAGGCCGACCTGTTCATCGTCTTTGCGACGCTCAATCCCGACGCGGGATACAAGGGAATCACAGCGTTCCTCGTCGAACGCGGGGCCAGCGGATTCACGGTCGGCAAGAAGGAAGACAAGCTGGGCATCCGTGCGAGCAGCACGTGCGAACTGATCTTCGAAGACTGCCGCGTGCCGCGCGCGAACGTGCTGGGCGAGCTCGGCAAGGGCTACAAGGTCGCTATCGAAACGCTCAACGAAGGGCGCATCGGGATTGGCGCGCAGATGGTCGGACTCGCGGAGGGTGCGCTCGATCACACGATTGCCTACACGAAGGAGCGGAAGCAGTTCGGGAAAGCGATCGCCGAGTTCCAGGCGGTGCAGCATCAGCTCGCGAGAGCCGCTGTCGACGTCGAAGCGGCGAAGCTGACGGTCTACAACGCCGCACGCCTCCGAGATGCCGGCCGTCCATTCCTTCAGGAAGCGGCCATCTGCAAGATCCTGTCGTCGGAGGTCGCCGAGCGCGTCTCGTCGCTCGCCGTGAACCTGTTCGGCGGGAACGGCTTCGTCAAGGAATACCCGGTCGAGAAACTGTTCCGCGACGCGAAGATCGGGCAGATTTACGAAGGCACGTCGAACCTGCAGCTCCAGACCATCGCGAAACAGCTTCTCGGCTAGTCCTGGCGCTCAGCGCCCGGGCTTTCTCGGCTCCTCCCGTGGCGCCGACCGTTCAGCCGCGCGGCGCCGCTCGTTTTCATCCTCGGCGGTGTCGCCGACGTTGGTCGTCTCGCCGCCGGTTTCGATACCGAGAATGTCCCCAGGCTGTGCGCGGCCGCCGTAGTGCGGGCTGACGTCATCACCTTCGCGAGCGACGATCTCATCGCGCTCGCTGCGTGAGAAACTGCCCGCCGAGCGCCCGGCTCGCTGCCCGGCTGGAGCTGCTGCGCCAGTCTCGCGCGCGACCACGCCTGCTTCGCGCGTGTTCACAGGACGCAGACGCTCGACCACATAGGTGTCCTCGCGCCACCAATCCGGCTGACGGTAGTGGCGGCGACTGTCGTAGTGCCAGGCGCCAACCGCGACGTCACCCAGCGGATCACCCGGACAACATGCGTCAGCGGTCGTGCGCTCGAACGCTCGCAGGTCGTCGTCTGACAGCGCGCTGAACTGCTCCTCGTTGTATCGCGGGTAGGACTTCAACGCGTCACGCGACACGTCGGCGTTGATGGTATTGCTGATGCGGTCGAGCCGCGCGTGCCCGATCGGAAGCAGAAAGCGCTTCGAGCTGAACCAGCCGCCCGCATCGACCACCGCGTAGTACACGCGCCGGTTGATCGCGTCGACGATGAAGCCGTCGATATGGCCGAGCTCCTCGTCGTTGAGGCCGCGAACTTCCATTCCGTCGAAATCTACGACGGAGTCGTTCACATCGTGGGCGTCGAGATACCGCAATCGTGAGGCGTAGGTTGCGTCTGGCATGCTGGTCCCTCCTGCGCACGGAAACTCTGCAAGATGGGGACCTGCAGGGGATGAATCGACGCTGGTGTTGATTTCCAACACGCCCGACCTAACCGCCTCCGCGAAGGCACGGGGTTACTCCCAACGCCCGACCTTAAGGTCGGGCCTACTCAAGTATTTCTTCGGCGATCACCATTCGTTGAACTTCCGAAGTGCCTTGGTAGATCTCTGTTGCGCGAACGTCTCGGAACAGCCGTTCGACCACCGAGCCGCGACGGTAGCCCTTGGACGCGAGGATCTGCATCGCCTTGTCGGCGGCGCGATGCGCCGCCTCTGACGCGTACAGTTTGGCCATCGCGGCGTCGAGCCGCGGATCGGCCTGGCGCTGACGCGCGTCGGCGGCCTTCATGGTCAGCATCCGGGCAGCGTCGAGCTCGGTTGCCATGTCGGCGAGCATCCACTGGATCGCCTGGTAGTTGCCGATAGGCTGACCGAACGCGGTGTGATTCCTGGCGTGCTCGAGTGCCTGCTCGAGCGCCGCATCGCCCACCCCGAGCGCCTGAGCCGCGATCGCAACGCGCCCGCCATCGAGAGCCCACATCGCGATGTGAAAGCCCTGGCCGGGGTTGCCGAGCAACGCATCAGCCGGCACCTGAACGTTCTTCAGCTCGAGATCCATGCACCCCAGTCCGCGTACGCCCAGTGAATCCGCCGACGAGAGGCGCGTGAGCCCTGGCGTATCCATCGGCACGAGAAACGCACTGATCCCGCGGCCGCGGCTGCCCGGCTGCGTCGCCGCAAACACCACGACGACTTCCGCGGCCTCGGCGTTGGCAACCCAGACCTTGCGGCCGCTGATCGTGTAGCCACGGTCGTCGAGCCTGGCAACGGTCTGTTGATTCGCGGCGTCGGACCCGGCCTGTTCTTCCGAGAGCGCAAAAGCGCCGAGCGATTCGCCGCTGGCGAGCTTCCGCAGCCAGCTCTGTTTCTGCGAGTCGCTGCCGAATTCGGCGATCGGCTCGGCGACGAGGGAGTTGTTGACGCTCGCGATCACGGCCAGCACGGAGCTGGCTTTGGCGATCGCTTCGACGCCAAGCGCGTAACTCACATAGTCACGCCCCGCGCCACCCCACGTGGTGGGAATCGTGACGCACATGAGCCCCAGCTTCGCCGCCTCCTTGACCAAATCGAGCGGAAATTCCCCGGTTGTGTCGATGGCAGCCGCCCTTGGGGCGACGCGGCTTGCGGCGAACTTCTGGACCTCCTGTTGCCAGGCTTTCTGGTCGTCGGTGAGCTCGAGAATCATGCCGTTGCGCTTTCTGAGGAGATGGGTCGTTTAGGGCGACAGCCGTTCGAAGAGGGGGCGAAGCCGGTCGGCAGTCCTGAAGAGCTCCTCCGGCAGAACCCGTGTCTCGCCTACAACGGTCATGTAGTTGGTGTCGCCGTTCCAGCGAGGCACGACATGCAGATGGACGTGATCGAGCACGCCGGCGCCGGCCGGTTTGCCGATGTTGATCCCCATGTTCATGCCGTGCGGCCCGTACGCCTCAGTCAACGCGACTTCTGCCCGCCGCGCGAGCTCGATCAGCTCACACAGCTCGGCTTCGGTCGCGCCGGCAAGCGAGGCGACGTGGCGGTTCGGCACCACCATCAGGTGGCCGTTGTTATACGGGAATTTGTTGAGGATGACGAAACAGGTCTGGCCGCGGAAGACGACGAGTGAGTCCTGCCCGCCGGCGAGCGCGTCGCAAAACACACAATCGGTCGTCGTGCCGGTGCTGGTCACGTAGTCGAGTCGCCAGGGCGACCAAAGATGATCCATAAACGGAGCGCGAGAGCTTCAGCTCCGCGTCGCTGACGCGGGACTGAAGTCCCGCGCTCCTCAAACTCCAGCGGCGTTCGGATCCGGCTCCTGCGGCAGCGCGCCCGACGGGGCTGGCGCAGGGGAGGAACTGTCGGGCTCGCGGTTGATGAGCTCCTTGAGCTCTTTGCCTGGCTTGAAGTACGGCACCTTCTTCGGCGGGACGTCCACCTTGTCCCCCGTCTTGGGATTGCGTCCCTTGCGCGGCTCACGACGACGCAGCCGGAAGCTTCCGAAGCCGCGCAGCTCGATCTTCTCGCCGCGGTGCAACGCGTCGATGATGCTCTTGAAGACGGTGTCGACGATGACTTCGGAGTGCTTCTTGGTAAGGTCGGAGACTCGCGAAACTTCCTCGACGAGCTCCGCCTTGGTCATGCTGCCGCCGGTGTTCATGTTGGTCCCCTTTTGTAATCGACGACCCGAGTGCGGTTCACGCCGATGTCGCTCACCTGTGACGTGCCCGACGTTCACGTCGGGCGTGCTACGTGCAACGCAGCAACGAGCTGCATCGCGGAATCACGCACGTGGCACGTGAAGCACGTCGGCACGTACAAGCACGTTTCTTACTGCTGATGCTTGAAGTGATCTCCCAGTGTCACTTCAGGACGGCCGGTCGATTCGGAATACGCCTCCCAGTCGGCGCGGAACTCGTCGTTCTTCAGCGCGCGAATGCTCAGGCCGATCTTCCGTTCGGCCGGAATCAGCTTGATGATCTTCATCTGGTAGGTTTCGCCGACCTTCAGTTCGAGCTTGTCTTCCTTCCCGGCATGTTGCGAGTCGTCGAACTCCGACACGTGGATCAGCCCTTCGATCCCTTCGGCCAGCTCGACGAACGCGCCGAAGTTGGTCACGCGCACGACCTTCCCTTCGACGACGTCACGCACGTGATGCTGCGTGAAGAACTCGTCCCAGACGTCGGTCTGCAACTGCTTCAGCCCGAGCGAGAGGCGCTGGTTCTCGGCGTCGATGTTGAGCACCATCGCCTCGACCGTGTCGCCCTTCTTCAGCACCTCCGACGGGTGCTTCAGCCGCTTGCTCCAGGACATGTCCGAGATGTGGATCAGGCCGTCGATGCCCTCCTCGACCTCGACGAACGCGCCGAACTCGGTGAGGTTCCGCACCTTGCCGGTGATCGTGGTCCCGATCGGATACTTCTCGGTCAGCTCGTGCCACGGATTGCTCTCGACCTGCTTGAGGCCGAGCGAGATCCGCCGCGCGCTGGGATCGACGCCCAGCACCATGGCTTCCACCGTGTCGCCGACGTTGAGAATCTTCGACGGATGCTTGACGCGCTTGCTCCACGACATCTCCGAGACGTGGATCAGGCCTTCGACGCCCGGCTCGAGCTCGACGAACGCGCCGTAGTCGGTCAGGCTGACGACCTTGCCGCTCATCCGCGCGCCGACCGGATAGCGTTCGATCACGTTCGACCACGGATCGTTCTTCAGCTGCTTGTGGCCGAGCGAGACGCGCTCGGTCGCCGGATCGTACTTGAGCACGATCACGTCGATGTCGTCGTTGACCTTGAACAGCTCCGACGGGTGCGACACGCGCCCCCACGACATGTCGGTGATGTGCAGCAGGCCGTCGATGCCACCCAGATCGATGAACGCGCCGTAGTCGGTGATGTTCTTGACGACGCCCGTGAGCACCTTGCCCTCGGCGAGCGTGTCGAGCGTGTGCTTCTTCTTCTCCGCGTTCTCCTCTTCGAGGAGCACCTTGCGGGACAGCACGATGTTGCCGCGCTTCTTGTTGACCTTGATGACGCGCATGCGCAGCTCCTGGCCGCGCAGGGCATCGAGGTTGCGCACCGGGCGCACGTCGATCTGCGAGCCCGGCAGGAACGCGCGCACGCCGATGTCGACGGCAAGGCCGCCCTTGATGCGTTCGATGACGCGGCCGATGACGACCTTGCGCTCTGCATAGGCCTTCTCGACCTCGTCCCAGATCTTCATCTTCTCGGCCTTCTCGCGCGAGAGGACGACGTAGCCTTCACGGTCCTCGGTGCGCTCGAGCAGGACGTCGACGGTGTCGCCGGGCTGGACGGACACCTGGCCGGTCTCGTCCACGAACTCATCGATTGGGATGATGCCTTCCGACTTGTAGCCGACGTCCACGATGACTTCGGATGGCGTCACTTTGAGGACGGTGCCCTTCACGACCTCGCCTTCCGCGATGTTGCGGAAGCTGCTATCGTAAAGGTCCAGAAGGCGCGCATACTCTTGCGGATCGATCTGATCGTCTAGCGGGGAGAAACCCGATGACTTGTCAGCGATCCCAGTGATGCCACCTCCTTGTGATTTGTTGTGCTGCGGATTGTGTGTTGCCATGCGTAACGGGTCCTCCTCGATCGTGCTGCCGGGATCTCAGCTCCGGCGGGCTGTAGGATGCATCGCCTTGGATTTGCGATAAGCAGTAGAAGATACATCACTTAGAGCCACGTCGTCAACCTCAGGTGGAGAGCTCAGCAGGACCCGGTCGAGCCCGGTTTCCCGCGCGAACAACCGACACAAAAGGATGGATATGGCCAAGAAACAGGCGAAGAAACGTCCGGCCGCTTCCCGCAGCTCGAAACCGAAGGCTCGCAAACGCACACGCACCGTCAAGACCAAAAGCCGGAAGAAGGTAGCGGCGCCGAAACGATCCGCGCGCCCCGCGAAAAAGCGCGCCACGGCGAGACGGCCTGCGCGCAAGGCCGCGACCGTCGCCACGAAGCGAAAAGCCCCCGCCCGGGCCGCGGCACCGGTGGCCATGGCCCCGCGACGGGCACCCTCCCTCGACCGGGCGCGCAAGCAGCTGAAGGAAGTCGAAGGGAACATCCCGACCCCGCCATCCAGCCTCGACCTCGACCGCGCGCCCTCAGCCGCACGCAGCGGCCGCCGCGAGATGCGCGAGGCGATTCTCGAGCACAACGAGACCGGTCCCGAGCTGACGGGCGGCGACGTCGACGCCGATTGGGAAGACGCGTATGCGGTCGGCGACGAGGCGCCCGGAGGCGACAACCCGACCCCGGATCAGGATCGCGTGGAGGATATTGCCAAGGCGCTCGGGGTCGAGTATCAGGACAACGAGGAACTGCGCGGATCGGACAAGATCACGGACCGCGATCGCCACCGCTGGGAGCTCGATCCCGCGTCGTCCGAAGACTATCGCGACCGAGACTGAACGCTGCACGTAGTTCGTGGTCCGTAGTTCGTGGTCCGTAGCTCGTGGCTCGAAAGTCATCCAGCCAAACTTCGACGAACTTCGACGGACTACGGACTACGGACTACGGACTACGGACTACGGTACTGGTCTTCGACGATGGCGAGCACCCGTGCGATCGCCTCGTCCACCGAGAGGCCGGTCGTGTCCACGACCTCGGCATCCGCGGCCCGGGTGAGTGGCGACGCCGCGCGCGTGCGGTCGCTCAGGTCGCGCGCTTCCAGCGCGGTCGCAACATCCTTCACTGCCGTCACGCCGCGACCCGCTGAATGCGCCGGATCGTGCGCGCGGCGTCGCGCGCGTTCCTCTGGCGACGCGTCCAGGTACACCTTGACGTCGGCGTTGGGGAACACGACGGTCCCGATGTCCCGCCCTTCCATGACCACCCCGCCGCCGGCGCCCAACGCCCGCTGCTGCTCGATCAACACCTCGCGAACACGCGGCAGCCTGGCGACCGCGGCCGCACCGGCATCGATCTCCGGCGTGCGAATCGCGGCGGCAATGTCCTGTCCGTCGACGCGCACGACACCGTCGACCACTTCGATAGTCGCCCGCCTCGCAACCGCCGCGACACTCTCCTCACGAGACAGATCGACGCCTTCCTGAAGGGCCTTCCACGCGACCGCGCGATACATCGCACCCGTATCGATGTGGCGGTAGGCCAGCCGTACAGCGACCGCACGGGCCACCGTGCCCTTCCCCGCCCCTGAAGGCCCATCGATCGCAACGATCAACCGCTTCGCATGCGCGCCCTGTGAATCCGTGTTCGACGTCACGCTGCTATTATCCTCCGCGATGCGTCTCGCACGAAGAGCGACGCTGCTCGCTGGCATCCCGCTGCTGATCGTGCTGGCGCTGGCCGGCACCTACTACGTTGCCGACGAGTACGTCAGGGCGGCAGCGTTCGTGGTACGTGCCGCGGACATGCACGGGGTCGCGGAAAGCGCCGCCAGCCTTCAGACACAGGCGGTCAGCGAGCGCGATCTGCGCATTCCCTGGCGGGACGGCGATCTTCCGGCACGCTGGTATGCTCCGGCGGCGGCGAACACGCTGCCGATTCTGCTCGTTCCCGGCGTACATGCGGCCGGCATCGACGAGCCGCGGCTCGTCGGCGTCGCGCGCGACCTGGCCTCCGTCGGCCACCCGGTGCTGACGACCGAGCTGGCAGACCTGAAGCGGTACGCGATCACGGCGCGCAGCACCGACATGATCGAAGATGCCGCGATGTGGCTTTCACAACAGCGCGACCTCGCACCCACCGGCCGGATCGGAATGATGGGGATCAGCTTCGCCGGCGGCCTGAGCCTCGTCGCGGCCGGTCGCGCGCCGATTCGCAACCGCGTGGACTTCGTCATGTCGTTCGGGGGGCATGGCGATCTGCCGCGCACGTTGCGCTACCTGTGCACGGGCCTGCAGCCGGACGGCTCCGTCCGTCCACCGCACGACTATGGCGTGGCGATCATCCTGCTCGGCCTCGCCGAACGCGTCGTGCCGCCTGATCAGGTCGACCCGCTGCGTACCAGCATACTCACGTTTCTGGAAGCGTCGCGGCTGGATATGGTCGACAAGGCGCAGTCGCAGGCGGAGTTTGCGCGAGCGCGGGATCTCGCGACGGCACTTCCGGAGCCCGCGCGCCGGCTGATGGGGTACGTCAACGACCGCGACGTGAAGAACCTCGGGCCGATCCTTCTACCGCATGTCGCCGAGCTCGGAGGCGATCCCGCCTTGTCGCCATCGCGCTCGACGCCACCCTCGGCCGGCGTGTATCTGCTGCATGGCGCCGACGACAACGTCATTCCGGCGGTGGAGTCCGTGCTGCTTGCCGGCGAGCTACGTCAGCGCGGCGTGCGCGTCGAACATCTCGTGACGCCGCTCATCACCCACGCCGAGGTCGACCGGCCGCCGACGTTCGGCGAGGTCTGGACGCTTGTCCGCTTCTGGGGGAAGCTGCTCGACGAGTAGGCGCCGAGAGCGAGGCCACCTCGCGTGATGTCAGCTCGCGGAAGTCACCAGGTTTCAGACGCTCGTCGGTGATCGGCCCGATGCGGATCCGTTTGAGCCGCACGACCGGATGCGCAATCGCGTCGAGCATCTTGCGGACCTGACGGTTCCGGCCCTCGTGAATCACGATCGAGAGCACCGACTGCTCGCCGCCCGCCGATTCGAACACCTTGTGCAAGCGCACGTGGGCAGGCGAGGTTCGCCGGCCGTCAATCACGACGCCACGCGTGAGGCGCTCGAGGCTGTGCCGATCGGGAACGCCCCGGACCTGGACGTGATACTCGCGCTCGACCTCGTGGCTCGGATGCGTCAGATGTGCGGCGAGATCGCCGTCGCTCGTCAGGAGCAAGAGGCCTTCGGAGTCGTAGTCGAGCCGCCCGACGGGATAGACATATCCCGCAACGCCGCGTTCCTTCAGCAGGTCGATGACCGTGGGCCGGTGCTTGGGGTCCGAGCGGCTGGTGATGTAGCCGCGCGGTTTGTTCATCAGGATGTAGATCCGGCGCCCGGCCGGCTTGACGCGCCGGCCGTCGACGCGGATGTCGTCCGCGTCAGCGTCCGCCTTGGTGCCGAGCTCGGTCACGGTCTGCCCGTTCACCGACACGCGGCCCTGACGAATCAGATCCTCAGCTGCCCGCCGGGATGAGATTCCCGCCGCCGAGAGGATTTTTTGGAGACGGTCGGCCATAACGCATTGACAATTTTCTCAATGCACCGTTTCGTCGCCGCCGACGGCGGCGCCCACCGGTTCGGGCGTCTCGGTGTTGGATTGCGGGCTCTCCTCCGGCGCCTCCTCGAACGGCAGCGGACTCGTTGCGGCGGTCGGCTCGGTGAGGCCCAGCGGCAGCTCGAAGCCGAGGGCGTCGGACATTTCTTCGACCTTCGGCAGATCCGACAGGTCGTTCAAGCCGAAGCGCTCGAGGAACTCGCGCGTCGTGGCATACATGAACGGACGGCCGACGACCTGCTTCCGGCCGACGGTCTTGATCAGTTTGCGCTCGCAGAGCGTCGAGAGGACGCCGCCGCTGCTCGTGACGCCGCGGATGTCGGCGATCTCCGGCGCCGTGATCGGCTGCTTGTAGGCGATGACGGCCAGCGTCTCGAGCGCCTGCAGCGACAGCTTCTGCGACGTACGCTCGTGGAACAGCTTGCGAACCCACTCATTCAGGTCGGGCCGGGTGACAATCTGAAAGCCGCCCGCAACCTCGACGATCTGCAGCCCGCCAGGACGCTCGTAGTCGGCTCGCAACGCGGCGAGCGCGGCATCCACGTCCTCTTTGGGTTCGCCTTCAAGCAGCTTGTAGAGATTCTTCGGCGTCAACGGCTCGGGTGACGCGAAGATCAGGGCTTCGACGATGGGTTTGAGATGGTCCGACACGTCTTTCGTCCCCTTACAGGTTACCGGGTTTCCGGATCGCCGAGCGGCCTGGGTGCATCGGCCGGCCGGGCACGCTTGTAGACCCGGATCGGCCCCATCGAACCCGACTGGAATACACGAACGAGCTTCAGCCGAATCATCTCCAGCAGCGCGAGGAACGTCACGATCAAGCCCGCGCGTGTCTGGACGTCACTGAACAGATCCTCGAAGCCGCACGCTTCGGTCTCCGAGAGCTTCGCCATCAGCTGCTCGATCCGCGCTTCGATCGGAATCTGCTCACCGGGCAGATAGATCTTCGGTCGCTGTTTCGCCCGTTCGACGACCGAACGGAAAGCGCTGATCAGGCTGAAGAGATCGACCTCGATCTCCGGCTCCGGCGCTTCGCCGGCGATCTCGTTGATCGGGCCGTCTGGCCGCATCCACTGCGCGCTGCGCAGCGTCTCACGCTCGTGCAGCAGTTCCGCCGCCGCCTTGAACTTCTGATGCTCGAGCAACCGCCGCACGAGCGCTTCGCGCGGATCCTCTTCCGGATCCTCCTGCGACGGATCCGGCCGCGGCAGGAGCATGCGCGACTTGATGTGGATGAGCGTCGCGGCCATCACCAGGAACTCGCCGGCTACGTCGAGGTTCATCTCCTGCATGAGGTCGATGTACTCGAGGTACTGCTTCGTGATGAGCGCGATCGGGATGTCGTAGATGCTGACCTGATGCTGCTTGATGAGGTGCAGCAGCAGATCGAGCGGGCCCTCGAAGTTCTCGAGCCTGACCGGATAGGCCTCGAGAATCGACTCGAATTCCTGTGGTTCCATCATGAGTACCGACAGCTTCACCGCGTGTCTGACACGCTCCATCGTTTCCTGCGCGACGCCGCGGGCCTTCTTCGAGCCCTCGTGCAGGATGTCGCGCAACGCCGAGGGCTTCGCGAGGAGCTCGGCTCGCCGGGCGCGGATTGGATCGAGCCGGGCGTTCAGCGCCTTGGCCAGCTTCGTTTTCACTTCGACGTCGCCGACCTTGCCTGCACGATACCGCGTTTTCAGATCTTCGACCTCTGCCGTATCGGGATTGAACGCGTCGTGATAGGTGAAGACGGGATTGCCCTCCACCGTGCCCGGAATGTCGGCGCGGATCCGCTTGGGATCCGTGTACATCTGCATCACCTTCTTCCGGACCGTCTCGGCATCATCCGACAGATCGATCGTGTTGCCGTAGCTCTTCGACATCTTGCGGTTGTCCAGGCCCGGCAGCCGCGGAACCTTGGTCAGGAGCGGCTGCGGCTCGACGAACAACTCGCCGTAGAAGTTGTGATAGCGGCGGACGATCTCGCGGCTCAGCTCCAGGTGCGGCACCTGATCCTCACCGACCGGCACGTAGTGCGCGTTGTAGATGATGATGTCCGCGGTCTGGAGCAGCGGATAGCTGAGAAATCCCAGCGTCGACAGATCCTTGTCGGTGATCTGCTCGATCTGTTCCTTGTAGGTCGGCACGCGTTCGAGCCACGGTACGGGAACCGTCATCGACAGCAGCAGGAACAGCTCGGCATGCTCCGGCACGAGCGACTGCACGAACAGCGTGCTGCGCTCGGGGTCCAGCCCTCCGGCAATCCAGTCGGCGACCATGTCGTAGGCGCTGGGGACTATGTCCGAGGTCTCGGCGTAGTCGCTCGTCAGCGCGTGCCAGTCGGCGACGAAATAGAAACAATCGTACTCGTCCTGCAGCGCCGCCCAGTTGTCGAGCGCGCCAACGAGATGACCGAGGTGGAGCTTGCCAGTGGGCCGCATGCCCGACACGACGCGAGGTTTCACGGAAGCAACAGCCTTATCAGAGAGATTGCCGGCGGCACGATCAGGGCGCTCAGGATTCCGGTGAACATCAGCGCGTACAGGATGATGAAGCCGAACTCGCGGAGGCGGATGAACATCGCCGCCGCCGCGGGAGGCAACAGACCCGCGAGCACGTTGCCGCCGTCGAGCGGCGGAACCGGAATCAGGTTGAACAACGCGAGGAACACATTGATCTGGACCGCGTCGACGAGCAGCGAGTGCATCGCCGACTCGTTGTAACCGGCATCGCTCCCGCCTGCGATCACGCGAAAAACCATCGCCGCCACGAAAGCCTGCAGCAGGTTGCTGGCGGGCCCGGCGGCGGCCACCAGCATGAAATCGCGACGCGGGTTCCTCAACCGGCTGATGTTGACGGGGACCGGCTTGGCCCAGCCGATGATCGGAAGACCGCTGATCGCCGCCAGAACCGGCAGGATCACGGTCCCAATCACGTCGATGTGCACCAGCGGATTGAGCGACACGCGTCCCAGCAGGCGGGCGGTCGGATCGCCGAGTTTGTCAGCCGACCACGCGTGCGCCGCTTCATGAATGCTGAGCGCGACAAGCACTATGGCGAGCGGAACGACAACAGATAGCACGTCAGACGGCAAGCGAATTCACAGGACCGAGGGGATCGGAGTCACAAGAGGTTAAGGCAAAACTGCTGATTTATCAAGCACTTGTCAGCGCTGATTCGCGAAATGCGCGAGGACGAGGTCGGCAAAGCGCGCACCGACGACGCGCAGGAGCTCCTCACGCGTCGCGCGCCGGACACCCGCGACACTGCCGAACGTCGTCAGCAGGGCCTTTCTCCGCCGCGGACCGATGCCGGCAATGGTGTCGAGCTCCGACCACAAATCGCGCTTCGTTCGGCGCTGACGATGGAAGGTGACCGCGAAGCGGTGGGCCTCGTCGCGGATTCGCTGAATCAGCAAGAGCGCTGCGCTCTCGCGCGCCAGCGCAATCGGGTCGAGACGATCTTTCGTGAAGAGCAGTTCCTCTTTCTTGGCGATTCCCACCGCCACCAGATTCGCCAGCCCGAGCTCCTCGAGCGCCGCGTAGGCGGCGGTGAGCTGACCCTTTCCGCCGTCGATCAGGATCAGATCCGGAAACGGCCCGCCAGCCTCGAGCACCTTGCGGTAGCGGCGGAGAACGACTTCGCGCATCGATTCGAAGTCGTCGTGGATCCGTGGTTCGTGGTCCGTGGCTCGTCGCTCGCCGTTCAGGACTCGGGGCTCGGGGGGGTTATCCGGAACGGTTTGCTGGGTGCCAGCAACATCTCCCGAGTCAGAAGCTCCGAGTCCCGAGTCCCGAGTCCCGAACCCCGAGCCACGAGCTACGAGCCACGAACCACGGATCCGAAACTTCCTGTATTCGGATCGCTTCATCCTCCCGTCTTCGCACACGACCATCGACGCGACGGTGTCGCTGCCCTGGATGGTGGAGATGTCGAAGCATTCGATGCGCCTCGGGATCGACGGCAGGGCGAGGACGGATCGCAGTGTCTCGAGCGCGTCGAAATGCGCCGCGACGTTCTCGTTGAACCGCTGCTGGTACCCGACCTCCGCGTTGCGGATGGCGAGATCGAGAAGGCCGCGTTTCTCCCCGCGGCGAGGGACCACGAAGCGGACCCGCCTTCCGGCTTCGGCCGAGAGCCAGCCCTCCAGCATTTCGGTGTCAGCCTCGGGGAACGCCACCGGCAGATGGATCTCGGGGGGCGGCGTGCGTTCCTGATAGAACTGCTGGACGGCCGCCTCGAGGATGTCGCAATCGGAATCGCGGTTCGCCTGCGCGCCCGGCTCGGGCTGGATCCCGTCGTCCTGCGGGTCCGGCTGAGGCCGGGCACCACGAGTACCCTCGGTCACGAGCTCGATTCGCTCGACGACTTTGCCGCCGCGCACCTGGAAGACCTGCACCACGGCGCCCGCAGGGCCGGACTTCAGGCCGAACGCGTCGCGGTCGCCGAACCCGATGGTGGACATCTTCTGCTGACGCGTCCGCACCGTCTCGATCACGCGAATCGCATCGCGCAACTGCGCCGCCCGCTCGAACCGTTCCTCGGCCGATGCCTCCGACATCCGGCGCTGCAGATCGTCGACCAGCTCCTCGTTGCGCCCTTCGAGGAACAGCTGCGTGTCGGCGACGGCGACGCGATACTGCTCCGGCGTGCACAGCTCCCGTACGCAAGGCGCCAGGCAGCGCTTGATGTCGTACTCGAGGCACGGCCGCCCCCGCTCCCCCGTGATCACCTCATTGCACGAGCGGATCCCGAACAGCTTGTGCGTCAGCGACATCGTCCGCCGGCCGAGCCACGCGGGCAGAAACGGACCGGCGTAGAAGTGGTCGTCGCGCTCGACGTGGCGCGCGACCAGGACTCGCGGAAACGCTTCCCCGGTCGTGAGCTGCAGGTAGGGATAGTTCTTGTCGTCGCGCAGCAGGATGTTGTACTTGGGCGACCGCTGCTTGATCAGGTGGTTTTCGAGCGCCAGCGCCTCGACGACCGAGTCGGTGACGATGACCTCGAGCCGGCGCGCTTCGTCGAGCAGCGCGTCGATCCGCGGGCTCGTGCCCTGTGCGCCGAGATAGCTGCGGACGCGATCCCGCAGCACGCGCGCTTTGCCGACGTACAGCGTCTCGCCAGCCCCGTTGTAGTACAGGTAGACGCCGGGTTGTTCCGGCAAACGGGCGATCTGGGCCTTGAGATCACGGATCGGCATGCGGTACACTGCGCGTTTTGACGCGCCTGGTGGACCGTATCAGTGAGAATGAAATCGTCACCCAATAGGTTCGTCCTCGTATTCCGGGCGCGACAACGGAGCGCCCGCTCCAGCAATCGAGCGGATGGTCCAAGAGAACCTTCCATTATAACGCGGGGACGCGACACGTGACGTTCACCGGATTCATCGGGTACATCTGCATGTTCCCGTTGCGGCTGATCATCAGCACCTGTGTGGCGCTGCGGATTCATCCCAACATTCTGACGTTCGTCGGCGTCCTCATCAACGTCGCGGCCGCCTGGGCGCTCGGGCTGGGCAAGTTCGTCACCGCCGGCTTCATCATGATCGTCGCGAACATCTTCGACTTCATCGACGGCAAGGTCGCGCTCGAGCTGGACGAGGTGAGCGCGTTCGGCGGGTTCTGGGACTCGGTGATCGATCGCTTCTCCGACATTTCGCTCTTCATCGGACTGATCTTCCTCTACTCCCAGAAGGGCCGCACCGACTACGTGATGGTCACCGCCCTGGCCATGATGTTCGCCATCATGACCAGCTACACGCGCGCGCGCGCCGAGTCGCTCATCCGCAAATGCAAGGTCGGGTTCATGGAGCGGCCGGAGCGCATCGTGCTCTTCATGATCGGCGCCTTCACCAACCGCATGGCCGGCGTCCTCTGGGTCATCCTGATCCTCTCGATTGTCACGGTGGCCGATCGGATCATCTACACGTATCGCGAGCTGCGCGACACGCAGCAGGCGCTGGCATGAAGAACCCAGCCTCCCTGCCCGCTCGAATCCTGTGGAACGCGTTCTTCTGGACCTACGAACGCACGACCTGGCAGTACGACGTGATGGTCATCGCGATCCTCGCGTTCGTCTGGCTGACCCCGCCCGACTGGCTCAACGATCCGATGGCATCCGGCAACGGACCGATCGGCTGGCTCATCGGCCAGCTTCGATAGACGCGCTCCAGCAGCGCGGAGCTTCAGCTCCGCGTCACGTGCGACACGTGTAAAATAATTCCCGGCAGCGTTCTATGGAAGTGCTTCCCCGTGTGCTGTTCGTGCTCGGCGTCGGCTTCTTCATCGCAAACGTGCGCCTGCTCCTGCAGTTCATCCGTTTTCTGAAGCTCCGCTCGTCCGCTCTGCTTACGTGGCCCGGCCGGCGGCCACCGTTCTACGGTCTGCTGCTGGCCATCGGGATGACGCTCGGCCTCGTGATCATCTACAAGCTCGTCGTGCTCAAGCAGCATCCGGTGCAGGTGTTCGGCGAGAGCATGATGATGGTCTACTACGGCTACGCCGTTCCGCTGAGCCTGCGCATCGGTCGCGGATTCTACGAGGATGGAATCTGGGCGGACGGCGGGTTCATCCACTACTCGAACATCGGCGGCCTCGCCTGGCGCGAAGCCGAACAGCCGACCCTGGTCATGATGCACCGTATGCGCGCCTTCGCGCGCAGTCTGGTCGTGCCCCAGAGTTACTACGGCGCCGCCCGGCGCCTGCTGCGCGACAAGATCGCAGCCCACGACATCCACTTCACGGGCAAGTCGCTCGATCTTGGCTCGCACGACGAAAGAGACGACGTCTAAACCGTAGTCCGTGGTCCGTAGTCCGTAGTCGTGGTTCGTCGCTCGAAGAGCCCATAGCGACGGCTATGCTCTACGAGCGACGAGCGACGACCCACGAACTACGGCAATTGACGAGCGTCAGGCAAGATACGGATCGAAGCACTGCCGGCAGCGAGCTTCATACGTGCCTTGCGCGCCGACCAGCACCCGTTCCTTGCTGGCGACGAGCCGCTGTGTGTGATTGGCGGGCGCCCCGCAGACCATGCAGATGGCCAGCGTCTTGGTGATGTACTCCGCGATCGCGAGCAGTTGGGGCATCGGCTCGAAGGGCTTGCCGAGATAGTCCTGATCGAGTCCCGCCACGATCACCCGCTTCCCCTGATCGGCAAGCGTGTTACAGACGGCGGGAAGCTCCGCGTCGAAGAACTGTCCCTCGTCGATGCCCACGACCTCGGTCTCCTTGTCGACACGCTCGAGCAGCGCGCGCGAGGAGCTCAGGTTCTCGGACGGAATCCGCATCTCGCTGTGCGAGATGATGTGGTCCTCGGAGTAGCGATCGTCGATGACCGGCTTGAAGATCTGAACCTTCTGGCGGGCAATCTGCGCGCGGCGCAGCCGGCGGATGAGCTCTTCGCTCTTCCCGCTGAACATGCTGCCAGTGATGACTTCGATCCAGCCGTGATTCGGGCGGTGTTGCGAAATATCCATTAAGCGCGCGAGAGGTATTCACCCGTTTCCGTGTTGACCCGGATCACGTCACCGGTGTTCACGAATGGTGGCACCTGGACGACCAGGCCGGTTTCGAGCGTCGCCGGCTTCACCTGAGCGCTCGCGGTGGCGCCTTTGATGCCGGGAGCGGTGTCCTCGACCTTCAGATCGACGGTTTGCGGGAGCTCGATGCCCACCGGTTCCGATCCGTAGAACTCGACCTTGATCAGAGCCTCGGGCACCAGGTAGTTGACCGAGTCGCCGAGCGCTTCCGACGCAATGTGCAGCTGTTCGTAACTGCCGGTATCCATGAAGTGGAACGAGTCGCCGTCCTTGTACAGATACTGCATCTCGCGTTCGTCGAGGACGGCCCGCTCGAGCATGTCTTCAGATCGCAGCTTCTGATCCGATAGCGAGCCGTTGCGGATGTTGCGGAACTTCACGCGGACGAACCCCCGCAGGTTGCCTGGGGTGACATGCTGCAGCTCGAGGATGCGGAACAGATCGGCACCCACCTTGACGAGCATGCCCTTCTTGAGTCGTGTGGCTTGGATTGAGCTCATAACCTCTCAGCACAGCCCCGGCCAGGGGCATAACCTTCGGATCGTAGCAGGGCCGTCGTAAGGCGTGCAAGCGAAACTCCCCGTGGTTGTTCGTCGTCCGTGGTTCCCGCCTTCGCGCGCCGGATTCTTGCGCGCTTCGGCGAGGCCTCGCCAGAGCTCGTCGCGCTTGCTCCCGCCGCGACGAGCGGAGGCGGGCGTGCCTCGCCGGAGGACTCTCTGAGGGGTTCGGCGAGACACGGACTACGGTCCACGAGCCACGTGCTACGATCTTTTCATGTCCTGGGACCCTCTCCGCGAGCTGCAGTTATGGCAGGACCGGCTCGGGCACCTGGCGGCACATCAGCCAGAACCCTGGCGGCCCGCGATCGACGTCTACGAAACGGCCGACACCTATGTCGTCACTGCCGAAGTGCCGGGAATGACCCGCGACGACGTCGAGCTTGCGGTGGAAGACACTCGTCTCACCATTCGCGGCCATCGCGCCGATCGACGCGTCGCCAACCGGAGTGCCGTGCATTTCCATCAGGTCGAGCGCGGCCATGGCGCATTTGCGCGAACGCTGGAGTTCGCCGAACGGATCGACAGCGACAAAGTGTCTGCCGATCTGACCGACGGCGTGCTCTCCGTGACGCTGCCCAAAGTGCCGCCACCGCCCGCCCGGAGAATCGAAGTCAAGTAAGCCATGATCAGACGAATTGCGATTATCACGGTGTTCATCGCCGCGGGATTCTTCGCGGGCCTTGTGATGACCGGCCGGATGCAGAGTGCGGAGCAGGCGACCGCAGCACCGCAGGCCGATCAGCCGGAAAGCGCCGCGGTCCAGGCGCCGCAGACTCGGCCCGCCCCGGCTGCGCCGGCCGGATTGCCTGACCTGACGGGCATCGCCCAGCGTGCGATCGACAGCGTGACGAACATCTCCTCCACGAACATCGTCCGCCGACCGGTATCCCCGTTTGGAAACGACCCGTTCTTCCGGTTCTTCGATCAGCGCGACTTCTACCGCGAACAGCGCGAACAGAGTCTCGGCTCGGGCGTCGTTGTCACGGCGGATGGCTACGTGCTCACGAATCACCACGTGGTTGGTGAAGCGGGCGCCGAGGTCGTCGTCGCCCTGTCTGACAAGCGGGAGATGCGGGCGAAGGTCGTGGGCATCGACGACTGGACCGACCTGGCGGTCCTGAAGGTGGACGCGCAGAATCTGCGAACGCTGCCGTGGGGCGATTCATCGAAGCTCAAGGTCGCCGAGTGGGTGCTGGCCGTTGGCAACCCGTTCCAGCTGAATCAGACCGTGACGCTCGGCATCGTCAGCGCCACGGGACGCAGTCTCGAGGGCCGGCTGGCGACCTACGAGGACTTCATTCAGACGGATGCGGCGATCAATCCGGGCAACTCGGGTGGCGCGCTCATCAACGCACGCGGCGAGCTGGTCGGCATCAACACCGCGATCTTCTCGCAGTCGGGTGGATATCAGGGCATCGGCTTCGCGGTCCCGAGCAACCTCGTGCGGCACGTGATGGACGACCTCATCGAGTTCGGCGCCGTCCGGCGCGGAACGATCACCGGGATCGAGCTGCAGCAGATGACGGAATACGCAGCCAGGCAGCTCGGGGCACCCAACACGCGTGGCGCTCTGGTGCGGAGTGTGAGCCCGCGGTCCGACGCCTATCAGTCGGGCCTCCGCCAGTTCGACATCATCACGACCTTCAACGATCAGGCGATCGACGACGCGTATCAGTTCCTGCGATTGCTGGCGGACGCGAAGATCGGATCCTCGGCCAAGCTGGGCATCTTCCGCCAGGGCAAGAAGATCACGGTCGACGTCACGATCGAGCAGACGGGATCGCGCCGTCGCGTCTGACGGAGTCGATCGGCAACGTGCCTAGCGCCGTTCTTCCACGAGAGTTCTACGCGCGGCCGACACTCGAGGTCGCGCGCGATCTGATCGGGAAAGTCCTCGTCCACGACACGCCCGCAGGATCCGCCGCCGGGACCATCGTCGAGGTCGAAGCGTATATCGGCGAATCGGATCCGGCGTGCCACGCGGCACCGGGCCCCACCATCCGCAACGCTCCACTCTACGGACCGCCTGGAATCGCGTACGTTTATCTGAACTACGGCATTCACTATCTGGTCAACGCCGTGACCGAACCGGAAGGATCGCCTGCTGCGGTGCTGATCCGCGCGCTGGAGCCTATCGAGGGTGAGGCGCTGATGCGCCGGCGCCGTTCGCGAGGCAACGGGCGAACCGCCGCGTCATTTCAGCCGTGGGAACTGTGCCGCGGCCCCGGCAACCTGACGCGCGCGTTGGGAATCTCGTTGAAGCAGAACAGGCGGGACCTGACAGAGAGCTCGCTGAGAATCGAAGACCGGGGGCTACCTGCCCCCGATCTCGCGTGGAGCCGCCGAATCGGGATCACTGTGGGCGTGGAGCCCGAGTGGCGCGTCTACGCAGCCCCAAGCCCCGCAGTCTCTGGCAAACGCTGAAGACTAGTGGCCTGCCACTAGCGGGCAGTCGACAGAACTCCTCTGTCGCTGGAGCGGGTTCGGATCCTGTCGATGGCCAGCTTCGCGGCCTTGGCGACGTTCTTGTCCCGGTCCTTCAACAGGGGTGTGAGCTCTGCCACCGTGGTCTCGTCACCGATACCGCCGAGCACCTCCACCACATGCTTGCGGATGCCTTCGTCCGGCTCGAGCAGGCGTGGCACAAGGGCCGCTGCCGCCGGCGTTCCGAGCTCGAAGAGATAGGCCTGAACCTGCGGCGCCATCTTGTCCGAGTCCAGGAAATCGACGAGCCGGGCGAGATAGTTCTCGCCGAACTTCTGCAGCGTGAACGCGCTCGCCGCGCGGACCATTTCGGATTCATCGTTGCTGGCCATGGTCACCAGCGTTTCGATCTCGGACTTGTCACCCGTGCGTCCGAGGCCCTCGGCCGCAGCTCGACGGATATTGGGGTCCTTGTGCGCCAGCTGTCCCTTGAACAACTCCGCGCTCGACGGATCGGCAATTCGTGCCAGCGCATCGAGCGCCGACCACGCGCCTTCACCCTTGCGGTGGAACTGGAACTGCTCCGTGAGCGCCTTGACCGCACCGACCTCACGCGTGTTGCCCAGCGCGCGCATCGCGGCGAAGCGCACCTGCGCGTTCGAGTCGTTCATCGCGATGACCAGCGCGTCGCCGGCCTTCTCGGCGCCAAGCCGCCCGATCACGCGCGCCGCGGTTGCACGAATCGCGGGATCGTAGTGGTCGAGCGCTTTGATGAGCATCGCGCCTTCGTCGCCGGTCAGGGGTCCGCGGCCGATCACACCCAGCGTGTAGAGCGCTTCGACACGCACGTGCGGCGTTTCATCGTCCACCGCCTCGAGCAACGCTCGAACCACTTCCTGCGGAACCGGTTTGGGAAGGGCGACCATCGGGCCCATCTCGAAGGCTTTGGCGGCGCGGCCCTCGGAGCGCACCTCGACGACGAACGCGACGCGTGACTTCGTCGTCACGGTGTCGGCGAGAAAAAACGACAGCTCCGCGTCGATCGCTTCCAGCTGGATCTCGTTGACCGGGTCCTTGATGAGCGCGGCGATCGGGATGATCGCCTCCGGATACTTGGCGTCGTGGAGCAGTTGCAACGCGCTCATCCGAATCTTGGGATCCGGATTCCGCAGGTTGCGGACGACGTCTTCGAAGGCCATTGGCTGGGCGGCGGCGGTCGAGCACACGGCGACCAGCGCCGACGCGGTGAGAAGCACGCGGACGAATGGCATCATTTGATTGTTCTTGGGGGGAGCGGCCTCAATTGTAACCCGGAAATGGTCCAGGCAGACTACCGGCGCAGGTCTGCGCCGATCTGTGAAGCCGGCTCCCTCGTTTGCGAGCAGCCAGGCTTGCTTCGGGTCACGTGCTGTTCATGGCTGGTACGATCGCTTGACGAAGACGTCGGGGTGAATTCGTCGGACTATACTGCCAGCGCAAATATCATGACGCTTGCCTCGGGAACCCGACTTGGTCCGTACGAGGTCGAAGCACCAATTGGTGCCGGCGGAATGGGTGAAGTCTATCGCGCGCGCGATCCCAGGCTCGGGCGCGATGTCGCGATCAAAGTGCTGCCGGCATCATTCGCCACCGACGACGAGCGTCTGCGTCGTTTCGAGCTCGAAGCAAAGGCAGCCTCGGCCCTGAACCATCCGGGGATCCTCACCATCCACGACTTCGGACTCCACGAGGGAGCGCCGTACGTCGTCTCGGAGTTGCTCGAGGGTCAGAACCTGCGCGAACGGATTGGGGGGACGCCTCTTTCGACCAGGAAGGCCCTGGACTTGGCGGCGCAGCTGGCGCGAGGACTCGCGGCCGCGCACGCGAAGGGCATCGTTCACCGCGATCTGAAGCCGGAGAACGTGTTCGTCACGACGGACGGGCGCGTCAAGATTCTCGACTTCGGGCTGGCGAAGCTGAGACCTTCGGGATTGCACGGCGGCGCCGCCATCGAGCAGCCGACGCTGGGAACGGAACCAGGCATGATCCTCGGAACCGTCGGCTACATGTCGCCCGAACAGGTCCGGGGGTTGCCGGCCGATCATCGATCCGACATCTTCTCCTTCGGGGCGATCGTCTACGAGATGGTGACGGGGGAACAGGCGTTCCAGCGGGGTTCGACGGTTGAAACGCTGGGCGCCATCCTGAAGGAGGAGCCAAGGGAGCTGTCGGAGGACAGCGCAAGGATCCAGCCCGGTCTGGCGCGGGTCGTCGCTCATTGTCTTGAAAAGGATCCCGCCGAGCGTTTCCAATCCGCTTCCGACATCGGCTTCCATCTGGACACGCTTGGCCAGAACCTCAGGCGCGGAAGCGCCTGCCGCGGTCGGAACACCAACCCGCAAGGGGTTGACACTCTGGCCGCTGGTCGGGCTGGGCGCCCTGGCAGCGCTCGGCATCGGATACGGCTCGGGAGCTCTCCGCACGAAAGCTCCGGAGACTGCGACGGTCAGCGTGCATCGATTGACCGATTTTGCCGGCCTCGAGGAAGCGCCCGCGCTTTCGCCCGATGGCCGCTCCGTAGCCTTCACCGCGTACGTCGGAGACAGGCGGCAGGTGTGGGTGCGATTGATGGCCGGAGGTGCCGCGCTTCAATTGACACGCGATGACGCCGACCACGAAGCGCCGCGATGGGCTCCGGACGGCGCCTCGCTGGTCTACTATTCCCCGCCCACCGAAGGGGAACGGCTCGGGACCGTATGGGAGGTGCCCGCCCTGGGCGGTGCCCCGCGCCGGATTGCGAGCGCGATTGGCGGCGCGGACATCAGCCACGACGGGACGAGGGTTGCCTTCTTCAGGTCCGAGGAGGACCAGGTACAACTCGTCGTCGCGTCGCGGGATGGCACCGCGTCACGCGTGATTGCCAAGCTGCCCTTAGAGTCCTACTACATCTCCCCTCGCTGGTCTCCGGACGACAAGTCGATCGCGTATCAGAGCGGATATGTGTTCACGCACGACATTTTCGCCGTGCCGGCCGAGGGCGGAGAGCCACGGCGGATCAGCCGCGAAGCACGTTTGCTCTCCGGGTTTTGCTGGACGCCTGACGGCACAGGGATCGTCTACAGCTCCGCGCGGGCGAGCACGGTGCTCTACTTGCCGACATTCAACCTGTGGACCGCGCGTCTGGACGGCAGCGGGCTTCGCCAGCTCACCTTTGGTGAAGCGTCGTACGTGGACCCCGATCTCGATGCCAGCGGGCTGCTCGTGACCAGCAGGAACCTCAGGAGTCTCAACATCTGGAAGTTTCCGACGGACGGCAACGCCATCGACAATGTTCGTCGTGCGGTTCAGATCACACGTCAGACAGGGCAGGTGCAGACCCCCTCGGTCGGCCCAAACGATCGGGAGGTCGTGTACCTCTCGGACAGCGGCGGGTCACGGGAATCTCTGGATCACCGACACCACCACGGGGGCGAGCCGTCAACTGACCTACGAGCAGGATCCCGATGTCATCCTGGGCGTGCCGGTCTGGTCGCCGGACGGGCGACACATTGCTTTCTACGCCACTCGCGACGGGGTGGGCGGCAACTGGCTCGTGAACCCTGACGGCGGAAATCCACGCGAACTCATACGCGCCGGCGGGTGGGCAACGTGGTCGGTCGATGGCCGCTGGATGTACTACAACGAGAACACCCAGGGCTCCGCGGCGATTGGCGCGTTGAAGAAGGTTCGGCCCGAAGGCGGCCCGAGCATCGCGGTTCGCGACGACAAGGGCAATCGTCCGGCAATCGCGCCCGACGGCTCCACGCTCTACTTCGTGGTCGAGCGGCCCGCGGTCAGCGGAGGTTCGGACTACGAGATCCGGGTCGCCAGCCCCGAGAACGGGCCGTCCCGGGTGCTGGCTCAGATTCCAGCGCGCCGCATTCCGCTATGGCAACTGGTGCATCCGGTGCTCTCGCCCGACGGTAAATGGCTGGCGCTCCCGCTGACGGATGGTTTTGCGACCAACATCTGGGCGCTTCCGACGTCGGGCGGACCTCTGCGGCAGTTGACTGACTTCGGCCGGCGCCCCACCTACATCGCGCGTCGCGTCTCGTGGTCGGCCGACGGCAAGGCCGTCTTCGCCGCGGTTGGCGAAGGAGACGCCGATGTCGTGCTGCTTCGAGGATTGAAGCCGTAGGCGGCGGCGCCGGATCGTCGTCGCCGCTGTTACACTCTGGGCATGTTCAGGCGCACGGCGTTCCTGGCGGCCCTTGCTGTGGCTGCGCTCGGCGGCGCGGCTATCGTCGCCCAGCCAACCCCGTTTCCATCGGCGCCTCTTCGCTACGGTTTCTTCACGATTACGTTCGGTGCCGACGGCACGCTCGCGATCGTGGGCATAGACTGGCCGGCGATGAATGGCACGTGGAAGACGGAAAACGACGAGCTCGTAGTCACGACCACCGGCGGCCCGCCTCAGGGCTGCACCGAATCAGGCCGCTACAGATACAAGGTTGAAGGCTCGCGCGTCATGCTGACGACGGTGGCGGATGCCTGCGTGCCGCGCCAGATGGTGTTGAGAGACAGCACCTGGCGGCCGGAGGGCGAAGCGAACGCGGTGCCGACGCGCACCATCTCGCGATCCGGCCCCGAACGGACACCGGCGTTGCCGGCGGCCAAACCGGCAACCGGGAGCTGGCCGTCCTTCCGCGGCCCGAATGCGACGGGTATCGCGAATGGACAGGACCTGCCCGAGACGTGGAACGCCACCTCGAACGAAGGCATCCTCTGGCGTACGCCGATTCCCGGCCTCGCGCACTCCAGCCCGGTCGTCTGGGGCGATCGCATCTTCGTGACGAGCGCGATCAGCGGCAAGGGCAACGCCACGTTCAAGCCCGGCCTGTACGGCGACGGTGATGCGTCGGACGATCGATCCAGCCACAAGTGGATGCTCTACGCGATCGACAAGGCCACAGGCGCTGTGGCCTGGGAGCGCGTCGCGGCCGAGGGAGAGCCGCGCAACCGGCGGCATATCAAGTCCACCTATGCGAGCGCGTCGCCGGTGACGGATGGGCGCATCGTGGTCGCCTGGTTTGGATCGCAAGGTGTTCACGCCTACGACGTGAACGGCAATCACTTGTGGACGGTCGATCTCGGACGAGTGGACATGGGCGCGTACAACATTCCTTCGTACGAGTGGGGCCCGGCGAGCTCGCCGGTCATCTGGAACGACCTGGTCTTCGTTCAATGCGACACGCAAGCGGATTCGTTCGTCCTCGCCCTCGACGCGCAGACTGGGAAGACAATCTGGAAGGCCGATCGTCAGGAGCTGCCCTCCTGGGGAACGCCCACGGTGATCAGGACGAACGCGGGAGACGAGCTCGTCACGAACGCATCGAACTTCATCCGCGCCTACGATCCGCGCACCGGGAAAGAGTTATGGAAGCTCGGGGGCAGCTCGAAGATCACCGCGCCTACCCCCTTCCTGGCGAATGGTCTCGTCGTGGTGGCGAGCGGCCGGGCGCCAGAACGCCCGTTGTTTGCGGTGCGCCCGGGCGCGCGCGGCGACCTGACGCTCGCGAAAGACCAGACGAGCAGCGCCGCCGTCGCGTGGAGCAAGACGGGCCGCGGATCGTACATGCCGACGCCACTCGTCTACGACGGCATTCTGTACGTGCTGGCCAACAACGGGGTGTTCGACGCCTATGAGGTCGAGACCGGGAATGAAATCTACCGGCAGCGGCTCGAGCCCGTCGGCAGCGGCTTCAGCGCGTCACCCGTCGCGGCGGACGGACGCATCTACCTCACCAGCGAAGACGGCGACATCATCGTCATCGCCGCCGGCCGCGAGTTCAGGAAACTCGGATCGAATCCGATGGGTGAGCTGGTGATGGCCACGCCGGCGCTCTCGGACGGCGTCATGTACGTCCGCGGTGTGTCGACGTTATTCGCTATCGGGAGGAAACGCTGACGGAGGGGACGGAGGACACGGAACGAGCTTCAACTCGGAGACGCGGAGACACGGAGGCGGAACAGAATTCGCGACGAAGCGGTGGTCACCGGGCTCCGCCGATGCCGCCGCTCGCGCGGCGGGCGATCAATCGACGCCCCGCGGACGCAAGCTGCTGGTGAGATCCGTGAGCAGCTTGTGTCCGTGGGGCGTCGATTGATCGCTCGGCCCGGCCGATGGCCGGGCCGGCATCGGCCGCTGACCGGTGACGAGCGACTCGCATGAGTGCCCCTCTCCGTGTCTCCGTGTCTCCGTTTTTGAAGCTTGTTCCGTGTCCCCCGTCCCCTCCGTCAGCCCGACAGCTACCGCGCACCGTAGGCGTTCGAACGGCCGGCCGCGAGGACGTCGCGCAGATACCGGCCGGTGTGCGACTCGGCTACCTGGACGATCTGCTCCGGAGTGCCGGCAGCGATCAGCCGGCCACCCTCTTCCCCGCCCTCGGGACCCAGATCGATGATCCAGTCGGCTGTCTTGATCACGTCGAGGTTGTGTTCGATGACGAGCAGGCTGTGTCCCGCCAGTAAGAGTTTGCGGCAGGCCGCGAGCAGTTTCGCGATGTCGTCGAAGTGCAGTCCCGTGGTGGGCTCGTCGAGGATGTAGAGGATTCGATCGCCGGTGTGCGATGAGAGGTGCGCCGCGATCTTGATCCGCTGTGCTTCCCCGCCCGACAGCGTCGTCGCCGGCTGGCCCAGGCGTAGGTAGCCCAGGCCGATCTCGTCCAGCACCTGGAGGCGGCGCAGAACCTTCGGCGAGCTGCTGAAGAACGTCAGCGCTTCGCGGACCGTCATGTCGAGCACCTGGTCGACGCCACGCCCGCGGTATTTCACTTCCAGGACCTGCGGCTTGAATCGCTTCCCCTCGCACTGCTCGCATGGCACGAAGACATCGGCGAGAAACTGCATCTCGACCTTGACCTCGCCCTCGCCTTCACACGCGTCGCACCGGCCGCCGGGCACGTTGAACGAGAAATGGCTGGCGGTGAGACCGCGCGACCGCGCGTCCTTGGTGGCGGCGAACAGCTCGCGGATTGGATCGAACGCTTTCAGATACGTCACGGGATTCGAGCGCGGCGTTCGGCCGATCGGCGCCTGATCGACGAGCACGACGTCACTGACGTACTCAACGCCTTCGAGCTTCCGGTGGAGGCCGACGCGACGATCCCAGTCACCTTTCGCGCGCTTCACCGACGCGTAGAGGACGTCATGCACCAGGGTGCTCTTGCCGGATCCGCTGACGCCGGTGACGCACACGAGGAGCCCGAGGGGAATCTCGATGTCGATGTCCTTGAGATTGTGCTCGGACGCGCCGAGTACGCGGAGCTTCTGCCCGGTAGCGCGCCGCCGTGAAGCAGGTACCGGAATCGCGAGCTCGTCGCGCAGGTACTTGGCGGTGAGCGATCGCGGCTCCTGGAGCAACCCTTTCAGCGTCCCCGAGAAGACGACCCGCCCGCCCTGCTCGCCGGCGCCAAGACCCATGTCTACGACCGCGTCGGCCACGCGAATCATGTCCGCGTCGTGTTCGACGACCAGGACGGTGTTTCCCTGATCGCGAAGCTGGCGCAGGATGGTAATCAGACGTTCGTTGTCGCGTGAATGCAACCCGATCGACGGCTCGTCGAGCACGTAGAGCGTGTCCACCAGCGCGGACCCCAGCGACGTGGCCAGATTGATCCGCTGCGATTCGCCACCCGACAGCGTCGACGAGAGCCGATCGAGCGTCAGGTAGTCGAGCCCGACGTCGCGGAGGAATCCCAGGCGCTTGCGGATCTCGCGCAACACTTTGTCGGCAATCGCCGCATCTTTTTCGGTGAGCTCGAGCTCGGCAAAGAATCGCGCCGCGTCGCGCACGGTGAACCCGCACACGACATCGATCGTCCGGCCGCCGACCTGCACGTCACGCGCTTCGCGCCGCAACCGTGCACCCAGGCACTCGGGGCACGTCAGGTACCCGCGATAGCGGCTGAGGAACACACGAACGTGCACCTTGTACTTCTTGCGTTCGAGCCAGCGGAAGAACCCTTTGACCCCCTCGTAGCCCGCTCCATCGCCATCGATGATGAACCGCCGCTCGTCGTCCGTTAGGTCCGCCCACGGAACGTCCAGCCGGATGCCGCGCACCTTGCCCGCCCGCTTCAATTCGGCCAGCTGCGACCGGTAGTGTGGCTTGCTCCACGGTTCGATCGCGTTCTGCTGGACCGACTTCGACCGGTCGGGCACGACCAGATCCATGTCCAGCTCGATGATGTTGCCGAAGCCGTGGCAGACGGGGCACGCGCCGAAGGGGTTGTTGAATGAAAACAACCGCGGTTGCGGAATCTCGTACTGAATGTTGCAGGCCCGGCATTCGAACCGCTCGCTGAACCGATGGACGATCGGCTCGCCCTCGGTCAGTTGAACGGCGAACGCCGCGCCGCCGCCCTCCGTGTAGGCCGTCTCGATCGAGTCGGTCAGCCGCGCGCGGAGATCCCCGTCGACCTTCAGGCGATCGACGATCACCTTGAGCGTCGACTGATCCTTGAGCGACGAGGGGTCGACGTCCTCCAGCGCCACCGTGTCGCCGTTGACGAGGAGGCGGCCGAAGCCTTTGCGCCGCAGGGCAGCCAGCATTTCCGCGACAGGATCGACCAGGCCTGGCAGTGCCGGCTGCGGCACGCCATCTTCGTCAGCACCGGTCGGATCGGCAGCCTCATCCTCGTCCAGATCGCGATCGGCGGCGAGCGGCGCGGAGGCGACCAGCGGCATCTCGAAGCCGATGAGGAGACGGGCGCCTGCCGGCAACTGGCCGAGCTGACCAGCGACCACCTCGGCGGTCTCGCGCGTCACGTCGCGTCCGCAGCCCCGGCAGATCGTTCGACCGACCCGCGCGAACAGCAGCCGCAGATAATCGTGAATCTCGGTGGTCGTACCGACGGTGGATCGAGGGTTGCGAATGCTGTTCTTCTGGCGGATGGCGATCGCCGGACAGATTCCCTCGATGGAGTCGATGTCGGGCTTTTCCATCCGCTCGAGGAACTGCCGGGCGTAAGCCGACAGCGATTCCACATAGCGTCGCTGCCCCTCGGCATAGATGGTGTCGAAGGCCAGCGAAGACTTGCCGGAGCCGCTGACGCCCGTCATCACCACGAGCGAGCGTGGAGGGATCGTGACGTCAACATTTTTCAGATTATGGGTACGCGCGCCGCGAACGACAATCTGGCCGCGGGCTTGGGTGGCGGATGGCATGTTCTACTGTGTGCTCTTCGACCGAAAGCCGAACAGTCCATGGTAGCGCAGCAGACCGAGGCCCTTCAACCTCGGCGGCCAAAGTCGACAACCGCTTTTTTGGCCGTCCGTGCTATTTTGATGGGACTGTCGGCGACTCTGGCCGTGGAATTCCTGCGGGCTTGGGCGCCGACGTAACGAAGAGGGGGCTGTGTCAGTTCGTCTGTTCATTGGCAACCTGCCTTACACGGCAACAGAGGCAGAGTTGCGAGATCACCTGTCGAGTGTCGGAGAACCCGCCCAGATAGTGCTTCCCACCGATCGGGAGACCGGCCGGCCGCGCGGATTCGCTTTCGTCGATTACGCGGATCGAGCTGTCGCCGAGGAAGCTATCCGACAATTCAACCAACAACCGTTCAAGGGACGCCCGCTCGCGGTCAGCGAGGCGCGTCCGCGCGAGGATCGTCCGGCCGGGCCCCGGCCTGGTGGTTTCAGCGGGCCCCGTCCCGGCGGGCCAGGTGGCGGAGGTTTCAGCGGCCCGCGCCCGGGCGGCTTCAGTGCACCGCGACCTGGCGGGTTTACCGGCACGAGACCATCCGATCCGAACGTTCCTGCGTCGCGCAGCCGGAACTTCGGGCCCGATGCTCCACCCAAGAACAAGCGCAAGCCCCCGCGCAAGGACTCCGACCGCGGTCCGCGCGGCCCCATCAAGGAACGTCCGGTCGGACGCCTGTACGACGCCGACGAAGATTGGCGTGCGGCAGACGAGGAGGTCGTCGAGGTCGATAACATCGCCAGCAAGGACGACGCCGACGCAGGCAAGGACGACGGCGACGTGGGCGACGACGAAAGCTGAGGTCGGTCAGGGCGAGCAATCTTTTTGCATGACGCTCTGACATGACCGACGGCGGTGTGAACTTCGACAGCACGGCCACCGGACCTCATGCGGTGACGGATGAGTGGCTGAGTTTCGAGGCCCGCATGCGCCGCCGACGCGTGGGACGGTGCCTGCTTCGGGCAGATCTGGCACTGGACGACGGGCGCGCGGCGGACGCACGCGCGGCGATCGAGGAAGCGCGACAGCTCGATCCCGCGTGTCCAGAGCTCGCAGAACTCGAGACCCGATTAAGGGCACTCGAGGGAACAGTGCCGGAGAGCCACGCTAATCCTCTGCCAGCTTGCGAAAGTGCCACGGTTTCCCGCAGGTGGTCAGCTTCAATCGTGGCGGTGGGTCGGGTCCTCAGCGTTCGTCGCGATCCTCCTGACGGGCACCGCGGTTGGGTCGTACTACTGGCGCAGCGCCGCGCCGCCCGAACCCGTCAAGCTCAATCCATCCGGAACCGCCGCCCCGCGACCCGCGCTGCGGATCGAGCAGGAGACGGTCACTGCACCCGCCGCCGCCCCCGACCTCGTCGGGGATGAACCGGTGCTGCCGATACTGCCGCCCATGCCAGCTCCGCCTATAGCCGAAGCCGTCACCGAACCGGAAACGTCGCCGGTCGTCCTTGCGGTCAACAGGGATCTTCCGTCGCCAGTGTCCGTGCCGGAGACGCCGCGATCCGAGATGCGCCTCGACGAGCTTCCGCAGACGCCGTCGCCTGAACCTCCCGCGAGACCCGCTCCAGCGGCTCCGGCGATCTCGACTGCCACGGAACCCGTGGAGACCGCGGCAGCCGTGACACTTGCGCCCAAACCCGAACCGAAGCCGGTCGACGAGTCATCAATCGTCCGCGGGGTGCTCAACCGGTACGAACGCGCCTACAGCAGCCTCGACGCCGAGGCCGCAAGCTCGGTGTGGCCAGGCGTCGACCGAACCGCGCTCGAGCGGGCGTTCGATGGACTGGCCTCGCAACGCGTGTCGCTTCAATCCTGCGACGTCACCGTGGAGGGCGCTGACGCCCACGCGCGCTGCGCGGGCACGGCGACCTGGGTGCCGAAGGTCGGTGGCGGGGCGCGAACGGCAGTTCGCCGCTGGGACTTCGAGCTGCGGAAGCGCGCTGGCGCCTGGGAGATCGAACGGGCGGTCGCCCGATAGAACGCGGAGGCGCTTCTCACCGCGGAAACGCGTACTCCAGCGCAACGGTGGGCGTAATCGGCGCCGTCAAGCCGTTGTCGGTCAATGACCACGTCACGTGACCACCGAGCACCACCGTTCCTGCCACGTTCCATTTGACGCCGGCGATCGCGACGATGACGTTGTTGGCCGATGCGCCGGCAACCAGGCGTGACGTATCCACGCCAGTAATCGTCGGGTGAGGCTCAGCGGAGAGCTCAATGTCCCGCAACTCGGAGACGTGACGCCCGTAGAGTTCGGCCGTCAGCGTCAGGCGTGGTTGGGCGGCCACTGACACTGCGCCGGCGAACGTCACCTCGTCAGAGACTCCGCCTCGGACGATGCCGGCGTTGCCGTGCACGCCGACGGGACCCTGATCGTACGAGGCGACACCGATAACGCGCCACGAGGATGAGCCGGCGCCCAGGAGGTTGTCCTCGTCTCCCGTCGGCAGCCTGAATTCCCCAGCCGCCGCGACCCCGCCCGCTGCCGCGCTCACGATCGTGTACTTGGCCCGCAACGCGACGTCCGCGATACCGCTCGCGGTACCTGACGCCGTGGCCTGTACGAGTGGAGTTCCCCGGTAGACGTTGATCCGCTCCCCGTCCATGGTCAGGCGCACGAAGGGCACGGCGCCGCCGATCTCGAGCCGATCGGTGACGCCGACGCTGGCCAGCACCGTCATCGTGCTCGTCCGGATGTTCAGCGTCAGCGATTCGGTGTCGAACGGTGCGCTCTCGTCCCGGAACTGGTTCTGAACGGTCACGAGCGTCCCGTCATCCAGGCTGCGACCGTTCAGGTGGTCGAACTCCGAGGTTCCGGCAGAAATGCCGAGCGATGCCCTCCCCTTGCCCGCGGTCAGCGCACGCTCGGTGAAAAAGCTGCCGAACGTATCGGACGCGCGTTGCACGGTGCCAAGCTCGGGGTTCAAGCGATACAAGAAGCCGCTTGACGACGTGGCGATTGGAACTGATGTGAGGTTGATGAGCAGCGCGCGCGAGATGGTCTCGCGGGCAGCCTCGGCAGCGGCGCGGTCCTTCTCGAAGTCAGCCGTCGGAACGGCCTGGTTCGTCACCAGAAAGCCGATGACGTCACTGAGCGTGCCGGCGCTTTGCGCATGAAGATCGGCCGCACTCAACCCAAGCGCGACGGCGATCGCGACCGCATATGTGCGCATCTTAGTCTTTGAGCTCCAATCTCCTGGCGAGCAGCGTCCCATTTGTCTGAAACATACCATCAACCTTGACCGTGAGGCCGTTGCGAACCTGGGCGCAGTTCCCGCGCCGGAACTCGGTGCTGCTGTCGGTCCGAACCGGCACGCCCAGGACCGTGAACGCCAACGCCGGACAATTTCCGCTCAGTCCGGTGACCGAGCCCTCGAAGTCGGTATTGCCAGTCGGCACCCCGCTCTGAACCACCCGGTGGATCTGATTACCGACCGTGATCGTCGCTTCGCGTTGGTTCCCGGTCAGGTTGGGGAGGACGAGATACCCAACCTCACCGTTCCCCATGCCCGCCGCACCCCTGGTGATGGTGAGCCATGACTGCGAGCTCGTCGCCGTCCACGAACACGTGGCGGCAGCGCTCACATCCACCTCGTCCGCGCCGCCGAGGAATGTGAACGACCGCTGACCCGGAGACACTTTCGACACGCAGGGTGACGGCACAGGAGCCGGAGGCTGCGGTGGTGTTGGGGTCGGCGTTGGGGTTGGCGTCGGCGTCGGCGTCGGCGTCGGCGTCGGGGTCGGCGTCGGTGTCGGGGTCGGGTCGGTGTCGGCGTCGGTGTTGGAGTCGGCGGGGTTGGCGGCGGCGGAGCTGGCGGAGGCGTCGCAGCCGACTGGGTAATCGATCGCCGCGCCCCGGCAACGACGACGGTCACGGTCCGCGGCGAGCCGGAGTTCGACGAGACGACGACCTGAACGGTGGCCGGTCCGGAACCCGACGATGGCGAAACCGTCGCGAACGAGCTCTCGCTGACCGCGGTCCACTGGCAGGCGCTGTGCGTCGAAACCTGTACTGGAATCTGGGCTCCTTCAGCGGGCACCGTGTCAGGCGTCGCACCCACGTTGAAGGAGCAAGGCGCGGGGTCCTGGCTGACGTCCAGCCGCTGATCGTTGACGGTGATCGAGCCGCGTCGAAGAACGGGATCCGCGTTAGCGGCCACCCTGAAGGAGACGGTTCCCTCGCCTTGGCCTTCGCGGGCCGACATGATCTCGATCCACGGCTGCTGCGATGACGCCGACCAGGGACATTCGCGGGAGACGCCGACCGTGAGCGTCCCTGAACCTCCGGTCGGTCCGAACGTCGTGGACGTCCCGCTCAGGCTCGTCTGGCACCGTGCCGGAACGCCCGATGGCGCGATCACTTCTGTCGACGTACTGCTGCCGCAAGCCATAGCTAGCGCCACAGCCGCCATCGCGGCACCGAGCTGCAGAGCTAGGGGAAGGCGCCGAAACACAAGCGTCAGCACATGCACACCAGTTGCCACGAGTGAATGGTCGCGCATGCCGGGCAGCACGCGGCTGTTACAATCGATCGAGTCCTTCCGGTTACCCACGTGAGCCCACTGCATCACCGGCGCTGGGTCGCGCCGTTTCCATTAATCGCACTTTGGCTGTCCGTTTGTGCGTCGGCGAGCTGTGCCGGCGGATACGCCCTCTCCAGGCGCGATAGCGTCCGGGTCGAGTCCCCTGGGTGGTATTCGCCAACAGACGAGAGTGATCGAGCGACGCTCGACCGATGGTCGTCGGCTGTCGGCCCTCCAGTCATCGTGACGTCGGAATTCTACACACGCTATTCGCGCGGCCGCGCGTGATCCTCATCGTGAGCTGGAACATCGGCCTGGGCCTTGGAAACGTCCCCGCGCTCATCGCCGAATTGCGCGCGCGGGAACCTGACGCGCCGATTGTCCTGCTTCTTCAGGAGGCGTTCCGCAAGGGACCTGAAGTTCCACCCTCCGTTCCGCGCTCTGCGCGATTCGCCAGCAGACTTGGCAGTGACGAGCACTCACCTGCTCGCGAAGAGATCGAGGTCACCGCGGATCGAGGCGGATTCGACCTCTACTACGTACCCTCGATGCGCAACGGGGAGCCTTCACGGTCCGACGAAGACCGTGGCAATGCGATCCTGTCATCGGTGCCGCTGAGTGACTACGACGCCATCGAGCTGCCGTTCGAACGTCAGCGCCGTGTCGCCGTCGCGGCGACGATCTCGGGGACGTCGAGACACGGCGAGCCATGGCACCTGCGCGTGGTGTCGGCGCACCTCGACAATCTCGTCGGTCCGAAGCGTGCGTGGTTCGCCGCTGCGGAGCTCGCCCGCCTGCGGCAGGTGCGCGGGTTGCTGCAGTACGTCGGGGCGGAGGATTTTGTCGTGCTCGGCGGAGACTTCAACACTTGGGCGGGCTTCGACGAGCGCGCGTACCGACGAGGCAGCGAAGGCGTTTCCCGACACCAAGGCGGTTGATCGCCGCCCGACGTTCAAGGGCCATCTGCGTCTCGACCATTTGTTCTTCCGGCTGGACGACGGTTGGCGGAGCACGTTCCGGCGAGCGGACTCGAGCTACGGGTCCGATCACTTTCCCCTGATCGCGACGATCGCGCTGCCGTGATGCGGTCGCATCCACCCAGGTATAATTCTCGAATTCCCGACATGTCCTCCATCGCACCCGGTGTCAGGGTCGGACCCTACGAAGTACTCGCACAACTCGGCGCGGGAGGCATGGGTGAGGTGTATCGCGCTCAGGATACGCGGCTCGCCCGAAGCGTCGCGCTCAAGGTGATTCGCCGTGCGCTCGTCGGCGACGAAGCCGCGCTGGATCGCCTGCTGCGCGAGGCCACGCTCGCCTCCGCCCTCAACCACCCCAACATCGTGACGATCTACGAGACCGGTGTATTCGGAACGGATCGGTACGTCGCGATGGAACTGATCGAAGGGACGACACTCAGGAAGGCCGCCAGCGAAGGTATTCCGCTGTCGCGGGCCGTCGCGATCGCGCGGCAGATCGCCGAGGCTCTGGCTGTCGCACACGCTGCGCAGATCATCCATCGGGACATCAAGCCCGAGAACGTCATGGTGCGGCCGGACGGATACGCCAAGCTGCTCGACTTCGGTCTCGCCCGCCTCCACCAGGATGCGGTCACCGCCCACTCCACCGGTCCCGCTGCGACAGAAACCGGCCTGGTGCTCGGCACGATCGGATACATGGCTCCGGAGCAAGCTCGTGGCGAACGGATCGCGCCTGAAGCAGACGTCTTCGCGCTCGGCATCCTGCTATACGAGATCTCGACGGGCCGGCATCCTTTCCACGCCGCCTCTCAAATCGGTACGCTGCACGCGCTCATGTGGGAGGCACCCGAGCCGCCGTCGCTCATCAACCCCGAACTTCCACGCGCACTCGATCAGCTGATCCTCGAGATGCTGCAGAAGGACGCGCGGCTGCGTCCCGGCGCCAGCGAGGTGATGTTCAGGCTGAACGTCGCGCACGATTCGTCGGTTGCGGTTGCGCTGTCGTCAGTCAAAGTTGCGCCGCGGCACGCGCCGATCGACCCGAACCTGGTCGGCCGCGAGAGGGAAATGGCCGATCTGGTCGAGGAGTTCGAGCGCGTGAAACGCGGAAAGGGCCGGCTGATCGCCATCTCCGCTGAAGCCGGACTGGGCAAGACCACGCTGATGGACGCCTTCCTCCGCCAGCTGGAGGAGAGCGGCGAGGCGGTCCGGATCGGGCGAGGCCGGTGCTCGGAGCGCCTGGCCGGAACGGAAGCGTATCTGCCCGTCCTCGAGCTGCTGGACAGCCTTCAGCACAACGAACAACTCGGAAGCCTCTCACGATTGATTCGCGCGCTGGCTCCCAGCTGGTACGTCCAGATCATCCCCTCGTCGGAAAACGAGTCGTCGGCAGCGCGGCTGGCGGCTGAAACGACCGGCGGATCCCAGGAACGCCTGAAGCGCGAAATCTCGGCGCTGATCGAAGAGGTCTCGCGCATGCAGCCCGTCATCCTGTGCCTGGACGACGTGCATTGGGCGGATCCCTCGACGACGGACTTGATCTCGTACCTGGCCCGCCGGATTCAGGCAACCCGGCTGCTGATCATCACGACCAGCCGTCCATCCGAGCTCGCACAGAGCAAGCATCCGTTTCTGCCGACGAAACTCGACCTGATGTCGCGCGGCTTGTGCCGCGAAATCGTTCCCTCGTATCTCGACGTCCAGGCCGTCGAGAAGTATGTCGCGCTGCAATTCCCGGAGCACGCGTTCCCGTCCGGGTTTGCCAACTTGATCCACGAGCGCACCGAAGGCAGTCCGCTTTTCATGGCCGATGTGCTGCGCGACCTTCGGCGCCGTCAACTCCTCCGTCAGCAGGACGGGCGATGGGTGATCGCAGACGACTTGTCGGCCCTCGAGGACGAGTTGCCGCGCTCCGTTCTAAGCCTGATCCAGCGGAAGCTCGAGGCGCTCGACGACGGCGATCGGCGGCTGCTGACGGCGGCGAGCGTGCAGGGGCTGGATTTCGATTCGGCAATCGTGGCGCGCGCGCTTGGGCAGGCGGAAGATGACGTCGAGGACCGTCTCGAACGTCTCGAGCGCGAGCACGCGCTCGTTCGCTTCGTCGACGAGTACGAATGCCCCGATCGGTCGCTGACGCTGCGTTACCGCTTCGCGCATCACCTGTACCACAACACGATTTCCGACTCGCTCCGGATCACGCGTCGCGTCGCGCTCAGCAAGACGATCGCCGACGGGCTGATCGCGCGTCTGGCCGGCAAGACGGACAACGCTGCCGACATCGCGGTGATCCTCGAGACAGCCCGGGACAATGTCCGGGCCGCCGAATACTGGAACAAAGCGGCTCAGGGAGCCGCGCGGCTGTATGCGCACGCGGAAACTGCCCGTCTCGCCCAACGCGGGCTCGCGCTGCTGGCTGCCGAACCTGACACGCCACAACGCGCGGCTGCGGAACTCGACCTCCAGATGGCGTACGGCCTGGCGATCAAGACCAGCCAGGGATACGCGATGTCGGCCGTCGGGAGCGCTTACGCGCGCGCGCGTGAACTGTGCCGGAAAGTCGAGGACCCGGCGCGAGTCGTGCCCGTGCTCATCGGGCTGTCGGCGCACCACATCGTCTCGGGAGAAATCCGCACGGCGCACGAGATCTCGCTGGAGATGCTCGAGCTCTTCCAGCGCCTCGGCGATCCGCACCTTCAGATGATCGGCGAATGGTCCGTCGGTGCCGCACTCTTCCATCGCGGCGACCTCGAGGAATCGCATCAGCGGCTCGAGCGCGGACTGTCCCTGTACGATCCGGAGTTCCATCGTCCGCGCGTATGGCAGACCGGGATCGAACCGGGCATCTTCTGCCGCTGTGAGTTATCGCGGACGCTGACCCTGCGCGGATTCCCGGAGCAGGGACTGGCATGCGTGCAGCAGGCCGTCGCCGAAGCACGGTCGATCGACCACCCGCAACCGCTCGCGTTCGCGCTGCTCTTCGAGATCTTCGCGCATCTGGCGATGCGCAACTCCCGGGAAATTCAGCGCACCTACGATCAGCTCGCGGTGATCTGCCACGCCCACGGAATCGCGCAGGAAGTGCAGTGGGCCGCTCCGCTCTGCGGCCGCGCGTATATCGATCTCGGCGACACCCGACGCGGGCTGCGGGTCATCGAGGAAGGGTTGCAGACCCACACCATGAGCCGCTCGGCGCTGCTCCGTCCGTATTACTTCGTGATGTTCGCTGAAGCGCTGATGCGATCCCAGCACTACGACCGGGCGCAGCGGGCGCTCGACGAGGCGGCAAAGGCCGCTGAGGCGACCGGACAGCACTCCTACGATGCGGAGTACGCGCGAATGCAGGGCGAGTTGATTTCGGCGCGCGGAGGCCCACCCGAGCGTGCCGACGAGATGTACCGGACGGCACTCGCGACGGCGCAGCGGCAAGGCGCGCGCTGGCTCGAGCTGCGCGCCGCCCGCGGCTACGCCCACTTTCTCGTGAGCCACCAGCGCCAGGGCGAGGCGCGCGAGGTGCTCGAGCCGATTCTCGGCTGGCTGAAGGAAGGCCGCAGCACGCTCGACTACGTCTACGCTGACGCGCTGTTCAAGACGTTGTGA
>CAWARA010000005.1:0-76122 GCA_963784195.1 uncultured Acidobacteriota bacterium | reverse complement strand
ATCTGTGGCCTTGGCGGAGGCGAGTCGCAGGCCTACGCAGCAGTTTTCGTGATCGTTACGGCCTGCTCCGCATCGTTTCCTGCGCGAACGGCCGGCTCGGCTTTCGCGCGCTGTCGGTGGATCAAAGTGACGGACTAGGCTCAGTCCTGCCCGGGCGCACGTGCAGCATCGATCGGCAAAGATCGCGAGACCTCGTCGATTTTCCACGCATCACCATCGCGGCGCATCTTGAACGTCCACTGATGTTCGGACGAGATCGGTGTCGGGCTCTCCGGGCTCGGCGGCTGAGTCATCGTGCCGCGGCACTCTGCGGTCGCGTAGTCCCCCGCGAGAACCACTGAGCACGGGCGGAACGTCGCGCCCTGATACTCCTCGTACGAGTGGAGTTTCTGCCTCACAGCCTGCTCGTCTTTGGCTGCGTTACGGGCTTCGGAACCGGTCAGCGTCGTGGGCGATGCCGGCTCGCTGAAGGCGGTCACGATCTCGTCAGGCTTGATGTCAAACGACGTCTCGGCAGGTTCGACGGCCGTCACTCGCTGGGGGACGACGCGCCGGACCGCAGCGACAGGAACCGGGGGACGCATCTCTATGCGATCGAGACCCGCGAGCAATGAGTTGGAGATCCCGTCAGACACAGCGACGGCCTCGAAGTGGGTGAACACGACGGGATCGCTCGAGCCACGGTCGACGACAGCCAGCGCTACTAACGTGGAGACGGCACCGAACAAGAATGCCGCGGCAAAAGGACGGGTCCAGCGCGAGACCGGCGTATGCGGAGTAATGGGCTCGTTCGCGGCAGTCGTTGCGGCGCTGCCGATCGAATCGGCCTGCGATTCAATCGCCGCATCGTCTGCAATCTCCGAGGGAAAGTCCGACAGCCCTCCCAGATCATCGCTCCCGGCCACTAGCGCCTGAGCCTTCCGCGAGCGTTCTGTGGCAACGGGACTGTCAGTGGTTTCCTCTTCCGAGGCAAACTCAGACCACGCGAACGCCGCGCCCGAAGATCGGTTGTGAGACACGCGCCTGCCGTGGTAGCAATTTCACCGCCGTAAGCGAGCGGCTCACAGATCTGTTGGTGAGACGTGCAGGCGCTTCGCTCTACAGGAGTTGCGAGCGCTCTGGGCTAGCCCGATGTCCTATGGGGTGTCGATCACACGGCGAGATGGCTAGTCGTGGGTAGATTTATTTCAGCGAAACAGTGGTACGGCGCGGGCGCAAGCGCGCGGGGGTGCGATAGCATCGAGTCCCAGATATGCCTGCCGATCACCTGGTCACGTCGACTGACGGTATCCAGATCGCGTATCGCCAGAGCGGCTCGGGGCCGCCGCTTGCCCTCGTGCACGGCACCAGCGCCGACCGCCACACGTTTCGCTTTGTCGGGCCGATCCTCGAGCAGCAGTTCACCATCATCGCCGTCGATCGTAGGGGACGCGGTGAAAGTGGAGACTCGACGGCCCCCTATCGCATCGAACAGGAGTTCGAGGACATCGCAACGATCGTTGATGCGCTGCCAGAACCGGCGAACCTGTTCGGTCATTCATTTGGAGCGACGGTTGCGCTGGGCGCCGCGCGGATCTGCAGGAATCTGCGCCGGCTGATCCTCTACGAGCCGACGCCAGGCATCGCGGTCGCCACCGCGGACCTTCTTGCGAAGCTCGACGCACTGCTCGACGAGAACAAACGGGACGACCTTCTCAGCATGGTGATGACCGAGTTCGCCGGCTTCAAACCGGACGAACTCGCGCAATTCCAGTCTTCGCCGATCTGGAAACCGCGGGTCGCCGCTGCGCATACGATTCCCAGAGAGGTCCGGGCCGAGCAGAGCTACTCCCCCGACCCGTCAGTGTTCGCTGGCATCTCGACCCCCACCCTCCTGCTGCTCGGAAGCGAAAGCGCGGCCTGGGCCAGGCGCGGGACAGAGGTCGTGCGGTCCCTGCTTCATCACAGCGAGGTCCGGATGCTCGACGGACAGGGACATGTGGCGACGATGACGGCACCTGGCCTGCTGGCGGACGAAATCGTTCAATTCCTGACGCAGATCTAAGCTCACGGAACGCTGTAGCAAGATTCTCCAAGACGTGCCGCGAATGGACCTCGTACGCTCGACCCAATGCACAAAGGAGCCGAGATGACGACCGAGATCCTCACCGCCGCCCTCATCGCCACCACCCTCATAGGCACGCCCGCTCGCGACGACCGCACCGTCGTCGCTGAGCTCGACACGGCCTACCAGGCCGCGGTCAAGAACAACGACGCGGAAGCGATGGACAAGATTCTCCACGAGCAGTTCGTTCTGGTCCTTGGCGACGGCCGAACGGTGTCGCGCAAGGAGATCCTTGACGAGGCGCGCAGCAAGAGCATCACATGGGAGCAGCAGGACGAAGAGGCGAACACGCAGACCGTTCGCGTGTGGGGTGATACAGCGGTCGTGACGGCCAAGCTGTGGATCAAGGGGACGCGCGATGGCAAGAGCTTCGATCGCAGGCTCTGGTTCAGCGACACATACGTCCGCACGCCGGGAGGATGGCGGTACGCGTTCGGCCAGGCGTCACTGGCGCTCCCTGTTGAACGCTGAATGGAAACCATCTGAGGTGCCCTCAAAGGGCCGAGTCTTTGGTCTCGCGGGTCAGCGTCAGGCCGATCAAGGTGAGCACTGCCGAAGCGGACAGATAATAGCCGACGTATTGCAGTCCGTAGTTCGCGGCGAGATACGTCGCGGCGTAGGGAGCGAGCGACGCGCCGAAGATCCCCGCAATGTTGAAGGACAACGACGTGCCGCTGTAGCGGACACGTGTCGGAAAGAGCTCCGAGAGCAGCGTGCCGAGCGGGCCGTAGACCATGCCGATGAGGGCCATGCCGGCAATCAGCATCGTCACGGCCCCGATCGTCCCGGCCTCGAACAGCGGGGCCATGACGAGTCCGAAGATGGCAATGGCGATGTTCACCGAGATCGCCGTGCGGCGGCCGCGGCGGTCAGCAATCACCGCGGCGGCGGGAATGGTCAGCGCAAAGAACAGGATGGCGACGAGCTGCATGATCAGGAATGTGTCCCGAGGATATTGCAGCGTCGAAGTGCCCCACGACAGCGCGAAGACCGTCATGAAGTAGAAGAGCACGAAGGCGGACAACGAAATCAGGATGCCGAGAACGAGCGGCCCGGGATACTCACGGAACACCGTCAGCATCGGCATCTTCACGCGTTCGTGCCGTTCGGCGGCCTGCTGAAACACCGGTGTTTCCGAGATCGTCAGGCGCACATAGAGCCCGACGATCACGAGGACCGCACTCGCCAGAAAGGGAATGCGCCATCCGAACGCGAAGAACTGGTCGTTGGTGAAGAGTCTGGATAGCAACAGGAACACGCCGTTCGACAGGATGAAACCGAGCGGCGCGCCGAGCTGCGGGAACATGCCGTACCAGGCACGCTTGCCCGGCGGGGCGTTCTCGACGGCCAGCAGCACAGCCCCACCCCACTCGCCGCCAAGACCCAGCCCCTGCCCTACGCGACAGAGCGCGAGGAGCGCAGGCGCCGCGACCCCGATGGTCGCGTAGGTCGGCAGCATGCCGATCACCACGGTCGAAATGCCCATCGTCAGCAGCGCCGCGACGAGGGTGGTCTTGCGGCCGACGCGATCGCCGAAATGACCGAAGAGCGCCGAGCCGATTGGCCGCGCCACGAACGCCAGCGCGAAAGTCGCAAGCGACGCCAGAGTGGCCGCGGTCGGATCGGAGCTCGGGAAGAACAGCCGCGGAAACACCAGCACCGCCGCGGTGGCGTAAATGTAGAAATCGAAGAACTCGATCGTGGTGCCGATCAGGCTGGCGAACAGGATTTGCCGTGGGCTGTTGATCCGCCGGCCGGTGACGGCGGAGATGGAGCCGGACGGATCAGATTCGATGATCGGCGCGGACAAGGGCACAAGACTATCAAGTCAACCGGTGACCGATCCACTGGCCCGCGCTAGAGGTCCACTAGTGGCCGAATCGGCGGGCGGCGCGACGCAACTCCTCGCCCACCTTCATCGTCACTGCCACTGCCGCATCGGTTTCGTACTTGCGGACGTCTCGTGCCCTTGCTGTCGGCGCCAGCCTGTCGAAGGCGGCGACGACCTGAACGCGCCCGGCCGGTGAAGCGGTGACTGCTTCGATGACATGCTGAAGTTCGTGTGCGATGACCGAGATCGCCTCGTCGCGCGCCAGCTTGTTCGTCGTGACCACGACGCGGAGCACAGGCAGCTCGTCAAGGCCACCAGTCCAGTGCAGGAGGGCACCTCGCATTCCCTGCGACAACTTGACGACGGTCGAGACATAGACAATGCATGGACGATCTTCGACGGCATCGACGAGTTCCCTGAATGTGGCCGAGCGCGCATACCCCTCGGCGATCAGGTTCCGGATTTCTGCCTCCGCCGACCGTACATGGTCAAACCTCGTCGGCTGAACCGCGTTAGAATTCGCTGACATCAAGAGGGTCAGGGCTATCCATCCAGCCATCCCGCACCTCGCATTCGCGCCCGAATCGGACGTGTCGCGATGGTGCGGTTAGGCTGCTCCTGAAGTCGGGGGCGGGGCGGGGGAAAACGAGGGGAAAATCGGGGGATCGATGACTAGCGCGCGTTTCGGCGCATTCGCATTTCATGCCGATCGCCGTCAACTCCTCCGCGACGGCGCCGACGTACACCTCACGCCGAAAGCCTTCGATCTTCTGGCGCTGCTCATCGAGCGAGCGCCAGCGGTGGTCTCCAAGACAGAAATCCACAGTCATTTGTGGCCGGGGACCTTCGTGTCGGACGCCACGCTGCTCGGCTTGGTGAAGGAAGTGCGGCGGGCGTTACGAGATGATCGCGAGGGCGAGTTCATCCGCACGGCACACCGTGTCGGCTACGCTTTCGTGCCCCCGACGGAGAGTGCAGCAACGGAATTCCCCGCCGCCGTCACGCACTGGCTGATCGGTGCAACGCGACACATCGCGTTACGTGAGGGAGTGAACGTGATTGGCCGCGATCCCGAAGCCACTGTGTGGCTCGATGTCTCGGGCGTCTCCCGACGCCATGCACAGATCACGCTGGAGAATGGGACGGCAACGCTCGAGGATCTGGGAAGCAAGAACGGCACGCTGCATGGTGACCGGCCGGTGCGCGGACCGGTCAGGCTGCACAACGCCGACAGGATTCAGATTGCGACCGAGCTGCTGGTCGTTCGCGTATCCGGCAGCGGGGATTCGACAACCACGCAACAAATCCGGCCCCCGTCGTCAGAATCAGACCGTGGCTGAACGGCGCTGTCAGCGCATCTCATCGCAGTCCGTGCGCGACGTACAGCTCGGACAAATGCCTGTGGTAGCCGTAGACGAACTTGCTCCCATCCGCCGACATCACGACGCGCAGCTGCTCTGACTCAATCGCGGCGGGATCGTCGTACGGTAGCTCACGCCACGGGGTGCGGTGTCCGTCCTGCAGGCCGATGCGAAAGATTGTCGCTGGCGCAGTCCTTCGATTGACCACCCAGATGAACTCGCCGCCAGGACTCCACGACAGCGGCTCGTCGCCGGGCAGAGCGCCAGCCACGACCGTGGGAGCACCTCCCGCGATGAGGTACTTCCACAGTTGCCGCTTCTGGTCGCGAACGATGATCATCAATGAATCACTGGAGACAACGAACGGGCCGAAAACGCCTTCCGGCGTCACCGCCTTGGGCTCTCCCCCGGCAAGCCCCTGGATGAACACTCGCTCAGGCCTGCCTGCTTCGCGTCCGACAAAGGCAATGCGATGACCGTCAGGCATCCATTTCGCCCCCCCGTTGAGCAGAGTGAAGCCTGTGACTCGCCCGGTGTCGAGCGGTCGTATCTCGCCAACGCCGGTGGGCACCAGGCTCAAACGCTGCAGAGTGGCCGACGCCGTGACGATCCACTTGCCGTCGGGTGAAAACGTCATGGGATTGCCATTCTTGTCGACTAGGACTGCCGGGGATCCGTCGGTTGGACGGATGTAGCCGAGGACCTCTCCCTTCACGCTGCTCAGCCCGCCATCACCAAACCCCAGCATCGTGCCGTCGGCCGACAGCGCGAACGGACGGGACCAGTTCTTCCACGTCAGATCGCGCTCGCTCGACGCGAGTACGTCCACCAGATGCATGTCCGCGCGATGAGAATCCTGGGCCAGGAGGGCGCGGCCATCTGCAGCGAGATCCAGAATGCGGACGGAGCCCATGACGTGATGCACGACACGATCGCGGCCGTCGCGGGTCATCGCGTGAACGGCCGAACGTCCGGCGACTTCCGACGCAGTGAACCACACCTCGCGCCCATCCGGCGTCCACGCGATGGACGACCAGATGTTGGCTCCCAACCTGCGGGATCGAGCAACGATGGCGCCCTTGCGATCCAGGATGGTCAGCCACTCGGCACCTCCGCCGGGTCGTTCCTGCTCCACCAGTGCGACCAGCGTGCCGTCAGGAGAGAGCCTCACGTAGAACACACCATTTTCAGGCTCATACACGCGCGTGCCTACCGGATACTCGACCCACGCGCGCTCGCCTTCGTGACGGACGACGGCGAACGACCCGTCGGGGGCCCAGTCCGCATCGAACACATTGGCAAGCACCTCCCGTGTTCCGCCGCCACCGATCGGGACCCGGGCAAGGATGTTGTTCTTCACGATCACGGCAAGCTCGCCGGATCGCGAGATCGAGAGCAGGCGCGTTCCCGGCGCCAGCGGGAGTGCCGTTGACTCTGTCGTATCGAGCCGCGTCAAAAAAACCTCGGACGGCTTCCCGTCCCACGTTGCGCTGCTGATCACCGTCTGGCCGTCAGGCGCGAACCGCGCCGATGCGATCTGGCCGCGACTGAACGTCAACTGCGTGAAGCCGGGCTTGTCGGCAACCGCCGGGCGGCCGAGATACGTCGCGGCGCCGAGCGCCAGCAGCACCGCAAACGCCGCCCCGGCGCCGGCGAGCCATCGTCTCCAGTGTTTCGGGCGGTCGACGATCGAACTGAGCTTGCCAGACGCGGACGTCCCGGTCAGCCGGCTGAGCGCGAACGACAGATCCTGCGCGGACTGAAAACGCAGATCGCGTTCTTTCTCCAGGCAGTGTTGAATCACGCTCGCCAGCTGCGGCGAAATCGCCGCATCCGTTGTGCTCAGTTCGGGCGGGTCGTGTTTGAGGATGGCGCTCATCGTTTCAACGGTGCTCTCGCCTGTGAACGCGCGCTGGCCGCTCACCATCTCGTAGAGCATCGCGCCGAGGCTGAAGATGTCGCTGCGATGGTCCACCGCCTGACCGCGCACCTGTTCTGGCGACATGTAGCCAGCCGTGCCGAGGATCACGCTCCGCGTGTCGGGCGGTGGTCCCGCAGCCGTCGAGTCACGCTCCCCCGCCACCGGCTCGCGCAATTTCGCAAGACCGAAATCCAGAATCTTGACTCGGCCATCGTCCGTGACGAACACGTTCTCGGGCTTGATGTCGCGGTGGACGATGCCCTTCTCGTGCGCTGCGGCGAGCCCTGTGGCCACGGCAATGGCGTAGTCGACCGCTTTGCGCGTCACCAGGGCACCGTGACCGAGGAGATCGCGCAGTGTCTGGCCCTGCAACACCTCGCTGACGATGTAGGGAGACCCGTCGTGGGCACCGGTGTCGTAAACCGCCAGGATGTTGGGGTGATTCAGGGCCGCGGTGGCGCGGGCTTCGTGGTCGAAGCGCCGAAGCCGATCGGAGTCGGCCGCGAAGGTGGGCGGTAGAATCTTGATCGCGACGTCGCGCGCCAGCCGCTCATCGCGAGCGGTGTAGACCTCCCCCATCCCGCCCCGCCCCAGGAGGCTCAGAATCTTGTACGGACCGATCTGCGCGCCGGACGCCAGGGGCATGGGACCTACGGACGCGCGCGAATTATACCGCCACGCACCCAGGAGGGATTTTCTAGAATGTCCCAGGAAGCCTGACGGCGGCATGTCGAGAACGCACCGAGGGCTCCGACCTACCCATGAAAGCCAGAGCGCCCCGATTGGCGCCTGAAGACGAGGAGCCACTGATGAAATACATGCTGATGATGCACGCGCCACGCGGTAAGGGTGACTGGCAGGTCCCTGACTGGCCGCCTCAGGCGCTGAAAGCGCATATCGATTTCATGATGAATCTCAACCATGACCTCACCCAGGCCGGCGAGTTGGTGGGTGCGGAAGGTCTGGCTGGACCGGATCAGGCGAGGGTTGTCCGTGCCAAAAAGGATGGCGCCCCTGAGGTCACCGATGGGCCCTTCGCGGAGGCCAAGGAATTCCTCGCAGGTTACTGGATCGTCGACTGCGACAGCGTCGACCGCGTCTACGAGATCGCCGGACGGGCCTCGTCTGCACCTGGCCCGGATGGCAAGCCGATGGGCATCCCGATCGAGGTGCGACAGGTGATGAGTGCACCGAAGACTGACATGTAGAGATCCACACGACGTGACCGTTGAAACGCCTGCTACTGCAACGGGGCACGGCACGGAAACGACCGCGACGGTCACGACGAACACGACGACATCTAGTCGCCCTTCCGAATCGGCCTGTGCCAATTGTTTGTCGTCGTGATCGTCGCGTCGTCGTGAACGCGTCAGGAAGCGTTTGACGTTCGGTGTAAGCGGCGGCCAAGGTAACGGAAGGTTCGACTCGAGCGTTCTGAGGTACAACATGACCCAAGGTGACCTCAGACGCTCACGACTTCATCGGCGAACGCTTGTTGCGCGAGCTGACGCCGCAGGTGCTTGGCGCCGTGGTGCGACGATTCGGGGACTTCTCGGCGGCTGAAGACGCGGTTCAGGAAGCACTCATCGCGGCGACCTTGCAGTGGCCGAGGGAAGGCGTTCCTGACAACCCGCGCGGCTGGCTGATTCACGTCGCCGCCCGCCGCATGACGGACCATCTCCGCGCCGAAACCTCGCGGCGCCGGCGCGAGACCACCGTCATGATGGAGGCGGCGGAGATCCAACCGCCGCACGAGCTCACCGATGCTGAGCAGGACGACACGCTCGTCCTGCTCTTCATGTGCTGCCATCCCGCGCTCACCCGGCCATCGGCGATCGCGCTCACGCTGCGCGCCGTCGGCGGTTTGACGACCGCCGAGATTGCCAATGCCTTTCTCGTGCCCGAGGCGACGATGGCGCAGCGGATCAGCCGGGCGAAACAGAAGATCAAGTCGTCGGGCGTGCCGTTCGAGATGCCGGCCGATCGCGACCGCGCCGAACGGCTCGGCGCCGTATTGCACGTGCTCTACCTGATCTTCAACGAGGGTTACAGCAGCAGCATCGGCCCCACGCTCCAGCGGCGCGACCTCGCGAACGAAGCCATCCGTCTGGCTCGAGCCGTTCACAGTCGCCTGCCCAAGGACCCTGAGGTTGCCGGTCTGCTTGCGCTGATGCTGCTGACCGACGCAAGGCGCGTCGCGCGGACCGGACCTGACGGCGAGCTGATCCCGCTCGACAAGCAGGACCGCACGCTCTGGGATCGGGCCGAGATCGCCGAAGGCGTGGCGCTCATCAGCGACACGTTGTCGCGGGGGACGGTCGGCGCGTACCAGCTGCAGGCAGCGGTTGCGGCTGTGCACGACGAGGCACCGCGTGCCGAAGATACGGACTGGCCGCAAATCCTTGCGCTCTACACTGTGATGAAAGGCCTGGCCGACAATCCGATGGTCTCGCTGAATCATGCGATAGCGTCGGCGATGGTGAACGGTCCCGCTTCAGGACTCGAACTGTTGACAACACTGGACGCCGACCCGCGAATCGCCGGCCACTATCGACTCGACGCGGTGCGTGCGCACTTTCTGGAAATGTCAGGTGATCGGGATGGCGCCGTTCGCTTCTATCGGGCGGCGGCTGGCCGGACCACCAGCATCCCCGAGCGGAATTATCTGATGATGAAGGCGGCGACGACGGCGGTTCAGGACGAGGGTTCATGACGAGGGTTCAGGACGGAGAGGTTCAGGACGAGAGTTCAGGACAAGGGTTCACAGCGGCGGCAGGTGAATCAGTCGTCGTGAACCTTCGTCGTGAACCGCCGTCGTGAACCCCCGTCGTGAACCCCCGTCGTGAACCCCCGTCCTAAACCCCGTCTTGAACCCTCGTCCTGAACCGTGTTTCGCGGTATCCTTTGACGTCCGGCATGCCCGGCACGGACGAGACCAACCAAGGGAACCGAGAATGCCGATGAACGACGAAAGCCGACACAATCTGCTCCTGTTCGTGGCTCACGTCGCATTGCTGCAGAGTGCCGTGCATCGGAACGCCACGGCGGAGCAGATACACGCCCGCCTGTCGCAAATCGAATCGGATAGCGTCGCGCTGATTGAGGCGCTGGCTAAAGAGGATGCCAACCTCGCCGAGGCCGTGAAGCAGGCATGGCACGAGCCCACTCGCGTGCCGACGCGGAACCCGGCTGGAGCTCAGCGCGGCTGAATCGTCTGGTCCGGCAGGCGATCGGTCCGCGTGAGCGCACGACGGCCGGTACCGTCGGCGTTAATCACGTGAAGCGCGTAAACACGATTCAGCCCGGAGCTGAAGACGATCTGCTTCCCGTCAGGCGACCACGCCGCCCCCCAGTCATTCGCATCCGTTGAAGTCAGGCGCGTGCGGCGCCGATTGTCAGCCTCAACCAGCCAGAGATCCCACTGCCCCGCGCCCGACGCCCAGCTGCGGCCATCACCAGTATCGACCACGAGCGTCCGGCCGTCCTGCGAGGGCCAGGGGTTCGACTCGTACCCCTCGTTGCCAATGGGAACGACGGTGTGGCGCTCCAGATCAACCGCGTAGAGGCGAACCGGCACCCTCCAGCGATCGCCCGCGACCGCGGCCGTTGCGCGATGCGCCGCGACGAATACGCGAGAGCCGTCGGGATGAAACGAAAGCCGGCCGTAATAGAGATGATCGCCGTCGAGCCGCCGCGTGCCCGAGCCGTCGGGACGAATGCTGAACATCTGCTGCTTCTGGCCCGGCATTTCGACAAGGTAGACGATCAGATCTCCTCGCGGCGACCAGGCCGGCGCGAATTCGTGTGCGGGAGTGTTGGTGAGACGACGTTGTGAGCTGCCGTCGGCATTCATCACGTAAAGCTCACCCTGCCCGTCCCGGTCCGACATGAACACGATGAGTTTCCCGTCAGGGGACCAGGAGGGCCACCGGTTCTGTTCCCCAGCCGTAAGCCGCCGCGCGCCGGTGCCGTCCGCATGCATCACGTAGATCTGATGCTGCATCCATGGGCCGGACGAAAACACAATGAATCGGCCGTCCGGTGAGTAGACAGGTGTTTCGCTCGAAATGCCCTCAGGCGGCGGGCTGGCCCCATGCTGCGTCGAAGGCAAGGCGAACGTCAGGAGAACGGCCGTCACGAAACGAACGCAAATCAGCAACCGTCACCTCCGCGTTGAAACGCGATCAGCGTAAGCTGCGGCGGAGGTTTCGATTGTCAGAAGTGTGCAAAAACTAGCAAGGCGCTCGAGTCTGAAAGCCTTGGGAGTTAGGAATTTGGGAGGTACGGCGACGACACTTACGACGATCACGACGGCCGCGACGTTCGCGACGTCACTATTGTCTTCGTCGTGTTCGTCGTGGTCGTCGCGATCGTTCCGGAGACTCGTCTTCCGTCAGTCGTTGTCGACAGGGAAAAGCTTCCAATTTCGCTAAACAAACACATTGGGAGTTGGGGAATGTCAACGAACCCAGTCGGCGATGAACACGTTCGTCTCGCCCTCCGACCTCGCGTTCCGGTTCGAGGCGAAGACGAGGTGCTTCCCGTCAGGCGAGAACATCGGAAACCCGTCGAACGTGTCGTTGAACGTCACGCGTTCGAGGCCCGTGCCATCCACATTGACCAGGTAGAGATCGAAGTTGCGGCCCTTCGGATCGTGGATGTTCGACGCGAAGATCAGACGCTTGCCGTCCGGGTGCCAGGAGGGTGCGAAGTTGGCGCCCCCGAGCTTCGTGACCTGCCTGAGGTTGCGGCCATCGCGGTCCATCACGAACAACTCCAGCTCCGTTGGCCGCCAGAGACCGTCCTTCAGCAGCGCGCGATAGTCGTCCATTTCGGCGCCGGCCGAGAGCAGATGGCCGCGGAAGACGATGCGCTTGCCGTCAAACGAAAAGAACGGCCCGCCGTCCGGGCCCGGCCGATTCGTGAGCCGCTTGACGTCGGAGCCGTCCGCCTTCATCGAGTAGATCTCCATGTCGCCATCACGGACGCTCGTGAACACGATCAGTCCGTCCGCAGCGATGGTCGCTTCGGCGTCGTAGCCGGTCGTTCGCGTCAGTGGCGTGATGTTGCCTCCGTCGAGATCCGCGCGATAGATGTCGTATCCGGGATAGACGGGCCACACGTAGCCGCGAGCGAAGCTCGGCCGCGGAGGACACTCGCGTGACGTCTCGTGCGTGGACGCAAAGAGCAGATGCCGCCCGTTCGGATAGAAATATCCACAGGTCGTGCGGCCCGTGCCGGTACTCACCCTCATCGAGTCCGTGCCGTCGATCTTCATCGAATAGATCTGATCGCACGGGTGGTCGGGCCGCGTCGATTGGTAAATCAAACGGCTACCGTCTGAAGAGAAGTACGCTTCCGCGTTCTCTCCGCCGTGCGTGAGCTGACGGATATTGGCCAGGTGCCGCTCCTGGCCGGACTCACGGGGTGGGGCTGCCGGCGGCGCCTGTGCGACGACGGTCGCCAGGGCAGCCACGCACAGAAGAATGACGTTCAGGAATCTCGATTCGCGCTCGCGCATGGGGACTCGTAAGATTAACCCGAATGGGGTTCCGGGGGTTCACACGTTGGTTCACACGGGGGTTCACACGTTGGTTCGCACGGGGGTTCGGTTCGGGCCTATAGTGATCTGAACGTGGTTCGTATCCTCATTTCCCTCGTCATCGTCTTCGCGCTAGCTGCGTGCAATCGACATGAGCAACCGGCGGCACAGCCGACCCCAGCCCGCAACCTGTTGATCATCACGGTCGATACGTTGCGGGCGGATCGGGTTGGGGCGTATGGGTATCCGCGGGCCCAGACGCCGGCTATGGATGCGCTGGCGGCGCGGGGTGTGCGGTTCGAGCGGGCGTACGCAACGGCGCCAATCACGCTCACGTCGCACGCATCGCTGATGACTGGGCGGTATCCGCCCGGCCATGGCGCGCGTCACAACGGGATGCGGATGAATTTGGAGACGCCGACGCTCGCGGAGACGCTGGGGCGTTCGGGTTTTGCGACGGGAGCCTTCGTCGGGGCTTTCCCGTTGGACCGGCGGTTCGGGCTGATCAAGGGTTTCTCGGACTACGGGGACCGCATGCCTCGCGGTCCGCAGGGGCGGATCGCCAATGAACGTCCGGGCAGCACGGTCGTAGATGAGGCAATCGCGTGGCTCGACAAACAGCGTAACTCGCGGTTCTTTCTCTGGGTTCACCTGTTCGAACCGCATGCGCCATACGGCAGCCCGGGAGATCGAAGTCCGGCCGACGTGAGATACGACGGAGAGGTCGCAGAATCAGACCGGCAGATCGGCCGGCTGATTGCCGCGCTTGGTCCGGCGGCCGCCTCGACGTTGATCGTTCTGACGGCCGATCACGGCGAGGCCTTCGGCGAGCACGGCGAAATCGGCCACAGCATCTTCGTCTACGACACAACCCTGCGCGTGCCGCTGATCCTCGCCGGACCCGGGCTGACGCAGCGCGTGGTCGGCGATCCTGTGACGCTGGTCGACATCGCGCCAACCGTCACCCGATGGCTCGGCGTCGGCGCGTTCGACTCGGATGGTGTCGATCTGGCCCCCGTGCTCATGTCCGTAGCTTCAGCGAAGGCGAAGGCTGGGAACACGCTTTCGGCGCGTGAGCTCTACGCCGAATCGTTCGCGCCGCTGCTCGACTTCGGCTGGAGTCCACTGCGCAGCGTTCGAGCCGATGGTTTCAAGTTCATCGCAGCGCCCAAGCCTGAACTGTATGCGCTGACGACGGACGAAGCGGAAATGCGTAATGTCCTCGGCACGGATCAAAAGCGCGCGGCGGCAATGTCCGACCGGGTCGATCGCATCTCATCCGCGATGCTTCCGTCCGAGAGCGCCGTCGATCCGGAAACCGCAGGACGCCTTCAGGCCCTTGGCTACGTCTCCGGGAGCCCGGCGGCTCAGGGTTCGTCACGTCCGGATCCCAAGGACCGGCGCGAGCTCGCTGCACGGATCGCGCGCGTGACGTCCGGCGAGCTGTCCGGAGCTGATCTGGAGAGTGCCCTTCGCGCGATCCTGAAGGACGACGCCCAGAACCCGCAGGCGCACATGCGCCTTGGATACGTGCTGGCTGAAACCAACCGGTGCCCGGAAGCCGAGCCGCACTTTCGCGCCGCCATCAGCGCCAGGCTGCCGACCGCCGACGCGCACCTCGGCCTGGCGTCCTGCTATGCAGCCGCGCGCCGCGTCGACCAGGCGCTGGCGGCACTGCGGGACGCGGCTGCGCTCGAGCCGGACAATCCGGTGGTCATCGCGAACCAGGGCGTGCTGACGTCGGATAGCGGGCAGCCGCTCGCCGCTGTGCCCCTGTTGCAGCGCGCGTTGACGCTCGATCCGGACTTCCACCAGGCCAGGTTCAACCTCGCAATCGCCTTCGCGCGCGCGGGCCGGAGACAAGAGGCGGCATCGGAAGCCACGGAACTGCTGAAGCGGCTGCCGGCCGGCGCACCCCAGCGCTCCGAGGTGGAACGGCTGCTTGCGGCCGTGCGGTGATGGTGTCCACGATTCCGGAGTCACCCCCGTTCACCAACCGAACGTTCCGGCTGTGCGCAGCGATCTCAGTCGTTCTGCTGTGGTCGCAGTTCGTCCTGACCTCGCGCTACGCCGGGGTTGAAAGCTCCCTTCATGGTGCGAAGCGTCCTTTCTATGTAGCGGCTCTCATTCTTGCGACCGCCGCGCTATTGCTTCCGCGCCGGAAGGCGCCGCCAGTCGAAAGCCGGGTGGACACGCTGTTAGCCACACTCGTCTTCATTGCTGGTTTCCTCGGGCTTGGCTTCGCGTGTGTCACCTGGTTCCCGCTCGCGTACTGGAGCGGGATTCCATATCTCGACAATTGGGTCACGCGATACCTCTCAACCATCGACGGGATCGAGCTGTTGAAGCAAGGCGCGGCGGTCGGCTGGAACTGGAACTTCCTTGGCGGGTACCAGACGTCCTCTGACATCACGCAGAGCCTCACGCTCGTCGCGCTGCTGCCAATGCTGACCTTTGGCGATGCGATCGGCTTCCACCTGACGCACGTCCTGTTGTTCTCGAGCATTCCGGCAGTCGTCTACATCGACTTGCGAATCGACGACAAGACCGATCCGTCGCAGGCCAGGCTCGGTGCGGGCCTCGCCGCGATCGGCGTGATGTCGATGTCCTACCTGCTCCTGCGCAGCGGCGACACCAACTCGCTCGCGGGCGTGGCGATGACGATGATGGCGTTGATGGCGGGGCATGCAGCCGCTGCGGAGCGCCGATGGGGCGGGCCGCTGCTGGTCGTTGCGCTCGCGCTGCTCGCCTGGTCGCATACCGGTTTCTTCATCTACGCAGGGCTCTTCCTGCTCGTCGATGCCGTCCTCGCGCGCGACATGCGGCGCGCGATCCGCGCGGCGATTGCCGGGACATGTGCACTGGTGGCGGTATTGCCCCTGACATGGGAGCTCTGGCGATACCCGGACTATTTCATCGCCAACAACGTCATCCTCGATCCGAACCACTCGATCGACTGGTTCGCGTTCGTGCGAAAGATTTTCTACAACGTCGAGCTGGTGTGGCTTCCCGGCCGCTGGTTCAACGATTCGACCGGCCTGACCTATGTCCTGCTGCCGCTCCTGCTGGTCGTGGCATGGCGCGGCCGCGGGCGGACTCGCTATTACGCGGTCGTCGCCGTGAGCGCATTCGCGCTGACGCGCCTGCAGACCGCGGATACTGCGTACCTTTTCGTTCGCCCGCATCACTTGCTGTCGGTGTGCACGCCGGTGGCGATCGCCGGACTCATCGGTCTGATCGAACAGCACGCGTGGAGGCGCTGGTCGATCGCGGCGCTGACGATTCTCTACTTGCAGATCTGGCTGCACCCCGTTCCGCACGTTCGTGATGCGTCAGAAATCGAGCCGGGCCTGATCGCGCAGTTGCGAGGGCTGGATGGCGCGCTCGTGCTGCTGGAAAACACACCTCACCGCGACATGGACGCCGATCCCGCGCGCGACGTCGAACCCGCGCCAGTGCCCGCACACTTCGAGAGCGTGGTCCCTCGCCTCACGGGCCTGCGTCTCTATGCCGGGATGTGGGACGGGTGGCAATGGTGTCCGCAGCGCGACGAGGTACTCGCGGGTGGTGCGTTCCGCGGCGCATCCATCTCCGTGACGAGCCCCGACGCCGTACACGCTGAACTGACGCGCTGGGGCGTCAAGCACGTGGTCGTCTGGAGCCGGGCAGCCCGTCAGTTCTTCGATGCCGATCCTTTGTTCATTCGCCGATGGTCGGCTGACCCGTGGTCGCATTACGAGTTCAAGAATTCGGATGCGCGCGACATCGTGGTTGCGAACGGCAGAGGCCGCATCACCGGACGCACCTTGCTTGGTGCCCGCGTCGAACTGGAGTCGGTGCGCGCCGGTGAGCGAGTGCTCCTGCGCACGCACTTCTACCCCGCCTGGACTGCGTGGTTCGAAGCACAGCAAATCCCGCTCATCGATAGTGATGGACAGATAGCACTGCTCGCGCCGCGAGACGGGAGCCTGACGATTGAAATGCGCTACCCAAAGCGCACGTGGCTTCTGTTCGTGGCGATCGTGGCGGTCGTGATCGGCATCGCAGTTCTCTCACTCGAGCACCGTCACTGAGCCCCTCGGCCACAGACCATCGAGATTTTGCTCGGCCTCGCCAATCCAATTTTCCGCAGTCCAACAGACCAATGGTTTGAAGTCGTTGGTACCACCGTTCATCACACGAGAAAACACCGCGTTTTCGATGCATCTCGCGATCGAACTAGTGTGATTCATCCCTCGAATTCTGGTTCGGGACTTGCTGAATGACGAGCCAGCGCGATGGCGCGCTCCACGTTCATCTGTTTCTGATATGTTACCGGTCGTCTGGGTGTGAGCCCGACCGTCCGCGGCCGCCTTGGCAGCGGCGGGATCGGTCGGGCTCAGTATCGTTAGCGGCGCGTCTCTCCCGGTTCACGCACTCCAACCAACATCATTCCCACTCTGTCCCGGTTAATTCGCTGACCACGCACGTCTGAACAGACAAGCGCCGGAGACGGCCAAAGTCTGTCAGTTACTTCCTTGGAGGAAAGCAGATCTTTGCGTTGCCCCACCCAACGAAGCTGGAGGTAGATTTCAGCGAGGGTCTCTACACGCGACGAGGTAGCGGGCGAGCCATCCGGCCAACGGGCTCGGCGATACTCGATCTCACAATTCTCCTTGATTGCTGGAGACCAGCGCTCCGTCAATGCAACCAGGTCAATCTCGCCTGGGGCTATAGCAGCGGTTTCCCAATCAATAGGGACGATCACACTATCGTGAACCAGAATGTTCTTGGGATAGTACTCGCCGTGGACGAGCGTCTGCGGCGCGGCCAACAATTCGCGCACAAAGTCCGGCCAGCGATGGGCCAACGCTGTCAGCCACGGGTTTTGCTCGGCCCAAAATTCCAGCGTCCGCTCCATCCATCCGAGGTAGTAGGGAGCGTCATAACGGGTGATTGCCGCATCGAGCGCTTCCACGCGCGACTCATTCAATCGATGGAAGGTTCCGAATCCAACGGGCAGCATCGAAGAGGCTTGACCGGGAGGCCTTCGATAGCCACCGCGAGTTTTCGATGAAGTGGATCAGCAAGACTGTTTCACCCGTGGCAGGGTCCACGTCGGCATCATGACAGCGGGGCGCCGAGGTGGCGAGCGGTTCTAGGGCTGAGCGGTATATGATGGCTTCGTAAGGCACTCCGCCATGATGTCCATGGCTTCGATCTGAATGCGATACACCGCGTTTTAATAAAGCAGCTGGCGGACGGAGCCGTCTGTGAACCTGCAGGTGACAATCTCATTGAACGAGGTGCTGATGTGCACTGCAGGTTCACGGTGAAGAATCGTAATATCGCGGTGAAGCATCTTATTTATCCATGTTTGGGAATGGCCTTCACTTCGAAAGCGCCCTTACCGCGAATCTCCAGGCGAAGATTGCAGTAGTCGAGAGTGCTCAAACGATGCGCGATCATAAATGTAGTGCGTCCGCGCATGAGACGTTGGAGCGCTCCGAGCATCTTTGAGAGCTCGGCGGAATTCATCGACCGAGCTCGTTGGCTCGTCCAGCAGCAGGATCGGCGCATCCTTCAAAAAGGCCCTCGCCAGAGCAATGCGTTGGCGTTCGCCACCGGAGAGGCGCATGCCGCGCTCACCAACCACTGTGTGGTAGCCGTTCGGCATATTCGAAATGAAATAGTGTGCGTCGGCGAGCGTGGCCGCCTCGATGATCTGGTCCTGCGTGGCGCCAGGACGCGCATAGGCAATGTTTTCAGCGATGGTGGTTGAAAAAAGGACGGAATCCTGCAACACGATGCCGAATTGATTGCGCAGATCCGCGAGTTTGTAATCTCTCACATCTACGCTTAAAATCCAGCAGAATCCGTCCCTCTGTTCACGTCGTAAAACCGCGTGAGAAGCCCCATAAGTGTACTCTTTACCCGCACCAGTTTGGCCCTGAATACCGACCCGCGACCCTGGGGGAACTGTGAAGGACACATGATCCAGAACGTCGATGTCTCCGTCATAGGAAAACGACACATCTTCAAACCGGACATCCCCGCTGGCCCGGACGATCGGTATGGCGTGGGGGCGTTCAATCACCTCCGGTAGTTCATCAAGCAACGCGAAAACGCGCTCCACACTAGTAAGATTGCCTTGCATGCGAGCGGTATTGGTGCCGAGCGCTTTCAAGGGATCGTAGAGTTGCGCAATGTACGCAATCACGAGGAGCAGCTCACCCACAGTCAATGCCCCGGATTGAATGTGCCTACGCCAATCCAGAGAACAGCGGCCATGCCACTGGCGGTCGTCATGCCTACCGCCAAAGTGAAGAGACCCTCGGTGAGTGTCATCCGGAGTCGCGCTTTCAGACCTGCTTGGCCGTGGACGACATACCGGTTTTGCTCGTGATCCTCACGACCGAACGCCTTCACCACCCGTACCGTTCCGAGCACTTCCTGTACAACCGAATAACTTGTGTTTTCAAGTTTTCGGACTGTTCTCCATCCAACTCGCAGTTTGCGCTTTGAAATCCGTGAAACGCTAAACAGCACAGGCGAGATCGCCAGGGCGACAAAAGCCAATTCCTTGTCGATGCGCATCGTCACATCAGATCATCGAGATCAAGGTGACGATCGAGTTCATCAGCGGCAAGAGTCCGTCGAAGAGGACATATCGAAGCGCTGCGGCGTCCGTTTGCACTCGGAATACCGAATCGGCTGTGCCCTGCGTGTCGTGATAAGAGATCGACAGGCGCTGAACGTGTCGAAAGAGTTTCGCTCAAAAAGCCAAGACCATCCGTTCGCCGGTATAAGCACGTAGCAGCGAGCTTCCGATTGATTGTAATTGGCCGATCGAAGCAACGGTCAGCAGCACGACAATGGCGATCACTAACACCGTCGACGCCGAAGCGGCAGTTCCCGCGGGCAAAACCCATTGCAGAAAACCCGGCAGCGGATGGCCCCCTAACGCGCTATCGACGACAATTTTCAAGGGAACAGGCGCAAGTAAACCCACCGGTCCGGATAGCAGGCCGAGTGCTCAGAGCGCGGCGATATGACGCCGATGTCCTTGAGTTTCAGCGAGAACTCTGCGCAGAAGAGCGAAGTCCGAGGACGTCGCGCCCATTCCTTCCCTCCCTCACTTCCAAGGTTCCACGACCCCCGGACGCTGACTTCGGCTTCCTGTGGCCGGAATTGATCGCAAGCGGGCTCGCAAGTCGAAGGACGTCAGAGCCCGCCGACGTTCCGGAAGCGTGGATTGACGACGTTGTTGAAAACTGAGCCGAAGGAGTAACTGAAGCCGAACCCGAGCTCGATCTGATAGCCAGTGGCCAGCTCGCGCTGGCGAACCAGGATATCTTCGGTCGTCGCTGAGCCCCGCCGCAGCGACAACTGGTCGCGACGACGAGCGCCGGACGCGAACATTTCCAGCGAGAAGCCCTTGAACAGCCGGACGTCGAGTTCGCCAAACGCGTTGATCCGGTACATGTCACTCCTATCCCAGTATTCTGCTGCACCTCCACCGACCCGGCAGGCGGTAATGCCCACGGCTGCCGCAGGGCCAGCGCCACCTCGAACGAGTGATCCAGCAGCTGCTCTTCGGTCTTGCCGAAGATCGTTTCTTCCGTGTAATCGGCGGTCTGGTAACCCACGCTGTAAAAGAGCGTGAGGATCCGGCGAGTCGATTCGCTATACGGGAAGATGTCGACTGGATCCCGGGCGCGACCCGGGTCCGAAGGTCGTAGTTCTGGAAGGTCGACGCGAGCAGAACGGCCGTTCCTCCGAACTACCAGTGATCGTTGATGCTCTTCGTGACGAGCACGCGGCCCTCGGACTGCCGCTGGGTTGTGGTGAACGTGCCCTCCGTCCTCTTCTTCGAGCTCGAACGTGTCCTCGCTGTAACGGCTCGAGCCGTTGAAATTGATCTTCCACTGGTCGGTTGTCCGGTTGACGGAGAAGGATCCGCAGCATCCCGAGGCTTTCGTTCGACTCCTCTCCGTCGAAGTTGCCGCTCGCGCCTATGCGAAAGACCCAGAAATTCCACGGGTCGTCCACCGCGGCGGCCGTCTGCGGGCCCGCGGGCGCCTGGAACGTCACCTTGAGTTGATCGGCCAGCGGCGTTTCCGCCACGTATCGCACCAGTCCGAGCTTGAACACCGCCGTCAGACCCTTGCGGCGTTCGTCCGATGTGGCGGTTTGTGGCGACGAATAGATCAAGTGTCTGCTCCGGCCCCTTGGAACCGGCCCAGCCCGATGAACTTCAGCGTGGGAACCGGGTGCCGCCGCCGCCTGTCCCCTCGGTCGTGATGAGGACGTGGACATCCGCTCCAACCCGGTCCCGCACGTAGTTGATGAAAGTGACCTCCGTGCGCATGTAGCTGTCGTCGCAGGAGTCGCAATCGAGAAAAACGTGAACTGCGTCCGTTCGGAACGGTTGCGCCGGCTGCTGCGCAAAGGCAGCTCGCGCGGATACCACCACGACCATGACGAGCAGGAGCGGCGCCAATTCAGGGGCGTCCGCTGGCAACGAGGGGTCGGCTATTCATCAGTCAAGAGGTCGGGGGCATCAATAAGGTAGCACGGGTGCTGACCTGGCAACCAAGCCGCCTGACGCCCTACTCATTCCGCAAGGCCACCACGGGATCTACACGGATCGCCCGCCGGGCGGGTATCGCGCACCCCAGCACCCCTGCTGCGATCAACACCAGCGCGACGCTCACAAACGTCAACGGGTCGGCCGGCGTCACGCCGACCAGAATGGCTTCCAGGACCCGGGTCACCCCCAACGAAACGGCCAGCCCGACACCCAGGCCCAGAGCCATCTGCAAAAGGCCCTGCTTGAACACGAGAGCGAGGATGTCGCTGGTCATGGCGCCGAGCGCCATGCGGACGCCGATCTCGCGGGTACGCCGGCTGACCGAGTGCGCGATAACGGCGTACAGGCCCACCGTCGCGAGCAGGAGCGCAATGGCCGCAAAAACCGCAAACATGGTGCCGAATACACGGTACCTCCAGTTGCGGAACCAGAGAGACTCCTCGAGAGTGCGCAGGCTCGGCACCGCAAGATCCTGGTCGAGTGCCTAGACACTTCCTGGCGGATAGCGTTACCAAGCGTCGCCGGAGGAACCCGGGTCCGGATCATGATGTACATGCCGCTCTGCGGCCGCTGATGCTGCGGGAAGTACAGGAGTGGCGTGAGGACGAAGCTCTCGTCGTCCTGCAGGATGTCGGGAACCAGGCCAACGACCGTGAGCCATGGGTCCGGTGCTGGAGGAGTGCCTCTCGGCGCCCCGGGCCGCCACCGCAAAAGGCGCAGGCGTTTGCCGAGTGCTTCCTGGCCAGGCCAGTACTGACGAGCGAACAGCTCGTTCACAATCACCACCGGCAGGCCACCGGGCGCGTCCGTGTCGTTGAACTGTCGACCAGCTTTCACCTTCACCTGGCCGACTCGGAAGTAGTCATTCCCTATCACGAGCACGCTCACCCGCGGATAGTCCCCGGAGTCCGGGTGCGGCGCACCCTCGACTTCGTAGGTGAAGTCGTCAGGGCTTTCGGCGGGCAGGTCGGACGCGACCTCAGCGACCTCGATGTCGGGAAGCGTCCCGAGGCGGTCCTTGAGACGATCGTAGAAAAGGATCCGGTCCTCGAGGCGCGGATACTTCGTGCTGCGCAAGTTCAGGTACATCGACAGGACGTGTGCTGGTATTGACACCGATTTCTGTCCGGAACGTATTCAGGAGGCTGCGAATCATCAGGCCCGCCCCGGCCAGCAGGATGAAGGCCAGCGACACTTCGGTGACGACGAGCAATCCGAACAGAATACGGGTACGACTGCTGGAGCCAGCCGCGCTGCTGCCTTCCTTCAGTGCACTGTTGATATCGAGCCGCGAGAGCTGCAGCACCGGCGCCAGGCCGCAGAAGATACCGGCGCCGATCGCAATCGCCGCCAGAAACGCGAGCACCCTGCCGTCCATCGTGAAATCGATGTAGGGCGGTTTCACTGCAGGGACGAGCGCGGCATCGAAGACACGAACACCCCACACCGCGATGCAGCCACCCGAGTGCTCGCTGCGGCAGTGGACAGGAGGAAACTTTCCACGAGAAGTTGACGGACAACGCGCCAGCGACTCGCCCCGAGGCTTGTCCGGATTGAAATCTCCCGGGAGCGCCCGACAGCGCGGGCGAGCAGAAGGTTGGCGACATTGGCGCAGGCAATGAGGAGGACGAATGCGACCGCTCCGAGCAGAGACCTGAACACCAGCTTCGTGTTGCTGCCGTTGAAACGGTCGCTGAAGTTCTGGACCATGACGTCCACATCTTTGTTCGTCGTCGGGTATTCATCGGCCAGCCGGCCGGCAATCGCGCTCAATTCCGCCCGCGCAGCGCCCAACGTCGCATGTCTGGCCAGTCGGCCGAATATCGTCAGGTTCCGAGCGTCGCGCCGCTGGAGCTCGCTCGTCCGGACCAGTGGCATCCACAGATTGCTCGCGCCCGGGAAGGTGACGCCGCGCGGCATCACGCCGACAATGACAGCGGGCGCGTCGTTGACGCGGATCGTTCTCCCGATCACCGCGGGGTCCTGACTGTAGCGGCTCTCCCAAAGCGCGTAGCTCAGGAGGACGACCGGCTGAGCGCCCGGCTGCTCATCTTCGGGAGCGAAGTCCCGGCCCAGCACGGGGCTCTGTCCCATGACAGAGAATCCGTTGGCCGTTATCCTGGGACAGCGGTAGTGCTCCGGGAAGCCGTTGCCGTCGCTCAGATCGACGGGCGGTTCGAAAACGCGGCGAGTCCCTCAAAGGACTTCGCCTGGTCTCGAAACTCGATGAAATCCGGATACGAAACCGACCTGACGGTGCCGGGCCTGGTTCGTTGGGTGTTCGAGATGTATAGGATGCGGTCACTGTCGTCGAATGGCAGGTTCTTGAACAGAAAACGCATTGGCGATTGTGAATACCGTGACATTGGCGCCAATACCAAGTGCCAGTACGGCTATGGCCACGGCGGTAAAGCCGGGGTTTCTGCAGGAGCATGCGGCAGCCGAACGACACGTCAGCGCGGATGTCATTGAACACGTTGGCCATCCCCGTGTAGTGGCTGTTCCGGCGAGCTTTTTTGAAGAATATGTCCCACACCTCTCGTTTAGCGCCACCGCGTCCGTGACACGAAACGGTGACGAGCTCGGTGGCCCCGACGCCGGTGATGCCGATTCGGATTTGGGCCGCCGCCGAATCCGAATCGGATTCCGAGGGCTTGTTGCTATCCGTCGCCGCTGGCTTCGCGGCCGACTCACTGCTCTTCTTCGCGTAGTCGGTGATGTACCAACCCGATTCCTTGAACTGGATTGCCGGTGATGACAACACACTGCGCCCTGGGCCGCCGCACGACGGGCAGGTTTCCACGGGTGGATCGGCAAACTTCTGGATGCGCTCGAAGCGTGTACTGCACGACTCGCACTGATATTCGTAGAGGGGCATGCTGCTTACTCGATCATCTCACTGTTTGTTCACCGAGCATGATCGCGCGGTGCAGCCAGATTGGCACCGTGCCGTTGGCCAGGAGAGTGTCGTGGAAGTCTCGTGAGGTATAGACTTCGCGCCAGCGTGGACTTGGTAGTCCTCGCGCAGCTTCAGCAACATCAGTTTGCCAGGCCGAGTACACGGATCTGCAGGAGATAGAACTTGCCGCGCTCGGCTGCGTGAACAGACCCATCTCGACGAGTCACATCGCCGACCTGCATGGCTCGCTCACCCTCTACCCCCGATCTTGCCGGATAGGACTCTGACCCACATCAACCTGCAACTCGCAGAGGTGCTGAAAAGGCTCCCCCGACCCGCAGAAGATCTCCATGATCCTGGTCAGCATCGGACCGCGCAGTCTTCCTTCCGAATCTGCGCATCGATGAACGAACACAGTCGGATTCCTTCAGCCACTATCGCCTCGCGCACCCGTGGATCGCGCAGGGTGGTGCTTTCCCAGGCCCGTTCCCTGCCATACGTCGTCTCTCGATTGTCGGCCCCGGGATGGCAGCACAGCTCCGAGATCCCTGGCGGCAACCTTTTCAGGATTCTGACGAGGGCGTCGACGGAGACGGCGTCAGGAAGCGCCTCTCCCTCATCGGTTTGACCATAAAAAGCCCCGCAATAGCGAACGGCCGGGCTGAAGTGTCGAACTGGCACTCCCAGTCGCCGCCCAAGCTCGATCACGACCGTTCGAGTCGGTTCGTCCCGATGCGCGTGCTGGTGAGAATCCAGATGTGTGGGATTTCTGCCGACCAGATCCTGAAACGACCGCAGTTGACGCTCGACTTCTTCGGCGACCGCAGGTGCGCCAGTGCCCGACACGACTCGATACGAGGGCTCCCACCCCCCCTCGCGATAGACCCACTCACCAAGGTCGATATGCAGGCCCACGCCGAAATCACGGCGATCCCGGGCATACGCGGCGGCATCGGCGGAGCTGGGCCATCGAACCATGAGACTCGTGCTCGTCACGATGCCCTGCTCCAGGGTCGCGATGATGCCTCGGTTGATCGCGGCACTGCGGCCAAAGTCATCGGCGTTCACGATGAGGCGTCTGGAATCGGACATCACCAGCCTGTCACCGGCGAAGCTCGTAGACGAGCAGCCGCTCGGTGTTCAACACACACGGAAAGCTTGCGTTCAGATGGCCGTGGAGCCCCGGAAACTGACTTGTCCAGTCGAAGTATTCGGGCCACCCGACACGATGAAACGTGGATCCTTGGCGCGCAGCCGCTCCAACTCCGTGATCGCCGACGCGTCGTCGGCAGGCAGGCCCCAGAATTTGCCGTCATGTTCCGTGAACGGAATCGCCTGCAGACCGTCGACGATCTTCGTGCCCCTCCACCAGTCGGCGTCGACCAGAATGAAACGCTCGTCAGGTGAAACGACCGATTTGAGTTCACTTCCGGTACGTGACATCTGCCCGAACAGATTCCGTGCCTTGACGAAGCTCATATCGCCCGGACACTGCACCAGGTTCCACTTCTCGCGTATACGCTCCCGGCTCTTCAGGGCGCGTTCCAGGTTCCACTTCATGTAAAAGAAGTCCAACTCGTCGTCCTCGGGCGGATAGGGCGGCAGATAGTGCACCTCGCACTTTGGTTCGAAGACGACCTTTTGACCAGCGTGATACAACGCCAGACTCAGGTCGATCTCGTCCCGAGTGTTGAGCTCCTCGTCGTACGGGCCCATCCGTTCCAGGGCGCTCCGACGGAACAGAATACAGTGCTGTTCCATCATCTCGATCGTTCGACGCTCGCCTCCGCGGTCCTTCTCCTTGGCTGTCGAGCGCCCGCGGATTGCCCACTTGGGTCCTTCTGGTGTCTCGACGCGCTGCACGGTTCCCAGCAGGTCGTCGAAGTGCACGTGACCCTTGCCGATTCTGCCCTCGATGATCAACGGCACCGCTACATCGGCGGGGTGCTCATCGATCGCGGCGACCAGCTGGGTGAGCCAGCCGTCTTTCACCAGCACGTCATTTTCCGTCAGGAGAACATACTCGTCCCGAGCCTCTTTGATCACCAGATTCCGGGATCGGTTAGGCTAAGATGTTATTCGTTGGTGCGAATGACCTTGACGTTGCTGCGGCCATTCAGCACTTCGTCCATCTGCTGGCGATACCGTGCCGGGATGTTGCAGTCAACGACGATCAGATTGAAGGGGAGGTCGGTGCAATCAAAGATCCGCTGCAGCGATTCGGCCGCCAGCGAGAACCGTTCGCGCGGAACAACACCGATGGTGACAGACTTCATGATGGTCCTCCGTCAAAAAACAAACCGCAATTTCGTATCAGTTCAGGCATGTCTCGAGCAGCCGTCCAAACACCGCTTCGTGGCTGAACATCCCGACGGCGAGGTTCCGCGCAGCGCGCCGGTGCGTCTCATAGTCCGAGTTTACGTGCTCGATGCATTTCACGGCTTCCTCGATTGATGTGAATGACAGCACTCCGTGAGTGGTCGTCAGCCAATCGGAGTAACCGGTTTCCTGAAGAATCACCGGCAGCCCGGCTGCGAGATAGCAGACGCTCCGATCGCTGAACCAGCCGCTGTGGGTTTTCACGTAGGCCTGTTTTGCGACGCTGAACTCCCCTCGTGATGCAGCGATGTACGACCGATATCTCTCGGGATCGGCACTGATTTCTCCTGACTTCCGAACTTCCCATCCGTTCGAGTGCAGACGGGCGATGTCCTCCCGGCGGCCATTGAGGGTCAGCTCGAGCCGCTGGGGCGTCCGGTGTGGCAGATTCAGGAAGCGAATGAATTCTTCGTCTTTCTGGCCGTAGCGTTCGCCCTGGTAAGTGACGGATCCGTACACGTTCAGGCTGCCGATGGTGGTGAACAGTGCTTGAATCAGATCGTCGCTCGACGGCGATTCCCACAGGTCCGGCACTACCGGCGGCACCGTAGGCAGCCACCTGACTCCGGCAAGGGGGACGGAGCAGCCGGGCCGTCCGATATTGGTGCCATAGGTGAAATGAAAATGGTGTTCATCGAGGAGACTGCCGCCGAAACCTCCCAGCTGAGTGAACAGGGGATCCTTGTCGATCAGCGCACGTCTGCGGCACAGGGAGAACTCGGGGAGCCAGCAGACCCCTCCGACATTCAGAAGAAGATCGGCGCTATGTAGACGGTCCGTGAGTTCGTCCCAGCGTGCACCTGTCATCTCACGCGATTCCCGGTTCACATAACAGATGGGGACATCGGCACCGTACCGATCGAGAAACGTCCTGACAGCGTGCATTCCCGTACACGGTTCGTCGGTGTATCCTTAGCTCCGGGGTCGTAGCACGACCGCTCCCAGCCGCTTTCCTCGACGTAAAACACCTCATGCCCCAGCAAATGCAGACCCAGAAGGTGATGCAGAATCGCTATGAGGTTTCCAGCGAGTGGATGCCTGATGGAGTAGCCCGCAACGACTATTCGAGCCATGCATCACCCGCCAATGCGATCGATGAGACTGCCGAGTACGCGCTCCGACGAGAAATGCTCGCAAGCGATCTCGCGCGCGGCGGCGCAGTGCATCGGATAGTCGGCGGCGATCTCGTCACACGCCGCAACAGCATCATCCAGGGTTTTGAACGCAAACAGGCCGCGCCCAACCGGTAAGATGTTGCCGAAGCCGGTGTCTTGCGTGATGACCGGTCGTCCGGCTGCGAGATAGCAGGCGCTTCGGTCGCTGAACCAGCCGCTGCGCAGCCGCACGTTCTGATCCTTCGCTACGGTGAACTCGCCCAGCGAGTGACAGAGATAATCACGGTAGGACGAAAGATCGGCGGACAACGGTGTGGCATCGACGACGGACCAGCCGTTGGACGCGAGCAAATGGAGACCCTCCTGATCATTGCTCGCGAGCGCCAGCTCGAAAGACTGACTGGTTCGTGATGGCAATTCCAGGAACTTGAGAAACTCCGCGTGCTTGCTCCACAAATACCGCTCGCCGTTCCATTCGACGTCCTTGCCTTGCTGCCGCCAGTTGGCGACGGTTGTGAACGAGCTGTGACCCCTCCCGTTCAACGGTTTCCACCAGTCCAGCACCACTGGCTGCCGCGTGGGGTGATACGTGAAACTGGCGAACAGGTACGCCGCAGTCTGCTGCTCCGAGGTTTTCTCCGTACGTAAACAAGTGCGTGTGCGTCTCGAGCAGCGCGATGGTGCGGCTTGGAACCACAGGCGACCTCGATCTGAGGGAGCACTGGATCGGTTTCAAGATAAACGCGCACTGGGACTCGCAGGTGATCGTCTTCTGAGCTCGGTCGAGCCCGTCAGGTTGACCAGCACATCTGCCTGCCTCAGCAGCGCGGCAACCTGGTTTTCAGAGAGACCGAAATACGCGTCTCCGGCAGCGCACCGATAGGACCAATGGTCATCAAGGCCACACCGCGCCATCATGCGCGCGATATACCGGACGGTGAAACGGGGGTCATCGGTCACCGTGTCGCGCTCGGCGTCGTACGGCCATTCGCCCGTGTCCTCGACATACCAGACATCGACTCCGAGACGGCGGAATCCCTCGAGGTAGTGCAGGACCTGCCAGGCCACTCCGGCGACCGGTGTTTCTGCCGAGTATACCAAGCACAACGACCGTCAGAGGTGGTGTGGTCATCGCGCAGCCTCAGAGACCAGCTCGGCCCATCAGGCTGGCGAGCACTTTTTCCGCCGCAAAGTATTCGCACGCAATCTCTCTCGCTGCACGACAGTGCCCGTGATAATCCGTTTCGATGGCGTCCACCGCCGCGAGGATGTCTTCGAATGTTCTGAAGGCGAACAACGCCTTGCCAGTCGGCAAGTAGTTGCTGAAGCCTGTCTCTTGAGTAATCACGGGGCGCCCGGCGGCCAGGAAGCACGCGCTGCGATCGCTGAACCACCCTGTCATCATGGGCGAACGTATTGATCGCGGGCAACCGTGAACTCGGCGCGCGAAGTTTGAATGTAGGTCCGGTAGCACTGCAGTCCCCGGGAGATCTCAACCGAGTCAACGTGATTCCACCCATGGCTCGACAGCAATACTTCCTTGACATCGTCATCGACGCCAGCTGCCAGCTTGTACTTGGCAGCGCTTCGCATGGGGAGCTGCAATACCTTCTGGAACTCCCTGTCTTTCGTCCAATAGTAGATTTGACCGTTATAGGCAATCTCAGACTCGCTGTTGCTCCACGTCGTGATCGTGCGGTACCGCTCACCACCATCGAAAGGATTGGTCCACAAGTCCAGGACGACAGGTTGTCGTGTGGGCATCCATTTGAATCTGACAACAGGAACGCTGCAGTCAGCCGCACCAAGGTTCTCGCCGTATGAAAACAACGAATGGTACGAACCGGCGGTGCGGATCGCGGCTGCATCGCCTCTGGCGATCTGCACTTGAAAGGCAAACGGATCGGACTCGACATAAATACGCCGCATGCGGCCCATGTGCTCGTCGAGAAGCTCCTGCGCGCCGTTGATATTCAGCAGTGCGTCCGCCTCGTCGTACAGCTGATCAACTGATCCGTTGACAGCCCATAGCACTTGCCATCGGGATAACGCCCTCGGAAGGCCCACTGCCCACCGAAACCGTGTGCTTCGAGGCTCGCTGCGACGGCGGCGACGTTGTCGGCGGCGTTGGGCGAGAGCGCGTTCGACACGGGATCGTAGACCCAGCGTCCTGAGTCCTCGACGTAGTAGACCTCGTAGCCGAGTCGACGCAGTCCAATCAGGTAGTGGAGGACCTGATATGTCACCCCGGCCAACGGGTACCAGAACATGATCCCGGACACAATTACTTTGCCCTTGCGTGAAGTAACGGTGTTCATATGGTGGACAGGACGTCGACCTAGACGACGTCCTCGACAAGATCAAACGATTCTGCGAGCGAACTTCCGAGACACGACACTAGCTGTGCAAGTGTGCAGAACGACTGTTCTGTGCGCCGGTGCGGGCGTCCGGATGTTGAATGCTTGTAGTAACCAACATGGCGCGGACTGCCTTGGCGCGGACGGGCAACTTGCGCAACCTGATCGGATCAGGCATGACCTCGGACGACAAAACGAACGCCAGACGGGATGCCGGCGGCACGGTAACCGACCGAAGCCTCGGGTTGGGCAGGCGACTGATTTCGCTCGCCTGCAGCTCGAGAATCAGCTCCGTCAGTACCTCATTCACCAGAGCTGCGGCGCCTGCAGTCATTCGCACGCCATAGGCCAGCGCAGCAATTGCGACCAACGAGATGAGTGCAAGGGGCATCCACACAATCGAACCGGCTGGGAGGAGCGGCATTGTCGCCAGCGAACCGACAGCTGCGATACCGATGACGACGCGAGCGACCCCGATACGCAACCGCTGATGAATGCGCAGCAGCGACCGTCCAGCTCCGTGATCCTCCACCAGCGCCCGCAGGTCGACAGCGGCCGCATCCGTCACGGAAATCCTCAAATCTCGATCCGAACACCAGCCATCGTCCAGTTGAACTGAAGTTGGTGGCAGGCGTCGCTTCAACCGTTCAGTGAGCGTTCCGAGAATGCCTTCAACCGAAATCCAACGCTGAAACCAGAACCGTCGTTCCGTCGATCTCAAGAGTTGAAGCGCATGGCGAATGTCGGAGATTACTGAGCGGGCGGCCCCGGCGATTGGGGCCTCCGCACCAGCGAAGCGTCCCCTCAGACGACCGCGGGCGCGAGCGAGAGGCTGGATGAAGTGAAGCCAGGCGATGACACCCCGGCAGATCCAACGGCTGGATCGCACAGAAAACCGCCCGACATGAGGAATTCGACTGATGTCCGTGGCCACAGCGTGCGAGATGCAGCGCGCCAGAGTGGTGACGAGCCCCGCTACGCCCAGAAGAGCAACGGCGAAGGCCGATGAGACGAGCGATCCCAATAAGAGACCGGCAACGACAAGACATGCGCAGGTCAGTGTCCAGGCCGCAGTGTGGGGCCACCAAAGAGCGCCTGGGGCGTGGAGTTGATACACCGACGGGAACGGCGACGTTCCCCAGACCCCGGTGTTGACCTTGCGAGTCGTCAGCGACCGAAGGTAGGGCAGGGGGCTGTAGATATGCCCCTGCCATCGAATTTGATTTCGCTTGAACTTGTCAGGATGAAGCGGACGTAGCCAGGTTTCGCCTTCACCATACCCAACCTGCTGACGCCAGAACGCTTTGAGGCTCGGCCGTGGATGGTGCCAGACGAGGGCTGATGGCGCGAAGCCGATTTTGCCGCCCTGTGCCTGCAGCCTCCAGCAGACATCCACGTCATCGCCCGCGCGCAGGAATGTCGGATTGAACCCGTTGATGGCAACCAGCCAGCGCCGCCAGAACGCCATGTTGCAGCCAGGCACATGCTCGGCGATGCGGTCGTCGATCATGACAGGCATGGGACCTCCGGGTGCCAGGCCGACGCAATGGGCGATCCACGAATCCTCAGGAGGAGTGAGATTGGCTCCCCCTACCCCCACCACATCAGAGCGCAAAAGGGGCTGAACGAGGTTGTCCAGCCAGTCCGGCTCAACCCGAACGTCCGAGTCGGTGTATGCGACGATCTCGCCGGTCGCCGCCGCCAAACCGACGTTTCGAGCAGCGGATAGCCCCCCGTTCGGGATGTCGATGACCGTGGCAAAGGGGTAACGGCGGGAAATGGCTCCAGTTGCGTCTCGCGAGCCGTCATTGACGACGATGACGTCAAATTTGGGATATGTGAGTGCCTCGAGCGAGGCGAGACATTCTCCAATGGTGTCTGCCGCGTTATACGCACAGACCACGACAGACACTTTGGGCCAGCGTTGACGCGTCGCAGTCGTGAACGGTACCTCGGCGAATACGTCGGCCACCGCCCGCAAAGCTGGCTTGACGCGACGTTGTGCGTCCACCAGCCCGAAGGCCCAATCAGTGATGGGGTGGCCGCCCCGCCACCACTCGTCGGTCCATGCAAACGCGACGGCTCCGCACGCTCCCTCCTCGAATGCGGTGCGCAGTTGCATCGATGTCAGCGCTGCCTGACCCTCTTGCCCTTCTCGGATGCTGTCTACGCCGGCTTCGGCCAAGACGAGCGGTTTGTCGCCAGCGAGATTCTGAAGGCGCGCCAGATATGCGCGCAGATCCTCCTGGCGGTGGAGATACACGTTGAATGCCGCCACATCGAGAAACGGCAGATCGAGGTATTCCGTCGGCGGGTAGTTGACGTATGTGAACAGACAGTCTGGCGCGCAGGATTTGGCTTCAGTGCAGATTTCACGGAGAAACCGCTGGACACGGTCTCTTCCCTGCCATCGCACGACCGGGGCAGGGATCTCATTGCCAAGCGCGATGAGCGCGACACTCGGATGCGACTTCAGCAGGCGCACTTGAGCAACGACATCGCGCCGGATGCTGGCGCAGAGCTGCCTGTCATCCAGGAACGCGACGTGTTGGGCCCACGGAATGCCGACGATGAGACGCAGGCCGCAGGCTGATGCGACGTCCAGGAGTGCCGGCGACGGCACGGTGTACGTGCGGACGGTGTTGACACCGACGCTCGCCATCGTTGCGAAGTCGCGCGCGATCTGAGGCCCTGATGGAAAGAGATAACCGTCATCAGCGGGCGCGAAAGTGCCGTAGGTCACGCCCTTTATCCAGAAGCGCAGCCCGCTGGCTTGAAGGAACTTGCCAGCTACGGTTACCTTCCCGTTACTGTTGCAGACGCCGTCGATCATGGGGTTCAGCTCCGCACATGCCGATATCAATGCCAGAGCCTGTCCGCGTCGCGGACGTCGCCTTGAATGAACTCCAGGTTCGGGTGGCGCTTGTGCAGCCAGGGAACGTTTTGTGGTTTCATGTCGGTCCTCCGATCGACGACGGCTCTTTCCTGGAGCACGCGCAGCATTGCTCCGGGCACCGAGGCAAAATCCCTACAGGCCTGACCTCGACGAGATTGAACGGATCTCCCCGCCAGAACCCCGTCCAACAGGCGTCGAGGTGACATCTGTTGATGGCTCCGCCGGCTCCGCATTCGAAAAATCAGGTTGGGAGAGGGGGTCCATGATGCCGCCAATTAGTTGCGACGGAAGAGTAACAATATAGGTCCGACAACCGAATCTCAATGCATCGGTCAGGTATATTGCCTATAGCTTAGTGGGTATAGACCCAAGCGGCGTTCGAGAAAACGCCCTAGCGTTCAAGAAAACGCGTAAATGGAGCCATTCGTGACGATCGAAAGCCACTTCCGCAACGATCCTCACCGTTGACAAGAACCTAGACCGTGCTGACAATCCGACAGACGAAGGTTCGCCTTCACGATGCCGATTCGTGTTGTCCTGGCCGACGATCATCCGATTGTGCTCATGGCGCTCAGGCAGCTGCTGGAGTCAGATCCGGGATTCGAGGTCCTGGGCAGCTACGACAACGGCACCGCAACGCTCGAGGCCGTGCGAGAATTACGCCCGGACGTGCTGGTCCTGGACCTTCGGATGACGCCAAAAAGTGGCTTGGATGTGTTGCAGGAACTGAAGAAATCCGGCCCTCGAACCCGCGTCGTCGTCCTGACAGCCGCCGTCGACGAGACCGAAGTCCTCGACGCGATTCGCCTCGGCGTGCAGGGGGTTGTGCTCAAGGAGATGGCGCCGCATCTGTTACTGCATGCCGTCCGGAAGGTGCACGAGGGAGGCCGATGGGTGGAGACCGAGCTGGCCGGGCGGGCGATGGAGGAAATGCTTCAGCGAGAAGCCGCGATTGCTCATTTGTCACCCATCCTCACCGCACGCGAAATCGAAGTCACCCGGCTGGCCGCCGCCGGCCTGCGCAACGCCGAAGTCGCTGAGCGACTGTTTATCTCGGAAGGCACGGTGAAGCTCCACCTGCACAACGTCTACAGCAAGTTGAAAGTCGGTAGCCGTTTCGAGCTCACCCGCTATGCCCGCGAAATCGGGCTGGTCTAGTAGCCGCGGTTAAACATGCGGTCGCACCAGTGTGCTGCGACTGCTCAGGCGCCCGATCGCCGAGCGGGCTTGGCCTCGGGCTCCGTGGTCGCCGGGAGCCCGTCGCAGTCGCGCGCGCTCGCCAGCGCTCGCAGGATCTGTCTGGAACTTGGCGTTCGAAGTAGCTCAGCGCGGTAACGAACTCTTCAATCCACGCACAGGAAGGGGGGAGCCCCAGATTCTGCGTTACGAGGTCGCGTAGGTCTGGCGGAGCGGGCGTCTCCCTCAGCAGACCCTTCAGCAACCGGGCCGCCTGGATGACTGGGTGCTCAGGGATCGGACTGCCCGGCAGGATTGTCACATCTCCTTCAGGCTTGACGACGACGTGACCGGCGTCGGGTGTGACGAGAGCCCGCTGAACGCCTGACTTGCCCGGCGACCTCGACGAGTTACGGCGATGGCCTCCCACCAGGAGAGCACCATTCCTCGGTCCAGGCAGTCGCGCAGCGTCAACAGAGTTTTCACTCGACATACAGACCCCAGAATGAACCTGCAGGAATTGTACACACGCGCCGCGACGTCGGGCAGACCTCGGCGACGACGCTCGCGAACCTCTCGGCCCTCACCCGACGTCACGACCGGCCCAGAGCCGTCGCGAGCGGTCTGGTCGCCGGCGCACGGGTTGGACTTGCCGCCGTGTCTATCCAGGCAATCTGGTCGGACCCCTCCCCACCTGCCACTGACCCTCGCCTTCGTTTGATGGTCGTGGCTTACGCGGTGCACGCCGTCACGCTGTTCGTGCTGGGCGTGCTCCCCCGCTCACGAGCGAAGCGCTGGACGGTGAGGACTCTCGTGATCGACCTGGCCATGTTCGCACTCATGCTCGCGTTCGCCAGGGGACCCACGAGCCCTGTTCTCGCCTTCTTTGTCTTTTCGCTCGTCTACGCAAACTTGCACTGGGGCTGGCGTGGGACTTTTTGGACGACCGTCGCCGCAATGTCGTTGTTCGCCGTGGGTGTCATCGAGGCAGCGCGCGAGCCGGTGTTCGACCTGCAGCGATTCGCCGTGCAAGGCGCGTACATGATTTGTATCGCGAGCCTCGTGGGTTATTGGGGGGCACAAGATCAGCGTGCGCATCGCGAGATAGCATCCTTGCGGGATGGTCGCCTATGGCCGCTGGAGAACAGCAAGCCGTGTTGAGGGATGTTCTCGCCGCGGCGCCGGCGTTCTGCGCACGCCGCGCCTGGTGCTGATCTGGGAACAGGCCGGCGAGCCATCGGCGAACATTGCTGTGTGGCACGCTGGGGCTTTCATTTGGAGTCGTGAACCGTCGAGCATGTTTCAGTCGCTCAGGGGGCCGCGATCCACGCCCGCCACCAACCGTCAAGAAGGCGATGGCGTCCGCCAGCCACGCCACAGGATGCGCAGCTTCGCGCCGGCGGTGGCACCACGGGCCCCTGCCACCCTTGCTCGTCGAGCGCTTCAGCGCGCACCTCGCCTCGGCCTGGTTGATTAGAGGCCAGGGCATCGACGGCAGTCTGTTGTGCCTGGACAAGCGCGGCTCGCGCTGGATGACGTCGAGCTGGGAGAGGTCGCCGCACGCCTGGTGACCGCCACGTTGGAGCACTTTCACCTGTTGGCGCGGCTTCGTGAAGCTGTCGCAACGGAGGAACAGATCCGGCTGGCGCGCAACCTCCACGACAGCGTGCTGCAGTCGCTCGCCAGCGTCGCGATGCAGCTGCATACAGCTCGACAACTGTCCGATACCGAACCCCTTGCGGCGAACGCGGACTTCAGGAGGCCCAGGAGACGCTCGCCAACGAACAGCGCCGCTTGCGCAAATTCATCGCCAGTCTGCGCCCGTCTCCGACCAGCGACCGCACCTTCGAGGGTGGCCTGGCTCCAGGCCTTGAAGACCTCTGTCAGCGTGTCGAGCGGCATTGGGGTCTGGAAGCCCGTTTCCGGGTGTCGGCCGCCGACAGCGCGGCCTCGCACCAATTCAGCAAGACATTCTCCGTCTGGTCAATGAAGCTCTGATGAACGCCGCCCGCCATGCACAGGCCTCGTTGGTGACCGTTGATCTGGCGGTTCGACGATTCCCACGTGCGGATTGAGGTGATGGACGATGGGCAGGGCTTTCCCGTTCACCGGCAAGTACGATTTGGCCGCGTTGAACGAAATGGGTGTCGGACCCCACTCGCTCAAAGAACGCGTGCGCGAGTTGGGGGGGAATCTCGTGCTCGATTCGAGTCCACAGGGCGTCCGCCTCGTGTTCACTCTTCCGCTGGAGCCGTCTCGTCAATCGCCGCCCTCGCCCGAGCGTTCGCACGAAGATGGACCGATGTCAGCGCCCGGCCAGCGGGCCCCAAAAGCCGATGGGATGGAGTGATCGGTTAACCCTTAAAACAGGCGTCTACTCGGGTCGATGAGGCTTGTCTCGCCTCCCAACCTGGCCGTGCCCAGGACCTGGTCACGAGCTCGTCAGCCTCGTCTAATCCAAAAAACCGTATACTGGTCCACCGAACAGTTGGATTGCTGCCATTCGTCACACCGTTCACCACCGCGTCACTGACGGACAAAAACAGGCCGTTCAACCAGTTACGAACGCAATTCATCACCGTAACTGATCCGGTCTGGGATTTGCTGATTGACCAACCGGCGCGATTTCGCGCCGTTTCCTTTTCTAACAACTCGTGTGTGGAGGGGCCTGATGAGAAGACTGAGCTGGGCGATGTTTGCCCTGCTTGCACTGGCGTTGGTCGCAACGCCGGCGCTGGCGCAGCAGACGACCGGGAATATCACCGGTCAGATCGTTGACGGACAGGGCGCTGCGGTTCCGGGTGTCACCGTGACCGGCAAGAACGCCGCGACGGGCTTCACCCGCAGCGACGTGTCGGATGTCGCAGGGCATCTACCGGCTGACGGCGCTGCCGATCGGCACGTACGACCTCACCGCGGAGCTCGCGGGGTTCCAGAAGGTCGAGAACAAGGGCATCGAGGTCAGCGTCGGCCAGACGCTCACGGTCGCGATGACTCTGCAGCTGGCGTCCGTGTCGGAAACCGTCACGGTCACGGGTGAATCCCCGCTCATCGAGACCGGCGCGTCCTCAGTCGGCGGCGTCGTCGACGTCGCGCGCATCGAGAACATGCCCCTGAACGGCCGGCAGTTCGCGAACCTGGCCGCAACGATTCCGGGCGTCACGATGGGTTTCCACACTGACCCCACGAAGAGCACGCAGTACTCGCCGCAGATCGGGGGCGGCAACGGCCGCAACCTGAACTACCAGATCGACGGCGGTGACAACAACGACGACACCGTCGGCGGGCTCCTGCAGCTTTTCCCGCTCGAGGCGATCCAGGAGTTCAACTTCGTCACCTCCCGCTACAAGGCCGAGTACGGCCGCAGCAACGGCGGCGTCATGAACATCGTGACCAAGAGCGGCACCAACCAGATGCAGGGCAGCTGGTTCACGCTGCTGCGCGACGACTCGATGAACTCGATGACGCAGACCGAGAAGGACAGCGACAGCGAGAAGCAGGACTATCGCCGGTATCAGTACGGCGGCTCGTTCGGCGGACCGATCGTGCGCGACCGCGTCCACTACTTCGGTGCGTACGAGCGGACGCAGCAGGACACCTTCCAGGTCGTGGACACGCAGGGACTCTTCCCGAACGAGGACGGCACATTCGCCACGCCCTATCGCGAGACGCTGCTGACCGTCAAGGGCACGATGAACCTGAATCCGCAGCACTACATGTCGGTGCGGTACGGGCGCAACGAGAACACCCAGCCGTACGGTGCCGATCCGCTGGCCGTCGAGAGTAACTGGGGCACGAGCGCGAACGACTTCAATTCCTTTAACGTGAATCACAACTGGGTGCTTGGCGGGACGAAGCTCAACGAGTTCATCTTCCAGTACGCCGACTTCCGCAACCACATCGGCGCTAACAGCAGCGATCCGACCCAGATCTTCCGCAATGGCGTCACCATCGGGCAGAACGGCAACACGCCGCAGACGACCGAACAGAAGAAGTATCAGTTCCGCAATGACTTCTCGTGGAGCTTGTCGGGCATGGGCGGCCTGGGCCACGACATGAAGGCGGGTGTGAACTACATTCACGAGCCGCATCTGTTCATCACCTTCAATACCGCCACGAACGACTACACCTACAACCACCTCGACAACGATGTGAACGGACCGCTGAACACCGTGACCAGGAGTGGTGGTGCCGACGAAGCGACAGATCCCGCTCGATCAGTATGCGTTCTACGTTCAGGACGACTGGCGCCTCACCAGTCGGCTGACACTGAACCTGGGCCTGCGCTACGACCTCATCGACGGCCTCCAATTCGACCAGTCGTTGAACCCAAACTTCGTGAAGGTGCAGGCAGCGGGCCGCGCCGGACTGCTCGCGGGGATCAAGGGCCTCGAGAACGCGGGGCTCGAACCGAAGGAAGACACGAACAACTGGCAGCCGCGCCTGGGCTTTGCCTATGACCTGCGCGGCGACGGCCGTGATGTCATCCGCGGCGGCTGGGGCATCTACACCGACATGGGGTACACGAACTCCAACGCACTCTTCCCCGGCATCGACGCGACGGGTATCGGTTCGGGCGTCGTCTTCAACGTTGATGTGCCGACGGGCATCCGCAATCCCGGATGGCTCGTTCTACCGCTTCGGGCAGCCGATCTCGAACATCGCGAGTCAGAATCGAGTCAAATCCCGACGTGTTGCCGCTCTGGGGCCAGTGGGTCGATCCGCGGCTCCAGATGCCGTACACGCGGCAGACCGCGTTCGGCTGGTCGCACCAGTTCAACAACAGCACGGTGCTGGTGGCGGACTTCGTTCGCAACGACGGGCGTGACCTCAACGTACGCCCGCGAATCAACACGCGTCCGGTGGGTCAGCCTGGTGCGCCGCGCCGCCTGGAATTCCTCAACCTGCAGCCGAACGCCCCGGGCACGCGTCCGGCAGTGAGCCTGGGTGAAAGCGAGTACACGGCGCTGATTCTCGGCCTGCGTCGCCGCATGTCGAACGGGCTCCAGTTCAACGTGAACTACACGCTGGCCGAGGCGAAGAGCGACGATTGGCACGTCTGTCGATCAGCTGAATTCGCAACAACATTCAGGAAGCCGAGCTGCTCTACGACGACCCGCGGGTGTTCGGTCCGACGAGCACGACCGACTCGCGGCACGCCGGTACCATCTCCGCAATCTGGCAGGTGAAGGGCTTTACCGTCGCGCCGGTCTACACGTTCCGGTCGCCGCTGCCCGTGTCCACCACGGAAGGTATCGATACGTAACCTGAACGGCGAGATCAACGATATTCCCGAGCGGGCGTATCAGTACGACGGCGTCGGCAACGCGCCGAAGGACATCGGTCCGTGCGAGACCTACAACTGCGGGCGCGGCGCATGGCGGTCACAGATGAACCTGCGCCTGTCGTACGGGTTCCGTCTGTGGGGCTCGTCGCGCATCGAGGCGATCGGCGAGCTGTTCAACGTGCTCAACGCGAAGAACCCGTCCGCCTTCACCGCCACGCGGCTGCTTGGCACGGGCCTTCCGAACCCGGACTTCATGCAGCCGACCAACTTCTCCGGCGACTTCCAGCAGCCGGAGCAGCGCGTCGGTCAGCTCGGGTTCCGCTTCTCGTTCTAGTCAGATCGTCGGTTCTGGAGGAGGGGCGTCCGGGTTTTCCCGGGCGCCCCTTTTCTTTTGGTAACTCGCAGTGTCCGACTTCAGCCGGACTCGTTCGTGGTGTCCCGGCTTTAGCCGGACCGTGTCGACGCTCACGGCTGGGCGCGACGAGCACGACGGTCACGACGACACGACGTCAAGAAAAGCCACCAGATCAGTCGTCGTGTTCGTCGCGTCGTCGTGCTCGTCGTGTTCGCACGTGTGACGGCAGGTGTCAGCCCCCCATCGACTTAAGCAACTCCCGCGCGGCCTTCGCTTCTCGCCCCGCAGCCGGCGCTTGCGCGATCAGCTCGCGATACACCGCCACGGCCCTGTCCCTCTGCCCGCTCTCCTGATACGCAATCCCCAGATTCAGTCGCGCCTCGTGAAAGTCTGACGAGGACTTCAGCGCCAACTCGAACCAGGGAATCGCCTCAGCGGGACGTCCGCCCTGCACCAGCAGCACGCCGAGCCCGTTGGCCGCGTCAGCGTGCGCGGGATCGGCATCGAGCGCGCGACGATACGCGGTCTCGGCCTGCGCGAGCGAACCAAGCTCGCGCCGGGCATTCCCGAGGTTGGCCCAGTAGGAGGCGTTCGACGGATCCGCCTGCGCGGCGCGCTCGAAGAATGGCGCCGCTTCGGATGCGCGTCCCGCGTCAGCATGGATGAGTCCGAGTCCGTTCAAGGCTGCCGGATTGTTCGCTTCAACCGCCAGCGCGGCTTCCTCAGCGCGGCGCGCTTCGTCGGCATGTCCCGCGGTTCGCGCGGCGACCGCGAGCTCGTGATACAGGGTCGCATCCGATGGCCAGCGCTCGACCGCGGCTCGATACACGCGGAGAGCCTCGCTGGCCTGCCCGGCATCCATCAGCGCTCTCGCATATGTCGATTGAAAAACTGGCCCCGCAGGAAATCGGGTCGCGAGCTCGCGCAGCGCCGGCAAGGCCGAGGAGGCACGTCCGGCATTGAGTTCCGTCAGCGCGGACTCGAACCGGTTCCACGCGTCAATCACGCGAGCAGGATTCGGTGCGCCCGCCGCGACCGGAGCAACAGGACCGCCGCTCGCGTAGCCGAGAGCCCTCAGGCGCTCGCTCGCCTCCGTGCTGATAGCCTTCGACGACGGCTGCGCGGCCTTTACCGCCTTCATCGCCTGCAGTCTCGTCGTCATGCCCTGCACGATCCCATCGTGATCGGCGGCGACGTTCCGGCCTTCAGCAGGATCTGATTTCAGGTCGTAGAGCTCGGTCTCGGACGAGAGGACGAGCTTCCACTGCTCGCCTGACAGCGACGCGATGGGATGCCAGCCGGCGGTCTGCCCGTACTCCGATTCGCTGTAGACGTCACGTTCCCTGGCGGCGGTCTCCAGCAAGTTGACCGCGTCCGCTGAGGGTGAGCCGATCCCTGCGTGTCGGAGGATGGTCGGGGCCACGTCAGCCAGGGACACAGGTGTCGAAATCTCGACCGGGCGAGATGCCTGGACCGGCGATCACGAGCGGAACACGCAGCGTGGCATCGTAGGCGAGCATGCCGTGGGTCTGCTCGCCATGGTCGCCGAGCCCTTCGCCGTGATCGCCCATGACCGCGATGACGGTGCGATCGCTGTACCCGCGATCGCGAAGACGCTGGAGCAGACGCCCGGCCTGCGCATCCGAGTACGCGACCTCGCCGTCGTACGCGTTGCCGCCGGCCTTCGCGACGAATTCGGGCGGCGCGACGTACGGCGCATGCGGATCGTAGAGGTGAATCCAGAGGAAGAAGGGCGTCCGTGCCTGATCGAGCCACGCCAGTGCCGCATCGACGACCTCGGAGCCGCGACGTTCAGCCTCGAGGCGGCCCATCGCATCGGGATCGCGACGGACCTTGTCGTCATAAATATCGAAGCCCTCGGCAAGGCCGAAGCGCCGATCGAGCACGTAAGCGCCAACGAAGGCCGCCGTTTGATAGCCGTTCGTGCGCAGTGTTCGCGCGATTGGTTCGACACCATGGCGAAAGATCACACCGTTCTCGCGGACGCCGTGCTCTGGTGGCAGGGTGCCGGTCATGATCGAAACGTGCGAGGGCAGCGTCAGCGGAACGGTAGCGCGGGCGTTGAGGAAGCGAACGCCGGATGCACTCAGGCCGTCCAGCGCAGGCGTGAGCCCGCGGCCGAGCCGATCGGCGCGGAGCGTGTCGATGGTGATGAAGACGATGCTGGGCCTGGCGGCGGGCTGGGAAGAGGCTGGCGGCGGGGTCGAGCCCGATCGGATGGCGAAATAGATGACGATTCCCGCCAGGAGCAGAGCCGATCCGAGAAAGTACCGCTTCACGCGTTAGGCCTTCGACAAGCATATACGAGCGCCTCACTGATGACCTGTCACAGTCGGTCCCGCCCGGCGTTCCGGCTCCAAGTAGTTGCAATTTCTGCACATAGCGAACTTTCAGCGAATAGGTGGCTGGCACCTTCCCGGGGCAGGTGCCAGCCACCTGTTGCGGGAAGTTGCAGGGGTTGCGCAAATGATGTAGCATTACATCCGGATATACGGATGGATGTCGCAATTTTCGACGACCTGACGACCCTCGCCGATGCGACGCGGAGCCGCATGCTGTTGCTCCTCGAGCGCCACGAGCTGACGGTGTCGGAGCTCTGCACCATCCTTCAGCTGCCCCAGTCGACGGTCAGCCGCCACCTGAAAACGCTCTCCGACGCCAGCTGGGTGAGCTCGCGCCGCGACGGCACGAGCCGCTTCTACACGCTCGCACTCGACGATCGCGGCCCGGTCACGCGGCGGCTCTGGTCGCTCCTCCGCGAGCAGGTGGCAACAACGCCGGGCGCCGATCAGGACGCGCGACGCCTGTCGAGCGTGCTGGCGCGTCGTCAGACCAAGTCTCAGGAGTTCTTCGAGTCAGCCGCCGGACAATGGGACCGGCTCCGGCAAGAAATGTTCGGGCGGTCGTCTCACTTGCTCGCGCTTCCAGGCCTGCTCGACGCGAAGTGGGTGATCGGCGATCTCGGATGCGGCACCGGTCAGGTTGCCGCAGCGCTCGCTCCCTTCGTCGCACGAGTGATTGCGGTCGACCGGTCGAACGACATGTTGCAGACCGCGCGTCGGCGTCTGCAGGATTTTGCGAACGTCGACGTCCGTCGCGGCGAGCTCGAGGCGGTGCCGATTGACGATGCCGAGCTCGATGCCGCGACGCTACTCCTCGTGCTCCATCACCTGCCGGATCCGGCAGCCGCGCTTGCCGAAGCCGGTCGCGTGCTGAAACCGGGCGGCCGTTTGCTGATCTGCGACATGCTCCCCCACGACCGCGAAGAGTATCGCCATCAGATGGGCCATGTGTGGCTGGGGTTCGATGAAGGGCAGATGAAGAAAATGCTCGCGCAAGCGGGACTCAACGACGCCAGGATCGTCACACTACCACTGGATTCGGACGCCAAGGGTCCTGCGCTGTTTGTGGCGAGCGTCCGCAAACCTGCGGCGTAGCGGCTGTTTTGTATGAACGTCTTGACGGTTTTCACAACGATCACGACGGCCGCGACGAGCACGACGTCATGTTGGTTTGGTGCGTCGTGTTCGTCGTGACCGTCGCGATCGTCGCGCGGCCGTCGGCTCGTGCATGAATGTGAGTAAGTAACTAGTGAGAGCGCTTTGGGGGGTGGAGCCCCAGGCGCGCACAATCAAAGAGGACCAGGAATGACTACAGCAGTTCGTGACATGCATGCGTTCGAAGCGTCGAAGAAAGTGGGACGCGAACCGTACAAGGTGAAGGACCTCGCCCTCGCCGAGTTCGGGCGGAAGGAAATCCGGCTCGCCGAACAGGAGATGCCGGGGCTGATGGCGCTCCGCGAGCGCTACAAGGGCAAGCGGCCGCTCGCAGGCGCGAAGGTCATGGGCAGCCTGCACATGACGATTCAGACCGCCGTGCTGATCGAGACGCTCGCGGACCTCGGCGCCGACGTTCGCTGGGTTTCGTGCAACATCTTCTCGACGCAGGATCACGCGGCGGCCGCGGTAGTCGTTGGCCGTCCCGAGACAGGCGGAACGGCTGAGAACCCGAAGGGCACGCCCGTCTTCGCGTGGAAGGGCGAGACGCTCGACGAGTACTGGTGGTGCACGGGCGAAGCGCTGATGTGGCCGGACGGCAGCGGTCCGACGCAGATCGTCGACGACGGCGGTGACGCGACGTTGCTGGTGCACAAGGGCGTCGAATTCGAGAAGACCGGCAAGGTGCCGGCGTTCAAGCCCGAGAGCGAGCCCGAAGAGTGGGGCGTCATCCTCGAGTTCCTGCGCAAGAGCATCGCGGAGAGCCCGCAGCGCTGGACGAAGGTTGCGGCAGATCTGCGCGGCGTGAGCGAGGAGACGACGACCGGCGTTCACCGTCTCTATCAAATGATGGAAGCGGGCACGCTGCTCTTCCCGGCCATCAACGTCAACGACTCGGTGACCAAGAGCAAGTTCGACAACATCTATGGTTGCCGCCACTCCGTGATCGACGGCCTCAATCGCGCCACCGACGTCATGCTCGGCGGCAAGGTGGCCGTGGTCTTCGGCTTCGGCGAGGTCGGCAAGGGCTGCGCGCAGGCACTGCGCGGCCAGGGCGCCCGCGTCATCGTCACCGAGATCGATCCGATCTGCGCGCTGCAGGCGGCGATGGAAGGCTACGAAGTCAACACGCTCGACAACGTCGTCTCGACCGCCGACATCTTCGTCACCGCCACCGGCAACCTCAACATCATCACCGCCGAGCACATGGCGAAGATGAAGGACAAGGCGATCGTCGGCAACATCGGCCACTTCGACAACGAGATCGACATGGCCGGCCTGAAGAAGGTCAAGGGTCTGGAGCGGATCAACATCAAGCCGCAGTACGACGAGTTCCGGTTCCCCGACGGCCACAGCGTAATGGTGCTGGCCGAAGGCCGTCTGATGAATCTCGGCTGCGCCACAGGCCACCCGAGCTTCGTGATGTCGGCGTCGTTCTCGAACCAGGTGATCGCGCAGCTCGAGCTGCACCAGCACAACGACAAGTACGAGAACAAGGTGTACATCCTGCCGAAGCACCTCGACGAGGAGGTCGCCCGGCTACACCTGGATCACCTCGGCGTGAAGCTGACCAAGCTCTCCGAGGAACAGGCCAAGTACATCGGCGTTCCGGTTCAGGGACCGTACAAGCCGGAGCACTACCGATACTGACGCTCCGCTGCCGTGGTTCCCGCCTTCGCGCGCTGAGTCGTTGCGCGCTTCGGCGAGGCCTCGTCAGAGCTCGTCGCGGTCAGCGCACGCGACGAGCGGAGGCGGGCGTGGCTCGTGGTTCGTGTCTCGCCGAAGTTGTCGGCGGTTTCCGAGCTACGGAGCCACGAACTACGAACTACGAACTACGGCCCATGCCCCAATGCAATCCCGCCTCAGATTTCTGAACAGCGCTCCGATCAACCCGGCTGGAGAATTCGTCCTCTACTGGATGGTTGCGGCGCGCAGGCTGCGGTGGAACTTCGGCCTGCAGCGCGCCGTCGATCTCGCCCGCGAATTCAACCGGCCGCTCCTGATTCTCGAGGCCCTGCGCTGCGATTACCCGTTTGCCAGCGAACGACTGCACCAGTTCGTGCTCGACGGGATGGCCGACAACCAGCGTGACGCCGCGGGAAGCAGGGCGCTCTATTACCCATACGTCGAGCCTCGAAAAGGTGCCGGCCGTGGGTTGATCGAGTCGCTGGCGCGGCGCGCCTGCGCGGTCGTCACCGACTGGTACCCGGCGTTCTTCATTCCGCGCATGCTTGCCGCGGCAGCGCGGAAGGTGCGCGTAAGAATGGAGGCGGTCGACGGAAACGGGCTGATTCCCCTGGCCGAGCACGGGCGCGCCTTCACCGCCGCACGCTTCTATCGTGCCTTCGCACAACGCGTGCTGCGCGATCACATCGTCAACGTCCCTGACGAGAACCCGTTGCGGCGCTTGCCGCGCGGTCTGCGATTGAAACAAATCCCGGCGGATGTGGTACGACGATGGCCGGCTGCCGGGTCAACGCTGCTGGCGGGTGATCTCGCAGGCCTCCCGATCGATCGCGCGATTCGGCGTGTCGGCGTACGGGGAGGCCCAAGGAACGCCGAAGCCCACCTCCGACGCTTTGTCGATACGCATCTAGAAGAGTACGCCGAGAATCGAAATCATCCTGACGAGGACTGCACCAGCCGGCTCTCCCCTTTCCTCCACTTCGGGCACATCTCTGCACACGAGATCTTCTCGTCGATCATGACCCACGAGCGGTGGACCACCCGAAAGCTGGCGCAGCGTGGCGGAGGTGCGCGTGAAGGATGGTGGGGCGTCTCGCGGTCGGCTGAGGCCTTTCTCGATCAGCTCGTCGTGTGGCGCGAGCTCTCGTTCAACGGCTGCGAATACATCGAGGACTACACGAGCTACGACAGCCTGCCTCAATGGTCTCGCAAGACACTCCAGCGGCACGCCAGGGACCGCCGTCCCAACGTGTATTCGCTCGATCAACTCGAATCTGCGAGTACATCTGACGAGATCTGGAATGCGGCACAACGTCAGATGGTCGCGGAAGGCTGGTTCCACGGTTATCTGCGCATGTTGTGGGGTAAGAAGATTCTCGAGTGGAGCCGGCAGCCGTCGCAGGCACTCGACACCATGCGCACGCTCATGGATCGCTATTCGCTGGACGGACGCGACCCGAATTCGTACGCGAGCTATGCGTGGGTCATGGGACGTTACGATCGACCGTGGCCCGAACGGCCGATCTTCGGAACCGTGCGCTACATGACGTCGCAGAGCACGCGCCGCAAACTGAAGATGAAGAGGTTCCTCGAACAGTACGGGGACGCTACTTCCGCAGCACGCGGCCCGGCAAAGCGGCGGTGAACTTCCCCTCCGAGACGACCGGCACGCCGTTGACGAGCACCCCCCACATGCCCTCCGCGAGCTGGTGCGGCTGCGTGTAGGTCGCGCGATCGCGGATTTTCGCGGGGTCGAAGATTGCGATGTCCGCCGCGGCGCCTTCGCGAATCACACCCCTGTCCTTCAGCCCGAAGACTGAAGCCGGCAGGCTGGTCATCGAACGGATGGCCTCCTCCAGCGTCGTCACGCCGCGCTCACGAACGTACAGGGCAAGCCGCCTGGCAAACGCGCCGTAGTTGCGGGGGTGAGGCTGTCCGGCATCCATCCGCACCAGGCCGCCGTCACTCGACACCATCGTGTAGGGCTTCCGCATGATGTGACGGATGTCCTCTTCCGACATGTTGAACGACACGATCGATACGTTCCCCTTCACCATCATGTCGATGGCGGCGATTTCGGGCGCGACCTTGCGCGCCTCGGCGATCTGCGCCAGCGTCTTGCCCTGGAGCGAGGGATCCGGCGAGAAGAACGCAATCTGAATCGCGGCCGCGCCGCCGCGGCGGCGCATGTTCTCGCGCACAGTCGCTTCGAGCGTCTGACGGGCCGCTTTCTTCTCGGGCGTCAGCGTCGCGGCTGCGTCAGCCGCGTCCGGCAGCTCGATGCCGCCCGGCAACAAGGCGGCGCGCAGACTCGTCGACGAGGCTTCGTACGGATACTGGTCAGCGAACACCTGCACGCCGCGGCTTCGCGCTTCCTCCATTCGCATCGTGGATGCGGTGGCGAGCCCCCAGTTGTCGGGGCCGAGCGCCTTCATGTGGCTGACGATGCCGATCAGCCGGCCCTCTTCGGCGATGCGAATCACTTCCTGGACCGCCGCGACCACGCCGATGTTGTAGTCACCTTCGTCGCGGATGTGGCTCGTATACACACCGCCGAACTCCCCCGCGACCGTGGCGAGTGCGATCACTTCCTCAGTCTTCGAATAGCTGCCCGGGGTGTAGAAGAGGCCGCTCGAGAGCCCATAAGCGCCCTGCTCCATCGCACGCCTCACGAGCGCGCGCATCTTCTCGAGTTCCTCTGGCGTTGGCGCGCGGTTGTCCGCGGCCGATCACGTTCGAACGCACGCTGCCATGACCGATCAGCAGCGCGACGTTCGGTCCGACGCCTCCCTTCTCCAGTTCCAGCCGTTGTGCGGCGAGATCGACGGGACCGCCGCCGTCAGGGTTGATGACGACGGTCGTGACACCCTGCGCGAGAATCGGCTGCGCTTGACGGAGCTCGGGCCGGCTCAAACCCTCGCTGGCGTGTGAATGAACATCGATGAACCCAGGCGTGACGAGGCGATCTCCCGCGTCGATGACCGTCTTCGCCTTTGCATCAGGCAGGCGCCCCATTGCGGCGATGCGACCACCCGTGATTCCGATGTCGGTCTTGAGCCAGGGGTTCCCCGACCCATCCATTACACGACCGTTTCGAATCACAACATCGAACTGTGACGGCTGAGCTTGCCCTCCGGCGGTCAGGCCGACGGCAGCTGACAGGAGAATCGCGGCGGCAACGACATGACGCATGGTGGAACATTCTACGCGCCTCTTTCCAAGCCGAACAGCAGGCACGTGTTGTGCACAGGTGTGAGGCCTAGCGTAAGGTTCGCGCCTTCGCAGGAGGGCGCGCAATGAAAGGTGGACCATGGCTGAAGCCACGATGAACCTCACGATGGCTCGGAGCAAAAAAAGCGTCTGGGACGCGCCGAAACTCTCGGCGAGAATATCTCAGTGCGATCAGGAGCGCTGGATGATGGCGGCGTGGGCTGCCGGTCTGGCGATGATGGGCATCCGGCGCGGCGGATTCAAGGGCAATGCGCTCGCCGCCGCCAGCGGCACGTTAGCGATTCGCGCGGCTATGGGCCGTCGCGATCTGGCCTTCGCGCGCAACTGGATCGATCGTCAGATGACAGAACGCGGTTGGCGGCTCCACGACGTCGTCGAGCACGCATCCGAGGACTCGTTCCCCGCCAGCGACCCGCCATCGTGGACGAGCGCGGCTGTGAAGCCGAATCTACAGCAAGCGGTAGCCGGCCGGACATAACTGTTTCGAGGATGACGATCTCGAAAATGAAGGTCGACTGACGGGTGTGGGTTGTGCGATGGATATGGACCTTCGATTCCCGGCTGACGCACAGGAGACGCGTGTGCGCAGCCGGCGAAACATCAGCGAAACTGAGCGCTGGGTTTCCGTCGCGGCCGGGGCGGTGATCACCGCCTACGGCGCGTCGCGCCGCCGCGCGGGCGGATGGGTGCTGGCGGGCCTCGGTGCCCTGCTCGTCCGGCGCGGCGTCACCGGCCACTGCCACACCTACGACTTCCTCGGCGTCAACACGGCGGGTACGGGCGACGACACCAGGCGCGTGCTTGGCGGGTCTGGCGGCGTCATGATCGACGAACGGATCACGATCAATCGGCCGATCGAGGAGCTCTATCGATTCTGGCGCAATCTCGAAAACCTTCCGCGATTCATACGTCACCTCGAATCGGTCGAAATCATCACGGAAACGCTGTCGCGATGGCGCGCGAAGTCACCCGCCAACACTGTCGTTGAATGGAATGCCGAGATCATCAACGAGGTGCCGAACCAGGTGATCGGCTGGCGCTCGATCGAGGGATCGGATCTGGTCAGCGCCGGCTCTGTCAATTTTGACGACGCGGGGAGCGGGCGCGGAACGGATGTTCGCGTCCGGATGCAATACAGTCCGCCAGGCGGCAAAGCGGGCGTCATGATCGCGAAATTGCTGGGCCGGGATCCGGCCCGGGAAATTCGTGAGGATCTCCGCCGGCTCAAGCAACTCGTCGAGACAGGCGAAAGCGCCACCGCAAGCGGAACACTCTGACTACAGCTGGTTGTTCGAAGCGGCTGCGCGATCGGTCAGCACCGTCGCGAGTGACGGAGCCCACCTCGATCGACTCTGACGTCCAGGTTTCGATCGATCGCCTTCAGATGAGGAAGGCGCGGGAAGCAGCCGCGCCACGAGCATCATGACGCGAGCGAGCGCGGCCGGAGCGACCGCATTGGCCATTATCGCCACTCGTGCCGGCGCCGTGATCGTGAGCTCGGGATCCCCATAGCGGCAAGCCTCGATGATCTGACGGGCGGCACGCTCCGCCGAGATCGACAATCCGGGCGTCGAGTCCGAGATCGCAAACCAGGCATACTCCGCCTCGTGCTGACCCTTGACCTGTGCGTTTGGCGGCGATCCCGTTCGCATCAGCCCTGGCGACACGGTCGTCACACGAATCCCGTACTGATTCAGCTCCGAGCGCACGCCATCCGAAAGCCCCGCCAACGCAAACTTGCTTGCCGAGTACGGCGCCATGTGTGGCACGGCTATGCGTCCGCCGATCGAGACGATGTTGACGATGCGGCCGAAGCCCCGCCGGCGCATCGACGGGATGATCTCCTGCATCAGATGCAACGGGCCCCAGAAATGCGTGGCCATCGCATTTTCGAAGTCCTCGTGCGTCATGTGTTCGAGCGGCCCGACCTGAATCACGCCAGCGTTGTTCACGAGCACGTCGATCGACGGCCATGCGTCAAGAATGCGGTCCATCGCGACGCGCACATCCGCACGGCGGCGAACGTCGCATCTGACCGTCATGACGTCCTGGGCGCCTTTCGAGACGAGCTGCGCACGGGCCCGCGCCAGCTCCGCCTCGTCGCGAGCCATCAGGCAGAGACGAGCTCCCTCAGCCGCGAACTGCCGCGCCAGCACGAGCCCCAGCCCACGGGATCCCCCGGTGATGACGACTGTGCGGCCGGTGAAATCGATCGCGTGACGCGTTCGCGCCAGACGTCCGAGTGCGATCGTCGCCGCGGCGCCAGCGCCGAGACCGAGCAGGAAGTGCTGCTGCCTGTTCATACCGTCTCCTTCGAGATGACGACGCCGCGTCAGCGTTTCGCTGAGCGTGCCCGCCAACGTCGTTGTTGCATGAGGCGTGACGTGCTGGTCCTCGCCGTGAAGAGCCTGCAGAAAGTGCTCCAGCCAGAAACGTCGAGCTTCCAGCCGGACTGCGAATTGGGCGATCTCCGCCCGTCCCCTTACTCCTGGCGGCCTTTGCCGGTCAGACTGAGCGGTTTCGAACCATCCGGAGCGTTGCGAACGACGGGTGTGTCCGGTTGCACGATCGGGACGAGTTGGTCGATCATGCCCTGCCGTGAACAACGACAAGACACTGACGTTCGAAGAATTCGAGAAAGTGGACGTGCGCGTGGGGCGGATCGTTCAAGCGGATGAGTTTCCGCAGGCGCGCAAACCCGCGTACAAGCTGTCGATCGACTTCGGTTCAGCGATAGGCACGAAGTCGTCGTCAGCGCAGCTGACGCGACACTACAGGCCAGACGAACTGATCGGAAAGCTCGTCGTGGCGGTTGTGAATTTTCCGCCGCGGCAGATCGGTCCCTTCATGTCGCAGGTGCTGACGCTGGGCGTCCCGGATGCGGACGGCGCCGTCGTGCTCCTCGAGCCCGAGCGCGACGTGCCGCTTGGCGGACGAATGTTCTGAACCGATCTGGCGCCGGCTACTTCATCTCTGAACGTGTTCCGGATGCTGTCAGCTCGCGCTCGGCCTTGAGCCAGTCTTCGAGATCACGACCCTCTTCGCATCCACGACTCATGTACAACTCATAAGCGCGTTCGGCGATACGCTTCGGCTCGATGTTGGCCGACGCCGGCGTTTCGGCGACGGGGGCATCCTCGACGATCACAACAGTCTTGCTACGAGACTTGGCCATACGATCACTCCTGGAGCAACTCGGGTGCCAGGCCTCACCGATCGAGCGCTCTCCGAACTTCCGCAATCAATTCCTCGCCGACGAACGGCTTGATCAGCACGGCGTGGCATCCCTCGCGATGAGCGCGAGCGATATCCGCCGGCGAAAAATAGCGCCCGGTGATTGCGACGATCGGAATGCGATTGAGCCGGTCGTCGCGATGGAGTCGACGGCACAGCTCGTACCCATCGATTCCGGGGAGCCCGAGATCGGTCACGATGGCATCGGGGATGAGCTGGGTGGCCTTTTCAACCGCCTGCAATCCGTTGTGAGCTTCTGCAACATCGAACCCGGCATGTTGGAGCTCAGACGCGTACAGACGCCGCGAGGCCTGATCGTCCTCGATGATCAGCACGAGCGGACGCCTGGAATCCAGACCGTTCATACCGACAGCGTGTGAACACGCAGCTTCGAGCCGCGCGGACTGCGATCCGTCGATCGCCACCGCCTCCCAATGTACTCTCAACTGCATGGAAATCTCATCACTGGGGCGCGACATTTCGTTCACGTTTTGCGCCGGCTCATCCGCATTGCCGAAGCTGCACAGCCACGGATAGACTTGGTCCGCAAGACGAACAGCACGGAGGCAGCAGAATGTTCAATTCACGTGGGACGGGTGTGCAGAGCGGACTCGTCGCGCTGGCTCATTGTCGTGACGGCCGGCGCTGCATTCGCACAGGGTGCGAGACGCCCCGGCGCCAGCGAGCCGATCCCGTCAATCGAAGAACGAACGACCGGGATGAAGAAGATTGACGGCTTCTTCCCGCTCTACTGGGACGAGGCGGGAGGCCGGTTGTTTCTCGAGATCCCCCGGCTCAACACCGAGGTGCTTTACTCGACAGGCCTGGCGACCGGCCTGGGATCGAACGACATCGGCCTCGACCGCGGCATCCTGACCGGCTCGCGAATCATCAAGTTCGAACGCGCCGGCCCCCGCGTGCTGATGGTCCAGCCCAACTACCAGTTCCGGGCCATGACCACGAGCGAAGCTGAAGCACGCACCGTGCGCGATGCGTTTGCCCGTTCCGTGCTCTGGGGATTCCAGATTGCCGCCGCGACCGGAGACCGCCTGGTCGTCGACTACACCGAATACCTCGTCCGGGACGGCAACGACATGGCGGGACGCCTTCGTCCGGGCACATACCGATTCGAAGCGGGCAGGAGCTCCCTCTACATGCCGATGACCCTCGGCTTTCCGAAGAACACTGAAATGGAAGCCGAACTGACATTCGTCCGCCAGCCGGGTGCGGGCGGACCAGGCGGTGGCGGCGGCGAGAGGTGGTGGTGGCGGCGGTGGCGGTGCGTTTCTCGAAGGCGTCGGCAGCGTTGCGGCCACCGCGGAAGCCGCAAGCATCCGCGTGCATCATTCGATCGTCGAGCTACCCGACACCAACTACAAGCCGCGTAAGTACGATCCGCGAGGCGGTTTTGGAGACTTGTCGTACGAGAACTACGCCGCCCTGCCGGGCCAGCCGATGACCCAGCGCTTCATCCGGCGTCACCGGTTGCAGAAGAAGGATCCGTCCACGAAGGTAAGCGATCCGGTCAAACCGATCATCTACTACCTCGATCCCGGCGCACCCGAACCGATTCGCTCGGCGCTGCTCGATGGCGCGCGCTGGTGGAACCAGGCGTTCGAAGCGGCCGGCTATCGCAACGCGTTTCAGGTCGAGCTGCTGCCCGACGGCGTCAGCCCGCTGGACATTCGCTACAACGTCATCAACTGGGTTCACCGTTCGACACGCGGGTGGAGCACCGGGGCAAGCGTGACCGATCCCACGCACCGGAGAAATCATCAAGGGCGTCGTCACGCTCGGATCGCTTCGGATCCGCCAGGACTACATGATCGCGGAAGGGCTTCTGAGTCCCTACAAGACAGGAACCGAGACGCCGCCGGAACTGATGGCCTGGGGCCTCGCGCGCATCCGTCAGCTGGCGGCACACGAGGTCGGTCACACGCTGGGCATCGGACACAACTACTACGACAGCGAAGCGGGCCGGATCTCGGTGATGGATTACCCGCATCCGCTCGTCACGATGAAGCCGGACAACACGTTCGACTATTCGAAAGTCTACGATGTCGGGATAGGCACGTGGGACAAGGTGGCGATCACTTTCGGTTATCAGGACTTCCCCGCTGGTACCGACGAAGCGAAGGGTCTTGCCACGATCCTCGATGAAGGCCACAAGAAGGATCTGTGGTACCTCACCAATCAGGATCTCGGTGCGCACGCGCGTGTCGACCAATGGTCCAACGGCACCAACGCGGTCCCCGAGCTCAAGCGAATGCTCGACATGCGGCGCGTCGCTCTGTCGCGCTTCGGTGAGCAGGCAATCAAGCGCGACGAACCGATGGCCAGCCTGGAGGAGGTGCTGGTCCCGCTCTACCTGCACCATCGGTATCAGGTCGAAGCAACCGCGTCGACCGTTGGCGGGCTCTACTACATCTACGCGATGCGCGGCGATGGCCGCGAGCCTGTCCGGTTCGCTCCCGCGGCCGAGCAGCGCGCCGCCGTCCAGGCGCTGATCGGGACGATCAAGCCGTCCGAGCTCGCGCTGCCGGCTGACCTGCTCAAGAAGATTCCCCCGCGGCCGTCAGGATACGGCCGGACGCGAGAACTGTTCCCTCGCTATACGGGTCAGATGTTCGACGCGATCACGCCCGCGGTGGTGGCGGCCAACATGACGGTCGGTCTCCTGCTGAATGATGCGCGCGCCGCGCGGCTCGTGGAGCAGCACGCGCTGGATCCCTCGATGCCGGGACTCGAGTGGGTGCTCGACGAGTTGATCACTGCCACGTCGAAACCGCAAACAGCATCGCCCTACGAAGCGGAGATCGGGCGGGCCGTTCAGCGCGTCGTCATGGAGCATGTGATGACGCTGGCCGGCAGCGCCGACATGCCGCAGGTCAGGGCGCTCGCCACGGCGAGGCTGCTGCCCTGGAAGACGATGAACGCGCCGACTGCCACCGGCGCTGACGCGGCACATCGCGCGGCGCTCGGCGAGGACATCAGGCGTTTCCTCGATCGTCCGCTGACACCGGTCACACGAGCGGATCTGCCGGACGCGCCGCCCGGCGCACCCATCGGCGATCCGGGAATGGATTGGCTGCGGCGCGTGGAGCCGCTGTGCTCGATTTGGGAAGAGACCTTCCGTAGTCCGTAGTCCGTAGTTCGTGGTTCGTGGCTCGTCGGCTCGAAGAGCCCGGAGCTCGGGCCGATAGGGTTCGACTCGAGCGATCGGCTGACCGACGAACTACGAACCACGACACCGATCTCGATCTATTCAGCCCTCAGCGCCGTCGTCGGATCGACGCGCGTTGCTCGGCGCGCGGGGAGCCAGGTGGCGACCAGGGCGACCAACGGCAGCGCGATCAGTGCGACGCCGAACGCGATTGGATCGCGCGGGGTGATCTCGTAGACGAGACCTGAGACGAAACGGCCGAGCGAAAGGGCAATCCAGGCTCCGATGAGCGTCCCGATGATCACCGGTGTCATGCCCCGCGCAATCACCAGACGCTGAACGCTGCGCGCGTCGGCGCCCAATGCCATCCTGATCCCGATTTCGCGTGTCCGTCTTGCAACGGCGTACGAGCACGACGGCGAAGAGACCGACGGCCGCGAGCAGCAGGGCGACCGCGGCGAAGGCGGCAAGTAGCCGCGTGCGAAAACGCGCAGGCGCCACGAGCAGATCGACGCGTTCCGACAGCAGCGCGAACGCCGACGATATTCCGGGATCCGCTTCGCGGACCGCACCGCGCAGGCCCGAGATCACTGACGCAGGCGCAATGCCGGTGCTCGCGACCAGCGCCATGCTGAACGTCCGCATCGGACGCTGCGCATATGGGAAGAACACCTCGGGTATCGGGGGCTGCGTGAGGCCGCGGTGGCGCACGTCGGCGACGACGCCGACGACGGTGGCGTATTGCTCGAGCCCATCCATGTTCCGCATCCGTACGCGGCGGCCAACAGCCTCGCCACCACCCCACAACCGCTGCACGACCGTTTCATTGACGATCGCGACATGTGGCGCGCCCTGGCGATCGCGCACATCGAACAGCCGTCCCGCCTTGAGGGGAATCTGCAGCGCCTGGAAATAATCGCCGCCGATCACGCGATAGTGCGTGGAGAGCCCTAGTGTGCGCTCGGTCACCACCTCGCCTTCCTCTTCGAGGCGGGCATTGGGACTGAACGCAAACGGCAGGCTGCTCGTCACGCCGACGCGGTCCACACCAGGTACCGCGTCCGATCGATCGATCAGCGCGTCAAGGAATTGGGCTCGACGAACGGCATCGGTATACGGCGACCCTGGCGCGGCTCCCAGCGAGAACATCGATACCAGGACGTTGTCGGACTTGAATCCCGGATCGACGACCTGCAATCTCGACAGGCTGCGGAGAAGAACGCCGGCGCCGACCAGCAGGACGCACGCGATCGCCACTTCGACGGCGGTCAGCACGTTCATTCCCTTCGGCTCTCGGGCGAGCGAGCGGGAGGCGCCCGACATCGACGAGCGCAGGTCCAATCGTGCGCAATGCAACGCGGCCGGGAGTCCGCAGCCTATTCCAGCCACGAGCATCAGCCCTGCGCAGGTCAGCAGCACCGCGGGATCGAGCTGAATCGCTTCGCTCGTCAGCCCAGCCGGCAACACCCCTCGCACGATGCCCGCGGAGAGCGTGACGAGCACGCTGCCGACGACGGTGCCGGCAGCCGCGAGGATCACACTCTCGACCAGGAAGAGCCTGAGCAGGTCTGCCGACGTGGCGCCGAGCGCGACCCGCAGCGTCGATTGGGCTTCACGTGTCACAGCGCGCGCGAGAATCAGGTTCGCGACGTTGACGCAGGCGATCACGAGCACGCAGCCAACGGCGGCGGTCAGGATCAACAGCGCGGTGCCGCCTGTGTCCAGCAGACTCGATCGCAAGTCGACAAGACGGACGCCGTAGCCTTCCTTCTTCATCCCCGGATCGATCTCGTGGAGTCCGCGCGTCACCTGCTCGAGCTCGGACTGCGCCCGCTCGATACTGACGTTCGGAGCCAGCCGGCCGATCACCTCGAAGTTGTGTGACGTCCGTCCGCCGTAGCCCGCCGGACCATTCCGTTCGAACGTCGTCCACAGATCCGAACCGACCGGATACGAGAAACCTGACGGCATCACACCCACCACTGGATGCGGCACGCCCTCGATGTGAATCGCGCGAGACAGGACATCGGGAGTGCGGCCGAACAGGCGCTCCCAGAGGGCATCGGAAATCACGGCGGCCACCGGCCCGTTCGTCGAAGCCTCCTCGGCCGAGAACGAGCGGCCAACCACCGGGGTAACGCCAAGCGTTGCGAAGAAGTTGCGGCTGACCATGCCCCTGACCGCGCGGTCAGCATCGGCGCCATTGCTGATATTCACGCTGCCCGAACCGAGCGCCAGGCCGATGCTGTCGAAAGACCTGCTGGCCGTCTCCCAGTCCCTGGCCACCATCAGGGGAACCGCCACCGTGTTCGCCCGCGGTGAGACCTGCCAGATGTGCACAAGCCGGTCCGCGTTGCCAAACGCCAGCGGCTCGCGGAATGCGGCATTCGCGGCGGTCAGCATCAGAACCGTGCCGCCCATGCCGATGCCGAGCGTCAGCACGGCGGCAATCGTGAACCCTGGTGTTCGGGCCAACGCCCGAATCGCCAGCCTCGCATCTCGCAGAATCGCATCGGTCACGGCGCACCCCTCTCTGAGCCTCCCGCCTTCGCGCTCGGCGACGGCCGCAGGCGCTTCCGCGTGCTTGGACGGCGGCGGCTGTTGCAGGGTTGTCAGCCGCCCCCGCAAATCCCGATGCATCAAGGTGCTGGAGTATGGTATGTACTGCACGCCTTGCCTGAGCTGAACCGTGAGCGAGCGAGCCAGCTCGCCTTGGTTGTTGTGTCTTGCGCGGCGGCAGTAGTTCTCCTGATGCCGCCGCTGGCGGGATGGCCCGCGGTGGTCAGGTCATGGGCGGTCCTGCTCCCCACGTTCGCGCTCTCGGTTGTCGCCCTCCGCCCGTGGCGGTGGCAACCCGAGGACTGGGATGCCCTCCTGCGCTGGGAGCCCGATCGTCGCGTGATTGCCATCGGGGCGGCCGCCGCCGCATTCGTGCTCTTCTGGATCGTCTATTCGCGTTTCCAGAGCGGCCACATCAACGGCGTCGACTTCACGATCTACTTCGATCGCCCGCTGTTCCAGACGAGCCGCGGCCGGCCGTTCTTCGTCGAGATCTCTAACGAGCCCGCATTTTCGAACCTGACACACCTGGCGGTCCACGCGTATTGGATCCTCGTTCCCGTCGCCGCGTTGTATTGGATCGTCGCCACGCCGGTCTGGCTGCTCGCGCTGTCGGTCATCGCCGTCGTTGCCGGCAGTCTCTACATCCTGCGCATCGGACTCCACCAGGGCTTCGGCGGGATCCTGGCGTGTGCAACCGCGCTCGCGTACCTCCTGAACGACAACACCGCGCGCACGCTGAATTACGGCTTCCACGCCGAGGTGCTCTACGCCTGGTTCATTCCCTGGCTCCTCGACGCCGGTCTGCGCGGACAGCGGTGGTCGTTTCTCGCGGCAATGCTGGCGTGCGTCCTCGTGAAAGAAGACGCCGTTCTGCCGCTCTTTGCCGCATCGACAGCGCTCGCGCTCCATGTCGGCCGGCAGATGACGCCCCGCGATCGCATGCTGTTTCTCGTGGCGCCGACGCTATTAGCGCTGATCAATCTCGGCGTGTTCTATACGTTCGTCGTGCCCGCGCTGGCTCCGAGCGGCGGAGTCATGTACTCGAACTTCTGGATCACCTACGGGTCGACGCCGATCGAGGCGCTGCGGGGAATGATCGGCCGCCCCTGGAACGTCCTCTCGGATGCGGTGACATCGGGTTTCCTGCCGATCGTCATGCCTCCGCACCTGTTTCTGCCGGCGATTGGATGGCGATGGTCGCTTGGAATCCTGCCGATCGTCCTCATCTTCGGGGCATCGGATAACGAAATCGTGCGTGGGTTCGGGCTCTACTACGCCATCCTGATCGCGCCGTTCCTCGTGCTCGGCGCGTCGGCCGGCGCGCTCGCGATCGGCAGGCGGCTGGTTCAGCCGGCATCAGTGCCGGTGCTGGCCTCCGCCGTCGTCCTGCTCGCGGCCATGCTTGCAGGACCTGGTTACACTGTCCTGCCGTGGAAGCACGAGATTGCCGCGGTGCCACGAGCGCTCGAGTTGCTCGCGGATGAACGCATCGTGCTCGTACAGAGCGGGCTGTATCCTCACGCGGGATACGAAGGCAGGGTCAAGCTCCTGACGCCGCGATCGTTGCGCAATCCCGCCAACATCGGCGCGGCTGCCCTAATCGCACCGCGCGTCAGCTTCTACCCGTTCCGGCGACGGGCCCTCTCGTGTTTGATGGAACTCCCCGTCATCGCGCCAATGCCGGATGGACTCGTGGCCGTCCGTGTGGTGCCTTTGCCGACCGACGCCGCTGGCCCCCAGCCGTCCGCCCGTGACCAGTCGAATCAGCACGCCAGGGTCAAGTGGGAACGGTCCTGCGATCAGTGAGAGCAGCGCACTCAGACTACAAGCTTCCAAGATTCTGATTCTCTTGGCTGGAAATAAAGGCACAGGGGAGCGACTGACGGGCTTCGATAGACGCCAACATGACCTGCGTCGCGGTCGTCGTGTCGTCGTGTTCGTTTCAGGAAGCGTTTGTCGTGCAGCTGAAGAACAGCTGCAACGGGGGACGGAATGGGGACGACCACGACGGTCACGACGACCACGACGGTTCACAAGCTTCTTTGGTTGCGGCCACCCAGCATCTCCCTACTGCGACCGTGTCCCCGCGACGCGCGCAAAGACTGTCTGTCCCGCCGTTCGAACAATTGATCGTCGTCCGGCTCTCGGCGCGCAGTTCGGTGGCGGTGATGGTTCCGGTCATCAGCCGATCGCCGCTCACATAAGTGCAGCCGAAGGCGAGCCGCGACGAAAACTGGTTCGGCGCCGGCTGATGTCAACGCAAAAGAGATCGTGCCGTCGGTCGAGAACGTGCCTGACGTGACCGTGCCGCTGAGCCCGCCGCATCGCTCCTGATCGGCTAATCACGAACGTTCCGCTGAACGACGTCGCGATCTGTGTGCCAATCGTGAGCGCACCGTTGCAGTCGAACGGCCGGTCCGCCAGAGTCAGCTCGAAATGAAACATGTTGGGCGACGCGAACGTCCCGCCGATGCTCGGCACCGTCGGCCCGGAGGGCCCGACGGGATCGAACGTTTCATCGCTGTTGCACGCGGGCAGTCCAATCAACAACAGAAGTAGGCACACTCGGCGCATGACGGTCCCCGGCTCTGGGCAGGCCCCACATTGTCGCATTATTCGCACGTCTCGCGATGCCGGCGCTCGGTAAAGAATCCGGTGAATTCCGCCCGCTGAAGCATGTGCGCGCCTGGCGGAACCCCAGCCAGCTCGCGGAAATCCCGGACGAAGTGCGCCTGATCGGCAAAGCCGCAGGCGGCCGCGGTGCGCGTGCCGGGCGCCGGATCAGGCTGATCCAGCATCGCGAGCGCGTGCTGAAACCGCGCGATCCTGGCCAGGCGCTTCGGCGACATGCCGACGATGTGCATGAAACGCCGTTCGAGATGCCTCGGCGTCAGCCCCACGGCTGCCGCGAGATTACTGATCGAGACCATCCCGCGCGCCCGTCCGATGCGCTCGACGACGTGCCTGACGCGCGCGTCGGCAACCGGTTGAACGATCCGTTCGAGTGCGGATTGCAGGTGCGCAACGACGTGAGCCGGATCGTCCGACGCGTTGCGCGCAGACTCGAATGCCCGGGCCATTACAGGAGCGACATCCGAGACGGCGGGTGTGAGCCCAGCGAAGCGGTCCTGCGGTTCCCGAAAAAACGCCGCCGCTCCATCCGGCCTGAACCGGATCCCCACCACAGCGATCCTGCCCGTTGGACGCAACACGAGTTGGCTCGTAAGCTGACCGGCAAAGAGAATCGCGGGCTGCCGTTCGTGCCCGCCGCTGGCGTGCATGCGATCGAACGGATCCGCCAGGTGCAGAATCAGTTCTGACTTGCCATCCGGAAGGATCGGCTGAACGTCAGACCCCATGCTCGCGGCATCGCCTTCGAGCGTCCAGATGCAGTGCACGGATGCCGCCAGGGGCGCGGACGGTGCGTACTCGCGGTAATCCATTCGGGCGGGTCAGGCTATCACACCTGTAGGCCCGACCTTAAAGGTCGGGCCTACAGGTACTCTCAATCAAACGAAATATGGTACAAAGGCCGACACCCATGAAACGCGCTGTATTCGGATTGTTTTTCCTGTCGACGACTGTGCTTGCTGGCCAGGGGCTCGCGCCTGATACGACCTACGACCCGGCGATCCCGACGTTGAAACAGGTCGTCGGCCATGAGCCCGGGGACGCGATCACGACGCCCGAGCAGATCGGCATTTACCTCAATGCTCTGGCCAAGGCGGCCCCGGACCGTACCCGTCTCGTGCACTACGCCACGACGTGGGAAGGGCGGCCGCTCCACTACCTGATCGTCGGTTCGAAGGAGCGCATCGCGCGGCTCGATGACATCCGCAAGGGCATGCAGGCGGTTGCGTCCGGTGCGCCGGAGGCCGACAAGCTGATCCCCGAGCTGCCGGTCGTCGTCTGGTTCATACACGGCGTCCACGGCAACGAGATCTCGTCGTCCGACGCGGCTCTCGCGGAGGCGTATCACCTGCTGGCGGGACGCAGCAAGGATGTCGATGCAACGCTGAAAGACGCCATCGTCATCATCGACCCGATGCAGAATCCCGACGGCCGTCAGCGGTTCGTGACCAGCAACATGGCCGGCCGGGCGGCGCTTCCGGATTCGGAGCCGCTGTCCGCGGAACACGACGAGCCCTGGCCGGGCGGCCGTTCGAATCACTACCTGTTCGATATGAATCGCGACTACTTCGCGCTGTCGCAGCCGGAAACGCAGGGCCGCGCCAAAGTGATGCTCGAGTGGTATCCGCAGGTCGTCGTCGATCTGCACGAGATGGGCGGCAATTCCACGTATTACTTCGCGCCGCCGGCGAATCCGCTCAATCCGATGATCACGCCTGCGCAGCAGAAGTGGCTCGACGCGTTCGGCCGCGCGAATGCCACACAATTCGACCGCCGCGGGTTCAGTTATTTCGTGCGTGAGGTCTACGACTCCTTCTACCCGGGTTACGGCGAATCGTGGCCGATCTTTCACGGCTCCATCGGCATGACCTACGAGCAGGCGTCGGCCCGCGGGCTGTCGTTCAAGCGTGAAGACGGCACGACGCTGACCTACAAGCAGGCTGTGACGCAGCATTTCACGGCCGCCATCACAACGGCCCTGACCGCCGCGCAGAATCGCGAACGCCTGCTGCGAGATTTCTTCGACTACCGGCGCTCGGCGATCGCGATGGCCCAGCAGGGAACGCGTGAGTACATCATTCCGGTCGGCAAGGATCGGTCGCGGACTACGCGGCTGGCGCAGCTGCTCGCCACTCAGGGCATTCAGGTCAATCGCGCCGACGAGGCGTTCCAGGCAGGCACGCGGCAGATGCCCGCCGGGACCTTCATCGTCCCGTTCGCCCAGCCAGCGGGCCGTCTTGCGCGAAACCTCCTGGACCCGGACGTGAAGATGGACGATGCGTTCCTGAAGGAACAGGAGAGGCGTCGTCAGGAACGACTGCCGGATCAGATCTACGACGTCACGGCATGGAGCCTTCCGCTCGCGTTTGACGTTGAGATTGTCCCGTCCGACAGGGTCAACAACGTCAAGACCACACGCGTTGAGCCGCTCGGCAGCGCCGCGGCCACCGCACCGGCGCAGACCGGATCGCCGCTCGGCTTCCTGCTTCCCTGGGGATCTGGTGCTGCTGCCACCGCTGCCGAAGCCTTGCGCGCCGGCGTCCGGATCCACTCCGCCGATGAGGCCTTCACGCACTCGGGCCGCCGCTACGAGGCCGGAACGGCGTTCGTACGGGTCGCGGGTAACCCTCAGAACGTCGCCGCCACGATCGCCGAGATCGCCCATCGTCACAACGCCGAGCTCGTGCCGATCACCGAAACGTGGACGGAAAATGGCATCTCACTCGGCAGCGGACGGGTCGCCACGCTGCGAACGCCGCGCGTGCTCATGGCGTGGGACGCACCGGCTTCGAGCCTGTCAGCAGGCTGGGCGCGGTATGTGCTCGAGCGACGATTCGGTCAGGCCGTGACGGCCATGCGCGCCTCGACGCTGCAGAACTTCGATATGCGCAACTATGACGTGCTGGTCCTGCCGTCCGGCACGTACAACTTCAGCGAAGACGCACTGCGCAGGCTGAAGGACTGGATCCGCAACGGCGGAACGCTGATCACGCTCGCGGAAGCATCACGCTGGGCCGCACGCGATCGCGTCGGGTTGATCTCCACCGACACGCTTCTACGCGACGGCAGCCCCGAGCGCGAAGCCGAGGCTCCAGCCCAAGGCAGCGCGCAGGGATCGGGCGGAGGCGCCAAACCCGACCCCGCGAAGCCTTTCGACTACGACAAGGCCATTCAGCCCGAACGCGAGCGGCCCGAGGCGCTGGCCGGAGCCATGCTGCGCGTCAAGCTCGATCGCAACCACTGGCTGACAGCAGGCCTGGACGATGAGATTCAGGCGATCTACGAGGGCGCACGCGTGTTCGCGCCGCTGAAGCTGGACGCGGGTAGGAACGTCGGTATTTACGCGAATGCCGATCGTGTGGTGGCCGCCGGCCTGGTCTGGAAAGAAGCGCAGCCACTGCTCGCGCAGCGCGCGTTCCTGATGCACCAGCCAACAGGCCGCGGCCACGTGATCGCGTTCGCTGAGGATCCCAACTACCGGGCGTTCGCGGAAGCGACGGAATTGCTGTTCATCAATGCGGTGCTCTTGTCGCCTGGGCACTGACGGCGACATCGGAAATCGGAGATCGGAAATCGGAAATCGGAGATCGGCAATCGGACATCCCCTATGGCGATCTCCGATTTCCGATCTCCGATCTCCGATTGCCGATTTCCGATTTCCGATTTCTTCGACTATCTCGGCCCAAACCCGTCCCGGTAGCCCCGCCGGAATCCTGCGCGGTAGCCGGACTGATATTCTTCGCGCGATCCAACAGACGCGGTGTATCCGGAGTCGGCCTGTTCTAACTCGCGCTGACCTTCGAGATCCCACCTGCCACCGTTGATGTTGCGATCCTCGTAGCCGGCCTGTTTGCCTTCCGCGAGGCCACGTGTCACGCCTGCGCGATAGGCAGCGGAACGGGTGTCGGTGGCCTGCTCGCTCCGATACTCGTTGCGCGTGACGACGCCATCGTCGTCAGCATCGAGCCGATTGAACTCCGCGCGCGGACCAATCCACTCGTTCGCGGTCACGACGCCGTTGCCGTTGCGGTCCAGCTCGTTGAACGACGCGCTGCCTGATGTCCCCACTGCGTCGTCGCCGAGGAACTCGGTCCGATTGATACGGCCATCGTCGTTTCGATCGACACGCTCGAACGTCGGGAGATCGCCATACCACTCATCGCGATCGATGACGCCGTCGTTGTTCACATCGGCACGCCGGAACGCAGCGGTCAAGCCACGCTGGTCGATGTTGCGGTCGCCGAACAACGGGTCCTGCTGACCGGCTGGCTACCCACACTTCGTTACCGGACAGCACGCCGTCGCCGTTCAGGTCCTGCTGGCGAAACGACTGAATATTCCCACGCCATTCGGTGCGCGTGATCACGCCGTCGCCATCACGGTCCATCCCCTGAAAGCGCATGCGCCTTCCGTTGTTGTTCTGGGCGCGCGTACCCTGATCATCTGACGCATGGGCCGGCACAGTCATGCCGAACCCGAAGATCGCCAAACCTACGAATAATGCGACGTGACGTAGAGCTCGCATCTCTACCTCCTGTCGCGGGTATCTGCGAGATGTGTGCCGACTCTACTGAAGAGCTTCAGGCGCTGTTGAGGTTCACCGCTGAGCTGCTGGCACTGCGGCGGCCGCTTCCGTCCGGGCGATTTTCACGACAGGCACATCAGCATCAGCGTTCTGCCAGACGGCAAGCAGCTGGCTATACGCTCGAGCGCTGCCGGCGCTGTCACCCAGACGGTTCAACGCGCGGGCGATCCCAAGTTGGGCAAGGGGCAGCACAGGTGAGAAGGGTTCGGCACCCCTGTGGTCGAGGACATCCTGAAAATCCTTGACCGCGTTTTCGGCGTCGCCGGATTGCAGCCGTGCTTCGCCTCTGAAATACATCGGCATCAGCGCAGCCACCGTGCCGTGCTCGTATGGCGTCGCGCGCCGGAGGACCTCGATCGCTTCGGCCGGCTTGCTGCGGGCGAGGAAGACTGCGGCTTCCGCGACCGGCAGATACGCGGTATGAAGCAGCGTGTCGTCTGGCCTGAGCGCGCGCAGGTCACGCAGGATGGCCTCCGCTCCCGCGGTGTCCCCCGCGATGGCCAGCGCGGTCGCAGCCCGCGCCCGCGGCGCATACGTGACGCTGTCTGGCACCGTCCGCGCTGATTCAATGGCCGCAGCGCGATTGCCAAAGAGCGCCTCTGTCAACGCGTATTGAGCCTCGTATCCCACGGCAACTTCGGAGAACGCATTCCGGGACGCCAGGGTCACCGTCTGCTCGTAGAGCTCGCGCGCATCAGCCATCCGTCCGCGATACGCCTCGACCTGCGCGTGGGCGCCGGTCAAATCGAATCCACGCGAACGCGGGCGGGCCCAATCCAACTGGGCCCGGGCGGCGGCGTCATCGCCCCGCATCTCGGCGAGCTGATACAGCAGGCGCCGGGTCGGGAGCGTTTCGATCCCCTTTTGCACAGCTCCCTCGGCGACGCGTCTGGCTTCCTCGAATCGGCCGGCGCCGCGATACGCGAAAGCGAGGTTCGAATACGGGAACGAGTGTGCCGGATTGCGGCGGCTGGCCTCTTCGGCTTCGGCAATCGCCCGCGTGTAATCACCACTGCGATTGAGGAGCACGGCGAGAGCGTTCGGCGGCCGATAGTCGCGCGGATAGGCACTCTTCCACACGTCGAGTGCCTCGCTGGCCTTCAGCTGATCGCCGGTCACGCGGTCGTGGTACTGGTACGTGATGAACAACCGCTCGCGCTCGCTGACATTTGCCCGGTGTTCGTAAGCCTGCCGCGCGTACTCCTCGCCGCGCGCCGCTTCGCCGAGTCCCACCGTAGATGCTCGAGAGCGTCGTGTACGCCAGCGCGAAGTTGGAGTCGAGCGCGATGGCGCGCTCGAAGTAACCGATCGAATCCATCTCGTCGCCCGCCGCACGCTTCATCACGCCGGTGGTGAACGCCTTCAACGCCTCGAGCGACGGCGTGGTGGCTTCTTCAATCGGCACGTTGTGCTCGTCGAGCGAGGCGACCGACTCACCGAGCGACGCGCGCATCGACGACGCCATGCGTCCGACCGCGCGAAGAACTTCTTCCTTGCGGTTCACCTCGACCTGCTCGCGAGCGATCGTCTCACCTGTCGCGCAATCGGTGGCAACGAGCGCAACGACAGTCGATGCCCCCACGGCAGACACGCTACCCTCGAGCATGGCGTTCAGACCCAGGCGCTGACACGCTTCGCGCGCCACGTCATGCGTCAAGGGAGCGTCGTCGGGCCGGCTCATCATCCTCAGGATCTCGCGCAGCCGCTCGTCAGACACGATGTCCAGGAACGGCGACTGGCCAAGGTGGACGATGAGCGCCTGTTGAAGCGTGCCATCGAAGTCCGGGTCGTTGGTGCCGTTCGCGATGCTGCCGACGAGGATCGCGTCACGCTGCGAGGGAGCGCCAGAACCCATCCACTTCCAGGCCGCGAGCCCCGCCGACAGAAGAGCCAGCAGGACCAATGCGGGCACCAGAAGCCGGCGCTTTGGACGGACGGGCTGCGCGACTGTCACCGCAGAACTGGATTCGAGACGACGCCGCGCCCGTCTCAAATCGGCGCCCATCTCGGCGGCTGTCGGATAGCGGCCCGCCACCGGCTTGGTCAGAGCCCGTTCCACGATCGTCTCGATCGCTCGAGGGGCGAGAGTATTGTGCTGGCGAACCGGGACCGGCTCGCTGCCGACGATCGCGGCGGCGATCTCGGAGCGTGTTCCGCCAGGAAACGCCGCCTTTCCCGTGGCCATCTCGTACAGGACCGCGCCCGCCGAGAAGATGTCCGTTCGGTGATCGAGCGCCGTTCCGGTGACCTGCTCGGGCGACCGATACGAATGAAACGCTTCGAAGTCGTCCCCGACCGGCGCGCGACGGTCGACGGACATCGTCGGCGAGGAACCGCCGATGGCAGCCGGGCGATCGGCCTCCCACCAGGCACTCATCACGCCAAGCTCCAGCAGCTTGACGTTCCCTGACTCACCGCCAGTCGTGATGAAGACGTTCGACGGCTTGACGTTGCCGTGAATGAGGCCGCGGGCGTGCACGGCGGCAAGCGCGTCCATCAGCTGAACGCCCAGGTCGAGGAGACGTTCGGCCGGCATCGGCTGGCTGCCCAGCAACTTGTCCAGCGGCTGACCGTCGAGCAGCTCGCAGACGAGAAAGGCGGTGCCATCTTCCTCGCCGGATTCGTGGACGGCACAGATGTGCGGATGACTGACCAGCGATGCGAAGCGCGCTTCCAGTCTGAACCGTTCGCGGGCCTCTGGATCCGCGGCTTCGCGCGGCGAGAGGATCTTGATGGCCACATCGCGGTCGAGTTTCAGATCGCGGCCGCGATAGAGAACGGTATCGTGATCCCGCCCTATCGGATCGATCAGCCGGTAATGCGAAATGATTTGGCCAGTGAGCACGTGGTTTTGTTCTCGCGACCTAGTGGATTGTAACGGTCATTTCGGTAGTGGATTTCGGCGCGCGGCGCCCGCCTGGCAAGGCGCAACGAGCGAGAATACCGGGAGTATTTGAGCGAGGAGCAACGCCGCCAGGCGGGATGCCCCGCGTCGAAAGGCACTACCGAAATGACCGTTACAGTCCACTAATCCCTGCGGACAGCCGCGTCGGGCCGACCATCCGTCAAGCGTGCGTACTCGGCGCGCGCGCGCTGGAGAATCGGAAGGTCCGTGTCAGCGTTCCGCCAGAGCTCGAACAGGCGATCGTATGCCGCCCGGCTCTTCTCCACGTCACCTTCGAGGGCATAGGCGCGTGCAAGGCCGAGCTGCGACATCGGCTGAATTGGCGCGAACGGATCGACGCCGCGCCGCTCGACGACACGTTCGAACTCGGCGCGGGCGGCAGCACCGTTGCGCTTGGCGAGATACGCGAGGCCGCGCAGGTAAGTGGGCACCAACACTGCGGTCGACCCGGTTTCCACCGAGCGCGACGCCTCGAGTGACGTTATCGCCTCGTCCGGACGATTGCGCTCGAGGGCAATCGCCGCGGCAGTCGCGGGAACCAGCAACGCACGCACGAGCGTGGCGTCCGGATATCGACGCTCGGCCGGCGCCACGATTTCGCGCGCGTCGCGGATCAGACCGACGAGCGCGAGTGAGATCGCCACCCGAATCCGGGGCAACGACTCTCCACCTTCCGACCCTTCAGGTGTCCGTGCGATCAGCTCGCGGACGCGCGCGGCGTTCGTCGCCGGGTCGCCGAAGAGCGCTTCGGTCCACGCCACGTGCGCAAAGAACCCGCCGGCAGTTCCATTCAGACCGCGCGCCAGCGCTTTGTCGGCCGCGTCCGTGTAAAGCTGCGACGCGAGCCGCAACTGCCCGCGGTAAGCAGCGACCTGCGCCTGCGCTGAAATCAGGTCGAACTCGCGCGAACGGCCCTTGGCCCACTCGAGTTGTGCCGCGTCTGATCCGTCACCAGCGATCACCCCGAGCTGATACAGCAATCGCCTCGTCGGCGTCGTGGCCACACCCAGCGTGACCGCCTCTTCGGCGACCTTGCGCGCCTCGGAGTATTTGCCAAGACCGCGGTAGGCGGCAGCCAGGTTCGACAGCGGAAACGGGTGGCCGGGAGTGCGCCGCAGTGCTTCCTGCGCCTCCGCGACACCTGCGTCGTAGCGGCCGAAACGCATGTGAATGAGTGCGAGCGCATTCACCGGTCTCGAATCCCGCGGATACGACAGCTTCCACACTTCGAGCGTTTCCGCCGCCTTCTCCTGATCGCCCGTCACACGGTCGTGGTACTGATACTCGATGAAGAGCCGCTCGCGCTCGCTGACACGCTTGTGACGATCGTACGCGAGACGCGCGTATTCCTCGCTTCGCCGCAGTTCGCCCAGACTGCCGTACACGGTGGACAGCGTCGTATACGCGGACGCGAAGTCAGGATCCAGCTCGATGGCCTGATTGAAGAACGCCACCGACTCGAGCTCCCGGCCGCGGCGACGTTCTGCGAGGCCGAGGGCGTATGCTCTGAGCGCTTCGAGCGATTTCGTGGTCGCCTGCTCGATGGGCACGTCGAACTGACGGATCGATGGCAGCGATTCGCCGAGGACCGTTCGCATTGAGCTCGAGAGCGACCCGAGCACCTGCAGCACTTCGCTCGCACTCGTCGCCTCGCCCTGCTGACGGGCCACAGAGCTCCCGGACTCGCAGTCGGTCGCGGCCAGCGTCAGGACGTAGTTGGATCCGAGACGGCTGACGGAACCTTCGAGCATGCCCTTGACGCTCAAGCGACGGCAGACTTCGCGCGCCACTTCGTGCGTCATGGGCTCGTCGGCCTTCCGCCCCATCAGTCTGAGCGTTTCACCGATCCGGTCGTCACCAATGATGTCGAGAAACGGCGATTGTCCCAGATGGACCTTGAGCGCGGTCAGCAGCGTCTCGTCGAACACAGACTCGTTGGTATTGTTCGCAAACGTGCCGATCAGGATGCTGTCACGGTCGCTCAGCGGCTTGGCTGGCGTCATCCATCGCCAGACCCCCGCGGCCGCAGCGATCAACACCATTGCGGCCAGAGGCACATAGAGCCACTTCCGGCTTGAACCGCGTTCGTCAACCGGCACAGCCGCCGCGGGCTCGGGCTGTTCGGACCGCAGCTCCCGCGCCAGCGCGCGGATTTCCGCGAGCATCTCTTTGGCGCTCTGGTAGCGCAGGGAGACGTCGTTTTGCAAAGCGCGGAGGATGATCGCTTCCAGCCGCTCCGGCACACGAGGGTCGAGCGCGCGCGGCGGAACCAGATCTCCATTCACCAGCCGCTGTAGAACGATGGGCGAGGTGTCGCCAGGGAACGCGCGCCGGCCTGTGACCATCTCGTACAGAACGCTTCCGAACGAAAACAGGTCGGTGCGTGCATCCACGGGCCGGCCCGTCGCCTGTTCCGGCGACATGTATGCGGCGGTGCCCACCGCCGCCCCGGTTGCCGTGACTTCCGGTCCGCTTGCCGTCTGCATCCCCGGCTGGCTCGCGGCGAAGGGGGTCGTGATGGGCTGCGATCGCGTCGCAATTTTCGCGAGGCCGAAGTCCAGCACCTTCAACAGGTCGCCGTGGGTCACGAAGAGGTTGGCAGGCTTGATGTCCCGGTGGATGATGCCGCGCTCGTGGGCGGCGACCAGCGCCTCGCCAATCTGGACGGCGAACTCGAGCGCCTCCGCGATCGACAGCGGGCCCTGCTCGAGCATCTGCTTGATCGTCCGGCCTTCCAGCAGCTCCATGACGATGAACGGACGCCCACCCTGCTCGCCCAGCTCGTGAATCGTACAAATGTGCGGGTGTTTCAGCGCCGAGGCGAGCCTCGCCTCCCGCTCGAACCTGGCCAGCCACTGGTCCTGGTCCGGCTCATCGGCGCGCAGGAACTTGATGGCCACTTCGCGGCCCAGCCGGAGATCCTCGGCTGCGTAGACCACGCCCATGCCACCTTCGCCGAGTTGGTGGAGTACACGGTAATGTGAGACAACCGTCTCGGTCACTAATGACTAACCAAACTGAGGATCAGAGAAAAGGCCGGCCGAACTATTTTAGCAGGAAGGTGTTACGGGGACGCGATCAAGCTTTGATCGCGTCCACGGGATCGAGGCGGGTGATCTTGCGGGCCGGAAGATAGGTCGACACGATCGCAATCACGAAGGTCGCGACCGCCGCGAGCGCGAACGTTCGCACATCCACGGGGCTGACCTGGAACAGCAGCGACGAGAGCGCCCGGCTCGCGGCTGCCGCGGCAAACAGCCCGGTTATCACCCCACAAAAAGTCCAGATACCAGCCCGCACGATCAACCGTCCGATCAGCGCCGTTTGCGTGCTGCCGAGCGCAATGCGGATACCGATCTCCCGGGTGCTCTGCGTGACGATGTACGAGATCACCCCGTAGAGGCCGACACCCGCCAACAGCAACGCGCAACCGGCGAACGAGACGACGAGCAGTAGATTGAAGCGATCGGCCGCAGTCACGCGCTCGGCAAGCTCCTCGACGCGCACCATCTGTGCAACCGGCAGCTGGGCATCCAGATTCGAGACCACGCGCCTGAGGGCGGCGGCTCCCTGCGACGCGTTGCCGCTGCTTCGGACGATGACGTTCATCGTCCTGATCCGGCTTTGAAAATACGGAACGTACACTTGCGGCTCGCCCGTGTGGCGCGGGCCGTCCCTACGGACCCTGGCTGCAACGCCAACAATAGTGGACCATGGCGAGTCCGGACCACCCACATTGACACGCTTGCCGATCGGGTTCTCACCGGGCCAATAGTGGTCTGCGAACGTCTCGTCCACCAACACCACGAGCGGCGCTCTCATGTCGTCTTCCGGCGCAAACTCACGTCCGGAGCGAATGGCGATCCCCAGCGTGCGGAAGTATCCGTGCGAGACGCGATAGTACTCCGCGTGTGGCAATGGTTCGCCCGGCACGACATCACGTCCTTCCACACGGAGTGTTCCGCTCCACTTCTCGCCGCTGAGTGGCATGGGATCGGCCATCGCGGCTGCGACCACACCCGGCTGCTCTTTCAAGCCGCGCAGCAGAGCATCGTAGAAGGCGGCTGAGTGCTCAGCCCTCGGGTAGCGTGCAGAGGGCAACGCAATCTGGGCCGACACCAAGCCGGACGGAACGAATCCAACATCAGTTCGATTGAGGTTGGTTATCGTGCGCACCAGCAACCCGGCAAGGGTCAGGACGACGCACGCGAGCGCGACCTCGCCGACGATCAAGCCTGGGCGGATGAAACGCCAGAACCCCTGCTCGACGCTCGCCGCCTGCTCGCGGAGCGATGAGCCGACGTCGCTGGAGGTCATCTTGATAGCGGGCGCGAGCCCAACCACGAGGACAACGACGACAGAGAGTGCCGCGGCATAGGTGAAGGCCGTCAGATCGAGCCTGGCTTCTGACAGATGCGGCAAAGAATCAGGCGCAACCGCGGCGAGGGCCGGCAGCGCGATCCATGACAGCGCGATCGCAGCACCGCCCGCGCCGACTCCGAGGATGAGTGCATCGGTCGCAAAGTCCTCGATCAACCGCAACCGGCTGGCACCGAGTGCGGTCTTGATCCCGAGCTCCTTGCGGCGGCCCGCTTCACGCCCGAGCATCAGGTTGACGATGTTCGCGCACCCGATCAGCAACACGAGAGCAGCCGCGCCGATCAGCAACATGAGGCTGGGCCGGCTCGTGCCGACGAGCTCCTCGCGAAACGGCGACACCACCGGGCGCCACCCGATCTTCTCCGAATAGCGATCCGGATACTGACGACGGAACCCCTGTGCGATCCGATCGAGATTCTGCTGGATGCGCTGAGGGGTGGCGGTTTGGAACGGCAGGCCGATCACACGCAGGAACTGGTTGCCGCGTGAGTCGTCGCGGAGGCGATCCCACGACTCGGCGATCCAGAGGTCCGACTGCCGGGGCATCGAGAACGACGCGGCGTCGGGAAACACCAGCCCGGAGGGAAGTATGCCGGCTATCGTGTACGCGTCCCCGTCGAGCCTGATCGACGTGCCGACGATCCGCGGATCGGATCCGAACGTCTGCCGCCAATAGTGGTGGCTCAACAGGACGACCCGGCTGCCCGCCGCGCCGTCGCTTTCGATGAAATCGCGCCCCAAGGCGGGAGTCATGCCCAGCACACGTCCGAGATTTGGCGACACCAGCAGCCCGTTGAGCCGTTGCGGCTCGCCGACTCCGGTCAGGTTGACCGCTGAATCCCTGACAGCCGCAAGCCCTTCAAACGTCTCGAGTTGATCGCGATATTCGAAATACTCCTGGACTGCTACCGCCGCCTTCCCGGGATCTCCCGGGTAGCCGTTCCACAACGTCAGGAGCCGCTCGGCGTTCGCCATCGGCAGCGGACGCCAGAGCACGGTATACGCGGCGCCGAATATGACGGTGTTGGCAGCGATCGCCAGTCCGAGCGTCACGATCGTGGTCAGGGCGAAGCGCCAGTCGTGGGTCAGGCGGCGGATCGACTGCCGGAAGATGAAGGGCATGCGCATTAGATGGAACTTCGCCGCGGAACGTTTGAATGCCGTTCATGAATATCTCCGATCGTCTGGCCGGACTGTCGAGCCTGCGCCATTCGCGTTTTGCCCTATCTTGCGTCTCAGCCCCGTCCGGTGTCAAGAAATCAGTGTATTCGTGCGGCGTCCTTTGATATAGATATTCTATAGTTGGGACGTTGGGGTCCGGCTGAAGCCGGACGCCACGAACGAAGGGACGACTCTTGGCGAAGAAATCGGCGGAGCTGCTGAAGGGCACGCTCGACATGTTGATCCTGAAGACGCTCGAGCTCGAGCCGAAACACGGGCTCGGTGTCTCGGATCGCATTGCACAAATCACCGGCGGCACGTTCGCCGTCAAGCCTGGTTCGCTCTTCCCTGCGCTCCACCGCCTCGAACAGGACGGTCTCGTCAAGGCTGAGTGGGGTGCGACGGATGCGGGACGCCGGGCGAAGTACTACGAGCTGACGCCCGCGGGAAGACGCCGGCTGATTGTCGAGAAAAAGAACTGGTCCCGGATCGTCATGGCCATCGCACAAGTGCTAGAGGCCGACTAGACGACTAGGCGACTGCTGACTGACACCTTGATTCACCGACTGCCTCGCGGCCTGCGCGACTCGTTGTGGCGCAAACAGCGGCTCGACCGCGAGCTGGACGACGAGCTGCGCGTCTTCGTCGAGGAGCTCGCGGATCGCTACGTCGCGCGCGGCATGGGGCGTGTCGACGCGCGGCGCGCGGCGGTGATCGAACTTGGTGGTTACGAACAGGTCAAAGAACGAGTACGCGACATCCGCATCGGTAACAAGGTGGAGACGACGATGGGCGACGTGCGATATGCGTGGCGTGGGCTCTGGCGCAGTCCGGCGTTTGCAGCGGTCACCATCCTGACGCTCGGGTTGGGAATCGGATGCACGGCCGCGATCTTCAGCCTCGTCAATGCGCTCCTGCTCGAGGAGCTCCCCTATCGCGAGCCGAGCCAGCTCGTGTTCGTCTGGCAGGACTTGACCACCAGTGGGTATCCGCGCGCACCGCTCGCAGGCCCGGAGATCAAGGAACTGCGCGAGCGGTCGCGGCTCTTCTCGGGCTTTGGCGGCATCTGGTCGAACACGGCCGTCCTCACGGGCGACGATCCCGAGCAGTTGCGCATCGGACTCGTGACCTCGGATTTTTTCACCGTGCTCGGCGCGCAGACGGCGCTCGGCCGCACGTTCGCGCCGGAAGACGACGCGCCGACCGCATCGCGGTCCATCCTCCTGAGCGCAGCACTCTGGCAGCGGCGTTTCGGGGGCGATCCCTCGCTGGTCGGACGAACGATTCAGGTCAACAACCAGCCGACGACGGTCATCGGCGTCATGCCCGCCGGATTCCGGCTGATGCTGCCGCAGGACTCGAGCGTGCCCGACCAGCTTCAAGCGTGGCTCCTGCTCGATTCGAGCTACACCCGTTGGGCCCGCGGCCAGCAGTTTCTTCGCGTCGTCGGTCGCATGAAGCCGGGCGTCAGGTTGAGCGACGCGCAGCAGGAAATTGCCTCCTTGGGCGCCCAGATCGGTCGCGAGCACGCGGATTACGGTCGATCGGGACTCACGCTGTACGGTGTTGGCCTGCATGCTGACGGCGTGCGCGAGATCCGTCCCACGCTGCTCGCCCTGTTCGCCGGTGTGGCCATCCTCCTCGTCGTCGCGTGCGTGAACGTCGCGAGCCTGCTCGTCGCGCGCGCCGCCGCGCGTGGACGGGAAACAGCCGTCCGCGTCGCGCTCGGCGCCGGCGCGGGACGACTCTTCCGTCAGTACGCGATCGAAGGGCTCGTGCTCGGCGTGCTCGGCGGCCTGGCCGGCATCCTCGTGGGACGAGCGTGCCTCGCGATTCTGATCGCACTGCGGCCGGCCGCGCTCAGCCGCATCGAGTCCGCCTCGATCGATCCGACCGTGATGGCCTTCACCGCGGGCGTTGCGCTGACCTGGGGATTCCTCCTCTCCCTCGCGCCGCTCGCCGAGCTGCGCCGCACGAACGTGTCCGCGAATCTCCAGCATGGCGATCGCGGCGGGAGCGCCGCCGGCCTGCAATACCGCACTCGCGCGGTGCTCGTCGTCTGCCAGCTGGCCCTGAGCGTCGTGTTGCTCGTCGGCGCCGGCCTGTTGATCCGCGCGTTCATGCAGCTGCAGAGGGCCGACCCCGGCTTCTCGTCCGACGGCATCATCACGTTCCGCTTGTCGCTCAGCGGTCAGCGGTTCCGGACGCGTGAGGCGCTGAATGCTTTCTCGACGGAGTTCCGGTCACGGCTCGCTGCGCTGCCGGGCGTCACCGGAGTCGGAGCCATCAGTCACATCCCGTACGACGATCTGCCGAACTGGGGCACGCCGTACCTTCGCGACGGCGATACGGATCTCGATAACGCAGGGACCGCCGATACCCGGGCCATCACGCCCGGCTTCTTTGAAACGGTCGGCGCGAAGCTGATCGAGGGACGCTTCTTCACCGAGGCAGACGATGCGAAGGCGTTGCCGGTCACGATTGTGGACGAGCGCCTGGCCGAGCGCATGTGGCCGGGCGAGAGCGCTCTCGGCAAGCGCCTCATCTGCGATCCCTTCACAACAGGCAAACCTCAGGTCGCCGTCACGGTGGTCGGCGTCGTCCATCACGTTCGTCATCGCCGGCCGACCGAGAACGTGCGCGAGCAGCTGTATTTCCCGGTCATGCAGGCGCCGCGCAATCCGATGGCGTACGTCGTCCGCAGCGCGGCGGATGCCGCGGCGCTGACGCCGCAGATTCGCCAGACCTTGACTGCGCTCGATTTGCGCGCGCCGATCTATGACGTCCGGCCGCTGTCGGCGTATGTCGGGTCAGCGCGTGCCGCCCGCCGGTTCACGATGATCCTCGCGACCGCGTTCGCGGCCGCCGCGCTGATTCTCGCGGGCATCGGTGTGTATGGCGTGACGGCGTACGCCGTGACGTTGCGCCGGCGCGAGTTCGGCGTCCGGCTCGCCCTCGGCGCCAGCCGCAGCCAGGTCGTCCAGCTCGTGATGCGCGAAGGCGTGCGGCTGGCGATCGTCGGGTTGCTGATCGGCCTCGTCGGAGCGGCTTTCGCGGCAGGCCTGCTGCGAACGCAACTGTATGGTGTGACGCCCGCTGATCCAATCTCCTATGTCGTCGCGGTGCCCACGCTGGCGGCCGCCGTCGTACTCGCGGCATGGCTCCCGGCGCGTCGCGCCACGCGAGTCAACCCGCTCGACTCGCTGCGCAGTGAGTAAATGGGCGCTGGGCGATGGGCGATGGGCGATGGGCGATGGGCGATGGGCGATGG
>CAWARA010000004.1:0-64062 GCA_963784195.1 uncultured Acidobacteriota bacterium | reverse complement strand
CGGAGATTAGAAAATTGGAATGGCAATCGGCCTTGGCCCCCCGGCCCGATTTCCGATTTCCGATTTCCGATCTCCGATTTCCGATTTCCGATTTCCAATCGGGCGCGTCAGCGCCCGGCGGCCGCGCGTCCAGCCTTGATCGTCTCCGGATAATCGCGGTCGTAGATGATGATCATCCGGAAGCCTTCCTTGATGCGCTTCTCGATGTCGTTGACGTTCGCCGTGATGCCGCACGGCACGTTGAATTCCTTGCACGATGCGAGCTGGGTCTGAATCGCGCTTTCGACCTTGGCCATATCACCCTGGAACACGCTTCGTAGCGTCCCCGGACCCGGGAATGCGACCGTCGGGCGCTCGCGCGTGATCTCGCGGCTGTTCTCGATCCCCTTCACGCTCTCGACGATGAAGATCGAGGCGAGCTCGCCGTCAGGGTTGATGGGATAGACATCTGCCTTCTGACGGTATTCCTTCTCGGGCAGGCCCCAGTAGGCTGGCGCGTCGCCTACACTGTCGGCCCGAACGCCTTCGGGCGCGGGGGACTTCGAACCCCTTTGTGCGTATCGCATTGCCGCGATCGCCTGACGCGCTTCCTCGCCAGATTCCATGTCCGGGAACACGATCGCGTGCACGCCGAGGTTCAGCATCTCGGCCGTCCGCTGGCGCGCCGCGACCGGATCGTCGTGGAAGATGGGCAGTCGCGTCGCCAGCGGCAGGCTGTTGGGGTTCTTGACCAACCCGCCCTCGGACATGGTCTGCATGAACGCCTTCACCTCGGCTGGCTGGTAGCTCGGCACACGCTCCATGTTGATGAACACGAAGTCCATCTGGCCATCACCGATGGCCTTTTTGGCAGCGTCCGGAGTCCGTGCGGTCGAGAACCACCCGAAAACAACCTGGTTCCGCGCCAGCAGGTCCACAATCTTGTTGTGCCTGGGCTTGGCCTGCGGCGCCGAAAGACGCCGTCAGCGCGAGCATCGCCAGCAGAACAGTCCCGATAGAAGTCGATGCCAACCTGAACCTCATCGCAATCACTCACCCTTAATCGCTGTCCCACCCTGGCACATCTGGACCGGACGCACGCACTAGCACGTCGCACGTGGCACGTGGCACCGTCGAGCACGTCGCACGTCGCACGTCGCACGTATCTCCCCTGTGTCCCTCTGGTATACTGCGGCGTGAGTGTACGCTGCGGGGCGAGGGTCAACAATGAAGAATTGCACCCTGGCGGTTCTGGCATTTCTCTGTCTCGCCCTGGGCCTTCGAGCCGATAGCACTCGTGCGACCAATCCAGATCTGACCGCGCTTCCCGCGCGTCCCGTCTCTCCCCTGACAGCATTCAAACCAGCGCCCGCGCACGCTCCGCCCGCCGTGACCGTCGCGACAATGACGGCGGAGACGGCGCGCGAGGTGATCGCTGAATACTGCCTCGGCTGCCACGACAAGGGCGGTGCGAAGGGCGACCTGGTTCTCGAGGACTTCGATCCCGCAAACCCCGACCGCAGGGCTGACGTCGCCGAGAAGATGATCCGGAAACTGCGGGCGGGAATGATGCCGCCGCCGGGCGCGGACCGTCCGGAGCCGTCGACGGTCGACGCGCTCGCATTGACGCTCGAAACGCGTCTCGATCAGATCGCGGCGCGCAATCCAAATCCCGGACGACGGACGTTCCAGCGCCTGAACCGTGCGGAATACGCGCGGTCGATTCGCGATCTCCTCGGCCTCGACGTCGACGCGACGGCGTTCCTGCCTCCGGACACGATCAGCGCGAACTTCGACAATATCGCCGACAGCCCAGGGCATGTCGGCTACGGTGCTCGAGGGGTACCTTCGCGCCGCGACGAAGATCAGCCGGGACGCGATCGGCGATCCTGATGCCAGCCCGAGCTCGACGACGTACCGGGTGCCGCGCACGGCATCACAGCTCGAACACGTCGAGGGTGCGCCGTTCGGCACGCGCGGCGGCGTCTCGGTGATTCACAACTTCCCTGCGGACGGCGACTACGTCTTCCGCATGATGCTGCACTCGATCCCGACCGGGCAGCTGTATGGCAGCACGGTGCGCGGCGAGCAGCTGGAGATTTCGATCAACGGCGAACGCGCGGCGATCATCGACATCAACCCGCGCATGAGCGAAGCGGATCCCAACGGGATGAACCTGCAGACGCCGCCGATCACGGTGAAGGCGGGAGCGCATCGCGTGTCTGCCGCGTTCATCGCACGATCGGACGGTCCGGTTGACGACCTGTTGGCGCCGATCGAACACACGCTCGCCGATACGAACATCGGCGCAGCGATTGGTGTGACGACGCTGCCGCACTTGAGGGATCTGGCGATCGTCGGGCCGCACGCCGTCACCGGCGTGTCGGACACGCCTGTTCGCCGCAGAGTGTTCGCCTGCCGCCCTGTTGCTCCCGACGAAGAGGCGCCTTGCGCGTCGAAAATCATCGGGCAGCTCGCGCGGCAGGCTTACCGCCGCCCGATCACGGCCGAAGATGCCGCGGGCCTGATGAAGTTCTACGAAGAAGGCCGCGCCAGCGGGACGTTCGAGACCGGCATCCGCACCGCGCTCCAGGCGATTCTTGCCAGCCCGCACTTCATCTTCCGGATCGAAGAAGTTCCGGCGAACACGAAGCCTGGCCAGAATTACCGCATCACCGACCTCGACCTCGCGTCACGGCTGTCGTTCTTCATCTGGGCCGGACCGCCCGACAGCGAGTTGATCGCCGAGGCGGCGCGCGGCACGCTGCGGACGCCGGCCGTCCTCGACAAGCAGGTGCGGCGCATGCTCGCGGATCCACGAGCTGCGGCGCTCGCGACGCGGTTTGCCGCACAGTGGCTGCGCCTGCAGGACCTGGAGAAGATCCATCCGGATCCGCTCTACTACCCGCAGTACGATCACACGCTCGCCGACGCCATGCAGCGCGAGACGGAGCTGCTGTTCGAGACGATCGTCCGCAGCGATCGCGACGTCATGGAGCTGCTGACCGCCGACTACACGTTCGTCAACGAGCGGCTGGCGAGGCACTACGGCATCCCGAACATCGTCGGCACCCGGTTCCAGCGCGTCGCGCTGCCCGACGAGAACCGTCGCGGGGTGCTCGGCCACGGCAGCGTGCTGACGATGACGTCGGTCGCCGATCGGACGTCGCCGGTCCTTCGTGGCAAGTGGGTACTCGAGGTGTTGTTCGGCAGCCCGCCTCCGCCACCGCCTGCCGACGTGCCGGATCTCGAGGAGACGAAAACGTGGTGACGGCACGCGCCTGCTCTCGGTGCGTGAACGGCTCGAGGAGCATCGAAAGAGTTCGGCGTGCCGCTCGTGCCATCGCGTGATCGATCCGCTGGGCCTGGCGCTGGAGAACTTCGACGTGACCGGTGCGTGGCGGATTCGCGACAGCGGCGTGGCCGTCGACGCGACTGGCGAACTCTATGACGGCACCGCGCTCGACGGACCGGTGGCTTTGCGCAAGGCATTGCTGAAACGTCAGGAGATCGTGCTCAGGACGTTCACCGAGAATCTGATGGCCTACGCGCTCGGCCGGCGGATGGAGCACTTCGACATGCCCGCCGTCCGCACGATCGTTCGCGACGCGGCGGTGTCGCAGAACAAGTTCTCTGCATTCGTGTTGGGGGTCGTGAAGGCCCCCGCGTTCCAGATGAGCCGGGCCGAAGCCAGGACTAACGACTGACGACAAGGAGTTTTCCGTCATGTTCTTGACGAGACGCCACATTTCGCGGCGGGACGTTCTGCGCGGGATGGGAGCAACGATCGCGCTGCCCTTCCTCGACGCGATGGTGCCTTCGCGAACGCTGCTGGCCAAGACCGCGGCCGCCGGGCGCACGCGTCTGTCGTGCATCGAGATGGTGCACGGCGCGGCTGGAAGCACGGCTTTCGGTTTGTCCAAGAACATGTGGTCGCCGGCGGCGGTTGGCCGCGAGTTCGATCTGACGCCGAGCAGCATGAGCCCGCTCGAACCCTTCCGCGACTACCTGACCATCGTCAGCAATACGGACGTGCGCAATGCCGAGGCGTTCGAGGCGAAGGAAATCGGCGGCGATCACTTCCGGTCGAGCGCGGTCTTCCTGACACAGGCACATCCCAAGCAGACGGAAGGCTCGGACGTTTACGTCGGCGTGTCGATGGACCAGCTCTACGCGCAGCGGTTCGGCCAGGACACGCCGCTGCCGTCGATGCAGCTGTGCATCGAGAACGTCGATCAGTCCGGCGGCTGCGCTTACGGTTACGCCTGCGTCTACACCGACACTATCAGCTGGGCGGCGCCCACCGAGCCGCTGCCGATGGTGCGCGACCCGCGCGCCGCGTTCGACATGCTGTTCGGCGTCGGCGCGACGCCCGAACAGCGGGCAGCGCACCGGCGCACCAACAAGAGCATCCTCGATTGGGTGACGGCCGAAGTGGCCAAGATTCGTCGCGACCTCGGCCCGACCGATCGCAGCCGGCTGAACGAATATCTCGAGGACATCCGCGAGATCGAGCGGCGCATCCAGAAGATCGAAGCCCACAACGCCAGCGGCGAGCAGCGAGAGCTGCCTGGCGCCCCAATCGGCGTACCTGATTCGTTCGAAGAGCACGTCCGTCTGATGTACGACCTGCAGGCGATCGCCTTCGCCGGCGACATCACGCGCGTGTTCTCGTTCAAGCTGGGCCGCGACGGATCGGCGCGCGTCTATCCGGAGAGTGGCATCAAGTCGCCGTTCCATCCGGCATCGCATCACGGCGAGCGCGAAGACCGCATTACGCAGTTCGCGCAGATCAACAAGCACCACGTGTCGCTCGTGCCGTACTTCCTCGACAAGCTGAAGAACATGCGCGAGGGCGACAAGAGCCTGCTCGAGAACACGCTGGTCGTCTACGGCTCGCCGATGGGCAATTCGAACGTGCACAACCACAAACGGTGCCCGCTGTTCCTGGCCGGGCATGCTGGTGGACACCTGAAGGGCAACCTCCACCTGAAAGCGCCGGAAGGCACGCCGATGGCCAACGTCATGCTGACGCTGCTGCACGACCTCGGCCTCGACGATCTCAAGGAGTTCGGCGACAGCACGGGCGAATTCGCGCTGACCACGGTGCCCACGACTGTCTGAGGCGGGCATGTCGAACGCAAGAATCTCGAAACACATCGGCCTGAGCGTGATCGGAGCCAGTGTGCTCGGCGTGATGCTGAGCGCCTCGCCGAATGACGCTCGGGTCGCGGACGCAGCAATGGCTGGCGATCGCGAGGTCGTGAAGTCGCTGCTGAAGCAGGGCGCGGACGTCAACGCCGCACAGGGCGACGGCACGACGCCGCTGCACTGGGCCGCACGGCGTGGTGACGTCGAGCTGGCGCAGATGCTGATCTATGCGGGCGCCAACGTGCGCGCGACGACCCGGTTGGGAGGCTGGACGCCGCTCCTCATGGCCGCGCAACTCGGTCATCCGAAGATGATCGAGACGCTGCTGAATGCCGGCTCGGATCTGAAAACGACGACGGCATTCGGCGCGACACCGCTGATGCTGGCGTCCGCGGCTGGCAATCCCGAGGCCGTGCGCCTGCTCCTCTCGAAAGGCGGGGACGTCAACGCCGCCGAGTCCGTCCGCGGTGAGACCGCACTGATGTTCGCCTCCGCCTACAACCGGTTCGAAGCGATGCGTCTCTTGATCGACGCCGGTGCGGACGTCAAACGACGAGTCGAAGGTCTTCGATCTCAAGTCGCCGACGAATTCCAATCCTGACGAGGAGGCGTTCCTCCGCGCACAACAGGACGGACAAGGCCAGGGCGGCCGTGGCGGACGCGGACAGGGCGGCGGCTACGGCGCGGCGGAAACACCTGCGGAAGCGGAACGCGGAAGCGGAGGCGGCGGCCAGCGGGCTGCCACGCCGGGTGCTCGCGCGGCGAGAGGCGGTGCACCCGCGGGAGCGGGACCGCAGGCCCCCCCACCGACCGCAGCGAGGCCTGCCGACGTTGCCGGCGGCACGCGCCAGTTCCGGTTCGCCGAGTTGGTCAGCGCGCAGGGAGGCATGTCACCACTCCTCTTCGCCGCGCGTCAGGGGCACCTGCAGGCTGCCCAGCTGTTGCTGTCACGTGGGGCGGACGTCAACCAGATCAGCGCCAGCGATGCGACGAGCCCGTTGCTCATCGCCATCATCAACGGCCATTTCGATCTCGCGAAAGTCCTGCTCGATGCCGGCGCCGACCCGAGGCTCGCGAGCGATAACGGTGTCACGCCGTTGTACGCGGTGCTCAACGTTCAGTGGGCGCCGAAGGCGCTCTATCCGCAGCCGCGCGCCTATACGCAGCAGAAGCTCACGCACATCGACATGATGAAGCTGCTGCTCGACAAGGGCGTGGACGTCAACGCGCGGCTGCAACGGAAGGTGTGGTATTCGGGCTACAACTTCGACCTCTCGGGCGTCGACGAGATCGGCGCGACGCCATTCTGGCGCGCAGCGTACGCCAGCGACATCGAGGCGATGCGCCTGCTCGTCGCGCACGGCGCCGACCCGAATATCCCGACGATGAAGCCGGCTGGACGTCCCCGCACCGGGGATGGCGGACGCGAGACCGTCGACGACGTGTCGACGCAGGCGCCGGTGCCCGTGGGCGGCCCTGGTGTGACGCCGCTGCAGGCCGCGTCGGGCGTCGGATTCGGCGAGGGATACGCGGCGAACTCACATAGAAACGCGCCGACAGGCTGGATGCCGGCGGTCAAGTATCTGGTCGAGGACCTCGGTGCGGACGTCAACGCCCGCGATCACGAGGGCAACACCGCCCTTCACCACGCGGCCGCGCGCGGCGACAACGAGATGATCCTGTATCTGGTTTCGAAGGGCGCCGACGTCATGGCCGTCAACCGCGCCGGGGAGACGACCGTGGATATGGCCAACGGCCCCGTCCAGCGGATCCAGCCGTTCCCCGAGACCATCGCGCTGCTCGAAAAGATGGGCGCAAAAAACAACAACCGCTGCAAATCCTGCTAACCGTCAAAAAAGGTGGCTGGCACCTTCCCCGGCCAGGTGCCAGCCACCTTGAAGTTTTCGCAACGGGTCAGAGACGTATCTGACGGCTATTCTTTTCACTTCTTGAAAGTCGGTGACCCGAGTTGCGCCAGGACGGGACCTGCGGCGGCGAGGGCGCTCGTTCGTGTGCAGATGCCCGTGGTCGGACGGCCGTCCTCTCCCTTCCTGGCGAAGACCAGATACTCCCGGCCGATCTCGAACGCGAACATGCAGTCGCTGACGATCGACGTGACGCTGATGCGCTCGCCGCGCACGCCGCGCCACGCGCGCTCCACGACAAACACCACCTGACGGTCGAGCGGCCGCACCTCCCCCGTCGCCCCGCCATCCCGCGTCGTCCGGATGTGCTCCTCGCGCTCGACGATCTCCAGCACGCGGCCGTGGAAGATGAACTCCGTCTCTTCCCGCACCGCCGCCGACAACGGCGCCAGCCGGACGCAGTCGCACGCCAGAAGCCTGACCGTCAACATGTCAGCCGCGCACAGAAAACCGAGCGCCCCGACCGCGGCAACAATTCGCCGACCGCATCTATCTGTGACTCTCATGAACGCTCGTGTGAACCCTCGTGTGAACCCTCGTCATCGAACCCATCACAGCCCTCCCATGTCCTTATTTGGACTGCGGGAAAGGATGCTTGGCCTGCCCGCGTGGTGTGATGGCCGCGGCTCCGATGACAGATTCGAAAGTGCCGGTGAGCGCCGCGACTGTCAGCAACCGGTCAAATGTTCGTCAGAATGTCGCCAGCCACGGCGAAAGCATCGACGAGCGGCCTACCATGACCCGCATGTCGATCACGCGCATCCTGATGCTGTCGCTGTTACCCGCAACGCTTTTCCTCTTCGATCGTCCGCAAGCGCTCGTCGCATCGTCCGCCCTGCAGCCGTCAGCCACCGTCATCGATCCGCCCCCGATCGACGAAGCGGCGCTGGTCACGCGCCTCGTCTCCATGACGCAGCCGTCTCGCGGAGAGCGCGCGATCATCGTGTTCGACCCCACGTACTACCCCGGCATCACGAACGGTCTTCGGGACGAGCTCAATCGGCGCGGTGTCGACACCTACGTCCTCGTCGAAGACAGCCAGGAGATGATTCGCAGCTACATCGAGGATGATGCGGCACACGATCGGCGCGAGGCGGAAGTGATCGAGACGCTGCGGCCGCTGTTCACGCGGGCGGACATCTTCTACTGGATGCCGGCGCGCGGATACGTGGACGACCTCCGGTGGGAGCGGCTCGTCGAGCAGAGCCGCGTCCGCAGCGTGCACTTTCACTGGTTCCTTCCTTATCCCGGCGAGCGCACCAACGATCGCATTGTCGAGGACACGCCGGCGCAGGTGCGCCGCTGTCTGGAGGTCGACTTCGCCGCGCACGCGCGGCGGCAGGAGCTGCTTGCCGCGGCGCTCCGAGGTCGGGCGATACGCATCACCACGCCGGCAGGGACGGATATCCGCGTCGATGTTCCTAATGATCAATGGTTCCATCGGGGGGATGGTGACGCCTCTAAGGCGCGCGCCGCACAGGCACGTTCGATTCGCGATCGGCAGATGGAGCTGCCGGTGGGGCTGTTCAACTTTCTGCCAGACGCAGACTCGTTCACTGGAACGCTCCTGGCGCCGGAGATCCCACGCGCCGGTAATGACGTCCGCGATGTCCGCATGACCTTCCGCAAGGGGCGCGTCGACGGGCTCTCGGCAGGCAACGGTGCGGATCGCGTGCGCGAGACGTTCCGTGAGATCGGGCCTGACGGCGATCTCGTCGCCACGGTCTGGCTCAACACGAACCCGCACAATCCGCGGCCGGGCATCACGATCGAGATCGGGTCGAACTGGGAAAACGGCGGACGGAATCGCGCGAAAGGCGCATCACGATTGTCGATCCGTCTCGCCGACGCGACGCTGACCGCTGACGGACGAGCTTTGGTTGAAAACGGTGCCATTCTCTGGGACCGCGTCGAAAGCCTGGACAAATAACTGGATCGCCCGCCGTGAAGGAGACCTATAATCCCGGCGAATACAGGAGGACCTATGAAGAGATGTGTGCTGCTGATGGCCGCGTTCGCCTTCCTGGCGACGAGTCCGGCACGTGCCGCTGAGGAGACCTGGAAGGGGACGATCAGCGACTCGATGTGTGCCGCGAAACATTCCGCGGACAAACACGGCGACAAGGCGGCCGATCATGCCACCTGCGTCCAGAAGTGCGTGGATAAAGGCGGTCAGTACGTGTTTCTGAGCGGCGACAAGGTCTACAAGCTGACCAACCAGTCGTTCGCCGGCCTGAAAACCCACGCCGGCCAGGAAGTGATGCTGACCGGTGAGCTGAAGGGGGAGCAAATCACCGTCTCGAAGGTGGCACCGCCGGAGAAGAAGTAACTTCTGTGCCGGGATCGCCTGCCCTAGGCGATCCCGGCGCGCTGCTTGATTCGCTGCACCGCGTCCTCGTTCGAGTCGAGATAACGCCGCGTCTCGGCCAGTTGCGCCACGGCCGCCTTCAACTCTTTCTCACCAAGCGATTGGTTCGTAACCGCTGACGAAATCAAGCGGTCCGCGAGCTCCGCCAGCGACGCACACCACGTGACCGCATCTTCAAACGCCACGATAACCATGCGGAGGTCCCGTTCTTCGATGCTCATCGGTCGCTCCTTCGGGGAAGGAGATGATACTCGAAGGGAGGCGACGGGGGGAGGGTATGACGGAGGGGACGGAGGGAACGGAACGAGCTTCAACTCGGAGAAACGGAGGAACGGAGGAAACGGACAGCTTCGCAACTCCAGTTTGCGATCGGACCCGGCTCACCGCAGGCGGGTGGGGTGACAGACGATCGGGAACGCAACCGCTAAACGGGTCCTGTAGCGCCGATGCCGCCGCGCTTGCGCGGCGGGCGATCGAAGGGCGACCCGCGTGCACAAGCTGCAGTGCAAGTTCGTTCGGCAGCTTGTGCGCGCGGGTCGCCCTTCGATCGCACGGCCCGGCCGATGGCCGGGCCGTCATCGGCCGTCGTCCGGTGTCGTTGGCCCGTTTGTCTCCGTTCCTCCGTGTCTCCGTTTTTGAAGCTCGTTCCGTTCCCTCCGTCCCCTCCGTACCCCCGAATCCATTCCACCCGCGCGCGCTTGGCGGGGCGGCGGGGGGCGTGGCATCCTCGTTCCGGAGGGTGGTTCGATGAAGCCGGTGACGATAGTTGGAACCTGCGTGCTGATCGCCGCGACCGCAGCGCTCGCCGGCGCAAGGCAGCAGCGGCCGGCCCCGAAACAGACGCAGATTGCCGATGGCATCTACCTGTTTCAGACGGCCCCGTACGGCGACGTCGGCATGGACGGCAACTCGGTCGCCATCCTGTCGGACGATGGCGTGCTGGTGTTCGATTCGAATGGAACGCCGTCGGCGTCGGCAGCGGTCCTCGCCGAGATTCGGAAGCTCACCGACAAGCCGGTCAGGTATCTCGTCAACTCACACTGGCATTGGGATCACTGGTATGGCGCGGAGACGTACCTGAAAGCGTTTCCCGATGTCCGCGTCATCACGCACGAAAAAACACGGCAGATGATGATGGGACCGGCGCTCGAGTTCAACCGTCCTGGACTCGAGACGCAGCTTCCCGGGTTCATTGCGAGCCTGGAGCAACGCATCGCCACAGCGGAGGCGGCGACGCCTCCACCAGCAAACCTGCCGCGTTTGAAACAGTCGCTCGAGGATGCGCGGTTCTTCCTCGATCAGAAGAAGAACACGAAGCACACGTTCGCGAACCTGACGTTCACGAACCAGCTGACGCTCTACATGGGCAAGCGCGAGATTCGCGTCCTCAACTACGGCCGCGCGGTGACGCCGGGTGACGCGTTCCTGTACCTGCCGAACGAGCGCATCCTCCTGACCGGTGACCTGCTCATCAACCCGATTTCGTTCGCGCTCAGTTCGTATCCGACGGAATGGCTGAAGGCGCTCGAAGGGCTCGAGGCGCTCGATGCCTCGATCATCGTTCCGGGTCACGGCGACCCGCTGACGGATAAGGCGCTCCTGCGCGCGACGATGGGCGTGTTTCGAGAGCTGCTGCGTCAGGGGAAGGACGCGAAGGCGAAGGGGCTCGACGTGGACGCAGCCAGGGACGCGATCATGCCGTCGCTGGCTGAATATCAGTCCACCATCACGAAGGGCAACACGGCGCTCGACATGCCGTTCAAGATCCAGCTCGTCGACTGGTACCTGCACCGTGTCTATGACGAGTTGAACGGGCCGTTGACCGACGCCATTGCGCCGATCCCGCAGAAATAGACAGGGCTATCTCAGCACCTCCGCGGCCGGGAGGGCCACGTGCTTGCCGTAGTCCGTGGTTCGTAGTCCGTGGTTCGTAGTTAGTTGCACACTTTTTCCACCAAACCGGCCGTCGGGACTCATTCTGACTTCCGGCCCTGCCGAAAACAGCGGCGTGAAGCACATCACGCTGCAAGCAGACGACGTCCCTGTGGCCCCGTTTCTGATGGACAGGCGAAGGCAGCCGGATCGGCGGGCGAGTTGGCGGGGGGGCCGGCGGGACAGCGACTGGCGTCACCGTCCCCCGGGCGTATGGCAGCGAGTGTCAGATACGACGCAACCACCCGCGCGCTGGCGTCAGGTGCTTGCGTCGCTGCATCTCTGGTAGCGATCCTTACTTCCCGAACTCGATCGTCACTCTTTTTTCGGGGATGACCTTCAGGCCCGGGACCGAGGCCAGGGCCTTGATGTCGGTCGCGCCCTGCAGCTTCTGCAGCGCTGTTTCGTCGGCGAGCAGCTTGTCGAAATCGAGCTGCAGCAGCGTGACGTCCGAGCCCTTCACGAACGGGCGCGTTCGTCTTGATGATGCGGCCGTCGACGTTCAGCGTGATGTCGACGAACATCCCCGCCATCATCGCCTTCATCATCTGAATCGCCTGCTGATTGGCGGCCGGATTCGACGGGTCGCCGCCCATGCCCAGGCCGCTCATCGGATTCAGGCCCGCGTCGCCAGGTCCCTTGTCGGGCATGACGATGGTCAGAATCGATGAGGAGCCGCGCTGCTCGAATTCGAAATTGAAGGGCGGCTCTGAAGTCTTGGCGTCCATGCCCGCTTGCGGAATACCTGCGGCGGAGTCATTCATCTTCATCCGCACCTTCCGCACGTCGTCGAACGCGAACCGCGCGCGGTAGCCTTCCATCTGCGCGGTCTTGAACGGCTCGCCCGAGACGAACCGCACGCCCATCGTCTCGGCGGCCTTCTTGGCCTGGTCTTCACCGAACAACTGTGGCGGAGCGGACTTCCCTTCCGCCGATGCGCCCGCGAAGCCCTGGAGCATCGCCAGCGCCTGCGGGCTCACACCGGTTTCCTGCACGACCGTGCCGCTGCCGTCCGGCTTGAGCGAGATGACGGTCGTGGAACGGAGACATCCCGACGCCAGAAGAGCAAATACGAGGACACCTGTCATGCGTTGCATCGTGGGACTCCCGCGAAAAGCGGCTCAAAAGGGGGGCCCAATCATTGTATCCGATCGGCGACAGGGTCCTGGGGCGCCCTGCCCTCTCTATACAAGAATGCCCACCATCTCTCTTACCACGACGTCAGGCACTTCCCAATGCGGGGCGTGACCAACGTCCTTGAGCGCCGCGAATGACGCGGTTGGGATGTGCCGCCGGAGCGCCTCCTGCTCCCACAGGGAGAAGACCGCATCGCGATCACCCCAGAGGATCGACACGGGGCAGGTGGATGGGACCGCGACCGGCGGCGAATCGAACAGCGAGCGAAAGGCGCTCTTCCATACGCGCGCTGGTACTTTCAAACTCTCGCTGACGACGGTGTCGAAGAACTCGCGCGGAACAGGCCGATGAATCGTGCTGGCCTGAAACGCGCTGATGAAGTCCACGCTCACCGGATCCTCGAACTTGTCGACCTCGCCGACGAGATCCAGCACGACGTCGTTCCGGGCGGTTGTGGCCGACCGCCAGCAGCAACAGCGACATCACGCGGTCGCCAGCCATCGCGGCCACGCGCTGCGCCACCAGGCTTCCCATCGAATGACCGACCACGATCGCGCGGGAAATGTCGAGCGTATCGAGGAGCGCCACGGCGTCAGCCGCCATGGAATCGAGCGTGAAGTCGCTGGCCGTCTTGTCGGAATCGCCATGCCCCCGCTGATCCGGAACAACCGCGCGCAAGTCTGGCGGGAGCAGTGACAGCACGCGGCTGAACGAAAACCACGAATCCGTGGCTCCATGCAGCATCAGCACCGCCGGGGCATCGCTGGCGCCCTGCGCGGCGTAGCGAAGCCGGATGCCGGTATGGAGATGCGCGGTATGAAAAGTGACCGCTGGTGAAACCATGTAGAACCTCCGAAATGCCGCTTCCTTCAATTCGTTACGAATTGTCCAGGTGAGGTGCCGTCAGCAAGGGCTTACGATGCGGTAAGCAATTGGTGAGCGTCCCGCTCGCGGGACAAGGAATCCAGCCTGCGGGACCGCCAGCCGGGGGCCGTCGGCAAAAACCCTAATTTCTCGCGCGGCGCGCCGCTTGCTCTCGGGGTCGCCAGGAGAAATCACTGATGTGGCGTGACTTGCGGCAGGCTGTTCATTCGCTTCGGGTGAATCCGCTGTTCACGGTGGCGGCCGTCCTGGCACTGGGCCTGGCGATCGGCGCGAACGCTGCCATCTTCGGCCTGGTTGACGCCCTCTGGTTCCGGCCGGCCGGCGTCAGCGGATCCGGGGAGCTTGTCCGTGTCTTCGCAACATCAGAGACCGACAGGACGGGCCTCTGGTCGTACCCCGAGTACCCTGGACATTCGTGACCGGATTGGCGCGTTCGACGGCGTGGTCGCCCGCGGACGCCGCGGCGCGACGCTGACCTCGCCCGATGGCACCGAGCAACTGACGCTGGTCAACGTCGTCTCGATGAACTTTTTCACGACGCTCGGCGTGCAGCGCTTCGCACGGACGGCTCTTCACCGCCGCTGACGAGTCCGCCCTCGAAGCGAACCCAGGCGTCGTTCTCGGCTACGCCTTCTGGTCCGAGCGCTTCGGCGCGGACCCTGGTCTCGTTGGCCGCACGATCGTCTTGGGCCGCGGGCGACCCATTCCGGTGACGGTCCTGGGCGTGCTCCCGCGAAACTTCCGCGATCTGGAGGCCTCCGCCGACAGGGACATCTGGATTCCCATCGCCACATGGACGGTGCTGAATGGCCGTGACGAACTCGATCAGCGGCAGGCGCGCTGGTTCGACGTCATCGCGCGCCGCAACCCCTCGGCATCGGTCGACGCCGCGAACGCCGAGGTCGCAACGCTGGCCTCCTCCATGGCCCGCGACGCCGGCGATGCGACGGACAAGCGAGGCGCACGCGTCGTCTCCGAGCTGACGTGGCGACTCGAGACCGGCGGCGTCAACGCGCTCGCGCTCCTCGGTCTGGTGCTGCTCGTCGTCGTCATCACCTGCGTCAACATCGCGAACCTCCTGCTCGCACGCGGAATCGCGCGAAGCCGCGAGCTCGCGGTCCGCGTCGCGCTCGGCGCGACCCGCATGCGGCTGCTTCGCCAGTTGATGACCGAAAGCGCGCTGCTCGGCGCGCTCGGCGCAGTGGCCGGACTGACGATCGCAATGTGGCTGATCAGGCTGATGCCGGCGGTCCTCGTTCCACCGCCAGGATTCCGATCGTCCCTGGTGTTCGAAACGGACGCCCGCGTCATCGTGTTCACGCTCGTCGTGACGCTGCTGACGACGATCCTGTTCGGGGTCGCACCGAGCTGGACGGCCGCCCGCGGTGACGTGGCTCCCCTCATCAACCCTGGCGGGCGAGATACCGGGGCCGGCACCCGCGGCGTCGACGACGCTGGTGACGATGCAGGTGGCGGTGTCGCTGGTGTTGCTGGCGGCGGCTGGCGTGCTCACGCGGAGTTTCGTCGCCACCGAACGCGCGGATCTCGGCTTCACGCGCGCGCCACTGCTGACCGCGTTTGCCTCGTCCGGCAGCGTGAGCCCGGCAACAATCGACGAGGCGCGGCGTCAGCTTGCAGGACTGCCTGGTGTGAAACAGGTAGCCGTCGCGATACGCGCGCCCCTCAGCTTCTCCGGCGGAGGCCTCGCGCAGGCGGTGTACTTCCCGGACAATCCGCCAGCCGCGGGCGCCGGACTTCCTGAAGTCAAGTTCAACGCGGTCAGCGCGAACTACTTCGAGGTGCTCGACACCCGGCTCGTAAAGGGCCGGCTGTTCGACGCCGCTGACGAGCGGCCAGGTGAGCCAGTCGTCATCGTCAACGAGCGATTCGCCAGCGAGTACCTTTCCGGCCGCGATCCCGTGGGCGCGATCGTCCGGCTCGGCGGCAGCGGCGGTGATGCACATCGCATCGCCGGGGTCGTTCGAAACACCGTCATCAATCGCGTGGGCGAGGAACCGGAACCGTATTTCTATCTCCCGTATGCGCGTGGCGAACACGGTGAGATCACGTTCTTCATCGACGCTGACGGGAGCGCTCCGGCGCTCGCCGGCCTGACACGCGACGTCCTGACGAAGCTGGATCGACGCCTTCAGCCTCGCCTGCAGATCACCATGGCGCAGTACATCGAGTACGCGACCAGCACCTATCAAGCGACTGCCACGCTCGCGATGCTGCTCGGCGTGCTCGGCCTGTTGCTGACGGCGGTGGGCGTCTACGGCGTGATGGCCTATCGCACGACGAAACGCACGAGGGAAATCGGCATACGCGTCGCGCTTGGCGCTCCGCGATCGCAGGTGGTGTCGATGATCCTGCGTGAAGGCGCCCGAGTGGGGCTGATTGGTGTCGCAGTCGGCGTCCCTCTCGCGATGGCCGCGACCAGACTGCTCGCGACCATGCTCTTTGGTGTCGGCCCCTGGGATATTGCGACGTTCGCCGCCGTCACGACCGTGCTCGCGCTGACCGTCGGCGCCGCCACCCTGATTCCCGCCCTGCGCGCAACCCGCGTCGATCCGTCTGCCGCCCTGCGAACGTAGCGTCGTAGCGTCCGGCTTCAGCCGGACCGTCGTAGCGTCCGGCTTCAGCCGGACCGTCGTAGCGTCCGGCTTCAGCCGGACGCTACGACCCTCCCTCAACACCACCAACGGATCCACACCGGCAACCCGTCTTGCGGGAACCAGGCCCGCGGCGAGCGCGACGAGCGCAAGGGCAACGACAGCGCCCGTGAACGCCGCGAGATCGAACCTGCCGACGTCATAGAGCAGGCCCCGAATGCCGGCGCTGGCCCACACGGCGCCGACCAGGCCCAGGGTCGCTCCGATCAGCACCGGTGTGAACCCACCGCGCAGCAGCAACACCGCGACCTGACGCCGGCTCGCGCCGAGCGCCAGGCGCACGCCCATCTCGCTCGCACGGCGGGCGGCGGCGTGCGATAGCAGGGCGAACAGGCCAACGCTTGTCAGGGCTAGCGCGCTGAACGAGAACGCGGCAACGAGCAGTGCGTAGAAGCGTGTCGGTGCGTACTCGAGCGCGACCTCGTCTTCCATCGTGCTCGTCCAGTGGATGGCCGACGTTGGCGTCACCTGCGCAATCTGACGTCTCAACGCGTCGATCAGCTGACCGGCGTCCCCCTTGGTCGACGCGGCGATGGACACGACCGTCGCTGGAAATCTTGCGAGCGGAACGTAGAGGTCGAGCCGTTCGGACAGCGGATCGGTCGTGTTGCCATATTCGATGTAACGTCGCGTGTCCTGGGCCGCGATGCCGTCCCAGGCGACGTCCTCGACGACTCCGACCACGCGATATGACCCGGACGGCATCGTTGGCATCTGCTGATCGCCGTCAACAAACGAGATTTCCTGACCGATGGCGCGCGACGCGCCGCCCAGGCGCGCAGCAAGCGATCCGCTGACGATTGCAACCGGGCCACTACCAGGTCCATCGCTCTCCGCAAAGTTACGCCCGTCGAGAAGTCGGATTCCCAGCGTTGCGAAAAGTCCCTCGTCCGCCTGATGGACGCCGGCCTCGATCCCGTTCGGGGCCGCATTCCGATCGAGCCCGGCAAATCCGATACGGCGGCGATCGGCGTCCCACGGCGGCAGCGTGATGGACACGAGACCTGCATGTTCAACACCCGGATAGGCCTGCACAGCCGCGCGCAGCCGTCGGAACACCTCGTGCCGCGCTTCGGGTAGTCCCGCGTCGGCGCGGCTGAGCGTGATCGCCAGACGTGCAATGCCCTCGCGCTCATAGCCCAGATCGACGCTGTCGAGACGGCCGTACGCGCGCACCAGCAGCGCGCCGCACACGAGCAGCGTCAGCGTCAGTGCGGTTTCGGCGGCGATTAGAGCGCTGACCCATCGCCGCTCGTGCGGACGGCCGACGTTGCCGCGAGCGGACTCCTTCAGAACGTCACCCGGGTTCACTCGCCCGCCAACGAATGCAGGAACGGTTCCTGCGATCAGTCCGGCCAGCGCCAGCGCGCCGGCGGCTGCGACAAGTGTCCTGAAGTCCGGCTCGAGGTTCAGGTAGCGGGGAATCGCGATCGGCGAGGCTGCGAGAAACGCATCCAGCAGGTAGGGACCAACCAGCACACCGGCAAGTCCACCTGCGACAACGATCGCCAGGGCCTCGGCGAAGAGCTGCAGTGCGATGCGGCGCCGATCCGCGCCGAGCGCCGCGCGAACGGCCAACTCCCGCCGGCGATCGAGGACGCGCGCGAGCAGGAGACACCCGACATTGATGGCTGCAACGGCGAGCAGGAAGATGGCCGCTGCCGTCAGGACGCCAATTCCACGCCGATACCCGCCTCGCCAGTTCTCGCCAAACGACTCGAGCCGCAGCCGCCGCTGGCGATAGATCTCGGGATACGTCGCCGACCATGTCGCGCTGATCGAATCGAGCTCCGATTGTGCGGCGGCGAGCGACACACCGGGCTTCAGGCGGCCGATCATCCAGGACGACCTCACAGTGCGGTTCTTGATGATCGCTGCCGGTTCGTAGTACTCGACCGGAATCCAGAACTCGACGAGATCGTCCTCGACAGTACCGGTGAAGCCCTGCGGCGCGACGCCGATGACGGTGTAACTCGCACGCTCAGTCCGCAGCGTGCGGCCGATCACGCCCGGATCGCTGCCAAAGGCTCGCATCCACATTCCGTGGCTCAACACCATGACCGGCGGCGCACCGGCAACGTGATCGCCCGGTGCCAGGAACCGCCCGGCGGCCGGTCTGAGCCCAAGCGTCTGAAAGTAGTTGGCGTTCACGCCTTCACCACGCAGCCGCTCCGCGCCGCCAGAAAAGAGCATGACGACGCGCACGCGAGCGGTGATCAGGACCGCATCGAACGAGCTGACGGACTGTATGTCCTGGGCTTCCGGTATCGACAGCCACTGACGGCTGTCCACTCCCGACTCCTCGACCCAGATCCGTGTCAGTCGATCGGCCGCCGGAAACGGCAGCGCACGAATCAACGCCACGTCGGTCAGCGTCGCCACCGCCGTCGTCGATGCGCTACCCAACGCGATACACACGATCGCCGCGGTAGCCAGGCCTGGTGAACGCTGAATGCTGCGAATGACGTCGCGGAATGAGGGCATGGGGCATTAGCGTAGAGATTGCTACCCGGCAGCGGGTGGGGCGGGGGTCAGGGTTTTGTCAGGGAATGGTCAAGGGGGCAGGTCGACAGGTGCGCAAGTGCGCGGGTGCGCAAGTGCGCGGGTGCGCAAGTGCGCAGGTGCGCAAGTGCACACGTGCTAGGGTGCTAAGAGTGCTACGGCGGGATCAGGACGATGGGTCGCAGAGTCGTCGAAACTCGAATCCGCGGGCGCGGAGTTGGGGGACGAGTTGGCGGACGGTGTCGCCGGCGTAGCGGCGGTCGGGGCGTGGGTTGACGTGGTGACCGTCGTGGATCACGACGATGTCGCCTGGGGACGCCTTCCGCGCCAGGCGTGAGGCGATGCGGTCGCCTTTTGGGGTTCGCCACCAGTCCCAGTCCCACATACCCCAGCTCCAGCCAGCCAGGCGGTAGTCGATCAGCTTCAATCCCTGATACATGGTGGCGCTCCGCCAGCCGGCATGAGGGCGGAACAGGCGGCAGGGTCGCACGCCGGCGGCGGCGGTGATTCGATCGCCTGCCGCCCGCAACTGCTCCGCGAGATCCTCGGGGCGCTTCACCATCAGCTTGCGGGTGCCGCTGTGCAATCCGATGGCGTGGCCTTCGAGGGCCATGCGGGCAAGAATTGGCGCGGTCTCCGGCGTCAGGTGATCGTCGATGATGAAGAACGTCGCCTGTGTGCCGGTGTCGCGCAAGGCATCCAGCAGTGCTGGCGTCCAGTCAGGATTCGGACCATCGTCGAAGGTGAGGTAGATCGTCGGCGTTGCACCGCGGGGTGGTTCAATCCGCCAGATGGATTGAGACGGCCGGAACGCCTCGAACAGAAATGGCGCCGGGGCGGTGTGCGACAGCACCGCGAGTCCGGCGATGACGATGGCGACGATCGCAAGCATTCAGCGCGCTCGTTCTGGCGCGGCGCCCACCCGTCCTGCCCCGTAGCGCTGCGTCGCGTAGCCGACGATCAGCCCGACGATGCTGCCAGGCAGAATGATTTCCCAGTAGTAGTGCTTGCCGTCTGGTGTCGGCATGATCGCGATGAGGAAAGCGAAGAACGCGCCGGCGAGGAGACCGACGAGCAGGCCCGCTCCCATCGAGTTCACGCGCTTCGCGAACCAGCCGACCAGTAAGCCCACGACCAGCCCCTTGAATGTGGAGCCGATGACGATGCCGACGATGTCGGGTGCCACTTCGGGCGCCGAAATCAATGCACTCAACCCGTCGAACACGCCGAGCACGCCGCCGACCACCATTCCGAGCACGGGTTTGTTCATGTCTCCTCCATTGACTTGAGGCGGCCTGTCGGCCGCTCGCGGCCGTCAACGGCCGAACACAATGGCCACCACGACCCGCATGACGATATAGGTGAGCATCAGCAGAATGGCGACACGATACGTGCGCGCCACACGCATCGACCGCTCGACGATCGTTTCCCGGTACGCCGAGACGCGCCCTCCCGTCCTGAACTGCGCCACATCCTGGGCGAGGGCTGACACGGACTGATATCGTTCGGCGGCCGCCGGCGCGAGCGCGTGCGCGCAGATCGCGCGCAACGGACGTGGCACGTCGCGGCGCCTGACGATCGCGGCTGCAGCGTCGCTGCCTGGCGCATCTCTCACCAGCAGCGAATAGAGAATCGCTCCGAGGCTGAACACGTCGGCGCGATGATCGGAGACGGCGCCGCTGGCCTGTTCCGGCGCCATGAACCCCATCGTCCCGACGATCGTTCCCGGGTTTGTCGATGGTCCGTGAGCAGGACTTCCAGCGTCGGCCGCCTCCTGCCCTTTCGCAATGCTCAGGGTCGGCCCGGACGACATCCGTGCGACGCCCCAATCCATGACCATCACTTCGCCGAACTCGCCGACCATGACGTTCTCGGGCTTCAGATCGCGATGGATGCAGCCGTGCGCGTGCGCAAAGGCGACCGGCTCGCAGATGCGCTCGAAGATCCGAAGCGTCTCCGGCAGATCGGGCGCTTCGAGCAGGTAGTCCCGCAGCGTCTGGCCATGCACCCGCTTCATGACGTAGAACAGGCGGCCGTCGGCGAGGCGTCCCACGTCGTGTATGGGGACGATGCCGGGATGCTCGAGCCGGGCGAGCACGCGCGCCTCGGTCTGCAGGCGCTGTTCGAGCGTGGAGCTGACGGCGACGTGGGGCACCTTGATGGCCACTTCGCGCCCGAGCTCGGTGTCGTGCGCGAGATAGACCGTTCCCATGCCGCCTCGTCCGATCTCCTCCGCCACGGTGTAGCGGCCCGAGGAGAACTCCGGCCAGGTGGCAACCAACCGCAACCGCGCAACCGCTGCGTCCGACAACGGACTCAATCGAGCTCCATTCCGAAGAGATCGCGAGCTTCTCTCTTGAACTCCGCGTCGCTCCCGCACAACCCGCGCAATGCGTCGAGCGCATGTTCGCGGAAGCTGCGCCGCACCAGCGCAAGGTAGTTGGTGACCTGCGTGGTCGTCAGGTTGAACTGCTCGGCCAGGCGCGCGTAACTCACGTCATCTGCGGGAACGAGATCGTACTTCTCGAAGAGCTCGAAATGGATCGCACGTCCGTTGCGCTCGCACTCGGCGCGCACGGCCCGCACAGCGTTGTCGAACAACGCGCGCACGAACTCCTGGTGGAACAACTCCTCGGCCTCGGGCGGCGCCGAGGGCGGGCGGGCGGCGATTTCGCGTTCGGCTCCGTCGAAATCGAGCGGCACGGTCTGCGTCGCCCCGCCGCGCTTGAGCCGGGAAGCCGCCTGACGAGCGTTCATCACGAACCGATCCGCGCACAGCCGGACGAACGTCCGAAACCGCGCTTTGCCTGGCTCGAACTTCTCCAGCCACGACTTCTGGAACGCATCGGCAAAGAACCCCTGAGTCAGGTCCTGCGCGTCGTCCGGCGTGAGCCGCCATGTGATTCGGAGGTGCTTGTACACAGGCTTCCAGTACCCCTCGATCAAATCGCCGAACGCTTCGCGCCGGGCGTCGTCGCTGCCGTCCCGGATCCGCTCGATTACGGAGTGCCGGGTCGCGGGGAAGCCGCCCCTCGTGCGGGCGTCACCTGTACTCATTACGCGAATGACGGGGGTTCAATACGAGGGTTCACACGAGGGTTCATGACGAGGGTTCACAGCGAAGGTTCGCACGGCGGGTTCACACGGGGTTCGTACCGGAAGACCCGCTGCCGCCGATTCCCGATAGCGCCCTATTCGATTTCCGATCTCCGATTTCCGATTTCCGATTTCCGATTTCCGATTTCCGATTCTCAACACCCGAGGCCGAAGGCCGAGGCTAATCATACGCCAGTGGCGCGGGGGCGGGGGCGGCGGTATTGGGCGGCACCGGACCAGAGGCGGCAACCAGGTGGGATGTTCCGGCCTCGGTGAGCCAGCCGCCGCCGAAGGTCTCGGCGGTCGAGTGTTCGGTGACTGTCGGGATGAAGAACCAGTCGGCTTGCGCGCGCTCGGGGGTGACGTCGAGAACGACGTAGCCGCGCTGCGTGCCTTCGAGGAATCGCAGGTGCGGGCGTTCCTTGAGCAGCTGTGCCGTTCGCTCGGCGGCCTTTTCGGGCGGACCGAACCCGCTCGGCGACGTGATTGCCGGCGTCACGATCTCGACGCCCAGCGAGCCCTTCCCCGTCGCCTGATCGTACGTGTGCCACGGATTCTGCGGCAGGTCGTAGGCCCATGAGCTGTGCACGTCTCCGGTCAGCACGATGACGTTCCGCAGGTCGTGGCCGGTGATCGTGTTGATCAGGCGCTGGCGTGCCGGACGGTAACCATCCCAGGTGTCGGTGCTCACCGAGGGCAAGTCGGGACGGCTGCCGGCGGCAAACATCACCTGCTGGCCGAGCAGCTGCCATCGCACGGCGGCACGCTTCGATGCGATCAACTCTTCGTTCAGCCACTCTTCCTGAGCCACGCCAAGCAGCGTCCGTCCGGGGTTGTCGATCACGCTGATAGCGTCGCGTGTTGACGCCTGTTCGTCGCGATCGAGCGCGCGCGTGTCCAGCATCAACAGGTCTGCGAGGTCACCGAAGCTGAACGAACGATAGATACGCGGCCGGCGTGTCGCGCGATCCTCGCGGATCGGCATCCACTCGAAATAGGCCTGCAACGCGGCCGCGCGACGGGCCTTCCACTCCCCTTCGAGATCCGGTTGGTGATTTGCGGCACCCTCGCGCCAGGTGTTGTCAGTGAATTCGTGATCGTCCCAGACGACGATGAAGGGATGCTGACGGTGAACTTCCTGCAGATCGGGATCTCGCTTGTACTGACCGTGCCGGATGCGGTAATCCGACAGCGACAGGATCTCGAGATCGGGCTCTGGTACTCGGCCGAACGGAGTCCCGTCACCGTAACGGCCGTTCTGGTACTCGTAAATGTAGTCGCCCAGATGCAGGACGGCGTCGAGATCGGCCCGTGCGGCAATGCGCGCGTAGGCGTTGAAGTACCCGAACGGTAGATTCGAGCAGGACGTCAGCGCCAGGCGAACGCGCGCGGCGCCGGCCGCAGGCAACGTTCGGGTGCGGCCCGTCGGCGATCGCTCGCCCAGCGCCTCGAAGCGATAGTAGTAGGTCGTCGCCGGCCGGAGCAGTCCCGCATCGACCTTGACGGTAAAGTCGCGGTGCTCCCCCGTCGTGACCATGCCTCTCGCCGTCGTGGTGTTGAACGACGCATCCGTGCTGATCTCCCACGACACTTGCGGCATCGAACCCGCCAGGCCGGTGACGCGCGTCCACAGGATGACGCGATCGGTGAGCGGATCGCCGCTGGCCACACCGTGCAGGAACACGCGGCGGCCAGTATCCTGCTCCCGCGCATGCAGGCGCACGAAGCCAGCGGCCGACGCCGCGAGAGTCGTCGTCAGGAAGTTTCGACGTGAAAAAGACATCGCTTGCCTACCTGCCGTGGTCCGTGGTTCGTGGTTCGTGTCTCGCCGTAGCGGGTTACTGGTTCGAGCTCAAAACGGCGGTGGCCTCGATCTCGATCAGTGCGCCGGGCTCGAGCAGGGCGCTGACCTCGACGAGCGTCATCGCCGGAAAATGACGGCCCATGCGGGCCCGATAGCGATCGCCGATCTCAGACCGCGCAGCGACATACGCCGCCTTGTCGGTGACGTAGATCGTGAGCCGCGCGATCGACGCCGGCGCGCCGCCTGCGGCGTCGACAATCGCCAGCACGTTGGCCAGCGCCCGATCGAACTGATCGACGAGTCGATCGCTGACGATCTCGCCTTTCTCGTTCCAGCCAATCTGGCCAGCGACGAACAACATCCGGCCTTCAGCGACGATCCCGTTACTGTAGCCACGTGGGGACGGCCAGCCGGGCGGGTTGATGATTGTCATCTGTCGTCGATATCAGTCGCGGCTAAAGCCGCGCACTGCGGCTGCGGCTCGGCGAAGCCGCGCGCTTCCGCACTTGGCGAGCTCGGACTTCGTAATCGGCAAGCTACGAACCACGGACTACGAACTACGGCACGCGTCAGACCCCAACGTCATACAACTGCTCGAATTCGAGATCCAGATCGTTTGCGACCTGCCACATGCAGGCGAGCGCCTGTTTCACGTTGCGTTCGGCGCACGGCGGCAGGTCGGGCTGTGCCGCCACAGACTTCAGCGTCGTATAGATCTCGAGAAGCTGCGTTTCGGCCGGCGTCAGTGGACGCCCGAGCAGATCCAGTCGTGCCATCGTAGATTCCCCTACTTATGTAAAATCCGCAACCGGCCGCTTGTCCACGAGCCGTTTGGCCTTCAGCTCGAAGCGTGGCAGCGAGTTCCGCTCGGCGAGCCGGACGTTGAAACGCAGTCCCTCGTGCGCGTCCGGCAGGTCCTTGCACAGCCGCCCCTCGAGTTCGGTCCAGTGGTCCTCGCGACCCGGCTTCAGCTCGATGAGCACGGTGATCTCGTCCTGCACGCCTTCGCGTGTCAGCAGAATCTGGAACTCGTCGACGGCCCGGCACTCGCGGACGATGGACTCCACGGCGCGCGGGTAGACGTTGGTTCCGCGAACCAGCTTCATGTCGTCCCAGCGGCCTTGAATGCCGCCGTGGTAGATGTCGCCGGTGCGCCCGCACGCGCAGGACGAGTGCGGGATCTTCACGACGAGGTCCTTGGTGCGATAGCGAATCAGAGGGATGAACCCGCGGCCGAGCGACGTCACGACCCGCTCTGCGCGTTCGCCATATGGCAGGGGCCGCTCGCCGTCGTGCTCGATCGTTTCCTCGATGAAGTTGTCCTCGATGATGTGCGTCCCGCCAGGCTGGTTTGCGCACTCGAAAATCATGATCGTGCCGATCTCCGTCATACCGGCCATGTCGCTGACCTTCGCGCCGAGCGCCGACTCGAGCTGCCGCTTCACGGCCGGAATCGACCCGCCGGATTCGCCCGACACGACCACCTTTTCGAGCTGGCTGTCGCGCGCCAGGTCCACGCCCATTTCCGCCGCCGTCTGCGCCAGGCGGAGCGCATAGGTCGGCGTTGAACAGAGCGTGGTGACGCCCATGTCCAGAATGGACTTGACCCGTCCTTCGCTCGTGCCGCCACCGGACGGCAACACGAGGCACCCGATCTTCTCGCACGCGTAATGCGCGCCCCAGAAGCCGATGAAGGTCCCATACGAAAATGCAAACAGGACAACGTCACTTGGGCGGACGCCGAACCCCCATATGCCGTAGCACCACATCTCCGCGATCCACTGCCAATCCTTCGTGCTGTCGAGCACGCGAAGTGGGGTACGGCCAGTCGTGCCGGAGGTCGTGTGATAGCGGATAGCGAGATCGCGCGGCACAGTGGGCAGCGTTCCGAAGGGTGGCTCCTCCGCCTGCGCGTCCATCCAGTCCTCGCGGGTCATGAATGGAATCCGCTGTATGTCGGCGACCGTCCGCAGCTGATCGGGATGAAACGCGGCCTTCTCCCACCGGCGGCGATGAAACGGACACCGCTCGTAAGCCCACTCGCAGAGCCGTTTCAGCTTCCGATGCTGGAGCGATCGCAGCTCTTCCCGCGACAACGTCTCGTTCTTGGGATTCCAATACTCGGTCCGATTCGACACGGCCGTCCTCCGGACTTACGTTCCGGTTCCCGCGTGGTTGCGCTGATAGTCTTCGACCTCCGCGACGAACGCCGGGTCGCGCCGCCGCAGCTTGTCGTAGTCGATCCGCTTGCTGCGCGTCATCGCCGACAGCGCGAACGGGAGCGGGTCGAGGTGCATGTAGGAGTCCATCTCTTCGAACCAGCGCAGGCTCTCCAGCGCGGCGTGCTGCAACTGCTCCACCCGCGGGCGGCGATTGGTCTCGAACGCCGCCAGCGCACCCGCGACATCCGGTAGCTCCGCGCATGCTCTTGCGAGGGCTATTGCATCTTCCAGCGCAAGCTTCGTCCCCGACCCCACGGAAAAATGCGCGGTGTGCAGGGCGTCGCCCAGCACCACGATCGCATCTCCATGCCAGCGTGCGTTGCGGACGAGCGGAAAGTTCAGCCAGCGCACGAAGTTGTTCGTGAGCAGCGGTTGACCCTCGAGGTGCTCACGGAAGACCTGCTGAAGGAACTCGCAGGTGGCGGCTTCGTCCATCGTGTCGAGGCCGGCCCGCCGCCAGGTCGCTTCGGAACATTCGACGATGAACGTGCTGGTGCGGCCGTCGAACTTGTAGGAATGTGCCGCGTACACGCCGGTGGGGTGCTGCTCGAACGTCAGCGTCAGGCCATGAAACAGCCGTGGCGTGCCCAGCCAGATGTACTTGTTCCTCCCGTACTCGACCGTCGGACGCGAAGATATCCGCATGTTCGCGGCGCACCAGACTGTTGGCGCCATCGGCGCCGACCAGCAGATCGGCCGGAGGCAAGTCCGAGAGACGCGCGATCGGCTCGCGAAAGCGCAGATCGACGCCGACGTCGAGGCAACGCTGCTGCAGAACGTTGAGGAAATGAATCCTGGCAATCCCCGAGAACTTGTTGCCCCTGACCGTGATCTTCTGCCCGCGATGGACGACGTCCACGTTGTCCCACTGCTGGCAGGCTGCCGTAATCGCGTCGTAGGACGCGGCGTCGCTCTCGCGCAGGTATTCGAAGGTTTGATCCGAAAAGACGATGCCCCAGCCGAATGTATCCGTCGGCGCATCACGTTCGAACAGGGTGACGTCATGCGATGGGTCCTGCTTCTTCAGCAACATCGAGAAGTAAAGACCCGCGGGCCCGCCGCCGACGACCACGACCCGCATGTCAGTCTGGCTCCACCGACCATGCCGGCGCGACCAGGCGCCGTTTGCCGTCGGTGCTTCGCGAAAGGAGCGGCTCGTCGAGCGCCACCCTGTCCCAGAGCTTGCACGTCACTTGCTTGTGCATCTGATCGAGCCCCTCACAGTAGTTCGTAAACGCGCATCGTCTGATGTGGCTGCCGAGACCCATGCGCGTCTTCAGAAACCAGTCGGGATCCGCGAGCGATTGCCGTGCAGCGGCGATGATATCCGCTTCGCCTGACTCGAGGATCGATTCAGCCTGCTCGAAGGACTGAATCCCGCCGGCGACGACAACCGGAGTCGTCCATCCATTGGATCTGATCGCCGACCGGATGCGCGCGGCCGGGGCGATGTTGCGGCCGAACGGCCCTGCCTGGTCGGCAAGGATCGTGGGCATGCACTCCCACCCGCTTGGACCGGTATAAGGATACGCGGCCCAGCCGACCTTCGGCTGCTTGGCGTCTTCGAATTTCCCGCCACGCGATAACGACACGAAGTCGATGCCCGCGCGCGCGAACTCCACGCCGAAGAACACCGCATCGTCGACACCGCTGCCGCCGTCGATACACTCGTCGGCAAGAAAGCGGCAGCCCACCACGAATCCATCCGACACAGCGCTCCTGACGGCCCGGATCACCTCCAGCGGAAGCCGTACCCGGCCTTCGCGACTGCCGCCGTAGCCGTCGGTCCGTGTATTTCGCGCCGAGAGGAACGAAGCCATCGTGTACGCATGCGCGTAGTGCAGCTCGACGCCGTCGAATCCGGCGGCCTCGGCGCGCCGCGCCGCCGCCGAGAAGATGCCTGGCAGCGTGCGGGGCAGATCGCGGATGTGGCTATGCTCCACATCCGTCACCCGCTCCCGGAGTCCGAAGTCGAGCGCCTCAGCCTCGCGAGGCGAGAGCACCTGATGAAGCTCGTCGTCCGGCATCGACAGGAGCCTCGTGCGGACTTCTGCGTCGTCCTCGGCGCCGGTCGCGGCGCGATGGCGATCGGTGATGCGCAGATAACGCTGGACGAACGTCTCGCGCGCAGGACGCCGGCGAATGGTCAGGAAATCGATGATTTGAATGAACAGCTTCGTGCGGCCGCGGCTGGCCTCTCGCACGGTTCGAACGAGCGTTTCCAGACCGGGCAAAAAGCGGTCATCGCCTATACGCAACAGTGGTCCGCTTGCGATGTCGCGCACCCCAGTGGCCTCGACGACGATCGCGCCAGGCTGGCCCCGTGCGAACCGCTCGTACCACGTCAGCACATCGTCGGTGACGAAACCCTCGTCGGTGGCGCGCCACGGGACCATCGCGGGGACCCACGTCCGATCCGCCAGGGTCAAGCGTCCGACCGACAAAGGACTGAAGAGCAACGACCGGGCGGCCTCGGCCTGGTCAGGCCAGCGCGCCGGGAGCGGGGCGTGTTTGACTCGTTCCGGAGGGTGCCACATGAGGTCGGCGGCTTAGCCTTCCGCCTCCTCTATTATGTGGCGGGCGATCACGAGCCGCTGGATTTCCGACGTGCCCTCGTAGATGCGAAGCGGCCGCACGTCGCGATAGAGCCGCTCGACGACCGAGCCTCGCGTGACTCCCAAACCTCCGTGAATCTGGACGGCGCGATCCACAATGCGCTGCGCGGCTTCGGTCGCGAACAGCTTGGCCTTCCCCGATTCGGAGGCTACGCGCTCCGCACCCATGTCTTTCGTCCAGGCCGATCGGTAGACGAGCAGGCGCGCCGCGTCGAGCTCAGTCGCCATGTCCGCGAGTGCGGCCTGCGTGAGCTGGAAATCAGCGAGGCGTGAGCCGAACTGACGCCGCGAGCGCGCATGGGCCGTCGCTTCACGAAGAGCACGAGCCGCGAGCCCGCACGCGGCAGCACCCACGCTGGTCCTGAAAAAGTCGAGCGTACCGAGCGCGAGCCGCATGCCGTCACCCTCAGAACCCAGGAGGTGGCTCTCAGGCACCCGACATTGTGTGAAACGCACCTCGGCGATGGGATGCGGCGCACTGACATGCAGACGGCGATCGATCGTGAGGCCCGGTGTCCCCGCCGGCACGACGAACGCGCTGATCGCCCGCTTCGAACCCTCCGCCGTTCTTGCGAAGACGACAAAGAACGACGCGATGGTGGCGTTCGAGATGAGCGTCTTGAACCCGTCGATGACGTAGCTGTCCCCGTCGCGCACAGCGCGAGTCGTGACCGCCGCTGCATCCGATCCCGCCTCGGGCTCCGTCAGCGCGAACGCTGCGATGGCGCGACCCGACGCGACACCTGTCAGGAACCGCTCGCCCAATGCGTTGTCCCGCGACAACGCGATCGGATAGCCGCCAAGCCCCTGGACCGCGAACACAGAATCGGCGAGGCCGCTCGCGGCAGCCACAGCTTCCCGCGTCAGGCAAAGCGAGCGAAGATCGAGTCCGTCGCCGCCAAACTCGCGCGGCACGAGCAGCCTGCAGAGCCCGTGTTCGGCGGCGATCCGAATCGTTTCGCGGCCCGCGCGATCTTCCTCGCCCGACTCGCCGAGTCCGACGACGGCCTCGAACTGATCGCCGAGCGCAGCCACGCGGGCAGCGAGGGCGCGGTGTCTGTCTTCGAAAAACGGAAGGTCGATCATCGTCCGCGCTGAAAGGCGGGAGTGCGGCGGGCTTTGAATGCCTGATAGGCCTCGCCGAAGTCGGACGATTGCATGCAGATAGCCTGCGCCTGCGCTTCGGCTTCGATGGCAGCGGCGAAGTCGATGTCGAGCTCTTCGTTGAGCATCGTCTTCGTCATGCCGAGGGCGAATCCGGGGCCTGATGCCAGACGGGCGGCGAGCGCGTACGCTTCATCCATCAGAGATGCGGCAGGCACGACCTTGTTCACAAGCCCGATCCGCTCGGCCTGCTCTGCCGACACGCGATCACCCAGAAACAGGAGTTCGGTAGCGCGCGCCATGCCAATCACTCGCGGAAGCAGATAGGCAGCGCCCATGTCCGCGCCGGCGAGCCCGACCTTCGTGAACAGGAACGCGATGCTCGCCTCCGGAACAGCGAGCCGAAAGTCCGCGGCCAGGGCAATCACGGCGCCTGCGCCCGCGGCGACGCCGTTGAGGGCTGCGATCACCGGAACCGGCAGGGCGCGAATGTTGTGGATCAGAGCGCCCGTCATACGCGTGAACGCGAGCAGCTCGCGCATGTCGCGTGTCAGGAGTTCACCGATGATCGCTTCGACGTCTCCACCGGAGCAGAACCCACGACCGGCGCCGGTGATGATGACGACGCGGACCGACTTGTCGTCAGCGAGATCGGCGAAGAGATCGCGGAGCTCCGCGTAGACCTCGAACGTCAGCGCGTTGAGCCGCTCGGGACGGTTCAGCGTGATCGTCGCGACGCCGTCCTTCTCGGCATACTCAAACGTCGTCGGCTTGATCATTCGGTCCCTTCAGGCGACGAGCTCGCCGCCGTCGACACTCAATGCCTGTCCGTTGATGCCGTGAGCATCCGGGCCAGCCAGGAAGACGGCCAATGCGGCTACTTCCTCGGGCTGGATCAGCCTTTTCTGCGGATTCATCTGCTCGATCGCGGCCTTGGCGTCGGCTGCACTTCGGCCAGTCTTCTTCACGATGCGCGCAACCGATTCACGGGTCATGTCGGTGTCCACCCATCCCGGACAGATGGCGTTGACCGTCACGCCTTTCCCCGCCGCCTCGAGCGCGACCGCGCGTGTGAGGCCCACGACGCCATGCTTGGAAGCGCAGTAGGCAGCCGTGTACGCGAATCCCGTGCGGCCCGCGACCGATGCGATGTTGATGACGCGTCCGCGCCGCCGCTCGAACATTCCCGGCAGGACCGCGCGCATGCAGTAGTAGGTGCCGGTCAGGTTGACGGCGAGCATGCGCTCCCACAACGCATCATCCATCGCCGCGAACGGCGCGCTGTCGGCGACGCCGGCGTTGTTGACCAGCACGTCGATGGGACCGAGACGCCGATCGGTTTCCGCAATCGCGTCGACGACCGATTGCTTCTGGGTGACGTCACAGGGGACCGCGAATGCGTCCGAGCCCGCGGCGACGATCTCGGCAGCGACCTCGCGAATCGCCGCCTCGTTGCGCCCTGCGACACCGACCACATATCCGGCCGCCGCGAATCGCAGCGCGATGACGCGGCCTACACCACGGCCCGCGCCAGTAACAAAGACGACCGGACGAGGCATGCGGGCCACAATTCTATACTGGGAGGCATGAGCCGAGGACACAGGGTTGCGAGACAGAGGTTACGGAGGGCACGGAACGAGCTTCAAAAACGGAGACACGGAGACACGGAGTGGCGATCAAATACTCGGGCTGCGAGCCGATGCCGCCGCAAGGCGGCGGGCGAACGACCGACTCCCCGGAGCGACAAGCCACATGCACCGGTGAGGTGGCTTGTAGCTCCGGGGAGTCGGTCGTTCGCTCGGCCCGGCCACAGGCCGGGCCGGCATCGGCTTCTGCCCCACGAGTGGATGCCACCCACCTCCGTGTCTCCGTTTCTCCGAGTTGAAGCTTGTTCCGTGTCCTCCGTCCCCTCCGTCCAGCAGCGCCACTCACTCCCGCAAGGCTGTGACCGGCTCGGTCCGGCTCGCGCGAAGGGCGGGGATGCAGCACGCGGCGAGACCAACGGTGGCGAGCATGACGGTCACCGAGACGAATGTGACCGGATCGGCAGGGCCGACGCCATAGAGGATGTTGGCCAGCGCGCGGCCGACGCCGAACGCGCAGAGCATGCCGATCGTGATGCCCGTCGCGACGAGCAGCAGACCACGTCGGAGCACGAGGGTGAGGAGGTCGCGCGGACGCGCACCGAGCGCGAGTCGCACGCCGAACTCACGACGCTGCTGGTTTACGGCGTACGAGACGACGCCGTAGATGCCGATGGCCGCGAGCATCAGTGCGATGCCGCTGAAGAGACCCATCAAGGATGCCGAGAAGCTTGGCGCGGCAAGCGAATCGCCGACGAGCCTGGTCATCGGCTTCACGTGATAGACGGGCTGAGCGGGATCGACAGCCAGGATTTCTGCCCGGATGGCATCGCTGTAGGTCTCCGGATCTGTAGATGTCCTCGCCGCCAGCATCATCATCGGGGGTGGCGACTGCGCCAGCGGAAAGTAGATCTCCGGGGTTGGTTGCTCGGATGAGCTGATTGTGGTGGACGCTGCCGCTCACGCCGATGATGTTCACAACGGCTCCCGGGCCGCCGATGCGGCCCAGTTTCAGCCGTTGGCCGAGGGGATCCTGGTCCTTGAAGTGTCTGCGCACGAGCGCCTCGTTCACGATTGCGACGCGCGCGCCGGCAGCGGCATCGCGGGTGTCGAAGGTCCTGCCGGCACGTAACGGAATGCGCATCGTGTCGAAGTACCCGTCGGAGATCACGCGGATATCGGCTGAGGGCTCTTGCCCGCGTTCGACGTCAGAGCGTCCCTCGACGCTGAACACTCCTCCCCGGTTGTAGGTGCTGAAGGGCAGAACGTTGACGAAAGCCGCGGATTCGACGCCCGCAAGCGATGAAATCCTCCGCACCGACTCCTGGAAGAACTGCGTCCGCGCCTCCGGCGCGCTGTAACGGTAGTCGGGCAGCGCAATCATCATCGTGAGCACGTTGTCCGGATCGAACCCGGGATTGACGTGCTGCTGACGTTGATAGCTGCGAACGAGAAGACCTGCCGATACGAGCATGATTGTCGAGAGGCTCACCTCGGCGATCACGAGCGCCGCGCGCAGCCGTCGCGTGCCCCGGCCGCCGCCAGACGACGCGCCTTCCTTGAGGCCCTCCTGCAGCATCGGGCTCGCCGCGCGCACGGCGGGAATGACCCCGAAGATGATGCTGGTCAGCAGTGAAATGCCGGCCGCGTACGCGAGCGTCATGGGGTCGATGCCGAGCGTGTCGATGTTCGGCTGCGTGGTCACGACCATTTCGGGGAGTGACGCACGCAGAGCGTTGAGTGCGAGGTAAGCCACGAACAAGCCCTGCAACACCACCGGCGACAGCCAGCAGCACGCCTTCGGACATCAGCTGGGTCACGAGGCGCACCCGCCCTGCGCCCAGCGCCGCCCGCACGGCGAGCTCGCGCTGACGCGACACACCACGGGCCAGGAGCAGATTCGCGACGTTCGCGCACGCGAGTAACAGCACCAGTGCGGCAGTGGCGGCGACGATCAGGATTCCTGGACCCGCATTCTCGTCGTCCAGGCGGCCCATTTCGGTGAGCCGCGCTCCGCGTCCGGCGTTCGTATCGGGGTGTTCCGTCTCCAGCCGCTGCATGATCGTGTCGATTTCTGCCTGAGCGGCGGACATCGTCACGTTCGGGCGGATCCGCGCTACGACGACCGATGAGCTCGCTGATCCGCGGTCCGCAAGAATTGCCTGCATGTCGAGTTGCCATGGGACCCACAACTCACCCTTGAAATTGAAGACGGGAAACTCGAACGACGCCGGCATCACGCCGACGATGGTGTGCGGATGGCCGTCGAGGGTGATGTCGCGGCCGATGACAGAGCGATCGCTGCCGAAGCGACGCTGCCAGAGCCCATGACTGAGGACGACGACCCGGCGTCCCCCAGGGACCCCTTCCTCTGGGAGAAATCCGCGGCCCAACGCCGCGGGAACGCCGAGCATGTCGAACGTGTCGGCCGTGACGCGATACGCCTGCGCGCGCTCGGGTGTCGAACCCCCGGTGAGGTTGGCGCTCCAGTACCAGGTACGTCGTGACGTACTCGAACGTCGTCGAACGCCGGCTAACCTCGATGAAGTCGAGCACCGACAATGAGAACCCGGCGGTCTGCGTGCGGTGGGACCATTCTCGAACGAACACCACGTGGTCAGGCTCGCGGTAGGCCAACGGCTTGAGCGTCAGCACGTTGAGGATGCTGAAGAGTGCGGTATTCGCGCCAATGCCCAGCGCCAGCGTGGCAACGGCCGCGGCAGTGAATCCCGGATTGCGGCGCATCAGCCTTGCGCCATACGAGAAGTCCTGGAGGATCGTCCGCATGAGACTGTCGCCTCGTTTCTGATCTGAATCGCGATCAACGTGAGTTCGCTGCAGGCGCGGCCGGCGGCACTCGACGATCGACGCCATCGCGAGCCGCCAGAAGCCGGCGCGCGAGAGCGATCCGTTGTGCCAGGCTTCCTCGAGATCGCCCGCCACGCATTCGAAGGCGTCGGCCGGCAGAAGGCTGCGCAACAGCAGCGATGGAAGAACAGGAGTCCGTTTCATGACGCACCCGAGTCGCGCGGGGCGCGCACAAGCCGTGCGAGCGGGACGCCTTGCGACATGCGCGCAAGCACTTCCTGCGTCCGCTGCAGCAACTGAACGCCGGCTGGCTCCAGACGGTAGTGGCGCTTCCGTTTGCCGCCACGTGACGGCGTCGGGTCGCCCAGACGGGATGCGACGAGGCCTCGCTGTTCCAGGCGGTCGAGCGCCGTATAGATCGCGCCCGGCGAGACGGTACGCCCCGTCCGCGCCTCTATCTCGCTGCGAATCCGCGTGCCGTAGGCCTCGTCATCGCTCAGATGCACGAGGGCGAGGAGGAGCAGTTGTTCGAATTCCCCGAGATACGTCCTCATAGTCGTAGTGTAGGTAATATCAGAAAACGGTGGTTCACACAAGGGTTCAGACGGGGGTTCACGACGGGGGTTCACACGGGGGTTCACACGATGGTTCGTCCGTTTGTCGACGGATTTGACCGTTCATCGGGGCGAGAGTTCGACTGAGCGGGCCTTCTGCGACAGTGAACGTCGAGGAGGTTCACATGCATCGCACTCGAACGTTCTGGGCTGTGCTGTCGGCTGTCGGGGGGTTGCTTCAGGCGTGGGACAGTGGCGCATTCGCAGCGGGGTCGCTGGTCGCCGTGCTCGCGCTGGCGGGGATTGCGATCGTGTCCGCGGCGATTGCCGTCACCACGAATCAGAGGTGTCCGGCTGACGGCGCTCGTGGCGGGATTCGTGCTCTTGACGCTGGCGCGGGTGGTGGCGCCATTCTCGTTGAACACGCTGCACCTGGCGCTCTTCGTTCCGGCGATCTACATGCTGGTGGCGTTTCGCTGGTTCGAGCAGAGCCCGGCGGCTCATCACGGGCGCGCTTGATTCAGCTGTTCAGACGGGTGAGCTCGCGCTGAGCTTCGTCGGCCTCGGCGCGGGCCCGATCGAGCGCCGTTTCGGCCGTGCGCGCCTTGCGCTCTGCCTCGTCTCGCGCGCGGGCTGCCTTTTTTTCGTCAGCTTCCGCTTCCTCGACCGCCTGCTGCGCCGCCTCGAGCGCCTCGCGCGCGGCAGTCAGCGCGCGAGCGGCACGCTCGGCTTCGCGCGTCGCGCGCGCGGACTCGAACTCCTCGCGCTTGACTGTATGCTCCGCCGCGCTTACCACGCGCGTGGCGGCGGTCACGGCCTCTTTCGCGCGATCGATCGCCTTGATCTCGGCGGCGGTCTTTTTTTCTTTCTTCTGGCTGGCCGGCCGAGAAGGCGCCTGCGGCGCCGGCCTGACGGGTTCGGGAGGCTTCCCCGCCGGGCGCTCGCGCACGGGAACGCCCGCGAGCATTTCGAAACCACCAGGCTGCAACGTGCGATCGAGCCGGCCGGGTGCTGTGTCAGCCGGCAATCCCCGTAACGTTGTCGCGATAGCATGCTTGGTCGCGTCGGTCGCGGGATGACCCGCCTGACTGAGCTGATCCATCGCAGATTTGACCGCCGCCTCGATCGCCTGCTCGTGATCGCGCCCGACGGACCTCAGGTCCGCGCGCTTTCCTGCGAGCACGGCGGCATGGGCGACTCGCTGCGCCTGCGCCGCCTTGATGAGCGCGTCGTAGGTCGAACGGTCCCGCCAGTGCACCTGGTTGACGGCCCAGGCGGCCACCGGCGGCTTCGTCAGACCTCGTATCTCCGCGCCGTCCGGGCCTGCATTCTTCGCCAGCGCATTCCGCGCAGCCGTGAACTCATCCAGCGGCAGCTGGTAGAGCCTGTCGATTTCCGCATCAAGCGTTCGTTCCGGCATATCTCTGACGATGGTTCACGACGATGGTTCAACACAAGGGTTCAAACTACGGTTCAGGACGAGGGTTCACAGTTCGAGGGCGTTCCGCACTTCGGAGGCTCGGCGGCGGCTGACTCGGACTTCCGTGCCGTCCTTCAGGATCAGCGTCGCGGAACCATCTCCGTTGCTCTTGATGCGCTCGATGTACGACACGTTGACGATAGTGCGCGCGGCTGACGCGGATGAAGTCGCCGGCTGTTCTGGCTTCGAGCTCCGCGAGGGTGTAGTCGGTAATCGGCTGGCCGGTGGCCGTCTGCGCGTATACCGCGCCCTCACCTGCCGTGAAGCGCATGACGTCGCTGAGCGGCAGGAGCCTGTGCGCCGCGCCCGCCCGAACGAGCACTCGCGGCGATCGGCTTGGCTGATAGCCGAGTGCGTTTCCCAGTCGGTCGAGCGATCCGCTGTCCCAGTCACTCCTCGGGTCCTGCGCCGTCAGCCTCGTCCGCGCGCGTTCGATCGCCTTCGCCAGGCGGGTCCGGGTCACTGGCTTCACCACGTAGTCGAGGGCCTCGTGATCGAATGCCTGCAACGCGTATTCGGCGAATGCGGTCTGAAAGATGATCAGCGGCCGCGGGTGGGGCATGTGCCGGGCGACGTCGAATCCGTCGACCTCGGGCATTGAAATGTCGAGCAGCACGAGATCGGGCTGGTGTTGCCTGACGAGTTCCAGTGCTGAAACACCGTCACCTGCCTCCCCGACGATCTCGATGCCAGCCGCATCGATCTCTTCGAGCAGTGATGCCAGCCTCACCCGCGCGGCCGACTCGTCGTCGACGATCAGGACGCGCATACATCCACTGCCGGTGTCGTCGGTATTGCGATGCTCACCGACGCCCCGCGCTCGGTCCTGTCGATTGTCATCGACGCATTTGCGCCATAGAGCGACTGGAGGCGCTGCCGGACGCTCGACAGCCCTGTGCCCTCTCGCCAGTTCTGTCGAAATCCAACGCCATCGTCGGCCACGCTGATCAAGAGGCGTCCACCATCCCTTTCGAGGCCGATCTGAACGTTGCCGCCTTCAAGTCGGCCGCCGAGACCGTGTCGCAGCGCGTTCTCGACGAGCGGCTGCAGCAACAGTGGAGGCAGCGACAAGTCCACCGCGTCGTCAGCGATGTTCCAGACGACGGCCAGCCTGCTCCCCCACCGCTCCTGCTCCAGCGCGAGATAGGACCGCACGTAGTCGATCTCGTCACGGACGCTGCCAGTTGACGAGGCCGTTCGCTCGAGCGTGGCCCGGAGAACGGCCGCGAGGTTCTCCACCACGCGCTCCGCAGCCGGCGGGCTCGTTCGAACCAGCGATGCGACCGTGTTCAGCGCGTTGAACAGAAAGTGAGGATTCAGCCGCGCCTGCAGCGCCGCGAGCTGCGCGGCCGTGGCTTCGCTTCTGGCGGTCGCCGCCGCAGCGGCCTGGACCGTTGCGTGGCGGAACAACGTGCGCGCAGAGTTCAGCACCGTGCGCGCAGCGACAGAGATGAGCAGAAGATAAACAGCGAAGGCGACGACGGCAAGCTGCCATTCGGTGCCGAGCAGCACGCGCACGATCATCAGCATCGACGCGCCGCCAAGGGCGACGCCGGAAGCGAACCCGAGCGCGGGCAGCGCGATCAGCACCTGTTGGACCGCGGCCTGCTCGCCCACGGCACGGCCCCGTCCCGCGGCGTCGTCAAGCGTTCGTTGGAGCCCGAATGCAACGCCTAGCAGTGCGGCACCGCTGCTGCCCAGCAGGGCGCTGAGGAACTCCGCCACACCCGACACTCCGCGCCCATCGGCGCTGTCCCAGATCTGCAACGTCACCATCACGATCCAGAACACGATGACCCAGCGGATCTGGCTGCGAATCTGTGGCGAGGCATCCCGGAACGCGTCGCGGACGATTGGCCACATGCGGCGACTCTATATCGGAATCAGGCTGTTCGATCCCTTTACACAACCCGGGAACGACTGTCGCGATGCCACACAGCGGGACGCGGATGGTGAGCGCCTTGAATCGACAAAATTGTGTGCGGACTCGACTCGTGCGCGGCGCGCACGGCGATCATTCTGAGCGAGGAAGTAGCATCCAGCGACACACTCGAGGTACGACACTGCCGATGAGTGGGTAAACGCATTGATTTCGAATGGACGAGCCGGCCGTCCGGGTGTCTAATGCGATAGTGAGAGGGGCTGCGTCTTGGGGCTGAGCCATTGTCGTCTCCCCGGAGACAGAAAGCGGCACAGCCTTTGATGATCGGAACCACGCCCATGGCCCAGCCAAGACGCGAGCACACTACCGTGCCGGCGACGAAGAGCTCCGAACCTCGGACTACGGACGAGCTGCGTGCGTGGGTGCGCGCCAACCTAAACCTCGATACTCACCGCGAGGCAGACCTCCTGCACGCCATCGACATCGTGCTGGGCCGCCAGCGTCAGCTCGTGGAGGAGTCGAAGCACGAAGCCATCCGCGCGCTTTCGGAGGGCTTCGCCGCGAAGATGGAACGGCTGCAGATGCAGCTGACCGAGAAAGACGTCACGGTCAGCAACATCGCGCGCTACTTCGAGGAAGTGGTCGCCGACCTGACCGAGAAGTCGCATCGCGATCCGAAGACGAAGCTGCTCAACTTCGACTGGTTCATGGAACGCCTCGAGTCGTTCCTGGCCGTCGAACAGCGCGTCCGCTGGTGCGGCGTCGGCGTCGTGGATATCCGAAGCTTCAAGTGGTACAACGACACGCACGGCCACTCGACCGGGGATCGCATCATCGAGCGCGTCGCGGGGATCCTGTCCGATCAAATCCGTTCTCAAGACTTTCTCGCGCTCGAACGCGGAACCGAAGGGCGCGATCTGCATGCGCGTTTCGGCGGCGACGAGTTCTGCTTCCTGATTCCCGACCTGCCTGGATGCGTCGAAGCCGGCGAGATCGCGGGCCGTTTCAAGGCCTCGGTGGAATCACATGACTGGTCACGCGACGATCGCCGGCTCTCCACACGACCGGTTCGCGTCGACGTCGGCGTCGTCTGCCTGCGCCTCGGACCTGTTGCCGAACGGCGCGGCGTGGCGCGCAAACTCGCCACCGAACTCATCCACCGCGCCGACACGCTGATGTACGGCGCGAAAGGCAGCCGCTCGGACGAGGTCCACTCCACCGCGGTGAAAGTCGAAGGCGGCGAGCTGGTGGAGATCACGGGCGGTCACACGAAGTACAAAGAGTCGCGGCTCCGCTAGCCTCAACTCCCAACGACCAACTCCCAACGCCCCAAAGACGATTCCGCGTCACGCGACTGTCGACCTGACCATCGGCCCGCGGTGTTGTCCGGGGCTCCGCCGGAGTGCTACAATTTTCGTTTGGCCTAGTCCCCGTCAGTGGTGGGTGTAGCTCAGTGGCAGAGCGCCGGACTGTGGCTCCGGAAGTCGCGGGTTCGAACCCCGTCATCCACCCCAATCCCGAAAACCATAGGAAATCGCGGGCTCTCGGTGGATCTTGATCACCGTTGATCACGACCCCGCAGACTCGGCGAACAGCAGCACGCCGAGGGCGGTCGCCGCCTGTGCCTGTCCGTCCGGCAGCACGTGGGCGTAGACGTCCAACGTGACCTCGACGCGCGCATGGCCGAGCCGCCGCGACACGACGTGCACTGGGACGCCGGCCTGCAACAGCAACGTCGCGCACGTGTGGCGCATCCCGTGAAACGTGATCGGTCGAACCTTTGCGGCCTTCACGATGCTGGCGAATTGCCGCTGTCCAAGGTGGTTGGCTTGGAGCGGCAACCCGATCACGTCCGGGCGGTTGGTCAGGTCGCCGTATTCCTTCGCAAAAACCAGCCCGTGGTCGTGGTACGTGGCCCGGTTCGCCATCTTGATCTCGGCCTGCCGCGCTTGTGCTCGCGGAGCAGCTCGACGGTCGCAGCCGTGATCGCCACGTCGCGGCCTAATCCATTCTTCGGCAGCCCGTAGACGGGGTCTGGTCCCGGCTTCACCAACTGTCGCGCGATCCGGATCGTGCCGGCTCGGAGACCTCCAACAACGGGTTGGCGCGAGCAGTTCTGGAACACCTAAGACTTGAGACGACACAAGCGAGGTCAGTCGATGCCTTTACCCCCGCAAGGAGCTCGCGGAAGCCGGCAGTCACGAATTGCCGCCGCTCTCGAGGAGGAGATTCCCGACGACCCGGTTGCGCGGAAAGCCCTGCGGGATCGTCTCGTCGCCAGGCTGAAAGAGAACCTGAGCGATCCCGGTAACGCGGGTGTGCCCCACGACATCTTCATCAGGAATCGCCCACCCCTACCGTGAGCAAGTGGTTGCGCGCACAGCCGCCAACGGCCTGCTCGAAACTCCATCCAGCGACGCCCGTTGCTGTCATAGAATCTGCGACATTCGCATGTCGGACACATTTTTGGCTGACCAGGCTTTGGAGGGATTAGTGGCGCGTTGTCTCTTCTATCCGTCTGCCGGGACGGACGGGAAGGACGCCAGGACTGCCATCGAGGCGTTTCTGCCATGGGTTGACGACTTCTGGTTCGTTGACGTGGGTTATGACCTGAACAAGCCTTTTACACGGGAACACCAACTGGAGGACGCGAGAGCTGAACTACTTACTGGGAAGACCATGGGAACGCAGCTCCCGTTTGAGGTGGAAGTTCGGCATGAGCGTTATCGCTGGTCGGGGGCCGGCAGAGGCGTGACCATCCACAGATGCCGAGCGCGCGGCTACGATGCGTTTCGGGCGGCATTTGTGATTCCAGGCCGTTGCATGTCGGTGTTCTTCCACCGTGGGGATAGTCCAGGCGAGGGGGGGAGCAATTTCTATTGGCTTGGCAAGCAGCGACTTCCTGACGTCTTGGCGCGTCTCGAACCAGGCGGATTGGTCGTTTCCGATGGCTCAATCGCAATCAGCGCGTTCGCGCCACTTCGGTCGCGGCGCAGCCGTTACACTTGACGCCGCGTGTCTCCCGCCGCCTTTCGTAGCGGCGTCAAGAAAGTTCACGTGTGTCGGCTATCTCGGCCAGCGCAACGGGCCGACACTCGTATGGAAAGTGGGCGAAGCCTAACATCCGAATGGAGCCGACGCGCGCTGGCTCGTGGTCTTCGGCTCATTCGGGACGTAATTTGGAGCGAGCCGTTACACGCGATCGGACTTTGCTCGTGACCGCAAGCCATCCACGCTCGAGTAGCGCGGCCTTCCACCACTCTCCCTCCTGGCTGCAACGCCCCCTGCCTACGCTGGCTCGCGGGGTCCGTCGGTGGTGATGAGTCGATACAAGTATTCCGTCAGCTCGCGCAACCGCAGGCCCGCTGCATCCGGCAGCCCATCGTCGTCCGGCGGTATCGACGGGACTTCGACAGCTCCTCTGACAATCAACGCGGCGGCAATGATCGCTCTGGCCTGTGCTTCCGATGAATCCATGGTTACCCCCGCCCTCTTCTGGTGCAGCCGATCCGCCAGCACACCGATTGTCACCCGACGTGCAGACCGCAGGTAACCAGCGCGGGTGCCTCATAGTCCGAGACGTGCGAAATGTGCACGAGTGACATCGTGGAACTCGCACGAGGCTGCTTCCAACCTTTTCCACTGTCAGCATAGTCTCACGCGCTGTAAGGCGAGCACGTCTTCGGCGAATCGAGAGATGCCCGGGGGTCAGAATCCCTGTGATCGTGAGAGGGCCTTTCGCCCCGGTTCTGGCGGCCGATTCGCAGCTTCTCGTCTCGGTTCAGAATCGAGTGATTCTGAACCTTCGGCACATCCTTACTGTTCTCATCGTCCGCAGCCACCTATCGCCGCCTCTCCCCAACGCGCGAGCCAGGGGTGCTCGGACGGACCGTCAGGGTAGGAGTCTGCGGTAGAATCTGGACATTCTAGAGGCTTCAGATGCGCCGACTGATCCTCGCTGTTCTCGTCGTGATCGCGACGGTCGTCCTGACGGAAGTCCGCCTCTCGGATGGTGGGCTGCGACTGATAGAGCCACGAATCGGCGTCCCTTCACTATGGCAGCCTCGCCCTCCGGAGAACGACATCAAAATCGTCGGCTGGCCGTTGAACTCTCCGGAGCCGAGATAGTAGGTCACGAGGGAATGCACACTCTGAATGCCGCGATGTTTCGGCTTCTGTTGTCCTTGATCGTCGTGGGGATGCTACTGTTCCTCACGCGCTTGGATCTCCCCGATTGGGGCGTGCGACGGACATCAGTGCTCGCGGTCCCCGTCGCGGTGGCGAGCAACGATCTCCCCACAGGGACAACATTGACGATGGAGGACATCAAGATCGTGGGCTGGCCACCGGCCTCTCCCGTGGAGGGCAGCTTCGCGACTCGTGAGGCGATTGTCGACCGTCGACTCACTCAATCCGTTGTCGCGCACGAGCCGCTGACGGAGTCGAAGCTGGCGCCGCTCGAAGCTGACACAGGGCTGCTCCCTTCGAGTCCTTTGGGTATGCGTGCAGTCTCTGTTCGTGTGAACGACGTGATCGGCGTCGCCGGCGTCCCGGTGCCCGGCGCGCGGGTGGACATTCTCCTAACGATGACGAGCGGGAACGACCGCATCTCACGCGCGATCGTCAGCAATGTTCAGGTTTTGACCGCGGGACAACTCTACAACACTAAGATTCAGGACGGCCGCGGCGGGCCGTCAACCGTGGTGACGCTCTTGCTGACACCGGAAGACGCCGAGCGCGTGACGCTGGCTCAAGCGGCCGGCTCAATCATGCTGACGTTGCGAAATCCGCTCGACATCGCGCCGTCGAACTCTGCGATCCGACAGCGTGTGCGACCAATACCGCTGCCGACTCCGAAACCGCCGCACCGTTTCATCACGGACCCACCGATGCCACCACGCCCGCCGCCAACTCCTGCTGGTCTGAAACACGGCCGTGGCGTTTGACACGCATGAGCGAGGTCAGTCGAATGCCGTCGCCATCACATGGAGCCGCCAAACGCTTGTCAGGGATTGCCGCCGCGCTCGTAGAGGAGATTCCGGATGACCCTGTCGCCCGGAAGGCCATGCGGGATCGTCTCGTCGCCGAGCTGAAGGAAAGGCTGCGCGATGCTGGCAACGCGGGCGTGCCTCACGACGAGTTCGTTAGGAATCGTCCACGCTTACCGTGAGGCGGCTGCCCGCCTGATTTCGCGGCGAACGTGTCGGCCCTACTGCGGACACCCCCGCCCCGACCGGTCGGGTGAGTTCTCGGACATAACGAGGTCACGGGCACCCGAAGCAACCAGAGCCTCTTTCAGACGGTTCCGTCCTCTCACCGCGCTGATGCCTACTACCGCGTGAAGTTGATCGTGACGGTCACGAGAACCGGCACGGGCACGCCGTTCAGGAGAGTCGGCGTGTACTCCCATTGCCGCACTGCGTCAAGCGCGGCCTGATCGAGCAGCGGGATCGAGCGCACGACCTTTGCGTCTATGACTTTCCCGTCGGGTCCAATCGTCGCTTCGATCGTGACCGCCCCGGCGACACGCGCCGACCGCGCAATGGCCGGGTACACCGGCTTGACGTCCTTGATCTTGTTTGGTGGCTTTGATTTGACCCCCGACGCGGACCGCCGCCACCTTGGCCTTCGCCCTGGCCGCGGCAGCGGCTTTCTCTTTGGCCGCGATAGCATCGGCCTTCTCCTTGCCCGCGACCGCATCCGCTACCGCCTTGTCGCCTGCCGCCTTCGTCGCGACTGCGAGTTCCTTGGTCTTGTCGTACGACTTAAACCACTTGCCTTCCTGAGCTTTCAGCTCGGCGTCGAGGGCTGCCTGAGCATCCTGGGCGGCCTTTAGCGACTCGGCGGCATACTGATCCGCGCGGTCGGTAGGCGGCCCTGTCGAGGGCGGCCTTGGCCGCATCCACGTCCGCGTTGGGCGGCGACGCGCAGCCCGTGACAGTGATCGCGAGGCCCAGGGCAATCGCCCGGAATCGTGACAATGACACGCATGGTGTGTCTTTCTCCTTCAAGCGTCGGATCATCGGTCTTGCAAATGCCTTGCTGTCGCTGACGGTCCAGCCTTTGCGCGCCCCATACTGGCGCGCGTGGTCAATCTGGCGGGCGACAGACTTCTGCTCGTCAGCGATGCCGGACTGCTCGTTCGATTTTCTGTCATAGACAGCGGCGACCATCAGAGCCTCTCTTCCGCGCCGGTGGTCTTGTTTAGCACGTCCCGCACGAGCGGAACAGACACCTCCTGATCGGTCAGGCTCGCATAGGCCACAATGCGGGTCAGTGTGCCTTCAAGTTCTTCCGCTAGCGTCTGGGAGGAGTTCGGCGATCTCGCGGGCGATGTCACTTTGTAGTTGTTGCCCGGGAAACTCCTTCACGTACTGTTTCCTGATGATGTCCATCCGCATGTCAAGGGTAAGCATCAGCATGCCGCCTTTCTGAAATAGAGCCATGAACGCCCGCCAGCCAGCGCTCACGAAGGCTGACGGGCATGTAGGATGACGAACAGCGGGAAAACAATCATCGCGCCTCCTGCTCTGCCAGCGCCGCAATCTCCGTCGGTCAGCCGTGCAGTTCCACTCAGCGCCGTCGAACCACTTGCACCTTCCCACGTGGCAAGGTGTAGGGTGTCGCGAAAAACTAAGGACCATGCGGCGATGGTGAGCCTATACTTCATGTACCGACTTCGGCCGCTACGACTTCGGCCGTGTGCATCAGACGCTTCGCGTAACGCCAGCAATAAAGGCGGGACTCGCTGACCATGTCTGGGCCATCGAAGAAATCGTCGCCCCCATCGAGTGAGCCCGAGAGCCTTCTCGTGTACGTCGATCGGCTACGCCAGCAGGCGGAAGACTTCCAACGGACGGTGGAGAACGATCTCCTCAGGCTTAGAGCGCTCCTCGACGATCTGCGCGTCTCTTATGCGAAACGGAGGGCCGGTCGAAGGCGAACAGACTAGTGCCCATCCGACCCCTCGATTTTTCAAACTTTGACCAGTACCGAAGAGTTCCAAAGAACGGTCGGGGAAGAGCGTCGGACGGTCAGCGCGCCCCCTGGAAAAAGGAGCGGGTCCGTCAGGCCAAAAGGCGGGGTCATCATGCAGGATGAATGGACAAAGCTGACTGCGGGCGACAAGCTCGTGAAATTCACGTACTCGGAGCTCCCGAACGGGGGAGCGTTTCTGACTGCGCAGATTGCCGGCCATGAGGTCGTCTGCTCGGTCATTTTGCCCCAGCCGGAAGACCCGTTCAGTCGTGAGGGCATTGAACGTCACTTCGAGCACGGAACTGACTTCGGCCTGCGGCCTCGTGCCAAGTAGCCCACTACCGACAATTCCAAACTGAAGCATAGCCCCAACACCGATCACAAGTCTGGTGAATCGGCCCTCCGTTTGGCTACAAATCCAGCTAGCACCAGAAGTCACCGGAAGCGATCGACGACCGCAGCGTCCGCGCACTGGACAGATAACGCGGTGATCCTTCTCGGCGTCGTGACGTCTTCACGTCAGTCATGTGTCACCACAACGGTGGGGATGTTGTCGCGGATCTGCGGCACCTCACGCACCGTCACGCCGGGAATCACCGGCGTCTCCGGCCTGGGGATGAGGAAGTTGTAGACCATCGACGCGCCGGCGGGCATGCACGTCATCGTCGTCGCCCGGTGGCATCCCGACCTTCGCGACAAACATGTAGAAGAGCTTCTGCGCGTCGGGGCTCCCGGCAATCGCTTGCTGCGCGACGCGGCGGTCGACGAACGGCTTCAGTTCGAGCGCGTTCTGGCCGATCTGTTCAAACAGCCAGGCGCGGAGCCGAGGGTTTCGTCGACGCCATCGGTTGATCGTCTCGCGCCGCACCTGCAGCCGTTTCGCGATCACACCGTCAGTGGGCGGGACCCCATCCTGAAAACAGGCTTCATAGGCGCTCAACAGGCGGAAATGCACGGGTTTCGGGATGAAGGCGGCATCCTCTGGAACGGCAGCCGTCGTCGCGCCACCCTGTGACCGTTTGTGATCGTTCTTCCGCGATGATTTCGTGCGCGCGCGCCGTTTGGACGACGGTCGAGCCGTCGCCTGGCGTGCTCGTCGCCGCGGCTGGCTGGCGCGCTGTGAAGACTTCGAGGGTCGGGCCATAGGTCTATAACCTCACCCGTGTCCGTTTGGCCCGTAACGGACGCGCAGTGCCAATTATTATCGCTGGACGCTCAGCAGATCACCACTGCCGCTAAACCGTGATGAAACTTCCGACTTCCTGCCTGCGTCGCAGGCGGCGCCCCCGAACTCCCCTCTTGATCACCGGATGATCACGAACTCCTTGAGACCATCCGACACGAGACTATAGGCCAGCGCGGGAACCACAAACAAAACGGGGCTCGTTGGCACGGCACGACATCTGCTGTCACAGCCCTCAACGAACCCCGTCATCCACCCCAATCAATAACCCCAGGACAACCGCATCGCAGATCGGCCCAGACTGGATCCTCTCGCTGGCGCTCCGAGCTGGTCATTCACGCTGTCGACAACCCTGGCGTCCTGACGCCTCCTGGAACGACCGCAACGACCACGACGAACACGACGCCATAGAAATTGACGTCGCGAGCGTCGCGGCCATCGTGATCGTTCGGGTGCCGTGGATCTGCAGCAACCTGCCACAATGCGGATGGAGGAAGGAAGCGGGCTTGCCGTTACGCTGATGCTGAATCAGCGTAACCGGCAGTGGCCTCAATCAGCCGCCGATCATCTGGATGACGGCCTCGGCTTCTCCAATCACCATCGATCCCTGAGCCGCCGTCAATGCGCCACTCCGGATCAACGCCCTCGTGTGATTGATGAACGCGCGCAGCTGAGCGCCGGCCGCTTTCACTTTGCCCTTGTTCGTCGAGTCGGCGGCCGCCTGGAGCTGGGCGTTTAGGCTGTCTTGCGTGCCTTGCTCGAGCGGCAACGAGTTCACCGTGCCGATCAGGACATACGTTCGCAACGCTGCCAACGGAAACGCCGAAGCGAAGTATTCGTATGCGCCGATGTCGCAGCCGGATCCCTGCGGCCGCAGGACACCCCGCTGATCGGCCGCGACGATCTCGTCATCCAAATCGGTGCAATCAGCCGCGAGGACTGCGTCGACAGCCGGACTCGTGGGCAGCAGCGCCATCGTCTTGGTCAGCCCACCGTTGTCCGCCAGGCCTGCGGGATCGAATCCGGCGGCGACGCTGTTCATATCTCCAACGCCCGAAAAGGCGCAGGTCGCATCGTCAGAAAGGTTGTGGTTGCCCGACACGAAGTCGCCGCCGTTGATGGAGCAATTGCCATTACCCGGCTCGTTCGCGAGGATGGAGTTCTTGATTTTGATAAAGGCAAAGGCTGCTGAAGATGCCGGCACCGTCGCAATGATTGGTTCCGAAGAACTCGCACGTGGCTTTGTTCCCCGAGAGCGTGACGTTGGACAGGAACAGCTGACCGCTCACCAGGATGCCACCGCCCCCGACTTGCTCGACCGTTCAGGTTCGTAACCGAATTGTTCGCAATTGTCGTGTTCTTCAGAACAGCGCCGCCGCGATTGCGAAGGCCGCTGCCCCCGTTCGTGAGCGACGGCGTAGACGCGAGATAGATGATCACGCAATCCGGGTCCGTCGGATCTGTCGGATCACATTCGCCACCCGGAATCAGGCGCCGTGTTATCGAGAACCGTATAGGGTTTGTCCTGGCCGTAGGCGAGATTGCCCGAAATCGTGCTGCCGGCGACTTCAGCGTGCCCACGTTCTCGATGCCGCTCCCGCTGGCATACACCTGGTTGTCCGCCACCGTGCTGTTGACGAGCGTCGCGGTTCCGTTGTGGTTGAGGAGACCGCCTCCATCGATAGCGATGTTCGTCAGGAGCTTGCTGTTTGTGAGAGTGACGACGCCCCCAGCCGTGTTGTAGATGCCGCCACCGCCGCCGCAGCCCCTGTGACGTCACCCTGATAGCAGCCGGCAAACACCGCAGAAGTTGTCGGACACGGTGCTGCCAGTTAGCGTCACTGTGCCGCCAAAATTCAGGATGCCGCCACCGACGCCGGGGTGTGGAGTCGGTTCCAGCCACGCCGTTCGTGATCTTGCTGTTGGTCACGTTGAGCTTGCCGATGTTGAGAATTCCGCCGCCCAACTGGCCCCAGCAGCTGTATACCCAGGAATCGAACAGCGTGAGCGTGCCGGCGCCGTTGAATATACATCCGCCGAGCAGGCCGTTGCCGTTCTCGATCTTTACTCCGTAGATGGTGAGGTCCCCGTGGTTCACGAACACCGGGATGCTCTGATTGCCGGAGATGTGCAGGTTGGGGATCCCCGGGCCGTAGATGGTGATGGACTTTCCGCTGACGAAGAGCGGGCTTTCAAGGTTGATCTGCGTCGGCAGTCTGCAGGTGGAACTGGATCGTGTCACCAGAGACCGCGCTGTCGATTGCCGCCCGGAGCGAGCCGGGGCCGGCGTCAAGTGGATTCGTGACGAAGCGGGTCTCCGCCCACACCGACGAGGGTAGCAATACCGCTAGACACAGCGTACGTATGACGACTGGACTTATTAAGGCTCTCATTTCGACTCCTCGAACTGCTGCTGATGAAGGTCCGTTTGGGTTGCGAATGTCACCCGTGTTCAGTGCCCGCTATGAGGAGAATCGGAAATCGTCGAGGAATCCCGACACGGCATTTTGGATCCCGGAACGTTGTTCACCTTATTTCCGACCGTAGACCGTAGACCGTAACCGTAGTCCGTCGCTCGTCGCTCGTCGCTCGTCGCTCGCGGGGCGTCTTGACTGACCGCGGCGGGGCGCGTGCAGGGCGGGCCTCTGGACGCGGCGGGGATGTACGGGGAACGGCGCGGTGAACGCGGCCGCGAATATGCGTTCAGGCGGGCCGCGTGCGGACCTGATTATTTACCGTGCGCTGGGCTCCGAGCTGGTCGTCCACGGTCGACAACTCAGGCGGCCTGACGGGCTTCCTGGAACGACCGCAACGACCACGACGAACACGACGCCCAAAAAATTGACGTCGCGAGCGTCGCGGCCGTCGTGATCGTTGCAAGTACCGTCAGCCGTCGCCTACCGCCCAGCTCGTCTGTCCCCGAAGCTCCCCACAACTACGAGCGACGAGCGACGAACCACGAACCACGGACCACGGACTACGGACAACGGCGTTTTCTCTTGACTTGAAACACCCAGTTCGATTTGATCTTCAAAAGTGAAACTAATCACACAGATCGTCAGGCTCCTCAACCGCCGCGGCGGGCATCAAGGGACTGAGATTCTGGACGATGTGATCGAGCTGTACCGGGAGCGCTGCCGCGAACGAGGGCGAAGCTATGCCCTGACGCGTGCAGCGTGGGACATTGTCTCACTCTCGGTCCGGCCCTCGCCGCCCGCGCGGGTGCTCCCGCTGCCCCACCGGAGAACGATGATGGCCAGATTGCTGGACGACGGGAATCATGCGCTGCGATCGATCGTCAGGCGGCCGATGGTCAGCCTCGCGATTGTGGCAATCATGACGCTAGGCCTCGGTCTCGGTGTGATGACGTTCACGCTGGTGGACGGGATCCTGCTGCGGCCCCTGGCCTTCCCGCGCGCGGAAGAACTGCTGTCGATCTACAGCGAGTTCAGGCCCGAGAGCGGATACACCTTCGCGCAATCCGCGATATCGCCGCCGGAAGTGGCGGACTACGCGGCGCAGAGCCGCACGGTTGACGTCGGTGCGTGGCAACTGACCAGCGTCGCGCTGGCGCAACGCGATGGCGTTTCCGAGCCAATCACCGGCATCCGCGCGTCGTCCAGGGTGTTCACCGTGCTCGAGACAGCGCCGGCACTGGGCCGAACGCTGGTGTCCGGTGACGATCGACCCGGTGCGCCGTGTGTGGCCGTGCTCAGCCACGGACTCTGGCGGGAAGCATTCGGCAGCGACGCAAGTGTGGTCGGACGCAAGGTGATGCTGTCCGGTCAATCGTGCGAGATCGTCGGCGTGATGCCACGTCAGTTTGCCTTTCCCGGGGAGAACTTCCGGCTCTGGCTGCCGCTGACCACCGAAACCGATCCGAACACTCGGGGAAACCATGGGTTGTTTGCTGTCGGACGGATGCGTCCCGGCGTGGCCGTGAAAGCGGCGCAGAGCGAGGTTCAGACGTTGATGGCCGGGTGGGCTCGCGAACATGCCCATCACAAGGGTCACGGTCTGGTGCTGCAACCGCTCAGGGATGCCGTCGTCGGGCCCGTTGGTCCGCAACTGCAGGTACTGGCCTATGCGGTCGCTCTCGTGCTGCTCGTCGTGGCAGCCAACGTGGCGAGCCTGATGCTCGCGCACGGCGAAGCACGCCGCAAGGAGCTCGCGGTCCGCGCCGCGCTCGGTGCGTCACGCGCATCGTTGGCCCGGCAGCTTGTGATGGAGGGCGTTCTGCTCGCGGCGATCAGCGGAGCCCTGGGTGCGGCGTTTGCCGCAACGAGCTTCGATGCGCTCGTGGCAGCGTATCCGTCGACGCTTCCGCGGGCCTCCGAAATACACATGGATCTGCGCGTGGCTGCCGCGGCCCTGCTGAGCAGTCTCGTGATTGGTCTGGCGGTAGGCGCTCTGCCGGCCATTCGTCTGACCCGGCTGCACATGTCGGACGCGCTCAAGGCCGGCGAGCGCGGAGAAGGACTCTCGCTCAACCTGCGAACGCAGACATGGCTGGTCACCACCGAGCTCGCCGTTGCGGTCGCGGTGGTCGTTGGAGCCCTCCTTCTCGCGCAGAGCTTCGTCGCGCTGCAGCAGGTGCCGCTCGGATTCAATCCGTCTGGCGTCACCACCACGGTCGTGGCGCTGCCAAGTGGAACGGAACGACCGCGCGAGGAAGCACCGCTGATCTTCGCGGCGCTGATCGAACGGCTTCGCAGCGTTCCCGGTGTCGAGGCCGTGGGAGCGATCTCGCATGTCCCCTTGCGCGCTTCACCACCACCTGACGATTTCACGATCGAAGGCCGCCCCGTCGCGCCTCCAGGACTGCCCGGATTCAACGCGCACTATGTCATGGTGACGCCGGGCGCGATCGAAGCGTTGGGAGTGCGAGTGGTGCGCGGCCGGACGATCGGCGCCCAGGACAGTGGTACTGCGCAGCCAGTGGCCGTCATCAACGAAGCGTCGGTGCGCAAGTTCTGGCCTGATACCGACCCGATCGGTCACAGGATTCGCTACGCCGCAGGCGTTGCGAACGGTCAGTGGTCGAGCTGGGGTCCATGGCTGACGATTGTCGGTGTCGTCGCCGACGTGCGGTACACCTCGCCGAGCGTTCCCGCACTGCCGGCCATCTACGTTGCTCACGCGCAGCTTCCGCGGGCCGCGTACACGGGCCGGAGCATGGCGCTGGTCCTTCGAACGTCAGACTCCGGGACACATGTCGCGTCCACCGTCCGATCCAGCGTCATGAGCGTCGCGCCAGACGCCAGCATGTCCAGCATGCGAAACATGGACACCATCGTGGGTGCTGCGCTGGCTCGCCCGCGATTCATGGGATGGATCATGAGCATCTTCGCAGTCGTCGCGCTGATCGTGGCGGCGCTCGGCGTGTACGGCATGGTGGCGTACGGCGTCGCGCGCCGGACGCGCGAAATTGGTGTGCGGATGGCGCTCGGCGCGAGCCGCGGACGGATCGTGTGGATGATCGGCCGTCAAACGCTGCTCATGACGGCTGCGGGAATTGTCGCCGGCCTGGGCGGCGCGTTGTGGCTTTCCCAATCGATGCGTTCGATGCTCTTCGGCGTGGCACCCTTCGATGTTCAGACCTATGCCATCGTCACGGTGATCCTCGTCATGACTGTACTGCTGGCCATCGTGGTTCCGGCGCGGCGCGCCGTCTCCGTTGATCCGCTGGTTGCACTGCGAGTGGACTGATGAAGGGCGACTATCTCGGGGCTTTCGAGGAACTGGTGCTCCTGGCGGTCCAGGCACTCGGCGAGGACGCGTACGGCGCCAACATCGAGCGGACGCTTGAACGTGAGGCGCGGCGGCCGGTGTCGCTCGGCGCCGTCCACACGGCCCTTGAACGGCTGCAAGGCAAAGGGCTCCTGGACTCGCAGGACAGTGAGCCGATCGGGGAACGCGGCGGCCGCAGGCGGCGCATCTTCATGCTGACTCGCGACGGCCGCGCTGTGCTGCGCGAGACGGGCGCGATCCGCGAGCGCGTTGCAGGCCTCGGCCGGCCGGCGGCTCGTCGGAGTGGTCAGGTCTGAGAGCACGCACGAGCGTGTGACAAGACCGCACACAGCTTCCACGTTCGAACTGATCGTACGTTGACCCCATCACGCGCCGCACGGGACAATCAACAACACGGGAATGAATCAGGACGACATTGAGCGGATAGCGCGGACGGCGCTGAAAGATCTGGGAGCGGATTTGTCGAAGCTGTCCGTGCAGCCGGTGGACGGCCGCCCCGGGCAGTGGTGGATCGAAGTTCGCGGCGCGGGCAAGCCCATGATGATCGCCTGCGGCAAGGGATCAACGCCGCAGTGGGTCCGCGAACAGATATGCGAGAAATACCTCGCGCAGAATTGAGGCGCGCGCGCGGCTGAAGCCGCGCGCTCCTAGCCGCGCGCGCGGCGCTTGGGTGCCGCGGCGGCCTTCGCCGGCTTCTCGAAATCCGCCTTGGCGGCTTTCTTCTTGCCGGTGCTGACGCGGTCGAGGCTCTGACGCAGCGCGTCCATCAGGTTCACCACCTTGGGTGGTGCTTCCTCCTGGGTCGCGACGACTTCTTCACCGGCGATCTTCGCGTCGATGATCCGCTGCAGCTCTTCCTGATACTCGTCGCGGTATTCCTTCAGGTCCAGCACCCCTTCGAAATTGCCGATCACCTGTTTGGCGAGCTTGATCTCGTCCGGCTTGACCTTTGAGGGAACGTTCTCCAGCTCCTCGATGTTGTCCATGCTGCGCACTTCATTGGCGTGGCGCATGGTGTACATCACGAGCCCCTTGTCCTTCGGCTGCACCGCCACCAGATACTCGCGTCCGTAGAGCGCGAGCTTGCCGATGCCGGCCTTGCCCTTCATCCCCTCGCGCATGACCGCGAACGCCTCCATGGCCATCGGACCGTCGGGCGCCAGGTAGTAGGGACGCTCGACGTAGATCGGATCGATCGCCGCCGCCTCGGTGAACTGCACGAGGTCGATGACCCGCGTCGACTCGGGCCGGACCTTCGCGATGTCCTCTTCGTCCATCACGACGTAGCGGCCTTTCTCGAACTCGTAGCCCTTCGCGATCTCCGAGATTGGAACTTCGCGCTCGCATTTCGGGCACCAGCGCTTCTGCTGGATGCGCGTCTGACATTCGGCGTGCAGCTGATTGAAGCTGATGGTCGCCGCAGAGTCGGTCGCCGGAAACACGCGGATAGGAATATTGACGAGGCTGATCTTGAGAAATCCCTTCCACGTCGGTCGCGCAGCCATGACTGTTGCTCCTCGCGCTGGGGTCAGACCGGGGTCAGACGATGGTCTGACCCCTGGTAAGTGCCCGCCCGCAGCATCCGTCATTATCGGTCGGGGCCGCAATCCACACCAAATTCACGAGGTTGCACGCCTGACATCCGACCCCGCCCACCCTACTACGGCCACTGGTAGTAGATACCAGCGACCCGATAGGCTTCTGAGGGCAACTTGCTGAATTGAGAGGACTTTGCTCGTGCTAACGCGCAGATCGGTGCTGACCGCTGGGATCATCCTCCTAGGCCTTCTTCCTGGACTCCCGGTCTCGGCCAACACGACGTTCGAGGCGCGCCTGATCGATAAGGTTTCCGGTAAACCGATCGCCAACGCTGAGGTGATCATTATCGGCCACCCTGGCGAACGCTTCACCGGACCAGACGGCCGCATCACCTGGAACCCCGCGCCGCCGCCACCCTTCGAGGTGTTGGTGGTGCTGCCCGGCGGTCGCTACATGAAGCCGGTCCTCGTCGACAAGCTCCCGGAAGGTGCTCCGCTCGACATCGCCGTCGACACGATCGTCAGCGAATCCGTGACGGTCCAAGCCGGCGCTGCGCCGAGCATCGAGACCACGCCCGCCAGCGGCACGACTCTCGTCACGCTCGATGACGTGCTGACCCGCGCGCCGGTCAACCTTACACAGACCCTCGAAAACGTGGCTGGCGTCTCCAGCGTGTCCGAGGGTCACGCGGCTGTGCCGGCAGTCCGCGGCTTTGCCGCCGGCCGCACGTTGATCCTGATCGATGGCGCGCGTGTCACGGCGGAGCGTCGCGTCGGACCCAGCGCAACGTTCCTCGACCCGTTCAGCCTCGATAGCGTGGAAGTCGCGCGCGGTCCTGGATCGGTTGCCTATGGATCAGACGCGTTTGGTGGCGTGATCGCGGCCAAGACCAGGCGCGTTGCGCCAGATGCGCCGCTCGGCTTCAGGTTCATCGGTTCCCTCGGCACGGGAACACCGGAAGCGCGGGGCGGCTTCGAAGTGGCGAAAGGCCTCGGTAAGGGCAGCGTCTTGTTCCAGGCGCACTCGCGCAACTTCGACGATTACCGCAGCCCTGATGGTGACGTGTTCAATTCAGGCGCCACCGACCATGGCTTCCTGGCGCGCGGTGCGTATCAAATCGGCGCGGGCATTCTCACGGCTGGCTGGCAAAGTGACTTCGGGCGTGACATCGAGCGCCCGCGCAATAACTCGACGACCGTTCGCTTCTATTACCCGACCGAGGATTCTCACCGCTTCACGCTCGATTACGAGATGCGCCAGAGTTTCGGCCTCGAACGGCTGTCATTCAGCGGCTTCCTCGGCACCTCCTCGATCGTCACCGATCAGGACCGCTTCGCGACGGCGACGACCACGCGCAGCATCGAGCGGGCGGACGTGACTGCCAACGACTTCCAGTTCCGCGTGCTCGGCGAACGTTCGCTGAACACCGCCCGAATGGAATTCGGTGTGGACATCAGCGGCCGCTATGATCTCGAGGCGATCGAAGAACGTGTGGCATTCGACTCCGCGGGTAGTCTGATTCGCACCGACTCGTTCGACTCTATCGAGAACGCGCACAAGGCTGACAGCGGGGTTTTCGCGACGGTGCAGGTGCCGGTGGGTCAATCGGTCATCCTCTCCGGCGGCCTCCGCGGCGATTACGTCTCCAACGAGAACACTGGCGGCTTCTTCGGCGATCGCTCAACAGCGAACGGCGCGGCGTCCGGGTATGGTTCCGTCACCGTCGCAATCAGCCGGTTCAGCCTGAGCGGCCAGGTCGCGCGCGGCTTCCGCGATCCGGTGTTGTCGGATCGCTATTTCCGCGGCCCGTCGGGGCGCGGCTTCATTACCGGCAATCCCGATCTCGAGCCCGAAACCAGCCTGCAGTACGACGGCGCGATTCGTTACACCGCCGCAAACTGGCGCGCCGGCTTCTTCGTGTTCAACTATCGCATCGACGATTTGATCGAACGGTACCAGACCGATCCTGACTTCTTCTTCTTCAGGAACCGTGGCCGCGCGCGCGTGCGTGGCGTCGAGCTGGAAACACAGGGCAATCTCGGCTGGGGCCTCTCGATGGAGCTCGCGGCCCAGATCACGCGCGGCGAGGCGCTCGACGACGATGTGAATCTGGATACGATTCCGCCGCCGTCGATTTCCGCACAGATCAGAAAGCAGCTCTTCACGAAGGGCTTCGCGCAGGTCCGGGTGGCCGCGTACGACCGGGATGACCGGCCGGGGCCGACCGAGCGCGTGATCCCGGGGTATGGCCTGCTGGACCTCTCCGGCGGCTGGCGTGTCTCCAAGAACCTCGACGTGCGGGTGCTTGGCCGTAACCTGTTGGATAAGGAGTACTTTATCAGCGCCGACACGCGCACCGTGCTGGCGCCGGGGGCCTCGTTCGTGGTTACCCTGCTGGCCCAGTTCTGATGCTCGGGTAGTGCACCTAAATTTTCCTGCGGCAACGGCCCCGTTTGGTTGTAGATTGCTGAGGGCAGTCGGCGGGGTATTCGGAGATTGAGTCGCCCGGGCATTGGGGCCAAGTTACTCCTCCCTTCCCAATCCTCGAGGTTGCCAGTCTCCGAATACCCGGCCGCGCGCTGCATCAGGCCGCGGCCCGTTTTCTGATGCCCGCCCGTCGCTCCACGCCGAAACAGACCGTTCCCACACCAGCCGCGTTGCCTCGCTGGCGGACGACCTCGGACGCGCTCAAACCGATGCTCGCGACGCTGAGCGAACCGCCGCTCGTCAACCCGTCGCTCGTCTACGAGCCGAAGTACGACGGCATCCGCACGATCGCCGAGATCGATCCGCACAACGACAAGAGTCACGTTCGACTGTGGTCACGCCTCGGTAACGAGAAGACCTCGCAGTTCCCCTCGATCGCCCGCGCGCTGGAAAAGCTTGGTGCGGCCGCGAACGTTCCGCTCGTCATCGACGGCGAGCTCGTCGCGCTCGACAAGGCCGGTGCGCCGACAGGATTCCAGAAGCTCCAGGGACGGATCCACCTGCTCGGGTCGAACGACGTCGCGCGCGTCGATCGCGATCAGCCCGTCGCGCTGATCGTTTTCGATCTGTTGCGTGATGGAGAGGACGACCTGCGCGGTCTGCCGCTCGTCGAACGCCGCACGCGCCTCGAGGCGCGCATGCGAGGACACCTGTCGTCGACCCTGAGGCTGAGCGAGCAGATCGCAGGCGATGGCCGCGCGATGCACGAACGGGCGAAGGCCGAAGGGTGGGAGGGCCTGATCGCCAAGAGTGCGAAGTCGGTCTATCAGTCAGGCCGCCGCAGTCCCAACTGGATGAAATCCAAGCTGGTCAAGCAGCAGGAGTTCGTCGTCGGTGGCTGGACCGAGCCGCGCCAGACGCGCCAGTACTTCGGCGCGCTGCTGCTTGGCGTGCACAAGGAGGGTGACCCGTCAGGCACGCTGACGTACGTCGGTCATACAGGAACGGGATTCGACCAGCGTGAGCTCGAGCGAGTGTCGAAGCTCCTCAAGTCGCGGGAAATCGCGGAATCGCCGTTCGCCGAGCGATTCAAGACCAACGAGCCGGCGCACTGGGCGCGGCCGGACCTCGTCGCGCAGGTCAGGTTCACGGAGTGGACTGCGGATGGCAAACTCCGTCATCCGGTGTACCTTGGATTGCGAGACGACAAGAAGGCGGCACAGGTGATTCGTGAAGAACGGGGGCTCGGGCCGGGGCTGGCCTGCCCGCCGTAGCCCGGCGAAGGCGGGACTCGACAGCGCGCAGGCGGGCCGGCCCCGAGCCCGAGTCCCGACACTCACGACATCGTGGCGCAGTTGCGCGCGCTCGAGGATGCGCGAAAGGACGGTGTGGTCGAGCTGCCGGATGGCGGCCGTCTCAGCGTCACGAATCTCGCGAAAGTCTTCTGGCCGGATCTCAAGCTGACGAAGGGCGACCTCCTCCGCTACTACGCGACGGTCGCGCCCTTGATCCTGCCGGCCGTCGAGGATCGCCCGCTCGTGATGAAGCGCTATCCCGACGGCGTGAAGCGCTCCGCGTTCTACCAGCACAAATCGCGGCTCGAGAAACCGCCGGCTGGCGTTCGCATCGAAACGCTCTCGGGCGGCGAGCATCCGGTTCCCGAACCGGATGCGACGCGCTTCATCGGCGGCAATCTGATCACGCTCCTGTATATGACGCAGCTTGCGGCCATCTCGCAGGACCCGTGGTTCTCGCGCGTCCAGTCGGCGATCGATGTCGACTACGTCGCTCTCGATCTGGATCCGGGCGACGAGGCGCCGTTCTCGAAGGTCCTGGACGTCGCCCGCTGGGTACGCGACGAGCTCGATTCGCTGAAGGTGGCCGCGGTACCCAAGACCTCAGGGTCGCGCGGCCTTCATGTCTACATACCGATGCCGTCCGGCACGTCGTACGAGTCGGGCGTGCTCTTCGCGCAGATCGTGGCGACGGTCGTCGCGGCGCGTCATCCCAGGGTGGCCACAGTCGAGCGCATGGTCCGCGCGCGCGGACGGAGTACCGTCTACGTCGATTTTCTTCAGAACATTCTCGGGAAGACCCTGGCGACGGCCTACAGCGCCCGCGCCAGCGAGTTTGCGGGTGTGTCGACGCCGCTGACGTGGAAGGAAGTGGATGAGGGTGTCGATCCGCGGGACTTCACGATCGTCACCGCGCCAAAGCGCTTCGCGGAGGTGGGCGACCTGTGGGCGCGCCTGCGCACGGCGAAACCAGCGAACCTCGAGACGGTTTTCAGGAAATATGCAAAGTCAGGCATGAAGCCGTGAGGCCCGTCACGACGGATCGGGCATCACGGCTTGCCACGAACGACGCTAGCGATCGACGTCCTCCTCCACGTCCTCGTCGTCGATCTCCTCGTCGTCTTCGAACTCGTCGTCTTCTTCCTCACCCACGCCGCGAATGTTCTCGCGCTCGCCCGGCGCCTTCTCCGCCGGCAGGTCGTTCATCTCCCGATCGCGTCTGCCGCGCTGAGGCTGATCCATTGGGGGGTTGGCCATGCGTTCTCCTTTCGTCCCACCTTCGCGCATGCGAATCAGGAGGCGCTACGGTGGGCAAGCGCGCGATGCAGGAGCAAGCGAGGTGCCACGGGTGACGAACGGCTGCGATATGATCGAAGGCTGATGGGTAAAAAAGATCTGCCGCCGGAGAAAGCAGCCGCGCTCTTCGGCGTCGGCAAGCTCAAGCGTCACATGTTCATCTGCATCGGGCCCGATTGTGTCGATGAGGATGAAGGCGCGGAGACGTGGAAGTATCTCAAGAAGCGGATGAAGGAGCTGGACATTACCGGCTCCGATGGTCCGTTCTACCGGACGAAGTGCCGATGCCTGCGCATCTGCTCGAGCGGGCCCATCTGCGTCGTGTATCCGGAAGGCGCCTGGTATCGCGACGTGACGCCGGACAATGCAGAGCGCATCATTCAGGAACACCTCATCGGCGGCCACGTCGTCGAAGATCTCTGCTTCGCGCGAAACCCGCTCTGAAAGTCACCGTAACAAGCCCTCACTTTGCTGTCTGTCGCCTACTCGCCTCTGAGTGCGATGAGGGGATCGACGTTCATGGCGCGCCGTGCCGGAAAATAGCTGGCCAACAGCGCCACCGCGACGAGAAACGCCGAGACGGCGCTGAAACTGAAGGGGTCGAACGGGCTGACATCGTAGAGCAGACTCCTGGCGAGCGGTGTACCGAAGGCTGCGAGCCCCAATCCGACCGCGACGCCTATACCGGCGAGTAGTAGACCCTGCCCAACGATGAGTCTGAGGACGTCACCACGATTGGCGCCAAGGGCTACACGCACGCCGATTTCCTGCGTGCGTTGTGAAACAGAATACGAAAGCACGCCATAGACACCAACCGCCGAGAGCAGCAATCCCACGACGCCGATCGTCCCGAAGATCCATCCGTAGAGCCCGTACTGCCAGAAGCTCAGACGGCGTACGTCTTCCATAGTGCGGACCCAGTACGTCGGGATGTTCGGATCGGAGGCACGTATTTCGGCGCGAACCGCGGACGTAATCGAGGCAGGGTCTCCAGCCACCCGAACTGTCAAGCCAGTGCTCAGCCTCTCTTGATACGGATACGGCACGAAAGCGGAGGCCTGCGCCTGGCTGTTGCTCGGATCGATCCCGAACAGTTGGAGGTCTGGCGCCACACCGATGATGGTGAACCAGTCGCTGTCGCCCGCCAGGCGGAAGCGACGATCGATCGGATCACTCTCGGGCCAGTACCGCTTCGCCATCGTCTCATTGACGATCGCCACCGGAGTTCGCGACCAGCCCTCTGCGTCTGTGAAGTCGCGCCCGCGAAGCATCCGCACGCCGATTGTCTGGTGGAAGTGCGGTGTGACGCCTGTGAACGCGATGCGAGACCCCTCGCCGCGTTCGACGGCCCGCCCTTCGATTTCGACGTTCCCGCCACCACCACCGCCGGAAATCGGAATGAGGTTTGACGAAAACGCCGACTGCACGCCGGGAACGGCTTCCACCCTCCGGACGATGTCTTCCACCCGCCGAGCCCTTGCCCCTCGAGGTTCGTAATGCTCTCCGCTCATGTAATACCTCATCGTCATGAGCGGTTTTGGATTGAACCCGAGTTCGTAGGTGTCGAGATTCACGAACGTGCGGATGAAAAGCAAGGCGCCCACGAGCGCGACCAAAGCGAGCGACACCTGGGCAACGACGAGCGAGCTGCGAAGTAAGGACCGACTGGCGCTGTTGCCTCGACTGCCCTCCTTGAGGCTTTCGTGCAGGTCTCGCCGAGACACTTGCAGCGCCGGGAACAGGCCGAATACCACCGCGGTGGACACAGCAATGCCAATCGCATACGCCAACGAGCGCCAATCGACCCGCCACTGGACGTAGTAGGGAATCTGGTCCACTGGAATGGCCGACGCGACGAGCCGCGTCCCAATCTCGGCGAGTGCGATTCCGAGCGGAACGCTGGCCAGGCCGAGCACGACGCTTTCGGTGAGCAGTTGCCGGACGATGCGTCCGCGACCCGCGCCGATCGCCGCGCGCACCGCAAACTCGCGACGTCGTCCAGCAGCTCGAGCCAGCAGCAGATTGGCGACATTCGAGCACGCAATGAACAGGACGAGTGTGACGCCAGCCATCATCAGATAGAGCACGAGCGAAACATCGTCAGGGATGAAGGCCTCGCGGAGCGTGCGGACGTCAGCCTCCCACCCGTCGTTGGTAGCGGGATACTGCTGCGCCAATCGGGCAGCGACGATGTTCAGCTCTTTGGTGGCGGACTCCCTGGTCACGCCGGGCTTCATTCGTCCGAATGCAAACAGATTTCGTGCATCGCGATCGTCTTTGAACACCGCCGGGGTCAGCGGAATCCACAAGCGCTGGTTCTCCGGGAATTCGAAGCCAGGCGCCATCACGCCCACGACGGTATGCGGCTTTGCATTGACGAGGATGCTGCGGCCCAGAATGTTTCGATCCGCCTGATACCGGCCGGTCCAAAGCGTATGGCTCAAAATGACGACGCCAGCGGCATTGGGCTGATCCTCGCCGACGGTGAACGTACGGCCAAGCATCGGCGAAGCTCCAAGCAACGGAAACAGGTCCCAGGAAATCAAAGCTCCAAGGTGCCGCTCGGGCTCGCCGAGGCCGTCCGACACCGTGAGGGCCTGACCCTGGCTCGCGGCTATCGTCGTGAAGCTGGAGTTGCCCTCCTTCCAGTCGCGCATGTCGAGAAAGGAGAGCCCTGCCTCGTCACCCGCACGTTGATTCCTTGCTCCGAGGACGAGAATGCGATTGGGATCGGTGAAAGGGTAAGGCTGCAGCAAGACGCCGTCGACGATGCTGAAGATCGTCGTGTTCAGACCGATGCCGAAACCCAGGCAGAGAATCGCGACCGCCGCGAACCCCTTGCTCTGCCATAAGCTTCTGATGGCGTAGCGAACATCCTGCAGCCGCATAGGTCGTTAGACGAACGGGGGATCAGGGAAGTTGCGGAGGCCTCTGTCCTTGAGGAATCACAAGGGTGCTTTACTTGAGGGTCGCAGACCACAACTCGTGCCGGCCGCCCTGGAACGGCGCCCACGCGACGTCGCCGTTTCGCGAGACGTCGAACCACACGTCTATCGAACGAAACGCTCCCAGGTCCATTTCGCGCCGTTCATCCGTGCCGTCTTCAGCAATCGACCACAGCTCGTGTGTCGCGGCAGGGGTCCCCGTTCGGATGAAGTAGATGCGTCCAGTTCGTGGCGGCCACACCGGTGTTGCCCCGCCGGTCGTCAGTAAGCGACAGTTCCAGTCGGCAACCTCGCAGATCACGATCTTTCCGTCGTGTCGCCACCCGACCACTGCGCGCCCGTCAGCCGACCAGTCGCCCACGTGGAGATGCGGCTCGGGCCAGGCGCGTTCCTGGCCGGTTGCAGCCTCCTGGATGACGGTGTGCTCCGGATCGGATCGAGGCGCGTCGATGGACCTCTGTCGCGTGTAGGCGATGAAGCGTCCATCCGGTGAGAAGCGTGGAGCGTGTTCGGTCTGCCAGCGCCACGCTCTGAATTCGGCACTGGGTCCGCCCAGCGCCGGCACCCGACGGAACGAGATCGTTGGCGCCAGCTGGAAGAAGTAGATCGACTGGCCGTCGTGCGCCCAGCGCGGGTGGTGATTGATCTCGCGACCGCCGGTGAGCTGACGCATATCCGATCCATCGACGCCGATGGTGAAGATAGCCGTCGCGAAGTCGGACCGCCCGAAGAACGTCAGGCGCTCGCCGTTTGGCGAGAAGGCAGGAAACAGAATCTCGACGCCGCGTCGCAGGATTGATCTTTCCTGACCCGTCTGCAGGTTTCGGACGCGCAAGTCCCAGGCATTGCGCACATTCGTGTATGCCAGCCTCCGTCCATCAGCCGAAATGTCCGGCTGGTCGTCCTCACCCGCACCGGTCGTGAGCGCCACCGGTTCGCCGCCTCCGGCGCGAACCTGCCACAGCGTCCGGCTGCCTGCGCGCGCCGAGGAAAAAATGATGCTCTGACCGTCAGGTGTCCAGACGGGCCAGCCGCCTTCGCGCAGATCCAGGGTGACCCGCTTGGGCGTCCCGCCCGCCGCGGGAATCGTCCAGATATCACCCATCGGTCCTGTCTCGGCATGAAAGAACGCGATCGTCGATCCGTCAGGCGAGAACGCCGGGCCCATCGGCAGTCCATAGTAGAGCCGCGGCGTGCCTTTGACCTCGACGATGTCCGACCCGTCGGCTGCGGCGGTCCAGATCGTGCGCCGGTCCTCGAAGACCAGTCGGTTGCCATCGCTCGAGAAGTTCGGGTTGCTCCCTCGCTCTATCAGGCGTTTCGAGGCGCCTCCGAGGGGTGACACAGACCAGAGTCCCTGATCCGCCACGCCATACACGATGTGATCGCTGCGCGGTGACCACCGTGGACGATCGGCGCGGGCTTCGGCAGATGTGATCTGAAGGGCGGCACCCGTCGCCAGATTTCGCACCCAGATCTGATCGATCCCTCGAACATCCGGCGCTACGAATGCCAGCATCGTTCCATCAGGCGAATAGCTCGGCCCGCGGTGCGACGCTTCAGCGGTGGATACCAGTCGCTGCTCCACGAGTCGCAGCGGAGTGAAGCGCCCGACGCGCCAGACCACGAGTGCCGCCACGAGGCCGCAGGCAACCGCCAGCATCAAAAGGGCTGGGTGCACGCGCCGCCGCGATCGCGTGGGCGGCTCGTCATGAGGCGCATCGACATCGAGAGCAGCAGTCAACTCGGACGCTCGGGCATAGCGGTTCGCAGGATCTCGCGACAGCAGCCGCGTGACCACCCGCGCCAGCGGGGCAGGAACGCTAGACGGCAGCGGTTTGATCGTTCCGTCGAGGATCGCCTTGGAGGTTTCGAACGAGGTCCGCCCGCTGAAGGGCCTTCTTCCCGTCAGCATCTCGTACATGACGACGCCCAGCGACCAGAGGTCCGACCGCTCGTCGGGGGGCAGACCCAGCAGAAGCTCGGGAGCCATGTACGGAATCGATCCGGCCGCTGAGGGCGACGCCGGGGACGTCGACGTCCGCGTCACTTCGTGCGCGACGCGCTCGGGCAACTGCGCGGCAATACCAAAATCGAGGATCTTGGGATGCCCGTCCTTGTCGCAGACGATGTTGGCGCTCTTGAGATCGCGATGGATGATCCCACGCTCGTGCGCATGCGCGAGGGCGTTCGCCAGTTGGATTCCGATCCGTCTCACCGTGTCTGCGGGCAACGAGCCGCGCGCGATCAGCGTGTCGAGAGGAGTACCATCCACGTACTCCATCGCAATCCACGCGTCCTCGTCTTCTCCGCCGACGTCGTAAATCTGACAGATGCCGGGATGGTTGAGCGCCGATGCCGCGCGCGCTTCGGTGCGAAGGCGTCGGTGCCCCCGGTCGCCGTCCTGCGCCGCGAGATCGGCCTGAAGGAATTTGAGCGCGACCTGACGACCGAGCCGGACGTCCCGTGCGAGGCACACGGTTCCCATCCCGCCGCTGCCCAGGACATGCAGGATCTCGTACGGTCCGACCCGGCGGCCCGGTGCGAACATCTACGGGCGGATTATACGGTCACCGAATTTACAGTGGCCAGCCTGCGAACCTGGAGACGGTTTTGTCGAAGATCTCTGCCTCGCGGGACTCGCCGGACGCCTGCCGGCCCTTGCACGCTGACGGAACGGGCCGGTATGATGAGGGTTCGCCAAATCGCACCGGATACCACGGATTGGCGGAACATCAGCGACAGTCGAGTGCGCCCGTAGCTCAGCTGGATAGAGCGCCGGGCTTCGAACCCGTAGGTCGGGGGTTCAAATCCCTCCGGGCGCGCCACGTCAGTCGGAGATCGTCGATCGTCAGTCTGAACGTCGTCAGTCAGCGCCCGTAGCTCAGCTGGATAGAGCGTCGGCCTCCGGAGCCGAAGGCCACAGGTTCGAATCCTGTCGGGCGCGCC
>CAWARA010000003.1:0-77801 GCA_963784195.1 uncultured Acidobacteriota bacterium | reverse complement strand
CGAAGAGCGGACCGACTATGAGGAGGCTGAGTATGCGCATGTTCGACATGCAAGGCATCGAGAGCATTACCCCTAACCGGGCGGGCTCGGAACACGAGTCCAGAAGGTCACGATAACTTCTGGCTACTCTACCTCTTGATCTCGTGAACTCCTGTGGGCTCTTAGCAGTAGCGTTTCTCGGCGATCAAACGTCGGGCGCGCTCCCACGCATCTCCAAACTCGCAAGCTGCGTAGCGTTCCTACTCGCCCGAAGCGATTCGGCAAAGAAACTGCCGGGTTCCACACGCATGTGCGCATTCGACACACCTTATAACCACAACTAGCTCAGCGTACCCGAAAACAACTCGCTCCTTGTCCGATCAGCACCGATGTAACGTTCGGTAAGCACGACTTCGAACGTTTCTAAGTGTGCGGTCATATCTAAGTGTGTGGGTCATACGCGCGATCGCGCTCGAGCTCAGCCGCGAGGCGTGTTGACTTCACTGCGGGGATCTTCGATCATGCGACCCTCCACGGCATCGAGCGTCGCGGGTTGGTTTCGAGGAAAGGGTGGTTGCAGTGCCCGCTGCGACCAAAAGCGCACTGAGTCTTGCTGGTGGCGGACAGAACGTCGGCTTCCAGACTGGTGTGCTCGACGCGTCGCTCGACGCGAATCGTGTCGCGCGTCCTGAACTACTCGCGCTAAGAGCTCACCGTCTGTTCGATCCCTCCAAGACCATCGCGGCGCTCGGCGAGCGCATCGAGAGATCGATCATCATCGGATAAGAAGAATCAAAGAGGGCGGTATGTCGAGAAAGCAGCGGATTGTCGACGAAGCGCGACGAATTCTCGGCAGCTACGAGATCGCCGCGGACGCCGTGGAGTCGGCGGTGGCGTCGATGACTCGCGCCGCACATCCGGCAACCGACAGCTTCGAGGGCTTCTCGATGCCACTCCCGGGAGCGGCTGGCGCCGGCTCGGCGGTGGCGGAGCTGACGCCTGTCGATCGCGCGGTGGCTCTGCAGTCGCAACAGGAACTCAAAGACGGCTTGTCCGCGATGAAGAAGGTCGAGATGGGCCGCGACGCCGACATCTCCGATCAGGACCAGAAAGGTCTCGAGGCGATCATCCTGTTGGCCGGAAGACCCGCGATCCTGATTCAGGAGGGTGACTTCATGGAGCCGCCGAAGCTGTGGGCGGACCTGAAGGACGTGCGCGATCGAATCAAAGAGTCTATCCGGCGCGTCGGCCGCGTCGAAGTGTCGAACGATCCGAACCTCGATTGGCTCGGTACGGGCTGGCTGGCGGGCAAGGACACCATCATCACGAACCGGCACGTCGCGGTCGAGTTCTCGCGGCCCGGCAACGACAACACGTGGACGTTTCGCGCGCCGATGACGGCGAGCCTGAATCTTCGCGCCGAGCTCAACTCCGAAGCGCCGCTGACGTTCAAGGTCATCTCGATTGTCGGCATTCACGAAAATCACGATCTGGCGGTCCTTCGAGTCGAGCAGGTGTCCGGCCCCGACGCGCTTCCCGATCCGCTTCCGGTCGCCAGGCAGCCGCCGGCGACGCTGAAGGGGACGAAGGTCTACGTCATCGGCTATCCCGCGTGGGACGGCCGCCGCAACGATCCCGAGCCGATGAAGCGAATCTTCGCGGACATCTACAACGTGAAACGGCTGCAGCCGGGAGAGGTGATCGGGCGAAGCTCTGGCGGCCTTCGAGTTCCATCACGACTGCTCGACGCTCGGCGGCAACTCGGGGTCGCCGGTCGTGGACCTCGAGACGCATCGGGTACTCGGGACTCCACTTCGGCGGGCGGTTCCTGGAGAAGAACCATGCGGTGCCGCTCTGGGCTCTGCGAGATGACGACCTGATCAAGAAGGCGGCGATCAACTTCCAATAGGGGGTCACTATGGCGCAGCAAGTCGCAGGTGGTGTGCGGGAAAGGATCGTGACCCTCGAGAGCCTCCAGCCACCGATTACCGAGGGGCGCGAATCGAAGCGCCGCGGCGTCGAAACGCCGGAGGAGCGGCTACGCGTCGAGCGCTACTACCAGATCATGGAACGGCTGCGGCAGGAGACGGCCGACACGGGATCGAAGCTGATGATCACCGTGCCCGACCGCGAGGTCTCGATCCTGCAGAGCGAGCTCGCCCGTCAGGCAGACGATGCGCGCGCGCTCGAGTCCGGCGGCCTCGAGGTCAAATTCGGCGCGGGCCTCGGCGGCGGCGACTGGATCGGCTGGATTGTCAGCCTGTTCGACCACATCGATCGCACCCAGGCGCATCCGATGGTACGACCCACGACGACGACGCCGGATCGGATTCTCGGACGACGCGAAAATCGCGATGGCTTCGGACTGGGGCACTGGCCTGTACGGCGCGCCGAAGATCGCCGAGCAGATGCGAACGATCGGCGGCTTCGAGTTGCTGATGCACCTCGGGGACGTCTACTACTCCGGCACAGAGGACGAAGTGCAGGAACGCTTCCTGAACGTGTGGCCAACGACGGCCGGGAAACGCACCGTCGCCGTGAACTCGAACCACGAGATGTACTCGGGCGGGTTCGGCTACTACGCACTCGCGCTGCCGGCGATTGGACAGAAATCCAGCTACCTCGCCTTCGAAAACGCGCATTGGCTCCTGGTCGTGCTCGACACGGCCTATGTCGATCACGACATGGACAACGAGCAGGTCGCCTGGCTGAACCTGGTGATCAAGCAATCAACCGCGGCCAACGGCGGGAAGGCGAAGAAGCTGGTGCTGTTCTCCCATCAGCAGTTGTTCTCGCGCCTTGGCAAGCAGGGTCCGAAACTGGACGCAGCCCTGCGCCACCTGCTGGACGCCAAGGCGATCAAGGCGTGGTACCTGGGGCCACGAGCATCAGTCCGTGATCTACGACGCGCATCCGCGCTACGGCTTGCTGGGCCGGTGCCTCGGGAACGGCGGTATTCCCGAACCACGGAAACAAGAAGTGATAGACGCGCCGACCGAACGGAGCGTCGGCAGCGTGATGTGGAAGCGGTTCGCCGCGACGAGCGACAGTCCATCCTGTCTCGCGCTCGACGGCCCGAACCCTGACATCGTCGGCGAGGAAGACAGATTCGTGCCGCACGGGTTCATGACGCTCGAACTGAACGGGCCCAGGTTGACCGAGCGGGTCCTGCTCGCCAATGGCCAGGAGATTCTGAAGAACGAGATCGTCTAACTGCCCACCCGCTCTGAGGGAGGGGGCGATACCAGATGTTTGTCCGTGCCCCGAGTCTTCATCAGCGCGAGAATGGCGCCGATCGGGATGCCCTGATTCGTCGGACCGCCGAGGTCGGGGTATTTCGGGTCGCCGCGGTGATGGAGCGCGGCAAGTTCCCACTTCTGCGTGAAGCACGGCGAGCCCGACGACCCGCCGAGGGTGTTGGTCCGATACTGCACCCGCGTCGGCGTGACCTTGACGATGGCATTGCTCTCGAGCGCAAGCTTCAAGTGATCGGCATCGGGATGCTGGAGGATCGAGAGCGGCGCCCCTTCCGCCAGCGCCGCCGGCGTGGCCGGCGGATCCACCCACTTGCGCTGCGCCGAGGCTCCACCCAATTGCGGAACGAGATCGTTCCCAGCGGGCGCGGCGAGCCGTACCAGGGCGTAGTCGAGCTCGTCGGCTGCGGCCGTGCCGGTCCCGGATGTATCGGCCTTGCTCGTCGGACTCCAGTCGAGGAGCCAGTTCTGATGCAGCGCGTAGATCTTGCCGCTATTCAGCGATCCGTCCGGCAACTTGCGATAGTCGAATCGAAATCTGACCTTGGCTGGTTCCGCGAGCCTCCCTTGCGGTCCGGGCGTGCCCAGCTGCTTTGCGATCGCCGGCGCGAGCACGTGATAGTTCGTGATCACCACATCCGGGCGGCCGAGGAGAAACCCTGTGCCGAACCCAATGTCCATCTGTGTCTCGACTTCGATGCGGCAGACGCGCCGCGACATCTGGATCAGGAGATCGATCCAGGGATCCACGTCGAGGAATTCGACGCCTTTGCGAATGATGGTTTCGAGCGCGCTCCGCTTGGGCGTGTCGAGCGCGATCCAGCTCGTGTCGTAGAACCCTTGGAGGAGCTCGTTCCCGGGGTTGTCTTCGATCGAGCCGTTGACGAGATCGCGCGTCCACCCCTCGGCTTCCGCGCTTTGGATGACTTCGACGACAAGTTCCCTCGTCGGGCCTTCGCCCGCGATCTCATCGAGCGAACGACCAACCCGCAGGTAGAGCATTCGCTTGAGATCGGCTTGGCGGGGGAAGGCCGACAGCATCGCGGTGGCCAATTCGAGCCGCTGCTTCGTCGTGAGCGCCATGAGGCATCACGATAGCCGCTCGTTCATTCGAGGGCAAGGCTGACACATGGCAAACCTGGAACTCACAACCGACGAACGCAGTGAATTGCTCGAGCTGGTCGAGCGTGTGTACCCGCGGCCCGCCGTGTTCGCGCAGTTCCTGATGTCGAAGCTCTACATTGACTATTACCAATATCACGCCGACAGGTACCAGGACGTCCTCTTACTGATTCAGCAGGATTTGGAGAGCAACGGCCGCGTCCGTGAATTCGTTCGCAAACTGCGTTTTGCGAAGGAAGACGACCACCGCGTCCAGGCGTTCCTTGCGGACAGGCTCCCGGCGGACAGGGAGTGGTTCGTGGCCATTCTCGAGAAGGGCCAGTTCGAGTGGGACGAGCTGGTCAAGCTGGTCGAGCAGGAAGCCCCCGCGGTCGCGATTCCCGTGCAATGGCGGCGCGCATTGCCGGCCGGACGTGAAGAGGCGCTTTACGTGTACGCACGCCGGTGCGGAGACCTTGTCGACGCGCTGGCCACCGTCCCGCCGGCGTCGACCAATGGCGACCAACAGCCGGTGGTCGTCATGTTTGCACGACGGCTGCTCCAACTCGTGACATCGGCCGAGTTGAGCGACGACATGCGCCGATGGATCGACGCCACGCGGCCGCGCACGGACGTCCGATACGACGCGGCGTTCATCTATCTGTCGCAGGATGCGCAGATCGCGCAGGACCTCATCGCACGTCTCACGACTGCGAATGTGCGCGTATTGTCCCGATCCTGGGAGTCGGTCCCACCGAATGCCTGGAAGACGGTCCTCGAGCTGGCCCGGCGCGAGCTCGGACGAACGGCGGTCTGCATCAGCGAAGCGACTGCCGCAAGTTGGCCGGCCGACGATCCGACAGTCGTTTGTCGCCGGAGCTGGAAGCGGCCCGCGGCGCCGTGTTCCCCATCCTGCTGCGCGTCGCGCGCGAGCGCGTACGCCTGCCGTCGTTTCTTCAGCCAAGCACATGGGTCGAGTTCCGAACGAGCCTGGACGATGAGAACGCGTTGACGGCGCTTCGCGATCGCATCAAGCCGGATACGTCGATCAACCGGGCGGATCAGGTGACGCGGCGGCCGACGAGCCCGCTCATCGACGAGGCCGGCCGGAAGCTCGCTCGCTGGCTGATCAATCAGGAGGTCGTGTTCATCCTCGGTCCGGCTGCCGCGCGGCAGCCGTCCCTCTACTCCGTGTCGCGTACGCTGCTGCGGAAGATCGGGTTGGCGCTGGGCGAACGAGCCTGGATTCCGCCGATCGATCTGGCGGGCATGTACTACGCGATTCAGAACACGGACCCCGAGTTGCAGAAAGTCGTGCGCCAGGAACTGACCGCTGCGTCGGAGCTGCCGGCCACCCATCGGGCGATCGCACGCGTCGTGAAGCGCGCGATTGAGCGGCGCATCAAGCCGAGAACGCAGGACGTCAACCGCCGACCGCTCATCGTCACCACGAACCACGACGTGATGCTCGAGCGTGCGCTCCTGCTCGCCGGCATGTCGTTCACGCGAGTCGTGCAGTATCGCACGGGCAAGAACGATGGCAGTCCATTTCCGCCGGTCGGCGTGACCGAATTCAGAATTCGCCCGCTTCGTGAGGCTCTCGTTCAGCTGGAGGGTGGGCAGCAGGCTACCTTCGACGTGGGTGCCAGCGACTGGCACGCGGCCGACGCGGCGATGCAGGAGCTGACGGTGACGGACGTGCCGATCGACAAGCTGACGTTCGAAGGGAATCCGGATCATCCGATTCTCTACAAGTTTCACGGATCCGAAGACGTCGACGAGAGCTGCGCGATTTCGACGGATCACTATGACGTGTTCGAGTTGCAGGCCGTGCCGCCGTTCATCACGGGCCGCGTCACCACCAAGCCGCTGCTGCTCCTCGGATACTACTGGACGGACCCAGCGATGCGGCATCTGCGCCGGACGCTCTTCCACAATCTGGTGCGCAACAACATCGATCGGTTTGCGGTCCAGTACCCCCTGCCGGTCGATGCTGACGCGCTCTACCAGATGGAAAAGGCGCTCTCGGCAAGTCTGATCGGCCGTTGGGGCCACCTCTCGATGCAAGCGCTCGAATGCGAAGGCGTGACGCTGCTCGAAGAGATCGAGCGCCGGCTGGGCGGCGATGAATTGAGGCGGTCGGCATGAGCGTCGATCGCGACAACCCGTACAAGGGACAGGACAGCTACCAGGTCGAGGACGCGACGCTGTTCTTCGGGCGCGAACGAGAGGCGGCGCAACTCACGTCGCGCATTCTGGGAACGCGACTGACCGTGCTGCATGCGCCGTCAGGAGCAGGGAAGACGTCGCTGCTCAACGCGCGCATCATCCCTGCACTCGAGGCGCACGGATGGCTGACGGTGCGATCCCGGCCCGGCGACGAACCCGTCGACTCGCTTCGCCGCGACACCTTGCACTCGCTCTTTCCACCGCTCGAATCCGAGGTGGCCGCTCTCGACAACACGATGGCGGAGCTGAAGCTCCGGGAGGAGGACACGATCGAAACGCTGCTCGAGGCCTTCGATTCCGTTCCGGTAGCCGGCGCCCTGCACCGGCAACTGTTGTCGCCCGTTGCAGACGCGAACACCGTGGCGAGCGGAACGGTCCGTAGCGTGCGGTTCGAATCGTCAGACGGCATCATGCCGCCTTTCACGTATGCCACTCCGTACCTGTGCCGCGTACTGCGCAAAACGGTCGAGCCCATCGGGCTGAGCGACCACTTCGGCGCGTTGCGCTACGCCGGCCTCGGCGACCGCGGCGCTGAAGAAAACCTGAGCCTGACAACCGCGTTGGGCAAGCTTCGGTCCATCCTGTCGGATTCGCAACTTCGTTCGGCATACCGCGCGATCGTCTCGTGGCTGCACGCCTCACCCGCAGGCCTGCGGCCGTTCTACGAAAACCTGACCGCGACCTACGGCGCCGCGCGATCCTGCTTTGGCCTCGTCCTCTTGTTCGATCAATTCGAGGAAGTGTTCACGCGATTCGCAGGCCGTCCGCGTGCCACGCGCATTCGACAGTTGCCGAGCGCATCGCCATCCCTGGATTGGCATCTCCGCGAGCATCTGTTCGACGAGATCCAGAAGCTGTACGTCGCCTCGTCGTCCTGGAATCGCAATGCCGTGGATCTGCCGATTCGATACGTCTTCTCGCTGCGGGAAGAGTACCTCGCACGACTCGGGCGGTTGCGGCGATTCGTGCCCGAGCTGGAATCGTCGCTCTACCGGTTGGGCTGGCTTTCGATGGACGAAGCGAAAGAAGCGATTGACGGACCAATCAAGCGCCGCGACTATCGCATCCTGCCGTCGTGCGTGAACGCGATCGTGAACGGACTGGCGCTCGAAGAGGATTCGGTCGAACCCGGTCCGCTCCAGATCGTCTGCTTCCGGATGTGGGAGAACTTCCAGAAACAGGAAGGGGCGGCGGACGGCACGAGCGCCATCGACGAACGGTCCCTCGGTGGCGGCGTCGACGAGCTGTTACGGGCCTCGTTCAAGGAGTTCCTGCGGGATCCCGGCCGGGCGGACGAGCCGGCGTTGACACCATTCGACGTCCTCGAAATCCTCGACATTCTGTCGCCGCTCATCACCTTCAGCGGCACACGCAACATCGTCGAGCGAAAGCGCCTGGTGGAAGTGGAAAGCCGCAACTGGGCGAACCGGGCACGGCTGCTCGACCGGCTCGAGAAACGGCGCATCGTTCGCCGCGAGCGAAAGCTGGACGGCGACTACTACGAGATCACGCACGAGTTCCTGATCGAGCCGATCCTCGAAGAGCTGACGAGCAACTCCGACTACGCGCGTGTCGAGCGCTCGTTGAGGGCGCTCCAGGCCCGTCTCGAGGGGTCGATTCACGAGGCGCTGCCTGTGTCCCTGTTCAAGACGCTCGATCAGCACAGGATGCTGCTCCGCTGGTCGGATGCCGGCAACGAACTGATGTTCCGAAACGCTGTGTTCCATCACGTGGCGCCTGAGACGCTGCGAGACTGGGCGATTCGCTACAGCACGAGCCACCCATCGCTCGAAGCGCTCTTCAGCTCGAGCGGCTTCGAAGGGAGCCGGCTGCTCTCCGCGACCGAGCTGCGCGCCTTGCTGCCACAACTGACGCTTGTGGACACCCAGGAGAAAGCCGTGCGGGTCGCGCGGAGCCTCATCGCGTCGCGAGAAGTGCTCGATCGGGCCACGTTCCTTGAAATTGCCAGAAAGATTGGGGCACCGTCATGATGCCTGCCGTCAAGTCCGCAACGCCTACGGTGCCGACGCCGAACCAACCGAGCGGGTCGCGCGATCCGATTGCCGTCATCCGTCCGTACATGGTGGATCTGGATCCGAAAGGTACGCGCGAATGCCGCCTCGGCACTCGCAGTCGTCTCCACGGATTACCCTGCAGCTGCCGGCGCGCTCGTGGACATGTGGATCGCCGAGAAGGACGCGTCGATCGTGGATCAGATCGAACGCGATCTGGCCACGCTCGACGGCGCCGCCCGCGCAGCTGTCGACGGGCGACTGACCACGTTCGAGCACGATAGCCTTGCCGAACGGCGTGACGCCGCACGGTATTGCCGGGGACGTCTGCGATTGCGCGGCATTGGCGAGGGGAATCCGGAATCACTCGACGCGCTCATTGCTCTCACCGCCGAGAACGCTCATCGGCCGGAGGACATGGAGCGAGCACTCGCGGCACTTGCGCAGTTGAAAGGCGACGAGATGTTCCGCGCCGCCGGCGCGCTTCGGGCACGCCTGCACTCCCAGCACGAGTGGACGCGAGATCAGACCTACGCGCTGCTCGGCCGTCTTCGCGCCACTGGGTCGCCCCTCGGTTACTACCGGACGATTCAGGCCGGTGTCAGCCCTCAAGCGCCACCGGGAGCGGGCGGCTTTCACGCCCTGGTGCGAGACGTTCGGCGGCGCCTTTCGACGGCTGGCTCACTCGCGCGCGATGCTGCCGCCCGGGAGGCGAGACGGTTCTCGGCCGGGTTTCTGTGGACTGTGACGGCGTGGGCGGCGGCAGGCGCGAGTCTGATAAGCATCCACCTGGCGGCAACGCTCGAGGCGCAACCGGCCGCCACCTTCTACACCGTGTATGTGGTGGCTGTGCTCGTGTCGTCGGTCGCTCTGGCGGCGTCCGCCGTGAGACGGCTGTCGCCGATCTGGCTTCACTACGATCGCGGCGCGGCGGCGGTTCAACAGGCGTTCGCCGCGGCGGCCTGGGTATTGGGTCCCGCGCTGATCGGTGTTGGAATCCTGCTCGCGTCCATCTCCTTCTCCAATCGTTTGACGAACTGGATCGTCGCGCTCGTCGCAGCGCCACTCTCCATCAGCGTGTTCGTCGCGATCATCCGCCTCGGCACGATCCTGGGTTTTGGCCTCGTCGGCGGGGAGCGACAGCTGCCAGATGTCACCCCGTTTCGACGCCTCTGGTACTCCCGTCGCGTCAGGGGTGTGCTGGAGACGTTGGTCGGAGCCTCGTGCGGAGTCCTGACCACAGCGGTACTCCTGTGGCTCGCACGGCGTCTCCATCCGCATGCCGACATCGACGAAGTGTCGCGGCTGATTGAAGGCATGTGGCTGTTTCTCACGCCGACGTCGGCGGCGATTGCGTCAGCGTTCTCACTGGTCGATCATTTTCCAATCACGCGTGCTGCCGCGGATCCGCGCCAGGCCGCGCGGGCATCGGATGCGAACCGGGCAACTGCCATGCGCAATCCTGCGGAGCTGTACCGGTCTTTCCGTACGACGATCACTCCGAGGCGCGTTCTTGCCGTTGCGCTGCTCGTTCCACTCGGAATGGCGCTGGCGCTGGTCATCGACGACGTGCGAACCTGGAAGCCCCGAATCGACATGGCGCCACCCGGGCAGACCGTGACGGCGCTGCAGTCGATTACCGACTTGCCGACGCGACGAGATTTCCGCGTGGCCTTTCCACAGCGCGTTGTTGCGACGATTCCGGAACAGCTGGTGGAGAGCCCCAGCGCGGGGTCCAGGCCGGATCTGTCGCTGACCCTGATCGAGTGGACTCCGGGCACCGGTGACCGGCGGACGCGAGCCGGATTGCACACGCCGCACGAATCGCCGTGTGGTCGGCGAGGAAGATCGGCCGACAATCGATCGGTACCTCGGCTGGGGGTGCTACTCGCTGGAAGCGGGCTCCCCGGATCGAACATCGGGAATTGGCCGGTTCTCGTCCGTTGGGCTCGTGCTGGATGTGCGGGCCCTGCAGGCGGCTGGCCGTTCACTCGGTACCGACGCTCCAGACCGCGAGCGCATGGAGGGGCAGTACACGCTCAAACTCGAACTGAACGCCGGCAAAGAGAAAGAGCCGTCAACGAAGAACGCGGATTTCGGCGACGGCTCGACGGTCCACCTTCTGGAGCAGGTCCCCACGGAGCAGAAGCTGGTCGTGCGCAATCCGGCAGCGGTGCTGGTCAGCGCAAGCCCGCAAATCCTCCGGGCCGCCGACTCGCGCCGTGACAAGCCTATCGCTGAAGCACCCACCGAACCCGCCGAAGTGGACAACTCGGAGCCGTCCAGCCCCAGCGCTGACCAGCCGCTGCGACTCGAACTGTTCAAAGGCACCGAACTCATCGATCAGGGACGGCCGGACGAGCCAACCATCGAACGAGTCCTTTCCCCTGGCGAATACGTGGTTCGAGTCGGCGGTCCTCCAACACGTGCGAAGGGCGGCTCGCGGATGGAACATCCCGTCGCGCTGAACGTGTTGTCGGTCCGTCGGCCCGACATCGATGCTACTCGAGCCGCGCAACGAACCAACGCTCGAGTGGCGGATTCCCGCTCGGCTTCCGGCGCTTTACGAATTCGACGTGCCGGCCCGTCAGACGGTTGCTGTCGAAATCCCTGCCGTGTTCGATTGGGCGCCGTTCAATCCGGTCCCGACAGTGCGGATCCGGTACGTACTGGAACTGCGACGGGTGAAGGGCCAGGCCGGGGCGGCGCCAAGCGGATTCGACTCGGAAGTCGTCGACAGAGCGACGGTCCTGGGCGACCGCGACCAGATCATTCAGCGTGTGCTCGACCCAGGCCGGTATCGCTGCATCGTTTCGGCACCCGCGAACACCGCGGCTCAGGTCCGCCAGCTGTCGCCGACGTCGGCGCCGAAAGTGACGGTCTCGTTTCTCGGGGAGACGCCCGCGGATCCTCCGAGTACGGCCGTCAAGCAATAGTCAATCGTCTTCCTGCAGCAGTTCCGACAGCGGCACTCGCTGAAATCCCGGTGGCGGCGCATCGCCCACCGCTTCGAGCACGACGGCTTCTTTGAGAAAGCGTTTCGGGCGCGCGGGATTCGCGCGGTTCCAATCGATTTCGAAGGCGTCCGTGTAGTACTGCGCCACTTCCTCATCGTCGAACAACAGCGACGCATCCCGGTTCAAGGTCACGCCTGGCTTGCTCCAATTGTGGCTGCCGATCAGCACATGCCGGCCGTCCACGATCATGCCCTTCGTGTGGTGATCCTCGATGACGCGCAGCCGGTTGGTGATGTCGACGCCTTTCGATTTGAAGAACCACGCCGCGTGCGCCGGTGCCGAAAACTTCTGTCCGCCTGACCGGAGCAGGACTCGTGCGTCGTCCAGCGACTTCAACTTCGCCGTGAGCGCGCGGATCAGTTCGTCGATGAACCCGCGATTCTGACGCGGGTTGGCCGGCATTCCGATGTATGGAATCTGAAACAGCAGGCTGGTGCGCGCTGACTCGATCAGGTCAAGCACGGCCTCAGAGTAGATGGCGCCTTCCTGGTCAGGCGTGAGCAGCGGGCGCACCTTGACTTTTCGGTTGATGGTCTTCGGTTTCAGGACGCGGTCCGGCGGCCTTCTCTCGAGGATCACCGCCTCCTCGATCGGGATGTCGACGAAGGTCTCGTCCATCAAGGCCGGCGGCACGGCGCCGCCTCCGAGTGTTTCCGATCGCCGAAGGTCTTGAAGGATGTGATTGCGGAACCGCGACGCGAGCGTTTTGTGCTTGATGATGACGTGCCATTCGCGATTGCCGGGAAGGTCTTCGTCGACTGCGTTATCCAGCTGGGTGGTCGTGATGATCGGCTGGCTCGAGCCAGCCTTCCAGTTTCCAGAAGACAGCCAGAACGTGTCGTCGTCTCGAACGCTCACTTTGATGTGATACGCATCGGAGATCAGGCCGCGAGTTCCCTCTGGCACAACAATTCGCTCGAACGAAAATCGCGTCGCCCAATCCTTGAATACGGCGACGCGGTCGAAGGAGTCGGCAGAGTCGTGCACCCTTCCGAATGTGGCGTTGTCCATCACCAGCGTCAGTGAGCCGCCGTCCTCCAGCCGAGCCTCAATCGCGTCCTTGACGTGCGCGGCGTGAAACTCGTAGATCGCGGACACAAGCGAGCCTCGTGAGTCCTTCAGAAACTTCTCGAGAACCTCCCACGAGTACTCAGGTCCAACGTGGAGTGTGACTTCCATCGGCTCGTTCACCTGTGCGAACGAAAATGCCTCGCCGGTGCGCGCGCTGTCGTCGTACGCGATTGAATCGACCGATTCGTACGTCGGCAATGCCTGCGCCTGCTCTTCGACAGTCGCCGGCACATAGCGTATCGGCACTCCTTTGTACTGGGCAGGCCCGCCGAGCTCGAAACTCGCCAATTGCGAGGGCTTCACTGACGCCGCGATACACGGTATGTCGCCGATCGCGCCGTCTTCATCGAAGTAGCCGACGCGTGCCGCAAGAACGCCTTCAGGGCGCTGATCCCAGAAGTCCGGCAACACCTCTTCCACCCGCGCGACGTCAACAACGGGCGCCTGAGCGGCGGCCGTATGAGCCGACGCGGCCGCTGTCTGCGGCGTACCGACCGTTACTGTTACGGTTATGGGAATCGTAATGCTGACCGAACGGTCGCCATTCGCAGGAGAGCCCACAGCGCTCGGCGCCGACGGAACTGTCGTGGCCACCGACCGGCGTGTCTCGATATTCGGTGGAGTGTTCCATCGTTTGCGCTTGATGTAATCGGTCAACGCCGACGCAGGGACCGCGAAGTTGTTCTCTTCGTAGATGCCGGCGTAGTGCAAGCCGACCGCCTTTCCCATGGCCAACTCGAGGACGACTGAACCGGAGCTCCCACCAAGCGTCGTGCAGTCGTGCGTGGTCGAAGCATGTTCGTGTCCACTCGTGAATCCAGGCGCCGCGCGTTTGACGTCGAAGCGATCCCGATAGAGCTTCTTCATCAACTCCTGATCCGGAATCACACGTTTTGGTGCGCGTGCGGGATAGCCGATCACGCACACGGGCACGTCATCGGACGCATCGCTTTCCGCCACTGAGATGAACGACGGACCGCGGCCGTCGGTATGACGAGCGACTTTCAGGAACGCAACGTCGTGACCACCGTCGCGTTCGATGTACAGCACTTCAGTCACGTTGAACATTCGCGAGGCATCAGGCGCAAGATCGTCAAACTCGTGCGCGGTGCAGAACGAGGACTCAATCGTCTGGCCGCCAATGCCGCGGGTAAATGCGAATTTGCGGCCGTCCCACCGTGCTATCAAGCTGGCTACATGACGGTTCGTGACAATGATGTCAGTGTCGACGAACCAGCCGGTTCCGACATAGTCGACGTTCGGGAAGTTCACCACGTCGATCCGGCCAATGAGTGGCAACACCGAGAACAGCCGGTTCCCCTGCTGCCTCATCCGATCGACGAGATCGACGGCCTCAGGCCCTAACGCGGTCACCTCATTCAGATCGAACTGTCCGTCCCTCACGAATAACACCGGCCGTTCGCGGTTCACGATCGTCTCCAGCGCGAAGTCGCGTGGATCGCGGCGAATCTGCCCGGTCGGGTCGAGCGTCAGATCTTCGAAAGCAGACTCGGGCACCACCCGACGCTCTTCCTGCTGCAGGCGCTGCTCGATCTCCGACCGATCCTGCGGGCGACGCGCGAGGAGCCGTTGCAAGAAGCGCTCGTTGAATTGCTTGCGTCTTTCGAGATTCATGAGCGTGACTCCTCTCGATGGCTCCGGCAACGATCGGTATTAATACCTGCGATGCCGATCAAAGTGAATGCTTTCTGGAGTGAAACGGCTGGGGTCTCGACCCACGTCATGTCGTGACTTGCACGCGTGCGCATGATGTCGCCGTTGAACTGCGTTGGGTAAGGTGGTACAGATTCAGCGCGAGGAGGGGTAGAAATGCTCACGACCGAGCAGTTGCAGAAAATCATGCCGCAATTGCCAGCGGCGAAACGAGCGACGCTCTTCCCATTTCTTACAGCAGCGATCGGCGAGTTCGCGATCGAACGGCCGCCACGCGCGGCCGCATTCCTCGCACAGCTCGCCCACGAGTCGGGCCAGTTCCGGTTCATGGAGGAGATATGGGGGCCGACTCCGGCTCAGCGCCGATACGAGCCGCCCGGCAAGCTGGCAACCGATCTCGGAAACACCGAGACAGGTGACGGCAAGCGATTCAAGGGACGCGGACCGATCCAAATCACCGGCCGTGCCAATTACCGCCGCTACGGCGATCTCCTCGGCGTTGACCTGATCGCCGATCCCCCGCGTGCCGCACTGCCGGAGGTCGCGTTCAGAGTTGCCGGTCTGTACTGGTCCAAGAAGGGTCTCAACGAGCTGGCCGATCGAGTCACACGCGAGGCGTTCAAAGAGATCACACGGCGCATCAACGGCGGATTCAACGGCCTGGCGGATCGTGAAAAGTTCTATGAGAAAGCGAAGACCGTACTGGGTGTGACCGGGCCGGTCGTGTCCCCGGAGGGCGCGCCAGGGCTCGAGAAGGTAGGGGACCCGACGTTCGAGCGAGGACACGAGTCCGTCCGCGCTGATGAGGCGCGACGACGAAAGAGCCGCAAGAGGAAGACCAGCGCAAAGAAGACCAGCAAAAGGAAAACCAGCAAGAGAAAGACCGGAAAACGTCGGCAGGCAAAGCCGAGCGTTCGGAAGCGCACCTCACGACGCTCTAGAACCTGAACCGGATCCCGAACGTCGGAAGCCGCTGCCGGCCGCTTACGGCAGGCTTGAAGGCTGGGCGAGGGTTTTCAGGAAAGGGTCATTCAGGAGCAGGCCGGGGAACGCGCGCACGAACTTCTTCAGGTGGCCGAACCGCAAGCCCCTGAAGCGGAACGCCTCCATCTCGTTCAGCGCCTGTTCGGGCGTCCACTGTTCGCTGCTCATGCGATAACAGGCGACCATCACGCCGGTGCGTTCGGCGCCGCGCTCGCAGTGGACGAACACCTTCTTGTTCGGATTAGCGCGAAGAAGCTCCAGGAACTGCGCCACCTGTTCGGTCTTCGGGTCCTGCTTCCCGCGCCAAGGGATGCTGACATACCCCATGCCCTGTTGTTCCACCAGGCCGCGCTCGCGGGCGATCTCGTCGGGCTCGTGCCGCAGGTTCACGACGATGTCGATCCCCTGCTTCTTCAGCTCGGCAAAACCAGCGGTGCTCTGGCTGCGCGCCGCGGAAGAGCTGAGTGCTGACGGTTCCAAAGTGCGGCAGCCCCGTCAGCTTGACTCGCGCGGTTGGAGACGGTGCCGCGGCCTCGGCGGTTCGCGAACGCGCGGGCGGAGCTGGTTGCGCGGGCGTTTGCGCGATCGCGGGTACCCACACGGCCAGCGCGACAAATAGTAACCCCAGGAACCGTGAGTCCAGTTTCATGACTTCCTACCACTTAAGAAGACGTATGGCGTCAACGCCGAGAGAGGTCCCGCAATTGCATTGCAATTCGGCGTACTGCATCAGGAGATACCAGTCGATGCGAACTTCATACATTGTGACATTGACCGCCTTTCTGCTGGTCCTTTTCGAGAGGATCACGGCGCAGTCTCGTGAAGCAGCGTCCGCCCCCCAAGCCCCATCAGCAGCTGGTTCGGGCGACCGTGGGCACGGTACACCTCGCCCATCCCGCCGGCCCCAAGAGCGAAGCGGATCTCGTAAGGATCAAGGTGAGCGCCAGGGGTGAGGGCCACAAGGATTGCCGTGGATTATACGGCGGGCATCGTCAAAGGGAGACGGCGATTAGAGCTGGTTCGCCAGGTGGCGGATTCGACGGACCAGCAGACCGGCACCAGGCGAAGCGGCGCGGCGTTCGAGCGACTGCAGCCGGCGGCGGCCCGCTTCCTTGAGTCCTGAGGCGATCTCGGCCTGGGCCTGTCCCATCTCGAGCTCCATTGCGAGGAGGACGAAACCCAGCTGCTCCGCTTCACGCCGCGCGTCGTCGAGGCTCTTCCTGACCGTATTCGGATCGACCGCCGCGCCTCGCGCGAGTTGCAGACGTGCGTCCGTCAGCGTGAGTGACAAGCCCAGATGTCGATCTGCGCGCGCGATCGGCAGCGACGATGCGCGTGTCAGCGCTGAATGCGCTTCGGCATGCTGGCCCTCGGCCAGGTGCGCCTGCGCGAGCATATCGAGCGACCTCGCCTGTAAGGCAGGGGTGCTTTTGTCCTGAAACGCTTCCACGGAGCGGCGTGACAGTCCCACAGCATCCACGGGACGACCTGCATCGAGCAGAATCGCCGCGCGCGTGCGATTCCGTTCGGCGTCCTGGACCGGATCGGGAGCCGATAATCCCTGCGCAACCGAATCCGCTTCGTCAAGGGCGCGCGCAGCCGGCGTGAGATCGCCCAGTTGATGCAACGCGACTGCGCGGGTCGTCAGCCCCGCAATCGCCGGGCTGCGACTGGCGGCCGACCTCGTTCTGTTGAACTCCGATATCACGAGCCGGGTCAGATCAAGCGCGCCTCGCAAATCACCCTGATTCACGAGCAGGCGCGCGATCGCGTCCAGCGCGAAGGCTTCCGCCTGGCTGTTCCCCGCCTCGGACGCATAGCGCCTCGCCTCGTCGAGTCTCGCCCTCGCCTCAGTGAGGCGACCCCGCTGATGCAGGGCCCCCGCCAGTGTCCGCGCGCTGCGCGACGCCGCTACCGTAAGGGTTCGTCGACTCCCTTCGCTCGCAGTCTCCATCAGTGCAGTCACCCGCCCGTGTAATTCCTCTATGGACTCCAGGTCCCCCTCCGTCACCAGCAGCATCTGCCCGATTCGATTCAGCGTGCCGGCCTCGACCGAGGGACTGCCGCGCAGCGCCGTCGCGGCCTTCTCGAACGACGCGCGCGCTCCGCGCGTGTCGCCCTGACGCGACAACCGGTCTCCGATCACCATGAAAGCCGTCCCCGCTCTGCGGCGATCCCCCTCCGCCAACGACGCCGCTCCCGCACGGTCGAGCAGTTGCAAGGCGCGAGCAGTGTCACCCAGGCCGTCCAGCGCAATGCCGCGCTCGAGCATGGCATTGGCCACCAGTGCTCGCGCGCCGATTGCCTCGGCTTGCGCTTCGGCGGCGGTCGCCGCGTCGCGCGCACGTTCGTATTCGCGCGAGTTGTTGGCCTGAAAAGCAGTCAGCACCTCGATGCGGGGATCATCGGACAACGGGGTCGGCAAGGCGCGCAATTTGTCCAGGGTTTCGCGGGCTTCCTGTCGCATCCCGCGACTGAACTGTTGTGTGGCGAGGTTCAGCCCATAGTCGACGTTGTCGGGGTACGAGTCGAAGAGAGTCCTGGCGGCTTCCAACGCTTGTGGGCGATCCCCTAAGGATGCACCCACTCGGGCCTCCATGTTGAGTCGCTCTTCGGGCGAGAGTTGTTCCGCTCGCGCCATCACCGCCCTCCCAGCCTTCCTCGCGCATTCGGCATCATTGGCAAGAGCGCAGGCACTATAAAGGGCGAGATACCCGCGAGCGTACTCCGGTTCCCTGGCGACCACTTCTTCGAACATCCTGCGCGCGCGCATGTCGCGCCGGCGCATCAGTACCATTCCTTCGGCATAGAGTCGGGCCGCCTCCGCGTCAGCGGGGAGCACCGCCCGCGCAGTCTGCGGCTCGGACAGGGGACCGGCTTCGGCTCCCATCCGCGCGCGCACGTCGTCCCCGACTCTCCGAACCAGCCGCGAGAGTTCGTGCACACCGGACGTTTCACTCAATCTGAGCATCGTGGCGCCGGTTTGCGCGCGCCGCAGGTGCACCTCGACCCGGATCTGTTGTGGCAGCGCGCGTCCCGACAGCGAGTAGGTCCCCGAGACGATCCAGTCGCTTGCGAGGTACGTGCCCACCCGACGACCAAGCTGCCCGCCGAACTGATCGGCATCGGTCAGCGAAAAATCGAGCTTCATCAGCGCGATCCGGTCTCCGGGAACGACGCGCAGCGCCGACCCGCCCGCCAGTTCGGTCGTCAGCGCTTCGGACAGCACGGCTGACACCCAGGCCCAGTCGCTTTGTCCCGTTTTGTTGCCGAACCCTAGAATCGCGACGGAAGGTCGAGCGGTGCCCGCCGCGGCCGCCGCTTCAGCGGCGTTGCCGCGAAGCCGCTGAACGGCCGGCACGGACGCCAGAAGTGCGACCAGGAACGAAAGCGACAGCACCGCAGCACGCCCGCGCCAGCGAGCACGTCTCTGTGTCGCCGTCAGCTCCTCGGCAAAGTCCGACGCACTCCGATGCCGGCGGTCGGGACGCGGGTCGGTGGCCCGCTCGATGATGCGCGTCAGCCGCGCCGGGACATCCGCCCGCGCAGCGGTGAGGCCGACACGTTCGCCTTTCTGGTGGGCACGACGAAGATCGTCAAGACTTCGCGCCCGAACAGGGTAAGTCCCTGTAACGAGGTGAAACAGCAGGATGCCGACACTGTAGATGTCGCTCTGAACCGTCGGACGCGCGCCCGCAAAGAGTTCGGGGGCAAGATAGAGCGGCGTCCCGGCGACGGCCGCCTGCGCACAGTTGCGAACGTCCCATCCCGTTCCGAAGTCCATGAGCACAACCCGCCCATCGTCGGCCAGCATGACGTTCTGAGCCTTGATGTCGCGGTGTACTATCCCTGCGCCGTGGACCGCCGCAACGGCCCGACACAGCTGGACGCCGATGGTCACCGATTCTGCGCTCGCGAATCGCTTGCCTGCGGTGAGAAGCTCCTCCAGCGTTTGTCCCTCGACCAGCTCCATCCACAAGCCGATCTGATCCCCGATTCGCTCGGCTCCATGAATGGTGACGACGTTGGGGTGCCGAACCTTCGCGAGCAGACGGCCTTCGGTGATGATGGACGCTGCACGCGACTCGTCGGCCGGTGAATGAGCGGGAAGGATCTTGAGGGCCACTTCGCGATCGAGCCGGGTGTCCAGGGCGCGGTAGACCTCCCCGAACGCTCCGACTCCGATTCGTTCGATCAGCGTCAGGTGTCCCCATTGCTGCGGGTCCGCGGAACTCACCGCCGCGTCCGGATCTTTGCGGTGGACGTCGGCCACGAGCGCAAGCGTCCGGAGCTCGTTGACCAGCTCCAGGTCTTGCGGATCCGTCAAGCGATCGACTAACTCCCAGTCGACCGGAGTTCCATCCAGGATTGCGCTTACAATCTCGGCGAGAACTTCGTCAGCCGCTGCCATGGCTTTGCCTCCTCGGCGGTTCGGGAGTGCACTTCCCGGAGCGACGCAGCGCACGGACTTCTTCGTTCTGTACCCGCGATGGGTCCACGCATTGCGTGTGCGCACCCAACGGTGACGCGAGCACCCTCCTACAGCTGAGCAACGGCTTCCGATGATATAGCGCAACGCCGTTGTTGTTGATGAAAACGATGATCGAGGTCGATTCCGGACCGGCGTTCGAATCGCCGAGTATTAGCGCCGAGCTTGCGTGTGGTTGACGCGATCGGCTACTCGGCCGCGTCTCGCAGAATCGGTCGCATGTCGCAGCCGCCGAGCATGGGCCCCGCGGCTACGATCAGAGCGTGGCAGGCAAGGACGAAGAGCTCTCGAACTCACTGCGCCGACGGGACACGACGTCGGCATCTGCGAAGCTCGCCGGCGGTCTCCGTCGCCTGGCATGACGCTCATGATCCCCCGCTCATCTTCAGACCGCTACGGCTCGCGCCCCCCGTTCGACCCAGCCGCCTGATTCCCAAATGTCAGCCGGTTCACCACCACACGCCCGTTGCTGACAACGAGCAGCGGATCGTCAAGTGTGCGCACCTGCTCGAGGGGATTGCGCTCGACGACGACCAGATCAGCCTCGAGACCAGCTTCAATCGCGCCCACGCGCGGCGCGATCGCCAGTAATTCAGCGGCGACGGTGGTCGCGGATTGCAGAGCCTGTAGGGGCGGCATGCCCATGTCGACGAACGCGGCGACCTCGTGGGAGATTCGCGTCACACTCGCCGGACCGTAGCTCGTATCGGCGCCGGTGACGATCTTCACGTTGAGTTTCATGGCGCGCTGGACGGTCTCGCGCAGGCGCGGCAGCATGTGACGCCCGCGCAGCAGGAGGTCGCGGTTGTCATAGTCGCCGCCAGGCTCGGTCAGATCGACGACGGTGGCATACGTCGGCACCAGATACGTGCCTTTCTGCGCCATCAGGCGCAGCGCATCCTCCGACAGGTATGTGCCGTGCTCGATGCTTCGGACACCGGCCTGCACCGCAGCCATCGCGCCCTCCTCGCCATGCGCGTGCGCCATCACTGGAATGCCCTTCGTAGCGGCCTCCTCCACCATCACCTTGACCTCGGCATCGGTGTAGAGCTGCCGCCGCGGATCGGTTTCCGCCAAGCCGGCGCGTTCGGTGGACGTCGTCTTGATCCAGTCCACGCCGTGCGACAGGTTCGCTCGCACCACCTGCCTGATCGCGTCGCTAGTCGTCACCTTTCCGTTCATGAATGGCGACAGCACCGGGTCGGACAGAAATGCCTCCTCGGCCAGCTGTGGACGGACGTGATAACCCGCGGCGAGGACGTCCGGGCCCGCGACCGCGCCCTTCTTCACCAGCTCGCGCAGGCCGACATCCAGGTAATTCGCCACGCCCGCACTGCGCACGGTCGTGACGCCCGATTCGAGCGCCGTGCGCGCGGCACGGAAGTTCGCGATGTGCGTGTGTGCGTCGATGAGTCCAGGAATGACGTAACGGCCGCGGACGTCGATCACCGTCACGCCGGACGGCGCGGCTGCGGATCCGACGGAAACGATCTTGCCATCCCGGAGGATGACGGTGGCTTTGGGAATGATCGTGCCGTCACGAACGTTGACGACGTTGGCGTTGACGAGAGCCGTGGGCTCCTGCGGCGGAAGCGGTCCGCTTTGAGCCGAGAGGAATGCGGGCGTGACCAGGACCAGCGTCACGCTGACGACACGGAGGATTGCGCGCATTTGGAGAACCTCCGGATGCGGAGTCTATCAGGTTACGCCTGGTGCGCGGGATCGATCGACTCTCGACCGCTGCACCTCGTAGTGCAGCTGAACGTCGTCGTTGCGCGTGCTCGCGGAACGCGATTTCACCACTCCGTCGACCTCCCGTTTTTATACAGGAAGGTCGGTCTCCGCGCCACCGCGGGCGCCAGGATGTTGCGGCAGCAGCGAGGCGAAGCGTCCACTTCTGGGTGTCTAGTCCAGTTCGTAGTTCAACGCGAAGGGATAGTCGGCCGCATGACCGACCGAGGAGGTGCCCTCGCCGCGGAGACTGCGGAGTTCGCCCGTCCCCGAGCCGGTGACGACGGAGTAGGATTCCTTCGCCTGGCCGTCTTCGAAGACGCCCGTGCGCTGGAGCACGAAGCTGCCGTTCCTGCCAGCGATCCGCCCGGTAATCCGCTCAAGTCCGACGAAGGCCGCCGTCCCGTCGCTGCGGTACATCATCACGTATTCGACGTGACCTTCGCCGTCGATATCGCCGGTGAACGTCTTGTCGACACTCGCGCGCGTCATCTTCGGCAGGTCCTCGCCTTCGCTGTACGGCTTCTCGTCCCAGCTCTTGATGCTGAACCTGGCGCTCGCTGTCTTCTTCATGGGTCGGCTCCTCAGCCGCCATCATATTATCGACGCGGCGAGTGCCCCAATGGCCTGCTTGCCGAAGTAGCCGCTGCCGAGACCCGCGACAAACATCAGAATGGTGATGAGAGAGGTCTGGCTCATAGAGAAGTATCGACGCGAATGCTTGACAACGTGGTACATCTGCTGCGATAGAGCTCCCGGATAACAGCCACGTCGACCATGATGTCCCGATCAGAATACTCTATAGTGGGAGGCTTGATGATTGCGAGAGTCTGGCGCGGGTATACGAAACCCGTGCACGCTGATGCCTACGAATCGATGCTGAAGCCTGAATTGCTGCCTGGCCTGAGCCAGGCCAGGGGATTTCGAGGAAGTTATCTGCTGCGGCGTCCGCATGGCAGCGAGGTCGAGTTCATGACGATCATTCTTTGGGACTCGCTCGACGACGTGCGAGCCATTGCAGGAGAGAACTACGAGATCGCGGTGATTCCGGAGGAACGCCGAAAATACCTCGCGCATTATGACGCCGAAGCAGCGCATTACGAGGTGGTGGCGCAGAGGTCCGGCTAAAGCCGGACGCTACGGCCCCCTGTGAACCACCGTCATGAACCATGGTCATGAACCCTCGTGATGAACCCTCGTGATGAACCCCCGTTGTGAACCTACGTGTGACGTCACTTCAGCCAGCGCTTGAACCACTCCACATTGCGCCGCATCTGCTCGCGCTGAAGGTCCGGCTCGTAGACGACGTGACCGGCGCGAGGGTAGATTTCGAACTCCACGGTCTTGTCGAATCGCTTCAGCGCTTCGTACAGCTTCCACGCCTGCGAGATCGGAACCCGCCGGTCGTTCTCGCCGTGCTGAATCAGCAACGGCGTCTTGATCTTCGCGGCATGGGTCAGCGGCGAATACTGACGATACAGGTCGGGATGCTCCCACGGGAGGCCGAAATACTCCAGCATCGGTTCGGACATGTCGGACAGGTAGAACATGTCGGTCAGGTCCGTGACGCTGGCGGCTGTCGACGCGGCCTTGAATCGATCCGTCTGCGTCAGGATCCAGGGCGTCATGAATCCGCCGTATGAGGCGCCCATCACGCCGAGGCGGTTCGGGTCCGCGATGCCCTGACCGATGACGTGATCGACACCAGCCATGATGTCCTTGTAGTCGTCGACGCCCCATCGCTTCACGATCGCACGGTAGCCGTCCTCGCCATATCCGAATCCGCCGCGCGGCATCGGCATCAGGACCGCAATGCCCTCACCTGCCATCGCCTCCACGGCATACGGTTCGATCTGACCTGGCCGGTGCATGAACTGCGGAAACATCCCATAGGTGAAGCCGCCGGTGGGGCCGCCGTGACAATAGACGACGAGTGGAATCCGAGCGCCGGGGCGATAGCCGGGCGGCGTCAGCAGCAGTCCCCAGATGTCCGATCCGTCGAATGACTTCCACGCGATCGCGCGGAGGTCGCCGAGCGGACGCGTCGCGAGTTCGGGGTTGATGTCAGTGATTCGCTTCCGCGCCTTCGTCGCGAGGTTCATCACCTCGATGTCACCCATGGTGCGGGGCTCGACGACGCGGGACACGAGTATCGTGCCGTCACGGCTCACACTCGGCGAGAAGTGCACGTAAGGTCCCGGATGCAGTGGCTCCGCATCGGCGGTCTCGATCGAGACGCGCCACAGCGGCTGCTCGAACATGCGCTCGCCGCGTCCGGTTTCTCCCTGCGGAATCTGAATCAGCGACCGGCTGTCGGCCGTCCAGACGAACATCCCGGCCCAGGCCTGCGTCTTGACGCTCAGATCCCGGATCTGTCCCTGTTCCGGACCAGTCGTCCGGACGACGTGCAGGCCCCACGTGCTCAGCATCGCCGCTCGGCCTCGGCTGGACATGAACGCGATCCAGTTGCCATCAGGAGAGTAAACCGGCGACATGTTCATGCCGGGACGATCGACGATGACGCGGGTCGCGCCGCCGTTCGGCGAGACGGCATGAATCCGCGTGGCGAACTGCGCACCGCGTCCGGGCCGCGTCGAGGCCGAGTACGCGATATGACTCGCGTCAGGCGCCCAGGTCAAACCCGACACGAACTGATCGGGAGGCGTGACGGCGCTGGCGCTGGCACCCTGAACCGGCTTCACCCACACCCGCGGCGCCCTTTCCTGCCGGCCGACCTCGATGACGAACGTCTTCTCGCGGAGCCGTTTCATCTCCTCTTCAGACGGAGCGTCGGTCGCGATGTACGCGAGGCGCGACCCGTCGGGGGACCATTCATAGGTGGCGACGCCCCCGGCTGCGGACGTCAGCGCGGAGACGGCCCCGCCGGTCGATCCTGCCGCATACACCTGCGGCACGCCGCCCTCGTCGAACGCGAGAAACGTGACGCGCGAGCCATCAGGCGACCATCGCAGCTCGGTCGCCGGCAGCGGACGGTTGAAGAGCCTGACATCGCTCGCCAGCCGCAGGGCTGCACCGCCACCAACCGGAACCACGAACAGCTCCGCTTCGTGTGCATCCGTCCTGGATGACGGCGTCGACACGACGTAAGCCACCTGATGGCCGTGAGGCGAAATACGCACGTCGGTCACCGTGCGGAGCGCCATCAGGTCGTCCACGGTGAGGGGACCCTGTGCCAGCGCAACGGCCGACGCAAACGCAAGCAGTGGGACCGTCTGATAGAGAGCGTTCCAGGGCATGTTCGGCGCGGGCCCCGATTCTAGCAGAGCACCTCCAATGGGCGATGGGCGATGGGCGATGGGCGATGGGCGATGGGCAATGGGCGATGGGCGATGGGCGATGGGCGATGGGCAAGGGCGTATATCATTGCCATCCGAGTCCCCTTTACATGCCAGCACCTGTCATCGCGATTGCGATCTTCGTGGCCGTGTTCGCGGTCGCGACAGTGCGCAAGGTGCACCTGGGCATCCTGATGTTCCCCACCGCGTGCGCCGTTGGCGTCCTGCTGGCAGGCATGCCGCTGAGGGAGGTCGTGGGCGGCTTTCCTCTGAACATCATGGTGCTGCTGGCAGGCGTCACCTATTTCTTCGGCATTGCACAGGTCAACGGCACCATAGACCGCCTGATTGGCACCGTCGTCGCCCACGCAGGCTCCCGCCCAGTCGTGTTGCCCTTCGTTTTCTTTGGCCTGGCCGGTGCCGTGGCAGCAATGGGTTCGCCTCAAGGCGGCCTGGTGCTGGCGCCGGTTGGCATGCCGGTCGCCAGGCGGTCGGGCATGGACCCCGTGTTGATGGCGGTCGCGATCAATGCGGGGATTAGCTCCGGAGGGTTTGCGCCCACGAGTCTCTTCGGCATCGTGAGCTATCGGATCGCGCGAGAGGCCGGTATCGATCTGAACCCGTTCACCCTCCTGGCCGTGGTCACACTCGCGAATCTCGCGCTGGTCATTGCCGCGCTCGTCATGTTCGGGAAGCACCGTGGGCGTGCGATCAATGTGGACGGCCCACGATCTAGCCGGAACGATCACGACGGCCACGACGAGCACGACGCCAGCCACCTTTGACGTCGTGTCCGTCGCGCCGTCGTGCTCGTCGCGACAGCCGTCAGCGTCGTCCCGGGAAGATCACCCAGTCGAAATGACCTCTGCTGCGGCTCTTGAGGGCGTAAGAACAGTAACCGCGTCCGCGGCTCAGGCTCGAACGTCACCACATCGCGACGATGGCGTGCATGATTGGGCTCGTCGTCAGCGTGATCGCGTGCGCGGCGTCGGGGATCGATCCTGACATCGGCGTGATCGCGTTCGGGTTCGGGGCTTTATTGGCGCTCATCGACCCGAAGTTCGGGGCGCTTGCCATCCCCAAGATCGATTGGTCGACGGTCTTCATGGTCGGTGGCATCGTCACGTTCGTTGGCGTGCTGCAGAAGATGGGCTCCGTCAATCTGCTCGGGCACTCGGCCATGAACGTCGGCACCCCTTTCGTGGCCGCACTGCTCATCTGCGCTATAGCGGGACTGGTCTCGGCCTTCGCATCAACTACCGGCATTCTCGCGGCCCTGGTTCCGCTGGCTGTGCCGCTGGCGACATCAGGTGACATCGCAGGCTGGGCGCTGATCTGCGCGTTGGGCGCATGCGCCTCGATCGTCGATGTGTCGCCGTTCTCCACGACCGGGGCGACGCTGATTGCTTCGGCTGCAGAGGACGAGCGGCCCCGACTGAGAGTGTTGTTGACGCGATGGGGAATGTCGATGGTCGTCGTCGGTCCGGTCGTCCTCGTGCCTCTCCTCGTGATCCTGAGCAGATTGATGTAGTGTCCGCCTTTAGGCGGACCATCGAAAGTCCGGCTAAAGCCGGACGCTACAAAGCGCCCGTTGGCGTAGAATGACGCGCCCCCTATGAAACATCCTGCGGCGAGCCCGGCGGACGCGCCGCTCGAGTGGTGCGCGGTCCTCGAGTCGGAATACGAGGCCCTCTACGGCGCGAAACCGGCCGGGTTGCCGTCCGACGATCTGGAACGGCTCAAAGCACTCCATCTCCTCATTCATCAGCGCCGGCCCACAGCGCTGTGCCTCTCCGGCGGCGGAATCCGCAGCGCAACCTTCGGACTGGGAGTGCTTCAGGCGCTCGCGCGCATCGGAGTGCTTGGCAAGCTCGATTACCTCTCCACGGTGTCGGGCGGCGGCTACGTCGGCGGCTGGCTGACATCGTGGCTGCACCGCGACGGTCGCGACGAGGTGATGCGCGGGCTGGATCCCGCGCAGGTTGGCGCGATGCGCGGCGATGAGGCCCGCTCCTCCCCTGTCGATCGGCTGCGCGCGACCTGCCGCTACCTCGCGCCCCAGGGCGGCCTGGTGTCCGCCGACCTCTGGACGCTGTTCGCGACGATGGGGCGGAACCTCCTGCTCAACTGGCTGGTGCTGCTGCCGCTCATCGCCGCGGTGCTGCTGGCTCCGCGCATCTACCTGGCGATGGTGTCGATCATCGATCAGAACGTCATGGCCCCACCGGGCACAGCATGCCTGCCGACCGACGCCGCGCCCTTCTGGCTCGCACTGCTCGCCCTGACGATGTTCTTGGTCGCGATCGGCTACGTCGTCATGAACTTCGTCGGTCGCGGCGACAGCTGGTCGCAGCGGCGGTTTCTGTCGTTCGTGGTTGGGCCAACGATTGTCGGCACGGTCGCACTCACGCTGTTCTGGTCGGCGTACCCCTGCGAACCTGACGAAGCCGCTGCACTCTTCGCATCAGCGGTGGTTCCGGCGGCCGGCTGGCTGATCATCGGCGCGTTGGCGCGGCCCCGGCTGCGCACCGCCGTGCCAACGATCGCGGCCGCCGCGATCACGGCCGCGGCACTGATCTGGGCTGTCGACTGGAGCTCCGATACCCCGCTGCGCGTGGAAGTGGTGGCCGGCATCGTGCTGTTGCTGATCGGAGCGGCGGCACTCAATCAGGTGCTCGACGCGGGCAGCCTTCTGACCGATCGCGCGGTCCGGATGCGTGCCGGCGCGCGCACGGTGGCGGCTTCGCTCATCGCCGGGCCGATCATCGGTTTCGGCACCTACTGGTTCGCACACAACTACTTCTACTTCGGCGAGCCGTTGGGCGAGTCCTACGCGGTGTTCGCCGTGCCGGGGATCCTCGGCCTGATGCTGCTGTCGAACACCACGTTTCTGGGCCTGGCGAGCAGCGAGCTGACCGACGCTGCGCTGGAGTGGTGGAACCGTTTCGCGGCGTGGCTGTCGATTGCCGGGATCCTCTGGATGGCGGCTGGTGTGCTCGTCTTCTACCTCGCCGACCTCGTGGAGATGGCCGTGCAGGCCGCCGGGGCGGCATTGCAACTCGATCATCTGACGTCGTCGACGATGGTCACCATCCTCATTCCCCTGGTCAGTTCGCTCGCGGGCCTCGCCGCGCGAACTGGTGGCGTGGCGGGCCGGCCTTCCAGGCTGCGGCTGATCCTGCAGCGCATCGCCCTCCCGCTCACCATCGTCGTGCTGCTCGCCACGGTGGCGTGGTTCAACGCGTGGGCGCTTCGCGGGTTCACGCCGCCCGACCCGAGCCGGGAGAGCGCGCAGCTGGACGACGTGCTCAAGTTCGCTGCGTTTTTACTCGCCCTGGGACTGCTCGTGAGCCGGTTCGTGCCCGTCAACCGTTTCTCACTCCATGGCATGTACCGCCAGCGACTCGTGAGAACGTTTCTCGGTGCCTCGCATGCCGATCGAAAGCCGAACGCCTTCACGGGATTCGATCCCTCGGACGACCTGCGGGTCCACGATTTGTCGGACGTGCGTCCGCTGCAGGTGATCAACGCTACGCTGAACAACGTCGCAGACACCAAGTACGGACGGAACGAGAGCAAAGCGTTCGCGTTCACGTTCTCCCCTCTGCACGTTGGAAGCTCGGCGCTCGGCTACCGTCAGTCATCCAGGTACGGATCGGATGGAGGCGGACCCGCCACCGGCCTGTCGCTGGGAACGGCGCTCGCCGTGTCTGGAGCGGCCGCGAGTCCTGCACTGGGCATGTACTCGTCCAAGGCCCGCGCGTTCCTGCTGACCCTTGCCAACGCGCGACTCGGTCTCTGGTTCGGCAACCCGAGCGATGACGACACGTGGCAGCGAAGCGATCCCGCGCTCGGCGTGGGCCCGTTCGTTCGTGAGTTGCTCGGACTCGAGACCGACACGAACCCGTACGTCTACTTGTCGGACGGGGGGCATTTCGAGAATCTCGGCCTGTGGTCGATGGTGGTCCGCCGGTGCGGCGTGATCATCGTCTCCGACGCCGGCTGCGATCCGGACTACACGTTTGCGGACCTGTCGAACGCACTGCGAAGGATTCGGATCGACCTCGGGATCCCCATCGAATTCGGCGCGATCGACATGACTCGGGCTGGCCAGGGCGTGAGCAACGTCCACGCCGTGCTCGGAACGATTCACTATAGTGCAGTGGACGGCGCGGGCGCGCCGCCCGGCCGGCTGCTGTACGTCAAGGCGACGATGTCAGGCGACGAGTCGGTCGACATTCGCAACTTTGCCGCGCTGCACCCGGTGTTTCCTCACGATCCGACCGGCAACCAGTTCTTCGCCGAGGATCGCTTCGAGAGTTACCGCGCCCTCGGCTATCACAGCATCATGTCGGTGGCCGGAACGCTGGTTGATGGGGACGCGTGGGATCTCTGCGCAGCCGCGGAGCGCGGGTCGCTGCGCATTGACAACTCCCAACGCCCAACGCCCCCGCCTCCGCGCGCACAGGATCGAGCGCGCTACGGCGAGGCTGGGCAACTCCCAAGGGAGAGCCGGTCGAGACAATGGGGTAAAAATCGAACCAGGCAAATTTCATGGTACGTCTTTCACCCCGCTCTTTCGAGCGGCTCTCTTTTGGGAGTTGGGAGTTGGGCGTTGGGAGTTGATTTCGAAGGAGACCCTAGATGACGTTCGTCGACGAAGAAGTCGACCCGGTTGGTCTCGAGCGAAAGAGCCCGACCGAAGCGGCGGACATCGATGAAATCGTCCGCGGCATACTGGCGATCCAGGCACAGGCCGCAAAGGACGAAAAACGGCCGCTCTCGCGCGGCACGCACGCGAAGGGCATCTGCGTGCGCGCGGAGTTCGAGGTCTTCGATCTCCGCCAGGCTCCGGGAGACCCCGCACACGCCGCTCGTCTGGCGCAAGGCATCTTCGGAGTGCCTGGAAAATATCCGGCCACAGTGCGATTCGCCAACGCCGATGGCGGCCACCGCCAGGACCGCTTGGCGGATGTCCGGGCGATGTCGTTCTCGATTGACACGACAGCGGCGGCTCTCCCGGGGGTGACGCGCCTCGACTTTTCGATGAACAGCGCGACAACGTTCCCCATCAACGACGCACATGCGTTCGCGGTGGCCGTGCGCGTGCTGTCGGCTCGAGGCCTGCGCGCGAAGTGGAAGGCGTTCAGATCGCTGACCCGCAGCGATTTCGCCAGCCTGCTGCGCACGATTCGCCTCGGGGGCAAGCAGAAACGAGGCTCGCCGCGGCTGCCGTACCAGCAGCTTCGATTTTGGAGCACGGTCCCATTCCGTCACGGTGCTCGCGACGCCATCAAGTATTCGGCCATTCCCGAACAGAACCCGGCGCGCCCCCTTCAACCGGGTCCCAACCGGCTGCAGGACGAGCTCGTGCGGCACGTCAACGAAGACACGCAGATGAGCGAGTTCGCGTTCGCCCTGCAGTTCCTCGAGCCGTCACGCATGACATATCGCGGGCAGACGCAGGAACCGGCCTTCTGGGTGGAGAACGCCGACATCGAGTGGAACGAACGCGAGTCCCCGTTTCACGTCGTGGCGCGGCTGCGGCTGCTGCCGAAGTCGGTGCTGCCGCCTGCCGAGTCCGAAACCTTCTCGATCGACGTGACGGAGCACTCGACGCCGGAGTCGCGGCCGATCGGCAGCATCAACCGCGCGCGCTGGCACGCTGAATCGAAAAGCAGGGCCGCCCGCCTCGCTCAGCCGGTCGCGGCAAGTGCGTGGACACCCGCCGAGCGTCGTCCAAATCTCGCCTGGACGGCGATGGGTATCGCCGCCCTGGTATTCGCCGCGGCGCTCGGCTGGGCGCTCTGGCCCGTCACGAGAGATCTTCCCGAGCGGCTGCAATATCCGCCGACGCCGCTCGGCACAAATGGACTCACCGCTGAAGAGCGTCAGCAGTACTACCATCTGAGTGAAGGCGGCGAGGCATTTCCAATCGCCTGGCTGCTCGCGCTCGAACAGGTGGTAACGGACGCTGACGGACGCCCGACCTACCGGCCATTCCTCGAGAACGTCGAACGCTTCGGACTGCTCCCGGATCCGCCGAGCCGTTACAACCCCTACGGCCTGCCGGTCGGCGTCACTGCCGGTTACGGCAAGCTGACCGGGCAGCAGATGATGGGCCTGAACTGCACGGCATGCCACGTCGGCGAGCTGCACTTCAATGGACGAGCGTTCCGTATGGACGGCGGTCCATCGATGGCGTACATCAACCAGTTCATCAAAGCCATCGTCGACGAGACAACCGCAACGGCGGAAAACAGGCAGCGGCGTTTGCGCTTCCTGAATCGCTGGCGCCGCGTTCAACTCGTGCCGCTCCCGGACTACCCAGTCGTCCATCAGGCCGCCGCGGGTCCCGCGCCGCCGGATGACACCTCCGAGGTCCTCGACGCCGGAGAGCCTGGGATGGTGAGACGCGTGCTCGCCGGACTGCGCATGGCGATCGCGAACCGGTCACTGTTGATGGACAAGCTGCACGGCTTCGGCGCGATGAAGCTGGTCGTCCAGGCGCAGCCGCTCGGCACCGAGGACGGTTACGGGCGCAACGACGCGTTCGGCATCGGACGCAACGAGCTGTTCGGGGCGTACAAGAGCGCTGACTTCACCGAGGGCATCAACGTGCTTCCGGCCGACGCGCCGGTCAGCTTTCCGCACCTCTGGGGCATGGCGCGGACGTCGTGGTTCCAGTGGGGCGTGAACACGAACTCGGTCATCGAGCGCAACATCGGTCAGGCGCTCGGAGTGGGCGCGACGATGCAGCCCGACAAGGGCTACAGCGAGCACCGTCCGCGTCGACAATCTGCACGCGATGGAGGAGCTGCAGTACAAGCTCACGTCACCGGTGTGGCCGGCGGAGTTGTTCGGGCCGATCGACCGCGCGCGCGCCGAGCGCGGGAAGAAAATGTTCGATCGCACGTGCGCGCTCTGTCACGAGACGTACGGAAAGACCGGCGTGCTGAACGAGTATCAGTTGTTCGCTCTCGACGTGGTCGGAACCGATCCGAGCGCCGCGATCAATTTCGAACGCACGGTCATGACGGCCGAAGGTCCGAAACCGTTCGGGACAGCGGCGTTCGAGATCGTCAAGAAGGTCAAGGCTGCCTACTACGCGGAGCACAACATTCCGCCTGATGTGCAGGCCGATCTGGGAGTCACGGGCCACGCGCCCGACGGCCGAGTACCGGACGCCGCTGCTCGACTACGCAAAGTTCTACGACACGCGCAATCACGGCATCTATCGCGCGAAGACGCTCAAGGGGATCTGGGCAACGGCGCCGTTCCTGCACAACGGGTCAGTGCCGAGCGTCTACGATCTCCTGCACCCCGCCGATCAACGTCCACGCACGTTCAAGCTGGGCACCAAGGAATACGATCCGGCGAAACTCGGGTACGTCGTCGACGGTCCGCGCTTCCTGACGCCGCCAGGCATGAAGCCGTTCACCTACGACACCAGATTCATCGGCAACTGGAACTCGGGTCACGAATGGTGGTTCTATCCTGATCTCGACGACGAGGTCAGATACGACATCATCGAGTTCCTGAAAACGTTCGACGATGTGAACTATCCGGGCGATTACCAGTTCGAGCGCCCGGCCAGCCTGCCGGACAACGTGCGGATGAGGAAGGCGCTGCCGCAGAAATAGGGTCATCTACCCCACCGGCTCCCCTTGCTTACCGAGCGGAGTGGCGTTATGCTGCGCTCGGTAACCGAGGACACGAATGAGCAAACCGCAGGATCTCGTCCAGGGCACGCTCGATCTTCTGCTGCTGAAGATCCTGGCGCTCGAACCGATGAACGGCCACGCGATCAGTCAGCGCCTCAAGCAGGTGTCGGGCGAAGTGCTCCAGGTGAGCGACGGCTCGCTCTATCCCGCGCTCCACAAGCTCGAGCAGGAGGGCTGGGTCACGGCGACGTGGCGGACCACCGAGAACAACCGCAGAGCGAAGTTCTACGCACTGAGCCGGTTGGGGCGCCGCCATCTCGACCGGGAAGCGGAGAATTGGGCGCGGCTGTCTGCGGCAATCACTCACGTCGTCAACCTTCGCTCTGCGTGAGGAGCAGCCATGCGCCTCGACCACTGGTTCTACTCACTGCCGCTCAAGTGGCGCTCGCTTTTCAGACGTAACGACGTCGAGCGCGATCTCGACGATGAGATCCGGTATCACCTGGAGCAGCAAGTGGACGAGCTGACGGCGATGGGCGTCGATCGAGACGAGGCGATGCGCCAGGTTCGGAAACGGTTCGGCGGGATCGAAATCGCCAAGGAACGCTGCCGCGACGCCCGCGGCGTCAGCGGAGTTGAGAACCTGCTGCGTGACGTGCGCTATGCCGTGCGCGTGTTGCTCCGACAGCCGGCGTTTGCAACCATCGCGATCCTCACGCTCGCGCTGGGCATCGGCGCCAACACCGCGGTATTCAGCCTCGTCGACGGCATCCTGTTCGCGCCGCTTCCGTACGCCGCTCCCGAACAGCTCGTCAGCGTCAAGGCCAGCTATCCGAACGGCGCATTTGCTGCGATGCGCGAGGAGATTCGGAGCCTCGATGTCGCCGCGTTCGCCGAAGGCAAGAGCTTGACGCTTTCGGGTGCGGCGGAACCGATACGCGTGGCCGGCACGCGAGTATCCGCCGAATTGCTCTCCATACTTGGCGTGCAACCGGCCCTGGGCCGATGGTTCCGACCAGGAGAAGACGTGGTGCCAGACGACGGCGTTGTCGTCCTGAGTCACGATCTGTGGGTGAGGCGCTTCAGAAGCGATCCGGCGATAGTGGGACGCTTCGTCCAGCTCGACGGTGCGCAGCGCGAGGTAGTCGGCGTCATGCCCGCGTCGTTCCAGTTTCCCTCCTCGCGAACCGACGTCTGGATTCCGCTCGGTCTCGACTCGCGAAACACCAAGACGTACTGGGCCGGTGACTTCATGCCGATCGTTGGCCGCCTGCACGCCGGCACGACGCTCGCCCAAGCAACAGCCGACCTCCGCCTTTTCCAGTCGCGAATCGGCCCGCGTTTTCCCTGGCGGATGCCGGCGGACTGGAACACGCAGATCGTCGTTACCCCGCTCAGCGACGCACTTGTCGGCGGCCTCAAGACGCGCCTCGGGATCCTCTATGGTGCCGTGGCCCTGGTGCTGGTGATTGCCTGCGCAAACGTGGCGAACCTCAGCTTGTCGCGCGCGGCAGCGCGTCAGCACGAGATCGGCGTTCGAACCGCTATCGGCGCGTCTCCGCGTCGAATCGCGCGCCAGCTCCTGACCGAGAGCATCGTCCTCGCAGGCCTTGGCGGCATCGCCGGCGTCTTTGTCGCCGCGTTGACGTTGTCGTTTCTCAAGATTGTTCTGCCGCCGGACACGCCGCGGCTGTTCGAGACGCACGTGAGTGTCCGCGCCGTCCTCTACACAGGCATCATCTCCATTCTGACTGGCTGTGCCTTCGGCCTCGCACCGGCCGGAACTGCGCTGCGGTTCCGGCTCAGAAGCGTGCTCGACTCCGGCGGGCGAACCGGCGGCTCGGCCTTGACCACGCCGGTCCGATCAGCTCTCGCGGTCGCGCAAGTCGCTTGCGCCATGTTGCTGGTGATTGCGGCTGGGCTCCTGATCAGAAGTCTGTGGTCTTTGTGGCGGGTCGATCCCGGCTTCCGGCCGGAGGGGGTCGTCGAGACGCGGATAAGTCCTTCGCAGTCAACGTGTGAATCGCGCGATCGATGCCTCGCCTTCTACCACGAGCTCGACGATCGGATCCGGAGCGAGCGCGGCGTGGAAGCATCCGCTCTGATCAATACGCTGCCGCTTACGGGCGCCGTCGCCAAGCGATCACTGGCTATCGAGGGCTATGCCGTTCCCGCGTCTGAAGCGGCTCCGCTCTTTTCGCTGAACGTGGTCACCCCGGGTTATTTCGAGACGATGACGATTCCGATCCTGGCCGGCCGGAGCTTCACCCGAGCCGACATCAACGGAGCGCCCGTCGTCGTGATCGACGCGTCAACTGCGCGTCGGTTCTGGAATGACGAGAGTCCCGTCCATCGCCGAGTGCGTTTCATCGGCGAGGAGCAGTGGCGGACCGTCGTCGGAGTCGTGGCCGACGTGCAGGCTTACCGTCTCTTGCAGACCATTCCCGAGTACATGAAAGGAACGGTCTACGTGCCGTTCGCGAGCCATGGCACGCAGGAAGATGGACGCGTGCCCGCAGACATGACGCTTGTCGCACGCACGGCGTTCAACACCAGCCAGTTCGAGGCGTTCGTCCGTCGAGCCCTCCCGACGGGTGCCCAGGAAGTCGTCGTGAGTGCGGTCCGGCCGGTGCAGTCCGTCATCGACGACGCGGTCGCGACCCCTGCGGCGACGACGTCGCTGCTGGCATCGATGGCCGCCCTCGCGCTCGTGCTGGGATGCATCGGGGTCTACGGCGTGCTCTCGTTCCTGGTCTCGCGGCAGACCCGAGACCTTGGTATCCGGTTCGCGCTCGGCGCCCGGCGACGTGACGTGTTCTGGCTGGTGCTCAAGGAAGGCGCAACGCTCTGCGTCGCAGGGATCGCGCTTGGCGTCGTCGCGGCCATGGCCACGACCCGCTGGATTGCGAGCGAACTGCACGGTATCGGCCACCTCGATCCAACCACCTACGTCGTGGTGTCGATGATCATGTGCGTCGTGACGTTCCTCGCCTGCTACGTCCCCACGCGTCGCGCGATGCGCGTCGACCCCCTAACGGTCCTCAGAGATCGAGAGTCAGAGCGCGGGCGCGTCGATGCCCTTCGGACGAGCGGCCTAGGCTGTCGAGTCAGGCGTGTCGGTAGGCACAATGTGCGGTTGAAGTATCTTGTCCGGGCCGTGAGGTCTCGAGTGAAGCGTTCTGCTATCTGGCCCGCCCTTGTGGCCGCCGGTGCGGTCTCAGTCATCCCACTGGTCGTGCGTACCGTCCACCTTCGGGCGGCGAGCCCGCAAAGCCAGCAGCAGACCTCCGCTAACAGAGAGCTCGAGCGGCTGCCTGACGGCATCCGTCTGGAGACGCGCAGGCGGATTCCTCACTCTTCAGGTCAGGACCGACAGGATTGTCCGCGTCACATTCGCGAGGGAGCGCACGTTCCGAGCCAATCCGATGGTTGTGGCACCGGACGGAACGCCAGAGGCCGCGGCGTTGAATCCGTTCAGCAGCACCGTGCAAGCGCGACGTCCGGTTCCGACCCCGCGCTGGACCCTGACGTCGGACGCGCGGACGATCACCGTCGCGACCGCGAGGCTCCGCGCGATCGTCAACCGGTCGGACGGCGCGGTCAGCTTTGCCGATTCAACCGGCACGATCGTTCTGGCGGAAGCGTCAGGTGGGCACCGGCTGACTCCGGCCGTCGTGCAGGGCGAAGAGACATTTCACGTGCAGCAGCTCTGGCAGGCTCGTGGCGATGAATCCCTGTACGGTCTTGGCCAGCGCCAGGAAGGCAAGCTGAACGTCAAGGGATACGACTTCGATCTCTGGCAGCGCAATACCGTTGTGCACGTGCCGATGTTCGTCTCCAGCCGTGGCTACGGCGTGCTGTGGGACAACACCGCGCCCTCACGATTTGGCGACCTCCGTCCGTTCGAGCCGATTCCCGCGACGAACCTGCTGGACGTGTCGAAGCAGGAGGGCGGACTCGGGTGGGAAGGACAGCTCATCGCGCCCGTCACCGGCGACTACCAGTTCCAGGCGTATTCCAATGGGACAACGCGCGTCTGGCTGGATGACGTGCCGCAGATCGATCACTACAAACAGAACTGGGCAACCGATTACGACCAGTTCAAGGCGCAGCTCGTCGCGGGACAGCGATACCGCCTGAAAGTCACGAACAGTACGGGGGACACCCTCCGTTTCACGTGGAAGACGCCGGCGCCCGAAACGGCGACGTCGATGTGGTCGGAGGTCGGCGACGCAATCGACTATTACTTTATCTACGGACCTGAGCTCGATCAGGTCATCGCCGGCTATCGTACGCTGACCGGCCGCGCGTCGCTCCTGCCGGCGTGGGCATTCGGTCTCTGGCAGTCAAAGAACAAGTACCAGACGCAGGCCGAAGTGCTCGAAACCCTGGCGGAATTCCGCCGCCGCGGCATCCCGCTCGACGTCATCGTCCAGGACTGGCAGTACTGGCCGATCGATCGATGGGGCGACCACGAGTTCGAAGCGTCGCGCTATCCGGATCCCACCGCGATGATCAAGGCCATCCACGATCGGAATGCGCGCTTCATGATCTCCGTCTGGGGCAAGTTCTATCCGGCCACCGAGAACTTCAAGGCGATGCGCGCGATCGACGCGCTGTATTCGACGACCCTCGACGATCGGACGCGCGACTGGCTGAACCACGAGTACGCCTTCTACGACGTGTTCAAGCCGGCCGCCCGGAAGCTGTTCTGGGATCAGGTCAACCGGGCGCTGTTCAGCCGCGGCGTCGACGCCTGGTGGATGGACGCGACGGAGCCGGATCTTGTCCAGCCGTCGCCGCCGACCCTCGAGTCACTGCGCCGCAACGTGAATCGAACCGCAATCGGCACGGCGTCACGAGTGATGAACGCGTACCCCTTGATGAACAGCGAGGCGGTGTACGACGGCCAACGGTCGGTGGCGCCAGACCAGCGCGTGTTCATACTGACGCGCTCGGGCTTCGCCGGCATTCAGCGATACGCGACCGTGACCTGGTCCGGCGACATCACATCCACGTTCTCGACGCTGCGGAAGCAAATCACGGCCGGCCTCGGGTTCTCGATATCGGGAACGCCGTACTGGACGAGCGATACGGGCGGCTACACCATGGAGCCCCGTCTCGCGCGCGCCCAGGACGGCGACGCGCTGGACGAGTGGCGCGAGCTCAACGCGCGATGGTTCCAGTTCAGCACGTTCTGCCCCATCCTGCGGGTCCACGGCACGGACCGCCCCCGTGAGATGTGGAACATCGGCGACGAGACGACCGCCGTGTACCGGACGCAGTTGAAGTTCGACCGGTTGCGCTACGCGCTGTTCCCGTATATCTACTCACTGGCGGGCGCGGTCACGCACGACGGTTATTCGATCATGCGGCCGCTGGTCATGGACTTCAGAAACGACCTCGAGGCTCGGGACGTCACCGATCAGTTCATGTTCGGTCCCGGCATTCCTGGTGAATCCCGTGACCGAGTACAAGGCGAGAAGCCGCCAGGTCTATCTGCCGGCTGGCACGTGGTACGACTTCTGGACCGGCAAGCGCTTCGCTGGCGGCGCGACAATCACGGCGGATGCGCCGTTCGAGACCATGCCGCTCTTCGTGCGCGCCGGTTCGATCGTGCCAGTGGGACCGGATCAGCAGTACATCGGCGAGAAGCCTCGCGACGAGTTGACGCTGTACGTGTACGCTGGCCGCAGCGGCGAGTTCTCTCTGTACGAGGACGACGGAAACACGCTACGGATACGAGCGAGGCGAGTTCTCTCGCATCAGGCTGGCATGGGACGATGTGGCGCGAACGCTGACCATCGGCGGGCGCGTCGGGACGTTTCCGGGGATGCCGCGTGTCGCGCAGGTTCAACGTGGTGCTGGTGACGCCGGAGAGTCCTGCGGGGTACGCGGGAATGCAGAGCGGACAACGGGCCGTTCGATACACCGGACAAGCCGTCCGTGTCGGCTTTCAATGAACTTGTAGCGTCCGGCTTCAGCCGGACCTTTGTGTCCGCCTTAAGGCGGACACTACACGCTTCCGAGTGGGACGCGACTGATGCGCTTGAGAAGCCTCGCGGTCGCGGCTGCAGGATTGATCGCGGTCCTCATCTGCGGAACCGGTCCACGCGCGAGCGCGCAGGGTCAGACGGTGAGTCCCCTGGCGTCGAGGATTGACCCGTATGTCGACAAGCAGCGGGTCGTGGTGATGACCGATATCGCCAACGAGCCGGACGACCAGATGTCGATGGTCCGGTTCCTCGTCTACAGCAATCAGTTCGAAGTCGAGGGGCTCGTCGCGACGACGTCCACGTGGATGAAGAGTCGCGTGCGCCCCGACGTGCTCCAGACGACTCGTGTCGGCTGTACGACGAAGTCCGGCCCACGCTGAGTCAACACGAGGCGGGGTTTCCGACCGCAGAGGCGTTGAGGGCCGTTATCATCCCAGGGCAGCCGGGTTACGGCATGGCCGCCGTCGGTCCCGACAAGATGACGCCCGGCGCCACGCTCATCCTCACGGCCGCAGAGAGGAACGACCCGCGTCCACTGTGGGTGCTCTCATGGGGCGGCGCCAATACGCTCGCCCAGGCACTGATCCACGCCAGGGCCACACGGTCGGCCGCGCAGCTCGACGCGCTCGTGGCAAAACTCCGCGTCTACGCGATCTCCGATCAGGACGACGCGGGGCCGTGGCTTCGCCGGGAGTTCCCGTCGTTGCATTACATCGGCATCCCGTCAACCCAGGATGGCGAGCAGTACTACCTGGCGACGTGGACCGGCATCAGCGGCGACCGCTTCTACAAGAACGCCGCCGGCGCCGACTTCACGACGTTCAGCGACGAATGGGTAAATGCCAACATCCGCGCTAAGGGACCGCTGGGCCAGCACTATCCAATGCCATGCTGCATTCACGAAGGAGACACGCCCTCGTTCCTGGGCTTGATCAACAACGGCCTGGCGAGCTTCATGAGCCCGACCTACGGAGGGTGGGGCGGCCGCTATGTGTGGCGCACGTACTCTGGCGAGACGCGGCCTTTCTGGACGCAGGGGGGCGACTCGTTCCCGGGACGCGATAACTCGAGGGACACCGTGACCGGCATCGACGGCCGGACGTTTACGACGGATCAGGCGACGATCTGGCGCTGGCGTACGGCGTTCCAGCACGACTTCGCGGCGCGGATGGACTGGACCGTCAAGGACGTGAAACACGCGAACCACAATCCGATCGTCATCGTGAACGGCGCGGGCGGCAAGGCGCCAGTCGCGATCACCGCCACTGTGGGCGAGCCGGTGACGCTCGATGCGGCAGGCACACGCGATCCCGATGGCAACGCGCTGAATTACCGCTGGTTCTTCTATCCTGAGGCGGGCACGGGGATTCCCGGCCAGCCTGTGGCGATCGCGCGAGCGCGGCCGCCTGGTGGAGGCGGTATCCAGGTGAAGGACAGATACCCTCGCAGCCGCCCGGAGGTCCCCGCGAACCGCCCGCTCGAGTCACCATCACCGACGAGACCACGCCGAGGGTCACTGTGATGCCGCGGGTTGCCGGCACGGCGCACATCATCGTGGCTGTCGAAGACGCAGGCACGCCGACGCTGACTTCGTACCGGCGCGTGATCATCACGACGCGCTGACGCGCGATCAGACATCGGAAATCGGAGATCGGCCATCGGAAATCGGAAACCGCGATAGCCTTGGCAATCGGCATCATTCGATTTCCGATTTCCGATTTCCGATGGCCCATTTCCAATCGCTCCAGCGCCAGTTGTGGTTCACAATGGCCGCCTGAACCCAATGACACCACGTGCTGTCGTGCTCATCCTTTTCGCGTCAGTTGGTGCGCTCGGCGCATGGCAGCCAACGTTGCAGGATCTGCAACCTCGAAGCCCCGCTCTGGAAAGGTGGCTGGCACCTTTCCGGGCTAGGTGCCAGCCACCTATTGCGGATTTTGCGCACTGTTCCGATCGGTGGGATGGGTTCCGCGGTGACGCGACGCAGCAGAAACCGGTCGCTGCTCCCGCCGACGCGCAGGAACGTAGCCGCCTCCTCGATCTGCAGCGCGCAGCTGAGGCACAGCTGCAGCAGGCACGGCGCGACGGGGCGACGGCTGATCAGATCAAGAAGGCCCTGCTCGATGCCAGCCGCAGCGTAGAGCACTGGGCGAAGCCAACCTCGATCCCGCCCTGCGCGAGGAGCTCAAGCGCGCCGCGTCCGAGCTCGCGACGCTGGCCTCCGGCGACCTCCAGAGCGTCGGGCAGGCAACGGCGCCGGTTCTGGCGCTTCTCGAGAAAGTGAAAGCAAATCTCGAAGCGGATGTCGCGCTGGGCCTCTCGTTTCAGGGGAGCTACAGTCAGACGAAGCCCAAGGAGCGCGCGTACGGCGGGCATGCGTCGGCGATGGGGCCGGCGCCGCCGAATGTGCCTCGCCTGACGACGGTGCGCCTGTGCCGGTGACGTTCGAACAAGGGGCACAACTGACCGGCAAGGTCTACTGCGGGGGGCCGACCAAGGACCACATTCTCGAATCGGCCTGTGGCGGCGTCGCGCTGTTCGACTACGACGGCGACGGTCTCCTCGACATCTACCTGGTCACGGGCGCCGAGCTCACGCCGGGACGCGAGCGTATCGCGCATCGCAACACGCTCTACCGCAACCTCGGTGGTTGGAAGTTCGAGGACGTGTCGAAACGGGCAGGCGTGGACCTCGCTGCGTGGGGAAGCGGCGCCTGCACCGGAGATTTCGACGGCGACGGCCGCCTCGATCTCTACGTCACGAACTGGGGTGCCAACGCGCTGTTCCAAAACCGCAGCGACGCCACGTTCGAAGACGTCGCGGTGCGCGCGGGAGTCGCCGCCGGCGGCTGGAGCACCGGCTGCACGTTCTTCGACGCCGACGCCGACGGCGATCTGGACCTCTACGTCGCGCGCTACGTGGACACGAGCTGGGACTCGGTCATCCGCGCGCAGCGGACGCTCACCTGGCGCAACGGGCCGCACATCATGGTCGGCCCCGCCGGTCTTCCCGGCGAGTCCGACCTGTTCTTCGAGAACATCGGTAACGGCAGGTTCGTGGAGGCCGCCGACACCCACGGTCTGGCGGATAGCTCGCGCGCGTACGGTTTCGGCGTCGTGGCGACCGACTACGACAACGACGGCTTCGTCGATCTGTTCGTGGCCAACGACTCGAACCCGAACTTCCTCTACCGCAACCTGGGGAACGGCCGCTTCGAAAGTGTGGGCCTCGCCGCAGGCGTCGCGGTGAACGGAGACGCCCGCGCGCAGGCGGGAATGGGAGCCGACGCCGGCGACTACGACGGCGACGGGCGGATCGATCTCGTCCTCACGACCTTCGCGCACGATCGCTATACGCTCTTTCACAATCTCGACGGCCGGCAGTTCGAGGACGTGAGCCCGACGGCCGGTATCGCCGGGCCCACGTTCATCCGGATGGGATGGGGTGCGGCCTTCCTCGACGCTGACCTCGACGGGAAGCTGGATCTGTTCTTCGCCAACGGACACATTTTTTCCGACATCGACTCGTTTCCGCAGCTCGGCGAGACCTACCGCCAGAAGAATCAGCTGCTGCTGAACACCGGCTCGCGGTTCCGCGATGTTTCGGAACGCGCCGGCGCGGGCCTTCAGATCGCGCGCGTCGGCCGCGGCCTGGCTGTAGGCGACCTCGACAACGATGGCGACCTCGACCTCGTGGTCAGCAATACCGACGATGTTCCGACGCTGCTCGAGAACAGGCTGGCGACGAAGCATCATTGGGTCGCGGTGAGCGCCGTGTCACCCGCCGGGAACCGCTTCGCGATCGGCGCGAGGGTCACGGTCAGCGGCGGCGGCAGCAGGCAGATACGTGAGATTCGTTCGGGTGGCAGCTTCCTCTCGCAGAGCGATCTGCGGGCGTACTTCGGACTCGGAGATTACGCGGGGCCAGTGGATGTGGAGATTCGGCTGCCAGGCGGCCGCCGCTGGGAGTGGAAGCAATTACCCGGCTGACCGCCTGCACATCCTGACGCTCACCGAATCGGCGGCCGTCGCGAAGGCTGGTCCGGCGCGATGAGAACGTTCCTGATCGTCGGCCTGCTTGCGGCGCTGATCTCCGAGCCGGGCCTCGAGCCGCTCTCCACGCCGGCGCCAGGGCAACAGGCGCGATCGACGGCATCACAGGAAGGCGCCGTCTACCGGCCGAAGCTGGCGGTTCCGGACGCGAGCCAGCCGTTCCTGAGGCATCTCGAACCGGGAGACGATGGATTCCCCCTGGAGCGGGCGGCTCAGGAGATCGACACGCGCCTGGGCGAACTGTCGGGCGCTTTGCGATCTGGCCCCGCGCCAACGGCCTCGCTGATCGGCTCATTACTCGGTCCCGGCTTCCGCGGCGCACGACTGTCGCCCGCCGACGAACCGTCCCCAAGCCCGGGGCCCCTCGATGTGCAGAGAACGCGGGATCTACCGCGCGAGCCCATGCTCGACGCCCGCGCCTTCGCCGCGGAAGTGCAGCGACTGACTCGCGATCTTCGCGAGATCACCGTCGCGGAGTTCCTCATCACCGCGATCGAGCCCGAGCCCAAGCCTTCGCCCAAGGGGCTACGGCGGGCAAGCCGAGCACCGAGTTGCGCACCACTGTCCGCTACGACATCGTCGGCGCCGGTACGAAGTCGTACCGGATCGAACACGTGGGCGTGTGGGAGATGGGCTGGCGCAAACAGCCGTCAGGCTGGCAGGTCGTACGATGGACGGCTGCCGAGCACCTGGTCAGCCGCGCGCAAGCCCCGATCTTCACCGAGATCACCGCGGCGGCGCTCGCGCGCAACGAGTCTTTTCGCCAGCTCAACGTCGATCTGGATTCCTGGATGGCGTCGTTCGACTCGGTGCTGACGCGCGACTCGAACGGTCATCACGGCGTCTCGGTCGGCGACGCAGACGGCGACGGACTCGAGGACCTGTACGTCGCGCAGCCGGCGGGACTGCCGAATCGCCTGTACCGCAATCGCGGCGACTCGACGTTCGAAGACATCACCGAGAAGGCGGGAGTGGGCGTCCTTGACGACACCGCACAATCGCTCTTCGCCGACGTGGACAACGACGGCGATCAGGATCTCATCCTCGCGACCGCGACCCAGCCGCTGCTGTTCGTCAACGACGGCAAGGGGCGCTTCATGCCAGTCCCCGATGCCTTCCGGTTCGCGCGGCCGATGCAGGGCGTGCTGACGTCGATCTCGATGGCGGACTACGACCGTGACGGCTTTCTCGATCTGTACCTGTGCGTCTACTCGTACTTCTTCGGAGCCGGCGAGGACAAGGCCGGCACGCCGGCGCCGTACTACGACGCGCGCAACGGCCCGCCCGCCGTGCTCTTCAGGAACGACGGCCACGGCCGCTTCGTGGACGCGACCGAAGAAAGCGGTCTCGGCGTCGGCAACGACCAGTACCATTTCGCGGCGGCGTGGGCGGACTACGACGAGGACGGCTGGCCGGACTTGCTGGTCGCGAACGACTTCGGCACCAAGAATCTCTACCGAAACCTCGGGCGCCGCAACGGCACGGTGACGTTCGAGGACGCCGCCGCGGCGGCGGGCGTGCTCGATCACGGCGCGGGGATGAGCGCCACGTTCTTCGACTACGACAACGACGGCCGCCTCGACATCTACACCGGCAACATGTGGAGCGCGGCTGGGCTCCGCGTGACCGCGGCCCCCTCGTTCATGGCAGACGAGACGCCGGAGGTCCGCGCGCTTTACCGCCGGCACGTTCGCGGCAACTCCCTGTTCCGCAATCTCGGCGCCGGTCGATTCGAAGACCGGACGATCGCAGCGCACGCCGAGATGGGTCGTTGGGCCTGGTCCTCGGACGCGCTCGACTTCGACAACGACGGCTGGGAGGACCTCTACGTCGTCAACGGCATGCTCACCCGCCGGGACGAGGCGCCGGGCGGGGACCTCGAGGGATTTTTCTGGCGACAGGTCGTGGCGCACTCGCCGCGGACGCGCATGCCGGGCACGCCGTACGACGATGCGTGGCGCGCGATCAACCAGCTTCTGATTCACGGGTCGATCGCCAGCCGGCAGCGCAACGTGTTCCTGCGCAATGACGGGCACGGCGGCTTCGACGAGATCTCGGGCGCGCTCGGCCTCGACCTGGATCAGGATGGACGTTCGTTCGCGCTGATCGACCTCGATCGCGACGGCGATCAGGACCTCGTGGTGATGGCGGCGCGGCAGGCGCCGCAGCTGCGCATCTTCCGGAACGATTTCGGGAGTGTTCCGCCTGCAGCGGGAAATCGTCAGGGCGGTGCCCGGTCGGTCGCGGTGCGGCTCACCGGCACGAAGAGCAACCGCGACGCCATCGGCGCGCGTGTGATCGTCGAAACGGATCGCTTGCGCCGCACGAAGATCGTGCAAGCCGGCTCCGGATTCCTCTCGCAGCACTCGAAGGAACAGGTGATCGGCCTCGGGCCGAGCGAGCGCGTCGTGAAACTGACGGTCGTCTGGCCATCGGGACAGACCCAGGCCTTGACCGACGTGCCGCTGAACGCTCGCGTCATCGTCGTCGAAGGCGGGGACGTCAAGACAGAGCCCTTCGCGCCGCAATCGGCGGGAACGACGGCGTCCGTCCCGTCTCCGCCGGGTTCGGCCCACACTGACACCTGGCTGTACGAGCCGTTTCCGGCGCCGGACTTCTCTCTCCAGGACGTCTCCGGCACGACACGCTCGCTCGCGGCTCTGAAAGGAAAGCCGGCGGTCGTCCTGCTGTGGTCTTTCGAGGTCCCCGCCGCGCGCGCGTCGCTCGACGCCCTCGGTCGAGGCGCCCAGACGCTGGCGCAGGCCGGCGTGGGGTCGATCGCCATTGCCCTCGAGCCGCCACAGGATCCGGGGGCGCTGCGCGCGCTTCCGTCGGCCGGGTTCCCCGTGGCTGTCGCAACTCGTGAGGTCGGCCTGAGCTACGCGATCCTCAACCGGCATCTGTTCATGAACCGGCAGGACCTGCGTCTGCCGACATGCCTGTTGCTCGACGCGGGCGGTAACGTGGTGCGGGCCTATCGGGACGGAGTGGACGTCGCGCAGATCGTGAAAGACGCGAGCGCGATCGACGCGACGCCCGTCGAACGGCTGGCGCGAGCCTTGCCGTTTCCGGGCACGTTCCACCAGGGCCTGCCGCTCCGCAACTACCTGCCGTACGGGCGCGAGCTGCTCGACCAGGGTCTCGACGCCGCCGCAGTCGTCGCGTTCGAGCGCGCCGCGCAGGCGAACCCTGGCGCGTCCACGCTCTACCGCCTCGGCACGCTGCTGACCCGAACCGGCGAGAAGGCCCGCGCCCGGTCGGCGTTCGAGCGGGCGCTCACCCTGCAGCCTGACCTGGCAGAAGCCAACAACGATCTCGGCGCGCTCCTCGCGCAGGAGGGGGATCTCGACGCGGCGATCGGCCGGTTCCGCGCGGCGCTGGCGTCCATGCCCGACTATCCGGACGCGCTCAACAACCTTGGCTATGCGCTGCTGCTCACCGGCCATAACGTGGAAGCGCGCGCTCTGTACGAGAAGGCGCTCGCGCTGCAGCCAGATTTCCCGGAAGCGCTGAACAACCTCGGACTGCTGTTCGGGCGTGCGGGGGACATGGACCAGGCCGAGAAGTACTTCCGGGATGCGGTGAGCCGCCGCGCCGACTACGGGGAGGCGAGCAACAACCTGGCGCTGGTCCTTGTCCGGAAAGGTCAGACCGATGCGGCAGTCGAACTCCTCGAGGGGCTGCTGAAACGGACGCCGGAGTACGAGGCGGGCTACATCACGCTGGCGAAGGTCTATTTCGCCGGAGGGCGTACCAAAGAGGCCGTGGGTACGCTCGAGCGGCTCCTCCAGAGGAGTCCACAACATCCGGCGGCCCTGGATCTGCTGCGGCAATTCAAGGGTTAAACTGGTTTATTAAGCTGGTTTTTTCTTGACTTTCTGGCCAGATTCGACTACTTCTCTAGCCCAGGTATTCTTTGTTCGAGGCCCGAACAAATTACGTAAATCGGGTCGCGACTCTCAATGGATGTGTATGGAGGAGGCGGGCCATGTCCTTTCGGCAGAAGTTCGGAAGGCGCTGGGGAGGGTTGTCGGTTGCCCTTGTATCCCTGGTCCTCGCGGGCAATTCGGCGGTCCTTCGAGCGCAGACCACCAGCGCAACGGTCACTGGGACGGTCCAGGATGCATCGGGTGCAATGCTCCCGGGCGTCACCGTCACGTTGACCAGCAACACTCAGGGCAACGTCCTCACGGCGTTATCCGACGAAGGCGGACGGTTCGTCTTCCCCATCGTTCGTCCAGATACGTACTCCTTGAAAGTCGCGCTTCAAGGCTTCAAATCGCTCGAGCGGACCACCGTCGTCGTAAACGCGAACGACAGGCTGGCGCTGGGCGTGCTCGCACTCGAAGTCGGCAATCTGACTGAAGAAGTGAGCGTCACGAGCCGCGTGACCGAGGTGCAATCGACGACCGGCGAGCGATCGTTCACGCTCGAAAGTGAAGCCCTCAAGAACATGGGCAGCAACGGCCGCATGCTCTTCAACCTGGCGACCCTGGCCCCCGGCGTGCTGACGCAGAATACGGGCGGTGCGGAGTTGACCCAGGTCAGCAACTTCACGGTCAACGGCCAGCGGCCCAACTCGAACAACATGACGATCGACGGTGTCTCCAATATCGACACCGGCGACAACGGCGGGAACATGGCAACGACGAATGTCGATGCCATCTCCGAGTTCAAGATACTTACTAACTCGTATCAGGCCGAGTACGGCCGCGCGGTCGGCGGGCAGTTGCAGGTGGTCACCAAGAGCGGGACCCAGCAGTTCCACGGGTCGGGCTACTGGTACGGACGCCGCTCGGACTGGGAGGCGAACACCTGGCTGAACAACCGGGAAGGGGTCGCGAAACCCGAGACGTCGCGGAACGACTCCGGGTACACCTTCGGCGGGCCCGTCTTCTTCCCCGGCTTCAACGAGAGCAAGAGGAAGCTGTTCTTCTTCTGGAACCAGGAATACCAGCGTCGCAGCAACCCGGCGGGTGTCCGTCAGACGCGCGTGCCGACCGACCTCGAGCGACGCGGTGACTTCTCGCAGAGCGTGGACAGCAGCGGCGACCCGTGCCCCTACATCCGCGACTACACCTCGGGCCTGCCGTGCACCGCGGCGGACACCCGCGGCTGCTTCCAGGACGGCGGCGTGGTCGGCCGGATTCCGGCAAACCGACTCTACCAGCCCGGCCTCGCGGTGCTGAATATCTACCCGACCGTAAACTTCTCGGGCGGCAGCGGCCTCAACTTCGTGAACCAGGTTCCCGACGAGCCGAAGCGCCGTGAAGACCTGCTGCGCATGGACTTCCAGGCAACCGACACGTGGCGGATCACCGGCCGCTACATGCACAACAACGAAGACATCCTGCAAGCCTACGGGACGACGTGGGCCGGCAACGGCAGCGACCAGCTCCCGACGCCGACGATGTTCATCCACCCCGGATCGAACTACATGCTCTCGGCGACCGGCGTGATCAACAACTCGACATCGCTCGAGTTGAGCTGGGGCCGTGCGTCGAATTCGCTGAACTACGAGCTGCAGCTCGACCCGCTGTTCCGGTCGAACGCCGGCGTGTCCGGGCTGCCGCTGCTGTTCCCCGACGCTGTCCAGGCGGACTACGTGCCGTGGTTTGTCTTCCGCGGCGGACGCACGGCCAACGCCGGTCAGTACCAGACCGATCGCGGGCCGTTCACCAACGAGAACATCACGCACGACGTCATCGCCAACCTGACGAAGGTGTGGGGCGCGCACGCGTCGAAGTTCGGCTTCTATTTCCAGCACAGCTACAAGCCGCAGAGCGTCTTTGCGGCCTTCAACAGCCAGATCGACTTTACGGACAACACCAACAACCCGTTCGATACCAGCTTCGGCTACGCGAACGCGGCCACCGGGGTGTTCAACTTCTACCAGCAGGCCAACAAGTACGCGATACCCGAATGGAATTACAAGAACATCGAGTGGTACGCCCAGGATAACTGGAAGCCGAGCCAGAGGCTCACGCTCGACTACGGTGTCCGGTTCTACTACTTGACCCCGCAGTGGGACAGGAGCCTGCAGGCCTCCAACTTCCTGCCGGACGAGTTCGACCCGAATGCCGCGGCGAAGCTGTACTTCCCGGTCTGTATCGGTGCGCCTCCGTGCTCGGGTGATGCCCGTCGCGGGATGGATCCGAGGCTGATCGCCCAAGGCGTCGTGCCGACAGCGGCGAACACGGTGCCGGGGCCCTTCATTGGCCGGTTGACGCCCGGATCGGAACGGTTCAACGGCGCCTTCCAGGCCGGCCAGGGCACTACCGATTCGTTGCAGGACGGCAGCGCCTTCCGAGTTTCCCCGCGTGTGGGCGTGGTGTACGACCTGACGGGCGAGGGCCAGACCATCGTTCGCGGCGGCTGGGGGATCTTCTTCGACCGGCCGCAGGGCAACACGGTGTTCGACATGGCCGGCAACGCCCCAGGAGTGCTGAACTCGCGGCTGGATTTCGGAACGCTCCAGTCAGTGACTTCGGCCGGCGCCGATCCATTCCCCACCCTCTCGCTGGCTCCGATAGCGTTCGATTTCATACCGCCGCGCGTCACTCAGTGGAACATCGGTCTCCAGCACAAGTTGGTGCATGAGATCATTGCCGACATCGCGTATGTCGGCTCCACTTCAACGGACCTGCTCCGGAGGTCACAGATCAACGCCCCGCCAATCGGCGCGACGTTCCTCCCGCAGAATCAGGATCCGACGCGCGCCCCAAGCACGACGCCGGGGGCGAACGCGCTGTCGAACGATTTCATGCGGCCGTACCCCGGCTACGGCAACATCAACATGTACGACTACAGCGGCTACGGGAACTACCACGCGCTGCAGACGTCGGTGTCGCGGCGGTTCGACAACGGCTTCAGTTTCACCAGCTTCTGGGTCTGGAGCAAGGCGCTCGGCATCAGCAATGTCGATGACGCGAACAGCGTGCCGAACCTGAGCAAGGAAGAAACGAGACGGCTCGACTACGGGTTGGTCAACTACGACCGTCCGCACAACATCCTGCTCAACGCGATCTACCAGCTGCGGAGCTTCACGGACAACAGGGCGCTCGGCTACGTGATCAACGACTGGCAGCTCTCGGGATCCTACCAATGGCTGAGCGGCCGGCCGTATAACGTGGCCTTCAATATTCCCGGTATCGGTGCCGCCAACCTGACCGGGACGGACGGCAACCCGAACGCGCGCATCGTTCTCACCTGCGATCCGGGAGACGGTTACAGCAGCGATCCGTATCGTCAGGTGAGCAACCCGTCGTGCTTCGCGCCGCCGCAGCCCGGCAGCGATGGCGCCGAGTCGGCGCGGTTCTTCGTCCGGAGCCCGCCGGTCAACAACCTCAACCTGTCGATTTCGAAGCGCGTGCCGCTCGTCGGCCGGAGCCAGTTCGAATTCCGCGTCGACATGTTCAACGCGCTGAACCACACGCAGTTCACGGCCGTCAACAACACCGTGAACTTCAGGAGCCTGACCGATCCGACAATCACGAACCTCCCGTACGACGCGAGCGGGAACCTGACGCAGCGGAACGGATTCGGAACGATCAGTGCAGTCGCACCGGGTCGTGCGTTGCAGGTCGTGACGCGCCTCACGTTCTAGTCCACCTGCACGGGGCAGAGCGCTCTCGGGCCCCGGTGCCTGACTCCACGACGTACTGATAGCGGTTTCCTCGCGGAGGTCCCGCGCTGTCCCGCCTCGGCTCCCGACGTGTGCGCACTTGACAGGTTTGCGCAGATCGGCGTCGGCGGACGGAGCCAGGACCGTGCTGCCACGCGGCAGCAACGAACGGCGGTACGCCCGGTCGGCGCCGCGCACGAGCGGCTCGCTACCACACCCCCAACCTCACTCCCAAGAGCACCTTGGGAGTTGGGAGTTGGTGATTGGGAGTTGTCTCGTGTCGCTAAAACTGCAGTCGTGTCAGGTAACCGCGGCTGGCTTTAAGGCTTTCCAGCGGCTGCTTTGGCTGGTCGTGCTCGACGAAATAGTGCTCAATGCCTGCGGTGCGCGCCTCGGCAAAGATGCGCTTCCAGTCGACCACATCCTCGTGACCGACGTCGGTGATGTCGGGCAGCACGCGGTCGATCGGGCTCGCGGCGCCGCCTTCGGGGATCTTTCGCAAGCCTTTGACGTGCACCATCGGGAATCGTCCCGGGTAGCGGCGGAAATACTCCAGCGGATCCTTTCCGGCAGCGGTAATCCAGCACAGGTCCATCTCCATTTTCACCAGCGCGGGATCGCACGACTCGAGGAGGATGTCGTACGGCAACTTGCCGGCGGCGTCGGCGCGCGGCGCGAACTCGAAGTGGTGGTTATGGTAGGCGAACTGGATGCCCGCGCGCTTGCTGATGTCGCCGGCGCGATTGTAAGTCTCGGCGATTCGTTTCCAGGCGTCGGGCTGATTGCGGATCGACTCCTCAACCCAGGCATTGACCAGATACCTGTGGCCAATCGTTCGGGCGTTGTCGATCACGCGCGCCCACAGCGTCACCGGTGAGATTCTCGTACGAGATGTGCGCGGACGGCGCGGTGAGCTTGTGGCGTTTCAACGAGTCTCGGACCTGTTGGGGCGTCTGCTTGAAGTAGCCGGCAAACTCCACCTCGGTGAAACCGATAGCCGCCACGGCGGCGAGGGTCCCGTCGAAGTCCTTTTCGAGCAGGCTGCGGACGGTATAGAGCTGCACGCCGAGGCGAGGGATTGAAGCCGCGCGAGGCGAGCGCATCGCCAGCACTGCCGAGCCCATCGCTGCCATGAACGTCCGTCGATCGAGCGTCATCGTTGTCCTTTCGAGTGGGCGGATTATACGCGCTGACAGCGCGTGTTGTGACGCCGTACGATTGACAACATCACAACACCCAGCAATGATTGCCGGCGTGAAAACACGACTGTTTGGTGCGGCGATGCTCGTCCTTCTTGCAGCCAACCTTGCGACAGCCCAGCCAGTCGGAACGGCTGCAGGCACGGTCAAGGGCACGACCACGGCCGACGGGAAGATCCGGATCTTCAAGGGCATTCCTTACGCGGCGGCGCCTGTTGGCGAGAATCGATGGAGGGAGCCGAAGCCGGCGCCGGCATGGCAGGGCGTGCGAGACGCGCTCGAGTTCGGCGCCCAGTGCATGCAGGGCCAGGTCTTCGACGACATCACGTTTCCGCGCCCTGCGAGCGAAGACTGCCTGAATCTGAACATCTGGACGCCCGCGGCGACCGCGAACGACCGCCTGCCGGTGATGGTGTGGATCCACGGCGGCGGCTTCCGGGCAGGCGCCGGCGCCGAGCCGCGGCACGACGGTGAAGCTTTTGCGCGCAAGGGGATCGTCCTCGTGACGATCAACTACCGCCTCGGCATCTTTGGCTTCCTTTCGCATCCGGAGCTGACTCGCGAATCCGCTCACAACGCGTCGGGCAACTACGGCCTGCTCGATCAGATCGCCGCGCTTCAATGGGTCAAGGCGAACATCGCGGCGTTCGGCGGTGATCCCTCGAACGTGACGATCTTTGGCGAGTCGGCCGGATCGTTCTCGGTCAGCGCGCTGATGGCGTCCCCGCTGGCGGCGGGTCTCTTCCACAAGGCGATCGGCGAGAGCGGCGCCTTCTTCTCCAGCGGCAGCGGTCTGCGGCTGCAGCCGCTCGCGGCGACCGAGGAACAGGGCACGAAGTTCGCCTCGTCACATCGACGCCGCTTCCCTCGCGGATCTTCGCGCCCGGTCGAGCGAGGAGCTACTCGCCGCGGCGATGAAGGCGCAAGGGATGTTCTCGCCGAGCATCGACGGCTACGTCCTGCGTGAGAGCGCCTACTCGACTTTCGCCGCCGGCAGGCAGGCGCACGTGCCGCTGCTCGCCGGCTGGAACGCCGACGAGATCCGAATGAGCGTCACGCTGGGCCCGCAGAAGCCCACGGCACAGAGTTTCGCCGATGACGTCCGGAAACGGTTCGGGGCGCAGGCCGACGCCATCCTCGCAGCGTATCGCCCCGCGTCCGACGCCGACGCGGTCGAGTCGGCCGCCGCGCTGGCGGGCGACACGTTCATCGGCTACTCGACATGGAAATGGATCGAAATGCAGGCGACGACCGGAGGAAGCGCGCCCGTGTACCGCTACTCGTTCGATCGCAAGATCCCGGTCCCGGCCAACCACACAGTGATGGGCCGCCCGGCCACATCGGCCGACATCGGCGCGCGCCATGCCGGCGAGATCCAGTACGTGTTCGGCACGCTGGCGTCGATTCCGGAGGTGCCGTGGGAGCCGAGCGACAAGGCGCTGTCGGACGCGATGACGAGCTACTGGGCCAACTTCGCGAAGAAGGGAGACCCGAACGGGGAGGGTTTGCCCATGTGGCCGAAGTACGACCCGAAGGCCCCCCGCGTGCTGCATCTCGACGTGACGATCAAGGATGCCCCTGACACGACGCGCGCGCGTTACGAAGCGATCGATGCGTTCGTCAGCTCGCGGCGGTGAGAGCTGGGTCAGATCTTGTTTCGTGCACGATTGTCCTCTAATGGAGATGTTCGTCAAAGAGGACAATCGTGCAGGAAAGAAGATCTGACCCCTATGCCAGCGTCGCCCGCGCGGCGACCAGGTCGGCGGTGTTCAGGCCTTCGGTAAACCATTGATAGACCGGTTCGAGCACCTCGCGTGCCTCGGCCTGACGGCCTGACGCGATCAGCAGCTGCGCCCAGCCGGTGGCGGCTCGCAGCTCGAACGATCGTGCCTGCTGGCCGCGCGCGTACTCGACGGCCGCAGCGAAGCTGGCTTCCGCCGCCGCGTTGTCGCCGCGCACGCGCAGCAGCTCCGCGCGTCGCGCGATGCAGTTCTGCGAGATAGCCTCCCTCGGCCAACGTGTTCGGCGTGCGCGAACCCCTCGTCGACGGCGCGCAACCCATCGTCTATACGGCCAGCAAAGCGCAGCAAGATCGGCGAGGACCGCCAGAAACGCGCTGCGGACGAGACCGGCGCCAATCGACCGCTGCACGGCGAGGCTCTCGGTGAGCTGTTCGATGCCTTCATCGAGCCGACCGAGTGCGGCGAGTGCGGCGCCCTGAAACGAGCGGCTCCATTCTCGCTCCTGCGGCAATCCGTATTCGCTGCAGAGTGCGACAATCTCGTCGCCGATGCGCCAGCGCTTCGGCCGCCTCGCCGCGAACCAGGTGCATCCCCTGCGTGACGAGCAACGCGAACGCGAGCGTGATCGGCTGACGCTGCGACCGTGCGAGCTGCAGCGTTTCCCGCGCGCGCGCTTCGGCGCGATCGGGATAGCCGAGAATCCACAATGGACGGCTCGACATCGCACGCGCGATCATGCCGGGATCGAGACCGAACATTGCTGTGTAGGCCCGGTGCTTCGTCCGGATCGTGCAGCTCGCGGCCCTGGTCGAGGACGCGGCTCGATTCCACGCATGTCACCGGAAAACTCGAGGCAAACGCCGAGCAAATGATCGCGCGGCCATCAGAAACGCCGGATTGCCGATTGCTCCGCCTCCGCCATCAGAGCATCGGCGTCGGCACGGTACTGCCGGAGTTCGCCCTTGATCGCGTGAAACAGCGTGATCGCCCAGAGGACCGGGAAGAGCTCGGGCGCGTCGCCGAGCTGATGACATAGCTCGCGCGCGCGTGCGAAGACCGGCTCGATCTCGGGGCTTGCCCATCCCTTCATCATCCGAAGCGCCAGCCCGCGGATCATCTGCAGCCCCAGCTCGTGCTGAATCCGCTCCGACCCCTCCGGCATCCCGCGCAACACCCCCAGGCCGCGTTCGGCAAGCGAGAGCGCCTCGCGGAACGCAAAGAGTCCGACGGCGTGCCGAGCGCCCGTCAGATAGAACTGCGCGCTGGTCCCGAACTCGCGGGCAACCTCGAACAGCGCCGCGAGACGGCCCGCGATGGCGGCGTGCTCGTTCCGATGATGGACGACGAGCGCGCGTGCGACACGGCGGCTCAGCGACACGCGGCGCGTGGGCTGCAGGGATGTATACAGCGCGTTCTGATACAGCACGTGCACGAACTGGTACTGCAGCGACAGCGTCAGATCGGGAAACTCGTGCTCCTTGATCCGCGTGACGAACACATATACCTTCTCCAGCGCGTCGAGGCGCTCCTCCACCTCTGCCGGGTCCATCTCGAGCGCTTCCGCGACGACGGCCGAGTCGAACTCGTGCCCCTGCACGCTCGCGGCAAGCAGCAGCCTGCGGTCAACCTCGTCGAGCCGTTCGATCTTCCGGGCGATCATGCTGCGGATGGATGCCGGCAACTCGCGGAACGCTTCGGCCTCGGATCGCGACAGCAGCCAAGTCCCATCACGCTCGACAATGCTGCCCGAGTCGCGCAAGTAGCGCACGACGTCCGCCATGAAGAGCGGGCTGCCCTCCGTCTTCGCGTGAATCGCCTCCGCAAGTGACGGCGGAAAGCGGTGCTGCGGAAACATCACGGCGAGGTACCGCTCGACGTCGCGCTTCTCGAGGAACCCAAGGGAGATCTCTTCGAGCGCGCCGTGCGATCGGAGCTCGTCGCGGACGGCGAGAAACGGGTGCTGCGCCAGCGTCATATCGGCCGGCCGGTACGTCGCCAGCACGAGCAGCCGCATCTGGTCGAAGCGGCCGGCCAGATAGTTCAGCATGTCGATCGTCGACACGTCCGCCCAGTGGAGATCGTCGAGAAACAGGACAAACGGGCGCAGCCGCGAGGCCTCCTGCAGCAGCGCGCCGAGCTCGCGCTTCATGCGCTCCTGCGACACCGCCGGTGCGTCCTCGCGCACGCGCGCGAGGGAGTCCTGGCTCGCGGCCACATGCGCGACCTGCACGTACCAGGTGGGCGCGACGGTCTTGATCAGCGAATGCACCGAGCTCCACGTCGACTGGTGCAGCAGGTTATCGAGTGCCTCGAGAACCGGCAGATACGCCTCCGCACCGGCAAGCCGCTCCGAACAGCGGCCGCGGACCACGAACGGACGTTCCGGCTGCTGTCCGACTTCCGCCAGAAAATCCTCGACGAGGTTGGTCTTGCCGATTCCCGGCTCGCCTAACACCGTCAGGATCCGTCCGTGGCCGTCACGCACCTGATCGTAGGCGCGACGCATCTGCTCGCGTTCCGCTTCGCGTCCGACGGTGCGGCGCTCGGCCAGCACCGGGGCTCGCTGAAATGCGGTTGCGCCCGACTCACCCGACGCGAGCAGCGCCAGCTCCTCTTCCACCTCGCTTGCTAACGGCCGCAGGTGGGCGTCCTTCGCGAGCATCCGGTGCACCAGGTTCTCGAGCCCGGGTGGCACCGACGGATTGACCCGTGACAGCGGAACCGGCTCCTCCAGCAAGATCGCCGTCAGCACCGCCGGCATCGTCGAAGCCACGAAGGGCCGGCGTCCTGCGGCCATCTCGTACAAGGTGATCCCCAGCGCGAACACATCGGCCGGAGCGCCAACCGGCGCGCCGCGAGCCTGCTCGGGGGACATGTATGCCATCGTGCCGAGAAGAACGCCCGAATGTGTGTCGGTTCGCGCTTGCGTGGTGGTCGTGCTCGTCCCGGCGTCGGCGATGCGCGCGAGACCGAAATCGAGCACCTTCGCATAGCCGTCGCCGCGCACCATGACGTTCTCGGGCTTGATGTCACGGTGCACGATCCCCGCGGCGTGTGCGGCCGCGAGCGCCCGCGCGATCTGCCGGCCGATGTCGAGCAGCGTCGGAAGCGGAATCTGCCCAGCCATCTGCGCGCGCAGCGTCTCGCCGCTGATGAACTCCTGCACGATGTAATGGCGGCCTTCGGATGTCTCGCCGATGTCGTGTACGACGACGATGTTGGGATGGTTGAGGGCGGAGGCGGCGCGCGCTTCCCGAAGGAAGCGATGAACGGCCTGACCGACCTCCCCTTTGGTATCGCGCATCAACTTGATGGCGACCGGACGCTGCAGCCGCGTGTCGATCGCGCGATACACCTCGCCCATGCCCCCGCGCCCGATCAGTTCTTCGAGACGATAATGATGAATGGTTGTGTGCTGCATAGACACACGACGGCCCGATCGTGATGTGTAGCCTCTACCCGTTTTGGGATGAGCGCATTATAATCTGCTCAGCTTGGGGAGAGTTTTGGGAGTAAGCCTGGAGGGAACGCTCGACGGCTCTGGTGTGACGAGGCGCCCAGCCGCCGGCCCCGGCAGCCTGGTCCGCTTCAGCGCGAACATCGCGGCCGTGGCTTCCGTGCTGACGGGCAAAGCGATGATCGGCTTGGGCTTACGGCGAGCGCCGGAAGGTTGGCGGCGCACCGTCGGCATCCTGCTGACGGTCGGAATCGACTCGTTTCGCGATGTCGGCGTTCGCCCTCGCGTGCCCAACGCGAGGGCAGTCGACCGGACAGCGACCGATTCGCTCGAAACCAGAACTGCACAGGCGCTGCTCTCGTTCCTCGCGAAGGAGCCCGACGCGCATTTCTGCCTCGAGTGGCGCCGGCCTGTCACGCTCCGCCGCCGTATTCGCATTCGTCGACCTCGTCGTGCTGCGGTTCGCAGCCGACGGCACGCTCGAAGCGCTCGAGCCGTACCTGGCGCCGGACGGCGGCTCCGCCCCGCGCTTCCGACGGGCGGGCGCAGGTGCACCGCGCGATCGTCGAGGCATACAACCAGACGAGCTCGCCTTCCAGAGATCGAACGGCCGCGAATCACTGGCCGGATCGCGTTCGCGCGGCTGTCGGATCGTCTGGCATCGGCGACGGGGTGCAGGCCGCGCACGCGTACGCGCAGCGGCTGCTTGGCCGCCTGCTGTCTTTCGTTCGAGCATCGCGATCTCACGGACCCACGCGCAGCGCTTCTGCCCACCCGAACTTTGCGGCACGACGCACGCTTGGACTCTGGACATCTGTCGTGCGTCGCCCGCACCAACGCCTGAACGCGGTTCGGTCGATCTGTGGGTCAGCTCGCACCATGTCGGGCCTCGACGGTGTGCCCCTCCAGGACCTCCTCGATCGGCTCGAGCGTGAGTGGGGGATCGCCGAAAAGCGTGACGTTTCCGCCTGCCGCGTCCCGGCCAGCCGTTCGCCGGCCCGCATCCCTGCCATGCACCGGGCGAGCGGCCCGTGGATCAACTGACCACGTTCGTCGACCTGTCGCCCGTACTCGCCCTGCGCCAGCAGCTGAGCGCGCGGCACGCGGCCGCGATCGGCGGGAATGTGACGCTGGGCACGCTGATCGCCTGGCTCCTCAGCCAGGAGCCTGAATTCGCCGGTGCGCGCATCGCATCAACGGTCGATGTCGCCGCATCCTCGGGCTACGAACGCGACGTCGATGTCGTGTCGATCCGGCCCGCAGACTACGCAACCGCCGAGGGGCCATGGGCCGGCTTCGTCGAGTTCGCTCGCGAGTTCAACCGTCAGATTGCCGCGGCGCGGACGCGCACCAGCCCGGTACGCCTCGGGATGCAAACAGCGGGACTCATCCCCGCGTGGGCGCACGCAGCCGTCGTGCGCGCGAATCCGGCGTCGCTCGACGACGCGTTTGGCACGCTCTGCGTGACGATCGTGCGTGACGCGCGGGTATTCGTCGCGCCGATGACGGACCTGGGGCTGAACCACGGGTTCTTTGCCATCGGCAGCGCCAATCTGCCCTCGGCTGCCGGCACGCCCGTTACGTCGGTGTGTGTCAAAGGCGACGCCGGGCGAATCGCTCACTACCCGGCGATCCTCCAGCGCGTAATCGACAGGTCCGCTCAGCTCCGAGCGGGCATGGCCAGCTGAGCCTGCGTTCCCCTTTCTGGCCCTGCAGCCTGTCAAGCCGTGCAGGCACGACGAAGTGTCCGATTTTCCCGCCGGAACACGTTCAACAGAGTGGGAAGACCCTGTGCGGGCTCAGGCCGGATTCCGCCGGACGCGTTGCGATTTCCAGGCCCTGGCGCTAATCTGACCTGCCTCCCGACCGCCAACGCTGAAACGGGTCACTCTTGGAGCCGAGCGTGACTGGAGCTGACGAACTGCTCGAGGACGTCGCCGCCGCGATTCTCGATGGGACGCCCATCGATTGGGACAGCATCGGGTCGAAAGTCCACGAGTCGGACCGCTCGATCCTCGCGCGCCTCAAGCTGCTGGCGACCGTGAGGAACGTGCACCAACCGGCTGCGCCGGTCTCGCATGAGGTGCTCGACCACTGGGGTCCCCTCCGCATCGTCGAACCTCTCGGCCACGGCGCGTTTGGCGAGGTGTATCGCGCCTGGGACACGCGGCTCGACCGCGAGGTGGCGCTCAAGCTGCTGCCCATCGATTCGAGAAGCGTCGATGAACAGCAGCCATCGTCCATCATCGAGGAGGGCCGCCTTCTCGCGCGCGTCCGGCATCCCAATGTCGTCACTATTCACGGCGCGGAGCGCATTGGCGATCGGATCGGGCTCTGGATGGAGCTCGTCAATGGGCGCACCCTCGAGCAGCTCCTCGGGGAAGGAAGGGTCTTCACCGCGTCCGAAGTCGTTGGTCTGAGCCTCGATCTCTGTCACGCGGTCTCGGCGGTTCACAAGGCCGGCCTTCTCCATCGCGATATCAAGGCGCAGAACGTGATGATGGCGGACGATGGACGAGTGGTGTTGATGGATTTCGGCGCGGGGCGGGAGCTGAGCGCGAAATCCGGCGCCCTTGCGGGGACGCCTCTTTACCTCGCGCCAGAGGTGCTGAACAAGAGAGATGCCACCATTCAGTCGGATGTCTACAGCCTCGGCGTCCTGCTCTATCACCTGCTGACCAACGCGTACCCGGTGCGCGGGGCCGACCTGCACGGCCTGCGCGAGGCGCACCAGCGCGGTGAATCGACGCCGCTCGCCTCAGCGCGCCCGGACCTTCCCACAAGCCTGGCGCGCGTCATCGATCGCGCCATCGCTCGGGAACCCGAGCTGCGATACGCCAGCGCGGATGCGCTCGCCGCAGACTTGGCCAGTCTGCAACCGCGCTCGCGGCTCGCGTATTGGGCAGCGGCCGCGATCGCGGCGTCCATTGTCTGCCTGGCGTGGAGCGCGTGGGAGATCCGCGGCTGGCAGGTGTCCCGACAGAGCCCGACGCGGGCTGCGCTGGCCGCGTGGCTTCCCGCAGGTTTGGCGCCTGCGCCCGTGTCGGACCCGGTTATCGCGGTGATGCCGTTTGAAAACCTGAGCGACCAGCCAGACAGCGATTACTTCGCCGATGGACTGACCGACGAAGTCATCCAGAGCCTCGTCGGCATCGACGGACTTGAAGTGAAGTCACGTTTGTCCTCCTTCGCGTTCAAGGGAAAACCGCGCAACGTCGAGGAGGTTGGCCAGCAGCTCGGCGTCAATCTGATCCTGGAATCATCGGTGTTGCGCGCCGGCAACCGCGTCCGAGTCAACAGCCGACTCATTCAAGTGGCAGGGGATCTTCCATTGTGGTCCGACCGGTTCGAGCGTGACAACACGGTCAAGGACATGATCGCCATTCAGGACGAGATCGCAAGTGCGATCGTCAACAAGCTCCGGCTGAAGCTGGGGACGGGCCAGCGCCGCTACGACACCAACATCGATACCTACAATCTCTATCTCGAGGCTCGGGCGATGGTCGGCAAGCATGGCCTCGAAGGCCCGAGGGCCGCGGCGGAGCTGTTCAGACAGGTAATCGCCATGGATCCCGCGTTTGCCCCGGCGTATGCCGGTCTGGCAGATGCCTATGCCTGGATGTCGCATGTTTCGCTCGAGGCGGGCGTTGCTGAATCCGCGCTTCCCGTTATGCAAGAGGCGGCAGAGAAGGCGCTGGAACTCGATCAACTCCTGGCTGAAGGACATGCAGCGATGGGGTACGTGTATTCGCGCCGGCTGGACTGGGACAACGCACAGAAGTCGTTCCGGCGGGCCATCGACCTCAATGCCAGCCTCACCCAGACCTACACGAACTACGCGCTGACGACGCTTTCGCCTCTCGGCAAGCTGGATGAGGCAGACCAGCTCCTGCGGGTGGCCGTACAGATCGACCCGCTGTCGCCCTACGTGCATCGGTCATTGGGAGTCATTGCTCTCAATGACGGTCGGTTCGACGAAGCCATCGACCACGCAATGCGCGTGCGCGCGCTCGATCCGGACTTGCCGTTTCTGGATCAGTTGCTCGGGCGGGCCCTGAACTTCTCTGGAAGAACGTCGGAGGCTCTGGAGTTGTGGAAAGGTTCGAGCGATCAGCCAGGACGACAAGGGTGGCTGTCCCATTTCTACGTCCGGGTCGGCCGCAGGGCCGAAGTCGAGCAGTTCGCGGCCACACTCGTCGAACCGTACCGGCAGGCCTTGGCGTATGCGGCGCTCGGCGACAAGGATCGGACGTTCGAGGCATTGAACAAGGCCGTCGAGATCGTCCCGCATCGCGTCGCGCCGCTGCTGATGTATCCCGAGATGAGGCTGTTGCGCGGCGACCCGCGCCTCGATGTTTGCGGAAGAAACTGAATCTTCCCTGAGCCGCACTCTTCAGCGGCCTCAGAATATGAAGCGCGCTCCCACCTGAAACGCTCGAGGCCCGCCCGACCCGAACACCTGACTGATGCGCGCGTTGGGTTGGCCGAAGGCGCGGTCGACGAGGTTGCTGCTGTGTCCTACCAAGTTGGCGGTGTTGAAGAGATTGAAGATTTCCACGAATGCGAAGAGGCGTGCGCGCTCGCTGCCAAGTAGAAAGGTGCGGGCCAGACGCAGGTCCTGCGTGAAGAACGAATCGTAAAACGAAAAGGCCGCCGGGAGCGTCAGCAGCGGCGCAATCTGCCCGCCGGGTGTTCGCGTGAGCGCCAACTGCTCGTTATAGACGTCAACCAGTCGAACCAGATCGTCTTTGCCGAGGCCGCGACCGAACTGGTTCACGCTCGTGCCCGGTAACAGGTCATCCCGCGTGCCGTCACCGTTGAAATCCACGCCGGCGACGTAGGGCGCAAACGGCGGCGCGCTGTACGCCGCGACATTGATCGCGACCTGCAACCGCCACGGCAGCTCGACATGATCCCGAGAAATTGAGCATGTGGCGCTGATCGGTCGGCAACGGTCCGTAGTTCTCGAACCAATCGTCGTTGTTGAAGCCAAACACGCGGCCGCCGGGTGATTCACTCGTGCCCGTTCCGGTGCCGTTGGTTCCCACAAAACTGCCGAGCGCATAGGCGATCAGGAACTGTCCGCGACCCTGAAAGCGCTTCTCCGCACGAATCAGCAGCCCCCGGTACCGTGCGCGCCCGATCGTGGTATCGAAAAAGATGCTTCCGTTCGAGCAGGTCGCACGAACATCGTTCCGTTGCTCGACCGTGCACGGCGGAACCACCGCTCGTGTCGGCACGGCGCCCTGGCCGGGAACCCAGCGGTTGTAGTCGATGCCGTTGATGAAAGTGTGAACAAAGTGCTTCCAGACGACGTCGGCGCTCACGGCGAAGCCGGGCGTCAGCTCGCGCTGCACACCGACACTGCCATGGATGGCATACGGCGTGGACAAGGAGGGGTCGGACAGATTCTGACCCTGCTTGGTGAGATCGATGTTGCGCACCGAGAAGTCCCGGTTGCCGGGATTGAGCGACCTGAGGAGATCGTCGCGAATACCAGGCAGGATCGAGAGCAGCTGCGCGCCCGTAAACGAGGTCGGCTGTGGAAAGTCCAGCGGCCGGCCATTGTGAAGAATGTTGAGACCGGTGACGGTCAGACGGCCATTCCCCAACGGAGAGAGGAGATAACGCTCGAGGGTCAGATTTACCGGGTGGGCGCTCCCGGCCGGATCGTAGTAGCGGCCCGTACCGCCGCGCACCACCGTTTTGCCATCGCGGGTTGCTGTCCACGCAAGGCCCACCGTCGGCGAGAAGTTCCGGGTTTGAACCGGAGGCCCGTTCAAACCCTGTGGCCCAAGAATCGGTATCAGAAGGGCCGGCTTCGTGAGGTCATGGTTGAGGGCATTCGGCTCGTAGGACCACCCTAACCCGAAGTTCATGGTTAGCCGCGGACCCGCGCGCCAGGTGTCGCTGGCAAACAGACGATAGAGATCGAGGACGCGCTGGTCGCGAAAGCCACGCCACAGGGGCGAGGTCGGACCGACGCTGGTCGTGAAGCTTCGCAATGGAAGCTGCAGAAAGTCGTCGACGGTGGTGAACGAGGCTGGCAAAGGAACCGCCGGGTCGAGGACTCGCCCGGGAGCCCAGAGCGTGATGTCTGCCGGGTCCTGGCTGACGCTGGAGCCCTTCGTAGTTGCATGCTCCCAATCGAAGCCGAACTGGAGGCGATGATTCCCCTTCTGCCACACGAGACTCTCGGTCATCTGGAAACGGTTGGCAAAGCCCGACGACGTTGGCGCGCCTCCGAATGTGAGGCCGACGTCCGTGATGGTGATGCGCACCTCGCCGAGGCCGAAACAGCCTGCGCAGTCCGCCGCAGTCGCTGGACGGGTTGCCGAGTCGGTTGGAAAGTACGAGATCCGGAAGTCGTTTACGAGCCGACTCGTTAACACGCTCGTGAGCGCTACAAGGCTTTGATCGGCCTGATTCGTCCGACGGGACCAGGCAGCCGGCAGTATCGTAGCGCCGCCAACATGACCCTGATTGCCGTCGAATGTGTAGCGCCCGAAGACGCTGTGATTGCGATGAAGGCGGCCGTCTACGCGCGCGCTGACCTGGTTCTCGAAATAGGGACTAGGAAAGATGCCGCCGAGATGCGCGAACGCGGGGGTGCTCGGCTGCACGGAGACGACGCCCCGCTGGTCGGTGCGCTCGTAGGCCGCGAACAGGAAAGCACGGTCTCTCAGGAGTGGCCCGCCGACGTACGAGCCGATTTGGCGACGCCGAAAGAACGGATCAGGGTTGCTCGGATCGCGCCTGAGGGCGGGATAAGCGGCCAGGTGGTGGTCGCGCTGAACATAGAGGCCGCTTCCGTGAAACTGGTTGCCGCCCGAGCGCGTCACGATGTTGATCGCCCCGCTGCTTGTCAGGCTGGTCGACTGATCGAAGTTGGCAGTCGAGATCTGAAACTCCTGAACGACATCCTGGGAGACCTGGAGGAGTACCCCGGTTGTGCCGGGCGTGGAAATGCTGGCGCCATCCACCGTGATTCGCGTACTCCCGATACGTGGAATTGTGTTCAGCCCGGCGCCGAGCGGCGAGACAAACACCCGGCCATCGCTGAACCGGCCGGGGTTCGTCGTGCCCGGCTCAAGTTTCGCAAGCTCCAGGAACGTCCTGCCGTTGAGCGGCAACGACTCAATCTGCCCGCGCGTCACGACACCACCCACGACGTGATGGTCGGAGCGGATCAGAGGCTGGACTCCGGGCACACTCACCGTCTCCTCGATGGCACCCAGCTCGAGCATCAGGTCGACCCATGTGCTCGTGCCGGCTTCGACGCTGGCAACTTTCTCTATGCGCTTGAACCCGTAGACCTGGGCTGTGACCTGGTAAACACCTGGTAGCAGTACTGCGACGCTGTAACTGCCGTCAGCGGACGACGTGGTGATGCGCGACTGTCCGGTCTCGCGATTGGTGATGGTGACCTGCACACCCGCGAGGACCGCGCCCGCCGGGTCTCTCGTCGTGCCAGTGATGGTTCCAAAGGGCGTTTGCGCGCGGGCCGTTCCAGCCGCCAGCAGAACCACGATAAGGGCGCGGGCTGGAAGCGTGTTCATTCTGGATTCTTCCCAAGCTGCTGCGTGCGCAAATGAACGGAGCCCTCATTTGGTTTCACGCTTCATCTCCGCCGCCAGACGCAACAGTGCTCGACTGGCCGACTTCCGCGCCGCGTCGGCGGACGGTTTCCCCAACGCTACCGCTAACTCTTCATACGTATAGCCAATCTCGATACGGGCAATGATGGTCTCCCGGTCCTGCTGGCTCAACCGCTCGAGCGCCCGCTCATAGTCTTCCACGGCTTCCCGTCCGATCGCATCTTCGAGAGGCGACAGTCCGGCCACATTCTCCACACCCTCCAGATCGGTTACATCGGGTGTTCTGGCCTTACGCCTCAGCTCGTCGCGAAGCCGGTTGAGCACCGCCTGCCGCAGGTACGCTTGCAGGGCCCCGACTCGACGAGGCTCAAAGGCCTCAATTCTCTTAAACGTCTGAAACAGCGTGTCCTGGACAAGATCGTCGGTGTCGGCCAGACTCCGAGCCCATTTTGGCAAACGGCCACGGGCCCAGCGCTGAAGGGGAAGAAGATGGCGGGAAAACAGGCGATCGAGCGCCTCACGGTCTCCCGACCGGGCGCGGTCGATCAGGATGAAGGTGGACTCCGGATCGGCCCGTCCATTCGGCTCAACCAATTCTGAAGAATCATTCGGATCTTTCTCCATGGCCAGGCTCGAATTCGCAACGATTCTACCTGCGATGGTGCCGAGCGTCGATTATGACCTCATGGACCGTCCGTGTGTAATCGGCCCAGATTCTCGACGTCGCGCGGATGTTTGTTGGTCGGACCAATGACTTGACTTCCCGCTGTCTCGCCAGTAGTTTTCATGCTCACAAATGGGAGATGGCCAATGAACACGAGACAAGTGTCTGCCCTGGGCCTGGTGATGCTGATGACGATCGGCAGCACATCAGCACAGCAGTCGAGTGAGTCCACGCGTCAGGAGATCGTATCGCTTCGGGCCGAGGACGGCGCCGGTCTGTATGCGGCGTATCACACGCCCGCCGGCCGTCAACCGACCGTCGGGTTCGTGTTCATGCACCCGCGCGGCGGCAACGTCACGCACTTCGCGTTGAAGCCGCTCGCCGAGCGCGGCTTTGCGGCGCTCGGGATGGGCTCGCGGTCGCTGAACCGGACCGGAGTTCACGAGGAGCTGGTGCTCGACGTCGCGGCGGGTGTGAAGTTCATGAGGAGCCGCGGCGTCAAGACGGTGATCCTCGCGGGCCACAGCGGCGGTGGATCCTTGATGGCGTTCTACCAGTCCCAGGCCGAGGCGGCACCCGGGAACGCGGGTCAAGAGCACGCCGGCGGGTGATCCGCCCGACCTGAACAAGTTCGACATGCCCAAGGCGGACGGCTTCGTCACGCTCAATGCGGCCGAGGGCGAAGGGCTGCACTTCACGCACCATCTCGACCCGTCGCTGACCGACGAGAGCGACCCGATGTCCTACGATCCGTCGCTCGACATGTATAGCCCCGCAAACGGGTTCCGCGAGCCGCCCGGTGTCACGAAATACTCCCCGGAGTTCGTCGAGAAAATCCGGAAGGCACAGCAGGCGCGCGGCTGGCGGCTGGTCGAGATCGCGATGGGCAAGGTGCGGGCGCAGAACTACTATCGCGATCTCATTGCGTCGCCGGCATTCAAGCAGCTCAACGAAGAACAGCAGCTGTTGGTCAAACGGCGCGCAGAATTCGACGCGCCGATGATCGTTTACCGGACGCGCGCGGAGCTTCACTACTTCGACCTGACGCTCGATCCCAGCGACCGCGAGCCCGGGCACATGACAGGACCGGTCGTGAACGGTCATCGCCGCAGCGATCTGCGCAACTGTCAGTACCGAGGACGTGCTCAGCACCGGCATCACCGCGCGTGAGTTCCTGAGCACGCTGTCGCTCGTCTCGCACGCGAAGATGTGGGAGAACCTCAAGAAGATCAGCGTGCCGGTGCTCGTGACCAACTCATCGGCCGACTCGGGAATCCTGCCAGAAGAGGCCAAGAACACATTCGAATCGGTTGCGAGCAAGGACAAGGAGAAGGTGTTCATCATCGGTGGCGAGCACGGATACGAGCCGAACGGCCCGAAGAAGGGTAAGGGCGATCAGCGGGAGCAGCTGCTGGACGCCATCACGAAGTGGGCGAACAAGCGATGGCCGCAGGCTGGCGGGTCGTCAGCGGCGAGGTAGGCGTTCGAAATCCAGGTTGCGGGTGATCCGCACGCCGTCGCGCTCCCAGGTCTCGATGTAGAGACGGATCCGGCGGCGTGCCTCGTCCAGGTCGTCGTTATCGAGATTGAGGTTCAACAAGTCGATATACCAGGGCGCCTTGACGCGCTCGGTACGTACGCCTCCACGATCTCCCGCGCGATCGGTAGCGTCGTCTGCTTCGAGTTGTCGTGCACGTCTCGATTGGTCGCCTGCTGCAGCTTCTCGTATTCCTCGCGCAGCAGACGCGAGAATAGTTCAGATGTGAATCGTTCGCCCGCTTTGACGCCTGTGCCGTCATCGTCCGACGTCAGTGTGGCCGACTTGTGGAGCCATTCCCACAGAATGCTGAGACGGATCTCACCGGTGGCCATGTCCTCCATGAGATAGAGCACGTCGTCGTTGCCAAAGAAATCTGCTGGCTTGAGGGCCGCCGCCTGCATGCCCTGTCCGAAGGCATTGCCGTATTGCAGCGCCACGCTGAGCAGATCGCGCGCGCCGCGCACGGTTCGCGGCGCCGGCTCGATCTCGACGAGACGATCCGCTTCGGCGTCGGTGTACTCGAGGGGTGGGAACCTCCGGCCCAGCTGATTCAACTCACCGACCTTCTCCCACACGGGGCGGACGATGTGAACCATCTTCCAGTGCGCGACCCATTTCCCACTCGCGCCTTCGCGCTGTTCCCGCTCGGCACCGGCGACGGCCCGCTTCATCCCATTCTCGACACCTGCCGCGGATCCTACCGGGATGTTGGGTTCCATCCCGCCCTGCCACAACGCACAGTGGCCATCCCGGTCCGGCGTATTGACAGCGCGGCGCACGCGATCCTCATAGTGACGCATGTAGCCATAGGTCATCGTGATCGCGTCGATGTTCGGATTTACGAACCCGGGATCCCCGGCCATCGCATCCGCCACGCTGTTGATGTAGTCCCACCGGCCCGTGTTGAAGCCGACGAAGTGCGCGCCCAACGCCGCTCGGATCTCCATCAATTGGAAGCAGGCTTCGAGTTGCTCGACGAGGACGTAGACCTTGATCGTGCCCGAGGCCAGACCGAGGTGTGCCTCGAGCGCGGTCAGGATGTCGTTCCACAGCGCCGCCTCTTCGGCAGTCTGGATTTTTGGCAGGTACAGCACCAGCGACGCGCCGGCGCGCCGCAGAGCCTCGTAGTTATTGACGACGTACAGCGTGGCATCGACGATCGAAGCCGAGAAGCCCGATCCGTCGGTGACCCTCACGTGGCGGTCGTCCAGATGGAGCCCGCGCGCACGGAATATCTTCGTTGTAAAGTCGAGCTGCGTGCGCCAGTCGGCGATCGTCGGGCGGCCGAAAAAAGCCTTCGCCCACGCGTTCATCTCCGACGCGACCTGCTCGGCGACCTTCAGAAAGCGTGGGTCCCGGTCGATTGCCAGCTTCAAGTTTCGCTGGTTATCGAGCGACATCGCCGATATCTGGCCGAGCGCGTCCTCGCCGTCGAACATCCACCCGTCGGCGCCGGACAGCATCGCGTACGCAACGTTCCGGATGCTCGTTTCGACGGGCGCTCCTGGCCTGGCGGCCGGCCCGGTTCCCTGAATCCACTGCCGCTGCAAGTCTGCGGGGATTTCGGATCCGTGGAACGCTCCGCGACGCGCGTCACGCACCGGGATGCGCGTCCGGGAGATGGTGCTGTCGGCATCGAGGAACCTGACACGCTGTCGGCTTCGCACGCGCGCGGCACGCCGCTCGATTCGCGCTGCCATGACGGCCCTTCGGTCGCGTTCGAACGGTGCCAGCGCGCGCAGCGCATCCATGGCCCGTGAAGTGTAGACGTCCGAATACTCGCGTTCGAGGTTGCCACGTATCTCGAGTTGCACGGTGATCTCCGACATGCGAGGCCGCTGAAAAACGCGGCCTGTCAACTCTCAATTCCCAACGTCCAACTCCCAACTCCCAAGGGAGAGTCGATCGAGAGAGTGTGGTCAAAATCGTAGCGAACAGCGGCAGGTTAGTCTTTCACCCGTCCCTCGCGATCGACTCTGCTGTGGGAGTTGAACTTGGAAGTTGGGAGTTGACATGTTTCTCTCCAGAGGTCAGCGAGCCGGTGCGGCAGTTACGGACGTGCGGGCGGTAGCCGTCGGCAGCGGGGCGAAGCGGAGGCCGACGGCCATCATCCCCGCAAGGAGCGCGAGCGCCGCGCTGCCGTAGAAGGCGGCGGACCAGCTGCCGAACTGCTGGTACAGAACGGCGGCGACGCCGCCCGCCAGAATCGAGGCGACGCCTTTGGCTGTGTACAGAAAGGCATAGTTCGATGTGGCGTGGCGGCTGCCGAACCAGTCCGCGCAGGTCGACGGGAAGAGCGAGAAGATCTCGCCCCAGGTGAAGAACGTCAGCGCGAGCGTGACCGTGAACCATGCACCCGACGTCCGGCCCAATGTGAGCACCAGGAAGAGGCATACCGCGTTCAGGAAGAACGCCAGCGCCATGGTCTGCTCACGCCCGATCTGATCGGAGACCCAACCCCAGAAGATTCGGCTCGTGCCATTGGCGATCGGGCTCAACGTGAGCGCGGCGGTGAGTGCGGCCAGCGGCAAGCCAAACGACTGCGCCATCGGTCCCGCCTGCGCTGTCACCAGCAAACCGCCGGTGGACATCATCACGAACATCACATAGAGGAAGATAGAAATGCGGGGTCCGCAACATCTGGCCGGTCGTGAAGTGATCAGTGTTTCGGCGGTTCTTGCCGATTGACGTGCCGCCGCGACGGCCGGAGCGGGCGCGACCCCGCCCGTTGGATGACGGAGGAACTGCGCGACGACGACGATCACGAGACCCTGCAGGATGCCGGTCCAGAGAAACGCCTCGCGGTAGCCATAGTTATCAATCAGGTAGCGGATGATCGGAACGAACAACGCGGTGCCACCGCCGAAGCCTGCGGCAATGATGCCGGAGGCCAGCCCCGCGCGATCGCTGAACCACTTCAAAGCCGACCCGATGCACCCGCTGTAGACCAGCGCGGCCCCGATACCGGCGGTCGCGTAGAACACATACAGTTGCGGGACCGACGATGCGTAGGCCAGCGCCGCCCATCCAACGCCCGAGAGCACGCCGGCAACCGTGATGAACCGCCTCGGGCCCAGCCGATCGATGAGCCAGCCATCGAGCGGCTGGACCCAGGTCTGGAACAGGACAAAAAGCGTGAAGGCCCATTGGATGTCGGAGAGCTGCCAGCCGTGTTCGTTCCGCAGCGGCACGACGAAAAGCGTCCAGGCATACTGGAGGTTGGCGATCATGATCATCGCCACCAGCGACGCGCCAAGCTGGAACCACGGACGGTGCATGAAAGCTCCTCGCTACCTGCTACCAGCTCTCAGCCGATTGTTGACGGCTGAGAGCTGACGGCTTCAACCTGTCGCTGCCTGGCCCGCGTGCGATCGAGCAGCTTGGCGCACGAGTAGACGCTTCGGGTGGCCGGCATCGGCAGCCCGAGCCGCTCCCCCAGCTCCAGCACTCCCCCGACGACCGCATCCAGTTCCATCGGACGTCCAGCCTCGAGGTCCTGGAGCATCGACGTCTTATGCTCGCCCACCTTTTCGGCACCCGCCATGCGTTGATCGATCGAGACTGGCAACTCGATGCCGAGACGAGTCGCGACGGATTCCACCTCGGTCATGATCTGCCGCACGAGAGGTCCGACTTCAGGGTCGCGCACAATCTCGACCAGCGTGGCGCCCGTCAACGCGCTGACCGGATTCAGCGAGGCGTTCCCGAGCAGCTTCACCCAGATCTCGTGGCGGAGTCTGGCTGTGATCGGCGCCCGCAGCCCCGCTTCCATCAGAACGCCGGCGAGCCGCCGGCAACGTTCCGAACGCGATCCGTCGGGTTCGCCGAGAGAAATGCGCTGGCCTTCAATGTGGTGGATGACCCCTGGCTCCGAGATCTCGGTCGAAAAATAGACGATCGACCCGACGACCCGTTCCGGCTCGATCGCTGCCGCGATGACGCCGCCCGGATCAACCCGTTCGAGCCGGAGCCCGTCGAGCTCGCCCCCGAGGCGTTGAAAATACCACCACGGCAGTCCGTTCTGGGTGCTGACCACGATGGTGTCGGGACCGAAGAGCGGACGCAACTGCGGCGCAAGGCCGGTCAAGCCGTGAGCCTTCACGCCGAGGAACACGACGTCCACCTGACCGATGGCGGCGAGGTCTCCGGTGACTGCGGGACGGACCTCGAAGTTCCCGTCGGCGCTCACGACGCGGACACCCCGTGCCTGCATCGCGGCAAGGTGAGGTCCGCGCGCGAACAGCGTGACGTCCTGGCCGATCCGGGCGAGCCTGGCGCCGACATACGCGCCGATCGCTCCGGCGCCGGCAATTGCGATCCTCACGCAGGGTCACCCGCGAATGCCGCTGCGACCACGCGGCGCTGAATCTTCCCTGTCGCGGTACGCGGAATCGTCTGAGTGATGTGGATCTTCTTGGGACACTTGAACTCGGCCAGGCGATCACGACAGTACGACACCAGCTCGGCATCCGTGCACGTCGACTGATCGCGCAACACCACGGCGGCCGCCACCTCCTCGCCCCACATGCGGTGTGGAACGCCGAAAGCCACTGCTTCCGCGACGTCAGGATGCGCCATCAGCACCTCGTCGATTTCGCGCGGAGAGATTTTTTCACCGCCTCTGTTGATGAGCTCCTTGATACGAGCGACCAGGGTCAGGTAGCCGTCCGCGTCAACGAATCCCTGATCGCCGGTGCGGAACCAGCCATTCGTAAACGACGACGCGTTGGCTTCGGGGTTGTTCTCGTATCCCTGGATCACGTTGGGCCCCTTAATCACGATCTCGCCGTGCTGGCCCGTCTGCAGCAGCCGCCCATCCGCATCCATGATGCCGATGCGAACGCCAGTGCCGGGTCCTACCGATCCCGCTTTGCGGTCGCGGGGAGGCAGCGGGTTCGAGGCCATCTGATGCGACGCCTCGGTCATACCATACGCCTCCAGTACGGGCACACCGAATGCGCGCTCCATCGTGCTCATCGTGTCGGGCGAAAGCGCGGCACTGCACGACCGGATAAAGCGCAGGCGGCCGGTGCCGGGCCGCTCGCCTCCCTTCAACCGCGCAATCAACAGCTGATGCATTGTCGGCACCGCCGAGTACCAAGTCACGTCGTGGTCCTGGACCACTCGCCAGAACCCAAGCGCGTTGAAACGCGGAGGTACGACGACCGTCCCGCCTGTCGCGAGCGTGGCGAGAAGCGAGGCCACGAGGCCATGAACATGGAAGAGCGGCATCACGCAGAGCGACACATCCTCGGGCGTCAGGTCATACGTCCGAATGACGTTGCCCACTGAAACCGCGAGATTGCCGTGCTTGAGCGGCACGCGTTTCGGCCGGCCGGTGCTGCCGCTCGTGTGCAGCACGAGCGCAACATCGTCTGCCGAGGGCAGCGACGCAGAGCGTGTACCGCTGTCGCCGGACAGGCGAACCTGGCCGCCCTCGCACGAGGCAGTCATGACTGGCACCGAGGAACCGGCCGCACGGCGCGCTTCGTCAGCACCCTCCGGCGGAAGCACGAGAAGGCGCGCCGACGTGTCCTCCAGATAGAACCGGAACTCCTCCTCCCGGTAACCCGGGTTGAGTGGCGCGGCCGTGCCGGCGGCGGAGGCGCCAAGAAAACAGACGATCGCCGGAAGGCCGTTCGGGAAGGCCATTGCAACACGATCGCCGCGCGCGATACCAGCGCTCGAAAACGTGTCCGCCGCGCGGCGGACCTGCTCGCGAAGCGAATCGTAGGTGACAGTGATCCCCTCGTCGGGCAACACGATGGCTGGCCGACCCCCGGGAGCCCCTTCGAGAAGATCGAGCAGTGTCTGCGGTGAGGATATCGTCGTCATGATCCGCCCATGCCAGTAACCGCGCCGTCCTTGAGGGGCCGATTCTAGCATCCCGTCCAGGGACATTGCGCTAAGGGAAGAGGCAATTCCGCGATCGCTACCTCGAGCCGGGTTCCATCTGGAGCTCGATGACCGTGTCGAGCGGGTCGCGCCGATCCAGCGGCAGCTTCAGCAGTACGCCGAGCTCGTGCTGCTCGAATTCGGCGCGGCTACCGTCGCGGAGATACCGCGCGGCACGCACGCGCGCACCGAGCGGCGGCACGAGCAAGGTCGCGTCTTCCCAATCGAGCACATGCACGTAGACCTTGTCCGCCGTCCGCGTCGTCGCACCCCAATCACGCGGCGCGATCGGCCCGCCGCGCGTGCCGTAGATCGAGGGACCGTTCTTCTCGAGCCACTTGCCGATCTCGCGTAGCCGTGTGACGAACTCTGGTTGAATCGTCCCGTCGGGCATCGGACCGACGTTGAGCAGGAAATTCGCGTCATGACCGGCGGCGCGTGCGAGGTAGTGCACGAGATCGCGAGTGCTCTTGTAGCGTCGGTCGTTGATGTTGAAGCCCCAGGCCCCGTTGATCGTGTCACAGGTCTCGAGTGGCAGATCGCCGATCGCCGACTCGGCGTTGAACCCAGCCGTGTTGCCGCCGGGGAGGTCTTTCTCCCACATCTGGAAGTCCTCGCCGGGAAAAGGACGGCGATGATGGTTCGCGCCGATGAGCGCGGCAGGCTGCAGGCGGTGGATCAGACCGTAGGTGCGATCGAGTCGCCAGCCGGCATCGGGCTTGTCCCACCACCCATCGAACCAGATCCCCCCGATCTCTCCGTAGTTCGTCAACAACTCGGCAAGCTGCGCGTCCATGTATTCGAGATAGCGCGGCCACTCTCCTTTGTCGGGCCGGCCGGCGGTGCGGCCGGTTCGACCGAGCGGGTGATAGTCGGGATGGTGCCAGTCCAGCTGCGAGTAGTAGAAGAAGAGCTTCAGTCCATGGCGCCGGGTCGCCTCGGCCAGCGGCTTGAGCACGTCCTTCTTGTACGGCGTTCGATCGACGATGTCCCAGTCGGATACCTTCGAATCGAACATGGCGAAACCATCATGATGTTTGCTGGTGATCGTGATGTACCGCATGCCCGCGTCCTTGGCGAGCTGAACCCATTCGTCGGCATCGAACCTGATGGGATTGAAGAAGGCCGCCACCTTTTCGTAGTCGGCTGACGGGATCCCGCGGTTGTTCATGACCCACTCCCCGTCGGAGAGCAGGCTGTAGATGCCCCAGTGAACGAACAGCCCGAACCGGGCATCCTGAAACCACTTTCGCGCCGCCAGATTCTCAGGCGAGGGCGTGTAGTTGGACGTCTGACCCGCCGGAACGACGAGGGTCGCACCAGCAACGACGAACGCAACGATCATCACGCGAACGGTCGTCAGCATGGCGGAGTCTCCGACCATTCGAACAGTAGTTTCGCCTCAGCCCGATTGCGAGCGCAAAGAGTGCAGGTTACCGCGTACGCTGGCCGGCGCGCATGTGTCGCGGCAGCCGCCGTAACGTGACTCCGCCGGAGACGAACCAGCTCTGCCCCGGACCGCGCACGAGGACACCGGCCGACAGATCCCATTGCACGTTCGGCCGCGGCACCCATGCAAAGCCGGCGTCCAGCGTCCAGGCGCTCGGGTCAGCGAGGCCAACGGCCAACTCCCCGAATGCCCCGATCGATTGCGTGAGCGATTTGCCGGCACTGGCCGTGACGAGGTTGTCCCAATACCGGCCGTTCTCGTCCGTCGTGCTCAGAAACACCACATTGCCGCTGACGTCCCAATCCTTGGGAAGTGACTTCCCCCACATCAGCCGCACCGCGCCGTCGTACGATCCGGTGCTGAAATCGTCGCTACCAAGCGGAAGTGAAGTCGTCGGCTCCACCGTCAGCGTCAGACCGTGACGGGACTCGTCGAGCACCGCGAACTTCGCGCCCAGCAGAAGGTCCGTGCTCCCCGTCTCGACAACGGTGACCCCAGCCGTTGAATCGCGGTCCACCGAGAACCCACCCCAGGTCACGAAGACCTCAACGGGATCCACGATGCCGACCCGCAGCGTGGATTGGCCCCAGCCTGTCGACCAGTCATACTCGTCACCTAATCGCGTGGCGCCGCCCTGGACGCCCAGCTCCAGCTGCAGTACAGCGCGGCCGACCAGATCCTCGGAATCGCCAATTCCTGGACGGTTGGACGTCAGCGGGGGCGGGGTGTTTTGTCCGCTGGCCGGCGCGCTCGAGAACAGCAAGAGGCACGTGGCAAACGCGACCAGCAAACGGCAGCCAGAGCTCCTCAGTAAGTCCTCCAGGGGGTGACCATCTTAGTTCGTCAGTGCCATGATTCTTGTTCGGTTCTCAAATCAGCGGCGTTGTTACCGAGTAGAGCTAATAGTCGGAGACGAAGTGATGGCAGCCAACCCCAAGTCGCTGACGGCCGAGGAGCGCAAGGAAATCTACGCGGCCCGGCGGTTCATCGGCACCGGCGTCGAAAAGAAGCTCGAGATTCAGATTCCCTTCGACGTCTACTTCCAGGACCCGCTCGTCGCCAAGGAAAACCCGGAATTGGCCTTCGACGAAGAATGGTACGTCCCCTGGGAGCCCGGTCTCCATGACGGACCCACGAGCGCGCGGTTTGCCGTGGTCGACTACGACGCGCACATGGACACGCTCGCACAGCCTGCGCGCTGGGACGAGAAACAAGATGGATTCGTCGACCCTGAAGGCAAGTTGCTCGATCGTCACAACACCGAGCCGTATCAGTTCCACCAGGTGAATGCCTGGGCCATCCTGCAACATGCGCTCGACTTCTACGAGGATGGATGGGGCCTCGGCCGCCGCATTCCCTGGGGATTCGACGGCAGCCGCCTGATCGTCGTCCCGCACGCCGGGCCTGGCGAGAACGCCTACTACGATCGCTCGAGCAAGTCGCTGCAGTTCTACTACTTCGATCGCGGCAAGGAACGAATCTACACCTGCCTGTCGACGGACATCATCCATCACGAGTTCGGTCACGCGATCCTGGACGGGATCCGGCCGCTGTTCATCGAAGCGGTGACACCGGAAACGGCGGCGTTCCATGAATTCGTCGGCGACCTGACGGCGATCCTGATCGCGTTGCGCAATACGCCGTTCAGGCATGAGCTGATCAAAGCGACGGGCGGCGACATCAGCAAGGAAAGCACGCTGACAGGCGTCGCGGAGCAGTTCGGCAAGCACGTGCAGAACAAGCCCTACCTGCGCAGCGCGCGCAACAAGCTGACGATGGCGGACGTCGCCGGCGATCAGCGGCCGCACTACATGTCCCAGGTGCTGACCGGCGCAATGTTCGACATCATCATCAAGTTGTCGAAGCACTATCTCGACAAGCGTGACGACGCGACGGTGCCCCAGGCGTTCTGGAACACGATTCAGCGCATGCAATTCATGGCGCTCCAGCCGCTCGACCTGCTGCCGCCCGTCGACGTCACCTTCAAGGACTACGCGATGGCGGTGTTGCGCGCGGAGGAGATTGCCAATCCCGCCGACCCGGACGACTACCGCGAGATGATGCTCGACGTCTTCATCAAGCGCGGAATTCTCGACACGGCGACGGGAGCGGCGCTCAGCAAGCCGCACCACGTGTTCGAGCGTCTCGATCTCGACGTCTTTCACGACGTCGATCTGATATCCAGCTCCCGCGCGGATGCCTACCGGTTTCTCGACGACAACCGTCGTGCGTTGTTCATTCCGCCCAATGTCGACGTCATCGTTGCCGACCTGTGCACAGCTCAGAAGCTGACGCGTGAAGGGCGCCGTCTGCCGAATCAGATTCTTCTGCAATACGTCTGGCGCGAAGATGTCGTGCTCGAGGGCCGGCAATTCGGCAACTTCGATGGTCAGGCCACGACGATGCTGTGCGGAGGCACGCTCGCGCTGAATCAGAACGGCGAGCTGCTGGCGTGGGCGCGCAAGCCAGGGTCGCAAGCGACCGGCACCAGCCCGCCAGCCAACGAAGAACAAGGGAAGGGCACGTATCGCCGGCTGGCGTTCCTGGAATCGCTGACGCGCAGGATACGGTCCGGCCGCATCGGGACGCCGCTCGAAAGCGAAGCGGGACTCCTGGCGAAGGCCATTCCGCCACTGATAGCGCAGCGTGTCGATGGTGCGCTCCGGTTCGCGTTATCACCGCATTTCGGGATCACAGATGATGAGGACGACGTCGATGGAGGCCGCGCATGGCAGATAAGCTCCTAGTCCGCGCCTACAACGTCGAAGTCGGCGACTGCCTGTACTGCCGCATCCCGAAGGCCCGAAAGGTCGGCAATCAGATCGACGACTTCCACATGCTGATCGACTGCGGCACGGTGGGCACGACGAGCAACCTGGCGGCCGCGATCAGCAATCTGGAGACGATGCTGCCAGACGCCGGCGGCGGGAAGAAACGCCTCGATCTGCTGGTGGTAACCCACGAGCACGCGGATCACATCGCCGGGTTCGATCCCGCCGTTTTTCAGAACATCACCATCGGCGCGATCTGGATGAACACTGCTATGGATCCGGCGCATCCGCAGGCCGAACTGACGAACCAGCTGCATAGCCTGGCGACGACGGCGATGCGGAATCTCGCCAGCCTGAATCTCAACCTGGGCCCTGACCTTCAAGACCTCGTCGCGCTCTACAGCCTCGACAACGACGACGCGATGAACGGCGTTGCGCGAAACGCTGCCCCAGGCGAACGGCATCACGCCAAAGTACGTCCACGCGGGAAAGACGCCTTCCGAGCTGGGGCTCCCGCTGCACAACGCAACCATCCGCGTGATCGGCCCCGAACACGACATCGATCACTTCTACCTTGGCGAAGATGTCGACGAAACGTTACAGGGGCTGATCGCAGCGGGAGCGATGTTTCGTGAATCGATGACGCCGTCGACGGCGCGGCCGGCGAACATCAGCGAATCGGACTTCCGGCGCCTGCGGTCGCGGATGATGTCCACTGCCCTCGCCTTCGCCGAGCTCGCCAGCGAAGTCACCAACAACACCAGCATCGTGCTGCTCATCGAATGGCAGGGAAAGCGATTGCTGTTCGTCGGCGACGCGGAGTGGAACACGAAGTTCAAGGCCGGCAAGCACAACGCGTCGTGGAACGTGATGTGGCACGAGCGAAAGACCCGACTCAACGCGCCGATCGACTTCCTGAAGATCGGCCACCACGGCAGCGTGAATGCGACGCCATGGAACGATAAAGAGGATGGCCAGGTGACGGAGCCGAGCACGATTCTCGACGCGATCCTGCCTGTTCCTGCAAGCGGCGCGACCGCAACGGCCAAGGCGGTGGTGTCGACGATGAGGAAGAACTACCAGACGATCCCGCGCTCGGCCCTGCTGGTGGAACTGGGCAAGCGGGTAGCGAACGTCCGCAACTACCAGACCCTGCTGGGCGCGAACGCCTCGAGCCTGCCGAAGTTCAACGAGTTCGAGAAGACCTGGCTGGGCTCTCCGCAGCCTGCGCGGACGGATTGTGAGAATGCGTTGACAGGTGCGGCGTTCGTGGATGTGGAGATTGAGGCGTAGCTACAGGAGTCACTACAGA
>CAWARA010000002.1:0-86232 GCA_963784195.1 uncultured Acidobacteriota bacterium | reverse complement strand
CCGGAATGACGGTTGATCAGTGTGAGCCAGCCGTGCCCTGTTTGGCTCTTGTGGGGTCATCCCTTCCTCGCCTGTGTGCATCGCGCAACCTGCTACACTTGACACGATGTCAAGATCAACGAGGGTGCAGCATACGAGAAGGCTTGACACGGTGTCAAGTCCAGACTCGAGGGCCCGCGTCCTGGATGCCGCGCTGAGGCTGATTCGCAAGCGGGGCGACGCCGCAGTCACCATGGCACAAATCGCGAAGGCTGCTCGTCTGTCCCGCCAGGCGGTGTACCTGCACTTCGCCGACCGCGCAGACTTGATGGTCGCGCTCGCCCGTCATGTCAACGAGAGCCTCGGCTTGCCGGCTGAAATTCAGCGCTTGATGAACAGCCCGACCGGTAAGATCGAGATGATATTCCAGGCCCTTGTGTTGATGCAGGCGCGGGGAAACCCAGCGGTGTGGGCGGTCGCGCGGGCGATCGATGCAGTCCGTCGAACGGATGCGGCGGCGGCGCGCGCCTGGCAAAGCCGTCTCGAGTCCCGATTGGCAGGATGTCGCGCCATCGTCTCGCGCCTGAAGGCTGAGGGCAGCCTGCGACCGGGACTGGACCCTTCAATCGCGGCAGATCTGCTGTGGACGATGACGTCGCTGCGGATGTGGGAAGACCTGGTCCTCGAACGGGAATGGTCGCCCGAGCAGTATCAGGGATACCTCACGAACGTATTGATCGGCGCGCTAACGTCCTCGCGATCCGAATGACCTGTTCCCCCAATGGGATCGGGTCGTGAGAGCGGGATCTCGATACCTCGGCGCCATTCGGCGAACGCCTCTGTCGGTTGCGGAAATCGTCCAGTGCGGCCTTGGCAACCGGCAGATGTTTGAGAAAGCGTGACCTAGAGGAACGCCCGACCGCAGCCATCGCAAGTTGTTGGTTTTATTGACCTTACGGGCGTGGCTCCTCGGGCTGGACTCGAAACCAGCAACCCTCCGGTTAACAGGCGGAACAGGCGGCGTTAGCCGGACATTGCGGCCGTTTGCTTCGCTTGCCGGATTGCTCGTGTCTCTCGGCAGAACGGTGTCGATTTGAATCTTCGCTCTGTGCCGGCCATTGCTGCCACTTGCTGGAGTGTGTGGCAACCATAGGGCAAGAAAAGGGCAACGCGCCGATTGTAGCCTCTTATGGGTGCGAGCCCTTCGGAGGCCTTCCGCCCTTCCGACCATTCAGTCGTGCCGCTCTCGCCTTGGCACCACCCCGCTTGCGGGCGAGCAATGCGCCGAGGCCGACGAGACCGATGTCAGGGTTCGACCGTCCCTTACCGAGCGACTTTCGCGACCCGCAGAGTGGCTCGGGTCCAAGGTCTCTTGGCTTGCAGTGTGTCGAGAGCGGCGAAGTGGGCTCTCAACGCCGAACGAATCGCCGCAGCTGCGGTTCGTTCCGAGTTCGCTGCGGCAAACACGCCGGGCAGCCCGACGACATAGGCACTTACCGTGCCATTGGGTTCATGCTCCAAACGATCGGATAATGATTCGTCATGCCTCGCTGTGCCCTGACCTATTTGATGCCGGCATCCTTGAGAATGCGATGCAGCAAGCCAGGGCCGACATCCTTCTTGGTGTGAACGGCGATTGTCACGATTCGCTTCGTTTTCGGATTCCAGAATTGCCGGTGGCTCCCCTTCCCCGATCGCAGCTCTTCGAACCCGTGCTGTCTGAGCAGCCGAATCAGTTCCGACGACGTCACTCCAGCCCATGTTGGAACCGAACGTTGGGTTTGTCAAGGCCTCGACGAAGTTCCTTAGGGAAACGCGGCACTGCTCTCCTAGAGAGCGGACCGTGCCGATTGCCGTCCGATACCGAGTCGTGGGGCTGCGAATGATGACGCGCACACTGCGCGGTTTCAGACACTCGCCGGCCGACGGCCCCATGCGGAATTAGCGCCATTTGCGCCCGTTTCCCGCGCGTCGGACGGCGGCATCCCCGTTGCCCTTCCAATGGCCGTGGCATCAGCGATCAAGAACGGACCCAAAACCAGCCGCATAACTGAGCGCCTCGGGGCGCGCGACATGGGATGCGTGATCACGACTGGAAGCTCATCGTGTACTCATCGGCGAGCGGGTTCAGCCGCCGAACTGGGAGTTGGTACCATGTCCAAAGGTCGTGTTGCTGTCCCTGTAGTCGTCACCGCAGCGTTTGCCGTTCTGTTTTTTGGCCTCGGAAGTTACCTCGCGGCACGGCCCAGCGTTGACCCGCAGCAGGAATTGGTGGCCCTGCGCGCAGACATCCGTCGCACAGGCGGCCGCCTTCGCTCCCAGAGTTCACCAGGGTGCTACAGAACCCCATCTACACGGCGAGTTCTACTGGCTGGGGCAACTACATCAAGGCCTCCACAAGCCGATCATCTCGCGTGACCTTTTGCTCGGGTACAGGATGTGTTCGCCGCGGCCAATCATCCTCGCCACACAAAACGCCGACACGCGTTTGCAGGGCTCGTGACTTGTGGGCGGTGCGGATGCGCGTTCACGGCTGAAACGAAGAGGAACAGTACGTCTACTACCACTGTATTCGCGAAGGGGGGAAAAACTGAAGATTGGCTCGCTGCATGGACGATTTCCGCAACTGGTTGATCCGAGAAGCAGCGTAAATGGGCCTGTTATTGACAGGATCGCCAAGGTTTCGCGACGTGACTCTCGAAGAGCGACGTAGCGTTTGCCGGCTCAAGCAGTCTGCGGCTGTCCACTCTGCCGATGCCGTAAATGACGCGCTAAACGACCAGCGATGCAGGGACCTAGGCTCGGTGCCCCTACTTGTCGATCGGGGGAGGCCTACTCTCGCGATATCTTGGACTCGCAATCCGAGCAGACAACGACGCTGGCGAAACAGTGTTCGTTCAGATATTCGTCGCAAAAGTTCTAGAGTGAAATCACCCTGTGCTGCAAAGTCATTGCAAACACAGGGCAAATTTCGTGGCTGGGTGTTCGGGGGACGATTTTCGAACTTGGTTCGTTCAGAACGCTGCTTGAGGTAAGCGATTTGGGAACACTCGCCGGCTGCCACCTTCAGCTGGCACCCCTCAGCCGGGCGCGCAGCGATTGCCACTCGGGCTGTTCAAGTTCTCGCCGCCCAGGTCACCAGACCAGGGGGAGGAGTCTATATCGGACCTGTCGCAGGTCTCTTCGTAACCATTCAGGTCCCGGCGCAGCACTTCCTCTTCGTTCCGGCTCTCATCATCAGAATGGGAATTGATGCGAGCGCCGGCAGAAGCGCCCACCAGGATCCCAAAGCTATTGGTGTTGCCAGCCAAAGAACCAGCGAGCCGTGTACATCGGATGTCTTACGATTGCGTATGGACCTGTCGAAATAACTTGCTGGCCTTCCCAAGTCTGGACGGTCCGGCCCGCCCACCGGTTCTCAGCAAAGACCCTCAGAACCAGGAGGAACCCGGCGAGCGAGAGCGCCAGTGCTGCGATTACGGCAGCCATGGGAACCTCGGACCAGCCGTAACGATGGTCGAAACCCGGAAGGGCAAGCGCCGCCGCGGCGAAAGGAAACCCGATGGCGCTCAGGCGCTGCTGCGGGCGCTCCTTTTCGCGCATTTTCAGCCGGCGATCGATGAAATCAGGGTCCGTTCGCGCCTTCCACACCCCGAAGACAGTCATCGGAACGAGGAGCACGGCACACCAGACCCAAGCCTGCCACCAGCCGAGTGAACGCCCCATGATGAGGAAGGAGGCTGGGAGGAGAACCCAGCTGCCCACAAGCGCGAAGAGCCATTTTCTTGCAGCGATCTTCACATCAATCCTGCCCAGTCTGTTTGTTTGTATCGGTGTCGGTTTCTGCCTTCCGCCAGCGTCCTGCCCAGGTAGATACCATCAGACAAGTCCGGCGATCATCCGCCATCGGGTAGATCGACCAGTGGTTCGAGCGACACAACTCGGGTGGATGCACGACGTCGTCGTCAAGCCTTCTCCGCTCCGAGTGCCGCTTGGCGAAGGCGCGCCCCGAGCCCGTCTGCAGGTAGCGCTCGAACCGGGCCGCCATCGTCGCGTTTGCGAACTCCAGCGAGACGACAAGGGACCAGGGCCGATGATCAGGAGAGATTTTCGACTCTGGCTCATCCGTGCGGCGTGTGCTGTCCTTTTACCTGCTAGGCGTCGATCCTCAGCGTTTGCATGGGATCGACGCGCAGTGCGCGGCCGAGCGGCACAAGGCACCAGATCACAGAAACGCCAAAGACCAGGGCGCCGACGCCACAGGTCACTCCGAAGCCGGCGGCCATTCCTACCCCGGCAAGGACGTCGCCATCACCGAACGCGACAATCGCGACGCTTGGGACAGCGCCCGCCACGACGCCGATTGCGATCTGCGTGAACGCCCGGGAGAAGATGCCGGTGATGATGCGCCGGGGAGCCGCACCGAGTGCCATGCGGATGCCGATCTCGCGCCTTCGCCGGGACACGGTGAATGAGACCAGAGCGTAGATGCCGGCGGTTGAGAGGAGCAGCGCAATAGCGGCCACAACCACGAAGACCGGAAGGAAGGTCCGCATCGCAAGCGCATCGCGGCTGGCGGCGCGATCCAGAGACATCACGTCAGTGAGCCGCATGTCCGGATCCACCGACAATGCCGCCGCCTGCAGCCGAGCCGACAGTGACGAGGACGGCCCGTGAGTACGTATCAGCAGTAGCACCGAAGATGCCGGGCCGAGCGCTGCCGGCCGATACACAGTTGCATCGCCGGTCGTCTTGCGCGGCATGAGCGTAGCGTCTTTCACGACCCCGACAATCTCCCGCCATGGTCCGGGCGAGTCGCCCACCGAGTTGCGCGGTTCGCGCATCATGAGACCAAGGACGCTACGTCGGCCGAGGATCAGCCGGACGAACGTCTCGTCAACGATCGCGACGGGGCGGCTTCCGTCGATCTCGCTCTCGGTGAACAACCGCCCGGCGACGAGCGGAATACCCATCGTCTCGAAGTAACTTGCTCCGACACCTGCACTGCGAACCCAGAATTTCGCGTCGGAGGCAGCGTCGGGAGTGGCGAATTCCAGCTGGAACGGCTCATACGACGTCGCGGGCAATTGCGTCGCGTAAGTCACGTTGGCAACGCCAGGCTCGGACATCAGCTTGTCCGCCAATGCGCGATAGGTCGGCATGAAGGCGCGCGTTGCGGTGCCGGCTGCATCCTCATCCAACGCCATTCGTGCGACCAGAAACTGCTCGCGCGGGAACGTCACATCGTAGTCGTGCCGTTCGCGATAGGCATTGAAACCAAGCATCACCATGCTGGTCAGACAGACGATGGTGATCGCGACCTGGGTCACAATGACGCCGGTCCAGATGCGACCAAATTTCAAGGAACCGGCGGAGGCCGCTTCGCGCAGCCGGTGTTGTAGATCCCTGCCTGTCGCCTTGAGCGCCGGGATGATGCCCACAATGACGGCCGCAAAGACGGCGAGTGCCAGCGCGTAGAAAACGGTCTCTGGCCTGAGCCGATCATCCCACCAGAACGGCGCGGGCTCTCCCTGCATGAACAACCACTTGATCCAGGCTCCAATATACCCAGCGACTGCCAATCCCGTGACGGCGGCAACGGCCGACAATACTAGCGCTTCGGCGAACAACTGTGCACTGATGCGCCCGCGGCTCGCGCCGAGCGCCGGACGGACGGTAATTTCTGCCTCGCGCATCGCCGTGCGGGCGAACACGAGGGTCGCCACGTTGGCGGCGCACATGCCGAGAAGCATGAGTAACAGAAGGTTGGTGGAGTAGAGGACTGGCAATCGCAGCGGGTCCGGGTCGGAGGACATCTGTACGTTGACGAAGGGCCGAACATCGGCGGTCGGCGCGCGCTGTGCTGGCGGCGTGCCTGGTGCATCCGCCGCGACTGAGGCCGCAAGAATTCTTTCCAACTCTGCCCGCGCCGTCTCGAAACTGACGCTGTTCTTCAACCGGCCGAACATCCGCACGGTGGGACCCTCACCGCGTCTCAGTCCCGCGGCCGGAACTTTCAGCGGCGCCCATAGATTCTGATTTATGGGAAAACCAAAGGCCGCTGGCATCACGCCAACGATGGTGTAGATGACCGAACCCAGGTGCACCGTGCGGCCGACAATGCCCGCATCGCCGTTGAAGCGCGCCTGCCAGAGATCGTGACCGATGACCACCACCGGGGGCGCACTGATCCGTTCGTCGTCTTCGATCAGCGTGCGACCCACGAGAGGTCGTGTCGTCAGGGTTCGGAACACGGACGCGCTGATCTCGACCGCGCGGGCTGGCTCGGTTCGACCATCGTCTGTGATCAGATGGCGATCGAGATGGCGAAACGCGCCGAACTGGTCGATGGTGATGGACTGGTCGCGCCAGTCGGCAAACGCTGCCAGCGCGCGACTCTCGGGTGTTCGCCGCGCCGTGTTCCATACCTGGATCCCGACGACTTCGCCACCGGCGACGCGCAGGTGCGTGCCGAACACATCGCGAACGAACTCGAGGTACGCTGCGCCCGCGCCAATGGCAATCGCAAGGGCAATAACGGCGATGACGGTCAGGCCGGGCGACTTGAACAGAATGCGGACGCCGAGCTTCAGGTCCATGGGCCAGCCGGCCAGCCAGCGGAACGCGCGCGCGTCGCGCTGGTGTTCCTTCGCCTGCTCCACGCCGCCAAATGCGCGCCGCGCCGCCCGATAGGCGGCTTCGCGGCTCATTCCTCGCGCCACGAAGTCGTCTTCGAGTATTTGCAGGTGCGCGTTCATTTCCCGCGCGAGGTCGGCTTCGGCCTTGTTGGATCGGAACAGCGTTACGATCCTGAGCACGATACGACGAAGGTGTTTCACGGCTTGCTTGCCACCAGCAGCTTGTCAACAAGATCGGCGAGCCGGCGCCATTTCTCCGTCTGCCGGCCGATCTCGCGCTGCCCTGCCCGCGTGATGCGATAGAACTTCGCCTCACGGTTCCTGTCGGTCTTGCCCCAGGCGCCCTTGATGAGCCCGTGCTGTTCGAGGCGCACGAGCGCCGGATAGAGCGTGCCCTGGTTGAGTGTCAGCGAATGATCCGAGACCTGCGCCAGCCGCGTCGTGAGCGCGTAGGCATGCAGCGGACCCATGGTGTCGAGCGCCCGAAGCACGATGAGATCGAGCGTTCCCTGCAGGACCAGCGCCGAATCAGCAGCTTTACTTGACATCGAGTGGAGCCTAGCATCCACATCACTTGAAATCAAGTGAAGACTGTCGGCACCTCTAACGAGACGAAGCTCGCGCTGTAGGCGTGAAGGCTGGCTGGGGATCTGAATTCGAACCGCGTGATCTGCAGCCATCCGCCGGGCCGCGCTGTCATCGAGACGAGCGAGTTGCGGAAATCGTCCAGCGCGGCCCAGCCAACGCAACTCAGTCACCGAACAGGACTTAAGGCGACGAGCGTCTGACGCCGCCGTAAGATATTGATTTAATTGATCTTACAGAGCTGGCTCCTCGGGCTGGACTCGAACCAGCAACCCTCCGGTTAACAGCCGGATGCTCTGCCATTGAGCTACCGAGGATCTGAAGCGCGGGAACGCTCGATGAGGAACTTTCAGTCTAGCGTATCGTCCCGGCACCCCGCAACAGACGTTGACAACCACGCCCTCGCCGCCAAAAATCGCCGGTTCGATCACCCTTTCGTTCGTGGTTCGTGGTTCGTAGTTCGTGGTTCGTGGCTCGTAGATCGAATCGTTACGCTCTACGAGCTACGAGCGACGAGCGACGAACCACGGCAGAGAACGTTGGATCTCAGAAACCAATGGCAATGGCAGCAGTAAACTCCGCCTGCCACACGACGCCCACGTCGAACGAGGCAATGCAGACGCCCGGCGTGCAGAAGAGGATGTCGCCCTCGCCATCGACGAAAGTCGCGTAGCCACGACCCTCCAATCGCAGTGCGAGATGCTGGGTGGCGAACAGCTTGACGCCGCCGCCGGCGCTCAACGTGAAGCGGATCTCGTTATCACCCTGCGACGCGTAGCGCGTGAGGCCGACGGCGCCGGTCAGGAATGGACGCGCCCGGCCCGGCATCATCTCGCGAAGCCCGCCGACGAGATAGTGCTCGACGTCCACCCGCCAGCGCGTCTGTGATGCATCGAGGCTGGGCGGCAGCGTGAAACTGGCCTGCTGATGCGTGAAGAGGCCCTCGACGAACAGATCCTCGCCAATCCGCACGTCGAGAAGCGCGCCGTACAGAGGGCGCGCCGTCCACATCGACCGACGCACCCGTGACGATCTCGTAAAAGCCGCCGCCAAACCGGTAGCCACCGAAGGGCGCGACCTCCACCGTCTGCGCCTGCACGGGCACGGCCGCGGCCTGGCAATACGGCCGACGAGCAACACGTGCTTACACGCGCTACGTTGCGACACCTCGCCATCTTCGTCTGCAACCGCCCCAGCGTAGGCGGGCCACCCCCACGCGCTCACGCGCTACGCGCGACGGCCTTCGGCCTTGCCGCCGCGTTCCGCGGCAGCCTCCGACGCCTCCCTTCCTCAGCGCACCTCAGTCTCGACGTCGATCTGCAGCGACCCGCGCAGCGCGTTCGACACGGGACATCGGCCTTCCGCTTCGCGCGCAACTTCGGCGAACTGCGCCTTGTCGACGCCCTGCAGCCCTTCGGCCACCACCTTGAGCTTCGACGACACGATCTTGATGCCGGCCTCGCCCTTGTCGGCCGTGACTGTCGCGGTGACCCTGGTCTTCGCGATCGAGCCGCCCTTGCGTCCGACGGTACCGTTCAACGCCATCGCGTAGCACGCGGCGTGCGCGGCGGCGATCAGCTCCTCAGGGCTGGTGTGACCAGCCGGCTCGCCGATGCGGGCAGGGAACGTCACCGGTAGCGTGAATGCGCCGGTCCCCGCCTTGACCTGCCCCTTGCCGTCCATCACCGAGCCGTTCCAGTCAACGTCAACATGTCGCGAAAAAGTTGCCACGTGTCTTCTCCTATCGTGTTTGTCAGAGCGTCCGGCCAGAGCCGGACGCTACCTTCGTTTCTTGTCCGCCGTGAACGTCAACTGGCCGATCACGCCGGCAAGGCCCAGGGCGAGCCAGACGAAAATCACCCATCGCTGGCCTGGCGCGGGATTCATCGGATACACGAGCCAGACGTCGCTCTTTGCCGCCGCGTTCACCGCCACCCGATCGCCCATCATCGCGAGCACACCGACGATGGTGGTCCACGCGCCGCCGAAGGCGGTGGCCACGATGATGACATACCGCTGCAGCCACAGGGCCACGACCGCGCCGAGGATCGACAGCACGATCACCATCACCAGCTGCGGCTCGCTGCCGAGGCCGGCCCAGATCAGGTTTGCGGCCGCTGCGCCGAATCCGGCGCCGATCAGCGCCACGCCGACGAAGTACGCCGCGACCATGATCAGCGCGCCTGTCAGGCCGCCGATGAGCGCCGCGCCGATCATCCACATCGTCTGCTCCGTGCCCATCACCGAACTGGCAAGGAGGGCACCGACGACGAACCCGAAGAGGCCGAGCACGATTCGAAAGAAGCGGTAACCGGCAAAGCAGGAAAGAAGACCGCCGAGGACGAAAAGAATCGATGCCGGCGTCTGGAAGGACGCAGGAAGCATATCCCGCCGATTATATGATGGGCGTCGTGCCCCCCGATGCTCGGCCGCGCAGGGTGACTGCGACCGGCTTCATCTCGACGCTCCTCGGACTCGTGCTCTTTGCGTGGTTCGTCAGGCGTGTCGGACCCGCGGAGATCTGGCAGGGTCTCGCGCAGATCGGATGGGGACTCGTCGTGATCGTGATGCTGGCCGGTGCGCGCTTCGCGCTGCGCGCGATCGCCTGGCGCGTCTGCCTCGAGCCGCCACACTCGATGCCGTTTCGCGATGCCTTTCTCGCCGTCGTGTCCGGCGATGCCTTCGGCAATCTCACGCCGCTCGGACCGATCATCGGCGAACCAGCCAAGGCGGCGTTCGTGCGCGGGCACGTCCCGCTGACGCCGGCGCTGACGGCGCTCGCCATCGAGAACCTGTTCTACACGATGTCCGTGGCCGCCATGATCGCGACGGCGACGATCGCGCTGCTCCTCAGTTTCGATCTGCCGGATGCGCTGCGCGAGGCCAGTGAGGTCGCCGTTGCCGGCATCGTCGTCGCGCTCGGCATTGCACTGTGGATTCTGCTGCGCCGCCCGGCCCTCGTCAGCCGGTCGCTCGCCGCCGTGCTGCCGGCCGGCTCGGCGCTGCAGTCGAAAGTGGAGAGCGCCGGCGACATCGAGCGCGAGATCTACACTTTCGCTTCACGCCGGCCAGCCGCGTTCTTTCGGGTGGTGTGCGCGGAGCTCGGGTTTCACGTCCTCGGCGTCACCGAAGTCTTCATCACCTGGTGGCTGATGCTCGGCGTGCCTCCGAGCCTGCTGACCTCATTCGTGCTGGAAGGCGCCAACCGGCTCGTGACGGTGGTCTTCAAGTTCGTGCCGCTGCGGATTGGCGTCGACGAGGTCAGCACCGCCTGGTTCACGACCATTCTCGGCTTCGGCCCGACCCCCGGCACGACCCTCGCGATCGCGCGCAGGATTCGCGTCGTCTTCTGGACGGCGGTCGGGACGATTCTGCTGATCAGGAGGGGGCTGCGATGAATCCCGCCGAGCCTGATCGCGCGACGTTTGTCGCCTTCTCTTGTGTGCATGCGAACCGGCTCGACTGTCGGCGTTCAAACGCCGAGTCCTGATCCGGCGACAGTTCCACGTCGCCACTCGGTCTCGAAATTCGCGAGGGAAGTCGTGAACGCGGCTGAGTGCGCACTGGCGCAGCTCGCGGAGCAGCCATGAGCGCGGCCACGATCCGGTGGGCGGCGCTCGCCTTGGGCCTCGTCCTGTTCGTTGCGACCCTTGCGTACGTGGACATCCCCACTGCGGCGGCGACACTGCGCAGACTGGGGCTCGCCCTCCCTATCGCGCTTGCGTTCAGCGGGCTGTGGCATCTGGCCCGAACATGGGCCTGGGCGGCGTGCTTTCCGGATCGGCACGCGGTCGGCTTCGCCCACCTCGCGCGAGTCCGCCTTGCGGCGGAAGCGTTCAGCTACCTGACCTTCCGGGGAGTTGCCGGTGAACCTCTGAAGGTGGTGCTGCTGGCTGACACAGTAGACCCGCGTCAGGCAACGGCGGCCGTCGCGCTCGAACGGCTGGCGTACCTCGTCGTCACCACGCTGATCGTCGGACTCGCGTCAGCGATCGCGCTGGCATCGCTGCCGTTCACGCCAGGGTGGTTCCGCGTGTTCCGGGCATTCGCGATCGTCGCCGGAGTGCTCGGTGTACTGACGGGGCTCATCATTGCGGGACGTGGCACCTACCTTCAGGCGCCGATGCGAGGGTTCGACCGCATCGCCGGCACGAAAATCGGCGACGGCCGTGCCGGACGCTTCGTTCTCGCTGTCGAACGGCTGATGCTGGATCTGGTTCGCGGGAACCCTGCGCGGCTCGCAGTCCTCGTCAGCGCAACCACGCTGTCGTTCTTGTGCATGGTGCTGGAGGCTTGGGTCGTGCTCCGCGCGGTGGGTGCGCCCATCACCGCGGTGGGGGCGCTCGCCGTGGAAACGTTCTCGCGTGTGGCGAGCTTCGTCTCGGCATTCATTCCGGGCAACTTCGGAGCGCTCGAAGCGATGAGCGTCGGCGCAGCCGCCGCCGTTGGAGCCACGAGCGGAGGCGCAGCCCTCGCCGTGGCGCGCCGAATCCGGGGGATCTTCTGGGCTGGGCTCGGCCTCGCCGTGTACCCCCGCCCCCATCGTCCCTCACCGCCCGGCGGCGGACTGACGTCAAGACCTCGTCGTCGTTCGTAGCTCGTAGCTCGTAGCTCGTAGAGCATTACTCAGCGCCTTCCGAGCGACGAGCAACGAACCACGGACCACGGATCACGGATTTACAACTCGCGCCTCCCCTCCATCGCCTTCCCCATCGTCACCTCGTCGGCGTACTCGAGATCGCTGCCGACCGGCACACCCATCGCGATGCGGGTCACCCGCACGCCGAGTGGCTTCAGGAGCTTGGCCAGATAGATGGCGGTAGCCTCCCCTTCGACGTTGGGGTTCGTGGCAAGGATGACTTCCTCGATGTTGCCGCTCGCCACACGCGTGAGCAGTCCCTTGATCTTCAGATCGTCGGGCCCGACACCGTGCAGCGGGGAGAGCGCGCCCATCAACACGTGATACAGCCCCTTGAAGTCGCGCGTCTTCTCGATCGCCGTCACGTTCTCGGGCTCTTCGACGACGCAGATGGTGCGCTGATCGCGGGAGGGTGGGTGCAGAAGTAGCACGGATCGGTGTCGGTGATATTGCTGCACACCGAACAGTACGTGACCCGCTCCTTCACCTCGCGCATGGCCTCCGCCAGCCGCTCGACGTCCTCGCGGGGCGTCTTGAGGATGTGGAACGCCAGGCGCTGAGCGCTCTTGGCGCCAATCCCCGGCAGCCGCTGCAGCTGCTCGATGAGCTTAGTGAGCGGATCGGGCCGCGACATCAGAAAAGGCCGGGAATCTTCAAGCCGCCCATCATCCCGCTCATCTGCTTCGACAGCTCTTCGTCAGCCTTGCGATGCGCGTCGTTGATCGCGGCGATGATCAGGTCCTGCAGCATCTCGACGTCTTCTTTCGAGACAGCCTCGGGATCGATCTTCAGCGACTGAACCTGCTTGGCGCCATTCATGACGACGGTCACCATCCCGCCGCCCGAAGTCGCTTCCACGCGCAGCTCGGCCATCTGCTTCTGCATCCGGTCCTGCATCTGCTGCGCCTGTTTCATCATCTGTTGGATATTCATGGTTCACATGGGTTCAAACGGGGGTTCACACGGGGGTTCACACGGCGGTTCAGACGGCGGTTCACCCCCGCACTTGCGCACCTGCGCACTTGCGCACTTGCGCACTTACATTTCCTCAACTTCCTTAATCTCCGCAGCGAACACATCGAGCATGGCCTGCACGCCGGAGTCGGCGAGCGCCTGTTGTTTCAGCGCGGATTGACGATCCGGCGGGTTGTTCAGTGCGGGCCCTTCGCCGGCGACGGCAGCGGCCCGTCCGGCGGAGGCAGGCGCGGTCGAGGCCCCTTCGGCGCCGACCACTGACATCCGGCGGCCGGCGATCCGCGAGGCGACTTCCTCGAGCCAGACGCGCATCTGATCGAGCTGCGCGCGCAGCGCGCGATGCTGAGGCGCGTAGGTCAGCACGACGCGATCGGTGTGGATCTCGATCTTCTGCGCCTGCGCGATCACGGTTCCGTAGAAGAACTTCTTCGATTTCTGCACTTCGGCGAGGAAGGCTTCCTTCACGTCTGCGAGCCCCGCCGATGACGTCGCGGGCGAAGCGGGCGCGGGAACCGGCGCTGGCGTTGAAGGCAACGGAGCAGCCGCTTCCTTGCGAGCTTCGATAGCAGTGATCGTTGCCGCCGTGGCCGACGGCGTCTTCGCGGGTGGCCGGCTCGTGGCCTCGGGCGCAGAGCGCTGTGGGGACGATGCGGCGGGCGGCGGTGTGGCGGTTCCGCGGCCTGGCGCCTTTTCCAGATTCTGAATCAGGTCCGACAGCGGCACGAGGCGCCGCAGGTGGATCCACCGGAGCAACGCCATCTCCAGGTGATATCGCGGCTGCAGCGACGCGCGAATGTCCACTTCGGCCTTGGTGAGGACGTCGAACGCGCGCATCAGGTCTTCGGGCGAGAACTTTCCGGCGAGCGCCTGCAGGCGCTCGCGCTCGGCCTCGGCGGCGATCTCGGGGTCCGCCAGACGGGACGCATCCATCAGGATCACCAGCACGTCGCGAGTCAGCCGCGACAGCTCGCGAATCACCAGACGCAGATCGTAGCCGGATTCCACGGCACGGCCGGCGAGCTCGAACACTGCGGCGCCATCCTCGCGCGCAACCGCGTCCGCGATCTCGAGCAGCAGGTCGCGGCGCACGAGGCCGAGCACGGTCGTGACGTCATCCGCCGAAATCGTCCGCCCGGCGAAGGCGATCACCTGGTCGAACGCGCTCTGCGCATCGCGCATGCTGCCGTCTCCGGCGCGTGCGAGCAGCATCAGCGTCGCGTCGTCTACCTGGATCTGCTCGGCGTCGGCAATCGTCCTGAGCTGGTCGGCGATCTGCCTGACGCCGATCATCTTCAGCTCGAACACCTGCGAGCGCGACTGAATCGTCGCCGGGACCTTCTCGATCTCCGTCGTGGCCATCATGAACACGACGTGTGGCGGAGGCTCCTCGATCGATTTGAGCAGCGCGTCGAACGCCTGCTGCGAGAGACGGTGGACCTCGTCGATGATGAAGATCTTGTAGCGGTTGCGGACCGGCGACATGCCGAGGCCGGCAATGATCACTTCCCTGACCTTGTCGACCTGGGTGTTGGTGGCGGCGTCGATCTCGAGGACGTCGATGTCGCGCCCCTGCGCGATTTCCACGCACGCGTCGCAGACGCCGCAGGGATCGGCGGTCGGCCCCTGCAGGCAATTCAGCCCGCGCGCCAGGATGCGCGCCGTCGTCGTCTTGCCGACGCCGCGAGGACCGGCAAACACGAACGACTGGGCGATGCGTCCCGCCGCGATGGCGTTGCGCAAGGTTTGCGTGACGCCACGCTGACCGATGACGTCATCGAAGCGCTGCGGACGCCACTTGCGGGCTAAAACTTGATAGGACAATTGGGCGATTGATATTTGCAGATGGCCGTTTGTTGATTGACGATTGTCGATCTCAATCGTCACCGCTCGTGCGCCCCACCGCGACCCGGAGCGGCCTGCGGCACATGTCAGTGTCTGCTTAGCGCTGCTGCCTTCCGGCCCTGACGCGGTTCGCAGGCTGAAATTGCACAGGTTCCGGGCCGCGGTGCGACGCACGAACCCAGCGCGCGCACCAGCCGCGCACGCATTTGCTCAGTTTATCAATCCGGGCACCATTAGTGCCAGCGCTTCGCATCGACAGAAGTGCCAATGGTGCCCAAAGTGCCAGTGGTGCCATTGGTGCGTGCCAAGGTGCCTGGTGCTAAGTGCCAGGATGCGTCGGTGCCAGCACGTTTACTCCACCACAGCCGAGCTTGAAGCGCGCAGAAATCGTCGACGAAAAAATTTGTGAAGCAGCCGAGGCTTCCTTCCCAATTGCTCGCTGACTAATGTGCGCCGTCACGGCGACAAATCCACTGCGCGTCGTGACAGCCACGCGCAAGTCTCGGATCTGATCGCGTGTTCACGGGAGCGGATCAATGGTGTCGACCTTGCACCGTTGCGACCGTTTTTGCCGGGTCGAGGGATCCTCGCGACAGCGAGTCATTCAAGGGGGGGCTATGAGGGGTCAAGTGGGTTCTGCGCTCGCGATTGCGGGCGTCGTGGGAATGGTCGTGCTTGTCAGGCCTGCAACGGTTGCGGCCGCGCCAATCGTCTTCTCGGCGGCGGGGTCCGATCCGGCCTCGATTCAGACGACGGTTGACGCTTACCGAGCGGTCTTTGGCGACAACAATCTGAACATCGCCGGCTCGCAGGACAGCGGCCGCCGCGAGATCAACTGGGATGGCGGGGGCGCGGCAGCGCTGGCCACGACGTTCCCGAATCCGCAGACGACGTTCAGCAACCGCGGCAACGTCAACACGTCGCCTGGCGGTGCGGTCGAGCAGAGCGGTCAGCCGATGCCTGAGTTCGGAGAGATCAATCCGACCTACCCGGACATCTTCCAGACCTTCAGCTCGCCCCGTCTCTTTGCGCCGATCGGCAGCAACATCACCGACGTCTTCTTCACCGTTCCCGGGACGACGGACGTGCCGGGGATGAGCCGTGGCTTCGGCGCCGTGTTCACCGACGTCGACCTGGCCAACACGACGAGCCTGCAATTCTTCGATCCGTTCGGCGCGTCGCTCGGCACGTTCTTCGTACCGACCGCCAACAACGGCTTGTCGTTCCTCGGCCTGCAGTTCGAAGATGCGTTCATCGGGCGCGTGCGTATCACGACCGGCAACGCGGCGCTCGGTCCGAACGACGGCGGCGGTGTCGACGTCGTTGCCATGGACGACTTCATCTATGGCGAGCCCCAGGCCGTGCCGGAACCGTCGACCCTGCTGCTCCTCGGCCTCGGCGCCAGCGCCGCGTTCGGCGCGCGCCGGCGTCGCGCCTTGTAACAGGCCCTGGCTTCGTCCGTCAGATCTCGGTTCTCTCCGGAATCGAGATCTGACTCCCGTCATCTCGGATACTTCGGATTGGCTTTGATCTCCCGAATCTGCAGGATGTGGCGCTGTTCGTGCGTCGAGATCAGCAGCGCCCACTGATACGCATCGCATCCCTGCCTGACGACCGTGTAGCTCCGAAGATCGTCCTTCGTCGTCTTGACGTATTCCAGCAACTGCGCGTGCTGCTTGCGGTAGGCCGTCAGCCCAGCCTGCACATCGCGCAGCTTGCCTGTCGCCACTTCTGACTGGATGGCTTTCTCGCGATTTGTCCGATCGATGCCGTACCAGAGAATGTCGGCATCATGGCTGGCGGGGACCGGGCCGCGCGAGGGCGTGTCGATCGCCTTGCGCAGGTCGTTCCAGTAGATCGGCCCCACGACGACCAGGTGGTCGAGAACCTCGAGAATGCTCCAGGTGCCGGGCGCGGGCCGGAAGTCGAGCTGCGCCTGGGACAGGCCCGACACCTCGTCGATCAACCAGCTCCCCGTCATCTCGAGGTGCGACCCGAGTCGCCGGCGGTCCGTTTCCGACAGCTCGGCACCACCGAGCGGAAGCACCACCGACATCAGGAGGACGGCGGCCAATAGTGGTTTGGACATATGAGCTCCTCGTTTGCTGTCATGCCTCGATCGACAGGGACGGAGGGGACGGAGGACACGGAACGAGCTTCAACTCGGAGAAACGGAGACACGGAGACAGACGCGACTAAGTGGGTACGCCGATGCCGCCGCGCGCGCGCGGCGGGCGATCGGCTGATACCCCGGGACCACAAGTCACGGTGCGCAGACTGGGTGACTTGTGATCCCGGGGTATCAGCCGATCGCACGGCCCGGCCGATGGCCGGGCCGTCATCGGCCGACAGCAAGCCACGAATTCCCGACTCGTCTCCGTTACTCCGTGTCTCTGATTTGAAGCTTGTTCCGTGTCCTCCGTCCCCTCCGTCAACGTTTGGCCCACCGGATCCCGTGATACAGCAGCAACCCGGCTGGCCCGAAGAGAAAAGTCAGAACCAGCGCCGGCACGACGATCAGGTGCGGGATGCCGCGCGACTGCGCGTCGCGCACCTCCCACCCACCGATGAACAGGTCGAACGCCAGGTAGTGGGTCCACCCTGCCAGCAGCGCCCACGGATTATCGAACAGCAATCTCACGGCCGCCAGTGATGAGAACCCTCCCTCGGTCTGCGGCAGCGTCGCAGCCAGCAGCACCACGTAGATGACCGAGAGCAGCGACGGCACGACCACAGGGAGGACCGTTGCCGTCCAGCGGAGTCGGGGCAGGAACACCAGCAACAGCCATGAGACCACCGCGATCAGGTTCAGGATGGAAAACAGCTGCTCGGCTGTCATACGGTCATCCAATCCGAATCGTTGCGCGAGACACTGCGTGAGCCGCCGACGATCCAAGCGAGGACGACGATGGTAGCCACCGCCCAGATCGCGATCGCGGCGAGCGCCGCCGCATCGGGCGCCACGAGGCTCTGTCCCCTCAGCGCTTGCCAGAGCAAAAGCCCAAACAGCGACGCATAGCTTGCTGCGGCCGCCAGCATTGCCCTGACGCGAACGGCTTCGGGCCGGCGCCACCAGCGCAGACCGACCGCAATGAGCGCGAGCGACTGGATCGCGTGCAGGCCGATGAAGTGTGCGACGCGCAGATCGCCGTGATCCCGGCTCCATCCCGTCACCGGTATGCCGGGGCCGCCGTCGACACCGCCGACCGAGTGCGCGCCTGCAGTCGTCATGCGCGCTCCGGCGCGGGCATCGGCAAGCTGCGCCGCAGTCGGGCGCGTCATCAGCGGACCGGTCATCGCGCCGACGATCGTGAGCGTCATGCCGAGGCGCAGGGCCCATCCGAGCACCCTGTCGGTGAATCGCTGACGCCACAGCGCGACGGCGACCGCCACGCTCACGAGCGTCTGCAGCAGGATCGCAGCGCCCATGATCGCGAACAGCGTCGCATTGAGCGGCGTCGACACGTTGAAATGGCTCGTCGTGCCGCGCCAGGCTTGTGCGTCGATGAGCGCCACTTCCAGCACGAAGACGATCGCGGTCGTCCAGCCCACGACGCGGCGGACGCGCGGCCAGTCCGGCAACCATCCGAAGATCCACGCGAGCGTCAGGCTGTAGACGGCGGTGGAAACGGCGAACTTGAAAGGCTTGAGCCACGCGGGCGCGCCAGTGATCACTCGGTGATCGACGAGCATCCCCACCACCGACGCGCCGGCGACGACGACCATCAGCAGCCCCACCGCGGTCAGCGGCGGACTCGCACGCCACAGGCCGTCGAGCAAGGCGGCGGCTCGAGCCCCCGCAGTAGATCGGACGACATATGATCTCGAATCCATGAGCGCCTCCCTCATGTTGCCACTGTCAACATCAACCTATCATCCAATGTAGACGATGTCAACACTTGGCGTTATGATGAGGTCATGGCGCGATTGAGGCGGGTAGCCACCAAGCCGAACCGTCCTTATCATCACGGCAACCTGCGGCGCGCCCTCCTCGACGAGGCGCTCGCCACCATCCGCGCCGAAGGCGTCGACGGTCTGACGCTGCGCGAGATCGGCGCCCGGGTAGGTGTCTCGCGGACCGCGCTCTACCGGCACTTCGCCGACAAGCGTGCGCTGCTCGCGGCTGTCGCGACCGAAGGGTTCCGGACCCTTCGCCAGCAGCTCATCACCGCGTGGGAGGATGGCGGCCGCGGACGCGCGGCGTTCGACTCGATGGGGGTGGCCTATGTTCGCTTCGCCGTCGCCAACCCGTCGCACTATCGCGTGATGTTCGGCGGGTTCGTGGACCCGAAAGCGTGCGAGCCCGAGCTCGCCGCCGAAGCGGCAGGCGCCTTCCAGGCGCTGGTCGATGCCCTCGCCGCGCTGCAGCATGACGCGATCGTGCGCGGTGACGATACGGTGCAGATGGCCAGGTTCGTCTGGGCCGTCGTGCATGGCGTGGCGATGCTTGGCATCGATGGCCAGTTGCGCGAGCCGGGTGCTGTCGACGAGCTGATGCGATACGCGCTCGAGCGGCTGCGGACCGGAATCGGGCTCGACCCCGATCACCTCCCGGCACAGTCCTGAAGGCAACTAATCCGGTGACAGCCGCGCCACCTCGGGCGCGGCTGTGCACACTCGCCCGGCTCAGTGTCCCGCGCCGTTCGCGACATCGTTCATCCGTGCCAGCGCCTGGTCTAGGCCGACCTGTGAGTCAGGTCGTAGATCGCCTGAACCAGGCGACCGGGATCGATGGGTTTTGGCAGGTGTTGCTGAAATCCCACGGCAAGGGCTTCCGCGCGATCCGGAACGGTTGCGTACGCGGTGACCGCAATAGCCGGAACCGACTGAATGGCCGGCGTCGAATGCGCGCGGACCCGGCGGATGAACGAGTATCCATCCTCGTCGGGCAAAGCGATGTCCGCCACGATCACCGACGGCCGCACGCGCTCGAGCGCGGCGAAGGCGTCGCGCGCGGCGCTAAATGCCACCACGGCGGCGCCGGAATTCCGCAACGCCTGGACCAGCAGTTCGCGACTATCCGCGTGGTCCTCGAGGAGCATGATGGAGTGGCCCGCCAGGCTGACCGCTTTGCGCAGTCGCCGTCGCCGGTCGAGCCGCACGAACGGGCCCGTCGCTGGCACGGAGCGTCACGGCGAATGTCGCACCCTGACCGACGCCAGGACTGCGGACCTCGACCTCGCCCCCGTGCAGCCTGACCAGATCGTGGACGATCGCCAGGCCGAGCCCGAGACCACCGTATCGACGTGTCGTGGCGCTGTCAGCCTGCCGGAACCGATCGAACACGTGCGGAAGAAAAGCGGGATCGATGCCGATCCCGGTATCCATGACCTCGATCCGGATGCGCTGGTCGACTCGCGCCGCGCTCAACGAGATGCGGCCGCCATTCGGGGTGAACTTGACGGCATTCGACAGGAGATTCCACAGCACCTGCTGTAAACGCGTGGCGTCCGCCAGCACATTGGCGTCCTTCACGTGCCACGACGTCTGTATCGTGATGTCCTTGACCTGCGCTGCAGGCCGCACGCTCTCGAGCGCGGCCTCGAGCACAGGCACCACGGGCAGCGGTTCGAGCTCGACCTGCAGCTTGCCCGTCGTCATGCGCGACATGTCGACGAGGTCGTTTACGAGCTGCGCCTGCGCCAGCGCGTTTCGATCGATCAGTTCGAGGGCGTGTCTTTGCGCCTTTTCGCTGAGGTTGATCGCTGAGCAGCATACGCGTCCATCCCAGGATCACGTTCAGCGGCGTGCGGAGCTCGTGGGACAGCGTCGCCAGGAATTCGTCCTTCAGACGGTTGGACTCCCGGAGCCCTCGTTCGATGCGTTCATGCGTCAGATCGGTGACCACGACGGCGACGGTTCGAACGCCGTCTATGGTCAAGGCGATTGACGACAGCTGGGCAGGAGTCACGCCACCGCCAGCGTTCCTGAGTTGGACCTCCGCTCGACACGATTCGGAACTCAGCACGCGTTGCAACGTGGACAGGTCGCCCGCGTCGAAGAACTCCGCGAGGGCCTGGCCGGCAATGCGTTCAGGCGGGCGCGCCATGAGCTCCGCGAAGCGCTGGTTGCAGTACAGGATCGTCCCATCGGCCGCGAGCGTCAGGGCGCCCTCCCGCATCTGCTCCACCATCAGGCGATACGGCTGGTCGGCGCTGCGGAGCGTGTAGATCTGTTCGCCTTCCGGCGCGCTGACGACGAGCGCCTCGACGTGCCCATCGCGGATGGCGTTGATGGTGTCTTCGGCCTCCTTGAGCCGCCGGCGCAGTTCCTCCATTGCGCGTGATGGCCGTGTGGGTCGCTTGCGCTTAGCCATCGATCCGACCGGCGCGTTGAGGACGGATGTCGAGCCCCACGAGCACCCGCTGTTCGTCCGACATGTCGCCAATCAACCGCCGAAGGGGCGCAGGGAGCCGCTTGATCAGCGTGGGCGCGGCAATGATCTGGTCGCCGCGAGCGAGAGGCAGATTCTTGTAGATGTCCACGACCTCGAGGTCGTAGAGACCCTTCAGATGCTCCTCACAGATTCGTCGCACATTCTGGATCGCCCTCACCGACTTCCCCGTCGTGCCCGTGACGTACAGCCGGAGCAGGTATTTCGCTCTTCTTGCTGGCGGTCAGCGGTTGCCTTCTTCTTGCGGGCGGGCGTCTTCGTCACGGCCGGGCTCCCGGGCGACGGCGACGCTGTCGAAGGTCGAGGCCGACGAGGACGCTTTCCTCGTTTGACAGGTCGCCGATGATCTTTTTCATTGGCGGGGGCAGATGACGGACGAGCGTGGGCACCGCGACGATCTGATCTCCCCGCGCCAGCTGGGGCTGCTTCAGCAGATCGATGACGGCAATCCGGTAGCGTCCGGCCAGGTGCTCTTCGCAGATCGCCTCGAGATTCCGCAGCGCCGCAGCCGAACGGGCGCTCTGGCCGGCAACGTAGAGTCGCAGGATCCATTCTTCGGAGCGCGCCGTCTTCTTCTTCTTACCCTTCCCCAGAGCCTTCATGCCCCGCACCCCGCGCTTCATGCGCCCACCCCGCGTACGATCTTCGAACGTCGAGCCCGCCGGTTGGACGACAACGCCGCTGTCGGTCAGTTCGAACGACCGCCGCTCCGACGAGTGAGACATGCCGCGCGATTTCAGAATCGACAAGTGACGACCTCCCTGTTCGCCCGGGGGCGAGTTTCGAAGCAGGATCCATGTGTCGATCAAAGACGAGACGCCGACTTCGATTTCCTGCGATGCGCCACTGCCATGAATGAGGTGGGTGAACAGGGCGGTGATGTTCTTCCCCTTGAGGAAATCGATCAGCCGCATCACCATGCTGTTGATTTCCTCGTGTGTGGCGCCGCTAAAACTTGACAGCGGATCGACCACCACCACAGACGGCTCCGCATCATCGATCTCGCGATGCATGGTCGCCAGGTGGAACTCGAGCCCGTACAGCGTCGGCCGCGCTGCGTGGATCCTCAGGAGTCCTTTCTTCACCCACCGGTCGAGGTCCAAGCCCACCGAGTGCATGTTGCGGGTGTACTGCGCAGGCGACTCCTCGAACTGAAAGCAGAGGGCGCGCTCGCCGCGACGGCAGGCCGCATCCAGGAAGCAGGACGCGATGGTCGTTTTCGCCGTTCCGGCGCTGCCCGACAGCAGCACGCTGCTCGCCCGGAAATATCCTCGACCGCCGAACATCTCGTCGAGCCAGTCGAGCCCGGTCGACACGCGGTCGGACGTGACCTTGTGGATCAGCTGCAGCGAGGTAATCGGCAGCACTGCGATCCCGCGCCGGTCGATGAGGAACGGATACTCGTTCGTCCCGTGGCTCGAACCGCGGTACTTGACGATGCGAAGCCGGCGCGTCGAGATCTGTCCGGCAACGCGATGGTCGAGAAGGATGACGCAGTCGGAGACGTACTCCTCGAGGCCCTGACGCGTGAGCGTATCGACGCCCCGTTCGCCGGTGATGACGGCCGTGATGCCGCGTTCCTTGAACCACGCGAACAAGTCGGCGGAGTTCGGCGCGCAGCACGCCTGTGTTGCTCAGTCCGGCGAAAAGCGATTCGATCGTATCGAGAACGATTCGGCGCGCGCCGATGGAGCGTAACGCGTGGTCCAGACGGATGAAGAGGCCTTCGAGGTCGTATTCTCCGGTCTCCTCGATCTCCGAGCGTTCGACCCGAATGTATTCGAGCGCCAGACGCTTCCGCTTGATCGAGATCGGCGACGTCATAGCCCAGCGACGACAGCATTCTTGACGACGTCCTCTTCGGCCTCTTCGAACGTCACGAAGACGCCGGGCTCGCCGCGAGCGGCGCCGTGAACGAGGAACTCGAGTGCGAAGAGCGTCTTGCCACAGCCCGGACCGCCGCACACGAGCGTCGGCCGGCCTTCAGGAAGCCCGCCGTCCGTGATCTCATCGAAGCCGTCGATTCCAGTCGAAACCTTCTTGAGAGACCGGTGTGTCGTGGACTTGGCTGAGCGCCGTGATCTTGCGGCTGCGTGTGGGCATCTATGACGTGACACTCCAATCTGAACGAGGGCCGTGGTTCGTGGTCCGTAGCTCGTCGCTCGTAGTGCGCTTCGACACGCCTTCCGAGCTACGAGCGACTAACCACGAACCACGAAGCTAATACTGACACGCACCGTCACTCGACGCGCGCCGGTTCGGGGCGCGGCAGCAGTTCCGTCACTCGCTGCAAACCATCGATTCTCTTATGCACAAGGCCGACCACTTCTGCCGTTCCTCCAACAGGCTCATCCGTAGGCAGGACGGAGCCGCTCAGCACGCCAGAAGGTTGCGCCTTCGGCGCAGAAGCACCGCGATCCTCTCACGTTGCCTGGCCACGATGCCTCGTGACGAATAATGCCTCATTCCATGTCGATCGTCCTTCGCCGCGCTGTTGGCGTCGAATAGTGCCCGTGCAGTCGCGTGAAATGAAACAGCCCCGGGCGCCATTTCCTGGTGCAGGGCATGTTTCAGGACAGTTGCGCTTACACGACGTGACAACTAGACTCAGCGCAGCTCAGCTGCCTGTTCTGGCGGCCACATTGAAGCCTGGTGCGCGAGTCAGCTCCCGGCAGGCAGCATCCCGTCCGGCTCCGATCCCTGGGTTCGTCAACAGCAGAAGCGGTCTCGGAGGACTGCCATGGCCAAGACAGACAAGCCGGATTATCTCTGGACCGTCATGGTGTATCTCGCTGGGGATAACAACCTCACCGAGGAGTCCGTCTTCTCGCTCACCGAAATGAAGCGGGTGCCAACCGACGGCCGCATTGCGGTGATCGCCCAGTTCGATCCAATGGCGTCACGCATTCCGACGCACCGCTATGTCATCAAGGGCGAGTCGGCGCAAAAGGCCTCCAGCGGCCGCGCGAAGTCGTCGCCCGTCACTTCTACCATTGGGAGCGATGCTATTCCGCTGGAAGACCCGACAATCAAGTTCCCCAAGCTGTTCCCCGACCCGCCCGGACACAGGGCTCGTGCTCAACGGCCTGAACCTGAGGACGGCGAAACGGATAGTGGCGACCCGGCGACGCTCTTCAACTTCATCAGTTGGACTCAAGAACATTACCGTGCCGAACGCTACATGGTCGTCCTGGCCGGCCATGGAGCGGGAACTGAAGAAGACTTTCTCCTGAAGGATAAGAACCCGGGGACTTCTCTGAGCATTCCAGCGCTAAGGGAGGTCTTCGAGGAAGTGAAGAAGAGCCTGCCTATCAAGGTTGACATCCTCGGCATGGATGTCTGCCTGATGAGCATGGTCGAGGTCTGCTACGAGCTCGAGGGGCTCGTCGAGTACTTGGTCAGCTCGGAGAGCTTCAGCCCGGCTGCTGGCTGGCCCTACGGACAAATCCTCGAAAAGTTCGACGCCACGCTGCAAAAGAATAAAAAGGCTGGCACCGAGGAACTCGCGTCACTGATAGTCAGTGAGTACATCAGCTTCTACAACGACTACGTTGTGGGCGGCCTGTCGGTCGATCAATCCGTGTTGAAAGTCAGCGCACTCTGTACCTCTGGTCAAAGCCGTCAAGAACTTCACGGAGGACCATCGAAGGCTGGCTGAAGGATCCGTCGTTCAGGGATGCCATCATCCTGGCTCATTGGGAATCGCAATCCTACAACGGGGAGCTGTTCGTCGACCTTCGGGATTTCTGCGAGCTGTTGGCCGTTCGGTATCCGAGAGCGGCCAAGGCGTGCGGGATTGTCGTCAAGGCAATAGACGACTTGGTCCGGAAGTCGTGCTTCACTGGTGTCCAGAATCAGTTCTCGAATGGCGTGTCGATCTATTTCCCGTGGTCCGAGGTCGCGCCGGACTACCGGAAGCTGGCGTTTGCCAGCCGTGCGGGCTGGAACGATTTTTTGCAGAAGTACGTCGACGAGACGCGCCGCGCGCCGCGCGGGTCCAGAAAGGGTAGCCAAAGCAAAGCGCGATTGGATTCTCCCGCCAGCAGTTCGGGCAATGTCGGGTCGGGCCTGTTGGGGAGTGAACGATTCAGAAAGTCTGAAGACCGCAAATCCGAAGACCGTGGCGCGAACCCTATCCACAGCATGCGCAACCCACCAATCACCGTCGTGGAAGAAGGGTTGAGCGAGTGCATTCGAGCGAATCCGAGTTCGGTAAAGCGACTTGGGATGTTCTCCAGAATCTTCTCACGCCAACGGCGCAGGTGAGTCATGACGCCGACCCGCCGGGTCGCACTCCTGGCCGTTTGTCTTGGGCTCCTGACGCAGCCATCATCACTTCCCCACGCTGGTCCTACCCGCAGTGGCGCTGGCGGGGCTCCGCTCGACGCGTCCAGGCTTCGAGCAACGTCCAGCCCCGACCGGAGCCGGCTCGTTGCCGAGCGCGCGTTCATCGAGGGTTCCCGCCTTCGCGCGGAGGAGAAGGAATCATCCAGCCGTCAGGCCATCACGGCGTTCGAAACGGCACGCAGCGCGTGGAAGGCCGCCGGCGACGTGAGCGGAGAGGCCAAAGCCGTCAGAGCTATCGCGGAGGTCTGTCAGGCGCTCGGCGAGACGCAGAAAGCATTGTCCCACTACAATGACGCCCTTTCGCTCAGCCGAAGCGCCAACGATGCTCGGAGCGAGGGAGAGACGCTGGCCGGCCTCGCATACCTGCAGTTCTATCTGGGCGACACGCAGCACGCGCTCGACAATGCCACCACCGCGCTCAAATTGAACCAGGCGGCTGGCAACCCACATGGCGAAGCGCGGGCGCTCAGGGTCATGGGAGAGGCCTACTACAGTATGGGCGACATGGCCAAGGCGCGGCATCATCAGGAGCAGGCCTTGTCGCAGTGGCGCGCGCTGGCTGACGCTCGGGGAGAGGCGCAATCTCTCGACGCTCTCGGCTACATCTATCAGACGCTCAGTGAGACTCAAAAGGCTCTCGACGCGTACCATCGAGCGCTCGCCCTGTGGCGGGACGCGAAGGAGTCCCGGGGCGAGGCCCTCGCGCTCACGGCACTCGGGAATCTCCAGAACAAGCTGGGCGATCGACAGGAAGCTCTGAACTCCCACCTTCAGGCCCGGCAGCTCATCGAGCCGACCGGCGACCGCGCTTCGACGGCGATCATCCTCGCGAACATCGCCGTCGTGTATCGAGGACTCGGCGAAGAGCGGCGCGCGCTCGAATACTGGGGTCAGGCACTGCTCCTCTTCCAGGCGACTGACGACCGTTGGGGCGCCGCCGAGACTCAATTGGATATCGGCCGCGTCTACTATCGCCTTGGAGAAAGCCAGAAGGCGCTCGACTCCTACCTTCCTGCGCTGGCGACCTTCCGCCAACTCGCCATGCCCCGCCTGGAAGCGCAGACGCTCAGAGATATCGGGGTGGTTCACGATGGGCTCGGCGACAAGGATCGCGCGCTCGACTACTTCAAGCAGTCGCTCCAGCTGACGCGGACTGGCCAGGACGCTCGCGCCGCGGCCTACACACTGAACTACATTGGCCGGGTGTACGAAAGCCTGGGCCGCCAGCGCGAGGCGCTCGACTACTACGTGCGAGCCCTCCCGCTCGCCCGGACGTTCGGCGATCGCTTCGCAGAGTCGCTGACGTTCTTCAACATGGCGGGCGCACAGCGCGGGCTCGGCGAGCTCGGCGAGGCACGCGCCACCATCCAGTCCGCGTTGGGCATCGTCGAGTCGCTGCGGACCAACGTCGCCAGCCAGGAGTTGCGCGCATCGTATCTGGCCTCCGTTCGGCAGTACTACGATCTGCTGGTCGACGTGTTGATGATGCTCCACCGTCAGCGGCCCTCGCGAGGGTTCGCGGCGGAGGCCCTGGCGGCAAGCGAACACGCGCGCGCCCGAAGCCTGATCGACTTGCTTGCCGAGGCGCGCGCAGACATCCGGCAGGGCGTTGACCCGGCGTTGCTCGCGCGCGAGCGCTCGTTCGGGCAGCAGCTCGATGCTGTGGCCGAGCGCCAGGCTCGGTTGCTGAGCGGCAACCATACCAGGGAAGAAGCGGCCGCCCTCGACAAGGAGCTGGCCAAGCTGACGGATGCCTACGAAGAGGTGAGGAACCAGATCAAGGCGCAAGGTCCTCGCTATGCCGCTCTCACGCAGGTGCAGCCACTCGCCATCGCCGACGTGCAGAAGTTGCTGGACGATCGCACGTTGCTCCTGGAGTACGCGCTGGGCGACGAGCGGAGTTACCTGTGGGCCGTGACGCGGACCTCGCTCACCAGTCATGATCTGCCCAAACGTGCTGACGTAGAGCGCGCTGCCCGCCTCGTGTACGACGACCTCCGCGCACGCCAGCGCAGACCCGGCGACACCGACAGCGACTATCACGCGCGTGTGAAAGACGCCGATGCTCGATACTGGCAGGACGCTGCGGCGCTGAGCCAGATGACGCTGGGGCCGGTGGCAGGCCAGCTTGGCGACAAGCGATTGCTCATCGCCGCCGAGGGGGCGCTGCAGTACATCCCCTTCGCGGCATTGCCTGCACCGGACGCGCCGGGACGCCCGAGCGAGTCATCGCCCCAGGAGCGTCCTGTCCCGCTCATGGTCGATCACGAGATCGTGAACCTGCCCTCGGCGTCAGCGCTTGCCGCGCTGCGGCGCGAAACGATCGCGCGCACGCCAGCGCCCAAGGCCGTCGCGCTTCTGGCCGATCCAGTCTTCGAGCTGGACGATCCACGTATCTCGTCGGCGGTCAAAAAAGGAACGTCCGGGCGGAGGACGTCAAGCGACGACGGCGGACCTGGGCGGTGTTTCGAGAGACGCGGGCATCGGCTATGCGCTGCCGCGCCTGCTCTCATCGCGCGAAGAAGCAAAAGCGATCACCTCCCTCGCGCCGGCGGGCACAGCCCTGATCGCGATGGGCTTCGACGCGACGCGGGCGAAGGCGATGAGTCCGGAGCTCAGCGAATATCGCATCGTCCACTTCGCCACACACGGCCTGCTGAACGGCGACCATCCAGAGCTCTCGGGCATCGCGCTATCGCTCGTCGATCAAACCGGACGGCCGCAGAACGGCTTCCTGCGGCTTCACGACATCTACAACCTCCACCTGCCCGCTGAACTGGTCGTGCTCAGCGCGTGCGACACCGGCCTGGGAAAGGACATCAAAGGCGAGGGACTGGTCGGGTTGGCGCGCGGCTTCATGTATGCCGGCGCGGCGCGGGTCGTCGCGAGCCTCTGGAAGGTCGACGATGAGGCCACCTCTGTGCTGATGACACACTTCTACCGGCTGATGCTGGAGGATGGCAAGCCACCAGCCGCGGCGTTGCGTGAGGCGCAACTCACGATCTGGAAGGACCAGCGGTGGACGGCGCCCTACTATTGGGGGGCGTTCGTGCTGCAGGGCGAATGGCGGTGATCGATTCTACGATGATCGTGCCAAAGGGGCTGCTGCGGCAGGCTCGCGGCGCCGCCCCCAGTTGAGGCTGAGCGAGAGAAGAGGGCCCGTCATCGCCGTCGTCACAAGCGCCATGAGCACCATCATGGCGAAGATCTCGGGTGTGAGGATGCCCAGGTCGTAGCCGACGTTGAGCGCAATGAGCTCCATCAGTCCGCGGGTGTTCATGAGGGCGCCGAGCGCCACCGAATCGCGCCACGGCAGGCCGGTCCAGCGCGCCGCGATCACCGTCCCACCGAGCTTGCCGGCCGTCGCCACCGCGATGATCCCCAGGCAGATCGCCCAGCTCACCACGTTGTCGAGGAGACCGATTTGCGTGCGAAGGCCCGTGTACGCGAAGAACAGCGGCAACAGGAACACCGAGCTGACGCTTTCGAGCCGATCGCGCAGCACGGTGCGGAACGTGCCTCCGGCCGGCATGATCGCGCCCGCGACGAAGGCGCCGAACAGAGCATGGATGCCGATGATCTCGGTGACGAGCGCCGACGACAGCATCACCGCCAGCACGATCGCCATGCGCTCCTTGCTGAACGTGTCGCCTACCGTGTCGGGATTCAGCACGCGCTGCAGGATGGGACGGCCGACGAAGATCATCAGGAGCACGAACATCACCGACAGCGCCACCATCGCGAGCAGCATTTCGACGGCGCCGCCCGCGGTCGTGATCGCGACCACGAATGCGAGGAGGCTCCACGCCGTCACGTCGTCGACCGCCGCGCACGTGATCGCGGTCGTTCCCAATGGCGTGTGCGTCAGGTGGCGTTCTTCCAGGATGCGCGCCAGTACCGGGAAGGCCGTAATGCTCATGGCGATGCCGCAGAACAGCGCAAACGCATGGAACGGCACCCCCGGCGGGGCGTAACGCGTGTAGAGCGCCAGCGACAGCGACACGCCGAGCGTAAACGGGATGATGATGCTGAAGTGGCTCACGGCAACCGCCGCCTGGGCCTTCCCGCGCAAGTAGGAGGGTTCGAGCTCCACGCCCACCACGAACATGAACAGGAGTACCCCGATCTGACTTAGCAGCTGCAGGATCGGCATCGACGCGCTCGGAAACAGAAATGCGCTCCCGTCTGGCATCACCCATCCGAGCAGCGATGGACCCAGCAGCACGCCGGCCGCGATTTCGCCGATCACCGGCGGTTGTCCCAGACGGCGCGCAACACTCCCGAACACGCGTGCTGCGAGCAGGATGACAATCAGCTGAAGAATGAGACGCGGCAGAGGATGGTGCGCGTTGTCGCGCATTTGCGCAAGGGCGCCTGAGGACTGCTCGGCCGGCGAGACCACCCCGACACCTTGCAGTGGGAACCACGCGCCGCCGAGCTGAATCAATCCCGCGACCGCGAGCACGGCGGCGATGACGAAGAGGATGTAGACGAGCAGTCGACTTTTCATGAGGCCAAATGCCCAGATCAGCCGACTGCAATCATGTCACAGGTGGGATGAGCTCCGGGCGGCGCTGAAACGAGCAGTACACGTACCTGCTAACTTGCGTACACTTGCGTCCACCCGGCCCTCCGCGTCGTCTGCGACAATTGACAGCGCAGGCACGACCTGCGCATAGGCCGGAACGTCGGATCATCGTCGAACGATACGGCTATTGCTGCGAGAGGGTGTTCAGCTTTGCCAACAAGAACGATGACTCGCTCCACGCTGATTGACTACAAGAATTTCACGACATGTCCATAACCTCAGAGCGCGGGATGACGGTGGCGCACATGCGCGATCCGAAGGGGGCGGACGATGTGGGTGTCGGGTTCCTGGAATCCGCCCGCTTCTACAAGCTCCCGAGAGCGCATACGAGCTTCGACAGAATCTTCAACCAGTTGCGGTACGCGATGGACACAGGCCGTCCGGTGAAGGTGCGGTGCAAAACGCCGGACGGCGATGTCATTGAAGACGTGGACCTGGCCTGAGGCCAATAATCCGCCGACACCGAGCGAGTCGTCCAAGGCTCAATGATCGGCTCGATCGGCATCGATCCGCTGGCCGTTATCCGAGACGAGTAACGCGTTGGCCGTCCCCCGCTACTCCGTGGCGTACGGCCACTTCCAGCCCCGCAACTGGTAGTACTTGCGAACAGGTGTCGCGCGAATCGGATCGATCCCATTTCGGCGACACCAAATGAAATGAAATGTTGTCCCCGCGGCACCCATGACGCCGGGAACGAGAAGCGCCCAATGCCCGGCAATTCGATAGAGGCCCAGTGTGATCGCGGCCATCGTGAACCACTTCAGGATTTTCCTGATCGGCGGCGTTTCGATCTCGAATCGTGCGAACACGCTCTGGCCCAGCACGGACAACGCGAGCAACACCGCCAGTTCGAGCTCAACTCCCATGATTCCTCGCTTTCGAAGAGCTGCCAAGGCATCACGGGGTCGGGCAGCTGAATTGATGATTGAGGAACTGTTTGACTTTGCCCCTGCCGATCGCTTCCAGAAGGTCGGCCACCGCCTGAAGATGCAGTTGCCGTAACGACGCAAGCGCCTCCAGCAACTGCGGAGAAGGGTTGTTGAGATTTGTCAGGTATTGATCGCCATCGGGAAAGGCGATCCAGTCATTACCTGGAAAAGCGATGCCAGCCTGGGCCGTGGTCGGTTCGCCGTTGTTGTTGAGCGTCACATATGTGGCCCCGAAAGTGGGACTGGCTGCTGCGGTGGAAAGGCCGTCAATGAACCGCCGTTTCGTCGCGGCAGGTTTGAGAAAGAGCATCGAGTTGTTTGTTAGCGAATCTTCGAAGTCGATCTGGGTGAAACCGGCAAACTGACCACCCCAGAGCGCGAAATCGACAGTACCCAGGAAATCGAAAAACGCCTTTGCTTCCAGGCCGGTCAGCGTGCCCGCAAATGTCACGACCGCGTAGTCGAGAGAGAACTGATAGGCCTTGGCGTTATCGGGACTGAAATGTGCCGTTGCACCCTGGTTCAGGACGTACCCAAGCGCGTTGCTGAGAACGTCAACGTCTGCCTCACTCACCGGATCGTTCCCTGAGTCCCGGACAGTCGCCACGAAGGAAGGACTGGTGACAGTTTCAAAGCCACCCGCAGCCACGCGAAAGCTGGTGTTGCCGGAATTGACCGTGCTGATCGCTCCATGCGCTGTCAGCACATCGATCGCGTTTTGCACGATGTTGCAGTCGTCGAGCAGCCGTTGGCTCCACACTTCCAGGTTGGAATAACCCGCGCTACGGATGGCGGCGAGAGCGTCCTGCCCCACCACATCTCGATTCGGAATGGGCTCGACCGACATGAACGTGGTGGCGGCGAGCGAGTGGGCTCCCAGCGAGGCCGCCAGGAAAACACCGATGGCAAGGCGTCTCATCGTGCGTTGAGTCTTCATGTAGTGTTCCTCGATGTGCTTCAACACCCCCGGCTCGGCGGACGATACGCCTGGGTCGACGGACAGTCAACAAGCGCGTGGTGTGTCGTTTCACTCCTTCGGCTGCCATTCGGGTTTCCAGAGCACCACCAGCGTATAGATGCTCATCACCATCAGGAATCCGCTAGCGGCCATGATGGGCCAGCTCAGGATCCGCCAGGGAATGTAGAAGGCCGCGACGAATATCCCGGCGCCGGCGGCACCGGCGGTCAGCGCCTGCCGCACCTGGCCGGGGATGTCTTCGGGTTCCGGCGGCAATTCAGGAGAGTAAATCGAGGGCCCTTGCGGGTCGAAGAGAACCAGATCGCGCGCGCGCGCCAGCGCGACGATCTCGTCCACCACCTCGCCTGGCGTGCCCGAGCTCAGACTCAACACCACCACGCGATCGGATGGCTCGCACTCCATCGCCCATTGCGTCTGGTCGCTGGCGACATGATAGGGATTGGCGGGGTCTGGCAGCGGATACTTCTTCATCAGGTCCGCGTAGAACCCTTCGACGTCACTGCTGACGCTGAACGGCGTCGCGTCATCGCTGGCGAAGTACCGTTCGACCAGGCGCGCTGCCTCCTCCTCGTCGGTCACGCGCGGCGCCTTCCATGCGACCAGATCGTAGCTCATTGCACACACCAATCCCTCGGCGATGAACATCACACCGCCGGTCGCCAGACATCGAGTGACTCTGGCCCCAGCAGCCTGAGACTACATCAGCCGAATCACTCCACCGTCACCCGCTCGTGCAAGTCGAACGGCAGTGTGAGCGTGGTCGGGAAAGGCTGCGCGGGAAATCGATGCCGGCCCTTATCCGCGGGCGCCTTCGATCTGGAGCGCACCGCGTTTGGCCGCCTCCTCGGGAGTGCTCCCCTGCTCGCGCGCGACGATGTAGGCGGCGTACCACGACGACCAGTGGTGCTTCGGAGCCGTCGGTTCGTACTTGCCATGATGCTCCTCTGTCTCGCGCAGCAGCTCTGTCAGCGTCGCGACGTCCACGCCGAACCCTCGTCCGGGAAGCCGCGTCTTGATCTCCTGGAGCATCCAGCTGTTGCCGTCCGGATCGCTGAAAGAGGCCCACGAGCGGTAGGACTGACCCTCAGGGTCCTTTCCTGGCACGCGTCCCTTCGTTCCGTCGACATGGAGGGGGCCGTCGAAATGGAACACCTCGCTCACGTCGGCGCCGGATCCGATGAGCGCGGCGCGTGCTGCCTCGACGTCGTCGACGATGAGGAACGTTCCCTGAACTGACCCCGGCACAGCTGCCGTGACTCCCTTGCCGAAAATAATGGAGCACGGTGAGCCGGGCGGTGTCATCTGCAGCGCCCGCCAGTCATCACCGGCGGAGAAATCGGCGTCCAGCCGCCACCCCAGGCTCCCGTAGAAGCGCTTGGCGCGTTCGACATCGGACACCGGAAGGATGACGACCTCGAGCTTCAGATCGACCGTCGCTTTGGTGGGGACTTTGGTGGCGTGTTCATTGCTCGTCTGTGTGCTGCTCATTGTGACCTCGCTCGCGATGTCTTCACTTTTCCAACGTGATGGAACCGCGTCACGTGCATCCGATCGCGCGCCCACCCACGGGATGCCGTGGAGCGGGCAGACGACGACTGAGGCGATCCGGTAAGCCTAGCGCCGGACGGCCAGCGCACCAATAAGCCTTTGGTGCTACGTGCAGCTTGGGAAGGTCAACCTACGATAGGAGCCCGCTCAAAAGAGGACGTGCGCTCACAGGACCATGGTCCAATGGGCCCGACCGCGCGCGTCTGGTTTCATACGGCGTGAAAGGTATTGCCATGAGCCTTCAGACAGACCAAACCGAAAAGTCCACAACCAGTGCTGCAGAACGAGGCAGCGAGCAGGCGGCTGACAAGACCGCCATTCGTCCGTTTCGTGTGAATGTTCCGGACGCGGAACTCATTGAATTGCGCAGGCGCATCAACGCAACCAGGTGGCCCGAACGGGAAACGGTCACCGATCAGTCGCAAGGCGTGCAGCTCGCGACGATTCAGAAACTCGCGCGCTATTGGGGGACTGACTACGATTGGCGGAAGGTGGAGGCGAAGCTCACTGCCCTGCCGCAGTTCATCACCGAGATCGATGGGCTGGACATTCACTTCATTCACGTTCGTTCGAAACATGAAGGCGCGCTGCCGCTCATCGTCACGCACGGATGGCCCGGCTCGGTCATCGAACAGATGAAGATCATCGATCCGCTGACCAATCCCACCGCACACGGCGGAAATGCATCAGATGCTTTCCACCTGGTGATCCCGTCAATACCGGGCTACGGATACTCAGGAAAACCGACCACCACCGGGTGGGATTGTCCCCACATCGCGCGTGCCTGGGTCGTGCTGATGAAGCGCCTCGGGTACACGAAATTCGTGGCGCAAGGCGGCGATTGGGGCGCGGTCATCACCGAACAAATGGGTCTGCTTGCGCCTCCGGAGTTGCTCGGCATTCACACCAACATGCCTGGCATCTTTCCAGTCGACATTGACCAGGCGGCTTTTTCCGGGGCGCCGGCGCCATCGGGTCTCTCAGCCGATGAGAAACTCGCTTACGACCGTCTGCAGTTCGTTTATCAAAAGGGAATCGCCTACGGGTTCCAGATGGGTCTGCGGCCGCAAACACTATACGGAATCGCCGACTCACCCGTCGGCCTTGCGGCTTATTTCCTTGATCACGACGCGCGCAGTTATGAGCTCATCGCACGCGTCTTTGACGGACAGTCTGAGGGCCTCACGCGCGACGACATCCTCGACAACATCACGATCACCTGGTTGACGAACACGGCGCTTTCTGGCGCCCGTCTCTATTGGGAGACTTTTGGCAAACTCGGGTATTTCAATGTCAAAGGCGTCTCCATCCCGGTTGCCGTGAGCGTCTTCCCTGACGAACTCTATCCAGCCCCGCGGAGCTGGGCGGAGCGGGCGTTTCCCAAACTGATCCATTACAACGAGCTCGACAAAGGTGGTCACTTCGCGGCATGGGAGCAGCCCCAACTTCTTTCAGAAGAGATTCGCGTGGGCTTCAGATCGCTGCGCAAATAGTGTGGAGCACTGGGCGCGTGGCTGAGGCAATCGACCGCGACCGCCGACGATTCCTCGTCACGGCTGCAATGACGCTCGCCGGCGAGCGCCTCGGCATCTTCGGCATGGTGGAAGCGAATCAACGCGCACCACGTGAGTTGGCGGCGCTCGGCGGCGCCGCCGAGTGGCTCAATTCGCCCCGCCTGACGCCGACGAGCCTCGCCGGAAAAGTGGTCGTTGTCGATTTTTGCACCTATACGTGCATCAACTGGCTCCGCACGCTCCCGTACATTCGCGCATGGGCGCAGAAGTACAAGCAAGGGCTGGTCATGATCGGCGTGCACACACCCGAGTTCGCCTTCGAACAGAACGTCGACAACGTTCGCCGCTGCCATACAGCAGCTGCGGATCGAATATCCGGTCGTGATCGACAACGACTACTCAATCTGGCGCGCCTTCAAGAACCAATACTGGCCTGCCCTCTATTTCATCGATGCACGGGGGCGCGTTCGTGAGCATCACTTCGGCGAAGGCGAGTACGAACGATCGGAGCAGATCATTCAACGGTTGCTGGGAGAAGCCGCCGTTGGCAGCGTTCCCGGTGGCGTCGTATCCGTCGATGCGGTGGGCGTCGAAGTGGCGGCTGATTGGGACAACTTGAAGTCACCGGAAAATTACGTCGGGCACGAGCGGACGCAGAATTTTGTATCGCCTGGCGGTGCCCTTGCTGATCGGCGCCGCGTCTATGCTGCCCCGGCGCGCCTGGCGCTCAACCAATGGGCATTGGCAGGCGAGTGGACGATTGGGAGACAGGCAACCGTTCTTAGCAGTGCAAATGGTCGGATCGTGTACCGCTTTCACGCCCGCGACCTCCACCTCGTCATGGGGCCGCCGGGACCAGGAACGTCCGTACGCTTCCGCGTGTCGATCGACGCCCAGCCGCCTGGCGCTGCTCACGGCCTCGACGTGGACGAGGGCGGCAACGGCACCGTCGTCGAACAACGGTTGTATCAGCTAATCCGACAGTCGAGACCGATCCTCGATCGACAGTTCGCGATCGAGTTCCTCGATGCTGGCGTGAACACGTTCGTGTTCACGTTCGGGTGATGTGTCGTCACGTTCCTTCCACCGAGCCACCTTCATGGGCATGGTCGCGGCGATGCGGTTCGTGAGCAGCGAACGCTATACCGCTCCGGCGGCGCTGGGCTTACCCTCGGCGGCCACGTTTTTGGATCAACGCCTCCGCTCCGAAGGATCGCCTGCCGCGGCTTTCTTTGGAACATCAAATGTCACGGTGCCCTTGTCGACCGGCTGGTGGTTCGCATCAACCAGTTCAATCAGCACTTTGTGCGGACCGGGCGGCAGGCCCCGCAGGATGATCGGGTTACCACTCGCGTCCGCCCAGTGCCACGGCGCCTCGTCGACGGTCACGTGAACGTGCCCCACGCGCGGCGAGACGGCCAGAGCACCCGAGCCGAACACCGGAGCAAGGCGCATGTTCTCCGCACAGTACGGGATCACCACCACTCCACGGGCGAGTGGCTCGGCGAGCGGGGCATCGATGACGATCTTTGCGGCGGGCTCTGTCCCGGTGAGCGGGATGACCTGGGCAGGTCGACACGTTTGCGTGGCACTCTGTGCGAGGGCGGTGGTCCCGTAAAGCATCATGGCGGCGACGGACAGCACCGGCGCGACGTTCTCGGCTGCATGCCTCAGCGTGATCATGTTCTTCGCTCCTCTCATTCGAGCCGCGTTCGACCTGATCACACAGCAGAACGTCGCACGAAATCTATAGGACCATGGTGTTGGAACCGAGCAGGCACTGACCAACACGCATCAGCCGATACAGCTTCTAACGCGTCGTAGCGTCTACAAGCAGCAGCAGGCCGAAACCGAAAGCGACGAGCAAGCCTGAGAAACGCGGACTGTTGTGGAAGGCTTCGGGAATCATCGTTTCCGCAGCCATCGCGAGCAGTGCTCCGGCTCCAAATGCCTGCAGCCGCGGTGGCCACGCCTCACCGAGCGAACCGAACCCGACATAGCCTGCCGCGATGGCTACCGCAGCCCCGATGGCGATCGCACTCCAGAGCAGAAAGATGTAGGTGTAATTGCGGCCGGCCATCCGCATCCCCGCTGTGCTCGATAAAGCCACGGGAAGGTTGCTTACTGAGAACGCGACCACCAGCGCGAGGGGGACGACCGGATCCCGCAGCGCGATTCCCAACACCATCGCCTCCGGGACCGCGTCGAGCGCGTTGCCGAGCGCGATGGCTACTCCGCTGCCAGGCTGCTGCGACTCGGCCGGCTGCTGAATACAATCGCCGCATCGCTTGCGGTGAGCGGCACCGAACCGCGCGAGAAGCGCGTTGCTCGCGCTGAACACGGCTGCCCCAAGCAGCAGTGACAGCGCCGCTGCCACCGGCCCGGCGATCCGGATCGCATCCGCGGCCACCTTAAGGGACACACCGGCGAGCAGCAGTCCCGCACCTACCGACATGGCCATCGCGATCCCGTGGTGCGGCATTCGGGAGAATGATCCGACGATCGCGCCTATCAGCAGCCCGGCGGAGGACACTGCGCCCAACGCCAGGGCAGCCCAGACTCCATCAGCACCCATGGGCATATGACTCCAAGCTCGAAAACGAAGTCTCGCGTTCTTCAATTCAGCGATAAGCCTGGAAATTCTGCAACCTTCCGCACTACTCTATTCCAGACATGGCAGATTCACGCAGCGCGACGGATGCGCGGACAGCTGACAGGTTGGTTTAGCATCGTCACATGGCAGATTCACGCAGCGCGATGGATCGCGCGGACGCGCGGTGGACGGCTGTCGACGAGTATGTCGACGAGCTTCTTGTCGGGCAGGACGATGGGCTGCGCGGCGCGCTGGCCGCGAGCGATGCGGCGGGCCTTCCGTCGATCAGTGTCACGCCCGCGCAGGGCAAGGTGCTGAACCTGCTGGCGCGGTCGATCGGCGCGCGCGCGATCCTCGAGATCGGAACGCTCGGGGGCTACAGCACGATCTGGCTGGCGCGTGGCCTCCAGCCGGGTGGACGGCTGATCACGATTGAAGCGGACGAGAAGCACGCGGCGGTTGCCCGGGAGAATATTGCGCGCGCGAACGTCGCGGCGAGCGTCGACCTGAGGATCGGACGCGCCCTCGACATGCTGCCGTCCATCGAGCGCGAAGGGCTCGGGCCGTTCGATCTCGTCTTCATCGACGCCGACAAGCCAAACACACCGGACTACTTCAAATGGGCGCTTCGGCTCGCCCGGATCGGCACGCTCATCCTGATCGACAACGTCGTACGCAACGGTGCGCATCGCGGACGCCGATAGCCAGGATCCGGCGGTCGTCGCGATGCGCCGCGTTCTGGCGATGGTTGCGTCCGAGCCGCGAGTGTCCGCGACGGTGCTGCAGACCGTCGGCGAGAAGGGCTACGACGGCCTGGCGCTCGTGCTCGTCACAAGATAGAGCCGCAGACACCCGAGCGCGTACAATGACCGTTCCTCATGCCGAACAAGAAGCTGCAGCTCTTCGTAATCCTGATGTTCGCCAGCTCGCTCGCCTGCGGATCGGGCCTTCGCGTCACCTCGATTCAGCTTGGGCGATCGTTGAATGCCGACAACACCATTGCCGCCCACACGACGACGTTCAAGCCGGACGAGACAATATATCTGTCCGTGGCCACCAGTGGCGCCGGTTCCGGCACGATGAGCGTGCGCTGGACGTATGCGGGGCACCTGGTGGACGAGCCCAAAAGACCCGTATCGTCGCGGAACATCGCGGTGACCGAATTCCACCTCAAGAGCGGCGACGGCTTTCCGCCGGGGGAATACGCGGCGGAGGTTTTTCTCGACGGCAAGCCCGTGGGTACGGAAAGGTTCAAGGTAGAGAATCGTCGATGATTCTCGAGTAGAACGCCGTGCCTCTTGCCGGAAGCCGGTCACCAGAACACGTCCCTCAGTCATTGACCTAAATAACTTTGTAATGTAAAGTGTGTCGAGTGGGTAGCAGCTGGGATTCGCGATGGCGGGACCCCGAACCACCGACACGCGGGGGCAGAGACCTGTTCCATGTCGCGATCAATATGGACGGGAACGGCCGCTGGGCTCTCCTGCGCGGTCAGCCCAGGGAAGCGGGCCATGTCGCCGGAGCTTCGGCGGTCCGGCGAACGGTGGAGTCCGCGCCGTCGTTGGGGATCACCACGCTGACGCTCTACGCGTTTTCCTCGGACAATTGGCGCCGTCCGCAGGGCGAAGTCGATAACCTGATGCGTCTGTTCAAGGAGTACCTGGACTCCCAGTGCGACCACCTGACGGACCGTGGTGTGCGCTTGAGCGTCATCGGGCGTCGGGACCGGATCTCCGGTTCCCTCAGACGCAGCATCGCGCATGTCGAGGAGCGTACGAGCGAAGGAACCGCTCTCCACATCCGGATTGCGTTCGACTACTCGGCGCGCGATGGGCTGCTGGCGGCGGCCGGCCGTCTCGCCAAGGGGATGCCCCCGACCCGCGAGGCGTTCGAGCGATCCCTGTATGAGGCCATCCACGCACCGAGCGGGACGCGTGACGTCGATTTGCTCATCCGCACCGGCGGAGAACAGCGATTGAGTGACTTCCTGCTTTGGGAGTCGGCCTACGCCGAGCTCTACTTCACCGACGTCCTGTGGCCGGACTTCACCGAGGCTGATCTCGCTTCCGCCGTTCAGGCTTTTGCCGCTCGCGATCGGCGATACGGAGGCGTCCGGAAGACCGCAGGATGACCGAACCTCCTCTCGAAGGGCAACGGCGCTTCCATTTCTGTATCCACGACGCCACTCCGGCCTACGCGCGTGAGACTCGCGTGATGATCCGGGACCTCGCACCCTTTCTCGGGCGTCGTCTCTCCTTCGGCGTGGTTCCCAACTGGCACGGCGAGTGGCCACTCGCGGCGCATCCCGACTACTGCCGGCTGGTCCGGGAGGGCGCCGAGGAGCTTCTCCTTCACGGCTACTTCCATCAACGCCAGCGAGGCCGGGGGCCGATCTCGGTGCTCACCGGGAGCTCCGACGAGATGAACGGTCTGGATCCCGAAGAGACTCGACGCACCATCGAGCGCGGACAGCGTGTCTTCACTGAGGCCTTCGGCGCGCCGGCGCGGGGCTTCCTCGCACCCGGCTGGCAGCCTGGACACGTGCACGCCTACGCCAAAGGCTTTGGCGATGTCTCGCCGAAGCTTCGCGAAGGCGGACGCCTGGGGGACGGGAACGCTCTCCGACTGGAATACGTTCTGGGTTTTTTCTCCCTCGAGTCACGCGCCGGTCGAAAGGTTCCGCTGGCGACCTGGAGCTGGGATTGTGGTCGCTGGGGCTGGCTTGGGCACATCGGGCATGGGATCGGGTGGCTGCGTCAGTCGCTGGATCGTGGAGTCCCTATCCTGGCGATTCATCCCAGAGATCTGGAGCGGGGTTTCTGGCCGAAGATCCTCCAGCTCACCGAGGAGCTCCTCGAGAGCGGCTACGAACCGAGCACACTGGCGGGGTTGCTCGAGGCGAGTGATGTTGAAGTCGCTACTTGATGCCGTGATGGAGCGGCGAGCCCGTCAGCTGATGGAGCAGGTGGGTGCATGGCTGCCGACCGAGGGCCCTGTGCTGGACCTCGGCTCGGGGACCGGACACTTCTCGGCCCGGTTGGAGCGCGAGCTGGGACTCGAGGTGGTCACCGCCGACGTGAGCGACATACATGTCGTGGGACCGCCGCCGGTCCTGATCGCCGACGGGGTCCTCCCGTTCGAGGACGGAAAGTTCTCGGCCGCGCTTCTGTTCTTCATGCTTGCCTACCCGAACGACCCGGCAGGTGTCCTGGCGGAAGCGGCTCGCGTCACCCGGGGCCCCGTCATCCTGTTGCAGTCCCTTCATTCGGGCCGCCTCGGTTACGCGTGGCTTCGCGTCCGGGAATTCCTTTGGACGATTGTGGCATTCCACGTGTCGAAGGTCCTCGGCTACGTCCCTCCGGACGCGGAGTTCACCATGCGTACCCGGCGCTTCTATACCGCCCAGGACCTTCGGCGCGAAGTGGACGCGGCCGGGCTGCGAATCCGGTCGCGGCGGGAGCGGCCCTTGCTCCCCGGCCGCTCTTTGGTGGTCGCCGAGTGGATCCTCGAGCCAGCCTCCGCTCGGTGTGCAAAAGACACGAGCTACGGCGGCCAGGCGCGATGAGTGAGACTCGTCTCTCCTTCGTGATCCCTGCGCGAAACGAGGAGGCGCTGATCGGCGAGACCATGGAGGCCATTCTCGGGAGTGTGGCTCGATCTTCGGGCGTCTCCCGCCACGATCTCTGGCTCCCCGATACGTCCTTCGAGGTCATCGTTGCAGATGACGAAAGCGAGGACGCCACTCCGGCCATCGTGAGTACCTTCGCCGATGACGCCGGCGTGCGTTTGGTCCGTTGCGTCGGCGGAACCTGCGGCGCGGCGCGCAACGCCGGGGCTGCGGCCAGCGTCGGCCGGGTGCTCTGCTTCGTGGACGCCGACACCATCGTTCCGGAGAACGCCGCCGATCGCATCCTGGAGCTTCACGAGGACGAGGACCTGTGCCTGGTGCTCTATCGGCTCGTCTCACGGGAGCCCGGGATCCGAGCCTGGATCTGGTGGACCTTCTGGGGGCTGGCGCGGCACCTTCCCCTGGCGAAGGCCAAGTCGATGCCGGCGTTCATGAGCTGTAACCGGGCGCACTTCGAGACCTACGGTCCCTTCGAAGAGGCCTGGGCCATCGCCGAGGAATGGCCACTGACGATGGCGGCCTACCGTCACCACCGCGAGCGCTTCCTCTACGATCGAAGCCTGACTGCGCGCACCTCCAGCCGGCGAATGGAGCTGCGGCCGTTCGGTTACCTTCGAACATTTCTGGCGTGGGTCTCCGTGGTCCTCTTCCGGTGGGCGCGCACCTGCCCGGCGATCCCATACGACACGAGACAGGAAATCGATGATGCAAGTCATTCCCATCGCCAGCGTCTTCGTCTTCGGCGAACAGGTTCGTCGCCCGCACGTCGTCGGTATCATTCTGATCACCATGGGTATCGCATGCGTGCTCGCCGGTGATTGAGACATCGTGGGGGAACTAGCGGAGCGTGCCTACTTCGTTCTGTGCCTGGCATTGGGGAGGCTGCTTCGGTCCGCGAGGTACTCGACCGCTCGGATCGTCCACCAGGACGATGAGCGTCAGGTGCGAAAGCACCGCCTCTTCTACGCGCCTCTCCTGGTCTGGATGGGTGGTCCGCTGGTCAGGATCCTGGATACCGGCGTGCGGGTCCTGCCGCAGCGGGATTGGGAGGAGCGTGAGCGCCGGATCTACCGGAGCCTCCGCGGTACTTCGATTCGGGTCGATGCCGACAGGGTGCTAGTCCTGCCCTTTCTCGCTGGACAGACGCTGGCGACGATGCTGGAGGATCCGGAGCTGGAGGAGCCGGTCCGAAAAAGGGCGATCGAACGGGCGGTCGTCGCCCTCGCCGAGTTCCATCGCCTGGGATTTACCCACGGCGACGCCATGGCCGAGAACGTGCTCGTCGATCTCGAGGCCGGCGTCGCCCACTGGTTCGACTTCGAGACCATTCATGAATCGAGTCGCCCGATCGCCTGGCGACGTGCAGACGACGTGCGAGCACTGCTCGTCACCTGCCTGATCCGAACCGTCCCCGAGAAACGCGCCGAGACGCTCGAGTTCATCCTCGATGTCTACGCGGACGAAGAGGTCACGCGCGTTCTGGCCACGAGCTTCACGTCGGTATGCCGGCGTTCGCTCACCTTCCACCTCGCCCAGGCGGGGTTGTCTTTTCAGTGTTTCCGGGAGATCGGCCGGTTGCTGCGCGAGCGCTCACCAGATTCGCAGTGAATGTCGGAAGCTCTTCTTCTGGTGCTGCACGGACAGACCCGCCGAGCTTGACTCGAGCCTCTCGCTATTGAAATGTGAACCAAGGGTTCAGCGCCAGCGAGTGCACAGGAGGTTCGATGGATGATCAAGACACCACCCGATTGGTCAAACACGCGTACGACAGATTCAGCAGCGGCGACGTCGAGTCGTTTCTCGATTCGCTCCACCCTGACATCGTGTGGCAAATGCCGCAGATGACCAGCGTGCCGTTTGCCGGCACGTGGCGCCGACGCGAAGGCGTGTCGCAGTTTCTCCGCAAGCTGATCGAGTCACAGGAGGTTCTCGACTTCAGGCCTGAGCAGTTCATCGCGCAGGGTAACACGGTAGTCGTGTTGGGACGTTTCTTGATGCGCGTCAAGTCTACCGGCAGAGAATCTGCTTCTGATTGGGCACACGTGTGGACGTTGAACAACGGCAAGGTCACGCACTTTCGAGAGTACGTCGACACCGCAGCCGTGACGCGCGCACATGCCGCTTCTTCGTCCGGCCCGAGAGAAGTCACCGCGTCGGCGTCGGCGGAGCGACACCGGTGAACCCTCTCGGTCAGCGGCACTGGCGTCTCATCTCGTGGGGCGGATTGGGCGCCGTCGGACTCTTCGCGGCGGGTGGCGGGGCGTGGATTCTTTCGCTTCCTCCGGAACCGACTGGCAACGCGTCGCCTCCGATCGCCGAAGGAGGAAGCCGATGCCACTGTCGCGGCTTTGAAGCCGCCGAAACGCCAGCGACCCCTGATTGCGATGATCGGCATCAATGACGCCACCGAGGCCACCGACTATCTGATGCCCTACGGCATCCTTCGGCGCGCCGACGTCGCCGACGTGGTGCTGCTGGCCACCCAACCAGGGCTGGTAAAGCTGTATCCGGCGCTCACGGTCGAGGCGCAAGCGACGGTCGCGGAGTTTGATGCGCAGCATCCGGAAGGCGCTGACTATGTCATCGTCCCGGCCATGAGTCGCGACGATGACCCCGCGGTTCTCCAATGGCTCGAGAGCCAGGCGTCCAGGGGCGCGATGATTATCGGCGTGTGCGCCGGAGCCAAGGTGGTTGGCGAAGCAGGCCTGCTGGACGGCAAGCGGGCGACCACGCACTGGTATTACCTCGATGAGCTGCTCGAGAAGCATCCCGCGATCGACTATGTCGCAAACCGGCGGCTGGTGGTTGACGCGGGCGTTGCGACGACGACAGGGATCAGCGCGTCCATGCCGATATCGCTGACGTTGATCGAAGCCATCGCCGGCCGGGAGAAGGCGGAAACCGTCGGCCGTGATCTCGGCGTCACCGACTGGGACGCGCGTCACGACAGCGATGCGTTCCAGTTCTCGCGACCGTTCGCGTTGACGGCAATCGGCAACACGGTCGCGTTCTGGAACCGCGAGCAACTCGGCATCGAGCTTACACAGGGGGTTGATGAAGTATCGCTGGCCCTGGTCGCGGACGCGTGGTCGCGAACCTACCGGTCACGCGCGGTGACGTTCTCCCGCACCCACGGTGCACAGCAGACGCGCCACGGCATCCGCATTGTCCCCGACCGGGTCGCGGCGAGCTGGCCCGCGGAGCATCTGCTCCCGGCGATCGGGGATCGTCAACCGGCAAGAGCCCTGGACGACGCCCTTCAGGGGATCAGCACTCGCTACGGAAGGCGCACGGCCGACTTCGTCGCCATGCAGCTCGAATACCCGAAGCCAGGGGCATGGCAATGATGACGGCGTGCTGAACCTCAGGTCACCGGCTCATCGAACCGCAGCCGTCACGAGATTACGATCCGTGCCCGCGGGAGGCACAAGACGGCTCGCGCGCGGCACAGACAGAATCGCCGACTCGATCTCCGATATCACATCAACCACGGGTCCGTTGAAGACCACCGCCGCGGGCATCCTGTCAGACCAGGTTGCGCCCGGAAGATACACCGCGGCCAGATCCCAGAGGATGCCTGACCGCACGCAACAGTCCTGCACCGGTTGTGGCGCCCGTGCGTCGTTCTTCATCTGGGTCGCAAGAACAAGATTCGGATCCCAGGACCGCTGCACGCGCCGATCTGAAAGCCGCTCGAGTGCCAACGCCTGTTCACACGCAACGAGGTGCTCGTGCAGGGTACGGCGGAAGCTTCGAAGTTCCTTGATGCGGCCGTCGATGTCGTCGATCCGCCGTGTCAACAGGTCGCGAACCCTTCGGCACGATGGCGCATGGCTTCGACGCTGCTGGCCCGTGACCAGTTGCTGGATGTCATCGAGCGTCAGACCAAGGGCCTGCGCCTGCTTGATAAACCGGACCTGGTGCACGACGTCGTCCGAGTAGCGCCGGAAGCCGCCCTCCGAACGTGGTGGGATCTTCAGAAGTCGCCGTTTCTCGTAGTATCTGAGCGTCTCGACGGACACGCCTGTGTGATTTGCGATCTCGCCGATGCGATAACTTCGTGCTGACTCCATCAGTCGTCCTTCGCGCCAAGCACCGTCCGCTCGATACGCTTCACCGCGGCGATCACATCCCCTAAACAACATGCCCCTCGAGGATTTCGGAGATCGCACGCGCATCGCAGCGCAGCGATGTGCTCGCGAATACGATCGACCACGGCGGTGCGTCCGTGCACGACCAGCTCGGAGCGAATGACGGATTCGGTCTCCCCGAAGCAGTAGCAGAGGAGACGTGCGCCTTCCGGCTCCTTCTGCCACACCGGCACACGGAGATCATTCATGTCGAAGTGATCGCCAGCGTCGCCGAAGTACACCACGTCGCAGGCCGGATCACCGCAGAATCGATAGTGTGTCAGCTGAATGCGTCGAAGGGCGACGTCCGTCAACAGCGCCTTGACGGTCTGAAGTTGAACGGCCGCCCCAGGCTCGCCGCATGCGGCGCACGCACGGGCGCCGGGCTCGACGGCAGGGAGATCGCAGCAGTCACCCATCGCTCACGAGTATCAACCCTGAAGTGCACTTCAGAGTCAAGCGTCATCCGAAGCGAGTGTCGAGCGTTAGCGCGCCCAGGCGTAGTTGTAGCCGACGCCAATTGAAGTGAAATCCGCACCGATCGTGGTGTAGGCGCCCCGACTCACCGACATGCGAATTGCCTGGCCGCGACCGATCGCCGACGAAAACGTGGCGCCGATTCGTGAGTTGCGCTGGAGATCGAGGTTCTGCTTCCCGCCGATCGTCGTCTGACCACCTGTGAAGTAATTGGCATCCCCCGCCAGCCACATGCTGCGCGTGAACTTGTAGGTGACGTGGACCTGCGTCGCGACAATCGGATCCTGCTCCCGCGTGCGTCCTCCGACGAAGTCCGTGTTGTCCGTGAAGAACCAGACCCCCGCCATCGCCTCCACGACCCACTTGCCCCAGGCTTGCGACAAACCGACCTCCGGTTTGAACGACCAGCGATTCGTGCCGAGGTTGATCAGCTTCGTCGAATCGTATTGGCCGATCGGCGGCGCCACCGTGACGCTGACGCCGACGATCGTCTGGTGGCGATACGACGCAAACTGCTGTGGCGTCATTGCCGGCGCCCCATAGAGGTTCATCGCCAGACGCAACCTCGGATCGCCTTGTCCAAACCGGCCAACCTCCGCGGGTTCACCCAGATACAGGCCTTCGATATGGCCGCCGATCACCGGCAGTACCACTCCCGCGTTGGCCGATCGTCCTGCCAGGCTGAATGCGCGCGTAAACGCGAACGCCGTGGTGTTGATCCTGGCGCTGGCCTCGTCGATGGGCGCCGACGGATCGAACGCCACATCGCCCCAGTTGAAGTTGTTGGCGACGGTGAGGATGTTCAACCCGGTGGGGATGGGCCAGTACGCGCCTGGCTCGAGCTCCTGCGCGGATGCGGGTGCCGGCGTCAGCAGGAGCGCGAGCGCGAGCGACCGCGCAGACGAGCAGTGATTCACGTGAACCGCTGGAGTCGTCTTCACGGGCAACCCTGCACGTGGTAATGGTGGTCACTGCCGCGCCATCGCGATGCGCAGCCGCTCATCTGGCGAGATGTAGTGGTCGGCGTCCTGCGCGTCTTTGTCCAGGTCGATCTGCACAAAGTTGATCTTGCCGTTGAACCGGCTGGTATGCGCAGTGTAGTCGGGGCTGACGCGTCGTACCCGACTCGCAGCCGATATCGGTCGTCTCGTCCGCCGAGAAGACGAACCCTTGCGTCTGGTCGACACGGCCCTTGCCCACGGCCTTGCCGTCGCAGTAGAGCGTGAGGCTTGCCGCCTTTGCCCGGACCGCCGCCGTCATAGGCGAACTCCGCGCGCACCTGCGTCTTTCCGGTCGGGATGGGACTCGTCGATTCGATTTCGTACCACTTGATGCCGAGCACGTTGTAGACGAACTTGGCCTTGCCGCCCTTGGCGTAGAGGCTCCAGCCGCCGAACCGGCCGCCCTGCGCGATCATGACGCCCTCGGCGCCCTTGGCGGGCACCTCGAGATCGGCGGTGACGGCGAACGACTTGTTCTTGATGCTGACGACGCTGTTCTCGGAGAGGCGTCCCATGCCGGCAAACAGCAACTGCCGGTTGCCCTTGATCAGCGCCGGCCGGCCGGCCATCTCGGGCACGAAGCGCTCGATCTGCCGGTCGTCGAGCGGCAGCACGTTGTACTTGACCGCTTCGATCAGCCACAGCCGCTGCAGCTCGTGCGAGCTTCTCGGGCATCTTCTTCGACAGGTCGTTGGCCTGCGTCCAGTCGGTGCTGCCGTCGTACAGCTCCCACACGTCGTCGTCGAAGGCCGGCAGTCTTCTCGCCGCGCCATTTCCCACGGCGTGCCGATGCTTGGTCACCGCGCTCCAGCCTTTGTGGTAGATGCCGCGATTGCAGAACATCTCGAAGTACTGCGTCTCGTGCCGTTCTGCCGCTTTCGCGTCGTTGAAGCTGTAGAGCATGCTGGTGCCTTCGTACGGGCTCTGCTGCACGCCGTTGACCATCGTCGGCTCGGGGAGGCCGGCCACTTCCAGCACGGTCGGGGCGACGTCGATCACGTGGCTGAACTGATGGCGTACGCCGCCTTTTTCCTTGATGCCCTTCGGCCAGTGCACGATCGTGCCGTTGCGCGTGCCGCCCCAGTGCGACGCGACCTGCTTCGTCCACTGATACGGGGAATCCATCGCCCAGGCCCAGCCCACGGCAAAGTGGCCGTACGATCCCTCGCCGCCGAACTCCTCGAGCTTCGACATCATGAACTCGGGCGTCTCGAGTGCCGGCCATGCCGTTGAAGTTCGCCATCTCGTTGAAGGCGCCCTTGCAGCGTGCCCTCAGCCGACGCGCCGTTGTCGCCGATGATCAAGTAGATCAGCGTGTCGTCGAGGACCTCGAGATCCTTGAGCGCGTCGATCAGTCGGCCGACATGGTGATCGGTGTGCTCCATGAACGCGGCGTACACTTCCATCTCGCGCTCGAGCACCGGCTTGAGCTCTGGGATCCATCGCGTCCCAGGCCGGAATCTCCGCGTGCCGCGACGTCAGCACGGCGTCGGCGCCGATCACGCCCAACTTCTTTTGCTGATTGAAGGTGATCTCGCGCTGTTTGTCCCAGCCGTGGGCGAACTTGCCCTTGTACTTGTCGATCCACTCCTTCGGGACGTGATGCGGCGCGTGGGTGGCACCCGGCGCGAAGTACATGAAGAACGGTTTGTCAGGCAGCAGGGCTTTCTGCTGGCGCGTCCAGGCGATCGCCTTGTCGGTCAGGTCCTCGGTGAGGTGGTAGCCCTCTTCTGGCGTCTTCGGCGGCTCGATGGGCGTCGTCCCCTCATACAGGGCCGGGTCCCATTGGTTGTTCTCACCGCCGATGAAGCCGTAGAAGTACTCGAAGCCGCCGCCGCCGGTCGGCCACGCCTTGAACGGTCCTGCCGGACTGGTCTGCCACACCGGCACCTCGTGGCACTTGCCGAACTGCGCCGTCGAGTAGCCATTGAGCTGGAGGGTGAGCGCGAGCGGCGCCTTGGTGTTGGGCAACACCGAGCTGTAGCCGGGCGCTGCGGTGGCGATTTCGGTGATGCCGCCCATGCCGACCGAGTGATGATTACGCCCGGTGAGGAGGGCCTGGCGCGTCGGCGAGCACAACGCGGTCGTGTGGAAGCGCGTGTACCGCAATCCGCCCTTGGCCAGCTTCTCGAAGTTCGGTGTGTGGCAGGGACCGCCGAACACGCTGGTCGCGCCGTAGCCGACGTCGTCGATGAGGATCACCAGCACATTGGGCGCGCCCTTCGGCGGCCGCACGTCGGCTGATCGGCGGAAACTTGGTGTCCGGATCCTTGGCGTCGTACGTGATGAGACCCGGATGCTGAATGTCGGGAATCGGAAGACTCGATCGCTGAACCCTGTCGTCAGAACTCATGTTGTCTCGGCTCCTTATTTAGTTCCATCGAAACCATCCCGTTACTTCGGTCGCGCGATGCGTGTAACGAATCCCCGCAGCAGCAGGTAGGGCACGATCGCGAGTGCCAACGCCACGATGATCACTTCTCCCGGAGCGCCCAGGGTTCGACGACGTGCGAAGGGTGACGTTGCGGAACTAGCTATTCTAGCTCGTCAGCGATCACGACATTTCGTGACCGGGAGGCCGAAGGGCCACCGCCGTTCCGCATCGGTCACGCGCGCCCTCCCGAGACCGATTGTATTGCGGCTAGCTGGCGGGACCTGCCGATGCCATCCTCTTGCCTCCGCGCGGCTGCCCGGCTCTGCGGCACTCGGTCTGGACCGAGTAGTGTGGTTGTTGCGGGTTGACGTGCGTCGGGGTCAAAAAACTTTCCGGACACGACAGAAAATGCTTGACAGCAATTTCAGTGTCGGTCACGGATCAACCGCACACGACGACGAAAGTGCCCGTCAAAATCGTTGTGGCTGCGCCAGAGCGCACATCGGCAGCGATCCGATTCATCAGCGGGCTCGCAGCGCGTTCGTGCGTCATGCGCCATTGTCGAATTGCAAAAACTGCGGTGCTACAAAGGAGCATGACCAAGATCGAATCGCCGGATCAACTTACCGACGCAGAACTCCTGGCCCAGGTCACTCGCGCAGCGAAACAGGAACGTGCGGCCACTGCACATCTGATCGCGCTGCTCGCCGAAGTGGATGCGCGGCGTCTATATCTGGGCGAAGGCTATTCGTCGCTCTTCACCTACTGCACGCAAGCGCTGCACCTGTCCGAGCATGCGGCATACGGCCGAATCGAGGCCGCGCGTGCGGCACGGCGATTCCCGGTCGTGATGGAATTCCTCGCCGACGGATCGCTGAATGTCACGACCATCGGCCTGCTCGCGCCGCATCTGACCGACGACAACCATCAGACTCTGCTCGTGAGTGCCCGGTACAAGAGCAAGCGCGACGTAGAACGCATGGTCGCCGCGCTCCGTCCACTGCCAGCGGTACCGTCGAGTGTGCGGAAGTTGCCCGCGCCCGTGAAACCGGCCGGCGTAGAGCACAAGGCAGAGCGTGACGATCGAGCCAGTGTTTCTTCGAGTAACGACCTGGAACTGCGTGGCGATCGCCAACCAGCCCCGGTCATCGCGGCACCCCTGCCATTGCGCCCGCCCGTCATCACCCCGCTCGCACCGACACGGTATCGCATCCAGGTCACAGTCTCCGCGGAAGCGCATGACCACTTGCGCCGTGCCCAGGATCTGTTGCGACACACGATCCCAAGTGGCGATCCGGCGCTGATTGTCGAACGCGCGTTGAAGTTGCTCGTCGCAGACCTGGAGCGGACTCGATGCGCGCATACTTCCCGCCCTCGCTCTTCACGCGACGCTCGCCCACGCGCGCGTCATGTGCCCGCCGCAGTCAAGCGCGCGGTCTGGGCACGCGACGGCGGGCAGTGCGCGTTCGTTGGTCACGACGGCCGCTGTCGCGAGCGCGGCTTTCTCGAGATCCATCACGTGGTTCCGTTTGCAGCGGGCGGGGAGACGGTGGTCGACAATCTTCAACTGCGCTGCCGTGCGCACAATGCTTATGAGGCGGAGGAGGTTCTTTGGGCCAATGGCGGTGAGAGAGACACACACGCCCTACTCGGTCCGGACCGAGTGGACGGCGGCGGCGGCGCGCAGCGCGCGATGACCGCGCGGTCGCGTGCGCCGCCGATTATGCATGAACAAACCTGTCGAGAATGTTCGCGGATCGGAGGCTGCGCGCGCGGCCGCAGGCCTTCGCGGAACAGGGGGAAAGTTCGGCGGGTAGTGACGTTTGCGATCCACCACGTGAGGCGAGATCTGCCGGCGGTCCCGTCTCCTGAATAGGCGATCACGCGATCGGAGGCGGAGTAGGCCGCGCCCTGGTTCGCCGTGACGTCCATCCGTTCGGCGAGCACGACGGGCGCCCGCACGAGCTTTCAACCGGCCAGGTCGAGCGGTTGCGCGAGAAGCCGATCGCCGCGCACGCGGGACGTGGCCGGCTGCAACAATGGGGGTGACGGCATTGTCGACGAGCATGGACGGCTCGCCTCCCTCAACCGAGCCGAGCTCGATGCGCGGAGGCCGCCCAATTGCAGGCGCTCGAACACGAAGTGCCGGTCGTCGGGAAGCCACCGACCGGCCAGGGTTTTCTGACGCAGGAGTTGCCGCGGCATCTGATCGCGATTCGTGTGAGAATTCCCCGCTCCACAGTACAACGCCGACTTCTTCCCGGGAGTCTCGCCGTGAACAGGAAAATTCAGGTCCAGGGCTTTCACCACATCACGATCGTCGGGTCGACTCGCCAGAGTGCCATCGATTTCTGGGAAGGGACGCTGGGCATGCCGTTCATCTTCGAGCAGCCCAATCTTGGAAAGCCCGACGAAAACCATCTCTATTTCGACCCCGGCGACGGGCGTCTGCTCACGGTGTTCACGAACGAGTCGAGAACGGATGCGCGTCGGCCAGCGCCGCGCGACGTCGGGTGTATGGAGCACTTCGCGTTGAACGTCTCGCGTGCGACCTTCAACCTGGCGCCCGCGCGATTGCGCGAGCGTGGCATCGAGTTCATTCAACGCGACAGAGGATTCATGGATTCGATCTATCTTCAGGATCCGAATGGTCTGAAGGTAGAGCTCTCATGCTACAAGTTTCAAACGCCAGAGGGTTTCCGTGATGTCGACGTGCTCATGCGTGCCCACCATCTTCGCGTCGAGCGCGGGGATCATCACATCACGGATGAACACCTTGCCGACGCGATTGAACTCCTGCTGGCGACACGAGACCGGTTGTCGGGATAGTAGCTCGAAGGCGAGGAGGCCCGGAGCACCGCAGCGCTCCGGGCGTGTGAACAGATCTGGTGTGGACTCGCTTACCAGCGTGGCTCGCGCCGCTGGCGGCCACCGCCGAATCCGCCGCCGCCGGGGCGGGGCGCCATCGGCTTCGCTTCGTTGACGGTCAGAGCGCGGCCGCCATACTGGTGCTTGTCGAGCTCGGCGATCGCACGGCGCGCGCCTTCGTCATCACCCATTTCGACGAAGGCGAATCCCCGCGCCTGGCCCGTGGCTTTGTCGCGAACGATATTGATCGTGCTCACCTGCCCCGCGCCCTCGAACAGCGCCTGCAAGTCAGACTCCGTGGTTTCGTACGGCAGGTTGCCGACATACAGCTTGGTACTCATGAACTACTCCTGCATCCAAAGATGCGATTGAATCTGATGGCAGGCTCGAGCGACATGCTCGACCACGAATCGCAGGAGAGGCGAGAAACTCGGATCTGATGCGGGAGGCCGGAAAAGCGCAGCTCTCAGAAGACCTGGAGAGTGTAACACACATCCGCCGTGGTTCGTCGTCCGTCGCTCGTAGCTCGAGACCCGCAGTTTTGGCGCGCTGAGGCTCTTCGAGTCACGGACCACGACCTACGGACCACGACTCAGGGGCGCAGCGTTTGGCGCCTACATCAGCTTGTCGAGGAAGCCGCTCTTGTCCAATTCCGCGATGAGACTCGAGTCGTAGAATCCTTCCGGGGTGTGCTTCCGCATCTCCGGTGAATCGTAGAGCGCGAACACCCGCTTGATGCCGTCAACGGAGGGATAGGGCTTCTTCTCGAACTGGTGCACGTAGGCGAACATCCCCTCCTGCGTCTTGGCGTCCGTGATGTTGAACCATTTGGCGAGTGCGGCATTGAACACCCGTCGGTCGCGTTGCATCAGCGCCGTCGCTTCGAGGCCGGCCTTCAGAAAACGCAGCACCGTGTCCCGATTCGGGACCAGATACGCCTTGTCCACCATGATGCCCGAGCCCGCCATGGGCATCTTGTAGACCGACAGATCGCCGATATCCGTGAAGCCCGCCTGCGTACCGAGCGCGATGCCCATGGCACTCGTCAGAATCGCGTCCACTTTGTCCTGCTTGAGCGCCTCGATATTCGCGGAACCGGCAACCAGCGTGATGTCCCGATCAGGATCCCAGCCGAACTGTTTGGCGAGGCTCAGGGCGTTGAAATGTGTGACCGAACCAACCCCGGAAAAACCCAGTCGCTTTCCCTTCAGATCCTGCAGGCTGGCGATTCCCGGCCGGGCGATGACGTGAGACGCCGCCATGGCTTCCTGAGTCAGGACGATGACCCGCGGCTTGCCGCGCCTGTTGATGACACTGTTGATCATCGGCGAGCCGCCGCCGACTTCGATCGGCGGGTCGGCGCTGGCGTCCCGACTCACATAACCGTCGGGCACGACGACGCCTGACGCGGCGGCCGCGCGCGCGGCGCCGGCCGAGATGGTCTGATGCACGTCGAGCCCGTATTTGGCGTACAGGCCCTGGTCCGCCGCGACCAGAAACGGCACCTTGTTGATCGACACGTCTCCCAGCGACACATCGACTCTCGTCAACTGTTGGCCCACAGACGAGGGCACCACGGATGTCAGGGCAAGCGCCGCCAGCACGAAACCACGCATCAGGGAATTCTCCTAGCGACTGCTCGACCCACCCGATTTAAGATGCCCACCCGGCTCCTTTAAGATGCCCACCTGGCTCCCCCACGAGCAACAGGCCGGCGACAGGCAAATTCACTTTACTTCGACCAAAAGGCGGTGCAAACTTTTCCAAGCTCATCCGTAGCTCTGGGCAGGTAGAACAAGCCGATTCCGGGGGGTACCATGACCGCACCAGTTGCTGCTTTTGCGATGTGTCTGTCGTTGTCGCTTTTGGTGGTGGGCCCAACACCGGCTATTGCGCAATCGGAAGAGCTGGGTAGTGGGCAGTTGTCCCAGCAGAAGCTTGACGAGCTTACCCAGTGGCTCCGACTTTACAACGAGTGGGAGGAATGGTTCGAACTCTGGGGGAACAGGGTTGCGCGTAACTTCAACGATCAGCCGATTTGGGAACGCAAGAAGCGTCCCGACCCGCCAGTGTGGCTCGAAGAGGCATGTCAGGGTTTTCTAGGCGCCCAACCACTGCTCGAGCGTGCCTGCGACATTCTCCGCCACTGGGATGAACAGCCCTTACAGATTCTCCAACGCCGGAACTCGTCGTTAGTGAGATCCGGCGGCAAGGTCGACGACAAGATTGTGAAGAGTTCGTTCTTTCAACGAGTCCATCTGACCGGCTTGTGGACGCGGGCACAATATCCAGCCACTCGACTCTACGGCGTCATCGGGATGCAGATTTCGGTGTTCGAACTCGGACGCTACACGCTGCCGGCCGTTGGCGTCATGCTGGTCATGATTCCTGACGGCGAGGGCGGGCACGACTGGAAGCCGGCCACGACTGTGGGTGTCGGCTTTCGGCTCTTCGACTTCGTGACGCCTTTCGTGAGGAAGCCGGCCAGTCTTCACCTCAACGTTGCCAGAACGAATATTCACGGCGTCCATGACGAGACAGTCCTTCCTGCGATGAATGTCAATTTCGTCGGATTCTCTGTCAGCGGGAAAAGACGCCGCTGATCGATTCGTCGTGTTGCTTACACCGGCCGCTTGATTGGCATCGTTCCCTGCCCGGATCGAGTCGCCTCGCGGAGCAGGTGTTCGAGCTCCCGCACGCGCTCGTCGCGTTCGGCCAGCGCCTCTCGCGCTCGCCTCAGGGCGATGTGCGTTCGCACCCGCGCCAGCACCTCTTCGAACAGGAACGGCTTGGTCACGTAGTCCGCGCCGCCGACCTGGAACGCCTTGACCATGTATGCCCTGTCGGCCCACGCGGTCAGAAAGATCACCGGCACCTCTCTCGATTGATCGTTGGCCCGTACACGCCGGCAGACTTCGTAGCCGTCCATGTCGGGCATGTTCACGTCCAGCAGGATGAGATCGGGGGGATCGTGCTCGATCGCCTGGAGAGCCTGGCGGCCGCTGCTCACGGGTCGCACCTCGTACCCTTCTTCACCGAGCATGTTGCCGAGGAGGCGCAGGTTCTCGAGCGTGTCGTCGACCACCAGAAGGCTGGCAAGGTGTGGGGACTCGTCGATCATCGTGTTTTCCCTGAACCGAGGCCCGTATCCTCGCGCGACGTATCCGCGTCGAGCGCGGCGACCAGGGCCTCGTAGCGAAAGTCGGCCGCGAAGGCCCGAATCTCGGCGGCCGCGGACTCCGAATAAAGGCCGGCCTCGTCGGCCAGCCGTTCGAGACGCTTGACTCGCCCCTGGATTGCCGCGTCCCGCAGTTGATCGACGAGCGACGCCGGCAGGCCGCTCAAGGCTCGAGAGAGCGCTGACGGCGTCGCGGCGGCGACCGCGTGCGCTCGGTCCGCGCGTTGATCGGAGGAGCTGTAGGTGTAACGAACACCCAGCCGCTCTCCAATCGTGGCGAGCAGATCCGCCTCCCGATAGGGCTTCCGAACAAAGTCATCCACGCCGGCGTTCCGCGCTTCGGTTTCCGCGTCCGCCAGACCGCTGGCGGTGACCGCGAAGATCACGGCCGTTGAGCCGCCGGCCCGCAGGCGACGGACGGTTTCCAGTCCGCTGATGCCGGGCATGCGCAGGTCCATGAGCACCAGGTCAGGGCTCCATGCGTCATGCGCCTCGATCGCCTCCGCACCATTCGAAGCCGTCCGAATCTGGAAGCCAATCCCCGACAACAAGTCTTCGAGCAGTCTGCGGTTGGTCGGCACATCGTCGACGATCAGCACCTTCGGCGGCAGCTGATTCGGGGCGAGTCTGAGCGGAATCGGATGGGTGGTGCCCGCGGGCGCGTCGGTCGTCGACGCGGCGCCGGCTTCGAACGAGAACGTGAAGACGCTGCCCTTCCCTATCACGCTCTCGACGGTCAGGTCTCCGCGCATCAGGTGCGCGAAATTCCGGCTGATGGTCAACCCCAGCCCCGTCCCCCCGGTCCGCACCACCGACTCTGCCTGGTCGAAGGCTTCGAAGATTCTGTGGATGTTCTCGGGTGCGATTCCCGGGCCGGTGTCGGCGACCGAGATGACCACGCTGTGCCGGTCCTGCGCGATTGGATGGGAAGAGGCCCGCACGACGATTCGGCCTCGCTCGGTGAATTTCGCGGCGTTGCTCAGGAGGTTGATAGCCACCTGGCGGACCTTGCCGACATCGCCTTCGAGGGCGCGGGGCAAGCCTGCATCCTGCTCGAACGTCAGCTCGACGCCCTTCGTGCGCGTCAACTGCGTGAACATCAGATGGAGGTCCTTCAGCAGCGTGTGCAGGTCGAACGGCTCCACGGTCAGCGTCGTGCGGCCGGCCTCGATCTTGGACATCTCGAGGATGTCGTTGATCAGGGTCAGCAGGTGACTGCCGCTCGAGTGGATGACGTCGATTCGCTGCTTCTGCGTGCCGTCCAGCAGGGGATCGCGCAGCAGGAGCTGTGCGTATCCGAGGATCGCGTTCATCGGCGTGCGGATCTCGTGGGACATGTTCGCCAGGAAGGCGCTCTTCGCCCGGCTGGCGCTCTCGGCAGCCTCCTTCGCGGCACGCAGCTCGGTCGTGCGGCTGGTCACGAGCCCTTCGAGGTGCTCGTGGTGCTTGCGCAGCTCGAGATAGGCAACCAGCATTTCGGCCAACGAGTCGATCAACGCACGCTCTTCGAGAAGAAACGGCCCTTCGGCTGACGGGGGGCGTTCCTCGAGGTAGACCACTTCGATGAGCCCGCTGCCTTCGCTCGTCATGACGGACGCGGATTGCTTCCACGGCGCGTCGCGCCAGCCCGCGGTTGACACTTCGAGGTCCCCATAGACGATGCGCGCTTCGCAGCACTCTGGATACTGCCAGGCGGCAGGCATGAGCACCACGAGCTGATCCAGCAATTCGCGGTTGAAGGGGCGATGGCGCTGCAGAAGGCGCGACGTGGCGTGCAGCAGCCGAAGCTCCTTCACGCGTTCCCCGAGCTCGTGCACGAGCTGCTCGCGATCGCGCTCCGCGTTGGTCAGATCGGTAACATCGCGGTTGATACCGACCATGCGCAGAGCCCGGCCGTCCGAGCCGCGAATCGTCTGTCCGACCGCGCGAATGGTGCGGATCGCGCCGTCGCCCCGCCGCACCCTGAAGTCGGACCTGAAGTCACGGTCGCCGCGGAGCGCGGCGTCGAGTCTCCAGTGGCACGCGCCATGTCTTCCGGGACGAGGCACCGGGACCAGGCGTCGATAGCGCCGCTGAATTCATCCTTGCGCACGCCGTAGAGCTGGTACATCGAGTCGTCCCAGACCAGCCGATCCTGCTCCACGTCCCAGTCCCAGATGCCGAGGCCAGCCGCATCGATCGCCAGTTGCAGCCGGTCATCGCTCGCGCGCATCCGAGCTTCGCTCTGCTCCAGCTCGCGTTCACGGGTCTTCCGTGTCTCCACTTCGCCGACCAGATCGTCGAACGAGGTCTTGAGCCTGGCCGCCATGTCGTTGAACGATTGCGCGAGGGCTCCCAGCTCCTCCAGCTTGCTGCCCGGCACCCGCGCGCTGAGGTCTCCGTGGGCCATCGACTGGGTTGCGCGCGCGATACTCCGGAGCGGCGCAGTCACCATGGACGCCAGTGCCGCGGCCAGCATGAGGGAGAGCACCAGCGCGAAGGCGAAGACCATCGCCGAAAGGCTGCTACCTCTGCGCACGCCAGCCAGATAGAACACTTCCGGCATGGCGGTGACCAGCACCCATTGACGGCCGGCATTGCCGTCGCCATACGTCGTCGTGTACGTGAGCCACGTTTCCCGCGACAGTGGCTTCGCGGTCACGTGATCGAACCGGAACTCTGTCGCCGTTGCCGACATGTCCGGCGAATTCGTGTGCTGCGCCAAAGCTGCCACAGCACTCTTCACCACCGAGTCACCGTCGGCAGCGGATGAGGCGATCATCGTGCCGGTTCTGTCGAGGATGAAGGCTCGGCCTTCCGAGCCGACGGCCTGGCTTCGCAGCAGCGAGACGAGTGCGTCGTTGCGCTGGGCGTCTATCGGCGACGGCGAGCGTGCCAGGTAGTTGTCGAGCCGCATGCGCAGGCCCGCCGACGCCTCCTCGTGGAGCCTGGTCGCCAGCCTCGCCGCATCATCATCGGCGCTCCGCAGGGCGACAATCGCTGTCGCGCCGACCATCACGAGCAGCAGCGCGATGAACGGCGTGAAAATGAAGATTCGGATCGGCAGGCCTTCGTGCGCCGGTCCCGCGTCACGCTGCGTGTGGCCACGACCTGCTTCCCAGATCCAATCGGTGCCCCCAAACGCACGCTCTCTGACGTGTCCGGGTATTTCCGCCCAGAACCATCCGAATCGTCTCGCCAGCGGCAGGGCGACCAGAAAGGCCGCGGGGGCCAGGAGCCAGGTCACGGCCAACGTGAAGAAGAGCGCCGACGAGATCTTCTGATAGGAGATCACGGGGGTGAATTGACCCGAGCAAATGAACCCCCACATCGCCGGGTCGAACAGCATGATGAGCGCGACGAACACACCGTAGCGCCCCCAGGTCTCCACGCGGCGGAAGTCTGGATTCCGACCGATGAGCTGATAGGCCATCCACACGAAGGCCGTCCAGAAGAAGTAGCCCTCCGCCCAGCTCAGGACGAAGCCTGGCGGCACCCCCTCGATCAGGTCCGACAGCATGTACGCCGGCGGGACGGCGAACAGTGCCGGATAGCCGAAGAGCACGATGCACAGCAGAACGACCAGGTCCTTCAAGGACTCGAACGTCTGTGCACCCTCGACCAACACGATGGACGATCCGAGATAGCCCGACGCGATGACCAGCACGAACGTCAGCGGCAGGCTCAGGAACGCCTTCGCATCCCACTTCTGCCGCTCCCGGCCGAATCCCCACTGGTCACCGATTCGAAACGTGAAGCCGCCGAATGCGCAGATGGCCAGCACCAGGCCGACGAGGTAGGAGAAGCGGCTCCACACCTCCAGCAGCGGGAGTGGGATGGCCGTGACAATCGCTTCGAGCCACGCAAGGATGGCAGCCATATGATTGCGCGCACACGCGTGCAGCGCGGACCTGCGCGTTAGATCGTCGCTGTCGGAATCGAGATTCTGACGGTCGTGCCCCGTCCGGCGTCGCTCTCGACTTGCACGCTGCCGTGCAGCAGACGCGCTCGTTCTTCCATGATGAGGAGGCCGAGCCCTTCACCCTCTTGCCGGGCGTGGGCGACGTCGAAACCCTGGCCATCATCGGCAATCGTCAGCGTCCGTTGGCCGGTTCCGTGGGACAGCACCACCTGCGTGCGGCGGGCCCTGGCATGTTTCGCCACGTTACGCAGCGCTTCCTGCGCAGCCCGAAACAGACACAACGCCACGTCGGGCGCGATTGGCATGAGGTCTTCCGCGGCGCCGAACGTCACCTCGACGCCGTGTTTCTGCTGAAACTCGTCACAACGGATCTTGAGCGCCTCAACGAGCCCGATTTGCCGGAGCTCGCCCGGATGCAGCTCGTGTGCGAGACGTCCAACGGTGTCCGCCAGGCCCATCGTCTGCTGCTGCAGCGTCGTCAGCGACGCTTCCAGCACCGCCTGATCGTGCTGCGCGATGCGCCGTCTGAGCCCGCTGAGCGCAAGCGACAGTCCGGCGAGTTGTTGACCGACGTCGTCGTGCAGCTCGCGGGCAATGCGCTCACGTTCTGCTTCCTGGGCGACGATCAGCTGCCCGGCAAGTTCCTGGATGCGTCCGACGCTGAAGCGGGTCATCGCCTCGTGCTCCGCAAAGTGCCGCCCATGCTACCGCAACGCGCTATCCGGACCCTAAACCATACACCCGTGTCCCGGGCTGCCACACCAGGTGCGTGTCACGTCAGGAATGCGCAACCGCCCCGATGCTCCGATTGGGCCTCGCCGTTGGCAGCCGTTCAATTCCAAGCTTCTGCATCCGGCTTCTGAGCGTGCTCGGCTTCAGCCCCAGTAACTCCGCCGCGCCGGCGAGTCCTTCGACACGCCATCCCGCTTGCTCGAGCACAAAATTTACGTGATCGCGCTCGGCTTCCGCGAGCGGCCGCACGCGGCTGGCGAAAGACGCCGGTGCCTCCACATCGTCGATCGGCTCACCCACGAAGTCGCTCAGATCGAGCAGACCGTCGCGGGAAAGGATGATGGCCCGCCGAAGTACGTTCTCGAGCTCCCGGATGTTCCCTGGCCAACGATGCCGTGCCAGCGCCTCCAGCGAGCCGGGCGCTACTTCGCTCGATCGGCCTGCACAGCTCGTGGCCCAGTCGATCGGCGAGGTGATGGACCAGCGCCGGAAGATCGTCAGGCCGGTCACGAAGCGGCGGAACCGTGATGGGAAAGACATTGAGACGGTAAAAGAGATCCGCTCTGAAACGACCACGGCGGACTTCCTCCTGCAGGTTTCGATTCGTGGCCGCAATGATGCGAATGTCTACACGCGTTGTCCGCATGCAGCCGAGTCTTTCGACCTGACCTTCCTGGAGGACTCTCAGCAGCTTCGGCTGAAGCTCCAGCGGAAGCTCGCCAATCTCGTCGAGAAAGACGGTGCCGCCGTTCGCAATCTCGAAGCGGCCGGCCTGCGCCGTGTGCGCGCCCGTAAAGGCACCACGTTCGCGGCCGAAGAGCTCGCTTTCGATGAGCGACGAAGGCAAAGCGCCGCAATCGACGACAACCATGTTCCGCGTCCGGCGCGCGCTTCGTTCGTGAATGGACCGGGCCAGGAGCTCTTTGCCGGTGCCCGTTTCGCCGAGCAGCAGGACGCTCGCACTGGTCGAAGCCACGAGCTCCACCCGATGCATCACGGATTGCCAGGCGATGCTGGTGCCCACCATTGCTCCCGCGGATCCGCGCCGTTCGATTGTGGGAAAGTCTCTGTGCTGGGCCTGAAGCTGAATTGCCATGTCCTCTCCCCTATGTTGCAGTCGAGAGCTCGTGCGTTCTCGACTAGTGGTGACGTGATCCCTGGTAAACGCGCCGAAGGTAACATCGGCGACATCGCGCCGCATCGGGGGGAACCACGGAAGCAGACGTGGAAAGTACGGGTCTGGCGACCGGAGATCCCGGTGGGTTCAGGCCTGGACGAGCCCCTGTCGCACAGCAAACTTGACGAGGTCGGCGGTGCTTTCGACGCCGAGCGTCCGCAGCAGGTGAGCTTTATGGTCCTCTATGGTTCGGACCGACAGATCGAGCTCAGCGGCAATCTCTTTCATCCGCTTGCCCTGAGCAATCAGACGCAGGATCTCGAGTTGACGTGGTGTCAACGTCGGCGCGCTATCGTCGACGGCATTCGACATCGTCCAGAGGACGTCCTTCGTGATGAGCGGCGTCAGATACGTGCGGCCGTCCATCACGGTAGACAGGGCCTCGAGGAGCTCCTCACCGGCCGACTGTTTGAGCAGGTAGCCGGCGGCCCCGGCACGGAGCGCTTGCGCCGCGAGGCGCGCGTCGCCGTGGATCGTAAGGAAGATGAAGCGTGCCTGCGATCCGTCCGCCTTGAGCTGGCGCATGGCGTCCAGACCGTTGATCACCGGCATCATCATGTCGGAAACGATGATGTCCGGGCGGTGCGCTCGCGCGGATTCCACGAGCTGGCGGCCGTCGTTGACGACGGCTACGAGATCCGCGGCTTCCGCAATCAACCGGCCCAAGCCTTGGGCGACCATCACATGGTCATCAGCCAGGATCACCCGTGGTTTCACGGCTTTCTCTCCAATCGGCAGGGTCGCGACGATGGTGGCGAGGTCCTGCGTCCTGCGCCAATCATACGTCGGCTGGCCGTGCTCCTGAATAGCCGTGTTGATGGCGGTCCGTTTAGGAGGTTTTACACAATTCGCTACACAATTGGTCTGGCCAATGACTCTTCGCTGCTGTGCCGCTTGCCTCATCTCGGTCAGCGTGATCCTCTCCAGCCCGCTGGCTTGCGCCCGATCCACCGGCGACAGTCGCCTTATCGATCGTCGCGCCGTCGTCTCCAGGCACAACGTGAAGCTTGCGAAAGCCGATCCTCTCAGCTCGCTGTCAGTGGGAAACGGGGAGTTCGCTTTCACCGTTGACATCAGCGGCCTGCAGACGTTTCCGGAAACCTACGAAGCTGGAATTTCGCTGGGTACCCAATCCCAATGGGGATGGCACAGCTTCGAGGGTCGGTCTGTACGGCATTGACGATGTGACCGACTGGTTCAAGACATGCGCTGGCACACGTGTCCCCTATGCCGTCCAGCATCAGAGTGGGCGGAAGAAGGCGGCGTCAGACTGGCTGCGGGCAAATCCGCATCGCCTCCATCTCGGTCTCGTCGGATTGGCGTTGCTGAAGAACGACGGTACGGAGGCGCAGATCGATGAACTTCGCAACGTGGACCAGCAACTCGATCTCTGGACCGGCAGGATCACGAGCACATATGACCTCGACGGTGTGCCCGTGCGGGTGGAGCTGTTCGGTCATCAGGGCCGTGACCAGATCGCGGCGCGTATCCGGTCACCGTTGATCGCGCAGCGCCGCCTGAAGGTTCGGTTCCGTTTCCCATATGGAGCAGGCTGCCACGTCTGCCCGGGGTATGACTGGGAGCAGCCGGACAAGCATGAAACCCGCGTGCTGGCGGACGGCGAGCGCCACGTAACGTGGGGGCGGCGTCTGGACGCCGCCTCCTATTTCGTCTCGGCCACCTGGGCGCAAGCGGGCACGCTTACGTCTTCAAGGGCCCACTCGTTCGAACTATCACCGGGCAGGGAATCCGAGGCGTTTGAATTCAGCGTGCTGTTCACCGCCGCCGCGCCACAACACGCGCCAGACGACTTCGAGACGACCTCGCGCAACAGCACGCGCGAATGGGAGCGATTCTGGACCACGGGCGGCGCGATCGACTTTTCCGGATCGACGGATCCGAGAGCTCCGGAGCTCGAACGAAGGGTCGTGTTGTCACAGTATCTGACTCGCATACAGACCGCCGGCAGTCTCCCGCCTCAGGAGACCGGCCTGACGATGAACAGCTGGTACGGGAAGTTCCACCTCGAGATGCACTGGTGGCATGGCGTGCACTTCGCGCTGTGGAACCGCGCCCCGCTGCTCGAGAAAAGCCTTGGTTGGTATCGGCAGGTCGCGCCTCTGGCTCGGGAAACATCACGCTGGCAAGGCTACGACGGAATCCGCTGGCAGAAGATGACCGGCCCCGAAGGTCGCAAAACACCGTCGAGCGTGGGTGAGTTGCTCATCTGGCAGCAGCCTCACATCATCTACTTCGCGGAGCTGCTGTACCGTCAGGATCCTTCCCGTGACGTGCTCGAACGCTACAAGGATCTCGTGTTCGACACCGCCGATTTCATGGCGTCTTACGCTCAGTTCAGCGAAACCGATCGCCGGTATCATCTCTGTCATCCACTGATCCCCGCTCAAGAGATCTTCCCGGCGGCCGAGACCGACGACCCGCCGTTCGAGCTCACCTACTGGCACTACGGTTTGTCCATCGCTCGGAAATGGGCGCAACGACTTGGGCTCCCTGAACCCGCGCGATGGAAAGAGGTGCAGGAGAATCTGGCCTCACTGCCGGTCGCCGACGGCTTATACCTGCCGAGCGCTGGCGCGCTGGCCGCGTACACCGACGATCGATTCAGAAGGGATCATCCGGTCGTGACCGGCGCCTACGGCATGCTCCCAGCCAGCCCGATGGTCGACACAGCTGTCATGGAGCGCACGTTTCGGAACATCGTCAGCAGATGGAACTGGGAGACGACGTGGGGCTGGGACTATCCCATGCTCGCGATGACGGCGGCCCGCCTTGGCGATCCCGAGAAAGCGATAGACATGCTCTTGATCGACACGCAGAAGAACACGTATCTGGTGAATGGCCACAATTATCAGGACAAGCGGCTGCGCTTGTATCTGCCCGGGAATGGCGGGCTGCTCACTGCGGTCGCCATGATGGCCGCCGGTTGGGACGGCGCGCCGGACCGACGCAATCCGGGCTTTCCGCCTGATGGAACGTGGCACGTGAAGTGGGAGGGCCTGCGCGTGATGCCGTGAGCGTCCCTCCGAAGCCGAAGCGCGTGCGTGTGCCGGGCGCCAAGCTCATCAGCGGACGCGATTGTGCTCTCTACACCTACATTTCCTTTTCAGGATTCGCTACTGGCGGGGCCGCCAGCGCATCTGCTAATCTGCCCTGCCGTCAAGCTCATTGACGGCATCCTGACGACCCTCGGCGCGGGCGACGGTCGGAATGCAGGATGGAAGAACGAGACGGAGCGGCTCGCGCATGGTCAGGACGAACCGAGCTCTCCTATGCGCTCACGGCGGACTCACCCTCACCGCCGGAGGCGGCGGATTCCGGAGGGCCAGGAAGCGAGGAACGAAGATGACACACGCATTCAGCCGGACACCGGGCGTTCTTGCTGTCGCTGTCGCGGCGCTGAGCCTCGCGGTCAGTGCCGCGGCCCAGCCTACGCAGGCCAAGCAGTCACAACCCGGCGCGCCCAAGGTCACCAAGAGTCAGTTGAAGGGTGAGGTCGCCCACCTTCAAGGCGACTACCTGATCGTGAAGATGATTCCGGCCGGGACCTACAGGCTCTTCCAGCTGAAGCCGGGAAGGACCGCCACGATTGATGGAGTCGTGATGCCGCTGAACAAGGCCCCGCTCGGCACCGTGCTGACGGCTGATGTGACGGTGACGGAAACGCCGGTTATCGACCGGACGATCACTACCCTGAAGGGCAAAGTCTGGGTTGCCGCGCCGACGAGCGTCATCCTGACTCTCGAGAACGGCGAGAACAAACAGTACGATATCCCCTCCGGATTCATGTTCGATGTGGACGGACAGAAGCTCGAGGCGATGCAACTGCGTCCGGGAATGAATCTCACGGCGACCAAGATCGTGGAGTCGCCGCGCACCGAGATCACGACGGACGCCGTCGTCACGGGCGTCGGGCCGAAGAAGAAATAGCAGGAGACACGCGTATGAGCACGATCACAACGAAAGACGGTACGACGATCTACTACAAGGATTGGGGCAAGGGCCCGGTCGTCACGTTCTCGCACGGATGGCCCCTGAACTCCGATATGTGGGACGGACAGATGTTGTTCCTCGCACAGCACGGCTTCCGAGTCGTGGCTCACGATCGTCGTGGCCATGGCCGATCCAGCCAGGCTTGGTCCGGAAACGACATGGACGGGTATGCCGACGATCTGGCAGCCGTGATCGAGGCCCTGGATCTCAAGAACATCACGATGGTGGGCCACTCGACTGGCGGCGGTGAAGTCGCGCGCTACATCGGACGGCACGGCACGAAGCGTCTCGTAAAGGCGGTCCTCATCGCCGCCGTGCCACCGATCATGTTGAAATCTGCGGCCAATCCGGAAGGACTCCCCATCGAAGTCTTCGACAGCTTGCGGAGCAGCCTGGTCAAGGACCGCTCGCAGGCCTACAGAGACTTCGCTCCCCAGTTCTATGGCGCCAACAGACCTGGTGCGCAGGTGTCCCAAGGCACGCTGGATCAGTTCTGGCTCTGGAGTATGCAGGCCGGCCTGAAGAATTCGTACGACAGCATCAAGGCCTTTTCTGAAACCGACTTCACTGAAGACCTCAAGAAGTTCGATATCCCGACCCTGGTCATGCACGGTGAGGACGACCAGATCGTGCCCGTCAAGGATTCGGGGAAGAAGTCAGCAAAGCTGATCAAGGGGGCTGTGGAAATCTACTATCCGGGCCTGCCGCACGGCCTCACCGCCACGCATGCCGACCTCGTCAACCGCGACTTGCTCGCGTTCTGCCAGGCCGGAGTTGGGGCTTCAGTTGGCGGCTGAGGTCATCGGGGGGAGAGGGTCACGGGAACGAATCCCGCCCTCTCCACCATCAGAGATCAGCGCGTCCGCGTCGGCCCCGCCGCGCTGCCTCGATGGTGGCGATGTCGATCTTCTTCATCGGCATCATCGCCTCGAAGGCACGCTTTGCCTCACCGCCACCAGCCGCAAGCGCCTCGGTTAGCACCCGCGGGGTGATCTCCGCGTCGAACAAGACTCAGTGACCCTTCGATGCCGGCAGGCACCAGACTTGTTTGATCGTCTCCGACTAGCCGACAGTCGCGACGGAGAGGAACGCCCGATCCTCGCCCTTGATGATGCGTGTTGTTCCAGTGACGGTGAACGTCGCGCTGGATCGGATGTCACTGGAACTGCTGCCGACGCTGACTTCCACAGGACCGGGCTCCATCACGAGATCACCCGACACGCCGGTGTAGCCGAGCATGCTCATCGGCACTTCAAACGTGACGGTCTTTGATGCGGTCGGCTCGAGCTCGAGTCGCGCGAACCCAATGAGTTGCTGCGCGGGAAGCGTCACACCAGTGGCCGTATCGGACGCGTAGAGCTGCACGACCTCGGAGCCGCGCCGCTTGCCCGTGTTCGTGACGGTGACAGACACTCGTGCTTCACCGTTCACATCCACCGTGTCGCTCGCGAGCTTCAGCGGGCCGTACTCGAAGTGCGTATAGCTGAGGCCATGGCCGAACGCGAAGAGCGGCGTCGACGGCATGTCGAGATAGCCCTTGTGAATGTCCTCCTTGGTTCGTCGGTAGCCGCTGCCCCATTTCTGCGCGTAGTGGATCGGCTCTGAACGAACTTTACTACCAGCGTCATGCTGACGAACTCTTGATCTTGCGCGTCGACCATCAAGAGCGGCGACCGATCACGCGGTGACGGCGGCAGAAAAACACCCACGAAAGTGAAGCGCATTGACGCAAATAACTTTGCATAATAAAGTTATGCCGCCGGTACGGAACTGCGGTACGACCAGGAGGTGGCCACTTCATCTTGAAACGGCAGTAGAAGCCATCTCATAAACCTGCCGTTGGCCGCCACGGTGCGAGCGAGCCTCGCGAGAGAGCGTGTTGGGGAGTCCGAGGGGCGAAGCCCCTCGGTGAGACTGAAACGTGGTAAAGAATCGAATTTCAACCTGGCTTGCGCTGATCGTCGCGGCCATCGGCATGCTGCTCGCAGCGATTCTGGGACTCTGGGCATACAAGAGCGTCACGGCGCCGATCCTGCACCCGGACCCGCAGCATGTGCGATCCGTGACGCATTCGGACCCCTCGCGAAAATGGACCGACGCGGTGGAACGCGGGCGACACATCATGCGCGCCGGTCTCATCCAGCAGAACCTGCCGGGACTCTCGGTGGCGGTCGGCGTCGATGGTGACATCGTGTGGGCCGAGGGCTTTGGCTGGGCGAATCTCGAGAACCAGGTGCCCGTCACACCAGATACTGGGTTCAGGGTCGCAGACGCATCCAAAGCACTCACCTCGGCCGCCGTCGGGCTGCTGCTCGAGAAAAACAGGCTGCACCTGGACGACCAGATCCAGGTGCACGTGCCTGAGTTCCCGAAGAAGCCGTGGCCCGTGACGCTGCGCCAGTTGATGGCGCAGGTGGGAGGCGTCACGACCGACCATGGTGGCGAGGCGCAACTGTCGGCCGATGTCATCAGTGACGAAGGACGGCTGGTTGGGCGCTGCGAGCGAACGGTCGACGGGTTGCAGCTGGATGACTTCGCGCAGCGCGAGCTGTTGTTCGAGCCGGGCACCAAGTACCACCCTTCGAGCTACGGCTGGATCCTCGTGAGCGCCGCGGTCGAAGCGGCCGCGAATGAGCCGTTCTTTGCGTTCATGCGCACGCAGGTCTTCGACCCGCTGGACATGCGCGACACGACGGTTGACGTTTCGATCGAGGCGATCCCGGATCGAGCGACGTTCTACTGGCCGAGGTTTGGGCTTGCGGCGGATACACGATATGGGCCAAAGCCGGCGCGCGTCGGGGACCATTCCTGCTACGCTGGCGCCGCCGCGTTCCTGTCCACGCCGTCTGACCTGGTGCGGTTCGGGATGGGCATCAACAGCGACCTCCGCCAGGGCTTCCACCTCCGCCAAGGCTACGGCGGACAAGTCGGCGCCCAAGGCGGCAAGCTGCTGAAGCCCGGCACCGTTCAACTGCTCCAGACACCGCAGCGGCTGGCCTCCGGTGAGGAGACCGGCTACGGCCTTGGCTGGGAGATCGAGACGCATCCGCTTGCGGGCCAACCCACGCGGATGGCGGGCCATGGCAGCAAAGAAGAGTTCATCGGTGGCACGACGTACCTCATGACGTTTCCGGAACGCGGGCTCGTCGTCGCCGTGATGACCAACATTTCGTACGCGGACACGAAGTCGATTGCGCTGAACATCGCGCAGGCCTTCGCGGAACAGGGGCGAAGTCCGGCGCGCCAGTAATGCACCGAACGCGGGGACTCGAGATCGGGCGATCGCACCTGACGATGCGCCGCGGGCAACCGTGCCCTAACCACAGCCACCATGGAATTACACATTCGCGGCGTATCCAAGACCTACGCCAACGGCGTGCAAGCGCTCAAGGAGGTGACCCTCACGATTCCGTCGGGCATGTACGGCCTGCTCGGTCCCAACGGTTCGGGGAAGTCCACGTTGATGCGCACGATCGCGACCCTGCAGGAGCCGGACGAGGGCTCGATCCGGTCTGGGCGAGCTCGACGTGCTGCGCCAGAAGGATGACGTCCGCAAGACGCTCGGCTACCTGCCGCAGGAGTTCGGCGTCTATCCCAAGGTAAGCGCGGAGAACCTGCTCGATCACTTCGCCGTGCTCAAGGGCATCGGCGAGCGGCGCGCGCGCAAGAGAGGTCGTCGAGGCGCTCCTCCGGCAGACGAACCTGTGGGACGTCCGCAAGCAGAAGCTGGGTGGCTACTCGGGTGGCATGCGGCAGCGCTTTGGCGTCGCCGTGGCGCTCCTGGGCAATCCGACGCTGATGATCGTGGACGAACCGACGGCGGGCCTCGACCCGGCTGAGCGCGTGCGGTTCTTAAATCTGTTGAGCGAGCTGGGCGAGAACAGCGTCGTCCTCCTCTCGACGCATATCGTCGACGATGTGAGTGAACTGTGCACGCGGATGGCGATCATCGACCAGGGGGAGATCCTGCTCGAAGCCGAGCCCTTGCGCGCCGTCGATGATCTCCATGGCCGGATCTGGCGCCGCGTGATCTCGAAGGAAGAGCTCCCTGCGCTGGAGCAGACGCACGCCGTGATCTCGACGAAGCTCCTCGCCGGGCGCACGATCGCGCACGTCTACAGCGACGCGAAGCCTGGCCCCGGCTTCGAACCCTCGGAGCCGGACCTCGAAGATGTCTACTTCAGTACCATGGCAGGTTTCTTCGCCAAGCCCGGTGAAGACGCGGTCGTAGGCGCGCCAAGGGCGCGCCCCGCCGGAGCGGAGCGGGGCGAGGGGCCCCCGCGAGCGACGGCGCAAGGGGGTCCGGGGGACGAAGTCCCCCGGAGGAAATGAAATTCCGGGAGATCTTCCGCTTCGAGCTCGCTTACCAGGCGCGGCGTGTCTCGACGTGGGTCTATTTCGTCGTCCTGTTTGCCTTCGGATTCCTGATCATGCTCGCCGCCGGGGCCGACACGCCTGAGGAAGTCGCCTTCCTCAACGCGCCAAACGGCGTCGCGTTCCTGGCGTTGATGGGGGTCGTGATCTGGCTCCTGCTGACCGGGGCCGTCGCCGGCGAGGCAGGGGCGCGTGACGTCGAAACGCGGATGCATCCGCTCACGTACACCGCGCCGGTCAGCAAGGCCGACTATCTCGGCGGACGATTCCTCGCGGCCTTCGTCCTCAACGCGTCGATGCTGCTCGCCCTGCAGGTAGGATTGCTACTCTCTTCCCTCTTGCTTGGCCCATTCCGGCCGGTCGGGCATCTCGCGGCCTACTTCGTCATCGCACTGCCGACTGCCTTTGCCGCGACCGCAATCCAGTTTGCGGTGGCCGTCCGACACGGTCGCGCGATGGCAGCCTACCTCGCGAGCGTGATCCTCCTCGTCGCCTCGGCGATCGCAATAGGGATGGCGGGGCTCTTTCAGCAGCGGGAACTCGCGCGGCTGGTCGATCTCGTCGGGTTCGTCAGCATCGTGCGCGAACAGGAGGCCTCGTCACCGATTGAATGGAACACGCGTCTCTTCGCGCTGGAAGGGCTGATGCTGGCGAATCGGCTCGTCTGGATTGGCGTCGGAATGGGCGCGCTCGCGATCACGTACCGACGTTTCCGGCAGGATTTTGCGCACGCGCCTGGCCTGACCCTTCGACAGGCTCAGGGTCATCCCGAGCGAAGTCGAGGGGTGCGCGAGCGACTTGTCCGCCGCGACGTTCAGCGCCGGTTTGGCTTCGCGACCGCCGCGCGCCAGACGCTCGCGATCGGGTGGACGTCATTCCGCGCGATCGCGTGGAGCCGCACCGGGCTCACGCTCGTTGGCGCGCTGGCCTTCGGCTCGGCATTCGTCTCAACCGAGTGGATGCTGCACATGGAGGAAATCCCGCTGCTCCCCAGAACCGAGGAAGTGCTCGCGTTCTACGCGCCGTCGCTGCGCACTGTGGGGACCCTCTGGATCATCATCCCGCTCCTCATCATCTTCTACGCCGGCGAACTGGTCTGGCGCGAGCGCGACGCCGGCGTGAGCGAGATCGTGGACACGGCGCCGGTGCCGGAGTGGGCCCTCTTCCTCGGCAAGTTCCTCGGCCTCGGTCTCGTCGTCGCCGCGTGGATGACGATCCTGTTAGCGGCAGGAATGCTCGTGCAGGTCGTTCTCGGTTATCCCGAGTTCGACATGCGCATCTACCTGACGGCCCTCTTCGGATTTCAGCTCGCCGATTACCTCCTCTTCGCGCTGCTCGTGCTTGTCGTGCACGAGGTCGTGGGTCAGAAGCAGTTGGGCCACGTCGCGGCGCTCGGCGCCTATGGGTTCATCGTGTTCGCCCCGAGGCTCGGCATTCAGCACAAGCTGCTCGTCTATGGATCTGATCTCGGCTGGTCGTACACGCCGATGACCGGATTCGGCCCGTTCGTTGGACCGTGGCTCTGGTTCAAGCTGTATTGGGCCGCGTGGGCGCTGCTGCTCGCGGTTGCTGCGAGGCTGCTCCTGACGCGGGGCCGGGAAGCCGGTCTCGGCGTGCGTCTCCGGATGGCGCGTCGCCGCTTCACCCGTGCGACTGCGGGGGTGACGGCGGCAGCGGTGACGCTGATCGTCACGGCCGGCGGGTTCATCTTCTACAACACGAACGTGCTGAATGCGTACCGCACCGCTGCCGACTGGATGGAACAGCGCGCCGAGTACGAGCGGCGGTACGGCCAGCACGAAGGAGTCCCCCAACCCGGATTGACGGGTATCAACCTGCACGTCGAGATCTATCCCGAGCGGCGTGAGGTGGAGATCCGCGGCACGTACCGTCTCGTGAACAGCAGCCCGATGGCCATCGACTCCATCCACCTGGCCCCAGCCCCGGGAGTCGCGACGGGCGAAGCCACCTTCGACCGGCCCGTTGCTCGCGTGGCCCTGGACGACGAGCTGGGACACCGAATCTATTCGCTGGAGAAGCCGCTGCAGCCAGGCGATTCACTCGAGCTGCGCTTCGACGTGCGGCACGAACAGCGTGGCTTCACGAACGAGGGAGTCGATGCCTCGGTCGTCGCGAACGGCACCTACTTCACCAATCTGGGTTGGCTGCCTGCCATCGGCTATCAACCGAATCGCGAGCTCAGTGATGCTGCTGAGCGCCAGGCGCATGGACTTGCTCCGCGCCCCGCCATTCCATCTCTCGACGACACCGAGGCGCCTCGCGCTCGCGTCGACCATGTCGTCGTCGAAACGGTCGTGGGCACCACGGCGGATCAGACTGCCGTCGCGCCAGGCGCGCTGCGTCGCACATGGACGCAGAGCGGGCGCCGCTACTTCCACTACGTCACCGACACCCCAATTGGGAATGAGTTCGCGGTGTTCTCCGCCAATTACGCTGTGCGTGAAGAAGAATGGACGGGGCCAGCGTCAGAAGGTATCGATCCAAATCTTCCATCACCCGAGTCACACGCAGAATCTGGACCGCATCGCGCGAAGTGCGCAAGCGTCGCTGAGTTACTACACGACGCAGTTCGGTCCTTACCCGTTTCGCCACGTCAGGTTCGTCGAACATCCCGGCCGCGCCAGGGGGATGCACGCCGACGGCAATACCATCGACTATCGAGAGGGGTTCTCGCTGCTGAATCCACGGGCCGAGCAGGATCCCGATCTTCCTTTCGCGGTGGTGGCACACGAGATTGCGCACCAGTGGTGGGGCACTCAACTCGTCTACGCGCGCGTCGAAGGAGCCGGGGTGCTGTCCGAGAGCCTCGCGACGTACTCGTCGATGCGACTGATAGAGGAGACGCTCGGGCCCGAGCATCTCCGCCGCTACTTGCGTTTCTTGCGTCTCGAGTATGGCCGCCCGCGGTCGCCTGCCATGCCTCCGCTGCTTCGCGCCACCGATAGTTTTCTCTTTTATCGCAAAGGGCCCCTCGCGCTGTATGCGCTGGGCGAGTACATCGGCAAGGAGCGCGTACACGAGGCGCTGCGACGGCTGCTGGAAAAGCATGGGGGCGGACGTCCGCCTTTGCCGACCACGATCGATCTTTATCGCGAGCTAGCGGCAGTCACGCCGGAAACGTTCCACTCCCTGCTGCACGATCTCTTCGAGGCCAACACGTATTGGGAGCTCGAGGCGGAGGAAGCCACGGCGAGGCAGACCGGGGACGGCACGTGGCAGGTCACGCTCAACGTGAAGACGCGCAAGGTGGTGGTCGACAACGCCGGCGTCGAGATTGAGGTGCCGATGGATGACTGGATAGAGATCGGAATCTTTGCAGAGGGTGATGAGCCCGGCAAGCCGTTCTATGCGCGAAAGCACCGCATCCGCTCCGGGCAGCAAACAATCACGGTGACGATGCCGCGCCCCGCCTACGCCGAAGGCTCCGGCGCGGTCTCGCCGAAGCTTCGCGAAGGCGGAATGCCCACCAGCGCCGGCATCGACCCCAATCGCCTGCTGATCGATCTGACGACGACTGACAACATCACGTCGGTAAGGACGAAGAGCTGATCGACGCGGCCTTGTCTCTCTAGTTGGTCCTGGTTCGTGTAATCTACGACGCATCGACCGCCACACCAACCTGTAGCTGATGACGATTTCCGCCGGGACCCGCCTCGGTACATACGAGATCCTCGCGCCTCTGGGCGCGGGTGGAATGGGGGAGGTCTATCGCGCGCGGGATAAAAAGCTCGACCGAGACGTGGCGATCAAGGTCCTCCCGCAGGCCGTCGCCGCCGATCCCGACACACTGGCCCGCTTCGAGCGCGAGGCGAAAGCGGTCGCGGCGCTCTCTCATCCGAACATCCTGTCCATCTTCGACTTCGGCGCGCAGGGGGGGATCTCCTACGCGGTGATGGAGCTTCTCGAGGGGGAGACGCTGCGCGGGAGGCTCGAGACCGGTCCGATCACTCAGAAGCAGGCTGTGGAATACGCGCTCCAGGTCGCCAGGGGTCTCTCCGCCGCACACGGGAAGGGCATCGTCCATCGCGACCTGAAGCCCGAGAATCTCTTCGTCACCAGAGACGGCCACTTGAAGATCCTCGACTTCGGCCTGGCGAAGCGAGTCGAGACCGTGCCTCCAGGCAAGGACATGAGCATGCCAACCGTCTCGGGCCACACGGAGCCGGGGACGATCATGGGCACCGCAGGCTACATGTCGCCCGAGCAGGTGAAGGGATTGCCGGTCGACCACCGCTCCGACATCTTCTCGCTCGGAACGATCCTCTACGAGCTGCTCTCGGGGAAGAAGGCGTTCAAGCGAGACACGAATGCCGAGACGATGGCGGCAATCATGCGAGACGAGCCGCCGGAGCTGTCGGAGTCGGGGCGGAACATCTCGCCGGCTCTCGACCGCATCGTCAAGCATTGCCTGGAGAAGGACCGGGACCATCGGTTCCAGTCGGCCAGGGACATCGCCTTCAATCTCCTGGAGCAGTCCTCGCCGACGGGCACGAGCGGCCCACGGGAAGTCGCTCCGCCGATCAGCTCAGCGGAGTTCTCGGTCGCTGTGGTTCCTTTCAAGACTTCCGGCGACGCGGAGGCGGAGTCGTTCGCCGACGGCCTCGGCGAAGAGATCACGACCGGTCTTTCGCGGTTTCGGTATCTGTCGGTCGTCGCGAGCGCCTCGGCGTCTCGACACAAAGGAGAGCGCGCGCTACGTGCTCGAAGGAAGCATCCGCAAGGGAGGTTCCGCGATTCGCGTGAGTGCCCAGCTCGTGGACACCCAGACGGGAGCGCAGCTCTGGGCCGAGACGTACAACCGGGACCTCCAGACGTCGAGCATGTTTTCGGTGCAGGACGACGTCGCCGCCCGCATCGTCGCAACTGTCGCCGACAGCTACGGGGTGCTCGTGCATTCGATGCGGTCCGCGACGGGGCGGAAGGACGACGCCGATCTCGCGCCGGTGGAGTGGCAGTTCGAGTATTTCGCTTATCGAGAGCAGATTACGCCCGCGTCCTACGCGGCGCTCAAAAGCCGGCTGCAGCGCGTGGTGGAGCGCGACGACCGGCGGTCGGACGTGTGGGCGTGCCTGGCGCAGATCTACGTCGACGAATACGCGTTTGGCTTTCCGGGGGGCGACGCGACTTCGCTCGACCGCGCGCTCGCCGCCGGCCGCCGCGCGGTGGAGCTCGATCGGGCAAACCAGTTCGCACTCGTCGCCCTGGCGCAAGTGCATTTCTTCCGGCGGGACCTCGCGGCGTTTGGTCCCGCGGCCGAGCGCGCGATGGCGCTCAATCCGCTCAACACCGATGCCGTCGGGATCCTGGGACTGCAGATCGTGCACACGCGCGAGTTCGAGCGCGGCACCGCGATCGTGCGGCGCGCGATGGAGCTGAATGCCAACCACGCGGGTTGGATGCACTTCGCACCCCTGTGGGACCACTTCCACAAGGGCGAGTACGAGCAGGCCCTCGAGTGCGCGAACCGGGTGGACGTGCCCGGTCTCTTCTGGCCCTTTCTCGTCGTGGCATCGGCCTGCGGTCACCTCGGCCGGCGTGCCGAAGCCGAGGCCGCGGTCCGAGATCTGTTGGCGCTCGATCCGGAGTTTGCGGCACACGCGCGCTCGAACATCGAGAGTTGGCACTTCGCGAGCGGCCTGCTCGAGCCTCTACTCGACGGGCTTCGCAAGGCGGGGCTTGCGATTCCCGCGAGCGACGGATCGGCGGTCTCGCCGAGTCGCGCCGGCACAGTTACGGCAAAGGCAGAGCGAGCGAATTCGGGCACCCACTCGGGCGCCGCGCGCGCCGAGGAAGGTTTCTGGGTCGCGGTGCTGCCATTCAAGTACAACGGCGCCAACGCAGATCTCACGGCTCTGGCAGAGGGGCTTTCAGAGGACATCGTGACCGGCCTGTCGCGTTTCTCCTACCTGAAGGTGATCGCGCGCAGCTCGACGTCGCGTTTCGTGAATGAGGCGGTCGATGTCCGCGCTGCGGGCAGGGAATTGGGCGCGCGCTACGTGATGGAAGGGAGCCTTCGCCACGCAGGGTCCCGGCTGCGCATCGCGGTGCAGCTCGTGGATGCGGTTTCCGGTGCTCATCTCTGGGCGGAAACCTACGATCGTCCCTTGGGGGCGCAAGAGGTATTTGCCCTGCAGGATGACGTCGTCCCTCGGATCGTTTCCTCGGTCGCCGACTGGTACGGCGTTCTGCCTCACAGCATGAGCGAAGCGCTCCGGAACAAAGAGACCGACCAGATCAGCCCGTACGAGGCAGTATTGCGCAGTTTTGGATACCACGAGCGTCGCACGTCTGAAGAACATGCCAGGACGCGGGCGGACTTGGAGCATTGTGTCCAGCTGGCGCCGGGTTATGCCGACGGATGGGCCGTGCTCTCGATCATTTGCTCCGAAGAGTACGCCAACGGGTTCAACCTCAAGCCCGATCCCCTCGACCGCGGACTCGAGGCGGCGCGGCGTGCGGCCGATGCCGCGCCTTCGAATGCCCTTGCACACATCGCGCTGGCACAGGTGCGATTCTTCCGCAAGGAGTTCCAGGCCTTCCGGACTGCGGCGGAGCAGGCCCTCGCGCTCAACCCGATGGACGGCGGAACGCTTGCCTTGATGGGGCGATTGATGGCGTATACGGGCGACTGGAAGCAGGGCTGCGCCATGGTGGAGCGGGCCGCGCAGCTCAATCCGCGCCATCCCGGATGGTACTGGTTTCCGCTCTTCTACAACGCATATCGCCAGGACGACTACACCACCGCGTTGAACGTCGCGCTCAAGGTCAACCTGCCGCACTTCTACTATTCGCACGTCGTGCTCGCCGCGGCTTACGGGCAGCTCGGGGAACTCGAGGCGGCCGGCGTCGCCCTGCGAGAGCTGCTCGTCCTGAGGCCCGACTTTGCCCTTACCGGGCGCGACGACCTCGCCAGGTGGTATCCCCCGGAACTCGTCGCGCACCTCATCGACGGCCTCCGCAAGGCGGGCCTGGAGATTGTCGCCGAGAAGGGATCTGCAGCTCCTGCGCCCGACCTTGCTCGTTCTCCCACCGCCGACTCGGGCGCCGCGCGTGCCCAGGAAGGTTTCTGGGTCGCGGTGCTGCCATTCAAATACAGCGGCGGCAACGCGGACCTCACGGCGCTGGCAGACGGGCTTTCCGCGGACATCGTGACCGGCCTGTCGCGCTTCTCCTACCTCAAGGTGATCGCGCGCAGCTCGACTTCGCGTTACGTGAATGAGGCGGTGGATGTGCGCACAGCCGGCAAGGAACTGGGCGCCCGCTACGTGATGGAAGGCAATGTGCGGCAGGCAGGAGGAAAGCTGCGCCTCGCCGTGCAGCTGGTGGACGCGGTCTCCGGTGCCCATCTCTGGGCCGAGAGCTACGAGCGCATTTTCAACGCGGAGACAGTTTTCGAGCTGCAGGACGACCTGGTTCCGCGGATTGTATCGACGGTCGCGGATCAGTATGGCGCGCTGGTGCATAGCATGAGCGAGTCGCTGCGCGCCAGAAGCGCCGGTCAATACTCCGCGCATGAGGCTGTGCTGCGCGCGTTCGGCTACTGGGAGCGCATGACCCCGGAGGAGCACGCGGAAGTCCGCGACATACTCGAAGCGGCCGTCGCCGTCGCGCCCGACCACAGTGACTGCCTCGCAGAACTGGCGTTGATCTACTGGCACGAGTACGCGTTCGGTTACAACGTCAGGCCCGATCCAGTAGGCCGCGCCCGTGCTGCCGCGCAACGAGCAGTCGCATCTGCGCCGACCAGCCACTTCGCCCACTGCGCATTGGCTACCGCTTTGTTCTTCCAGAAAGACCACCTGGCCTTCCGCGCGGCAGCAGAGCGCGCGCTCGCCCTGAATCGCATGGATTCCTCCACCGCAGCAATACTCGGAAACATGATCGCTTATGCCGGTGACTGGGAATACGGCCTGGGCATAGTGGAACGAGCGATGCAGCTCAACCCGCATCATGCGGGCTGGTATCACTATGTCGCCTTTTGCGATGCCTACCGCAGGCGTGACTATCGCGGCGCACTGGCAAGCGCCCTGAAGGTCAACATGCCCGCCTACCGTTGGCCGCACGTGTATCTGGCTGCTGTCTACGGGCAGCTCGGCGAACAGCAGCGCGGACGCGAGGCGTTGCGGGAACTGCACGCGCTGGTGCCGAACTTCGGCGCGACGGCGCGGGAGGAACTCGGCAAGTGGCTTGACTCTGAACTCACTGAGCATCTGCTTGATGGTCTGCGCAAGGCGGGGCTGGACGTTCCCGCACTCGTCGGTCCCGATGATCAAGACGCCCTCTCGTCGAAGACGGAGGCTGTCGCGATCGCGGTCCTGCCGTTTTCCGACATGAGCCCTGCGCAGGACCAGGAGTACCTCTGCGAGGGCATGGCCGAGGAGATCATGAACGCGTTGGTGCAGGTCGGCGGGATTCGCGTCGCGTCACGGACGTCCGCCTTCCGGACGCGGAAGGACGGGAGCGATCTGTCCGCCATCGCCCGCGCGCTGTCGGTCGGTCACGTCCTCGAGGGCAGCGTGCGGACGTCGGGGACCCGGCTGCGTGTCACGGCGCAGCTCACCGATGTCGCGAGCGGCTACCAGCTCTGGTCGGAGCGGTTCGACCGCGACGCCATCGACGTCTTCGCCATCCAGGACGAGATCGCTGCGGGCGTCGTCGACGCAGTCAAAGAGCTTCTGGGTCCCCGCTCGCGCACCGTTCACGTTCGTCCGCAGGCCCACGACCTCGAGGCCTACCGCAGCTATCTCAAGGGCCGGCACCTTCGGGGGGTCGAGGATTTCGGCGGCGCCATCACCGCGTTCGAAGAAGCCGTCCGCCTGGATCCTGCTCACGCACCGTCGTGGACCGGCCTCGCGGAGATCACCGTGCTCGCGGCCCACATGGGCATGATCCCGCCGCGCGCGGCCTGCGCGTCTGCGAGCAAGATGCTGGCGACTGCGAAGGAGCTGCAGGGAGAGTCCGCGGACGGCCTCCACGCCGAAGCGTTCGCGGCCTTCCTCGAGCGCCGGTGGGACGCGATGGAGACGGCCTGGCGGCGGGCGCTCGAGCTGCAGCCCGATCACGTCCTCGCGCTAGGCTCGTTTGCGATCACTCTGTGCGCGCGCCAGCGGCTCGACGAGGCGCTGCCTCTCTTCGAGCGCGCGCGCGAAGCGGATCCGCTCGCGTCCTTTCCTTACACCCTCGCCGGTTGGGGGCTGCTGATGTGCGGACGGCCGGAAGAAGGCCTGCGACAGATCGACGACGCGCTCTCATTCGAGAAGGAGGACGCTTCGGCCATCTGCGGGTTGAGCATGGCGAACATCGCACTGGGCAGATTCGAGGCCGGCATCGCGGCGGGCGAGCATGGTGTCGCGGTGGCGCGCCGGGCGCCTTTCTTTGTCGGTGTCCTCGGGTGGGCGCTCGCGGCGGCGGGACGAAGCGACGAGGCCCGAACGGTACTCGAAGAGTTGCGAGCCCGACCTGCGGCTTCACCCACCGCCGTCTCCGAGGCCTGGCTGCTCGCCGCCCTCGGGCAAATCGACGACGCCTTCCATGTGCTCGCACGGGCGGAAGAGGAGCACCAGGGCCTCCTCTGCTACACCGGATTGCCCGGGTTCGACCCCTTCCGCTCCGAGCCGCGATTCGCGGCGCTGATGAGGAGGCTCGAGCTGGCACCGGAGTGAGGGGAAGCGCGAACCTGCACTACTGGACAGCGAGCGCCCGCAATCCGACTTTCGGGCCACGGGACGCGGCGCACCCCGGCAGCTAGCGCAGGCCCTGCGCCCAGTTGAGCACACCGTGCACGCGCGGCTTGATGATAGCCGCTCTAACGTGTCATTCCTGCTGGCGCTGAGGCTCTCTCGCTGGCACTGACCCAGTCACCAGGTTCACGGACGGGCAAGAGCAGCCCCGGCTATTTCGTCGGCACGCGCGCCTTCAATTCCTCGAACCAGTTGAGCACCACTCTCAGCTCACGGATTTCCGGCTGAGCGGGATTCTCGACGAACAGGAACCGCTTGCCGTCGGGAAACACCGCCCAGGTGTGTCCCCAAATGCCGCTGTCGGCCGACGATGCAGAAAACGTCTTTTCGAATAGCAGGCGCGACTTGGCGGGATGCAGTCCTGATTCGGTGTTCAGCTCCACGCTCATGATGCGATTTCCATTCGCGTAGAACAACTGTTTCCCGTTGGGCGCCCACAGCGGCTGATCCCCGCCATCAATGGAGATCTGGCGCTTGACGGCCGCTCCGGGAAACTGGGCGACATAGACCTCCATCCGGCCCGACTCGTTCGAGCGATAGGCGACCCAGCGGCCATCGGGTGAGAAGAGCGGCAGGTCTTCGTCAAAAGGCGTTCGCAGAAACAGCTCTGGCTGGCGTGGCGCACGATCGTCGAGCCGAACCGTCCAGATGTCCAGACCGCTTTGTGGGTGAACCTCGGTGTACGCGAGGATCTTGCCGTCTGGCGAGAAGGAGGACGGACGATGGGGATGTTGGGGTGCCAGGATCTGCTCCGGAGTCCCGTCGGCTTGCTTCCAATACATCGCGGGTGTGCCGCCACGTTGTGATGCATAGGCGAGGCGTTTACCGTCAGGTGTCCAGACCGGGTTTTGCTCGTCGCCGCCCTCGTAGGTGAAGCGCGTCAACGAGCCGCGTGGAATGTCGAAGACATGGATGTCGTCGTTGGCTTTCGCCGAGCGCAGGGCGACGCGCTGCCCATCCGACGACACGCTCATTTCACCCAGGATGTGTGGCAGAACGTCGGTCAATGGTTGCGCACGGCCATTCACGTCCACGATCACGAGGCTGGTCTTGGGTATTTGGGTGGCGATAGGGGCATACACCAACGTTCCCGATGGGGAGATCGCCGCCTGCACTGCTCCCGTGTGAGGCGCGACAGACACGCCTTCGACGACCGGCACGGCCGGCCCGGTCATCTTCCGTCGCCGGAGATCGAATGGCGCCGCCCAAACCGATCCGCCGGTGAAAAAAACCAGATGGCCCGACGCGGCGTAGAGAGGAAACGAACCCTGCGCGTCCAGGACCTCACGCGAGTCCTTTCTTCCCAAGGCCTCCACAGCGATTCGCCCTTCGTTGAGCGACGCATTGCTCTCGGGATTGATCACGAAGAGCAGGTCGGTCGCGCCCGGCATCAGCCTGGGCCAGAGATAGCCGCTTTCTCCCTTGTTTGGGTCGGGGGTCATGACGGTCTGAGCAACGCCACCGGAAGCGGACACGCGTGCCAAGCCCAAGGTAAACCCGCGCGTGAAGACGATGGTGCCATCAGGCGCCCAGTCGATGCTGATGGTATCGGGATTGCCCTCGTTGACCACGGTGGGCGATCCGCCAGGTACCGGGACCTTCTTCAGTTTGCGGTCGGCGACAAACACGATCCACGCACCGTCGGGAGAGAAGTCCGGGCCTGTTGCGCCTTCCGTTCCCGCCAGAGGCCTCACTTCGATCTGGTTCATTGTGCGGACGTAGAGACTTCTGATGCCGTTCATCACCCCGACATAGGCGAGAGTTCGGCCGTCGGGAGAAAGCGCGACGTTTGCGGTCTCGTAATGCGTCGACAGGGGAACCGGAAGAGGGATGGATAGCCGGCTCACGACAGGAGGCGGAATGTTGGCGCGGGCGAGCCACCATCCCGATCCGGCGGCCGCCACCAGGGCGACCAGCACTGACGTGCCCCACCAGAGGAGATGTTTGCGTGCCGATGATGGTGACGGGCTTCGGTTGCTCGAGGGCGGCGAACTGGCCCAGTCATCCGTCGCATCGAGAACGATCCGCGCTTCGCCGATCGCCTGAAGCCGCTGTTTCACCTCGCGCTTGAGACAGCGCATCAGCAGGCGGCGAACTCGATCCGGCGTGCCGGCGGGGAGGGCTGTCCAATCCGGATCGTCACGCGTGATCGTCGTCAGCGTGTCGGTGATGGACTCGCGTGCGAACACGGCCCTGCCAGCGAGCATCTCGTACAGCACGCAGCCGAAGGCCCAGATGTCGGCGCGGCGGTCGACGAGCGCACCCCGCGCCTGTTCGGGGCTCATGTAGGCCGCAGTCCCGAGGATGAGTCCTGGCTGCGTGACATGGATCGTCGGCGAGTTCATCGTGTCGGCGCGCGACGCTGCTGCCGGATCCATCGCCTTCGCGAGTCCGAAATCCAGCACCTTGACGGTGCCGTCGGGACGAACCTTGATGTTCGCCGGTTTCAGATCGCGGTGAACGATCCCCTGCTCATGGGCGGCCTCCAGAGCTTCGGCGATCTGCCTGGCGATCGACGACGCTTCCGCCAGCGGGATCGGCCCCTGCGCAATTCGGTCTGCCAGCGTCGGGCCCTCGACCAGTTCCATCACCAGCGCGAGAAGAACCGCTTGCCCTGAGCCTGTCGAAGGGTTCGATTTCTCCAGGCCGTGGATGTGCGCGATGTTCGGATGGTTGAGGACGGCGAGGATTTCGGCTTCGCGTTGGAACCGGTCCACGCGATCGGGATCCGCGCCGACAATCGGGGGGAGGACCTTGATCGCGACCTGGCGCTTGAGATTGGTGTCGGTGGCGCGATAGACCTCGCCCATTCCGCCGGCCCCGAGCGAGCTCAGAATCTCGTACGGGCCGAGTCGCATCCCGGTAGTCAGCGCCACGTGCGGAGGATTCTAGCTCGACAGGCACGAAAGCAACTACTTCGGCGCTATTTACCGAGCGTCCTCGTGACTGCCATCAGTGCTGCAGTGCTCCCGACGCGCCGGCGGTGCCCTGCTGCTGGCTCGAGGGTTGGGGCTGCTGTGCTTGTCCCTGCCGACTCGGCGCAGCGTTGTACTGCGCGTCGCTCACCTTTTCCATCCATCGCACTCTGATACCGTCGCGGTGTTCCGTAATTGCGATGTGCGTCATGGATTCCTGCGGCGAGGCCCCGTGCCAGTGCTTCTCACCGGCCGGAATCCTCACGACGTCTCCCAGTCGAATCTCTTCGATGGCGTCACCCCATCGCTGGACACGGCCGGTGCCCGCCGTGACGATCAGGATCTGGCCTCGGGGATGCGAGTGCCACGCCGTGCGCGCGCCGGGCTCGAACGTGACGGACCCGCCACTTGCGTGTGAGGGGTCGAGCGCCTCGAACAGCGCCTCGACACGAACGCCACCCGTGAAATTCTCCGCCGGTGCCGGGCTGGCGGCGCGAGAGCCGGCGCGCGTGATGACCAGCGTCTGAGCGTTCGTTGACGCCGAGATGAGCAGAGCGACCGTCGTGATCATCGCTGTGAACAGCTTCATCTCTGCCCTCCGATGACAGCCGTCGCGTCCGCATGGACCGGCTGTCGCTTGATCTGCTTCGCCCAAAAGCGAACAGCGTCCGCGATCCATCCTTCAGCGCTTGTACCGACGCCAAGGCCGAAGCCGTGACCAACGCCGGGATACTTCCGATACTCCACTTCGGTTCCCACTTTCCGCAACGCCGCAACCCGCCTTTCCATGATGGCGGGAGCTGCGATGCGATCGGCGTCACCAACGGCAACGAACGTCGGAGGTTCCGTTGACGCGAGATCCGAATGACCGGTGTACAGGAGGACAAGGGCCGACGGCTTCGGCAGATCCGCACCGCCAAACCGGCCGGCGCCATAGGAACCGATCGCCGCGGCCATCCGCGCGCCCGCGGAGCTGCCCCACAACGAATAGTCGGCCGTCGTGACGCCAAGAGAGCTCGCGTTCCTGAAGATGTAAGAAAGCGCTGCCGCCAGGTCCTCTGTGGCTATCGCGCCGCCGTGTCCGGCGCGGTACTTCAGGACGAATGCGTTATATCCCCGGTTGCTGATCTCGACGGCGTAGGGGAAGCCCTCGTGCACAGACGCGACATAGGAAAACCCCCCGCCCGGCGCAATGACAGCAAACGGAGCGCCGGGTCTGCCCCGGAAGAAAAATAAGCCCGTGTTCTTCCGGGACGGTTCCGCCTGCTTCTGGGCGTCGGTATAGATGTCGTAGAAGACCGTTCGACCGGCGCTCGCGTCATCGATCATTCGATTGAGCGCCGATACGGCGACAACGGGATCCACGTGGCTGTGGTACGGGAGGAGCGAGCCGATACTCCTGAGCGGCATGGTTGTGTCGTAGCGTCGGTCATCCCACGGCAACAGGAGACGACCGAAGCCAGCGAACGCGGAATGTCTTCAGCATGTCGTCTACGCTGTCGTCGACGCGTAAGTGCACTCGTCAGTCCAGCCCCTTGTCGGCCAGAAACTTCGACAGCAGATCCGCGATCTGGACGTTGTTCAGGTCCGACATCGGGAAGTGCGTGTTGCCACGGATGCCGACTGCGGGCAGCTCCACGAGCGTGACGTCGCCGCCGTGCTTGTTCACGGCGTCCCGCCACAGCCTCGCCGTCGCGCGAAAGACTCGCCACTGCTCCTGCCCCGGATTCGTGCTGGGTTGCTCCGGGATGTTGTCACCGTAATAAACGACAATCGGAATCTTGGTGAGCTGCATGAAGTCCGACAGCGGCACGGTCGGCGGCGTGAAGGTGCGGCCAGCGAACGGCAGCTGAGGCGCTTCGCCCTCGGGAAACAGGAAGTCTCCACCTGGCTCGTAGGATGCGACGGCCTTGATGTTCGTGTTCTTGATCACGGTGCGCCATCCGAGCGTGCCGCTCTGCGAGTGCGTGACCAGCACGGCGGGTCCGATCTTGTCGAACAGTGCAGCCACCGCCTTCGTGTTCACCTCCACGTCATACGGCCCCGTGTTTGGCACCATCTGCCGGAAGAACTGGTCGAGCGCGCCGGGGTCCCGCGAGAACTGCACCCCCGGATAGAGGTCAGGCCAGACGCCCAGCCGAAAGATCCCGAACCACAGCTGATCGTCGGGCGTGGCGGGAATGGTGCCCGGTTGCGTGCTGCGGGCCGCCCGGCCGCGTCGTGGTTGATCGAGCAGGTACACCGGATATTGGCGGCGCAGGAACATGGTCTGGAAGCCTTCGCGTCCGTCCGGCGTCGTCTCCCACGTCTTGGCGGACTGCCCGTGACCGTGCCAGAAGACCAGGGGCAGGCGGCGGGCATTCACTGGCACTTGATAGAAGACGTACGCATGATCGCCGTGAAGCGTCTGTCCTCGCGGGTCGGCACCAGCGGGGTTGTACGCGCCCTGCGCGATCGGGTCGAACGTGCCGGGTGCGGTCACGACCGTCCCGCCGACCGCGAAGCTGCCCTGCTCCTGAATGGCAAGCGGGGCCGGCTTGCTCTCGTTCTGCTGTGGCGCGGCCGACAAGGCCACAATGCCAGCGACCAGCAGGAACGATGTGACGACAGATTTCCACGCATGCATAAAGGTGTTGGCTCCGTTCATGGTGTAAGTAGCCTGGTGAACGAGAGCGAGGCTAACTTCCAAGTACCGCCTTGCTGCACATACACCTCTGTGACCACGAAGGGATTGGTGACCTCATTGCCGCCGACCACGGCTACGAGACGAATTCTGTTCAGCAGGATGGCAGTCGTGCCGATCACCCGTACCGACACTTCCTGGATATCGACATTCTTGTATTGAATCCCTCCGCTTCTGATGACTTCGAGTTCCTGGTTCTTGGACATCGTTCCGCCCATATGGACGAAGACAGCGTCCTCGTGAAAGAGAGCGGCCAGGGAATCTACGTTGCGCTCTGACATCCAACGCCACTTCTCCTTCGAGAGACTGATCACTTCTTGTTCCGCATTCCTGCTCTTCGTAGCAGGAGGATTTACTGGTTTTTGTGGTGTTCCCGGCGATTGCACACTCGCTAGCAGGAAACACAGTCCGAGAATTGATCCGCTCATAAGCTGATCGCCCATGCACCCGAAGCCGAGACTGGACTTCCAATCCGCTTGTGCCCAACAGCGCTGCTGCATTTCGCCCTCCTCTGTCACTCACTGAGCGTAGCGGCCGGCAGCGCCGCCGGGTAGTCGGTCAATTCAGCATGGGGATGTGAGTACCATTCACCAATGCAGCTCGACCACTTGAATGTGCTGGCGGCGTTCCTGACCATTGCTGAAGAGCGGAGCTTTACGAAGGCGGCGAAACGGCTGGGCGTCTCGCGGTCCGCGCTCAGTCATGCGGTCCGCGGACTGGAAGAGCGCCTCGGCGTCCGTCTCCTCGCGCGCACCACACGCAGCGTGGCGCCGACGGAGGCTGGGGCGCAGCTCATCAGTCGTCTGCGTCCCGCGCTCGGCGAAGTCGAATCCGTCCTCGAGCAGATCGTTGGGTTGCGCGAGCAGCCCACGGGACGCGTGCGTTTACTGGTGACGCCGCTGTCGGCCACGATGGTCCTTGCACCCAAGCTGGTGCCATTTGCCCGTCGATTCCCGGACATCGTCCTCGACGTCACGACGACGCAAGAGGGACGCACGGAGCTCGTCGCCGCGGGCTTCGACGCTGGTATTCACCTCGGCGAATCCATCCAACGCGACATGGTGGCTGTGCGCGTGTCTCGCGATCATCGGCTGGCTGTCGTGGGGTCGCCGGATTACTTCGCGTCGCACCCCAAGCCGAGTTCACCACACGATTTGCCGAACCACCGATGCATCAACCTGCGCGGCGGCTCCAGCGGGCCGTACCGCTGGGAGTTCGAGAAAGACGGTGATGCTCTCGTCGTTGATGTGAGCGGACCGTTGGTCGTGGACGATGCGGACCTCATGATTCGCGCCGCCATCGATGGTCTGGGTCTGACGTTTTCCTTTGAAGAGTACGTCGCGCCGCAGATCGCGAGTGGCGCGCTCGTGCGGGTGCTGGAAGACTGGTGTCCGCCGTTCGCTGGCTATTTTCTCTACTATCCGAGTCGGCGTCAGCAGCCGGCCGCGCTGTCAGCCCTCATCGAGACGCTT
>CAWARA010000001.1:0-123115 GCA_963784195.1 uncultured Acidobacteriota bacterium | reverse complement strand
CCGGCAGCCGAAATGCTCTACTCTGCCAGGACGTCGACGTGGAGAATGCCCGCGTTGTACTACACGTTTACGGCGGGTCCGGTTCCAGTTTTTCGCATTGGACACGCAGACGGTTCCTCTGTCCGAACGACAACGCAAGTGGCTCGACGACGAGCTTTCGCGCAGCCAGGCGCGTTGGAAGGTCGTCTACGGTCATCATCCGGTCTTCTCCGGTGGCAACTATGAAGATCGGCCGGATCTGATCGCGAAGCTGTTACCGATTCTCAAGGATCGCGCCGACGTTTACATCTGCGGCCACGATCACAACCTTCAGGCCATCCGGCCGGAGGGCAACGTTCGCTTCTATATCGCTGGGGGCGGCGGTGCGAGTCTGTACGAGCTGAGGCCGTACGATCGGTCGGTGTTCGCGAGCAGTTCGAACGGCTTTGCCGTCATCGACGCGGACGCCACGCAGCTGACGGTGAGCCTGGTCGACGGGACCGGCAAGACGCTGCACGTGGATACGTTGAAGAAACCTGCGTCGATTCCGAATTGAACCAGGTGGTCGGGCATGCCCGCGCGCTCGGCGTCGGCCGCTCGTTCAACACGCTCAACGGAATCTGGAGTTCCGTGTCAACCCGGGCGGTCAGGAACTCGTTCGCCAGAAATCCGGCCCCACTGATGGCTTCGCGAATCGCTGAGGTTATCGCGAAGGCAATATCGAGACGGCGAGGGCGGCGAACGACAGGCCTGGATAGCGAGCCAGCATCCGAATCCCCAGCTTGATGTCCAGCCATGAGATCCCCAGCCGCATCGGCCCTCCCCGGCGGCGCTCACGGCCCCGCTCGACGATGAAGTGTCCGGAAACAGCCATCGCACTGTTAACGGGTTCCTGACTTTGGTTGTACGGAAAATATCTTTGGTGGATTCGGGCGCTAAAACCTTTAAAGGCCAAGGATCTATAACGATGCGGGTAGATTGCAACTCATGTTTATGTATGTAACGATCAATGCAGTAATCCCATACAGTTTTGCCTGCCTGCATTTTTCCGTGTTGAGCGGAGCGGGCAGCTCTTCGCAAAGGTCTGACGACGGCGAGGTCATCAGAACATGCCAGAACATGCCGCCGGGCGCCGCAAGAAGGCGGTCGTCCCGGGAAATCCAGCGTACAGAACGGCCAAAGAAACACGGGCCTACTTGGCAGCGCAGAATCTGCGGTTCAGCTTGCGGAAGGTGTACGCACTCATCGCGAGCGGTGACCTCCCTCATGTGCAGATCGGCGGCCGCCTCTATGTACCCAGCCTCGAGAGCTGGCTTTCACAGCGCGTCGCGGCCGACACGGCCGCTGCCCGCGCCGCAAACCAGCGCGACGAGACATCGATGCGGGTTGGCCCCGACGAGAGGCAGGACACCGCTGACGAGCCCTTTCGCGGCCGGCGTCCCGCATCGACACAGCGCACCAAAGCCTGGACCACAGCGATGACGGCTCTGCGGCAATCGCAGGCCAACCCGGACGACCCGTACGAAGCCGTGCCGTAGTCGTTCGATAACGGACCGTCCTCCAGATAAGCCCTCAGTTGAAGGGCTGCGCAGGGTTCACACTCACCCATCTGTACCGTAAGCTGGGCAGATGGAGCCTTGGTCAACCGAGCGTGTGTCTGCGCTCGCGCCCGATCCCGCCTCAGCGTCCGCCGGCCAGGCACTGGCCACCGTGAAGAAATGGTCCGCGCTCGGACAGAGTGACCGCGCAATCTGGGGGACTCTGTCAGGGATCGGGCAGGCAGCCGTATCAGGCGCGAGTCGACCTGGCCGAGCCCGCCTTCAAGTGCAGTTGTCCCAGCAGAAAGTTTCCCTGCAAGCACGGTCTGGCGTTGCTGCTCCTGTTTGCAAAGACCGACACAGCGCTCATCGAGCCGGTCGTGGCTGGGCTGCTCGCGCGCATCGCGGCCGGGCTGCTCCCGGCGTGCGCGTCGCTCGATGACGACGCGGCGGCCCAGATGCGAGAACGGATCGACGGGGTGCACGCTGCGGTAACCACGCTCAGTCGACCCGACTTGCTGGCCGTGTGGACGGAAGCGTTGATGACCGTCGGCGGCGCCGACATTCACGGCCTGGTCGCGGGCCGCGCCAGCAGATTGCTCCTCGATTCGGGCGCAGCCGGGTCGGACGCTGTGGCCGACCGCCTGTCGCTCTCATTGTCCCAAGGGAACGATCCGGCGAAGGCGTCAGCCTGGCTCGAGGGGTTCGTGTCGGGGTCGGGGCTGTTGCTCGTGCACGACGAACGTCTCCTGGGCATCATCGACGGCTGGCTCACCAGCCTCAGCCGCGACACGTTCGAACAGATCTGCCCCATCGCCCGGCGGACGTTCTCGACTTTCGAGACGAGCGAACGGCGTCAGATTGGCGAGAAACTCAAGCGCGCTGAATCTGCTGACGGGACGACTGCTCCGACTGCAGGCGACGACTACGATCCCGTGCGCGGCGGACTCGTCGAACCAGTCCTTCGTCTGATTCTCGGCGATCGGATTCCCTGATGGCTCTCGACAAAGAGCGTCTCGAGCGTTGGCGCCTTCTGCTTGGCGGACACGAGGCCGATGGGCTCGGTGTCACTCTGAGCGGCCGTGTGCTGGCGATGGACAAAGCCATGGCTGCCCTTTACGACGGAACCGGGGATCGCGGAGCGAGCCTCGGCGCGTCAGCGCCAAACGCCGCGCGTTGGCTGGGCGACATCCGTGAGTATTTCCCGAGCTCCGTCGTCCGGGTGATGCAGAAGGACGCAATCGAGCGGCTGGGCATGCAGCGATTGCTCCTCGAACCTGAAATGATGTCCGCGGTCGAACCCGATCTGAACCTGGTGACGACGCTGATGTCCCTGTCGGGCGTGATCCCGCAGCGCGCGAAAGCGACAGCGCGCCAGGTGGTGCAGCGGGTCGTGCACGACCTGCAGCGGAAACTTGCCGCACCGATGCGTCAGGCGGTCGCCGGTGCACTGAAGCGCTCGACGCGCAACAGGCGCCCCAGGCACCACGAGATCGACTGGAACCGGACGATCCGGGCAAACCTCAAGCACTATCAACGCGAGTACGGTGTCATCGTGCCCGAGACGCGCATCGGCTTCGGGCGCGCGCGCAACGAGCTTCGAACCATCATCGTCTGCATCGATCAATCGGGATCGATGGGCCAGTCGGTCGTGTATTCCGGCGTGTTCGGGGCTGTTCTCGCATCGATCCCCGCGCTGCGCACGCATGTCGTGGCGTTTGACACGAGCGTCGTCGATCTCACGGAGCAGATGTCGGATCCCGTCGACGTGCTGATGGGGATTCAGCTGGGCGGCGGCACCGACATCAACCGCGCGCTCGGTTACTGTCAGACGCTCATCACCCGGCCGACTGACACGATCTTCGTCCTCATCAGCGATCTCTACGAGGGCGGAGATCGCGAAGAGATGCTCAAACGCGCCGCAGCGATTGCCGGCTCGGGCGTCCGCGTGGTGACGCTGCTCGCGCTCGCTGACAGCGGAGCGCCGTCGTTCGACGAGCGGAACGCCGCGGCGCTCGCCGGCATGGGTGTGCCGAGCTTTGCCTGCACTCCCGATCGTTTTCCGGACCTGATGGCCGCCGCGATTCAGGGCCGCGATCTGGGGCAGTGGGCTGCAGAGCACGGCATGACCGCCAGCCGCGCGAGCCAGGACGCCGACGAGGTGTGATCGGAGACGGGCGACGGAGGGGACGGAGGGAACGGAACGAGCTTCAAAAACGGAGACGCGGAGGCGCGGAGGCGAACGGGTCACTCCGAACGTCCGCGTTCCGAGCCGATGCCGGCCCGGCCATCGGCCGGGCCGGGCGATCGACCGACTGCCCGAGGACACAAGCCGCCCACGCGATCAATCGCGGCTTGTGACCTCGGGCAGTCGGTCGATCGCTCGCCGCGCCCGCGCGGCGGCATCGGCTGCACAGCGCCGCTTCCCTGTCCACTCCGCGTACCTCCGTTTCTCCGCGTCTCCGAGTTAAAGCTTGTTCCGTTGCCCCCGTTGCCTCCGTTGCCTCCCCCGTTGGAGCGCGTGACGTTGACAGCGAACGGGCGAAGGGGCACGATCGTGCCTGATCGGTTCCCTCCTCGCCAGGGCCTGCGGGACCGGTCCGACAGGCAGGTGCGCCATGGCGCACGCGTTGAGGACTTGCGCCGGCGTGGCTCTCGCGCTGGTGCTGGTCGGGTGCGGATCCTCTGACTTCGACATCCTCGGTCCTACCCCGCCCGATCAGGGCATCGTCATTTACGTCCACGCCGATTTTGCAGGGTCGTCTCAGGCGATCAATGTCGACGTCCGGGATCTGACGAAGGTCGAAGGTCCCTGTTCGGAGGGCCAGGAAGGAGAGGTTCCGACCTGGCGCGAGTGCATCTCGTCGGTCCGCGTCCTGCCCGGATGGTCGGCGACGCTCTATGAGGACGAGGACTTCGAAGGGAGCAGCATCACGCTCACGGCGGACACGCCGAACCTGCGCGATCTTCGCGGACCATGTGACGACAGCTTCAACGACTGCGCCAGGTCGATTCGCGTGACGAGGCAATAAGGCGTACGCCGCCTGATCTACTTCCCCTTCTGTGAGTCGTAGGCTGACAGCCGGCGCACCCAGACGTTGCGAAACCGGACCGGATTGCCATGGTCCTGCAGGCTGAGCGGCAGCTCGGCTTCGTGCGGCGCGTACGTCGCGACATTCCGGTACACGGTGCGCCCGGCCAGCTCCTTGCGATTGTGAACGACCACGCCGTTCCAGATGACGGTCGTGAACGCAGGTTTGACGACCTTCTCTCCTTCGAAACGAGGCGCCTCAAACACGATGTCGTAGGTTTGCCACTCGCCGGGCGGGCGCGCGGCATTCGCGAGCGGCGGCCAGTGGCCGTACAGGGCGCCGGCCTGGCCGTCCGCATACGAGGGATTGTTGTAGCTGTCGAGGACCTGCACTTCGTAGAAACCCATCAGCATCACGCCGCTGTTCCCGCGTCCCTGGCTGTTGGCGGTAATCTCCTTCGGCGTCGCCCATTCGATGTGCAACTGCACGTCGCCGAAGCTCTCGCGCGTGACGAGTGACCCGGTCTTCGGCACCACCTCGAAGTAGCCATCGCGCACCACCCACTTCGGGTCGAGTGCCTTCCCCTGGTTGTCGACGGTCGACCACTTCGCGAGGCTCTTGCCGTCGAAGAGCACGATGGCATCAGATGGCGGCGCGCCGGCGCTCGCGCCAGGCGTCACGACCGGCGGGTGCGGCCTGGCCACGTCGTGCACGTGAAACGGCAGGCCCGGCAGCATCGGCGTGTCGGTAAAGCCGAGATCGCCTGGCTTGGCGGGCGGCGGACTGCTCTGCGCTGACGGCGGCTGGGCTGCCTGCTGTGCGTGCACGAACGCGGCGCCTGCGGCCGCCGCCGCGGAGAGCACGGATATCATTGCGAGCCGCTTTGAGCGGGTGTAGACAGTCATCAGCGATTCTCCTGTTACGAAGAGTCGAAACTCGGACGACAGCAATCTAAGCGTCGATTGGCGGACACTGTCAACGTCGAGGTTGAGCTGACATTTTAGGAGGGCGCCGTCAAGAGAGCCTCCGCCGTTGCGCTGCTGCAGGAGACCGAAGAAAATGGCGCTGACGCTCGTCAACCGGGAGGATTGATTCGAATGCGCAGAGTCTCCGCAGGTGTCATCGCAACCCTGGGCCTGCTTGCCGCTGAGTTGAACGCCGACAACTGGCCGCACTGGCGCGGGCCATCGGCGTCAGGCGTTTCGAGCGAGGCAAAGCTTCCCGTTCGCTGGAATGACAGCGAGAACGTTGCGTGGAAGACGCCGGTCAACGGCCTGGGTATTTCCTCGCCAATCGTCTGGGGCGACCTCGTTGTCGTGACGTCACAGGCAGGAAGCGGCACAGTGCGGCCCGGCCCGCGCCTGGTGCAGGGCGGCAACCCCCTCGAGGCCGGCGAACGGCCCCTCGGGAACGCCGCGGCCGGTGGCGATGGAAAGGTCACGTTCCTGGTGACGGCACTGGATCGGACCACCGGCAAGCGAGCCTGGGAATTCGAGCTTCCGGCGGAAGGCCCGCTGCCGTCTGTTCATGAGAAGCACAACCTTGCGTCGCCGAGTCCCGTGACCGACGGCGAGCGTGTCTATGCCTGGTTCGCGACAGGCCAGATCGCCGCGATCGATCTCTCCGGAAAGCTCGTGTGGAAGAAACACCTCGGCGCGGAGTACGGGCCCTTCGAAATCAATTGGGGCCATGGCAGCTCGCCGGTCGTCTACAAGGATCAGCTCATCCTTGTGTGCTACCACGAGCGCGCGTCGTACCTGCTTTCACTCGACTCCAGGAGTGGCCGTGTCCGTTGGAAAGTCGATGCTCCAGCCGGTGTCACGTCCTACAGCACGCCCCTTGTCGTCGAGTCAGGTTCGAAGACAGAGATCGTCGTGAACTCCAGCGTCGGCGTCAGCGGTCATGACGCCGCCACCGGCGAGCGGCTGTGGCATTTCGAGGAAGCCAATCGCTTCCCTGTTCCATCACCCACCTTCGATGGCTCGCTCATCTACATGAGCCGCGGCTACCGAAGCAGCCCCTTCATGGCGATTCGCCCCGGAGGCAAGGGCGACCTGGCCGCCAGCAACATCGCGTGGAGGGTTTCGTCCGGCGCGCCGTACATCTCATCACTCGTGTACTACGACGGGCTGATTTACATGACCGGTGATGTGGGAGTGCTGACGGTCAGCGACGCCAAGACGGGCGAGCGCGTCTACCAGGAACGGATTGGCGGGGTTTACACGGCATCGCCAGTCGCAGGCGACGGCAAGGTGTATCTCGTGAGCGAGGATGGGGAGACGATCGTGCTCGCCGCGGGCCGCACGCCGCGCGTTCTGGAACGCAACAAGCTGAACGCGCGGCAGCTCGCGTCTCCGGCCATCGCCGGCGGCCGGCTGTTCATCCGATCGGACGATGCGGTGTACGCGATTGGCAAGTGAACAGACGATCAGCGCCGCACGTCAGCGGCGCGGGCGTCTGATCAACACGTCTGCGACCTCCTCGAGAATGCGCACCGCGGCCCTGCGACGGCCGCTCGTTGATTCCGGCCGGCGGCCTGCTCGTTCGTCATTCGGGCGCCGTTCCTCGCCGGCCTGAATCAGCCGCGCGGTCACGCGCCGCGCGAACATGAAGCGCTCCTGCCAGTAGGGATCGTCCAGCATGTCACGCCGGACACGCCCGTATCGCTTGCTCGCTTCGATCATCGTGCCGCGGCCCTCGTAAATCCCGACGTGCGTCACGAGCGATCGCCGCGTGTCCGTCGAGAAAAAGATCAGATCCCCGCGACGCAGCCGGTTCCCGGCCGGGCCGCCAGCCTGCGACTGGTTGATGGCACGACGCGGCAGATCGATTCCGACCTTTCCAAAGACATACTGCGTGAGGCCCGAGCAATCGAACGAGTTGGGGCCCTCGGCTCCCCAGACATAGGGCCGCCCGATCATCCGTGCGGCCAGATCGACGGCGTCCTGAGCCAGCGCCGGTGCGGGAACGAGCAACAGTGACAGCGGGATTGCACACGAAGTCCTTCGAAGCATGAGGAGTCAACCTTCGTCGTCCGTGGCAAGGCTGGTCAGGGAATCGTGGAGCGGCGAAGGGCAAGACTGACGCCAATCGAAGAACGCGTCAGTGCCGGAGTTCGTGGCTCGATGGCCTGATGAGCTGTCGCCGCGTGAAGACGCCGGTGTACGCGGAATCTGCCAAGGGGTCAGATGGAGCCGGCACGGCCTGATCGAGCTGCTTCGTGGCGCGCTCGGCACGCAGGAGATGGACGTTCGTTGGGATATGGTAACGGACCCGGCGCTCAGCGCGGTGAGTTCTCCTCAGTTCCGCCGCTGACGCCGGCGTGCCAGCAGAACGGAGGCACCGACGCCGAAGAGCAGCAAGGTCGCCGGCTCAGGAACGGTCACGGCGGCTGCGGCCGGCGCGGTGGCTGCGAGGTTGTCGATCGCGACGAGCGTTTCTGCGGGCTGATTCGGTAGCAGCCCCAACCCCGTGAGGACGCTGCCGTCGTCAAAAGCCAAGCCGAAGAACCCCGGTTGGGTCATCGTAAAGGCGGCACCGAAGATTTCCACGCCATTGGGTTGAAGAATGCGCGGAAAGAGCTTCAGACCAAAGTCGCCCATGGGTGACACGTCGAAGCCCAACGCAGTCAGAGGGCTGAAGTTCATACCCACGACGAAGGTCGGCCCCACGTTCATGAATCCGATTGACTGAGGCGGTCCGAAGGGGGCAATCGGAAAATCTGCGACATCGTAGACGAAGGTCACGCCCGAGTAGGTGAGATGGCAGAAGGTATCGACGACCGTGCACTGCACGGGCGCACTGAAGTCATCGAATACGTTCGGCTGCGCAGCGGCATCGAACGCCGCCCTGTCGTTGAACACTATCGGCGCTGCTTCGATGATGTGAGCCTGAGCGAGGAACAGCAAGCCGGCAAACGTGACGACCACGCATCGAGTGAACATCCGGACAGTCAGTGCACTATGCATTCGTTGCTCTCCATAGGTTCCCGTTCGACGCCTGAAAGTATGACGCTTCGAAAGGAATTATGGCAACAAAAGAATGTCATCCATGAGGGCGACTTTTTGCAGAGAAATTCGAGCCCATCCGCGTGTGTGAAGCTTCGGCATAACCACCAGAAGAAGCGGAAGCGCGGCAGTCGCCAGTCCTTCTCGGCGGGCGCGGCGGATGTTATAGTCTCGCGCGCCACATGCTGGGGCTCTTCTATCCCTACGGCATCTTTCTCCAGGCCATCGCGATCGTTCACTTCGTCCGCCGGAGGCCGGATTTCTTCTGGCTGTGGGTCATCCTGATTGGTGGCGGCCTCGGAGCCCTCGTTTACATCGTCGCTGAAGTCGTCCCGGACGTCGGTCTGCTCCGCGGCGCGTTTCAGGTGTTCCCGCGCCGGAAACGCATCAAGGAGCTCGAGGCCATGGTTCTCGACAATCCCTCAATCGGTAACTACGAGGAGCTTGGCGACCTGTATCTGGACGACAAGCAGTACACGAAGGCCCGGGAATGTTTCGATCGAGTCATCTCACCTCGAACGGATTCCTCCGACCCGTACTACCGGAGGGCGCTGGCTGCCATCGGCCTCGAGAATTTCGATGCTGCGGCTGCGGACCTGACGAAGGTGATGACGATCGATCCGAAGTACGACTACCATCGCGCGGCCGGTCTGCTCGCGCACGCGCTGGGAAGGCTCGGCCGCAACGACGAGGCAGCGGCGTTGTTCGCCGACGTGACGACCGTCTCGACGCTTTCGGAAACCCAGTACAACTACGCGAGTTTTCTCAGTGCGACCGGGCGCCCGGCGGAAGCACGCGAGTGGGCGCAGCGCGTGTTGTCGAAGAAGCTGACGATGCCGTCGTACCTGCGTCGACGCGAGCGCCCGTGGTTCCGCAAGGCGCAGGCATTGATCAAGCGGCTCCCGGCTGCGAAAACATGAGCTGAGATTATTGCCTGCGCGCGGCGTGCATCTGCTGACGGCGCGCTGCATACTCGCGTGCCGCGGCCGCGTCGGTCACGATTTCCGGCCCGGCCCAGACGACCGTCGCGGCGCCTTCTCCACCCGCGTCAGCGGCGAGCACCAGATTCCACGTGACGCGATCGGGACGATAGAACAGGCTCCATTTCCACCCCGCGTACGCTGAGAGATCCACGCTGAATTCGACCCAGCCGTCTCGATCGGTGACGACCTTCTCGCTCAGCCCTTCGTAGATGCGATGATCGCTGATCCCGATCCGGAAGCGGGCGGGTGTTGGGGTTGCGCCGCTGGCTGCAGGGGCAAGGGCTGCGGATGTGCGCAGGACGCCGCGCCGTGGTAGCGGAAAACTCCACGTGACCCGGCTGGGAACGGGCATGACGATCGCCGGACGGGCGACGCCTGCGATCTCGAAGGCGGCCGCCTCTGCACCCGGCACGGGCCGCCGCTGCGCGCGATCGAATTCGTTCAGGAGATCGATGACCCGAACGGGAACACCGTCGACCGATCCGGAACAGCCAGCAAGCAGGAGGAGGCTTGCGACGGCGAGGGTGTGCACGAGCCTCGCGTTCGTGCTCATCATCCTGTTCCTCGCATCGGTCGCGCGATTTTATCATCCGGATACGGGCTTCACGGCGCTCATCAGCTTCCCTGCCGGCGATCATTTCGAGTCGCCAGCGCTGCACGCGACTCCGCACTACGAGCACCCGATCTGGGCGAGCTACGACGGACAGTTCTACGCGCAACGGGCCTTCGATCCGCTGCTGCGCGATCCCAGCATCGATCACGCGATGGACTCGGCACCGTTTCGCGCGAGGCGCGTGCTCTTCAGCTGGACGGCGTATCTGCTCGGGCTGGGACGTCCGGCGTGGATCCTCGAAGCCTACGCGTTGCAGAACGTGATCTGCTGGTTGATCCTCGCGGCGCTCCTGACGGTCTGGATCGCGCCGACCTCACCACGCGGTCTGGCAGTCTGGACAGCCTGCCTGTTCTCCCATGGGCTCCTCTGGTCGGTTCGCTTCGCGCTCCTCGACGGCCCGAGCCTGGTGCTGATTGCACTGGCTGTTGCTGCCGCCGAGCGCGGAAGGTCGCTCCTTTCGGCAGGAATTGTCGGTGTGGCGGGACTCGGACGCGAGACCAATGTCCTGGCCGTGCTGGCGCAGCCGATACCTCGCGATCGGCGCGCGCTCCAACGGCTCGTGGTCAGCCTGGTGGTAGCGGCGCTTCCAATCGTGATCTGGTACGACTACCTGCGGTCGATTTATCGCTCGACCTTGATGACGAGCGTCAGCTCGTTCGTCGTGACGGGTTCGGGGCTGGTGAGCGGTTGGCAGCAGGTGCTCTCGGGAGTCGGGCAGGTCGGGCTGTTCACCGGACACGGGCTGTTCCTGTGTTTGCTGGCGGCACTTGCAGTGCAGGCGGTGTATCTCGCCGTCCGCCACGAGTTCGGCCAGCCCTGGTGGCGTGTCGCGGCCGCGTACGCCGTGATGATGGTCTTCCTGCACCCCACGCTCGTGGATCCACTGACCGGCGCAATCACGCGCGTGATGCTGCCGCTGACCGTCGGGTTCAACATTCTGCTCGCCAGCGAGCCGCGTCCCATCCGGTTCTGGGTCTGGTTCGCCGCCGGCAACCTTCATCTCATCGGGGCGTCGCGCGTCATGCCGCTATTCCCCTGGTGATCAGCCGGCGGCTTTCCTCGCGTGGAAGATTGCCCGATCGCGGCGGAATGCCAGGCCGATGCGTTCCTTCCCGCGGAGGTGATGGGAGACGGCGCGCGCCGCCCTGTACATCGCGGACCGCTGAGGGCTGACCGTCTCCACCTGCCGGAAGCCCACGGCGTGCAGCATGGCTTCGACGGCCGGAACGTTGGGACCCCACCAGTTCGTCGGATCGTTGTTCAGCTCCCGGCCAGGGTAGAACGCCGCCGCCGGACGACGGACGCCAATCATGTCGACGACAGTTTCGAGGATCAAGAGATCGCGCGTGACCGACGCGACGCGCTCGAGTGCGAGCAACGGGTGCGGCAGGTGATACAAGACTCCAAGGAAGAACACGACGTCGAACGTACCGACGCGATCGGCTGTCAGGTCCATAACGTCGATATCGACGTCTTCGACCCTGGATTGCAGCGCCTCTCGAGCAAGCGTAAAGCCGGCCTTCGTCCCCCACCCCGTGCCGTGCCACGAGTAGTGGTCAGCCGCAACGACGCGCGATGCGCCACGACGCTCCGCTTCGAACGAAAAGAACCCGTCCCAGGCGCCGATGTCGAGCACGGTTCGGCCCATGAGTGAGGCCGGAAGGTTGAGCCGCGCGAGGCGGTATGGCGTCTCGTCGACGCCCTGGGTGACGATACCGTTTCCAAGATCGATGCTGTGATACCAGCGGAGTGCGGCCACACGCGAACGCAAGTCCTCGATCGGCATACGCGCATTCATTGTGTGCCGAAGCGCAGGCGATACCAAGATCAAGAGCTCACGCAGGGCTCGCAGAGGGCAGAGAGCGCGTGGACAGTGAAGGCTGAAGGAGGCGGCTGGTTGCCGGCGCTGGGATGCTCAGACGCTGGAAGGAGTCGTCGCGTCCTGTGTCTCAGAGCTCTTCTCGTCGATCGCTTTCCAGTCGACGTCGCACGTCTCGCCACAGTGAGTGTGACCGAGTTCCTTCAGCTGACCGGCGACAAGCGCCTCAGCTTCCTCGCGGGTCGCGGCGCTGCCAACGAGACGGGTAGGCTCGCCGCGAGCGGTGATAGCCGCTTCGAAGGCGTGTTCGTCTGATTGCAGGATGTGTTCGGCCACGATCTCGCCGTGGCTCCGCGTCCACTGCCGGGGCTTGAAGCGCGTGACCGGCGCGAGGTGCTTGCGCGACTCCCAATCCGCGGCCATCGCGAACGCTTCCGCGCCCGAGTAAACAGGGATGCACTCGAAGTCGACGAGGTCCGACCACTCCGCGATCCACGCATCCAGTGACTTCTGATCCGGTGCCTCCATCACCTGGAAGCATCGGGAGAAGTCGGTATCGACCCAGCTGTTCACGTACTGCACATCGTCCGGCATCATGCGACCGCGACGCCGGAGACGGTCGTAGATATGCGCTGCCTGCCCGGTCCGGTACCGTTCGATCACGACAAACAACATGAAGACCCCCGAGAATGAAGTGACGGCTGCTTCCAAGCTTACCGTCAGTGCGGGGCCGCACCTTCATTCATCCGCTGGTTGAGCTTCAGAAACACTGCGTGCAGGCAACGTGAGTCGAGGCGCACGCTCCCGGCCGTGCGCCTCCAAATTCAGATGGGACGATTGGTACTAGACCGCAACGGCGAGCGTGCGTTTTTCGCGAGCGGGCATCTCGACTTCCGCCGATACCTGCGCACCCTCGGCGATGACCAGCACTGGCGCCGTCAACTGCCCCTCGACTACGGCCGTGCTGCGGATCTCGAGACGCGACGATGCCGCGATGATGCCGTCCACTTCGCCCGAAACCAGCACCGAGCCGGCGGAAATGTCACCCGTCACCTGAGATCCCGCTGCGAGCGTCAGCACGCGGTTCCCAAGCTTGATGCTGCCTTCCACGCGACCCGCGATCACGAGGTCTTCGTTCCCGGTAATCTCGCCCTTGATAACGATCGACTGTCCGTTGGCCATTAAGCCTCCCGCGCGCGCGTTAGGGCAAACGTCATTCCACGAGTGCGCTGTCTCGATGGTGCAGCGATTTGCGGCAGGTTGGAGTGCCGCGACGGTCGTCGCGGCACTCGAAATCCGTCAGCCAATTACAGGTTTGAAGGCGCGACGGCGTGTGTGCATCGCGTGTGTGCAGGACTACCAGCGTGGCTCGCGGCGTCCGCCGCCACCGCCACCGCCCGGCCGGCGGCCACCACCACCGCCGCCGCCGCCGCGGGAACCCGCCACCGCCACCGGTTGCCTGCGGACGCGCCTCGTTGACGTTGATCGCCCGGCCGCCGACTTCGTACTGATGAAACTTCTCGATCGCCTGCTGCGCGGCTTCGTCGCTTTCCATCTCGACGAATGCGAAGCCACGCGCGCGGCCCGTTGCCTGATCGCGCATCACCCGCACGGACTCGACAGCTCCCGCCTGGCTGAATAGCTCTTCAAGCTCCTGCTCGCCGGTAGAAAACGGCAAGTTCCCTACGAACAATTTGCGGCCCATACTGAAACTCCTGTTGTGACGACGTGTCGGAACGGGTGGAAAAAGCTTCAGCGGTCGGAATCAGAGGGCGCAGAGCGGGGCTCGTCGGCTCGAAGCGAGGGCAGAAGCTGCGCTAAGCCTAGCGCGGGTGGGTTGCCCGACGCAAATAGCGCGTTCGGTGGAATGGGAAGATGTTCTACGCGCCTCTGGCCTGGCGCCAGACTTCCTGCTCGCAGACCTCGCGGGCGCGCTCGAAGGCGGCTTTGACGGAGTCGGACGCCTCCTTCAGCATGAGCTCGTCTCCCCGAAATATCTGCAGCGATCCAGTGGACCGCTCGTCACGAAACTCACAGGTGAATGGTCCGACGCGCCAGCCTATGACGATTCGATTCATCGGGTTGCGCTACTTGCAAGTTTTTAACCGTTGTGTAACGGTCGCCAGCCCTTACGGGCCATCCTCGAAAATGCACGGGATTCAGGCCAGATTGTGACGAAATCGTCGTGTGAACCGTTTGCGGATCAGCCGGATATATGGGTCTCCGACCAAACAACTTTACCCACTCCGGGTGACTTTCGTGGGTAAGATCGTGTCTGTGATGTATCCCTCACGATTCTGCTGTCGAGCCAGGGTCGTCCTCGTTCTGGTCCTTGCTGCGGCAGCTCTGGCGTGCGATGACGACGGAGGCGCCGGGGGGCCGATCGGTCCGGGCGGCGGAGGCCAAGTACCAATAGGTGTGAGCGGCACATGGTCAGGCAGTGCCAGCGACGCGATCGGACAGTTCCAGATGATCCTGACGCTGACCCAAACGGGGATCAATGTAAGCGGCACAATGCGCGGAACGAGCGCCGTGGGGGCGCCCATCTACAACAACGGCACCGTGTCGGGTCAGGCAACCGCCAATACATTCGTGTTCACAATCAACGTCCCACGAGGCGGCATCGTCGATGCGCCGGACTGCTCGGCCTCATTCGCCGCCACCACGACCGATCTGCTCTCGACGAGCATGGCGGGTAACTACACCGGTGGCGATACGTGTGGCAACACGTTCGTCGGCGGCCGTTTTCAGTTGATCAAGCAGTAGCAGCGGACAGCGGACGGATCAGACGTCCATTCGCGCGCCCTGTGCCTGAACGCGTGCGAACGCGCCGGTGTGCCGCGTCAGTCTCGTGGTGATGACCGCGAGATAGACATACGCGATGACGTCAGCGGCTGCGAATGCACCCGTCAGTCGGGTAGCGGCGACGGCAACGGCGAGAGTGAGAGGTAGCAATCCGATCCGCACGGCTGGGGAGCCTCCGCGTTCGCTAAGCGCAAGAGTTCTGCCTACGGGAGCCGCGTCCAGAACTAGTCTGAAATCAGTCAGTTACAGGATCGGTGTGTGAGGAAAGTCTCCCTGGGTGGCGACTAAGGTCATCACAAGGTGTCAACGCATTCCACACTGAAACAGGGAACGATGAGTTGGGGAAACGGCTATGGACGTTTGCTGGACTTGCGAACCAGCTGGATGTAGCCTCTTCAAATTACGGGTTTCGATGGTGTTCTTCAGGCCCCCCGCACTCGCGCGCGCTCGACCGCTGCTGTTTTTCATGCTCGCCTGCGGGCTCACCGCCGCGCGCGCTGACATCAGCGCGCAATCCTTGCCAGGGCGGCCCGCAAACCTCGTCACGGTTCAGCTCGCGCGCGAAGGCGACGTGTCTATCGTGACGCTCGAGGCCGACGGGCCACTTCCGGAGCCGACGTTTGGCGTCGCGCACGATCCCTTTCGGTTCTATGTGGATTTCCCGAACGTCGCGCCCGAATCGCGCGGCGTACTGAATTCGACGGATCCGCTCGTTCTCCGCGTGCGCGTCGCGACGTACAGCATCGAGCCGCTGATTTCACGCGTCGTTCTGGATCTGAAGCGCGAGCTGCCGATTCGCGTGGACACGGACGGCCGCGGCGCAGGCCGTATCAGGATCCTCGTGGGCATGCACAAGGTGATGACCGCCGCAAAGGGGACGACACCCGCACAGGCATCGGTGCCGCCTGTTCAATCGTTACCGGCGTCACCACCGCCTCCGGTGACGACGTCGCCGACGCCGACCGTTCAGGCTCCTCCGCCACCGAAGCCAACGACGCCAGCCCCCGCGCCGCAGCCGCAGAATCCACCGCCGCAGCCACCGGCGAACAAGCCCGTGCAATCAGCGCCGCCCACGCCTCCGCCGGCGCCCCCCGCGAATCCGGTATCGCCACCGCCGGTTCAGACATCACCTCCACCCGTCCAGACACCGCCCGTGCAGGCGCTACCGCCTGCGCAGACGCCGCCTGTGCAGACGCCTCCGCCTAATACGGCAGCGCCGCCACCGCAGAAGCCCAGCGATCCGGCGACACCGATACCAGGAGGCACTTCGGGGACGCCGCCTCCCCCGCCGGGATTCAATCCGCTCGCAACACCGCCGGCCGGGACAGCGGCGAAACCGCAGCGTGGTGATGACCGTTATCGCGCGCAGATCAACGCACCGCTGGATCAGCTGCGCGGGTTACGCCCGCTGCTGGCGTCGATCGATCTGCTGAAGACGGAAGCGCTGCCAGGGGTGCCGGCCGCGATCGAGCGAGCCGAATCGATCCGCCAGTCGCTGGCGGCGATCAAGCCGCCGCCGGACCTGGGGCCGACGCACGACATGCTGCTGCAGTCGTGCACGCTCGCACAGCGGGCGCTCAAGCTCCGGGTCAGTGGCGCCGATCCGGCCGTGCTTCGCAACGCGGGTTCGGCCGCCGCGGGTGCCCTCCTCCTGCTGGACCGTGTCTGTATCGAGCTCGGTTGCGAGTCGACGGCGATCAAGCGGTAAGCGACAGACAGACAAGGACTTTCCAGCAGCCCAGCCGATCGGCTCTCCAATCGGCTTGCAGCTCGTGTTACCCTCAAGACTCCGACCGAAATCAACACCCGTCGGCCCCTCGGGGCTCCTGCGAACGACGGGACAGAGCGATATGCCATTGGATCTGCGCAATTCCCGTTTGCCGCACAAACCCGCTGTCTATGGTTTCGGACTTGTCGCGGTTGGCCTCGCGTTGTGGCTCGAAGTCATCATCGCGCCAATCGCGCCGCTGCTTGCCCTGACACCGTTGTCGCTGGCGGCTGCGCTGACCGCGTGGTACGGCGGTTTCACCGCCGGTGGCGTCGCGCTGCTGGTGGCCGCCGCGGGCGTGGACTTCCTCCTGCTCGAACCCGGGTCATTTCTCAGCTTCGGGGGCTGGGATCGCGCACTGGCGGTCGGCCTCTATCTGGCCAGCTGGCTCGTGTTCGCGGTGCTGGTCGAACGCGGCTACCGTCAGAGCCGCGTCGATCGAGAAACGCGCGTGGCCGCCGAACGTCAGGCCCGTCAGTCGGATCGGGTCTCCGAGCTTACCGCCGCGCTCGGGCAGGCGCGCACGCCATCCTCCGTGGTTGAGGCATCGCTGCAGGAGCCGTTGCACGCGCTGGGCGCGGAGGCAGGCGTCCTGTTTCTGACCGGGAGCGATGGACACCTCGAGGTCGCCCGATCGGTCGCTTTCAAGCTGGATGATCCGGTGCGTCTCAAGGCGCTGATGGAGTCGGCGCGCAATCCCGTGTCTGACGCGATCGATCGTGCGGCGCCGGTGATCCTCGACACGCGCGCGAAACTTCAGAACGAGTACCCCGATCTGCCCCCCGATCTGTATCCCTCGAACTCATGTGCCACGGTCGCGGTTCCCTTCGTGATCGGCAGCCGGGTCGTCGGCGTGGTCCGCCTCGACTTCCGCCGCGACCGGCAGTTTTCTGCGGAGGATCGCGAGTATCTGTTCGTGCTCGGCAAGCGCGCCGCCCAAGCGCTCGATCGCACGTGGCAGTACGAGACGGCCCAGCGCGCGCGTGTCGAGGCCGAGAGCCTGCGGGCGCGCGCAGATCAGGAGCTGTCCGAGCGCCAGAAGGTCGAGCTCGCGCTTCGCGCGAGCGAGGGGCGCTACCGCGCGCTCGCCGCCAGAACGAGCCGATTGCACGGGCTGACTGCCGGACTGTCGGAGTCGGTAACCATGCATGCCGTCGCGCAGGCCATCGTCCATCAGGGCAAGATCGTCGTCGGCGCGACGACAGGCGACGTGACGTTGCTCGTCGAGAACGGCACGTATTTCGAGTCGCTGTTCGACGACAACGCGCGCGAACAGGACGGCGTTCCGAACCGCTTCCCGGCCGAGACGGGTACTGCGCGACGCAGGCGGTCCAAACCGGACGCGGCGTGTTCATCGGCTCGTTCAACGAGTGGCAGGAGCACTACTGGCGCTCGGCGACGATCGCTGCGGATGGGGGCTTCGTCTCGTCAGCGACGCTGCCGCTGATGATCGAAGGCACGCCCATCGGTGTGCTGGCGTTTCACTTCACCGTTCCGGTGAACTTCGACGAGAGCTATCGTGCGCTGCTCCTCTCCGTGGCCCAGCACTGCGCCCAGGCGCTCGATCGCGCCCGGCTCTACGAGTCTGCGCAGCGGGCCCGATCGGAGGCCGAAGCGGCCAACCGCCTGAAAGACGAGTTCGTCTCAATCGTCTCGCACGAGCTCAGGACGCCGCTGAACGCGATGCTCGGCTGGACGTCGATGCTGCAGCGAGGGTCGCTCGACCCGGCGGTCGCAGCACGCGCGCTGCAGTCGATCCACGACAACGCCACGCGCCAGACGCGACTCATCGACGAGCTACTCGACTTCTCGCGGATCGTCGGGGGCCGGGCGCGCCTCGAGCTCGAGGAGATCGATCTTCGGGATCTGATTCGCGGTGTGGTCGAGTCGATGATCCCCTCGGCGGCCGCGCACGGGATCGAGCTGCAGTTGTCGATCATTCCCGCGGTCACGGTGATCGGCGACCTGCGGCGGCTCGAGCAGGTCTTCTTCAACCTCCTTGGCAACGCGCTGAAGTTCACACCCAAGAACGGACGGGTGACCATCGACACGCGCCTCGTCGATCGGTCGGTGGAGATCCGGGTCATCGATTCGGGCGTGGGCATCGAACCCGAGTTCCTGCCCCATGTCTTCGACCGGTTCCGTCAGGCCGACAGCACGACCACCCGGAGCCACGGCGGCCTCGGGCTGGGTCTGTCGATCGCCAGACAGCTCGTCGAGGGTCACAAGGGCACGATCGCGGTTGAAAGCGACGGACGCGATCGGGGGTCGACGTTCATCGTCCGTCTCCCGGTCGCCGGTCAGCGTCCGGAACGGGGCACGGGACAGCCCGAAGCTGAACACCATGCACCGGCGGCACAGTTGTCGCCACGGCTCGACGGCATTCGCGTGCTGGTCGTGGACGACGAGCCCGATACGCGGGAAATCATGGCGCACACGCTCGAGGGCTGCGGTGCCACGGTAACGCTTGCCGGGTCCGCAAGCGATGCCCTCACGATTCTCGAAGATCGCGAGATGGACGTGCTGCTCGCCGACATCGCCATGCCCGGCGAGGATGGTTATGCGCTGATTCGGCGGGTGCGGTCATCAGGAGAGGGCCGCGTGGCCACGATTCCCGCAGCCGCGGTCACCGCCCACGCGCGAGACGACGAAAAGCGTCAAGCGCTCTCCGCCGGTTTTCAGATGCACCTCGCGAAGCCATTCGAACCGGCGCAGCTGGCGCAGGCGGTCGAGACCCTGCTGCGCGGGAGTTCAGTCGTTCACTGACGACGGACAGGTCAGGTACGCGCCTGCTGGCGGGCCCGCTTGCGCGCGTAGAGCTCCTGATCCGCTTCTTCCAGCAACTGCTGGATCGTCTGGCAACGCTCGGGATCGAACCGGCTGATCCCGACGCTGATCGACAGTTTATAAGGACGTGTGGCCTCGGCGTTGTTGCGATCGATGGCCTCCTGCAACCGATTCAAGAGCAGCGAGGCGTTGTCGCTCCCCGCTTCGAGTGGGAACGCCGTGAACTCATCGCCCCCCAGCCGCGCGATGATGTCCACGCTCCGGTAGGTCTTCCGCAACACGGCCGCCGCCTCGACGAGCGCGAGATCGCCGGTCGCGTGGCCGAACTCGTCGTTGATCTGCTTGAGCTCGTCGACATCGGCAAAGATCAGCAGCAGTTCGCGCTTGCGGCGCCGCGCCATCGTCAGATGACGTTCGGCCAGCGTCATGAAGCCGCGACGGTTGTAGACGCCGGTGAGGTCGTCGATCAGCGAGAGGTTGCGAAGCGCTTCCTCCATCCGCTTCTGACCGGTGATGTCGAGCATGCTGCCCATGACCGCTGGCGCGCCGGTGTAAGTGGTGCCCTGGCCACGAACGTCGAGCGTGATGATCTGGCCATCCTTGCGCACGGCGCGAACCGCGTACTTCACTGCCGTCACTTCACCCGAGAGACGCTGGCGCATCTTTTCGCGGACGATCTCGCGATCGCCCGGCTCAATGACGTCGAGGACGGATGGCAGGCGAAGCATCTCGTCCCGTGAATACCCGAAGAAGTCGGCAAGAGTCTGGTTCACGTAAACGAGCCGATCGTTCTGAATCAGGTAGAGACCCGTGAGGGACTCCTCGACGAGCAGCCGGAACGTCTCCAGCGGCAGCAGTCCCCCATCCATATGCACCATTCGAGCTCCCCCCGTGACCCCGTTCCGTTCCTGCGGGCCAATCAGGATACACTACTGCCCCGTCTGCTTCTCGACTCTGATCAGCGGCTCGAAGACCCGTGAGCCCCTGCATGCCGGACACTTCCCGGGCTTGGACAATCGCAGTTGATCGAAGACGAATCCGCATGTCTTGCACCGGGCCGGGTCGACGATGACCGTGTGACCGGCCGCGCGCGCCGAGATGATCATGTGCTGGAGGTCTTCCTCCATCTCGCGGCGATCGAGGCGGAGCGCGCGCGCGAGGCTCGAGGCGGTCCGCGGCTCTGACGAGACGAGATCCAGCAGATGCTTCCGGAACGCCATTCGTCATTATCGCCCGCCGGCCCCGACGTCATCATCGTCGGCGCTGGTGCGGCAGGGCTCGCCACGGCAATCTTCCTCCGCCGCCAGAACGCTCAGGCCCGCGTGCTCGTTCTCGATAGCGCCAGACGCCCGGGCGCCAAGATCCTCGTCAGCGGAGGGTCGCGCTGCAACGTCACCAACTCGGTTGTGTCGGAAATAGATTTCCAAGGCGGCCCCCGGCCGATCGTGCGCCGCATCCTGCGAGCGTTGACCGTCGAAGACACTGTCGCCTTTTTCCGCGAGATCGGCGTGCCGCTGCATGAGGAGCCAGGCGGCAAGCTGTTTCCGGACACCAACAAGTCTCGCGATGTCCTGAACGCGTTGCTGACCGAGCTCGCGCGGACGGGTTGTCAGCTCGGTCAGGAGCAGCGCGTGACCGGGATCGAACGCGATGGTGACGGCTTCTCTCTCTCGACCTCGCGAGGCCTCCTCCGCAGCAATGCCGTGGTCCTTGCCACCGGCGGACAATCGCTACCCAAGACCGGGAGTGACGGCGCAGGCTATACGTTCGCGCGCGCACTCGGCCACTCGATCGTCGCACCCACGCCCGCGCTGGTGCCGTTGCTGCTCGATGATGGATTTCACGCCGGGCTCAGCGGAGTGGCTCAGGAGGTCAGCCTCGATCTCTGGACGAACGGCAAGCGTGCGCACACGCTTACAGGGTCACTGCTCTGGACGCATTTCGGCGTCAGCGGGCCGGTCGTGCTGGATGCGTCGCGTTTCTGGCTCCGATCCAGGCTCGAGCATCAGGACATGAAGATTACCGTGCGCCTGTGCGGCCTGGACGACCAGGCGCTCGACGCGCGGCTGAAAGAGCTCGCCGCCGCCCAGCCCCGCGCATCTCTTCATGCCACGCTGTCGAAGTTGATGCCCGCCGCGGTAGCAGCGGCGACACTCGATACGCTGGGACTGGATCGCGCCGCCACGCTTGCCCACCTGACACGTGACGATCGGCGACGGCTGTCTCTGGCGCTGACAGCCTGGCCGCTCCAGATCCGCGACTCGCGCGGCTACAACTACGCCGAGGTCACCGCCGGCGGGGTTCCCCTGACCGAGATCGATCCGGCGACGATGGAATCGCGCGTGTGTCCGGGGCTGTATCTGACGGGAGAAATTCTCGATGCTGACGGCCGCATCGGCGGCTTCAATTTCCAGTGGGCGTGGTGCACGGCTCACATCGCGGGACGGGCTCTCGCACGCCGCATCGCGCAGGCCTGACGGTTCGTGACTGATAATGTCTCGCGGCTCAGGCGACAGGCAGACCCAGCAGCCTGTGTCCGTCCGCGTCCGTGAACGCCCGCGTGGCAATTGACTGCCCGGTGCGCGCGCGCGCCACGACCTCGTTGAATTGCGGAAACGTACAGAAGGGGGTCGAGGAGCGGCGTCGTTTCCAGTCCGCGCACGGAAGAGAGACCGGCTTCGACGGCACGAGCGAGCAGCTCAAGCGCGCCGGACTCGTCTTTCAGCTGCGTCGCCGCCTGGGCCCAGTAGTACCAGCCTTCAGGATCGGAGAATGTCGGCAGCGCGATCAGTCTGTGGAGAGCCGCGCGGCCATCCTCGATGTTGCCTTCGAGCATGCCGAGCACGGCGTCGAGTATCAGCCTCAGATGATCGTTGCCGGTCATTCGTGACTTCGCCGAGTGGCACAGCGTCGCTGCTTCATCGGTACGTCCCATCGCCATCAGCGACATGACCGTGACGTAGGGCGGCGAATCGATATCCGTTTCAATCGCGCGCCCGTACTGGCCGTTCATGAAGTACGTGTGCGCAACGCTCGTCCGGATGGCCGGATCGAGCCGCTTGGCGCGTTCGTAGGCGGCAATCGATGCGTTGAGGAGACCAGCGTACCGGCACGCATGGACGAGCCCCGCATACAAGTCCGGCTCGCTGGTCCGCTCCCGGACGCGTCCGAGCAGGCGCACGACTGCCTGCAGCGCGCGGCCCGAGTCCACTTCAGCGTTGGTATACAGGTTGTGCGCGAGCGACAGCTCCGGGTTGATCTTGAACGCGCGCTGGAACGCCTCCTCCGCTTGCGCGAGGTAGGCTTCGTCGCCGACCCCACCATACTTCCCCATCAGCCGCAGACATCGCCCGAGTCGTGCCCATGCGGGCGCGTAACGCGGGGTCGGCCTCGACTGCCCGCCGGTACATTTCGCGCGCGGTGTTCCACTGAGCCGACGACTCGCTCAGACGGTTCGCCTGCAGGTAGCTCGCGTAGGCTTCCGGATTCGCCGGCACGTCCTGGCGGAGCTGCCGCTGATCGCGATTCGACAACGGCACCGCAAGCGCGCCGACCACCTCGGAACAGATGGAATCCTGAATGCTGAAGAGATCGTCGAGCGGCGCCTGAATGGCGTGCGACCAGCGCACCGTGCCAGACGGCACCTCGATCAACTGGACGCTGACCCGCAACTGCCCTCCCGCGTGGAGCAGCGATCCGGTGACGATCGCGTCCACGTTGGCGTCGGTCGCGATGACCCGCAGATCGGGCTGATCGGCCGAGAACTTCGCGGCGCTCAGGCTCGAGCGAACGACGAGTGAGCCGAGCCCCGTCAGCGACACCGTGATCGCATCCGGCAGGCTGAAAGCCAGGAAGTCGATTGCCGGATCAGGCCGGAGCAGCTTGAACGGCAGCACCACGAGACGTGTGGTCGCCCTGGCAACCGTTCCGCCACCGAAATCGTCCCGCGACAGGCACGCGCGAAGATCGCGGGCCATCTCGTCGGCCGACTGATACCGGTCGTCCGGCGCCTTCGCCAGCGCACGCTGGATGACCCGATCGATCTCGACCACGGCCAGCGACCCGACGAGCGCCGGCGGCTGCTCGTGGATCACGGAGTGCAAGAGCTCGATGGCCGACTCGCCGTTGAACGCTGGCCGTCCGCTGAGCATCTCGAACAGCAACGCGCCGGCTGTGAAAATGTCTGCCCGGAAGTCCACTTCAGACCCGCGCGCCTGCTCCGGCGCCATGTAGCGGGGTGTGCCCAGCAACACACCGGGCAACGTCAGCGACGTGGCATCGGCATCGAACGACACCGGCCGGGCCAGGCCGAAATCGAGCAGCTTGACGCCGTGCACGCTGAGGAAGACGTTCGATGGCTTGAGATCGCGGTGAACGAACCCACGCGCGTGGAGCGCGCCGAGCGCCGACAGGATCGAGAGGCTGAGACCGATCGCTTCAGGCGGCGGGATGGCCCCACGCTCGAGCCGTGCCGCGAGAGATTCGCCCTCGAGCAGTTCCATCACCAGGAACGGGTTCCCCTCGTGCTCGCCGATCTCGTGGAGGGGACAGATGTGCGGATGGCTGACGGCTGCGGCCGCGCGCGCTTCACGCAGGAAGCGATCGCGCATCTGCGGATCGGAGGCGGGCTGGATCGTCTTCAGCGCCACCGACCGCTGGAGCCGATCGTCGAGCGCCTCGTAGACGATCCCCATGCCACCGCGGCCGATCTGGCGGACGATGCGGTAATGTCCAATACTGCTCGACATTGGCGATGATTCTCGCACAGGAAGCGTGCTTCGCTGGAAGCGCGTGGAGCGCCCTGCCGGCGCTTACGGCAGCGACGCGATGAGGAATTCCGTCATGAGGTGAAGCTGGTACGGCAGACCGGCCAGCCAGACCACGAGCGGGAACACGGCAATGGCGGTGAGATAGCGCACGAGCGAAGACGGCTCCGTGCGAAGCACGTTCGGTTCGGCAACCAGACGGCGGACGCGCGCCTCGAGCAGCGGCGCTTCGTGGAACGTGCTCCAGATCGGAGACACATGCGACGGCGCTGAAAGCTGGCTTAGCCGCGCCACCTTGACGAGCGCCGACGCGAGGTGCGTCGCGCGCGTTTCATCGCCGCCCACCGCCAGGGCGTCTGCCCGGCACTCCGCCTCGGCGCGCCAGCGAGCCTCGAGGCCGCGCGCGGCTGACGTGAAACCGAAGACGTCTGGCGCGCAAAACATCGCGCAGCGTTTCAGGTTGTCCCAGCAGCTGCGATGTGCGAGCTCGTGCGCCACGGCCACCTCGAGTTCCGCGTCGCTCAGCGCGGCTCTGGCGTTCGAGCCGATCAGAATGCGCGTGCGGAACACCCCAGCCAGGGACACGCCGTTGAGGCCTTTGACCTCGAGCGTCTCCTCACCGGTACGGCCATTCGCCGCGAGCGCCCAGCGGCTCAGCGAAGCCGACGCGCGCGCGACCGACACCAGACGCTGGCCTGAGCGCACCAGGAGCGCAGTGGTCAGCGCCACGAGTGCCCAGAGCGCCACGCCGAACGCCTCATCGGATTCCATTGGTTCGTACAGCAGGTGACCGGGGAAAACGACGAGCGCGACGACGATCAGAGACACGACGCTGGGGAGTAGCCGCAGGGTGAGGAGCCCTTCCGGCCCGAGCGACTGGCTGGAGGCCGCGCGGCGCGTCAGCAACCAGGCGGCTGCCGACACGACGATGTTGACCGCGGCAAACCACGCGAACGTCAGGATGGCGGTGGAGATGACCAGCCTCATCCCTGCCCCCGCTTCAGCCGCTGACGCTTGTCGCGAATGAGCCGCTCGAGTTCCTCGAGGAGATTGTTGTCCCGGTCCGCTACGGCGTCGACCAGGTTCGAAAGCACCGGGGTGGCAGTGTCACCCGCGAGCAGATCCTTCAGCAGGCCGCTCGTGACGTTGACTTCCAGCTCGTGCTTCGCCAGCACCGCGGTATACAGAAACGCCCGGCCTTCGCGACGGCGACGGACGTAACCTTTCTTAAAGAGCCGGTCGAGCGTGGTCATCACCGTCGTGTACGCGACGGGCCTGCCCAGCTGACCCTGAACGTCTTTGACGGCGACGTCCGCGCCACGCCAGACGATGTTCATCACGTCGGACTCGAGGGGCCCCAGGCGGCCGGTGAGGACGTTCCCCTCTCCGCCCCAGAACCCTGCACCGAAGAGCCGCTTCATCATCGGAGGGATCACTATAGCATTCGGAAAGGTGCCACAAGTGCCTGGAGTGCCACGGGTGCCGAAGGTGCTGGGGTGGCACCTGGGGGTGCCAAAGATGCCAAAGGTGCCAGGGTGCCACGGGTGCGCGGGCTCCCGAGTGACCGGGGTTCCTCAGTCGAGATTCCCCGGGATCTCCATTGCCAAATCCCTGGGTTCCGGGCGTTCCTCACCGCGTTCGTCCCACACGTCGGATTCGGCGATCGCTCGGATTTCGGGGCGGTTGATGGCGTCGCGGACGAGGCTGGCGCGAGGGTCGACGAAGCCCCATTCGCGGACGTCGATCGTGAAGCTGAAACGTGAGATCAACGGGCCACGGGTGTAGTCGAGGTCATCGATCGTTTCGCCAGAATCGGCCTGGGCGCGCGCGAGGAGCGTGTCCATCACCCATTCCGGGACGTTGCCCCGGTAGCCCGGATAAACGTAGTTGAACATCAGCAACTGTGCCAGCAGCAACGGCCAGTGCTCCGAGACGCGACCCACCAGGCGCTTCCAATCGAGCGTGTCGCCGCGGCAGAGGATCAGGTGCACGACATCCGACATGTCGTGACGATGCCGCTCGCCGATGAACAGGCGGTGCCAGATCAATTCCTCCGGCGGGGCGATTCGGACCGGTGTGGCCGCGAGAATTCCAGGACGGCTGTTCTGGATCCAGCCTTCATCGATCTGCGCGACGCCGTTGCCCATGCCGAAGATCAGATCGACGAAATGCTCGCCGACGATGGCCTTCGCGAGCCAGTGCGGGTCTTCGAGGCGCGTCACGAACCCTGCATCGCGAAGCGCTCTGGCTGCGGGCACGACGGCAGACGGCTCGAAAAACAGATCGAGGTCCTTGGTCTTCCTGTAGATCCCGGTGTGTTCGTAGATGGCGTATGCGCCGGCGACGACATAGGGGATGTCGGCGGCGTTGAGGGCAGCCAGCGCGCGGCGGTAAATTTCGCGCTCCTCTTCGGGGATCCAGAAATCACCATGGGTCAGGGATTTCCGTTCCTCGGGTGTGAGCCGGCGCGGCCGGCGGCCCTTCAGATTCGGCACAGGCACCTCATGAACGACCGCCGGGCACTCGACACCCTGGCTATCATGACGAGAGACAGCAACACTCGCGCCAGTTCAGGTTCGAGTGGGATACCTCGCCCGTGAGACGGGAACAGCCGAGTTAGCGGTGGACGATTGTCTCAAATGGGGCTCTTCCAGACCGCGCGCCCAACGAAGAATGGCCCAAGCCGATCGAGATAGAGCGCCGTCTGCTGGGTCTTCCGCATGGCCTGCACCAGCGCCGACAGCGGAAAAAGTTCCTTGCCGACCAGGCCGATGACGAAATCATTGTCGTCGCGGTCGAGCCCGTGACACGCGAGGCGGACGTCGTGCGCGTAGTCAGCAGCGCCGAACGTTTTGCCGAGCGCCCCATGCTCGCCGAGAATCGCGCGCTGCTCGTCGGCCGAAAGCTGCGCGAATCCGCCGCTCCGCCGGAGCGGATACCAGATGGCCCAGGGCCAGCTCTCGTTCAGAACAGTGCGCGTCGGACGATGAATCAGCGTATCGACGAGATCGGGTTCGTAGCCAAGTGCGTAGGTTCTGCCGAACATCGCGTACTGCGGCTTCTGCACCAGGCTGCTGAACGGTCCCGAGGCCAGGAGCGGGCGGACCTTGTCGATGAAATGGTCGGGGCTCATCGAAAACGTCAGCACCGCGACCCCGAGCGGGTCGTTCAGGTCCTCGTAGACGACGGCGGGCATTCCCGTCCCGGCCAGATATGCGACAGTCGCGGCGGTATTTCGACACTCGCCGAAGGCGGTGAGCTGCATGTACAAGCGCTCGTCCGAGCGCTGCGGCGTCCCGCCTTTCAGGCCGCCTTTTTCACTCAGATCGGGAGGTTCGACGCGCGCGCGTCCGATCGGCTTCTCGTCGGTGGTCATCTGAGGATTTTATACGCGGGTTCATACGGGGGTTCACACGAAGGTTCATCCGGGGGTTCATACGAAGGTTCACACGGGGGTTCGCGCGATTGACGACCGCGCCACGGCTCAGTACGCTACAAGGACACGACCCATGACCACCACCGATCATCGTCAGGCCGCGAAGGCGGCTGTGGAGAACATCATCGCTCTGCTGAAGGCGGATGCTCAGCCGGCAACGGTCGCGTCGCTCATCGCGGAGTGCGAGGCGCTCGTGCGGGCGATTGGAGCCTTTCACATGGAAGGCATCCGCTTCCGCATGTTCAACGTCGATCGTCAGCTGGCCAGGACCGACCTCGCGTTGTCGGCTGAGGTCCGTGCGCGGTTTGCGGATGCACGGCACGAGCTGGAGGCGGCAGGCTTTCACACGCGATCGCATCAGGCCCCGACGTAATCGTCGCGGAACATCGATTGCACCTCCTTCGAGCGGTTCAAGCAACACGCTAGCAGGAGGTACTATCGATGGCTCAAGAGCTCAAGGGCCGCAAGGTCGCGGCGTTGGTCGAGAACGGATTCGAAGCAGTCGAGTTGACCCAGCCAAAAGCTGCGCTCGAGGCAGCGGGCGCGACGGTTCACGTCGTGTCGCCAGAACGTCATCACGTCCGAGGCTGGAAACACAAGGACTGGGGCGAAGACACCCCGGTCGATCGGTCGCTGGACGTGGCGTCGCCTGACGACTACGACGCGCTCCTGCTTCCGGGTGGCGTCCTGAACCCCGACAAGCTTCGCATCAACGATCGAGCCGTGCAGTTCGTTCGCGCGTTCGTCAACGACGGCAAGCCGATCGCGGCGATCTGTCACGGGCCCTGGACGCTGATCGAGGCGGGGGCGGTCAAGGGCCGCAAGGTGACCTCCTGGCCGAGCCTGCGAAGCGATCTGCGCAACGCCGGCGCCCTGTGGGTCGATCAGGAAGTTGTGGTCGACAACGGCCTCGTGACCTCGCGAAAGCCCGACGATATCCCGGCGTTCAACGCCAAGATGATTGAGGAGTTTGCCGAGGGCCGCCACGCCCAGGCGGGTGCTGGCCGGACGACGGGCGCCCGCCGCTGACCCCGGCGCGTCCGCTCGAGATGCGCTACAATAGATTGGTAGAAGGGACAGCCGCAGCGGCTGTCCCTTTTCGTGTCTGTCGAGCGCTGAACCCCGGAAACTGACCACCAGAATGCTGACCCATTTGTGCGATCTCGATGCGCTCGACGCGGCGATCGAGGAGTCCCGCGTCCGGCCCGTCCTGCTCTTCAAGCACAGCCGCACGTGCGGGATCAGCCACGAGGCTCTTGACGCGCTCACCGAGCTCGTCGAACAGCGATCGTCGGAAGCCGCGTACAAGATGATCACCGTTCAGAGCCATCGTCACGTCTCCGAGTCGGCCGAGCGCCGCCTGGGTGTGCGTCACGAGACGCCGCAGGCGATCCTGTTGAAAGACGGAAAGCCGGTCTGGAAGGCGTCGCACTTCCGAATCACCACCGAAGCGCTCTCGCAGGCGCTGAGCTCCTGAAGACCTGCTCAACTGCACGGCATGCCAGCGACGATCGGGCCACAGCCAGGCTGCGCCCCTCACGCCGCTCGCGTCGCCGTGCATGGCGGGAACGATCGTCGTCGTCACGCTGTCCGAGAACACGAACTCCCCCCACAACCTCATGACGCTGGCGGACAGGCCGGGCAGGTTCGAGAGTCCGCCGCCAAGCACCACGACGTCAGGGTCGACGACATTCAGAATCGACGCGAGTGCGCGCGCCATGCGATGGTGATAGCGGCCGAGCGTGGCGACCGCTGCGCGATCCCCAGTCGACGCTCGCGCGACGATCGTCGCCGGCTCCAGCCGTTCGCCAGCGGTATGTTCGTGATCGCGCGTAAGCCCGGGCCCTGAGAGAAACGTTTCGATGCATCCCGTGCGTCCGCAGTAACACGCGGAGCCTGGCCATTCGCCAGGTTCCGGCCAGGGCAGCGGGTTGTGCCCCCACTCCCCCGCAATCGCATTGGCGCCGACGACGACGCGACCGTCGATGACCAGCCCGCCGCCCGTGCCGGTGCCCAGGATCACGCCGAAGACGACCGGCTGTCCGGCGGCAGCACCGTCACTGGCTTCGGAGAGCGCGAAGCAGTTCGCGTCATTGGCGACTCTGACCGGGCGCTCGAGACGCCGCTCGAGGTCGTCACGTAAGGGCCGGGCGTTGAGCCACGTCGAGTTGGCGTTCTTGACGAGGCCCGTGGCTGGCGAGATGACGCCCGGAATTCCGACGCCGACACTCGCGCGTCCGGCCTGTACGCTCGGCGTCGGCGACGAGGCCAGCCACGGCCTCGATCGTGGCGTCGTAGTCGCCGCGTGGCGTCGCGACGCGGCGGCGGAAACACTCTGAGCCGTCGCCCGCCAGCGACACCGCCTCGATTTTCGTTCCGCCGAGATCAATTCCGATACGCACGGCTGCGGCTGTGGGCCAGTTCGATCGCGTCAATCGCTGCGCTCACCGGTTCGAGCGCGCGGAGCTCGGGTACACCGGCATTGGGGTCGGGGCTTGGCAGCACATTCCTGTTGAACCAGACGACCGGGATACCGGCCGCGCGCGCGCCCTCGACGTCCGCGGCCCACGAGTCCCCAACCATCACGGCGTCCTCCTTGCTGACCGCAAGTCGATCGAGTGCCACACGGAATATGAGCGGGTCGGGTTTGACGACACCGACCTTCTCCGAGACGATCAGCGCGTCGACGAACTCGTCGAGCCCGCATTGCCTCATCTTCTCTTGCTGTTCTGCCAACAGGTTATTGGAGACGACGCCGATCTTCACGCGCGGCTTCAACGCGGATAACAACGCAGCCGCTCCATCGATCGCGCGGCGCGTGCGAATGTAGCACTCACGGTACACGCGGGCACCTTCCTCCGGAGAACAGTCCGTGGCACCCGCGGCCTCGAACAGCCTGGTGAAGCGCTCAATCCGCGCCGCGTCGATATCGAGCGCACCCGACATGACCCGCTGATGAAGCTCCTCGAGCAATACGGTGTGCAGCCGCTCGAACTCGGCGAACGTTACAGATTTGAAACGCTCGCTTGACTTGTGGACGGCCAGGAGCGCGTCCCGCGCACAGGATTCGTGATCGAACAGCGTGTCGTCGAGATCGAAAAGAACGGCTCGAAGCATGGAGTGTGTCGTCAGCGGCGGCCTTGTACCGGCGTGATAAACTGAAGTGGATGGCTGTGTCTGGAATCGTGATCGCTGCGTCGAATCTGATGCCTTCTCTGCGCGACCGCCTCTCCGACGAGGGCGAGCTTCTCGCGTTTGCCGATACCGAGCCAATCCAGGCTCTGCAAGCGATCCTCGAGCACGTTCCCAACCTGATTGTGCTCGAGCGGCTCTTCGCGGCGACGCCCCGAGGGGCGGCGCTCATCAATCGCATCAAGACCGACCCGCAACTGATGCGCGCCGAAGTGCGCGTGATGTCCCACACCGGCGACTACACGCGCGTCGTTCGTCCCGCCTCCGTCGAAGCCGCCTCGTCGTCGGCCAGCACCGCTGTTGCCGCCGGACGCGAGAGTGGCACGCAGACGGTCGATGCGCCGGCGGCCATCGAAGAGGCCCCGCGCCAGCTCGATTGGCACGGCACGCGCCGCGCGCCCCGCTATCGCATTCGATCCGGCGTCGAGGTCCAGCTCGATGGCAACGCGGCTGCCGTGATCGATTTGTCGGTGCTCGGCGCGCAGGTGATCTCCGCGACGATCCTGCGGCCGAATCAACGCGTGCGCATCAGCGTGCCGACCGACGACTTCGTGATGCGCTTCCGTGGTGCCGTCGCGTGGGCCAAGTTCGAGCTGCCCAAGCCCGCCGAACCGCCGCGCTACCGGGCCGGTATCGAGTTCCTCGATGCGGATTCGACCGCGATGGACGAATACTGCGGCCGCCACAAACTCTAGTTACACGCTCATTTCGTCACGAGTTCGTGCAGGAAGATGCCCTCGCGAATGATCGTGTCTTCACGCGCTGAGCCGGTCGAGACGATCGCTGCCGGTACGCCCGTCACTTCCTCGAGCCGCGCGATATAGGCCCTCGCCTCTCGCGGCAGATCGTCGAACCGCCGGACGTTTTTCGTCGGGCTCGTCCACCCTGGCAGCGTTTCGTAGACGGCCTCGCACGCGGCGAGCTGGGCCAGGTCGCCTGGAAGCTCCGTCAGCGTCGAGCCGTGGCAGCGATACGCCGTGCAGACCTGGATCTCCGGCAGGCCATCGAGCACGTCCAGCTTCGTCAGCGCCAGCCCGTCGAGGCCGTTGACGCGCACCGCGTATCGCACGGCGACCGCGTCATACCACCCGCACCGCCGGGGACGTCCGGTCACGGCGCCGAATTCCTGACCTGTTTCACGAAGACGGTTGCCAATCTCGCCGGTGAGCTCGGTCGGCAGCGGGCCCTCACCCACGCGTGTCGTGTATGCCTTTGCTACGCCGAGCACCTTGTCGATCGCCCGTGGCCCGATGCCGAGCCCGGTGCACACGCCGCCGATGGTGGCGTTCGACGAGGTCACATAGGGATAGGTGCCGTGATCGATGTCGAGCAGCGTGCCCTGAGCTCCTTCGAACATGATCGACCGCCCGGCCTGCCGCGCGCGGGCGAGGAACAGCGACACGTCCGTCACCGAGGGACCCATCCGCTTCCACGCGCGAGCGAGCTCCGCGAGCACCTGGTCGGCGTCCATGGTGGACTCGGGGATCAGCTTGTTACGCGCGTCGACGTTGTGACGCACGGCGTCGGCGAGCGAGACGGGGTCGGCCAGGTCGCCCACGCGAATGCCTCGCCGGGCCACCTTGTCCTCGTACGCCGGACCGATGCCCCGCTTCGTCGTCCCGATCGCTCTCTCGCCGCGTCGCGCTTCGCTCAGCAGATCGAGATCCTTGTGGTACGGAAGGATCACGTGCGCCTTGTCGCTGATGAGCAGCCGATCGCCGATCTCGATTCCAGCCGCGGCCAGCTCGTCGATCTCGGTGAACAGCGCCTGCGGATCGACGACGACGCCGTTGCCGATGACGCAGGTGATGCCATCGTGCAGGATTCCTGAGGGCAGGAGCCGGAGGACGAACTTGCGGCCGTTGGCATACACGGTGTGCCCGGCGTTGTGCCCACCTTGATACCGGGCCACGATCAGGAAGTTCGGTGTGAGAAGGTCGACGATCTTGCCTTTGCCTTCGTCACCCCACTGTGCGCCGAGTACGGCAATGTTCATACATGAAGTATTCTACCTTCTTGCGAGCACGACAAATCTTCCGATGATCTTTCTCGACGGCGACTCGCTGACGCTCGAACAAGTCGTCGCGGTGGCCGACGACGGCGCCGAGGTGGGTCTCGCGCCGGCCGCGGTGCAGCGAATAGAGAATGCCCGGGCGGCTATCGACCGTGATGCGGCAGGCGACGAGCCGGTCTACGGGGTCAACACGGGCTTCGGCGCGCTGGCGGAAACCGCGATCCCGCGCAACGAGCTCGCGGCGCTGCAACTGAACCTGATACGCAGCCACTCCGCCGGTGTCGGCGTTCCGCTACCAGTGCGTGCGGTCCGAGCCTCGATGTTGTTGCGAGCCAACGTGCTGGCCAAGGGTTTCTCCGGCATCCGCCGGTCGACGCTCGAACACCTGATCGCGATGGTGAACCGGCGGGTGCATCCGCGCGTGCCGAGCCGCGGATCGGTGGGCGCCAGCGGAGACCTCGCGCCCCTCGCGCATCTGGCGCTCGTCCTGGTCGGCGAAGGTGAAGCGACCGTCGGTGACGATCCATCGATCAGGCCAGGCCTCGAGGCGTTGTCGAAAGCCGGGTTGAGCCCGATCGCGCTCGCGCCGAAGGAGGGGCTGGCGCTGATCAACGGCACGCAGCCGTCCGCGGCGGTCGCGGCATTGACCCTCACCGGTGCCGAACGGCTCGCTCGGGCCGCGGACATCGCGGTTGCGCTCTCGATCGACGGCCTGCGCGGCTCGACCCGCCCGTTCGATCCGCGGATTCATGACGCGCGGCCCCATGCCGGACAGGTGACCTCCGCGACCAATATCCGGATGCTGCTGGACGGCAGCGGGATCAACAAATCACACGAGCATTGCGGCCGCGTGCAAGATGCGTACTCTCTTCGCTGTGCCGCGCAGGTTCATGGTGCGGCGCGGGATGCGCTGAATTTCGTCCGTCAGACCCTCAGCGTCGAGGCGAACGCTGCGACCGACAACCCGATGGTGTTTGCAAAAGGGCACGACGAGGCAGAAGTCATCTCTGGGGGCAACTTTCACGGTGCGCCGGTGTCGGTGGCTTCCGATCTCCTGGTGATCGCGCTCGCGCAGCTCGCGACGATCAGCGAACGGCGATCCGATCGCCTGGTCAATCCTGTGCTGAGCGAGTTGCCGGCGTTCCTGACGAAGCACAGCGGTCTGCAGTCAGGCTACATGATGGCGCAGGTGACGGCGGCGGCGCTGACGTCTGAGATCAAGACGCTTGCCCATCCGGCGAGCGTCGACACGATTCCCACATCAGCCAATCGCGAAGATCACGTGAGCATGAGCATGGGCGCGGCGCTGAAGGCGGCGAGCGTGCTCGAGCTCGCACGCCGCGTGCTGGCCATCGAGATGCTGTTTGCGTGCCAGGCGATCGACCTGCTCGCACCGCTCGAAACGTCCGCGCCGCTCCGTCGAGTGCACGCACGCGTGCGCGAGATCGTGCCAACGCTCAGCGACGATCGTCCGCCGGCTCCTGACATCGAAGCGATCGCGTCGATGATCGCAAACGGATCACTCGAACGCGCGTGCGTGTCAGAAGTCAAGTAAGAAATTTTTCAATTTCGAATTGACAACGCGCTCGTACGTTTTTAGATTGCATCCTTCAGTGCGCGTGCTCGACCCGCAACGCGGAGTCGAGACCCCAATCGCGCCGATCGAAAATCATGAGCATCCTCAGCCGCCATGTCAGCGCCCCGCGAGGCGCGACACTTTCCTGCAAGGGATGGCCTCAAGAAGCGGCACTCAGGATGTTGATGAACAATCTCGATCCCGACGTCGCTGAACGCCCTGACGATCTGATCGTGTACGGCGGATCCGGACGCGCTGCGCGCAGCTGGGAGGCCTTCGACGCAATCGTCAGCACGCTGCGCCGCCTCGAACACGACGAGACGCTCGTCGTGCAGTCTGGCAAACCGGTCGCGGTGTTCCGCACCCATCCCTGGGCGCCGCGTGTGCTCATCGCCAACTCGCTGCTCGTGCCCGCCTGGGCCACGTGGGAACATTTCCGCGACCTCGAAGACCGCGGCTTGACGATGTACGGGCAGATGACGGCTGGCAGCTGGATCTACATCGGCACGCAAGGAATTCTGCAGGGTACTTACGAGACGCTCGCGGAGATGGCCCGGCGGCATTTTGGCGGCACCCTGGCAGGCCGTCTCGTCGTGACCGCTGGTCTTGGCGGAATGGGCGGCGCGCAACCGCTGGCTGTGACCATGAACGGCGGCGTGGCGCTGGTCGTCGAAGTGGACCCGTCTCGCATCGAGCGCCGGCTGGCCACCCGGTACGTCGACGAGCGAACGCACAGCCTCGACGCGGCGCTGGCCAAGGTCGACGAGTGGCGCAGCCAGAACGTCGCGCGCTCGATCGCCCTCGAAGGCAATGCCGCGGACATCCTGCCGGAGCTCGCCCGGCGCGGCGTCACGCCCGACGTCCTCACCGATCAAACCTCTGCGCACGATGCATTGAACGGATACGTTCCCAACGGGATGAGCCTCGCCGACGCCGAGGCGCTGCGGCGGACGGATCCCGACGCCTACGTCCGGCGATCGATGGCGGCGATCGCCGAGCACGTCCAGGCGATGCTGGCGCTCCAGCGCCGCGGCGCGATCGCGTTCGACTACGGCAACAATATCCGCGCGCAGGCCAAGAAGGCCGGCGTCGATGCCGCCTTCGATATTCCGGGGTTCGTCCCCGAGTACATCCGTCCCCTCTTCTGCAAGGGGAAGGGTCCCTTCCGGTGGGCGGCGCTGTCCGGAGACCCAGCGGACATACACGCGACCGATGAGCTCGCCCTCGAGATGTTCAAGGAGGATGATGCTCTCGTGCGATGGATCCGGCTCGCCCGCGAGCGCGTGGCCTTTCAGGGGCTGCCCGCGAGAATCTTCTGGCTCGGATACGGTGAGCGCGCCAGGTTCGGCCTGGCGATCAACGATCTCGTCCGCCGCGGCGTCGTGAAGGCGCCGATCGTGATCGGCCGGGATCATCTCGATACGGGATCGGTGGCGTCTCCCAATCGGGAAACCGAAGGGATGCGCGACGGCAGCGACGCGATCGCTGACTGGCCCGTCCTCAACGCGCTGCTGAACACGTCGTCTGGTGCCACGTGGGTGTCGGTGCATCATGGCGGCGGCGTCGGAATCGGATACTCGCTTCACGCGGGAATGGTCGTCGTCGCGGACGGCTCGCGTGAAGCGGATGAGAAGCTCCAGCGAGTCCTCACTTGCGACCCGGGTCTTGGTGTCGTGCGGCATGCGGACGCCGGGTATGAGGACGCCCTCGACACCGTTCGCGAACGTGGAATCGATGTGCCCATGCCGGCGTCGCCCGGCGCGGGCGTGTCCCGAGCGGGCTCGTCCAAGACGGGCCCTTCCAAAAAAAGAAGTGGAGGCTCTGGCCGATGATGATCCCGGAGCGCCCTGCGCTGGAACGCAGGGTTCTGGCCGCTCTCGATGGCACTGCCGGCAACGGCCGCCGGATTCCTGTCGTCCTCGGAGGGTGCGGAACCGGACGTACGTCGCTGCTCTTGCGTCTGCGCGACCTGATAGGCAAGGAGACCTGTCAGTTCGTGGACGTCGAGCGTCATTGCGACGACGCCGGAGCGCTGCCTGAAGAGTCTGCTCGAGTCGTCACCATTCGCGGCGCACACCTACGGAGAGGCGCGTACCGACGAACTCGACGCTCGTGAGTCGTTCGACCGTGTGCTGGCCTTCCTCGATACGGCCCGCGCTCCCGGTAACCTGCCCGCGACGTTCCTGCTGGACGAGGTGCTGGAGCTCCGGACGTTCGAGAGTTTTCCAGGGCTGCGCACCGTGCTGAAGGATCTCGTCAACGCCCTGGCGACCAGCGGGAACCGGTTCGTCCTCACGAGCCGCTACACGGCACGCGCGCTTCGGCTGCTCCGCGATGCGCCGTCGCAGTTCGAAATCATCCATGTCGCGCCGCTGAGCGCCGCCGAAATCCGCTCGACGCTGCCCGCAAGTGTCGACGGCAAAGACGCCGGGAAGCGTCTACCAGGAAGATGAAGAAGACCGCGCGCGCGACGAGCTCGCGCGTCTCGTGCAGGCGCTGTCGGACGGCCGGCCGGCGTACGCGCACCAGATCGCCGACATGGCAACCGCCACGGCTGCCCGCGGCGCAGCCGATCCCGTGAGCGCGCTCACGGCGCTGCTCGCACCCGGCGGTCAGCTCGCCAACGCGTGCAAGTTCTCATACGAGTTGCGGCTGCATCGCGCACGTGGGTACGGCGCCCTGAAAGCCATCCTCGAGGTGCTCTCAGAGGAAGAACCGCTGACGCTCACCGAGATCGCCACGCGCCTCAGACGCACGCCCGGGTCCACGAAGGACTATCTGAGCTGGCTGGAAGATGTCGACTTGATCGGCTCGCGCCACAAGCGCTACAGCTTTGCCGATCCGATGCTTCGGCTGTGGGTACGCCTGCACTGCCGGACTGCGCCTCCGGGAGACGATGACGTCTCGCGCGAGGTGCACGGTTATGTGATGAGCCGGCTCCCCCAGAACGAACCCGCTTTGGCGCTCGCCGCCGCAGGCCAGGGCGATGCGGGCAGGGGCAAGAACTGGGGCATTATCGAGATTGACTAGAACGCCCAACACCCAACTTCCAACTCCCAAAAGCTTCTGAGAATTTGGGAGTTGGGAGTTGGATTTTGGGATTCGTTACGACTCATTCCCCACCCTCAGCGTTGGCCTCCCCCGTCCAGATTCCTTCGTCGCTCAGGCGCGCGAGCGCGGCCTTGGCAGCAGCTTGTGCCGCTTCTTTCTTGCTGCGGCCTTCGGCCTTGGCGAGCGCGTGACCGTGGACCAGCACCTCGACCTCGAAGCGGCGGCGGTGCGCGGGACCAATCTCTGAGACGAGCCGGTACGCGGGAAGGCCCCGATCGTGCGACTGCAGCCATTCCTGCAACGCGGATTTGTAGTCCTCGGTGAAGGCGGCGTCGGCGCCGCTCTTCCGCGCCTCCTCGATCTGACCCTCGAACATCCGCTGGATGAAGCCCTGTGCGGCCTCGATGCCACCGTCAAGGAAGACGGCGGCGATCAGCGCCTCGAAGCAATCCGCAATCAGCGCCAGCTTGCGGCGGCCGCCGGTCTTCTCCTCGCCACGTCCGAGGATCAGATAGTCCCCCAGGTTGATGCGTTCTCCGAGCCTCGCCAGCGACGTGGCCGAGACGATCGACGCTTTGAGCTTCGACTTCTGGCCCTCGTTGTGCTGCGGAAACTGCCGGAACAGCATGTCGGCGATCACGAAGCCGAGCACCGAATCACCGAGGAACTCGAGCGACTCGTTGTCGATGACCCCGCCGCTGGCATCTTCGTGAACGCGGGAGCGGTGCGTGAGCGCGTGTTCGAGCAGGCCGCGATCGCGGAAGCGGTAACCGATGACCCGCTCGAGCGGCTCGTACTCGCTGCCAAACGGCACGACACGTGCTGGCGACACCTCTTCGCGGTGGCTATCGATGATGCGGCGCGCCTGCTCGGCGTCCACAACGTTCACGGCGACGCGCAGCTCGTTGAGCGCAAAGGGAAATGCCGTGCGCGAGAGGTCGGAGGTCACGAGCGCCGCGATCCCATGGGTGTCGAGCAGGCCCTTGACCACGTCGGCTTCGATCTGCGAAGGCGTGCGGAAGATGACGATCAGGTCTTCCATGCGGTCAGTGGGATCCGGTCTGGTCGCCCCTCGGGCTGCCGGCTGACGAGCCTGCCGCGTCTCGCTCGTACACGATCCTCCCTCCGACCATCGTCAGGACCGGCCGCGTGTCGAGAATCTGTTTCGCTGGGATCTTGAAGAGGTCACCCGACAGAATGACCAGATCGGCCAGCTTGCCTTCCGTGAGCGTGCCCTTCCGCTTCTCCGCGAACTCGGCGTAAGCCGAGCCGAGCGTGTAGTACTCGACAGCCTGCGCCATTGTGATCCGTTCTTCCGGAAACCATCCGGCTGAAGGCGTTCCGTCTGGGAATTGACGCGTCACCGCGGCATACAGGCCGAGCATGGGGTCCAGCGGCTCGACGAACCAATCGGTCCCGAACGCAATGCGTGCTCCGGCATCGACGAATGACTTGAAGTTGTAGGCGATGCGGCTGCGCTCCCGGCCGATGCGCGCTTCGGACCAACGCATGTCGTCGATGCAGTGGCTCGGCTGGATCGAGGCGATCGCGCCAAGCGCTTTGAAGCGCTTCTTGTCCTCATGGCGAACCACCTGCACGTGCTCGATGCGCGGGCGCCAGTCACGAGCGCCCGTCGACTTCGCCATCCGCTCCAGGATGTCGAGCACGATCGTATTGGCGCGATCGCCGATCGCGTGGACGATGAGCTGAAAGCCGGCCGCGTCGGCTTCGACCATCGCCTTCTCGAGCGCTTCCGGCGACTGGATGAGCAGGCCGCTCGTCTTCGGGTCGTCGGTGTATGGCTCGAAGAACACCGCGGTGCCGGCGCCCATGGATCCGTCGGCGAACAGCTTGATGCCGCCGATGCGCAGCCAGTCGTGGCCGAACCCGGTGCTCACGCCGGCGTCGCGAAGTCCCGCGATGCCATGATTCTGGATCGAGTAGATCCTGGCGGTCAGCTCGTTCGACGCGTGCAGCGCCTGATACGCGCGCAGTTCCGCCGCATCGGCGGTCATGTCCTGAATCGTCGTGACCCCCACCGATGCCGCCAGCTTCAGCGCCGCGCGCGCCTTCTCGAGGGTCTGTTCGAACGAGTCGGGAGGGATGGCCCTGGCAATCAGGTCCATCGCGTTGTCTTTGAAGACGCCCGTGGCCTCACCGCTGGCATCGCGGACGATCGTGCCGCCGTCGGGCGCGGCGGTGTCGCGGGTGACCCCGGCGAGCTTGATGGCCAGGCTGTTGGCGAGCGCCAGGTGTCCGTCGAGTCGCTGGACGAACACGGGATGATCCGGCGTGGCCTGGTCGATCTGCGCGCGGGTCGGCAACGACTTGCTCGGCCACGCCTCGTGATCCCAGTAGCCGCCCCTGATCCAGCGCCCCTTGGGCACACGCGCGACGTGGGCGCGCAATCGGCTGGCCAGGTCCGACTCGTCCTTCGACGGACGCAGGTCGACCCCGACAATCTGCTCGGCGCCGCTGATCAGGTGCACGTGGGCGTCGTTGAAGCCGGGCACGATCAGCTTGCCGCCGGCATCGATGACGCGCGTCCTGGGCCCGGCCAGGCGCTGAACGTCGGCCGTGGTCCCGACCCTCGCGATCACCTCGCCGCAGATGGCCAGCGCCTGCGCTGACGGCTTCGCGGCATCGACGGTGTGCACGTTCGCGTTCACGATGATGATGTCGGCGACGCAGTTCGACTGCGCCTCGGGTGTCGAAGCAGACAAGGCAAGAGTCGTCACGGCTGCAATCCAGGTTCGTCGCATGTTACACCGCTACCCGAGCCACCTCGGCCCGGTCGATCTTCATCAGGATCATCGTCATGTCGTCGTGCTGATCGGCACTGCCGACGAACGCTTCGATCTCGCGGAGGATGCGCTCGCGCAGCTCGCCGGACTCGAGATGGCCGTGCTCCTCGATGATCCGGCTGAGCCGATGATCGCCGAAGAGATCGCTCGCGGAGTTCATCGCCTCGGTGATGCCATCGGTGTACAGCACGATGACGTCACCATTGTTGAGCGGGATCTGTTCTTCCTCGAGCAGCTCGGCGAACTTTTCCGCGGCGCCGTCGATACGCAGTCCGAGGACCATGCCGCTCGGGATGAGGATCTGCGCATCCGGAACGGCAGCGCCCGGGCCGGGAAGGTAGATGAGGGGCGTGTGGCCAGCCCTGGCGTAGGTCATCACGCCTTTGCCGAGGTCGAGGACGGCATAGGTCATGGTGATGAAGCTGCGACTGTCGAGATTCTCGGAGATGATCCGGTTGACCTCGAGCAGCAGTTTGCGCGGTGAATGGTGGATTTGGCTGAGCGAGAGCAGGAGACCCTTGAGCTCCGCCATGTACAACGCCGCGGACGTGCCCTTCCCCGACACGTCGGCAATGATGATGCCGACCCGTTCGGGGCCGAGGATGAAGAAGTCGTAGTAGTCGCCCCCCACCTCGCGCGCGGGCACGCAGAGCGCCGTGACGGCGAGACCCGGCATCTCGAGCGGTCCTCGGGGCAGCAACGACATCTGGATCTCCCGGGCGATCCTGAGCTCTTCCTCGAGGCGCTTCTTCTCGGCTGCGGTCAGCAGCAGGTTCTCGATGCTGCCGGTCATCTGGTTGAACGAATCCGCGAGCTCCCCGAGCTGGTCCTTGGTGGTGATCTCGATGCGATGGGCGAAGTCGCCCTGGCGGACGCGTTCGGTTCCCATGAAGAGCTCGTGAATCGAGCTCGTGATCGACCGCGCCAGCGCCAGTCCCATGGTCAGCGCGGCCATCTGGATGATCAGGAACAGCACCGCGACGAGGATCAGCGCCGAGAGAATGGCTTGCGCGACGCTCATCGAGCCGACCTGGGCGGACTGCGCGGTGACGAGCCGCCCGTAGATCTCGCTCAGCCGGTATTTCATCGGAAAGGTCGTGCGCGTATTCTTTCCGGTGAGCCACTCGTGCGCATCGAAGAACGCCACGCTGCGCCCGAAGAGGACGAACTCGTCTGGCTGCGGCGCTGCGGCCCTGGCCCCTTCCGTCAGCGCGCCGCCGGGTGCCGACGCGTGGACTTCTGGTACGGCGGACCGTATGCCGGTCGTCTCGTAGAGCTGATCGATCAGCGAGCCATCCACGGGAACGTCCGCCACGACGTAGCCCAGGCGCGTGGAGCCCGCCAACGCCGGCTTGACCGAGCGGATCACGAGCGACGTGCCGGTCGCCGTTTCCGAATCGGGCACGACGACCGTGCCTTCGAAACCACCGGCGCCGACCCAGGCTGGAACATCATCGGGAACAGGCGCGTGTTTCCACTCCCCTGCCGAGACGCGAGCGAGCTTCGATCCCGGCGCCGGCACGAAGAGCATCGACAACGACGCATAGTTCCGCGTGCGTGCGCCGTTGCGTTGAACCCTGGCGATCGTTTCGGCCGCCGACGCCGGCATGCGCGCAATCTCTACGGCCGCCGCGTCGCTCAACACGCTGGCGTCGCGAATCACGTCGTCGTACCCGTCCTTGAACAGATACGCGCTGACGTTCATCGAGAACACCGCTGCCCCGAGGAGGAAGAAGAACAGGATCAGCAGTGCCGGCACGACGCCGATGAAGATGTACGAAAGGATCAACTTCCGCCGGACACGCCACAGCAGGCGCCTCTTGATCATGATGAAGAGGCGCGCGATGAAATAGACCAGGGATGTCGCCATCGCCAGCGTGGCGATGCTGCTCAGAACCTGGATGAACGCCGGCGGCTCCCCTCCCACGCGAAACAGCGCAGCCAGAAACTTCGTGATGACCGCGACGATGAACAGGCGGCCGGCCCACGATCGGAGCAGGACATCCCGAGCGGAGCGCGGAGGTTCAGGAGGAGGCAACGGCAGACTCGGGAGGGCCTGCCGGCGACGAGCCGGCGCTGGCGTTTCCGCGAGTCGGGTAGGTGGCATCGAATTGAAAATCGAATGATAACAGACTATCGGTACTGCCGAATTTCAGCCGTTGCCCTCGGGTCATCCGCTGGGCAGACCTCGTCCATCACCGCCCCGGAGTGACGTGAGTGAAGCTGCCTGACACCGCGCGTTTCTCGACCATCTGTATTCACGCCGGCCAGGAGCCGGACCCCTCGACCGGCGCCATCATCACTCCGATTTATCAGACATCGACCTACGTTCAGGACGAGCTCGGCCGTCACAAGGGTTACGAGTACGCACGCACGCAGAACCCGACGCGGGCGGCGCTCGAACGCAACGTGGCGGCAATCGAGGGCGGCAAGGCGGCGTACGCATTCGCATCGGGCATGGCCGCGATCGGCGCGACCGCGACCATGCTCGAGGCCGGCGACCACGTGGTGGTGACCGACAACACTTACGGTGGCACCTTCAGGCTCTTCGACAAGGTCCTGACCAAGTACAAGCTGACGTTCTCGTACGTGGACACGTCACGGCTGGACCTGATCGAGCAGGCGATGCGGCCCGAGACGAAGATGCTGTTCGTCGAGACGCCCACCAATCCGGTCATGCGGCTGACCGACCTGGCGCGCGCGGCGGAGATCGCTCACGCGCGCAACGTACGGCTCGTTGTCGACAACACGTTCGCGAGCCCGTGCGTTCAACGGCCGATCGAGTCGGGCGCGGATCTCGTGATCCACAGCACGACCAAATACCTGAACGGCCACAGCGACAGCGTGGGCGGCATCGTCATCGCCGTGCGAGACGACGATATCCAGTGGCTGCAGTTCATTCAGAACGCGGAAGGCGCAATCCTCAGTCCGTTCGATTCATGGCTCGTGCTGCGCGGAACGAAGACGCTCGCGCTGCGCATGGCACAGCACAATGCGAACGGTCTTGCCCTGGCGGAGTTCCTGGCCTCGCACCCGAAGGTCGAGCGTGTCTTCTACCCAGGCCTCACGACGCATCCGCAGCACGATTTGGCGCGCCGGCAGATGCAGGGTTTCGGTGGCATGCTGTCGTTCGACGTGGGATCGTTCGAGGGCGCGCGGCGCGTCCTCAACCGCGTGCGGTTGATGGCGCTGGCTGAAAGCCTGGGCGGCGTCGAGACGTTGATCTCCCACCCGGCGTCGATGACGCACGCCTCTGTTCCGCCAGAACGCCGGAAGGCGATCGGGCTGACCGACAGCCTGGTCAGGATCTCAGCAGGGATCGAAGATTCTCAGGATCTGATCGACGACATCGAGCAAGCGCTCGGATAGTAGGCGCCTGAAGTGATGGGCGATGGGCAATGGGCGATGGGCGACGGCGAAAACAGGCTCGGGTTTCCATCGCCCATCGCCCATCGCCCATCGCCCATCTTCATTCAGGGCAGCTTGGTGCCCTCACCCACCCACCTCAGGTACGCCTCGTTGCCGTCGACGATGGGGAGCACGATGAATTCGGGAACCTCGTACGGGTGAAGCTCGCGCACGCGATCCCACAGCGCCACCACCCGCTCGCGTGATGTCTTGATCACCACCTGGCGCTCGACCTCGCGTTCGACGCGCCCTTCCCAGCGATACACGGACTCCATCGTGGACAGAAGATTCACGCATGCAGCCAGGCGCTCCTCGACGAGCGCGCGGGCGAACCCCGCCCCATCCGCATCGGATGGCAGCGTCGTCAGGACCATTACGTAGTCGGAATTCATGCGGGCTTCAGCCTCCGTGGCATTTTTGTGAGGGCCCCTACTTTCGCGCGGCGCTCGGGACGAAACTATTGTACAAAGGACCGTCCCCAAACACGCATGCCGCGCTCCCCCGAGAACACCATCCCAGCCGCGCCTGTGGTCCGCCGCAAAGACGGCCCAGAACCGCTCAGGCGCAAGCAGATGCAGCCGCCGTCAGGGCTGCCGCGGTGGCGCCGCGGCCTGAACTTTCTCCTGGTGTTCGTGACGATCGTACTGGTTGTCGATGCGTTGATTGGCGAGAAAGGGCTCGTGGAGACCATGCGAGCCCGGCGTCAGTCGAGAGACGTGGCAGCGGCCGTCGAGCGGCTGCGGGTCGAAAACGCGCGGCTGCGCGAAACGATCGGCCGGCTGCAGGGCGACCCTGGAACCATCGAATCGATCGCCCGCCGTGAGCTCGGCCTCATCAGGCCCGGCGAGGTCCTCTTCATCCTGAAAGACATCAAGCCCGCAGCGAGCCGTCAGCCCTCCAGCCACTGAATCAGATCGGGCGCGGTGCCCGCTCTCGGCGAGCATGCACACTTCTGCATGCAAATGCCATCGATTGGAGGCGTGCGCCAGCACGATTGCTGAGCTGTCGATCGCGGAGCGGCCGTCAGCCGCGCGTGTTCAGCGCCAGCCTCCGATGATCGCACCCATGACGACCAGGGCGACCAGCCAGTAGCCGCCGTTCACGAGCGTGTAGGACCACGGCCGCCGCTCGAACAGCGCGACCGTCCCAATCCCCAGAGCGACCCAGATCGCCGTGAGCCCGCCAGCCGTCGCGCCCCAGGAAAGGGTGGTGTCCGGCGCGTTGAGGAACATGGCCAGGTTCAGCGCCATGACCAGTGCGAAGACGAAGGAGAGGCCGAAGATCATCGCCATGTTGGCGTTCTGGAGGTCGGACTCCTTGAAGTTGTTCGCCGCCATCCAGACTCTCTGGAACAGCAGCGGCGAATACCAGAGCCCTCCGATCACGAACGACGAGACCGCCGCGGCAACGACCGCGAACAGATTGAGCTGGTCCATCAATGCATCCTCGGCGCGTCAAGCTTGCGACGCGCCCACCAGCCCTATTACTCGTCCGCGGGGAGGGTCTGTACTGGCGGGTCAGCGCACCCGGGCAGGCACGCCCTTCACGACGGCGTCAGCCGGGACGTTGCGGGTGACGACGGCGCCGGCGCCGATGAGCGCGCGCTCGCCGATGGTGATGCCGCACATGATCACGGCGCCGCTGCCAATCGATGCACCCTTCTTGATGACCGTCGGGACCACTTCCCAATCCGCTTCGGTCTGCAGCGCCCCGCCGGCCGTGGCGCGCGGGAAGCGATCGTTGATGAACATCACGCCGTGACCGACGAAGACCTCGTCCTCGATCGTGACGCCCTCGCAGATGAACGTGTGCGACGAGATCTTGCACCGCTCTCCGATGAATGCGTTCTTCTGCACCTCGACGAACGCTCCGACCTTCGTGTCTGCGCCGATGCGGCAGCCGTACAAGTTGACGAGCTGTGGATGGAAAATCTTGACGCCGGACCCGAGCTGCACATCATCGGTGATTGGCATGCGAATGCACTCCCCTGTTGGTTGATTCGAGAGGTAGTTATTCTACACGGCGGCACGCAAGCGCCGCGGCTGGCGCAGGCCGTGTCAACGTGCTGGCCATTGCCAGTTCGGCCTGTCGAGCAGCTCGACGCCACGAACCGTCGTTTCCCCGAGAGGCTTGTCGAGCGTGACCGAATGACACTCGGGCTGCGCCCTGAAGCGCGTCGATCAGGCCAACGGCGTGCGACACGACGATGACCTGCGTTCGCTCCGCCGCTCTCATGATCAGTCGCGCCAGCGCCGGCAGGAGATCGGGGTGCAAGCTGGTCTCCGGTTCGTTGAGTACCATCAGCCCGGGTGGCCGAGGCGTGAGCAGCGCAGCGATCCAGAGCAGATAGCGCAGCGTGCCATCCGAAAGCTCCGCACCTTTCAGCGGTCGTAGCAGACCTGGCTGCTGCATCTCGACTTCGAAGCGGCCGTTGTCCGTTTCCACGCTGACGCTTGCGCCCGGAAACGCGTCAGCCACCGATTCGATCAACGCATCGGAGTCACCGATTTCGCGGATCGTCGCCAGCGCGGCAGCCAGATCGGCGCCGTCGTGGCTCAGCACCGGGGTATGCGTGCCGATCTGGGGCGACCTGGCCGGCGCACCCGCGTCCGTGCGCAGCTGATCGTAGAAACGCCAGCCTCGGATCTGGTCGCGGATCAACAGCATCTCGGGCGTATTCCGCGGATCGGCACACTCGGTCATCATCGTGTCGAACGTCGCAAGGGTCTGCGAGACGACGTTCCACTCGCCGCTTTCCGCGCGCGCCCGCACGAGGGGTCCGCGGCGATCGACCAGCAACGTCGACGGCCGCATCACCGGCCCGTTCCAGATGCACTCGCGTTTGATCTCGGGATCGTGTGTGAACGGTGACGGTGGACTCTTCCCGGAAGGCGGTGGCAACCCGAGATCGATCGCGTAGCCGAACTCGTCGCCCGAGAATCCGAGGCGGAGGCTCACGACCCGCCTGCGTGGTCCACCCTGCACGGGTTGCTCGCCACGCTTCATGGCGCGCGAGATCGTTTCGGGACCGGCCCACAGCGTCGACGGCAGCCCGCCTTCGCGCGCCAGCCACGGGATCACCCGTCCCTGCGCTGTCTCGGCCAGCAAGCGGAGCGCGCGATAGAGATTCGACTTGCCGCTGCCGTTCGGACCTGTGACCAGATTGAGACGACGAAGCCGGACAGCGAGGTCACGAATCGAGCGGTAACCGGCGACGGCGAGAACAGTGAGCATCGTGAATGGCTCGACTTCCGACGTGCGAGCCTTACGAGCGTAGCTCAGAACGCCTCGCGTCGTCCGGGTCTCGAGCCGCGGGCGCGCCGGCACGCCGGTTCATGAAAAGTTGTAACCTATGCCCGGTCTTGCCCGGGAGGCATCGTGGCTGGCGATCTGAGTCAACGGCTCGTCGAATGGACCCGTGCGGGCGTCATCGACGAGCCGACAGCCGATCGCATTCGCGCGTTCGAGCGTCAGCGGTCGGGATCAGCCCGGATGCGGTGGCCGGTTTTAATCGCAATCGCGTTCGGGTCTCTGACCGTCGGCGCCGGCGTACTGCTGTTCGTGTCGGCGCACTGGGACGCGATGTCGCCGCAGACCCGCTTCGCGCTCGTCATCCTGCTCGTTTCCGTTTTCCACGTTGCCGGCGCGTTCGTGGCGGAACGTTTCCCGGCGATGGGAAGCGCGCTGCACGCCGTCGGCACCGTCGCGCTCGGCGCGGGGATTTTCCTTGCCGGCCAGATCTTCAATCTCGACGAGCATTGGCCGGGCGGTCTCATGCTGTGGGCCGTTGGCGGCGCACTCGCCGCCATGCTGTTGAAGGACGCGCCGCAGGTTGCCCTCGCAGCCATCCTCGCGCCTGCGTGGCTGGCGGCCGAGTGGTTCGTGGCGGCCGATGACCTGCGCGTAGTCAACAGTGATGCCGTGATCGCTTCGGGCCTGTGTCTGCTGGCGGTCGCCTATTTCACCTCGGTCGGTCGCGAACGCGCCGGGGTGCGGCGCCGGGCGCTGCTGTGGATTGGCGGCATCGCGCTCTTGCCGCTGGCGCTGGCTCTCGCCTTCGCTTCCGACGACGATGTCGCCTACGCAGCCAGCGAGCGGGCGGCTCCCACGCTGATAGCCCTCGGCTGGACGCTGGCGTTCGGCATCCCGACGGCCGTGGCGGCTTTCTTCCGCAGACGGGAGTCCTGGCCGATCCTTGCCGCCGCCGTCTGGACCGCCGCGCTCGCCCTGCTGATCGGACCGCTGACCAACGACACGGCTTCATACGCCTGGTGGGCAGTCGGCGCCATCGGTCTGGTCGCCTGGGGCGTCCACGATTCACGCCCCGAGCGCGTCAACGTCGGCGCCGTAATTTTTGCCGCCACGGTTCTGGCGTTCTACTTCTCGCAGGTCATGGACAAGCTCGGTCGTTCGGTGAGCCTGATCGGCTTGGGCGTGCTCTTTCTGATAGGCGGATGGGCCCTCGAGCGTGTGCGCCGGCAGCTCGTTCATCAGGCAAGAGGTGACGCGTGAGCCGGCCGCTGAGGATCGGACTGATCGTCGCGGCGTTGCATGTCGCAATCGTCGCAAGCCTTGGAGCCAAGCTCGTCGCCGATCGTATGACACGTCCGCGTGTCTGGGCGCGTGTGGCGCCCATCGACCCCGACCTGCCGATCCGTGGACGCTACGTCCGGCTCCAGCTGGAGGTTCAACCCGCAGACGGCTTGACGGTCGGTCGCGACTCGACCTACGTGCCCATCGATCTCGCCGTGCGAAACGAGACGCTCGTGGCGACTCCTGGAACCGATACAAGTGACCTGACCGTGCGCAGCATCCTTCGCCAGGGGGAGCAGGTCCTTGCGCTGACGCAGCCCATCGCGTATTTCATTCCCGAACACGTCGAAGATCCATCGACGCGAGCGCCCGGTGAGGAATTGTGGGTCGAGGTGACCCTCCCTCGACGGGGCTCGCCGCGACCGATTCGGCTCGGTGTAAAGAAGGACGGGGCACTGACCCCGCTCGATCTCAGGTGACCGCGCGCACCGATGACCAACGTGTCTGAAGTCACGGCCGGCGCTGCCCTGCTCGCGCTCCTGTTCTTTCTCGCGGTCGCAGTGCGTACCTGGGTTGGCGTCGATGCCGCGCGCCGCAATCGGAACTGGTTCGCGTGGGCCATTGCTCTCGAGCTGCTCAGTGTGTTCGCTCTCGGCGGCTGGTTGTTCTCTCGCCGCCGATCGCAACCCGCACCGGAAGGCGTCAGCGTGCGGCTCGGCTCGCTGATCCTGCTGACGACGCTGATCCTGATGGCGCTGGGGGTCGTTGTGCGGACCTACTGGACGACGTTCGTTTTCCAGGTCGCGCGAGTCCAGGGACAGGCGATGGCACCCTCGCTGAACGACGGCGATCGGCTCTTTGTCAGCAAGATGGCATTCAGAGTCCGGGATCCGCGGGCCGACGAGATCGTGATGCTCCATTATCCGAACGACCCGAGCAAGACCTTCGTGATGCGCGTGATCGGCGAGGAAGGCGACGCCGTGCGGATCGTCGATGGACATGTGTTTCGCAACGACATCCCGCTCGACGATCGATACGTGTCCAGCCAGTTTCAGAGCCACGAGAACTGGGGACCCAGTGTCGTGCCCGAAGGGTATTACTTCGTCATGGGCGACCGGCGGAACAACAGCTCCGACAGCCGCCACTGGGGCTTCGTTCCAAAAAAGTACATCGTCGGCCGCGTCGTGTATCGCTGGTGGCCTCTCGCGCGTGCCGGCTCCATCTAGATCTCCTTCACATCACTGCACTGGCGTACGTTCTGGCACGTCGACCGAACACATTTCAGCACCAAGGGCTCGCGCGTTGAAATCCGTGGGTTGGATCAACGCATCCGGCTGCGTTACTCGAGATCCCCGTTCTCTCTTCGGCCTGGGCGTCAAGTTTCGCAACCGCGGGTTCGTGTTCATGGCCGCGATTCGCTTCTGAGCCTGCGGAAGCCGGCAACCGCGAGCAGCATCAACGGAAGTTCGGTCAGGAAGTAGGTGGTCGCAAACAGCGCGAACTCCGCGCGTCCCAGCAGCGTGACGGCGATGGCTGTAGCCACCGCGACGTTACGCGTCGCGAACTCCGTCGCCAGGGTAAATCGATCGGGCGCAGGTACGGCGAGCATCGTCCCGACCAGCCATCCAGCGAGAAACGACGTCACGACGAACACGGCGGCAAGCGGTACCGTGCGCCCAAGGCCGCTGACGAAGCTGCGCGCCTCGCTGGCGATGAACAGGGCCAGCAACACGCCCATGGCCAGAAAAGCCAGCTGTTGCGTCAGTGCAGCTCGCTTTCGGGTCCACTCGGGCCAGCGATGACGTGCCCACATCCCCAGGCCAACTGGGAAGCGCCAGCATCAGCACCATCTGCACGACGAGCAGAAAAAACGGGGCGCGGAAACCGAATGGACGCTGCAACACGAGCTCGAAGAGGCGATCGAGCACCGGGATGGTGATCACTGCGAGCAGGCACGATGCACCGGTGAGTGTCACCGACAGCGCCGTGGACGCGCGCGCGAGGTAGCTGTAGGTGTTCGAGATGCCGCCGATCGGACAGGCGGCCACGAGCAACAGGCCAGCCTCGATCTCGCGCGGTGGACGGAACAGCAGGATCAATCCGAGCGCCAGCGGCGGCAGCAGGATCAACGGCGCGATCAACCCCGAGACGATCGTCAACGGTGTGCGCCACAGCCGAGCGAAGTCGGTGGTTGTCAGGCTGGATCCCACGACCGCCAGGACCAGGAACGTGATCGCGGGAACCGCGATCTGGATGAGGATGATCAACGGGAGTTACAGATTCTACCTCGGCCACGTTACGTCTCTCTTACTTGCATCTCCAACTCCCGTGGCCTATTCTCGCTCGTTGTCGAAGATGGAGTGACACTTGTCGAGCAAGGCGAGGACTGGAGAGATCTATGTCCACGCAGACTGACTACAACGCCCAGGAGTGGAAAGCCATTGTCGGCGCGCCCACCGCGGCCGGCCTCTACATTACGCTGGCGGATGCGAGCGGGTTGGTTGGTATCGCGAAGGAAGCGATGGCCGTTGGCAGGGCGATCACAGACTCTGCCGCCAGCGGCGCGCCCGATATCGTCAAGTCACTCGCCGAGAGTGTAAAGGCCGCGGGTGGCCGGCCCGAGATCCCCGAGGTTCCGAAGGGCGACCGCGGTCAGATGAAAGCGACGCTCATCGGCGCGATCAAGAATGCTGTCACCGCGGTCGAGTCGAAATCGCCGGCCGAGGCGGCCGCCTATAAGTCCTGGCTGGTGTCGGTCGCATCGAACGTCGCGCATGCTTCGAAAGAGGGCGGGTTCCTTGGCATCGGCGGGACGGTCGTGAGCGCGGAAGAAAAGGAAGCGTTGAAGAACCTGGCCGATGCGCTGGGTGTCGCACCGCCAAGCCTGCCGGCCTGATGGCCGGTCTTCGCTAGCGCGGACGGCGCTCGAGCTCGAAGAACACGCCACCAATCTGTTTGGGCACGGGTCGCCGCCCTTTCGGTCTGTGCCCCCAACCCCCGACGAGACACGAACCACGGACCACGAACTACGAACCCCGGCTCTACCGTTCACAACCAATCTGACATACTGCTAATCGTGACCCTTTCTGACTTGAAAGCGAGCCTGTCCGCCTCTACCCCACCGCCCGGTCTGCCGCCAGCACTCGTCGCGTTGTGGCACGACGCGAAAGGCGATTGGCACGCGGCGCATCAGGTCGCACAGGACGTGGAAGACAAGGACGGTGCGTGGGTACACGCCTACCTGCACCGGAAGGAGGGTGACGACGGGAATGCGGCCTACTGGTACCGTCGCGCTGCACAACCGGTGGCGAAACTCTCGCTCGAGGCCGAGTGGGATCAGATCGCGACTGCCCTGCTGGCGAAAAGGACTTGAGCTAACCCAACTCCCAACCTCCAACGCCCAATGGGCTGACCGGCTGAGGTCTTGGGAGTTGGGATTGGGAGTTATCGTGTACGCGTTCCTCAGAGGACTGCGCTACTTGCTCGGAACGCCGAGCTCGCCGAGCTTCGCGGCCATGTCCTGCGCCGACGTTGCGGGCTTGACCGCCTTGTCGATCGCCAGGATCTTGCCGTCCTTGCCGATGTAGAACGTCCAGCGATTGGCGAACCCACGCTGCGCGTTCAGCACGCCGTACTTGGTGGCCACTTCCTTCGTGGGATCGCTCAGAAGCGGAAAGTCTGCCTTGTGCTCGGCGCCGAACTTCGTGTTTTCTTCAATCGGATCAGTGCTGGCCATGAAATAGGTCGCTTCGTACTTCTTCAGAAGCTCGCCGTTCTCCGCGAGCGACTTGCACTCGATCGTGCAGCCCTGCGTGAAGGCTTTCGGGAACCAGGCAATCACCACAGCGCGCTTGCCCTTGAAGTCGGCGAGGGTGTGGGTCTTGCCGTCGCTGCCCTGCAGCGAAAAATCGGGCGCCATATCGCCCACCTTGAGCTCCGTCTGGGCCATGGACCCTCCAGCCGTCAGGCCGACAATGGCGAACGTCAATACGCAACTACGTAGCTTCATCAACGAACCTCCAAACACCGAATCTTATCAAAGACCAACCCGCTGCTCCCGTCACCTTCCGCTCGAATCCACGTCGAAACCCACCGCAGGGCGCTGATGGTGGCGCTCGAAAAGCTCGCACTGTCGGAAGGCCGTACTCTGCTGACACTCGACACCTGGACCGACGGGCACGCTGAGCTGCTCTACCGGTCGCTCGACTACGTGACCGTCGGCGTCATTCCACGCTTCGCGCGAGGGTCGCTGACGCCGGAGCTCGAGCCGACGACCATCATGTACAAGGAATTGCCGCAAACCGAGCCGCTTTAGCGACAGATGTTTCGCTCATTGCCTCTCTTCATGAATCAGCGGGTCCCGCCAGCCACGCCGAACGAACACCTGGAATGATCGCGACGACACGACGACCGCGACGGCTTGGGTCAGACCCTCGTACTCTTCCCCGATGTAACTCCACTGACGTCGTGGCCGTCGTGACCCTCGTGGCCGTTAAGGGATGCCGTTACCCGTTTCAGCGGCCCCGCCAGTCATGCCAGTTCTGGGCTATCCGGCGAAGGATCCGCGTCCTTTGGCTGCCTCGCGATGCCCGCCGTATACTTAACCTACTCCTTCTAGGTCATCTGGCCCCGGCCAACCAGGCACCGGGTGAGGAGCCATTCCCATGCATCGTCCCAGCGCACAGGAGTTCCTGCTGAAGCTTCTCGAAACGATGGAGGATCTGCCCCCGGATTTCGCTCAGCGGTTCGAAGAAGTCCTGAAGAAAGACGAGGCCGATCGCTCGCAGGCGATCCGCAAGCTTTTTGAGGACGCTGCCGGTGAGTGAGCGAATCCAGCGGCTCGTCATGCACGCCTTCCGTGGAGTCCCGGATGAAATGACCGTGGACTTCGGTAAGGGCGAAAGCATTGCCGTCTACGGCGACAACGGCACGGGCAAGAGCACGGTGGCCGACGCACTCGAGTGGTACTTCACGGGCGAGATCGAGTTCCTGTCACACGAGGGCCGGCAGCACGCGGTGCGCCATGTGGGCGGCGATGGCGACGGCGCGACCTGGGTCGAGGTCGTGACCAACGGAACGCTCGGCGGAAAGGTCGATTTCCCCGACGCTCGCGATCCGGAATCCTTTCACGACATCCGGCAGGAGACGTTCCTGCTCCGCGGGCGCACGCTGGCCGGCTTCATCAACAAGACCAAGACGGAGAAATGGAAGGCGCTCGTCGAGATCCTTGGGCTCGACGCCATCGAACGGCTTCGCGAGGATCTCCAGCGAGCGCGGAACGATCTGCGCAAGGAATCCAAGTCGGCTGAAGAACAACTGCAGGCGTTCCGCAATGCGCTGGCTTCCGGTGACGCGCCGGTCACGCACGAAAGCGTGCTCGGCAACCTCCAGCAGATCTGTGAGATGTTGAAGGTCGACCCACCCGAATCGCTGGATCAGGCGGTCGACCCCTTCTGGCTTGCGACGGCGGCTGGCGCAAGCGCTCCAAGCTCGGAGTCCGCCGATCGTGAGAGTCTGCTGGCCGAGATCAAGGCACTGGAAACCCCCACCGCCGACGTCAAGGGTCTCGAGCGCTGGAACGCCCTCGTGACGTCGAATCGGGCGCGGCTCCTGCCTCGCGCGACGCTCGTCCGTGAAGCAAAGCGACTCGTGGACGAGCGATCGCTCGATGGGCGATGCCCGCTGTGCGGCCAGGCGGTGAGCGAGAAGGAGCTGGCCAAGAAAATCGAGCGCGCACTTGTCGATGTGTTGGAAGCGTCTCAGGAACTGGAGCGCGTCCGCGATCCGATCGCCGAATGGGCGGACGATCTCGGCGCGTCACACGATAGACGATCGGCGCTTCAGAATCGCGGGCGCGCCAGGAAGCTCGATCTGCCGACGCTCCCAGACGTTCCCCTCGAGGGGCTCCAGAACAGCCTCGATGCGCTCATTCCTATCGACGTCAAGGCGATCACTGGCTACCTGGCCGAGCTTCGGAAGTGGGATCAAGCTGCAGGGAAGCTGGCTCAGAAGTTGGCATCCTCGTCAGTCAACACACGTGACACACAACTCCTGATGCTGGCCGCCTTGTGCGAACAGATCAAGACGTGGCGGCTCGGTGAAAAGAAGGCCGCCCGGGCACTCCAGGCGTTCAATCTTGCGGACCGGGTCTTCGACGCGTATCAATCGAAGCAGAAGGAGGATCTCGCGGAGCTGCTGAAACGAATCAGCCGGCGTGTGGCCCAGCTCTATGCCGCATTGCACCCGGGAGAGAACCTGGCCGAAGCTGTGAGCATCGAGCCGTGGACGGCCAAGGGCGTCGAGCTCGCCGTCGAATTCTACGGGTCCCGCCAGCGTCCTCCTCACGGCGTCCTCAGCGAGTCGCATCTGAACTCGCTCGCGATAGCCCTGTTCCTGGCGATGGCGGAAGAGTTCAATCAGCAGCTCGGCTTTCTCGTGCTCGACGACGTGATCAACAGTTTCGACGTCGAGCATCGCGGCCGGCTCGCCGAGCTCCTTGCCGACGAATTCTCGGGCTGGCAGATCATCGTCCTCACCCACGATCAGCAGTTTTACGAGCACCTCAGCCGTCGCGCGCCCTCATGGCGACGCCTCGAGCTGACGTCATGGAGCTACGAGTCCGGGCCGCGAACGACGAGGTATGAACCGTCGGGCATTCTCGCAGCGGCCCGCGAGCGGCTCGACAGCGGCGACGTGCACGGCGCGGCCGCCAAGGCGCGGCGCGCGCTGGAGGAGCTCCTGCAGGAGGTCTGCGAGGCGCTCTGGGCACCGCTGCCGTTTCGACGAGGCCAGGCGAACGACAAGCGCGAGATTGGCGAGCTCTTCAAGGGGCTGCGGCGTTCGCTGAAGGATCAGGCCAAGCCGTTTTTGGAGTCGGTCGAGCCGCTCTTCAAGAACCTGGAAGCAGACGTGGGCGCGACGCTGAACGTCGAGGTCCATGGCAGCCGGCGCCGGTCTGGAGCGGGCGAGGTGGAAGCCGCACTCAAACGCATTGAAACGTTCGACCAGACGTGGTCCTGCCCCGAGTGCAGAACGCGCGTCTGGCACCGGGGGAGCCCTGAAGCCGGGCGTTGCAAGTGCGGCCAGACGTCGTACCCGCCTGCACGCACGTCTTCACTGGCGAAGCACTAGTGGCCCAGGGCCAGGCTCTCATCGGCAGGCGGCTCGGCCACTACGTCGTGCTCGAACCGCGCGGCCGCGGCGGCATGGGCGAGGTTTACGTCGCCATCCGACACGAAGCTCGAGCGGCGCGTGGCGCTCAAGCTTCTTCGACCCGAAGTCGCGGATTCACCGGATCGCCGGTCGCGATTCCAGTGGGAGGCCCGCGCAGCCGCAGCCCTCAATCACCCCAACATCGTTCACCTGTATTCGGTCGAGGAAGAAGAGGGACTGCTCTTCATCACGATGGAGCTCGTCAACGGCAGGAGCCTGCGTGAGCTCCTGGATGCCGGGGCGCCGCTGCCGCTCCCGAGAACGCTGTCCTTTGCGTCTCAGATGGCCGAGGGCCTCGCCTGCGCGCACGCGGCGGGAATCCTGCATCGGGACCTGAAACCCGGCAACGTCATGATCACCGAAGACGATCGCGTCAAGATTCTCGACTTCGGATTGGCGAAGCTGTTTGCGCCCGCTTCGGCACACGACCCGGAGGCCGTGACGATCGCGACCGATCAGACGCGCACCGGTATGACGTTCGGTACGGCGGGCTACATGTCGCCCGAACAGGCGCTGGGCAGGACGCTGGACCAGCGCTCCGACCTCTTCGCGCTGGGAGTCGTCTTCTTCGAAATGGCGACCGGCCGGCCCCCGTTCGACGGTGAGACGCTGGCCGCGGTGTTCGATCAACTCCTGAATCGGCGCCACCCCGCGCCGCGATCGCTGAATCCCGCGCTTCCCTTCATGGTCGAGGCGATCATCGACAAAGCGATCGAAAAGGATCCGGAGCGACGTTATCAATCGGCGAGCGATCTCCTGCTGGACGTGAGACGGGCCGATGCGACTGGGGTACGCAGCGACACGTCGACGAGTATTCCCGCCGACTCGCGGATGCCGTCCTCGATTGTCGTGCTGCCGTTCGCGGACATGAGTCCTCAGAAGGATCAGGAGTACTTCTGTCACGGCCTTACCGAGGAGATCATCAACACGCTGACGACAGTGTCCGGATTGCGCGTCATCTCGCGGACCTCGGCGTTTGCCTTTCAGGGCAAAGACCTGGAAGTCACCGAGATCGGAAGGCGATTGCGTGTCGGCACCGCGCTCGAGGGCAGCGTGCGCAAGTCGGGTGACCGCGTGCGTGTCACCGCCCAGCTCGTGAACGCCGGCGACGGCTACCAGCTGTGGTCCAAACGATTCGATCGAGAGCTCTCGGACGTGTTCGCGATTCAGGACGAGATCGCGGCGACGATCGTCAACGAGCTGAAGAGTGGACTCGGTGGCGCGGACACGCATTCGGTAGCGACGGCGCACATGGCAACGCCAAGGCGCGTGTCGTACGACGCGGACGCCCACGACGCGTATCTCAAAGGGATGTATTCCCTGAACAAGTGGAACGAGGATTCGATGAAGCGGGCGATGGTGGAGTTCCGTCACGCCATCGCGCAGGACGCCTCATTTGCCCCTGCGTATGCCGCGCTCGCAGAAGGTCACATCTGGCTCTACTCGGGTCTGGGCATCCTGTCGGCAGCCGAGACGGTGCCTCACGCGCGGTCAGCGGTCGAGAAGGCGCTCGAGCTCGACCCGGACCTGGCTGATGCGCATCGCGTTCGCGCGGCAATCGCGATGAACCACGATTGGGATCGGAGGGCGGCGGAGGCTGGGCTGGCCCGCGCCCTGGAGCTGGGGCCCGGTTCGGCTGCCGCCCACTTCTCGGACGCGTGGCGGCTGATCCTGCTCGAGCGGCAGTTCGACCGTGCCCGCGCAGGCCTGGACGAGGCTGAGCGGCTGGACCCTCTGCATCTGCAGGTAAGAACGCTCATTGGCTACTTCCACTACTTCCGTCACGACTACGCTCGCGCAGTCGAACATTTCGAGCGGGTCCTTGCAGTCGAGCCATCGTTTGCGTTCGCGCACTATGCCCTCGGCGACGTGTGCACGCAGATTGAGCAATACGACCGCGCATTTGCAGAGTTCGACAAGGCCATCGAGCTGGGCGGACGCTCGGTCAACCACATTGGCGTCCTCGGCTACGCGTACGGCCGTTCCGGCAACCGCGATCGGGCGATGTCTCTCCTCCAGGAGCTCACGGCGCGCGCATCGCAGGGCTATGTTCCCGCGATGTGGATTGCGCTGATACACCTCGGTCTCGGCGATCTCGGCGGTGTCTTCACGTGGCTCGATCGCGCCTTCGACGAGCGGGACGGTTCGCTGGTGCTGATCACAGCCGCGGTGGAATTCGATCCGGTGCGCGAGGATCCACGATTCAAGGCTCTGCTTGGGCGAATGGGATTGGGGCATCTCACGGCCGCCTGAACCGAGCCTGGGGTTCAAATTCCTACAATCCAGCGCGAGGCGATCTCGAAGAGAATCGACGGGATGGCGATCGGGCTCGTGAGTGTATTGCCGCGCTTGCGTCAGCGTCAGGAGTGGAAGTTCTTCGCTGCGCTGCCCAAGGCTGATGGCCTCCTTGCATTCGCATGGTGGGCGGTGCTCCTCCTCCGGGGCGGCTTGCCGCCGCTCTTCGCGATCGCCATGGGTGCGCTGGTCGCGGCCGTGCAGCACGGAGAGGCACTCACCGGCCCGCTGGCAGTCGGAGGCATCGTCTTCGTCCTGCTGCAGGTGCTGGGCCCGATTCACACGGCCATCAGCCACAACCTGGGCGATCGCACGGCGGCATTCCTGTACGAACGCCTGACGGAGGCGAGTATCCGGCCGCCGGGGATGGGCCATCTCGAAGACCCTGGGTTGACCGCTGACCTTACCGTCGCGCGCGACTTCGATCTCGGTATGACCGGCCCCCCGCTGTCGTACTCGATGGACTTCATCGCGGATGGCCTGGTCGGTATGGTCGGCGGGTTCGCCGCCGCGCTCGTCCTGTTTGGCTACGCGTGGTGGGCACCACTGGTGCTCGGTGGCGCGTGGCTCGCAACCCATCGCCTGCTGCGCGAGAGCGCCGTCTGGCAGGACCGCAACACGGATGAAGTCCGCAGCGCGCAGCGGGTCGCCGAATACAACTACCGTCTTGCCGTCGATCCGCCGGCGAGCAAGGAGTTGCGCTTGTTCGGTCTCGCGGACTGGACGATCGACCGGTTCGTCGCGCGGCGTACGCGCCTGCACCAGCTGCAATACGAGGCGACGCGGCTCCGCGAGCGGCCGCTTCTCTGGTGCCTGCTGCTGGTCACCGCGGCCAACGTTTTCGTGCTCTGGTCGCTGGTGTCTGCCGCGGCTGACGGCCGCATCAGCCTTGGCGAGATCGTCGTCTACGGCCAATGCGTCGTGGGCACGTCCGCCATCGCGTTCGGCGGGTTGAGCTGGGCGCTGGACGGCGCGTCAGCGCCGGTTGCGGCGGTATCCCGCCTGGAGCCGGCCATGGCCTCAGCGGGTCACCTTGAGTCAGGGCGACGCCCGTCGGCCGGTTTGCCGGGGCGCGAGATCCGCTTCCGCAACGTCGGCTTTGCCTACCCGGGGGGCTCCACCGTTCTGGACGGCTTCGATCTCACGATTCCCGCGGGTTCCTCACTTGCGATCGTCGGGCAGAACGGCGCGGGCAAGACCACCCTGGCCAAGCTGCTCTGCCGGCTCTATGACCCACAGTCAGGTGCGATCGAAATCGACGGGTTGGACCTGCGCGACCTGGACATCGGTGCATGGCGGTCGCGGCTGACCGCGGTCTTCCAGGATTTCACGCGCTTCGAGCTCCCCTTGCGCGACAACGTCGCGCCCGGCGGTGCGCCCGACGATGTCGTGCGCGAGGCGCTGGAAGGCGCTGGCGCATCCGCGCTGGCGTCGCTCGACACGATCGTAGCGCGAGGGTACGAAGGAGGCATCGACCTCTCCGGCGGCCAGTGGCAACGCGTGGCTCTCGCCCGCGCGCTGTGCGCCGTCAAGATAGGCGCCGGTGTCGTTCTGCTCGATGAGCCGACCGCGCAGCTCGACGTGCGCGGCGAGGCGGAGATCTTCGAGCGCATCCTGGCGGCAACGCGCCATTGCACGACGATCCTGATCTCGCATCGCTTTTCGACCGTCCGAAAGGCCGACCGCATCTGCGTGCTCGAGAAAGGAAGAGTCGTCGAGCTTGGCACGCACGACGAGCTGATGTCTCTGAACGGGCGCTACCGCACGATGTTCGATCTTCAGGCGCAGCGCTTCGGCGCCGAAGACGAAGAAGGCAGGAGCTATGACGTCCTCGCCTGAGCAGACGCTGAAGCGCGACGATCTGCCGCCGGCCCTCTCCTCGATGTGGCGGGTGTGCAAGCTGGGCTATCACCATGAGCCAACGCTGATCCTGGCCGCCTTCACGCTGGCGGTGTTGTCGGCGCTTCCGGACGCGCTCCTCGCTTACTGGTTCATGCTGATTGGCGAAGGGACCATCGCAGGGGACTGGCGCCTCGTCCGATTCGCAGCCGTGGCAATCGGCGTGTCCGCCACCGCGACGTGGTTCCTCCAGACCGTCAGCACCCGTGTGCAGCGCCGGTTCCGCGACAAGGTCACCATCGCGCTCGAGTCACACGTAGCGCGGCTGCTGGCTTCGATCACCACCATCGCGCACCAGGAACGCCCCGAGTACCTGGACCGCCTGTCCGTGCTCCGCAACCAGGTCTTCATGCTGGACCACATGTACATGTCGCTCTTCTCGACATGCGGATGGATCCTGCGTCTGGCGGTGACGATCGCTCTGCTGATGTCCATTCACCCGGCGCTGTCGCTGCTCGCGATCTTTGCGCTGCCGACGGTGCTCACGTCGTCCTGGCGTCCGGCAGTTGAGCGAACCGCATTCGAGCGCGGCGCCTCATTGTCGAGGCTGGCGCGCCACCTGTTCGACGTGGCGACCATGGCAACGCCCGGCAAGGAGGTGCGCGTCATTGGGATCGGCGACCGTCTTGCCGTGAACCGCCGTCAGGCGTTTGAAGCCGGCAACCGGCCCGTCCGGGGTGCGCGATGGACGTCAGCGGCATGGCACACATTGGCGTGGGCAATCTTCGGCACTGCCTATGTGGGCGCGATCGTCTTCGTGTCGTCAACGCTCCGCGCGCCAGCCGCGGACGTCCTCCTGGTCCTGGCCGCGGGATCGCGACTCTCCTACTACGTCGGCGCCACCGTAGGTGAGATAGGGTTCCTGCGGTTCTGGATGGATTCCGCCAAGCGCCTCGCCTGGCTCGAGGACTACGCGGCCTCGATCGTCGCGGCCGCCGATCGACCTGCGCCGGATCGTCTCGCGGACGGCATCCGGTTCGAGCACGTGTCGTTCGCCTATCCAGGGACCGATCGACTCGTTCTCGACGACATCAATCTCGCGTTGCCCGCCGGCAGGGTCGTGGCGATTGTCGGCGAGAACGGGGCGGGCAAGACGACCCTGGTCAAGCTGCTCGCCAAGATGTACGACGCCACGCGCGGCCGCATCCTGATCGACGGGAACGACTTGACTCGCATCCCCGCTGTGGACTGGCGTGCCCGCATGGCCGGTGCGTTCCAGGATTTCTTCCGGTTCGAGTTCCTGGCGCGTCAGACGATCGGCATCGGCGACCTCCCGCGCATCGCCGACGAGCCAGCCGTCACGCGCGCCGTGAGCCGTGCGGGCGCCGAGGACGTGATCGCCAGGCTGCCTGCGGGTCTCGAGAGCCAGCTCGGTCCGGCGTGGCCGGACGGTGTGGACGTCAGCTTCGGCCAGTGGCAGAAGCTCGCGCTGGCGCGGGGCTTCATGCGCGATCGTCCGCTCGTGCTGGTGCTCGACGAGCCGACGGCTGCCCTCGATGCCGAGACGGAGCACGCACTGTTCGAGCGTTATGCCGGTGCCGTGCGCGCTGCGGCCGGCGACGGACGCATCACCATCCTCGTGTCACACCGGTTTTCCACCGTGCGGATGGCAGATCTGATCGTGGTGATGGACGGGTCCCGTGTGATCGAAGTGGGCGCCCACGAGGAGCTGATGAAGAAGCGCGGGCAATATGCGCAGCTCTATGGCATTCAGGCGGCGGCGTATGAGTGAGCGCTCAGCGCGGATGAGCCGCGTCTTTCACGTCGGATTCAGCGGCACGCCACGATATCCCGCGGATCTCCTGCTCTTGGATGCTCGCAGGTGCAAAATGGCCGTGAGTTCCATCGGCATGCCTCTTGAACCTCCTGTTCTTTTCCGGGCGAAATGTGCGGAAGCAAAAGGAGCAGTCTATGCGCAGGACCTTCAGTCGAGTCTCACCCATCCCCGCCGCTGTCATGCTGATCCATGCTGATGATGACGGTTGCGGTGACCGGCCAAACGAGCCAAACAGCGGAGCGCAGCCGGACGCAGGGTCTCAAGGAAACCGATAAATTCGTCAAGGCCGGAGGAACCACATCTCAGGCGTTGACCAACGGCAAGACGCAGCTGCAGAAGACGCTCGACTCGTATAACGCCCTTGTCACGCAGCCCTCGAAGGACATGAAAGGCGACTACAAGAAGCTGATCAAGTCGTCCGACTCCATGAACGACAAGGTCGCCGAAGCACGCGAGAAGGTCGAGGCGATGCAGAAGACGGGTGATACGTACTTCAGTGGGCGCGCCGAGTCCATCAAGGGCATTCAGGATCCCGAGCTCCAGAAGCAGGCGCAGCAGCGGCTGGCGGCCAGTCAGCAGGAGTTTGGTAGCGTCCTGGCGTCCCTGCGAGACGCCGGCGGAGCGATGGAGCCGCTCCGAAAACAGCTCGCCGACCAGATCACGTTTCTCGGCAGCGATCTGACGCCGTCTGCAATGACATCACTGAAGCCGCAGGCGGACAAGCTGAACGCACAAGGAGCCGAGACCTTCTCGAAGATCGACCAGGCCATTGCGAAAGCGAATGCCTACTTCCAGGGTTTGAAGGCCTCTACGACCTGAGCGAACATCGACCGCACCCGCGTGGCCCAGCCGTAGTTCGTCGCTCGTCGTGGAGAGCCAGATCAGTGAAAATGCTCTTCGAGCCACGAGCGACGAACCACGAACTACGAACCGAGCCGAGTCATTTTCGCGCTCAGTGTCGAACTTTCAGACTCGAATCCCTACCCTGCGCGTTTTCCTCCGGCTTCGCGTTCCAGTAACCATATCTGGCGGCCACGTTCAGAAAGCGGTGAATCTCTGCCTCTGACGGTCGCGCAGGCGGCGCACCGGGCACATCCGGCGTACCCAGTTCCTGAAAGAAACGGCCCATCCTCGAAGTGCTGACGATGATCATCTCCGCAGGCGTCTGACCCAGGTTGCGCCAGGCATGTTTCGCATCGGTCGGCACATGGAAGATCGCGCCAGGGCCGATCCTGACCCATTCGAATGCGTCGTTCCTGCAGATGAGTCCCTCGACGCTGCCAGAGATCATGAGGAATGTTTCCGGATCCGCATGTTTGTGCAGCGGGACGGACACGCCGGCCGGGATGGTCCCCCGCATGATGCACGGCGCGTTGAGTTCTTCCGGCTGCGTCAGAAACTGAATCGTCGGACCGAGCACGTTGATCGTTTCCAGTTGTGCGGGGTCGATGAGGTGAGCAGCTTGTTCGTACGATCGTACTTCCTGACACGTGTACCTCCCTTCCTGGTTATGACGACCGCGCAGCACCGATGGTCGCGAGTCAAGCCAGCAGTTCGGGGCTGTTCCATCGACGGCACAGCCTTTGGTGGCGCCACGGCCCGGGCCTGTGCGAGACTCTGCCATTCGGATGCGGTCCACACTCTCAGGAGATGCGCGATGTCCATGCTGATCCGGACCTCCATCGTGGCTCTGCTGCTAACCGTCACCTCGACGGCAAATGGTCCTCGCTTCGATCTCGATACGCCATCGAAAATCGTGCGGGTCTCCGACCCGGCGATCGCCCCTGACGGCCGTTCGGTCGCCATCGTCGTCAGCCGCGCGAACCTCGAGGAGAATCGGTACGACCCTGAGCTCGTTCAGGTTGATATCGCGACGAAGTCGCATCGTGTGCTGAGCTCGAGACGAGGGCTGACTTCCCCCGCCTGGTCGCCCGATGGCGCGTCGCTCGCCTTTCTTGCAGCCGTCGAAAACCGCGCGCAGCTCTTCGTTCTGCCGATAAGCGGCGGCGAGGCGACGGCAGGTGACGACGTCACCGACCGCCGTGCAGACGTATTCGTGGCGTCCCGATGGCGGCGCGTTCGCCTACGCGGCGCTCGACGAGCCGCCGAAACGCGAAGGCAAGGAGCGGTTCAACCGCTCGTTCGAGATCCAGAACAACAGCTTTCTGCAGGTGGACACGCCAATGGCCTCGCACCTCTGGACGGTGCCAGCCGAGGGTGGACAGGCACGCCGCATCACCTCGGGGTCGTGGTCGCTGCCGATCACCTACCCTCCCGGCGCCCCGCCTCCCCAGCCGTCCTGGTCGCCTGATGGAAAGACGATCGCCATCGAACGGCGGCCGACGGCCTACTCCGGCGATTTCGATCAGAACACCATTCAGCTGGTGGACGTCGAGACGGGCAAGATTCGCTCGCTCACGACTCGGACGCATAACGAAGCGCAGCCGCAGGTCTCACCCGACGGGAAACAAATCGCGTATTGGTTTCCCCGTGGAGGTCAGACGAAGAACAACACCGAGATTGTCGTGGCACCCGCGACAGGCGGCGAAGGACGCAGTGTCACGAGCGGGCTCGACCGCCACATTCTGACCGCCACGTGGATGAAAGACAGCCGGTCGCTGCTGGTCGGCGCCGCCGACGGAACGCGCACAGGTGTGTGGATCCAGCCCATCGACGGCGCCGCGCGCAAACTGGATTTCGGCGATCTCGTCGTCGCGGCAGGATTCGGCAGCCTCTCGGTCACCACGAGCAACGATGGGCGTTACGCGTTCGTGGCGAGCACCCCTGGCCGGCCGAACGAGGCCTATTGGCGGCCGTCGGCGACCGCCCCACCCGAGCGTTTGACCGACTTCAATGCGGGGATCGCCTCTATGAATCTCGGCCGGGCGGAAACCGTCAAGTGGGACGGCCCGGACGGCTTCAAGATGGACGGCGTCGTGACCTATCCGCCCGACTTCGAGAAGAACCGGCGCTACCCGCTCGTTCTGTACATCCATGGCGGACCGCGTGCGTCAACGAAGGAATCGTTCTCGACGAGGTCGCAGCTGCTCGCCGCGCAAGGGTGGATCGTCTTCGAGCCGAACTACCGCGGCAGCGACAACCTCGGGAACGCGTTCATGTCGGCGATCTGGAACGACGCAGGTGCGGGTCCTGGGCGCGACGTGATGTCCGGGGTCGAGTATCTCAAGTCGCGCGGCATCGTGGACGAGACGCGCATTGCCGTATCCGGTTGGTCGTACGGCGGCTACATGACGACCTGGCTGCTCGGAAACTACCCCGACGTGTGGAAGGCCGGTGTCGCGGGCGCGGCCGTGACGAGCACGATGGATCAGTACGACCTGGGTGACTCCAACGTTCGCCGCGCCAGCGGGCTCGGCGGATCGCCGTATACCGACGCGGCGAGAATGCGTGCGGCCATCGAGCAGTCCCCCATGACGTACGCGACACGAATCAAGGCACCTACGCTGATCCTCGCGCTGACCGGCGACTACCGCGTGCCGATCATGCAGTCGTACCGCTTGTATCACGCGCTGCGCGACAACGGTGTGCCCGTGCAGTTCATTGGCTACCCGCTGCCCGGCCACAGTCCGACTGATCCTGTGCACCAGCGGGACGTCGATCGGCGGTGGGTGGATTGGTTGAAAGAGCATCTCAAGTAAGGCGGAGGAACCATGCGATTCACGGCCCGTCTCGCCGCGACCACGGTCGCGGCGTTGCTGCTCACGGTGACAGACGTTCGGGCGCAGGTTGCTGTGCCGGACTACGACCGCGCGCTCACTCTTCGCGAGCGCTGGATGCACCTGACCGTCGGTCTCGCCGACCCGGTCACCTGGGTCGACAACACCTCGCGTTTCTACTATCGCAAGACGGTCAAGGGCGGTTTCGAGTTCGTCATGATCGATGCGGAGACCCAGGAACGCCGGCCCGCGTTCGATCACGCAAAGCTGGCGGCGGGCCTGAGCACAGCCACAGGCGAGACCTTTTCAGCTCTCCAGCTTCCCTTCGACTCATTCCGTTTCTCGAACGGCGAGCGCGCAATCGAGGTCAACTTCGCCGAATCAGGCTGGACATGCCGTCTCGATGACTACGCATGTAGTCGTCGTGCTGAAGGTGGCGGACGCGGCGGCCAGCCTCGCAGCTTCGGCACGTCGCGCGATACGGCCGTGCCCCCGGACAATCGGCCCAAACGTTCTCCAAACGGCAAATGGGAAGCCTTGGTCAGCAACTTCAACGTCGTGGTGCGGCCGGTCGGCAGCCGTACGGTGACTGCGCTCAGCAATGACGGCTCGGAGGGTGAGGCCTACGATCCCGAGTCGATCGTCTGGTCGCCAGACTCGTTGAAGCTCGCCGCCTATCGCGTTCGACCGGGCTACCGCCGGATCGTCTATCGTGTCGAATCGTCACCAGCCGATCAGGTCCAGCCGGTATTGCGTGAGCAGCTCTACGTAAAGCCTGGTGATGCGGTCGACTTCGACCAGCCGCGCGTGTTTCACGTCCAGCCGGCGAAGCAACTGGTCGTGCCCAACGAGCTCTTTCCCAATCCGTACACGATGTCACGCCTGTCGTGGCGCCAGGACAGCCAGACGGTGGCCTTCGAGTACACACAGCGAGGCCATCAGGCGATCCGGTTGATCGAGGTCGACGCGTCGACAGGCGCCACGCGCGCGGTCGTTTCCGAAGAGCCGAAGACGTTCTTCAACAGCTGGCGCAAGTTCACTCACGACGTGAAGAACGAGGGCAAGGAAATCATCTGGATGTCCGAACGGGATGGATGGAATCACCTCTATCTCTACGATGGCGTCGCCGGCCGGGTGAAGAATCAGATTACCCGCGGCGAGTGGGTCGTTCGCGGCGTCTCGAAGGTCGACGAGGACAAGCGGCAGATCTGGTTCAGCGCCAGCGGCATGTATCCGGGAAAGGACCCGTATTTCGTTCACTTCTACCGGATCGATTTCGATGGCTCCAACCTCACGACGCTGACCGAGGCGGATGCCAGTCACGACGTGCGCTTCTCGCCGGACATGCAGTACTACGTCGACACCTACTCGCGCGTCGACCTGCCGAATGTCTCCGAACTTCGACGCGCGAGCGATCGATCGCTCGTCGCGACGCTGGAGAAGCCGGACATCTCGGCCCTCCTCGCTGCCGGCTTCAAGCCGCCGGAGGTCTTCACCGCCAAGGGCCGCGACGGCAAGACCGACATCTGGGGTGTGATCGTCCGCCCGACGAAATTCGATCCGAAGAAAAAGTATCCGGTCATCGAGAACATCTACGCCGGTCCGCACAGTTCGTTCGTGCCGAAGACGTTCTGGCCGTTCGGCGCGCATTCATCCGGCGACAAGGTCATCGGCATGCAAGCCCTCGCCGAGCTCGGCTTCATCGTCGTCCAGATCGACGGGATGGGGACGATGAACCGATCGAAGGCCTTTCACGACCTGGCGTGGAAGAACGTCGGCGACGCGGGATTTCCCGATCGAATCCTCTGGCACAAGGCGGCCGCGGCCAAGTATCCCTACTACGACATCACACGCGTTGGGATCTACGGCGGTTCGGCGGGCGGGCAGAACTCGCTCGGCGGACTGCTCTTCCACCCCGACTTCTACAAGGTCGCGGTGTCGTACGCAGGCTGTCACGACAACCGCATGGACAAGATCGGCTGGAACGAGCAGTGGATGGGATGGCCGCTCGATGAGTCGTACGGGCGATCCTCGAACGTCGACAACGCATGGCGGCTCCAGGGCCAGGTCCTTCTGGTCGTGGGCGAACTGGACATGAACGTCGATCCCGCGTCGACCATGCAGGTGGTGAACGCGCTCATCAAGGCGAACAAGATGTTCGATCTGCTCGTGATGCCTGGCGAGGGCCACGGCGCGGGACGCACGACCGGCCCCGTCGAGTACGGCCAGCGCCGTCAGTACCGATTTCTTCATCCGGCACCTGCAAGGAGCCGCGACGCCGGACTGGAACGTCACGCTCAAGACGCAGACGGCGGCGAACGGGCGGTAATGCCCGTTCGCCGGATCCTGAGGGGCGATCGTGGTCAGCGACCCTACCCGCCGGTGGCTTGAATGAAATACAACTCGTAGCCGTTCGGATCACGAATGCAGAACTGACGCGCCCCGTAGAACATGTCTTCGATGTCCTGCGTGAACTCGATCCCTGTGTTCCCTCCAGGCTCATCACCTAGCGCAGCGCGGGCTGCTTCGAGCTGGCGCGATTTGAGGAGCTGATACAGGCTGTCGACCTGGTCGGTGTAGAACCACAGGCTCGCGTCGTGTGCGCCAGCTTTTCCGTGCATATTCAGCATTACCTCGGCCTGGCCGAACGACACGATGCCAAAGTTCACCAGGCCGCCGTCCCCGTATCGCGCGACTTCTGTGAACCCGATCGAGGTATACCAGTCGAGTGTCCGCGCAACATCTGGCACAAGAATGGTCGGGACACCTTTCCTGATGGAGTGAGCCAGCCTGGTCATGCTCTCTTTGAAGCTCGACGGGGCCGGCGCGTCCGGCTGCTTCGCCCCGGCTGCGTGCAGCGGGATCATCGCCTCGCGATCCCCCCGCAGCATCGCAGACTCGAGCGCGGTTTGACCGCTCATGTCCTTGGCCTCGAGGTCAGCGCCCAGTTCGATCAGGAGTGCAAGAATGTCGTAGCGCTTGCGGCTGATCGCGAAATGCAACGGCGTCAGGCCGCGTTCGAAGCGCGACAGGCGACGGTCGAGCGCATCAGGATTCTGTTCCACCAGTTCCTGAATCAGGTTCAGGTCGCCGGTGCTCACGGCGGAGAAGATATGGTGCCGCGCACCGCGCTCGACCAGGAACGTCAACAGCTCCCGTCGCTGTTCAGCCATCCTGGCGGGATCGTCGCCCGGCGCGTCAGTAACAGTTGCCCATCCGATGACGTCGAGCTCGTGCACATCGCCTATGCCGTGAACGTCGCCTCCGGAATCAAGAAGCAGACGAACGACGTCGAGGTGACCGAGAGCGGCAGCCCAGTGCAGCGGGTAGGTGTTGTCGCCGGCCTCGCGTGCATTCGGATCGGCGCCATGCTCGAGCAGCAACCTGACGGCCTGCAGGTGCCCGCTCTTGGCCGCCGCGTGCAGCCCGGTCCAGCCCGGGTGCGGCGCGGCAGGATTGCTCGCACGAGCCATCGCTGGGTCGTTCGTGAGGAAACTGCGCAGCACGTCGACGTCGCCTCCGGCGCAGGCCGCGAAGAAACGGGCGACTTCCCGCTGCTGCCGCTGATCGAGCTCGGCTTTCAGCGCACGCCAGCTTGAAAAACCGTGGTCCTGCGCGACAGCGAGCAAAGCCGCGGCGAGCTTCGCCCGGGGGTCAGTCTGGCGCAGTTCCCGCAGCCGATCCTTTGCCAGCTTCTTGAGATATTCGAGGGACGCGCGTTCGGGGAGTTTCGACATACACCCTTCCTTCCATCGTTGCCCGGCGTCCGCGTCTCTCGGGCTGGAAGTCAGGGTTTCTGACTATGAAGAGGTCACAGGGGTGGGTTCGACCCTTTACGCGGACCGTGGGCCGCCCTTCGGCCTTGCCGGAATTCTACGGCAACAAGCCGGGACGCGGTGAACGTAATTTAGGAAGCGAGGATTCCTGTTACAGGCCGCACTGCTGGTCTAGCGGGTGAAGACAAGAAGCAGGATATCGCCGGCGTAACTCGCTAACCACAATACGTTGGAGTTTGTTAGCGGGCCGGCGCAGCGAACAGAACGGAATCTAGAAGCTCTTGTCGTCAGCCGACGGCCCATACAGCGCGGGGACCTTGGCGCCCATCAGCCGCAGATATACCGTCATCTGTCCACGATGGTGCACGAGGTGATTCAGCGTGTCGCTCACCATGTCGTGCCGCGACATCTCGAGCACGACATTTCCTCCCGCCAACAGCTTCCAGGGCTTCTTGAGATGCTCATCGGTCGCGCCCTGAAGTGCCGCGCGTCCGTCGGCTGACGCCTTGTCATGCGCCTTCAAGTAGTCGTCTCGCGTGTTCAACGTTTCCCGTTTGATCTGTGAACCATCTTTCGGCGCGATATCGAGGTCGTCGCGGCTGATCATCAAGGCGATCCAATTCGGGATGGTCGCGACCATCTCACACAGGTAGCCAAACTGCATTGACTTGTCGTGAGGCTTCCATTCCTTCTTCCCGTCTGGCATCTGCTCGAGCGCCTTGCGCGAGCGGGCGACTTCGCGATCGAACTCGGACAGCAACAAATCGTTCAGCTTCATCAACGCGGCTCCTTGGAGGCATCTTGACATACGTGCCCCGGGGTGCGCCTTGAGTGCACAACCCCTGCCAGCCGCGGTCGCCGTTGAGTCGGCCATCGACATGTAACCGTCGATAGCTGTCACGGCAACTTGACATCGAGTCGACCTGAACATATCTTCTATCGGCATCCGATAGGAGCAACGCGTTGCGAGACCGCAAGGACATTCCGCAAGGAACGCTGGATCTGCTCATCTTGCGCATTCTCATGCGCGAGCCGATGCATGGCTGGGGCATCATGCAGCGGCTGCGCGACCTGACAGGCGATGTATTTCAGGTTGCGCCCGGGTCGTTGTTCCCTGCGCTCCAGCGTATGGAGGAGCGCGGATGGGCGTCGGGCGACTGGGGCACCTCCGAGAACAACCGCAGAGCGAAGTACTACGCCATCACCGCGGCGGGCCGCAGGCAGCTGACTGCCGAGCAGGCGCGCTGGAACACGATCACGCTCGCCGTGGCGCGTGTCATTGAGGGCGCCTGATGACCGTGTGGTCTCGCATCTGCGCGGCATTCCGCCGATGGCGTCACCCTGCTTCGTGGGAACGCGCGGTGCACGATGAGCTGCAGTCGTACCTGGACCATGAGATTGAGGCCAGAGTCGGCGCCGGCATGTCGCCAGCCGAGGCCCGCCGCACGGCCCTCGCCGATTTCGGTGGAGTCGAGCAGGTGAAAGAGCACGTGCGCTCGAGCGCGACCGGTGCCTGGGTCGACGCCGTGGCTCAGGACATCCGATACGCGTCTCGATCCCTGAGGTCATCACGGTCCTACTCGATCTGGGTTGTCGGAAGTCTCGCCATCGGCATGGCGGTGACCATCGCCGCGCTCGCGGTGCTGAACGCCTTGCTTGTCCTTCCCTTCCCGGAAGTGACGGCGCAGCACCGGCTGGCTCGCGTCACGATGCTCAGGAACTGCGGCCGGCCTGACTGCTGGATCCGGATGGCGGCGCCCGCCGATTACGAGATCGCCCGCCAGGGATTCGCCGGCGTGCAGAGCCTTGCTGCTTACGCCATCGGAGACACCACCGTCGCACTGCCGGACGCTCGATCGGTGCGAGGCGTCCTGGCATCAGCCAACTACTTTGACGTCCTCGGCGTGCGCCCGGCGCTGGGCCGCATGTTCACCTCGATCGACGCAGACACGCATGCCGAGGTTGCGGTGATCGCGCACAGCCTCTGGTTGCGTGAGTTCGACGGCGACCCGTCCGCGGTCGGCCGGACGATCCGCGTGGCCGACAGGTTTGTGCAGATCGTTGGCGTCGCTCCCCCGCTCTTTGAAGGCATCGATCGGCCGAGGCCTCCTGGACCCCGCCGAATGGCCGTGGGCCGGCCGCCTGATGTCTGGCTTCCCATGTGGCTGGCCGACGGTGTCTTGCCGCTCAGCGCCGCGGAGCGGCGGCGTCAGGAACGCGACTTCCAATTCGTGGGTCGACTGATGGATAGAGTGGAACTGCCGCAGCTCCAGGCCGGAGCCGCGGCCCTGGCGCGCGGGATTGCCGCATCGAAGGGTGAACCGTCGCAGGAAACACGGGCTGAGGTGCTTCGCGTCTGGAGGGTGAATCCGAGGAACTGGCCTATCGGCATTGCGGTCGTGATGCCCATCCCGATCCTGGTGCTCGCGATCGCCTGTGTAAACGCCGCCAACCTGATGCTGGCGCGCGGGTCGCAGCGTCAGCGAGAGCTCGCCATCCGATTGGCGATTGGCGCGGGACGCGGCAGGATTGTTCGCCAGCTGCTCATCGAGAGTGCGTCTGCTTGCGGTGCTGGCGACCGCGGTTGCCGTTCCGATCGCCTGGTGGGGCCTCCAGCTGGCGGCAACCCCGTGGGACATCCCACTTCCCCTCGATACGACCGTGCTCATGTTCACCGTCGTGACCGCCGCCGTCACCACGCTGGCGTTCGGGCTGGCGCCGGCCGTTCGCGTCACCGCCCAGCAGCCAGCGAGCACCCTTGGGCCCGTTGCGGCCCGCAGCGACACTGTTCCAGGACAGTCGCGCATGCGGCGTGCGCTGGTGATCGCACAGGTCGCGCTCTCGCTCGCGCTCCTCGCAACCGGCTCGCAACTCGTGTCGACGGTTCGCTCTGAAGCTGTCGTCCGCCGGGACCTCGGCAGATCGGCTTCTGATTGCACGATTCGATCTTGAACCGTTGAAGCTGCCGCCAGGCGAGAGTGAGGTCTTCTATCGAGAGCTTCTCGCCGGAGCGTCGCGAATGCCAGGTGTGGAAGCGGCCGGACTCGCACGACACTCGTCCGTCTGGACATTTGGCCAGGGCTCGGCTTCCGCTTCCCTCGATCGTCTGGCGACCGACCGACAAGGCAGAAGACGGTCAGCTCACGATAGGGGGCGTCGCCGAAGGTGACGCTGTTCGACGCCGTCGGCCTGCGGATCCTCGAAGGACGCGGGTTCACGGAAGCGGATCGGCATGTGCGGCCGCAGGTTGCCGTCGTGAACGAGACCGCCGCGAAGGCGCTCAATGGCCCGGCAGTTGGGAGCATCCTTCGCGTGGCCCCACGGACCGGCGATTTCCAGTCGTCAACCGAAGTGCGCATCGTCGGCGTGATCGAGGCGGCTATCGAGCCGAGACTCGAGCAGGGTGAGCTTCCTGCAGCAAAGATCTATCTTCCGTCACCCATCCAACCGGAACCCGCACTCTCGCTTTACGTTCGCACGAGCGGGACCTCGTCAGCGCTTGTGCGGCCCATCCGCGAATTGGTCAGCCAGATTGGTCCGCGCGTGCCGGTCCTGGAACTCGGGTCGCTCGCGGAGTTCAACGAGCGCTCTTATGCAACACAGTTGTGGCTCGCCCGCGCGGCGGTGCTTCTGGGAGGGATTGGACTCCTGCTGGCCACGGCGGGGCTGTACGGTGTGTCGTCGTACCTCGTGGCGATGCGCTCGCGTGAGTTCGCGATACGTATAGCTGTCGGAGCAGCGCCCAGGACGATACTGACGATGGTCCTGCGACAGTCGATGCGTCTCGCGTTCATCGGCCTGCTGGTGGGCGGCAGCGCCGCTGTTGCGGTCAGCCGGTGGATTCAATCGGAGTACCACGGCATCCTCGGGATCGATGGCGAGGCCTTCGGAAGCGCTGTGGCGCTCTTCATTCTCGCCATGTTTCTCGCCACCGCGATTCCGGCCGCTCGAGCATCGCGGCTCGATCCGGTCGAGAGCCTGAGGGATGCCTGAGTCGTGCGCCGAGAGATGAGCGCAGTCATCCCTTGAGTACGGTGTGTCCCCCGCAGGCGCCGGCCCGCGACGGATCATCGCGGAAGGCCAGAAAAACAGCCCAATTTCGTGACAATGTCAGGCGGCATACCACTTGCCCCCTCCGCTTCAGGTCAATCGTGACCGTCCGAAGGAAGGGCCAAGTGAACCGTATCAGAAAAGCAAGCGCCATATTGCTGCTGACATCGTTCGTCGGCCTGCAGCCAGCGTCTCTTCTGGCCCAGGGCAAGTATGGCCGGGATCGCTACGAAGATCGTTGGGATCGTCGCGAGGACCGGCGGGATCGCGAGGAAGATCGCTGGGATCGTCGCGAAGATCGCCGGGATCGGCGTGAGGATAAACGGGACCGCCGTGAAGATTCCTATGACGCGCGCAACGGTTACTGGGATGCGGCGCGTTATTACAGGCGCGACGACTACCGTTACGGTCCGCGACGGCTGAGCAGAAACGATCGCATCTACCGTGGCTCGGACAACCGCTACTACTGCCAACGCGACGACGGCACCACCGGCCTGATCATCGGCGGCATCAGCGGTGGCGTGCTCGGCCACATCATCGCTCCTGGTGGATCGAAGACGCTCGGCACGATCATCGGCGCTGGTGCAGGGGCGCTGATTGGCAGAGCCATCGACGACGGCGACGTCGTCTGCCGGTGACGGGTTGCGCAGCCTGCGGAGTCGGCGGCGAGCCACCGAATGAAAAGCGCACTCCTCTACTCTCGTAATTCTTGGCCATAGCCGTAGGCAGTCTACGGCTTGTTCCGTGGCAGGGGACGCTCTAAGCTTCGCGTGGCGCAATCAGGGCGCCTCCGTGTCCGCGGGAAGGACTGCGTCCACTCTGATATGGGTTCCCGGAATTCAACACACTGATGAACTCTTTTCTGCCCGAGTGAGCGGACACCGGGCCCTCGGCTGACGCCTGGCGCAGCCGGAAAAGGAGCTCATCATGCCCCGCAACGCGCCGCCTACCCGTACGCTTCGCAACCGCCCCGATCTCGATCAGCTCAAGCGGCAGGCCAAGGAATTGCTCGACGCCTTTCGCGCTGGAGATTCTGAAGCGGCGAAGGAAGTGCACGCCCACTATCGCCAGGCCGACCCGTCGACCTTCGCCCTCCATGACGCGCAACTCGTCATGGCGCGCGCCCACGGCTTTGACAGCTGGCCCAAGCTGAAGGCATTTGTCGACGGCATGACGGTTCGTCGGCTCGTCGAGGCCGTGCGTCACGGCGATCTCGACACCGTGCGGTCGATGGTGACGGCCCGCCCAGAGCTCGTGGATCTGGACGTCGCGGAGAACGACGAGCATCGGGCGCTTCACCATGCCGTGCTGCAGCGGCGGCCGGAAATCGTCCGCCTCCTGATGCAGCATGGCGCCGACGCGCGAAAAGGCATCTGGCCACATCGCGCCGCGACCACTGCGTTCACGCTCGCCGTCGAGCGTGGCTACGACGAGGTCGTCGAGGATCATCGAGGAGGAAGAAAGCCGCCGCTCCGCGTCCGCTCCGCTCAGCGCGTTGCCACACCCGGTGGCTGCGGGGCTCATGGACGCCTTCCGGCGAGGCGACCAGGACGCGATGATTGCGACGCTCGAAACGCATCCGGAGCTGGTTCGCGCCGCCGATGTGAACGGTCGAACAGCGCTCCACTGGGCAGCAGCATGCCTTTGGCCCAAGCTGGCCGGGTGGCTGTTAGACCGCGGCGCAGATCCGACAGCGCGTGCGAAGAATGGCGCAACGCCTCTGGACGCAGTTGGAGACGAATCGCACCTCTGGCCGCCTGCAGACAGACCTCGTCTGATGAAATCGATTGCTGGAATGCTCCTCGGACGCGGCGCGGCAAAAACTGCTCGTGTCGCCATCGCGACCGGAGATGCCGCCTGGCTGCGTGCGCGTCATGCCGACGGCATGCTCGACAACGGCAGCGGCCTCGTGAGCCATGCCGTCGCGGCCGATCGGCCCGACATGCTGGCGCTTCTGCTCGACCTGGGACTGGACCCCGACGAATCCGGCCGAGTCGAAGGCCTGGAGGAGGTCGTGCCGACGTGGGGAGAACCACTACGCGCGTGCGCGATATCCGCCAATGTCACGATGGCTGAGATTCTGTTGGCGCATGGCGCCAATCCCAACACCAACGTCTACGCGTCGTCCTCCGCAATGTACGAAGCGTACAAGAGGCGCGACGAATCGATGATGGCGCTCCTCGAGAAGAACGGTGGCCGGTTGACGGCAGTGGCCGTCGCAGAACTCGGTCTCGTCGAGCATGCCGCAAGGCTCCTCGCCGAAGATGCCGAAGGCCGCACGCAGGACGGTGATCGCCGGGCCGGGGTCGAGCGTCGAGCAGGATCTCCTGTGGGGTGCCATCGAGTCTCCCTCACCTGAGATCGTGATGCTGGCGCTCGCGGCAACCGACTGGCCACCGGACGATCCACGATGGCACGGCATTCTGGAAAACGGACTGTACCTGGGTCCGCAGAGCGATCGCTCTCGTCACCTCGACGCGTTTCGCCTGGTGTTGGACCGGTGCGATCCAAATGTTCGAAGCAGACGAGGCACGACCGTGATCCATGAAGTTGCCGCCTCCCGGGGCGGACTCACGGCAAGCGATCGAGTCGCATATACGACGCTGCTGCTCGACCGAGGCGCGCGCCTGGACGTCCGTGACGATCTGCTCCATAGCACACCGCTTGGATGGGCGTGCCGTTGGGGACGAGTCGAAATGGTGAAGCTCCTGCTCGAGCGCGGTGCAGATCCGATTGAAGCGGACGCGGAACCGTGGGCAACTCCGGCAGCCTGGGCGAGAAAGACGGGCCACCCCGAGATCGTGGCGTTCCTGGAAGCTGGGCGATTTGGCGGGGATGGCTGAGCGCCGCCGGCCCAAAGAAGGCTCACAGCTGGCGCGTCAGGGGCGAAAAGTCGCTTTGTTCACGCGTCTGGCCGTCTCATGCTTCACGCGGCTCTCTTCCGTCTGGTTCTGTTGACGTTCGATTTCTCGTTGGGGAGCTTCTTGCTCATCGAGCAGGATCGCTTCGACGGTCGCGACCCGCGCCAGCGTATCCAGTCGCTTTGACAGCACCACCAGTCCAAACGCGGACAGGTACGAGGACTGGAAGAGGCTGAGCGAACAATGCGAATCTTCCCAATACGCCAAGAGCTTGTCGCTGGCGATCGCCGCTGGGGCCGACGTCGGCTTATTCCTGGTCACTGGCACCATGGGAGGTCCGTACGTCGCCGAAATGGCTTCGACCATGTCTTCAGCCGTCAGCCCTTCGGTTCGTTCCCGATCATACGTGACCACGATTCGGAAAAGCTGGTCGTTGTAGAAACTGAAAAGGACTTTCCTTGCCGAGTCTCCCTGCGTCGACGCCCCGGGAACGTGGGAGGGCGCGGGCAGCCACATCAGGTCTTGAATCAGCTCCGGGCGTCGATGGATCACGCGCGCCTCAGCACTGATGTCGGCCTGTCGGGCGACCGTGACCAGACTCATGCCGAGTTGAAACTGCCGGTACCTGGACAGATCCTGGGCAGATACTCCAGGCGTCTCCTGCGCCCTAATCACCGGCGTTACCAGCACGACGAACGCTGCGGAGATGGCGAGAAGCCGAGTGCGAGTCATTGTGAACTCTCCTCGATCAACTGTCGGATCCGCTTTTGTGCCCGTTCCGCGTTGGGACAGGTTTCCAGCTCACGCCAGTTGTCAGCGCCACCGTCAGCGACGTCGATGGGCAACGTCCCATCGGGGTTTTCGGGACCGAGCCGATACCGCTTCGGTGTTCGATCGCCCTTCATGGCGTGCCGATCGCTGCGAGCGGCCCGAAGGGTGGCCATCTCGAGTGCTTGCTCTTCCAGAAGCGCATCATGCCCCAGAAGCGTCGGTAGGTGTTTCCTCATGGTTCCCCGGGGATAGTGCTTTGATGACGCGGCCCTGGATGGGTGGGCGCTCAGGAAAGTTCAATCAGCATAACGACTAAGCACTCTCGCGGCTGTATCGTTGTGCACAGTGCCGCTCGCGAAAGGTCCGGCTAAAGCCGGACACTACGACTGCCTGGACGACGATTGCGGATGCGTTGAGTGTCTCGGGAACTAGCCGTAGACAGTCTACGTCTTAAAGGCGTAGACTGTCTACGACTATGGCCAAGACCCCTGACGACCCTCGCCTTGACCTTCTGCAAGGCACACTCGACATGCTCATTCTTCGGACCCTCCAGTGGGGACCCGAGCACGGCCACGGCATTGGCCAGGCCATCCGCACGCAGTCGGACGATTTGCTCAGGGTCGAAACTGGCTCGCTCTATCCCGCGCTGCACCGTCTCGTGAAGCGCGGCTGGTTGAACGCGGAATGGGGCGTGAGCGAGGCCAACCAGCGCGCGAAGTACTACCGGCTGACGGCCGCGGGGAAAGCGCAGCTCCTCCGCGAGCAGGACCGCTGGTCTCGGCTCGTCCATGCCATCGGTCGAATCATGAACCCGGCACCGGCGGATTCAGGCAAATGAAATGAAGGAGCGCGGCATGCGACCCGATGAACGCGACCTCGACGAGGAAATCCGCGGCCATCTGGCGATCAACATCAAGGAGCGGATCGATCGCGGGGAGGATCCGGTGAGCGCGCGTCGCGCCGCCCTCATGGAGTTCGGCTACGTGCCCGCCGTGCGCGACGAGATGCGGCGCGTCTGGTACAGCCGTTGGTACGATCAGGTTGCAGCGCTCGCCCGAGATATCCGGTTCGCCGTGCGCTCCCTCGCCCGTGCCAAGGCACTGACCGTCACTGTGGTGGTGACGCTCGCCCTGGGCATCGGCGCCAACGCGGCGATTTTCAGTGTGGTTCGCAGCGTGCTGCTGCGTCCGCTCGTCAATCGCGAGGCGGATCGGCTGATCTATATCCGCCAGGGCGCCCTGGGGCTCGGCATCCAGAACCTCACCTTCTCGGTCCCCGAAATCAATGACTTCAAGTCGCGCGCCACGACGATTGCCGCCTTCGGCGATTTTTCCACCGTCAGTTTCACGCTGATCGGGTTCGGCAGGGAACCGCGCCTCGTGAGGGCCGGCGTCGTCAACGGATCCTTTTTCGAGGTGATGGGACTTCGGCCGGTACTCGGCCGGCTGTTGAGCCCTGCTGATGATGGCCCCGGGGCGGCGGGCGCGGCGGTGCTGACGCACCGTTTCTGGAAAGACGTGCTCAACAGCGATCCGACGGTGATTGGCCAGACGATCCGTCTCGGTTCAACTCCTGCGACCGTGGTCGGCGTCCTCGAGCCGTCGGTGCCCTATCCAACCGAGACCGAGATCATGTCGAACATGGTCACGAGCCCCCACCATCTCGGGGCGACGATGAATACCGACCGCAAGCACCGCATGACGGACCTCTTCGGCCGGCTGGCGCCAGGCGCCACGGTGGACGCCGCGCGCGCCGAACTTTCCAGCCTGCACGCGTCGATGTTGCAAGAGCATCCCGACGCGTACTCCCCCCAGGCTCGGATCCGCCTGCAGGTCAGGACGCTCCAGGAACAAATCGCGTCACCGGCGCGGACCATCCTCCTCGTGCTCATGGCGGCGGCAGCGGTTGTGTTCATCATCGCGTGTTCGAACGTGGCCAACCTGATTCTGGCCCGGTCGGTCCGCCGTGAAGCAGAACTTGCCGTGCGTGCCGCGCTGGGCGCCGGGCGCGGCGCGCTCCGGCGGACGCTCCTCGCCGAAAGCCTGGTCCTCTGTGCGGCTGGCGCCGGCCTCGGCCTGTTCCTGGCGGGGCCGCTCGTGAGGGTGGCGGGCAGCTATGCCGCGCGCTTTTCCATTCGGGCGCTCGAATCCACCGTGGACGCCGGCGTGCTCTGGCTTGGAGCAGGATTGGCCCTCATGGCGGCCGTGCTGCTCGCCTACATTCCCCGGCTGCCGTCTCGACGTCCTGAGCAAGGTCGAAGGGCGTCATCCGATCGGTCCAGCGGTTTAGGGCTGGCTGGTGGCGGAGTGCGGATCACGCGAGGCACGAACCGCCGTCTGCGGATCTTTGCCACGACGCAGATCGCATGCGCGTTCGTGCTGCTGGCGGCAGCCGGCATGCTGGTCACGACTTTGACGGCCTTGCAAACCGCCAACACCGGCTATGACCTGCGACACGTATTGGCGATCGACCTTCCAGACAGGCTCGGACCAGGCTTACGCGACCCGTCGAGAGGAACTGTCCTGCAGGAGGTTGCCCGGCGGATCGGCGAGCTGCCAGGCGTAGAGGGTGTCGCGATGGGAGAGAGCGTACCCTGGCGCGACCGTAGCACGACAAGGCTGCAGTTCGTCGCCGAGGGATACCAGCCCGCGAACGGCGAAGAAAGCCCGACGGGTCGGTTGCGCTACGTTTCCCCGCAGTACTTCGCCGTGCTCGGCGTCCCGCTTCTCGCCGGCCGGGACTTTACGGATCACGATCGGACCAGCGGAGAACACGTGGCGATTGTCAACCAGAGCGTGGCGCAGCGGCTGTTCCCGAACGGTGACGCGCTCAACCGGCGTCTGACGCCCACCAATCTGGGAACCAATCTTGGAAGTCCACAGCCCAGCCGCATCGTCGGCATCGTCGCCGACGTGGATGACGACAACGTCGTGCAGGAGCCGTCGATGATCGTGTACTACCCGCTCGGCCACGGCGGCAGCCGTCTCTTCGTGCGTGCCTCAGGAGATCCGCGCGTGCTGATCCCGTCCGTGACGCGCACCATCCGCGAGATCTCCGCCGATCAGGCAGTCGAACGACCCGCCACGCTCGAGGATATTCGCACCGAAGTCCTGGCGCCGGAGCGATTGAATGCGTTCGTGTTCTCGGCGCTTGGCGGCATCGCCCTGCTGATTGCGGTTGTCGGCGTCGCTGGCGTCCTGGCATTTTCGGTGAGCGCCCGAACACGTGAGTTCGGCGTGCGGCTGGCCGTGGGCTCCACGCCGCAGGACCTGCGAGCCGGCGTGCTGTGGGACGGCGTGCGGACTGCCGCGATCGGGATCGCCGCTGGCGCGGCGGGCGGCTACGTGCTCGCGCGAATCGCGGGCGGATTCTTCGAGTACGTGCAACTGCCTGGTGCGTTGCCCCTGATTGTCGCAGCGATCGTGCTCATCGGCGCTGCGATCGGGGCGTCGCTCGTGCCAGCCGCGCGCGCGTCACGTGTCGATGTCTTGCAGGCGCTTCGATCGGAGTAGCGATGGAGGAGGAACCATGAGGAGAATCACCGGCATCCTCTTCATGACCATTGCGATGACCATCGCCGTAGTGGCTGCGAATCCCGCCGCCGATGGCAACGAGTACTGGCCGCAGTGGCGAGGGCCGCTGGCGAGCGGCGTGGCGCCGGCGGGCGACCCGCCCATCGAGTGACGTAGCCGTCGGCGTGCCCGACCGCCGTGTCAGCAATTCGCTGCTGCTCGTCATTCAGCCGATACATCTCGAATCCTCCTTACGCCGTCTGGACGAGTTCGACCTCGAGATCGAGGGCCCCGCGCAGCGTGGAGACCAGCGGCAGACGCTCGATCGTTTCGTCGAAGAGCGCGCGGGTGACCTTGTCGCGATCGCGAGCCGCCGGAGGCGCGCGAACTCCCGCAGGCCGTTGACGACCTCGCCGCCGACCGCTCCAAGCGCGTACTTGAACGCTGCGACATGCGGCGACGCGTCGTGGAACTCGACCGGACGGCCGATCGAGAACTGGCGGCGGCCGGCTGAAACGCGCGCGGCCGCGGGTCCCGGCGCCATCACCCGCAGGGAAATGGTGATGGCGGTCATGCGTGAACGCTCGCCGGGCGTTTCACGCGAGCCCGGCAGGGGCAGATATCTTGATCAGCGAATGCGTGGCGCGACGCGCCAGTGGCGGGGAGTTATCAGGTGAACCAGAGCCGATGCGGTACCAGACCGTCCAGTTCGCATGCTAGCAGGAGCGGGATTGGCGGAAGGAGCGCGGCGGACGCCATTCGAAAGGACTTACCGAACGCGAAACGACTCTGCACTCCACTGAGGCGGTATTCGCGCATTCCGCGACGGTCCCGCTCTTGCACGACGCGGCACCCATGCCGCAACGGGCACGATGGATCTTCTTGTTTCTACTCGTAGCAGGAATCGTAAGCTGGACGGCGGAAGCCACCGCCCAACCACAACCCCCGCCGGCGACGCCTGAGGATTCAACGTCGAAGCCCACGCCGACAAACTCTACGGCCGGCGGAGAACAGTCACCCGACGACGACGACCGACGGCTCCGCCTGGCCGAGCCGGACTTCACGGTCGTCAATCTGCCGACGACCCTCGTCCTGCCGCGCCACACGTTCAACTTCCGACTGACCCATCGGTTCCTTGGCGATCTGACCGAAGGTTCCTTCACCGATCAGCTCGACAACATCTTTGGGCTCGACAACGGTGCGGTGATCGGACTCGAGCTCCGCTTCGCACCGATTCGCCACGTGCAGGCGATTGTCTTCCGCAACAATCTGGCCAAGACGATCCAGTTTACGGGCCAGTACGACGCGATTCGGCAGAGCGCGTCGTTCCCGGTCTCGGCGTCGGCGATCGTCTCCATCGAAGGCACGAACAACTTTCGGCCCGAGCGCGACGATGGCTCTGGCGGACATCGTTCGCCAGCGCTCGGCGGGATCGTGTCGCGCAGCTTTTCCGATCGCCTTGCAGTGTACGCAGTGCCGATGTGGGTCCATGACGTGGTCAGGAATGCTGACCGGGACACGTTTTACATCGGCGTCGGCGGACGCGGGCGCATCTCGCGCAACGTCTACGTCGTCGGCGAGGTGTCGCCGCGCGTCAACGGGTTCGCCCCGGGCGATGTCGGAGTACGCGTTCGGAATCGAGCGGCGCGCCGGCGGCCACATGTTTCAGCTGACGTTCACCAATTCGGTTGCCAGCACCTACGGGCAGATCGCGCAGGGCGGATTGCCCGACACGCTCTACCTCGGGTTCAACCTGGGGCGGAAGTTCTACTGAATGTTTATCGGAGGACCGATCAATGAAGAAGCTTGCGTCCGTACCCATGTTGCTTCTGTTGGTGTGTGCCGCGGGATGCGACGACGACTCGCCCACGTCACCAACACCGACCGGACCGATGTTTACGATGGCACTGCTATCGTCGAATGAACCTTCCCTCCCAACCCCGAGCGAGGCCCCGTGCGCGGGGAACGTGACGATCCGGTTCAACCTTACCCGGGACGCGGCGCAGGTGATCACCGCCGCCACTGCCGATTTTCAGGCGACCATCAGCGCCTGCCCCGCCGGCACGACCATCAATATCGCCCACATTCACCGGGGAGTCGCGGGTGTGAACGGGGGTATCGTCGTCAACACCGGCCTGGCGGCCGGCGAGGTCAATCTGGTCAACGGCGGCGGCTCGTTTACCAAGAACGGCGTTCCGATCGACCCACTGTCGCTCGCCCAGGAGATCATGGACAACCCGAGCGGGTTCTACTTCAACATCCATAGTACGAACAACCCGGGGGGCGTGATCCGCGCGCAGCTGGTACGCACGCAGTAAGTCATGAGGCAACTTCGCCGCATCGCGCTGCTGATGCTCATCGTGGCTATGCCGCGCGGAGCGTCCGCATCGGGGCACGGCCCAGTGTTCGGCGGTGCTACGCCGACGCTGGGCCGAGGTGGATGGCAGCTCGACCAGGTGTGGATGGGCCGACTGGGCAACGGGTCCAGAGACGACGAGCAGATGCTGCGCACGATGATCAGTGTCGGGCTGACGGAAGACATCCAGATCTCCGGCTCGTTCCCCATCCCGTTGCAGACACCCATCTACATGCCGCGCGGACGGCCGATGGCGCTCATGTCGGCGAACCAGGATGCCGAAGGCATTCTTGCCTGGCGTTTTCAGCGGCGTCCCCTCGGCCCCAACGCGCGGCTCGAATCGACGGTCTACGGTGGCATGGCGATACCGCTCGAGGAATTCCGGAAGGACGGCATGCGCGCGACGCCTTCGATGTACGTGGCAGCGGCCACCGGCTACGTCTCCCGCGAACACTACGTCTGGGTCGGCGGCGGCTACCAGCGTTCGGCTGAAATGAGTGGCGACCGTGCGGGCGCCACCACCTTTGTGAGCGCCGTGTACGGGTTTCGACCTCCGGCGCTGCGACTCGATTACCCGAAACCGGACCTGCGTTTCTTCGTCGAGGCGGTGGGTGAACACACCGAGCGAGGCCAGCATCACGGCTTCGAGATGGAGTTCAGCGGCGGGAGCGCCGTGCTGGTCGGCCCGACAGCGCTCCTTCTTTACAAAGAATACGGTCTCGAGGCTGGACTGCTCTTTCCGGTGTATCAACAGAATAACGGCCTCCCTAACGAGCGGTTTCGCTTCGCGATCAATTTCAGCTATTTCTTCTGGATGCGTTGATGCATCTGCGTCTCGCGCCCGCCCTCCTCACCGCACTCTCCTTTCTGGCACCCACCGTGGCCTCGGCGGAGTTCCGCCGAATCGAAATCACGATCCACGGCATGGATTGCGCGACGTGCGCCCACGCCGTGCGCGTGGCCGCTCTCAAAATTGACGGCGTCGAGACCGTCACGGTCTCGCTTCAGCGCGCCGTGGCCGACATCCGAATGCGCGAGGGAAACCGTGTCACGATCGAACAGATACGGCAGGTGGTCCGCAGAAGCGGGTTCACACCACGCGAGGCCAACGTGACGGTCGTCGGCTCGGCGATCGAGCGTGGTGGTGCACCGGCGATTGCGGTGAGCGGCATCGACGAGGTGTTGATCGTCGATGTGCAGCGGAGCGATGCGTCGGCGTTGAAAACTGTGGAGGATGCGCGCAACGCCGACCCTTCTGTTGTGAGCGAGGTCACCGGCATGCTGAAACCCGCGGCCGGGCAGCCCGGCCAGATCGCCATTACCACCGCAAGGGTTCGGCGAACGCAGTAAGAAGACGCTCGAAGAACGCGGCGTGAAGAGCCATGTCCGCTAAACCCTCGCCGCGCAGCTGGCGCGGCTCGCTGACAGAAGTCCCGCGCCCGCGTGGTCCGGTGGAAAACGGGAGTTCGCAGCCTGACGATCGTCACCCTGATCTGACCAGCGGCCGTGCGTTCAAAGCGTTGACGAGCGCCGGCCGCAGCTCACGCGGGCTGCTGACACCGAACCCCAGATCGCGCAGGCGACCATCTTCGACCGCGTAGATCCACCCGTGGACGGCGACTGGCTGCTGGCGCGCCCACGCATCCTGCACCACCGTCGTCTTGCAGACGTGCATGGCCTGCTCGATGACGTTCAGCTCACACAGCCGGTTTTCGCGCGCCTCGGCGCTGCCCGCGTTGTCCACCTGCATGGCGTGCTTGGCGTGCACGTCCTGCACGTGCCTCAGCCAGTTGTCGATGAGCCCGAGCTTGGCGCCCTCGATCGCGGCGCGGACGCCGCCGCAGGCATAGTGCCCGCACACGATGACATGGCGCACCTTCAATACGTCGACGGCATATTGGAGGACCGACAGGCAGTTGAGGTCGGTGTGCACGACGACGTTGGCGACGTTGCGATGGACGAAGAGCTCGCCCGGCATCAGGCCGACGATGTCATTGGCAGGGACGCGGCTGTCGGAACACCCAATCCAGAGGTATTGCGGCGCCTGTTGTGCTTTCAACCGCTCGAAGAAATCCGGCCGCTTTGCCACGCACTCGGCGGCCCAGCGACGATTGTTTTCGAACAATTCCGGCAGATCGTGCGCGTCAGCTCTCAGCATCCAGCCCATTATCGGGCAGACGGGCTCCGACACGTACGAGCTCACGCGATGACCACTCTATGGACCTCGACGAAGGGCCCAATCGAGAACGGGATCGCGCCCGTCCATGAAATCCGCTGGCCCGGCGGTGACGACGACGCGCGGCGAGATCCCGACGTCTTCAATGACCTGACCGTCCGCGGTGTATTCGATCCACCGGGAGACGGTGTACGTCCATCCGTTCGCCAGCGGAAACGTCTCGGGATTGGCCGATGCGCCGGCCGTCCGATCGCCAACGAGCGTCACGTTCGGCAGCTGCCGCATCGCTTCGATGAAACTTTCGTTGCTGCTGGCGCAGCGCCGGCCGATCAGCAGCAGCACGTCACCGGCATATTGCCACGCACCACGCGGACTGAGTATGCGTTGAATTGGCGGTCCGAAGTCGCTATGTAACGGGCCCATCCGGAATCGCACGGAGCCCGTGATGGTGGACGTTCGCGCAAAACGTCCGGCAATCTCGAACGCAATCTGATCGCCCCCGCCCCCGTTCATCCGTACGTCGAGAATCAGCATCGGCGCGCTGCGAAAGCGCTCGAGCGCCGCGTCGAAGTCTGCGGCGCGAATGCTCGCGGTGTTCCATCTTTCGATGGCGATGTACGGCACGTTCTCCAGCACGCCGTAACCCCATTCAGTCTGTCCCTGCGTCCAGTTCGCCCTGGCAATGTACTGCTGCCACACCGATCGATCCCAGTTGACGAACGCCTGGGGATCGTAGGTCGCTATGACTGCCCCGCCGGGATCGCGCAACACGACGTGCGTATCGTGAAGGTGTGCGAGCATCTCGCGGATGACGGCGATGAACTCGCGCTGATCGGTCGCGGCGATGGCCCTGGGACGAAACGTCGTCCGCAGGGCGTTCCAGTCGATGCCTTTGTAGTCGAAGTAGGAGTACTCCCGGTCGAACGTGCTCCACAGGGAGTCGAACTGCGCGGGGAAATCGGCGGCCGGAGGTGAAGGTGCCGTTGGCGAATCGCGCGAGTTGCAGGCGATCCAGGTAACAAGAGAGAGCGTCAACAGAACGAGCAACAACGTCTCTCGGCGTTTCATCGCACCAGGTCCCGTGGGGCAGGCGGGCAGACCTGAGAGTTATACCCGGAGAGCCGGACCCCGCACAACCGGTCGGCCTGCCGTGACACAGTCGACACCTCCTTCTGCAGTAGTAGCCGTGCAGGCGCACTATACTTCTCGAGTGCCCCTGACTCTGCTTTGCATCGCCACCTACCGCAAAGGTGACGAGTTTCTGCGCGAGTGCCGGCGGCAAGGCTGCCGCGTCCTCTTCCTGACCGAAGAAAAGCTGCGCGACGCGGACTGGCCGCGAGAGGCCGTCGATGCGTTCTTCTACATCCGTCGTGACATGCCCCTGGACGATGTGCGGAAGGGGGCGGCACACCTGGGGCGGCACGAACGCATCGATCGGATTGTGGCGCTCGATGATTTTGACGTGGAGCTGGCGGCCATGCTGCGCGAGTACCTGTTCGTGCCTGGCATGGGCGAGACCACCGCGCGTGCGTTCAGGGACAAGCTGGCGATGCGGCGACGCGCCCGCAGCGCGGGGATTCCCTGCCCCGCTTTCGTCCATGCGCTGAATCACGCCGAAATCGACGAGTGGACGCGGCAGGTTCCGCCGCCGTGGGTGTTGAAACCGCGATCGCAGGCCGCCGCGCTCGGGATCAAGAAGCTGCAATCGGCAGAAGAGCTGTGGCGGGCACTCGATATCGCTGGCGACGGCCAGGCCGACTACCTCATCGAGCAGTTCGTTCCCGGCGACGTGTATCACGTCGATTCGATCGTCTACGACTCGAAGGTTCGTTTTGCGGTGGCAAGCCGCTACGAGACTCCGCCCTTTCAGGTAGCGCACGAGGGTGGGATCTTCGTGACGCGAACGCTGCCCGCCGGCGACTCTCGCGTCCAGTCGCTCCTCGAAATCAATGCGCGCGTGCTCGAGTCGTTCCGGCTGCTCCGCGGCGTCTCGCACACCGAGTTCATTCGCGCCGGCAGCGGCGACGTTTTCTTCCTCGAAACGTCCGCACGCGTAGGCGGCGCCTACATCGTCGACGTTGTCGAGGCGGCGACCGGGATCAACCTGTGGCGCGAATGGGCGCGTGTGGAGATTGCGGGCGAGCAGGGACCGTACGAGCCGCCAGCCTCGCACGACCAATGCGGCGGTATCGTGCTGTCGCTGGCCCGTCAGGAGGTGCCTGACACGAGCGCCTACACCGATCCGGAGATCCTGGTTCGAATCAAGAAACCGCATCACGCCGGGTTGATCGTGGCGTCGAAGAGCAGCGATCGCGTTGCGCACCTGCTCGCCGATTACACGCGCCGGTTCCACGCGGACTTCCACACCAGTGCGCCCGCGCCGGAGCGGCCCACCGAATGAGCCGTCTCATTCGCAAAGTCCTTCCGGGCGTCCGGTCCGCCCAGCGCGGCGTCGCCCGCGACATCGACGTGTTTCTTCCCGCGTCCTATCGCGAATCACGTCGTCGATATCCGGTCGTCTACATGCAGGACGGCCAGAACCTTGCCGATCCGCATCGTGCGTTTGCCGGCACCTGGGAGCTCGAAGCGGCGCTCGAGACGCTCGCGTCGCGCGGTGTCGAAGCGATCGTTGTCGGGATCCCGAACATGGGAGAGGCGCGCGTGCGAGAGTACACGCCGTTCGTTGACGCGAAACTCGGCGGCGGCGATGGCGACGCGTATCTCGCCTATCTGGAACGAACAGTGAAGCCGCTGGTGGATCGTCGGTTTCGGACGCGTCCGGAACGCGACGCTACAGGGGTGTTCGGATCATCTCTGGGCGGGCTGATCAGCCTGTACGCTTTTTTCCGAGCGCCCGACACCTTCGGATTCGTTGGCGCGATGAGCCCGTCCGTGTGGTTCGCGAACCGCGCGGTCCTGACATACATCGAGCGGGACGGAACGCCACCCGGACGCCTGTACATCGACACAGGAACCGAAGAAGGAAGCAACACGCTGCGCGACGCTCGCCAGCTCGCCAGCCTTTTGACGCGCAAGGGGTACGGAAGCGATCAACTGCTGTTCGTCGAGGAGCGCGGCGCCAGGCACAGCGAGGCGGACTGGGCACGCCGGCTGGTGCCAGCGCTGGACTTTCTGCTCCGTCCGCTGGCCGATCGACGGCGCACGCAGACGCAGATAGCGTAGTTGTCCGTCAGAGCGGTAGCAATCAGCCCAATTCCGACTGGTGTTGGACGGCGAACTTGAGGAGCGCGTGGCTCCCGCGCAGTTCCAGTTTGAGGGCGATGTTGTTGCGGTGGTGTTCGACGGTCCGGACGCCGATCAGGACGGTAGCTGTTCGTCCCGGATGCCGCCTCGTCGCTGCTTTCATTCGTCGCTCGCGTGCACACCGGCGTAAGATCCTTGCCTGATGCAACAAATTGCCGCAATCTCGGTGGCAATAAACCGTTGGTGAAGTGGCCACACGCCGCGCAGCTCCGGAGGTCATCATGGGTATCGAAACCCGACGAGGCTTTCTCCGCAAAGGCGCAGTGATCGCAGGCACTGCCCTGGCGGGAGCCGGCGCGGCTCAACGCGCGGGTGGTGCGCAGCTCCCGATTCCATCCACCGCGCAGCAGCCTGGCCGTCCCATTCCGCCGACCTCTTACGGCACGCCCTCGAAGTTCGAGGCGCACGTCATGCGCCGTCGCACCGACGTGTTCGTAAACTCCCAGAACTGGTCGGACTGGAGCATGACGCCGCTACAGGATCAACACGGCATCGTCACACCCAACGGGCTGTTCTTCGAACGGCATCACGCCGGTGTTCCCGACATCGATCCGGCCACGCATCGCCTCGTCGTCCATGGCATGGTGAAACAGCCCCTGATGTTCACTATGAACGCCCTGATGCGGTATCCCTCCGTCTCGAGGTTCAACTTCCTCGAGTGTTCTGGCAACACGCTGATGGACTGGACCAGGGCGGCCTCGACCACCGTGCAGCAGACCCATGGCATGGTCTCCTGCGCGCAGTGGACGGGCATCCCAGCGTCCTGGCTGCTCGACGAAGCGGGTCTGCAGCCCGGCGCCAAATGGGTGCTGTTCGAGGGCGCCGATGGATCGAGCCACACGCGCTCGATTCCGCTCGACAAGGTCATGGACGATGTGCTGATCGTCTACGCGCAGAACGGCGAAATGCTCCGCCCCGAGCAGGGCTATCCACTGCGCGTCCTCATCCCAGGCTGGGAAGGCAACGTGTCGGTCAAGTGGCTGCGCCGGATCAAGATCAGCGATCGGCCCTGGTACTTCCGGAGCGAGACGGCGCGCTACAGCGATCCCTTGCCCGACGGCAAGTGGCGGCAGTTCAGTTTCGTGATGGAGTGCAAGTCGGTCATCACCCGCCCGTCCGGCGGTATGACACTGGGACGTCCCGCGTTGCACGAAATCCAGGGCTTCGCCTGGTCGGGGCGCGGCAGCATCACGGCTGTGGACGTTTCGGTCGATGGCGGCAAGAGCTGGCAGCCCGCCACGCTCGAAGATCCGATCCTCGACAAGTGCCTCACCCGTTTCCGTCACCGCTGGACCTGGGACGGCGGGCCTGCCGTGATCCAGAGTCGTGCCGTGGACTCGACCGGCTACGTGCAGCCTACGGTCGCCGACATCATGAAGAGCCGAGTCGTCACGGGGTTCGTCCAGCATCACAATGGGATCTTCCCCTGGTTGGTGAGTCCCAATGGGGAGGTGCGCAATGCCATTGCGTAGCGTGCCTCTGCTGGTGACGTCGGCAGTGCTCATCGGGGCTTGCGCGGCCCCGACGACGTCGCGCGCTCCTGAGCGTCCGTCGGTCGGCTTCGGCCAGGCCATCTCGGAGGCCGACCTCGCAGCGTGGAACATCGACATCCGCACGCCGGATGGTGCTGGCCTACCGCCGGGACGAGGCACGGTCGCTCAGGGCAAGGCTGTGTACGACGCCAAATGCGTGGTTTGCCACGGCGTCGACGGCAAGGGTGGACCGATGTACGGAACGCTGGTGGGTGGCATCGGATCTTTCAAGACCGACACACGCGTGCTGACACCAGGCAGCATGTATCCGTATGCCCCGATCCTGTTCGACTACGTTCGTCGCGCGATGCCCATGGACCGCCCGCTCACCTTGACCGCCGACGAGGTCTACGCGGTAACCGCGTACCTGCTGAACCTCGACGGGCTCGTCCCTGCCGATGCCGTGATGGACCAGCAGTCGCTGCCCAGGGTCCAGATGCCGAACCGCGACGGGTTCGTCGGCGACGACGACCGGCCGGATACCAGGGCCGTGCGCTGCATGCGCGATTGCAAGTAACGGCGGGCCGCGTGACGCCACGCGCCTTGCCCTGTTCGGTCTGTTGATTTCCGTAGTTCGATTAAATAAATCAATTTAGTACTTGAAATAGTTAAGCTAGTAGCTACAATTCGTCCATTATGGCTAGCGACTGGCAGGAGCTCACCAAGCTGGTCGGGCAGGCCAGGATGGAGGTCGATCGTGTGCGCCTGGTCGACTCAGGCGTCGCCATCGAGGGGCCGTTCGTCCTGCCGCCCCTCGCACAGCTTCCCGCAGAGGACCAGGTTTTCGTCGCGGCGTTCGTCCGCTGCCACGGATCCATCAAGCAGATGGAGCAGTACTTCGGCGTCAGCTACCCCACCATCAAAAACCGGTTGAACAGGATCGGCAGCCAGTTGTCGTTTGTTGAAATCGAGCAGGGATCGGAAACCGAGTTATCAGCACCGACCCGCGGCGAAGTGCTGGAGCGGCTCTCGCGTGGAGACATCACCGTCACGCAGGCGCTCGACCAACTCAGGCAGAAATGAGGCAACACCATGAGCCAGGAAATGCGCCAGGTGCTCGAGATGCTGTCGGGTGGCAAAGTCACAGTGCAGGAGGCCGAGCAGCTGCTGAAAGCGGTTGCGGCGCCTGGGTCGTCGGAGGAAAGGCCGATTCAGCCCCGCTACTTCCGGATTCTGGTCAACAAGCCCGCTCGCGATGGCAAGAAGGCTGAGAATGTGACATCCGCGTGCCAATGTCGGTCGTGCGCGGCGGGCTCCGGCTCGGAGCGTTGTTTCCGGGCATGCTCGGCAAGAAGAAGATCCAGTTGGACAACGGCACCGAGCTCGATCTCTCGAAGATTCACTATACCGACCTCGAAGCAATGATCAAGGACATCGGCGAACTCACGGTCGATTTGGATGGCGATGCGCAAGTGCGCATTCGTTGTGACTGAAGGCGTTCGCCCCTGTTCTCGCACTCTCTTTCCAAAGATCTCGGAAAACTGAGGAGACGATCGCATGCAGAGACGGTGGAATCGCCCTCTGATGATGATCCTGTTCTTGTTCGCGATCGCGTCCTCTGGTCATGGGACGCTCGCCGCTCGCGAAAAGTCTGTACCCAGTTTGATGGTCGATCACCTGCGTGTCGAGCACGACGAGAATCCGCTCGGCCTGGGCACACGGACACCGCGACTGAGCTGGTGGATTCACGGAGACGCTCGCGGCATCGTGCAAGCGGAATACCAGGTGCAGGTGGCGCGCACGGCGGACGATCTGACCCGCGGCAGGAATCTCGTCTGGGACTCGAAACGTGTCAAGTCCAGCGAGTCCACGCTCCGTCCCTACGATGGCCCGGCAGTCGAGTCGCGGCATCGGTACTACTGGCGAGTTCGCGTGTGGGACTCGACGAATCGAGAGTCCGCGTGGAGTACGCCGTCCTGGTGGGAGATGGGCCTTCTTGACCCGTCTGAATGGACGGCGCAGTGGATCGAACCGGACCTCCAGGAAGACACATCGATCCCACAGCCTTCGCCGATGCTCAGGCGAGCCTTCGCGTTGAAGAAAACGCCCCGGTCAGCGCGCGTCTACGTCACCAGTCACGGGCTGTACGAGCTCTCGCTCAATGGCCAGCGCGTTGGCGACGACGTGTTGACGCCGGGATGGACCAGTTACGCGACGCGGCTGCAGTACCAAACCTATGACGTCTCGAGCCTGCTTCGACGCGGCGACAACGTCATCGGAGCGCTTCTAGGCAGCGGCTGGTACCGGGGACAGATCGGATTCAGGAAACATCGAAACCATTACGGCGATCGGCTTGCGCTGCTGGCGCAACTCGACATCACCTATGCCGACGGCACCCGCGAGACGATTGCGTCCGACGCGCAGTGGAAGGCGGCCACCAGTCCGATTCAGACCGCAGAAATCTACGGTGGTGAGACGTACGACGCGCGCCTCGAGAAGAAGGGATGGGACGCGCCTGGCTTCGACGAGGCAAGCTGGAAGGCCGTGCGCGTCGCCGAGCATCCGAAGAACACGCTGATCGCACCTGAAGGCCCGCCCGTCCGTCGCATCGAAGAGGTAACGCCGGTCAAGATTCTCACCTCGCCGTCAGGCCAGACGGTCGTCGACATGGGGCAGAACATGGTCGGCTGGGTGCGCCTCACCGTCGAAGGTCCGGCCGGAACGACGGTGACCCTTCGTCACGCCGAAGTTCTCGATCAGAAGGGCAACTTCTACACCGAGAACCTTCGTGCCGCCGCCCAGCAGGTCGTCTATACGCTCAAAGGCGGGGGCAGAGAGGTTTTCGAGCCGCGCTTCACGTTTCAAGGGTTCCGCTACGTCCTGGTCGAGGGCTTCCCGGGCACGGCCGCGCTCGACAATATCAAGGGCGTCGTCGTCCATTCGGCGATCGCGCCCACCAGCGAGTTTTCGACCTCGCACTCCTTGATCAATCAGCTGCAGCACAACATCCGCTGGGGCCAGAAGGGCAACTTCGTAGACGTCCCCACCGATTGCCCGCAGCGTGACGAGCGTCTCGGCTGGACCGGCGACGCGCAGGCGTTCTCGCGCACCGCGGCCTTCAACATGAACGTCGCGGGCTTCTTCACCAAGTGGCTGAAGGATGTTGCCGCCGATCAGCTCGAGTCCGGCAGTGTCCCGCATGTCGTGCCAGACGTGCTGACGCGACCGGACAGACAGGAGGCCGGGTCAGCCGGGTGGGCAGACGCCGCGGTGATCATCCCGTGGAACATGTACTTGAGTTACGGCGACACGCGTGTCCTCGAGACGCAGTATCCGAGCATGGTGAAATGGGTCGAATACGTGCGGCGTCGGGCCGGTGATGACTATCTCTGGACGGAAGACTTCACGTTTGGCGATTGGCTTGCCTTCGCGACGACGCGTTCGGATTACCCGGGGGCGACGACAGGAAAAGATCTGATCGCGACGGCGTTCTTCGCGCATTCGACGGACCTTCTCGCTCGAACCGCCGACGTCCTTGGCAAGACGGACGATCAGGCGAAGTACGAGGCGCTGCTCGACACGATCAAGGCGGCCTTCGTGAAGGAGTTCGTGACGCCCGAAGGACGTGTCGGGGAGAACACGCAAACGGCGTACGTGCTGGCATTGCATTTCAACCTGCTGCCAAAGGAGCTGCGCCCGCGAGCGGCGGAGCGGCTCGCGGCCGAAATTCGCCAGCGGAAACATCTGACGACCGGCTTTCTCGGGACGCCCTATCTGCTGCACGTCCTGAGCGACAACGGCTATCTCGACCTCGCGTACATGCTGCTCGAGCGGAAGGAGTATCCGTCCTGGCTGTATCCAGTGACGAAGGGTGCGACGACGATCTGGGAGCGATGGGACGGGATCAAGGCTGACGGCTCGTTTCAGGACGCCGGCATGAACTCGTTCAATCATTACGCGTATGGCGCGGTCGGCGAATGGATGTACCGCGTCATGGCGGGGTTGGAGATCGACGAATCAATGCCAGGCTACAAGCACATCGTCTTCGCGCCGCATCCCGGCGGCAGCTTCACCGATGTCAACGTGAGCCACGAGACACCGTTCGGCAGGGCCACGTCCCATTGGACGAAGACAGCGGGCGGAATGGAATTGATCGTCGAAGCGCCGGCGAACACGACGGCAACCGTCCGCCTCCCGAGTGCGAAGCTCGAGTCTGTGACCGAAGGCGGTAAACCGCTCCAGGGACTCGACGGCGTGACCTCGTCGCGTCAGGCCGGCGACGCGGTCGTGGTCGACGTCGGCTCGGGTCAGTACCGGTTCGCGTGGAAGTAGCAACCAGTTCGGCCATGCACCGTGTTCTATCAGTCGCTTTCGATTGCCTCTGTCGCCGGGTTCCAGCGCACGGAACGTCCTGAACGCAGCGAGACGTTCGCGATGTGCGACGTTCGCGCCGCCTGGTGGGCCACCCTGATGTTGGCATTCGGCGTCTTGCGGCTTCGGATGCAGTCGAGCCAGTTTCCGAGATGGGTGAGCGTTCCGTCGCCGCTCGACCGCACGTAGATGTCCGGCTCGGGCGCCTGCGTGCCGGGCGCCCACGCCGCGTCGTCGCGATAGAACGCCAGACGGGCGCGGTCGATCTTCAGCGTGCCGCGATCGCCGCGGAACTCGAGCCCGCCATCGTCCACCCGGCTGACATAGGTGCCGAGATAGGCTGCATTGAAGTTCTTCGGAAACTCGAGCGACACATTGACCGTGTCGGGGGCCTCCCAGGACTTGATGTAGTAATTGCGCCCCGCCGTGGTTGCCGCCGCCGGCGCCTCGACGTTCATGTACCAGTGCACGACGTCGATCCAGTGCGTCATCAGATCCGTGATGCCGCCGCCGCCGTAGTCCCAGAAGTGGCGCCACTGGTAGAAGCGGACCGGTTCGAACGCCCGATCGGGCGCCGGACCGAGCCAGCGCTTCCAATCGAGCTGCTCGAGTGAAACCGGCGCGTAGTTTCCCGCCGTGGCGTGCTGGTACCAGAAGGTGTGAACGAAAGTTATCTGGCCCAACCTGCCGGAATCGACGATTTGCTTTCCGAGCACCCAGTGATCCCAGCTGCGCTGTTGAGTGCCGGTCTGCACGACCTGTTTCGATGCCTCGATTACGCGCACCATCTCCGCGCCTTCCGCGATGCTGTGCGACACCGGCTTCTCGACGAAGACATCCTTCCCTGCTGCGACCGCGTCGAGCGTCATCGTCTTGTGCCAGTGATCGGGCGTGCCGATCACGACCGCGTCAATCCCGCGGTCGTCCAGGATCGTGCGGTAGTCGGCAACTTTCACTACCGTCGGACCGGCGATCTCCGCCGCCTGGAGCAACCGGGGCTCGTACACGTCGCAGACGGCGACCAGGTCGTTGCCGGCCAGCCGCTTCAGCAGCGTCATCAGGCCACGCCCCCGGCTGCCGGTGCCGATCACGCCGATCCGGATCCGGTCGTTGGCGCCCTGCGCCTGGCTCGCCGCCAGACGCGCGCCCACGATCAGTCCAGAGGCTGCTGTCAGAAACTGTCGGCGCGTGCTGGACATGTCATTCCTCCGGTGGCTGGGATCTTATCCCTTGGCTACCTTGTTAGGGAACGTTCCGGATTCTTCCGACGTAACTCTGAACGAGTTCAGTGCGACGAATCACCACTCACCCTGCGCCGATGCGGAGTGGCGAACTTTGACCGGGCCGGACCCGGCGGCCTCGGTCGCCGTTCCCACCGACGTCCGGCCATCTGTCGACGTCACGCCGCGGCGCCGTACCGCTGATCGCATCTTCCGCGGTACCCTCGCCTTCAATGCGGCGTTGACGCTCTTCTGGGGCGTCCTGCTCGCAACCAGAGGCAATGCGTATTTCTTCGCCACCTATGACGTCACCCGGCAGCGACTGACCGATGTCTTCTTCGGCATTCTGTTCTTCAACGTCCTGTGGGGGTTCATCTGGTGGGGCGTCAAGGCGCTGCTCTTGACATACGTCGTGGGGTTTTCGAAGAGCGAGCGCCGCGAATCGTTCTCGTCCCGGATGCGACGGCCGTTCGACGTCGCCGAGTTCGTGAGCCGCCACTCCGAACGGCGCATTCGTATCGTCGACATGGTCGGTCGCCGCGGCCGCTTCATCACGCTCGGGATGGCCGGCTTTTTCTATCTCTATTCCCACATCAGCGTGGACCCGTCGCAAAATTTCGCCACACTGTTCCTGCAGGACAACCTCTTCGACGCCGTCGTGACGAGCTGGATCTTCCTGGCGTTCTATTACTCGGATGGGTTTCTGGCGTCGGCGTTCTACGGCCCGCAGTCGCGCGTCATGGACGGCGTGCTCGCGCGCGCGAACTGCTTGCTCATCACGACCCTCTGGACGGCATTCAAGTTCGTCATGGTCCCTCTTGGCGCTCAACTCGCGGCGGTCTATCGCCCGCAGGAGTTCGCCGTCGTCTTCGCGCTCATCTGGGGGGCGTTCATCGTGACCGACGCCAGCTCGGAGATTGGCGGGGCGCTCTTCGGCAAACAGAGTCTCCGCGTGTGGGGCATCGGCGACGTGAATCGCAAATCGATCGGTGGAACGATGTCCGGCCTGGTCGCCGGGCTCGTCTTCTGCCTCTGGGTCGTGTTGAGCCACGGATTGCCCACGCCCTGGATTGGTCTGGCCGTCGTGATCGCGCTCTCGAGCACCGCGCTGGAACTGTGGTCGCCGAGAGGAACGGACGATTTCACGATAGCGACGGGAAACGCGCTGATCTGCTGGGCGTTCGGTGCCCTGGTTGCGTGAGGAACGCCGCGACAAGAACGTGGGCTCAGTACGGCCCGGTGTTGCTGACGAACGCCAGCATCCGGCTGTCGGGCGACCACGACGGCACGTTGATCGTGCCCTGGCCGCCGTAGACGTACGCGATCACCCGGGGCGTCCCGCCGGCCACCGGCAGCAGCCGCAGGTAGACGCGCTTGTAGTAGGGGTGATCGTCCGGCGCGACCTCCTTCGGAAAGCTGATGAACGCGATCCACTGGCCGTCCGGCGAGAGGTGCGGAAACCAGTTGTTGTAGTCGTCGCTCGTGATTTGCTCAGGATGGCTGCCGTCCGGATCCATCCGCCAGATCTGCATCGACCCGCTGCGCACCGAATTGAAGTAGATGTGACGGCCGTCAGGCGCGTATTCGGGGCCGTCGTCCAGCCCCTTGAACGTGGTGAGCTTCTTTTCGACGCCGCTCCCGTCCGCGGCGATGACATAGATATCGAATTCGTCGTCGCGCCCGCCGGTGAACACCAGGTGTTTTCCGTCGGGCGACCAGCCATGCAGATAGGACGGAGACTGCGTGGTGATGCGCTTCGGCGTGCCCCCGCCGGCCGGCACGGTGTAGATTGTCGAACGGCCGCCGGACAGCTGGCTCTGATCGCTGATGCCGAGCATCGTGCCGTCGAACGAGAGGACATGATCGTTGTTGTTGCGGTTGGCCGCGCCGGTGTCGATCAGCGTCGATTCCCGCGTGGCGAGGTCGAACCTGTAGAGGCCACCCCAGCCTTCCCCGCGGCCGCTCCGGTTGTAGATCAGCGCGCTGCCGTCGCTGGTCCAGTTAGGCGCTTCGAACGGCGTCTCGGAACGGTAGACCACCTGGCGGTGGCCTGTTGCGACGTCGAGGATCTCGAGCACGCTGCCGATGAAATCGCGATAAGGGACGAAATCGTCCCGGGCGGGCCGGACGATGCGCACGTCGCGGAAGATCGCGCGTTCAGTCACGTCGGCGTTGTGCGAACACAGCGCAAGTCCGACATAGACCTCGTCGCCGAGATCGACGTCGGCGATCTCCGCGGTGGCGTACGGCTCGCCGTATCTCGCCGCGGAGAAGATGTACCGGCCGCGGTGTCGTTCGAGCTGGATGACGTCGGCGCCCTTAGCGTCAGGCATTTCCGTCTGGGCGGTGATGGCGCCCCTGGTTCGGCGGTATTGCAGCGACGTCAGGCCGTCACCGTGGATGACGCCGTCCACATACGGCGCATCGGCGTCCATCGTCGGCCGCACCATCCATCCCGCCTTGCGGTGCGGATCGACTCCCTGGCCGAGGAACTCGACGCGCGCCTGCAGGATGAAATCGCCGGTCATGCGCTTCCAGACGAATTGGAACTCGTCCCGCTGCGCCCACATGTTGACTCCGCCTGCTGAGAGGCGGTACTCCTGCGATACGGCGTTGTAGACGGCGGAGCCTTCGATCCGAGGCGCGCCGATGTCTCCGTGGCCGTCGAACGCGCCGATCGATCCGGCAGGGCCGGAGACCCCGTGCGCGCGCGTGGTCAGTATCACAGCGCCCGCGAGCACAATCGTCCATCCACGCGATTTCCGGACCGGCGCTCTCCAGCACATCGGCATCCTCTCCCTAGTTGCATAACGTGCGATGCTTCGCCACAAGTGGTCAGATTCGGAAGGTGCACGAGTTCAGCGAAAGGCTTCCTCACCTCATTCTTTGAGCGAGGTCAGCGACGGCGTGTGCCAGGAAAATATAGTGCGCGCCGATGCTGATGACGTACTCGTTCTCACCCCAGAGAAATGGCCAGTCTTCCTTGTTCTCCGGGAAGTCGGGCTTCAGGATGAGCACGCCCGGCACGACACCGCCTGCGATGAACGAGTAATCCGCGCGGTTTCCCCCATAGGCCACCTTCTTCGATGTCGCGCCCACGCCGGACACGAACGAGATGTTGGAGGAGGGGTGTCGTCCCAGGATGTACTCCAGACCCCGGAGGGTATATTCGGGCCCGAGGAGGTCCGGAAATGCCTTGTGCACCCAGTAATTGGTCGCCGACCAGCTGATCACGCCCGAGTTCCCGGCCCACCCGCCGGTGCCAATCGGCACTCCATACGGATTCTCCTTTTCGACTGAATCGATCGACTGTTTGTACTTCACGATGTAGTCGTGCAATCGTGTCCGGTACGCCTCGTCGAAGAACGGCAGCGCGCGCACCGCTGGCAACAGGGCGGAATCCAATCTCTTGTCCAGCGCGGGCCAGACCAGCTCGTCGAACCGATCGGCGTACCCACGCTCCCGGGTCGTCATCAGCAACTGCAGGACGGCCGACAGCTCCGCGCCCTCACTGAACGCGCCCTCGAAACCGGCGTTCGGCGCGGACGTCGTGTTCTGACGCTCCTCTGCGTACGCTTTCCTCGCGAGCGACAGGCATTCGTCCGCGAACCCCACGTTGTATCCTCGGAGGGCGCGCGATGCCGCCGCGAGCGCGCCAATAGACCCGTAATTGGTCACCGGCGTCCTCGCCGTGAACGCCCAGCGATCGTCGGGCGCGCCACTCCGTTTGCCGTCGGCGTCGAACGGCCCGAGGACGGGGTCGTACATCAGACCGTCGGTCTGCGTGGATGCGTCGCCGAGGTGCGTGTACTGATGGATGTGCGGATCGACGATGCCGCGAATGCCTCTACCAAAGACCCTGTGCTGCGCGGCGACCTGAAGCGCTCCATGTTCGATCTGTTGAAGGATGTCCGGCTTGCCGTCGGAACGATGAATGTCGACGTAGCGCGTGGCCTGGTCGATGAACGTCTCGTCCCGCATCGGTCGGAACGCCTCCCACACATCCACGAAGTGCATGATCGCGGCCGCGTGCGAGAGCGTCTGGATGTCGAAGTCGCCCGCGTCGAACCAGCCGCCGATGTTCAGCCCGGGGATGCGCTCTCCGGGCGCGAATCGCGTCTCGGTCGTGGGCCCCATGCTGTAGCCGTCGAAGTGCCGAATGTTCACCGGTGCCTGCAGCGCATCGTCCATGTGGGTGACACCATGCCATACACGGTAAGCCTCGTTCACTCGCATGTGATCCATCTGCACGGGAAAGAAGACATCCTGGGTGAGATGCCAGATCCCGTCGTAGACGTTGGTCCCGATCGGAAACGTCGTGGTCCGGTGCTCTCCGTACTGGATGTAATACAGTCCCGGACGGTCGACCGAGCTGAAATCCAGCGTGGCGTACTTGTATCTGAGATATGAGCCCCACGGCCGGACGGGTAGCTTCAGCCGCTCCACCGTGGCGCCAGCCGCTGTCACTTCGACGATCGACGCGAATTCGAGCGGCCTGTCGTTCGCGTCCAGTTCCACGACCGACACTTTCTTCTGCTGCGGGTGATACCCCGCCTGCGAGATGCCGATGACAGGGTCGCGCGTCCATTCGGGAATCGTGTCCGGCTGGACGTACCACTCGGCGACTTTGCCGGTGCGCTTCGACGGGAGTAGCGACCGCATCACGAACCAGCCATTTTGCGCCACGTTGCGGCCATCGAGCAGCTGTAGGTCGCCCGAGGTCACCCGGATGGTGACCCGACGTTCGTGATCGTCGGGCGCAAGAACGAACGTCTTCCCGACGGCGATTGGAGCGGGTTCTACGTAGTCCTTCCGTCCGCGATCATCGAACGTCGTGTAGCCTTCGAATTGGCGGACCTGGGTCTCAGCGGGCTTCACCTGGATGGGGCCGGATGGATACAGCGGAAAAACGCGTGGCGCGCCGTCCACGAGATAGGTCTTGCCGAAGTAGGCCGACGGCAGGAACTCCAGGTTGAGGCCGGCGCGCCCCTCAAGCCGCTCTGGCAGAGGCTCGTCGAGCGACACGCTAATCCAGAAACTCCGGCCTTCGGATCTGACCGACACGCGCGAATCGAAGTCGAACTCGTCGTAGCGCAGCTTCAAGTCAATCGTGTTGCGCTCGCGGTCGACCGTGCGCTCGACCAGTCGGGGGATCTGGTCCCACTGTTCGGGTGTGGGCTTCAGTCGCACTGCGCCGCCGGTTGCGGTTCTGACGCCGTGGTGGATGAGCTGGATGCCGGCGGTCTTCTCGTCGAAGAAGAGACCGTTGTACTGGCTGCTGAATACCAGCACGTTGAGGCCGCGCGTCTCGAAATACTCGCGATCGTTCACCCGCAGCGCCTGGTCCTGCACCGACGCGATCGTTCCGCCAGACGTCAATGCCGACAGGATCAAGATGACGAGGGCGGGAAGGCCGTATCGTGCGTGGCCGATGAGCCTGAACATTCCGTCTCCGATCTGATGAGGGGGCGCCGACCAGGCAGGTCGGGCGCGATCGAGGGTATCTTAGTTGACGAATCGAGCGAAAAGGGCGGGCGTATCATTGGTCGCATGCGCGGTCCTGCCCTGCTCGCGATCCTCATCTTGTCGTCGATCAGCGTCCCGCACGGACGACAGCCGCAGGATCAGGCCGCGCGCGAGGCCCTCGCCGTAGCGACGGCTGCCGATCATCAGGACATGATGGCGCGGCTCGGCATCCGAAAGCTGCGCCCCGGCCCCAGCGGCAACGAGTCCGCGCCCAATCACGCCAACTACGATGAGGCGCTCGCCAACCCGTATCCGATTCTTCCTGATGTACTCACGCTCGCGAACGGGACGAAGGTGACGTCGGCCCACGTCTGGAAGACCGAGCGGCGGCCGGAGATCGTCGAGCTCTTCGAGCGCGAAGTCGTCGGACGGATTCCGCGCAACGTGCCGAAGGTGACATGGTCTGCAACCGCAACCGAGGAATGGTCGCTGGGATCGCACTCTGTCATCGGCCGACAGCTCGTCGGCCACGTCGCCAACTCGTCGTTCCCGTCGATCACGGTCGATATCCAGATGACGCTGGTCACGCCGAAGGAAGCGACCAAGCCGGTGCCCGTGATGATCATGTTCGGCAGCGGCCTCCTGCCGTCAGCCGCCGCGGCGCTGGGAGGGGACCGGCCGCCTGCCGCCTCCGGCAGCGATCCGCCACCCGCGGAGCAGCTGATTGCCGCAGGCTGGGGCTACGCGTCCCTGAGCCCGACGAGCATTCAGGCTGACAACGGCGCCGGCTTGACGAAAGGCATCATCGGCCTCGTCAACAAGGGCGAGCGGCGAAAGACAGACGACTGGGGTTCGTTGCGTGCCTGGGCGTGGGGCGCGTCGCGCGCGCTCGACTACTTCGAAACGTTGAAGACGGTCGACGCCAGGCGCGTCGGCATCGAAGGCGTTTCGCGTTACGGCAAGGCGGCGCTCATCACGATGGCCTTCGACGAGCGCTTCGCCGTCGTCCTGGTCGGATCGTCCGGAGCGGGGGGCGCCAAGCTGCATCGCCGCAACTTCGGCGAGGCAGTCGAGAATTTGACCGGCTCGGGCGAATACCATTGGATGGCCGGCAACTTCCTGAAGTACGGCGCCGAGGACGCGACCTTCGGCTCGAAGAACGCCGGGGACGTTCCCGTCGACGCTCACCAGCTCATCGCGCTGTGCGCTCCGCGCCCGACGTTCATCAGCTACGGGATCCCGGAGAAAGGCGACGCCAAGTGGCTCGACCAGCAAGGGAGCTTCATGGCCGCGATCGCCGCGCAGCCCGTCTTCCGGCTGCTTGACGCCAAAGATCTCGGCCGATCCGATGACTACCAGCTCGAGCGGATGCCCCCCGTCAACGAGGGCCTGCTGAACGGGCAGCTGGCGTGGCGGCAGCATGACGGTGGCCACACTGACGGCCCCAACTGGAAGTACTTCATCCCGTGGGCCGACAGGATGCTCGGTCGACGAACTAATGGCGTTGCCCTGGACACTAGAACTAGAAGCTGTCTCATAAACCTGTCGCTCGTTGCAAGGTGCGAGCGAGCGTCGCGAGCGAGCCACGCGGGCGGCCCGCCTTCGCGCCGGTAGGCGCTTCGGCGAGGTCTCGCCGGAGCTTTAGCGGAGGCGGAAGCGCGCCGGCGAAGCGGCGCGCGAGAGCGCGTGTAGGGGAGTCCGAGGGGCGAAGCCCCTCGGATAAGACTAGAATCCGACGGCTCTGAAGAGCTGAGCGCCAATGACGCCGCCGACAAACGGGCCGACGATCGGAATCCATGCATAGTCCCAGTCCGAATTCCGCTTCCCCGGAATCGGCAGCAGGAAGTGCGCGATGCGCGGCCCCAGATCTCTCGCCGGGTTGATGGCGTAGCCGGTCGGCCCGCCGAGCGACAAACCAACGCCAAGCACCAGGCCTCCGATGAGCAGCGGCTGCAACCCGTTGCTGAACACGACGGACAGATCGATGTCGCCAGGTCGGGCGAGCGTCTGTGCGTTGGCGCCGATGGCCAGCACGGCGAACACGAACGCCGCGGTCGCAACGGTCTCTGTCAGAAAGTTTGCGGCCGGTTTGCGGATGGCCGGGCCGGTGCAGAACACGGCGAGCTTCAGATTCGCGTCCTGGGTGACTGGCCAATGCGGGAGGTACATCAGCCACACCAACAAGGCGCCGACGAAGGCGCCAATCATCTGCGCCACGATGTAACCGGCAACGTCACCCCACTGAAAGGCACCGATGGAGGCCAGCGCCAGCGTTATCGCTGGATTCAGATGTGCACCGCTCACGCGTCCGACCGCGTACACGGCCACCATTACCGCGACGGCCCACCCGAAGGTGATGACGATCCATCCGCTACCCTCGCCCTTCGATCGTGCGAGCAGCACGTTGGCTACAACGCCGTCACCGAACAAGATGAGCATGGCGGTCCCAATCGCTTCAGCGGTGTAGTTGATCATGGTTGGAGCGCGCCCTTGCGCCAGGTTGCCGGCGGTGAGCCCGTTGCACGCTTGAAGGCGCGGTTGAAGGCCGCTTCGGAGTCGTAGCCGACGCGGGTCGCCACGTCCTGGATGTTGCGCGCGCCGTCGCGCATCATCTGCTTCGCGAGCTGCATCCGCCAGCCGGCGAGGTACCGCATCGGCGCTTCGCCGACCAGTTCCGTGAACCGCTGGGCCAGCACCGATCGTGAGACCGCAGCCTCCCGCGCGAGATCGTCGACGGTCCAGTCGCGACCGGGATTCGCATGCAGCAACCGCAAGGCCTTGCCGACGTGCGGATCGTTCAACCCGGCGAGCCAGCCGCCGTGCTCCGCGGGAAGCCGGTGTATGTACTCGCGCAGGATCTCGACGAACATCAGCTCGGTGAGTCGTCCCAGCATCGCCGCATTGCCCGGACGCGCCGTCCGGGCTTCGTTGATGGTGAATTTCAGCGTCGTCCCCAGCCACGTTCCCGATCCCTGCGGCACGACGGTGGGACGGATACCGCTCGCGTCCACGGCTTCGATCGCCGAATAGTCGCCGCGGCTTCGAACCAGCAAGATCGTCGGCAGTCCCTCGACGAGCGGAGCGAACCGCTGATCGCAGTTCAAATAACCGCAGACGAAGCGCGACGTCTTTCCGCCACCACCGTATGAGAGCAGCGGCGGCTCGTCGTACCTGCCAAGCGCAAAGATCGACGTGACAGGCGTCGTGACCGCCGCGACGTGGCTGCGCATCGTGTGCTGGTCGCCGCGCAGAAACACCACCACATCACCGCTCTCCATCGTCAGTGTGGGATGGCGCTCGCACAACACCTCACATTCGCCGTCGACGAGGATGTGAAAGAGGACGATGCATTCGGCTTCGGGCATCACGGCCGACGCCAGCATCTCGGGGATCGGAGATTCGACCGACCATGGCGACGAAAAATCGGCGGTGAAAAACACGGATCCCGACAGCCGTACAACACGAAGGACGTCGGACAACACATCCATTTTTGACCTCGTGAGACCCGTGCGGAGGCGGTGCCGGCTTCAGCCGGACCCACGGTCAAGGATTCCAGAGCCTCAATCAACACGTCAAGCAAATCCGGTGTTCCGGGCAAGATGCCGCAGAGCCCCGGTCATAGAACTGCGCCGGCCGCCGGCTCACGATAGCCGTGTCGCGACAAACACTCCATGAGGAGCAAAACGATGCCGCTGATGACACCCGACCCGACGTTCTATCCCTCGCCGACGATGGCGACGCAGGCGCCCCCGGAGACATTCGCATATGTCGCGCTCGTCAACCCGCGTGAAGGAGGCAACGACGCGCTCGGCGTCGTGGACCTGGATCCAGCCTCGAAGAGCTACGGCCGGCTGATTGGTCAAACCGACATGCCTCACGCGGGGGACGAGCTCCATCACTTCGGCTGGAACGCGTGCAGTTCCTGCCTCTGTCCCTACGCCGCCCATCCGCACATGGAACGGCGCTATCTGGTCGTGCCGGGCATCCACTCATCTCGCATTCACATTCTCGACACGAAGCCCGATCCCCGACAGCCGCGAATCGTGAAGGTCATCGAGGCGGAGACCTTGGCCAAGCGCACTGGCTACGCAGCGCCACACACCGTGCACTGCGGGCCGGACGGGATCTTCCTCAGCGCGCTCGGCGCGCCAGACGGCAACGGTCCGGGCGGCACGTTCCTGCTCGATCCGGAGACGTTCGAGGTTCGTGGACGATGGGAGCTCGATCGTGGACCGCAGGAACTGGCCTACGACATCTGGTGGCACCTCGGGCTCGACACGATGATCAGCAGCACCTGGGGCACACCCAACATGGTGAAGGACGGCATCAATCCTGAGCTGCTGCTCGGTGGCAAGTACGGAAGCAAGCTGCACGTGTGGGACATGCGCCGGCGACGCCACCTGCAGGAGCTCGATCTCGGCGCCGAGCAGCAAATGGTGCTCGAGCTGCGACCGGCTCACGATCCGACGCGCGCCTACGGATTTGCCGGTGTGGTCGTGTCGCTGAAGGATCTGTCCTCGTCGGTCTGGTTGTGGTACCGCGACACGACGAAGAAGCGCGCCAATGGGTCGGACGGCCAGTGGGCCATCAAGAAAGTGATCGAGATCCCGGCGGAACCAGCGGACCCGGGGAAGCTGCCGCCGCTCCTCCAGGGATTCAAGGCTGTGCCCCCGCTGGTCACCGACATCGATCTGTCAGTCGATGATCGCTACCTGTACGTGTCGTGCTGGGGCCTCGGAGAGTTCATCCAGTACGACGTCACGGATCCGTTCAACCCGAAGAAAGTGAGCTCCCTGAAGCTCGGCGGCGTGATCAATCGAACTGCGCACCCGAGCAACCCGAGCAAGCCGGTCAACGGCGGACCGCAGATGGTCGAAGTCAGCCGCGATGGCCGACGGATCTATTTCACGAACAGCCTCTACACGCCGTGGGACAGACAGATCTACCCCGACGGCATTCAGGGCTGGATCGCAAAGGTCGACGTCCCGGCCAACGGCGGTCCGATGAAGTTGGACACGAACTTCTTCATCGAAACCGGCAGCCTCCGGCCGCACCAGATCCGGCTGGAAGGCGGCGACGCTTCCTCTGACTCGTTCTGTTACGCGTAAATCGCGTGGCGAGGCTCTCATGGATTGGCATGCGTTGGTCTTTTGTGGTGCCTACCACGGCATCAATCCGGGGATGGGATGGCTGTTTGCCGTGGCGCTGGGCATGCAGCAACGGAGCGCGCGCGGCGTGTGGCGCGCGCTGCCGCCTATCGCGCTCGGGCACGCAGGGGCGGTTGCCGTGGTCCTGCTGATCGCGGCTGCGGCGCGTCTCGTCGTGCCGCTTGCGACGTTGAACGTCCTTGTCGCCGCGGTGCTGATGTCGCTGGGTGTCTACCGCTTATGGCGCCACCGGCATCCGCGCGTTGGTGGAATGCAGGTCGGCTTCCGCGATCTGACGCTCTGGTCATTTCTGATGGCCTCGGCACATGGCGCGGGAGTCATGGTGCTGCCGTTCGTCATGCCCACGGCGGCCACGGTCGCAGCGGCGGACCACAACCATGCGCATCACGCGGGTGCGGAAGCGGCGAACGTCGCCGTCGCCGCGGTCGCTCTTCACACGGCAGCGTATTTCACCGTGATGGCGCTTGCTGCGTGGATCGTGTATCGAAAGCTTGGTCTGAGCCTTCTTCGTAAGGCCTGGTTCAACATGGATTGGCTGTGGGCCGGCGCGCTGGTGCTGACGGGCATGGTCGTCCTTTTGAAGTGATGGAGGATGCAATGCGTAACTCGAAACTCCAGTTCATTCGCTCGCTGGGTTATCTGGATCCACACCCTGACGATCAATTGTATTCGGCGCTGATGCTGCAACCGAGAATCGTCGGAGGCCTGACGGTGATCGGCCTGCTGCTTCAGACACCGTGGCTCTTCCTCGCGCTGTCGGCGGCCCTGTGGTGGAGTGCGCTCGTTCCGACGCGAAGTCTCTTTGACGCGATCTACAACTACGTGGTGGCGCGCCCTGGAGGTCTCGCGCCGTTGAAGGCAGCGCCAGCCCCTCGTCGTGTTGCCGGCGGCCTGGCTGGGGTGGTCACTCTCGCGATTGGCGTAGCACTCCTGACGGGAGCCAGGAGCACAGCCTGGGTGCTCGAAGCCCTGCTGACAGCCGCAGTGGCGGCCGTCGTGTTTGGACGATCCTGCGCCGGCGCGGATCTTTACCATGTTCTGCGGCGACGCTGGGCCGGCGAAGGGCGCGCGGCTGCGGTGCAGCACCGTTGAGGGTCGACGACGTCTCGCCTCACGCCCGTGTCTGCACACTTTTCGTACAAGCAACGAGGCCGCCGGAGACCGGCGACCTCGAATTCCAGACGGCGGGGCCGTGGCGGTTGCGGCCTCTATTGTCTCTCGTACACCGTGATGCTCGTGACTTTCTTGCCCGTTGCGTCGGTCGATTCGGTCGTCAGCGTCCGCGTCTTGCCGTCGGCGGAGAATTTCACGGTTCCCGTGAGCACGACCTTGCCACCCTTGCTGTTCGTGAGCGCATAGCTGCCGCCGCTCCCCAGCTTGAGAGAGCGGGCATCAGCCGTTGGATCGCCGGTGACCGGGTAGTCTTTGCCATCGAACTTGCCGGTCCATTCGTTGTGCGAAGGCTTGCCGGCGCCGTCCACGCCATCCACCACGCACTTGTAGTTGTCGCCAACGGCGGTATACACGACGGTCAGGTTCTTGACCGCGCCTGGCGCGATCTTCGACTTCGCCTCATTGAGCTTCCACGTGCCGACATTGGGGTCGGCCGCGAAGGCGACGGCCAGGGCGGCGAGGGACAACACCGCAGTAGACAACATTCTCTTCAAGTTCATGCTTCTCTCTCTCCTGTTAAGGGCAGTGGCCGACGAACGAATGAAAGCGGGTAGAAAACGCGAGCGTCGACCTCTGAGGGAGCCGCAATCCTACAGCGGCGAGGCCAGCTCAGCAAGGGTAATCTGAATTCGTTGATTCATGTCAAACGGCGGGCCCGTCTCGAAATGGAGGTATTCTCCGAGACGATTCATCACCCTTTTGCCGGAGCCTTCCATGATCAGATCCTCGCGTCGACTGCTGTGCACGCTCACCGGTGTCCTTGCACTGACCGTGATCTTCCCGGCCCGCGCCCAGCAGCAACAGGCGCCCAATCAACCGGGGACGAAGTGGACGGAAGGTCAGATGCGCGAAGTGATCGACGTCGCGCGGGTCGGACGGAAGCTCACGCCGAAGTCGTGGCCGAATGGCGCCCGCGTCGCCGTCTGTCTGAGCTTCGACACGGACACCCAAGCGCCGCACCTGCGCGACGGCACGACGTCGCCGACGACGCTCTCAGCGGCCGACTTCGGCGCGGAAGCTGGCGTGCCTCGGATCCTGCGCATGCTCGATCGCTACCAGGTGCCCGCGACCTTCTTTATGACGGCGGTTGACGCGATGCTGAATCCCGAGATGCTGGCGGCGATTCTAAAGAGCGGGCGGCACGAGGTCGGTGTCCACGGATGGATTCACGAGTTCCCTCCCCGCCTCGACCCGGGCGAGGAGGAACGGCTGCTCGATCAGGCGATCGAGTACCTCACGAAAGTCACAGGCAAACGTCCGGTCGGATACCGGGCGCCGTCCTGGGCGTTCAGCGGGGTCACGCTTGATCTGATCCAGAAGAAGGGGTTCCTCTACGACAGCAGTCTGCAGGCGCTTGACGAGCCGTATGAGATCATGTCGCGCGGAAAGCCTACCGGGATCGTCGAGCTCGCGATCGACTGGACCCTCACCGAGACGCCGTACCTGGGACAGAACGGGCGAATGCCATCGCCGGCGCTGCTCTATCAGCTCTACCGGGACGAGTTCGATGGGGCGTACGAAGAGGGGACGATGTTCGTGCTGACGCTGCACCCGTACTTGAGCGGACACCGCGCACCGATGAAGCACCTGTCCGAATTCGTGGCCTACATGAAGTCGAAACCGGGCGTCTGGTTTGCGACGGCGGCAGACATTGCGAAATACGTGAAAGAGCAGCGATAGGAGCCGGCGCCTGGCGCGCATGCACCGGCCGCGTCAGGAACGGATAACAACCCGGGGCAGCGGTTACGCTGCCCCTTGTCTATTTTCCCTTCCCTGACAATGAAGGCTTCCCCCTCGTCTACTTTGCCGGATAGATTCGATCGGTAATCGTGTCGCGATGGAAGCCGGAGTGCTGTCGGATATCGGCCCATCCGCCCGCCGCCGCATCTCCCGCCGCCGCGGCGGCTACTCGATCGGCCGCTAAATCCTGCCACGAGTTGTACCGGGTAATCGTCGCAAACGTCCAGTCGGCACCTTCGAGGTGCGTCAGCAGGACGTTGCCCGTTTGGATCTTGCTCCCTGCGCCAGGAGCACTCAACGATTTCAGGAGTTGCTCGCGATGGCCCGGGACGGGGCGCTGGACGCCGACGATGTACACCGCGCTCGACGCAGTCGACGATCCCCCAATGCCCATCTCCCTTGTGAAATCCGCCCACGACGGTCCGCTCACGAACGAGTCGTTGTGCCAGGCGGTGAGGGCGCGCTGGGCGTCTGTCGGAGGCGGCGCCGATGCCGTGACCTCTGCTTTGGCGCCAAGGTGCTGGATAACGACGTAATCCCAGTCGTCACCCTCCTGATGCCGGAGCACGACGAAGTGTGTGGGCATCGGCGAGGTTTTGTCGGGTTCCATCAAAAACTTTCCGAGAGCTGCCGCCTGTCCCGGCGACGCCTTGGCAAGGTGAACGTGATACACATCCGACCCAGTCGCCGGCACGCTCTGAGCGGAAGCCGTCGTCGCAGCAACGACTCCGCTGAATGCGACGAGGTAAGCAAGCATGGATCTCATCGGACCTCCTGTGCCCCGCGGACCGAAACATCGAGTCGGCAGTCGGAGGATGCTGCTGGCCTGTTCTGATCGTCGAGGAGTGAGCAGACGATATCACGGATGAGGTTAGACAGCCCGGCCCAAACCCGAACAAACCTCAATCAAACCCTCCATATTTCGCCAGAAATCCTACGAGGCCGCCCTCCTCGAGGATGCGCAGCATGATTGCGGGTATCGGCGCGGCGTGCATGGCTTGTCCACGCGTGAGGTTGTGGACCGTCATCACGCCGTCCGCTGACTGCACACGCAATCGATCTCCCTCCTGGATCGACGACGTCTCGCACGGCACGGCGAGGAGGCCGTTGTTGATCGCGTTGCGATAGAAGCTGCGGGCGAAACTCCGAGCGATGACGGCGCGAATGCCGGCAGCCTGTATGACCGTGGCCGCGACCTCCATCGCCGAACCGCAGCCGAAATTCCCGCCGGCCACGATCAGATCGCCAGGCTGGACGGAGGCGGCGAAGTCCGGCGCAACCGACTCGAGCAAGTAGTGCTTGAGCACTGTCGCGTCGATGGTCTCCCGTTTGCGTCTCGACGAGATGATGTAGTCGGTGTTCACGTCGTCGCCCAGCACACGCGCGCGTCCTTCGAAGATCACGAGGCCGACTCCGCGAGCAGCGCCGCCGGGATACGGCCTGTGGCCGCGGCGAGCCCGCACACCGCCGGCGAGGCGAGATAGATCTGCGCAGTTGCATTCCCCATCCGCGCTTTGAAATTTCGATTCGCCGTCGACAGCACGGTCATGCCGTCGCCAGGAATCACACCGCTCGTGCCGCAGCACGCACCGCAGCCGGCGGTTGTGACGATGGCTCCGGCACTGATAAAGCGATCGAGCGTGCCATCCGCTCTCAACCTCTCTTCTACCTCGCGCGAAGCCGGCGTGAGGACGAGCTGAACGCCAGGGGCGACTCGCCCTCCCCCGCGCGCGAACGCGTCGAGGGCCTCGTGGAAGTCGACAGCGCGACCGCCTGTGCAAGTGCCGACAAAGACCATCTGAACCGGCACACCGCTCACCTCCGAAAGCGGCACGACATCATCCGGTTGGTGCGGGCGCGCGACGCGAGGCGTCAGCGTCGAGAGATCGCACGGAATCTCGCGCGCGTAGTGCGCGCCGGCGTCCGCCTGAACCGGCGAGCCTCGATCGCCGCCGCGTGCGGCGAGGTACTCGGTGGTGTTCGAGTCATGGGGGAAGATCGCTGCTTTCGCTCCAGCTTCGACGAGCAGATTGCTGAGCACCAGGCGATCCTCGAGGCTGAACCGGAGCAATCCGTCGCCGGTGAACTCCGCGGTCTGATAATCGGCGCCAGACGCGCCCAGCTTGCCGACGAGCGCGAGAGCGACATCCTTGGGCGCCACATCAGGCGCTCGTCTGCCGGTCAGCGTGATTCGAATCGTCTGCGGCACTCGCAGCCAGATCTTGCCGGTCATCATTGCAGCTGCGAGATCGGACGACCCGACGCCGACCGCAAAACAGTTCAGCGCGCCGCAGGTCACGGCGTGGCTGTCGGCGCCGACCATGAGCTCGCCCGCACCGATCAGTCCGCGTTCGACCACGATTTGATGGCTGATCCCGTCACCGACCGCGAACACGGTCGCACCGTGCCGGTCGGCGAACCTGCGAATCCGATCGTGAAACGCACGGGTCTGCGGGGTGTTCGGGGGCGCGTAATGATCCAGGGAGAAGAGCACGCGCGGCGGGTCATACAAACGGGAACCGCCCATCTTCTCGAAGTAGTCGATGGCCATCGGTCCAGAGCCATCGGTGCCAACCACCAGGTCCACACTGCAGATCGCGATGTCGCCGGCGTACAGCGTCCGGCCGGCGTGGCTGGACAGGATCTTTTCGCTGATCGTTTGCGGCGTCATCGTCGTGCCGTGTGAACGACGGGCGCCGGACGCTCCGCCCGCGCCACGACGACGGTACCGACGAGGTTACTGAACGTATTGACCGTCGATCGGCACATGTCGAGCGGCCGATCGATGCCGGCAACGAGCGCGATGCCCGCCGCCGCATTGGGCCCAAGACCAATCGCGTTGAGCACGATCAGGGTGGTCACGAGGGAGCTGCCCGGTACGCCGGCGCCGGCCGATGACGCGACCACCGTCGTGAGCACGATCGTGAGGATCGTTCCGGGGGTCAGTGGCAGGCCGTATAGATTTGCCAGGAACACGGCTGTGGCCGCCTTGTAAACCGCGGCACCGTTCTTGTTGAGCGTTGTGCCCGTCGGCAGGACGAAGCTCGCGATTTCGTTGGAGACTCCCAAGCGATCCCTTGCCGCCGCCAAGCTCACCGGCAAGGTGACGCTCGACGAGGACGTCGAAAACGCGAGGAGCAGCGGATCGGCCACAGCGCGACAGAACTGGCGCAAGCCGACCCTGGCGCCCCACGTCACCAGCGGCACGAGCACGATCGCGACATGAATGGCAAGCCCGGCAACGACAATCAGCGCGTAGGCGGCGAGGCTTCGCAGTAGATCCGCGCCAGACCTCAGGACCGTTGCGGCGATCAACAGGAAGACGGCAGCTGGCGCGAGCACCATCAGCCAGCGGATGACGACCATCGCGACATCGTTGACCGCTTCGAAGAACGTCACGAGCGGTTGACGCCGCGCCGCGTCCAGCGTCGTCGCCGCCGCTCCGAACACGATGACCGCGAATATCGTCGCGAGCAGGTCTCCCTGCGCGGCCGCCGCGATTGGATTCTGCGGCACGATGGCGATCAGGGTCTGCACCAGTCCTGGCACGGCGCCGACGTTGCTTTGCGCCGTCTTGCCGGTGGACTCGAACCGGTTGGCGATGGCGTCACGCACACTTGGATCCAGGCCAGCGCCCGCGCCAGCCGTCAGCGCCACCGCGGTGCCGATGATCGCCCCCAGGATCGTGGTGCCAAGAAAGTAGACGAGCGTCCGGCCGCCGATGCGCCCGAGCCGCCGCGCGTCTCCGAGCGACGCGACGCCCGTGAAGAGGCTCGCGATCACCAGCGGCACGACCACCATCGAAATCAGTCTGATGAAGATCGTCCCGAACGGTTCGAGGCCGGTGACGATCCAGGCGATCGCGTCGACGTGCCGCGCGACCCATCCGGCGACAGCGCCTGCGCACAGGCCGGCGATGATCTTTGACTGAAGAGTCACGTCAGCGGCTGCCCGCACGTGCGGCGAAAGTCGAATCCGCTCGAAGATCCTGGAGCACGGCTCCGAGCGCATCGAGCGTCGCCGTCGACGTCGTCCGGCCGGATGTCGCCCATGTGGCCTATCCGGAACGCTGTTTCGCGGTAGTGCTCGAGTCCTGCGGCCGTCAGGATGCCGCGTGCCTTGAGCCCCTGCCGCACGCGATCGGGCGGCAGCTCGTGCGGCAGGCTGATGCCAGTCAGGGTCGTGGACCGGTGTTGAAGCTCCGGACACTGGAGCGTGAGGCCGAGCGATGCTGCGCCAGCGCGCACCAACCGCGCCATGGTGTCGTGGCGTGCGTACACCGCGTCGAGACCCTCCGCGTGGATCATTCGCAACGCCTCGACGACCTGCAGCACGAGGTGAACGGGTGGCGTGCCGGGTGTTTCTGGCTTTGGCTTGGTGACCTCGCGTTTGATGTCTTCGAAGTCCCAATAGCCGTGCGGCAGTCGCGCCGCCCGACTGGCGGCTCTGGCACGCTCGCTGACGACGGCGAACGAAAGTCCGGGTGACGACATGAGGCACTTCTGCGACGCCGTGACTGCCACGTCCACTTCCCATTCATCGAACGCGAACGGCATACCACCAATCGACGACACACCGTCCACGAGTACGAGAACGTTGTGCGCGCGAGCTACGAGGGCTACGGCTCGGACATCGTTGGCTACGCCGGTTGAGGTATCGGAGTGCGGGAAAGCGACGGCGCGGACGTTGGGATGCTCAGAGAGAGTCCGGTCTACCTCATGCGGATCGACGTCGTGTTCCCAATCAATCGCGATCCGATGCACGACCAGACCCAGTGACTCAGCGATGCGGGCCCAGAGTCCACCGAACCGTCCGTTGCAGCACACGGCGATTTCGTCACCGGCCGAGAAGAGGTTGGCGAGCGTCGCTTCGAGGGCGCCGCGCCCTGTCGCGTGAATGGGAAGCACGGGCTCGCGGGTGCCGAAGAGCGGTGGCAGCAGCTCCACCATCACCGCGAGCTCCGACGAAAACTCCGGCGTCCGATGATGAATCATCGGCCGCGATCCCGCGCGCAGCACCTGCGCGGGCACTCGCGTCGGGCCTGGCGTCATCAACAGAAGCGGCGCGGCATCCGTCACTCGATCACTCCGTGCTTCCGAAGCGTCTCGTCGATCTCGGCCTTGAACGGCGACCCGCTCTTGATTTCCGTCACGCGTTTCGCTTCGCGTCCGATGAGCGCCTGCACGAGCTCCAGCACCTCTGTTGCCGCTGCCGCGGGCACCACCGCGACCCCATCGCCGTCACCGACGACGATGTCGCCAGGACAAACGACGGTCCCGCCGCAGCTTATCGGCACGTTGATTTCGCCCGGCCCGTCCTTGTCGCAGCCGCCGGCGCTCACGCTGCGGCTGAACGCGGGGAACCCGAGTGCGGTGATCGCTTTCACGTCGCGGATGGCTCCGTCGACGATGATTCCGCCAAGTTTCGCAACGGTCGCCGCCTGACACATCAACTCGCCGAACACCGCGCTCGTGGTGTTGCCACACGTGTTCACGACGACGACGTCGCCGGGACGAGCGACCTGAAGCGCTTTGTGGACCATGAGGTTGTCTGCCGGCCGCGCGTTGACCGTGACCGCCAGGCCGCACAGCGGCAGGCCGCTGCGCATCCGGATCCCAGGGTCCATGAAGTTGAAGCGGCCCATGGCGTCCGCGAGATTCGGCGACGCGAGCCCGCGAAAACGGGCGACGAGGGCATCGTCGAGTCGTGGCGGCGAAGGTAGAACCCTGAAACCCAATCGACCCGGCGTGGACATGCGGTGCGCGCTCCTTCGGCGTCGAGCTAGGTTCCACCTTCCCTGCTCCCCGTTCACCCGGAACCGAGACCTGCAACTGGGAGCTGCGAACTGGGAACCCGGAGGCCTCGATGGCCGCCAGCCTGCCCGACTCGCGCAATCATACCCGGCCTCTTCCCCTGCGACAGAAATGCTGAACTATCGCGAAGGGCCGCTGGCTGACCCCACTGAATTTGGAGTTCTCGTGGGCGACGGCGTAGTCTGGTTCGGCCAACACGCGGGTGCCAATGTGAACTCGGCAGAGACACCCCGCGTCCTTCTCATCGTTTGCCGCGACGCCGCTGCATAGCGTTTCGATTGACGTAGTCCGCGATTGACTCGCCCAGAGCGTCGCTAATCTCGACCGTGCTTGGGTAATGCATGCCGCCCCAGACCCGTGCATTGTTCCCGTCGGCGCGTGCTTGCGCGATGCTCGTATACGTTCGGCTCGGCTGGCCGGTCGTCGTCAGCGTAAACAGCTGTCGGTCTTTGAAGTGGCTGCGCAGAACCGCGGCGGCCGCCCCGTTGAGGCTGGGATGCCCGGCAGGATATTCCGGATGGCACGGCGTGTTGACGAGCGGCTGCCAGGCCGGATCGGACACCGTGTCCGGGTTGCCATCGATGTCCGCCAGCGGAATCGAGGTTGCGGGCCGCCAGGTGACCTCGCTCCAAATGTCCCCGTAGAAACGCTTGGCGCTCCAGATCGTAATCGCCGTGTCGGCCATCGCAATGTTCAGCAGCGCGAGAAGCCGGTTGCTCTGTGACATCGACACGTGATGGGCGCGCGCGATCTGGTTGGCTGCCTGGTTCCAGTGGACGCTGGCATTGCCCTCCCAGAATGGCGCAAGCGCCGTCTGGTCGACGGTGCGCGTCGATCCGGTCCCGCGACCGAGTGCCTTCACCGCGTTGAAATCATCCGAATACGTGCTGGTTGTCAGCCCCCGCGGCGGCCCAGGCTGAAACTGCGTCTCGCTGACGAGAACGAACATCGACGTGAAGGCCAAACCCTGCGCGCTCATGCTCCCGCAGGTGAGCGGCGGCGGCACAAGCCGCGGGGTCGGCCGCCACTGGCCAACCGCCGTACCGCCGTTAAAGGCTGCGTAACGTGCCGTTGAAACCATCGGTCGCCCGCCAAGCCAGGACGGCCTGCGCGACTTCGATTCCCCAGGCTACGCCGCGCTCGATACGCTCGGCGCAGGAGCGCCGTTGTCCGCGCGATTGTTCTCGCTCCTCGCAATGCACGCTCAGCGCCGCGAGCGATGCCTTATAGCTGTCGTCGAGCGCGGCTGCCGGGACTGGAACAAGCCGACGAGCGCCGTGTACGCCGCGGCGATTACGGCCGCTCGCCGCGACGCGCCGGCCGGCGCCCGATCGTGGACGAAGATTGGCGTGTAGCGCTGTTCGATGCCGTTGTAGGCGTCGAAGATCGCGGTGTGAACGATTGCCCCGAGCCGTTGACTCGAGGAGTTCGCGGTATTCGTCGCAATCAGCGTGTCGATGAAGATCTGATTCCAGTCCAGCACTTCCGAAGCCCGGTTCTGGAAATCGTTCTGGACTTGCGGAGTAACCTCCGATGGATCCGTTTGGTCCGCGCAAGCGGTCCGCGTAACACCCGCCAGTCCGACTGCCACAATCACGCTGACGGCTAAGTTTCGAGATGTCCTCGCCATGTCGTTCCCTCCACGGACGGCGGGGAGGCCGCCCTCACGCTGGAATGCGGGAACGCCGGTCTGAAAGGGGAAGATCATCAAAACCGCGCCTGGAAACGGCGGATTTCACGGGCGAGACGCTGCGTGGAGAAAGTGCCATACTTCGCGCATCTGAAGGTCTGAATGACACCGTCACCAGGAGTGGTAACCCAGCTATTGCGAGCCTGGGGCGACGGCGATGCCGGCGCGCTCGAACAGTTGACACCGCTTGTGGAGGCGGAGCTTCGCCGGCTGGCTCGAGGGTACATGGCCCGCGAGCGGCGCGGTCACACGTTACAAACGACCGCGCTGGTGAATGAGGCGTTTCTCCGATTGACAGACGCCCGGCGGATCCGCTGGGAGGACCGTGCGCACTTTCTCGGGATTTCGGCCCGACTGATGCGCCGCGTGCTCGTCGATCACGCACGATCGCGGGGGTACCGCAAACGCGGCGGCGGCGCCGAACGGGTGACGCTGGACGAAGGGCTCGTCACGTCGCCAGAACTGTCATTGGATGTCGTGGCGTTGGATCGCGCCTTGGAGGCATTGGAAGCCGTCGACGTTCGGAAGAGTCGCATTATCGAATTGCGCTTCTTCGGGGGCTTGAGTGTCGAGGAGACGGCCGAGGTGCTCCATGTGTCGCCCGACACGGTGAAACGCGACTGGCGACTCGCAAAGCTCTGGCTGCTTCGTGAGCTCGATGGAGAAGCGCCGTGACAGACCTCGAGCGCCGGCGGCGCGTCGAAGCGCTATGCGACGCCGCGCTTGACCACGATCTGCGCGATCGGGCCGGGTTCGTGGCGGGCGCATGCGGACCCGACGACGGGCTGCGCAAGGAAGTGGAGGCGCTGCTGGCACATGCACAGAAAGCGGAGAGGTTTCTCGCGACGCCGATCGGAGAAGTGGCAGCGCACGTCCTGGCCGATCACCACGGAACATCCCTCGTGGGCCGGCAACTCGGTTCCCACAAGATCCTGTCTCTCCTTGGTGCGGGCGGAATGGGCAAGGTGTACCGCGCCCGCGATACGAAGCTGGGCCGCGATGTCGCCATCAAGGTTGTGGCAGACGTCTTTCTTTCAGACCCGGAGCGGCTCGCGCGCCTCGAACGCGAGGCGCGGGTCCTGGCGACGCTGAACCATCCGCACATTGGCGCGATCTACGGATTGGAAGAGGCCGACGGGATCCGCGGCCTCGTGCTCGAGCTCGTGGAAGGCGCGACGCTTGCCGAGCGTCTCGCGTTGGGCCCGTTGCCGGTTCAGGAGGCACTCAGGGTGGCGCGGCAGATCGCGGAGGCCCTCGAAGCCGCGCACGAGAAGGGCATCGTCCACCGCGATCTGAAACCGCCGAACATCAAGATTACGCCCGACGACACCGTGAAGGTGCTCGACTTCGGGTTGGCGAAGGTGTTTGGAAGCGAAGGCTCCGGACGCGACGCCTTCCAGATGCCGCCGCGATCACGATCGAGGAAACACGAGAAGGTGTGATCGCGGGCACGGCCGCCTACATGAGCCCCGAGCAAGCACGTGGGAAGACGGTCGACAAGCGGACCGACATCTGGGCGTTCGGCGCCGTCTTGTACGAGATGTTGACGGCCCGGCCGGCATTTCGCGCCGAGACCATCTCCGACACGATCGCGGCGATCCTCGAACACGAGCCCGATTGGAGCGCCCTGCCCGCGCAGACGCCGGTGAGCATCCGACGCCTGCTCCAGCGCTGTCTCGAGAAAGATCCCAAGCGGCGCTGGCGCGACGTCGGCGACGCGCGCCTCGAAATCGAGGAGGCGCTTAGTGCCATCGCTTCCTCGAGCGGGGCTGCGGCCGCCGTGGGTGCGAGCGATCGTGTGACGCCGGCGGCCCGTAATCCGACCCGACACGCATGGTGGGCGGCGGCCGGCGTCGGTCTGCTGATCATCACAAGCGCCGCGATCTGGCAGTTGCAGCGCTCCGAATACTTCTGGCGGAGTCCGCTTGAAGGCGCGACGGTTACGAGACTGACGGATTTCGAGGGAGCGGAGCATCACGCAGCCATCTCGCGCGACGGGAAGTTCGTCGTTTTTCTCTCCGACCGCGATGGCACGTGGGACGCCTGGGCAACTCAGGTCGGGACCGGCGACATCCACAACCTCACCAGAGGCAGCGTGCTGGAACTGCGGAATCCCGGGACCCGCACTCTCGGCTTTTCTCCAGACGGTTCGCTGGTCACACTCTGGCGCCGCGTGCCGGATTCCGCAAAGGGCGGTGTGGTCGATGCCGGGTGGGCCGTTCCTACGATGGGCGGCGAGCTTCGGCCCTACCTGAAAGGCGTGTCCGAGCTCGACTGGTCGCCCGATGGTAGACGCATGGTGTACCACCCCCCAGAGGAAGGCGATCCTTTGTTCGTTACTGAGCTTGACGAGAAGGTTGGCCATCAAATCTACGTCGCGCGGCCAGGCGTCCATAACCACTTTCCCCTCTGGTCGCACGACGGCGCGTTCATCTACTTCGTCCACGGGTTACCGCTCGAAGAAAGCGACGTCTGGCGCATTCGCCCGACGGGCGGTCAGCCCGAGCAGCTGACGTTCCACAACTCACGCGTCACCTTTCCAACGCTGCTGGACAACCGAACGCTGCTGTACCTGGCCACCGACGATGACGGATCCGGACCCTGGATCTACGCGATAGACGTCGAACGCCGCGTGCCCCACCGCGTCAGCCTGGGCGTCGAGGAGTACATGTCGCTTGCGGCCAGTGCCGATGGGCGACGTCTTGTCGCGACAGTTTCACGTGCGACGGCCGGCTTGTGGCGTGTGCCGATTGCCGACGGTGTGTCAGACGAATCTGGCGCCACTCCAGTCTCGCTGCCGACCGCACGCGGTTTATCGCCGCGGGCGGGACGGGGATACATCATCTATCGTGCGCCGAAGGCCGGAACGGATGGCCTCGTGAAGCTCGCGGATGGCGCATCGACCGAGCTCTGGAGTGGCGTCGAAGGGCGCCCTCTCGGCGGACCAGCGATTGCGCCCGATGGTCAACGCCTCGCGTTCGCGGTGCAACGACGTGGAGTGACGCGACTGTACGTGATGAACGCCGACGGAACAGGCGCTCGCCGGATCGCCGAAGAGCTCGATGTGCGCGGCGCGCCCGCATGGTCGCCAGACGGACAGTGGGTGGCGATCGCGGCCAATCGGGATGGGAAGCCCCAACTGTTCAAGATTCCCGTCGGCGGCGGGACGCCGATTCTGCTTGTGAACGTGTACGCGATTGATCCGATCTGGTCTCCGAGCGGACAGTTTCTGGTCTATTCAGGCCCGGATGTGGGCACGAACTTTTCCGTCAGTGCCGTGAGCGCAGACGGCGCGACGCGCGATTTTCCAAATCTGATTCTGAGCCGAGGCGCCCGGCGGCTGGCCTTTCTCGGTGGCGACGATGCGCTGGTCATCTTGAAAGGGGACATCTCGCACAAGGAGTTCTGGCTCGTCAATCTCAAGACCGGTCGCGAGCGGCAACTCACCAATCTCGGTCGCGAGTTCGCCATCGGCGATTTCGACGTATCTGTCGACGGTCGCGAAATCATCTTCGATCGGGCACGAGAAGAGTCGGATATCGTCGTATTCGCCTTGCCGGTTCGATGAGGCGCTTCTGCCCTCCCCAGCGCCAATCCGCCCGTGCCCTCGCGGCTAATCCACCCGCAGCGCGATTGTCGGCTCCACGCCGAGCGCGCGGCGCGTCGGGACGACGCACGCGAGGAGGCAGACTCCCAGCATGAGCGTGGCGTAGGCAAGCAGCATCGCGACCTGCCCGAGCGAGAGCCCAGCCGAGAGACTGTCGGCCCCGGGGAACTCGGTCGTGTAGGCCACGCTGCCCACAGCGCCGATGAGCGCGGTGCCGACGAGGATGCCGAGTCCCACCTGTGACAGCGGACGCCGGAAGATGGCGCCGATGACGCGCCGCCGGCTCGCGCCCAGGGCCACGCGGACGCCGATCTCACGCGTTCGTCGCGCCACGATGAACGAGAGCACCGCGTAGATCCCGGCGAGTGAGAGCAGCAAGGCGATGGCGGTCATCAGGATCGTGATTCGCAGCCAGAGCCGGACGATCCACAGAATATCGTTCGTGACTTCGTCCACCCGCTGGAGCTCCGAGAGCCGAAGCGTCGGATTCACCGCGGCGGCGATCTCGCGAAGCTGTGGGCCGAGCAGCATCGGATCGCCCCGCACGTGCACCATCATGTAGACCCGGTCCAATCGATCCGGGGTCGCAGGAAGATAGAGACCTGCCGCGCGTCCCTTCTCCGTTGGTGCGCCCATCCCGAGCTCCTTCACGACACCGACGACCTCGAACCACGGTTCTGAGTTCCTGGCCGCACTGTCTCCTTCCCCGACGAAGCGCACCCGCTGGCCGATAGGATTCCGCCCCTGCAGCACCTGGTCCACGAAGCCCTGATCGACAATCGCGACCCTCGCACCGGACGCGAAATCGCCGGCATTGAACGCGCGACCGGCGAGAATCGGAGCCTCCAGCACGTCGAAGTACGACGGATCGATGCCTGCGACACTCACCTCGCGGAGCGGCAGTCGTGGATTCGCGCTCGCCTCGCGGGCCAACGGTGCGGTGCGGGTCGAGTCATCGTAAAGCTCGATCCGGGGGTCGGGGTGGCTCGTGCGCGGCAGCCGGTCCACGAAGGTGACGCCGGCAACCACGGGCTCAGCTGCAACGCGCCGGCGCAGCTCGTCGACGGTGGACGCGAACGAAGCGCGCTGCGCGGCGCGGGCCGCATCGGCGTCCGCTCCCGGGACGATCGGCGCATCCATCTCGATCCGCACCGCCAGATACTCCTCGGACGCGAATCCGGCTGGAAACGCCTGGGCGCGGCGCAACTGCCATTGCTCGACGTAGACGAGCGCGGGAAATGCCACCGTGATCGCGACCTGCACGACGATCACCGCGGTCCAGACGCCGCCGAACTGCAGTCCGCCGGCTCCAGCCGCGGCCTGCTTCAGGCGGGATCCCATGCCTCGCGTGACCTTGAGCGCAGGCATCACCCCCGCGATCGCGGAGCCGAGCACGGTGAGCCCGATGGCGAACAGCACCGTCGCGGGCGAAAGGCGGAGGTCGTACCAGAACGGGAGCCGACCCAGGTTCACCTCGAGAAAGTTCACCCCCCAGCTGCGGAGGACGAAATGGGAGGCCACGAGGCCGACCACCGCCGCAACGCCTCCGAGCACGAGCGCCTCGGCGAACATCTGCACGACGATCCGGCTGCGACTCGCTCCGAGGGCGTTGCGCACGACGAGCTCGCTCTCGCGCGTCGCGGCGCGCGCGAACAGGAGAAGGGCGACGTTGCCGCAGACGAGTACGAGCAGCATGCCCGCGAAGAAGTAGATCGAGAAGAGGACGGTGAGATCCCCGGCCGATGGCTCCGAGAACAGCTTCGCGTAGGGCGTCACACGCGGCTGCAGGTGTTCGTGCGTGGCAGGCCGCTCGATGGCCGCACGGCGGCCGAGCGCGGTCAGCTCTGCCTGCGCCGTCTCGAGCGTCACGCCGGGTGCGAGCACGCCGAAGACCGTGACGGCGGGACCCGAACGCGGCGCCTGGTCCAGGATGTCCGTCCGCAACGGCATCCACAGCTCGTGCGACACGGGGAACGCGAAGCCTTCGCGCATCACGCCGACGACCGTCGTGTACTCGTTTCCGAGCTGCACGGTGCGGCCGAGCACATTGGGGTCGCTGCCGAAGCGCGTTCGCCACACGTCGTACCCGAGCACGGCTACGGCTGGCGCATCTGGCCGCTCGTCGGCTGCAACGAGGACGCGGCCCAGGAGCGGCGCATCCTCAGCGATCCGAAAGCCGGAGGCAGTGATCTCCGCGACCTCGACGGGACGCGCGTCGCCGGCCTCGACGATCAGGTTGCGGCTGACGTCCCGCCAGGCACCGAGCTCCGTCACGGACCGCAGCGCGCCGCGCCAGACGACGAAGTCGTGCAGCGCGCGCGGCTCGGGATCATTCGCGGCGACGTCCCAGTTCCGGATCTGGACGACGCGCTCGCCCGCGGGCAGCGGCAGCGTGGGATAGATCAACATCGTCAGCACCGCAAAGATGACGGTGCCGACGCAGATCGCGAACGCCATCGCCAGACCGCCGACAATGGTGAGGCCCGGATACTTCACGAGCATCCGGCCCCCGAGCTTGAGGTCGAGCGAGAAACCCTTGAGCCAGTTCATTGAGCTGCTCCGCCCATGATGGTTGCGACGCACGAGCCGTCTCGAGGACCCGCCCGCTGACCCCTACGGAATCCCCGGTGAGTTTGTTCCCGTTGCTGTCGAAGGAAGTCGCACGCCGCGTCGACGTGTGCTCAATGAACTCATGCTTCGAGTCGATCGATCGCAGTGGAATGCGGTAGCGTAGCAATCATGAAGAAGCTGGTTATCGCGCTCGCGTTGCTTCCCGCGGCTGCGTCCTCCCAGAACACCGGGGTCTACCGCGGACCGATCATCGACGTGCACTTGCACGCCCAGACGCGCGAGAGACTTGCGCAGCCTGCGCCGAACCCAGCGACCGGCGAGATGTCGCCGAAGACGGCCGAAGAGCACATGGCGCGGTCGCTCGCGATCATGAAGGATCGGAACGTCGTGCTCGGTATCGTCTCCGGATCGTCGGTCGCTGCTGCCGAAGCGTGGGACGCGGCCGCGCCAGACCGCATCCTGAAAGGAATCAGCGTCGAAGACCCCTCCGCGTTCATGCAGCCGGAGGAGCTGGATCGACTGTTTCGGGAAAAGCGGCTGGATGCGTTCGGAGAGGTGGCGGCCCAGTACGCAGGCTACTCTCCTTCGGATCCGGCGTTCGATGCGTATTGGGCGGTTGCCGCGAAGCACGGCGTGCCGGTAGGCATCCACACCGGCGGCGCGCCGCCCGGGACACCGTACACCTGCTGTCCGAAATTTCGACTGGCCCTTGGCGATCCGCTCCTTCTCGAGGACCTGCTCGTCAAATATCCGAAGCTGAAGGTGTACGTGATGCACGCCGGCGGTTTCTTTCCGCAGAACGCGCTCATGCTCATGACAATGTACCAGCACGTCTACGTGGACATCGGCGCGCTGAGCTGGACTCCGATTGCCGGCGATCTGCTCGAGCCCTTCCTCCAGGAAGCGAAGAGGAGGCGGATGTTAGACCGCGTGATGTTCGGGAGCGACCAGATGCGCTGGCCCGAGGCGATCGGGCTGGCGATCGATCGCGTCAATCGTTTGGAATTTCTGACGGTCGAGGAAAAGCAGGACATCTTCTACGACAATGCCGCGAAGTTCCTCGGACTCACTGCGGACGAAATCGCGC